>NZ_CP016499.1:0-2877500 GCF_001713475.1 Agrobacterium sp. RAC06
GATTGCACCGGCCGCGATAAAAACTTCGATCGCGCGGTAGCTCTGGGAAATGAGCCCCTGGGCGATGCCGGTCACCTCCATCAGCGTGATGATCGAGGCAAGCGACGTGCCTTTCACCATCAGGATGATTTCATTGCCATAGGCCGGTATCGCCTGACGCAGCGCGATCGGCAGGATCACGAGACGCAGGGTCAGAAGGCGAGACATGCCGAGCGCCTGGGCTGCTTCGCCGAGGCCACGCGGGACGTTCTTGATGGCGCCGCGCAGGATCTCGCTGCCATAGGCGGCCGTGTTCAGCGTCAGTGCGATGATCGCACACCAATAGGGTTCGCGAAACAACCCCCACAGCCCGATCGCCTGCAGCGAGGGGCGGAACTGACCGAGCCCGTAATAGATCAAGAAGATCTGGACGAGCAGGGGTGTGCCGCGAAAGACGGCGACGAAGGTTCTGATGGGCCAGACGACGAACCGGTGTTCGCCTTGCTGGGCGAGTGCCAGTAGAAGCGCCAGGACGAAGCCGAGCAGGATCGAGGTGCCGGCCAATTGAAGTGTCAAAGGCACGCCCGATAGAAGCTTCGGTATGATTTCGAGGAAGAAGCCGATGTCGATCATCGATGCATGATCCCCCGGGATGTGCGTGTCTCGGCGGCGCGGAAGACCTGGCCGGTGATGCCGGCGATGGCGAAGTAGAGACCGGCAGCGGCGAGATAGAACAGGAAGGGTTCACGCGTCGAGCCGGCACCGATCTGTGCCTGACGCATGAGTTCGACGAGACCGATGACGGAGATCAGGGCGGAATCCTTGAGCACCAGTTGCCAGACATTGCTGAGGCCCGGGATCGCGTGGCGCAACAGTTGTGGGATGATGACGAGGCGAAGCATCTGCAGGCGCGACAGGGCCAAGGCTTTCGCCGCGTCGAACTGTCCGCGTTCGACCGCGAGATAGGCGCCGCGATAGACCTCGGCCTGGTAGGCGCCGGAGATGATGCCGATCGCGATGACACCTGTTGCAAGCGAGGGCAGACCGACGAAGCCTTCGGAACCGAAGCTCTCGGCGATCGCGGTGAGGGCAACGCTGCCGCCATAGTAGAAGAGGTAGATCGTCAGCAGATCCGGAATGCCACGAAAGACGGTGCCATAGGCTGCGGCAAGGGATCTCGGGATACGTTTCGCCGATAGAGCGCCGCTGGCGCCAAGCGCGCCAAAGACGGCTCCAAGCAGAAAGCCCAGCACCGACAGCAGCAGGGTCATGGCGGCTGCGCCGAGAAGTGCCGCACCCCAGCCACCTTCGGCGAAACCGAGCAGATGCAGTTTTTCAAGCATGCGGGCGAACCCCTTTATGTCACTCCTGCGGCCGGAATTGCGAGAACTCCGGCTGCAGTCGGTCCGCCTTGGTTACTTGACCGGGGTGACGTCGGTGCCGACCCATTTCTCGGAGATGCGCTTGATCGTCCCATCCGCGATGGCGGAGTCGATCGCCGCATTCAGCATGTCCTTCAACTTGGTGTCTTCCTTGCGCAAACCAGCGCCGGTGCCGAGGCCGAAAACGCCGCCGACGAAGCCCGGGCCAGCGATCGTGTAGTCGCCAAATTCCGGCTTGGCGAGCGTGGCGGCCAGCGCCGTCTGCTGGGCAAAGAGCGCGTCGATGCGGCCCGCAGAAAGGTCAAGATCGTGCTGTTCGGTGGTCTTGTATTCGCGGATCTCGACGATGTCGCCGAAGTACTTCTTGACGAAGTCGAGGTTGGTGGTGGCAGCCTGCACACCGACGATCTTGCCCTGAAGCAGCGGCTTCAGCGTGTCGATGGCCGCGATCGCTGCGGCTTCATCCTCCAGCTTGAACTTTTCGGTGGAGACGCCGAGCTTGCCGAGGTCGCTGTCCCTGGCGACCGCAAAGCCTGAGGGATCGACGGCGTAAGGCTGGGTGAAGTCGATGGTTTCCAGGCGCTTTGGCGTGATGAACATGCTCGCCATGATGACATCGAACTTGCCAACGGTGAGCGAGGGAATGAGGCCGTCCCAATCCTGCGCGACGATCTCGCAGGTGATCTTCATGCGGGCGCAAAGATCGTTTGCCAACTCGACTTCGAGGCCGTCGAGCTTACCGTCCGCCGTTGTGAAGCTCCACGGCGCGTAGGCGCCTTCGGTCGCGATCTTGATGGATTTCGGCGCATCCTGTGCCAGAGCCGCCTGGCCGAATGCAAGTGTGGTGAAGACAGCCGTAAGCGCTGCCATGCGATGGATCGTCATGACTTTTCCTCTTCGTTGTTGTGCCGTGGATAACGGCGGTTCCCCATCCGTGCCGGATGTTCCCCCGGCTACGGACATATCTTCAGGCTGGGCTCAGGGCCGCCCGGGACTGGCGTAATCGGCAAGCATGGATGCCGTTTCTATGATGTGGTCCTGCATGACCGCTTCGGCATGGCGGGCATCGCCTGACTGGAAGGCGTCGATCAGCTTCTGATGCTCCTCACGGGCCGAGAGAGGCTTGTCGACATAGTCGAACCAGATGCGCATGTAGGGCTCGATCGCCACATGCAGCGCGGTGATCTGGCGGATCAGCTTCGGGCGACCACTCAGGTTGTAGATGAGCGCGTGGAATTCCTGATGGCGCAGGACCCAGTCGCTGCTGCCCGACTGTCCGGCGCGTTCCATGCGCTCCAGCAGCCGATCCAGTTCCTCGAATGTCTCCGAATTCATGCGCGGTGTCGCGAGACGAACGGCAAGGCCTTCAAGCACGGAGCGAATTTCGAAGGTTTCATGGATTTCGTCGAGCGTCAGGCCAGCGACGACACAGCCGCGATTGGGGCGCAGCGTCACCAAACCATCGGCCGCGAGCCGCCGGAAGGCTTCGCGAACCGGCATGCGGCTCATGCCGATCTCGGTTGCGATCTCTTCCGGGATCAACCGCTCGCCCGGCTTGTAGCGACCGATCCGCAAGGCGCGCTGCAGGTGGAGATAGGCCTCCTGCTCGGCCGTCGAGGCAAGATGCGCCGTGGCGGTGGTCGAAATCGGCATGTTTGGCTCACTGGATTTTTGTATCCACTCATCCAAACATCGTGATTGAGAGTCGTCAAGCGCTTTTTGATCAAAAGCTGACGAGGGGCTTAGCGGGCGGGGTGAAGGCCGTTTGCCACCCTTTCCCGGACGAGGCGGGTGAAGGCCGCGATCGTGTTGCGATCTGCGGCGGGAGATGCCACGAGGATGAATTCGACATCCTCGATCGTCGGCAGGGCGGAAGGAGGCAGTTCCCGCAGCCCTGATGGAGCGAGGTTGCGCGGCTGGACAAGGACGCCCATTCCGGCTCGCGCTGCAGCGGTTAGGCCGCTCAGGCTCTGGCAGGAACAGACGATCCGCCAGGGTTGCCCGGCGCGTTCCAGCGCCTCCATCAGGAGTGTTCTGGTGAGGCTCGGTGGTGGAAAGACGATCAGCGGCAGGATGGGTTTCGCCAGAACCGCGTCTGGATCTGCGGCGAGCCAGACGAGCGGTTCGCGCAGGATCGCCTCGCCCCGGCGATTGCCCAGGCGACGCTTGGCAAAGACTAGATCAAGGTCGCCCTTGTCCTGCATGTCGGCGAGATCCTTGGACAGCGCCACCGTCAGATGGAGCTCGACGGCAGGATAATCGGCGATGAAGTCCTGCAGGAGTGCCGGAAGCTGGCCGGAGACCAGATCTTCGGAGATGCCGAGCCGCAACCGACCGCGAGGCTGGGCAGCCTCGAAGAGGGACGCCGTCTGCCGTTCCAGCGATAGAAGTTGACGGGCATGCGGAAGAAGGGCTTCGCCGTCGGCCGTCAGGCGCACGCCGTGGGTGTCGCGGTCAAGCAGGCGCCGGCCGAGTACCTCTTCGAGGCGCTGCAGGTGCTGGCTGACGGTCGATTGTCGCAAACCGAGTTTCTGGCTGGCAAGGGTGAAGCTGCCAAGCTGGGCGATGGACACGAAACTGCGCAAGTGAACGAGATCGAGCATATCACGTTTTCCGATGACTGTTATTTCTTGCATCGGATTTAACGATAACTAGTCTCAAGACTCTGTCCAGCTGGATCCCTCAGATGAAACGCTTTTTTCCCGATACCTTTACCCTGCTGCTTATCGCCATGGTCGTGCTTGCGACGTTATTGCCGATTTCCGGCAAGCCTGCGGAATGGTTTGGGCTAGCGACCAGTTTGGCGATTGCGCTGCTTTTCTTCCTGCATGGTGCACGCCTTTCGACCGATGTGGTCGTGGCGGGCTTCCTGCACTGGCGGCTCCAGAGCTTCATTCTTGCGGTCACCTTCGTGGTCTTTCCACTGCTCGGTCTGTTGATGGGTTTGCTGTCGCCGTGGTTGATCCCGCCGGTGCTCTATCTTGGCCTTCTCTATGTCTGCGTTTTGCCATCGACAGTGCAATCCTCCATCGCCTTCACATCGATCGCCGGAGGCAATGTGCCGGCCGCGATCTGTGCTGCTTCTGCGTCAAACATTCTAGGCATGTTCCTGACGCCGGCGCTTGTTGCGGTACTCTTTTCAGCGGGAGGTCATGTCGGGGTGTCGCTGGACATGATCTGGAAGATCATGCTGCAACTGTTTCTACCCTTCGTCCTTGGCCAGTTGTTGCAGCCCTTCATCGGCAACTGGATCCGGGCGCGCAAGTCCCTGCTTGCGCCCGTCGATCGCGGTTCGATCCTGATGGTCGTCTATCTCGCCTTCTCCAATGCCGTAATCGAGGGCATCTGGACTGAATTCTCCACCGCGGACCTGGCCTTGGTGATCGGTCTCGATGTCGCCCTGCTTGTCGCCGTGCTGTTGATTACGGCGTTCGGATCGAAGCTGTTCGGCTTCAGCCGGGAGGACCGGATCACCGCGATCTTCTGTGGATCGAAGAAGAGCCTGGCAAGTGGTGTGCCGATGGCCGGCGTCATCTTCGCCGGCCAGTCGGTTGGCGCAATCGTGCTGCCGCTGATGCTCTTTCACCAGATCCAGTTGATGCTCTGTGCGTGGCTGGCGCGGCGGTTCATCCTTGCCGCGCCGGAGCCGGTGCTCACGTCCTCTCAGCAGGCGCCCGGAAAATAGGTTCTGCAGCCGGTCCGGTCAGGCTTGCTTCGGCAAAGAGCCAGATAAAACCCGGCGATCAGGTGTAGGTTGCTGCAAGACCGCCATCGATCGGCAGGTTCACCCCATTCACCCACCGGGCATCTTCCGAGCAGAGGAAGAGTACGGGCCCTGCGATTTCATCGGCCAGCGCCGGGCGTTTCATTCGGTGGGCGTCTGCCTGGACACGTTCCTGGCCAAGCATGGTCACGAAGTCGCCGAGGATCGGGGTGAACACGGGACCGGGGGCCACCGAATTCATCCTGATGTCGTGCTCCATGAACAGGGCCTGGCTGCGCTTCATCGTCCAGACGATCAGGGCCTCCTTGAAATACTGGTAGCAGGTTTCCTGAGCGACCGGGTTCGCTGCAAGCCAGGCTTGGCCTTCGGCGAAGCTCTTGGTGTCGGCGAGCACCTTATGCTGCTCGATGCGCTTTGGCCATTCTGCACCGAGGATCGAGGCGAAGTTGACGATGGAGGAACCTTTTGGCATGCGCTCGATCAAGGCTTCGGTCAGATGCCGAAGACCGAGATAGTTGACACGGGCGACGAGGTCCTTGTCTGCTGTGCCGGGAACGCCCGCAGCATTGACGAGCGCGTCGATGCGGGCGGGGAACTGGGCAAGCACTGCGTCGATGGCGGCCGGATCGGCGAGATCGATCTTGATGAAGCCGTCGAGTGTCAGCATGGCGTCGTTGCGATCGACACCGATGACGGTTGCGCCGCGAAAGCGGGCGAGGCGGGCGACTTCACCGCCGATGCCCGAAGAGACGCCTGTGATGACAATTGTTTTTCCTGCAAGGGTCATGGTCTTGTTCCCTGGGTTTTGTGTGGATGAAATCCGTCCGCCATCAAGGCGGACGGTGATCCGATGCTCGGTTGGGGAGCGAGGTGATCAGAACGGATAGGGTGTCGCGGTCTTTTTCACCGAGACCCACTGCCACTGGGTGAACTCTTCGATATCTGCCGGGCCGCCGACACGGGTGCCGTTCCCGGACTTTCCTCGACCGCCGAAGGGTGCGTAGGGGCCGCCATTGACCGTCTGGTCGTTGATGTGGAGCTGTCCGACATTCAACTCGTCGCCGACGGCCATGGCGCGTCCGAGATTGTTCGAGATCACGCCGGCCGCCAGCCCATAGTCCGACCGGTTGGCGAGCTCTACCGCTTCCTCATCCGTCTTGAACGAGACGATGCAGGCGACAGGCCCGAAGATCTCTTCCTCAAAGGCCAGCATGCCCGGCTTGACGCCCGAGAGCACGGTTGCGGCATAGAAGCGACCGTCATGGGTGCCACCGGCGAGCAGCTTCGCCCCCTTAGCCACGGCATCGTCAACGATCTTCTGGATCGCTTCGACCTGGCTGTCGGAGATGATCGGGCCGAGCGCCACCTGCTTGGTCGAGGGATCGCCGGCTGGCAGGTGTTGTGCCTTGCTGACAAGGCGCTCGGTGATAGCAGTCTCGATCTTTTCATCAACCAGGATCAGCCCGGTTGCCATGCAGATCTGGCCCTGGTGCAGGAAGGTGCCCCAGGCGGCATTGGAGGCTGCCACATCAAGATCGGCGTCATCGAGAATGACGAGTGCATTCTTGCCGCCGAGTTCGAGCTGGACGCGCTTGAGGTGACGGCCGCAGATCTCACCCACTTTGGAGCCACCACGTGCCGAGCCGGTGAAGGAGACCATGGCAATGTTCGGATCGCTGCAGAGGGCTTCACCGGCATCCGCGCCACCCGGCACGACATGCAGGACGCCCTTGGGAAGGCCAGCCTCTTCGAAGATGCGGGCGATGATGATGCCGCCGGAGATCGGCGTTCGCGGATCCGGCTTGTGCACCACAGTATTTCCAAGCGCGATTGCAGCCGCGATCGAGCGTACGGACAGAACGAGCGGGAAATTGAACGGAGAGATGACGCCGACCACGCCATGCGGCACGCGCCGGGCATAGTTGGTCCGATCATCCATGCCAGGCAAAAACATGCCGGACGGCTGGGTTGCCAGCGATGCGGCATGGCGGATGAAGAGTGCGCCGTGTTCGATCTCGATCATCGCTTTCGGATGGATGGAGCCGGATTCCTGCATGATCCAGGCCGCCAGTTCCTGACCGTTTTGCTCCAAAAGGTCTGCGGCACGAGTGAGGATCGCCGCACGCTCAGCCGGCAAGGTCTTGGCCCATGCTTTCTGTGCGGCTTTGGCCTGTTTTGCCGCGCGGGCGACATCGGCCGGGCCGCAGAGGCCGACGGCTGCCAGGACATTGCCATTGGCGGGATCGGTCACATTGAGCGTTCCTGCCATGGTCTCCTGCCACTCGGAGATATAGGCCAGCCCGCCCCAGCGAGCGGTGTCCAGAAAATTGGGCGCGTGCATGTTCATTGCTTCAGGGCCTCCAGTTCCCTTGGTTGGGGAGGTCCGCGCACAGCTTCGCCGTCATGAGGTCGGCCCGTGTTGAACCGCTCATCCCATCTCAGCTGATCGATGCGTCCTCCGTGCCACCTCCTCAAGTGGCTCGAACAAATCATCGCAAGGGATGTGCCAGTTGCTGCCTTGGCAGTTGCATGTCACTTCTGGGCTTCGAAAAATCTCGAAACTACAATGGAATAGCTGGCATTCATTCGAAACTGCTTCCAGCGTCGACTTGGATTGCAGATTTCATCAAATGGTGAAATCATGGAAAAAACCTGAAAACGCATGAAGCCGATATGACCCCTACCAAACCGCCTAAGCTCGTTTCTCTGGCCGATGTGTCGAAGTCGACGGGCAAGATGTTGTCCAAGGGGGCGTTCAGCGAGCTCGATACAGGTGCCTCGCCGACACTGTCGGAACTGACCGAGGCACTGCATTTTGCCCTGGGCGATGGCCGGATCTGGCTCAACGACCAGCGCATGGTACTGATGCAGAGCCAGGTTCTCGGTCGATTGCGTCAGGAGATCATCGAGGCCTTCGGCATGGAGGCGGCAAAGGGCATCTTCATGCGTGTTGGCTACATGCAGGGCGTCCGGGATGCCGAGCTGATCCTGAAACGCTTTCCGCATCAGGATCTCACTCATGCTCTCGCCGCAGGACCGCGCGTCCATACGTTGGAGGGTTTCGTCAAGGTCGAGACCAAGCAGTTCGAATTCGACAGCGATAAGGGACGCTATTTCGGCGAGTTCTATTGGTACGATTCCTCCGAAGCGGGCGAACACATCGTTCATCATGGCCTGGCAAGCGAGCCCGTCTGCTGGATGCAGACCGGCTATCCCAGCGGCTACACCAGCACGCTCTTCGGCCGGCCTGTGATTTTTCGCGAGATGGAGTGCTCGGGCATGGGGGCGTCACGCTGTTATGTCGTTGGCCAGAACGCCGAAGAATGGGGAGAGGACGCACCCGAACGAGCGTATCTCGGCCTCGAATGGCCACGATCGCGGCGCACTTCGCGCAGCCGCTCGGAGAAAACGCAACGAAGCGGTGATCCCGCCTCGGCGAACCCGACGGCGAGCACCGGTGGCGACCCGGTCGTGGGCGTTTCCGCCAGTTTCCTGCGTGCGCGGCTGATGGTGGAGAAGGTGGCCGACACGGAGGCTACAGTTCTGCTGGTCGGGGAATCCGGTGTCGGCAAAGAACTGTTTTCCCAGCAGTTGCATCGGCTTAGCCAGCGCTCGACCAAGCCCTTTGTCGCACTCAACTGCGCGGCCATTCCCGACACATTGGTAGAATCGGAACTCTTTGGCGTCGAGAGGGGCGCTTTCACCGGCGCTGTAGCGTCCCGACCGGGCTATTTCGAGCGCGCGGCGGGCGGAACGCTCTTTCTCGACGAGATCGCATCATTGGCGTATGCCGCGCAGGGCAAGTTGCTTCGTGCCATCCAGGAGCGGGTCATCGAGCGTGTCGGGGGTTTGAAAACGGTGGCGGCGGACGTCAGGATTATCGCCGCCTCGAACGTCGATCTAGCCGACGAGGTGCGGACGGGACGCTTCCGCCAGGACCTCTATTTCCGTCTTTGCGTCTTCCCGATTTCCATTCCGCCGCTTCGCGAGCGGCGGGACGACATTCCCCTGCTCGTCGACCATTTTCTGCGTCTGTTCCGCGAGCGGCACCGCCGCCAAGTGGTAGGCCTGACCCGCCGCGCCATGGATGCGCTGCTCGCCTATGATTTTCCGGGCAATATCCGCGAACTGCAAAATCTGATCGAGCGCGGCGTGATCTTTGCCGATGCGGGCGGGTTTATCGATCTGCAGCACATATTCACAGCCAATGAACCACTGGCCCCGTCCCATCCGTCGCTGACACGTGAAGGACGCTTGACCTATGGCCAGGTCACCCTGTCACCTGCAGCGGTCACTCCGGATTTTCTGCAATCTTCTTCACACATCAAAGCGGCCGAGCTCGATCTCTACCGTCAGGCCCTCACCACCCATCGTGGCAATGTCTCTGCTGCCGCCCGCAGCCTTGGCATCTCGCGTGCGAAGCTCGAGTACCGACTCCGAAAGAACGGCCTCCACTAAAGCGCCGGCCTGGCTAGCAGCAGCCATTATAGGCTTGGTTCCACTCAGCGAGCGCCGTCTCGATGAGGGGCCAGTCCCGACGCAATGTGTCAAATCGTTGGACAGATTGTCGGTAGCTGCTGCGCAATTCGTTTTCCAGGGCATCGAGGTCTATGCCGGGTAAACGTCCCTGCGCGACGATGGTCTTTCCCGCCACGATCACCTGCAGCACATGTCGTGCATTTGCGCGTGCAAAGAAGAGGTCGACAGGCTCAAGCTCCATGATCCTGTCCCGATCGAGGCGGTCATAGTCGAGCTCAAGAAAATCGGCCGGTTCTCCGACTGCAATCTTGCCGGTCCCGGACATGCCGATCGCTTGCCGTCCATGAGCGATGCTTTGCAACAGGAAGTCCTGCCGCGACCAGCTCTGCGTAAAGCCCATCCCGCCGTGCAGGGCATTGGCGAGACGGATCTCGCGGATCATGTCGTCGTCCTCGTCGAAGGCCTGACCATCCACACCGATCGCGACATGACAGCCTCGCTGCCAAGCGCTGGCGACGGGTCCGAGCCCTGAACGGAGATGCAGATTGGATCCGGAGTTCGTGACGATGCGGCAACCTGCCTCCGCGATCATGTCCAGCTCGTGCGGGCGGGCGTGGACGCAATGCGCAAGGGTCAGTCGCGGCGAGAGAAAGCCGATTTCCTTCAGATAGGTGACGATCCCTTGCTGAAACGTGAGATCCGCCCATCGCCTCTGATAGGGTGTCTCGAGGAGATGCATATGAACTCTGCGGCCGGTTTCGGCAGACCGTCGCGCGATCGCCTGGAGCAGTTCATCGCTACACCATTGCACGCCAGCCGGTCCAAACTGCACGTCGACCATCGGTCCCTGGAGCGCTTCGGCGATCTGTTCCGTGGTCTCGATCAGGCGCTCGGGAGATTGGGGTGGCCGGCAAAAGGTCTCCCGCAGCAGAGCTGCGATGCTGGCCGGAAGCTTGTCGAGCAGGGCCGTTTCGTCACCATAGACGAGCGGATTTTTGTCTCTCAGCGCCGGGGCAAAGGCAATCCTGACGCCGACGTCCCGTGCGGCCCTTGCAACTTCGCAGGCTTCCTCGATCGGATCGAGCTTGCCGCTTGGCCGCGTATAGTGGACCATGACCGCGCCGCAGCCAGACAGTGCTGCGCGCGCGAGCGGTGCCACGGCGGCCTTGTAGGCATCCGACGGCGTGGCAAGGATCGTGCGCGGCAGCCACGCCTCCAGGGGCAGGAAGGCGGTCCCGAAGGATGACATTGGCAGTGGCCGCGCATGATCATGGGCATTGGCCAGTGCCGGGATTACCAGCGTGCGCTGGTCCCCCGCCGTTGCAGGGCTGGCGTCTTCCACAGCCGTAATGACCCCGTCTTTCCAGCGGATGCGACGATTCTGTTGCGGGCCCCGAGGCTCGCCGATCGTGTGGGTCGCGTATAACTCTCCTGAATGGGTCATCGGTTCTGATCCGGAGGCAAGGCAACATTCGCCGCAGAGCCGTTGCCGCGTGGATCATGGGCACCTTCCACACTGCCATTTTCAGACAGCCGGATCACGCCTGCCTGTCCGAAAATCGGGGATAGGGCGGGGAGCTTTGCAACTTCATGGCCGAGGGCCGAAAGTGCTTCGGCCTCTTCAGGGAGCAGCGATCCCTCGATCTTCAGGCTGTCACGGCTGTCGGAGAAGGTTCGTCCCAGGAGGAAACGTGGCTGGGCCAGCGCCTGCTCGGGCGTCATGCCGTCGTCGAGCAGGCTGGTCAGCAGCACGGACAGCGTCTGCGGCTGACCATCGGCGCCCTGCGTGCCGTAGAGCAGATAGGGTTCGCCGTCCCGGATCGCGATCCCCGGGTTGAGGGTGTAGAAGGGCCGCTTGCCGGGCGCCAGGCAATTCGGGTGGCCGGGTTCAGTCGAAAAGGCTGCGCCGCGATTTTGCCAGAGGATGCCGGTCCCGGGAACGGTGACGCCACTGCCCCAATCGAAATAGGTGCTCTGAAGCAGGCTGGCGCAACGTCCCTGAGCGTCCGTGACGGCAAAGAAGACGGTATCTGCGCTGTTGACCGGATGAGGCCACGCCATTGCGGATGCGGGATCGATCCTGCCCGCTGCGGCGTCGAGCGTGCCTGTTTCGAGCATGGCTGCGGCCGGGTCATGCTTTCCAGTGTCGAAATCCGGATCGGCGATCGATGACCGCTTCAGGAAAGCCTGCTTGGTCGCCTCGACAAGCAGATGGATCCGGGCGGCGGTTCCTGGGGGCGTCTCTACGAGATCAAACCGGGAGAGAATGCCCATGATGGCAAGCGTCGAGCAGCCCTGCGTTGGGGGCGGCGGCGCCAGCAGCAGCGTTCCGCGATAATCCAGCGCCAGCGGATCGACTTCACGCGTGCGGGTGGCTGCCAGATCCGCTGTGTTGAGCGGCGAGCCTACTTTGGCGAGGCCGTCGGCGATCGCTTCCGATAGTGAGCCCTCATAGAAGCTCCGGTATCCTTCGTTCGCAAGCGACCGCAGACTTGCAGCCAGCTGAGGCTGGCGCAACAGTCCCGCGTCGCTGCGATGGTCGAAGATTGCTGCAAATCCGGGCCATACGGGGTGCTCTTGCCCGCGAAAGTCGAGCCAAAAATCCTGGGAGGCGCTTGGTATATAGCCGCCATCGGCCAGTTCGATCGCGGGAGACATCAGATCCGCGAAGCTTTCCCGACCGGCCCAGTTCGCAGCGCTGAAGGCGAGGGCATGGCCCCAGCTGTCGACAGCGCAGGCGGAGGTCAGCATGGAGGATGGGCCGCGCGTTGGAATAGCGTCTTTCGGAACGGTGACCCCGGCAGCAGCCTGGCCTATTCCGAGGAAGCAGCGGCGGCGCCCCTCCCGGTCGCAGACCAACCAGACGGCATCGCCGCCCAGGCCGCAAAAATGGGGCATGACCACCGCGAGCACCGCGGCAACTGCGACTGCCGCTTCGATCGCGTTGCCTCCGCGTGCCAGCACGGCCCTGCCGGCTTCCGTTGCGAGCGGGTGAGGGCTCACAACCATCCCTGTTTCCTGTCGGTAGGCACGTTTTGGCTGCATGTATCTTGCTCGCGCGGGATTTGTGGCCGGCGGCAGGATGCCGCCGGCCGGGCCATTGGATCAGTTGACCGTGTAGGTGAGCTTGCGCTCTTCGAGCGGCGGCAGGAACTGGCGGTCAAAGATCTGCTCGGCCGTCGGCTTGGACGGCAGCTGATAGCCTTCGGCCACGATGTCGATGGAGCGAGAAAGGCGGCTGTCATCGAGATCGCCCAGTCCGAGCTTTTCGACTTCCGGGGAGACGATCAGGTTCTCGTAGGAGAATTTGAGGCGGTCGTGCTCCAGGTCACGCTTGACGAGGTTGTCGTAAGCGACGACGGAATCCATGCCCTTTTCGGTGTCGAGCCCGATTTCGATTGCGGCCTTGTTGACCGCGCGGACCAGGCCGGCAACCGCCTGCGGGTTCTCGGCGATCAGCTTCTGCGACACCATGAGGCCGTTCGAGTAGAGGTCGAGGCCGTGATCACCGAACAGCAGCCAGTTATAGTCCTTTGCCGGATCCTGGCGGTTGTTGATGAGGTTGAACCAGCTGGTGATGTTGAACACCAGTGCGCCGTCGATATCGCCCTTGATCAGCATGGGTTCCTGCAGGTTCGGACCCATGTTGTCGATCTTGACCTGAGCCAGGTCGACTTTGTTGAGCGTGGCGAGGACCGTCACCAGGCGCGTGGTCGGTGTTCCCTGTGCGCCGCCGAGCGTCTTGCCGACGAGGTCTGCCGGCGTAGTGATATTGGTCTCCTTCTTGCTGACGATCGCGAAGGGCGGCTTGTTCCAGAGCTGGTAGACCATGACCGGGGCTTCATCGGGGCGGGTCGCGGCATTCTGGATGATGGCGTTGATGTCGCCGAAGCCGGCATCATAGGTACCCGACATGATGCGCGTGACGGTGGCCGCCGAGCCCTCGCCTTGGTCAATGGTCACGTCGAGGCCTTCCGCTTCGAAGTAGCCGGCTTCCTTGGCCAGAAGAAAGGCAGCGTCCGATCCTTGCGTCTTCCAACCCAGCGTAAACTTGATGGCGGTGTCGGCAAGCGCCGCGCTGTTGAGGCAAAGGCCAAGAGCGACGGTGGAGAGAAATGTCTTCAGCATGTTGAGCTCCGATTGTTCGAGGGGTCAGGCGGTGGTGGTGAGATCGTTGCGGCGGTTCGCCCAGCCGGCGACACGCATTTCGACGAGAGAGAAGGCGGCGTAGAGAAGCACGCCGAGCACTGCGAGAATGAACAGCCCGGCAAAGACCAGCGGCACGTCGAAATTCGAGGATGCCGTCATCATGACGTTGCCGATGCCGCGATTGGAGGCGACCGTCTCCGACAGAACGGAGCCGACGAAGGCAAAGGTCGCGGCGATTTTCAGAGAGGCAAAGAAGAAGGGCATGGTGCGCGGCAGGCCGACATTCCACAGGATGTCCAGCTTGCTGGCGCCCATCGACTTCAGGACGTCCTCAAGTTCCGGCTCGGTGGTGGCCAGTCCCGTCGCGATGTTGACGACGATCGGGAAGAAGCACATGGCGAGCGCCGTGAGGATCGCGGGCACGGAACCGGATCCGAACCAGAGAACGAAGATCGGAACGACGGCGACCTTGGGGATCGACGAAAAGCCGATCAGCAGGGGATAGGCCGTATCATAGGCAATCCTGGAGGTTCCGATGCAGGCGCCGATCAGGAGTCCAACCGTGACGCCCAGCAGAAAGCCGACCATCGTGGTCCACAAGGTCTGCAGGATGTGAGGCCAAAGGACATCGAAGCGGCCCACCAAGGTCGCCAGGATCTGCGAGGGACGGGGCAGGACGAGGTCGGAGACCTGTAGCGCGATGCAGAGGATTTCCCAGAGGCCAAAGAAGGCGAAGATCAGGAATGCTGCCCAGAAGCGGCGGCGAATGGTGTAGGACATCTCAGGCCTCCTCAGCGACGTCGGTGCGGGCATCGATGATCAGCTCGCGCAGGCGCTGGTTAAGCGCCGTGAATTCCGGCTCGAAGGTCATCGGGACCGTGCGGGGGCGGGCGAAGTCGACGGTGCTGTCGTCGATGATCCTGCCGGGGCGGGCGCTCATCACGCAGATGCGCGATGCCAGAAAGCCGGCTTCCTTGAGGTCATGCGTCACCAGCAGAACCGTCGGTTTGCGCTTCATCCAGAGCGACTGCATCGTCGCCCAGAGCTCCTCGCGGGTGAACTGGTCGAGCGCTCCGAAGGGTTCGTCGAGCAGGAGAAGGCTCGGTTCATGGACCAGGGCACGACAAAGATTGGCGCGCTGCAACATGCCCCCGGACAGCTGCCAGGGGTAGTGGTTTGCGAAGCGCTGTAGCCCGACGTCGGCCAGAAGGGTGTGGACGCGATCGCGGTACTCCGTATTCTTCTTGGAACGGTACTGCGAGCGGAACGGGCGCACGATCTTCAAAGGCAGCATGACGTTGCGTTCGATGGTCAGCCAGGGAAGGAGCGTTGGGTTCTGGAAGGCCATGCCGATGCGCAGAGCCTTGGCGCTGACTTCCTTGCCGCCGACGATCACCGCACCGCTGCTCGGCTGCAAAAGGCCGGAGGCCAGTTTCAGGATTGTAGACTTGCCGCAGCCGGACGGGCCGACGAGTGCGAGAAACTCGCCCTCGGCAATCTTGAGGCTCGTTTCCTGCAGGGCCGCGACTGCTCTTTCTCCTCGGCCAAAGGATACGGCCGTCTGCGACAGCTCCACCGCCACGGGATGCCTGTCTCTCGTGTCTGAAAAATCGATCATGCACCTCACCTTCAGTTGTTACGAAACTGTATGCAACAGGCGTGCCAAATCGGCTCACTGAAGGCGAAGTGTGGAAATCGTAGCAGTTTCCTTGTCGCAAAATGTCCATGCGAAAAGTGCATGCAATTAAATTGTGCAATTTGCTTGCTATGGCAGCATCAGGGCGAGTTGAAAAAGCGGATTGGGTGGATTATCCAGAGCAGCATGAAGGGAGCCCGTCATGGCATCTGAAAAGCGTCAGCCGCGGAGCGAAATCGATCGCGTGCAGGGCATTTGTCATGCTCTGCGCACGGCGATTATCGAGCGCGCGCTCTTGCCGGGCGACCGGCTGCCCGAAGATGCACTTGGTGAACGTTTTGGCGTCAGCCGCACGATCGCCAGGCACGCGCTCGGTCAGCTGGCAGCCGAAGGTCTGGTGGATCTGAGGCGTAATCGGATCGCCGTCGTGGCGACGCCTTCCTTCGAGGATGCCAGAGATATTTTCGACATCCGGGTCGACCTTGAGCGTCAGGTGGTGCGTCATCTCGCGGGTAAGCTGACGGACACCCAAGTCAAGCAGTTGAAGGCGATTGTCGAGGCAGAGCACGAAGCGCGCCATGGTGCAGAAGGCACGTCAATTCGGCTGGCGACGGAATTCCATGTCCGGCTTGCGGAGATGACTGGCAAGCCCATACTCATTCGCTACGTGACAGAGATCTGCTACCGCGCCGGCCTGTCCCTGTCCGCCTTTGCGCGTCCTCATTCCTCCGACTGCGCCGTCAGCGAGCATTTGGAGTTGATCGACGCCATCCAGCAGGGACCCGCCGAGCGGGCCTGCATGTTGATGGATGAGCATCTGGAGGCTGTCGCATCTCGGGCGCTGTTGCAAAGCTCAGGCGCTAGAAGCAGGGATCTGATGAATATCCTTGCTCCCTACGCCGATTGAAACTGTCCACACCTGCATCTCATTGCCGTGCACAGGAGGGGTCGAGGATCCATTCGGCACTGTCGTTCCATACGTCGGTCTCGACGATGAGCCCGTTTCGCACGACGAAGCGGTCGACATAGCGATTGTTGTCGAAGACTCGGCCATCCGGCCATTCGCCGTATAGGTAGCCGAGGCTGTAGACGATCGTCTCGCCGTCGCCTGGCACGACGTCATAGCGCTCGATGCGCTTCTTCACCCATTTGTAGCGAGTGGCGTTGAAGCCCGTGGGACCGCTTGGGCTATCGAACACCCGGTTGCCTGTGAACCTGCAGACGAAGCTTGCATCCACATATCGGGCTGCCCGTACGGGATCCGGCGCCATGGAGGCCTCCAGGTAATCTTTGACTGCCTGAAGGTCGCGCTGCGCAAGGTCGTTCATTTTTTATCCCCGTCTGTTGCCATGATCGACATTAAACTGCATACAGTTTCTCTATTCAATTCCTATTTTGGCTTCAAGTATGAGTTCCATTCCCGCCTTCGATACCCTTATCCGGAACGCCGCCCTGCAGGGGAGCGTGGCCATGATGGACATCGGCATCCGTGATGGGCGCATTGCCGCGATCATTCCTGTTGCGCAGCGCGGGGAGGATAAAGCTCATGTCGTAGAGGATGTCGGTGGCCGTCTCGTTTTGCCGGGTTTCGTCGATACTCATATCCATCTGGACAAATCCTGTCTTCTTGCATGCTGCAGGGGTGTTGGGGGAGGGTTGAAAGGCGCAGTTGCTGCAGTGTCGCGGCTGAAGCAGGAATTCACGGAAGAAGATGTCTATCGCCGTGGTGCCCGAACCATCGAAATGGCTATCCTGCAAGGCACCATGCACATGCGCACGCATGTGGAGGTCGATCCGCGTGTCGGTCTGCGAAGCCTTGCTGCTATCCAGCGGCTGAAGCGCGACTATGCCTTTGCCATCGACCTCTCTGTCTGCGTCTTTCCGCAGGAGGGCCTGTTTAACGATCCCGGCACCGAGGCATTGCTGGAGCAGGCGCTAGACAGTGGCGCGGATCTGCTCGGCGGCTGCCCCTATACGGACAGCGATCCTAGAGCGCATATGGAGCGTCTGTTTGACATGGCAGAGAGCCATGACGTCGATCTCGACTTCCACCTTGATTTCGATCTTGATCCAAGCTGGACCCATATGGATGACATCTGTCGCTTGACGGAAGCCCGTGGCTGGCAGGGGCGGGTGGCGATCGGACACGTCACCAAGCTGGCTGCAATGGAGGAGGCGCTCTTCGAGCGGCATGTCACCCAGCTATTGGCCGCCGGCGTTGCGGTGACCGCCCTGCCTTCGACAGATCTCTATCTGAACGGGCGCGACAAGGGGTTTCGTGCCGTACGCGGCGTTGCACCTGTGCACCTGTTGGCGGACCGAGGTCTTACGACGTCGATTGCGACGAACAACGTGATGAACCCGTTCACGCCTTACGGGGATTGTTCTTTGCTTCGCATGGCCAATCTCTACGCAAACCTCATGCACATAGGACCCGAAGGTTTCTCCCAATGCCTCGATATGATCACGGGCGATGCCGCGCGCCTGATGCGTATCGACGCCTACGGCATCGCGCCGGGCCATTTCGCAGATCTGATCGTTCTTGATGCCACTTTGGAAGATGAGGCTTTCGGCAGCATCGCGCCCGCCTTGATGGGTCTAAAGAAAGGCAGGAAAACATTCGAGCGACGGGCCGAAATTTTTCATAGTCGACGAACGCCGATCGCACAGGCTGAGATGATTGCCGAGGGGCCGTAAGCCTTGCTTTAAACAAGACTGCAGACAGATCTATCGCGCTACCAGTGCAAGGGCTGGAGCCTTCTCCACATCAGGACGCGCTGATCCAGTTGCCGTCGGATGCCCGCGTCTCCCGCGTTTTGTGATGGTTCAGTATCGGAGAGTCTGTCGATAACCGTTGGGCAAAAGACCCTTTTGGGCTGTCATGTGTCGGCCGACTTGGACGTCGCAACCGCCTCTAATGCCTCGGCGAAGAGGCTTGTACCCATCAGAGCTCTGCAACGGGCGAAGCGCCTATCGGCATAACTGCGGAAGTCGTCTGCAGGATTGTCGTTTGCGAGCTGTATTAGGCCCCAGAGTGTCCATAGAAGGTCGCACATTGCCTTATATATGATGATGCGCCCACGCTCGGCGGCAGTGGGCTCACCGCCGAAATAAGCAAGGATCATTTCTTCCTCCTGCTCCGGCCCGAAACCGCCCACGACGCAGAGATCGCCGAGATCCCACATGGGGTCGTTCATGCCGGAATATTCCCAGTCGACGATCCACATGCGCTCACCACTGTCGAGGAAGTTTTCGCAAAGCGGATCGCAGTGGCAGGCGACATTCGGCAGCGGATGGGCCGATAGCGCTGCCCGCACCGCCTCCGCCTCGCTTAGGACGTCATGATATCCTTCCGGCAGGTCGACATCCTTCGTGGCGAGGATGCCGAGGTAGCTGTCGATCATCGCGAAGAGTTCGAAGCGTGCAGGGAAGATGGCGCCACTGTCATGCAGTTTGCGAAAGGCCTTGCCTGCCCTGGCAGGGGCGCCGGCTCGCGACCGAAACCGCTCCGGTGTCATGGTCGCGGCCCCATCCAGGAAACGGGAGACGAAGATGCCGCTTGTCGCGTCCGCAAAGAGAATGTCCGGGCCGACACCGGCAAAGGCGACTGCCTCTGTCGCCATCATCTCGTTGGCGCGATCAATGTATTCCTCTGTGCCCTTGCCAGGGATGCGCAGGCAGTGGTCCCCAACGCGGAATACCAGATTGGTGAGGCCGCCCAGGCGTTCGATCGGGCCGTCATGACCGGCCAGCAGGGGGATCGTCTTCACTGTTTCCCGGGCGAGCGCGATCTCGGTCTCTTCGTTCATGCCTTCAGCCTCTCCATCTTCGCATCATAGAGGGTGCGGGCGCCCCGGCGGGCTTCATAGGTCCTGCCGAAGGCCTCGATCTGGAAGTGCTCGCCTGTGGCAATCTCAGTTGGCAGGTAACCGAAGGCAATGGTCTTGCCGAGCGTATATCCGTAACCGGTGCTGGCCGTGGAGCCCACGACCTTGCCATCGAGTAGAACCGCCTCGCCGCCGTGGAAGGGGGCGAAGCCGTCGACGGTGTAGGAAACGAGCCTGCGCTTCACGCCGTCCGCCTTGATCGTCGCCAGGGCCTCCCGGCCGATGAAGTCGCCTTTGTTGAGCGCGACGCAGAAGCCGAGACCAGCCTCATACGGATTGTAGTCGGGCGTGATGTCGCCGGACCAGTAGAGATAGCCCTTTTCCATGCGGGCCGCATCGATGGCCCGGTATCCGGCATCGGCGATGCCTGAGGCTTGTCCGGCCGTTTTCAGTGTATCGTAGACATGGGAGGCGTATTCCTGGTCGATATAAAGTTCATAGCCGAGTTCGCCAACATAACCGATGCGGACCGCAAGCGCCGAGGCTGAGCCTATGTCGATGCGTCTTGCGGCCAGGAAGGGCAGTGCATCATTGCAGAGGTCGTCGTCCGAGGTGCTTTGCAGGACGTCACGCGCCCGCGGTCCGCAGATGTTGAGGGTGGCGAAGCGATTTGTGACGTCGCGCAGGCAGACGCCTGCCGGCAGGTGGCGGGAAACCCAGTTACCGTCTCGGACGCCGAAGCCAGATCCGGTGATCAGGTAGAGGAGGTCGTCGGCGAGATGGACGATCGTCACATCAGCCTCGATGCCGCCGCGCTCGTTGCAGAGCTGGGTGTACACGGCCTTGCCCGGCGGGCCGGACAGATCATTGGCCGCGATCCGCTGCATGGCAGCCCAAGCACCGGGCCCGCTGATCTCGAACTTGGAGAAGGAGGACTGATCGATGAGCGCCACGCGTTCGCGGATCGCCTTCACCTCGCCGCCGACGGTGTCGAACCAGTTCGGCTTGCCCTCGAAAGAGGGGATGTCCCTGGCTTCCGGCCCCGTTTGCGAAAACCAGTTGGGCCGTTCCCAACCAAATTTCGAGCCGAAGACGGCGCCATTTCTCGCCAGGACGTCGTGCAGCGGCGATCGGCGCAGACCTCGGACGGCCTGCGCTTCCTCGCCCGGCCAATGGACCTTGTAGTAGGCGCCGTAAGCCTCGATGGCGCGTTCTTCCAGATAACGTCCCTGGGCATGGACAGCGCCGAAGCGACGGACGTCGAAAGGCCAGAGATCCATGCCGGCATCGCCGTGCAGGATGAGGTTGGAAAGCGCAAGGCCGGCTCCGCCCGAAGCGGCGATGCCGGCGGTGAAGCCGCAGGCGACGTAGAAATTGTCGAGGCCCGGGGCAAGCCCCATGATCGGCTCGCCGTCGAAGGAGACGGGGATCGGGCCGTTGATCACCGTCTGGATGCCGATCTCGTTGAGGGCGGGAATGCGGGTCGCGGTCGGCAGGGCAAAGAGCTCCAACCGGTCCCAGTTCGGCTCGAACAGTTCGCGACCGAAATCGAGCGGCGGCTTGCCACGCCAGCAACCCTTGGTGCCATCCTCCCAGCCGCCGATGGCGAAGGAGCCGGTGTCCGGCTTCAGATAGAAATTGTTGTCGGGATCGCGCAGGGTGGTGAGATCCGGGGGTAGAGTGAGCTTTTTTTCGGTGAGGAAATACTGGTGCTCCACGACGCCTGCCGCGAGCGGGACGCCGGCCATCTCACCGACGCGTTTCGCCCAGAGGCCGGCACAATTGACGAGAATATCGCAGGAGATCGTCCCGCCATTCGTCACCACGCCGACGGCCCGGCGGTTCTCGATGACAATCTCCTCGACCGTCACCCCTTCCTCGATCTTCACGCCGTTCATCCGCGCGCCCTTGGCATAGGCCATGGTCAGGGAATAGGGATCGATGTAGCCGTCGCCGGGTATGAAGGCGGCACCCTCGATGCCCTCCTTGACGATGTAAGGGAAACGGTTCGCTGCCTCTTCAGCGGAGAGGGAGTAGCATTCGACGCCGAAGCTTTTTGCCTGGGTCATCGAACGGCGAATTTCGCTCCAGCGCTCAGGACTTCCGGCAAGCCTGAGCGAGCCCACCTTCTTCCAGGCAATGTGCTGGCCCGTTTCCTGTTCCAGGCGATCGAAGACCGCGACGGAATTCTGCATCAGCCGGGTCAGATTGCGCTTGCCGCGAAGCTGGCCGACGAGGCCTGCCGCATGCCAGGTGCAGCCATGGGTGAGCATGGCCTTTTCGACCAGCAGGACATCCCTCGCGCCGTCGCGGGCGAGGTGGTAGGCGACGGACGTGCCGATGGCCCCACCGCCGATGATGAGGATGTGGACGTGACGATCCGCGCGAAATGACATATCGAAACCTCAGGCTTTGATCTTGTCCATGGCCGGGTCGAGGATCGGCCCGAAGTGAAGGGTGGCCGGCGTCTTTTCCGCCGCAACCACGAGCTCGTAAGTTCCGCTCTTCAGATAGTCGTCGCTAACGCCCTCAGTGTTGCGAACATAGCCGTAGCCAATGTTTCGGCCGAGCGTGTAGCCATAGCCGCCGCTGGTCAGGTAGCCGACGGCCTCGCCGTTCCTGAGGATCGTCTCGCGTCCCGCGATCACGATCGATGGGTCGTCGACGGTGAAGCCCATGAACCGTTTCTTGAGCGGCTGACCGGCAAGGCCTTCCAGCGCTCGGCGACCAAGGAAATCGGTGTTCTTGCGGAGTTTCACCGCCCAGCCGAGTCCAGCCTCGAAGGGCGTGTCGTTCGGCGTGATGTCGGAGCTCCAGGCACGGTAAGCTTTTTCGAGGCGCAGGGATTCCAGTGCGCGATAACCGATGGGGCGGATGTCATGGGTTTTGCCCGCTGCCATCAGGACATCATAAACTTCTCCGAGTGCGGCGATCGGTATGTGCAGTTCCCAGCCGAGTTCGCCGACATAGGTGACCCGGAGCGCCCGAACGGTGGCGCCGGCAATCCCGATTTCTCGCACATGGCCGAAGGGGAATGCCGCATTCGACACATCTGCGGCGGTGACGCCGGCGAGTACTTCGCGGGCCCTTGGTCCCATCAGCGACAGCGTGCCCCAGTCTTCGGTAATGTCGGAGAGCGTACAGTCCAGACCGGCAGGAATATGGTCTGATATCCAACCGAAGTCGTGGGTGCGGAAGCCGGTGCCGGTGACGATGTAGAATCTGTCTTCGGCGAAGCGCGCGACGGTCAAGTCCGCCTCGATGCCCCCCCGAGTGTTCAGAAGCTGTGTGTAGGTCAGGCGACCGACGGGCTTGTTCACATCGTTGGCGCAAATCCAGTCGAGTGCCTTGAGGGCATCGGGACCTGAAAGCTCGTATTTCGCAAAGGACGACTGGTCAAACAGCCCGACCGCCTCGCGCACGTGGCGATGCTCGTCGCCAACGGGCCCGAACCAGTTCTGCCGGCCCATGGAGTAAACGTCCTTCGGTGCCATGCCTGATGGTGCGAACCAGTTGGGGCGCTCCCAGCCGAGCTTTGAGCCGAAGACGGCGCCTGATGCCTTCAAGCGGTCGTAGAGCGGAGAGACAAGACGCGGGCGGCCGCTTTCATATTCCTCGTGCGGGAAGGCAATTGTGTAGTGTTTGCCATAGGCCTCCAGCGTGCGGTCGCAGACCCATTGGCGGTCGCGATGCATGCCGGCGAAACGCCTGATGTCGACGACCCAGAGATCGAGCGGCGCTTCGCCGTCGACCACCCATTGCGCCAGCACCCAGCCGGCGCCTCCGCCGGACGCGATGCCGAAGGCGTTGAACCCGGCGCCGACGAACATGTTCTTGCATTTGGGGGCTGCGCCGAGAATGAAGTTGCCGTCGGGCGTGAAGCTCTCCGGACCATTGATCATCTGCTTGACGCCGACCGTCTCCAGAGCTGGTACGCGTTCGACGGCCTGGATCATGTGCTGTTCGAAATGGTCGTAATCGTCATCGAACAGGCGGAAGGCCCAGTCATTCGGCAGGTCGCCAGTAAGCCAGGGTTGCGGATTGGGCTCATATCCGCCCATGACAAGGCCGCCAACCTCTTCCTTGTAGTAGGTCCGCCTGTCAGGGTCGCGGATGGTCGGTGCGTCGGTCGAAAGGCCGTCGATCTTCTCGGTGATGATATACTGGTGCTTGACCGCCTGTAGAGGCACGTTGATGCCCGCCATTTCGCCGACCTGGCGCGCCCATTGGCCGGCACAGTTGACGACCTTTTCGCAGGCGACGTCGCCCAGCGTGGTTTTCACAGCTGTGATCCGGCCGTCCTTCATCTCGAAGCCGATGACCCGAACGTTTTCGACGATCTTCGCGCCATGCATGCGGGCGCCCTTGGCCAGCGACTGGGTGATGTCAGAGGGGCTCGCCTGACCGTCCGTCGGCAGCCAGCTCGCACCGACGAGATCATCGACATTCATCAGCGGCCACATCCGCTTCACCTCTTCGGGGGAAACGAGATGCATCTCCATACCGAAGCTCCCGGCCGTCGTGGCGAGGCGCTTGAATTCGGTCCAGCGATCCTGATTGGTGGCAAGCCGCAGGCAGCCCGTCATCTTCCAGCCCGTTGCGAGCCCGGTTTCGGCTTCCAGCCCTTTGTAGAGCTCGACCGAATATTTCAGCACGCGGGTGATCGAGGCGGACGAACGCAGCTGGCCGACGAGACCGGCCGCATGCCAGGTCGAACCCGATGTGAGGGCGCCCTGTTCGAGGAGCAGAACGTCTGCCTTGTGATCCTTTGCGAGATGATAGGCGGTGGAGCAGCCGATGATGCCACCGCCAATGACGACGATCTGGGCGTGGGAGGGCAGGGTCATGACGCATGGTTCCCATAGACTGAGTTGTAGTGGTCCAGCGCTTCTTGGAGGCGCGTGAGGTTTTCGGCCGTGTAGCCGACATAGTCGGCCCCTGGCGCATCGAGGTAGAGTTCGGAGGTCATGCTCCACATCGCCTCGCGCAACAGGGAGGCGCATTGCATGGCGGCGAGCGAGTGGCGGATCTCGGTCGAGGGCACACCACCGAAATAGGCGGTGAGGAACTCTTCCGACTGGTCGGGTGTCAGGCCGGCATTGGAGGTCGCACCGGCGAGGTCGAACATGGGCGTCGAGAAACCGGCATATTCGAAATCGATCAGCCAGAGCCTTTTGCCATCGTCGAGAATGTTGGAGGGCAGGAGGTCGTTATGGGCAAAAACGATGGGAAGCGGCGCCTGCACGGATTCCAGCTCCTGCGCCAGCACGAGAAATTGGGCCAGCTCCGGGATCATCCGGCTGTTGCCTGCCTCGAGCGTGCGGGCATAGTCGCGCACCACGTGGAAGGGCCAGAACATGAAGCCCGCACCGGTTACGTGGCGTGGCATTTCCTTGTGAAACCGGTGGAGAAGGAGCGCCACGCGCTCACGTTCGGCCGCGACGTCGTTTGCCGAAAACGTCTTCGCGTCGAGGAAGGCAGACACCATAACGCCCGATTCTGCATACTCCACCTTCGGAGCGAAGCCGGCCGCGTGGGCAGCGCGGGCCGTCATGAGTTCGCGGGTCCTGGAAACGTGATGGAAGGGATAATCTGTCCCGAAGCGCACGACGTGGCGGCCAGAGGCATCGGCCACCAGGAAGCTCTCATTGCTGAGGCCGCCCTTGAGCACGGAGATCTCCAGCGCTCCATTCCAGCAGGGCAGGGACGCGATGCGATCTTCGAGTACTGGGTTCGGGGCGATGTCGGTCATGCCATCCGCTCCCTCAGACGAGCAGCGCCGGCAGAGATCAACCGGTCGGCGATGATGGCGATGAAGGCAACGGCGAGGCCTGCGACAATGCCGCGGCCGGTATCGGCCTTGGTCAAAGCGATATAGACCTCCTGGCCGAGATCGCGGGTGCCGACCAAGGCCGTAATCACGAGCATTGAGAGGGCGAACATGATCGTCTGGTTCAGGCCGAGCATGAGTTCGGGAAGTGCGAGCTTCAACTTGATCTTGGTGAGGATCTGAAAGGGCGTGCACCCCATGGCGCGTCCGGCTTCGACGACCTTCGGATCGACGCGCTGGATCCCGAGTGCCGTGTAGCGGATCGCTGGTGCCACGGCATAGGCAACGATGGCGATCATAGCTGTGAAGTCGCCGACACGGAAGAGCATTACGGCCGGCATCAGATAAACGAAGGAAGGTAGCGTCTGCAGCGTGTCGATCACCACCTGCAGCCAGCGCCAGAGCCGCTCACGTTCTGCTGCGAGAATGCCGATTGGAATACCGATCAGGCAGGCGATGATCACCGCGATGCCACAGAGATAGACCGTCACCATCGCCTTTTCCCATTGGCCAGTCGCGGCGATCAGGAAGGAGAGCGTGGCGGCCAGGACAGCGAGCCGTAGCCCGCCGAGGCGGTAGCCGGCGATGGCCAACACGGCGACGACACCCAGCCAGGGCAACTCGGCCAGGAAGCGCTTGATCGGTACCAGAAGGTGGATGAGGAGGGTGGTGCGGATCGCCTCGAGCGCGTCGAAGAAGTTGATGTTGATCCATTTCACCACCTCGTTCCAGAAGGTGCCGGTCGACAGGGTGAGGCTGTCGGGCAGGGTGGCGAAAGCAGGCGAGATCAGGCTTGCGACGAGGCTGAAGACGATCACGGCAAGGCCTGCGGTCAGATACGGGTGGCGCTGCATCAGGTTGTGGTCGCTGGTCGCTATGACGGACGGGACGCCGGCCTTTCGCGCGAAGGCCTGGCTCAAGCGGTCGAGGGCGACGGCGAGTGCGACGATTGCGAAACCCGCCTCGAAGCCGGCGCCGATGTCGAGACGACGGAGCGCTGCCAGCACATCGAAGCCCAGGCCGCCAGCGCCGATCATCGATGCGATGATCACCATGTTGAGAGAGAGCATGATGACTTGGTTGACGCCGACCATCAGCGCGTCGGCGGCCGAGGGCACCATCACCTTCCAGGTCATCTGGCGGCGCGAGCAGCCGACCATTTGGCCAAGATCGCGGATCTCTGACGGAACGGCTCTCAGGCCCAGTAGGGTGATGCGCACCATGGGCGGCATGGCGTAGATAATGGTCCCGACGATGGCTGCCGTCGGCCCGAAACCGAAGAGGAAAAGGATCGGCACGAGATAGGCGAAGATCGGGATGGTCTGCATCAAGTCGAGAAGTGGCGAGATCGCCCGTTCTATCCACGGAAAGCGGTAGCCGGCGAGCCCGAGTAAAAGGCCGAGAATGACACCGATCGGAACAGCGACCAGGATGGAGGAGAGCGTCACCATGGCGCTCGACCATTGGCCGAATGCGGCGAGGAATCCGAAGCAGGTGACGACCAGTGCCGCCAACTTGGTGCCGCCTGCATAGTATCCCATCAGACCGACGAGCACGATGACACCCAGGTAGGATATCGGCGGCACGATCTGGACTGCGGCGGATCCCTGGCCCGAGAGGAAGCCGGTCGAGAGCAGGCTGAGCGCAAACGTGTAGGGAATGTCGATTAGGTCTGCGATGAAGCGCGTGAGATCAGTGAAGGAGAAGAGGCCGAAGCTCGCTTCGTTGACCAGCCATTTCATCCAGCCGCTGATGTGTCGAGCCGCGGGGATTTGCCAGGCGCGTGGATAGTCGAAGGCCCATTTTCCGATCGACGGGCCGAGCCACCAGGCCATGAGCATGGCAAAGGCGGCAAGCGCCACGGCGATATCCACGAAGCGTTTGCCAGACGGCGCGCTTCCGGTCTCGTCGGCGTGGAATGGCGGGGCGGATAGCGCGCTCATCGGCTCAGCCCTGCATCATGACGTCAACGACATCGCTGCGTCGCAGGAGACCAACCGTCCGGCCATCTGCATCGACGACGCCGAGCGTGTCACCGGCTGTGGAGAACAGGGGGGCGGCTTCCGAGATGGAAGCCGATGGCGAGGTGGTGACCGCGGGCAGGGGCCCGGTTGCGGCCTTCATCAGCGAGGCGACCTTGACGACCTTGGAACGGGCGACGTTGCGGGTGAATTCGGCGACGTAATCGGTGGCGGGCGCCAGAACGAGTTCTTCGGGGGTGCCGGCCTGTACGATCTCGCCATCCTTCATGATCGCGATGCGGTCGGCGAGCCGGATCGCTTCGTCGAAGTCGTGGGTGATGAAGACAATGGTCTTCTTCAGCAGCGATTGCAGGCGCAGGAATTCGTCCTGCATTTCGCGTCGGATCAGCGGATCGAGCGCCGAGAAAGGTTCGTCCAGGAACCAGAGTTCGGGTTCGACCGCGAGCGAGCGGGCAATGCCGACGCGTTGCTGCTGGCCACCGGAGAGTTGGCGCGGGAAGGCGGTCTCCTTGCCGGCGAGACCGACCAGTTCGACCATGCGTCTGGCGCGACCCTCCCGCGTCGGCCGGTCTATGCCCTGGACTTCCAGGGGGAAGGCGACATTGTCGAGCACCGTCAGATGCGGCAGTAGCGCAAAATGCTGGAAGACCATGCCCATCTGATGGCGCCTGATCTCGATCATCCGCGCTTCGCTGGCTGAGAGCAGGTTTTCCCCGTTGAAGAGTATTTCGCCAGATGTCGGCTCGATCAGTCGTGACAGGCAGCGCACCAGTGTTGATTTGCCAGAGCCTGAGAGCCCCATGATCACGAAGATTTCGCCGGCTCTCACCGCAAGATTGACGTCCCTGACGGCGCCGACCAGGCCGGAATCTAACAGCGTCTCGGCGTCAGGCTTGCCATCGTTGGAGGACATGGCATCGCGGGCGCCCGCACCGAATATCTTCCAGACATTGCGGCAGACGAGTTTGGCTTCAGTCGACATGGCAGTTCCGCTGGATCGCAGGACGGATAGCCCGCAGGGGCCGCTCGAAAGAACGGTCACCCGCGCCGAGGGAGTGCGCGGGCGACCGAAGCCAGTCCGGCTATTTCTTGATCCATTCCGACCATTTGGCCTCGTTGGCGCCGACCCATTCGGCGACGACTTCCTCGACCTTCTTGCCTTCGAGATCGACCTTGGTGATCATCGCGCCCATTTCGTCGTTGCCGACGTTGAAGGCCTTGATAGCCTCATGGGCGCCGGGCCACTTGTCCTTCAAACCGGACCAGGCGACCTTCCAGATCGGACCGAAGGGCTTGCCACAATCATAGGCCATGTCCGGGTTGGAGCCCGAGGCGGCGTCGGTGTAGCATTCCTTGGTGTATTGCGGGAATTCGACCCATTCGCCCTTGTATTTGGCTGGGGCCCAATGCGGCGCGTAGATCCAGAGGAGGATCGGTGCCTGACGCTGATAGGCGCTTTCAAGCTCTGCGAAGAGTGCCGCATCGGTTCCGGCATGCACGACCTCGAAGGGCAGGTCGAGCGCTTCGACACGTTCGTCATCAAATCCGCCCCAGGTGACCGGACCGCCGAGATAGCGGCCTTTCGGCGCTGTTTCCGCCGTCGAGAAGGCTTCGGCACAGGCTTCAGTCTTCAGAGCTTCCCAGTTCGGCAGGCCGGGGCATTTCTCCTTCATGTATTCGGGAAACCACCATTCTTCCTTGGCTTGCATGCCGGTTTCGCCGAGGTTTTCGACCTTGCCCGTTGCCGTGGCTGCGTCCATCGCCTCGCGGCCGGTCGTTTCCCAGATTTCCATGGCAACATGGAGGTCTCCGGATTCGAGACCGGCAAACTGGGCCAGATAGTCGGCCTGAACAAATTCGACGGAATAGCCCGCCTTCTTCAACACCTCGCCCATGATCTGGGTGGTGATCAACTGGCCTGTCCAGTCATGTAATGTCAGTTTGATCGGATCGGTGGATTCCTGCGCTGATGTCGGTGTGACGAAGAATGCGGCAGTCATCAGCAATGCGGCTGCGATAGTTCTCGGCATGCGGTCATGGTGAAGCATTCGAGTTCTCCCAGTAGAGCCCGTTGAGATTGCTTAAATCTGGCAAGGCACCCGGTCGCCGTTCCCCGTACTTTTCGTATCTGATGACGACCGCGTGTATGTCCGCAGTCTCGGGTCAAGCGAGAGAGCTTGTCAATCCGAATCTGTGGCATTTTGTGATTTTGTGACCGATTATGTGGTGTCTACTTGAAGCTGGTGTTGCCGCGAGCTAACGATGCGGTGACGAGCAGGATGGAGATGGTCATGCCCCCTTCAACACGGCAGCGAGAGATCTTGCGTGTTCTGGATCGCGAGGGAACTGTGGCCCTTTCGGCCCTTGCGCGCAAACTCGGTGTATCGCTGGAGACTATTCGGCGGGATCTTAAACCGTTGGCAAACGGTGGCAGTCTGATCAGGATGCATGGCGCAGTAAGCCTGACTTCCATGGTCGGCGAGGCGCCGTTCGAACGCCGGATGCGTGAAAACAGCGAGGCCAAGCGGGCCATCGCGGCCTCTGTTGCAGCGACCATACGTGACGGGGACTCGATCATGATGGACACAGGCACGACAACGAGCTTCCTTGCGCGGGAACTCCTGGGTCACCGGCGTCTGACCGTCGTGACAAACTCTTCCGACATCGCGCGCACGCTTGCTACGCTGAATGACAACAAAGTTTACATGGCAGGCGGGGAGTTGCGCAGCGACAACGGGGCGGCGTTCGGGAGTACGGCTATCGATTTCATCAGTCGATTTTCCGTAACCCACGCGATCATCTCGACGGGTGCCGTGAATTCAGAGGGGATGATGGATTACGATCTGGATGAGGCGGAATTTGCCCGAACGGTTATCACGCGCGGACGACGCACGCTGGTTGTGACGGACCGGAGTAAATTCGGTCGCGAGGGTCTGGTCCGTGTCTGTGGCTTTGAGGCGATCGCTGAGCTTGCGACCGATGTGCAGCCTCCACCGGACATTGCCGAGGCTATGGCTGCAGCCGGTACCAGTGTGTTGCTTGCCTGAACTCTGAGGCTATGTGTTCTTCGGCCGGTAGCCGAACTTCCCGATCGGGACGCACGTTTTGCGCGCCTAGAAGACCACGTTTGTTGGAAACGTTGAGGCCATGATCGATCGTCACGTCGCTTTGACAGTCAGGGTCCCGCGATGTCTCGGTTGGTCTGCGCGTTCGAGCCTGAAGTCCCGGTCCGAAGACAGTTTTAAATTGGCGCGTCAGAGACGGTGCGGATGCACGGCATCCACCGCACCCGTCCTTGGTTCAGTGCATCACTCAGCTGCCTTGCCCTGAGAGCCGCCATGGCGTCGCGCCAGGAACTCGAAGAGACGCGCGACAGCCTCTGCACCTGGATCGATGTGTCCTTCGAGCTGCTGAGCATTGATATACGCGGCCCGCCCGGCTCGGGCCTTGACGTAGGTTGCGGTGAGGTTGGCGCCTGCGCGTGCAGCACTTGCTGCTGCCGCGAAACCCTTGTCATAGGCATCAAGCGCAGGCGAAAGTGCGTCGATCATGGTTCGGTCGCCGAGCGCAGCGCCGCCGATTTCCTGCATGCGGGCAAGCCCGGCCTTCAACGCGTCGCGCATGCCGAGCCCACTTGAGGCTCCATCGCCTGCCGCAGCAAAGAAGATGGCGAGCAGCACTCCGGACGAACCGCCCATGGTCTGGCTAAGCTCCTGACCCATGGCGCGCAGTAACTGGGTATGGTCAGCAAGCGGCAGGCGGTCCAGAGCCTCGATCAGGGCCCGTGCGGCGCTTGCAAGGGTCGAGCCGGTATCGCCGTCACCGGATTTTGCATCAAGCGCATTGAGGTCCTTTTCTGCCTCGATCAGAAGCTTGCAGCACTCGGTGAGAAATTGACGGGTCGGCAGATGCTGCGAGGCAAGTGGCGCGATCGGGGTCAATCCGTCGGGCAGGGCGATGAGGTTGACCGGCCGGATAGCCGTTACGCCTGGCCATGCTGCAAGATCGACTGGCTTGGCAAGCAGGTCGAGGTCGGCTTTTTCCGCCGGCATGACCGAGATCGAAAAGCCCTGCATGTCGAGCGAGGTCATCAATGGGGCAGGACCAACGATATGCGAAATCCGATCGCCGATCGCCGACTGGACAAGTTCGTTGAGGACCACGGCCATTTCGAGCACGGAGGTGCCGCCAAGATTATTGATCAGTACGACATGCGGCTTGTCTTCCATGCCCACGGCAAGGCGGTCCACCATCGCTGCCACCGCGCCACGCACGCCGTCATACTCGATCTGCTCCACGCCCGCCTCACCATGGATGCCAAGGCCGAGTTCAGCGCGGCCTTCGGGAATTCGCGCCTCCTTGGGCGAGCCCGGTACGGTGCAGGTGTCTAGCGAAATCCCGATCGAGCGAATATTGGCGATCACGCGGCGTGCAGTGTCGATGACGGCATCGAGGCTTGCGCCGTTTTCGGCCATCGCACCGGCGATCTTGTGCACGAAGAGCGTGCCCGCGACTCCGCGAGACTGCGGCAGGTCGGGAAGCGCAATGTCATCATCTACGATCACCATCCCGACATTGAGCCCGAAGGCGCGCGCGCGCTCGGCCGCCAAGCCGAAGTTCAGCCGGTCGCCAGTATAATTCTTGACGATCAGCAGGCAACCGAGCGGGCCGGTCACAGCAAGGATTGCAGCCAGAATGGCGTCGACGCTCGGGGAGGCGAAGACATCACCACATACAGCGGCCGTCAGCATGCCGCGTCCGACAAAGCCTGCATGGGCCGGCTCATGGCCGGATCCGCCGCCCGACACGATCGCCACCTTCGACTTGTCCCAGTCGGACCGCACCACGACGCGAATATGCGGAAAGCCATCCAGGCGGCTCAAGGCTCCGGCTGAGGCCATGAGTACGCCGTCGATTGCTTCGGTGACGGCATTTTCCCTGCTGTTGAGGAATTGTGGCATGAGACCCTCCCTTAGACGAGACGCATTCCGGCCGCATCGAAATAAAGCGGCTTGTGCGGCTGGATTTTGATGATGTCGCCGCCCTTGAGAGCGGTATGGGCATCGGTGACGGTGATGATCGGGTGTTCCCCGAGCATGAGATGAAGGCGCGTCTGATCGCCGAGATGTTCGACCCGGGTGACCTGAGCTTCCTGGCCTTCTCCCGCACGAATATGCTCGGGCCTCAGCCCAATGGAATGGGCCCTGACCGGTGCGCCGGGGAAGAGGCTTGCGGGGAGCACGTTGATGCGCGGCTGACCAAGCCGGGTTGCTGCATAGATGCTGACCGGCGTTTCATAGATCTCGCGCGGCGATCCGAACTGCGCGAGTTGACCCTCCTTGAGTACACCGACATGGGTCGCCATGGTCATCGCCTCGATCTGGTCATGCGTCACATAGAGGAACGTGGCGCCCGACTGAGCCTGGATGTTCTTCAGTTCAACGCGGAGATCCGCGCGGAGTTTCGCGTCGAGCGAGCTGAGTGGCTCGTCCATCAGATAAATCTGCGGATTGCGGACCAGCGCGCGACCGATCGATACGCGCTGCATCTCTCCCCCCGAAAGGGCTGTCGCCTTGTTGTCGAGCTTGTGGGAGATCTGCAGGACCTCGGCGATCGCCTTCACCTTCTGGTCGATCTCCGCCTGCGGCGTGCGCAGCAGCGGCGACTTCAGCGGAAATTCGAGGTTTTGCCGCACTGTCATGTGCGGATAGAGGGAATACTGCTGAAAGACCATCGCGATATTGCGCTGTGCTGGTGTCAGTCCTGCCATAGAGCGTCCGCCAATCCTGACGTCGCCTTTGTCTTGTGTGTCGAGGCCGGACACCGTGCGCAGAAGGGTGGTTTTTCCGGCTCCGGTGGGCCCCAGGAGTACCACGAACGAGCCATCCGGAACGGTCATCGTCACGTCATCGAGCGCACGGGTGGCGCCGAACGACTTGCTGATGCTGGAAAGGACGACGTCAGCCACGAGCAAGTACTCCTTCATTGCCTTCGGACACCAGTGCCCTCCCACTTTTCGCATCAAAAAGGGTGAGCGAGCGGCGATCCAATTCAAGCCCAACGGAAGCCCCCGTTCGGATCACATCGCTTGATGCTGTCCGCACCTTGATCTCTCCGTGGTTGGTCTCGATCGTGAGGATCTGTGTGGTGCCGAGATATTCAACGGCGGCCACCCGTCCGCGAAGGCCGGCCGCGTCCGACAGGCGGACATGTTCCGGCCTCACCCCTAGTGTCAGCGCACCCTTGCAGCCTTCCCTGGATGTGGGAAGCTCGATGCGCGATCCACCGATCTCCACTGCATTGCCGCCTTCTTCAATCGCGCCTTCGAACTCAAGGAAGGACATCGGCGGCGAGCCGATAAACTTTGCCACGAACTTGGTTGCCGGCCAGTCGTAGATCTGTTGGGGTTTGCCGAATTGCTCGATCACGCCATGGTTCATGACGACGATCTTGTCGCCCATCTGCATGGCTTCCAGCTGATCGTGGGTGACATATACGGTGGTCGCCCCCATGCGATCATGAAGGGCACGCAGCTCCTCGGCCATATGTTCGCGGAATTCCGCATCGAGTGCGCCGAGGGGCTCGTCCATGAAGAAGGCTTTCGGCTGGCGTACGATCGCACGGCCAAGCGCCACGCGCTGCCGGTCGCCGCCCGAAAGCCCGCCGACGGGTTTGTCGAGGATCGATGAGATCTGTAGGATGCGGGCGACTTCGGCGACACGGCGATCGACTTCTGCGCGCGCGACGCCCTGGCTCACCAGGGGATAGGAGATGTTCTTGCGCACATTCATATGCGGATAAAGCGCAAACATCTGAAAGACGAAGGCGATGTCGCGCTCGCTCGCGCGCTTCATGCCGACCTCATCGCCGCCGATATAGATCTCGCCACTGGTCGGCAGTTCAAGGCCAGCCATCATCCGCAGCGTCGTCGTCTTGCCGCAACCTGACGGGCCGAGCAGCATGAAGAACTCACCGTCCTCGACGGTGAAGGTCGACGACTTCACCGCATTGAAGGCTCCGAAGTCTTTACGCAGGTTTTGAACGCGGATCTGAGCCATCACTTACTCCGGGAAATGACTGACGACGATGAACATGACGGTTCCGATCAGCGTCACCGGAAAGGAGAAGGTAAAGAGCGTCAGCGAAAGCGGCTGCATGAGCATGACCACGCCGAGCGCAATCAAGGCCGAGGCGATCATTTCCCATTCGGACCGGCGAAACCGGCTGAGGCGGGTAAGGAAGTTCATCATTTGCGCACGGCTCCGAATGTGATGCCGCGCAGCAGATGCTTGCGCAACAAAACGGTGAAGACGACCACGGGTAGCAAGAACAGCGTCGCAGCCGCTGCAACCGCCGGCCAGTCGATTCCGCCGCCGACTGAGAGGATGGTTGGAATGAAGGGAGGTGCCGTCTGGGCATTGCCGCTCGTCAGCAGGACCGCGAAGGCATATTCATTCCAGGCGAAGATCAGGCAGAAGATCGCGGTCGAGGCGATGCCAGTTGCGGCCTGCGGCAGCACGACCTTGTAGAAGGCCTGGAAGCGGGTATAGCCATCGATCAGTGCCGCTTCCTCGTATTCGCGCGGGATTTCATCGATGAAGCCCTTGAGCAGCCAGACCGATAGCGACAGGTTGACCGCCGTATAAAGCAGGATCATGCCGAGGTGGGTGTCGGAAAGTCCGAGCTGGCGGAACATCAGATAGATCGGGATCGCGACCGCAATCGGCGGCATCATGCGGGTCGACAGGATGAAGAACAGGAGGTCATCCTTAAGCGGCACCTTGAAGCGGCTGAAGGCATAAGCTGCAAGCGTTCCGAGGAAGATTGAAAGGAATGTCGAGCCGAAGCCGATGATGACCGAATTCAGGAACCTCTGACCGAAGCGCGACGGACCCGAGATGATCATGCCTCTGTCTCGGGTGATCTTGTCATACCAGGTGGTGGGCGGTGGCAGTTTGGCAAGGTCCTGTGCCGACGGGCGCGCCTGTGTTGTGAAGAGGTTCACATAGCCTTCAAGCGTCGGCTGGAAGACCACTTTCGGCGGATAGCTGATCGAGTCCGGGCCGGACTTGAAGCTCGTCGAAATGATCCACAGCAACGGGATCAGCGTGATTACCGCGTAAAGTCCGACAAGGATGCCTGCAATCCACTTGGAGGCAGGCGACGGTTCGGTGACGGAATGTGCGCTCATCGTTCCTTAACCTTGTTCAGTGCCTTGACGTAAATAGAGGCGAGGCCGAATACCGTGACGAACAGGATGATTGCATAGGCACTGGAATAGCCGGTCCGCCATTTTTCGAAGGCCTCTCGCTTTAGATCGATCGAGGCGAGCAGTGTCTCGTCCCCCGGTCCGCCTCCGGTCAGAAGGACCACGAGGTCGAACATCCGGAAATTTTCGATGCCGCGGAACAGGACCGCAAGCATCAGGAACGGTAGCGCCATCGGCAGGGTGATCGTCCAGAACTGCCGCCACTTCGATGCGCGGTCGACCTCCGCTGCCTCATAGATGTAGTCGGGAATGGAGCGCAGGCCCGCCAGGCAGATCAGCATGACGAAGGGCGTCCACATCCAGGTGTCGACAATGACGATCGCCCAGCGTGCCCAGCCGCCGGGGCCAAGCATCGAGAAGCTGTCGGCCGGAATGCCGGTCAGGAATTCGACGGCGTAGTTCACGAGGCCGATTTGCGGCTGGTAGAGAAAGGTCCAGAAATTGCCGACCACAGCGGGCGAGAGCATCATCGGGATGACGATCAATGTCGTGACCAGGTCATTGCCCTTGAACTTGCGGTTGATCAGCCATGCCAGGGAGAAGCCGATCAGCACCTGGAAGGTGATTGTCCAGATGAGGAAGTGGGCGGTTGTCTGCATGTTCGCCCAGGTGTCGGCGTCTGTCAGGATGCGCATGTAATTGCGCAACCCGACCCACTGCACTTCCGCATTCGGCTTGTTGGCGGCGAAGTTCGTGAAGGACAGGCGGATGGTCCAGATCAGCGGAAATATGTTGACCGACAGAAGCAGGAAGATCGTCGGCGCGACAAAAATCCAGGCAATGGCTCTATCGCTCAGTCCCCGGATACGTTTTGCAACCGGTTCGGGTGTTGCGCGGGCGAGGCGGTCTGCAGTTTTGTCGGTCATCGTCCCGATCCGTGTGACGTTTCCAAATGGGCAGCCGGGTCCTTGTGCCTTGTCGCAAAGAGGCAAGGTTCAGCTTCAGCCGGCAGGCTTCAAGGGTTTTAAAGATTGGTGCCGGCGGCAGCGCTGGCTCTGTGTCTCTCCCTCGGCATTGCCGAGGGAGAGAGTAGGGGGCTTACCCGGGTCCGGGCATCAAGCTCGTCCTATGTCAGAGCTTACCTTCGTCCTCGAAGGTTTCCGTCCAGTCGGCGATCAGCCCGTCAAGCGCTTCCTTGGCGGTGCCATTGCCAGCGACGACATAATCGTGGAAGCGCTTCTGCGATGCCTGAAGGAGCGACGCATAGGACGGCTCGGCCCAGAAGTCCTTCACGATTGCCATGCTGTCGAGGAAGGTCTGTGCATAGGGCTGGCTCTTGGCGAAGTTCGGGTCTTCGACCACGGCGCGAAGGCACGAGAAGCCGCCCATGGACCACCATTTGTCCTGCACATCCTTCTGGGCGAACCACTTGATGTAGGCCAGCGCGCCGTCCATGTTGTCGGTATTGGCGACGACCGAAATGCCCTGACCGCCGAGCTGGGCGAATTTCTCGCCGCCGGGGCCCGCGGGATTGACGAGATAGCCGGTCTTGCCGCCGCCGACATTCGGATCCGCCTCGAAGCCCGGCCAGGTGAAGGCGAAGTTCATCTGCATGGCGACCTGGCCCGACTTGTACGCGTCAATGCCTTCGCCCATGTAGGTGTTCGACGTGCCCGGCGCGACGCAGCAATCATAGAGCGACTTGTAGAATTCGAGGCCCTTCACGGCGCCTTCCGAATTCACGAAGCCCTCCATCTCATAGGGCTTTTCGGGGTTGTCGTACTTGAAGCCATAGCTGTAGAGCACGTCCATCACGCCCATCGTGATGCCTTCCGAGCCGCGCTCGGTATAGATCGAGGCGCCGTAGACGGTCTTGCCATCGATCTCCCGGCCCTGGAAGAATTCGGTGACCTGCTTGAGTTCGTCGAAGGTTGCCGGTGGCGTCAGGTCGCGACCGAACTTTTCCTTGAAGGCTGTCTGGATTTCCGGGCGTTCGAACCAGTCCTTGCGATAGGTCCAGCCGACCACGTCACCAAAGGCCGGTAGCGACCAGTAGTTCGGGGTATTCTTCGGCCATTCCGAATAGCCTGTGACGGTTGCCGGCACGAAGGCATCCATGCTGATGCCTTCCTTGTCGAAGAAATCGTTGAGCTTCACATACCAGCCGTTTTCGGCGGCACCGCCGATCCACTGGCTGTCGCCGATCATCAGGTCGCAGAGCTTGCCGCCGGAGTTGAGCTCGTTGAGCATGCGGTCGGCGAAGTTCGGCCACGGCACGAACTCGAATTTCATCTTGATGCCGGACGAGGCCTCAAAATCCTTGCTGAGTTCGACCAGCGCATTCGCCGGATCCCAGGCGGCCCAGCAGAGTGTCAGTTCCTTTTCATCGGCATGCGCCACGACAGCGCCGAAACTCATTGAAGATCCGACTGTCGCGGCAGCAAGCAGGCCTTTCACATAAAGGGATTTCATCATGTCATCCTCCCAGCGCCGTCCGGTCTCCAACGGATGGCGAAACGCCCTTTCGGGCCAAATGCCGGCTCCGGACCCTCATCCTGGCCGGCCTCCTCCAGCGGAACGGGCGGCGTTGCTTGCGCCGACCTGAACCACGTACAAGGCTAATTGATGTGCGCACCTCAAAGCAAGTCGTTTTTGAGGTGCGCACATCATTTCTTGCGTTTTGCCGCGATTTGAAGGAAAGCTCTGCCAGGGGGAAATCAGCAGGAAGTCTTTATGCGTCCTACAGCGAAGGATCTGGCCGAGGCTGCGGGCGTCAGCCTTGCGACCGTCGACCGTGTCTTGAACGACCGGCCCAATGTGAGCCCGAAGGCTGCTCGGCTGGTGAACGACGCGATCGAGCGGATCGGCTTCGTGCGCAACCCGGCAGCCGTCAGCCTGGCCCGCAGCAAACTATATCGCTTCCTGTTTCTGCTGCCGGTTAGCGGCGATCTGTACCTCACTGAACTCCTACGCCATGTGGAGGAGCTGACCGTTGCGTTGAAAGGCGACCTCACTGAAATCACCTGCCGTCAGATCGCGACCGACGATGCACATGGCATCGCAAAGCTCCTCTCCGGTCTGGACAGGGAGGCCGTTGACGGTGTTGCCTTAATGGCGCCCGAGTCCCCGCAGGTGCGTGACGCCATGGCCCGGTTGCTTGAGCGTAATATCAAGGTTGTGCAGTTTCTTTCCGGTCAGGAGAAACTGCCTGAGGCTGATTTCGTCGGCATTGATAACTTTGCGGCTGGAGCAACCGCTGGCAAGCTGATGGGCATGCTGGCAGGTTCACAGCCTGGGAAAGTCTTGGTGATTGCAGAAACCATGCAATCGCTCGATAGCATCCAGCGCCGCCTCGGCTTTGACCAGGTCATCAACCAGATGTTTCCGCATTTGACCTGCCTGCCTTCGATCGAAACCCATGCCGATGAGGCACGCACGCGGCAGGTGGTTGGCCGCGTGCTGGCTGGCAATCGCGACGTGGCTGGCATCTACGTGCTGAGCGCAGAGGCTCGCTTGCCGATCCTGGCAGCTTCTGGAAATGTTGAGCTGAGCAGAATTGCGGTGGTTGTACACGAGCGAACGCCTTTTACCGAACAGGCGCTTCGCGACGAGGTGATCGATGCCGTCATCGCACAAGATCCGGGCCATGCTGTGCGCAGCGCAATTCGTATCATGCGCGCCCGATCGGATGCCCGCGAGCCGCTGGCTGCACAGGAAAAGATCCGTATAGAGATCCTGCTTAAGGAAAACCTCTAAGCGCGACGTCTGAGCGGAGCCGTAGGCGTCAGGTCAGTCGTGTGGCTTGCCGATCATTGCCTCACCTTGCAGAGATGCGAGTGCGGCGCAACCAGCAGTCCAAGAGGCAGGGCAACAGAGGGCCGCCTGGTTCAAGTCGATGCCATGGGGGAGGCCGTGTCCCGGCGATACTTTTCGATGAAGGCGTCGATCGCGAGTGCGCGGATGTCAGGCAGGCGGCCGCGCAGCGTGTCATGGTGCCAGTTCCACCAAGCGATATCGAGCAGTGCTTCGGCCTGCTTTTCGCTGAAGCGCCGCTTGATGAGCCTTGCGGGAACGCCGCCGACGATCGTGTAAGGCTCGACATCCTTCGAGACGACCGCACCGGCGCCGATCACTGCGCCGGTACCGATTGTCACGCCTGCAAGTACTGTGACGCCGTGGCCGATCCACACGTCGTGGCCGATGGTCACCCAATGATCCTTGCGCCACTGGAAGAAGTCGGTGTCGTCTTCGCCCAGCCCGTATTGTGCAGCTCGGTAGGTGAAGTGGTGCTGGCTTGCGCGCCAGGTGGCGTGGTTGCCGGGATTGATGCGCGCGCCTTCGGCAATCGAGCAAAACTTGCCAATCGTCGACCATACAACGTTGCCGCCCTTGACGATGTAGGAATAGTCACCGAACTGACTTTCCCGCATGCTCACATGGGCCTGGATCTCGGTCCATTTGCCGAGTTCGCAGCCGACGACCGTCGCCGTTTCATGGATGGTCGGAGCTTCCGACAGCATTTTCATTTCGCGTGTTCCCATTTGCCGATGAACCGCTCGCGGATTGCGCCGGAGATGGCGTCGATGACATAGACCATGGCGATGATCAGGAAGATGATCGACCAGGCCTCGTCCCATCGATAGGCGCCGATGCGGTCGGAGAGGATGAAGCCGATGCCGCCGGCGCCGACAATGCCGAGAATGGTCCCTGAGCGGACATTGGATTCGAAGTTGTAGAGGGTGATTGAAAGAAGCACCGGCCAGACCTGTGGCAGCATCCCGAAGCGGATGGCCTGGGAGCGAGACCCTCCGGAGGCAACAACGCCCTCGACGGGCTTCTTGGAGATGTTCTCGATCGCCTCGGCGTAGAGCTTGGCAAGAACACCGATTTCGCCCACCGCGATCGCGAGCACTCCGGGAAGTGGGCCGAGGCCGAAGGCGCGGATGAAGACGAGCGCCAGGATCAGCGTCTCGAAGGCGCGGATGATGTCAAAACCGCGCCGAACGCCAAAGCGCAAGAAGGCGAAGCGGTTGATGTTCTTGGCGCCGAGAAAGGAAAGCGGAAAGGCGAAGACGGCGCCGAGCAGCGTGCCGAGAAAGGCCATGGCGAGCGTTTCGCCGAGGCCTGTCAGGATATCGCTTAAGGGATCCCATTCGGTCCAGATATGCGGTGGGAACATGAAGGAGAGAACGCGGCCGAGGCGGCTAAGACCGTTGATGATGCGTTCCGGCGTGAAGCCGAAATCATAGAGGCACCAGGCGAACAGCGCAGCGAAGCCTAACATCAGACCCCAGCGCTTCAGCCGCGTCTCCATGGACGGACGGAAGGCTAGCGGCATGGACTGGCGCAGCGCCAGGATTTCCGCGCGGGTAACGGTCGTCATCAGTGGGTCCTTTCCATGCCGATGATCCGGTGGCGCAGCTTTTCCGAGCCCCAGTCGATCACAAAGACGGTGACGAAGACGATGATGAAGAGCGCCGACAAATCGGTGTATTCCTGCAAGGAGATGGCAGTGCGAAGCTCCTGACCCAGGCCGCCGGCGCCGACATAGCCGATGATCGAGGACGAACGCACATTGATCTCGAAACGCAGCAGCGTGTAGCTGATGATGTTCGGCAGGATCTGCGGCACCGCGCCATAGCGTATCTGGTCAGCCCAGCTGCCGCCCGCCGATTTGACGCCCTCCAGCGGGCGCATGTCGATGTTCTCGTTCACTTCGGAATAGAGTTTGCCGAGCGCCCCACAGGTATGGAGCGCGATCGCCAACACACCCGCCATCGGGCCGACGCCGAAACAGAAGACGAAGATCAGCGCGAATACCAGCTCCGGCACCGTGCGGGCTATCTCGAGATAGCGACGCGACAGCCAGAGCAGCCACCTGCTGGGGGAGAGATTGCGCGCTGCCGGGAAGGACATAACGAAGCCGCCCGCGACCCCAAGCGCGGTTGCCATGAAGGCAATGAGCACGGTTTCGAGGAGGAGCCAGCCCCAGACCTTCCACCGCCAGAACCAAGCAGCGAGATCTGCGCCAAGCGTTTCCCACGACAGCTGAGGAATAGTCTTGGCAAGATATTCGCCGAGCCGTGGCAAGCCTGCGAGCAGGATCCAGCGTTCGGCTCTGCTGCCGTCAGAAAGCGTGATCTGGCTGACCTTCAGGAGATTGGAGAAATCGGCTGTCACAACAAAGGCGATTAGTAGCGCCGCCGTCACGACGAGGAAGGTAAGCCGGCCGCGGGCGCGCTGGCGGGCGTAGGCGCGTTCGAAATCCAGCACCGCCTCGGAAGGGGATGCGGCAGGGGCGAAGGTCATGGCGTTTCCCTATAAAAAAAAGGGGCGATCCCTATCGAGATCGCCCCATCTGCGTTTGCGTGGGATCAGCTCTTGCGCTGGGCCTTCAGCCAGGCGCGCATGTCGACGATCCACTGGTAGCGGTCATGGTCGACCTCGACATAGCCTTTGGCCGTCGAGTTTTCCGCGCCGGTCATTTCCTTGTGGGCTGCCGGATCGGCTTCCGGAACAGACTTTACAGCGGCCTGCATGTCGGCGATCAGTTCAGCCGGCAGGTTGGCACGGGCGGTGAACGGACCGGAAGTAATCTCGGGCGACTTCCAGATATTGCAGACCTCGCCTTCCTTGATCATGCCCTTGGTGACCATGCGCTGCGGAATGCCGCTCTTCTCGTTGTTGATATAGGTGGCGGCGGCATCGAACTGTCCGTTGACGACGCCTTGAACGCCGGCCTCGTGGCTGCCGGAGAAGGGCGTGGCCGAGAAATAGGTCGAAGGCTCGAAGCCCTGCTGCACGAGGTTGTAGTTCGGAACAGCATAGCCGCTGGTGGAATCCGGATCGGCGAAGGCCAGGACCTTGCCCTTCAGGTCCTCGATCTTCTTGTAGGGGCTGTCGCAGCGCACCGTGATGACCGAGAAATAGCCGGTGGAATCGTCTTCCTGAACCGCGGTCAGGAGCGGAACGATGCCGCCATCGGTCTCGGTATAGGCCGCGGCATAGGCGGAGGAGCCGAGGAAGGCGAATTCGATCTGGTCGGCGGCGAGCGCCTGGACGACTCCGTCGTAATTGCCAGCAGTGAAGAGTTCGACGTCGATGCCGAGGGTCTTTTCAAGATAGGCCTCGAAAGGCTTGTAGCGAGCAACGCGATCCTTCTCGTTCTCGCCGGACAGGACGCCGAAGCGGACGACCTTGTAGTCGGACTTCCAGTCGGCAGCGATGGCCGGCAGGGAAGAAAGCGTGAGGAGGGCTGTGGCGGCGATGAGACGCATTGGTATTCTCCCAGAGGTTGATCAGGCCGGAATCGCCGACCGGATGGAGGTCGAGGTGATGGATTCGTTGAACTCGGTGAGGCCGGAACCGCCGTAGATGTCGCGAACGACATCGTCGGTAAGATTGCGGGCGCTGCCGTCGAACATGACGATGCCGGAGCGCATGGCGATGATCCGGTCGCAATAGGCACGCGCGGTGTCGAGGGTGTGCAGGTTGACGATAACGGTGATGCCGTCCTCGGTGTTGATGGTGCGCAGCGCTTCCATGACGCGCATGGCGTTGCCGGGATCGAGGCTGGCGATGGGTTCGTCGGCAAGCAGGATCCTCGGCTCCTGCAGAAGAGCGCGGGCGATCGCGACGCGCTGCTGCTGTCCGCCTGAAAGCGTGCCGGCGCGCTGAAGGGCCTGGGGCGCGAGATCGAGCCGGTCGAGCGCGCGGATCGCCAGCGCCCGTTCGGCGTCGGAAAAACGCATCGCCATAGAACTCGCAAAACCATGCGACGAGATGCGGCCGACCAGCACGTTGGTCAAAACGTCAAGGCGCTCAATCAGGTTGAACTGCTGAAAGATCATCGCACATTCACGTCGCCACTGGCGCAGCGCCCGTCCATTGAGCGACGTGATCTCGCGGTCACCAAAATGGACGCTGCCGTCGGTTGGATCGATCAGCCGATTGATGAGGCGCAGCAGCGTGGACTTGCCGGCGCCAGAGCGGCCTATGACACCGACGAACTCTCCGGCGGCGATGTCGAGACTGACACCGCCGACGGCTCTGGTCTGGCCAAAGGTGCGGCCGAGCTTGCGAAGGGAGAGTGTGTTCTTTTCCATGAAGCGATCATGGAGCGCCTCTGTGACAGCGACATATCATCCGAATGAATTTAATTTGGAGGATTTGCGACAGTTCTGTAGCAGCCTCAGCGGCGCTCCAAGCCCTGTAGACAAGGGCGAAAGAGAAACGGGCCGTGCAATGCACGGCCCGTCAGACTGCGACAGGTTCTTTAGCGATCTTACGCCGCTTGAGCGAAGGTGAGCGAACCGTCGGAATAGATTTTGCGGCCACCCCGGAAGACGCAGCGGACATGGCCGATGCCATTATCGTCGGCGACAAGAAGGTCTGCTTTTTTTCCGACCGCGATCTCGCCACGATCGGAAAGCCCGAGCGCCTGAGCTGGATTGGACGTCGCCAGCCGGCAGGCACCGGAAAGGCCATGCTTGTCGGTCTTTGCCAGTTCCAGCACCGCCGGCAGGATGGCCGACGGGTGATAATCGGCGGCCAGGATATCCAGCAGTCCGGCAGCATGAGCGTCGCGTGCGGAAAGGTTGCCCGAATAGGACTGTCCGCGCAGCGCGTTTGGCGCGCCCATGGCGTTCATCAGGCCGAGCCTCTTCGCCTCGGCGGCGGCCTCGATGGTGACCGGGAACTCGCTGATCAGGACACCAAGCGAATGCATCAGTTGAACCTTGGCGACGGTGTCGTCGTCATGGCTAGCGATCACCACACCATGGGCATGGCAGGCTTTGGAGATCGCATCCAGCGTATGCGTCATCACGTCAGCCGGCTGGGTGCGCTCTTCGATGCGCCGCGCGATCGACTGCGCGGCTTCTTCGAGGCTCATACCCTTTTCGCGAGCGAGCTTTTCGATGTGGCGCTCGACATCGCGATACTGCCCCTGTCCCGGCGTATGATCGTTGAGCGAGATCAGATCTACGGAACCCTCGGCGATCAGCTCCTCGATCACGGCGAGCGCCTTGGGGAAGGTGATTTCGAAGCGGGCATGGACTTTGTGATCGACCAGGAGCTTGCCGCGCATGGTCTTGATCGCGCGGATGACGCTGCTGGTGTGCTCGTAGCTGCGCAGGTGCCCGTAGGTCGAGGCAGGACTGAAGGATAGCGCGGCATAGGCGGTCGTGACGCCGGAAACAGCAAGCCGGCGGTCGAGATCGCGCAGACCGAGCTCAAGCGGCATGCGCACATTCGGCCGTGGTTCCACCTCGCGTTCCACCATGTCGCCGTGCATGTCGACGAAGCCCGGCATAAGGATCAGGCCTTGCGCCGACATATCGGCATTGGTGACAGGTCTTTCCGAAATTTCGGCGATCATGCCGTCTTCGATGCGCACAGCACCGTTCGGCAGCACGCGGTCTAGCAGCACCACCTGGCAATCAGAGATCCACATTGGCAAGTTCCTCAAAGGCTTGAAGTTCGATTTCCCGGTCGATGAGCCCAGCCACGTCGCCCGGATGATGAAAGACGCCGATCATGGCGACACCCTGCGCCTTGAGGTCGGCGAGACGGTCGACCAGCGCCTTTCGGGCGCCGGCATCGAGGGAGGCCGTGGGCTCATCGAGCAGCAACAGCCGCTGCGGCAGGATGAGCGCTCGTGCGAGGTTCACCTTCTGCTGTTCGCCGCCGGAAAAGGTGGTGGGATAGGCTTTCCAGAGATTGCGCTTGACGCCGAAGGCCTCCAGCCAGCGCCGTGCCTCGACGAGCGCTTCTTCGTGCTGCATGCCCGCTTGGCGCAAGGGTTCGGCAACGATATCCTCGGCAGGAACCCGCGGACGGGCGATCAGGAATTGCGTGACAAAGCCGATCTCACGCCGGCGCAGAAACGCAATATCGACATCGGCTGCCCTGGCAAGGTCGATGCGGCCCTCGGCTGTATGGTACCAGATATGCCCCGCGCGCGGCAGATAGCTGCGATAGAGGGTGCGCAGAAGCGTCGATTTGCCGACGCCATTCGGCCCTCTCAAAAGCAGGAACTCGCCGGGGTTCAGCGTAAACCCTATGCCTGAAAATGCGTGAAGGTTCTGGTCGAGATGGTGCATGTGGAAGGTTTTCGAGAGGCCTTCCACCTCCAGGACGGGCTGCATGGCGGCCTCACAATTTGGCATGAACGAGTTGCTGGGTGTATTCGTGTTGCGGATCCTGAAAGATCTGGTCGACCAGGCCTTGCTCGACCACGCGACCGCGCCGCATGACCATGACCCGGTCTGCCATGGTACGGATCACGCCGAGATCGTGGCTGACGATGACCATGGTGATCGCGCGGTCCCGCTGCAGCCGTTTCAAGGTGTCGAGCACCAGCGCCTGAACGGAGACGTCGAGGCCGGTGGTCGGCTCGTCCAGCAGCAGCAGTGCCGGTTCGAGCGCAATCGCCTTGGCGAGCTGCACGCGCTGCTGCATGCCGCCGGACAGTTCGATTGGCCGCGCATCCATGCGCTCTAACGGGAACTCGGAGGCATCGAGCGCCTCTCGTGCCTTTGAGCGCAGTTCGGCGAAACTCCGCTCGCCAGCGATTAACAGTCGCTCCGCCACGTTGCCGGAACTGGTATGACCCATCAGCAGGCCGAGATGCGGGTTCTGGTAAACGATGCCGATATGGCGCGCGCAAAGCATGCGGCGGGAGAAGCGGTCGAGATCGAACAGGTTGCCGTCGAGCTCCGGCAGGGCCAGGCGATAGTCACCGCTGTCGGGTGTGTCCTCAAGGTTCATCATCCTCAGAAGCGTGGACTTGCCCGAGCCGCTCTCGCCGACGATGCCGAGTACCTCGCCGGGATAGACGGTGGCGGACACGTCCTGAAGCGCGACCACCTTGCCGAAGCGTTTGCTGACGTCGGTCATTGTCAGAAGCGGCGGGGTTGTCATCAGTTGCGGCGCGTTCTGCAGCCGCTCAGCCAGAAGTTCTCCGATCATGGGCGGAATTCTCCGTTCTTGTACCAAGTCTCGCCCTGTTCCACGTTCAGCCCCTCGGTGCGGCGGATCGCCTTGATGCCGAAATTGCTGTCGGACAGCTCGAATTGCGAGCTGCCGTCGTCCTGCGGGATCTCGTTCATGAAATAACCGCTGACGCCCGAGCGGTGGCAGGTGAGGGCGGCATGGTCCTCGACCTTGTAGGGCACGTCGGAGAAGACCAGCGGCTCGACCCGCGTGAAAGGTGGCACGGCGTAGAGCCGCTTTTCGCGCCCAGCCGAGAGAAAGGTCAGGTGCCTTGCCATGTCGAGCTTCGGCACGTCCCAGCGCGGGATCGGCGAGGGGGTCATGACATGGCGGCCGTTGACCAGCGAAGGATAGGCCGCGCCCTGCATGATGCGGCCCGAACGCACGATCTGCTCATAGAGCGTCAGCCACAGCCGGCCGTAATCGGCGTCGGCATGCATCTGGCGGGCGATCGACATGTTGGGCTCGACCGGGCGCAGCGGTTCGGGATTTGGCACCTGCAGCACGAGGATCTGATCCTCGCGCAGCTTTTCCTCAGGGATACGGTGCCGGCTCTGAATGATCGTTGCCTCCTGCGTGTCCCAGGTCTCACCGGCGCCGGATACGCGCGAAAGGAATCGGCGGATCGAGGCGGCGTTGACGCTGTCGTCGGCGCCCTGGTCGATCACCTTGATCACGGAGGAGGGCTTGATCAGGGTCAGCGTCACTTGCAGGCCGCCGGTGCCCCAGCCGCGCGCAATCGGCACCTCGCGGCTGGCATAGGGCATCTGGCAGCCGGGTACGGCAATCGCCTTCAGCATCTTGCGGCGCAGCTCGCGCTTGGCCGAGGCATCAAGGAAGCCGTAGCTGAAGGCTTCCCATGGCTTTGTGAGTGCTGAAAGGCTCATGCCGGCTCCTTCACGAGCTTGGTGGTTTTCGTGGCGTCATCGGCAGGGGGCGCCGTCTTCTTTGCGTCGCGCAGGGCGTCGAGCGAAGACTGGAAGGTGACGTAGTGCGGCAGCTTGAAATGGATGCAGAAGCCCGAGGCTTCCACGGGTTCGGTGTGGTAGAGGAAGAATTCCTCGTTGACGGGTGAATTCTGATCCGCCGCTGCCGAATTCAGATCCAGCGTCGCGCCAGCGATGGTCTTGATTTCGTTCCAGCCGAGTGTCGCGCAGAAGCCGAGCTGAAGCTGGCCGCCTTTTCCTTTGCTCGTGACTTCCGCCTGCGAGACGCGAACGCGACCAGCCGAGAAAACCGTGCCCGCCGGATGGCGCACACGCACCTCCGCTTCTGCAAGTCGCAGCTCGTTGACGGTCGGATGCGCATTGCCATAGCCGCGCATCGCCGAATAGCCGAGTGCCAGCACACCGCCTGTGTCGGCGCGAGCCAGGCTTTGCAGCGTATGGGCGCGCTTGGCCGGAAACAGAAGCGGCTCGCGGGTGAGGTCTGGAATGTCGTCAGGGGCGACTTCGTCGGCGGCGATGTCTGCAACCAGTCCTTGCGCCTTTTGCCAGGCGGCAAGCGACGGCTGGCACGCCGGTGCGGGTCTTGCCGCAGGTTCGACCGGGGTCGGCTCGAATGCCTGGCCTTCCAGCACGCCGGTCGCCAGCAATCGGTGTGAATAGTCGAGCGTCGGGCCGAGCACCTGACCGCCGGGAATATCCTTGAAGGCAGCAGAAATGCGGCGGTGCGTGAAAAGGCTTTCCTGCGTCACCGGTTCGGCGATCGCAAGGCGCGGCTGGGTGGTGCGCCAGGCACGCAGAAGGAGCACCGCCTCGTAAAGGTCGCCGCCGGCCTGGGCGAGCGCAAGCGCTGCCAGATCACGGTCGTAGAGCGAGGCCTCGCCCATCACGCGGTCGATCAGGTAAGGCAGGCTGTCGCGGACGTCCGCGACACGCTCCATGTCAATCGTCCCCATTTCTGCGCGGTAGAGCCGCTCAGACTGTTCAATGGCGCGTTCACCGCCTCGAGTTGCCACATAGGCCATCAGAGCACCTCCACCGTGGTTGAGCGTGGCAGACCGACAACGCGGTCTCCATCGACGAAGAAGAGTTCGAACCCGGTCGGGTAGAGGCAACGCGTCGCGCGAAGCGTCCAAACATCAGGCCTGAGGCCGCCGAGGCGGATATCCTCATAAGTTTCGATGCCGGGGCCACGCAGGCGAAGCCCTTGTCCCTCGCCAATTCTCGCCCTTGAAAACACGGTGGCGCCATCATCGGGATAGAGATGCGATCCCGCGGGCACGACGGCCAGATCGCGCAGGCCCGCCTCAGTTTCCAGATCGATAAAGGCGTGGTCGGCGTCGCGTGCGCCGGTAATCGCCGCTCCGGTCGAGGCGATCAGCGGCAGGAGCGTCTTGTGGCCCGAAAAGACCCTGCATTCGCGGTCAATCAGCGTTTCGACGATGGCCTCCAGGCCCGGCTGTGGCAGTGTCTGGACAGTGCCGGGGCGGGCGAGCGCCCACATCAGGGCGTCGTAGGTGGCATTATGAAGCCGCTCCAGGTCGTTTGGAACGGGGACAGCAATCAGGGCGGAGGCATCCATCAGAAGGTCTCCATGTCTACACGGGTCGCCTCGACCGCGCGAAGGCGCTCTGTGTCTGCGCCCATGATCTTCAGGGCCTCATCTTCCACGAAGTCAGTGATGCGCGCGGCGAGGATTTCGATCGATCCGGCGGCGTCCACGATCGCCATTGCCATGGCGCGCTCGAGGTCGCGGCCAACAATCATGCCATAGCCTTCAGTGCCGTTGGACTGGAGCCGGATATGCGCCTCCGCCACCAACACCTCGCCGAGATGAAAATCTGTGCCCTTTACCGTGTCGCACATCGGCAGCATCGCGAGCCCTGTGCGGCTCTGAATGACGTTGATCGCGCCGAGCGGTGCAAGAAGCTCTTCCGCGAAGGCCTTCAGCGCGGCTGTATTGGCGCGCGCAAGGGTTTCGAGCCGGCGGGCGTGGGCGTCGCCCGGCGCACCGGCATGCTGGAACTGTGTTGTCATGGGGCCTTGCCCTCCTCGCCCACGAAGGGGTCGTCGAGACTGTCGAAAGAAAACTGGACGCGGTCGCCTGCCCAGACCGCCTCGGAATAACCAAGCGCGGTGCCCTTGGCATCGACGTCGATCTTTGTGACGACCATGACGGGATGATCTGGGTGTTGCCGCAGCAGTCTGGATTCCTCCGGCTCGGCGCGGCGGGTGAAGATGGTGGTGCTCTTGCGGAAATAGTCGGTGACCCCGTGGTCACGGTAGATTTCGGTCACGGAAACGCCGGCCTCACGGCGCACCCCTAGGTCCGGAAAGAGCGCTACCGGATGAAAGGCGATGCCGAGATTGATCGGCATGTCGTCGGCCAGACCCCGCCTCATGATCCGATGGACCTCGGCCCCGCGTGCGATCCTTAGCGCCTCCGCTACACGGTCGGGCGCCGGCACGATAGTTGAGGAGAGGTGCTCGGCGGAGGGCTTGTAACCCTGTCCGGTCAGGTTCTCGCGGAAACGCGTCCTGCGCCCGATCTGGTAGTTGATCAGCCGGGTCGCCTCGACGAAGGTGCCGCGCCCCTGTTCTACCCTGAGCTTGCCCTCGACCGCGAGCGCCGAAACTGCGCGCCGGACAGAGTGGCGGCCAACACCGAAGGCCTCGCACAGCTCGGGCTCCGTCGGCAGCCGCGTGCCGGGAGCAAGTTTGCCGGAGGCGATGTCACTGGCCAGATGGTCTTTGACGATTTGCCAAGTGTCTCTCTGCATGCGCTATCCATGATTCATTCGAATGAATCATGGATAGCGCATGCGTATGACGCGGCGATGACGCGGCCTTGATCCTCAGGACAGGAAAATGGGTTTGGGTTAGCGAGGTACGATCAGTACAGCTGCATGCACGAGCGAGGAGGGCGGACTGCGAATCTTAGCGTCTAGATGGCGATTCCACCAACAGAGAATTCTGTATAGATGCGCATCTATAATATATGTAGAACATAAATTGCTTTATTTATAAGAAATCTGCTGGTGATTCTGGTGTGAAATTTCGTTTTATAATGTTTAAATATAGAATGTAATTCTCTGCAGTCTAATTTATGCAAAATACGGAACGGTTAGTGGCAATTCCCGTTTTAATGGGGTTCTGCAGTAGAATTCACGCAGCCATTTCCAGTTTATGTGCGGGTGTGATGCCGCCGATGCTCATATTGGGGCGTTCGTTGCTGTAGGTCCATAGCCATTGTACGGCGAATTCCTATGTTTCTCGTGCGTCACGGGTCTGTAGAGAAAGCTTGAGCGTCGATGCCTTTTTCTGTGGATGTACCTGCTTCGGTAGCGGCCAACGCAGATAGAAAACACCGCATCGCGACTTCACGAGATAGGACGGATTGAACAAACCAATGTTCCCCTTGGATGCCACCCCCAAGAAAATCCAATATTTAAGGCATTGATTTTAAACGAAATGGTGGGCCCGGAGGGCCTGCCGAATCTAAATGATTTCAACCTGTTATGTGCACTTGGGGCAAATTTCCGGTGTGAGGAAAATCAAGCGCTTAAGAATTTCTCTGTCCCACTTTTCTGGACCAAACTCAGTGCGTTTCCCGCGCTCGTGGGGAGGGTCGTATGAGTGCCTATCGACCATTCCGCGAAGTAAAGCTACAGTGGCTCCAGCAACTAAGCTGCGACAAGGATCTGAGCGATAACGCTCGGTCGATAGCTCTTTACATTGTCACCACACACATGAACGGCCACACCGAGAAGGCGTGGCCGTCCTATCAAACGATTGCCGACGCGACCGGCAAGAGCGTCAAGACCATCCAGCGTGCGATCCGGGAACTCGAAGACAAAGAGTGGTTCGATGTCCGGCGCGGGAATGGCATAGGGCACAACACGGAATATAGTCCCTCTGCGTTTTCGATCCTACGAGCATGCGAGGCACGTGAAAAGACGGACAGAATTGTCACCCTTCGCGCGGGCCAAGGCGGTCAGATCCGTCCACAAAGGCAGTCAGATATGTCCGGCAAAGGCGGTCAGATATGTCCACCTAATCCAGAGAAAGAAAAAATATATATACCTAACGCGCGCGAGGAGCGCTCGATAACTGGCAATCAGCAGCCTGCGGTGCCTGCGATTTTCGTGGCAGACACAAAAATCGAGCAATTGCACCAATGGCAAAAATGGCTGGGATCTCGCGGTCTTGGAACGCTCGATACGCTTTCAGTTCGCGCTACGGCAAACGGGAAAACAGGCTATTTGCTGCCGGGTCACTGGCCTCCTGCTGAATCGGGTCCGAATTCAGGGAGCTGGACTAGTTTCTTCAGCCGCCGACGTGATGGAGCACCTGCGAGCCGCGAAGGGACCATCGATGCACAATCGAGAGAAAGCGAATTGAGACCAATTCGGTCCCGTGCTATAGGTGCGCTATGAGGATCATAGCCAGGCGCACCCTCCGTGAATATGTCGACCGGCTGGCTGGCGACAAGGGACAGCCAGCTGTGAAGGCTGCGCTTGATGCGTGGTTCGACGAAGTTTGCAAGGCGCAATGGACCAGTTCCGCCGACGTGCGGCGGCTGTATGCAACTGCAAGCATCGTCAGCGCGGAACGGATCGTCTTCAACATCAAAGGCAACGATCATCGATTGGTTGTCGCGGCAGATTTTGAAAAAGGCATAGTCTGGATCAAGTGGATCGGGACGCACAAGGCATACGACAAGATCGACGTGAAGGAGATCGAACATGGTAGCTGATCTGAAACCGATCCGATCAGAAGCTGATTACGACGAAGCTCTTGCCGAGGTCGAAATCCTGTGGGGAGCAAAAGCTGGCACCCCAGAGGGAGACCGGTTGGATATTCTGGCGACCCTGATCGACGCCTACGAAGCAAAGATTTATCCCATGGATCCCCCCGATCCGGTGGAAGCAATCCGGTTTCGGATGGAGCAGCAAGGTTTGACCCGCAAGGATCTCGAACCGATGATTGGGCCGCGTAACCGTGTAGCAGATGTCCTAAACCGCAAGCGAAGCCTGTCGATCGACATGATCCGCAAACTTCACGCCCGATTGGGTATATCTGCAGAAGTCCTGATCAGGCCGAGTAGTGGCAAGGTCGCGTGACTTCTGTTTCGCCAAACGTCCTATAATTTCCACCTGAGTTAGTGCTGAAGTCTGTTCACTCGCAGTCTTGGCCAACGATAGCATTCGTGCCACTCCCATGCTTACAAGGAGTATCAAATCGGCTGCTCATGCCTTGGGCTTGGGAGAGGCATTAGACTTGCCCATCCTCCGAGGAGCGTCCAATACCAGTGCCTGCTGCAGGTATTTGGCAAGACGAATGATGTAACCCCTTTAATGGTGCATTTCATTCGCGAACTAATGATTTTGAACCCATTCTGGTGGGGCGAATGTCCTTTAATCTCAGCGGTCACTACTCACTTCCAATCAAGGTCGAGCAGGGGCTTGAGATAGGCGGCAGAGAGCAATGCTTCCGTGTCGAGCCGGTAGTGCTCAACAAAACCGCGAGACGGTATTTGCCCTTGCTGCAGCAGCGATAGAAGGGTAGCGGCATACCCCGTCGCCACTGAAACCAAGGCGTTGAAGCCGCCATTCGACCTTCTCGGTGAAAAGCGGAGGAAGTGACTTTTCTCGTTCGGTTGATGTTCACGGACACCGCGGGCGGTAACCATGAGCATCAATACGTCGTCCTCGATCACAGGCAACCCATTGCAAAGCAGCGATCGCAACATATCCCGGCGATTACGAAGTCCCAGATCATCAAGAAGGAATCTCATATAGTCGAGGTGGCCCGGATAGCGGATCGTTTTGAACGTGACGTTTTTCGGAGAAAACTCTGAGAAGATCGAAAGGTCGTCGATCCCGCCCGCGGTTATGAACTCTTCATAGCCGACACCATCGATGCTCAGTGTACGGTGATCTTCAAGGGGTGACAGGGTAAGAGCCTTCCCATCCCGGATTGCTGCGCTTGGTCGCGTGTACTCGTCGATGAGGCCGTCAACATTCCAGATCTGTCCGTAACCAAGCCGATTTGTCGGGTAACGGGGAATCGAGCCAACGCGAATGACTAGGTCCGTGACCGCCGAGCATCTTGACAGGAGACTCCAAGCGATATTGGCAATTAGACCTGGTGAAACACCACAGCCATTGAAAATGGCCCGCCGAGTAGAAAGGTCCTGGAGACGTTCCCTCAATTCAGGCCGAGCACCATTGAAGTCGAGATAGTGCACATTGGCTTGGGCCGCTGCCATGGCTACGGTTTTGACAGCGCTTTCAGGAACCGCAGCGACCGCAACATCACGCTCCGACAGCATCGTATTCAGTTCATCGGGATGACGGTACAGGCGTGAGGAGACGTCAATTCTCATCGCACGAAGCTGATCCAGCGCATCTTCAGAGCGATCGATCACTTCGACCGAGAATGCCGGGGCTCCTGCCAGAGTTGCCGCTAGGGCAATTCCGATTTTGCCGGCACCGACGATTGTAATTTTAAGAGGCACCATACCGGCTCTCAATTCTTGAACCGAGCAACGAAGCCTTGGAGGCGTGGATTCTGAGGGTTAAGGATCACATCATTCGCAGTCCCGGTTTCGGCGATGACGCCTTGGTCGAGAAAAAGAACACGGCTCGCGACATCTGCGGCGAAAGCCATTTCATGCGTGACGATCGCCATTGTCATTCCCTTGTCGGCAAGTCCGCGTATGACACTGAGGACCTCTCCCACCAACTCTGGGTCAAGCGCACTCGTTACCTCGTCCAGCAAAAGGACTTCGGGTTCCATTGCCAAGGCCCTGGCGATCGCCACACGCTGTTTTTGCCCGCCCGACAAATGGCTTGGATAGGCTGAGTGCTTTTCGGCAAGCCCGACCTGGGCAAGCAGGTCCATGGCTTGTTCCTCGGCCTCGCGTCTGGGACGCCGGCAGACCACGATCGGTCCCTCAGTTACGTTCTGCAGCACAGTCTTGTGGGGGAACAGATTGAAGTGCTGGAAAACCATGCCAACATGCCGCCGCAGCGTACCGATGCCAATCTCCTCATTTCGGTCCCGAAAGTGCTCGCCGACCGTTTTTTGGCGAAAGCGGATGGTGCCTCCTGTCGGGCGTTCCATCATGTTGAGGCAGCGGATGAAAGTTGACTTGCCCGATCCCGATGGACCGATCAACGCGACAACCTCCCCACGCTCAAGGCTGAGATCGAGGCCTTTCAGCACTTCGAGCGTACCGTAGCTTTTGCGCAGGCCCGACGCTTCAATGACAGGTGGGCTTGTCTTGGAATTCTGTGTCATTTCCTTGCATCCGTTCCGTTAATCGCTGACCCTGAGACGTCGTTCCACCCAGTCCGCCACCTGGGTGAGCGGCAGCAGCATGGCAATGTAGAGGCCTGCCATCAGCGTGTAGGATTCCAGTGGTCGATAGGTCTGGCCGTTCACTACGGCGGCCATATAGGCGAGATCGGCGACCGATATGACCGATACCAGAGAGGTGTTCTTGAACTGGATAACCGACTGGTTGATGAAGGATGGCAGGACACGTTTCATGGCCTGGGGAAGGATGATCCGGCTCATCGATTGCCAGGAACTCATACCAATAGCCGCTGCCGCTTCACGCTGGCCTCTGTCGATTGATACGATCCCTCCGCGAAATATCTCTGCGTAGAAAGCGCCGGCATAAAGTGAAAGTGTGAGCATCGCTGCGACACGGTTATCTATTGACCCGCCGACCAGCAGGGGAAAGGCGTAGTAGAACCATAGCAACTGAACCAGCAACGGCGTGCAACGGAAGATCTCCTGATAAACGCGCGCGGTGGCAGACAGCACCATCCAACCCGAAAGCCGCGCAGCGCAGGTGAGGAAACCAATCAGTACGCCGAAGAAGATCGAACCAAACGTGTAGAGGACTGTGATCCAAAGCCCCCAGAGGAAGAGGTCCCAGTATTGCCAGACGGAATGAAAATCCCAGCTATAGTTCATTGATCGCCTCCTTCTGTCCTGGACGGTCCGTCAGGCGATGGCTCACCGCTCCAGGGACAACCGTCTTCTTCAATCCTGCTTGTCATATCTGTTCCCCTGATCCATCGACCTGCTTGCGGAAGGGACGGTTGCTGATGCAATCGATAGTCTTACGTCCGTCCTGAGCCGACAATGCAAAGCTAATGTCTCTGCTTAGCGCATTTCTTGGAAGGCGGCCGATGCCGAGGTGAATCGACCGAGAATGCCAGCGATCCGTTCGCGGTTGGCCGGTGAAACTGGAACCATGGGCAAGCGCATTTCAGGTCCGGCAAGATTGGACAATGCAAGTGCCGCCTTGACGGGCCCCGGGTTCGACTCGATGAACATGCTGTCGGTCAGCTCGGCGATCAGTTCATGCAGAGCAAGTGCACGCGCCGTGTCACCGCGCTTCCAGGCCTCAACCAGTTGCACCATTTCTCGCGGCGCGACATTGGCGACTACGCTTGTAACACCGACAGCACCCAGCGACAGGAAGGGCAGGGTGAGCCCATCGTCGCCGGAATGGATGATCAACCGGTCTCCACAGGCACCGCGCAATTGGGTGACGCGGGCTGCTGATCCGCCCGCCTCTTTTATGGCGATGATGTTCTCATGCCTCCCGACCAATGCAGCACAGGTTTCTGGCGAGATTTCCACCCCGCAGCGCCCTGGGACGGAGTAGAGCATAACCGGGAGTGTGGTCGCTTGCGCCGCTGCACCATAATGCGCAAGAAGGCCCGCCTGAGTTGGCTTGTTGTAGTAGGGGGTCACGATCAGAACGGCATCAGCACCCGCCCGTTCTGCCCGCTTCACCTTTTCGATCGTTTTTGATGTGTCGTTGGCGCCTGCACCAGCCATTACCAACGCGCGTCCCGCTACAAGCCCGACGGTACGTTCGATCAGCGCATCCGCTTCATCGTCGGACAAGGTCGCAGCCTCTCCCGTCGTACCAACCGGCACAAGACCTGCGATGCCGGCTTCGATCTGGCGCTCGACAAGAGCGTCATAGGCGACGTAGTCGACACCCCCATCCTTGAAAGGGGTAATCAGGGCAGTGAAAACGCCGTTAAAGCGATGTGCAAGAGCCTGCATGGTCAAAGTCCTCTTTGTTGTCATCAGTCATTCAAGCTGTCCGCCAGGCTGTAACGGCCAGCGGGACGAGGGATGGAAACCAGCCATTGCGCAGCAGTGATGGCACCTGCGGCATAGGCTGTGAGCGTTTCGACACGGTAGATCAGTGTGGTTTCCGCTAAACCCATTCGGAAATGCACCTCATTGATGCCCACTGTTTCGCCCTCACGTTTGACTGTGATGGCTGGTTCAGGAGTTGAGAACCCCATGGCACGGCTTCGTGCTTCACAGAGCTCATGTGCGAGAAGCAGAGAGGTGCCGGACGGGGCCATCTTCTTGCGTTGGTGGTAGGTTTCGCTGATAGCCACTTCGGCGTCCGGGATGCGTCTGGTAAAATCCACTGCTGCGCGTTTGAAGGCTTCAAAGCCCGGGGCGAAATTCGCGCTGATCAGCATCGGTCGGTGACGCGTGAAAATGCTCAGTCGGTTGTCCTCTTCGGCGGTGAAGCCGGTCGTACCGATCACCATCGGAATGGATTTGCAGCCGATCTGCTCCTGTAGCTCAAGGCTCGCGCAGGCTTGGGAGAAGTCGATCATCACGTCGCAACGGCTGTTCATTTCAGCATCGGTCGCTCGATATTCGATGCTGCTCCCGGAGATGGGCACGCCGACAAACTTGGAGCATGGACGCACCAAAGCTGCGGCCAGCTCCAGGCCCGGGTTGGCAAGGATCAACTCCATGAGCCGTGTCCCGACGCGACCCGAGGCTCCCATAACGGCGATCCGCATAAGGGGTCTCCTCAATCGATTACGACCTTGGTTTCCGACATCTCGCGCAGCGCAATGCGGACACCTTCTCGGCCAAGGCCCGAGCGTTTGATGCCGCCGAATGGCACATGCTCCGCACGGAAGTCGGGTCCTTCGTTGATCATCACGCCACCGACATGCAGTTCGCGGGAGAAGATCTTGATTAGCGCGTGATCATTGGTGAAGATTCCCGCCTGAAGACCGTATTCGCCCGCATTGACTTCCGCGATCGCTGCCTGCGGATCGGTGAAGCTTCTGATCGCGATCACGGGGCCAAAGGTTTCATCGGCAATCACCGGCGCGTCAGCTGAGATTTGCGAAATCACGGTCGGAGAGAAGACCGTGCCATTATGCGTGCCGCCAGTCAGCAGTTTTGCCCCATGCAAAGAAACGCTTGCGTTGATGCGTTCAGCAACGGTTTTGGCCGATGCAAGGTCAATCACGGTTCCCATGTCCGTGTCGTCTTGCGAAGGATCACCGAATTCGACCGCGTCCACAGCGGCCAACAGTTTTTCGGTGAAGGCCTTCTCGATATCCCGATGAAGATAGAGTTTCTTCACGGCTGCGCAGCTTTGCCCGGCGATCTCGAAGCGATGGCCGATCGCTGTGGCAACCGCTTGGTCGAGATCTGCGTCCGGCATCACGAATAAGGGGTCGTTGCCGCCCAGTTCCATCAGGCAGCGGATCAGTCCGCTGGCGTTCTTGAGCGCAAGCCCTGCCGCAGGCCCGCCAGTGAAGGACAAAAGATCGATAGGTGACCTCGCAAGCGACACCGCAGCTTCCGCCGCGCCGTGCACGATCTGGAACAGGTTGGCTGGCCATCCAGCTCTGCCTGCAAGTTCGTGCAACCGCGCGGCGGCCAGCGGCGCCTTGGGTGACGGCTTGGCAACTACCGCATTACCGGCCGCAATCGCTGGTCCCAGCTTGTGGCAGAGCAAATTAAGAGGGTAGTTGAATGGAGTTATCGCTCCGACGACACCAACTGGCTCATACGTAATCGTCGCGAGTCGGTCAGCGCCGCCTTCCACGATTGCGCAATGAAGTGCTTCCCCGTCAAGGAATGTTGCTGCATCGCCGGAGAGCTTCAGCGTGTTTTGTGCACGACGTACCTCGTTTCGCGCCTCGCGAATCGTTTTGCCCATTTCCGTGGAGATTATGTGTGCAAGGTTTTCGGCGTCCGCAGCAATCTCGGCAGCCAGGGCATTCAGCATGGCGCGGCGTACCGCCGGCGTCGAGCAACGAAACTCCCGCTGGGCTGCCTTTGCACGCACCACGGCTGCAGTAATCTCTGCGCTCGAATTGGTCGGAACTTCGCCGACCAAGGACCCATTGAAGGGGTTGCGGACAGCAATTGAATTGCTGGTGTCGAGTGCTCGGCGCTGGGCTTGCATCATGTCGGTGTACCTCGTCATTCGTGGTTGGTGCTTGATCGGCTGGCGCCAGTCAGCGCAGCAATGGAAACCGGGCGCAGCGGCCAGCGACGACCCGTTAGGTCATCTATCGATGGCTGGCGGACCTCCGGCATGATCTCGGCCATTAGTTGAGCGGTGTTAGCGGCACAGAAGCGACCTTGGCAGGCGCCCATAGCAAAGCGGCCATTATGCTTGACCTCGCGCCCCGTGAGCTTGTCTGCGCGGTCGCAAAGTTGGCGGAGATCACCGACCGTCTTGCTTTCGCAGCGGCAGAGGATGGTGTCGTCAGGGAGGTTTGAGAGCAGAGCCTCACCTTGGACAGGTGCAAAGAGTGCTGAGAGAGTTGCTTGGGCTTTGCGGGCGCGTTCGACCGTTCGGTCGACTAGGACCCCGTCGGTGGAGCGGGACAGTATTCCCGCGATCGCCCGACCGGCGCGACGTCCATCGGCTTGCGCGGCAAAGACCCCAAGCGCTTCGCGACAATCACCCGCTCTGATGATGATCGGCCGCTGGTTGGTTTGCATCGCCTTATTCGGGAGCCTGAAGTCATTGGGTTGAATGCCGTCATGAAGCCCGACGCGGTCGACATCGACGTTTTGCCTCTCGCCATCTTTTCGCACAATTAGGACACGCAGATTTCGATCAGTTCGTTCGATCGCCTCAATGCGAGTGCCACGCAGCCAGGGGATGCGGTGTCGATAAATGTCCACGAGGTAGCCGGCCGCTTCCCGCAGAATTTCTGGATAGGCAAGCATGCGGATGCCTGCGCCTGGCAGCCTGAGCGGGTCTCCCTCCTCGATGATGGCGACAGGCGGATTGCCCAGCCTGGTCATTTGAGCGGCGACGGCAATCAACAGCGGGCCCGTGCCGCCGATCAGGACGCGACCTTTCGGTGGCTGTCCGGTTTCCTTCATCGTGAGCTGCAGCCCACCGGCGGTTGAAACACCGGCCAGCTGCCAGCCAGCACGCGGTCGCACCTTTTCGACTGCGCCTGTCGCGACAATGAGGGCCTTGGTGCGTACTTGCTCAAGACTGCCGGAGTGTCGGTTTTCGATAAGCACGAGCCCGTCGCCGTCGACCCCGAGAAAGACGCAAGCATGACGTACGGGAATACGGGCGTCGGAGAAGGCCTTTTCAAGCGCCTTCCAATCGGCATGACTCGCTGCTGACTGTTGGATAGGCGCAAGGCCGGGGATCGGCTGCCGATGGATCGCGCCACCAAGTGTCTCGCGCTGTTCTATGACCTCGACCTTAAAGCCCGAACGCGCCGCTTCCACGGCGGCAGAGAGGCCCGCTGCACCGCCACCGATGACCAGGACATCAAGTTCAATCATTCGACTTCTCCAGTGCCTCGACCTGCATGCCCGGACGTGCCGAAGTGATACAGGCCTCCCGAATGAGCCCGTCGACACGCAACAGGCAGTTCTGGCAAGCGCCGATGCCGCAGAAATATCGGGTCTCCTCGCCAAGAGGGCCGTAACCGAAGCTGACGACGCCGGCAGCTTCAAGCGCTGCAGCCAGGCTCTCACCGGTGCGGAACGGTATGGCATGTCCCTGCCAGTGGAAGGTCTGATTGGTCATGCGGAGACCTCAAGGTGGGCGAACCTGGCGGGGTTGAAGAATGAGATATCGATGTCCGGCGTCTCGCCGCAGATCAACTGGACGATTGACTTGCCAGTGACTGGCCCAAGGCAAATGCCGTCTCCCTCGAAGCCGGTTGCTACGTAGGCGTTGGCAACGCCCGGGATTTGGCCGACCAGAGGCAGGCCATCGACCACTGCGGTGCGCGTTCCGGCAAAACTCCTCAGCAATCTCAGGCTGGCGAGCTGGGGAACGAGAGCAACGGCTTCGCTGAGAATACGGGTGACGGCATCAATGTCATTGGTCTCGCGGTCGCCATGATCCTCGCGGGTACCACCGATCAGGAACTGCCCGGTTACTAGCGGATCGATGACCAATCCCAAGCCGCGCGGTGTAGGCGCATTGCCGGCCTTTTGGCTTCCCTTGCTGAGCAGATAGCGGCCGGACATGATCGCGCCCGGCATAGCGCCGTTCAGCGCTGGTGCTCGTTCTGTGACCAGCAACTGACCCTTGCGCGGTGTCAGGACGTCAGAGAGGGCGAGAAGACCCGCCGAACCGTTGCCGGCCGCAATGACGACCACGTCTGCAGACAGTGAGCCGCGGCTGGTTGCAATCCCTGCAACACGAGAACCGCCACTTTCCAGCACCAATCCATCGACACGCAGGTTTCTGTCGACAATGATGCCGCTTGTCGTCAGCAGCCTGTGAACGATCTGATAGCCGATTGCATGCCCTTCGCCGCGAACCTCGACAGCTAGGGTCGCCGCTGGCGAAACGGCTGGCAATGCAGAGCGCAAGCTGGAAGCCGATAGTGTTTCCACCTCAACGCCTGCACTTGCAAGAGCCCTTGAATGCGCTTCAAGTACGGCGCCTTCTTCGTCGGAGGATGCAACAATGAAAGTCGAGCGCCTCTTGAAAGCACCGGCGAAAACTCCGTCTTCTGCCAGTTCGGCATAGAGCTGGACACCCTTAAGTGCCGCAGCCATCATCGGGCCGGGCTTCTTGCTTGCAACAGAAACGGCGCCATCGGCAGCCCCCGTTGCTTCGGCAGCGGGAGCTGCTGCATCAACGAGGCGCACGGCAATGCCGCGTTTGGCAAAAAAGTAGGCGGTTGCTGCTCCGACGATGCCGGAACCGACGACTATGGCACTGGACGGTGAACGCGATTGCATGGTTTGGAGCCGACCTGATTGGTTGTGGGCCAATATTGACGGCGGCGAGGTACAAGCGTCGATACAAGATGATGGGCTTGCTTGTTCACGAAATTTGTATCCGCTAGAAAGTTCTGACCCCTTAACAGGGAAGAAGGGGGACCAGCGCCATGGCCAAAATCAGCCTCACACTTATCCAGACCTTCTATCAGGTGGCGCGCCACGGTTCGTTTTCGGCTGCGGCGCGCGATCTCAACCTCAGTTATCAGTCGGCCGCCAATCATGTCCGGCGCTTGGAGCAGATACTGCAGGGAAAGCTCATCGATTCCGAGCAAGGGGCAAAGCGCATCTCGCTCACCCCAAGGGGGCGGGCACTCTTCAATCTCCTCCACCCCGAACTGGACATCATGCTGGAACGGCTGACGAAGCTGATCGAGAACCAGCGTTCGTCGCTGCGTGTTGGCATGCCTCAGGCGATCTTCTTCTATCTGTTCCCTAGGGTTCTCTCTCGCTTTCGAGAAGCCTTCCCCGACATAGAGTTCGCCGTCTACGAGCGCGACACCGTGCTGGCCGAATTGGTCAAGAATGGCAGTCTGGATGTCTGTATTTCGGAGCGCTACTTCGGTGATCCCGTCGTTCCTCAGCGCCTGCTGGGGAGCTACCGATTGAGCCTCGTTTATCCGCAGTCCTGGGGAGAACCGCCCGATCAACAGGACATTCCTGCATGGTCTGCAGGCCGATCGTTCATCACCTACGAGCCTGGCCAAACTTTGCGCAACCTGGCGGTCGATTTTCTTGGCCGTGACGGGGCCATCATTCAGCCGACGATCTCCACCTCGGGGAGTTCTAGCGTCAAGCGTTGTGTGGAGGAGGGGCTTGGCTTCTCGATCATTCCATCCTGGTGTGTTGGCCCGGAAGACGCATCGATCCGCAGCACAAAGCTGAGCAATCTTCCAGAGGTTCGCGTCTATTTCGGAAATGCTGGCTTTCTGCAGAAGCACCCTATGGTGCAACAGCTCTTCGAGGACTGTCGCAGGGAGTTGGTCGGCCCCGTGCTCGACCCACCACGCAGCAGCGAACTCGTCCCGCCACCTCTGTGACGTCGACATACAAAAAAGCCGATAAGTGGCTCGGACTCTCTAGCATTGTTCCCTGATAAATCGCGGCTAGGCTGACTTCGTCCGGTCGGAATGAAAGTCCTGAAATGGGCTTCGGCGACAGGCAAAAAAGAGATTCTGGGGAACAAAGGAGAATAAACATGAAGTTGCTCAATAAGATCTGCGGCGTGGCGACCATGGCGCTTTCGCTTCTCGCAGGTACCGCAGCGTCGGCCGGAACCATCGAGGACATTCGCTCCCGCGGTGTGCTTCGAATTCCCGCAATCCTCAACGAGACGCCCTATTTTACTAAGGATCCCCGCACCGGCGAGTGGCAGGGCTTCGTGATCGACATGGCAAATGACGTGGCCAAGACCTTGGACGTCGAATTGGAAGTGGTGGAATCCAGCTGGGCCAATGCCATCCTCGATGTTCAGAGTGGCAAGGTCGACATGGCATTTGCCGTGACTGCAACGCCGGTTCGCGCCATGTCTGTCTCTTTTTCCGATCCGACCTACTACAACAGCTTTGTGCTCGTATCGGCAAAGGAAGAGCTGACGGGCAAAACCTGGGGCGAATTGAACGATCCCAAGTTCACCTTCGCCGTCGACCTCGGTTCCGCTCAGGATCTTATCACCCAGCAATACCTTCCCAAGGCGAATATCCTTCGCTTCAAAACCCGTGATGAAGCAATTGTTGCCGTCACTACTGGCAAGGCTGACGGGCTGGTGAACACGATGCTAAATGGCCTGGTGATTGCCAAGAAGGCCCCGACCATCGGCGTCGTCAAGGTTCCCACGCCTATTTTGTCGACGCCGTCGGTCGTTGCGCTGAACTATGGTGCCGACGAAACGTTTAAGAGCTTTGTGTCGGCTTGGGCAGAATACAATCGCCGCATCGGTAACAACCAAACTTGGATACTCAAGAGCCTTGAGACTTTCGGCATCACTCTGGAGGATATGCCGGTTGGCTTTGGCTTCGGCGGCTGAAAAGCCAGCCTGTGGCCTTCCGATGTATTTGTTTGGAACTGATATGTCCGCTCCAGACTAATGCTGACGGCAAAAATAAATTGTCCGATCTTAATCGGGGGCTCCGAAGATATTTTCGGGTGCCCCCTGTTCGCATACGAGCGGCAGTCGTTGAGCGGGCACCCTCTTACATCAGTGGAGGGACCATGTCCTACACCAAATGCCGCGATGCAGTACTTGACAAAAGCAGCGAGCTCCCGCGTTCCCTAGTGGAATATTGCCCCCATCTGCGATCTGGGCCCGATCTGCAGAGGAAGGACAGGAAGGCGCGCAAGCAGCCAAAATATAACATCCTCAGTGTCCGAGAGGCCGGCTGCTTCTGAAGTTATCCGGCAGCATCTCTGTCGCTCCCGCAGCACATCAAAGCTTTGACATCAGGTGTGTTATTCCCGCTTGAGCACATTCACTATCCTGCGCCGGGGTGCCTGAGCTCAGGCCAATTGCGCCGACTACCTCACCGTCTATGACTACGGGCAGGCCTCCCGCAACTACCATCAATCGGCCTCCAATCGCCGAGTTGATGCCGTATGCGGGACTGCCTGGCTGGCTCGCGACACCGTAGCTTTCTGTCGTACGCTTTGCACCCGCGGCAGTATATGCCTTGTCTTGTGCGATAATCGTGCTGGTGATTTTGCCGCCGTCCATGCGTTCAAAGGCAATCAATTGCCCCGACTCATCGGTGACCGCGATACACATTGGTACGCCGATCTCTTCGGCCTTGTTGCGCGCGCCTTCGATTAGCACGCGGGCATCGGTGAGGCTTAAGCGTTTGATGGTCAGCATTTTGGTCTCCTTGCTTTAGGCTCTGGAAATGCGTTAGCAGGTCGATAGACTTGGAGCACCTCGAATCGCAGCTATCGCCGTCAGTTCGGGGAACTTATGTTTAATGCTGGGTCGAAACAGTCCCCGAGCGGGCGAGGCCACACCACTTCGCAATGATCATTGCCGTCGTTGCGACAAATCTCACATGATCTTCGCTGTCGACCCATTCGTCAGTTGCGCCGTTCTGAGTCAGACTGCCGCAAAGCGGCCCAAGACCTATCGTCGGGATGTTCCTCTGCACCATCGGATTTCGTATGTCAGAGCCTGTATGCATCGGATTGATCCAGGGTTTGAAGCCGCAGATCGCCTCAATCGATGAGGCCGCAGCCTTGACCAATTCATGGTCGGCCGGGACTTCAGCACCGGCAACGCCGGCGTCCCACAGGATTTTCGGTGGGTGAGTTGCCAGCCAGGGGTCGTTGGCGGTGAGCCATGTTCTTCCCGGCGGCCATGACGTGACTTAGTTTTCGTCAGTGGGGAGGCTCGCCCAAAAAAGAAGCAGTTACCTCGGTGTGTCCTTCAAATTTATTCTTGACAAGCCAAAAGCCGGTGGCACTGTAAATCGGTTTAGTAAAGCGTTTTACTAAAGCGGTTTACCTGATCGGCGATAGGGGTGTTGAACGGGATGGCAAGGACTGGAGCGACAAGCCTGAAGGACGTGGCGGAAGCCGCCGGCGTTTCGGTGGCCACAGTCTCCCGCTTGCTCAACGGTACGCTCCAACTGCCGCCAGAGACCAGAGAGCGGATCGAAACTGCGATCCGCGACTTGCGCTACGAGCCCAATCCCCATGCGCGCCGCCTCAGCCGCGGTCGCTCCGATACAATCGGTCTCGTCGTTCCAGATATCGCCAACCCATTCTTCGCAACGCTTGTTGCTGCAGTGGAGCAGGAGGCCGACAAGCGTGGGCTGTCGCTGTCGCTGCATGTCACCCTCAATCGTCCAGGGCGCGAGATTTCCTATGTGACTGCGCTTGCCCGCAATCATGTCGACGGACTGATCTTTGTGACCAATCACCCCGACGATGGCGTTCTGGCCGGTCTGATCAATCAGACTGGCAAAGTCGTGATCGTCGATGAAGACGTGCCCGATGCTGTTGTTCCGAAGCTCTTCTGTGACAACGAGGAAGGCGGATATCTGGCAGGGCGCCACCTTGCGGAGCATGGTCATCGGCGAATTGTCTATATCGGCGGTCCGCAGGACATGATCAGCACCCGCCGTCGTTACAGGGGGTTGGAGAGGGCGCTGCTTGAGACAGGTATGCCCTTCGACGTGACCCGCTACGAAGGCAGTTTCTCCGTCGAGTTCGGCCGCGAGGCAGCTAGGCGCTTCATCGAAGAAGGAATGCCGGCAACGGCAATCTTTGCCAGCTCCGACGAGATCGCGATCGGACTGGTTGAGGTCTTGCGAGCTCAGGGCGTCTCCATCCCGGATGAGATCTCGGTGATCGGCTTCGACGATGTCGGGCCTCTCCATCTCTTTTCACCATCGCTCACTGCAATACGCCAGCCTGTCAGGGCGCTGGGCGAGCGGGCGCTGGCGCTACTTCTCGAAACAAATTGGCAGAACTCGGACAGCCTGGCTTCCGAAGAATTGCTGCCTGTCGAAATCGTCGTGCGGCATTCCGTTGCACCGCCGGCGAAACAATAAAGCAACGAAGCTGAACCGAACCAGAGGATAAGAACATGACACATCTTACACGCAGAACAGTGACTGCCGCACTTGCGGCAACGGCATTTGCCAGCATCTCATTCGGCTCCATCGCTCATTCGGCCGAAAAAACCTTCGCACTGATTCAAATTAACCAGCAGGCTTTGTTCTTCAACCAGATGAATGAGGGCGCGCAAAAGGCGGCCGAGGCCGCCGGCGCGAAATTGGTGATCTTCAACGCCAACAACGACCCGGCGGCACAAAACAGTGCCATCGAGACCTACATCCAGCAGAAGGTCGACGGTCTTGCCGTCGTCGCAATTGACGTGAACGGGATCATGCCTGCCGTCCAGCAAGCGGCCGCCGCCGGAATTCCGGTGGTTGCCATCGATGCTATCCTGCCAGAAGGGCCGCAAATGGCGCAGATCGGTGTCGATAACGCCAAGGCCGGTGCCGATATGGGCGCATTCTTCGTCGATTATGTGAAGAACAGCATGGGCGGCTCCGTGAAGTACGGCGTCGTTGGTGCCTTGAACTCTGCCATCCAGAATGTCCGCCAGGAAGGTTTCGAGACCGCGGTGAAGGCTGCCGAAGGTGTGACCACCGCTGGCGTCGTCGACGGTCAGAACGTCCAGGACACTGCGCTCGCCGCAGCCGAGAACCTCATCACCGCCAACCCGGATATGACGGCCGTCTATGCGACTGGCGAACCCGCATTGATGGGTGCCATTGCTGCCGTGGAGAGCCAGGGCAAGCAGGCTGACGTCAAGGTCTTTGGCTGGGATCTGACCGCCCAGGCCATCGCCGGCATCGATGCTGGTTACGTGACCGCAGTCATTCAGCAGGATCCTGCAGCCATGGGTGCGGCAGCCGTGGATGCGCTGAAGACAATCTCGGATGGTGGTACGGTGGAGAAGACGATTTCGGTCCCGATCACCATCGTCACCAAAGAGAACTTCGAACCCTACCGGGCCGTCTTCAAATGATCTCTGACAGACAGCACCCAACCGCTGTCGCAGGGTCGGGGGGAGGAGAAATCCTCCCCCATCGATCCGGCGAAAGCGCTATTCGCCAGCCCCGTATTTCACTACAGGGCATCCGCAAGAATTTCGGATCGCATCAGGCTCTGCGCGGCGTCGATCTCGATATCTATCCCGGTGAATGTTTAGGCCTGGTCGGTGACAATGCAGCGGGCAAATCGACCCTGACCAAGGTGATTTCCGGGACCTATATCCCGGATGACGGCACGATCACTGTCGACGGCCAAAAAGTTCAATTCAGTGGGCCCGCCGATGCGCGCGATCGAAACATCGAGATGGTGTTTCAAGACCTTAGCCTTTGCGATCATGTCGATGTTGTCGGTAACCTCTTCCTCGGACGAGAACTGACCAAGGGTCTGTTCCTTGATCGGACTCGCATGATGACCGAGGCGCGTGCAATGCTGGACGCGCTCGAAATCCGGATCCCGCGGCTCAGCGCAAAGGTCGAGAAACTCTCAGGCGGTCAACGCCAGGCCATTGCAATCGCGCGCGCTGCGTCCTTCAATCCCAAGGTCCTGATCATGGACGAGCCGACCTCGGCTCTGGCCGTGGCTGAGGTCGAGGCCGTGCTCAATCTCATCAACCGGGTCAAGGCAAAGGGTGTGTCCGTCATTTTGATCACGCACCGTTTGCAGGATCTTTTCCGGGTCTGTGACCGGATCGCCGTCATGTATGAAGGCACCAAGGTTGCTGAACGCAACATCGCCAACACGGACCTCCAGGACCTCGTGCAACTGATCGTCGGAGGGCAGAGACATTGACCACCTATACTGAACGCGCGTCTGGATCGCCGATTGCAGACTTCGTGTCTGAACATGCACAGGTGATGTCCATCGCCGTCTTCTTCGTCGCCTGCCTCGTCTTCTTTTCGGCCATGACCGATACCTTCCTGACGTTCGGCAACATTTTGAATGTCCTCCGTCAGGCAGCGCCGATCCTGATCGTTGCAGTTGCCATGACGCTGGTGATCATCACCGGTGGCATCGATCTTTCCGTCGGCTCGCAGGTGGCACTCGTCAATGCGGTTGCCGCAATCCTGCTTGCCATGGGCTACCCGTGGCCGTTGGTTTTGGCCGGCATGGTCGCCTTCGGAGCACTGCTCGGCATCGCGCAGGGCTGGTTCATTGCCTATCAGGGCATCCCGGCCTTCATCGTGACACTGGCCGGTCTCTCTATTCTCAGGGGCTTTGCCCTCTGGCTGACACAGGGGTATTCGATCCCTATCAAAGACGTGCCGGGCTTTTTCTGGCTTGGTCGTGGCGAGCTTTTCAGCATCCCTGTACCCGCACTGATCGCGGTGCTGGTCGCGGTGATCGGGTATGTGATCATCGCTTACACCAAATATGGTCGGCAAGTGGTCGCTGTCGGCTCCAATCTCGAGGCGGCACGGCGTGTCGGCATGCCGGCGAAATGGATCGTTGCCTCCGTCTACATGGTCTCTGGTATCGCTTGCGCCCTGGCGGGGCTTTTGATCGCCGCACGGCTTGGCTCAGGTTCATCCAATGCTGCGGTGGGGTTCGAACTACAGGTGATCGCTGCTGTGGTTCTGGGGGGCACATCCTTGATGGGTGGGCGCGGGAGCATCCTGGGAACGGTTCTGGGCACGTTGACCATCGCCGTCATAGGGAACGGCTTGATCCTGATGCATATATCGCCGTTCTTCACGCAGATCGTCACAGGCGCCATCATTCTCGTGGCCATCTGGCTCAACACCAAGATCTTCACAACCAATTTTCGCTTCGGCGCAAAAGCGAGGTGAAGGCAATGAACGAATTATCTGAGGCGCATATCCGCTCGGGCAACGTCATGACGGTGGCTGGTGCCATCCCCGCATCCGCGCTCGGTGTCACCCTGATGCACGAGCATATCCTCAATGATTGCCGATGCTGGTGGCACGCCCCCAAAACGCCGGAACGCCAGTATCTGGCCGACTGCTTTGTCTGCATCGAGATCCTATCTGAACTGCGGCAGGACCCCTTCGTCAACAAACACAACATAACACTGGATGACGAGCCTCTGGCGATCGTTGAACTGAAAGACTTCGCCGCCCATGGCGGTCGGACCGTCGTCGAGCCGACATGCCAGGGCATTGGACGAGATCCCCGAGCGCTGCGACGCATCTCCGAGGCGTCGGGTCTCAACATCGTCATGGGTGCTGGCTACTATCTTGGCTCGTCACATCCGGCCAAGGTGGCCGACATGTCGATCGACCAGATCGCCGATGAGATTGTCCATGAGGCGACTGTCGGCGTCGACGGCACCGATATCAAGATCGGGTTGATCGGTGAGATCGGCGTTTCCTCGGAGTTCACCGCTGAGGAAGAAAAATCACTGCGGGCAGCAGCGCGGGCGCAAAGGCGCACGGGGCTGCCGTTGATGGTGCATCTTCCTGGCTGGTTCCGCCTTGGGCACAAGGTGCTTGATATCGTCGAAGAGGAGGGGGCAGAGCTCCGTCATACCGTGCTTTGCCACATGAACCCCTCACATGACGATCTTACTTACCAGCAGGAGCTCGCGATCCGTGGAGCCTTCCTGGAATACGACATGATCGGCATGGATTTCTTCTATGCCGACCAGCAGGTCCAGTGCCCGAGCGACGAGGAAGCGGCGCGCGCCATCGTCAAGCTGGTCGAGAGGGGGCTCATCGACCGTATCCTGCTCTCCCACGATGTCTTCGTGAAGATGATGCTGACCCGCTATGGCGGCAATGGATACGCATACATCCTCAAGCATTTCCTGCCGCGACTGAAGCGTCACGGCCTGAGCGATCGCCAGCTCGAGATCCTCATGCGTGACAATCCAAGATCGGTCTTCGAGGCGACGGCCTGATCGACAGACGACAAACCATGGAAGATAAGATGACAAAAAAAGTTCTACTCGTCGGTGAAAGCTGGGTCAGTTCGGCCACCCATTACAAGGGTTTTGACCAGTTTGGCAGCGTGACGTTCCATCTCGGCGCAGAGCCGCTGGTCAAAGCGCTTGAGGGCAGTGAGTTTGATCTGACCTATATGACTGCCCATGATGCCGTGGAGAAATTCCCCTTCGAAATGGAGGGACTGGACGCCTACGACGTGATCATCCTATCGGACATCGGCGCCAACTCCTTGTTGCTCCCACCAGCGGTGTGGCTGCATTCCAAGACCGTGCCGAACAGGCTGAAGCTGATCAAGGCATGGGTTGAAAAAGGCGGTGGCCTGTTGATGGTCGGCGGCTATTTTTCGTTCCAGGGTATCGACGGCAAGGCCCGTTGGCGTCGGACCCCCGTCGAAGACGTCCTACCGGTGACGTGCCTACCCTATGACGATCGTGTCGAGATCCCGGAGGGAACGGGTGCCGTCATCGTCAAGGCCGACCATCCAACGGTGGCGGGTATGGAGGGCGAGTGGCCCGTACTTCTCGGCGTCAACGAGGTTGAAGTGCGTGACCGTGCCGATGTCGAGGTGATCGCTCGTCTCCCTGAAGAGCAGGGCAGCCATGCTCTGCTGGTCACGGGCAAATTCGGCAAGGGAAGAAGCGCTGCCTGGACATCTGACATCGGTCCCCACTGGCTGTCGCCCGCATTTTGCGAATGGGAGGGCTATGGCCGACTTTGGAAGAACATCCTGGGTTGGCTCAGCGAAAAGGGTTGAGGCAATTGCGGTTCATCCAAGCGGGTCTCAACACGCCAGGATGGACCGCATTTCTTCGCTGGTCGGGAAGGCTGAACGCGTGCCGCGGCGGCTGACGGTCAAAGCCGAAGCTGCTGCCGCATGGCTGATGGCGCGTTTGTCAAGTTCGACGCCGCGCAAGGCTGCCGAAGCCAGAGCCACGGCCATGAAGGTGTCGCCAGCGCCGGTGGTGTCGATGGCCCTGGCGGAAACAGCCGGGATGGTCGCAATCGGTTCACTTTGGCTTGCCAGCAGCGCCCCATCCCCCCCAAGCGTCAGCACGACGTGGCGGACGCCCGACTGGAGCAGCCATTCGGTCGCAGCGTCATTTGAAGAACCAGTGAGGCTCTCTGCTTCGCCCCGGTTCAAGAATGCGATGTCGATCAGTGGCCAGAACGCCCCGAAATACGGCCTGAGCGGCGAGGGGTTGAAGGCGGTGACAAGTTTACGACGGCGGGCTTCCTGCAGCAGACCAAAGGTGGTCGCCTCGCTGAGGTTGCCCTGCAGGACTAAAAGGTCGCCAGCGGTGGCACCGTCGAGGGCAGCGATGGCTTCTTCTGGCGCCAATGAGCCTGCTGAATCGGTGGTAGTCACGATGGCGTTTTCGCCGTCCGGGGTTGTGAAGATGATGGAAAAGTCGCTGGAGCGACCGGCCAAGGTGATGAGCTTGGTCTCGACTGGCTCTAGCGCCAGCTGATTGCGAATGGTCTGGGCGCGGAAATCCTCGCCCACGGCTGAGACCAGGATGGTGGGCAGACCCGTGCGGCCCATGACCACCGCTTGGTTTGCACCTTTGCCGCCAAGGTCACGCGTTTCTTCGCGACCGAGGATGGAAGCCCCGGCTTCCGGCATGGTCGAAACGGAAATGGTTTCGTCGACAGCGACGTTACCGATCACATGAGCACGAACACTGACAGGCATTGCTGGCCTTCGGAAGGAAATGAAAATGCAGACGATTTCGGATAACAATTCAAGCGCCATAAGGGAAATATTCGGCACTGACAAGGCGCTGATCGGGATGATCCATTGCGCGCCCTTTCCAGGCGCCCCGCGCTATCGGGGAACATCAGTCGACGCAATCTACGATGTCGCGATGCGCGATGCTGAAGCCTTGATCGAAGGCGGCCTGCACGGTCTGATCATCGAAAATCACGGCGATATCCCTTTCTCGAAGCCTGAAGATATCGGACCTGAAACATCCGCCTTCATGTCTGTTGTCGCCGATCGTATCGGCCGTGCAACGGGCGTGCCAATGGGGATCAATGTGCTGGCCAACGCGCCGATCCCGGCTTTCGCGATTGCCATGGCCGGTGGGGCGCGCTTCATTCGCGTCAACCAATGGGCAAATGCCTATGTGGCGAATGAAGGCTTCATGGAGGGGCGCGCCGCCGAAGCGATGCGTTATCGTTCGGCCTTGCGTGCCGAACATATCAAGGTCTTTGCAGACAGCCACGTCAAACACGGGGCTCACGCCATTACCGCCGATCGCAGCATCGAGGAATTGACCCGTGACCTCGCTTTCTTTGACGCTGATGTCATCATCGCAACCGGCCAGCGGACCGGCAATTCTGCGACTGTCGAGGAGATCGAAACCATTGGTGCTGCAACCCATCTGCCTCTTCTGGTCGGATCCGGTGTCACCAAGGACAATATCCTCGAAATCCTGAAGCGAACAAATGGTGTGATCGTCGCCTCCTCGCTGAAAGAAGGTGGCGTCTGGTGGAACCCGGTCGAACCAGCACGGGTCAAGGCTTTCGTCGAGGCTGCACGCCCGGGGCTGGAGGCCTGATTATGGCAGAGACGCTTTCTGAGCAGATCCTGCGTGAAAACGCTGAAGTCCTCGAAGAGATGCTCGGGCATCGCTTTGTCGATGACATCAAGGCTGACCGTCTCCCAAAGGACGTGTTCGAGCGCTACCTCGTCTTTGAAGGCGCCTTTGTCGATACCGCGATCTCTATCTTTGCGTTCGCGACAGCCAAGGCCGAAACAATGGCTCAAAAGCGCTGGCTGGTCGCCGTCCTCGATGCGCTCGCCAATCAGCAGATTGTCTATTTCGAAAAGACGTTCGCAGCGCGGGGTATCGATCCTCGCGACTTCAACCTCTCGGTGGCAGAGGTGGCGAATTTTCGGGATGGCATGCTTTCGATCGCGCGCGACGGTGGTTATCTCGATACGGTTGCGGCGATGTTTGCTGCCGAATGGATGTACTGGACATGGTCTAAGCAGGCGGCACAACTTGAGATCAGCGATCCCTTGCTGAAGGAGTGGGTGGACCTGCATGCCCATCCGGATTTTGCGGCTCAAGCCCTCTGGCTGAAAGCTGAGCTGGATAGAGCAGGGGATGACATGAGTGCCTCCGAGCGGTCACGTCTGAGTGGCGTTTTCGGTCGGGCCCAGTCGCTCGAGATCGCGTTCCACGACGCACTTTACCTCTGAGGGAACCCGTCATGCTCACCATCAACGGCAATCGTCTCAACTCTCGCCTTCAAGCCTTTGCCGCCATTGGTGAAACCGCGAAAGGCGGCGTCAATCGCCAGGCTTTGACGGACGGCGACCGAAGCGCCCGGCGAATGCTCGCTGAGCTTGCCTGGGCCCGGGGGTTTCGGGTGTTCCAGGACCCTATGGCCAACCTCTTCGTCTGGCGCAACGGCCGCGACGAGGCACTTCCTCCTTTGCTGATCGGTAGCCATCTCGACAGCCAACCAGCGGGTGGCCGCTTCGATGGCGCATTGGGCACTCTGTCTGCGTTTGAGGTCCTGGAAAGTCTGGAAGATGCAGGGACGGCGACCGAGCGCGCCGTTGCCGTGGTATCCTGGACGAACGAGGAGGGATGCCGTTTCTCGCCAGGCTGTATGGGATCCATGGCGTTTTTTGAAGGCGCGATCCCGCCCACGTGGCAGGACAAGGTCGCAACGGATGGTGCAGCATTCACAGGAGAGCTGGCTCTCACAATCGAAAGCCTGCCGGAGGCAGCCATGCTGCCGCTCGGATTTCCGGTTCATGCCTATCTCGAAGTCCATATCGAGCAAGGGCCGTCATTGGAGGCAGCTGGGATTCCGATCGGTGTCGTGAAAGGCATCCAGGGAACACGGTGGCTGGATGTGACGGTTACGGGCCAGACGGCTCATGCCGGCACGACAGGTCTCGCCTGGCGTCGCGACCCACTTCGCGCTTTGACCGCTGCGCTGTCGAGCCTCTACGCAGCCGTTATGCCAGGCGATCCGGACGCCCGTTTCACCATTGGTCGGATTTCCGCAGAGCCAGGGTCGGTCAATGCTATCCCCGAGGAGGTTCGCTGTACGGTCGATATGCGTCATCCCGATCCAGGGCGGCTGGATGAGATCGAGGAGCTTGTGAAATCGCGGATCGGCCAGGAGGCGGAGCGGCAGGGCTGTAGCGTTCAGATCACACGGTCCTTCGATATGCCCCCTTGTGCATTCTCTCAAACACTATGTGAAGTGATCGAAGAAGCAGCGACCGCCTGCAAGGTCGAGAGTGTGCGGATGTTATCTGGGGCGTTTCACGATGCGCTGTTTGTCAATCGCGTCGCGCCAGCCGGGATGATCTTTGTTCCGTGTCGCGATGGGCTTAGCCACAACGAGGCAGAATATGTCGAGCCGTCGGATGTTGTCACCGGCTGCCAGGTGCTGGCGCAGGCGACACTGGAGTTGGCGCGCGGGGGCGGGATGGCTGTCGTCGATGGTTAGTTTGTGATGTTCTCGGTTTGGTGGACTGAGGGGATGCGGTAATGCTCATGGTTCTGTTCGTTAGCCGCCCTTTGTGCAACGCGATGCAAATTATCATGCGCGTTCGCCCTTTTTTTCCGAGATTAACGTGTTGTGCGTCGTTCTAAGAGTATAAATTTATATAGCTGATATATTCTGGCGATAATCGGAATGAATAGATATTATTTTCGATAAGGGTTAGTTATCGGCGGTAAGCCACCGCGGCGCGTTTGTGAGAAGTGCAGAGCATTATTGTGTATATAGCTCTCGCTTAACGAATAATTTAATATAAATTCAATGTCTTACGATCTCGCCAAATTGCCCATCCCGAGCCTGCTGCGGCCGATCTCCGAGGCCGCCGTCGCGCTTGCCCGTCTCGATGAGCGCATCGCCCGCTCTCCGGTCGGCGAGGGCTTTCTTGAGCGCTCGCATTTTCTCGAGGCGCATGCCTCGCTGTGGGTTGATGGAGAACTCGTCCATCTCGAGGACCTTGTCCTGCATGACGCGCTTCGAGACATCCGCGCACCCACCCACGAACTCACCATCGCCCGCGACATCCTGAAAACCCGCCGTCGCATCGCCGCCCATCCCCCGGCCTGGGCGCTCTCTGGTCAAGGCCTCGCCTCTCTCCGCGGGCAGGCGTTGCCTGCAGCATCATCGGGTAACGACGGGAAGGGTTTGCCGGATGGGAATGTTGAGGTCAGCGACACTCGGGCTGGGGTAGCGGAGGCCGACGGTCTGAGTGATGCGTTTGCCGCGATCGATGCGGTGCTCGCCCGGTCGGAGGCCGCGATCGAAGAGGCGAAGAAGCCGGGGCGCACCAAAAACGCTACCGAAAAGGATCCATTTGTCTACGATCTCGACTGGGATGAGGACGAGCGGCTGGAGGAGTGGCAAGCCGTCCTTGCCCGGGCCCAGGATCTTCCACCGGTCTGCCAAGCAATCGTGGCCCTCGGGAACGAGATCGCCGTGCTCCAGCATGCACCCTGGCTCGGTCGACTGCTGGCCGCCTCGGTCCTGCGCGAGGGCGGCGTTACCACAAGCATCCATCTCGCGGCGATCAATCTCGGGCTGAAAGCCATCCCCGTCGATCGGCGTCGGCATCGTGATCGCGAGACGCGGTTGCTAGCCATATCACGGGCGCTGACGATTGCCGCCGAGACGGGGCTGAAGGAGCATGACCGGCTGGTGCTGGCGCGGCAGATGATGATGCGCAAACTGGAGGGACGGCGGACGTCATCCAGGCTGCCGGAGCTTGTTGAGCTTGTCATGGCGCGGCCGCTGATCTCCGCCGGCATGGTGGCAAAGACGCTCGAGGTGACGCCGCAAGGAGCGCGGCGGATCGTTCAGGAACTCGGTCTTCGCGAGATGACGGGCAGGGGGAGGTTTCGAGCGTGGGGGATCCTGTAGTTTTGGTTTCCATGCGCAACGCCGGTTGGGCGCATTTCTCCCTGGAAACCAACGCTTTGACAGCGGCGCGCAAGTTTAGGGCTACCTATACGCCGGTCTTCAACTCCCGCGGTAAAGTCTATAAGGTCATCAAGGTCGCGACGGACATCAGCCCGCGCATGCGCGCGGTCAAGATCATCGGCCAGGCGATCAAGCGTTTGGCAGACGGGGATCTTACCCTCCGCCTTACTGAAGTCCTCGACCCTGTCCTCGAAAACACTAGGTTGGATGTCAACACGGCCGCCCAGGCGTTGGACGAAACCATGGCGGGGATCGTGGCTGCGGCACAGGCTCTGTCGGAGAACGCCGCGGTTATCAGCCACGTCTCTGAGAGCATCGCCTCCAATGGTGAGCGTCAGGCCGCCACCGCGGAGGAGACGTCAGCCGCGCTTGAAGAGATCAATTCGACGGTCAAGGATACGACGAGCAGAACGCTTGCCACCACGCGCCTCGTCAGTGAGACCCGTTCGAATGCTGAGGCGTCCGGTCTTGTCGTCGGCCAGGCAACTGCCGCGATGGGCGAAATCGCCGGCTCCTCACGCGAGATCGAAAACATCATCGGTGTAATCGACGAAATCGCCCTCCAGACCAACCTCTTGGCACTGAATGCCGGCGTCGAGGCGGCCCGCGCCGGAGAGGCCGGGAAGGGGTTCGCCGTTGTGGCACAGGAAGTGCGTGACCTCGCCCAGCGCTCGGCAAGTGCGGCCAAGGACATCAAGGGCCTGATCGCAAGATCGGCGGAGGCAGTCCGCCATGGCGTCGCGATCTCTATTGCGGCCCGCGACCAGGCCCAAGGCATTGGCGAGATCAACGGCTCGATCGGGATGCTCGACAAGGTGACGCCACAGAGTGCTGCCACTGTCGAGGAAGCCAGTGCCGCTGCAGCCTCGCTCGCTGACGGCGCCCGCGACCTCTACGGCCTCGTATCTCGCTTCAAGACCTCGCTCGGAAAGGGTGCCACAGCAACCCATAGTATGGGCGGGGCCGCGTGAAAGCTAATCAAATGCTTTCGTCGGACTTGGCGCGCGTGGCGACTGCACACATTTCCAAGCTGCCGGTAATGTTCCATGAAAAAACCGTTGTCAGACGGCTATCGCCATTCTCCTTATCGAAGTTTGCCATTTGTCCGACGTTTCCTTTACGGAAATGATTTCCGCTTTGCGCCTTTATTGTTGCCGTTTGGCTGAAATAGAACGGTACCGTATAGCGGACCATCCTGCCTACCTTTGCGAAGCGTCGTTAAGCGCTTAGGGGCCAGTCCAATGCGGCGGTAAGCCAGATTAAGTCCGCAGGTTCCTTCTTGAGGACCACTCCGTGGAGCTCTTCGATCTTCATCTTTTCGCTGACCTCGGCCGTGTATCCAGCAGTAGTCCCTGCTCAGACGTGCTCAGACGTGCTGCCGCGAATGAATGAAGGTGAGAAAACTGCGAATACGGCTTGACCTTCCCACACTGGAAACGACCATTTCTATCTTCGCCTGAAAATCGAAAGGAGGCGAAGTGTGGAGTATTATGTAGAACGAATGACCTGTTCCGGATGTGCCCGGAGTGTGACCAAAGCGATCCTATCAATCGACCAGACCGCAGAGATCTCAGCCGATCCGGCGAAGCGTAAACTTGTGGTGCAGACATCTGCAGCGCCAGGAGATATCGAAGCTGTGCTAGCAGAAGCGGGTTACCCTTCATCCCGACGGCCTGAGTGAAATCCATCTTGCAGCAGCTCTTCGTGGTCTTATTGCAGCGCCATAGTTGTGGCGAGAGTTGTGATCGTCCCGGCGCTGAAGGCGCCGGACTTTGACCAATTCATAGTTGCAGCAGTTGCTCAAGCCGAATGTGGCCCGGATTCACTACCGCAACGACCGCTCTGGTGAATCACATTGAAAAAAAAAGAGTGGCGGGCGACAGCCTCGAAGCTGTTCGCCACTCTTCCCGCCAAAGAGAGATCTCCGCGTCCGAGATTAAGCCATCGGCCGAGCGATATGCTGCGCCAACTCTGTAGGCCTTTTCTGGAGGCGAGGCGGAGGCGGGCAGGGTAATCACACATCCATGCCCCAAATTCCCCTAAAGAGCGCTTGACCTCGCCAGTGTGGGAAGGTGCACGCTTGCTCAAGTTTGACTGACATCAATCCGCGACGGCGGGAATCCGGCTAATGTGGCTTCATCAAGTGAGAGACGGCGATGAGCAATGACTTGAAGCTTCGGATATGGACCATGGCGGTCTTCGCCGCACTGGCGATAAGCCTTCTATTCGCCTCTACTGCCTCGCATGCTGGTCCCCAATCCTGTTCGACTCATGTCGCTCATGCCCACCAAGCCAGTCACAAGAAAACGGAAGATTTGGCGGCATCAGGTTCGTTGGCCGAGGCATGTTGCGCTAATGACTGCATGCTCTGTGTCGCATATTCATCCCTAGTGCTCTACAGCCCGGAAGGGTTCGGGCGTAGACCGATCTACCTTGAACCGCCGTCTCGACTGCATGGCCAGCTTCCCGTTCCAGGACGTCATCCCCCTCGATCTGCTGCCTGACAAACGCGCTTAATGCGCGATCTTCCTGTCAACAGCATGGTCGTCACAACGACCGGATCGAGAGAAACATCATGTATCGCAGAGACTTTCTGAAAACACTCGCCATGGGTTCCGTGGCCCTGTCCCCCCTCGGGCATGCCTGGGCATACTCCCCAACACAAACCAGCGAGCTTGTGATCGGCAAACGGACCCTGGACGTCCACGGCAAGGCTGCCTCCGTCTTCGGACTGACCGACAAGGCCGGGAAAGCCGGGCTGGTCCTCAACGCGCCCTTGGACTTCGACGTTCTTCTTCGCAACGAAAGCGACGAGGAGACGCTCATCCACTGGCATGGGCTTACGCCGCCTTGGGAGTTGGACGGGGTGCCAGGCAATCCGGCTGCACTGCTTCCGCCTAAGGAAAGCCGGGCCTACAAGTTTCCCTTGCGGAGAGGCGGCACCCATTGGATGCATGCCCACACTCTGCAGGAGCAGAACCTGCTCGCGGCACCCCTGATCATCCGAACCGCCGAGGATCTTGCCCGCGACGAGCAAGAGGTCATCGTGCTCCTGCATGATTTCTCCTTCAAGTCGCCCGAGGAACTGCTTTCCGACCTTCAGAGCGGTGGCGGTCATGCCATGCCTTCTAGACACGGAGATATGTCCTCCATGATGAACATGCATGGTGGCCATCAGATGGGCTCGGCTGAAACTTCGGCCGCGCCTCACACGATGATGGGCATGGACCTGAACGACATCGAATATGACGCCTATCTCGCCAATGACCGGACGCTCGATGACCCCGAGATCGTCAAGGTAGAACGGGGCGGCCGCATCAGGCTTCGCATCATCAATGGCGCAACGGCAACCGCCTTCACGATCGATACGGGCGAACTCGAGGGCGAGCTGATCGCTGTCGACGGGATGGACGTCGTTCCGGTCCGCGGCCGACAGTTCCCCTTGTCGATGGGCCAGCGGGCCGACATCCGTGTGGCCTTGCCGGCTGCCGACGGGGCATATCTTATACTGGCTTTGCGGGAAGGGGCCGTTGAGCGCACTGGCGTGATCCTCGCCACGGCCTCCGCACGAGTGGGAAAGCTTGAAACCACCGCGGCAGCCAAGGGACCGGTTCTTGACCTTTCGCTCGAGCAAAGCCTTCAAGGCCTGACACCTCTGGCACGGCGCGCTGTTGATCGGCAGTTTGCGCTGATGCTGGGCGGTGATATGGCAACCTATCGCTGGTCCATCGATACCGACGGCCCGATCGAAGTCAGCAGCGGACAGCGCATTCGGATTTCCATGCACAACATGTCGATGATGGCGCATCCGATGCATCTGCATGGCCATCATTTCCAGGTCACGTCAATCAACGGCAAGGCTGTTTCCGGAGCCATGCGGGACACTGTGATGCTGCCGCCCATGGCGCAGGTGTCGATCGAGTTCGACGCGGATAATCCAGGCCGCTGGCCGCTGCATTGCCATCATCTCTATCATATGGCGACAGGCATGATGACATTCGTCGACTATGTCCAGCAGGGCTGAAGGAGGGCGAGATGAACAACGCAAATAACGCGCATCACCACCATCACGGACATTCACACGATCCGGCAGTTTCTTCATCCAAGCCTGGTGGTCCGGGTGTGGTCAAAGCGTCGATCTACACCTGCCCCATGCATCCCCAAATCCGCCAAACGGAACCCGGCAATTGCCCCATCTGCGGAATGGCGCTTGAGCCGGAAGTGGCGAACTTGGAAACGGGTCCAAGTCCAGAACTGGCGGACATGACCAGACGGTTTTGGATTGGCCTAGTCCTCAGCGTCCCGGTGATCGCCTTGGAAATGGGTGGCCATCTCGCGAACCTCCACATGATACTGGGGCCACAGACGTCGAACTGGCTGCAGTTGGTGCTCGCGACACCTGTTGTCCTCTGGGCGGGCTGGCCCTTCTTCGAACGCGGCTGGAAATCCTTGGAGACGCGCCGCCTGAACATGTTCACCCTGATCTCGATGGGAACGGGTGCTGCGTGGATTTACAGCGTTGTCGCGACCGTTACGCCTGGACTGTTTCCGGTCACGTTCCGCGCAGAGGGAGGTTCGGTCGCCGTCTATTTCGAGGCTGCTGCCGTCATCACGGTCCTGGTCCTGCTTGGTCAGGTTCTGGAGCTGAGGGCGCGCGAACAGACGGGCGGTGCCATCCGCGCGCTTCTCGATCTGGCACCGAAGACCGCACGGCGCGTGCGCGCCGATGGTATAGATGAGGATGTCGGTCTCGACGCCGTGGCTGTTGGCGACCGCCTGCGGGTTCGACCGGGAGAGAAGGTGCCACTTGATGGCTTGCTTCTGGAGGGCCGAAGCTCCGTCGACGAATCCATGATTACGGGCGAATCGATGCCCGTCACCAAGGATGTCGGGTCGAAGCTGATCGGCGGGACCATGAACCAGACCGGTGGTTTCGTCATGGAGGCTGGCAAGGTCGGGAGCGACACCATGCTCTCACAGATCGTCCGCATGGTCGCAGAGGCCCAACGCTCGCGCGCGCCCATCCAGCGCCTCGCCGATGAAGTCTCGGGCTGGTTCGTTCCGGTAGTCATCGGGGTGGCACTCGTCGCGTTCGCTGTCTGGATGATCTATGGGCCGGAGCCTCGTTTCGCCCACGCCCTAGTGGCGGCCGTTGCCGTTCTTATCATTGCCTGCCCCTGTGCCCTGGGGCTGGCAACACCAATGTCGATCATGGTCGGCGTCGGTCGCGGAGCAAGTCTTGGCGTGTTGATCAAGAACGCCGAGGCCCTGGAGCGCTTCGAGAAGGTCGATACGCTTGTCGTCGACAAGACAGGCACTTTGACGGAGGGGCGACCCGAGGTGACAGCGATCGCCGCGGTCGCAGGCATATCAGAATCCGAATTGCTGCGGCTCGCGGCCACAGTCGAGCGTTCAAGCGAACATCCGCTGGCACTGGCAATCGTCAATGCGGCCAACAACCGTGGCATCGTTCTGGGAGATGCTACCGACTTTGACAGTCCTGTGGGCAAAGGCGCGACGGGCGTGGTCGAAGGCAAGCGGCTGATCCTCGGCAGCCACCGCATCATGGAGGAAGAAGGTGTCGACGTTACCGCGATGACTGCGAAGGCAGAAGAGCTTCGTAATGACGGCGCAACGGTCATCTTCACTGCTATTGATGGCCGCTTGGCAGGTCTCTTTGCCATTGCCGATCCCATCAAGGCGACGACACCGGATGCGGTGAAGGCGCTCATCGAAGACGGTATTCGCGTCGTCATGCTGACGGGCGATAACAAGACGACCGCTCTTGCCGTAGCACGCCGCCTCGGCATCTCGGAGGTGGAAGCGGAAGTCCTGCCTGAGGACAAGAGCAAGATCGTCTCGCGGCTGCGCAGTGAAGGCAGGATTGTTGCCATGGCGGGCGACGGTGTGAATGATGCTCCTGCACTGGCCGCAGCAGATGTGGGTGTTGCCATGGGAACAGGAACCGACGTTGCCATCGAAAGCGCAGGCGTCACTCTCCTGAAGGGTGACCTGCAGGGGATTGTCCGGGCACGGCAGATGAGCCGAGCAACGATGAGCAACATCCGGCAGAACCTCTTCTTCGCCTTCATCTACAATGCGGCAGGCGTACCCGTCGCGGCGGGCGTCCTTTATCCCATCTTCGGTCTGTTGCTCTCACCGATCATCGCGGCGGCGGCAATGGCATTGTCTTCGGTCAGTGTTATCGCCAACTCTCTCAGGTTGAGGAGCATGAAGATATGACAGCCAACCGCACGCTCCTGCTGAAGGGCGCATCCCTGGCCCTGATCCTGGTGTTCTACATCCTTCGTCAGCACTGGGTGCACGTTCTGGGCTACGTCACCTACCTGGTCCTGTTGGCCTGCCCGCTGATGCACCTGTTTCATCGACATGGCGGTCACGGCCACAAGGATCATCGGCCGTGACCTACCAGCGGTCGGCATCGAGCACTGTAGCCTTGTCGGCATTGGCCGAACAGGTCTTCGAGTTGCTCGACAATCCGGCTGTCCTCGGTGCGCACATGGAAGAGCCCTCAGTCATGAGGCTGGGGACTTCCATGACGTACCAAGTCGACAACGCGGAGGGACGTGCCGTCGGCTCTGTCTTCAAAATGACGGGGCTGATACTCGGCCGGGCGCTCTCCGTGGAGGCAGTCGTGACGGAACGGCATCCTCCGCTCTCAAAGACGTGGGAGACGCGCGGAACGGTGCGTCTCCCACATCATCGGTTCCTACCGTATGGGATTCAGGATCAGTCCCGCCAGATCGGGATGCAGCCTGAGCGTCAGGATCGAGTACAACCTGCCCACACGTCTCCCCAATAGGCTGCTGGGGCGCTTGCGGGGTGGGTTCTACGCCAACTGGTGCGTGACGAAGATGACCGTCGGAGCGATTGCGCATTTCCGTGCCGTTCAGCCGACGCGGTAACCCGGAGCCGACACCTGCAGGCCATCACGAAGATGCGAGCGAACCTTCTCTTTGCGGTATCGCAAGGACGCTTCGACGGACGCGGTGTCCAATAACAGGCAACGCAGACATTACTAGCAGGACCAGAATTATGACCAGCAGAACACTTCTCCGCGCCGCCCTTTCCGTCACACTCCTGTCGGCGACGGCAATGCCGGTGCTGGCCGACGCCACCCACAATCATCCGGCGGCGAACGGGACCGCTGCCGCTCCCCTTGATATCGTACGGGCGGCGACAGACCTTGCTCCGCCAGTAGGTGCGAGGGGACCGGAAACGATCAAGGTGAAGCTCGACACGGTCGAAGTTACTGGCGTCCTAGCGGACGGCGCGACCTACCACTACTGGACCTTCAACAAGAAGGTTCCGGGTCCTTTCGTTCGGGCAAGGGTCGGCGACACCGTCGAAGTTGAACTGACCAACCTTGCCGATAGCAGTGAACGCCACAGCGTGGACTTCCATGCAGTCACGGGACCGGGAGGTGGAGCTGAGGCGACGGACGCCGCACCCGGCGAGACTAGGGGCTTCACCTTCAAAGCAATGAAACCGGGCCTTTACGTTTACCACTGCGCTGTGCCGATGGCCGCCCACCATATTGCAAACGGGATGTACGGCCTGATCCTGGTGGAACCTGAAGCTGGCCTTCCTCCGGTCGACAGGGAATTCTACGTGATGCAAGGCGAGGTTTACACGAAACAGGCCTATGGAACGAAGGGCAAACTGACTGAGAGCCTCGACAGGCTGATGGACGAGACGCCGGAATACTATGTGTTCAACGGTGCAGCGAACGCGCTGACCGGTGACAATGCGTTGACCGCAAAGGTCGGCGAGACTGTTCGCATCTACTTCGGTGTCGGCGGCCCCAACAAGACGTCGAGCTTCCACGTAATCGGGGAAATCTTCGACAGGGCCTATCAACTGGCATCTCTGACAACCGAGCCACTGACGGATGTGCAGACCATCACCGTTCCTCCCGGCGGCGCTGCGGTTGTCGACATGACCATGGACGTTCCCGGTGAGTACATGCTCGTGGACCACGCTCTTTCACGCGCAGCGCGTGGCCTCGTGGGCAAGCTGGTCGTCGAGGGGGACGAGCGGAAGGAGGTCTTCAAGGTTCAACCGGCTAGCACGGCGGAAGCTGGGCACGGCGGACACGAAACCCACTGAAATTCTTTGACTGAGGTAGGAAGAGGTGGGAGAAGGTTCGATCCTTTTCCCGCCTCTTTGTTATGCAGCCATGCGCTCGCAGCTTTGAGCACACTTGCGGCAGGCATCGACGCAGGTCTGCATATCGCCAACATGTCCGCGCGCTGGGTCGACCGGCTTGGAATGCAGGCAAGCAAGTTGGCGTCAAGAAGCCCCTGAAGCAGCGCCAGATCTGGGCAGTCCGCTTCTTCCTGGACCGTGAAGGAAGGATGCGAGATTGGGCGCTTTTCGATCTTGCCATCGACAGCAAGCTCCGGGGCTGCGATCTGGTAAAACTGAAAATCGGGACACTTGTCACCGGCCACGAAATTCGAACTCGGGCGATGGTCGTCCAGCAGAAAACTGGACGACCCGTGCAGTTCGAAATCACGACGGAGGTCAGAGCTAGTCTGCTTGCCTGGCTTCAACGAAGGGGAGGAACAGTCGATGACTATGCCTTTCCCAGTCGCGTCGGCCACGCTGGTCATCTCAGCACTCGGCAATACGCCCGACTGGTCGATGAGTGGGTGACGGCGATCGGGCTTCGTCGGCAGGATTACGGGACGCATTCCCTGTGGCGAACGAAGGCTACCATGATCTACAAGGCCACCGGCAATCTTCGAGCGATCCAGATCCTGCTTGGCCATAACCAAGATCGAGAACACAGTCAGGTATCTCGGCGTCGACATTGAGGATGCACTAGAACTGGCCGAACGGACCGAAATCTAAAAGGGGGCGGCCCTGCATGTTGCGGGGCCGCGCCCGCTTCTTGCGTGAGCCTCTCGAAAGACTCAATCCGCTTTGCGCCGTCACTCCTGCCGTTCGGAGAAAAAATTGGATCTTGTAAGCAGTCATTCATCGACAACGGGAATGGTTGCCGGTCTCTGTAGCTCATGGCTAAAGACGCTACCCAATCCTAAGCCGTCACTCCGCCCGGAATGCGAGGGCAGTTCAAATTTTGAGTTATGCGAAGAGTCTGAGCTCCTTGCGTAAGACATGCTCATCATTCTGAAGATCGCCGGACGCCTGCGCCACAGTGTAACCCCACGCTCCTTGACCAACTTCCTTGCTCAGGCTTGTACTCGCGGCTGAACTTCGCTCAAGTTTCATTGGAAGCACCTAATTCGGTGCCCAAGAAACCGGCAGCAGGCGAGCCTGTTTGATAAATTCTAACCAATTGCTTGAGAGAAATCTTAAGGCGGGCGTGCGCAATCTAGCGGTCGAAGGAGTACTCGTATGCGCACCATCTTTTCGGCTTTGATCTGTCTATTCGTCGCCTGCCTTTCGGCGGCCCCGGCGGCGGCAAATGGGGAGTGGACGGCAGCAAGGGCAACGGATCAGGTCCGTTATACCCTTGACAATAAAACCTGGTTGGCTCTTCGCCAGGGTATGGTTGTCCCTAACAAAGCTTGGATCTCGACAGGAGCGCGTGGGCGCTTGCAGCTGGTGCGTGGAACCGAGAGTATTGCTTTTCAACCCAATACACTGGCTTCCGTCGTGACTCGGGGTACGGATCATAATCGTAAAACCGAGGTTAACCAGCAGGTCGGGGAAATAGTTCTTGAAATAGAAAAACGCCAGAAGCCACACACGACCGTCCAGACGCCTTTCCTGGCTGCTGTTGTCAAGGGCACACAATTTACCGTTACAGTTGGTGAAGCCAACGCAGCCGTCGCAGTCGATCAAGGCGTGGTAGAGGTTACTGGCTTCAAGACCAGCGAACGGAGCAATTTGACGGCTGGGCAGAATGCTGCAGTTACCGAAACAGGAATGACAGTCGATGGTAGTATACAGCAGCCTGCCATTACGCGCGCGGTATTCTCTCTTCAATCGATCAAAGCCAGCTTTGCCTTTCGCGATGCGCCTGCCCGGGATACCACGTCAAATGGGGCGAGGGCGGCACAGGCGATCGATGAAGCAATCAGCAAAAAAGTCGAGGCTGCGAAAAAAGATCAGCAGGCTAAGAGTGAGCGCGACGCCGATGCTGGAAAAGAGACCAGCAGCTCCGATGGTAAGGGCAAATCTGGCGAGAAGGGTAACGGGAACTCCGGTGGCAACGGCAACTCGGGCGGCGACGGCAGCGGGAACCCCGGTGGCAACGGCCACGGGAACTCTGGTGGCAACGGCAACGGGAACTCCGGCGGAAACGGCAATGGGAACTCGGGCGGAAATGGCAAAGGGCGGTCGGGCGACTAGCCATGCTGCTGTCAAGGGGCGTTACCCGAGATCGAACGCTGCGGTTTTGTGACGCCCCTTGACTGATGTCTGGACACCAGGCTCGATTTGTCCCGCAGAGTTGAGCTTCCCATCCGCAGCTCGGAGAGCCGCATCGGCTGCCGGCCTTTGAAGGTGGCGTTTGACGTTAGCAAATGACCACAGTGCGAAATCTAATGTATGCAGTTCCCGAGAAATTAGGCAGATGCAAATAGAAGAGATGGCTGTTTGTCTGTGAGTTCCGTATGAAACAAGTTTTTAGACAGAAGCCATTTCTCGTACTGGGGCTCCCCATGGCGGTAACGGCGCTGACGATCGGCTTGCTGTTTGGTGCGCTGCTCCTGTCTGCAGCAAAGTCAGATCAAGCCGCAATTCAGCGTCAGCAGGGTCTTTTGAACCTTGTGGTGGGGAATCTGGAAGAAGAGGTGGCCCACAACCAAGAGAGCGCAACTGTCTGGGATGACGCCGTCGTGGAGGTCCGCCAGCGAAACAGCGAGTGGATGGCGTCCAACCTCGGTGAGTGGATGCATAGCTATTTCCGGCATGATGCGGCGCTGGTTCTCAATGCGAGCGATGGCCTCGTCTACGAATTCATTGCTGAACCTTCCACATCAGCGTCAGGCGCAGAGATTGCTGAGCTGGCGAAACCCTTGGTGGAAAGGCTCCGGCAGCGGCTTGCCGCGGGCGAAACTGCGACCGGCACGACCATATTGTCGATCGGCGAGAGCGATCTTCTCGACCTCAACGGCCGTGCCGCAATCGTAAGTGTGAAGCCGATCGTCTCCGACACCGGAGAGATCGAGCAGGCACCGGGAACAGAGAACCTCCATATCGCCGTGCGCTATCTAGACGGCGTGCTGCTGTCCGAATTGGGGCGGAATTATCAATTCCAAGACCTCGCGTTCGCTCGTTCCTCAACTCTCGCTGCCGATGTTTCCCGTGTCCCTCTGCGAGCCAAATCCGGTGAGCTGATAGGCTATTTCCAATGGCAGCCTTTCACTCCTGGAGCGAGCGTCATCAAGTCTGTTTATCCAGTGATCCTGCTTGTAGGGGGCTCGGCCCTTCTTCTGATGAGCTTCCTGGGCCATGCGATCTGGCGGCGCTCGCAAAGCTTGGCTGAAAGCCAACAGGACCTCAGGCAATTGGCCATGCATGACCCTCTGACGGGACTTGCTAACCGAACGACGTTTCACGCTGCCCTTTCGGAGCGTCTTGAAAAAGCGACGGTTGAAAACAACGTCTCCGTCATGTTCGTGGATTTGGATCACTTCAAGGAGGTCAATGATACCTTCGGACATCCCGTCGGAGACATCCTCATCAAAGAGGTGGCAAACCGGTTGCTCGAACTCGGATCCTCGGCGCTTGTATCCCGGATCGGCGGGGATGAGTTCACGCTTATTCAAGAGGCCGGAGATCTTGCGGATGTCGAACGGCTCGCCGAAGAGATTATAGCCCTGCTCCGCCTGCCATTCCAAATCGACGGCAGACTGATAACGATCGGCGCAAGCATTGGACTTTCGTTCTCGGCACCCGGGCTTGAGGCGAGCGAAATCACGAGGCGTGCCGATATTGCACTTTACCATGCCAAGGCGGCGGGTAGGAATACTTTTGCGGTATTCGGCAACCACATGGAAGAGGTCTTGCGTCGTAGACGCGCCTTGGAGAGCGACCTGGCCGCCGCACTCGAGACAGGCACCCAACTCGCGGTTCACTTCCAGCCGGTGTACTCGGCACAAAATGGGCGGGTATCGTCAATGGAAGCACTCTGCCGCTGGACGCATCCCACGTTCGGTGAAATCTCGCCCGACGTGTTCGTTCCGATCGCCGAGCAATGCGGGCTGATCCAGAAACTGGGTCTGTACGTCCTTGAGGAAGCGTGCAGCCTGCTATCTGAGGTCCCCGATGGCGACTTGGGCATGTCAGTCAACGCCTCTGCGGTAGAACTCATGTCCTCCGGCTACGCGTTGCGGGTCCTGACGATGCTGGCAAAGTATGGACTTCAGCCGACCCGGCTCGAGATAGAGATTACCGAAAGCGTTGCGACAGACACCAACGGCAAAACAGCGGCAGCGATCCGGGACCTGAGAAAAGCGGGCGTAAGGTTTGCCGTTGATGACTTTGGGAAGGGTAATTCGTCGTTTGGGCAGCTTCTCAAGCTAGATGTGGATCGGATCAAGATCGACAAGATCTTCGTTGACCAAATCCATCAAGGTGGGGGCATGCCGCTGATCGAAGCCATCGTGCAGATGGCACGCCATAAGGGGCTGAAGACCACGGCGGAAGGGATCGAGACCGCCGACCAACGTTTAGCGCTCACCTCGCTGGGATGCGATCACCTGCAGGGCTTCGAACTCTCAAAGCCGCTGAGCCGAGTGAGCACGATTCATTTGATGTCTGGCCCGGATAGTCGAATGGAACGCACGGTTCTGTGACGCCGACAGGAAGGTGCTGGACCGCTTTTCCTGGTCTCCGACCGTGATACTGAGCAAGTGTTAGTCCGCTACCGGCGCCGACGCGACAGAACCGGACAGACCGCCCACGGCCCCTTTCCGGACATCTCAACTAAACCAGATGCTTGATCTGCCTCGTTTTCCTGCCTGCATGCATCCGACGTGATGGCGGGTCGGCGGTTCGTATCCGTTCAAGAGCACTACGGATGAGCATCACTGAAAGCAGGGCATCCGCCCCAAGGATTCAAGACTGAGCTCATCACGTCAATAGCGCGAGGTCACACAGCTTCTAAGGAGCGGAATTGGCCCTTAAACCTGTCCCATGGACGGCATATGGCCCCATCTTCGAATTACGGTGGCTCGGAGCGCTGGTGGCCGGTTGAAATTCTGATCATTTGCTGAAAGTTTGTGCTTTCAATCGATCGGGAATATTCAATTGCAGTTCTTACGTTCATTTGGGCCGGCAGTGACTGGCACGGCTCCAATGGAGGCTCTGCGCGCTGGCATTGGAGCTTTTATCGGGCTTTGGCTGTCCGGCTATTTCTTGCTGTCCCCCGGCGTTGATCTCGAAAGTGGCCTCTACCTTGTCGCACCGCTGGGCGCGACTGCCGTTCTCCTGTTTGCCGTTCCCAACAGTCCGCTTGCTCAGCCATGGTCTGCTGTTGTCGGCAATACGGTCGCGGCTCTTGTTGGCGTGGCAATCTCGCTATTCATTCACGAGCCGACGTTACGGATCGCCCTTGCTGTCTCGCTGGCGATCCTTGTGACAATCATGCTGCGGGCAGTTCATCCGCCGGCAGGAGCAGTCGCCATGACAGCTGCCATGAGCCCGGAAGCTGTGGAGCGCCTTGGTTTCTGGTTTGCGCTTGCGCCAATTGCGACGGGCACTGCAAGCCTCGTCCTGATTGCGATCGCCTATGCCAGGCTCGCAGGGCGTCGCTATCCATTTCGTCAATTCGACCAGCAAAACAGGCATGGCACAGCTGACAGGATCGCCGTCGAACGGCTGGGGCTCTCTGAGGCTGAGCTAAGCGACATCCTTCAACGCTATCGGCAGTCATTCAACCTCGGCGTTGAAGATTTGGCACGCCTTATCGGCGCAGCAGAGCTCCAGGCAGCAGCGCACCAGACCGGTACTCCAACGGCGGGCGCCATCATGTCCTCGAACCTGATCACTGTGAAGGCAAACACAGATTTGGGCACGGTCGCGGATCTCTTCCGGCGTCATCGTTTCACATCGCTACCCGTCGTTGACGGGAAGCAGCGGTTTCTAGGCATTATCTTCCAGATGCATCTCATCAGCCGCGCAAGAGAAGACGCACTTCGTCTCGATCGAGGTCTCATCCCCGCCCTGCGAAGGCTGATCGATCCCGAAAGGGATAAGCCAGTCCTCGCAATCGACATCATGAGTGTCACGGTCCCTCGCGCTATTGCGACCACGCCGCTCGGAGCCTTGTTGCCGTTGATGGGTGACACAGATGTTGATGCCGTGCCCATTCTGGAATACGGCAAACTCATCGGTATCGTCACCAGAACCGACCTCATCGCCGCGATGGCCCGCGGGATCGCTCGAGCAGAAATTTGATGGCGTCTGCAAGATAGGGCCCGCGCGCGGAACTACGAACGCCATGTATGTCGGCTGCGCACCGCCGTGTCGTCCGTCCCGTATGAGGATAGTGTATTCTCCATCGACTCAGGCCCTCATCCTTCCTGGCACGATGTTGCCGTCGGAAGGTGAGGTCAAACGGAAGCCAAGAAGCAGGCTCTGAAGAGTGGCGCTTTCGCTGGCCAAGGCTGCGCCAGCAGCGTTCATCTCTTCCACCATGGCCGCGTTCTGTTGTGTCGATTGATCCAGATGGTTCACCGCCACATTGACCTGCGAAAGGCCGACCGCCTGTTCCTGGGCTGCAATGGCGATGGCATCCACATGGCTTGCTGCTTCCTGCACCAGCTCGTCAATCTCGGCCAGTCCGGTACCGGTCTCGGAGACCAGCTCGACCCCCTGGCGAACAGCCAGTTCAGAATTACCGATCAGCCCCGAGATTTCCCGCGCTGCCTGTGCCGAACGTTGTGCCAGCTCCCGGACTTCCTGCGCAACCACGGCAAACCCCTTGCCGGCCTCGCCGGCGCGGGCTGCCTCGACGCCCGCGTTGAGAGCGAGCAGGTTTGTCTGGAAGGCAATCTGGTCGATCACATCGATAATTTGGCTGATCTGGCTCGATGCCTGTTCTATCTTGTCCATCGCCGCCACGGCGTTTCGTACCACTTCACCTGATCGATTTGCCCTTTCGCGTGCGCGCTTCGTCACGCTGCGGGCCAAATCTGAGCGTCTGGACGTGGCTGTCACATTTGCTGTGATCTGTTCCAGTGCAGCGGCCGTCTCTTCAAGCGAGGCGGCCTGCTGCTCGGTGCGCTTCGACAGGTCATCCGATGCTGAAGAAACTTCGGATGCTCCGCCGGTGACGGTCGTGACCGATTGGCCAACACCAACCAGCGCTTGCCGCAACTGCACCACCGAGCGATTGAAGTCATGGCGAAGGTCTTCGAACTGCGGCGCGAAAGCCTGGGTCACCTCGCAAAGAAGGTCGCCAGCAGCAAGTTTCCTCAAGGCCTGGGCAAGCGTGCCCGTCGCCTTGTTCATACGCGCTTCGGCCTCTGCCTCTGCTGCGATTTGCATGTCAACTCGGTCGCGTTCGGCCTGTTCGCGCGCACGCTCTGCCTCAAGCTCCAGTTCGCGATTGCGGATCGCAGAGAGCCGGAAGACTTCCACCGCTTTGACCATGTCTCCGACTTCGTCCTTCCGGTCGGCAGACTGCCCCGTTGTCTCAAGGTGCCCCTCCGCCAATCTGCGCATTGACAGTACGAGCGCCTTCAGTGGATGGCTGATGGTGCGTGCCAGGAGCATCGACGAAGCGATGACCAGAACTGCTCCAGCGACACAAAGGAGCAGAACCGTTCCGAGGCGAGTGAATGCGCCTGCGGCGATGGCGCGAGCCTCGCTGCCGAGGCGTTCAAGGCTTGCCGTTTCCAGAGCCTTCATTGCGTCAATGCGCTGACTGGCGGCTGCAAACCAGCGATCAGCACTCAAATCACTGGCCGCTGTTGGACCCATCCCAATCAAGGTCGACCTTGTAGTTTCGATCTCCTGCGACGCTGGAATGGATAGGTGCGAAGCGTAGGCGGATTGCCGTTCCTTCTGTTGCAGGGCGAGGAAGTTATCGATCAACACATTCTGCGCGCCAGCCATGCGGGCAAAGGGAGCAATGCGCTCGGGGTCGATATCCCCGGACGTGATGAAGGCGTTGCCGGTAGCGCGTTCCTGGCCTGCGATCTCCTTTGCCTGCATGAGCAGGTTATAGGCGATCATTTCGGCCGCGATCCTCGACCCGACACCCTGGAGGGACAGTTCCGAGGCGAGGCCCGAGAGCTCACCGATTAGGCCGCTATAGAAGTCGAAGGACTGTTTTCCGGTGAAGGACAGATTGTCTATAGATCGTCTTGTGTCGGCGAGGCTTTTCAATGTGTCCTGAGCGAAGCTCCAGCGACGGTTGAGCTCTGTGTTTTCGAATTCCGCCAAGGCATCAGCGAGATCCGGCAATTTTGCCAGAGCCACATCCGTCGATTGACGCGCTGTCACAAGCGGTTGTTTGTCCGCACTTCCCTTTGATCCGATGTATCCAGCGCTCTGCCCCCGCTCTCCCTGAAGGACGTGGATCAGCTCGCCCATCGCCGCGATGTTCTCGCTCACTTTGACCACGGTCTGCATCTGCTGGTAGGAACCCCAAGAGCTTAGAAACTCCATCGAGGCAAGGGTGAGTGCTGCAACCAGGGGGATCATGATCGCAAGCCAGAGGCGTTTGCTGATTGAAAAGTCGGTGATGCGCATCTGCAGGTTGTCCTGAGCTGGGGCATCATGCCGAATATCGTAACATCATGATACGATGTGAATTTTAGCTAGAATTGATGTGATGAGGTAAAAACCTGCCTAACGCATTCTGGCTCGGTTTGACGAATGCCAAGCGTCGAAAAAATAAACCTCAGCGTGCGTCAACCCAATGCAGGTTTGGTGGGGATTTGAAGCGCGAACTGCACATTTACGCGCAAACTCCAGGCGCAATTGAGCGGATGGCATGGAGGGGCCGATCATCGTCTGTCGCCTGTGTATCGAGGATCAAGTGACAGCAGCCGGTCCATGAGATAGGCGACCGTCTCGGGTCCGGCGCAGCCACGGATCACGCATTCATGCATGTCGCAGACGGTGTCACAGACTCGCTCACGCCGCGATCTAAAGACGACCGGAGGAACAAACCTGTCGCGGTCTATGCCTCGGTCCGGCTTCTGGCTCTTCAACATGATTCCTCATCTTCAATAGATTTGTTTTAGAGGGTCCCGCCGGTAAAGCGTGGAAAGAGGACTTCATTTTCCAGGTGCATGTGCTGGACGAGATCGTCGGCAAACTTCTTTACGCCTGTGTAAAGCGCGCGCCATGAATTGCAGGCACCGTCCGGTAGATGAAATCCGCCCGTCACGTGCTCGAGTTCCGTCAGATGCTCTGCCTCGACGTCATGTTCGTGGCGCATCTGTTCAATGGGTCTTGTCAGAGCTTTATGGTCGCCGCGTTCCATGAGTGGGAAGAGCATAAGCTCCTCGCTATGCATGTGGCTGTGAAGGTCGCTCTGGATGCGCTCGAGCAGATTTGCCAGGCCGATCGGTGCATCGTGGTGATCGCCATGCACCCGCTCGACCTTGGCTGCGAGAGGGATCAAAGAGTTGAGTTCCGCACGGTGGGTGTCGTGGTAGCGTGTCTTGAGGTGCTTGATCAGATCGACAGTTTCATCCGGTGCTTCTGTCGAGGCGGCATCGACAAGGCCCTGCAATTCGCCCACCAAGGTTTCCGGCGAGAGTCCTGCGGCTTCGGCCGCAACCTCGAGGCTATCAGAGCCACCGCAGCAGAAGCTGATGCCGTGACCGCGGAAAAGTGCGGCTGCACCGGGGAGGGAGGTCGCGATCTTTCCGACCGTCTGGCTTGCGTCAAGTTTCATCGAGTTCACCTTGCTTTGCGCTTTAATGCGTTACCGCTGTGGTGCCGACTATGGTGAGGAATGCCGATCCGGTCGTTGCGCTTTCGCAAACAAGATGTGCTCGTACTCCCTCGCGCATCAGGGCGCGTGGGCATTGTTTTTTGCCCGCGATACCCAGGCCGCTCCCTCTTGCGCGTGATGAAAGCCGTTCGAGAACTTGGCTGTGGGATAAGTATGCCCGATCAACTCGGCGGCCTCTTGGGGTTCCATGCTGCCCGACAGCGTTTCCTGGAAGATGACGGCGATGCGCGCCATGTCGCAGTCCTGTGGTGAGAGACGGAAGCCAGTGACCCCGGCCTCTTGCAACTCCTTCAGTTCGCTGAGCAGGAGTTGGCACGTGTGCGACATTGTCTGCACGCCATTAAGCACCAGGAATGACTGGCGATCGAGTGTCTTGATTGACAGGCCGTCCGGCTCTTCGCCACAGACGAACTGGCAATTGTCCTTGATCCTGCCCTTGGAACGGGCATGGGCGCAGCGAGCCGATATGGCAAGCGGCATGCGACCGAATACCATCACTTCGAGAGCCACATCCGGCGCGTCGGCGGCGATCCTGGCGATCGAGCTAAAGGGAAGTTCCGGCGGAAGACAGATACGGTCTGCCCCGCGTTGTGCCAGCAAGCGCACGGTTGGGCCATTATAGACATTGACCAAGGGGCCGACGAGGTGTCGGCGGCCCTTGATCAGGCCGATGGCGGAGAGGTCGTTTACCTCGATGGGGTAGTCCGACGTCTCGATCAGCTCTTTCACGATCCGACTTTCTCGCTCCAAGGTGATTAGCGCCAGCGAGGAAAAGGCCACCGACTTTCCCGCCCGTTCCAGGCGCTCCACCACGTCTGCCAAGTATGGCTCGATGAAATGCTGCCGTTTGGAGCAGACAGTCTCGCCGAGGATAATGTGATCCACGGGCGCTTCGTCTGCGATCTGATAATAGAAATCCCGCCATTTCGGGCCGTCCCAGAGATAGTATACAGGGCCCAGTGTCAGTTCAGTCATGCTCATCTCCAGCGCTTCTCATAGGCTCCGACCGTGGTCTTCTGCCCTTCGCTCAGCGCCCTCAGCCGGGTCAACAACGGGCCACGCCCCGAGGGGGCGGTTGCGAGTACCTGGCGCAGCGTGGATACGACTTCGGCCACATAGGCTTTGCCGCGCTGGCGTCCTTCGATTTTCAAGGCAGAGACGCCGGCATCCTTCAAGGCTTCGATTTCACCCATGACATCGAGGGACACTGGGTCTTCGAAGGCGTAGCCACGGGCATCGCCGATGTCGAAGCGTCCCTTGCACAGTGTGGGGTAGCCGGCGGCCTCCCCATGGCTGAACCGGTTGATCGTATAAGTGCCGAGCTCCGACACCATGTCGGAGCCGTCTTGTCGGTACTGCACATGGCTCGCCGGAGAGCAGACGCCGTTCATATTGGGCGATTTGCCGGTGGCGTATGAGGAGAGCGAGCAGCGTCCCTCGGCCATGACGCAAAGCCCGCCGAAGACGAAGACCTCGATCTCGCATTTGACCTTGCGACCAATGCGGGCAATGTCGCTGATCGTCAGCGTTCTCGGCAAGACGACCCGTTTTGCGTTGAAGGCTTCGACGAGAAAATTGATCGCTTCGGGATTGGAAGCAGACGCCTGGACCGAAACATGCAAGCGCTGCTCTGGATAGTGTTCCCTGACATGGGCCATGAGACCGAAATCCGCCAGGATTAGCGCATCGGCACCGAACCTTATCGCGTCGGCGGCCGCACGATACCAGATCTCTTCGTCGCCAGCCCGCATGAAGGTGTTGAGGGCGACGAATGTCATGCAGCCTTTCTTGCGGGCATAGACAATCGCGCCTCGCAACTCTTCTCGGCTAAAATTGAGGCCGGGGAAATTGCGGGCATTGGTCTCGTCGCGGAAGCCGCAATAGACCGCGTCAGCGCCTGCATCGACGGCTTCACGAAAGGCTGCTGGCGTTCCCGCCGGACAGATCAGTTCCATCACTGGATCCCCCTCAGCGACTGGCGTCGGATTTCCTCGGCTAGCCTGTGAACGATGGGCGCGGCAGGTCCTCCGATCCGTGCGAGATCACGCGGAAGATCGATATCGCAGTCATCGAGGGCGTTTCTCATCGCAAGCATCGCTTCCATGTCCCCGATCACCTTTAGGTCGCGGGAAAAGAACAGCGCATCAGCATCGCAACGCCCCTCAAGGAGCGCCAGCAGCATCACCAGCGGGGCCTCGACACCCGCATCCGCTGTGAATGCCTCGCTCTGGCGCACCACCTTGAGACGGAGGAGGTGAGGCTCGATCAGGAAGACTAAGGGCAGATCAGTCGGGGCAAACGAAAAGCGGCAGCTTTTGTATGTGCCAAGGCGCTCGAACATATCGCCATGAGCTAGGAGCAGGAGCTTGAAGAGGCGACTTGCCACGAGCTCAATTGATACGAGCGGCATGAGCGGCACGGCTTTCAGCGGGAGAGCCAGAATGGATGTTATCTGCATTGCGCCAATTTGAGTGGTTTGAACCGGCGCAAACCTATGGGAACGGCCGACAATCCAGATTGCTCCAGCGCAAAGACGCAACCGAATTCACAGGTCATAGCGGTCCGCATGACACAGAACGCACCGCCTCGTCGCTACGACGGTCTTCAAGCTTTCATGACCGAACTGGAAAGGCAGGGACGGCTTCTCCGCGTCGCGCAGCCGGTGAGCCTTGTTCATGAGGTAACCGAAATCCACAGGCGCGTCCTGGCAGAGGGAGGCCCGGCCTTGCTCTTTGAGCGCCCGGTCCGGTCGGACGGTGCAGTGTCAGAGATACCGCTGCTTGCCAATCTGTTCGGCACGCGCGAGCGGATCGAACTTGGCTATGGCATCCCTGGCGGCAAGATTGGCGATCTCGCGGACCTTCTGGCCGAATTGCGCGAACCGAGGCCGCCTGCGTCGCTCCGGGATGCCCTGAAGAAGCTGCCTGTGCTTCGCTCCGCCATGGCGCTGGGATGCCGCAGGGTGTCTCACGCCGAATGCCAGGATATCGTGTTCGAAGGCGAGGGCGTTGATCTCAACCGACTGCCGATCCAGTGGTGCTGGCCCGGCGAACCGGCACCGCTGATCACCTGGGGGCTTGTCGTCACCGCATCGCCCTCCGACCCTAGGGATGTCAATGTCGGCGTCTACCGGCTGCAAGCGCTGGATCGCAGGCGACTGATCACGCGCTGGCTTGCCCATCGTGGTGCTGCAAAACACTTCCGGCAGTGGCAGGCCGTGGGGCGGCATATGCCCATTGCGGTCGTGATCGGCGCTGATCCTCAGACAATCCTCGCAGCCGTTATGCCGCTGCCAGAGACCATGAGCGAGCTGTCATTCGCCGGTGTGCTCAGAGGCAAGCGCGCCCATGTGGTGCGAGCGCTCACCCAGCCGCTTGATATTCCAGCCACTGCAGAAATCGTGCTGGAGGGGACCGTATCGATCGCGGAGACTGCGCTCGAGGGGCCTTATGGCGACCACACTGGCTACTACAATTCTGTCGAGCCGTTTCCCGTCATGAACATGAGTGCGATGACGATGCGGCAGAATCCGGTTTACCTCTCGACCTTCACCGGCCGCCCCCCGGATGAACCTTCTGTGCTCGGAGAGGCAATGAATGCTCTCTTCCTTCCCCTCGTGAAGCGCCAGTTTCCAGAGATTGTCGATCTCTATCTGCCTCCAGAAGCCTGTTCCTACCGGGCGATCGTCGTCTCGCTCGACAAGCGCTATCCGGGGCAAGCCCGCCGGATCATGCTCGGGCTTTGGTCGATGCTGCCGCAGTTCAGCTACACCAAGCTCATCATCGTGGTCGATGCCGATGTTGACGTCAGAAACTGGAGCGATGTCATCTGGGCGCTGTCCACGCGGTTCGACGCCTCCCGCGATCTCGTGGTGGTGGATAACACACCCATCGACTACCTCGATTTTGCCTCTCCCAAGCCTGGGCTCGGTGGAAAGCTCGGTCTCGATGCCACCAACAAGCTTGGCGCAGAAACCGATCGGGAATGGGGCCGCGTGCTGCAAATGACGCCGGAGGTCTCGGCGCGCGTCGATGCGATCTGGCGCGAACTTGGACTTGGATCCCTCAAGACAAGGGAAGGTGAGCCATGATGAAGCGTGTCATTCTCGGCATGTCCGGTGCTTCGGGGGCGGCGATCGGTCTTCAGGTCGGCCGGCTCCTGGCGGCCATGGATGATGTTGAACTGCATCTCGTCGTCACGTCAGCAGCGCGCCGGACAATCGCACATGAGGCGGGCAACGAGGCGCTGGGGCGGCTAATCGGGCTCGCCGCTCATTTCCATTCGGAAAGCGATATCGGTGCATCGATTGCCAGCGGATCGTTCCGCACGGCCGGTATGATCGTCGCCCCTTGTTCGATGCGGTCTCTTGCAGCGATCTCGACCGGGATCACAGACAATCTTCTCACTCGCGCCGCCGATGTGCAGCTCAAGGAGCGTCGCAGGCTGGTTCTGCTTACCCGCGAAACGCCGCTTCACCTCGGGCACCTGCGCAACATGGCGGCGGTGACCGAGATGGGGGCCGTGGTGATGCCGCCGGTCCCCTCATTCTACCGCAATCCAGCGAGCGTAGAGGATCTCGTCGCTCATATTGCGGCTCGTGCCGTGGATCTGCTCGGGTTGACGGACGCACCCTTGATACCGGAGTGGAGAGGGTGAGGGCGCTCATGGCTCCCTCCTATCCCTTTCGCGCTATCAACGGCATGTAAAAGACCACGTAACCCAAGAATGCCACGATCCAGGCGATCCCTGCGATCGGCAATAGCAGCATGGTGTGCTGCGGCCAAATTGCGACCGAAATCCTCAGCAGTGCCGAGAGGATGATTGGTGCATAGATGAGCCAGGTTGTCGAGTGCGGGGACGTCAAAGCCTGGCCCGTATGGCCTCTCGTGGCGCGGGTCATCACCGCCAACGTCACGACCCCGACCCCACCTGTCGTCCAGGCATGGATGCCTGCCGAGGCGAAGCCGGAGTGGTCCAACAGCATCGACAGGCCGGTCAGCAAAAAGCCTACGGGAATGAAGAGATAGCCGACATGCAGGATCGTCACGAGGGGCTCCCCAAGCGTGCGCTCGGGGCACCATCTTGCCTGTCGCACGAGATGAGCAAGGCTGGCGACAAGCATCAGCAGCCCCGTGGGAAACTGGAGGCTTTCAAGACCGCCGCCGACAGCGATCCACATCGCCAGTGAAAGGCTCCCAAGGATCATGACGGCGAGATCGAAACGGGCGAAATTCTGCGGCAACCGCCCTGGATTGTTCGCCTTCAGCCAGTTGCCGGTAAATGCCGGAATAATGCGCCCCGCAACCAGAGAGATGAGGATGAGGATCGCAGACAGAGCCAGACGGTCGGCCATTTCGACGCGACCGTAGCGATCGAGCTCATGATGGAAAAACATCTGAGCGGCGCTCAGGAGCGCGAGAACGGCGACGATCTTGTAGTTGCGTCGGTTCGAGGCAGCAACAAGTTCTTTCAGAACAAAGATGGCGAGCACTGGCAGGAAGGCCAGCGCAACGAGTGTCGCGCCGAGCATGCCCGTCCATTCAGAGAGACTGATGGCAAGCCGCCCGGCGATCCAGAGAAGAAACAGTGCCAGAAGCGGCATGCCCTTCAAACCGGGCCTGCCGGTCCAGTTCGGCACGGCGGTGAGAAGAAACCCTGCTATCACGGCCGGGACAAAGCCGAAGAGAAGCTCGTGCTGGTGCCAGGCAACCGGGGGCAAGAGGGTCGGAACATGCATGAAGCCGAGGAACCACGGGACCCAGATAGCGATTGAGACGGCGGCCAAAAGCGCGCTGCCCGGGAAGAACAGACGGAACCCGCCAGACAGAAGACGCTGCGGGATGGAGGGGCCGGGAATTGTGGTCATGTCAGCACCTTTCCTGATCCACCGTTGCCGGCGACCAGAGCAGAGGAATATAGGCCTTGGCCCAGAGGAGGAAGGAAAGCGAAAACAGCGCAGAGGAGAAACCGTAAGCGCTGAAGGGCAGGGTGAGCGACGGCGCGAACTCCGAGAGGATCCGCAAAAGAACCGACAGGACCAGAAGCAGGATCGCCATCCGGGTTGTCTTCGAAAAAAGCAGCGGTTGACCGGTATGCAGCAGGCCTGCAATCGAGAGAACCTGCAGGACGCCGAGACCCAAGCCCCCCATTAATGCCAGATGCAGTCCGCCCAGCCACGGCAGGTCCAGGCCAATCAGGGAAAGTCCGCAGACAAGAAGGCCGGTGCCAGCCAGCGCACTCGACAGCCAAAGACCGCCAAGTTCGAAGGAAAAGCCTTCGCGCCCCACAAACCCCTCGGCGACCCGATCAAGAAAGGCTGCACCGGCAGCCAACATCAAATAGCCGCGCACGGCGTCCGAGAGCGTGGCCGCCTCTGCCACGATCACCAGCATGGTCAACCCCGCTGAGAGATGGATCCGGCCCGGATGCGGTCTGTAGGGCGAGGTCTTTTCCGTCGGATCAAGGATCAGATTGGTCACTGGGACGGTGATGCGGGCAAGGGCGAGACCGAGCAGGCCGAGAAGCGCGAACCCGAGAATTCTGATCGCGCTTTCCGACAGATCGTAGAGTTCAAAGGCCATTGCGATCCGCAGCATGGCCGCAGCCGCAGCAAAGGCGGTGACGAACAAGACGAAGCCCAGGAGATCTGTGCTCTTCTTGCTCCAGGACAGGCGCAGCGCATAGGCGAGCAGGAACAGCATCCAGGCCTGATCGAACATCAGACCGATCAGCCAGCCGCTCTCGACGGCAAGCAAGCCGAGCACTCGTGCGCCAGCCCAGAGGCCCGCAAACAGGAAAAGTGGACGGCCGCTAATCCGCCGCGTGTCCGTCCATTCCGGCAGTGCAGAGGTGAGGAAGCCTAAAAGCGCGGCTCCAAAGGAGCCGACCAGCATTTCCTGCGCGTGCCAGTGGGCGGGAAGAGACGAGGAAGCAAATGGCAGGTCGAGAGACCAAACGACCACCCAGAGAAACGGCCAGAGTGCCGCATGCAAGGCGGCAAGTGGAAACATCAACCTCAGACCTTCGGCGGACATTGCCCTGGCAAGATCGGCCGAGGGAAGCATGCGTATGGCTGGAAGCACACTCATGCCAGCCTCCGCTCGTCATGTTCTTCCACGACGGCAAACAGCGGATGATCGGAGATGAGCCTTCGCGCCGTCTCGAAAATCATCTCCTCACTGCGATGCCCCGGTGTCTCGGGAACAGCGACGCAGTCGAGAATTCCATGGCCGTAGCGATCGAGAACCGCGATCCGGTGGCAGATCCGCAGCGCTTCATGGATGTCATGGGTGATGAAGAGCCCGCCCTTGCCGCTGTTCGAGACCGTGGCGACAACGAGATCCTGCATCCGTCGTCGCAAGGCGGCATCGAGTGCGGTGAAGGGCTCGTCGAAATAGAGGAAATCGGGGTCGGCGACGAGCGCACGGGCAAGCGCCGTGCGCTGGCGCATGCCACCCGACAACTGCGATGGAAACTTTTGCCAGTCGCTCTCTTCCAGCGATACGCGATCACAGGCCGCTGCAGTTCTTACCCTTCGCTCGGACCGCGCCACTGGGAGGCCAGATAGGCCGAGTGCCACGTTGGCTTCGACCGTTGCCCATGGGAGGAGGCGCGGTTCCTGAAAGACGAAAGCGCAGCGCGCATAGCCTCGCTCGACCTGGCCGTGGCGGGGGATAATCAGCCCGGCGGCGATCTGGGCAAGCGTGCTCTTGCCGCAACCGGATGGTCCGACCAGCGCGACCATTTCCCCCTGGCTGACCTGCAGACTGACCTGTTCGAGAACGGGGCGGCCGAGAAAAACGTGCCCCACGGCTTTGAGCTGGAGGAGGGTCATCGGCGTACGCCCCAGGGTTGGGCGGCTTCCCGCCATGCCTCGGCTTCGGCGCGCAGAGGCTGAACAATTCCATATTCGACGCTGATCAGCGCAATGACCGACAGGAGGATCCACGCAAGAGCTGCTTCCACATCGAGTGCGGAACGGGCATTGGCGAGCGCGCCTCCTATCCCGCCGGCATTGGCCAGCAACTCGGCCATGACTGCTGCCTTGAAAGCCGTGCCCAGTGCCATGACCAAAGCAGGAAATAACGCATGAAGCGTTTGCCGTAGGGATATCTGAAACAGGCGGGCCAGCCACGACAGGCCGGCCATACGGGCCATGTCTTCCAATCCCCGGTCTCGTGTCTGGATGGCCTCGGCTGCACCAACAAAGACAAGCGGCAAGGCGGCGATAGCCGCAGTGGCAATGACCGTTCCGGCCCCCATGCCGAACCAGATCATCAGAAGGACGATCCAGGCGATTGGCGGGACGCCGATCAGCAAGGTTACTTGCGGACGCGCAAGCCTCATGATCGCCGGATGGTATCCGGCCACCACGCCTGCCATCGTTCCAAACACGGCGGCGAGTGAAAAGCCGCCGAGCGCCCTCAAGCTCGTCGACAGCACCAACATCTGATTGTCGGGGTCTGCTGCTAGCTTGAACAGGGTCTGGATCGTCTCGGCCGGTGCTGGCAACACGAAGCTGCCATAGGCTTCGGCTCCGAGCTGCCAAACGGCTGCAAAGACGGCAAGGCCGCTGAAACCCGCCCAGCCGGACCAGAGGAAGCGCGCCACCCTTCCCGCACGATAAGCTAGGCTCATGATGATCCCGCCCTACAGATAAAGTGACGCGTCCGGCATGCGACCGCCCACCATATCGAGATGCCTCTGTGCCACGGCTTTGAGCAGGGTCTCGATCGGTCCGCGAGCGTCCCGAGCGGCAATGGCGACGAGGTTCGAATAGGGGATCGACGCCTCCAGAACAGGCCATGGGAGTTCAAGTGCCGATGCGGCCTGGCTCGCAGCCGCTGCCGGATTGGCGTTCACCTCGACTGCTGCCCGTGCAAGTCCCGCAAGAAGCGCGGTCGCCTGTTCCGGATGATCGTCCAGGAAGTTTTGCGTCAGGGCGAGACCTGCCTGGGGCAGGACCGGCGTACTTGCGGTGACCTTACCCCATTCCTTCTGCATGTCGATGACGCGGTGAAGCGCCTGACCACCGGTACTGGCCTTGAAGATGGCGGCAGAGACTGCCGGTTCGGGTAGGAGCGCCGTGTCGATACGCCCTGCGAGCAGCATCTGCACAGCTTCGATCGGCGTGCCGGCCCGCTCTACCTTGACCTTGCCGGTCATCCGATGATGGGCAAGCGCCGCATCGAAGACAAGTTCCGGCGTGTCATTGGGAAATGGCACGGTTACGCTTTGACCTTCGAGATCTGCGAAAGCCGCGATCTTATCGTTGCGCGACACCATATAGAGAAGGCCATTGGTCATTACGCTGGCCAGTTTCAGGCCAAGGCCGCGCGTATGGAGATTTGCCGCCGCCGTTGTCGGCATGACTACGGCTCTCATGGATCCGGACGACAGGCCCGCCCGCATTTCATCGGGCGTGCGCCAGACCCTAAACTCCACCTTATCTGCGACGTTGCGCAGCAGGCCTTTGCCAACCGCATAGGCCAGCGTGATCGATGGTCCGGCAGGAGGGCCGAAGAGGACGAGTTGGTCGAGGGAGGAAGCGCGTGCCCGTGTGTTGAGGAAGGGAAGGGCAAGGGTCGCTGCGATGCCAGCGCATAAAGTGCGACGGGTTGTTGCATAGCCTGCCGCGTCGGCCTCAATGATATTCGTCTCGCTGACCTGTTTCAGGGTGTTGGGCATCCCGCTCTCCGAAAATTGATTTATTTACTCATGTTATAGCCGTCCGCGCGCGGATGTTTGACGTAGAGCAAGTAGTGTGTGGAATTGCCGGCTGGAATCGTTCTCAGATGTCGAGCGCGAGAATCGGGTCTGCGCCAAACAGGGCGGCATGGCCTCCCGCGAGCAGCCAGAGTGTGACAAGCAGCGTCACGGCGAACCCGGCTACCAGATGTCCATCCAGACGCAGCTTGGCGCGTCCAGAGAGCAGGGCGATCAACGGAAATATGGATGTTGATCTCTCGACTGGTAACCAGTCTTCTCCCATCCTGCGTCTCGCGCGCTTTTCCGCGACAAGGATACCGACAGCAGAAAACAGACCGAGGCCACCGAAGACAAGGAGCGATCTGGTATCACCGTTTGCTGCGAGGTGGCCGAGAGACCAGAGGAAAAATCCCCACAAGACCGGATGGCGGGTGAGAGTTGTAATCGCGCCAGGTGTAGTGCCTGTCATGAAGCTGATAGATGCGGGATTGGGACTGATTAGGCCTGCCGTGACCAGAAAGAGCCCGAGTGGCGACAACACGAGATTGGCGAGGATGCTCCGGGAATCCGGCCGCCAGATCTCTACATACTCGGTGTTCCAGGCGGCATGCAGGACCCATATCAGGAGTGCTACGGATGTTGTCGAATAGACTAGAAGGTAGAGCCGTAATCCAAGCGCTGCGGTTAGCCTTCCCCGGATGGTTGGTAAGGCAGGCACCGAATGCAACAACAAGAAGGCTACAAGCGCAAGAACGATCTGGTTCATGTTGGGAACACCTGCGTTTCGGGTTCCACGTTTAGAAGCTGTTGCAGCAGCATCTGCTCCGTAGTGATATGGCGCCGGACAGCTTCCTGAAAACCGCGAACCATATGGGCCACCGTTTCCAGGCTCAGTCTGCATCGTTTGCGAGCGACAGCGGCCAAAGTGAGAGATAGCTCACGGGCCGCGCGACGGTCGACGCGATGTTCGGACTTGACCTGATCGAGAAGAAGAGAGCCGAAGCAGGAGCCGGCATGCAGCTCGAGGTCGGGGTAGAACTTTTGCTCTTCCAGAGTGTGGGCGGCTGCGACCAACGGTTCGATGTGCTTGGCAACCTTCTGGATACCACGTGGAATCTCACCAGTGTCAAAGTCCGCGGCCAATTCCTCCAGCTTCAAGCAGAGAATGAGAAGATCGCGGTGCTTGTTCTCAAGCGCCCTGACCTCGGAGGCCGTCAGGCTGGATCCAGTCGTTTCCATGGTTTTTCCCTTATTGGCCGATGAACAGGATGACGCCGATCGCAAGCGAAGTCAGAACGGCGGCTAGAGTGCCCCCGCCCTGGAGCACCCCCATGCGTTTCAGCATCAGGGCAAAGCCCACGATGACAGGTGTCGCAACGACAAGGCCGATTTGTGCATCCGTCATTTCAGTCATTCCCTTCTGTTGTGGAAGCACTCTGCCTTGTCTTTCGTCAGTCTTCTTTGCGCTCCCACAAAGAGCGCTTCGGATTTTTCTCTAGAAACGATCCCGATCAACGGGAGAACTGACGATGGCCATGCAAACGAGCCTCCAGCAAGAGGCAAAGGACGACCACCTGCTGCTCTGGATCCTGGTGTGGAGCGAGTTGATCGCTTTCGGCATCCTGATCCTTGGCTTCCTCGTCGTCTCGACCTTCGATGCAGAAGCCTTCAAACTGGCGCGTCTGCATTTAAGGCCGGGGATCGCCGGCGCGAACACGCTTGTTCTGCTGGTGAGCGGGTACTTTGTCGCTGTGGCGATGCGAAATCGGCTTGATCTCGAGGCGGTGAAACGGCCGTTGACGATTGCAGCCCTGCTCGGCTTCTGCTTCGTGGCGGTCAAGCTCTTCGAATACTGGGGTGAGGTTCGCTACGCCCACGATGCAACGCTCGACACCTTCTTCGAGCTCTATTTCATCATTACCGGCTTTCATCTCCTGCATGTCTTCTTCGGCGCCATTGCGCTTCTTCTCGTCGCCTGGCGCCCGGCACGTGAGAACCTCGTTCTGATCGCCACACTCTGGCACGTGATCGACCTCGTCTGGCTGGTCATCTTTCCCATTCTCTATCTCGCGTGAGGCGTCCCATGACCCGCAGACAACACGAGGAATTGGTGGGTGTGCTCGCCATGCTGATGACCTTCGCGATTGGCGGCGCAATTGTTACGGCGCTCGCTGGTCCAACGATCGTACCGATTGCCGCCGTTCTTGGGATTGCCTTTGCCAAGGGACGGCTTGTGGTTCTCGACTTCCTCGAACTCAGGGGCGGACATCATCCCATGCGGATCGCACTGATCTGCTGGTTAAGCATCATTCTGATCGCCGCACTGTCTCGGTCGCTGGTGGTCCTTCTGTTGGGATGAACATTCGCACCGTTGCTTGCCAAAGCGCAAAGAACAACTCCGCTCACTCTCTATGAAAAGGACATCCCGCAGAGCCGGCGAGGGGATCGCTGGAGCCTTCGAGGCGGGGAAACCAGGTCGGGCCTTCTTAGCCCGGCAGACGGAAGGACAAGGGCATGGCAGAGCGCCTGACCAAGACCGGAGCGCGCAACGTCTTCTATGGCGGCTCCATTTTCTTTTTTGCGATCTTCGTGGGGCTCACCGCCCACAGCCATTACTACATCCGCACGGTATCGACCGACGAAACGACACTGACTGACAGCGTCGCGCGCGGCAAGCATATCTGGGAAAAGCACTCCTGTATCAACTGCCACTCGATCCTGGGTGAAGGCGCCTATTTTGCGCCCGAACTTGGCAACGTCTGGACGCGCTGGGGTGGCCAGGACGATCGCGACGGTGCACGTGAGACGCTTCGTTCTTGGATGGCTGCACAGCCCTCTGGTGTCGAAGGTCGTCGCCAGATGCCGCAATTCAACCTGACCGACGAAGAGATCAACGATCTCGCCGACTTCCTCGAATGGACCAGCAAGATCAAGACGCAGAACTGGCCGCCGAACGAGGCGGGCTGAGCCCTTCGTGACCCAAGGAGACAAACCTATGAAATATCAAAGCCAGAAGGTCGCGATGCTGTATTTCTACGGCGCGCTTGGCCTCTTCGTTGCCCAGGTCCTGTTCGGCGTTGTTGCCGGCACGATCTACGTCCTGCCCAATACGCTCTCGGAACTCCTGCCCTTCAACATCGTGCGCATGATCCACACCAACGCCCTGATTGTGTGGTTGCTAATGGGCTTCATGGGCGCGACCTATTATCTGCTGCCGGAAGAGGCGGAGACGGAGCTTTACAGCCCAAAGCTCGCCATCGTGCAGTTCTGGATCTTTCTAATCGCCGCCGCCGCCGCCGTCGTCGGTTACCTCTTCGGCATCCATGAAGGCCGCGAATTTCTGGAGCAACCCTTCATCATCAAGATCGGCATCGTCATTGTCGCATTGATGCTGCTGTTCAACGTCACCATGACATCGCTGAAGGGCCGCAAGACTGTCGTCACCAACATCCTGATCTTCGGTCTTTGGGGTGTGGCGATCTTCTTCCTCTTTGCCTTCTACAACCCAACGAACCTGGCACTCGACAAGATGTACTGGTGGTATGTCGTCCACCTCTGGGTCGAAGGCGTCTGGGAGCTGATCATGGCCTCGGTGCTCGCCTTCTTGATGATCAAGCTCAACGGCATCGACCGCGAAGTGGTCGAGAAGTGGCTCTATGTCATCATCGGCCTGGCGCTCTTCTCCGGCATTCTCGGCACGGGCCATCACTATTACTGGATCGGCGCGCCGGGCTACTGGCAGTGGATCGGTTCGCTCTTCTCGACCCTCGAAGTTGCCCCCTTCTTTACCATGGTCATTTTCACCTTCGTGATGACCTGGAAGGCCGGCCGCAAGCACCCGAACAAGGCAGCTCTTCTGTGGTCGATCGGTTGCTCGGTCATGGCGTTCTTCGGTGCTGGCGTCTGGGGCTTCCTGCACACGCTGTCCTCCATTAACTACTACACCCATGGGACTCAAGTGACGGCAGCGCACGGGCACCTCGCCTTCTTCGGCGCCTATGTGATGCTCAACCTTGCGATCATGGCCTATGCCATTCCGGAAATGCGCGGCCGCCAGCCCTATAACCAGTGGCTGTCGATCGCGAGCTTCTGGATGATGTGCACGGCCATGTCGGTAATGACCTTTGCGCTCACCTTCGCAGGTGTTCTGCAGGTGCATCTCCAGCGCGTGCTGGGTGAAAGCTACATGGCCGTCCAGGACCAGTTGGCGCTGTTCTACTGGGTGCGCCTCGGCTCCGGTGCGGTCGTTTTGGTCTCGGCCCTGATGTTCGTCTGGGCCGTGTTGATGCCGGGCAAGGAAAAAGAGCCTGCCTTCGGCGGCTATGTCGAGCCTGCCGAGTGAAACAGCGGCCCCGCTGTTTCAAAAAGCGGCGGGGCTCTCCCCAATTTTGAGGATCAGGAACATGAATATCATCGCCCGCAACATTCAGCCGGATATCCCGGCCTATTCTCCAGCCGGCAACGAATGCACTCTCTTCGAGACAGCCTGGACGCGGCAGTTGCCGCTTCTCCTCAAAGGACCGACAGGCTGCGGAAAGACCCGGTTCGTCAGTCATATGGCGCAAAAGCTTGGCTTGCCGCTGACCACCGTCTCCTGCCACGACGATCTGGCGGCTGCCGATCTCACTGGCCGTTTTCTTTTGAAGGGAGGTGAGACGGTCTGGGTCGACGGACCGCTGACCCGGGCGGTCCGTGAGGGCGGTGTGTGCTATCTCGACGAGGTGGTCGAGGCGCGCAAGGATGTCGCCGTCGTGCTCCACCCGCTCACCGACGACCGGCGCATCCTGCCATTGGAGCGGACAGGCGAAGAGCTTGAAGCGCCGCCGGCCTTCATGCTCGTTGTCTCCTACAATCCTGGCTATCAAAGCCTCCTCAAAGCGTTGAAGCCCTCGACTCGCCAGCGTTTTGTCGCCATCGAGTTCGACTTCCTGCCCAAGGCGAGGGAGATCGAGGTTGTCTCGGCAGAAAGTGGACTGCCTGCCACGGCTGTAGAGCCATTGGTCGAACTGGCGCGGCGGCTGCGGGCATTGAAAGGTCATGACCTGGAGGAGGGCGTCTCGACGCGTCTGCTGGTTTACTGCGCGAGCCTCATCGATGCCGGTCTTGCGCCACGGGACGCCGTTCGTGCCGCCATGATAGAGCCGCTGACCGACGAACCTGACGTGCGTACCGCACTCCTTGAACTGGCACAGGCGGTCATCCGCTAGGAGAATGTCATGCTGGACTTTCTGGAGCTTGAGGAGACGGTCGGGCGCGCCTGGCACAGGCTGGCAGGTGATACCCGCACCTGGCCGCGTTATCCCGAAGCGGCTGTCCTGCTGGAGGACGTGCTTCCGGTACTCTCTGTCTGCTTTCGTGGCTTCGGCGGTGAACGGACGGTTCAACTGGTACCGGCGCGGGGCAAGACCTCGCAACACCGGCTGAAGTTCCGGCAACGCATGGGGCTGGGCGAAGAAAAGCTCATTCATCCGGCGCGGGACGAAGCTAGCGTGATGTTGCCCCCAGTCTTGGATCTCATGCCGGAGCAGTCGCTCAATCTTGACCTTTATGTCTGGCTGGCCGCCGCCATGGCCGTGATGCCGCTTCAACCGATGACCGAGACTGATCCCCTCAAGGCAGATCTTGCACTTTTGGACGCGGCGTCGGCGCTTGAAGCACAGGTCCTGGAGACCTTCCCCGGTCTGGTCGATCGTTATAGTCGGCTTTGCCGCGCCCTTCTGTCGGAGCGCCGCCGCGGCTCGCTGCCTCGGGTTGAGGGGCTGCTGGAGGACTGCATCATTGATCTCCTGCGCCGTGGCGCGGGGCTTGCCCCGCTCTCTGCAGGTAATGAAATGCCTATGCAGGCACCTGCGGGCTATCTGCCGATGTTGCCCGTGCCGCTCTGGCCGCAGGCAGTTCTTAGGGAGGAATGGGCCGGTCGCCAGGAATTAGACCAGCCGGTCGGCTCCAGCCAGGCGGATGCGCAGGCGGCCGGACGCCATGTGGCGATCCGTGAGAAGGACTCTGCCGCCAAGGGTGAGCGCAGTCCCTTCATCCTCAACCGCTTCGAGAAGATCCTTGCCATGGCCGAGATGGTCAATGTCGACCGTCCCGCCGACGACAGCGACGATCACGATGCGTCAGCCGCCGACGAACTCGACGAGATGGTGCTTGGAGAACGCAAGGGCCGGCCTGCCGCGAAATTTCGGTTCGACCTGGACCTGCCGCCCGAGGCGCTCATCCATTCCGCGATCGAAGCGGAACTGACCTATCCGGAATGGGACTACAGACACGGGGTCTATCTGAAGGACCACTGCCGGGTCTTTGCCGGTCCGGCCTGCGAACAGGACATGGCGCCGGTCCAGTCGTCCGAGATGAAGGCGATGATTCGCCGGGTGCGGCGGCAGTTCGAAGCGATGCGTCCGCGCCATGAGCTGCTGCGTGCACAGGTCGACGGTGCCGATCTCGATCTCGATGCGGTCGTGCGCAGCCGCACCGAGCTTGCTGCGAGCGGCGAATGCTCGGATCGCATCCATATGGCAAGCCGGCCGCAGGCCCATGATCTTGCGGTGACCCTGCTGGTCGACGTCTCGCTGTCAACCGACGCCTGGTTCAACGACCGCCGGGTGCTCGATGTCGAGAAGGAGGCGCTTCTGGTATTGGCCGAAGGGCTGGCCGCCTGTGGCGACATGCATTCTATCTTGAGCTTCACGTCGAGACGGCGGGACTGGGTGCGCGTTGAGACGATCAAGGACTTTGATGAGCCGATGAGTGCGTTGGTGCGCCATCGCATCGCCGCGCTGAAGCCCGGTTACTATACCCGCATGGGAGCAGCCCTACGCCACGCGACGGCCAAACTTGCCGAGCGTCCCAATCGCAAGCACTTGCTTCTTGTCATGACCGATGGAAAACCGAATGATGTCGATCACTATGAGGGACGTTTTGCGCTTGAAGACACACGTCGGGCAGTGAGCGAAGCAAGGCGGCGTGGCATCCATGTCTTCGGCGTCACGGTCGATCAGGACGCTAAAACCTATGTGCCGGCTGTATTCGGCCACCATGGCTATGCCGTCGTTCCCGACATTCGCCGCCTTCCAGCGGCCTTGCCACAGATCTACCGCGCGCTCGTCCGCTGATCCGCGAACGCGCAAAGGGAAAGCCCGGACCGAGCGATCGGACCGGGCTTTCTCTTATTTCGTCGCTTTGTCTCAGGCCGCCGTGGCGTGTGTTCTGCCCGTTTCGCCGAGATAGGCGTCAAAGCACGACGCCACCGTTCGAACGAGGAACCTGTGCTTTGTGTCCACGCTCAGCACATCGCCACGCCAGGTGACAATGCCTTCCTCCAACAAGGTCTTCAGCGGTAAATTGGCTTTTCCAAAGCCCTCGTCCGGAAGTTCAAAGCCATCCGGCATGGTTGAAAAATCCACCTGGAAGTCGCACATCAGCCGTTCGATGATCCAGGCTCGGACGCGGTCTTCTTGGGTGAGGCGATAGCCTTTCGACGTGGCCAGTTCACCGGATGAGATAAGACTTGCATAGCGTCCGATGGCAACGTCGTTTTGCGCGTAGCCTTCCGTTAGGCGTCCAATCGCCGAGGAACCGAACCCGATCAGCGTTGATGCAATGTCGGTCGTATATCCCTGGAAATTGCGGTGCAACGCCTGGCAATCGGCGGCGATCGAAAGTTGATCCTCAGGAAGCGCAAAATGGTCGAGACCGATCCGTCTATACCCGGCTTCGCACAGGGTTGCCGCGATGGCTTCCGCCTGCGCATGTCGTTCATGGGCATCGCCGAGCGCTGCCGTGTCGATCAGGCGTTGATGCTTCTTGAAGGCCGGGACATGGGCGTAGCCGAAGACGGCGAAGCGTTCAGGGCGCATGGCCGAGGCCACACGGGCAGTTTCAATCGCAGAGTCGACATTCTGATGCGGCAAACCATAGATCAGGTCGAAGTTGACACTTCTGGCTCCTGCCTTGCGCAGGTTCGAAAGGGCTGTTTCGGTCTGTTCTGCTGACTGGATGCGATTGATCGCTTTCTGCACCTTGGGATCGAAACTCTGAACGCCAAGGCTAGCCCGAGTTATCCCCGCCTTCCCCAGTGCCTCCGACATTTCTACGGTCAGTGTTCTGGGATCTATTTCCACCGCAAATTCGGTCGCGCCGCCGATGCCAAAAGCTGCGGCGAGCGTCGCAGTGAGGTCGAGGAATTCCTCTGGCGTCATGATCGTCGGAGTGCCGCCGCCGAAGTGAATGTCGCTGACATCCTGTCGTCGCCCGATGGCTTTCGTCACCAATCTGATTTCCTGTTTGAGCACTGTCAGATAGTCGAGGATTGGCGCATCTTTCTGGGTGATGGTGGTGTGGCAGCCGCAATACCAGCACATGGATCGACAGAAGGGCACGTGAAGATAGAGTGACACCGGATCGCTTTTCGGCACCGCGGCCAGCCAGTCCCGATAGGTGCCGGCTCCGATATTGGGCGAGAAGCGGGGGGCGGTCGGATAGCTCGTGTAACGGGGCAAGCGGCTTTCGCCGTAACGGCGGATAATCTCTGCGTTCATGATATCGCTCCGGTTTCATGCCGCAACGATAGCCGCTCGCCGAAGGACTTCGTTGTCGAAAGGCAAAGAGGACAGGCTTTCGGGGATTTGCTTGTCACAGCACAACGATGCCTAGGCGCGGGTGTTTCAGTATCCTGTGGTGCAGCCGAGCTGCATGCGACCCCGCAAACCCGCATCGATGAAAGCCAGCGAATGACTGTTGTAGACGATCATATTCTCAAGCTCGACGTGCGCGAAATTCCGCGCGTGGAAAGGCATCCTCGTATATTCGGAATGTTGAATTCGCTGCTTCCGGATTATCAGTTGATCTTGACCGTCGATCATGATCCGGTTCCGCTCTACTACCATCTCGAGATGCATTATGATGGGGTGTTCGGGTGGGAATACCTTTCCCGCGGTCCGGAGATATGGGAAGTCCGCATTCGCCGGAAGAAACACGAAGGCTGCAACTGCAACTGCGGTGGTGGTCATTGAACTGTATGGGAGCGACCTGTCGACAGCGGCCGCTCCCATGCACATTCATCGTGATCGGACAGGTGAAGTCGAAAATTGGGAGGTCACGTGTCGACAACAGCCAACTTCAAAGAACTCGACGTGCGGCCCATCCTTCGTGACGGAGGTGAGCCATTTCCTGCGATCATGCATGCGGTTCAGTCGTTGAAGCCAGGGGAAGGTTTGCGCCTGCTTGCAACGTTTCGCCCGATGCCGCTGTTGAGCGTCATGGCGCGCCGCGGCTATTCGGCCGAACTCAAGGAGTTGGATGGCGGCGAGTGGGAGGTTCTGTTCATCCCGGCGCCAGACATTTCTGCAGAAATTCTCCATTCGATCGGTGCAGAGGAAGCGGCGGCCTGGCCCGATCCATTGTGGCGGCTCGACCTGACAGAACAACAGCCACCGGCTCCCATGGAAAAAGTTCTCTCGCTGATCGAGCTCATGGAGCCGGGCGAAGTGCTCTTCGCGGTATTTTCTGAGGAATCGCGCTTTCTCGGCGCGGAGCTGGAAAAACGCGGTCACCAATGGGTCGGCAATCTCGATACGTCAAAGCGTGCCTATCGCATGTTGATCCGCGTGGGCGGTGAAGGTTGACGACCGGCTTGCCGCTGAACTTGGCAAAGTAGACCAGCATTGTCGGCGAGAAAGAAGACAAAGGCGGCAATCCAGAACAGTCCAGACGCAGACATCAACGGCGCATAGTATCCGGGAATGAAATCGGCTGTTATGCGCAAGCTTGCCGCGATGAGCAGGCATGGAACGGACAGCCGCTGGCACCAGGAGAATTTCTCATTTCGACCGGTATGAAGCCGGATCGAACGCATCATGATTGAGAGCATCATTCCCGTCACGGCACCGATGGCCAGAAGATGAATTGCAGCGAGCGGGCCAAGCATGCCGAGCGCTGTTGCTGCAATCCCCAACAGCCCGATAGCCAAAAAGCCGTAAGACACCTGCATCGCTGCGATCATGGACGATCGCAGAATGATTGGCCTGAACCATTGTGCTGCGCGCACGAGGTGTAAGCTGGCTGCGACAAGGGCCATGATGGCGGTGAGTGGGCCAAACGGTTCAAAGGTCCAGATCATCGCTGCAAGGATAGTGGCGATCAGGACAAAACGATCAATCATGCGACTGGTAGGCGCGAGGCGTGACCTGCCTGCCTGGGCAAGCCAGTTGTTTGTAAAGCTCGGGATGAGCTTGCTCGCGGTCGCCGTGATCAACAGGATATAGACGGAAAGGCCTGCCCGCGCCCAGACCCCCACATCCCCTCCGTCCATGGCAACGATGTGGAACCCGCCATTGATCAGGGCGAGACACGTGAGGCAAAGGATGGGCTTCGCATCCGCAATTCGCCTGGCGACCCAGGCTTCTCTCACGCAGAAATAGGCGAAGAGTGGAAGGAAGATCCAGTCGATCAGGAGGGTGATGAGGGCCGATGTATCTGCGATCAACAGCATGGAAATGCGACCCGCGATCCAGATGAAGGCAAGTCCCGCAAGCGGGCTACCGGACAGTGGAAAGCGACCGGTCCAGTTTGGAACTGTTGTCATCAAGTATCCGACGAGGACCGCTGGCATGAAGCCGAACAGCAATTCATGCGCATGCCAGGCGGATTGGCCGTAGACTTGCGCCACCTCAAGCCAGCCGTTCATCGCGCAAATCCAGATTGTGATGGTCGCGATGGCCCATAGAGGCGCCCCGAGATAAAATGGCCGGAACCCATAAGACAGCAGGACGAGGCCGTCGCGCCTCAGGCCCCGCGGGATCCCGCCACTCGTCGGTCGTTCCTTATCCTTCATAAAAACAGCTCTCCAAAATACTCGATCGTTCCTGCGCAATGATTTCCAAGCAAAGTAATTGATCTCGATCAAAGGGCGCCGGCAATTCTATTGTTTGGTACGCGGCTCAATGACGCACTCTCCCTCATGAGTTCTTTGTTCTGGAACAAATAAAACTGGGCGCCATCAAGTAAAACAGTCTCAACAGTTCGGGCGAAACGCTCACTGCACGACAAGGAGAGAAGATTATGACCCAGAGCCTGAATTTGACCAGAAGAACAATGCTTGCGGGGGCTGTCTTTGCAAGCGCGCTTATCCCTGTTCTGACAGGGACTGTGGCACGCGCCGAAGGTGGCGACATTAAAACGAATGCCGCCGCCGTTGCCGGTGACATCGCCAAGCTGGAGCGGGTGAAGGTCGATCTCGTCGCACCTCCCTTCGTCCATGCGCATAGCCAAAAGGCCGAAGGCGCGCCCAAGGTCGTTGAGTTCACGCTCACCATCGAGGAAAAGAAGATCGTCGTTGACGATGCAGGCACCGAGGTCCATGCCATGACCTTCAACGGCTCGGTCCCCGGTCCGATGATGGTCGTCCATGAGGGTGACTATGTCGAGGTGACGCTTATCAACCCCGATACCAACAGCCTTCAGCACAATATCGACTTCCATTCGGCAACTGGTGCGCTAGGCGGCGGTGCTCTGACCCTGGTTAATCCGGGCGAAACAGCCGTCTTGCGCTTCAAGGCTACCAAGGCCGGGGTCTTCGTCTACCATTGCGCACCTCCCGGAATGGTGCCGTGGCATGTGACCGCCGGCATGAATGGCGCGATCACGGTCTTGCCGCGCGACGGTCTCAAGGACCACAAGGGCAATGATCTGCCTTATGACAAGGTATACTATGTCGGCGAGCAGGACTTTTATGTCCCCAAGGATGCCGACGGCAATTACAAGAAATACGAGAGTGCCGGCGACGCCTATTCGGATGTGCTCGAAGTGATGAACACGCTGACCCCGAGCCACATTGTCTTCAATGGTGCGGTCGGAGCTCTGACGGGCGACAATGCGATGACGGCAGAAGTCGGCGACCGGGTCTTGATCCTGCATTCGCAGGCCAATCGTGATACCCGTCCGCACCTGATCGGTGGCCATGGCGACTATGTCTGGGCAACCGGCAAGTTCGCCAACCCGCCGGAACTCGATCAGGAAACCTGGTTCATCCCCGGAGGCGCTGCGGGTGCAGCCTACTATACTTTCCAGCAGCCGGGCATCTACGCTTATGTCAACCACAACCTGATCGAAGCCTTCGAAAAGGGTGCGGCCGCTCACTTCAAGGTCACCGGCGACTGGAATGACGATCTGATGACCGCCGTGGTCAAGCCGGAAAGCTGATCCTTGCGAATGTACGGGGTGCTCGATGAGCACCCCGTGGACTTCCTCTCAAACTCGTTGGAAATCGCCATGTCCGGCGCCGTTCTCACTCCCAGGCAGCCCAATTCGGTCGGCTCGGTGCTGCTGCCGCTTCTGCTCGTAAGCGCTCTGTCTACCGCCATCGCGTTTCAATCGGGCATCGTGCAGATGAGTGGTGGCGCCGATCTGCCACCACCTCAAACTATTTCGGTGGCGGCGGGACGTTTCGCCTACCGTCAACCTGGCGAGTTTTACCGCGCCGGATACGCCGTCGATGGGCCGAAGGCAGAATACGTGATGACGGCTCCTCTCACGATTATGAAGTATCAGGTCAGCACCCAGGACTACGATGCCTGCGTGGCCGATAGAGCCTGCCCGGCTCGGGAATCGGTCACTCCATCGCGCTCTGACATGCCGGTAACCGGCGTCAGCCACGACGACGCGACAATGTTTGCCCGGTGGTTTTCGAAAAAGAGTGGTGGAATCTGGCGACTGCCAAGTGACGTGGAATTGGCCTTTGCCGCTGGTCAGAAGTTTCCGGATGACGCCCTCGGTATCGACCCGGACAATCGCAACCCGGCATTGCGTTGGCTCGCCGACTATGAGCGCGAGGCGGCTCGCAAGAGATCCAAGGAACCGGCACCGCTTGCCCATGGAAGCTTCGGCGAGAACGAGCATGGGCTTGCCGATTTTGCCGGCAATATCTGGGAGTGGACAACGACCTGCAATCGGCGTGTCGACCTCGTCAACGGAGGGCAGCCGGTCACAACCGAAGCCTGCGGCGTCTACATCACCGCTGGCAAACACAGATCGCCATTAAGCTCGTTTATCCGAGACCCGAAAAGCGGAGGCTGCTCTGTCGGAGTTCCCCCTGACCATGTCGGTTTCCGGCTGGTCGAAGATCGTCGCTGGTACGCTCCTTTGCTCTTTTCGATCGGTGCCTTGTGAGGTAGGCTACCCCTCGAATGGCACACTCGCCACAATGGCCACTATTGGGCTCTTCGAGCCCTGAGAATGTGGGCTGGTGGCGGGAGAGGGATATATTTTGAAACTTGATCGGACGATCATCAAGTCTTTGTCATTGTTCGACAAGATGACCGATGACGAGTTGGACGCGCTACTTGTTCCCGCTCAGACGAAGCGATTGCCGATCGGCGAGTCCGTGTTCGAGCAAGGCCAGCCTGCCGCCTATTTCTTTCTCCTCCTGCATGGCCGCCTAAAGGTCACCCAGGTCACCAGCGCCGGTCAACAGATCATCGTGCGCGTGGTGCACCCCGGTGACCTCTTCGGCTTCGCCAAGGCGCTGCAGCGACAAGACTATCCGGGAACAGCCCTTGCTGCTGCCGAAAGCATAGTTCTGTCGTGGCCCACAGAGATGTGGCCAAAATTCGTAGAGCGAAATCCAAGGCTCGCTGTCAGTGCAATGGAGACGATCGGACAAAGGCTCGAGGAAGCCCATGTCCGCATTCGCGAAATGTCGACGCAAGAAGTCGAAAAGAGAGTAGCACATACCGTATTGCGGCTGGCACAGAAGGCTGGTCGCCCAGAGGCTGCGGGAATACGGATCGATTTTCCAATCTCTAGGCAGGATATTGCCGAGATGACCGGAACGACAATCCATACGGTCTCGCGCATATTCAGTTCCTGGGAGAGCAAGGGCCTGATCGAAGGTGGTCGGCAGAAACTCCTTGTGCGCGATATGGCTGAATTGGCATCGCTGGCGGATTCTCTCCCCGAACGTCGCTAACTGGATGAAGCGTTCTCTTACTTGATATTGAGCAAAGAAGGCTCGCCCATCCTGGCCTATCTCTTTTGCAACGGAACGAGGTGTTCTGTCTAAGGAGATGAAAATGCAACTTCGTAGTTTAACAATGGCAGCCGTAATCTTACTTTCGGCCCCAACCCTCTCAATCGCTGCTGATTTCGAAGTCAAGATGCTGAACAAGGGCGCCGAGGGTGCCATGGTCTTCGAACCGGCCGGTCTAAAGATTGCCCCCGGCGACACCGTCACCTTCGTCGCTACCGACAAGAGCCACAATGCCGAAGCCATCAAGGGCATGATTCCGGACGGTGCGGCGGAGTTCAAGGGCAAGATGAACGAGACGATCAAGGTGACCTTTGACGTTCCCGGTCTCTACGGCGTGAAATGCGCGCCGCATGTTGGCATGGGCATGGTCGCCGCCATCCTCGTCGGTGATGCGCCCGCCGCCAATCTCGATGCTTTCAACGCCGCAAAGCTGCCGAAGAAGGCGCGCGAGCGGATTGATGCAGCCGTCGCTTCGGCCCAGTAGATTTGCCCACTCGTTCATATTGCTTGGTCGACGCCGCCAGGGTGCTAACCCCGGTGGCGTCGCCATTTCTGCCTCGATGGTCGGCCGTGGCAGGGATCAGATCCCGCCATCAACCAGCAGGCCGCTATGCGCTCGGTCGATGGCATTGCGTAGTTCGTCGACCGGAGATGCGGTGGGAAGCTCTTCGCCTTCCAGTTCTTCCGGCATCCGCCAACCGGGATCAATTCCCTGCATGTTCGGGAGTTCGTGGGCGATGCCCTTGTGGCAATCAATGCACGTCGCCTTGCCGTTCAGAAGATAACGCGTGTGGATCTCAGCTGCACGTTCCGTCTGTTTCGACAGGTCCATAGCAACCGAGGAGTGGCAGTTTCTGCACTCAAGACTGTCATTAGCTTTCAGTCTCGCCCATTCGTGCTGCGCCAGCCGCAATCTCTCATCGAGGAATTTCTGACGTGTATTGATCGTTCCGAAGATCTTGCCCCAGACTTCCTTCGAGGCCTGCATCTTTCGGGCAATCTTGTCCGTCCATTCGTGGGGCACATGACAATCCGGACAGGATGCCCTGACACCGGAGCGGTTGGAGAAGTGGACGGTCCTCGTCATCTCCTCATACACATTGGTCTTCATTTCGTGACAACTGACGCAGAACTCCTCCGTATTAGTCAGTTCAAGTGCTGTGTTGAACGCACCCCAGAACATGACGCCGCCAACAAAGCCGCCGAGCGTCAGGAAGGCGAGGCTGAGCGTTGCCGCTGGCGTCGTCAGAACGCGCCATGTCCATGAGAGCAGGTTGCGGAGCCTCTGCATTTCTAATGCTCCTCGCCCATCAGCTTGACCCCCATGTCGCTCATGTCGCGGAAGGTGTTGCCGACCAAGGGGTTGGTCTGCGCCTGGGGGACGTGACAGGCTGTGCAGAAATATCGTCTCGGCGAGACATCTGCCAACATCTGTCCCTCCCGCGTGATGTAATGGGTCACGCTGATCATGGGCGCACCGGACCCTTCCGTGAACTCGCGCTTGTGGCAGGAGAGACATCGGTTGGTATTGACCGACAGTTGGTAGCCTTCGATCGAGTGTGGAATGATGGGAGGCTGGTCCGGATAGGCGCGCATCTTGCGCACGTCATCCACATTCCATTTCGGCAGGGGCTTTGCCGGAACGCTTTCCATCTGTTGGGGCGGGCCGGACAACTGCGGAACCGATTGAGCGACCACGCCACCACCGATGAGACAGGTTGCCAACAGGGCAGCGGCACCAAGTTGGCCTCTTGTCAGGCCACGGGAACGATCTTGACTGCGCATTTTTTGAAATCCGTTTGTTTGGAGATCGGATCGGTAGCGTCAAGCGTCACCTTGTTGATCAACTGGCTGGCATCGAACCATGGAACGAAGATCACGCCAGGTGGCATGCGGTTGCGGCCGCGGGTCTCGACGCGTGTCCGCATCTCGCCGCGACGCGAAACGATGGTGATCTCTGCCCCCTGGTTGATCCCGCGTTTTCGCGCGTCGTCGGCGTTCATGAAGCAGCGGGCGCCGGGGAAGGCCTTGTAGAGTTCTGGCACCCTCATTGTCATCGAACCGGAATGCCAGTGCTCCAGCACCCGGCCTGTTACCAGCCAGAAATCGTATTCCTCATCCGGCGATTCGGCCGGCGGTTCATAGGGCACAGCCAGGATGACCGCACGTCCATTGGGTTTGCCGTAGAAGCGCACCCCTTCGCCGGGTTTGACATATGGGTCATAACCCTCCCGGTAGCGCCATTTGGTCTCCTTGCCGTCGACGACCGGCCAACGAAGGCCCCGTTCCTGATGGTAGACGTCGTAAGGTGCCAGGTCATGCCCATGTCCGCGCCCAAACTCCGCATATTCCTCGAAGAGGCCCTTCTGGAGATAAAAGCCAAATGCTTCGGCTTCGCGATTGGCATAGTCGGCGTCCACCTCTGAGAGTGGGTATCGGTCCACCTTGCCATTGGCGAACAGCACCTCGAAAAGTGTTTTGCCGCGGTAGTCCGGGTTCTGCGCCAAGATCTCCTCGGTCCAGACTTCATCCGTCGTGAACCGTTTGGAAAACTCCACCAATTGCCATAGGTCCGAGCGCGCATCTCCTGGCGCATTGACCAGTTGATGCCAGACATGTGTTCGGCGCTCTGCATTGCCATAGGCTCCTTCCTTCTCGACCCACATGGCGGCCGGAAGAATGAGGTCGGCAGACATGGCGGTGATCGTGGGATAGGCATCGGAGACGACAATGAAGTTGTCCGGGTTCCTGTAGCCGAGATAGGTCTCGTTGCTGGTATTGGGGGCCGCCTGGACGTTGTTGTTGACCTGAACCCAATAGAAGTTCAGCTTGCCGTCCTTCAGCATCCTGTCCTGTTCTACGGCATGGTATCCTGGTTTGTCGGGAAGAAGACCTTCCGGGAGCTTCCAGATCTCCTCTGCGTGATGTCGGTGCTCCGGATTGGTCACCACCATGTCTGCCGGCAGGCGATGCGCGAATGTGCCGACTTCACGCGCCGTTCCACAGGCCGATGGTTGGCCTGTCAGTGAGAAGGGGCCGTTGCCCGGTTCAGAGATCTTCCCCGTCAGCAGATGCAGATTATAGATCATGTGGTTTGCCCAGACGCCGCGCGTGTGCTGGTTGAACCCCATGGTCCAAAGAGACATGACCTTGGTGTCGGGATTGGCATAGAGCTCAGCGAGTTGCTCCAGAAAGCCCGGATCGGACCCAGTCAGCTCGGCGACTTTTTCTAAAGTGTAATCTGCGACAAAGGCCTTGAAACTGTCGAAGTCGATCGGCTCCATCTTGGTCGGGTCGCCTGCGTTCTTCGCCTTCATCTCGAGCGGATCGTCGGCGCGAAGACCATATCCGATATCGTCCACTCCCTTCATGAAGGTCGTGTGGGCGCGGACAAAGTCCTCGTTCACTCGACCGGTCGAGATGATGTGGTTTGCGATATAGTTCATGATCGCCAGATCCGTGCTCGGCTTGAAGATGATCGGAACGTCGGCCAGATCCATGCTGCGGTGGGTGTAGGTCGAGAGCACTGCGACTTTTACATGTTCGTGACCCAGGCGCCGGTCTGCAAGGCGTGTCCACAGGATCGGGTGCATCTCCGCCATGTTGGAGCCCCAGAGCACGAAGGCATCGGCGTGTTCGAAGTCGTCATAGCAGCCCATGGGTTCATCCATGCCGAAGGTGCGCATGAAGGCATATGCGGCGGATGCCATGCAATGGCGGGCATTAGGGTCGAGGTTGTTGGAACGGAAGCCCGCCCGCATCAGCTTGGTGGCGGCATAGCCTTCGAAAATCGTCCACTGGCCGGAGCCGAACATGCCGATCGCTGTTGGTCCCTTTTCGCGCAGAACCTTCTTGCATCGCTCGGCCATTATATCGAACGCTTCGTCCCAGCTTACCGGTTCGAATTCGCCGTCCTTGTCATATTGTCCGCCACGCTTGCGCAGGAGCGGTGTGCTCAGGCGATCCTCGCCATACATGATCTTTGAGAGGAAATAGCCCTTTATGCAGTTGAGGCCGCGGTTCACCTCGGCTTGCATGTCGCCGTGTGTGGCGACGACCTGCCCTTCCTTGACGCCAACCATGACGCCACAGCCGGTGCCGCAGAACCTACAGGGCGCCTTGGACCATTTTATCTCGAGCGCTTCCACGCCACCGGGAACGGACTGGGCATGGGCCGGCAAGCTGATGCCGGCGGTGGCTGCCGCAATCGCGGCAGCATGGGCCTTGAGCAGACTACGCCGCGTCAGGTCTGTGTCCATTGATTAAACCCTCCTCCAAATTCTCTGCATGCTCAAAAACCATGTTTGCCGCCATGACATCCGGAAGGCCCGAAATGGCAGCGAGTGTCGCGCCCATCTCTCCACTGGATCTGCCCTCGATCACGATGACGATCTTGCCGCGTTCCGCGGCATGAACTTCGACGTCCGGCATCTCTGCCAATGCTTCGACAAGACGACCAGCGGCGGCCGGAGAGGTCAGAACGACAGCACTGGAAACATGGAAGCGTTCAGGGTTGCGCGTCGACATGAAAGCCACTCCTCCCCGATAGGGAAATTGCGTTCGTTGGACAGTGGCTGATGCAGGCTCCGCAGCCGGTGCAGTCATCCTCTACAACTGAAGGATGCCATGGTCCGCCAGCGCGTGGACGAAACCGGATTGCGTCAGTCGGACAATGGTCGCGGCATGACTGACAGTCGACGCTGTTGAGCGCCAGGCAATGCGGTTGCACCTGTGCCTTGTGGGGAATGGAGAGTTCGGCGCCGAAGAAGACATCCGCGTGCGGACAGTGTTCGCGACATTGGCCGCAAAAATCGCATCCGCCGGATGAGAAATCCAGTGCCGGTATGCCGGACTGCATCGAGATGATCGACTGCGGACAGTGATCAACGCATGCGCTGCATTGATCGCAGGTCTCTTCCACCGGACGTAAGAGACCCGGTGGCAGGATGCGGAGCTCTTGCCTGATCTGTCCTCGAAGGAGGGCTCGCCGCGAAAGTGAGGTCACCATGGCCTCCTCGCTTAAGCTGGAGGACCGGGTGGACCGGCGATGATCTGGTACATCCAGACCATGAAACCGAAGCCTCCAACGGCCGCTACCGCAAGGATCGGCCAGATGCCAAAGGCGAGGATAAAAAATGTCACAAGCTCTGATCGGCGCCGTATACGACGGTCCGAGGCAGGTAGCGGGGTCGAATTCTCGATGCTGTGATGCACGGGGTCTCCTCCTACTCCTCGCCGCAAGTGTGCGGAGTGTTCACTCTTCTGTCAAGGAAAGTGATGATTCGTGATATCGCACTGGTTGTGTCGGGGGTCCTGTCGCTGCGGCGCGGGTGTCGGCAGCCATGCGATCAAAATATCGGGAAACCCAGCTCTATGTTGACATTTTCCCAAGCCGCGCAGGTGGACTAGTTGCTGAGTATGCGAAGCTTTTCAGGCTTGATGATTTCTATGCTGCGCGCATTGTGAAGCTTGACGATGCCCATGTCGCGCAGTTTCGAAATCGTGCGCGAGACTGTTTCGATGGTGAGGCCGAGATAATCGCCTATGTCGATACGGCTCATGGGCAGGTCGATTAATTCAGTGCCACCTTGGCGATCAGCCAGATCGACCAGGAAAACGGCTATCTTTTCCAGTGAACTTTGGCGGCCGACGACACGCAGGTGCTCCTGAGCTCGAACCATCGCCTTCAATGCGACGCCAACCAGGCGGTCGTTGAGCTGGCCGCCGGCTGCGCGTTCGACGGTGGTCAGGCCTGTGTTCACCATGGCCTCGGCATAGAAGCTGTGGGTCTCATTGATCTCGAAGCCAAAGGTGTCGCCGACAAGATGAAAGGCGACGATCTGCCTGCGGCCGTCGGCCAGGAGGCGATAGATCCGCACAGCCCCGTATTCGATCTGGTAAAGTGATCGCGAGCGCTGGCCCTGGGCATAGATCACGCAGTCCGGCGCGTGAAAGGTCACCGGCCTGATATGCGTCTGGCTGCGTGCACGCGGCGGGGGCGAGAGATGCGAATTTTGTGCGATGGAAGCTGCGGTTTGCATCGGCATGTCCCCTTTGGTTGAAGGGATCATGTTGAATTGGGAGCTTGGCCGCTATTGAGTTCTTCCACTACGGATTTCTACGTAGGGCTGATACCGCGTTAGCAATATCAGGCCCGTTAAGCGGTTTGGACAGTACGCAAATGTCTTGCCTGTTTCCCCGGCCGTAATCTCTGTCGTCCTCCGCCAGAACAACGAGCTTTATGCCCCGGCTGGCAAGACTGAGGCCGGCCGTCAGATCGGCAGGCGGCAGACAGGTGTCGAGGATGACGCATTCCGCTCGGCTGATCGCCTCGTTCGCCATGGCCCAGTCGTTGAACTGTTCTACCGCCTGTCCATGCGTGTTGAGCGCAAAGCTGATCGACCGCAACAAAGCCGGGTCTTTGACAACAGCAACAATTGCAGACAGCGTGGACAATGGGATCCCAGAAGCTCGGTCGTGATCTTTCACCAAGCTTGCAGATCGCATCTTGGCCGACGCGCCACCTTGTCATGGATCAAGCGTTACGTCGGATTGCGCGACATATTGGCTAGACGCTGACGGTCAGTGACATGCGCACCAGTTCGGGTAGGCTGCGCGCCCTCATCTTCGTCATGACATTTGCGCGATGGACTTCGACGGTTCGCGGGCTGATGTCGAGATTGAACGCGATGGCCTTGTTGGGCTGGCCGGCGACGACGGCCGCCAGAATTTGCCGCTCGCGTTCGCTAAGGCTGCCAATGCGCGAGCGGATGTCATCGACGCTGAGCGTGCCCGCCGACGAGTCTGCCAGCCTCTCGGCCGCGCGCCGCACCGCCTCGATGATGACGGCCTCCTCAAACGGCTTCTCGATAAAGTCCACGGCACCCGCCTTCATCGCTTCGACAGCCATGGGAATATCGCCATGCCCCGTGACGATGATCGAGGGTATCGGCGGCGATATGCTCGAGATTTTGCGCACCAGATCGAGGCCGCTCATGTCCGGCATGCGCATGTCGGTGACCAGCACGGCGTTGCGAAGGCTCGGGGCGATTTCCGAAAAGGCGGTTGCGGACACATGAAGCCTCACGCCGAAACCGTTCACCGTGAGCATGAAGCCCAGCGATTTGCGAAGTGCCTCTTCGTCGTCAACGATATGGACGGTGAAGTCATCAGGCTGCATTCTGGTCCTCGTCGTGCTGGATAAGGGTGAAACAGAAGGAGGCACCGCCAAGCTCGCTCTTGGAAACGGTCATCTCGCCGCCATGGGCCTCGACGATGCGCCTGGAAATCGACAACCCGATCCCCATGCCTCCTGCCTTTGTCGTCGTGAACGGCTTGAAGATATCCTGGGCAACCTCTGGAGCAATTCCGGGACCGGAATCCTCGACCGTCACGGTCAGGAGCCCCATTTTGTCGGAACAGACGCTGACCCGGATTTCCTTTTTCTCGGTTTGCTTCATCGCCTCGATCGCATTGCGCATGAGGTTGGTCAGCACCTGCTGAATCTGGATCCGGTCGACGAAGACCTGGTCGTTGTCCGAAGTGAAATCGAACACGGTGCGCACGCCCTTTTCCCGCGAGCCGACGAGAGCGAGCGCTCCGGCCTCTTCGACGAGTTGGCGCAGGCTCTCCGTCCGCTTTTCCGTCTCGCCTTTGGTAACGAACTCGCGCAAGTGTCGAATGATCTGCCCGGCGCGAATGCTCTGTTCGCCCGCTTCCAGCAATGCGTCGCGGACCTGGATGTCGCGGTCGCCAACCGCGTTTTGCAGCAGGCGCGCGCAGCCATGTACGTAGTTGGCGATGGCCGACAATGGCTGGTTCAACTCGTGCGCCAGCGTCGACGCCATCTCTCCCATCTCGTTCAATCGGCCGAGCCTTGCGAGCTCGGTCTGGATCTCCTGTAGGCGGGCGGCGGATTCTTCTCGCTCCGTGAGGTCGCGAACGAACCCGGTGAAGAACCGCTTTCCGCCACGTTTGATCTCGCCTACCGCGAGCTTCATCGGAAAGGTCGAGCCATCCTTACGCTGGCCGACCACAACGCGGTCGACGCCGATGATCCTCTTTTCGCCCGTTGCCATGTAGCGACGCATGTAGCCATCGTGCTCGACGCGGTAGGGCTTAGGCATCAGCAGCTTCAGGTTCTGACCGATTGCTTCGGCTTCGGAATAGCCAAACTGGCGGACGGCTGCGGAGTTGAACGAGATGATGATTCCGTTTTCGTCACTGACGATGGTGGCATCGAGAACCGTGTCGAGGATAGACCCCATCCGGGCCTCGCGATCATCCAGCGCTTCCCTGAGCCCTGCTAGGGTCTCCCGATCCTCGTCTCTTCGTTTGGCAAACCAGACGATCAACGTCGCCAGGACGGCGAACGCGACTGCTTGGGCAATGACGATTTCCGAGCCTGATGAATGCACATTGAGAAGCCAAAGGGCGAGGCCGAAGACAGCCGCGAGCAAAGCCGGACCCGCGCCCCGATCATAGCTGTGGCGATGACCGGGATCGGCACGAGCAGGGAGAGCGCTTGCGAAGCGGCGGCGCCCATGACGAAAAGCGGCACGCCGACGATCGCGACCGTTCCGAGAACAGCAACGACATAACCCCAGGAATTGGGGAGCAATCGTCTTTCATTTCGTTGCACGTCGTCCATTTCGCCCCTGATTTCGCACACAATCAGCCAAAACAATGCAGATGGCGCAATGATCTGCGCTAATTCCGCTCGATTCGACATACGTACATGGGAAGCTAGCCCTTGTGTCCAATTGATAGAAGTCAAAAAGCTCCGAGGTCGAGTTCGTCCCCACAGATGGTCTGTTTCTTCGGCATCAGATCGCCCGCGCTGTGATACTGGCTAGGCGGCAACCGGCCTTGCTTGACTTCCGTGTCCGAGCCGGCCATCTTTCGTGCATGTTGATCGAACGCTTCCATAACATCCGCACACGGATGTGCCTCATCGCAGGCATCTGACCCCCGGCCAATCGCGTCGCGATAAGGTCGTGGGGCAGGGGTAGCGGTCCCCGCGAGGGGACAATGGGCTACGAAGCGACATTCAATACCAGTTTTTTGTTTCAGAGCGGTGCGCCGGATGCGCGGCCGCGCGTCTTGTACAGGAGGCCCGAGCATGGCTCTCGCAAAGAAACGGCAGCGCAAGCCGGCAATCATCCTCACCCGGACCGATCATGAAAGGCTTTACCGTCTCGCGGAGGCCTATGCCGGCCGGAATCCTGATGTTTCCGAGGAGCTTCTTAGCGAGCTCGATCGTGCGCGTATCGTTCAGGACACCAAGATAGGTGCCAATGTCGCACGCATGGGATCCAGGATCCGCTTCACCAGCGATCTCGGAGAAGATCGCAGCGTCACGCTGGTCTTCCCGGCTCAAGCGGATATTGCGGCTGACAAGATCTCCATCCTGACGCCAATCGGAGCGGCACTGATCGGTCTTTCGACTGGTCAGTCCATCGATTGGGTGGCACGTGACGGGCGTCTGCACCGCCTCCATGTCGAAGAGGTCGCATCCCCTGCAGTGATCGATCCGGCATGATGTTGCCTGCATTTTCCCGCCTCGCAATCCGGGGAGGTTGTCTCATCGCAGGATAGCCTCCCCTGCGCGATGTTCGTGCAGGGGTATCTCCCGCTCATGTCGATGGACGCGCTGGCGACAGCGCGATGGAGAACTGCGAAATGTCGAACGACACTTACATTCTGACCACAAAGGATTTCACCATACTCGAAGCCTTGTGTGACAACTGGCAGGGCCGCAATGATCGGCTCGTCGCGCTTTGCCGGCGCAAGATCCAAAAGGCCATCGTCGTGTTCCGCGACGATCTTCCGGGGGATGTCGCCAGCATCAACAGCCGTGTCCGCTTTCGCGCCCATGCCGGCGAGAGCGATATCCGCGTGATCTCGACCGGCCAGGCAACTGGCCCGGTCGGCCTGTTCCTGCCCATCACGACACCGCGTGGCCTCGCTCTGCTCGGACTTCGCGCAGGCCAGAAGATCGAGTTTGAAAACTCGAATGGTCTCGCGGAGACCATGTTGCTGGAAGCAGTCGAATACCAGCCCGAGGCATCGCGGCGGGAACGGCAGATGATTGGTCAGGAGGCGGGCACGAGCTTGCAGCGACCGCACTTGCGTCTCGTGCCGGGCGGCATGGATGGACGTCACGATCAACTTGTCGGTGCTTCGGACAGTCCCGACGATCCGGGTCCTTCGGCGGCCTGACTGCCATTCCATCAATCTCTCGGACGCGTGCTCTTCCCGCGCACGCGTCCGACCTGAAAGAACCGAGCATGCAGAAAATCAAGCAGTTTCAACATTCCGATTTCATCCAGGGGCTCATCTGGATGGCCCTGGGCATGATCTCTTTCGTAGGTATGTCCGTCGGATCGCGAGAGCTTGCCAGCACACTGTCGATCGAACAGGTGCTTTTCTTTCGCGCGCTGATCGGCCTTTGTGTAATCGTCGCCTTCGGCCGGATGCTGCTGCCGGAACTGCGTCATGCAAAGCTCTTCAAACTGCATATCGCGCGCAACCTCGTGCATTTCATGGCCCAGTATCTCTGGACGATCGGCGTCGTCATGCTGCCGCTCGCTTCCGTGTTCGCGCTGGAATTCACCATGCCGATCTGGGTTGCCCTATTTGCCTTCTTGTTTCTGCGCGAGAAGATGACGAGGCCAAGGATCTTCGCAACGATCAGCGGCTTCATCGGGGTGCTTGTCATCATCCGTCCCGGTATCGCGATGGCCGACCCGGCTGCAGGTCTCGTGCTGATTGCCGCCGCCGGTTACGGGCTCTCTCTGATTTTCGTCAAAAGACTGACGCGCGACGTCTCACCGGCTGCGATCGTAGTCTGGATGATCGTCATCCAGTTGCCACTCGGCCTCGTGGCTTCGCTGACCGACTGGCGGCCGGTGCATGTGGCGGATATCCCCTGGATGGTGGTTGCCGGCCTCGGAGCTCTCTGTGCCCATTACTGCCAGGCGCAAGCGCTGAAGCGCCTCGACGCTTCCGTTGCCATGCCGATTGATTTCCTGCGCGTGCCGATGGCGGCCGTCGTCGGCTCCTATGCCTATGGCGAGGCGATCGACCTCTGGGTTTTCCTTGGCGGTGCCATCATCGTGCTGGCCAACTATCGCACGGTCATGACGGAACGACGCGCCGGATCAGGATCGCTTTCCGCCAGCCCGACTCCTCCAGGATCAGCGTGAATGCCTGGTCTTGGCACCCTGTGAAGGGACCGCCGACACCATGGCGGACCTTTTCCCTGCGAACCAAAGAAACTGAATGTAGTGACGTGAAACCAGCCAGTGTGTAGAATAGCCGGTGGAGCAAACTGGCTTCTTTGGTTCCATAATTATGCTTATGACATTTTTCTGGATTTATTAATTTATATCAATGACTTGGCTTGAGATAACTGCGGGGGCCGTGTCCGTTCAGTTGTCCCAAATCTCTGCTAGTCCGAATGCCTATAGACGATCCGCACTTAGCGTTTGCTCGCAGATACCGCTTCCGCTTGGATGACCAGCAGTTCAAGTTCTCGCATATTCATACCATTAGAAGCGTTCACAAAACGATCGATTAGGCCAATCGTCTCTGGGGCCGCGGCATCTGCAGATGGCACACCCAGTAGCCAGTTAGGTGTCGTCCCGAGCGCCTCGGCGATTCTTACAAGAGTAGCTAAATCCGGCTCGCGTCTCCCAGACACATAGTGTCCAAAACGGCGCTCATCCAAACCCGAACGTCTAGCTGCCTCCGCGTTGGAAATGCCCAACTGTTTAGCGCGCTCACGAAGCTTATTTGCCAAGAGATCCATGGGAACAATATGTTCCCCAATCACACAGCTCCGACCATGAACGATACGGAGTGACAAGAGAACAAAATGTAGTTATGGTGTGGCCTGCCGTTCATTTCCACTTGCGCGAGCGCAGGAGCTGCCCGATGGAACTCCGCCAACTCTCCTATTTTGTCGCGGTTGCCGAGGAGCTCCACTTCGGTCGTGCCGCCATGCGGGTAAATATTGCCCAGCCGGCACTGAGCACACAGGTCCAGGCGTTGGAAAAGGGGCTTGGAGTGCAGTTGCTGACGCGCTCGACGCGCAAGGTCGAACTGACGCGGGCAGGGGAGGTGTTCTATGATCGCTGCATCAGAATGCTGGGAGAACTGGATCTGTCGGCGGAGATGGCCCGGGCTGCAGCGGGCAGAACCATGCGGGAGATCAGGATCGGCACGATCTATCCGGCAACGACTGGCGTACTCCCGGCATTCCTTGCCCGGATCGGCCGGAAGTTTCCCGACATCCGTCTGCATGTCTCGAATGGTTCGACATCAGAAATCATCCGGCAGCTGGAATGCGGCAAGCTGAATCTCGGCTTTATTCGACCGGTCGAGAACATCGGCTCGCTGCGCTTCTTCTCGATCGCCCATGAGCGGTACCTGCTGGCCGTGCCGATGGGAAACCCACTTGCCTCGAAGCACGAGGTGACGATCGAGGATCTGAGGGCCGAGAAGATCATCGCCTTCAAACGACAGAACCTGTCCTTCACCGAGCGCTATTTCGCCGAGACCTTCGACGAGCACGGGCTGAATGACAATATCGCCTATACCTGTGATGACACCTTCTCGCTGATCTCGCTTGTCTCCTCAGGTCTTGGCGTCGGCTTTGCGCCAGAATGGACGGCAGATCTGCCGGGCAGGGACGTGGTGCTGAAGAAGGTGACGGGGATCGATCTGAAGATCGGGCTTGGTGTCGCTTGGAGCAAGGATGATCCGACGGCCGCCCGTGATGACATCATCGATATTGCCCGGACGCTGGGAAGGCCGGGCAGGTGAGGGACGTGGTGTGGGCTACTGCGCTCACTTAGCCCACTGCCTCCTTGAAGCGGAACGCAATGGCCGGGCGAAGTCGGTCCCGCCTGACCCCAATTGGGGGTCGCTATGCTCAGGCTCCTGCGGCTTCGCTTCTTCCGGCCCTGACGTGACGAGAATTCCCGCGTTCGCGCCCTGCGGTCGCCGCTATGCTGAACGCTCCGATGTTCTTCATTGTTTGACCCGGATCTCGCGCAAGCGCGGCTTTGATCCGGGTCGGTCTCGGGCGTCGGGTGCGGTCTGCTCGCTATGTGCGCTTCGTGCGGAGTTTGTTGCTCAAGACGGGTCGAAGAGAGTGCGAAACTCTGGATCTGCGTAGTAGCGGATCTTCCGCGCGAGTGCCGGTCTCTGCCCCCTGTTGAGCAGGATCATTGCTTCGTCGGGGAGCCGCATGATCTCATCCGGAGTCATCAGGTCACGGGCAACGATATGCTCGCTCGATGTGATGCTGGGCGGCTTCCACGGCAGGTTGGGACTGTTCCAGGATTGCGTGACGTGCCGTTCGTCCATCCGGCCGATGGTTCTTGCCATCAGGCTTGCCGTCTCGATGTCGTTGACGCCGAACACCTGTAGCACGCTGGCATTGGAGAGGAAGGTGCCAGCTCGCGGTCCATAGGTCGCACGCAGCTGATGCATGTCCTGCAGGATTGGCCAGAGCTGGACGCCGTAGCCTGCCATCAGGCCCATGGCCCGTTCGACAGGTGCGAGATGTCCGAGGGCCGCGAACTCGTCGAGCAGATAGAGCACAGGCTTTGCCGGTGTTGTCGGATCGCGCGCCATGTCGGTCAGGCTCTGGGTGACGAGCAGTCGGAGCCATCTCGAATAGGTCGACAGCCGATCCGGCGGCAGGACCATGAAGACGGTTGCGGGTTCATGCTTCAGGTCGGCAAAGCGGAAATCCGATCGTTTCAGCACTTCCACCATGCGCGGACTGTCGAGGAAGTGCGTGTGGCGTTGAGCGGCCGAGAATACGCCGGCCGCCTCCCTGTCTGCCTTGCCGAGATGGCGATTGGCAGCCCGGGCAATCAGGCCATTTGCTTCCGGTATCTGCTGCATTTCCTTTAGCAGATCTGTGAACCGATGCGGGTCGGCGGTGAGATGGCGGCGGAGCGTTCCAAGATGCCGCTCGTCGGGTGGCGCTGTTGCAACGATCATCAGCATCAGTCCTGCGATCAGCGCCTTTGCCTCCTCGTTCCAGTGTGCTTCTCCTGCCATGCCCGGTTCATCGAAGACGAGGGCATCGGCAAGCGTTCCTGCATCCTCAGCGAGATCGACACTGTCGGGATCAAGACGGTCGAGAGGATTGAAGGCAGAGGTGTTGAAGGCTGTGACGGCGAAGGGATCGAGTACGTAGACCGGGCCGAAGCTCAGCCGGGCGCGTGCCGTGATCCTCGCATTCTCGCCCTTCGGGTCGATGCAGATGACCGAGCGCTCAGAGGTCAGGAGATTGGGAATGATCGTGCCCACCCCCTTGCCGGTTCTGGTCGGTGCCATGGTGAGGAGATGGCCCGGTCCATCATGGTGCAGCAGCTTTCCAGAGTGCAGGTCCCGACCGATCAGCAGCCCATCAGTGCCCCTGGTCAGCCTGTTCAGCTCCTTGGGCGTTGCCCATTCCGCCGTGCCATGGATCCATGAGGCACGAGCCCGGGCGAGGAAGGGAATGAGAAGTCCGATGGTCGCCGCAATCAGGGGCACATACTTCAGCACATCGGGCAGATTGCTGCTCAGCCAACCACGCTCTTCGCCGGGTTCTGCATTGTGCTGGATGACGACATCGATGCCGAGAATGATGCCGACCACGAGATAACCGAGGAACAGGTAGATCACGGCAAGCTTGATGCCGATTGCCAGCAGGCGAAGGCGCGTGAACAGGGTCATGGCTACTCCTCCCCGTCGGCCAGCTCGTTCGGCTTCTCCTGTTGCTCCAGCTTCTCGAGCTCAAGGATATCGTCGAGCAGCTGCCGGTCATTGTCGCGGGTGAGGAAGCCCGGCAGTTCGGCCCTCAGCCATTCATCGAGCCGGCCGTTGAGGTATCGCTCCGGCTGCCGTTCGATCCGGTCGAGCACAAGCGCTCCGATCAGGATCTTGCGTCTTGTGTCACGGGCTCTCTGCTCTTTGCCCAATCGCGCCACCAGTACCTGCTTGCGGGCTTCGAGCTGTCTCAGTCTTTCCTGAATGCTGCGTCTCGCCATCGCCTCGTCCTTTCGAAACAAGACTTAATTCGACGCGGAAGGGCAAAATCGCACAAGGTACAAATCTGTTGCCGTGAGCGACACGCGGCGAAGCTGCATCCCGGTGGCTTATGAGCGAAGCGAAGAAAGCAACAAGGGCGCACTTACGAGTTGCGGCGCAACTCAGTGCTCAGGTGACCCCGCGACGTGCTGGAGACTGCGAATGGCGATCTACCATTGCAGCATGAAGCCGGTGAGCCGCTCGGGCGGCCGCAGTGCCGTGGCCGCAATCGCCTATCGAACGGCAAGCCGGATCGTCAACGAGCGCGACGGCCTGGTGCATGACTTCACAGCCAAGGCCGGCGTCGTGCATGTGGAGATCGTACTTCCCGAGGGCTCGGAGGCGAGGTGGGCGCTCGACAGATCTGTGCTGTGGAATGCGGTTGAGTTTGCCGAGAAGCGCAAGGATGCGCGGCTGGCGCGGGAGTTCGAGGTGGCGCTTCCGCATGAGCTGAATGCGGGAGAGAGGTTGACGCTGGTTCGTGCCTTTGCCCGTGATCTTGCAGACCGACATGGGGCAGCCGTCGACTTTGCCATTCATGCGCCCGGCGGCGACAGCGACATCCGCAACAGCCATGCCCATGTGATGATGACGACGCGCAAAGTCGAGGCATCAGGACTTGGCGAGAAGACGCTGATCGAGCGGGAGAACAAATGGCTGCTGAACCACGACCTGCCGACGGCGCAGATGCAGTTGCGGGAAATCCGCCACGCCTGGGAGACGCATGCCAACCGGGCACTGATGCTGGCAGGCCATGAGGTGAGGATCGATCATCGCTCGCATCTGGAGCGTGGGCTGGAGATCGAGCCGACCGAGCGCATGGGTGTGCATGCCTCCGAGATCGACCGGCGGGGAGGATCTGTCTCCCGCACACGGATCGATGCGGAAGCGGCACGGCGCAATGCCGAGCTGATCCGCGAGAAACCGGAGCAGGTGCTGACCCTCATCACCGGCGAGAAGAGCGTCTTCGATCGATACGATGTCGCGAGGGCACTCCACCGCTACATCGACGATGCCGGCCAGTTCCGCAATGCGTTCGCCGCGGTGATGGGCTCGAAGGCCCTGGTAGAACTGCGCAAGGAGACGGGTGGTGAGCTTGCCCGCTATACGACACGCGAGATGCTGGAGATCGAGCACGCCATGGCCGTGCGTGCGGATCGCATGAGCCGCCACTCACCTTCGCAGGCCGGCTCGCACGCATCCCGTAATGGGAGTGGCCATGGCGTCGACCGACATCATGTCGACCGTGCCTTGAGGCTACAGGACGAGGCCATCAGGGCAATGACAGATGGCTCGAGCTCGCGGACAGTTGAACGGCAAATGCGAACTGTCCCTTGGGTCACGTCCCGCTACACTCCCCCAGGAGGACTGAGCGAAGAGCAGCGGCTTGCGGTCCGGCATGTCACCGGTCCCGAGCGCATTGCCGCGGTCATCGGCTTTGCAGGCGCCGGCAAGTCGACCATGCTGGCAGCAGCGCTGACAGCCTGGGAAGCACAAGGTTACCGCGTTCATGGAGCAGCTCTTGCCGGCAAGGCGGCGGAAGGGTTGGAGGAATCCTCCGGCATAACCTCCCGCACGCTCGCCTCCTGGGAGCACAGCTGGCAGGCGGGCAGGGCGGAGCTCCAGTCCGGTGACATCCTCGTCATTGACGAGGCGGGCATGGTCGGTAGCAGACAGCTCGGACGGTTCGTCGAGGAGGTCGAGCGTCGCGGCGCAAAACTGGTGCTGGTCGGCGATCACGAACAGCTGCAGGCGATTGGGGCGGGGTCTCCGTTCCGGGCGATTGCAGAGCGGATCGGTGCGGTAGAACTCTCGGAGATCCGCCGGCAGAAAGAGGAGTGGCAGCGGCAGGCCTCGATTGCCTTTGCCACCCATCGGACAGGCGAGGGATTGTCCGCCTATGCCGAACGCGACCAGGTGCGCTTTGCCGAAAACCGGGAGGGTGCACGCGAAGCGCTGATGCGGGATTATCTCGCCGATCGGGATGCACGGCCGGAGGGTTCACGCGTTGCCTTGGCGCATCGGCGTATCGATGTCCGGGCCATCAACGATGCGGTTCGATCAGCATTGCAGGCGCGGGGAGATCTGGCGAAAGCTGCTCTGGGAGACTTCGTGCAAGGCATCCGTGAAGGTCAAGGGCAGGGGGCTGACAGCGTCAACCGGGAGATCGTCTATCAGACGAATGACGGCAAGCGCGGCTTTGCGCCAAGTGACCGCATCGTGCTCCTGGAGAACAACCGGGATCTTGGCGTGAAGAACGGGATGCTGGGAACGGTGACGGCCGTCGAGCCTGACGCACTACAGTTAAGGCTCGACGGCGCAGGGCAGAATGCTGCCCGTGTCATCTCGATACCGGTCAGAAGTTACCAGAGCTTTGACCATGGCTACGCAACGACGATTCACAAGGCTCAAGGGGCCACGGTTGATCGTGCCTTCGTCATGGCATCCGCCACCATGGATCGGCATCTGACCTATGTCGCAATGACCAGGCACCGGGAGGCAGTCACGCTTTATGCCGGCCGCAATGAGCTGAAGGAAATGAAGACACTCTCCGCCAGTCTTGGTCGATCCGGCGCCAAGGAGACGGTGCTTGACTACACCGATGCGTTCGCTGCCCGGCGCGGGCTTGGGGAGGGCATTGGTGTCACGAGTGAGATCGTGATGGGCCCAACGCCACAACGGGATGCGGCACAGCGGGCTGACGATCGGATGGCGGCTCACTACGGCGCTTTGGGTGAGCGCGTTCGCCCGCCCGCCGATCGGCAGCCCTTCGAGGAGACTGCAAGGGCAGAGATAGGGCAGGCGCATCGGACGGAGAATGGTCCGTCAGCCGATGCGCAAGACGGCAAGGTCCAGCCGCTTGTGCCGGTGATCACCCACTATGCCCAGACGATCGAGGAGGTGGCGTTGGCAGAGGTATCGCGGCATCTCGAACAGGTACTCGGTGGTGTGCGCTCACTTGGGCGCGGTGTGTTTGCCAATCCAGAACAATTTGCCGGACTGGTCGCAAAGACGCTCCGTGAACGCAACGGTGATGTCGCTGATCTGGCTGACGCGGTGGCGAAAAGTCCGGAGGCATTCGGTGCGCTGCTTGGCAAGGCTGGGCTCCTGGGCGAAAATCGGGAGCGCAGGCAAGCGCGTCAACTGGCAGGCCCGTTAGGTGCCCATGTCGGACGCGCGTCACGCCACTGGACGAGGCGATATGAGGAGGCGGTGAAGTCCGAACAGTGGAAGCGGGAGAAACAGGATGTGATCGAGGTGCCGGGCTTAAGCGCCCAGAGTGAGAAGATACTCAGGCAGTTGGATGGACTCGAGCGTGCGAAGAAGCCTGCGTTTCTGGAGAAGCTTGTCGGGATGCCGGAGGGGCGGCGGGCGCTTGAGGAGGCGGAGGCGGTCGCCGATGCGATGAGGCAGCGGTTTGGAACCGACGATCTGCGCCATAAGGACCTAATCGAGCTGACGAGGAGACAGGCAGAGAGGAGGGATTTGGCACGGCTGGCCGAGATGGCGCGAATTACGCATCAGGCGAAGGAGGCCGCCAATACCAGGAAATATGAACTGGTTAGAAGTCAGATTAAAGGACTTTCGATGGGCATTTGAATGTCTCAGCCGCCCGGATATGACTGGCGGCTGAGAGTGATCGACATCCGTCTTGGCTTCGATCTTTATTGACTTGCTTCTATTCGTTGGCGGGCGTCGACTGCCCGCCCATTTCTTTGCTCGCCTTGGTGGCTACTTCGCCAGACTAGCCTTGATTTCTGCCACTTCCGACGATTCCATCTGGCCCACGGTTGTTACCTCGCCATCGGTGATCTTCCAGAGCCTGAACGGACCAGTGATGTCGCCATACTGGTCGAAGCTCACAGGGCCGATGACGCCTTCATATTTGATCGGCTTGCCGTCCTTGAGCAGGCCGAGCGCCTTCTCGAATTCCGCCTTGCCAGCGTATATCGGCGTGCCGCCAGGCGCTGTGACATCCGAAATCGCGGTCTTGATCGCGTCCTTGTCGGCCTTGCCAGCCTTGGCGATGGCGAGCGCAACAATGGCACCGGCATCGTAGGACCGATCGGCCGCCGGGGCAGACGGTTCAATCCCACCGGAGAATTCCGCGTAATTGGCGTTGAAGTATTCGGTCGATGTCGTCGGCGTCGTTCCCGACGATGTGCCGTAGGCCTCGTTCAGATATTGTGGGCCGACGCTGGCGATGAAGTCCTTGGAGTTCATGCCGTCGTTGAACAGGAATTTCTGCACGCCGCCGCCAGAAATCCAGGCGCGGGCAATCGTTGCACCGTCAACCGGTGTAGAAATGAGGTAAAGCGCGTCCGGTTCGCCTTCCATGGCGACCGAAGCCTCCGAGGAATAGCTCGCCTGCTTTTCGTTATACGGTGTCGTCGAGGTGATCGTGCCACCGAGCTTGGTGTAAGCGGCGGTGAACTCCCGCATCAGATTGTTGCCGAAGTCGTTGTTGACGTGAATGATGGCGATCTTCTTCATGCCCTGATCGAGCGCGTATTTGGCGGCAGCCGTTCCCTGCAGCGCGTCCGAGGTGATGGTGCGGAAGAAGACGCCATTGGTTTTGCCGTCACGACCAAGGGCTGTCAGCGTCGGTGAGGAGGATGCAGGCGAAACCTGCACGACGCCTGCTGGTGCCGTGACCGAGGTCAGGATCGGGATCGAGACGGAAGAAATGATGCCGCCGATGATAACAGGCACCTTCTTGATGTTGACGAGCTGTGTGGCCTGATCCACGGCGACATTGCCCTGGCTCTGGCTGTCGCGTGTGTCCATGACGAGCTTGCAGCCGTCAACGCCGCCCGCCTCGTTGAAGTCACGGAAGGCCATCTCGACTGATTTCGCGCCGGCCTTGCCATACTCGCCGGCAGGGCCGGTCAGTTCCATGACGACGCCGACCGTGATGTCGCATTCTTGTGCCGCTGCAGGTGCTGCACCGATTGCAAAGCCCGCGAGCATGGTGGACGCGAGGACGAGGCGTTTCATCTGATTTCCCTTGTTCATGTCATTCCCCTTTGTTGAGATTATATTTCATGATGCTGCCGTGGCGCCCGCTGCGGTCCCGCTCGAGCGTATAGACGTCGCCTTCCAGTTCGCGGGCGCCGGCCAGGGCGGTGTCGATCTCCGCGAGATCGGCGTCCGAGAGGACGACATTGGAGATGGCGAGGTTGGAGGCGAGGTGATCGCGATTGCGCGCGCCGACGATGACTGAGGTCACGCCTGGCCGGCGGAGCATGGCGGCACTGGCAATCGTTGCGATGTCGGTTGCATGGCGGTCCGCCACCTTGCGAAGCGTTGACAGCAGTACCTGGAACAGTTCCCAGCCACCGAGGTCATCGATGATCAGCTTGTACTTTGTCAGCGAGCGGTTCTCGAGCGGATGCTCCGGTTCGGCCTGGCCGAGCCAGCGGTCGGAGAGGAAGCCGCCGGCGACCGTGCCATAGCAGAACAGCGCGAAGTCGTGGCGGGCCGCGAGTTCCACCATGCGCTTTTCCGGGCGACGGTCGAGCAGCGAATATTGCAGTTGCAGCGAGGTCAACGGGATTCCGCCATCAAGGATTGCCGTGACATGGTCGCTGTCGAAATTTGTGGCACTGATCTTGTCGATCCGACCGTCTTGCTGAAGCTCCTTCAGCCAGCCGAGGGTGTCGAGCCAGGCAGGCATCTCGTAGTCCCACCAGTGAAACTGGACGAGATCCAGGCGCTCCATGTTCAGCCGCTTGCGCGACGTGTCGATCACGCCTTCCACATAGGCCTTCGTGATCGTCGGCAGGACGCCAAGATCGGGTACGAACTTGGTATGGACGCGAATGCGATCGAGGGCCGCCTGGCCCCGCATGTCGCGGTAACGCAGCCGGAAGCGCCCGATCAGGTCTTCCACGCCGGTGTAGATGTCTGCGCAGTCGAAGGTGGTGATGCCGGCGTCGGCGAAGGCCATCATGTCTTCAATGGCCATCTCCTCATCGATGGCACCATGGCCACCGGCAAGCTGCCATCCGCCGCGAATGACGCGGGAGATCTCGTAACCGGGGGCGATGGAGATACGCTGCATGTTACTCTTTTCCTTCGAGGGGCACGGCTGTCGTGGCGGCATGGCTGAAACGGCGAAGGCCCGTGCGCCGAATTCGCAATCGGGTGGAGCAATTGGGATCTGGACAGGCGATGTCCGCATCCGTCGTCATCCAGTCATGCGCATGGGTCGGGCGCTGCTTGGCGGCCAGCAAGGGAAGGACGGAGGCGAGGGAGTAAATCGATATTCCCTGTCCCGGCGGAAGATAGAGCATTTCACCCTGAAGCTCGAAATAGTCGCCGGGCTTGGCGCCGCAGTAGACGGTACCATTTTCGGGGACCACCACCTCGACACGCAGGTCAAAGAGCTCGAATGTGTCGTCCGTTCCGCTCATCAGTGTCTTCCCTCACGCCGCTTCTTCGCCGGCGTCGAGACGCCCTCGCACGAGATCGAACGAGCGCCCGATGTCATTGGAAAGTGCGTTGACCGCAGCCTCTTCGTCGCGCGCCTCGAGTGCCTCGATGAGTGTCCAGTGATGGTTCGTCGCAGCCAATCCGCCTTGTTCGTCGTGGATATGGGCGGCGGCCCGAACCACCGGGCCGGACTGGAGCCAGAGGCTTTCCACCATCGGGATCAGGACACGTGAGGAGGCGGCGCGATAGATCTGGAAATGGAAGCGATGGTTGATTTCAGAGGTGACTGGGCCGACGTCTTGGCCATGCCGCTCGAAAGCTGCCTCGCAATCCCGGTTGATCTGTTTCAGGCTTTCGATGTCTTCCGCCGTCAACCTGTCACAGGCGAGCGCCACCAGACGCCCCTCGATGAGGATGCGGGCACGCTCCAGGTCATCGAGGCGTTCGCGGGTGATCAGCGGGACCCTGACTGAGCGATTGGGCAGGGCTTCCAGCGCCTGTTCGGATACAAGCCGGCCGAGCGCTTCCCGCACCGGCATAGTGCTCGTCTTGAGCCGATCTGCCATGTCGACGATCCGCAGCATGTCGCCTGCGGCAAAGCCGCCGTTGATCAGCGTACGGCGCAGCTGGTCGTAGACGCGGTCCTGCAAAGTCTCGCGGCCGACAGGCGTGAGGAAGTCGTCCGATTGGCCAATCGTGTCCGTCATCCCGCCTCCAAGCCTCCCGGAAATATCGGTTGATTTTCGCGTCCACGTAAAGTTTGATCAAACATCACGGATCAAATCAAGGCTCATTTTTGAAGATGGCTGCCGCCCATTCCCAACCATCACGATCGTTTCAGAGTGCCGCAGCACCGCCTGCCATCGAAGCACGGCATCTGACGAAATATTTCGATGGGCTGACCGTAGTCTCCGACATGTCGCTCCATCTCGCTCGGGGCGAGATCCTGGGCCTGATCGGCCCGAATGGTGCGGGCAAGACCACCATGTTCAATCTGCTGGCAGGCAGCCTCAAGCCCAGTTCTGGCGAGATCTGGGTCGAGGGTCTTGAAGTCTCCAGCCAAGCGCCGGAGCAGCGCATCGCCCATGGAGTCGCACGGACTTTCCAGATCCCACGCCCTTTTCTGGAAATGAGCGTGCTTGAGAACCTGTTGGTTGGGGCGCAAAAGCAGACGGGCGAAGGCCTGTTTGCCAATTTCCTCAAAGCTGGTCTGGTGCGTCGCGAAGAAAAGGCAGCACTTGAGAAAGCGTATGCGATCCTGGAGTTCGTCACGCTTTCGCGGCTTGCCCATGAGCCCGCACGCGTGCTGTCCGGCGGGCAGCGCAAGCTTCTGGAACTCGCGCGCGTTCTGATGGCCGACCCGCAGGTGATCCTCCTCGACGAGCCGGCCGCGGGGGTAAACCCCGCTTTGCTTGAAGTGATCATGGAGCGGGTGGTGGCGTTGAATGCTGAGGGCAAGTCTATCCTGCTCATCGAGCACAACATGGACATGGTATCGAGGCTGTGCTCGAGGGTGGTGGCCATGGCGCTTGGCAAGCTGCTTGCCGAGGGCGCGCCAGCTGACGTTGCCGCTAATCCTGCAGTCGTCGAAGCCTATCTTGGCGGTGGCGCATGACCGATCCGGTTCTCAACACTGCAGCGCTGGTCGCTGGCTATGAGCCGGACCTTCCCATTGTTCGCGGCGTGGATTTTTCCGTCGCACAGGGCGAACTCGTGATCCTCTTGGGGCCGAACGGCGCTGGCAAATCCACTTTCGTCAAGGCGATCGCTGGCATGGTGCCGGTGCATTCGGGTCGAATTCATCTGGCAGGCCGGGACATCACGGATGTCGCTCCGCACCGTAAACTGGCCGAAGGTCTGGCCTTCGTCCCACAGACGGACAATGTCTTTGCCAGCATGAGCATTCTGGAAAACCTCCAGATCGCCGTGGCGCTCCTGCCGAAATCAGAGCGTAACCTTGCAATCGAGACGATGCTGACCCGATTTCCGGATCTTGCCGTAAAGCCGAAACGGCTGGCCGGCGCGCTCTCCGGCGGTCAGCGACAAATGCTGGCAGTGGCGCGCGCTCTTGCGCTCAATCCGCCGGTTCTCATCCTCGACGAACCATCTGCAGGGCTGTCGCCAAAGATCGTCGGCGAGGTCTTTTCAATGTTGAAGCGCATCAATGGTGAGGGTGTGACGATCGTTCTGGTCGAGCAGAACGTCAAGGCGGCCATGGCGATTGCCGATCGCGCTGTCATTCTGGCCGAAGGGCAGATCCGCCACGAGGGGACGCCTGCCGATCTCGCCGATGATCCCCTCATCGGCAAGATCTATCTCGGCACGACTGGTCGCGCAGCCAGTGAGGTAGCGCGATGAACCCGCAATTCCTGATGGACGGACTGATTGCTGGCGCAATTATTGGCCTCGGCGCGGTCGGTGTGACGCTCACCTATTCGATCCTGCGCTTCTCGAATTTTGCGCATGGAGAACTTCTGTCCTGGGGTGCCTATCTCGCACTCGGCATCAGCAGTGCGCTTGGCGTCCTGGCAGCGGGGCTGACCATCCCGATTGGGCCTTTTTCCTTTGGCTGGTCGCTTCCGATCGCAGCGGTGCTCGCCGTCGCATTGACGGGGCTCCTGGCGCTTGCCGTGGACGCAGCACTATTTTCGAGCTTCCGACGACGCGGCAGCGCCATCATCATTATGGTCATGGCAAGCTTTGGCGCGTCGCTTGCTCTGCGCAGCCTGCTCGAATTCCTGTTCACCTCAAAGCCCGCCTATTTTAGCCAGGCGCTGCAGATTGCCATGAAGCTGGGTCTTGGTCTCAGAGCAACGCCGGACCAGCTGGCCATGCTGGCCGTGGCGTTGGTCTCTGTCATCACAGTTCATCTCGTCATGACGCGGACGGATATCGGCCGGGCCATGCGCGCGGTCAGCGAGAATCCCGGCCTTGCCGGTATCGCCGGCATCGATGTCCGCCGGGTCATACGAACGGCTTGGTTCCTGGGCGCCGCACTCGCCTGCATAGCTGGCATCATGAGCGGCCTGATCATCCAGATCCGCCCCTATCTCGGGCATGACCTTCTGCTGCCCCTGTTTGCGGCTGCCATTCTTGGCGGTATTGGCTCGGTTCCAGGCGCTATGATCGCCGGCCTGTTCATCGGCCTTTCCGAAGCCTTTACGGTCCAGCTTATCGGGGCTGAATGGCGGGCGGCGGTATCCTTTGCCATCCTGATTGCGGTTCTTCTCGTCCGCCCCCGCGGCCTGTTCGGAAAATCGACATGAGCATCGACCTTATCGCCTATGGCGCCTTCTTCCTGACCATGGCCTTCACCTATGCAATCATCTGCCTGGGGCTGAATGTTCAGTGGGGCATGACGGGTTTGTTCAATGTCGGTATCGCCGCCTTCGTCGCGGTCGGTGCCTATACCTCGGCCATTCTGACTACACCTGAAACGGCAGAGCGCTTTGGCGGCTTTGGCATGCCGATTTTCGTTGGGTGGTTGGGGGCTGCCGTCGTCTCGGGAGCGCTTTCCTGGGCCGTTGGTGCGCTGACGATCCGGTTGAGATCCGACTACCTTGCCATCGCAACCTTCGGCGTCGCCGTCACCGTCCAGCTCTGCATGCTCAACCTGCAGAGCGTCACTGGGGGGGCCTTCGGGATCGGCTTCATTCCACGCCCCTTCGCCGATCTGCAGGGCAATGCGCTGCTCTTTAGTCTCGCCAATTGCGGACTTATGGCCCTTGTCGTGCTGGGCCTCTATCTCGGGCTGCAGCATTTGTCGCGCAGCCCATGGGGCCGCGTCTTGCGGGCGATCCGTGAAGACGAGGTGGCCGCCCAGGCGCTTGGCAAACGGCCCGTCCGCTTTCGCCTGCAGGCGTTCACCGTCGGCGGCGCCATTATGGGCCTAGCAGGGGCCGCCCAGGCACATTTCATCGGCTTTATCGCGCCCGACAACTATATGCCGGTTCTCACCTTCCAGGTCTGGGCCATGTTGATTGTCGGCGGCTCCGGCAACAATCGCGGCGCCATTGCCGGGGCCATTCTCGTCTGGGGGCTCTGGGCTCTCACGGCCGCTGCCGTCTCCGCCTTCGTACCGCCCGAGGAACAGGCACGGGCCGCCGCCTTGCAGATTGTCGCCATCGGCGTCGGGCTATGCCTCATGCTTCTACTGCGCCCGCGCGGCCTGTTCGGCGAGGTGAGCCCGCTCGCACGCCTGAGCCGTAACAAACCATCCTGACCATCGAGGAATGATCCCCGTGTCCCAGCATCCCGAACGCATCAATCTCACCCCGGACCTGTCGATCAGCCGTCTCGTCTGCGGCCTCTGGCAGGTTGCCGATATCGAAAAGAATGGCGCTACGGTCGATCCGGAGCAGGGGGCTGATGCCCTTCAGGCCTATGCGGAGGCCGGGTTCGACAGTTTCGACATGGCCGATCATTACGGATCGGCGGAGATCATCACTGGCCATCTCCTGAAACGCTATGGCGCTGGTGAGAAGAAACCGGTGGCCTTCACCAAATGGTGTCCCGAGCCCGGTCCGATGACGCGCGATGTGGTGCGCCGGGGCGTGGAGGACAGGCTTAATCGACTTGGCGTCGACAAGGTCGACCTTCTGCAATTCCATTGGTGGACCTTCGAACACCCGGCGTGGCTCGATGCCCTGCATGAAATGCAGGCGATGAAGGAGGAGGGACTGATTGGCGCCCTTGGCCTCACCAATTTTGATGCAGCCCATCTCAATCTCGCACTGTCAGACGGGATCGAGATTGCCAGCAATCAGGTCTCCTTCTCCCTGATCGACAGGCGGGCTGCGGACGATTTGTCCGCACTCTGCCTGAGGCGGGACGTAAAGCTTCTAGCCTATGGTACGCTCTGTGGCGGCTTCCTGTCAGAGAAGTGGCTGGATAAACCGGAGCCTGCGTCCATCCCCGACTGGAGCCGCTCGAAATACAAGCGCTTCATCGATACGGCCGGCGGATGGGCCGTCTACCAGGATATTCTGCGGGCAGCATCCGTGATTGCCCGCAAGCACGGCGTCTCGATGTCCAACGTGGCCAGCCGCTGGGTTCTCGAACATCCGGCCGTTGCCGCCACGATCATCGGGGCACGGCTCGGTGAAAACGAGCATCGCGATGACAATCTGAAGGTCTTCAGCTTCAAACTGGATGGTGATGATCGGGCTCTGCTCGACGGAGCCTTTGCAAAAGCTAAACCTATTCCCGGCGATTGCGGTGATGAGTATCGAAAGCCGCCATTCCTGACGGCATCTGGTGACCTTAGTCATCACCTCGATGCGATCCCGTCTGTCTACAAGTCGGTTCCCGTGCCGGGGCGCGAGGATCGCTTCCGTGTATCCTCCGGTAGCATCTGGGAGCCGCTTGCCGGTTACAGCCGGGCCGTGCGGGTTGGCGATCGAATTCTGGTATCAGGGACCACGGCGACTCACGGAAGTAACCGTTGTGTGGCACCCGGCGATCCGGGCGCTCAGGCGACCTATATTCTCGACAAGATTGCAGCATCCATTTCCGCGCTTGGCGGAAAGATGGATGATGTCGTTCGCACGCGCATCTATCTCAAGGATGCGTCACAATGGGAGCCGGTCTCGCGTGCCCATGGCCGTTTCTTTTCCGAGGTTCTTCCGGCGAATACCTTGATCGAGGCTGGCGCTCTGGTCGGCGATTATGAAGTCGAGATTGAAGCAGAAGCTGTAGTTTAGCCGAAGGCATGGAAACTGGATATTTCTGCCGGTAAAAATCAAAACTTCGACATATCCCTAGCGCTTTGATTCGCACGCACAGTTGATGACCTCAAAGTACGTGGACATGGACAGCAACGTGACGCATGTCCATTTCCCTGAGATGATCGTGTGCCGAATCTGACGGGGTAGTTGGTTGTGCCCGCGACTCTGTCGCCCTTGGGCGCCGAGGCAAGCAAAAGTGGGTGCAATCAATCGCCCAAGCTGACGAATTTCAGTGTGGAGTTCCCGTTGTTTTTGTAGCCGATCACCCTGCAGCCGTTCTTCTCGCGAATGGGGGCGGGACCTTGCAGTATTAGCGTATGCCAACCTTCGTGGCGTCCTGAAACGCGATAAGGGGCGGGCTCGCATCCCTTCTTGAACACATACGCAGTTCCTTCCACCACCGACTTTTCGTCGTAAACGTCCCAGGGGCGGTCAGCCTTGAACAGGAGGGTTCGTGGTTTGACGGTACCCGCTATGGCCGGCTTTGGTGCCCTGTAAAGGATTGTGCCGGCCTCAGGATCGACGTCCATCTCGGAACCGTTGTGGTCGAAAACAGATCGGTAGTCGATCAGATGTTGCACGTCCGAGGTGTAGTACTGGTCAAGCGGCTGAGGGCCGCAGATTTGTATCATGGTGCCGGACGAATAAAGGCGTCCGTCGGCAAGGATAGCCAGGTAGAAGCCGTAGTTGCCATAGGGGTCCATGGCGACCGGTCCGCCCAAACTCTTGTCGTAGACCGCATCAACGGACCAACTACAATTCTGTCCGTTGCCTTCAACCGAGAACTTGATCTCGACTGTCTTGCGCGACTTCATGTCATCGATATCCAACCGGCAAATTTGTTCTTCTCCGCACGGTCGCGACCATCCGCCTCTGAATTCTTCTCGTGTCGCGGCATTTGCGGCCGGGATAAGCAGAGAAAAAGCGATCAGGGAAGAGTATGCGAGCTTCATGAAATACCATTCTCTTCAGTGAGGCGCGGCGGAAAGTCTGGATTTCGTGCCGAGCCAACAGTCTATAACATGGGCACGTCGAGTTCCTTTGATGATGCAACCTCGCTGTTTCGTTTCGATTAAGTTGCTCGCTAAAAAGCTATGGGTTCAGCTGAGGACCTCTCCGTGGTGAGACTGTACGTTGCGCTCGGCCGAACATCGACTGCGGGTCGGGAAAGCGGATTTGAGCGCGCAAGAAGCACCAGCTCATGCGCATCTGCCGCGCGTCAGACGTTGCACGCCGTATACTGGAGCAGTCTGGGCCTGTCAGTTGAAATGGCCTGAACGGTGTAGCGGTTCGTTTGAAGCATTGGGGTGAAATGATCTGACGCAGCCTTAGGAGATCTGCCGTTAATCTGGCCTCAGAGCGCGCGTGATGTCCGGCGGGTCCAAGGCGTGTACGAGCAAATCGCGCAGGGACTTAACCCTAGGTTATCAAACGCTTGATAATGCTGTGACGTAATCTAGGAGCTCCCCAATGACATTTTTCTCCAAGTTGTTCGTCTCTGCAGCACTTTGTTCGTTGTCGATATCAAGCCCGGTGTTTGCGGATGCAACTGCCCGCTACGGTGAACTTCAGGCGGTCATTGATGCAATCAACGATCCCGATCCGGTGATGAGGTTGGCCCAGCTAGATGAGATCCTCAAAAAAGGCGACGCCACCGAGGTTCAGCTCGCAATCCGCACAGCATTCTCAGTCGAAGATCCGAACGTTCGCTCGCTGGCGCTTCGTGCACATTTTGCTGGTTTCAACACCTTTGTCATCACGGCTTCTCTCCCTAAGAAAATGCAGGACGCGGTCGATAGTGGTGACAAGAAAGTAATAGACGAAGTTGGAAAAAGTGATCTTGTGAGATATTTCAATGAGCGTGGGTACCAATTTAGTTTAGCATCTGATTATCCGGGAAGTAATTCGCTTGAGTTTAAAGTTAAACTTTTGAATGATAGGGAGCAATCTGAAGATTTTCGTGGCTCCGGAAATATTCGAGGTGGATTGATTACGGTGGTTGTTCCATTTAATTTCCAGGCTCAAACAAAAATTTGTAGCTTTGAATTCGATGATTACGATGGATTTACTATTCACGGGTTTGGTAGCTGCAATATAGAGAAAGGCTTTTTGTTTCCGGTCGTTTTGCACCTTTTTGATAGCGATAAGCCTGTGAGCAAGGACTAGAGAAATTTTCGGGTATTTGGCGGCTATCGATCGTCGCTGAATGGCTCAATACTGTTGATCATATAATTTGCTGTTTTAGGGCCGGTTAGCGTCAGTCGAAGGCGTGACACACGTCTGGTTGACATGCCGCATATGGTTTCGTCTGATAGCTCGCAGCGCGTACCCGGAACGAACCCCTGTCCGTCTGTGTCCGTTTCAACGATCAGCGCACCTTGACCTGACAGCCCCTGTCCGCTCAAGCGTATGCCGCTGATGTTGGATAGCCGATCCATCTCGACAAGCAGCGTCACACGATCGTCTGTCGGCGATAGATAAAGCGGGGATCTCTCCGCAAGGAAGGCGCCGATGCTGCTGTCGCGTTTCGAGATGCGTCCCTTAGTAAGCATCAGGCTCTGAAATGGGAGGTTGTGCTGTATCTGGGGCTTCACGCCGCCTGAGATCTTCTGCAGTTCGACAGCAATCTGATCATAGCGCAAGGCGACACCGATACCTTCGTCCGGATCGACCTCGTACAGCATCGCTATCGGTCTGCCGTTGTTCATGATCGTGCCGCCGCTCATCCCTTTTTGCAGCGATGCCCCAGCATCAGTGGCTGACAGTGCTATGATCTTGCCACCTTCGCTGTCTCGTGACAAAGCGCGAAAGGCAACGGTGATCGATTGCCGTTCCGTCGGCGTCGTGATTTCCAGCGTCGCCTGCTTGATGCGATCGATGATGGGCTGAAGCGGCGTCGCTTGGACCCGGTCTCTGCTACACGGCTCCTGCGTGATCGGCCCGCCGACAGTCAGAAACGCCAGGTCTAGATCTGCATCTAACGCAGGCACAGGATTTGCCGTTGGATGAAGACGGCCGAAACTGTCGAGCAAGTCCGGGGTCGTCAGCGTTCCATCAGCCGCTTCAATCACATGCCTGGGGGTTGCGATGCGGCAGTTTCCCGAGCCATCCAGGAACAGCCATCCTTGGCCGAAAGTGTCATCTCCTCGGGATAGCATCACTGTTTCCGCAGTCGCTGAAACTTGCGATAGTGAAAGCGCGAGGCCTACCAAGGCAGTGGTGCAGAGTTGGCGGGTGTTGGTTGTCATCTTTCTCTCAGCCTTCACCGATTTTGGGCCCGGCAGTATCCTTGCTCTCATCTTCGGCCTTACTGATTGCTGATGATGCAGACCTAATTAGCTCAATGGCGAACGGCCAAAGTGCAAACATGAAAATGAAGAACAGCTGAATTTTCAGGAAGCCGGGGTCGTTCAGCGCTTGAACGAACAAGCCAAGGTCAATTCTGCTGCTGTCAGCGCGCGCCCCGGGGGGAGTCAGGCGCAGTTCTCGTGACTCAGTGGATACTGATAGGGAAAAACCCGGATCCGTCTCATTCACTTCTATGAAGCCGAACATGGCGGCTTCGGCATCGTCGTTCCCTGGAACGCCTTGTCTAACGTTCGTTTCAATCAAACTGCCTGGCGGTACAGCCATCCCCTCGATGGCGGCGTAAAGAGAGCCGCCATCGCCAAGCAGAGGGAGGTTCAGGGTGCGACCAAAAACGTCGAGAGATCCAGAAACAAGGATCGGTCCTGGTCCGTCGCCACGCATTGAGAAGGGCGATCCAATCTGACCCGGCCCCCAGACGGGAAAGCGCTCCGCTTGGAGTGTGCCACATTCTTCGTTATCTCGAAAAAGTAGCAACTCGCCGTCGAACGGTACAACATTGCCCTGGGGGCTGCGAAGCTCGCCTCGGCCCTCAATAGTTATTTGAAGGGGGCCGTTTTCAGTGCGCAAATATGTTACTTGAGCACCGACGCCAGGTAGAAATGCGCCTTCAAAGCACTGGTTCTCCCGGCTCTCATCATCAGGCCAAGTGCTTACCTTTAAGCCTCGCGCGTAGATGATTGCGAGTTCAGGATTGAAGACGCTGAACGAGACGATTTCGGTGTTTGCCTTGATCGATGTCAGCGTTGTCGAGTTGGCAGAGAACCAGAACAATGCGGAGGTGGCCGCCGTTGCGAGCAATGCCGCCACGCCGAACGATGCAGCAATCGGATTGCGGCAGAGACGCTTGAATCTAGTCAACATGAATTGCGTAACGTTGTTCGGTCGCCTGTCCGGTCAATCCCTTCACGCCGATGACGAGCTTGACTGGCTTGCCTCTGGCCGCTGCTGGGATCGCAACTTGACAGATGTGGGAGTAAGTCACACGCGGACCGCCTGCAGGTTTCTTGCAGCTTCCAGATTGGAGGACGCTATGGTCCTCCGCCTCAAGTCTCGCCAGCACCTTGCTCTGGCTGACGTTGACATGCGCCAGCAGCAACTGCTCTTCATCGCTTTGGCCAATGATTCCCGGAACATAAATTTTTTCGGCTGTCTCCGCGCAGTCGGTTGCAACTGTCGCAAGCATGAGGAGACTATTTGCGCCGTAGAGGTCCAGCTGTTCTTGATACTTGGTTGGGATTGGCACCCTTGGCGGCACGCTGAATAGTCCTGTCGCACGATACATGTTGGCCGCCCAGTAGCGCCCATCGTCAGACGTCAATCGGACGCAAAGTGTTTGCGGTGCTGCATCATCTCTTCGAATAAATGCAACCTTGAGGTCTTTGAAAGCCCCAGTTGGCAGGCCACTGACATAAGACAGGCCAGAGAGAAACTGTCCGTTGACTTGAGTGTTGCCGGCGTAGCGCTCAGTGAAGCCGGGCGCATTCGCCAGTTCTAGAACTGGCGTCGGTTCGCTTGCATGTGAGATCCCGGCATAGGCGAAAAGTGCTGAGACGAGAACTGAAGGAAGTCTGGGCGATAAATGCATCTGGAACTCCGGCGAGGGATGTAGCGTCGCTCACTAGGCGCTAATTTTCGCTTAAGGACCCTTATCGGTTGTGATGCATACGCAAACATTTCAGGGCCTTGGCGATCATATCGGTTGTTCGCCGGACATTTTTCGTCTCGGCGTTTGCCGTTCGGGAAGACCACTTTAAGGATCTGCGCGGTATCCGTGGTGTGAGTGGAAGCTTTGTCGAGGAGCGCGCTTTTGAACGCCACGGAAGAAGAGGCCAAACGGCTTCGCGCTATGAATATCAGTGTGCCTGACATTTCGCGTCAGACGGGGCTTTCCGTGTTCAAGGTCTATGAAGTGACCGAGAGCCGCGACGTGGCAGTTAGAAAAATGGCTCGCCTGCATTTCCTCCGTGGGACAGGATGGCCATGGGATGAGAAGGCCTGCGATCCCGACAGCCAGAGGCCTCCATCTGGGGATCGACCGTTGGACGCTGCCCGAGCAATCATTGACCTTTTGCGCGGAACTTCTTTGGATAACCCAATCCGTATGGCATTAGATCAACTTGGCGACGATGAACGCATGCAGATGCTCGAAATCATGCGTTATCTTATCGCAGATGCAGCGAAGTAGGAGCGGTCCTGCGTCTAGGCCCGCATTGGTCTTCCGACCTTTTCTCCGTAGTGCAACGTGCCTCGAAGGCTGCGTTCAATAGAACGCGAAGGCTCAACGGGGGCGGGGCAGACAAGAGCTGCCGGGATTTCAATCACGACAAATTTGTCTGTTTACGGGCCGGGTAATGCAACCGATTATTGCCGTTTGCGACCGCTTGAAGGCGCCCTTGCTCGTCGTTGGGCAATTCCAACATGAGCGGTCGCGCTTTGATCCGATTGCCCTGTTTGAAATCGAGTAAAGCTGGAGACTTAGGATGAAGACCCATGTTTCTCGTAGTTCAGATCCGCCTCTTCTGCGTTTCGCCGTTGGCAGGCTGGAAGCTTCTAAACTCCTTGATGTGTCGCCCGGCACTTTCGACAATTGGGTTAGGCAGGGATTGATGCCAAAAGGGGTCAAGATTGGAAGTTTACGCCGCTGGGATGCTGGCCAGCTTCGGGCGTGCTGGTACGACCTTGTTGATGCGCACCAGGAAGGAGACGTCGAAGATGACCTCGAAAACCCCTTCGACAAGACGGTTGGGTAGAGCCAGCACGCCGTTTCGCTATTGCAATCGCGATGTCGACCGGTTTGGCAACGAGCGCTACTACGTCCGGATTCCAGGCTTGTCGAAATACCGGATGACGGCGCCATATCTCGATGAGCGAGGCAGCATTACGGTAGCCTTCGCTGAAGAGTATCATCGCGTTATTGCCGGCGATCGTGGCAGCAGGCCATTGCCTCCAAAGCGTGTTCAAGAGGGGACGGTTCTCTGGCTGGTGGAGACCTACTACCGGTCAAAGCTTTTCCAGACCTATTCGGCTGCGACGAAGAACGACAAGAAGAGTGTCCTTAACCGCTACTGCGCGCTTGTCGGAGACCTGCCGTTCAAGAAGATGCGGAAGTCGGACGTTGAGGCAAGCCAGATGAAGCGCAGTCAGACGCCTGGAGCCGCCGACAAACTCGTCAAGTATCTGAAGGCTTTGTTCAATTGGGCGATCAAGGAAGGTATCGCGACCTTCAACCCCGCGGAAGGCGTAACAAAAATTCATAAATCAGACGGTTTCCATTCGTGGAGCGAGATCGAACTTGATCGGTTTCGCACCGTCTATCCACTTGGGACGACGGCGAGATTGGCATTCGAGCTGATGGTGAACCTCGGTGTCAGGCGATCGGACCTTGTAAAGCTTGGTTGGCGCAACCTGATTCGCGATCGCATCGAGTTCGTGCCGCAAAAGGGCGCGGGCAAATATGCGCAGTTTTTGAGCTTGCCGGTCACCGCAGAGCTCAACGATGCTTTGAATACCATCACTCATGACAAGCCGACCTTCCTGGTTACGGAATACGGCAAGCCGTTCATGTCCAACGGTTTCGGCAACAAGATGCGCCAATGGTGCGATGAAGCCGGGCTACCGGAATGCTCGTCTCACGGACTTCGAAAAGCTTCGGCCACAATCCTTGCAGAAGCGGGCGCCACTGAACATCAGCTCATGGCCATTTTCGGCTGGTCCGATTCGAAGATGGCTCAGCACTACACGAAAACAGCGCAGTCGAAGCGCGTTATCGATGCTGGTTTTGAGCGGCGGAGAAGCTACGTGGCCCGGCGGAATGTCCCACTTTCGGCGGGTCGGGAATTCAGTGAGACAATACAAGGAGAAAATGATGCAAAAACAATGCTGGAAAGCAGAAGTGGTGGGCCCGGAGGGACTCGAACCCCCAACCAAGCGGTTATGAGCCGCCGGCTCTAACCATTGAGCTACAGGCCCAGCCCGGCGTGATGCCGTCGGGCGGGTTATGGTCACCCCGCACCGGTCACGGGCTCTAACGCAATTTCAGGTATGCGACAAGCCTCTGCCGCATTGGCTTCACAATCACGCGTCATCACAGATGTCGGAAGGGCATCTGTGCCGGGTGAGACGAAGAGGTCCGCCGGCGCTGCGGGACACAAGGAAACATTTCATGCTGAAATTTACACGCGCGCTCGTCATGGCCACGGCTCTGTCGGGTTCGGTTCTCTCGAGCGGCTTTGTTGCCCAAGCCGTGGCTGCTGAGGGCGAGCGTCGCGAGGCGACGATCATGGTCTCGGGTGAGGGTGAGGCTGCGATCGCGCCCGATATGGCCGTCATTTCGCTTTCCGTCGTTCGCGACGCAGAGACTGCTGGCGAGGCGCTCTCGGCCAACAGTGCTGCCATGAGCGAGGTGCTGGCAGATCTCAAGGCGCAAGGGATTGCCGAGAAGGACCTGCAGACCACGGATTTCTCGATCCAGCCTAAATACAAGCAGGAAACCAGAACCGATGGCACCTACGAGGCGCCCGTGATCGTCGGCTATACCGTCAGCAACGGTTTGACCGTTCGGGTGCGTGACCTTGCCAAGCTCGGTGAGATCATCGATCGGTCGGTAAAGCTCGGCGTCAACCAGGGTGGCGGCATCACCTTCACCAATGATGATCCGGAGACGGCCATCGAGGCGGCGCGCAAGCAGGCGGTCGAGAAGGCCGCGGCAAAGGCGAAGACGCTGACGGAGGCCGCCGGCGTCAAGCTCGGCCGTGTCGTGGAGATCTCGGAGAATTTCGCCCGGCCGATGCCGCAGATGTATGCCGCAGCGCCGATGGCGAAGATGGCGGACGAGTCGGTGCCGATCGCATCCGGCGAAAACCTCTATACGGTGACCGTCAACGTCACCTATGCGATCGAGCAGTAAGCGCCAACGCTGTTGCGATAAATGAAAGAGGGCCGGTCTTCCGGCCCTTTTGTCTTTGCTGCTTTCGCCGACGGTCAGACGTCGAGCGTGTGTTCCGAAATCATCTTGGTCAGGCTGCCTTCTGCCGGGAAAAGCGGGATCAGGCAGGCCTGCAGGGCGTGGTAGATGTCGCCCTTGCCGGGGAAGAGGCTGTTGCACGGCTTGCCGTCCTCGGTCAGTTCCTCGTACCAACCGCCGAACTCGCGGTCGAGGCTGTTGCCGGCGATGTAGTTCCAGATCTTTCGGTAGCTCTCCTCGTGGAAGTCGCTTTCCTGATGCTGGTTGAGGAAGTGGGCAGCCGCTGCCCCTTCGCAGAGCGGCCACCAGAGCTTTGCGCGCTTGTCGGGGGCATTTTCCCAGTCGAGCGTATAGAAGAAGCCGCCCTTGTCCTTGTCCCAGCCGAGCGCCATGGACTGGAAGAACAGGCCGCGTGCCGCCTCCGGCATCCAGGCCTGTCGCTTGCCGCCGAGTACCCAGAGCTGCAGGATGAGGCGGGCCCATTCCAGCCAGTGGCCGGGCGTGGTGCCGGCCGGGCGGAACATTTCGTTCGGATGATAGTAGTTGCGGTCGACCACCCAGTTTTCATCGAAATGCTCAGCGACGCGGAAGGCTTCTTCGCGGGCGCGGCGGTTGATGATCAGGTCGGCGATGCGCTCGGCCTTTTCGAGGTAATGCCTCTCACCGGTCGCTTCAAATGCGGCCATCAGGCTTTCGGTCAGATGCATGTTGGAGTTCTGGCCGCGATAGCCGGGCACAGGTTGCCAATCGGCGGAAAATTCTTCCGCGATCGCGCCGTGCTCGTCTTCCCAGAATTTCTCGTCGATCACCTGGGTGATGTCCGCCAGCATGGCGTCGGCCAACGGATGGCCGGCGCATTTGGCCGAGGCGGCCGCGAGCAGGACGAAGGCGTGGCCGTAGCCTTGCTTCGTGTCGTCGGCGGCGCCTGTGTCATCAGCCTGCCAGAAGTAACCACCATTCTTTTCGTCGCGGTGGCGCTCCCAGAGATAACGCATGCCGTGATCGACGATGTCGGCCGAACCCGGCCGGCCGAGCAGGTGGCCGATGGCGTAACAATGCACCATGCGGGCGCTGGCATGGATGCCACGCGCGGGGTTGTCGAGGCTGAGCGGCTTGCCGTCGCGCGACAGGTCGTAGAAGCCGCCCTTTGGGTTGATGGCCGGGCCAGTGAAGAAACCGAAGAGCTCGTCGGCGCGTGCCAGCAGCCATCTGCGATGATAGGGGCGGGCGCTCCAGGGGGTGGACGGCAGCAGCTGTGATTGATTTTCCGACATTTCTTCCTCCCTGAAAGCAGCGTTGCAGCCTCTATAGCCGATCACCGACGCCGCTTCCACCGCCTGGCCTTTGTCACGCACAAGTGGATCAATTGTTGACATAAAGATATCTTTATGTGATTTGGGCGTGTCGCATACGCAATAGGAGAGTTCGCAGATGCTCGATCAACTGTTCGGCCGCGAGGGCGCAAACCGTGACGGGGCGGAGATCCTGAAGGCGCTCAACCAAGCAGCGCGCGAACGCATCCTGATCCTCGATGGCGCGATGGGTACCGAAATCCAGGGTCTTGGCCTGACGGAAGACGACTTTCGCGGCGAACGCTTCCTCGGTTGCGCCTGCCATCAGCAGGGCAATAACGACCTCCTGATCCTCACCCAGCCTGATGCCATCGAAGACATCCATTTCCGCTATGCGATGGCGGGTGCGGATATTCTTGAAACCAACACCTTTTCGTCGACGCGTATTGCTCAGGCCGACTACGAGATGGAAGGGGCGGTCTACGACCTTAACCGCCATGGTGCGGAACTCGTGCGCCGAGCGGCTTGGCGCGCCGAGCGGGAGGACGGCAAGCGGCGTTTCGTGGCCGGTGCCATCGGGCCGACCAACCGGACGGCGTCGATCTCGCCCGACGTAAACAATCCCGGCTACCGTGCCGTCTCCTTCGACGATCTTCGCCTTGCCTATGGCGAGCAGATCGACGGCTTGATCGATGGCGGTGCCGATCTCATCCTGATCGAGACGATCTTCGATACGCTGAACGCCAAGGCTGCGATCTTTGCCTGCGAGGAGCGCTTCCTCGCCAAGGGCATTCGCCTGCCTGTGATGATCTCGGGCACGATCACCGATCTTTCAGGCCGGACGCTCTCCGGCCAGACGCCGACGGCCTTCTGGAATTCCGTGCGTCATGCCAAGCCCTTTGCCGTCGGCTTGAACTGCGCGCTCGGGGCAGACGCCATGCGGCCGCATCTGCAGGAATTGTCCGGTGTCGCCGATACCTTCATCTCGGCCTATCCGAATGCCGGTCTGCCGAATGAGTTTGGTCAATATGACCAGAGCCCGGAAGAGATGGCGGAGCTCGTTGCCGGTTTTGCCGAAGAGGGCATCGTCAATGTGGTCGGTGGCTGCTGCGGGTCCACGCCTGCGCATATCGCCGCCATTGCCGAGGCCGTGAAGGGCAGGGTGCCGCGTGCGCCTGCCGAGCATCGGCCCTTCATGTCGCTCTCGGGGCTCGAGCCCTTCGAGCTGACCAAGGACATTCCCTTCGTCAATGTCGGCGAGCGGACGAATGTCACCGGTTCTGCCAAGTTCCGCAAGCTGATCACGGCTGGTGATTATTCCGCAGCGCTCGTCGTCGCGCGCGATCAGGTGGAGAATGGCGCGCAGATCATCGACATCAACATGGATGAGGGCCTGATCGATTCGGAAAAGGCCATGGTCGAGTTCCTCAACCTGATCGCCGCCGAGCCTGATATCGCCCGCGTGCCCGTGATGATCGACTCGTCGAAATTCGCGATCATCGAAGCTGGCCTCAAATGCGTGCAGGGCAAGGCGGTGGTGAATTCCATCTCGCTCAAGGAGGGCGAGGAGAATTTCGTCGCCCAGGGCAAGCTCATCCGCAATTATGGCGCCGCCGTCGTCGTCATGGCCTTCGACGAGAAGGGCCAGGCGGATACCTATGAGCGCAAGGTGGAGATCTGCCGCCGCGCCTATCGGATCCTGACGGAAGAGGCGGGATTTGCGCCTGAAGACATCATCTTCGATCCGAACGTCTTTGCTGTCGCGACCGGAATCGAGGAACACGACAATTACGGCGTCGACTTCATCGAGGCGACGCGGACGATCCGGCAGGAAATGCCGCTGGTGCATATTTCGGGCGGTGTGTCGAACCTGTCCTTCTCTTTCCGCGGCAATGAGCCGGTGCGGGAAGCGATGCATGCGGTCTTCCTCTATCATGCCATTCAGGCGGGCATGGACATGGGCATCGTCAATGCCGGCCAGCTCGCGGTCTATGAAAGCATCGACAAGGACCTGCGCGAGGCCTGTGAGGACGTCGTGCTGAACCGCCGCAAGGATGGCACCGAGCGGCTGCTCGAGATTGCCGAACGCTATCGCGGCACGGGCGAGGCCAAGGCCCGCACGCAGGATATGACGTGGCGCGAATGGCCGGTTGAAAAGCGGCTGGAGCATGCGCTTGTCAACGGCATCACCGAATTTATCGAGATCGACACGGAAGAGGCGCGCCAAAAGGCCGACCGTCCGCTGCATGTCATCGAGGGGCCGCTGATGGCGGGCATGAATGTCGTCGGCGACCTCTTTGGCGCTGGCAAGATGTTCCTGCCGCAGGTGGTGAAATCGGCCCGCGTCATGAAGCAGGCTGTGGCGGTGCTGCTGCCCTACATGGAAGAAGAGAAGCGCCTGAATGGCGGCACTGGTGAGCGCCAGGCGGCCGGCAAGGTGCTGATGGCGACCGTCAAGGGCGATGTGCATGACATCGGGAAGAACATCGTCGGCGTCGTTCTCGCCTGCAACAATTACGAGATCATCGATCTTGGCGTCATGGTGCCGGCCACCAAGATCCTCGAAGTGGCGAAGCAGGAGAATGTCGATGTTATCGGTCTCTCCGGCCTGATCACGCCCTCGCTCGACGAGATGGTGCATGTGGCGGCCGAGATGCAGCGTCAGGGCTTTACGGTGCCGCTTCTGATCGGTGGGGCGACGACGAGCCGTGTGCATACGGCGGTGAAGATCCATCCGCAATACAAGGCGGGCCAGGCGATCTATGTCACCGATGCCAGCCGTGCCGTGGGCGTGGTTTCGGCGCTGCTCGCCGAGGACGGCAACGAGACCTATGTAGACGGTATCAAGGGCGAATATGCCAAGGTGGCCGAGGCCCATGCGCGGGCGGAAGTCGAGAAGCAGCGCCAGCCGCTGGCGTCTGCCCGGGAGAATGCGGTCAAGGTCGACTGGAGCGCTTACAAGCCGACCAAGCCGAGCTTTACGGGCACCAAGGTGTTCGAGACCTATGACCTCGCCGAACTCGCCCGCTATATCGACTGGACGCCCTTCTTCCAGACCTGGGAGCTGAAGGGGCGCTATCCTGCGATCCTCGAGGACGAGAAGCAGGGCGAGGCGGCGCGACAGCTGTTTGCCGATGCGCAGGCGATGCTCAAGAAGATCATTGCGGAAAACTGGTTCCGGCCGCGTGCGGTCATCGGCTTCTGGCCGGCCAATGCTGTTGGTGATGATATCCGGCTGTTCAAGGACGACAGCCGGGCGGACGAGCTCGCGACCTTTTTCACGCTGCGTCAGCAGATCGCCAAGCGCGAAGGCCGGGCCAATGTGGCGCTCAGCGATTTCGTCGCACCTCTGGAGACCGGCGTTCCGGATTATGTCGGCGGCTTCGTCGTCACCGCCGGTATCGAGGAAGTGGCGATTGCTGAACGTTTCGAGCGGGCCAACGACGATTATTCCTCGATCCTGGTCAAAGCGCTGGCCGACCGCTTTGCCGAAGCCTTTGCCGAGCGCATGCATGAACAGGTGCGCCGCGAGTTCTGGGGCTATGCGCCCGACGAGGCCTTCGCGCCGGAGGAGCTGATCTCAGAGACCTATGCCGGTATTCGCCCGGCGCCGGGTTATCCGGCCCAGCCCGACCATACGGAAAAGGTGACGCTGTTCTCGCTGCTCGATGCCACCGCTGCGACCGGCGTGACGCTCACCGAGAGCTATGCCATGTGGCCCGGCTCCTCAGTCTCGGGCCTCTATATCGGCCATCCCGACAGCTACTATTTCGGCGTTGCAAAGGTCGAGCGAGACCAGGTCGAGGACTATGCGGCGCGCAAGGGCATGGATGTGCGCGAGGTCGAGCGCTGGTTGGGGCCGGTGTTGAATTATGTGCCGAAGGCGGTGGCTGCAGAGTGATTGAGGGCGTCCGCTCAGATGTGGAAGGCTGGAGCGCGCAGAACGTTCAAGGGATTGAGATTGTCCATGGCATGAAGTGCGGATTGCATGACCTCTCTGGAGCTACCGGCAGTTCGCTCGTCGGTGGCCTGCAGGTCGTTCTCCCGGATGAGGTCCTCCAAGGACAGATCCAGTAGCGCCCATGCTTGGTAGATTGCCGAGCGGAAGGTATCGAGGGTGTCCTGGTCGCGCTCCGTCAGAGTAGCGATGGAGGCGTTTTCAACAGGCGATGCCGTTGACGGAAGCTCTGAACTCACAATGCCATTGGTGACGGCAGTGGAACCTGGATCTCTCTGTGCGGTCTCCATGCTGTCGCGAACGAGCTCGGTATAGTCTGTCGCTGCGTTTCCAAGCTCCTTCCCGATGGCCGCTGCACGTTGCGCCAGAAAGGCCGGCGAGACGGAGAACTGACGGAGGATCCGCATTTCCTCCTTAGCCCGATCGAGGCGGTCTTCCGCGATCTTGCGACGTGTCTCGGTCAGCGCTTCTTCCAGGCCGGAAAGCAGATTGTGATCAGGCTCGGAGCCTGTTGCGTGGACGGCAACCTCGCCCCCGCCGGTCTTCAGCCCTTGTGTCTGAACGCGATCCGTTTTTCTGGCTTCCAACCGGCTTGCCGAGGCACTTTCAATGCTGATCACCGGGGCGGCCTCACTCGATTTCCTCAACACGTTCGAAAATTCAAGCGAAGTATGCACGCAGAAGATTGATTTAGCTTTACCGTTAGTTGCCTGCGTGCGGCCGTCTCTTTGTGGCTGCGTCTTCTTCTCCTCGCTTGCGGGGAGAAGGAGCCCGAAGGGTGAGGCGCAACTCGTTGCGCCGGGGATGAAGGGCTCATCCTTTCCTTCACCTTCCTCACAAACCGATTCCGAATCAGGCGGTAAGTTATTGAGGCAGATTCCTAATTGCCTTCGCGCCTGCTGCCTTTAGCCTGCCTGAGAGCAAAGGCTTCTTTACGGCTGATATAGACGAGATTTCTCTCTTCAGTCCCGGATGCCTGGGGGACCGCTCCAATCCTTTTCGCGACCGCGATGGAGGCGAGGTTCTCAGGGTGAATGACGTGGATTGCTTCGGTCCAGCCAAGTTCCTCAAACGCCCAGATAAGGCAGGCTGTCGCAGCCTCCGTCGCATATCCTCTTCCCCAGACGGTGCGATGAAACGCCCATCCGATTTCTCGCCCGGGCCAGCCGGGCGGGTACCATGCACCAGCGCGACCGACCCATCGGCCAGACGCTTTCTCGATGACGGAGAAATTACTGTATCCTTGGATGCTCCAGGCACCTGCAAAGAGGCACAGATTGCGCCAAGCTCCAGCCTCATCCTGCGGTCCGCCAATGAAACGCGTCACTTTCGGATCAGAGAGGAATGCTGTCCATGCCGAGCGATCCGAAGTGTTGGGCGGGCGCAGAAGAAGGCGTTCGGTTTCTATCATGTGGCGCCTCCTCGTTCCGGCCCGGACGTGCGTTTAGCTTTCCTTTGTCACAACAGGATGACCTTTCATTGCCTTTACGCGTCCAGCCTCAGCAGGATCGCCGTCGTGTCGTCGCTCTGCTTGTAACGCGGATATTTCAATCCGTCCGGGTCCACCTCACGCTCCATATGCCGCAGTTCTGACACCAGCGATTTCAGCCCGGCTGTCGCGGCGCGCTGGATGAGCGTGGCGGGGTCGTAGAGCTTGTAGAGAGCCACAAGATCGGCGAGGCCGTCGGAGCAGAGGAGGGCGGTGGCGCCGCCGCCGTAAACGGGGACGTCGACCAGAGCGAGGTGATCGGCGGCTTCGGGGACCACGCCGAAGGTCCAGGTCGAGCCACTTGGCGTGTTCTGCAAGGCGCGACCACGACGCAGGTCTTCCAGCGTCTGCGGGTCGTCATTGGCGACCCCGGCCGCGCCGATGCCGCCGAGGCGGGCGATGTGCTCTGCCGCCCGATGTTGCTCCCATTCATAGGCGCCTGGGATCGGGATGACGAAGTCGGATTGTCCGTTGTCATGCAGGATGTACATGCAGCTGTCGCCGAGGCCGAACCACCGGAGGCCTGATGACGTTGCCTGCAGGGCGGTCAGGCTGCAGAGCGGCCAGGCGTAGCGCGGCTGGTCGCCAGCCATTGTCGTGAATGTATCACGCGCCTCTTCTGAGACCTCTCGCAGGACAGCTTTCGGATCGGCGCCGCCATCGAGGCGTTCAGCGAAGCGGAGTGCTGCGAATTCCGCGATCCAGGCGGCGTCCGAGCCGAAGCCATCCATGAACTGGCGGTCGCCAAGGCCTGTCGCGCCGTCGATGACGAAAGCGGCATGCCTGTTGTAGCCGAGGCGATCCTCGTTTGGTCTCGTGTCTTTGCCGGGGTCTGAAATGGTGTCGATGATGGAAATCTGTGGCATGAAGGCCTCGCGCTGAAAACGTCGTGCCGGAGGTATCCGGCGCGTTTCGTGCCTAGCATGGCAGGAGGTTGGCGTCAGCCGCGGGCGGCGCGAAAGCGGCTCATGATCTCGGCGCGGGTCGGGTCCGTCATTGCGACGGCCAATCCGAATTCGAGCGGTGAAAGTCTCGCTTCATCCGGATAGATGATCTCGTCCGCGAGGATCTCTTCCGGCAGAAGCGCACGGACGCGTCGATCGGTTACCGTGCCGCCATGGACGATGTGCTCGCGGGCTGCGATCTCCGGGTCGAGCAGGTGGTTGATCAGGGCATGGGCGCCCGGCTTGTTATGTGCCTTGGCCGGGATCGCGTAATAGTCCGTCCAGATCTCGCCGCCATCGGTCGCGATGGAATAGGCGATCTCTGGCACATCTCGGTGCATCTGCGAGGCGTCATTGCTCCAGCACATCGTCATCCAGGCCTCGCCGGTGCGCATGGCAGGCTGATAATCACTGTCGACCGCCAGCAGATGCGGCCTGACCTCAATAAGCAGCTTTTCAGCGCTTTGCAGTTCAACGGGGTCAAGTGAGTTGAAGTTGTGGCCGAGGGCGACCAGAGCATTGCCGATGGCGGTCAGCTGGTAGTCATGCACGATGGTCCTGCCCGCAGCCTCCGTCATGGCGATATCGAAGAAATCGCGCCAGGTCTGCACCGGCTCAAGTTCACGGCTGTTGTAGGCAATGCCAGTCGTACCGGCGTTCTTTGGTACGCCATAGATCGCGCCTGCCCGGACGCCGGGCTTCATGAAGCGGTCGGCATGCGCGGCCAGATCAAAATTCGGAAGGCGCCGGAGTTCAAGGGGCTCGAGCATGTCTCGTTGCACATAGGGTGCGATCGCATACTGGGTGGGTACGATGATGTCCCAGACCCTTCCTCTTTCAAGGGCCAGCAAGGTGCCCTCGTTGGAACCGATGATCGAAACGTCGACCTCGACGCCGTAGCGGGACGTGAAGTTCTCGAAGGTCGTGGGATCATGGTAGTTCGGCCAGGTCGCGAGCGAAACCTTCTTGCCGAGCGGCGAACCTTCCGACGTTGCCACGCTGGTCCTGCGGCTTCCTCCAATCACGAGGGCGGCCATTCCGAGCCCGGTGACAGCAAGAAAATGACGACGCGTGACGGAGCCACGTTTCAGCCGCATGAACTCTGCCATGAAACCCTTGGCGTCAATCTCCGTCGATGTCTTCCTGGCGGCCATGGCTGCTCTCGATCCGTTGCCGGTTTCGTGCCGCCGAATTTCACCACAAACGGGTTAACGCTATCACACCATAAGATGAAAACTGCCTGCGCGCCTGGGTTCTTACAGCATGCGATCGATGATGCTGATGCCGTTTTCGCGGAAGCTGTCCATGGTGGCGAGCGCCGGGGCCGCTTCCGAAAGGGTGATGCGACGGCCGATCAGGCGATCGGGTGAGAGCTTGCCGGAGAGGATCATGCGCAGCATGGCATCATAGCGCCAGGACTGCATTCCGTGGCTGCCATAGATCTCGAGTTCGTGGGCAATGACGCGCGCCATCGGGATTGCCGGTGTCGCGTGATCTGCCAGCATCAGCCCGACCTGAACATGGCGACCGCGTCGGCGAAGGTTGAGGATCGAGTTGCAGCAGGTCTGGGGATGGCCGAGCGCATCGACCGAGACATGTGCACCGCCGCCGGTCACATCACGCACTGCTTCGGAGACATCGGCAACCGAGCGGCTGTCGATGGTGACGGATGCGCCGAGCGCCTTGGCGAGTGCCAGCTTGTCCTCGGCGATGTCGATGGCGACGACATTGGCGCCAAGCGCTGCACCGATCATGATGGCCGAGAGGCCAACACCGCCGCAGCCGTGCACGGCGAGCCACTCACCACCCTGGAGCCGGCCCTGGTCGACCACGGCCCGGAAAGAGGTGGCAAAGCGGCAGCCGAGGCTTGCCGCCGTCTCGTAGCTGATCTCTTCCGGCAGATGCACGAGGTTCTGGTCGGCATAGTCGATTGCCACATATTCGGCAAACGAGCCCCAATGGGTGAAGCCCGGCTGGAACTGTTCCTCGCAAACCTGCTGGTTGCCGGAGCGGCATTCCATGCAGTGGCCGCAACCGGAGACAAAGGGCACTGTCACGCGGTCGCCGACCTTGAACCGGCGCACGTCACGGCCGACAGCCGAGATCGTGCCAGCCAGTTCGTGGCCGGGGACATGGGGAAGGCGGATATCGGGATCGTGGCCCATCCAGCCGTGCCAGTCGCTGCGGCAGAGGCCTGTCGCCTTGACGGAGATGACCACACCGGCATTGGTCGGCGTCGGATCGGGCAGGGTGCGGATTTCGGGTGCTGCACCGAATGCTTCAAAATACATCGCCCGCATGGGATATCTTCCAGATGCGAATGCCGCCCTTGCGGACGGCATTCCGACACAATTGCCCTTGGACGTCGTTTGCCTTAGTCGGCGAGCAGGATCAAGGCAGTCGGGTCGATCTTCACGCCCACGGTATCGCCAACGGTCGGCGGTCTGGTGCCGGGGTCGTTGAAGGTGTCGAAGGACAGTGTCTTGCCACCAACATCGATGCGTGTGCGGATAACCGAGCCGAGGAACTGGCTCGATGTAACCTGGCCCCGCACCGTGGCTTCATCCGCTCCTGCGAGCGTGCCGGCCTCCGGTCGCATGGCGAGCTGGATGGTTTGGCCGTTCGCCGTGGGGATCGTCTCCTTGATCGCCAGCGTCTTGTCCCCGATCTGCACGATGCCGGCGCCCTGATCGGCGACGACGGCATCCAGCACATTGAGCGTGCCGACGAAGGAGGCGACGAAGCGGGTCGTCGGGCGGTTGTAGATCTCGAAGGGCGTGCCGATCTGGTCGGCCTTGCCGGCATTCATAACGACGATGCGGTCGGATATCGACAGCGCCTCTTCCTGGTCATGGGTAACGAAGACAGTGGTGATGCCGAGCTTCTGCTGGATCTGGCGGATCTCTTCGCGCAGCGAAACACGGATCTTGGCGTCGAGCGCCGAAAGCGGTTCGTCCAGGAGCAGGACCTGGGGTTTGGGGGCAAGCGCGCGGGCGAGTGCGACGCGCTGCTGCTGTCCGCCAGACAGCTGGTAGGGGTAGCGCTCGGCCAGATGTTCGAGGTGAATGAGGGAGAGCATCTCCTTCACGCGCGCCTCGATATCGGCTTTCGGCATGCCGGCGATCTTCAGGCCAAAGGCGACGTTGTCGAAGACGTTCATGTTGGGAAACAGCGCATAGGCCTGGAAGACCATGCCGATGTTGCGCTGGTTTGGCTTCAGGTTCGTCTGGTCCTTGCCATCGACGACGATGGAGCCGGCCGACGGGGTCTCGAAACCGGCCACCATCCGCAGCACGGTGGTCTTGCCGCAGCCCGACGGGCCAAGGAAGGAGACGAATTCGCCCTTGTCGATCGCCATGTTGAAGTCGTGCACGACCTGCGTTGCACCGAAGGATTTCTTGAGGTTGTTTAGGGTCAGAAAGCTCATGAATTGATGTCCTCAAGCCTGGCGGGGGGCTGTTTTCTGGAGGCGGGAGACGAGCTGCATCAGGCCGAGGCAGCCCCAAGTGATGCAAAACGCTATCACGGCGAGAGCCGCCGGCTCATAGGCCCTGTTGGCGCCGAGCAGCTGCATGTAGGGGCCAAAGGCCGGCTTGTTCAGAAGGGCGGCCATCGTGAATTCGCCCATGACGATGGCGAAGGTGACGAATGCGCCCGACATGACGGCGACGGAGACATTCGGCAGGATGATGCGGCCGATGATCGTCGCCCAACCCGCTCCGAGGCTCTGGGCTGCCTCCGTCAGGGTGGCGACGTCGATGGTTCTCAAGCCCGTATCGACCGCGCGGTACATGTAGGGCAGGCCGAGCGTCGCATAACCGAACATGAGCAGCATGTTCGTGCCGGTGGAGGAGCCGGTTAGCGGCAGCCAGCTCGAGGTGTTATAGAGGCGGATATAGCCGAACACGACGACGATCGCTGGGATCACGAGCGGCAGCAGCGTGACGAATTCGATGTACGGGCGGAGGCCCGGCATCTTCAGCCGCACCCAATAGGCCGTGGGTACGATCAGGAATACGCCGAAGATGATGGTCGTCAGAGCCATCGTCACAGAATAGCTGAAGGTTTCCTGGAAGCGCGGATCGGCCAGAACCTTGGCATAGGCATCGAAGGAATACTCGCCGCGGCGCATCTTCAGCGAGAAGTTCGTCATGCCGATCAGCGGCAGGATGAAATAGAGAAGGCCGAAGATCAGCGCGGCCCAAGCCCAGAGACGTTTCATTTCATCCACCTTTCGCTGCGGGCGCGCAGCCAGATGTAGAGGCCATTGGCAATTCCGGTGACGACGATCATGCCAAAGGCGAGCGCGTAGCCGAGATGGGGGTCGCCCAGGACGTCGCCGCGGATCTGGGCGAAGAGCAGGATCGGCACGATATTCAGCGAAGAGCCGGTCAGTGCGATCGCGGTTGCGACAGCGCCGAACGCATTTGCGAAGAGCAGCGCCATGGTGCCGAGTATCGAGGGCAAAAGAATCGGGAAGGCCACGAGCCGCCAGTATTGCGCATTGGTCGCGCCAAGGATCGAGGCCGCCTCGCGCCATTCGCGCTTCAGGCCGTCGAGTGCCGGCGCGATGATCAGGATCATCAGCGGGATCTGGAAGAAAAGATAGGTGATCGTCAGTCCCCAGAAGGACAGGAGATTGAAGCCGAGAAGGCGCAGATCGATGCCAAGCTGGGTCTTGAGGAAGACGGTCAACATGCCGACAGGGCCGAGCGTCGCGAGGAAGGCGAAGGCGAGCGGCACGCCGGCGAAGTTCGAGGCAACGCCGGAAAATGTAAGCAGCGGGCTGCGGATCCAGGCAGGCAGTCCGCCGAGAATGACCGCGGCGGCCACGCCGAATCCGATCAGGCAGCCGAGAATTGCCGAGGCGAGACTGATCTTGATGGAGATCCAGTAGGCGGCCATGATCGAGGGGGTGAACAGGCCAAGCACATTGTCGAAGGTGAACGAGCCGTCCGGACGCTGAAATGCGCCGATGACGATCTTCATCGTCGGCATGATCAGGAAGAGAATCACGAAAGCTGCAAAGGGCAAGACCCCGAGCCAGTGAAGTGGAAGTTTCGTTCGTGGCCGTGCCTGATGGCCCGGGCTCACCGCCTCTGTCGACATTCGATCTGCCCCTCTGTCCGTGTTTCGACGGATCTTCTTAAAATGCGAGCGCCGCCCCGACCTTAGAAAAGATCGGGGCGGCACATCAAGGTCTCGACTTACTGAACGTTGGCGCCGACGACGCTGTCCCAGCCCGCCGTAACGGCAGCCTTGTTGGCGTCGACTTCTTCGAGCGTCGGGAAGTAGGCCTTTTCGTAGGACTCAGCCGGCGGCAGGGCGTCGAGAAGGTCCTGCGGAACCTTGCCGGCCTTGACCATGGCGTTGAAGCGGGCCGGGTGGCAGTAACCCTTCAGCCAGCCGAGCTGACCTTCGTCGGAATACAGGTGTTCCATCCACAGCTTGGCTGCATTCGGGTGCGGTGCATAGGCAGAGATGCCCTGAACGTAGACGCCAGCGAGAACGCCCTTGTCCGGAACGACGACTTCGACCGGCGGGTTGCCGGCGAGCGTGTCACGAGCGGCGAGCGCGTTGTAGTCCCACATGACGACGATCGGGGTCGCGCCCTGGGCGAGCGTGCCGGACTTGCCGATGACAGGCACGAAGTTGCCGGCCTTGTTCATTTCGGCAAAGTAGTTCAGGCCTGCTTCACCGGCGTCCTTGCCGGCAGCTGCACCGGTTGCCATGCCGGCGGCGAGAACGCCGAGGATAGCCTGGTTGGAGGCGCGCGGGTCACCGGCGAGAGCGACCTGGCCTGCATATTCCGGCTTCAGAAGATCGGCCCAGTCCTTCGGCGTGTTGGCGACGAGGTCCTTGTTCACCAGGAGCGACATGACGCCGTAGTAGTCGCCGTACCAGTAGCCTTCAGCGTCCTTGATGTTATCAGGGATTTCGTCCCAGGTGGAGACCTTGTACGGCTGAAGCAGGCCTTCGGCCTTCATCTGCGGACCGAAGGCGAGACCGACGTCAACGACGTCAGGAGCCTGCGGGCCCTTGTTGTCCTTGTTTGCCTTGATGGCTTCGACTTCGTCGGCCGAGCCGGCATCCGGGTTCAGTTCGTTGACGGTGATTTCCGGATACTTCGCCTTGAAGGCGGCGATGACTTCGCCGTAGCCGCACCAGTCGTGGGGCAGGGCGATGGTGGTCAGCATGCCTTCCTTCTTGGCAGCTTCGATGAGCTCGGCGCTCGGCTCGGCATAGGCGACGGCCGAGCTCGTCATGACCAGCGCGGTCGTGAGCGACAGGAATTTGCGAAGATTGGTTGTCACTGTAGTTCTCCTCTTGTGTTGGAAGCGATGCGGTTCACTTATGTGGCCTTTGTTATGGTTATGTGACGGATATCGGCCTTGCCTGGTCTATCGATATTGGCCCGTATCCTGAACGATCCTCCGGTTTCTTCTCTCAGCCATGTCGGGGCTTTCGGAACAGGCGTGCCTGTTCGAATAGTCCTTCGAGGGTGTTCATTCGCTCGCGCGTCTCGTCCCAGGACGAGCTCTGCACGGCCTCGATCAGGGCTTCGACGACAAACAGCGTCACGACGGAGCTGTCCCATGCCGACGGCGCCTCGATATGGAGCTTGAAACAGTGGCGGGCATGCTGTGCCACCGGCGACATCCACTGGTCTGTAAACACGATGATCTGCACGCCGTTGGCGCGCGCGACCTCCGCGAGCGTCGTCAGATCCGCCTCGTAGCGCCTGATGTCGAAGATCACGAGCACGTCGCCATCCTGCATATTGAGGACGTGCTGCGGCCATGAACTGGCATTCGATGACATCAAGGTCGTCCGGGGACGGATGACCTGCATATGGGTGAAGAAGTATTCGGCAAGCGCCCCCGTGATGCGTCCGCCGACGAAATAGATGCTGCGATGGCGGTCGCCGATCAGACGAGCGGCTTCATCGAAGGTCGCCGTGCGCAGTTCTCCCAGCGAGTTGCGCAGATTGGCCATCACGGCTTCTGCAAAGCGATTGAGGATATGGCGATTGGGGGCGTTGGCGGCCCAACGATCGTGCTTGGCGATCGGGTTTGAGATCGTCGCCTCAAGCTCCTGGTGGAGATGCGCCTGGAATTCCGGATAACCCTTGTAGCCGAGCTTCTGCACCATGCGGGCGACTGTCGGGGTCGAGACGCCGGCATTCTCGGCAACGGTGGTGATGCTGCCCAGTCCGGAGACGGGGTAGTTCTGCAGCAGGCTTTCTGCCAGCTGCCGTTCGGCACGCGTCAGCCCGTCGAAATGGGCATGGATCACGTCCGACACCGTGGTCGACGCATTCATCAAGAACCGATTGACTCCCCTCAAGCCAGTCTGTCGCCAGCTTTTTTCGGATTAAGCCTCGCTGTCACAATTGAGTCAACTGGCCATTGAAGAGAATTTTTCAGTAGCGGATTGACAGACGCTTAACCGTGAAGAATTCTCTTCGAAAATAAGTTGGGCCAACGAGCCCTGGGGAACAATCAGCATGCTCTTGAGGTCGGGGATCCTGACAGCGTCGGACGGTGAGGTAGTTGCAGTCGATAATGCGACGGCGACGAGCGGTCTCGTCTTTGTCTGCGAGCACGCATCTGCCGTGTTGCCGCCATCGGCAGGTGACCTTGGCCTCTCACCGGAGGCACTGTCCAGCCATATCGCCTGGGATCCGGGCGCTCTGGAGATCGCCCAGCGCCTGTCGACCTCGCTCAACGGCCTGCTCGTCCACCAGCGTTTCTCGCGACTGATCTATGACTGCAATCGTCCGCCGGAATCGCCGGCGGCCATGCCGGAAAAGAGCGAGATCTACGCGATCCCGGGAAATCTGAACCTCAGCCCGGCGGAGCGTTATGCGCGGACGGCGGCGCTCTACGTGCCCTTCCACGACCGGATTGCTGCCGAGATTGCGCGGATCGCCGGGGAGGGCGGCAAGCCCGTCATCGTAACCGTGCATACGTTTACGCCGGTCTATTTTGGCAAACCGCGCGAGGTCGAGATCGGCATACTCCACGATACGGACAGTCGTCTGGCGGATGCCATGCTTGAGGCCGCGGCCGGTGGTCCTTACCGTGTTGAGCGCAACTCGCCATACGGACCCGAAGACGGCGTGACCCATACGCTGCGTCTGCATGCGCTGCCGCAAGGCTTCGCCAATGTGATGATCGAGGTGCGCAACGACCTGGTTCGCGATGAAGCAGGCCTCAAGGCCATCTCCACCTATCTCGCGGACTTGATTTCAGGAGCGCTCGAAAGGGTCGCATAACTATTCAAAACGCTGAGCAAACCAAAAATCAATGAGGGAACGGATGCCGGCATACGAGATCATGAGACGAAGACCGCTGATGCGGTCCGGGCAGGCGGTAGACTGATGCCGCAAGCCCTGAAAACCTACGTGCGTATCGTCGATGCCTTCAATCGCCGCGTCGGCCGGATCGTCATGTATGGCGTCTTCGTCATGATGGGCATCCTGCTCTATTCGTCCATCTCCAAAGGCCTGTTCCTGCCAGCGCACTGGACGCTGGAAATGGCGCAGTTCGTCATGGCCGGCTATTATCTCTTGGGTGGCGCCTATTCGCTGCAGCTCGACAGCCATGTGCGTATGGACCTGCTCTACGGTCGCTGGTCGCCGAAGACCAAGGCGATCGTCGACGTGATCACGATCATGATGCTGTTCGTCTACCTGTTCTTCCTGCTCTGGGGCGGTGTCTCGAGCACCACCTATGCACTGCAATATGGTGAAACCAGCTATTCTTCCTGGTCGCCCTACATGGCTCCCGTGAAGATCGTCATGGTTGTCGGTATCTTCCTCACCTTCCTGCAGGCGACCTCGATCTTCATCAAGGACCTTGCCATTGCCATGGGGAGGCCGCTTGCATGACTGAGTTCCTCAGCTACGAAATGATCGCGCTCCTGATGTTCTCATCGATGATGATGTCGATGCTGACAGGGCAGCGTGTGTTTGCGACCATCGGCTTCGTCGGCGTCGTGGCGGCTGCCGTGCTCTGGGGCAATGGCGGCTTCGAGATGGGCTTCTCGGCCGGCATGAAGCTGATGAAGTGGTATCCGCTGCTGACGCTGCCGCTCTTCATCTACATGGGCTATATGCTGTCGGAATCCGGCATCGCAGAGGACCTCTACAAGGCCTTCCATGTCTGGTTCGGTGGCATGCCGGGCGGTCTGGCGGTCGGCACGATCGGGTTGATGGTCGTGATCTCGGCGATGAACGGCCTATCCGTCGCGGGCATGGCGATCGGGGCGTCTATCGCGCTGCCCGAACTGCTGCGCCGCGGCTACGACAAGATCATGGTCTCCGGCGTCATCCAGGCCGGCAGTTCGCTCGGCATTCTGATCCCACCGAGTGTGGTGCTGGTGCTTTACGGCATGATTGCCCGCCAGCCGGTGAGCCAGCTCTGGCTTGCAGGCGTCTTCCCCGGACTGATGCTTGCGACGATGTTCTGCCTCTACATCATCATCCGCTGCCGTCTCAATCCGGCGCTGGGTCCGGCCCTTCCCAAGGAAGAGCGTGACATGCCGATGCGCGAGAAGCTCAAGCTCTTGCAGGCGGGCATCCTGCCGTTCCTCATCTTCTTTCTGATGATGGGTCTCTTCCTGATGGGCATCACCAGCCTCGTCGAGAGTTCGGCGGTCGGTGCGCTCGGGGCTCTCTTTGCGGCCTGGTACAAGGGACGGCTCACCAAGGCGGTCTGGAACCGGGTGCTTGAGCAGACGCTCGGCATTTCCTGCATGTTCATGTGGATCATTCTGGCGGCCCTCTGCTTCGGTGCCGTCTTCGATGGACTGGGTGCGGTCAGAGCAATCGAGAAACTGCTGGTCAATGACATCGGTCTGACACCCTGGCAGATCCTGATCATGATGCAGTTGTCGTTCCTGGTGATGGGCGCATTTCTCGACGATACGGCCATGCTGGTCATCGTCGCGCCGCTTTACATTCCGCTCGTCGGCAAGCTGGATCTGGGCATCGAAAACCCGCTGATCTGGTATGGCGTGCTCTACACGATCACCTGCCAGATTGCCTATATGACACCGCCCTTCGGTTATAATCTTTTCCTGATGAAGGCGATGGCGCCACCCGATTTCAGGCTGATAGATATCTATCGGTCGGTGATCCCGTTCGTCCTGATCATGATGCTCGGCATGGTGATCATCATGATCTTTCCACAGATCGCGACATGGCTGCCGAGCCAGATCTATCTCAGAGGTTAGCGTTCGAATGAAAAGAGGCCCGGCAAACGGGCCCGGCACCAGGACTACCCGCCGGACCTCAGGTCCTGCGGGCTTCAAAAGAAACGAAGAACAGAGGGAAACAACATGACCAACAGCAGACGTTCATTCCTGAAGACGGCCGCCATGGCGACCCCTGCCGTTCTGGCAGCCCCTTATGTCAAGGCACAGAACGCCAAGATCACCTGGCGCCTGCAGACCTATGCCGGTGCAGCACTCGCCGAATTCGTCATCCGCCCGTCGGTTGACGCCTTCAACAAGGCTGCGAATGGCGAGATGGAAATCCAGCTCTTCACGGCAGACCAGCTGGTACCGACCGGCGAACTCTTCCGCGCCATGCAGGCCGGCACGATCGACGCTGTCCAGTCCGACGACGATTCGATGAACTCGCCTGTCGATATCAAGGTGTTCGGCGGCTACTTCCCGTTCGCCTCGCGCTACAGCCTCGACGTTCCGACGCTGTTCTACGAATATGGTCTCGCCGAGATCTGGGATGAGGCCTATACGGAAGTCGGCGTGAAGTGGCTTTCGGCCGGGGCCTGGGATCCGTGCAACTTCGCCACCAACAAGCCGATCACCAAGCTCGATGATCTCAAGGGCCTGCGCGTCTTCACCTTCCCGACGGCCGGCCAGTTCCTGTCGCAGTTCGGCGTCGTGCCGGTCACCATTCCGTTCGAAGACGTACCGGTTGCCATGCAGACGGGCGAAATCGACGCGATCGCCTGGTCGGGGATCACGGAAGTCTTCACCTCGGGCTGGGTTGATGTCACCAAGTACTTCCTGACCAACAATGTCTCCGGCGGCTGGGCGGGCTCGTTCTTTGCCAATGCCGACCGCTGGAATGAGGTCCCGCCTCACCTGCAGACACTGTGGCAGATGTGCATGGATAGTTCCCACTACAAGCGCCTGCACTGGTACTGGGGCGGCGAAGCCCGTCTGCGTGCCGAGGGCGGTCGTCTCGAGCTCACCAGCATTCCGGATGCCGAATGGAAGACGGTTGAGGATGCGGCTCGCGTGTTCTGGGAAGAGGTTGCCAAGCAGACACCGCGCACCGGCAAGGTCGTCGAAATCCTGAAGAAGTATAATGGCGATATGGAAAAGGCCGGCAAGCCCTACCGTTACGGCTGATTGAACCGACATGGCGATCCGGCTTCGGCCGGGTCGCCTCCACAAAACAAGACGGCATAAGCCAATCGCTGCCCTGGGAACACCGAGATGACCACGTACACATTCGAAGAGTTGAAAAAAGACGTCGCAGAAGGGCGCATCGACACGGTTCTGGCGTGTCAGGTGGACATGCAGGGTCGTTTGATGGGCAAGCGCTTCCAGGCGGAGTTCTTCGTCGAAAGCGCCTGGAAGGAAACGCATAGCTGCAACTATCTGCTCGCCACCGACATGGAGATGGAAACCGTCTCCGGTTACAAGGCGACGAGCTGGGAGAAAGGCTACGGCGACTACACCATGAAGCCCGATCTTTCGACGCTGCGTCGGATCCCCTGGCTCGAAGGTACGGCTCTCGTTCTCTGCGACATGCTTGACCACGCCACCCATGCCGAAGTGCCGCATTCGCCGCGCGCCATCCTGAAGAAGCAGGTCGCCCGGCTTGAGGCCATGGGCATGAAGGCCTTCATGGCGACCGAACTCGAATTCTTCCTCTTCGACCAGACCTATGACGAGGCTCGGCTTTCGGGCTATCGCGACCTGAAAATGGTCTCGGGCTATAACGAGGACTATCACATCTTCCAGACGACCAAGGAAGAAGGCGTGATGCGCGCGATCCGCAAGGGTCTGCAGGGGGCGGGCATCCCTGTTGAGAATTCCAAGGGCGAGGCATCCGCCGGCCAGGAAGAGATCAATGTCCGTTATGCGGACGTGCTCACCATGGCCGACCGCCACGTGATCATCAAGAACGGCTGCAAAGAGATCGCCTGGTCGAAGGGCAAGGCCATCACCTTCCTTGCGAAGTGGCATTACAATGCCGCAGGCTCCTCATCGCATATCCATCAGTCGCTGTGGTCCGCCGACGGCAAGACGCCGCTGTTCTTCGACAAGGACGGCGAATACGGCATGTCCGAGACGATGCGCCACTACATGGCCGGGCTTCTCGCCCATGCCAGCGACTTCACCTATTTCCTCGCGCCCTATATCAACTCCTACAAGCGCTTTGTCGCCGGCACGTTTGCGCCGACCAAGGCGATCTGGTCGAAGGACAATCGCACCGCCGGCTACCGCTTGTGCGGCGAGGCGAGCAAGGGCATCCGCGTCGAGTGCCGCGTCGGTGGTTCCGACCTCAATCCCTATCTCGCCATGGCGGCTCTGCTCGCAGCTGGTATCGACGGGATCGAGAAAAAGATGGCGCTCGAACCGGAATTCTCGGGCGATGCCTATGGGGCAAAAGAGGCTCGTGAAATCCCGAGGACGCTGCGGGCGGCTGCGGAAACGCTTCGCGGCTCGGCCATGCTGCGGGCTGCTTTCGGCGATGACGTCGTCGATCACTACGTTCGCGCAGCGGAGTGGGAACAAGAGGAATACGATCGCCGGATCACGGATTGGGAGGTGGCTCGCGGTTTCGAGCGGGCGTGACCAAAGGCGGCCTTGAGCCCGCCACGATCCCCGGCGTATGGGTGGAAACAAGGACAGCGGCTGCGGCCGCTGTCATCTCGTTCTAGAACAACAGGAAGACGATCATGACCATGATCCAATGCATTTCGCCGATCGACGGATCGGTTTACGCGGAACGTCCGGCCATGTCGCTGGAAGCGGCGTCCGAGGCTGTCGGTCGTGCGCGCAAGGCGCAGAAGGCCTGGGCGCGCCGGCCGCTTGAGGACCGCGTTCAGCTGGTGCTGAAGGGCGTTGCCCGCCTCAACGAGATGGCGGACGAAGTGGTGCCGGAACTGGCCCATATGATGGGCCGTCCGGTGCGCTACGGCGGCGAATACAAGGGCTTCAACGAGCGCTCCAACTATGTCGCGGCGATTGCTGCCGACTCGCTTGCGCCACTGGTCGTGGAAGCAAGTGACACGTTCGAGCGTCGCATCGAGCGCGAGCCGCATGGCGTGGTCTTCGTCATCGCGCCGTGGAACTATCCTTACATGACCGCGATCAACACGATCGCGCCGGCGCTGATGGCGGGCAACACCGTCGTCATCAAGCATGCGACCCAGACGCTGCTGGTCGGCGAGCGCATGGTGCGCGCCTTTGTCGAGGCGGGTGTTCCCGATGATGTCTTCATCAACCTCTTCCTCGACCACGCTACGACCTCGGCGCTGATCGCGGCTGGCAATTTCAACTTCATCAACTTCACCGGTTCGGTCGAAGGCGGGCGTTCCATCGAACGGGCCGCTGCCGGCACCTTTGCCGGTCTCGGCCTGGAGCTCGGCGGCAAGGACCCCGGTTATGTCATGGAAGACGCCGACCTCGACGCTGCCGTCGATACGCTGATGGATGGCGCGACCTACAATTCCGGCCAGTGCTGCTGCGGCATCGAGCGCATCTATGTGCATGAGAGCCTCTACGACGCCTTCGTCGAGAAGTCGGTTGCCTGGGTGTCGAACTACAAGCTCGGCAATCCGCTGGATGCCGAAACAACGCTCGGGCCGATGGCCAACAAGCGCTTCGCCAAGGTGGTGCGCGAGCAGATCGCCGATGCCGTGTCGAAGGGTGCCAAGGCGATGGTCGATCCAAAGCTTTTCCCGGCCGATGACGGCGGCGCCTATATCATGCCGCAGATCCTCGTGAACGTTGATCATTCCATGGCCTTCATGAAGGACGAGACCTTTGGTCCGGCCGTCGGCATCATGAAGGTGAAGAGCGACGACGAGGCCCTCGGTCTGATGAACGACAGCCCCTATGGTCTGACCGCCTCGCTCTGGACGCAGGATCCGGAGCGCGCCGCCCGCATCGGCCGCGAGATCGAGACCGGCACCGTGTTCATGAACCGCGCCGATTACCTCGACCCGGCGCTTTGCTGGACCGGCGTCAAGGAAACCGGCAAGGGCGGCTCGCTCTCCGTGCTCGGCTTCCAGAACCTTACCCGTCCGAAATCCTACCACCTGAAGAAAGTCACGAAATGAACATCGTCGCCAATTGGAGCTATCCCACCGCCATCAAGATGGGACGTGGCCGCATCAAGGAACTGGCGGACGCCTGCAAATCGCTCGGCATGAAGAAGCCGTTGCTGATCACCGACCGGGGCCTCGCACCGATGGCGATCACCCAGACTGCGCTCGACGTGCTGGAAGAAGCCGGCCTCGGTCGCGCGCTCTTTGCCGATGTCGATCCGAACCCGAATGAGAAGAATCTCGAAGCCGGCATCAAGGCTTACAAGGATGGCGGTCACGACGGCGTTGTCGCCTTTGGCGGCGGCTCGGGCCTCGACCTTGGCAAGTGCGTGGCCTTCATGGCCGGCCAGACACGGCCGGTCTGGGACTTCGAGGATATCGGCGACTGGTGGACCCGTGCGAATTCCGATGCGATCGCCCCGATCGTCGCCGTGCCGACCACGGCCGGCACCGGTTCGGAAGTCGGTCGTGCCTCGGTCATCACCAATTCAGTGACGCATGTGAAGAAGATCATCTTCCATCCGAAGTTCCTGCCCGGCGTCGTCATCTGCGACCCGGAACTGACCGTCGGCATGCCGAAGATGATCACGGCCGGCACCGGCATGGACGCATTCGCGCATTGCCTGGAAGCCTATTCCTCGCCCTTCTATCATCCGATGAGCCAGGGCATCGCGCTCGAAGGCATGCGTCTGGTCAAGGAATTCCTGCCGCGTGCCTACAAGGACGGCACTGACCTCGAAGCCCGAACCAACATGATGTCGGCGGCTGCCATGGGCGCCGTCGCCTTCCAGAAGGGGCTCGGCGCAATCCATGCGCTGTCGCATCCGATCGGGGCCGTCTACAACACCCATCACGGAATGACGAACGCCGTTGTCATGCCGCCGGTCCTGAAGTTCAACCGTCACGTCATTGAGGAGCGGATTGAGCGGGCGGCTGCCTATCTCGGCATTGCGGGAGGGTTTGATGGCTTCTACGACTATGTGCTCGCCCTGCGCGCCGAACTCAACGTCCCGGCCAACCTGACGGCCATGGGCATTGCCAATGACCGGATCGATGAGCTCTCGGCCATGGCGATCGAGGATCCCAGCGCCGGCGGCAATCCGGTCAAGATGACGCTCGAAAACACCAAGCAGCTCTTCGCCGACTGCTTCTGATCTCACGCGTCGCTCGCTTGAAAGGCCCCGGCATGTCGTGCCGGGGCCTCTGCAGCCATGCTGTCGGGCCGAGCTTCTGCCTGCCCATTCCTATCAGCGAATATACTAGGCATTTCCGTCGCTTCTCCCCAATAAGGGGGAGGGGGAGCTCGCGCGCGTTTCCAGTTTGTTAACCATGTTTGCGCCATGATGACAGCATGTGGCACCGATGACGCAGGTTGCCAAAGAGCGATGAGCCGCTCGGATCTGACCTCCCAAGGAAACAGCATGCCAGTCATTTCTTTTGCCAATGCCAAGGGTGGTGCCGGCAAGACCACCGCAGCCCTTCTTCTCGCCACCGAACTGGCCCATCAGGGATACCGCGTCGCCATCCTTGATGCCGATCCGCAGCGCTGGATCACCCAGTGGCACGAGATCTCGGGTCCGCAGCGCAACATCGAGGTGGTCTCCGAGGTTACGGTCGCTTCCGTGCAAGGACATATCCGCGAGTTGTCGCGCAGCAACGACTACATCATCATGGATCTTGCCGGTGCGCGCGACGCCATGGTGACGACTGCGATCGGTCTCTCCGATCACGTGATGATCCCTGTCCAGGGTTGCGCCATGGACGCCAAGGGCGGCGCGCAGATCCTCGACCTCATCAAGCTGATGCAGGATGCCGGCAACCTCGTCATTCCACATTCGGTCGTGCTCACGCGCGTCACCTCGATGGTGACCACGCGCGCACTTCTGACGATCAAGGGGCTTCTGGCGGCTCGTGGCGTGAACGTCATCAACACGCCGATTGCCGAACGTAGCGCTTACCGCGAGATCTTCGACTGTGGTGGCACGCTGTATTCGATGGATACGGCGAAGATCAGCAATCTCGACAAGGCTCAGGACAATGCCAAGGCCTTCGCTTCCGAGGTCATGCGCCTGTTGCCGGTCAAGGTGATCCGCTCCAGCGAGCCGCGTCGCCTGTTCCGTCTGGTGCGCTCAGCCGCCTGATAACCCCAAATTCGACACTACAACCCGCGTTTGGCAAGCCAAGCGCGGGTTAACATTATGTCGCCACCTTCAGGGTCAAAGCCATGGCTGCATGCCAGCTCGTGCCATTCGACCGCAGCACCGGCGGCCCTCAGCTGGTCGACAAGCCCGACTGCGTCTAATCGTTCGCGCCTTTCGTCATCTTCTCCCGATACGAGAAGGAATGGTGTTCCGGCAAGATCGGGAAAGCAGTTCTGGGTGAAGGGCTTTTCTGGGCGAAGCAATACGGCGCCTGACACCAAGGCCGTGTGACGTGCAGTCAGGGCTGCTGCCATTATCGCGCCGCTCGAAAAGCCGATCAGCAGGGCCGGCTCTCCATGCCTCTGCCCGATGATCAAGAGCAGTTGCGACAGTTCTGCAGCCCTGTCGGTAAGGTTCACCTCATCAATCGACCTGTCCGTCCGTCTCCTGAAGAACGTGAACGACGCATCTGATGGCTCGCGACCCCGCGGACAGTACGTCGGATGAGCGGGTGCTACCTCCCTGGCAAAGTCCAGAAGTGAGAATTCATCCTGGTTGCTGCCATGCAGAAACACTAACGGTTGGTGACGGCTCTCGCCCTCGCGGAAGAGTGTCGGGAAGCCCGCAAACTCGCGAGCGCCTGAGCTGTCACTCGACAAATTCCACCGTCACGCCCGACTTGACCATCTTTGCCAGTTCCGTCGCATCCCAGTTGGTGAGGCGAATACAGCCGTGGCTCTGGGTGCGGCCGATCTTGGAGGGCTCGGGGGTTCCGTGGATGCCGTAGGTCGGCTTCGACAGCGCCAGCCAGACCGTGCCGACGGGGCCGTTCGGCCCTGGCGGGATCTGCAGGACTTGGGTGTTATTGCCCTGCTGGAAATTGATCTTCGGATTGTATGTGTAGCCCGGGTTGAGCGCGATGCGTTCGATCGTGACGGTGCCCGACGGGGAGGGTGTATCGGCCGAGCCGATGCTGGCCGGGTAAGCGGCGATCAGGCCGCCATCCTCGCCATAGGCGAAGACCTGCTTCAGACCCTTGTTGGCGACGATGCGTGCCACGTTACCCTTCTTGTAAGGGCCGGGCTCCACCACCTTGATCGTCGTGCCCGGGATCGAGAAGTCGACGCCGGGATTCAGTTCGCGCAGATAGCCCTCATCCATGTGGAAACGCTCGGCGAGCATCTCCGCCGTCGAGGTGTAGGACAGGGCCGGAAGCTGTGCCTTGTGTGCGTAGTCGTCGGGGATCGACGCGACAAAGGGGCCGGCGGCATCGCCGGCGGTGATCGTGTAGCTCTTGATCGCGAGGCCGCCGGAGAGACGCAGGCGCTCCAGGATGTCGTCGGCATTGTTCGGGTCGAGCGTTTCGCCGGTCATTTGCTCCCAGGCGACGATCGCCTTGTTGACGTTCTGGCCCATCTTGCCGTCGATGACGCCGGGCGAAATGCCTTCACGATCGAGGAAAGCCTGGAGGGCGGTGATCTCCAGGCGGGAGAGATTGCTCTTGACCGGGATTTCAGGCGTCACCGTGCGGGCAGGGGCCGTGTCGGCAGGTGCGGGCAGATCCGGGCCGCCATACGGCATGTCCTGGGGCAGGCCGTCGAGCGGCAGGCTGTCACGCGGGTCGACGTCGGGGATCGATGCGGTCGTGACGTCGTCGTCCCAGCCACGCGGCGCAGGTGCGGGTTCGGAATAGGGATCGTAGACGCCGGGCAGGCCTCGGTTTCCGCCACGCTGGCGGGGAGGATAATAGCTTTCCGCCGGAATCTCGGTTGCGACCAGATTGCCCATGCGGTCGATCAGCACCGTGCGGCCCATTCGGTCTCGGCTGATCATGACTTCGCCGGCTTCCGGCACATAGTCGAGGATATCGCCCTCCGGCGAGACGAGCAGCATCTGGGCGTTGCGACCGTCATAGACCGATTGTGCCGAGGCTAGGCTCACAGATGTGAGAGAGGCGGCGGCCAAAACCGCAAGTATCAAGCTAGATTTCCTGAAGTCGAACACGATTCGGTTTCCTCGTCTGAGCCGGCGACAAACGCGATAAATTTGACACTAATGTGGAAAAGGTGAATTCATAATGAATTGAGAGTTAACTCGCTGTGGGGGCGGAAGAGATAACCGGGCTGGATGCAGGGTCGCAGCGCCGGGTTGAGGGGGGACAATGCAGGATAGACTGAGGATGGAGGCATTTATGCCCTTTCGGCTTTTACGCGTGGCCGAAAGCGTTGACCACGGCTTCATGCAGTTCTGCGGCCCGGAAGACGAGTTGTCATGGTCCGAATGGCAGGTTCTCTGGTCGCTCGGCGAACACACGCCGACAACGGCGAAGGCCATCTCCTCCCATTCGGGTCTTTCCAAGACAAAAATCAGTCGTGCCGTGAAGGTCCTAGAGGACAAAGGATATCTCATTCGCAAGAAGGATCGATCGGACCGGCGCTTTGAACTTCTGTCTTTAACGCTCAAGGGGCAGCACAGGTTCGAACGGCTCGCGGACGAGGCTGGGGCTTTCCAGCAGTGGCTTGAGCGCAGTGTCAACATCGCCTATCTCTCCTCGCTCGACAGCGGGCTCATGGGCCTGGAGGATCTGATCTCCACCGGCCACCTCCGGGCTCCAAAACGGCAGGCCGAGGAACCTCTTGCATGATCACTTTTTCCGGTCCCAGGGGACCGCGTCTGGCACTGGACGAAAGCTCGGTATTCGATATCGGCTCGTGCATCGTCGAGGGCGTCGATCTGTCTCCCGGCCGGGCGATCCCCGATGACGGCGATCCGCGGATTGACCATTCGCTGGAAGGGTTCCTGTTCACCTGCGGACCCGACCATATCCGCCACCGAGAGCCGATCGCGGGCACGGACCGGCACTTTCCTCTGCATGGCTCCTTTTCAGCCAACCCGGCGCATTCGATCGAGATGGCGGTCGAGGGAGAGGATCTCGTGGCTCGGGCCGTGGTCGATGTGACACTCGCGGCTGGCGGCCACGCGCAGTTGCGGCGGCAGTGGCGCCTGAAGGCTGAGAGCGGCGAGGTGCAGCTTTCGGATACGGTCGCCAATGTCGGCGAAACCGCCTTTCCGACCTTTCTGATGTATCACATGAATCTGGGCGCGAAGCACTTCGACGACGAAACGCAGCTCGAAGGGGCGATGCTCGACGGCGTTGGTTTTCCCTGGACCTTCGGCGAAGCGGAGGGCGGCATCTTCTGTGTTCCAGCGGGTCATGGCGGCTGGGCGGAACTGCGTCTGGGGCCGATCGCGGTGATCGGCGGCAAGCGGCTGAAGGTCCGTTTCCGAACCGATACACTGCCGCATCTGCAGGTGTGGAGAAACCAGAGGCTGCCTGCCCATGTGCTCGGCATCGAGCCGGTCTCGCATCGCTGGAAGGGGCGTGCCGAGCTCGAGGCGGCGGGCGAATTCAATATCCTGCAGCCGGGCGAAAGCCGGGACTACGGACTTGCATTTTCCTTCGTCTGACGACCGATCGGTGCTCCCCTACGATTGACGCTCAGGGATGCCCGTCGTAGATGTTTGGCCCCAAGGAAATTGACGAGGAGCCCCGATGAACATCCGCCAGATCAACGAGGAATATTCGGTCAGCGGCCAGATCACGGTCGACGAGGTCGACGAGATCAAGGCGCTCGGCTTCAAGTCGATCGTCTGCCATCGCCCGGATGGTGAAGAATTCGGCCAGCCTGAATTTGCAGCCGTTGCCAAGCGCGCGGAAGAACTCGGCCTCAAGATCAAGCATGTGCCTGTCGGGCCGATGGGTGTCACGCCGGATGCCGTCGCCGACATGGTCGATGCGCTCGAAGAATTCGAACGCCCGATGCTCGGCTATTGCCGCTCCGGTGCCCGTTCGAACGCAACCTACGAACACGCACAGCGCCAGCGCGGCTGACGGGTCTTTTCCATTATCCTTGGCCGGACGTTCGCGTCCGGCCTGTCTGTTTTCTAAACCAGCCTCAAGCAGGAGTTATCCCATGAGCATCAAGCGTATCGAGCCCGGCAAGCGCATGAGCGGCGCCGTCGTCCACGGCAACACCGTTTACCTCGCCGGCCAGGTTGGCGAAGGCTCTACTGTGACCGAACAGTCGAAGTCGGCGCTCGCCGAAGTCGACCGCCTGCTGGCCGCCGCCGGTTCGGACAAGTCGAAGATCCTGCAGACGATCATCTACCTCTCTGACATGTCGACCTTCGGCGAAATGAATGCCGTCTGGGAGGCCTGGATCGATCCGGCCAACCCGCCGGCCCGCGCCACCAGCGGTGCGCCGCTCGCGACGCCGGACTATCTGGTCGAGTTCATCGTCACAGCTGCTGTCTGATTTTTCAGGGCAACGCACAGAATGCGAAAGGCCGGGAGCGATCCCGGCCTTTTTTTCGTTTTCTCCGCCGGTTGCTCAGGGCTCACGGGCTGGCGGACTTGTGTCTCCTGGCAAGGAGCCAGCGATATAGGCGCCCGTCGATGGAGAGCAATCCGAGCGCGATCAGGCCCATTCCAGCGAAATGGTTGGGTGCCAGCCTTTCGCCGAGGAACAGATAGCCGAGCAGGATGGCGCTGACGGGAATGAGCAGGGTGACGAGGGAACTGTTGATCGCGCCACCGACCGCGAGGATGTGGAAGAAGAGGATATAGGCGAGCGCCGTGGAGAGTAGCCCGAGGCCGAGAAGCGCAGCGATGGTCGTCATTCCCGGCATCGGCAGATGCCATGGGCTATCGACCAGCGCGACCACGGGTATCATCATCAGCGTTGTCGCCGATACCTGACCGAATGCACTGGTTGCCGGCGAGATGCCCATGCGCCGGAAGCGCCGGCCGAATACGCCAGCAAAGCCATAGGACAGGGCTGCGCCAAGGCAGGCGAGGAGGGGCAGGAGCGGAATGGCCTCTGTCTTCACGTGGTTTCCGGCCATCAGCACTGCGACACCCAAGAACCCAAGGGCGATGCCGACGAGCTTGTTGCGCGTGATGCCTTCGTCCGATGTCAGAACATGCGCGACGAGGATCGAGAAGATCGGAGTGGTCGCGTTGAGGATCGAGGCGAGACCGCTGGCGATCTGGGTCTGCCCCCAGAAGAGAAGCGTGAAGGGGATGAGATTGTTGAGGAGACCCATGCCCAGGAAAGCGGTCCAGATGGTGGCGTCTGCGGGGATGGGCTGGCGGCGTATGCGCAGATAGATAAACAGAGCCAATGCCGCGATCGCCACGCGGGCCAGAACCACCGTGAGCGGCGGAAGCTCGGAGAGGGCGACTTTGGAAAAGAAGAAGGAGCCGCCCCACAGCACGGACAGTGTCAGGAGGAGAGCCCAGTCTGTGAGGCCCATGGATTGGTTCGTCTGCATGCGATGGTTCCAGCTTTGATCTGATGGACATGAGTGGCGCGCCGAACCGCGATTTGCTCGCCGGATTCGGACTCTGTCCTTTTGAGGGGCCGAACGCTGATGTACTCTCTGATCATGAGCCTCGATATCCACCAATGTGAACAGGCATGGCTTGCGCGTGATCCCGAGTTTGACGGCCGGTTCTTCATCGGCGTTCGAACGACCGGGATCTATTGCCGTTGTGTCTGCCCGGTGCGCCAGCCTTATCGCTGCAATATCGAATTCCTGCCGAGTGCGGCGGCGGCCGAACTTGCGGGCTATCGCCCCTGCCTGCGCTGCCGGCCGGAAACGGCGCCGTTCAGCCCGGCGTGGAAGGGCAGTGCTGCCATCGTCGAAAGGGCAGCAAGACTGATCCGCGAGGAAGGCGCACTCGATGCACCCGGCGCGACCGTCGAGGTGCTTGCTGCCCGGGTTGGCGTCGGCGGGCGACATCTGACGCGGCTGTTTCAAAAGCATCTCGGCGCAAGCCCGCTGCAGGTGGCAAAAACGGCGCGTGTTCAGCGCGCCAAGCGCCTGCTGACCGGTACGGACATGACGATCACCGAGATTGCGCTGCAGGCGGGGTTTGGAAGCGTCAGGCGGTTCAATGCCGTCTTTCAGGAGGTGTACAAACGACCGCCGACGGCGATCAAACGGAGTTCGTCGCCACGCCCCTCGTGATCGCCTCTGTCGCGCCGTGACTTCTGGCCGAACAGAAAAATGGCCGGGGACGAGCCGGCCATCTTGTTTTGATTCAACCGCCTGTCAGGCTTTGTTGCGAATTTGAGTCAAGGTCCGTGTCGGCGTGATCGCCTCCGGGTCGAGCTTGATCTCGATGATCGAAGGCTTGCCGGAGGCGCGGGCGCGCAGGAAGGCGGGGGCGAAATCCTCCGTCTTCTCGACGGTTTCGCCGTGGCCGCCATAGGCCTTGGCCAGGGCTGCAAAATCGGGGTTGGTCAGGTCAGTGGCGCTGACGCGGCCCGGATATTCGCGCTCCTGGTGCATGCGGATCGTGCCGTACATGCTGTTGTTGATAACGAGCGTGATGATCGGCAGGTCGTAACGGATGGCGGTCGCGAATTCCTGGCCATGCATCATGAAGCAGCCGTCACCGGCAAAGCAGATGACCTCACGCTCCGGGAAGAGCTGCTTGGCAGCGACGGCTGCCGGCATGCCATAGCCCATGGAGCCGGAGGTCGGGGCGGCCTGGGTGTTGAAGGCCCGGAAACGGTGGAAGCGGTGCAGCCAGGTGGCATAGTTGCCGGCGCCATTGGTGAAGATCGCATCCTTCGGCGTGTTGGCCTCGATCCACTCCATGACCGGCCCCATCTGGACGGCGCCGGGGCCGGCCTTCGGCGGTGTCGACCAGGCGACATAAGCGGCGTGCATGGTAACTGTGCGCTCGGCCCATACAGGGGCGGCGGGTGCATCGAGCGATGCGAGTGCTGCGACGAATTCCTCAGGCGCGGCACAGATCGCCAGATCGGCGCGGTAGACCCGGCCAAGCTCGGACGGATCCGGATGGATGTGGACGAGCGTCTGCGCCGGGTAGGGGATGTCCATCAGGGTATAGGAGGAGGACGGCATTTCCGAGAAACGTCCGCCGAGCAGGATCAGGAGGTCTGCCTCCTTCACTTCCCTGGCGAGCGCCGGATTGATGCCGATGCCGACATCGCCGGCATAGGACGGATGCAGGTGATCAAACAACATCTGGCGGCGGAAGGAGCAGCCGACCGGCAGCTTGAACTTTTCCGCAAAGGCCTGGATGCCGGCAACGGATGCCTCACTCCAGCGCGTGCCGCCGAGAACCACCATCGGGCGCTTCGCGGTCTTCAGCATCTCGCCGAGGGCTGCGATCTGGCTTGGACCGGGATGGGCTTCTACGGGCGTGTAGGGCTTGGCTTCCGGGGCTTCGACTTCGTCGAGCAGCATGTCTTCCGGCAGCGTCAGCACGACGGGGCCGGGGCGGCCTGATGTGGCGACGGCGAAGGCGCGGGTGACGAATTCCGGGATACGGCGGGCGTCATCGATCTCGCCGACCCATTTGGCGAACTCGGTGAAGGCGCGACGGTATTCGACTTCCTGGAAGGCTTCGCGCTCCTTCATGTCGCGACCGATCTGACCGATGAAGAGGATCATCGGGATCGAATCCTGCTTGGCGACATGCAGTCCGGCAGACGCGTTGGTCGCGCCCGGACCACGGGTCACCATGCAGATGCCGGGTTTGCCGGTGAGGCGACCCCAGGTATCGGCCATCATCGCCGCGCCGCCTTCCTGGCGGCAGACCAGCGTCTCGATGCCGCTGTCCTTCAGCGCGTCGAGAACGGCCAGATAGCTTTCGCCGGGAACGCAGGACACGCGCTCGACGCCGTTGGCCTTCAAGGCTTCGACAACAAGGGCTCCGCCGGTTCTCTTCATTTGGTCTTCCTTTCCAGCTCGGCCAGTTCGGCCAGAATGTCTTCGCCGTGCTCGCCGACGCGCGGGCTCGGGCGCTCGTAGCGCAGGGGGGTCTCGGAGAGCACGATCGGCGTGCGCACGCTTGGGATGACCGTGCCCTTGTCGTCAGTGAGATCGATCTTCAGGCCGCGCGCCTGGACCTGCGGGTCAGCGAACATTTCCTCGATCGAGTTGATCGGCCCGGCCGGCACGGCATTTTGTTCGCAGGCCGAGAGCAGGTCGCGCTTCTGCCACTTGGCGGTCTCTGCCGTGACGATCCGGCGGACCTCGACCTTGTTGGCGACACGGGCCTTGTTGGTGGCGAAACGTTCGTCTTCAGTGACTGTGGGGATACCGAGGATGGTGCAAAGGCGCTTGAACTGGCCGTCATTGCCGACGGCGAGGATCAGGTGGCCGTCTGATGTCGGCACAACTTCATAAGGGCTGATGTTCGGATGGGCATTGCCGAGGCGTGTCGGCGGCTTGCCGGAGATCAGGTAGTTCATGTTCTGGTTGGCCAGCACTGCCGACATGACATCGAGCAGGGCCATGTCGACGAACTGGCCCTGACCTGTTTTCATAACGTGGATAAGGGCGGCCTGGATCGCGGTCACCGCATAGATTCCGGTGAAGATGTCGGCTATGGCCACACCCGCCTTCATCGGTTCGCCGTCCTTTTCGCCTGTTATCGACATGAAGCCGGACATGCCCTGGACGATGTAGTCATAGCCGGCGAAATCGGCATAGGGGCCGTTCTGGCCAAAGCCGGTGATCGAGCAGTAGACGAGCTTCGGGTTGATCGCTTTCAGGCTCGCGTAATCTAGACCGTATTTCTCAAGGCCGCCGCGCTTGAAGTTCTCGATGACGACATCGGCCGAGGCGCAGAGGCGGCGGACCGTTTCCTGGCCTTCGGGCGTCTTGAGGTCCACGGCAATCGAGCGCTTGTTTCGGTTGGTGGAGTGGTAATAGGCGGCCGAGAGGTTTTCGCCGTCGGCGCCCTCGACGAAGGGCGGACCCCAGGCGCGGGTGTCGTCGCCACCATCAGGGTTTTCGACCTTGATCACGTCGGCGCCGAGATCGGCGAGCATCTGGCCTGCCCATGGGCCTGCGAGTACGCGGGCCAGTTCGATCACGCGGATGCCGGTGAGCGGGGCAGGGGCTGATGGCTTGGGCGTCATTGCGCGATCCTGTGCGGCGTCGTCAGGTTCGGCGATCCGACAAAATTGGATCTCCTGCCATGACAAGAACTGCTATCGACAGAGCTATATCGCCCCATTTTGCCATTCGCACCTGATATTCTCTCATGGCATCATTCCGTTTCGGCAAGATCTGGCCAGATCAGGGTCCGAGATTGCCGAGCCAGGCGAGGAAATCGGCGATCGCCTTTTCGCGACCGATCTCGTTCAGCGTCTCATGGCGCATGCCGTCATAGACCGTGGTTTCGACATCCGTCATGCCGACATCGAGCATGCGTTGGCCGAGCCAGCGTATCTCGCGGCCCATATTGGTTGCGGGGTCCTCAGCGCCGCCGACCAGATAGACGGGGAGGCGTTGCGGCAGGCGCTCAAGACGTTCGGGGGCGGCGCCTGCGAAAGTCAGGCGAAAGATATCGCGCCACATGGAGACGCTGGCATCGAAGCCGCAGAGCGGATCGGCGATATAGGCGTCGACCTCGCGCGCGTCATGCGAGAGCCAGTCGAATGGCGTCCGATGGCCCTTGATTGCGCGGCCCCAGGCAACGAAGGTCGCCTTTGGCAGGACTAGTGACGGGACGTCGGAGCCCTTCAGCATCTGCTCAAGAGAAAGCACGGCTTGGGCGAAGCGTCCGGCAAGGCCGGGATTGAAGTTGGAATTCCAGATCGTCAGTCCATGGAAGGCTTGTGGATGTTCATTAGCGACGTTGAGCGCGATCAGGCCGCCCATGGAGTGACCGAAGAGGATGACCGGAAGCCCCGGATAGGTTTCAACGGCAAGCTCGCGCATGGCCATGACATCGGCGATCACCTTTTCGGCCCCGTTGCGGCGCGCGAATATCCCGAGTTGAGCGTCCGGTGCCGTCGTCTCGCCGTGTCCGCGGTGATCATGGGCAAAGACGTGGTAGCCATGGGCGGCCAGAGCCGAGGCGAACCCCTCGTAGCGCCGCGAATGTTCTGCCAGGCCATGGCAGATGAGGACGATACCGCGCGGCGCGATCGTCGATGGCTGGTGGTGGTAGGCAAGACGGGCGCCTGATGGCGATTGGTGAAAGGCAAGATCTGAAAACATTTGGTTCCCCCGATGGCGCGATAGGAGGTCATTTCTCTGCCATGCGCAATAGCGTCAGTGGCTTGACGCCGGATGCGCGAACAAGCCGGCGAGTAGCGACCCCGGCCGGCGAGGCGGGGATGTGGAATGATCTGAAACTTGCGAGAACTGCTGTATTTCTCGGCAGTTTTTTGTGCGCCGCATTGCCCCAAGGACGCAATTCGCCTACATAGCGGCAAATTCCCATTCCCGCCGGAGCAAGACCCCATGGCACGCCAGTTCATCTATCACATGTCGGGACTTAGCAAGTCCTACGGCGCAAAGAAGATTCTCGAGAACATCCACCTCTCGTTCTATCCCGATGCCAAGATCGGTATCCTCGGTCCGAACGGTGCGGGTAAGTCGACCGTGCTGCGCATCATCGCCGGTCAGGACAAGGAATACACCGGTGAAGCCTGGCTCGCCGAAGGTGCGACCGTCGGTTATCTCGAGCAGGAACCGCATCTCGATCCGGCGAAGAATGCGTTCGAGAACGTCATGGAAGGCGTGGCCGACAAGCAGGCCGTGCTCGACCGTTACAACGAACTGATGATGAACTATTCCGACGAGACCGCCGACGAAGGCGCGAAGCTCCAGGACATCATCGACAGCCAGAACCTCTGGGATCTCGAACAGCAGGTCGAAATGGCGATGGAAGCGCTGCGCTGCCCGCCAAAGGACGCCGACGTCACCTTGCTTTCCGGTGGTGAACGCCGCCGCATCGCGCTTTGCCGTCTGCTGCTCTCGCAGCCGGACCTGCTTTTGCTCGACGAACCGACCAACCACTTGGACGCCGAGACGATCGCCTGGCTTGAAAAGCACCTGCGCGACTACCCGGGCGCCGTGATGATGATCACCCACGATCGCTACTTCCTCGACAACGTCACCGGCTGGATCCTCGAACTCGACCGCGGCCGTGGCATTCCGTACGAAGGCAACTATTCGGCTTACCTGCAGGCGAAAGCCAAGCGCATGCTTCAGGAAAACCGCGAAGAGGCCGGCCGCCAGAAGGCGATCTCGCGCGAACAGGAATGGATTGCATCCAGCCCGAAGGCCCGTCAGGCCAAGTCCAAGGCCCGTATCAAGGCCTATGAACAGCTGGTTGATGCGGCTGAAGGCATTCGTCCCGGTGATGCGCAGATCATCATTCCGGTCTCCGAGCGTCTCGGCCAGGTCGTCATCGAACTCGACGGCATCACCAAGGGCTTTGAAGGCCGCACGTTGATCAACGACCTGTCGATCAAGCTGCCGCCGGGCGGCATCGTCGGCATCATCGGCCCGAACGGCGCCGGCAAGTCGACGCTGTTCAAGATGATCACCGGTCAGGAAAAGCCGGATGCCGGTTCGATCCGCGTCGGTGATACGGTCCATCTCGGTTATGTTGACCAGAGCCGCGATGCGCTGGATGGTTCGAAGACCGTCTGGGAAGAAATTTCGGGCGGTGCCGAAATCATCAAGCTCGGCAAGTTCGACATGAACTCCCGCGCTTACTGCGGCGCCTTCAACTTCAAGGGCGGCGATCAGCAGCAGAAGGTCGGCAACCTTTCCGGAGGTCAGCGCAACCGCGTGCATCTGGCCAAGATGTTGAAGGCCGGCGGCAACGTTCTTCTGCTCGACGAACCGACCAACGACCTCGACACGGAAACGCTGGGCGCGCTGGAAACGGCACTCGAGAACTTCGCCGGCTGCGCCATCATCATCAGCCACGATCGCATGTTCCTCGACCGTCTGGCGACGCATATCCTCGCCTTCGAAGGTGATGGCCATGTCGAATGGTTCGAGGGCAACTTCGAAGACTACGAGCAGGACAAGATCCGCCGCCTTGGCCCGGATGCGCTCAACCCGGGCAGCCAGGCTTACAAGCGCCTGACGCGCTAAATCGAGACAGGCTTTCCCTGTTGCTCGTCAAACTGGTTCAATGTGGCTCGCAATCTCTGCGGGCCACATTTCGTTTCGCCTGTCCATCGTCGCATCGAGTGCAAGACGTTCGTGTATCACGATAAACTGAATTTAAACAGTTTGTGTACCATACCAGTTCCGGGAGCCGCGCATCAGGCGCAGTGGGGAATTGGCAGAAGACGACATCAGGTCCGCCTTCTCTGTCTGGAGGGAACTGACAGGTGTCTATCCTGGGAAAAATTTCGTTTCAAAAAGCGCTGACCCTGATCGCTTTGGTGCCGTTGCTGGCCGTCACCGGTCTTGGTGGCGCGGCTGGCTATAACAGCTATCTGGAGTATCAGAAGCTCACACGCGCAGCGGCGCTCGCAGAGCTCGCCTATCAAGGCGGCGAGCTGATGATGATCATGCCGCTGGAGACGGCGCCGAATCGCATGGAGATCCGCAAACAATCGGATGCGATCTATCAGGCCATGATGGATCAGATGGCCGAGCTCGACCGGATGGGATACGGCGATCCGATCACCCTGCAGCTCCGGGCCAATCTGGAGAAGATGTATGCCCGGATGCCGGAGTATCGACAGAAACTCGATGCCGGCGACAAGGATCCGATCCTGCCGCTGCGTTACGCCCAGCCAGTCGCCGCAGCCGGACTTGAGCTGACGCTCAGAACGGCGAACCTCACCGAGGATCTGACGCTCTCGTCCGACATCCGTGCGCATCATGCGCTGATGAAGGTCAACGAAGCCTATCTCGGTCTCAATCGCATGGGCCAGTTCTACATCGAGAACGGCGCCTTCGGGAAAGCCGAGCTTGTCCGGTTCAGCGCGCTGCAGAGCCAGCTACGGACCTTCGACGGTCCCTTCCGTGAGCTTGCGCGCCCGGATGTGATCAGCCGCTTCTATTCCTTCTTCGATACGGCAGAGGGCAGGCAGATCAACGAAACGCTCCAGGCGATGGAAAGCCTCGAGGATTACGCTGGGGCGCGTGATCCGAAGCCTTTCACCGAAAGCATGGCGAAGCGCCGTGACTTTGCGGCCGCGATCATCCGCGACAACGCCACGGCGTTCCTCGAGGCGATCAATGATCGTCTGGCCGATGCGCGCTTCAGCATGATTTCCGTCATCGTCGGTCTTTCCAGCTTCATCCTGCTGGTCGTGGCCTTCAGCGTCTCCATCACCCGCACGTTGTCCCGTTCCATTGGGCGTGTCAGCGGTTCGATGATCGGACTCGCCAATGGCGATACGCTGCAGTCCATCCCCTTCACCGAGCGCACTGACGAGATCGGGGCGATGGCCCGGTCTGTCGAGGTCTTCCGTGAGGCTGCCATTCGCAATGCCGAGCTGGAAGCCGAAGCATCCGAAAGTCGGGTTCGCAGCGAGCGCGAGCGTGCCGAGATGCAGGCGCGTGCTGAGGCCGATGCCGAGGAACGCCTGACAAAGGCAACCGGCACGCTGGCCGCAGGTCTCAAGCGGCTGGCATCGGGCGATCTGCTTTGCGAGATCGAGGAGGAGTTTGCCCCTCAGTTCGAAGCTCTGCGTCACGACTTCAACACGTCGGTGCAACAGCTGCGTGGCGTTCTGGTCTCGGTCGGCCGCTCGGCCCATGCCGTCAGCGGTGGTTCCGGCGAGATCTCGCATGCGTCCGACGATCTGGCCAAGCGCACGGAACAGCAGGCGGCCTCGCTCGAGGAGACTGCAGCGGCGCTCGAAGAGATCACCTCCAACGTGACGGCCACGTCGCGGCGGACCGGGGAAGCGCGTGACATCGTGCGCAACACCCGCAGCCGTGCGGAACAGTCCGGTGTGGTGGTCGGAAACGCTGTCACTGCGATGGAGCGCATCGAGCATGCCTCCAAGCAGATCAGCCAGATCATCGGCGTGATCGATGAGATCGCCTTCCAGACGAACCTCCTGGCGCTCAATGCCGGCGTCGAGGCCGCGCGTGCGGGTGAGGCGGGCAAGGGCTTTGCGGTCGTGGCGCAGGAGGTTCGTGAACTTGCGCAACGCTCCGCGAATGCGGCGAAGGAAATCAAGGCCCTCATCGGGAATTCCGAAGTCGCTGTCAGCGAAGGCGTGAAACTGGTCAACGAGACCGGCGACGGCCTGACGGCGATCGCCGGCCTGGTTCAGGCGATCAACGAGCATATGGATGCCATCGCCTCTGCCGCGCAGGAACAGTCGATCGGTCTCGGCGAGGTCAATCAGGCAGTCAACCACATGGACCAGGCGACCCAGAAGAATGCGGCCATGGTGGAGGAGATGAACGCGGCGTCCGCGGGTCTCGCTCAGGAGGCCGCAAGCCTTGCGGAACTGTTGCAGCGTTTCCGGACGGAGCAGGGCGCGGCCTCGGCTACTCAGGCTTCGCGCCAGACGCGTTCGATGCCTCCGGTATCGCCGCAACCGGCACGCTCGGCTGTTCAGTCCGCTCAGCAGGCCGCTCCCCGTCGAGTGACACCCGCTGTGTCAGGCAATACCGCGCTCGCAAGCGAGAGCTGGGAAGAGTTCTGAGGCTTCCATCCGTCGCTTGACGGATGCCTCACTGAGATCGCGACGGCCGCCTGAAGGGGCGGCCGTTTTCCTTTTCATCGCCAAGCTGGCGGTGGCAGCGGATTAAGGCTTGCATCACGTCAAAAACGGACATAAAGATATCTTTATGTCGTTATTGCGGTGGTGTGAATGAGACTCGGTGTCGATACTCTTGTGGAATTGCTGAAGGCGGCGGGTGAGCCAACCCGCCTGCGTCTCCTCACGCTTCTGTCTGCGGGCGATCTCACGGTCACCGATCTTACCGAAATTCTCGGTCAGTCGCAGCCACGAATCTCCCGTCATCTGAAGTTGCTTGCGGAAGCCGATCTGATTGATCGCTATCAGGAGGGCGCGTGGGCCTATTTTCGGCTGAAGCAGGAAGGCTCGGGCGCGGCGCTGGTTCGACTGCTGCTGGATGCCGCCGAGGAGAGCGATCCTGTCCTCCAGCGTGACCGGGATCGCCTGGCCAGCGTCAAGCGGGCGAGGGCTGAGAAGGCGCAGGCCTATTTCAGTCGCAACGCTTCCGAATGGGATGAGCTTCGCCGGCTGCATGTTAATGATGCCGATGTGGAAGCGGCTTTGCTGCGGATCGTCGGAACCGACGCGGTCGAATCCATGCTCGACCTCGGCACAGGCACTGGCCGTATCCTGCAACTGCTTTCGCCACGCTACCGCCGCGCAATCGGGATCGATGCCAGCCGCGATATGCTGGCGGTCGCACGCTCCAACCTCGACAAAGAAGGCATCCTGTCCGCCAGCGTGCGTCATGGTGACATCCTGAACCTGCCGCTCGATGCCGGCGACTACGACCTCGTCACGATCCATCAGGTTTTGCACTTCCTTGAGGAGCCGGAACTGGCTCTCGCCGAGGCTGCGCGCATGCTGAAGCCGGGTGGTCGGCTCGCGATCATCGATCTCGCACCCCATGCCCATGAATATCTCCGGGACGAGCACGCCCATGTGCGCCTCGGCTTCTCCCATGGCGTCATGGCCGAATGGCTCGACCGCCAGGGTTTGGCCGTAGAGGACGTCATCGATCTGCCGCCGGAAACTGCGGCCGGGCGCGGGCTGACCGTGACCATCTGGCTTGCCCGGCGCGGGAGCGCTGCGGGCAGGGCCACTTCAGTACAACCCCTTGCCTTGACCGGGAGCAGATAGATGACCATGCCCGAACGGCCGATCGCCAAGACCCCTGATGCGCGGATCTCCTTCGAGTTCTTCCCGCCCAAGTCGCCCGATATGGAGGATCAGCTCTGGCAGGCGGTGAAGGCCCTGCAGCCTTACCAGCCCGATTTCGTTTCGGTGACCTATGGTGCCGGCGGTACAACGCGCGAGCCGACCCTTGCGACCGTCAAGCGGTTGATTGCCGAGACCCCGCTTGCCACTGCTTCGCATCTCACCTGTGTGGGTGCGACGCGTGACGAGGTGCGCGCGGTCGTCGAAGAGTTTCAGGCCGCCGGCGTTCGCCACTTCGTGGCGCTGCGTGGCGACCCACAAGGGGGCGTCGGCAGCCGCTATGCGCCGCATCCGGGTGGCTTCGTCAATGCTGCCGACCTCGTCTCCGGTCTGCGTGACCTCGGCGATTTCGAGATCTCCGTCTCCGCCTATCCCGAACGCCATCCGGAAAGCGAAAACGACGACGTTGATCTCGACATGCTCAAGCAGAAGGTGGATGCGGGAGCAACGCGCGCGCTGACGCAGTTCTTCTTCGACAACGATATCTTCGAGCGCTACCTGGAACGTGTCCGCGCGGCGGGGATCACCATCCCGATCGTGCCCGGCATCATGCCTATCCAGAACCTGACGCAGCTGAAGCGTTTCGCTTCTATGTGTGGCGCCAGCACCCCGTCGTTTCTCGACGAGCGCTTCGAGGGGACCGAGGGCGATGCTCAGGCGCGTGCCGCCGTTGCGGCCGACATTGCGGCGGAACAGATCGCCGATCTCGCGCGTCGCGGTATCGAGGAGTTTCACATCTACACGATGAACCGGGCGCCGCTGACCATTGCGACCCTGGACCGGCTCGGCATCACGGCGAAGGCCGCCAAGGTTTCCAGCGCTGCTGCTTGATCTGAGGTCGCCGTCGGCATGAGAAAAGGCGCATGACGGTCCGTGTCATGCGCCTTTTATTCGTTTTGAAATCATATCTGCTGGAGAGGCCTAACCAGGCCAACTCATGGGTTTCAGTTACTCAGACCCGTGTCAGATAAACAGCATCGTTGCGATGAAAACAAACGCTGCACCGACGATCAGGACATTAATTGAATTAGTCAGTCCCATGTGTGCCTCCTTGCGTTGACCGTTAGATATTATGTCTGATTTGTGTCGGCGCAAGGGCAAATCTGTGCTGCGCTGCGTCATTCTGCAGTGGATAAAGTATGCCTAAAGTTAGATAATCTATTCGTTTCAATGGCTTGCTTCAGGTCTCGCGCTATTAATGAAGTTTAATTTCCGTGAGCGTTTGTAGGGCCGACTCAAGGCGCTGAAATCCTCAGCATCACCAGATCGACAGTTGCTCGAAACAAAAAAGCCGGGGCGTGGAGGCGCCCCGGCTCGATCATGTGGTCTTTGATGCGGATATCAGAGTGCGGCCAGCAGTGCCGGTGTCGGCCAGCCATCGGCGGGTAGGCCGACTCGCTGCTGCTCCTTCTGCACCGCGACGCGCGTGCCGGCGCCGAGGATGCCGTCGATCTTGCCGACGTCGTGGCCAAGGCCCTGCAGCTTGGTTTGCAGCGCCATCATCTGGTCGGTGTCGAGGCCCGGTTCCGGATTGCCCTTCTGATAGACAGGCGCGCCGCCAAAGCGGGTGGCAAAATAGGCCGCCGAAGTCGTGTAGATGAAGGACTGGTTCCATTCGAGATAGATGTTGAAGTTGGGATAGGTGATGAAGGCCGGCCCCTTGCGGCCCTGCGGCAGGATCAGCGAGGCTGGCAGGGCAGAGAAAGCTGTCTCGCCATCGCGAGGCTGAACGCCGAGCGCAAACCACTCACCTGCCGTCATCGTGCCGCCAAGGCCCGACTTCTCGAAGGGCAGGTTTTCCGGAATGCTGACTTCCTGGATCCAGGGTTCGCCGCGCTTGAAGCCGAGATGCTGAATGAAGCGCGCAGCCGTGAGAAGGGCGTCAGGGCTGCTCTGCTTGACGTTCACATGGTTGTCGCCATCGCCATCCACGCCAAAGGCGATGATGTCTTCAGGGAGCATTTGCACCTGGCCAATTTCGCCGGCCCAGGCTCCTGTGTTGGTCGCAGGGTCGAGATCGCCGTGCTCGACCATCTTGATGAGCGCCAGTAGTTGCGGGCGGAAAAGTTCCGGACGGCGGCAGTCATGGGCGAGCGTGACCAGCGCATTGCGGGTGTTGAAGTCGCCCTGCACGGCGCCAAAGTCTGTCTCTTTGGCCCAGAAGGCGGTGATGACGCCGGCCGGTACGCCATATTCCTGTTCGGCGCGTGCGAAGACATCGGCGTATTCCCTGATCTTCTTAAGGCCGGTGTCGAGGCGCGCCTGACTGCCGGTGCGGCTCGAGAATTCCAGGAAGGTCTGGCGGAAAACGCCCTGCGAACGGTCGCGCGAGAGAACCTTCTGGTCGATGGCCGCACCCGCGAGCGCCTTGTCGGCAATCTCTGGAGGCGAGCCCGCGGCAATGGCTTCCGCCTTCACGCCTTCGAGGAAGGTCGCGAGATCGCCGCCGCATTGCTGCTGCGCCTGGGCGAAACCGGCTGAGGCAAGAATGAGGGCGATAGGGAGCGCATGACGCAGGGCTTTGTTCATCGATCAGTCCTTCGGGTTGCGTGCCGCCGCAGGCCGCGTTTGCACCGGCATGCGATGGCATGGGTTTGTTTCTCAGAGCCTCTAGGCTCCGTTTGCGATCATTTCGAGACGGCGGCGACCCAGTTCTGCCAGTTCTTCTGGGTGCCTGCGAAAACGTTGATATCGGTTTCGCCGCGGATGCCGGGAATGACGCCTGTCGACGTGTATTGCCAGAAGGACCAACGCCGTTCCGGATAAATCACGCTTGGATGCTGCGCCACGGCCCGGACCCAGAAGTGATGGTCCCTGAATGCGCCCTCGAGGTTGTCGCGGTGGAAGTCGACGGAGGTGTAGATGATCGGACGCTTGCCGAAATGGGCCTCTATGCGCTGCATGAAGCGCTGCATTTCGCTGCGCACCGTTGCGGGATCCGGCCGCAGGCGACAGGTCGGGGAGGTCGGGTTCCACTCGACGTCGAGCACCGGTGGCAGAAGGTTGGCATCGCGCGGCACGTTCTTGATGAACCAGTCGGCCTGCTCGTCGGCCGTCGAACAGAAATAGTAGAAGTGGTAAGCAGCGTGCGGGATCCCGGCATCGCTCGCGCCCTTCCAGTATTCGTGGAAGCGTGGATCAAGCATGTCCTTGCCTTCCGTCGCCTTGATGAAGACGAAGGATACGCCCGACTTTTTCACCTGGCGCCAGTCGACGTCGCCGTTCCATTTGGAGACGTCGATGCCATGTACCTCATGACGATGCGGTGTCTTGCCCTCGAAATGCTGGGGATCGGTGTCCTGGAAACGCGGAGAGAGGGAGGCTGTTGCCAACAGGTCGTAAGAGCTCGCGGTGCAGCCTGAAACTGCAAGGCAGAGCGGGAGAAGAAGTGTGGGAAGCCACCGCATCGAGCGTCCGTGATCTCATCATTAAGGGAAGTTGCCCCACAAGGTGCAACAACGACACGCGTGGGAGCCGACCGTCGTCGCCCATCATCGTCAAATCCGGAATAGATGCAATCTTGCTTGCGCGAGGCCGTCAGCGGGTGAGGACGGCGTGCCAGGCATAGCCACGCCAGAGGGGCTCGAATCGCAACTGCAAGCCCTTTGCCGCCGCCCGCTCTTCGAGAACGCTTTTCAGATCCGGGCGGGGGCTGACGTGGAAGCGGGCGAGCCAGGCCTGCAGACCCTTCTGAAACCACTGGGGCAGGCGCTCCTGCTGGCCGAAGTCGACGATGTGCAGGGATCCCTCTGAACCAAGCGCTTCGATACCCCGGTCAATGGCCCCCTGCCAGTCGGGAATCATCGACAGGGCATAGGAGATCATCACCCGGTCAAAATGCGGCTGTCCGAAATCGGCGGCGCAAAATGTCGTGGCATCGGCGACCTCAAGCCTTGGGCGTGATGCCTTGCCCTCGAACTTAGCCTGGGCTGTTGCGAGCATCTCTGCCGATATGTCGAGGCCAAAGAGGTTTGCATGCGGAAAGTGCCGCCGGGCAAGGGCAAGGTTGCGACCCGTGCCGCAGCCGATTTCCAGGAGTGAGCCGCCGTTTTGCAGATCGAGACCTGCGATCATGTGGTCTCGACCGAGCAGGTAGTATTTCCGCGTCAGGTCGTAGATATGCCGCTGATAGCGATACATGCGGTCCATGCGGTCCGCGTGGTCCTGGCTGGTGGTGGCAGCGAGGGCGGCAGGGCTCTCGCTCATGCGGGCCGCTTCTCATAGATGTGGAAGCCACCATAGATGGCGGAGCGGTCCTGAGTGTTCAGGGTATGCGAGCGTTCGGGCTCATAATGCCACTGGTCGAGAAGGGCGGGTGCGAGCTTTCCGTTCAGGATGCTGTCTTCCGCCGCGGTGCGGAAGATGACGCGGGCGCCTTCAGAGGCGGTACGCGTGATTTCGGTCCACAGCTCGTTCAGCTGTCGCTCGTTCATCCAGTCCTGTGCGTCGAGCAGCACGTAGCGATCGACGCTGCCGGCTGGCTTTTTCGCCAGGAGTTCGGTGAAATTGGCGTGGTGAACGGTCACGCGATCCGCTGTGTCCCGGATGGCGCGGTAGTGCTGTTCCTGCAGATAGGTGGGCAGAACGCCTTCCTCCGGCTTCGGATAGCGGCGGAGAAATGCCTGCCAGGCGAAATAGTTGTCGCGCAGCAGAAAATGGCAGCAGAGCTTTTCCAGGCGGTGGCGCAGCACGGGAGCGATCGTCCCGTCGTTGGCCAGCGATGCGAGCTCGTCATATTGCTGCGGTGGGATGCCAAGGCCGAAGAGCGAACTCTTGCGGCGGGTCAGCCAGCGAATGAGCGGCTTGTCGAACAGCGGTGCGATGCGGCTGTCGAAAAACATCCGCTGTTCGCGCAAGGAGCGGGTTTCGGCAAGTTCTTCCAGGCGAACGCCATGGCTGCGGGCGATCAGGTGGCCGACGGTGATGAACCGCCCAAGAAGGCCGGTGCGGTAGATGTTGCGGTTGAAGACGGAAATTCGTTTGCGACCCGTCAAGCCGCGCGCTTCCCAGTGGCGCCGAGTCGCTGTGTCCAGGTTGGGCGCGATGTGGCGGTCATACATCCGGACATTGGTGCTGACGCCCTTTTCGCCAAGCAGGCGACGGACGGAGGCGTGGTCGGGCAGGTGGCGGAAGGCGGCAAGCTTCAGACGGTTGAGGGCGATATGGTTCGGGTTCAGGTCGACCACATCGATCGAGGCCGGGCGACGGCTGAGATAGGCGAGCATGTTGCAGCCGCCCGAGCCGATGGTGACGATGCGATGGCCTTCGGAAAGATCCATGGCCTGCATGTCGACCTCCGGATCCTCCCAGATCTGCGCATAGACGAGGCCGGAAAACAGCAGGCCGAAAAGCCGTTCCGAAAGGCCCGCCGGCGAAAGGGCGGCATGTTGCAGCAATGCACCCTTCAGCTTCTCGTTTCCGCGAAATCCGGCATCGGGTGCAAGCTCAGTCATGTCGATCCGCCCTCTTGTTGGGTTTCACGGCGTGTAGCGCCCGGGTGCTACAGTTTGATGACGTCGTTGACGGCGCGGCGGTAACCGAATTTCAATGCATTTTATACAAATTGTCCTCAGTTATTTTAGGGGTGTTTAACATGATGTTAAGTGAAATCCCGTTTGGGAGGCGACTGCGCTACGGTCTTGCGGGGTTTCTGGGCGGCGCTGCGGCTCCGGCAGCCATGGCTCTACCCGTTGTGGTGCAGTCCGGTTTTGTCGGTCTTTCCACAGCTTTTCTGAGTGAATGGTCCTCACTTGCGGCCATCAGCCTGCCGCTTGTCGGCGCCGCAGTCGGTTGGCGAATCGCCTCCTGGGAGGCCATGCTGCATGAGCGCATCAGTCGCCTCGAAGGTGGTGCGACGGCGCTTGAGGCTGCCTCACGTTTCGATCGTCTAACCGGGCTTGGAAACCGCCAGGCGCTGAATGAGGCACTCGAAGCCCTGCTGGCGGCACGTGGTCCTTCCGGCGGTACGCTTCTGCTCATCGATCTCGACCGCTTCAAATATGTCAACGACACGCTGGGACATGCGGCTGGCGACGCACTGTTGGTCGTCGTGGCCGAGCGTCTGCGCCAGGCTTCGGGCGAGGGCGCGCAGTTGTTTCGTTTCGGGGCCGACGAGTTCGCGGCCATCCTGCCGCAAGCACTGCGCCGCCCGGTGGCAGAGTTCGTCTGCCTGGCGATCGAAGACGCGCTCGCCCGCCCCTTCGAACTGGAGCAGGGCCGCGTCATGGCCGGGCTTAGCATCGGGGCGACGCTCATCTCGCCCGAGGACCGGAACGTCACGGCCTTGTTGCAGCGAGCGGACCTTGCCCTCTATCGCGCCAAGGAGGTCTTCGGCCCCGCCCATGCCTTCTACGATGAAAGTCTCGCCCGTGAAGTGCGGGAAGGCCTCGAGCTCGAGCGCGACCTTTCGCGCGGCTTCGTCGACGGGGAATTCTATCTTGAATACCAGCCGATTGTTGCCGTGGAGAATGGCGACGTGCGATCGCTGGAGGCGCTTCTGCGCTGGCGCCATCCGACGAGAGGATTGATCACGCCTGACATCTTCATCCCTCTCGCAGAGAAGACCGGCATCATTCAGGTGATCGGCAAATGGGTCGTGCAACAGGCTTGCGCCGCAGCCGTAACCTGGCCGGAACCGACGGGCGTCAGCGTCAACGTGTCGGGCGACCAGTTCAAGGATCCGAACTTCGTGACGCATATCCTCGATTGTCTGGTGGATACCGGGCTGGCGCCCGAGCGGCTGACGATCGAAGTGACAGAGGCGGTCTTTTCCGTCGATATCGATCTTGTTTGCCGCAGTCTCGCCGAGCTTCGCTCGAGCGGCGTGCGCATCGCGCTCGACGATTTCGGCACCGGCTTCTCGTCGATCAACAATCTGCGGCTCTTCCCGCTCGACGAACTGAAGATCGACCGCTCGTTTGCGAAACAGATGCTCGAGACCAGCCAGGGTGCGGAACTCGTTGACCTGATGCACAAGCTGTCGGAGACCTTCCAGATCCGGACCACCATCGAGGGCATCGAGACGAACAGCCAGTTGGATTTCGTCAAGCGCCTCGGCATCGGCGAGGCTCAAGGGTTCCTGTTTTCAAGACCCGTTGCAGCTGCGGAGGCGCTCAACTACCTGCAGGCCCGGCTCGCGCAACGCGCAGCGCCCGTCGGTTGAAAGGCGCGGGATAACTTCAGGCACGCGGCCTGCTCATCTTTCGCCTGTCATCCATTCCTGCTTCGATAGCGGCAACAGGAGGAGAGGCTGATGCGGAGACTGATGAAGTGGGGCGCACGGGTGGCGGTGGCCCTCGTAGGCATCGTTGCTGTGGGCGCAGCCTGGATTGTCGCATTTCCTCCCGAACTTCTGAGGGTCGGTACCGGTTATGCCGCCAAGATCGTCTGCTCGAACGTGTTCATCGCCGGTCGCGACGCCGACGAAGTGCTGCGCGACGATGTGCAGGCCCCCGGGCACCCCTTGCTCAAACTCGTGCGCGCCGAGGTCGATCTCGAACAGGGCCTGGTGAAAACAGCCTTGCTCGGTGTCGTCGCACCATCGGCCGCACTGCATCGCACCGGCCTGGGCTGTGCTGCAGTCGACGAATCCGAGATCGAGGCGGCAAGGGGTCTGTCTGCTCCGCCGGCCGAAGCGGGCTCAGTCGACACGGCCCGGGCCTGGCCGGATGGTGACGCAGTGGCGCAGAACGATCCGCGGCTCCAGGCCGTGCTTTCCGATCCCGACCTCCTCGGACCAAGCGCCCGCGCAGTCGTCGTCGTGAAGGACGGCCGGATCGTCGGTGAAGCCTATGGTCCGGGTTTCAATGCGGAAACACCGCTTCTGGGTTGGTCCATGACGAAGACGGTGACGGCCGCGCTGGTCGGCATCCTCAAGGGGGAGGGACGGATCGACGAGAATGCGACGAACCTCTTTGGCGAATGGAACGGTGACAGCCGCGCCGAGATCTCGCTTTCGGATCTACTCGCCATGCAAAGCGGTCTCAGTTTCAATGAGAGCTATGGCGACGTGACCGACGTGACGCGCATGCTCTATCTCGAACGCGATATGGGTGCCTATGCGGCGTCGCTGCTTCCGGCGGCTGGGCCGGGCACGCGGTTCAATTACTCCTCCGGAGAAACGGTGCTGATCTCGCGTTACTGGATGTCGCGGTTTTCGAACCGGGAGGCGGCGCTCGCCTACCCGCGGGAGGCTTTGTTCGATGTGATCGGTATGCGCAGCGCCGTGCTCGAAGCGGATGCGACCGGTACTTTTGTCGGAGGTTCCTATCTGTACGCGACTGCCCGAGATTGGGCACGGTTCGGTCTCTTGATTGCGGAGAACGGACGCTGGTCCGGCCGTCAGCTCGTCGATCCGTCCGTCATGGCACGCGTCTATGAACCGGCTGCTGCGTCCAACGGCGCCTATACGAGAGGGCAGGCCTGGCAAAATGGTCCTGGAGACAAGGACAGCAATTTTTCGCTGCCCGAGGAAACGCTCTGGATGCTTGGCCATGACGGACAGTCGATTGCCGTCATTCCGTCTGATAAACTGGTGGTCGTCCGGCTTGGGCTTACGCCGCGCCGCCTGGACTACAGACCACAGAGGCTCCTGCAGGCCATACGTGATGTCCTAGGCTAATGAGACGAGTTACTGCATCAGATGCAGCAGGCCCTTACGCTTGGCATCGTAGTAGTAGCCACGGGAGTAGAGGCGGACAGCCTGGTCGTGATCATTGTCGGCGACGACCCAGGCGCCCTTCAGATACTTGACCGCATATTTGATGTTGGTTTCGGCGTCAAACAGGCCATCAGCAGGGCCGTCATAACCCATGGCCTTGGCCGTGTTGTAGCGGATCTGCATCAGGCCGTAATTGCCCTTGCTGTAGGCGGCCGGATTGTAGCGGCTTTCGCGGTGCACGACGCGATGCACCAGATCAACCGGGATCTCGTGGAGCCGTGAGTATTTCTCGATAAGCGCGTTCAGACGCGTCGGGCCAACCGTATCCGGCTTCCGACCCGCATTGGGCACCTGCGGCTCGCCCGGAGGCGACACGTCGAAGGGGTCGCCGAAGCTGGTGAGCGCCGTCGCGCGCAGGGGGGCTGCATAAGCCAGGACGACGGGAGCCTGTACCGCTGCTGGCGCTGTCGCAGATGCCGGTGCAGGTGTTGCACTTGCGCCAACGCCAGGAGGGGTGAGCGTCGCTTCGGTCGAAGCTGCCGCAGCCGTCATCTGCTGGCTCCCTGTGGTAACAGGCGTTGTTACCATGGCCAGTGCATCGGTGGCCGCTGTCTGCGGCGTGGTGGGGGAGAGAGCCGAGGCCTTCAAGGCCGGGATCGGCGCTGCGGTTTCCGTGCCGGGAATGAGTGGTGCAGGGCCCGGGTTTGCGGCTGCGAGCTCGGCCTGCGTCATCAACGACGCCTGGGCCCCGGCTGTGCCATTCGTGGCGGCCTCGGCAGCCATGGCAGCCTGCATTTCCGGAGACTTCGGATTGGCGACCGGTGCGGCAGCGAGATCTGCCTTCACGCTTTCATCGATCGCGGTGCATCCACCCAGTCCAGCCAACAGTGAGGCAGCCATGCAGAGAGCGATGCCGCGGTCAGTTCTGACGTTCATGCCACTATCCGTTACGAGATGCACGCGAGGTCACCGGCAAATAAGCCGACTGTTCGTTTCCGTTTCTTAATCTATGCCCAGCATTGCGGCAAGCTTGCGACCTCGGGGGCATTTCGCAGACGCGTTCCGCGGCTCAGGCCGCGATCTTTCGATAGCCGGCCGTAACCGCCTTTGCCGCAATCAGGACGGTGCGGCCGGAACGGTTCACAGTACGGCGAACTGCATGTTTCCTAACGATTTTTCGGACGCGTTCGGGAAACAGTGCATAGACGATGCAGGACAAGGCCGAGAGGGCAACGAAGGTGGCGCCAAACGCGATCGCCTGGGGAATGAACGGAGCGTCCGGCGTCAGGAATTGCGGCAGAAGTGCGGCAACGAGCAGGCTGCTGCGCGGGTCGCGGGATTCGCTTTCGAAGCAATGCGCGATGACGCGAAGCGGTTTTTCCTCCGGCAGATTGTCGTTGTCGGCTACCGGTTCGATGCCGGCAGGCGCACGCGCGAGGCCAAGCCCGAAGAGCATAAGCCAGAACAGGCCGACCCACTGGAAGATCGAAAATGTCAGCGTCGACAGGGCGATCAGGCCCCACGAGATGGCGAGTGTCGCTGCGACCGACACGGCGGTGCCGAGTGCAACGCCCGTTCCCGTGGCGAAGACGCTCTTGCGGCCATGGGCCAGCGCATAGGACAGAACCATGCGCTTGGACCGGCCGGGCACGACCAGAAGGGCCGCGGCGACGACTGCGAACAGGATCCAGGTAGAATGGGGCATGACACTCACTCCTCCAGGAGAGGAAGCCAGCTTTCGGCGGTCAGGTCAATGGATGGGGCGGTACTTCTGCCCGAGATAGTCCATCACTTCTTTGAACCACGGCGTGCCGAGGTCGAAAGGCTTGCCACCCTTGATCCGCGGGAACTCTATGGTCCGTAGGCGTCCGCCCTTGTCTTCATCATGACCGGTCACGCCCGACACCTTGTTCAGACCGCTTTCGACCGCGAGATCGACCATGCTCTGGATGAGGCGAAGGTCTTCGTAGTTGGCGGGGGCAGAGCGGGCGTAGTAGCCTGATTTCTGCACCATCGAGCGATCGGCATCGAGCAGCTTGGCAAAGTGCTTCTGGAACCAGTTGCCGACATTGATCGTGTCGAGCTTCACATGGCCGAAGGCGTCACGCTTGATTTCCTCGCCGGCCGCCTCCCGGTCGGCGACGATCTCGTCCATGCAGGCGCCTTCCGACACGAAGAGCGTGACGAAGCCGGTCCGGTCCATGATGTCCTTCAGGCGGGCGGCTTCGCCCTCCATGTCGAAATGGGTCTCGGGAAGATAGAGGCCGTCGATGTTCTTCAGCTCCTGGTTCATCAGGAAGCCTTCGATGTATTCATTGTGCTGCGTGCGCTGCATGTAGGCGCGGGCGGTGGCTGCTGTCAGCCAGCCGCAGTGGCGGCCCATGACCTCATGAATGACCAGCGTGCGTGGCGAAGCGCTCTGTTCGTTGGAAACATGGTCGAAGAATCGGGCGCCGACTTCGGCGGCCGTCCAGGCGCCGAGCGTCTGCTTGATCGGGTAGACGTCGTTGTCGACGGTCTTGGGCATGCCGACGACCGTCAGGTCGTAGCCGTTGGCGCCGAGATAGGCGGCGAGGTCGGCAGCGGTTGTGTTGGTATCGTCACCGCCAATGGTGTGAAGGATCGTGACGCCATCTGCCGCGAGCCGTTCGGCTGCGACGCGGAGCGGATTCTGGTCTTCCCTGACCAGGCCGCGCTTCACGCAATCGGCGACATTGGTGAGCTTGACGCGGCTGTTGCCGATCGGCGATCCACCATAGCGATGCAGCACATGCGCCTTCTCGCGCATTTCCTTGGTTATCTCGATCTTGTAGTCCATCAGCAGGCCGCGAAAGCCGGACTTGTAGGCGATGAGCTCGATTTCGGGTGCGATGTCGGTGTAGCGCTCGATCAATCCGCCGACAGCGGACGAGAGACAGGGCGCGAGGCCCCCGGCGGTCAACATCGCGACTTTCTGCTTGGCCATCGATCCTCCTCGGACGCTTCATCGCCCGTGCAACTTGGGTGTTCAGGTGGCAAATGGATGCGATAGGCGCGGCGGCCTGTAAAGCCAAAAAATCAAGGAAATCGGGCATTTCGCAACCATGCGAGCTTCAAATCCGAATATAATCGTTTCAATCGCGGCCGGGTGACGGGATGGCTTCTGTGGATAATCGATTGGAGCCCATGCCGGGCGTCGGGACAGCGCGAGTTCAGCGAAACGGATTCAAGATGAAGAAACTTTAATCCTCGCTATTGGGCCCGGCTCCTTGCTTTTTCTGGGTATATTTGGTCAAGCTTTCAACATGATCTTCGATTTTGCCTGCGAACAAATATCGTCATTCTGGGACCGGTTGCTCGGCGCGATCGGTGATGCGGCTGGCAATGTGATCGGCAGTATCGTCGAGGCCGTGCGTACGGCCTTCGAAGGCGATCCGGAAACGCGCCGTCGCGTGTCCTTCTCGGTTGCCATCATCGCGCTCTCCGCGAAGATGGCGAAGGCCGATGGCGTCGTCTCGAATGCCGAAGTCGAAGCATTCCGCAAGATCTTCGAGTTTCCGCCGGAAGAGGCCCGCAATGTGGCCCGGCTTTACAATCTCGCCCGCCAGGACGTCGCGGGTTTCGAGACCTATGCGAAGAACCTCGCAGGCATGTGCCGGACCTGTGACGAGTTTTGCCCGGTGCTCGAGGATATCATCGACGCCCTGTTCCACATCGCCAAGGCGGACGGCCTCGTGCATGAGAAGGAACTCGCCTTCCTGTCGCGCATCGCCGAGATCTTCTCAATCTCGGAAGACCGGTTCGCGATGATCACCGAACGGCATATCCATCTCGACGGCGATCCTTATGGGGTCCTCGGCGTGCAGCCGTCCGACGATTTTGCGACGATCCGCAAGAAGTACAGGGCGCTGGCTGCCGAACATCATCCCGACCGACTGCATGCGCGCGGCATTCCGACGGAATTCCACAGCGTCGCCAACCATCGCATGGCCAAGTTCAACGAGGCCTATTCGGCGATCGAGAAGGCGCGCCGGGCGGCATGAGTTCGTTCACCGGGGATTTCAAGCGCGCGGAGGTCTGTCCTTCGCCCAATCACGGCGAACGCGTCGGCGTCGATCGGCCGGATATTCTCCTTTTGCACTATACGGGCATGCCTTCCGCCGAGGGCGCGCAGGCTTGGCTTTGTGCGCCGGAAAGCCAGGTCTCCAGCCATTATCTGGTGCATGAGGACGGCCGCGTGGTTCAGATGGTGCCGGAAGAGCGGCGTGCCTGGCATGCGGGCAAAAGCATTTGGGGCGGCGAGACCGATATCAACTCCCGCTCGATCGGCATCGAAATCGCCAATGCCGGACACCCGGGCGGCCTTCCGGACTTTCCCGAACAGCAGATCGAATCCGTCATCGAATTGTGTCTCGAATGCGTCAAACGGCATGGTATTGCCCCTGAAAGGGTGCTTGCCCACTCCGATGTGGCCCCCATTCGCAAGGTCGATCCGGGTGAAAATTTCCCCTGGGATCGGCTGCATCGGGCAGGGGTCGGACACTGGGTTGAGCCTGGTCCGATCGGCGGTGGTCGCTTCTTCCAACGCGGTGACCGGGGGCAACCCGTCGAGGCGCTGCAGTCGATGTTGTCGCTCTATGGGTATGGTCTTGAGATTACAGGCGAATTCTGCGCTCAGACGGAAGGCGTGGTCGCCGCATTCCAACGACATTTCCGGCAAGCCAAGGTTGACGGGGTTGCCGACAGCTCGACCATCGAGACCCTGCACCGGCTGCTGACCAGCCTGCCGCGTTTCGGCTGATCCAATCCCATCCCAAGGTGTTTTCGGACCAAGGAAATCAACGCCTCTGGCGACGATTTGTTGCGGTGCCACAGGAATTCCTCATTGGGCGGCTCTAAAGGACGGGCTGAACAGCGCCGATGGTTCGCAGACGGACCTGGCGCAAACATCAACTTGAGAGACCCGGAACTGGCGGCCTGACAGGGGCTCGCGGCGCTTAACTGCGCCCGCTTTGACGCGCGTGGATACCGGTGGCTCGACTGGAGACTGAACCTTCTCATGACACGACGACTTGTTGCTGCCGCGGCATGCATTGCAATGCTTTTGACCAACGCCCAGTCCGCGCTTGCCGGCAGCGAGGAGCGCCGCTTCAAAAAGCCCCTCAAGACGATCACTCGCGACGCCGGTTATCCGGCGGCGCCTTCCTTCTCGAAAAGCCCCTACAGCGCGATCATCACCAAATATGCGAAGAGCTACGGCGTCCCGGTTGATCTGGCCCATGCCGTCGTTCGCGTCGAGAGCAATTTCAATCCCAAGGCGCGTGGCAGTGCCGGCGAAGTGGGGCTGATGCAGATCAAGCCGGCGACGGCGCGAGCCATGGGCTATCGCGGCAAGACCAAGGGGCTCTACGATCCGGAGACCAACATCCGCTACGGCATGAAGTATCTCTCGATGGCCCATGAACTGGGGGGCGGCGAGACCTGTGGCACCATCCTGCGCTACAATGCCGGCCATGGCGCCAAGCGCATGAACCCGATCTCCAAGCGCTATTGCGGCAAGGTTATCGCCTTGATCGGAAACTGAGAAAGAGCTGTGCCCTTGCCGTTCCTGTCACTGGACACGGGGACTTGCCATGCTATCACCGGACGCAACGTAAGGATGGTGACGCATGATTGAGCGGTTCAAGTCGATAGTCGTTGGTCGAGGCATGATGGGTGCTGCGGCGGCCCGGTACCTGGCACTTTCGGGAGAGGGCGTCGCCGTCATCGGTCCCGACGAGCCGAAGGACTGGTCGAGCCATCACGGTGTTTTTGCGAGCCACTACGACGAGGCCCGGATTACCCGGACGATCGATTCGAACCCCATCTGGGCCCGGCTCGCCAATCGCTCGATCGCGCGCTACGGCCAGATCGCCGCGGAAAGCGGCATCGCGTTTTATGATGAGGTCGGATGCCTGATCGTCGGGCCGAAGCGAGGCGGGCGCGATCCCTATGTCGGCCAGGTCGAGGCTGCCGCACGAGAGCTCGGGGTGTCCGTCGAGATGCTGTCTGACGCTGCACTCAAGTCGCGGTTTCGCTATTTCGATTTCGGCTCCGATTGCGAGGGTGTCTACGAGCAGCGCAATGCGGGTTACGTCAACCCGCGTCGGCTCGTCGAGGCGCAGAGCCTGCTTGCGGAGAAAGCCGGTGCCAGGGTGATTCGTCAGACGGTGGTTTCCGTCCGGGAGGAGGGCGGTCTTGCCATCGTCACCACCGATGATGGCGCGGTCTACTCGGCCGAGCGCGTGCTGATCGCGGCCGGCGGCTTCTCGATCAACGAAAACCTGTTGCCGCGTCCCGTCGACCTTAAGGTCTATGCGCGTACTGTCGCCTTCTTCGAGGTCCCGGATGAGGATCTTGCCGCCTATTTCGGCATGCCGTCACTCATCCATCAGCCGGCTGATCCCACCGACCACATCTATCTTCTGCCGCCGGTGCGCTATCCCGACGGCAAGACCTATCTCAAGATCGGCGGGGATCCCGACGATCTGCAGCTCGAGACGGAGCCGGAGATTCGGGCCTGGTTCAGGCGGGGTGGTCGACTGACCACGCGCGATCACCTGCATCGGATCATCACCGGCCTCGTGCCGACCCTGGCCGATGCGCCGATTTCAATGGCGGCCTGTGTGACCTCGTTCACCCCGGAGAACTATCCGTCGATCGGTTTTGCGAGTGAGCATATTGCAGTACTCACGGGCGGCTGTGGCGCGGCGGCCAAGAGCTCCGACGAGATCGGGCGGCTGGGTGCAGAGCTTCTCCAGCACGGCCGAATCATCGACGAGGCCTATGGCGACGTGTTCCGGCCGGTCTTCAGAGACTGATTCACCAAAAGCGCCCAAGTGGTCCTCGATGCTCGCTTTTCGATGGCAATCGGGCAAAGGGTCGGTTAAGGACGCCTTGCCAGTTGGCTGGGCAGCCGCGCTTTACCAATGCCGAAAGGCGGTAAGGTGAGGAAAGTCCGGGCTCCACGGAAACACGGTGCCGGATAACGTCCGGCGAGGGCGACCTCAGGGAAAGTGCCACAGAAAGCAAACCGCCTCGCATGCGAGGTCAGGGTGAAAGGGTGGGGTAAGAGCCCACCGCGTCGCTGGCAACAGGGACGGCACGGCAAACCCCACCGGGAGCAAGACCGAATAGGGATGACGCGGGTGGTGCGAAAGCACCGCTACAGCCTGTTTCCGGGCCAGTCATCCGGGTGGGTTGCGCGAGGCAGCGTGTAAACGCTGTCCCAGATGAATGGCTGCCACGTTCCGGGAAACCGGGGCCATACAGAACCCGGCTTACAGGCCAACTGGCAAATTTCCCCTTTTTCGACTTTTCGGCGAACCACCTGAAATTTCAGGTGGAACGGCCTCGGGTTCGGCGAATCACATTTGCGGCAACGATTGTCGAATTGCGCACCGAAAACAGCAGTTTCTAACCATTCGTTAAGCTTAACCGCCTATCAATGTTTGAATCGCGGAAGAGGTTCATCCCGGCCGTTCCCATTGACGCCCATATTGTCCCATGGTATCCCAATTGCATGCCGTTGCGGGGGTCGTTTCATCCCCGAAATCTCGTGAAGCAGGTGCTTCCTCTCGCATTTCAGGCGGGTGTGTTGCGGGTTCGGCGGTTGGCGTAATCAGGTGTGTTCCGGGGTCTCTGATTGACCCTGCATCCAAGGGGAGGCCGGTTGTCAGTGATGAGCCGCTTCCTGTCCAACGCGACAAACAGGATCGATGCGAAGGGGCGGGTTTCCGTCCCGGCGGCGTTTCGTGCCGTGCTGGTGCAGCGCGGAATTCAGGAGCTTTATTGTCTCCAGGATTTCGTCTATCCGGCGGTCAACATCGGTGGTCCGGATCTGCTCGAGCGGTACGAGCGGAAGATGGCGGCCGAGGATCCCTTCGCGTTGGAGGCAAACGAGATGTCGCTGCTGCTTCATGGTGGCGGCGTCTTTGCGCGACTCGATGCCGAAGGGCGATTGGCGGTGACGGATTTCATCCGGGATTTCACGGGGATTTCCTCGGAGGTCTGTTTCGTCGGTCGGTCGGATCATTTTCAAGTGTGGCAACCGCAGGCGTTTCACGAGGCGCAGGCGAGAGCCAGAGAGGTGGTCAGGCAGCGAGGCCTGCGCACCTAGAAAGACGGAGAAACGGAATGGCGGCGAACTTTGGCGAAGGTTTTTCCGATGCCGATGGCGGACCAGTTCGCCACATTCCGGTTCTTCTTTCCGAAGTCCTGAAGGCTCTCGAGCCCGAGGCTGGCAAAGTCGTCCTTGATGGGACCTTCGGCGCCGGTGGTTACACCTCCGCCATCCTGGTCAAGGGCGCCGACGTCATTGCGCTCGACCGCGACCCGAACGCCATTGCCGGCGGCAAGGCGCTCGTCGAGGCCAGCGGTGAGCGGCTGACCCTTCATCATACGGAATTCTCCAATCTTGCTGAGTTTGCTCCCGACGAGGGTCTCGACGGCGTGGTGCTCGATATCGGCGTCTCCTCCATGCAGATCGACGAGGCCGATCGCGGCTTCTCGTTCCAGCGCAACGGGCCGCTCGACATGCGCATGGCGGTCTCCGGTGTTTCGGCCGCCGATGTCGTCAATCGTGCCAAGGTGTCTGATCTGATCCGCATCTTCGGCTTCCTCGGCGAAGAGAAGCATGCAGGGCGTATTGCGCGCGCCATCGAAAAGCGCCGCGCGATCGAGCCTTTCCAGACGACGCGTGATCTCGCCAACCTCATCGAGACAGTCAATCCGCGCAAGGCCAAGGACAAGATCCATCCGGCGACGCGCGTTTTCCAGGCGCTGCGCATCTACGTCAATGACGAACTCGGCGAGTTGGCGCAGGCGCTGTTTGCCGCCGAGCGTTCGCTGAAACCGGGCGGTCGCCTGGTGGTGGTAACCTTCCATTCGCTGGAGGACCGGATCGTCAAGAAGTTCTTCTCCGAGCGGTCCGGCAAGGCGTCAGGTTCGCGCCATCTTCCCATGGTGGAAGCGCGGCCGGCAACCTTCGAGCCGGTCGGCAAGGGCATGGTGGCGGCGAGCGAGGAGGAGGCGGAGATCAATCCCCGCGCCCGTTCCGCGAAGCTGCGCGCCGGCATCCGCACCTCGGCGCCCGCCGAGCGGGCCGACATGTCGATCTTCGATCTGCCCGACCTCGCCACACTCGAAAAGATCGGAGGCTGACAGTGCTAAGAACCTTCGACTTCCTGATGATCGGAGCCATGCTGGCCGCAGCCACCGTGACCTACCAGATCAAGCACAACACGGATAACAAGGCAGCGGAAGTCCGTCGCCTCGAGGCCGAGATCAAGCTGGAGAAGGACACCATCGACCTGCTCAAGGCCGATAGGGCACTGCTCACCCAGCCGAACAGGCTTGAACGCCTGGTTCAGGCCTATGCCGCCGAGTTGCAGCTTGTGCCAACCGAGCCGAGCCAGCTGGCGCGGCCGATGGAGCTTCCCATGCTCAAGGATTTGGTGCCTGTGCCGGAAGGCGAAGAGGGAACCGTGAGTGCGACAGCACCCTCCGATCCCATCAAGGACCTCATCACGACAGGATCGGTGGACCGCTGATGACCTTTCTTTCGCGAATCATGCTGTTGAAGAGCCAGGCGCATTTCTCGACCGATGTGCAGCGTGGCGGTGCCGTCGTGAGCGGAGCGACCTTCAAGGGGACCGGCAAGCGCAAGTCGGAAATGGCCAAGACCCGCGTCGGGCTGATGATCGCGACCTTTTGTGTCGCCTATGCCGTGATCGGTGGGCGTCTCGTGCAATACGGTCATGCGCAGCCTGAGACCGTGTCCAGCATCCTGCCGGCCGACCGGCTGATGGCCTCGCGCCCCGACATTCTCGATCGCAATGGTGAAGTGCTCGCCACCGATATCCGCACCGTCTCGCTGTTTGCCGAGCCCCACAAGATCGTCGATGCGGACGAGGCGGTCGAACGCCTGTCGACCGTCCTGAAGGACCTTGATGTCCGGGATACGTATCGCAAGCTTTCGTCGAATTCGCGTTTCCAGTGGTTGCGCCGGCAACTGACCCCGAAGCAGCAGAGCCAGATCCTGGCGCTCGGTATTCCCGGCATCGGCTTCCGGCCGGAAAAGCGGCGCTTCTATCCGGGCGGTGCGACTGCCTCGCATATCGTCGGCTACGTCAATATCGACAATCGCGGCATGGCCGGGATGGAACGCTATATCGACAATCAGGGCATGGCGGATCTGAGAGCGCTTGGCATGACCAGCGATGCGCCGTTGGAACCGGTCCGGCTGTCGGTAGACATCCGCGTCCAGAACATCTTGCGTGATGCTCTCGTCAACGCTGTTGCAAAATACGAAGCGATCGCCGCCGGAGCCGTGGTTCTCGACGTTCACACCGGTGAAGTGGTCGCTATGTCGTCGATTCCCGATTTCGACCCGAATCGGCCTCAGGAAGGGGCCGAAGAAGGCTGGATGAACCGCATGACGAACGGCACCTTCGAGATGGGGTCGACCTTCAAGACGTTCACGACGGCCATGGCGCTCGATTCGGGCAAAGTGACCATGAATGACAGTTTCGATGCCCGTTATCCGATCCGCATCGGCCGGTTCACCATCAAGGATTTCCATGGAAAGCATCGAGTGCTGACCGTGCCTGAGATATTCCAGTATTCATCGAACATCGGAACGGCCCGCATGGCCGAAGCCGTCGGGACCGCCGGCCATCAGGAATTCCTGACACGCTTGGGTCTCCTGACCAGACTGGAAACCGAACTGCCGGAAGTGAAGGCACCGTCGCAGCCTCGGGAATGGAAGCAGATCAACTCGATCACCATCTCCTTCGGCCACGGCGTCTCGACCACGCCGCTGCAGACTGCGGTTGGAGCCGCGGCGCTGGTCAACGGTGGAAAGCTTCTGCCGCCCACCTTCCTGACCCGCGACCGCGAGCAGGCCGATCAGATTGCCCAAGTCGTGGTGAAGAAACAGACCAGCGATGATATCCGGCATCTGTTCTGGATGAACGGCAAGGCTGGTTCCGGCAAGTATGCGCTTGTTGATGGCTTCAATGTCGGCGGCAAGACCGGCACGGCCGAGAAAGTCATCAATGGCCGCTATTCCGACGATCAGAATTTCAACTCGTATGTCGGCGCCTTCCCGATGGATGATCCGAAATATCTGGTGCTGAGCTTCATCGACGCGCCGAAGACGGGCGAGGGTGGTGGTCGGACCGCGGGTCTTACCGCCGCACCCATCGTCGGCGAGATCATCCGCAGAAGCGCCGCAATTCTTGGTGTAGAACCCAAATACGGGGAAGACGGCTCAGCATTGCTCGTCTCTTATTGATCAGATCGACTACAGGCGGGGCGATTCGCGTAACTTGCCCCTCAAGGATGGACTGCAAAATGCTTTTGGGTGCACTGGCTGGCGAGGAGTTTGGGGAACAGGTGGCAGCCAGTGGTGCTGCAGGCGTCGAGGTTCGTGGACTTTCAGCCGATAGCCGCAAGGTCGAACCGGGCACCGTGTTCTTCGCTCTGTCCGGCTCCAGGGAGGACGGTTCGGCCTATGTAGCCCAGGCGGTCGAAAAGGGTGCCGTGGCTGTTGTTGCATCGCATGCGCTCGACGCCACTGTACCCGTCGTCATCGTCGATAATCCTCGCCGGTTCCTCGCGCTTGCCGCAGCCCGCCTCGTCGGGCGCCAGCCTGAGACGATGGTCGCGGTGACCGGCACGGCGGGAAAGACTTCCGTCGCCTCCTTTACCCGTCAGATCTGGGCCGAGGCCGGCCATGCCGCCGCCCAGATCGGCACGACCGGCGTCATCTCGCCGAAACGCAACGACTACGGCTCGCTGACCACGCCCGATCCGCTCGCACTCCACACGCTTCTCGGCGAACTCGTCGATGAGGGCGTCACGCATGCCGCGATGGAAGCGTCCAGCCACGGCCTCGATCAGAGCCGTCTCGACGGCGTGGTGCTGTCGGCCGCGGGTTTCACCAATCTTGGCCGTGACCACATGGACTACCATCCGACCATGGAAGATTACATGGCGGCGAAGATGCGGCTCTTCGAAACGCTGCTGCCGAAGGGCGCCCCTGCAGTCATCTTCGCTGATGATGCCTGGTCTGACGAGGCGATCCGGGTCGCCAAGGCCTGCGGTCACGATGTGCGCACGGTTGGCCGCAAGGGTGATTTCCTCAGCCTGAAGCGGGTCGAGCATTTTCGCCACAAGCAGGTCGCCGAAGTGCATCATGGCGGTGACATCTTCGAAGTCCACATTCCTTTGGCTGGCGATTTCCAGATCGCCAACGCGCTGGTTTCAGCCGGTCTTGCCATTTCGACCGGCGTTGCCCCGGCCGTGGCGCTGAAGGCGCTGGAGCATCTCAAGGGGGCCTCCGGCCGTCTCGAACTGGTCGGTCAGACCAAGGCTGGCGCGCTCGCTTATGTCGACTATGCGCACAAGCCGGAAGCGTTGGAAAACGTGCTGACCTCGGTGCGTCCCTTTACGACCGGTCGTGTGATCGTCGTATTCGGCTGCGGCGGAGATCGCGACAAGGGCAAGCGGCCGATCATGGGCGAGATCGCCTCGCGGCTTGCCGACATCGCCATCGTCACCGACGACAATCCGCGCTCGGAAGTGCCCGCGACCATCCGCGCCGAGATCATGGCGGCAACGCCCAGGGGGATCGAGATCGGTGATCGCGCCCAGGCCATTCGCGCCGGTGTGGCTATGCTCTCCACGGGCGATACGCTGATCGTGGCGGGCAAGGGGCATGAGGAAGGACAGACCGTCGGTTCCGAGACGCATCCGTTCTCGGACCACCAGGAAGTCCGCAAAGCCTTGGGGGAGTTCGACCGTTGACATTGCTTTGGACCGCGCGTGAAATGGTTGTCGCCATGGGCGGCCGGCCTTTCGGCAATCTGCCGGAAGGTGTGACCGGCATTTCAATCGACAGTCGGACGATTACGCCTGGCGAAGCATTCTTCGCCATCAAGGGCGACCGCGTCGATGGTCATAACTATGCCAGTATCGCCATCGCCAACGGGGCTGCCCTCCTCGTCGTCAGCGAGGCCAAGCTGCCGGCGCTCGGTCGGCTGACTATCCCGATGATCGTGGTCGAAGACGTTCTCGTCGGCCTGCAGAAGCTCGGCATGGCCGCCCGCGATCGCACGCCTGCGACCGTCATTGCTGTCACCGGCTCCGTGGGCAAGACGACGACCAAGGAGATGCTGCGCGCAACACTTGCGCCATCCGGCAAGGTGCATGCCTCCGTCGCGTCCTTCAACAACCATTGGGGCGTGCCGCTGACGCTCGCCCGCATGCCGATCGACACCCGTTACGGCGTGTTCGAGCTGGGCATGAATCATTCCGGCGAGATCGGGCCGCTGTCGCGCATGGTGCGTCCGGACGTGGCGGTCATCACGACGATCGCACCGGCACATCTCGGCAATTTCGCCAGCGTCGACGAGATCGCGGACGCCAAGGCCGAGATCTTCGAGGGTGTCGTCAATGGTGGGGATGCGATCCTCAACCGCGACAATCCCTACTACGAACGCCTTGAGCAGGCGGCGCTCGCCCAGGGTGTCGAAAACATCCACAGCTTCGGTCAGCATGCCAAGGCCGAGTTCCGGCTGGCGGAATTCGATGGTGCTGCCGAGCTTTCCACCGTCTGGGTGTCCTTCGGTGGCGAGACGCGTGAAGTGACGATCGGAGCGCCGGGCCGGCATCTCGCGGAGAATGCCATGGCAGTTCTTGCGGCCGTATCGCTGGTTGGTGCGGACATTGATGCCGCAATCGAAGCCCTGGAAAACCTCGCTCCGGTCAAGGGGCGCGGTGAACGCCACAGGCTGCAGTTGCCCGATGGCATCCTGACGCTGATCGACGAGAGCTACAATGCCAACCCCGCGTCGATGCGGGCCGCCATTGCCGTGCTTGCCTCTTCCCAGCCGACAGGCGAGGGGCGGCGGATCGCCGTGCTCGGCGACATGTTGGAGATGGGCGAATTCGCGCCTTCCGTTCATGCGGAGCTCGCAGGTCCTCTGCTGGCCGCCGGGATCGAACATGTCTGGCTCGCTGGCCCGGAAATGGTGGCGCTGCGCGACGCCCTGCCGGAAACGGTTCACGTCGTCTATCTCGAAACCACGCAGGAGCTCGCGAATTTCGTCAGCGCCGAGGTCCGCGCGGGCGATGTCGTGATGGTCAAATCTTCTCTCGGCATCGGTTTCGGCAAGATCGTTTCGGCTCTGCTTGACAAGCATCCGGCATTCACCGACACGGAGCGCCACTTTTAATCCGGGCTTTTGGAAAGGGCTCCAATGCTGATCTGGCTTGTGGAACTGGCGGATAACCTTCAGTTTTTCAATCTCTTCCGTTACATCACCTTCCGCACCGGGGCTGCTCTCTTCACCTCGGCGCTGGTGGTTTTCCTGTTCGGCCCGGCCATCATCTCGTCCCTGCGCGTGCGCCAGGGTAAGGGACAGCCTATCCGCGCCGACGGACCACAAACCCATTTCAAGAAGGCGGGAACGCCGACGATGGGCGGGTTGATGATCCTGGCCGGCATCGTGGTGTCGTCATTGCTCTGGGCTGATCTCTCCAACGTCTATGTCGTCGCCACGCTGCTGGTGACGCTCGGCTTTGGCGCAATCGGCTTCTATGACGACTATCTCAAAGTCACGAAGCAGACGGAGAAGGGCTTCTCCGGCAAGGCGCGCCTCGGCATCGAATTCGTGATTGCGGGCATCGCCGTCTACTTCATGATGTCGACGGCGCTGAGTTCCGGGCCTCAAGGCTCAACCTTCGGATCCTCGATCGCCTTTCCCTTCTTCAAGGACTTCCTGATCGATCTCGGGATCTTCTTCGTGCTGTTCGGCGGTTTCGTCATCGTCGGCGCCGGCAATGCGGTCAACCTGACGGACGGTCTCGACGGTCTTGCCATCGTGCCTGTGATGATCGCTGCTGCCTCCTTCGGCGTGATCGCATATCTCGCCGGCAATGCGGTGTTCTCCAACTATCTGCAGATCAATTTCACGCCGGGCACGGGCGAACTTGCGGTGGTGCTCGGTGCCGTGATCGGTGCAGGGCTCGGTTTCCTGTGGTTCAACGCCCCGCCGGCTGCCATTTTCATGGGCGATACGGGGTCGCTTGCCCTTGGTGGCCTGATCGGCTCCGTGGCTGTTGCCACCAAGCATGAGATCGTCATGGCGATCATCGGCGGCCTCTTCGTCATGGAAACGCTTTCGGTGATCATCCAGGTCGGTTACTTCAAGCTGACGGGCAGGCGCGTCTTCCTGATGGCGCCGATCCACCACCATTTCGAAAAGCTCGGCTGGACCGAGAGCCAGGTGGTCATCCGCTTCTGGATCATCGCGGTTGGCCTTGCCATGCTCGGCCTTTCCACCCTGAAGCTGCGGTGAGGCGGCGATGATCGCGGCCAACACCTTCAAGGGCAAGACCGTCGCGCTGTTCGGGCTCGGCGGTTCGGGTCTCGCCACGGCGAAGGCTCTTCAGGCCGGTGGCGCAAATGTCATTGCCTGGGACGACAATCCCGACAGCGTTGCGCGGGCTGAAGCCGAAGGCGTACCGACCCGGGACTTGCGCGAGATCGACTGGTCGTCGGTCGCATCCTTTGTGCTCTCGCCCGGCGTGCCGCTCACCCATCCGAAGCCACACTGGACGGTTGGTTTTGCCCGCAATGCCGGCGTGGAGATCATCGGCGATGTCGAGATCTTCGTGCGCGAGCGGCGGGCGCAGGCACCGGATTGCCCGTTCATCGCGATCACCGGGACCAACGGCAAGTCGACGACCACCGCTCTCATCGCCCATATTCTTCAGGCGAGTGGCCGCGACACCCAGCTTGGCGGTAATATCGGCCGTGCGGTTCTGACGCTCGATCCACCGAAGGACGGCCGTTTCTTCGTCGTTGAGTGCTCGTCCTATCAGATCGACCTTGCCCCGACGCTGAACCCGACTGCCGGCATCCTGCTCAACCTGACGCCCGATCATCTCGATCGCCACGGCACGATGCAGCATTATGCCGAGGTGAAAGAGCGTCTTGTCGCCGGAGCGAAGACTGCGATCGTCGGGACCGATGACAGCTATTGCGAGCTGATCGGCGACCGTGTCGAACGTGCCGGGACCAAGGTCATCCGGATCTCGAAGCGGCAGCCGCTCGCCGATGGCCTCTATGCCGACGGCTCGCGCATCATGCGGGCCGAGAACGGAGCATCTGCTCCTCTGGTCGATCTCGATGGGATCCAGACGCTGCGCGGCAGCCACAATGCCCAGAATGCCTGCGCCGCGATTGCCGCCTGCCTGGCAGCAGGCGTCTCGGAAGACGAGATCCGCAAGGGCCTTCAGAGCTTCCCCGGCCTCAAGCATCGCATGCAGCCGGTCGGGCGGCGACGTCACGTAGTTTTCGTCAACGACAGCAAGGCGACCAATGCGGATGCTGCAGCACCCGCCCTTTCCAGCTATGAGCGGATCTACTGGATTGCCGGCGGTCTGCCCAAGGAAGGCGGCATCGCAAGCCTCGCACCACTCTTCCCGCGCATCGTGAAGGCCTATCTGATCGGCGAGGCTGCTTCCGCCTTTGCGGCACAGCTCGGCGACCGCGTGGCCTACGAGATCTCGGACCACCTCGAGCGCGCCGTGGCGCATGCCGCTGATGATGCCGATCGGGATGGCGAAGCTTCGGCCGTGATGCTCTCACCGGCTTGCGCAAGCTTCGACCAGTACAAGAATTTCGAGGTCCGCGGCGACGCCTTTGTTTCGCATGTCGCAGATCTGGACGGAGTGACGATGCTGATCGACCTGCCGACAGGAGGCAAATGAGATGGTAAGCCGCGTAGAGAGAGGACCTGTCGCAGACTGGTTCTGGACGATCGACCGTCTGTTCCTGATCACCTTCGTTCTCCTGATGGGGATCGGGTTGATGCTCTCTTTCGCAGCCTCGCCGGCGGTTGCCGAACGTCTCAATCTCGACAGCTTCCACTTCGTCAAGCGTCATGCCTTTTTCATGCTGCCGGCACTCGGGGTGATGATCGGACTGTCCTTCCTGTCGCCACGACAGGTCAGGCGGATGGCCATGCTGATCCTTGCGGCCTCGCTCATCATGATGGTGCTGGTGCTTTTCATCGGTCTCGAGGTCAAGGGCGGCCGCCGCTGGCTGTCTTTGGGCTCCATGTCGATCCAGCCGTCGGAATTCATGAAGCCGGCCTTTGTCGTGATCTGCGCCTGGTTGTTTGCCGAACATGCGCGCCAGCCTGAGATCCCGGGCAATCTCTTTGCCATTCTGCTCTTCGGAATTGCCGCAGCCCTCCTGATCGCCCAGCCTGACCTCGGGCAGACCATCCTGATTGGCAGCGTATGGGGGGCGATGTTCTTCATGGCCGGCATGCCCTGGCTCTGGATCGTCGTGCTCGGCGTACTCGGCGGTGCAGGCTTCTTCGGGGCCTATCTGACGCTGCCGCACGTCGCCGGACGAATAGACCGGTTTCTGACCGGCGAGGGCGATACCTTCCAGGTCGATACCGCCCGCGAAGCGATCATTCGTGGCGACTGGTTTGGCCAGGGGCCGGGCGAGGGTATCGTCAAGCGCATCATTCCCGACAGCCATACCGACTTCATCTTCTCGGTCGCTGCGGAAGAATTCGGCATCGTCTTCTGCATGGCGCTGGTCGCGATCTTCGCCTTTCTTGTTCTGCGCGGCCTCAGCCATGCCTACAAGGAGCGCAACGACTTCAACCGTCTCGCCGTGTCCGGTCTCGTTCTGCTCCTCGGCGTCCAGTCGATGATCAATATCGGCGTCAATCTCGAACTTCTGCCGGCCAAGGGCATGACGCTGCCGCTCATCTCCTATGGCGGATCGTCGATGACGGCGATCTGTGTCACGGCCGGCTTCATCCTGGCGCTGACCCGCCGCCGTCCGGAAAAGCGCGCCCAGGAGCGCAGCCTGTTCCGTTCGGTCGCGGGCGTGCCTGCGGAGTAAAGCGTAATGACCAAGGGTATCGTCTTTCTCGCCGCCGGGGGAACCGGCGGCCATCTCTTTCCGGCCGAAGCGCTGGCGCATGAATTGAAGGCGCGCGGCTATGGCGTGCATCTGGTGACCGACCGGCGTGCCGAACGTTACGCCGGAAGCTTCCCGGCCGATGAGATCCACACCGTTTCGTCTGCGACGATCGCTTCGAAGAACCCGGTCGCCGTGGTCAAGGCGTTTCTCTCGCTGTGGCGCGGTTATCGCGAGGCGCGAGCTCTGGTGTCACGCCTGAAGCCGAAGGCCGTTATCGGCTTCGGCGGATACCCGACCGTGCCGCCACTTTTCGCGGCCTCCGGTCTCGGCGTTCCGACGGCGGTGCATGAGCAGAATGCCGTGATGGGACGGGCAAACAAGCTGCTTGCCTCGCGAGTGCGGGCGATCGCTGGTGGTTTTCTGTCACCTGACGGCGAACACAAGGCCAAGATGGTGCTGACCGGCAATCCGGTACGCCCGGCCGTCATCGGGGCCGCCGCCCAGCCCTATGTCGCGTCCGGCGCCGGCGAAACCTTCAACCTCGTGGTCTTCGGTGGAAGCCAGGGCGCGCAGTTCTTCTCCGACGCTATTCCGGGCGCCATCCGGCTTCTCCCCGACGCGCTGCGTCAGCGCCTCGTGGTGACCCAGCAGGCCAGGCCCGAAGACCGCCAGAAGGTCATCGATAGCTATGCGACGCTTGGCATTCGCGCTGATGTCGCGCCCTTTTTCACCGACATGGCGGAGCGTATGGCGACGGCCCATCTCGTGATCTGCCGCTCTGGCGCGTCTACGGTCTCCGAACTCGCGGTGATCGGTCGCCCGAGCGTGCTTGTTCCCTATCCGCATGCACTCGACCACGACCAGGCGGCGAATGCCGCAGCACTCGCGGCGCAGGGCGGCGCGCAGGTGATCGCCCAGTCGGCGCTTTCTGCCGAGCGCATTGCTGACCTTCTGACGACGGCGATGGAGGGCCCGGAGCGGCTCGCAACCATGGCGGCGGCCGCGAAAAGCACGGGCAAGCCCGACGCTGCCGGCTTGCTCGCAGACCTCGTAGAGGCTATTGCCGCCGGCAAGGGCATTGCCCAGTCGAAGGGAGCCACACAATGAAAATGCCGAAAACCATCGGCCTCGTCCATTTCATCGGGATCGGCGGCATCGGGATGAGCGGGATTGCCGAGGTGCTGCACAATCTCGGACACAAGGTGCAAGGGTCTGACCAGGCCGAGAGCGCCAATGTTCAGCGTCTCCGCGCCAAGGGCATCGAAGTCTTTGTCGGCCACAAGGCCGAGAACCTCGGTGATGCCGAAGTCGTCGTCGTCTCGACCGCGATCAAGAAGAACAATCCGGAACTGATTGCCGCCCGCGAGAAGCTCTTGCCGATTGTCCGGCGTGCCGAAATGCTCGCCGAGCTCATGCGCTTCCGCAACGCGATCGCAATCGGCGGCACGCATGGCAAGACGACGACGACCTCGATGGTTGCCGCTCTCTTGGAAGCTGGCAATCTCGACCCGACCGTCATCAATGGCGGCATCATCAATGCCTATGGCACCAATGCCCGCATGGGTGAGGGTGAGTGGATGGTGGTCGAGGCTGATGAGTCCGACGGTACCTTCCTGAAGCTTCCGGCCGATGTCGCTGTTGTCACCAATATCGACCCTGAACATCTCGACCATTACGGCACCTTCGACAATGCGCGGGCGGCTTTCCGCCAGTTTGTCGAGAACGTCCCGTTCTATGGCTTCGGGGTGATGTGCCTCGACCATCCGGAAGTTCAGGCGCTGGTGAGCAAGATCGAGGACCGCAAGGTCATCACTTATGGCGAGAACCCGCAGGCCGATGTGCGGTTCTCGAATGTGCGCCTCGATGGCATCCGTTCTATCTTCGATGTGGAGATCCGCCGTCGTCGTACCGGCCGGGTTTTCAATTTCAAGGATCTGGTGCTGCCAATGCCGGGCCGGCACAATATCTCCAATGCCTGCGCCGCAATTGCTGTCGCGAACCGGCTCGACATTTCGGAAGAGAGTATTCGCAAGGGACTTGCCGGCTTCGGCGGCGTCAAGCGGCGCTTCACGCTGACGGGCGTATCGAATGGCGTGCAGGTGTTCGACGATTACGGCCACCACCCGGTGGAGATCAAGGCGGTGCTCAGAGCGGCCCGCGAAGCCTGCCAGGGACGGATCATTGCGGTGCATCAGCCGCATCGCTATTCGCGCCTTGCCAGCCTCTTCGATGATTTCGCCAACTGCTTCAACGATGCCGACACGATCTTTCTCTCGCCGGTCTATGCGGCCGGTGAGGATCCGATTGAGGGTATCGATTCAGAAACGCTGGTATCGCGCATCAAGTCAGGCGGTCATCGCGACGCGCGTTACTTGGCCGCGCCGGATCAGCTCGCCTCTCTCGTTGCAGGCATTGCACAACCGGGTGATTTCGTGGTCCTGTTGGGGGCCGGCAACATTACCCAGTGGGCTGCTGCCTTGCCGACGGAACTAGATGCAATTGCGGGAAAGTCTTGAATGAAACAGGTGGATGGGGAAAAGCTTCTGGCGTCGCTCGGCCCGGGGGTCAACGATCTCAAGGGGCGGTTGACGCCTGATGCGCCAATGGACCGGGTGACCTGGTTCCAGGCCGGTGGGCTGGCGGAGCTGATGTTCCAGCCGCATGACGTCGAGGACCTCACCAGTTTCCTGAAGCTTTTGCCCGAAGAGGTGCCGCTGACCGTAATCGGCGTCGGATCGAACCTTTTGGTGCGCGACGGGGGCATTCCCGGTGTCGTCATTCGTCTGTCCGCCAAGGGGTTCGGACAGGTGGAGCTTGCCGGCGAGAACCGCATCCGTGCCGGAGCGATCTGCCCGGACAAGCACATCGCCGCCATGGCGATGGACAACAATATCGGCGGATTCCACTTCTACTACGGTATTCCCGGTTCGATCGGCGGCGCGATCCGCATGAATGCGGGCGCCAATGGCGGTGACACGGCCGGCCGGTTGATGGAGGTCGAGGCCGTCGATCGCAAGGGCAATGTGCATGTGCTGTCGAATGCCGACATGGGCTACAGCTATCGCCATTCGGCCGCGTCCGAAGGCCTGATCTTTACCAGCGCGCTCTTCGAAGGCTATCCGGAAGAGAAGGCGAAGATCCGCGCAGACATGGATGCGGTTCGTCACCATCGCGAGACGGTACAGCCGGTCAAGGAAAAGACCGGTGGCTCGACGTTCAAGAACCCCGAGGGCCATTCGGCCTGGGAGTTGATCGACGAGGCAGGCTGCCGCGGTCTGATGATCGGCGGGGCGCAGATGTCGTCGCTCCACTGCAATTTCATGATCAATGTCGGCCATGCGACGGGCTACGATCTCGAATATCTCGGCGAGACCGTTCGCCAGCGGGTCTTCGAAACCTCCGGCATCAAGCTTGAATGGGAAATCAAACGCCTCGGCATTTTCATGCCCGGTCGCGAAGTGAAGCCGTTCATGGGCGTCGCCGAGGCCTAAGCCTTCGGCCTCTTTCCTACGAAGTTTTAACGTCGCTCGGTTAAGCTCCCCGAAGGTTCGGGGAGTTTCATGTTTGATCTGGTGCATGTCTGGGTAATCCGGCAGCTCACGCTTGGCGAGTTTTCCTCGCGGCAGGCGGTGCTGTGGAAGGCCGTGGCCATGGCAGCCAAGATTGCCGTGTTTGCCTATGGCCTCAACGTCTTCAGTCACTTCATCCTCGTCGGTCTCGGGCTTCTGCCATATCCTCTGGGGCCGGCGCTTGTCGTCGCGACAATGCTGACGCCGCCCGTCTCCTTCATCGTCGCCGTGATTGCCTATTCGGTCGTCGGCCTTGCGATCTACGACCTTGGCGTATCGCGCCAGCGTTTCGAGACATTGAGCCGAACCGACATGCTGTCCGGTCTGATGAACCGCCGGGCATTCCTCGACACGTTCGAGGCCGCGCGTGGGCCGGTGGCTCTGATCCTGCTCGATATCGATCGTTTCAAGTTGGTCAATGACACTCTCGGTCACAAAGCGGGTGACGACGTCATCGTGCAAACGGCGAACTGCCTGACGAATGTCCTCGGCCCGGATGAGGCCATTGCCCGCATCGGCGGCGAGGAGTTTGCCGTCCTCTTGACCGGGCAGGGGACGGAGCGAGCGATGGAGATCGCCGAAGCGATCCGCGCATCTGTCGAAGGCATGGGTTTGGAAATTTCAGGGCGGCCTGTTTCGATTTCCGTGTCTGCCGGGGTCTCCGACGGCGTCGCCGAACTCGGCTTCAGCGAGCTGTTTTCAGGCGCCGACCGCGCCCTTTATCTCGCCAAGGCCAGCGGGCGGAACCGAATCGTGCATGCGAAAGATGTCCCTGTGGCACCTTTCGCGGCTCCGGTTTCTGACGATGGTCAATCCGCCGTGAACCTGTCGCGGCTCAGCGCCTGATTAATCTCATCCGTTAACTTTCTCTGTCTTTTCATCGGCTTCGTCCGATAACCTCAAGTCTTTGTTTGGCTTGCAGGGCAGGCGCTTTCGCGACCAAATTAACGAAAGTAAACGGTTCATTAACCTTAATGTTGTTCAACTGATCTGACAAAGCCGGATCAGTCGGTGCGATTGCCGGTCGAATTTTAGATTTTGCGAGGCGTAGATGAGTGGCAAGCATGTCGCGGTTTTGATGGGTGGATTGTCCTCCGAGCGGCCTGTGAGCTTGTCCTCTGGCAACGCCTGCGCTTCGGCTCTCGAGGGTGAGGGCTTCAAGGTCACGCGCGTTGATGTCGGTCGCGATATCGGTCGTGTCCTCGAAGATCTGAAGCCGGATGTCGCCTTCAATGCGCTGCATGGTCCCTATGGCGAAGATGGCACCATTCAGGGCGTGCTTGAATATCTCGAGATCCCCTACACCCATTCCGGCGTGCTTGCGTCGGCACTTGCCATGGACAAGAAACAGGCGAAGATCGTGGCCGCCCAGGCCGGCATTCCTGTCGCCGAAGCCATGGTCATCAATCGCTTCGACGTCGGCAACATGCATCCAATGGCGCCGCCCTATGTCGTGAAGCCGGTTCGTGAGGGGTCGAGCTTCGGTGTAGTCATCGTCCGCGAGGATATGGCGCACCCGCCGCAGATCCTGACGTCAAGTGAATGGCGTTACGGCGATCTCGTGATGGTCGAGCGTTATGTGGCGGGTCGCGAACTGACGTGCGGCGTGATGGATGGCAAGGTGCTCGGCGTCACCGAGATCGTGCCGCTCGGCAACAGCTTCTACGATTACGACTCCAAGTATGCGGCGGGTGGTTCGGAGCACGTGCTTCCTGCGCAAATTTCACCGAAAATTTACCAAAAAATACAATCATTAGCGCTGAAGGCACATCAGGCGCTCGGGTGTCGCGGAGTGAGTCGGTCCGACTTCCGCTATGACGATCGCTTCTCCGAGGATGGTGATCTGATTTGGCTGGAGCTTAACAACCAGCCGGGCATGACCCCCACTTCGTTGCTGCCTGAAATGGCTGCCCTTGCGGGCTACAGCTTTGGTGAATTCGTACGTTGGATGGTGGAGGACGCTTCTTGTTCTCGTTGAGCGGCAACAAATTGGTGGGTGGGTCCGGCGTGTATCCGGCTGCGCCGATTGCGTCGGGTGAGACGAAGGTGCTGCCGCGTCCGCTGCGCCGCCTGGTGCGATTTGTGCTTGCCTTGTGCTCGGGCCGTATCGCGCTGCCGCGCCATCTCGGCAAGGTCAGTCTGGTGGCGTTCTATGGTTTGGTCAGTCTGCATGGAACTGTGGTCGGTGGCCACGGCCCGATCGTCATGCAGACCGTTACGGCGTCGGCTGGTTTTGCGGTCGAAGATGTTCGGGTCTCCGGCAATCAGCATACGTCGGAAATCGATATCCTGCAGCTGCTCGGTCTTGATGGATCGACCAGCCTGCTCGGCCTCGACATTGCTGCTGCGCGCCAGGCGCTCTCCGAGCTCCCCTGGGTCGAATCGGCCGAGGTCCGCAAGGTCTATCCGTCTACCGTCGAAGTTGTTCTGCGTGAGCGTCAGGCCTATGGCATCTGGCAGCACGGTAATGATCTTTCGCTTATCGAGCGGTCCGGTTCGGTGATCGCGCCGCTGCGTGACAACAAGTTCGCATCGCTGCCGCTCTTCGTCGGTCGCGATGCCGAAACCGCAGCTGCAGCCATCGATGAGGAGTTCTCCCGGTGGCCGGCAATTGCTTCGCGGGTGAAGGCATTCGTGCGTGTTGGTGGCCGTCGCTGGGATGTTCACCTGGAAAACGGAATTGTCGTTCGCCTGCCGGAAGAGAACGTCCCGGGTGCCCTCGCACTGCTCAACCGTTTTGACGTCGAGCAGCAGGTTCTGTCGCGCGACATCGCAGTCGTTGATCTGCGGCTGCCCGATCGTGTCGCCGTTCGGCTGACCGTCGGCGCGCAGGAGCGCCGTACGGTTGCCCTCGAAGAGCGTCGCAAGGCTCTGAAGAAACTGGAGCAGAAGATATGAGCATCTTCGGTGGCTCTTCCTTTGGTTTTCCGCGCACCAAGCCGCTTTCGTCGAAGCGGGCGCATGTCGTGTCGGTGCTCGATATCGGCTCGACCAAGGTGGTCTGCATCATCGCGCGCCTCACACCGCGCCGCGAGTCTGCTGTACTGCCGGGTCGTACGCACAATGTTGAGGTCATCGGTCTCGGTCATCAGCGCTCGCACGGCATCAAGTCCGGCGTGATTGCCGATCTGGACGCCGTTGAAAATGTCGTGCGCTTGGCCGTCGATGCTGCCGAGCGCATGGCAGGCCTCACCGTGGAGAGCCTGATTGTCAACGTTTCTGCCGGTCGCATCGGTTCCGACGTCTACACCGCGTCCATCGATCTCGGTGGGCAGGAAGTCGAATCCGGCGATCTGCGCAAGGTGCTGATCGCTGCCGGTCAGCAGTCCCAGGGCAATGACCGTGCCGTCCTGCATTCGCTGCCGACAGGCTTTTCTCTTGACGGAGAGCGGGGAATCCGTGATCCACTTGGAATGTATGGTGACGTTCTCGGCGTCGACATGCATGTGGTCACGGCCGAACGTGCAGCGCTTCGCAATCTGGAGCTTTGCATCAACAGGGCCCATCTGACCGTCGAGGGTGTGGTCGCCACGCCTTATGCCAGCGGCCTTGCGGCCCTGGTCGACGACGAAGTGGAGCTCGGTTGCGCGGCGATCGACATGGGCGGTGGCATGACCACCATCTCTGTCTTCGCCGAAGGCAAGCTGATCCATACGGACGCCATCGGGATTGGTGGTCACCATGTGACGACCGATCTGGCGCGCGGGCTTTCGACCCGTATCGAGGATGCAGAACGTCTGAAGGTCGTTCACGGTTCGGCTGTCGCCAACGGCGCCGATGATCGTGAGGTCGTGTCCGTTCCACCGATCGGCGAAGACGATCGTGATCAGCCGACCCAGGTATCGAAGGCACTTGTGACCCGGATCATCAGCGCGCGGATCGAGGAAACCCTCGAGATGCTGCGCGACCGGATTCAGAAGTCGGGCTTCTCGCCGGTGGTTGGCAAGCGCGTGGTTCTGACCGGTGGTGCCTGCCAGCTCACCGGCATGCCGGAAGCGGCCCGCCGCATTCTGGCCCGGAACGTGCGTATCGGTCGTCCGATGGGTGTGTCCGGCCTCCCGGCCGCGGCCAAGGGACCGGCCTTCTCGACGGCCGTCGGGCTGACGATCTATCCGCAGATGGCGGATCAGGAAACACATGCCGGGCAGGGCGGGTTGTTCTCGCCCTTCGGCAACGGAAACAGCCGCTTCGCCCGCATGGGCCAATGGCTGAAAGAGAGTTTTTGAGTTTACCCGGCCGAACACAAGGTTCGGCCAAGGGAAATCTGTTGAAATGACATGGCCGGCTTGGCGATGCGGCCGGAAAAAGAAGGAACGGGTACCATGACCATCAAGCTGCAGAAGCCAGATATTACTGAGCTGAAGCCCCGCATCACCGTCTTCGGTGTCGGTGGCGGTGGCGGCAACGCCGTCAACAACATGATCACCGCTGGTCTGCAGGGCGTCGATTTCGTCGTTGCCAACACGGATGCCCAGGCGCTGACCATGACCAAGGCCGAGCGCATCATCCAGCTCGGCGTCAATGTCACCGAGGGTCTCGGCGCAGGATCGCAGCCGGAAGTCGGTCGCGCTGCCGCTGAAGAATGCATCGACGAGATCATCGACCATCTCAATGGTACCCATATGTGCTTCGTCACCGCCGGCATGGGCGGTGGTACCGGTACCGGTGCCGCTCCGGTTGTCGCCCAGGCTGCCCGCAACAAGGGTATCCTGACCGTTGGTGTCGTCACCAAGCCGTTCCACTTCGAAGGTGCGCGCCGCATGCGGCTTGCCGAATCCGGCATCGAGGAACTGCAGAAGTCGGTCGACACGCTGATCGTCATCCCGAACCAGAACCTCTTCCGCATTGCCAACGACCGCACCACCTTCGCCGACGCCTTCGCGATGGCCGACCAGGTGCTCTATTCCGGCGTTGCCTGCATCACCGACCTGATGGTCAAGGAAGGCCTGATCAACCTCGACTTCGCGGACGTTCGCTCAGTGATGCGCGAGATGGGCCGTGCGATGATGGGCACCGGCGAAGCATCGGGCGAAGGCCGCGCAATGCAGGCTGCCGAAGCCGCAATTGCCAATCCGCTGCTCGACGAAACCTCGATGAAGGGCGCTCAGGGCCTGTTGATCTCGATCACCGGCGGTCGTGACCTGACCCTGTTCGAAGTCGACGAAGCTGCGACCCGTATTCGCGAAGAAGTCGACCCGGACGCCAACATCATCCTTGGTGCCACCTTCGACGAAGCGCTCGAAGGCATCATCCGCGTGTCTGTCGTTGCCACCGGTATCGACCGTGCAGCACTTGCCTCCAAGGGCTTCGAAGCCGCTCCGCTGGCAAAGCCCGCTATGCGTCCCTCCGCGGCCGTTGCTCCGGCACCGGCCGCATATCAGCCTGCAATGACGCAGGCCCCCAAGCCGACCATGGATCCGGTCGCAGACACCATTCGTTCGGCTGAAGCAGCCATGGAACGGGAACTCGAGATCGCAACTGCCCGCCAGCCGATCATGAGCCAGCCGCAGCCCGCTTCGCAGGAGGAATTCCGTCCGGCAAGCCGCCTGTTCGCTTCGCCGGCTCCGGAAGCAGCTCCCGCTCCGCAGATGGTCCAGCCGGTTGCTCCGGCTCCCGTCATGAGCCAGCCGGCACCGGTGATGCAGCAGCCCGCTGCGGTCATGCAGGCGCCGGTCGCTCCGGCACCTGTGATGACAGAGCCGCGCATGGCAGCTGAGCCCGTCCGCATGCCGAAGGTGGAAGACTTCCCGCCGGTGCTGCGCGCCGAGATCGACCACCGCGCCCAGCCGGCAGCACCCGCTGCCCAGGACGAGCGCGGCCCGATGGGTCTGCTGAAGCGGATCACCAATTCGCTCGGTCGTCAGGCTGACGAAGAGACTGTCATGGGTGACATGACCGGTTCTGCGCCGGCTGCTCCGTCGCAGCAGCGTCGTCCGCTGTCGGCCGAAGCCAGCCTCTACGCTCCGCGTCGTGGCCAGCTTGATGATCAGGGCCGTGCCACGCCGGCACGCGCCACCAGCGAAGACGATCAGCTTGAAATCCCTGCTTTCCTGCGTCGCCAGACGAGCTAAGGAAAGCACGACTCACCTTCGACAGACCCGGGTCGAGAGGCCCGGGTTTTTTGCGTCTCACACTTTGTGACAACACGTCGAATTCTTGAGGATAATCAAGGGACTGCCTTCGTTACAAAGCGAAAGAATCAGTGATTTGGCTCACGTCCCGGTCACACGTATGTATGTGATCGAACACAGGGCCTATCAGCCCTTTGACAAGAGATTGCGACGGGAAGCAAACGATCCACCGCCTCGTCGCTTCATTTTAAGGCTATCGGAATGGCAATTGCTTTGCTCGGATTTCAGACCACGATCGCAGCGTCTCTCACGCTGACGGGTATCGGGGTTCATTCCGGCCGCGAGGTCTCCATCACCCTCCAGCCGGCTGAAGCCGGGACAGGTATTGTGTTCGTCCGCCAACACGATGACGGTTCTACCAGTGAGTATCGCGCAGTGTCTGCGCATGTCGGCAATACCGATCTCTGCACCGTGCTCGGCACCAATCCGGCTCGGTCCGTGGCCACGATCGAACATGTCATGGCCGCATTTTATGCGCTCGGTCTCGACAATGTCGTGGTCGAAGTCGATGGTGCTGAAATGCCGATCATGGATGGCAGTTCGGAAGTCTTCATCGATGCGATCGAACAGGTCGGCATCACGAATCTCGGGGTCAAGCGCCGCTACATTCGCGTCATCAAACCGGTTCGCATCGAGGCCGGTGCGTCCTGGTCCGAGTTCCGCCCCTATGACGGCACGCGTTTCGAGGTCGAAATCGACTTCGACAGCAAGCTGATTGGTCGACAGAAGTGGGAAGGCGACCTGACGGCCGAAACCTTCAAGACCGAATTGTCGCGCGCGCGCACCTTCGGCTTCATGCGCGATGTCGAGCGCCTTTGGGCTGCGGGCTTCGCACTGGGTTCTTCGCTTGAAAACTCGGTGGTCATCTCGGACGACGATACCGTGATCAATGTCGAGGGGCTGCGCTACGAAAAGGATGAGTTCGTCCGTCACAAGACGCTCGATGCCGTGGGTGACCTCGCTCTCGCCGGTGCCCAGTTCATCGGCTGCTACCGCTCCTATCGCGGCGGTCACAAGATGAATGCGAATGCACTGAAGGCGCTGCTCAGCGACCCGACCGCCTATGAGGTCGTGGAAGCGCCGAGCCGCAGCCACCAGGTTCGCGCCCGGGAATTCGTTCCGGTGCAGGTTTCGGAATTCGCGCCCTGGTCGGCGTAAGTACAAGACAGGTCAATCAAAGTTCAACGCCGGCTTCTTCCTGAAGGCCGGCGCTTTGCTGAGCAGGCAAGGATAAGGGCAGAATGGCACTTTCTGGGTGCCCTGCCACAAAAATGCGTTAAAGTCACATCACTGCGTTGCCCTAGTGCCGCTTTTGTGGCTAGAAACGCCAGTTGAAGGCGACGGTTTTCAAGCGGCGCTGCAATCGGGATCTTTCGAATGAATCAAGTGGGATCGGTCGTTGTGAAGAATGCCGTGCGTATTGCGGGCCTGAGCGTGATGTTGTCTTTCGGCGCCGTGCTCGCGGGATGCCAAAGCGACCCTGATATCGACATCAGCAAACTCGCTGCCGAGACCGAGCCGCCGGAAGTGCTCTACAATCAGGGCCTTGCCAACATCAAGGCTGGCAATATGAGCGAAGCGTCCCGCAAGTTTGACGCGGTCGACGCCCAGAACCCGTTCTCTGAATGGTCGCGCAAGGCACTCGTCATGAGCACCTTCACGAAATACCGCCTTGGCCGCTATGCCGACGCGATTGCGACCGGCAACCGCTACCTGAGCCTCTATCCGAAGTCCGAGGATGCCGCTTACGCGCAGTATCTCGTCGGTCTGTCCTACTGGAAACAGATTTCCAACGTCACGCAGGATCAGCGCAATTCGGTCAAGACGATCGAAGCGATGCAGCGCGTCGTCAACGACTTCCCCGATTCGGAATATGTCGATGACGCACAGGCGAAGATGCGTTTCGCGCGTGACCAGCTCGCCGGCAAGGAAATGCAGGTTGGACGCTACTATCTGGAGCGGAAGGAATATCTCGCAGCCGTCTCGCGCTTCCGCGTTGTCGTCGAGCAGTATCCCAACACCAACCAGATCGAAGAAGCTCTCGCCCGTCTGGTCGAGTCATACTACGCGATGGGCGTGGTTTCGGAGGCCCAGGCTGCGGCGGCGGTGCTCGGACACAATTATCCGGACAGCCAGTGGTATGCCGACAGCTATGCGCTGTTGCAGAGAGGCGGTCTCGAACCGCGTGAGAATTCCGGTTCGTGGATCACCCGCGCCGGTCGCAGGCTGCTGATCGGGACCTGACGGTCTTAAGTCACGAAGTGAGAAACTGAGCCTATGCTGGTCCAGCTGTCGATCCGCGATATCGTTCTGATCGAGCGGCTGGATCTTGCCTTCGAGACCGGTCTATCCGTGCTGACAGGGGAAACCGGGGCCGGAAAATCCATTCTTCTCGACAGCCTCTCGCTGGCCCTTGGTGGCCGCGGCGACGGTTCGCTCGTGCGCCATGGCGAGGACAAGGGGCAGGTCACTGCCGTCTTCGATGTTGGCGGTAGCCATCCGGCCCGGACACTGCTGAAGGGGAATGGCGTCGATGACGACGGCGACCTCATCTTCCGCCGCGTGCAATCCGCCGATGGCCGCACCCGTGCCTATATCAATGATCAGCCTGTCAGCGTGCAGCTGATGCGCCAGGTCGGCCAGTTGCTGGTCGAGATCCATGGCCAGCACGACGATCGTGCGCTGATCGACACGAATGCCCACCGCATGCTGCTCGACGCCTTTGCCGGTCTGACCGACGAAGCGCTTGAACTCGGGGACAGCTATCGCCGCTGGCGTGAGGCCGAGCGGGCCTACAAGACCCACAAGGCGAAGGTTGAGGCGGCCGCACGCGAAGCCGATTACCTGCGGGCCTCCGTCGAGGAGCTGGAGGGTCTCTCGCCGCTTGATGGCGAGGAGGACGAGCTCGCCGAGCGGCGCTCCGCCATGCAGAAATCCGAACGCATCGCCGGCGACATCGCCGAGGCCTCCGAATTCCTGAATGGCAATGCCTCGCCAGTACCGCATATCGCATCCCTGATGCGCCGACTGGAGCGCAAGAGCCACGAGGCTCCCGGACTGCTGGAAGAGACCGTGCAGCTGCTTGGCACGGCCCTCGACACGCTGTCTGCAGCGCAGATGGAAGTCGAAGCCGCCTTGCGCCGCACGGAGTTCGATCCGCGCGAGTTGGAGCGCGTCGAGGAGCGTCTGTTTGCGCTTCGCGCGGCGGGCCGGAAATATTCGGTCGCCGTTGCAGATCTCCCAGCGCTTGCCGAAAAAATGGTGGCCGATCTCGCCGATCTCGATGCCGGAGAAGAGCGGCTTGGCCAGTTGGAGGCAGCCGTCCGCGAAACCCGGGCGCATTACGACCAGCTGGCGCTGCAACTGTCTGGCAAACGGCAGAACGCCGCCCAGGCGCTTGCCGATGCCGTCATGCAAGAACTGCCGGCGTTGAAACTTGAGCGCGCCCGTTTCATGGTCGAGGTCTCAGCCGACGCCGACAATGCGACTGCGGACGGTATCGACACGGTCGAGTTCCACGTCCAGACCAACCCCGGCACCCGACCCGGCCCGATCATGAAGGTTGCCTCAGGCGGTGAGCTCTCCCGCTTCCTGCTGGCACTCAAGGTGGCGCTTGCGGATCGAGGCTCCGCGCCAACACTCGTCTTCGACGAGATCGACACGGGTGTCGGCGGTGCGGTGGCCGATGCCATCGGCCAGCGGCTGAAGCGCCTGTCTGCCAAGGTTCAGGTGCTGTCCGTCACCCATGCGCCGCAGGTTGCGGCTCGCGCTTCTGCGCATTTCCTCATCTCCAAGGGACCGACCGGTGATGCGGGGGACAAGATCGCGACCCGAGTTGCCATCATGGAGCCGGAGCATCGGAAGGAAGAGATCGCCCGCATGCTTGCCGGCGCTTCCGTCACCGATGAGGCGCGGGCGGCAGCCGCCAAACTGCTTGCTGCCGGCGAGTGAGCCACATCCATCCGGCCGTGGTTGCCTTCCACCCTGAAACCTGTTTCGTTGCCGCATCATGATGGACCTGATCCAGATCTACTGGGCCGAAACCCTTGCCGTTCTGTCCGTCGTTTTCGGCACGGTGGCGGCCACCCATGCGGCGATGACGAAACGCGAGGTGCGCTCGGCGCTCGGCTGGGTCGGCATCATCATCCTGTCGCCGCTGGTGGGCGCAATGATCTACGCGGTCGCGGGGATCAACCGCATCCGGCGCGCAACGCTCATCTCCAGACGCGCGCTCGAACTCGACGAAATCTGGCGCAGCCTTTCGCTCTACAGCATCGACCGCGAAACCGTGGCCGCCCAGTTCGGTGATCGATTCGGACCGATGAAACTGCTCGGTGACAGGGTAACCCGGCATCCTCTGTCGTCGGGCAACCATATCGCGATGCTCTCGACCGGGGAGGAGACCTTCGATGCCATGTGTCAGGCAATCGAAGCCGCGCAACACAGCATCATCCTCGAAACCTACATCTTCGATCGCGATGTCGTCGGCCGACGCGTGGCCGACTGCCTGATCGCCGCGCATCAGCGCGGTGTCGCCGTCCGGGTGATCGTCGATGCCGTCGGTGCGCGTTACAGCGTACCCAGCATCATCGGCTATCTCGAAGAGGGGGGCGTTCCGGTCGCCGTCTTCAACGGGCAGGTCATCATGGGCCTGCGGCTGCCTTACGCCAATCTGCGGACGCACCGGAAAATCCTGGTGACGGACGGGGCCACCGCTTTTGTCGGCGGCATGAATATCCGTGCGGGTTTCACCGGGCCGGATGGCGCGCGCGACACGCATTTTCGGGTGACCGGACCTGTTGTCGCCGACATTCTGGCGGTTGCTGCCGAAGACTGGCACTTCGAGACCGGTGAAGTGCTGCTGGGGCCGGAATGGGGCGTCCGGCTCGATGACGCGGTGCCGGGGGCAGGGACCGCTGTTCGGGCGGTGGTATCCGGCCCTGACACCCATATCGAGACGAATCATCGGCTTCTGCTCGGCGCGTTTTCCGTGGCCGAACGGTCGATCCGGATCGTCTCTCCATACTTTCTGCCCGACACGACATTTATTGCGGCACTGAACACGGCTGCCCGTCGGGGCGTTCAGGTGGACGTGATCGTGCCCTCGCAGAACAATCTGGCGATCGTTGCGCGTGCAATGATGGGGCAGTTCGACCAGATCCTGCGCGAAGGGTGCCGGGTGCATCTGGCGGATGGTCCATTCGATCATTCGAAGCTGATGGTCATCGATCGGCAATGGTGTTTCATTGGCTCGTCCAATCTCGATTCGCGTTCGCTGCGACTGAATTTCGAGATCGATCTCGAGGTCTATGATCGTGACCTTGCCGCGCAGATCGAAGACCGGATCGATCGCAGCCTGTCCAGCGCCGGGCAGGTCACTCTTGATACACTCCGCACACGATCTCTGCCCAATCGGATGATTGATCGCTTGTTCTGGCTCGGATCGCCCTATCTTTGACCGAGGACGGCGTTTTGTGCATGGCCTCAACCGCAACCGGCCCCCGGCCCAACCGACGACGGATGCAACAGGTGTGATGAAGAAGACCAAGCCGAGCCTCGCCCGCACGATGGTGACATCCATTCGCAATCGCAGATGGCGTCCAGCAGAGCGGGTGGTCAAGGCACAGGTCGATGGTGCGCTGACCGTCGCTTCCTACAATGTGCACAAATGCGTCGGCACTGACGGCCGATTTGATCCCGAACGCATCATCGACGTTATCAGGGAAATCGGTCCCGACGTGATCGCGCTGCAGGAGGCAGACCAGCGTTTCGGCGAGCGCTCCGGGCTTCTCGATCTCAATCGGCTGCGGCTGGAGACTGGTCTTCTGCCGGTACCGGTACTCACCGGGCCGAAGTCGCATGGATGGCGGGGCAATGTGCTGCTGTTTCGCGAAGGGATTGTGCGTGACGTGCATCAGGTGGCACTGCCCGGTCTTGAGCCGCGGGGCGCTCTGGTGGCCGAAATCGATATTGAAGGCCGGGCCGGGCTGCGGGTGATTGCGGCGCATCTCGGATTGTTGCGCTGGGCGCGCCGCCAGCAGGCGGATGTCATTCTCGATCTCTTGCAGAACCGCGCCGAGCGGGCCACGCTCTTGATGGGAGATTTCAACGAGTGGCGGCTGGGGCCCGGCTCGGCGCTCACACGGCTTGAGCCGGTTTTTGGGCCGTTACCGCCACCAATCCCGAGTTTTCCCGCTCGTCTGCCGGTTCTCTCGCTCGACCGGATCATGGCGAACCGGTCCGGCCTGATCGCCGATCTGACGGCCCATGATACACCTCTTGCTCGCCTTGCTTCCGATCATCTGCCGCTGACGGCAAGGCTCGATCTCAGCAAGGTGGAGGAGTGAGCACACGCTCTTTTCATTCGCCGATTTTCCGCTAAACCCGACTGAAGAAATGCGGAGGTTGCCATGGCTGTTGAGACCATTCCTGTCGAGACCTTGACCGAGGAACAGGCGAAGGCCGAATTGCAACGGCTGGCAAGCGAGATTGCCCATCATGACGCGCTTTATCATGGCAAGGATAAGCCGGAGATCTCGGATGCGGATTATGACGCGCTGAAGCGGCGCAATGACGCGATCGAAGCGCAGTTTCCGCAGCTGGTGCGGACCGATAGTCCCTCCCAGCGCGTCGGTGCGGCCCCTGCCGGCATCTTCGCGCAGGTCGTTCATGCCCGCCCGATGCTGTCGCTCGACAACACCTTTTCGGATGAGGACGTCCAGGACTTCGTGTCTTCCGTCTACCGCTTCCTCGGCCAGTTGCCGGACAATTCCATCGCCTTTACCGCCGAACCGAAGATCGACGGGCTCTCCATGTCGCTGCGCTACGAGAACCGTAAACTGGTGACGGCCGCGACGCGAGGCGACGGGACGACGGGCGAAAACGTCACCGCCAATATCCTGACGATCAAGGAAATCCCGACCGAGCTTCCGGCGGATGCCCCTGACATCGTCGAGGTGCGCGGTGAAGTCTATATGGCGAAGTCCGACTTCCTGGCGCTCAACGCGCAGATGGAGGCCGAGGGCCGGCAGACCTACGTCAATCCGCGCAACACGGCTTCCGGTTCACTGCGTCAACTCGATCCGAAGGTGACGGCCAGCCGCAAGCTGCGCTTCTTTGCCTATGCCTGGGGCGAGATGAGCCAGATGCCGGCCGAGACGCAATGGGAGATGGTGCAGGTCTTCGGCCGCTGGGGTTTCCCCATCAATCCGCTGACGCAGCGGCTGACGTCGATTTCGTCCATACTCGACCATTACCGCGAGATCGGGCTGCAGCGTCCAGATCTCGACTACGATATCGACGGTGTCGTCTACAAGGTCGACCGGCTCGATCTTCAGGCGCGCCTCGGTTTTCGGTCCCGATCGCCGCGCTGGGCGACGGCTCACAAGTTCCCGGCGGAGCAGGCCTTCACCACGGTCGAAGCCATCGACATCCAGGTGGGCCGCACAGGTGCGCTGACGCCTGTCGCGCGTCTGACGCCGATCACCGTCGGAGGCGTCGTCGTGACCAACGCGACGCTGCATAACGAGGACTACATCAAGGGCATCGGCAATTCCGGCGACCGCATCCGGCCTGACGACCAGGACATTCGTATCGGCGATACCGTGATCGTCCAGCGCGCCGGAGATGTCATCCCGCAGGTGCTCGACGTGGTGCTGGAAAAGCGGTCAGAAGCTGCGGCGCCGTATGTCTTCCCGAAGACCTGCCCGGTCTGTGGCAGCCATGCTGTGCGGGAGAAGAACGAGAAGACGGGCAAGCTTGATTCTGTCACGCGCTGCACCGGCGGTTTCGTCTGCCGTGCGCAGGCTGTTGAGCACATCAAGCATTTCGTCTCACGCAATGCCTTCGACATCGAAGGGCTCGGGACGAAGCAGGTGGACTTCTTCTTCGAGAGCGACGATCCGGCGCTGATGATCCGCACGGCGCCCGACATCTTCACGCTGAAGGCACGTCAGGACCAGTCGCTGACGAAACTTGAAAACATCGATGGGTTTGGTCGTGTCAGCGTGCGCAAGCTGTTCGAGGCGATCGATGCCCGGCGCGAGATCGCGCTCCACCGCTTGATCTTCGCGCTCGGCATCCGCCATGTCGGCGAGACCACGGCGAAGCTTCTGGCCCGCTCCTATGGCAGCTACGCAGCCTTTGCGGAAGCCATGCAGGCGGCAGGGCCAAAGTTTGGCGACGCCTGGAACGAGTTGAACAGCATCGATGGGATCGGCGAGGTGGTCGCCGCCTCGATCGTCGAGTTCTTCAAGGAGCCGCGCAATCTGGAAGTCGTGCAGCGCCTTTTGAGCGAAGTGACGCCCGTGGACGCCGAGGCGCCGGTCGCAAGCGACAGTCCCGTGGCTGGCAAGACCGTCGTCTTCACCGGATCGCTGGAGCGCTTCACGCGTGACGAGGCGAAGGCCCGGGCAGAAGGGCTCGGAGCCAAGGTTGCGGGCTCCGTGTCGAAGAAGACGGATTATGTGGTCGCGGGGCCGGGTGCCGGCTCCAAGCTCGACAAGGCCCGTGAGCTCGGCGTCCAGGTGATGACCGAAGACGAGTGGTTGACGCTGATCGGCGGCTGAGGTCAGGCTGCGGTAATCGCCGTTTCCGCAAGGTCGAGCCGAACGGGTTCCGGCTGATAGGGCGTGCGCGGCAGATCGCGTTCGAGCACGATCCTGTTGCGGCCGGACGACTTCGCGAGATAAAGCGCCTGATCGGCTGCGGCGTAGACGGCCGTGAAATCGCGAAGCGGTGTGATGTCGGCCAAGCCGCCGGATATGGTGACGGCGATCGACTGGTGCATGGACTCGACCAGACGGTTGGCAATGTTTCGCCGTAGCTTTTCCGCCATCGCGATGACATCGGCAAACTCGGCATCCCGAAAGAGGATGGCGAACTCTTCCCCGCCGATACGCGCGACGAGATGGGCGGGTCCGGTGATTTCGCACAGCGTTCTTGCAACCGAGACAATCACGTCGTCGCCGGCCAGATGGCCATAGCGATCGTTGATCTGCTTGAAACGGTCGATGTCCAGGATCAGCAGATGCCCGCGCTCAACCTGAGAGAGATCATCGATGAAGGCGCGGCGATTGAGAAGGCCGGACAGCATGTCGGTTCGGCTCAACTGGCGGAACTCGAGCCGTGTTCTGGCGAGGTGAATGACCGCATAGCCCATGTAGAGCGAGCAGAGCATCGTCAGGACGAAGGATACAATCATGGCGATGCCGCAGCCGATTGCCAGATCGCGCAACAACGGGTTGAGCAAGACATCGAAGGCATGCAGGACAAGCAAGATGCCTGCGACCATGAAGCAGGCGATGATGGAATTACGGATCGACAGTCTGGTCGCAAAGCGGATTACCGCATCCCAGTTGTCGAATTCTGTGAGCCCAATATCGCGGATGACCCACGCTTCAATCCGTTGCTTCAACATAGGTTTTGACCATACAGAATGACTTGAAACGAAAATCGATCAGTCGACGCGAGAGCTTATCTGCCGCCGTCTGCTGTCATGAAATATGTTTGCTCGCAAACATTGCGACCGTCTTACGTCAAGGTGCCGAATGCAACCCTGGCCGTAAAGAGTTCATTTTCATTTATACTAGTATTAATCCCCTAAAAATTAAGGTTCGATGAATCCAAAACCCTGGATTGCATATGGCCGCGTGCCGATCCGAGACGTTCACGGCTCAGTGAAACCGGATGGGACAACCTGCAGCTGATGGAGAGACGGATTGTTGACGAAAAGCAGACCGCCCCGGGAAGTCGACCCGGCAGCGACGTAGTCGAAGGTCATTCCCGCTTCCTCGACCAGCTCAGGTCCGTCGAGGAGCGCCGCCTTTATTTCCACCGCAGCGGCCGCCTGATCACCTGAATTGCGTACCTCGATCATGACGCGCCAGCCGGAGAGCTGGGGATCAATGGCGAGGATCAGGACGGCAAGCTCCGGTGGGCGGTCGTCGCTCGTCATCGCTTCGAATGCCATCCAGCCGATCACCGCCACGACAATGGTGGTTGCCGCAAGGCCGGTGAGCCATTCCACCCAATGCGGGCGTATGGGGTCGGTCGCTTTGCTGGCATTGTCACGGGTCATGTCGGGCCTCCTTAAAGAATAAGTCTGGCGGCGGCCGCGCCGATCGCTGCCGGAAAGCCGAGCACGACCAGCGTCAGAAGGGCCTCTGCCATGCCGAGGTCATCCAGCCGACCGAAGGTCCAGAGGCTGTAGAGACTGACGGCGAGGGCGACAACGTAACCGGGGATGGTGAACCAGACAAAGGCATGCCAGACCGGCGTTTCCTCCTGAAGACTGTGGCCGCCCTTGAAGGCGAGCGCATAAACGAAGCCATGCATCAGCATCATCGACAGTGCCATGAGGGCAAGCGCATGCCAGATGGTCATTTTGTAGGCGAGAAGGATCATCTCCTCTGTCGGGGCCAGATTGAGCGACAGGAAAAGTGCACCCACGGCCATCATGAAGAGCTCGGTGAGGTAGCCGGTATTGGCCTCCTGGCTTGGATCGGCACCGTCCTGCTCGTCATCGGCATCCTCGTCCTGCATGCTGAGCTGGCTTCGGCCGAGCAATGCACCGATGCTTGCCGGTACTGCCTGTAGCGCCACCATTCCGACCCATTCGCGCGGCGCCATATCGAGCGTGATCACCCCGAGCAGCACAAGGATCAGCGCACTGGCGGCGACGCCCATGCCATAGGCAACGATCGCGTCGCGGGCCGATTCGCGCCATGTGGCGGTCCGTTCGAAGCCGATACGGTGGGAAAGTCCGACGAGGAGAGGCAGGTTGAGGACCAGCAGCAGAAGAAGCCGCTCTCGGTCCATGTAGAAGCCGAGGAACCACATCTCCATGGTCATCAGCATGGGGATGGAGAAGAGAAGGGCACCGGCAAGCCCGCGTGCAAGGCCGACGAGAAACCGGCTTACCCGTGCCGATTCGTGACGTTCATCTGCGACTTCTGCCATTGTTCCACCGTCCCTTGCCGCGCAGGGAATGCGCAAATGGGGGTGGTTGTTCCGTCTGGCGGGAGGTTGACCGGCTGCCGTGAGGCAACCGGTTCATGTCTGGCAGGAGCGTTGCATGTACACGTCCTGCGGCCAGGGGCCGATCAGCCCTTCGGCTTGAAGGTCTTTTTCTTGGGGCCTGCCGATGGGCCACGGTCGTCGAACTTGCCCTTGGGCTTGCCGGCGCCGGCGAAGGCGGGCTTGTCGCCCTTCGGCTTGCCGGCCCAGTCGGGCTTGGCAGGCTTGTCCCAGGAATTCGACGCACCCTTCGGCTTCTTCTTGAAACCGGGCTTGTCGTCGCTCCAGTCGGGACGCTTCGGCTTGGGCGCGTCGCCCCAGACTTCCGAGTCCGTCACCGCCATGGCGTCGCGCGGTGGCCGGGCAGGGCCGTCGTCCTTGCGGGCGTAGGGCTTCTTGTCGCCGAACGGCTTCTTCTCACCATAGGGTGCCTTGTCGCCATAGGCCTTCTTCTCGCCGTAGGGCTTCTTGTCACCATAAGGCTTCTTGTCGCCAAAGGGCTTGCGATCGCCTTCCTCGCGCGGTGGGCGGGGGGCGCGCTCCTTCGGAGCCGCGTTGAAGTCCGGCATGCCGGGGAGCTGTGACAGCGTAATGCCGCGCTCAAGCGCCTTGTTCGGGCCAAGCGCGCCCAGGAACGTGTCGAGTGCGCTTTCAGCGATCTCGACGAAGGTTTCCTCCGGCTGCATCTTGATCGCGCCGATCTCGTTCTTGGTGATGTTGCCGTTGCGGCAGAGCATCGGGATCAGCCAGCGCGGCTCGGCATTCTGGCGGCGGCCGACGGAAACGGAAAACCAGACGCTGGCGCCAAAATCGCCACGCGGCTTGGTCGCCGAGTTGGCCGGGTTGGCATAGTCCGGCTCCTTGCGGGCCTTGCCGGCTTCGAGGCTGACGGGGATCAGATCTTCGGGTGCCGAACGCTTGCCGCGCTGCAAACGCAGGAAGGCAGCGGCCACCTGTTCGGCGCCGTGGGTCGCGATCAGCGATGCGATCATCGGTGCTTCGTCTTCGGTGATCACTTCCGTCAGCATGGGATCGCCCATCAGGCGTTCATCGTCGCGGGCCTGAACTTCGTCGGCGGAGGGCGGAAGCGCCCAGGTCGGGCGAACATTGGCGCCGCCAAGCAGGCGCTCGGCCTTGCGACGGGCACTGTTCGGCACGATCAGCGCCGAGACGCCCTTGTTGCCGGCGCGGCCTGTGCGGCCGGAACGGTGCAAAAGGGTTTCGGAATTGGTCGGCAGGTCCGCATGGATGACGAGCTCGAGGCCCGGCAGGTCGATGCCGCGGGCGGCGACATCGGTCGCGATGCAGACGCGCGCACGGCCATCGCGCATGGCCTGCAGCGCATGGGTGCGTTCATTCTGCGAAAGCTCGCCTGACAGCGCCACGACCGAAAAGCCGCGGTTGTGCAGGCGTGAGGTCAGGTGGTTGACGGCAGCACGGGTGGAGCAGAAGACAATGGCGTTGCGGGCTTCATAGAAGCGCAGCACGTTGATGATGGCATTCTCGCGATCGGGATTGGCGACGGCGAGCGCACGATACTCGATGTCGACATGCTGCTTCTGTTCGGACACGGCCTCGATGCGGCGTGCGTCGCGCTGGTAGCTCTTGGCGAGGTCAGCGATCGAGCGCGGCACGGTTGCCGAGAACATCAGCGTGCGTCGATCGTCGGGCGATTCTTCCAGGATGAATTCGAGGTCTTCGCGGAAGCCGAGATCGAGCATCTCGTCGGCTTCGTCGAGCACGACGACACGCATCTGGGACAGATCGAGCGCGCGGCGGGTAATGTGGTCGCGCAGGCGTCCCGGTGTGCCGACGATGATATGGGCACCGCGCTCCAGTGCGCGGCGCTCATTGCGAATGTCCATGCCGCCGACGCAGGAACCGATGATCGCGCCGGTCTCGGCAAAGAGCCACTCCAGTTCGCGCATGACCTGCATGGCCAGTTCTCGGGTCGGTGCGATTGCGAGAGCCAGCGGTGCGCCGGCGCGCTCGAAACGACCGCCTTCCGGCAGCAGCGTCGGGGCCATGGCGAGACCGAAGGCAACCGTCTTGCCGGAGCCCGTCTGGGCGGAGACGAGCGCGTCGCGACCTTCCAGCTCGGGGTCGATCATGGCCTGCTGCACGGGTGTCAGGGTATCGTAGCCGCGCTTGCGCAAGGCCTCAGCGATCGCCGGAACGATGGCGTCGAAATCAGTCATGGAGTGGTCTTTCGAATGTGATGGATGATGCGGGCCAAAGCACCGCGCCCGCCGATTGCGGGTATGTTGGCGCTGTTCCTACCCGTCTCGACCCAGAAAGTCGAGGGGCAGGGAACGAAAACGCTGCGCTATGGTGAACCATAGGCCTCGCACCACCCGGACACGTCATCAGCGAAGCCGCGCCATGGCCAAGGCCTCGACATAGGCTCCGCCGCGAAAAGCGTAGTCCACCATCCTCCCTTCCACGGTGAAGCCGAAGCTCTCATAGAGGGCGATCGCGGCGCAATTGTCCGCATAAACGGTCAGTTCAAGGCGTCGCAGGTTCAGCCAGTCATCGGCGATGCCGACGGCTTCGCCGAGGAGCGCGCGCCCGATCCCGCGTCGGGTAAAGTCGTCATGCACGCCCATGCCGAGCGTTGCGACATGGGCACGCCTGCCTTTTGCCGGCGACAAACCGATATCGCCGACCACCGTGCCGTCGAATACGGCCACGAGGTATCGGGCATCGCCGGACTGCTGTTCTATGCCGCGCCTGATTTCCTCGACGCTGTGATAGGGGAGGCGCATGGTGCCCCAGCGGTAGCCTGGCAGATTGTGCAGGTCGGCGATCGCGGCGGCGTCGACTTGAGATCGCGCACGGATCATCAGGCCTTCTGGCCAGGGATGCTCCTCGCGGGAAGCGACGGGATGTGATTGCGGCATTCTTGCTCTCCATGTCGTGGGCGGGAGAGCGAACCGGACGCCTGCTCAACCGCAGGGCGTTCGGGATAAGTAGGTTCTACAGACGCGACCTGACCCGGACACCCTTGCAAAGGGGGATCACAAGAAGGGTCATAGAGGTGGTCGAGTAAGTTTTAGCCATAGGCATATGGTGGAGAGGGCGCAGGCGTCGGTCAAGAGCGACGCCCGGACCCTTGTCCGAATCCGCTTGAGGTTTTAAGGCTTTCGAATGTCCACCTCCCAATTCTCCGGCAAGACGATTGCCATCGACTTCGAGACCGCGACCGAGGCGCGTGCCAGTGCCTGCTCCATCGGCCTCGCCTTTATCGAGAACGGCCGCGTCGTGCGCGTCGAGGAGCGCCTGATCCGGCCGCCGGAAAACCGCTACTCGCCCTTCAACATCGCCATTCACGGCATCCGGCCCGAACATACGGCCAATGCGCCCGAGTTTCCCGATGTGATGGCAGAGTTCGCCGGTGACTTCGAGGGCGCGCGGATGATCGCCCACAATGCCTCCTTCGATTTTTCGGTGCTGAGGGCCTGCCTCGATTTTTCGGGACTGGAGTATCCGGAGCTGTCCTATCTGTGCAGCGTCAAGCTCGCCCAGCGCCACTGGCCCTCGCTCGGATCGCACCGGCTGAACGTGCTGGCCGCGCATCTCGGCTTCAGCTTCCTGCACCACAATGCCGCCGAAGATGCGCGCATCTGCGCCGAAGCCTGCCTTGCCATGGCTTTGGAGGCCGAGGTTGAAGACCTCTTCGATCTCGCTGTGACGCTCGGGCTCAATCCGGGGCGTTTGCACCGGCATGGCTATGATGCCTGCTCCTTTGCCCGCAAGCCGAAGAAGAAATCGCTCGCCTTGCAAGCGTGACCGGGCATCCTATCTTCAGGGATATCACGAAGGAGTGAAGTCCATGTCGATTCGCAAAGCCGCCGCCGCTGCCGCCATTCTCGCCTCGACGGCGATCCCCGCATCGTCCGAAGTCGTCGGCAAGGTCGGCGTGGACTGGGTCGGCAATGACATCGTCATCGAAGCGATGACCGATCCCGAAGTGAAGGGCGTTACCTGCCACGTCACCTATTTCGATCGCTCGATCATCGATCGGCTGTCCAAAGGCAACTGGTTCGAGGATCCCTCGAACAACTCGATTGCCTGCCGCCAGACGGGACCGATCGAAATCGGCGATATCGATCTTTCGGAGGATGGCGAAGAGGTCTTCCGGGAAGGGCTCTCGATCATCTGGAAGTCGCTCGTCGTCAATCGCATCTACGACAAGAAGAACGATACGCTGATCTATCTTGCCCATTCGCGACAGGTTGTAGAAGGCTCGGCCAAGATGGCGATCTCGACCGTGCCGCTGTTCAATCAGACGGTCGTCTGGACATCGGGCAAGCCGAACTGACAGACCAGTTTTGGGGAGAATCGGGATCGGCATGCCCGGTGTGACATCTGTCACTTCAATGGGGCGATACAGTGGGTCATGCATTTTGAACCGGCTCCGCGTCACCCCCAATTTCGCAGCCGGACGGAGAGCATCCTGTTCAACTCTCCACACAAAGACGCCCTGGAGCCTTGCGGATCCAGGGCGTTATTGAACGTTACGTAAGCGAGCTTACTTAACGTAGACGACCTTGCCACCGTTTGCGGCCGTCTCGACGTCGATGACGTTCATGGTTTCGATGCTCTTTTCCTGCAGAGCTGCCATGATAGCCGGATCAGCGCTTGCTTCAGCCTGCGCTTCAGACAGGGCGCTCTGGTCGTTGACCATGGCTTCGAGGCGCGTATGCTGCTGACGGTTCTGATCATTGTTCAGGCTGTCAAGGTAAACGATGTTCACGCCTTCAGCCATCGTCGTGGAATTGGTGGTGGTCGTCGTGTCGACCATCGGTGTAGCGGTCTGCGCGAGAGCAACGCCCGAGACAGAGGCGATAGACATAGCACCGGCGAGCGCGAGCTTTACTGCATTATTCATGATGTTTCTCCTTGGTTTCTTTTCAGAAACTTCCGCGTCGTCGGAAGTCATGGAGAAACGTCAAAATGCCGCGACGGTTCCGTATTTGGTAAAATAAGTGTTTACTATAACTTGTAGTCCCGCTCGCCCAGGCGGATATCCAGCGGGCCTGTCTGCTGCGCAAACGGGAACGAGCCCCGACAATGTCGAGGCTCCTTCCTGGGAAGAAATAAGATTTGATCAGGCGGCCTGAGCGAGCTCGTCGGCGATGACGGTGTCGAGGTTGAGGAAGCAGACCATCGACTTCTCAAGTGCGACGATGCCGCGGCAGAAGGCGCGCTGGGCTTCCGGGATGATTTCCGGTGCCGGCTGCAGGTCTTCACTCTTGATCGTCATCATGTCCGAGACCTGTTCGACCAGGAGACCGACCAGCTTGCCGGCGATGTCGGTGACGATGATCGCTGCCCGTTCCGACGGTTCGGTCATCTTCATGCCGAGACGGCAGGCCATGTCGATGACCGGGATGACGGCGCCGCGCAGGTTGATCAGGCCGAGAACGTAAGGGGGGGTATGCGGCATCGGGGTGACCGGTGCCCAGCCGCGGATTTCGCGGATGGCCATGATGTCGATGCAGAATTCCTGATCGCCGAGGTGGAAGGATACGATTTCCAGATAGGCGCCCGACTGTTTGATGGCATTACTCATGTTCAGAACTCTTCCCAGTGTTCCTGTGCTGCGGCAGCAGAGGCTGTTGCCGTGGCGGTACGGTTGAACGATCCCGCAACCTTGTTCATCAGCGCCCGTGCGGGAGACGGTCTCTGAGGGGAGGCGGCGCGCGCAGCCTCCTGATATTGGTCATGAGCAGCCTCGCCCAAGTTCACCTTGAACTGTCCGACAAGTCGCGAAAGGTTTTCCGCGTCACTTGCCAGCGTGTGGCTCGCCGCATTGGTCTGCTCCACCATCGCGGCATTCTGTTGCGTGACCTGGTCCATCTGGCTGACGGCCGAATTGATCTCGCTCAGTCCAACTGATTGTTCTCTCGCGCTGGTAACGATTGCCTTAACGTGCTCATTAATTCGTAAAACATCTTCGCCAATCCGGTGCAGCGCCTGTCCGGTCGCCGTCACCAGCTCCACCCCGGAGCGCACTTCGTCGTTGGAACGGGTGACCAGGGTCTTGATGTCGCGCGCCGCATCGGCAGCGCGTCCGGCCAATGCCCGGACTTCCTGCGCCACGACGGCGAAGCCCTTGCCGGCGTCGCCGGCACGGGCCGCCTCGACGCCCGCGTTCAGGGCGAGAAGGTTGGTCTGGAAGGCGATCTCATCGATGACGTTGATGATCTTGCCGATTTCGTCGGTCGCATCCTCGATGCGGTTCATCGCGGACATGGCGTCATTGACGACTGCGCCGGATTTCTCGGCGTAGTCCTTCGCATTGTCGACCATGTGGCTGGCTTCTTCGGCCCGGTCGGTTGCGCTCTTGACGGTTTCGGTGATCTCGGAGAGGGCGGCGGACGTTTCCTCGAGCGAGGCGGCCTGCTGCTCGGTGCGACGCGCAAGATCGTCTGCGGCGCTCTTCATCTGCTGGCCGTTGGCGCGAATCGAGCTGCTGTTGGTCGCGATCTCGGTCATGACCCGCTTGAGGTTGATGGCCACTTCGTTGAAATCGATCCTGAGCCGCTCGAGATCCTGCGGGAAGGGGCCGGCGATGGTTGCGCAGAGATCACCCTGAGACAGGCGGGTCAGTCCTTCGCCGAGCGCGTCGACCGCGAGCTTGAGGGCGCGCGTGTCGGCTTCCATGGTTGCCGTGCGGCTCTCGCGCTCAGCCTCGTTCTGCAGCCGCTGGGAAAGGCTTGCTTCCTCCAGGTCATGCTTTTCGATAGCCGCCTTGCGGAAGATATCGGCCGAACGGGCCATGCCGCCGATTTCGTCATGCCGGTCAGTCCCGGCGACTTCCGTCTGGTAGTCGCCATCCGTGATGCGTTGCATGCTCGTGCGAACGAGCCGGATGCCGTTGGCAATCGAGTTGCCGTGAATGAGCTGGAGTGCGATAACCGAGAAGAAGGCGATACTGCCCAGCCCAAGCTGGAAGGTCAGCGCCTGATTGCTTCGGCGTGTCGCCTCGTTGACATAGTCCTCGACCAGATTGCCACCGAGGGCCGAGAGGTTGTTGAGCACGTTGCCCAGACGCTCGCCCGCACCGTCGATCGCATCGTCGATGGCGGCGTATTCTTCTTCCGGCGCGCCGGTCTCGACCATGCGTTTCAGGTCGACCTGGATGGCTTGCGCGACGGCATTCAGGTCGGCTTCGTAGCTAGCCACTTCGCCCGGCGAACCGGCTTCTGCAGCGACAGAAGCAAGGACGGACGCACCATCCTGAAGGAGCGCGACAGCGGCGTTGATGATCTCGACACGCTCCGGCTGGATGCTTCCTTCCCCGCTGTCGATGATCGTGTCCATGGCCGCCAGCACCATATTGGCATTGGCCAGGCGCATCTCGTTGATGCGCTCGACTTCATTCTTGATTTCGATTGAGTCGTGGATTGCGGTCGATATGCGTGCGTTCTGGTACCAACCGACTGCCAGCATCGAGCCGATGCCCAGCACTGCCGCGGCGCCCAGCGTCATAAGGCGCTGTTTGACGGACAGGTCTTTACCCGTGATGAGATTGACCATGAAACTCCCCAGCCCTTGTCCCGACTGCCCCTGCACGCCGGTGACGTGTCATGCGCAATCCGGAGAGGAGTATCCCGGCGGACGATCATGTCCGCTTGGCTCATTTGAGCCAAAACGCCGATGCAGAATCTCTAATATTAGTTAATCAGGAACTAATAATGCAGCCAGCGGTCGAATTCTTTGTGTCTCGCGAGTTAGGTGGCTGTGATTGCGCGACGATAAAGGTGCCATGTCGCGTGTCCCGCGACCGGCAAGACGACCAGCAGCCCGAGAAAAAGCGGCGCCATGGCGAGTATGGCCAAGGCGGCAATGATCAGTCCGAAGACGAGCATGGGGGCTGCGTTCTCGATCACCGTGCGCATGCTGGTCAGCATGGCGGTGACGAAATCCACATCGTGATCGAGAAGCAGCGGCATCGAGATGACCGTGGCGCTGAAGAGGATCATCGCAAGGACTGCTCCAACCACAGTGCCCACGGCGAGGAAGAGCAGACCTTCCGGGGTGGTGAGCACGACATTGACGAATGCGTCGAGGGTTGCGGGAACGCGGAAGCCGAGGAACAGAGCCATCAAAAGACGAACCTGGTAGATCCAGATCCAGAAGATGAAGAGCACGACGAAGGCCATCCAGGACAGTTGCCGCTCGCGTTGGCGAAAGACTTCAGCGAGGATCGCCTTCCAACTGACGGGTTCGCCAAGCCTGTGCCGGCGGCTGATCTCGTAGAGACCAACGGCAATGAACGGTCCGATCAGCGGGAAGCCGATCGCGACCGGAATGATCATCCATGGCAGGTGGTAATAAGTAAGCATCACGGCGATGAAGATGCCGCCTGCCGCATAGATTGCACCAAAGAACAGGCCGTAGGCGGGATAGGTGCGAAAGTCACTCCACCCGTCGGAAAAGGCGGCACGGATATCGTTCATGCGCAGCCGGTTGATCTGCAGCTTCGGCAGAGAGCCCCGATCGAGTGCCTGCTGTTCCATGTGTCCCTCCCAAGACATGCGGTGCTGCGACAATCTGTCAGAAACTACCACGTGTGTTCCTTGATATCCGTCAAATCGCAAGGCCCGGAGTTCAAATTCTCGCGTTTCATCCTGAACGAACTGCGCTATCATGGCGTCATGTCCGATTTCGCGCGCTCACAGAAATGGTTGCCTCTGACCGCCCTCATGCTTGCAGGGACGTTGTTCACTGTGACTGTCTTCCTGGGCTGGCTGCACTATGGCTCGGACATCTTCCTAAGCTTGATCGAATCCGGTCTGGCCTATTGCTTCTAGCCATCGTGGTCCGTGACAAATCAGCGCTCGTTCCAGCATTTACAGCGAGTTGAATTGCCTTCTTTCGCCGGGAGGCTTATCCGGCTGGGCGAGAAGTTCGATTTCAAGGGAATGCCATCATGAAAACGGTCAGGGTCATCTTGTGGGCGGCGGTGGTCGTCATGGCGGGTGTTCTCGGCTGGCTGACCTACTCGGTCACGCAGTCGGATCAGAAGACAGCGGAGGCGCCCTTCGGCGTGCCGTTTGAGCTCGTCGACCAGAACGGCCAGCCGATCACCGAACAGGCGTTCCGCGGCAAGCCGACGGCGCTTTTCTTCGGCTTCACCCATTGCCCGGAAGTCTGCCCGACAACGCTTTTCGAGCTGGATGGCTGGTTGAAGCAGGTCGATCCCGACGCCAAGGGTCTGCAGGCTTATTTCGTGACTGTTGATCCCGAGCGGGATACACCGGAGATCCTCGGCCGTTATGTCTCCAACGTCACGGATCGGGTGAAGGCGATTGCTGGGGAACCCGACAAGGTCGCAGAGGTCGTCAGGGGGTTCCGGGTCTACGCGAAGAAGGTCCCGCTCGATGAGGCACAGCCCGATGGTGACTACACGATGGATCATACTGCTTCGATTTTCCTGCTCGATGCCGAGGGGCGCTTCAAGGGCACGATCGCCTATGGCGAGAACCCGGATACGGCCGTCAAGAAGCTCGAAAACCTGATGAAGGGCTGATCTCAGCTGCTTCGCCGGAGGTTGCCATGGCGTCATTTGCGTTGTACCGCAACGCCTGACCGCCCAGACCTTCGAGGAAGACGACCGTGAGCGAAATTCGCCTCTATGTGAGCACCACCGAAAAAAACGCCAACCGGATCCTCGATCTGATGAGCTTTGCTTTCGGCGAAGAGGATTTCGCGATCGCGACCACCGAGGTCGATGAGAAGGCGGATGTCTGGGAAGCGTCCATCTATATGATGGCGGACCAGGAAGACGAGGTCAGGCCACGTGTCGAGGACCTGCTCGCCGAGGAATTCTCCGATGCGACGATCGTGCGGGAGGTTATCCCGGACATCGACTGGATCGCCAAATCGCTCGAGGGATTGAAGCCGGTGCGCGCCGGTCGCTTCCTGGTGCATGGTTCCCATGACCGGGACAAGGTGCAGATGCATGATGTCGCGATCGAGATCGACGCTGGCCAGGCCTTCGGGACAGGTCATCACGGCACAACGGCAGGCTGCCTGGAAGTCATCGAGAAGGTGGTTCGCTCTCGCAAGGTCCGCAATGCGCTAGACCTGGGTACGGGCAGTGGCGTGCTGGCAATCGCCGTGCGCAAACTGCTCCCGGTACCGGTGCTGGCGACGGACATCGATCCGATCGCCGTCCGCGTCGCCAAGGAGAACGCGCGTCGCAACCAGATCGTCGAGGGTATCGACTTCCGCACGGCGCCCGGGTTTCACTCGACGGCTTTTCGCCAGCATGGTCCGTTCGATCTCGTCATTGCCAACATTCTCGCGAGACCGCTGATCAAGATGGCACCGCAGCTGGTCGCGCATCTCGCGCCGGGTGGCTCCGTGATCCTCTCCGGTATCCTTGCCGAGCAACGCTGGAAGGTGATTGCGGCCTATAGCGGCCAGGGCCTGTCGCATGTGAAGACGATCTGGCGCAATGGCTGGGTGACGATCCACTTCACGCAAGGGAAGGGCTGACACCTTACGTCAGCCAACGAAGAATACAAAAAAAAGGCGGCCCGCAAGGAGCCGCCTTTTTGGCATCGGCATCATGCCGCGCCGAGGTCCGCGAGCGTGGGAGGAGCGCTCAAGCGGATGCTAGACTGTACGGACGTTCAGACCGTCAAGTGATCAGATGATCGAGTGCTGGTGCGGACGACGGCGCAGTTCCTCGCGCTTCAGGCCCATGGCCTCCAGCGATGCGTCATCGAGCGACAGGAGAGCGCCCGTCGTATAGAGATCGGCACGGCGCTGGCGTGCCTCGACGAGATTGCTGAGGGCGGTGCGCAGGAAAGACTTGGCCATCTCTCGGTTCCTTTTCCGTTGTGGACGCTGGTTTGTCGCGTCCTCGATGACCCTGATATAGTCTGTTCTCGCTTGTTCAGTCAGAGGGGCTAGAGCACGGGAGACTTGCGAATGCTGCATAGCAGCATAAGCTCTGCCTGAATTTGCGGCATAACAATAGCTGCTGACGCGCATATGCTGCGAAAGCGTGCGGCGGTGGTGGTGGGGGCGATGCGGCCTTGCTATAAGCCCTGACAGAATCCGAAACCCATCGCGAGCCATGCCATGTTTCAGTCCTTTGAGGTCAAGTCCACGCCGCATCACGGCAAGTCCAGGATCGCAGCCCTTCGCGCGCTGTTTGCCGAACTTCAGATCGATGGACTGCTCGTGCCGCGCTCGGATGAGTATCTCGGAGAATATGTGCCTGAGTCCGCCGAGCGTCTCGCCTGGGCGACGGGCTTCACCGGTTCCGCCGGCATGTTGATGGTAACCGAAACGCTCGCCGTCGTTTTCGTCGACGGCCGCTATGTCACGCAGCTTGCCCAGCAGGTCGATGCATCGGTGTTCACGCCGGGCGACCTCGTCGGCGAGCCGCCGCACAAGTGGATCGAAAACCGCGCATCGAAGGGTTTCCGCCTCGGCATCGACCCCTGGACCCATACGGGAGCGGAAGTCCGCCGGCTGGAGAAGGCGTTGGCCGACAAGGGCGGCAGTCTGGTGTTCCTGCCATTCAATCCCGTCGATCGCCTCTGGACCGACCGTCCGGCCGAGCCCAAGGGCGCGGTGATGATCCAGGCGCTGAACCAGGCCGGTGTTTCTGCCGCCGACAAGCTGAAAACCATTGCCGCCGATCTCCGCGACAAGAACCTGGCGGCTGTGCTGATTGCCGATCCCTCGTCGGTGGCCTGGATCTTCAACCTGCGGGGTAGTGACGTGCCGCATACGCCGCACCCGCTTTCGCGTGCGATCATCAAGGCAGACGGTTCGGCCGAACTCTTTCTCGACAGTGCAAAGACCAATCTCGAAGTGGAAAGCTATCTGCGCGATCTCTGCGTGCAGGTGGATCCGGCGGTTCTGGCCGAACACATCGAGCGAGTGGCGGGTGACGATGCGCGCATTCTGGTCGATCCTGACTTCACGCCCTACGCACTTTCGCGGATGATCCGCGAGAGCGGTGGTGAAGTTGTCGAAGGCAACGACCCGGCGAAGCTTGGTCGGGCGGTCAAGAACATGGTTGAGCTCAACGGCTCGGCGGCTGCACACCTGCAGGACGGTGTGGCAATGGTCGAGTTCCTTCACTGGTTCAACGAACAGCCGCATGGCAGCCTGACGGAGATTGCGGCGGCGCAGAAGCTCGAAGCGGTGCGCGCAGCGGTTGGCGAGCGGATGCAGAACCCGCTCAAGGACATTTCCTTCGACACGATCTCCGGTGCCGGCGAGAACGCCGCCATCATGCACTACCGTGTCACCACCGAAAGCGACCGACAGATCCGTTCGGCCGAGATGTTCCTGATCGATTCGGGCGCGCAGTATGTGAACGGAACCACCGACATCACCCGCACGCTCGCTGTCGGCGAGGTTCCGGCGGAGCAAAAGCGCTTCTTCACGCTGGCGCTCAAGGGGATGATCGCGATCAGCACGGCGCGTTTCCCCAAGGGCACGCGTGGTTGCGATCTCGATCCCCTGGCGCGTATCGCCCTCTGGAAGGCCGGAGCCGACTTCGCCCATGGCACGGGCCATGGCGTCGGTTCCTATCTCTCGGTGCATGAGGGGCCGCAGAGGATTGCCCGGCTTTCGACCCAGGAGCTGCTGCCCGGCATGATCCTGTCGAACGAGCCCGGCTACTATCGTCCCGGCAGTTTCGGTATTCGTATCGAAAACCTGATCTATGTGCGCGAGGCCGAGGCGATCGAAGGTGGTGACCAGCCGATGCTCGGCTTCGAGACGCTCACCTTTGTGCCGATCGACCGTTCGCTCATCGTCGAGGATTTGCTGACGCGCGACGAGCTGCAATGGCTGGATGCCTATCATGCCAAGACGCGCGCAGAGCTCTTGCCGTTGATCCGGGACGCTTCGACCCGGGAGTGGCTGGAACAGGCAACGGCGCCCTTTGGGCGCTGAGCGTCAGCCGACGAACTGACGCATCAGCATGACGGCGGCCCAACCGCCGATCAGCATCGGGATTGCACCGAAGCGCAAGCCGATCAGGAAGGCCGCCGCCATGGCGACCTTCACGTCGATCTCGCCATAGAAGAAGGCTGGCGCGACAAGGGTCGTCAAAACCGCTGCCGGAACCGCGTTCAGCGCCGCCTCAAGTCGGGGCGGCATGTGCTTCAGGCGCTTCACCAAGATATAGCCGCCAATGCGGGTTGCGAAAGTTGCAGCGGCAGCGGCGGCGATCAAAAGCGTCATGTAGGGCGTGAAGAGTGTGCTCATCGGCTCGCCTCCTCGTGCTCGACCGGAGGTTCGGGCAGCGGCAGCAGGGCCGCGAGCAGGACGCCGGCGAGTGCCCCGACACTGATGTGCCAGGGTGAGCCGATCAGATGCTGGGCAATGATGGAGACCACCGCACTCACCACCACGATCAGCAGGAAATTGCCTCGCTTGCGGAAGCCGAGCACCAGGCCGAGGAAGTAGATCGGCAGGAGCACGTCGATGCCCCAGTCTGCCGGATCGCCCATTGCCTTGCCAACCAGTCCGCCGACGGCTGTCATGGCGACCCAAGGCACATAGATCATCGCGCCGAAACCGACATACCAGGGGAAGGAGACGCCGCGGCCGCTTTCGCCACGCGCCAGCGTTTCGGCGAATTGCGGATCGGTGAGCAGGAAGAAGCTCAGCATTTTCTGGGGCAGCGTGAAATGATCCATGAAGGGCGTGATCGCGGCCGAATAGAGGATGTGCCGGAAGTTCACCGCGAGGATCGACAGGATCACGACCCACATGGGCACGGCCTGGCCGAAGAGCTCGATGCCGACCAACTGACTTGCGCCGGCATAAACGGTCGCGCTCATCAGGGCGGCCTCGGCGACCGTCTGGCCGTTTGCCACTGCCACCGCGCCAAACAGCACGGCGAAAGGCCCCGCTGATATGATGACGGGGAGGGCCTTCAATGCACCCACGGTGAACTCTGATCGGGACATGGCGCAGTTTCTCACGTTTCTCTGCTGGCTAGCCGCTGTCGGCTTGTCCGACAAACCAATTCCGCTGATGGAACGACCATCGGCATTGATGATTGCCTATTGGCCTTGGGTGACTGCCGGCGTCTTGTCGAAAAGTCGCATTCAAGGAAGTTCACGGACTGCCCGCGCTCCGGCTTCATCGCCGCGGCTGTCGATTGTGGTCAGATCGACACCGGGCTTCGGCCGTCAATCACGACCCGCTTGCGCTGTGAAATCGGCGGATATCTGAAAATACTGTTTTCAGGTTCCTCCTGAATCAGCGCTCCTTCCACTTCGACCGCGCTGATCCAGGATAGGCCATATTGGGTGGCGAGATCCCGAACGGCTCTCCAATGCGCCGCTTTAGCGGTGTCTCCGGCTCGGATGGCGCTTCTGATATAGGTGATGCACTCGTCGGACAGTCCCACTGTCAGAGGGTGTCCCCACGCCTCGCGCAGCGCACAGAAGTCGCGCCAAACCTCGCCGCTGACAACAAAGATCACGTCAGGGCGATAGTCCTTCATCGTCCTGGCCCGACTGTCACATGAGTGCGTTGCGCGACATCTGTGTCAGCGTTCCCCAGCGCCAACCGCGCTTCATCTAACTCCTGAGAGCAACCGTCGCGGAAACCATTCCGGTCAGCTGAGGGACCCATCGAAATTTTGGCTATTTCTTCGGCCGGATCTGGAACGTGTGTTCCTGGCCAGGGAAGATGCGCTCCTTGACCTCAGCCGCGTAGTCGCTTGCGGCTTTCTCGATCACCTCGGCAAGTTCGCTGTAGTGCTTGACGAAACGCGGCTTGAACTCGTTGAAAAGGCCCAGCATGTCATCGGAGACGAGGATCTGGCCGTCGCAGGCCGGCGAGGCGCCGATGCCGATTGTTGCTGCCTTCACCGTGGTGGTGATCTCGCGGGCGAGCGGCTCGACAGTGCCTTCGATCACCATGGCAAAGGCGCCGGCTTCATCGATCGCCTTGGCGTCGCGGCGGATCTTGTCCTGCTCGACTTCGCTATGCCCCTTCGAGCGATAGCCACCCGACGTATTCACCTGCTGCGGCATCAGGCCGATATGGCCGAAGACCGGCACGCCGCGGCTGACGAGGAATTCGACGGTTTCCGCCATTTCCGCGCCGCCCTCGAGCTTCACGCCGTCGCAGCCGGTCTCCTTCATAAGGCGGACAGCATTGCGGAAGGCCTGTTCCTTGCTCTCCTGGTAGGAGCCGAAGGGCAGGTCGACGATGACGCAAGCACGGGACACGCCGCGCATGACGGCCTGACCGTGGGCGACCATCATGTCCATGGTGACGCCGACGGTCGTGTCCATACCGTAGAGCACCATGCCGAGGCTGTCTCCGACGAGCAGCAGGTCGCAGTGGCGGTCGAGGATGCGGGCGATGGGGGTCGTGTAGGCGGTCAGCGACACGATCGGCCTGACGCCCTTAAGGGCGGTGATGTCGGCCGGGGTGAAACGCTTCTGGCGGGGTGGTGTGCTCATGTTCAGGCGGCCTCCATGCCGGTGGCGGCCGCTTGGCCGATGATGCGGTTATCGAGAAGTTTGGTCTTGCCGAAGCGCACGTAAAGAAGCACGAGGGCGGTCTCCTTGACCGTCTCGATGCGCTCGAGCGTGCGCGGATCGCGGATGGCTACTACCTCCGGCTCTGCCAGCGGTTCTGTCTGCAGGAACTCGACGAGTTTTGCTTCCAGGGTCGCGACGTCGCGGATGCCGGTAAGCAGAAGCCTTTCGGCCTCGCCAAGAGTCTTCGGTACGATCACGGCTGCGGCACGTTCGGCGGGCGAGAGATAGACGTTGCGCGAGGAACAGGCGAGGCCGTCGGCTTCGCGGACCGTTGGCACGGGTACGACGCGCACCGGCTGGGCCAGATCTTCGACCATCTTCTGAATGATGGTGACCTGCTGGTAGTCCTTCTCGCCGAAATAGGCGGCATCCGGCTGGACGATGTTGAAGAGCTTGGTGACCACGGTCGCCACACCGGCGAAGTGGCCCGGACGAGCCTCGCCTTCGAGCTCCGAGCCGAGTTTCGGCAGATCGACAGCCGTCTGCATCGGTTCGGGATACATGTCTTCCACGCCCGGCGCGAAGAGATAGTCGACGCCGGCCTGTTCCAGCATCGCGCTGTCACGGGCCAGGTCGCGCGGATACTTCTCCAGATCCTCGTTCTTGCCGAACTGAAGCGGATTGACGAAGATCGAGACGACCGTGACGTCGTTTTCGGACTTGGCGCGGCCGACCAGGCTCAGGTGACCCTGATGCAGATAACCCATGGTCGGCACGAAGCCGATGGTCTGGCCGGCGCGGCGGCGGGGCGCGAGCTTCTGTCGCAAAGCGGCGATCGTGGTGACGACTTCCATGACCGGCGTCCTCCCTGTCTTCTCACTGGCTCGGCTCTAGCGCTTGCCGTCAAAAAAGGCAATCGCACGAATCCTTTGCAGAAACTTCCTCAGAAACCGATTCGGCTGCTGTCGATGATCTCGACGTCCGCCTCGCGCATGGCCTCGATTGCGTCCTCCACGCCCTTCGCATCGATACCACGGCAACCATCGGCGATCAGGCGGACCTTGACGCCCGGCAGCATGTCCACGGCATCAAGAGCTGAAAACTTCACGCAGTAGTCTGTGGCCAGTCCCATGACGTGGAGTTCGGTCACAGCCTTTGCCTTCAGCCAGTCGGCCAGACCGGTGAGTGCGGCTTTGTCATTGTCGCGGAAGGCGGAATAACTGTCCACGGCGGGGTTCTCGCCCTTGCGCTGGACGAAATCGATGCGGTCTGCGTCGAGATCGGGGTGAAAGTCCGCGTCCTGCGTGCCCTGCACGCAATGGTCCGGCCACATCACCTGCGGCTGCCCGGAGAGTTCGCCCATGTCGAAGGGCTTCTTGCCCGGATGCTGGGAAGCGAAGCTGCCGTGGTTTGCAGGGTGCCAGTCCTGCGAGGCAACGACCAGATCATAAGTGCCGTTTGCCATCAGGCGGTTTGCCACGGACACGACTGCGTCGCCGTCTTCAACCGGCAGATTGCCGCCCGGGCAAAAACCGTTCTGGATGTCGATAAGCAGCAGGGCCTTGGTCATGATCGCACTCCCATTCTTGTGCGGCGCAAGATGGCAATCGATAGCGGCGGGATCAAGAGCATTCCACGGTTTCCGAAGAGGTTTCAGAAAATGGAACAATCACGCTTTTGCCACGTTCGGCCTTGGTGATTGTTGTCTTTACCTCAAAAGGTCAGGGCCAATTTTCCATCTCGCATTACGATTGGAACCGGTATGTTTCTCACTATCACCGCTGTCATATTCGGCGTGCTGGGCCTGGTGCTCGGCATCGGTGGCGCACAGCTCTTGCTGCTCGGCGGCAGCCCTTATTTCCTGATCGCCGGCCTTGTTTTTCTCGGGACGGCCGTGCTGCTTGTCCTGCGCAGGGTCGAGGCTCTCTGGCTTTACGGCCTTTTCATTCTTGGCAGCCTCGTCTGGGCGCTGTCCGAAGTCGGGCTCGACTGGTGGCAGCTTGGACCGAGAGGTGGACTGATCGTCGTTCTCGGCCTCTGGCTGATGCTTCCGGCGGTTCGCCGGCAATTGGGGCCGGCCCATCGCCGTGGCCGTGTGGCGGCGGGTCTCCTGCCGGTCGCCGTGCCCGTGCTGATTGCGACGGTGGTCGCTGTCATTTCGCTGTTTACCAACTCGTATGACCGCGATGGTCGGCTTCCTACCGAACAGGTGGCGGCAGCGCCGGCGCTTGGTGGTGACGTGCCCGACGCTGACTGGCACCAGTATGGTCGCACACCCTACGGGCAGCGCTATTCGCCGCTGACCCAGATCGATACCGAAAACGTTCAGGATCTGAAGATCGCCTGGACCTATCAGACGGGTGACGTCAAGCTGCCGGAGGATGTTGGCGAGACGACCTATCAGGTCACTCCGCTCAAGGTCGACGATACGCTCTACCTCTGCACGCCGCACAATTGGGCGATCGCAGTGGATGCCGAGACTGGGCAGGAAAAGTGGAAGTTCGATCCGAATGCCGGCCTCGAACCCGACCGCCAGCACCAGACCTGCCGCGGTGTCACCTACTACCGCGATCCGACAGCCGTTGAAGGCACTGTTTGTGCCGAACGCGTTTACCTGCCGACCTCGGACGCGCGTCTGATCGCGCTGGATGCCGGAACCGGCGCCATCTGCGAGAATTTCGCCAATGGCGGCACGCTGCGTCTCGAGCAGAACATGCCCTACAATCCGGCCGGTTACTACTACTCGACGTCGCCGCCGGTCATCGCTGCTGGCAAGATCATCATTGGGGGTGCCGTCAACGATAACTACTCGACGCAGTCGCCGTCCGGCGTGATCCGTGCCTTCGATGTCAACACGGGCGAACTGGTCTGGAACTGGGACAGCGGCAACCCGACGGAAACTGCTCCGATCGGCCCCGACGAGGCCTATACGCCGAATTCTCCCAACAGCTGGTCGATCTTCTCGGTCGATGATGCACTCGGCCTCGTCTATATCCCGCTGGGCAATCAGGTTCCTGACCAGCTCGGTATGGGGCGTAGCGAAAGCGTCGAGAAATACTCTTCTTCGATCGTCGCGCTCGACGTCAACACGGGACAGGATCGCTGGGTGCGCCAGACCGTGCATCACGATCTCTGGGACATGGACGTGCCGGCACAGCCCGTGCTTCTGGATTTGACGAATGCCGAGGGTGCGGTGACACCCGCGCTGATTGGCCCAACGAAGCAGGGTGACATCTATGTGCTGGACCGCCGGACGGGCGAGCCGATCATTCCGGTGCGCGAGATCCCGGCACCGGGTGGTGCGATCCCCGAAGACTTCACAGCGCCGACCCAGCCGATCTCGGATCTGACCTTCCGTCCGCCGACACTCACTGAAAGCAACATGTGGGGCCTGACGATCATCGACCAGATGATGTGCCGCATCCAGTTTCATCAGCTGAAATACGAGGGTCAGTACACGCCGCCTTCGCTGGAAGGGACACTCGTCTATCCCGGCAATTTCGGCACCTTCAACTGGGGTTCGGTCGCCGTCGATCCGGAGCGCCAGGTGATGTTCGGCATGCCGACCTATCTCGCCTTTACATCGAAGCTGGTTCCGCGTTCCGACATTCCGCCGAAGGAAGAAGGCGCAACAGGGTCCGAGCAGGGACTGAATCGCAACGAGGGCGCACCTTACGGCGTCGTCATGGGGCCGTTCCTGTCGCCGCTCGGCATTCCCTGCCAGGCGCCGCCGTGGGGCACCATTGCCGGCGTCGACTTGCGGTCGGGCGAGATCGCCTATCAGAAGCGCAATGGTACGATTTACGACATGACGCCGCTGCCGCTGCCCTTCAAGGTCGGAGTGCCAGGTATTGGTGGTCCGATGATCACCAAGGGCGGCGTGGTGTTCCTCGGTGCAGCCGTCGACAACTACCTGCGTGCCTATGACCTGACGACCGGCGAGCAGCTTTGGGAGATCCGCCTGCCAGCTGGTGGCCAAGCGACCCCGATGACCTATGCGCTCGACAACGGCAAGCAGTATGTCGTGATGGTCGCTGGCGGTCATGGCTCCGTGGGCACGGATCCGGGCGACTATATCATCGCCTACTCGCTGCCCGATTGACCATGGTTCAGTAGTCTTGAACCCGCCCGCGATCGCGGGCGGGTTCACTTTCGGCACACTTCAGCGTGTCTGGCCTTGCTGCGAAACGGAACGTTAACCATGTGATTCTACACACATGTCGTAACGTGAGGATGTTTCGCATGAGTAGCCAAGCCATGAACGGCCAGTCCAACCCGACGACAATCGCCTTCTTTCCGCTCGCGAGCCGCCGGGATCTGGTGCGCCGTTCCGCGATCGAACTCGACCGCCTGAATGGCTATGCCGCGACGGAATTCTGGAAGACGACATGCCGCCGGCTCGGCAACGAACTTCTCGAACTCGGTTGCCCGGAAGACGAGATGCGGGCCGAAATCATGGACTTCCAGGCGGCAGTGCAGGTCGAACTGATGTGGCTGCATCGCGAGGAAGCCGCGCAGGGCTGAGTGCCCGAGGTCAGGCGCGATACTTCCTGTTGGCAACGCTGGCCGGTGCTTGTCCGCCATCTCACCTCTCCGGTATGACGGCGCCAGCATCACTCCAGTTCGAGCAGCGCAGCCTTGGCCAAACTTCATTTCATCTATGCCACCATGAATGCTGGCAAATCGACGCTTCTTTTGCAGGCTGCGTACAACTACCGCGAACGCGGTATGCGGGTGGCAATGCTGATCAGCGCGCTGGACAATCGCGCGGGCAAGGGCTTCATCGGGTCGCGGATCGGTTTAAAGGCCGAGGCCGATGCCTTTGGTCAGGAAGAAGATCTCTTCGCCGCAATCAAGGCCGATCACGAGACTTCACCGCTCTCCTGCGTCTTCATCGACGAGGCACAGTTCATGACGACGGATCAGGTCTGGCAGCTTGCGCGGGTCGTCGATGTGCTCGACCTCCCGGTCATGGCCTATGGTCTCAGAACGGATTTCCGCGGTGAACTTTTCCCCGGCTCCAAGGCGCTGCTCGCGATTGCCGACGAACTCACCGAGGCCCGTTCCATCTGCCATTGCGGCCGCAAGGCGACCATGGTCGTTCGTGTCGGCGAAGACGGCAAGGCACAGCGGGACGGTGCGCAGGTGCTGATCGGTGGAAACGAGACCTACACCTCTCTCTGCCGCCGTCATTGGCAATTGGCCTTCGCCGCGGAAGAAGTTACCGCCAGCAAGTGAGCATTTGCAGCGTCAGCCGTTCCGGTTGACCAGCTTCTGCCAGAGCAGCAGTCCGCCGCGCGCCAGAACCCGGCTCAGCTCCAGATAGGCCCGGTAGGGCAGAACCGTGAGATAACGCCAGCGCGGCAGCTTGTGGGCGTTGATGTTGCCCTGGATCTGCGATTCGAAATCGGAATCCTGGCTCGCCACCAATGGGCTGACGAAGGCGCCCTTCAGACCTGATAGATATTCGAGATCGAAGGCGATGTCATAGGCAAGGCGCATCGGCACCAGTTTCTCCGCAATCCAGCGGGCGGCCTTGCGGTTGATCATGTAGGCGCCCGAGCCCTTCTCACGGGTGAGGGCAATTGCCAGCGAGCGACGGTCCGTCAGCTTGCGATAGGGGAATTTCCGGCCGCTGCTGACTGTGGTGAGGCGCAAAATGTCCCAGGCGTCGGCATTCTTCGCTGCAGCATCGATCGTTTCGAGAAAGTCCGGCTCGAATGTCACGTCGTCTTCGAGGATGAGGCAAAGATCCGCGTCGGAGGCGAGAAAGCGGCGTGCGCAATCGACATGGCTCAGATAGCAGCCGACCTCGCCGTGTTTCAGGCGACGGCCATGCAGCAGCTTGTAGGAGAGTTCGGAGAATTCCGGAATCGGGAAGTTGAGGTTGCGCCCGATCACCGCCGGGACACGCTCCGCGACGATGCCGGCGGCAGCCGTCTCGCGGTTCATCACCTCCATGCGATCTTCCGCGCCGTCCATGTTGATCAGGTAGACGGCGAGGTTCAGGCGGCTTTCCGGAAGGACTTGCAAAGCTGTCTCCAATGACAGGGTCGAACAGCCTGCCTTCTGCGCAATCCGCACGAAAGCGTCAATAGTGCCTGTCGTCTCAGGCCTTCTCGACGAAACCGTCGAGCACGCGCTTCTGGCCGGCGCGGTCGAAATCGATGGTCAGCTTGTTGCCTTCGATGGCCGAGATATTGCCGTTGCCGAACTTGATATGAAAAACGCGGTCGCCCACGGAAAAGCGTGACGGTTCCGATGTCGTGGACTTGGCGACGAGTTCGCCATCGATCGTCTTCGCGCGTGGTCCGCTTTCGCCGTAGCCGATGCGCTCGACCGCATGGCCGGAGCGGTTGCCCCAGTTGTCGCGTGTGGCGTCGGTCTTGTTGGCTTGGGCGCGCTTCCAGCCTGGCGTCGAATAGCTGTTCTGGAAGGGCTCCTGCTTGTCGAAGCGGGACTGGCCATAGGGGTTGCGGCCATAGCCGCCATAGGAGGTCTCGGCTTCGGCGACCTCGACATGGGCGGGCGGCAGCTCTTCGAGGAAGCGCGAGGGCAGGGTGGATTGCCAGAGGCCGTGAATGCGGCGGTTCGAGACAAACCAGATGTGGCAACGGCGCTTGGCGCGAGTGATGCCGACATAAGCGAGCCGGCGCTCTTCCTCGAGGCCTGAGCGTCCGCCTTCGTCCAGCGCGCGCTGATGGGGAAACAAGCCTTCTTCCCAGCCGGGCAAGAAGACGGTCTCGAATTCCAGGCCCTTGGCCGAATGCAGCGTCATGATCGACACGGCGTCGAGGTTCTCGTTGGTCTCGGCATCCATGACCAGCGAAACATGTTCGAGGAAGCCGCGCAGGCTCTCGAAGGCTTCCATCGAGCGGATGAGTTCCTTCAGGTTTTCCAGACGTCCCGGCGCTTCCGCCGACTTGTCGTTCTGCCACATGGCCGTATAGCCGCTCTCGTCGAGGATCTGCTCGGCAAGTTCGGTATGCGGCGTGTTTTCGAGCAGGGTCTGCCAGCGGCGGAAATCGGTGACGACGTCGAAGAGCGCCTTGCGGGCCTTGGGCTTCAGCTCGTCGGTTTCGATGATGTCTGCTGCTGCCGCGAGCATCGGGATGTCGCGGGCGCGGGCATAGTCGTGCAGATTGCGGATCGTCGTGTCGCCAAGGCCGCGCTTCGGCGTGTTGACGATGCGCTCGAAGGCGAGGTCGTCGGCCGGCTGGCAGACAAGCCGAAAATAAGCCATCGCGTCGCGGATTTCGAGGCGCTCGTAAAAGCGCGGGCCGCCGATGACGCGGTAGTTGAGACCCAGCGTGACGAAGCGATCTTCGAATTCGCGCATCTGGAAGGAGGCGCGGACCAGGATCGCCATGTTGTTCAGCGGATGCTGGTTGCGCTGCAGCTGTTCGATCTCTTCACCGACGGCGCGGGCTTCCTCTTCAGAATCCCAGGCGGCATGGACGACGACCTTGTCGTCGTTGGGATCGACGCGGTCAGTAAAGAGGGTCTTGCCGAGGCGGCCCTCATTGTGCGCGATCAGAAAACCGGCGGCACCGAGGATATGCTCGGTCGAACGGTAGTTTCGCTCGAGCTTGATGACCTTGGCGCCGGGGAAATCCTTCTCGAAGCGGAGGATGTTGTCGACTTCGGCGCCGCGCCAGCCATAGATCGACTGGTCGTCATCACCGACGCAGCAGACGTTCTGCGGCACGCCCGGCGGCCGCTGGGCGAGCAACCTGAGCCACATATACTGGGCGGTGTTGGTGTCCTGATACTCGTCGACCAGCACGTATTTGAAGCGCTGGTGGTATTCCTTCAGGACATCAGGGTTCGCCTTGAACATGCGGATCGGATGCAGGAGCAGGTCGCCGAAATCGCAGGCATTCAGGGTCTTCAGACGGTTCTGATAGGCGATATAGAGCTCGCGGCCCTTGCCGTTGGCGAAGGCGCGGGCGTCGCCCTCGGGAATCTGGCTTGGGTCGAGACCCTTGTTCTTCCAGCCGTCGATCATCTGGGCAAATTGCTTGGCCGGCCAGCGCTTGTCGTCCAAACCTTCAGCCTGGATGATCTGCTTGATCAGACGCACGACATCATCGGTATCCAGGATGGTGAAGTCGGAGCGTAGGTCAACCAGTTCAGCGTGGCGGCGCAAGAGCTTGACGCCGATCGAGTGGAAGGTGCCGAGCCAGGGCATGCCTTCGACGGCGCCGCCGACAAGATGGCCGATACGCTCCTTCATCTCGCGGGCAGCCTTGTTGGTGAAGGTCACCGCCAGGATCTGGCTCGGGAAGGCCTTGCCGGTTGCCAAGATATGGGCAATGCGGGTGGTGAGCACGCGGGTCTTGCCGGTGCCGGCGCCTGCGAGCACGAGTACCGGACCATCGACGGTTTCGACGGCTTCACGCTGTTCCGGGTTCAGGCCGGAGAGATAATCGGGCGCACGAGCCTGATCACGGGCAGCCATAGCGCGGGCCGCAATGCCAAGGCCACCGGCAGCAGGAGCGCCAGAAGTGGGGGCAGGGGACGCGGCAGGCTTGCGCGGTGCGGGTTCTTCGTCGAAGAAGGGAATGTCGTCGAAACCGTTACTCATGCGGCTCAATGTAGTGATTCGGGTCGGAAAGGCCAGTGACGGCGTTCTGGTTTTATTCCTTGCGCCGTGTTGCGCACGGATTTCGGCAGGCTTTAGGCTGTGGGATGTGCTAAGCTTCTGGCCGAACGGTTTCGCCCGGCATGCAGTGGTTGCGGGATCACGGCGGCGTGAAAAGACGCGAGATTACAAATCAGTAAGCTTGACGTTCTGGCATTGCCACTGACTGTTTGCGCCCGATACTTAACCGCTGACATTCCGTTTTACATTTTGGAGCCTTGCATGCCGGTTTGGAAGCAACTCGCCATCAGTTTCGCCGTTCTTTTCGTCGGTCTCTGTTCCCTCGTCTATTTTTCACCCGGAGCGGGGCAGGCTCTCGTTTCCATGGGGGTGCCCGCTTCGGCCGTGGCGCTGGTGTCGGGCACGGCAGAAGGTGAAGGGCAGGGTCAGCGGGGCCAGGGGCAGGGCGGGCAGCAGGCGCAGTCCGGTGGACAGGGGCAGGGCCAAGGAAACCGGCGTGGTGGCGGCAATCAGGCCATTCTCGTGGCTACACAGCCAGTCGCCATGGGTGTCGTCAACGACCGCCTGAGCGCCATCGGCGACGGGGAGGCGATCGAGGCGGTGACTGTCATGCCGCAGGCGTCCGGAACCCTCGACGAGATCCTCGTGTCTTCCGGCCAGAAGGTCAGCAAGGGTGACCTCATCGCCCGGCTCGATCGTGAGGAGCAGGTCATCCTGCGCGATCAGGCGGCCGTTGCGCTTCGCAGTGCGAAGGAAAAGGCCGAATCCTACCGCAATCTCCAGAGCTTCTCGCGGCTCGATGTCCTTGACGCGCAAATTGCAGAGGAACAGGCGCAGCTGCAATTAACCACCGCCGAACTCAACCTGAAGCGCCGCGACATCGTGGCGCCGATCGATGGTGTGATAGGTATCGTTGGCGTCAGTGTCGGCGACAATGTCACGAATACGACAGCCATCGTCTCTCTCGACAATCGCAGCCAGCTGCTCGTCGATTTCTGGGCTCCCGAACGTTTCGTCGCGGCCGTGCGGCCGGGCATGCCGGTCGAAGCCAAGTCCGTCTCGCGTCCAGGCCAAGTTTTCCAAGGCACGGTCGAAGCGGTCGACAGCCGCGTGGATCAGGCGAGCCGCACGATCCGCATTCGCGCCAAGATCGACAATCCCGATGATGTGCTGCGCGCCGGGATGTCGTTTGCCGTGGCGATGCGGTTTCCCGGTGACAGCTATGCGGCCGTCAACCCGCTCGCGGTGCAATGGGACGGTGAGGGCTCCTTCGTCTGGCAAATTGTCGACAACAAGTCCGTGAAGACGCGCGTGACGATCGTGCAGCGCAATTCTGACCAAATCCTCGTCGAAGCACCGCTCAAGGAAGGCGACGTGGTCGCCGTCGAAGGGCTCCAGCGTGTGCGTGAGGGTGGGACCGTCGAAATTGCCGGCGAAACCCGCGCCGATGCCGAGGAGGTTGCTGTTCGATGAGCGCGAGTGAGAACGGTTCCGAACAGTCCGGGCGCAGCTTTACCGCCCTTTTCGTGCGCCGCCCGGTTCTGGCGGCGGTGCTGAATACACTGCTTGTCGTTGCAGGTCTGGCTGCCCTTGCCGGCATCGAAATCCGCGAATTGCCTGACGTCGACCAGCCTGTCATCACGGTCAGCACGGACTATGATGGTGCATCCGCGCAGACCATGGACCAGGAGGTGACGCGCATCATCGAGGGCGCAGTCGCCCGGGTCAGCGGCCTCAAATCCATGTCGTCGCGCTCCCAGTTCGGCGAGAGCCGAACGACGCTGGAGTTCAGCGACAATGTCGACTTGGCTGTCGCCGCAAACGACGTGCGCGATGCGCTCGGTCGGGTGCGCAACCAGTTGCCCGACGACACGGACGAACCGCGCATCGTCAAGGCGGACGCGGATTCGCAGCCGATCATGCGGCTTGCCGTGACCTCCACCACGCTTTCGATGGAAGACCTGACGCTGCTGGTGGACAACGAAATCTCGGACCGGCTGGCAGCCGTCGAGGGCGTCGCCGACGTCCAGATCTATGGTGATCAGGAAAAGGTTTTCCGCATTGACGTCAACCAGGCGGCACTCGCCAGCCGTGGCTTGAGTGTGGCCAGCCTTGCATCCGCCTTGCAGAATTCCTCGCTCGACGTTCCCGCCGGTTCGCTCGAATCACAGACGCAGGACATCGTTGTGCGGGCGACCGCCAGCCTCGCCACGGTCGACGATTTCGAGAATGTGTTGATCGGTGAGCGCGTGCGGTTGCGCGACGTGGCGACCGTGACGCTCGGGCCCGACGATGGCTCGACCTCGCTGCGTTCCAATGGTGTGCAGGGTGTCGGTCTCGGCATTATCCGTCAGGCGCAGTCCAACACGCTGAACATCTCCGCCGGCGTCCATGGTGCCGTCGAGGGCATGGCGAGCGCCCTGCCGGAGGGTACGCGGGTTATCGTCACCAGCGACGATGCGGTCTTCATTCAGGGCGCTCTGCACGAGGTTGAGATCGCGCTCGGGCTCTCCGCCGTAATCGTGCTTGTGGTCCTCTTTCTGTTCCTGCGCGACTGGCGCGCGACGTTGATCCCGGCGCTCACCATGCCCGTCGCTCTGATCGGCACGCTGGCTGCGATCTATATGGTCGGCTTCTCGATCAACATTCTCACACTGCTCGCAATCGTTCTCGCGACCGGCCTCGTCGTGGACGACGCGATCGTCGTTCTCGAAAACATCGTCCGCCGCCGGGCTGAGGGCATGGGGCCGCGCGCGGCTGCAGTGCTCGGAACACAGGAAGTTTTCTTTGCGGTCCTTGCGACCACGGCCACACTCGCCGCAGTCTTCGTGCCTTTGTCCTTCCTGCCGGGCCAGCTCGGTGGTCTCTTCCGCGAATTCGGCTTCGTGCTGGCCTTTGCGGTTCTGCTCTCGTCGGTCACGGCGCTTACCTTGTGTCCGATGATGGCATCGCGCATGCTCAAACGGGAAGCCGATGACGACCGGGGATTGCTCGGTGCGTTCGGCAAGCGCTTTGCCGGCTTCTATGGCCGAACGCTTCGGGCCTGCCTTTCAAATCCGTTGATCGTCTGCGTCGTTGCTGCGGTGTTCTCCGGCGCCGCCTATCTCGCGTTTACGTCAATCCAGAGCGAGATCACGCCCCGCGAAGACCGCTCGGTTGTGCTGATGCGGCTTTCCACCCCGCAGGGGTCGAGCCTTGCCTATACGCGTGATCAGGTGCAGCGGGTGGAGGAGAACCTGAAGCCGCTCCGTGACAGCGGGGAGATTGTCAGCATATTCTCGATCTCCGGTCAGGGCTCATCCAACAGCGCCTTCATGGTGATGACGCTGGCACCCTGGTCGGAGCGTGAACGCAGTCAGAACCAGATCGTTCAGGACGTCAACGCCGCCGCCGCTCTGGTGCCGGCGCTGCGTGGCAATGTGTTCCAGACCAACAGCCTCAGAATCCGTGGTGCCGGCAGCGGCCTGCAGATGGCGGTCGTCGGTTCGAACCATGAAACGCTGACGGCATCGGCACTGCAGATCGTCGAACAGTTGCGTGACCGTCCGGAGTTCCAGACACCGCGTCTCGACAATGAGCCGACCCAGGCACAGATCTCGGTGACGATCGACCGCGAACGGGCCTCCGATCTCGGCATAGATATCGGCGCCATCGGCACGTCGTTGCAGGCGCTGCTCGAGGGACGTTCGGTCACCGATGTCTTTGTCGATGGTAATTCGATCCCGGTTCGCCTTGTGTCGAGCACACAGCCGATCAACGACCCGACGGATCTGGAAAACATCTTCCTCACTACATCCGACGGTCGCGTCGTTCCGATGTCGACGATTGCCTCGCTCCAGGAAAATGCCGTCTCGCCGACGCTGAACAGAGATCAGCAGCTCGCCTCGGTGTCCTTCTCGGCAGGCCTTGGCGACGGCGTTGCGCTCGGAGATGCTGTCGAGATGGTGACACAGATTGCGCAGCCATTGCTGCCGCCAGGCTCGCGCCTGATCCCGCTATCCGAGGCGGCGACTCTGGAGGAGAACAGCTATGGCATGGCGCTGACCTTCGGCTTCGCGATCGCGATCATTTTCCTGGTGCTCGCCGCGCAGTTCGAAAGCGTTGTGTCTTCGCTGATCATCATGGCGACGGTGCCGCTCGGGCTTGCCTGTGCCGTCTTTGCGCTTGTTGTCACTGGCTCGACGCTGAACGTCTATAGTCAGATCGGCCTTGTGCTACTCGTTGGCGTCATGGCGAAAAACGGCATCCTGATCGTCGAATTTGCCAACCAGTTGCGTGACAGGGGGCTATCCGTTCGCGAGGCGATCGAAACGGCCTGCACCATCCGTCTTCGTCCCGTGATGATGACGATGATCGCAACCGTGCTCGGTGGCGTGCCGCTGGTGCTGGCGCAGGGCGCCGGTGCGGAGGCGCGCATCGCGCTCGGTTGGGTGATCGTCGGCGGTCTCGGCTTTGCGACCCTCGTGACGCTCTACATCACGCCGGTCGCCTATCTCCTGCTTGCCCGCTTCTCCAAGCCGCATGCCCAGGAAGAGGCGCGTCTGAAGACGGAACTCGAGGATGCCACGCTGAAGATCGCCAATGATCGCGGCGCGCCGCCGAGGGTTGCGGCCGAGTAACAGGAATAGCTTGCCTGTGCGGCTGTCTGACGACTGGACAATCTCCGAGCCCTATCCCATAGCAGGGACGCACCAATTTCCCGGTGCGTCCCAAGGCTATTATTCGGGAGGTCGCGGATGGCCCGCAAGGATGTGATCGACGGCAAACGCAATGAAGAAGGCATCGCTCTGGCCTTGCCGCTCCTCAAGCAGCGTTTCGGGGAGCGCTTCCAGACAGGTCAGTCGTTTTGCGACCAGCACAGCCACACCACCACCTATCTGCCGTCACAACGACCGGATGGGGTCGTCTTCGCCGAAAGCAGCGAGGATGTTCGAGAGGTCGTGCGGATCTGCGCCACGCATCGCGTGCCGGTCGTGCCCTTCGGCACGGGCTCCTCTCTGGAGGGGCAGGTGAACGCACCTTGCGGCGGCATATCGATCGATTTCAGCCGCATGAACCGGATCCTCGCGGTCAATGCCGAAGATTTGGACTGCACGGTCGAGCCCGGCGTGACGCGCGAGGATCTCAACACCTATCTGCGCGACACCGGTCTCTTCTTCCCCATCGATCCGGGCGCGAATGCGTCGCTCGGCGGCATGGCTGCAACGCGTGCATCCGGTACCAATGCGGTGCGTTATGGCACGATGAAGGACAATGTGCTGGCGCTGACGGTGGTGACGGCCGATGGTGAGGAGATGCGCACCGCGCAGCGGGCCCGCAAGTCGTCGGCCGGCTATGATCTGACGCGGCTGTTCGTCGGTTCGGAAGGCACGCTCGGGGTGATCACCTCGGTTACGCTCAGGCTCCAAGGCATTCCGGCGAAGATCAGCGGCGGTGTCGTGGCTTTCCCGACGCTCGAAGACGCCTGCAATGCCGTGATCATGACGATCCAGATGGGCATTCCCGTGGCGCGCATCGAACTCTTGGACGAGATGCAGATCCGCGCCTGCAACGCTTATTCGAAGCTTTCCTATGCCGAGCGTCCGACCTTGTTCGTCGAGTTCCATGGCACGGAAGAGACGGTGGCGCTCCAGGCCGAACAGTTCGGCGAGATCGCGGCCGAGTTCGGCGGTGGAGAATTTGCCTATACCGCCAATGCGGAAGAGCGAAATCAGCTTTGGAAGGCGCGCCACAATGCCTATTGGGCAAGCCGGGCACTGGCGCCGGAACTTTCGGCCCTGTCGACGGATGTTTGCGTGCCGATTTCGCGTCTCGCGGAATGCGTGGCCGCGACGCAGGCTGATATTCGCGAACATGGCTTTCTGGCCCCGATTGTCGGTCATGCCGGAGATGGCAATTTCCACGTCCTGCTGTTGTTCAACGACAAGGACGCCGCTGATGTCGAGAAGGCCGAAGCCTTTCTGGAGCGGCTGAACGGGCGGGCGCTTGCCATGGAAGGCACCTGCACCGGCGAACATGGGGTCGGACAGGGCAAGATCAGCTATCTGGAGCAGGAACTGGCCTCCGCACTGCCGGCGATGCGCGCCGTCAAGGCTGGGCTCGATCCTGACAATATCTTCAATCCCGGCAAGATCTTTCGGCTGTGACTGCAAGAGCTTGCGGGTTGCCCCTGCGGTGAATTGCGTTACCTTCGGGCCGTAATCAAGGGAGTGGCATTCGGTGCTCGGACGCATATTGGTAACGCTTGGCGGCCTGCTCGTGGTTGCGCTTTTTGCAGCGCTGCTTGCGCCGCTGTTCGTCGACTGGACCAATTTCCGCCGTGACTTCGAGGATCAGGCGAGCCAGTTGCTCGGCAAGAAGGTCGTGGTCAATGGTGAGGTTTCGGCACGGCTCTTACCGTTCCCGTCCGTCACCATGGAGGATGTCACTGTCGGGACCGACGTGGACGGTACGCCGCTCGTCAGGATCGCCCGCTTCTCGCTCGATGCGGAACTCGCGCCGTTCCTGTCTGGCGAGGCGCGCATCTTCGACATGCGCATCGAGGAGCCGAAGGCGCGTATCCGGCTTTTGCCTGATGGGACGCTTGACTGGTTGCGCGGCAGCAGACCCAGCATTCCGGCGCGCACGGTCGTTCTAGAGAAGGTCTCCGTCACCGGCGGTAGTGTCGAGTTCATCGATGAGCAGTCGGGGCGAAATCGCATGCTCACCGAGTTGGACGCTGCTCTTTCGGCGCGAACGCTTGCGGGCCCCTGGTCGGTCGAGGGCAGGGCCGTATTGGACGGAGAAGCGGCGCAGTTCGGCCTGACGACCTCGGAAGTCTCAGGCGTTGCCCTGCCGCTTCGCCTGCGGATCGAACCTGAAGCGCGTCCCTTCGACCTGATGCTCGAAGGCGAACTGGCGCTGGAAGAGGGCAAGCCGCAGTATGCCGGAAGCTTCTCGTCCACCTGGAAAGTCGCGACACCGGCCGAGGCCCTGGAGCCGGGGCAGACACCTGTGCCTGCACCGCGGATGCGGGGCGAGTTCAAGCTTGCCAATGACAGCATCACGGTTCCGAGCTACCGCCTTGAACTCGGCGAGGTCGTCGACCCTTATGTGATCTCGGGCGAAGCCAAGCTCGACACCGGTGCCAATCCGGAGTTCCTGCTGACGGCCGAGGGCCAGCAGGTCGACGTCAACAGGCTGGCGGCCGATGGTAGCCGGGCCAAGACCTCGCGCAATGGCAGCGTGTCGGTCCAGCAGCGCCTGGCGCTCTTGCTCGCCAGCGCTGCAGAGATCCCGATCCCCAAGGTTCCTGGCCGTGCCACGCTGCGCCTGCCGGCGATTGTCGCGGGCGATACCGTGTTTCGCGACCTGCAGCTCGACGTCCGCCCCGCAGGCAACGGCTGGGCCGTGGAAAAGGCCGTCGGCCTTTTGCCGGGCCGCACTCAGGTCGAGGCGAGCGGCCGGCTGACGCTCATCGGCACGCCATCTTTCGAAGGTAATCTCCTGATCGCATCGACCCAGCCGTCAGGCCTCGCCACTTGGATTGCGGGGCGCGTCGATCCGTCGATCCGAGGCCTTTCCTCGGCCGGATTTTCGGCCTCGGTCAATCTGACGCCCGAACTGCAACGGTTCGAAAACCTGGAGCTTGCGATCGGCGCGGAGCCTCTGAAGGGAAGGATCGAGCGAGAATCGCCCATCGGTCAAGCGGCGAGCCTCTCCATCGATCTGACGGGAGACGGTCTTGATCTCGATGCGGCTCGGGCGATCGTCGCCCTGGTCGTTGGCGAGGATGCCGAACAGCGGCTGCTCGCCGAACGGGTCGCGACCCGTCTGAAGCTCGGCACCCTGCGCGCGTTCGGTGTCAGCGCGGAAGATGTCGAAGCGATCGCCACCTACGAGGCGGGGCAGCTTTCGATCGAGCGGTTCAATCTGGGTAGCGTTGCGGGCAGCGCGATCCGGGTGAGCGGTGCGCTGAGAGAGACAGAGACTACTCCAGTAGGTGAAGCGGAGATCGGTTTCGTCTCTGACGACCCAGGCCCGTTCCTTGCACTGCTGCGGGAACGCCTGCCGGCCAACGCTCTCGTCGATCGCTTGGCCCAGAGCGCGCAATGGTATGCCGACACTGACGTCAAGGGCAGGTTGCAGGTGACGGAGGCGGGTGCCGTGACGCTCGGCCTGACTGGCCGCGTCAACCAGACAGCGCTTGCCGTGACAGCCGAGGCTGACGAGATCTCTGCGCTTTTGGGCGGCGGGCAACGCAGTGTAGAAATCCGGCTGGAGAACGAAGAGGCACAGGTCCTGCTCGGGCAGGCAGGTTTTGATCCGCTGCCTTGGACCACCGGTGAAGGTGGTGTCTTGACCTTGACGGTGAATGCCGCAGGTGAAGGCAATGCCGATGCCGTCGTCAGTTTTGCCGGGCCTGTCACTACGCTCGAGGCAACGGCGCAGCTGACGGCTATGGACACGCCTGGCATGCTGGATGGCAAGTGGGATGTGTCGCTCGATAGCCAGGACATCGGCCCCTATCTGATGGCGCTTGGTCTCAGCCTTCCCGACGCGGCAACCGGTCTGCCGCTCAAGGCAGAGACGCAATTCTCGCTTGGCGATGATCAGCTTGCGATCGAACGCATGACGGGCACGATCGGTGGACAAACGGTCGAGGCTGAGGGACAGGTGAACCTGACGGGATCCGTTCCCTCGATTGCCGGCACCGTGAGCCTCGATCAACTCGATCTCGACTGGCTTGCGGCGAACATGGTCGGCCCGCTCACGGATCCGGTTGATGGCGCCTTGTCGGAGGCGGCTCTTGGCGTCGTCAGCTTGCCCTTCGATCTCGATCTCGGCCTGACCGTCAAGCAATTCTGGCCAGGTGCGGCAGAGGCCATGACGGATGTGTCCGGAACGCTGCGCAACAAGGCCGGTGAACTAAGCTTCGATGACATTGCTGGTGACTGGCTAGGCGGCAAGGCCAAGGGTCGGTTCTCGGTGGCCAACACCGACGGAAACGGCTTCCTGCAAGCCCGCCTCGATCTCGAGGGGGGCGATGTGCTGAGAACGGTCAATTCACTTCGCATCGGACGCGGAATGACGGAGGCCGAAACGCCCGCCGGGCGCATGGATGTGACGCTGGTTGCCGAAGGCGCCGGCAAGACGCCGGCTGAGTTGATCGGTACGGCCAGTGGCTCTGGCGAGGCGCGGTTCAACAGCCTCACGCTCGACCGGCTGCAGCTCGACATCATGCCGGCACTGATTGCCGAGGTGGATGCTTTGGGAACGGAGATCAGTGAGGACAAGGTTCGGAATATCACCGATCGTCTGATCGAGGATGGCCGAACGGAACTGAGGGGATTGGTCCTGCCCTTTGCCTTGTCAGACGGTACGCTGCGCATTCAGGCGGCGAGCCACCAGGCGGATGCGGCCAAGCTCGACGGTGCGCTCAGGCTCGATCTGCGATCCGGCCTGCTCGACGGGGAAATCGGTGTCGCCCTGAACGCCGGAGAGGCCGCCATGGAGGGGGGAGAGCCGAATTTCCGGCTTCTCTTCCAGGGTGACGCGCTCTCGCTCAGTCAGTCACTTGACGTTACGGAACTTACCAATTTTGTCTCTCTGCGCGCCTTCGAGGCCGAGCGGCGGAGGGTTGAGGCGCTGCAGGCAAGCGTTCTCGAAAAACAGAGGCTGAGGCGTGAGGCGGCACTTGCGCGGTCGCGTGCCGAAGAGCGGGCGCGGGCAGAAGCGGAACGCCTGCGGCTGGAAGAGGAAGCGCGGCTCAAGGCGGAAGCGGAAGCCCAGGCGGCACAAGAGGCCGATACCTTGGATGCTCAACCTGAGGCGCCGGCGGCCACACCGGTGGAGCCCCTGACGACGGACACGGTGCCCGTTGCACCAGTTTTGCCGGTCGCACCGGAAGAGCGCGTGATCCGTCAGCCCTTGCCGGAGATGCGGTTCGAGGGACTGCCTGGGGTCAACTGACCGGATTGCGTTGGAAGTTCGCCTCTGCCGGTCTTTCCAAGACCTTCCCCTCCGCCTCCTGAGCCGTCTGCTTTAACTCGCGCAAGACGAACAGACGAAGGGCAGAGGAGAGGTTCGAGTCGAGCGGCCGGCTTTCGTCGATTTCGGCGATCAGGGCAGCAAAGCTCAAACCGCGTTTCCTGGCGATGGTCTTCAACTCGTCGAGGAAGGGATCTTCGACCGAAAAACTGGTGCGGTGTCCGTGCAGGGTGATCGAGCGTTTGCGGATCATGGCGGTCACCGTCTGGATGTTCGAGGTATGGCCGTCCCGATGCGCCCAGGCATCTTTTCGGATCAATCCTGCTCGGGCTTCTCGATCCGCCCCTGTTCGTGCTGCCGGGCTGCCTTGTCGTTGCGTGCCTTGGTCAGCGATTTTTCCGCTTTGGTTCTGCCATGGCTGATGCGGTTCTGTTCGGCCACGCTCTCCCGCTCGTCGCGGGCTTTCGCCTTGCGGAACTGACGGAGATTGACGATGTCGGCCATGGTCTCAACTCCACGGAAAAGGCCGGGCAGGGGCCCGGCCGTTCGTCATGTCTTCACTGCTTCTTGCGGAAAGCGTCGAGCGAAACGACGGAGCCTTCCTTCTTTTCTTCCGTCTTTCCGGCTTCCGTCTCTTCCGTCTTGGCGACGGCTTCCAGCGGGTAGGCGGTGATCTCGGCCTCGCCTTCCTCCTCGTCCGCCAGCGGCACGTCGAATTCGAGTTCGAAGTTCACGGAGGGGTCGTAGAATCCACGGATGGCGTTGAAGGGCACCACGAGCTTTTCCGGTGTGTCGGAGAAAGAGAGGCCGATCTCGAAGAGGCTGTCGGTTACCTTCAGGTCCCAGAACTGGTGCTGGACAACGATCGTCATCTGCTCGGCATATTTCGCCTTGAGATGCTGGGAGATCCGTACGCCCGGCGCGCCGGTCAGGAAGGTGATGAAGAAGTGATGGTCACCCGGCAGGCGCCCCGTCGCGGCAACCTCGGCCAAGACCTTGCGGATGACGCCACGGAGTGCGTCCTGGGCCAGAATGTCGTAGCGAATATGGTCGTGCCCCATCAGATCCCTGCTTTCGTTATCATGCCGATTTTCAGCGGCTTATGCCACGACGCGGCGGCGCGGAAAAGCCCCGGCGCGTGAAACTGGTTCGCGCAATGTACATCAAATCTCTGCCTGCTGGTAGCAGCGAAATCCGAAGCAAAGTCATGGGGAAAGACTGAGGGTTATTTGTGCGTAGGAGGTAGGTGAAGGCTTCTGTTGCCAGGTGCCTTCGGACCCCGCCTTAAGGGGCTAACCCTAAGGACTTAGAGCGGGTTTCCCGCACCGCCATTAGGCAGCGAGAGCGTAACCCTTAGCGTTGTTGTCGTTTGCAACTACACTTGTGACCCGATAACGGCGGTATCATGCCGAGCAAAAGTTCGATCTTTACGCCCTTGTCGATCCTATTTCGCCCCCATCAAAAGCCGGTCTGAAAACATATCAGATCCGACCGGTTTTTGGTGGAGGCGCCGGGTACCGCCCCCGGGTCCAATAGGTTTATTACACCGACCGTTTATTGCCATAGCCGGAGCAAGCCCCGGCAAAGGTGATATAGGTGTTTCCGATCCCGATGAAAAGAGGGCGAACGGACCGGAACGCGGATTATGCCGCGCCGACGGGGAAAACCCGTGAAACCGCATTGGTTCGGGGCTCCGGCAGCGATAAGGTGACATCGTCAACGACTCGATGAATGGACCCATGCACCAGTATCACGACCTTCTGCGCCACGTTTTGGAGACCGGCAGCGATCGCGGTGACCGCACGGGAACCGGCACCCGCTCCGTGTTCGGTTACCAGATGCGCTTTGATCTGGCGGACGGTTTTCCGGTCATCACGACGAAGCGCTTGCATTTGAAGTCGATCATTCACGAGCTGCTCTGGTTCCTGAAGGGCGATACGAATATCGGCTACCTGAAGGAAAACGGCGTCAGCATCTGGGACGAGTGGGCCGACGAAAATGGCGACCTCGGTCCAGTCTATGGTGCCCAGTGGCGCTCCTGGCCTAACTATGACGGCGGGCATATCGACCAGATGGTGAAGCTCGTCGAGAGCATCAAGACAAACCCGAACTCGCGCCGCCATATCGTCACGGCCTGGAACCCGGCGCTGGTCGACGAGATGGCGTTGCCGCCATGCCATTGCCTTTTCCAGTTCTATGTGGCCGACGGCCGCCTTTCCTGCCAGCTCTACCAGCGCTCGGCCGACATCTTCCTCGGCGTTCCCTTCAACATCGCTTCCTACGCGCTGCTGACGCTGATGATTGCGCAGGTGACCGGTCTCGAACCGGGTGATTTCGTTCATACGCTGGGCGATGCCCATCTCTACGCCAATCATTTCGATCAGGCGAAGCTGCAGCTGACGCGCACGCCGAAGGCGCTGCCGGTCATGAAGCTCAATCCCGACGTCAAGGACCTGTTTTCCTTCGCGTATGACGACTTCAACTTGATCGGCTACGAGGCCGATGCAAGCATCAAGGCGCCTATCGCCGTCTGACGGTGTGGTGAAACAGGTTGGACATGGCTGACATCAAGACCGTCATCATCGTTGCCGTGTCACAGAACGGCATCATCGGCCGCGACGGCGACATGCCGTGGAAGCTGTCGACCGACCTGAAGCGCTTCAAGGCCCTCAGTATGGGCAAGCCGCTGGTGATGGGCCGCAAAACCTTCGAATCGGTCGGATCGAAACCCCTGCCGGGGCGGCCGCATCTCATCGTCAGCCGCAGTCAGGCCTTCGACATGCCCGGCGTTGAAACCGTGACGAGCCTGGACGAAGCCCTTGAACGGGGCAGGGCAATTGCGGCCGAACTCGGTGTGGACGAGGTGTGTGTCGTTGGTGGTGGCGAGATTTACCGCCAGGCACTGGGGTTTTCCGATCTCCTGCATGTGACCCATGTCGAGACGGTCGTCGACGGAGATACCTCATTCCCGACGATCGATCCTGCGACGTTCGAATGTGTCGAGGAAATCGACGTTCCGCCCGGCGAGAAGGACAATTACCCCACGCGCTACGCGATATACCGTCGCAGGGATGCCCGATAACGCAAAATTTGCCCTTTCCGAAGAAGAAGTTGGGCCCCTCGCGTTGAAAGCGGGGGCTTCGATACCTATAACCCTCTGGAACCTCATGCATGTCGGTCGATCGATCAGCGGGCGGGGGACTTGGGAGCTTTTACAGCAAAGAGGTATTGATGCCCTGGAGCAATCAAAACGGCGGCGGCGGCGGTCCTTGGGGCGGCGGCGGTGGCGGCGGTAACAATCAGGGCCCCTGGGGGCAGGGGCCAAACCGGTCGCGTGGAAACGGCGGCGGCGGCGGTGGCGGCAACCAGCCCCCGGATCTGGAGGATCTGATCCGTCGAGGTCAGGATCGACTGAAAAACATCGTGCCCGGCGGGTTCAACGGCGGTGCATTTGTGATCGTCGGTATCGTGCTGGTCGCCTTCTGGGCGATGCAGGCCGTCTATACGGTTCAGCCGGACGAGCGCGGCGTGGAACTTCGCTTCGGTAAGCCGAAGGAAGAAATTGCAATGCCGGGCCTGCATTTCCATCTCTGGCCGATCGAAGCGGTCGAGATCGTCAAGGTCACCGAACAGCAGCAGAACGTCGGCAGCCGCCCGACATCGAACAATCCCGGCGCCGGCCTGATGCTCAGCGGCGATCAGAACATCGTAAGCGTCCAGTTCTCGGTGCTCTACACCGTGTCGGATCCGCAGTCCTATCTGTTCAACCTCGAAGATCCGACGCAGACACTGCAGCAGGTGTCCGAAAGCGCTATGCGTGAGGTGGTCGGTCGTCGTCCTGCCCAGGACGTCTTCCGCGACAACCGCGAAGAGATCTCGACGCAGGTTCGCGACATCATCCAGGGTACCATGGACACCTATGGCGCCGGCATCGCGATCAACGCGGTTCCGATCGAAGATGCGGCACCGCCGCGTGAAGTGGCCGAAGCCTTCGAAGAAGTGCAGCGTGCCCAGCAGGATGAAGATCGTTTCGTCGAAGAAGCCAACCAGTACGCCAACCAGCGTCTCGGTCAGGCCCGAGGCCAGGCAGCACAGATCCGCGAAGAGGCAGCCGCCTACAAGGATCAGGTCGTCAAGGAAGCAGAGGGTGAGGCGCAGCGCTTCATTTCGATCTACGACGAATATGTGAAGGCGCCTGATGTGACGCGCCAGCGTATCTACCTGGAGACCATGGAGAACGTCCTGCGCAATTCGAACAAGGTGATCATGGGCGATCAGCAGGGTGTCGTACCGTACCTGCCGCTCAATGAACTCATGCGCCAGCCGGGCAACCAAACGACCGGCCAGTCTACGACGGGAGGGAACTGATATGCAGAACCGTCTTCCCTATTTCCTCGTCGCCCTCGGCGTCGCATTGTTCTTCGTCTACTCGTCGATCTTCGTGGTCAACGAGCGTGAACAGGCGATCGTTCTGCGCTTCGGTCAGATCCAGGACGTGAAGAGCGAGCCGGGCATCTATTTCAAGCTGCCCTTTGCCTTCATCGATGCTGATCGTGTCCAGTATGTCGAGGATCGCGCGCTTCGCTTCGATCTGCCTGACATCCGTGTTCAGGTCCGTGGCGGTGCGTTTTATGAAGTCGATGCATTTGCCGTCTATCGCATCAGCGATGCCCGCCGTTTCCGTGAAACGGTGTCGGCGGACCGCGAAGCTGCCGAATCGCGTCTTCGCACCCGTCTCGATGCAGCGCTCCGCCGCGTCTACGGTTTGCGGAACTTCGATGCGGCGCTTTCCGAAGAGCGTGGTTCGATGATGTCCGACGTTCGCAACGATCTCCAGGCGGCGGCTGAAAGCCTCGGTCTGCAGGTCACTGACGTTCGCATTCGTCGTACCGACCTGACGCAGGAAGTCTCGCAGCAGACCTTCGAGCGGATGAAGGCTGAGCGTTTGGCCGAAGCAGAATTCATCCGCGCCCGCGGTAACGAAGAAAGCCAGCGTCGCCGGGCTATCGCCGACCGTCAGGTCGTCGAACTCCAGGCCGAAGCGCAGCGCGATTCGGAAATCCTGCGCGGTGAGGGCGATGCCCAGCGAAACAACATCTTCGCTGACGCGTTCCAGCGGGACCCGAGCTTCTTCGAGTTCTATCGCTCGATGCGCGCCTATGTTGCTTCCATGAGCAACCAGGGCACGACGATGGTGCTGTCGCCCGACAGCGACTTCTTCCGCTTCTTCAACAGCGGAGCAGGCACGGGCAACTCGGCGACACCGACACCCGCACCAGCGGTTGCCCCGCAACCGGCTACGCCGCCGGCGCCTGCCGGCAACTGACACCATGGACGACCTGCTCGCAGGGATCGCCATATTCATGATCATCGAGGGGCTGGCCTATGCGCTGGCCCCTCGTTTTCTTGTGCGCATGGCCCGGCTCCTGCCGCAGATCCCGGAGGATCAGCTGCGTCTGCTCGGCCTCACCGCGATTACCACGGGCGTGGCAATCGCGTGGTGGGTGCGCGGCTGACAAGATCTGGTCGCAAGTCGAGGTTAGATCTCTTCCGGCAATTGTGATTTTCCCTCAGCCCATTCCGCCTTATGTTCACTACGACCCCAGACAAGCCAGTGAGGAAGCCGATGATGAAACCTGCCCGCGCGTCGCGAATGATTCTTTCGGCGCTTCTCACGGGGACGGCCCTGATCGTCGGCACCGTGAGTGCACCGAACCCGGTGGTCGCCCAGCAAGGGCCTCAATCCGTTGCCGATCTCGCAGGCGGCCTGCTCGGCGCCGTTGTCAATATCTCGACGTCGCAAAGCGTTGCCGACGAGGGCGATGGTCCGCTTCCGCAGGTTCCGGAGGGCTCGCCCTTTCAGGAATTGTTCGAGGATTTCTATCGGAATCGCGAAGGCGGCGGGACCAACAACAAGGTGAATTCACTGGGGTCCGGCTTTGTGATCGACCCGACTGGTTTCATCGTCACCAACAATCACGTGATCGAAAACGCCGATGACATCGAGGTCATTTTCTCCGACGGTTCGAAGCTCAAGGCGACGCTGGTCGGCACCGACACGAAGACCGACCTTTCCGTTCTCAAGGTCGAGCCGCCGCAGCCGCTGACATCGGTGAAGTTTGGCGATTCCAAGACAATGCGAATCGGCGACTGGGTCATGGCCATCGGCAATCCGTTCGGCCTCGGGGGCTCGGTGACCGTCGGCATCATCTCGGCAAGCGGCCGCAACATCAATGCCGGCCCCTATGACAACTTCATCCAGACGGATGCGGCGATCAACAAGGGGAACTCCGGTGGACCGTTGTTCAACATGAACGGCGAGGTCATCGGCATCAACACCGCGATTATATCGCCGAGCGGCGGCTCGATCGGCATCGGCTTTGCCGTGCCGACGGAATTGGCTGAAAACATCGTCAATCAATTGATCGAGTTCGGCGAAACGCGTCGTGGCTGGCTTGGGGTTCGCATCCAGCCGGTTTCCGACGAGGTGGCGCAGAGCCTGAACATCGACCGAGCCCGCGGCGCGCTGATCAGCGGCATCGTCGAGGGTGGCCCTGTCGCCAACGGGCCGATCCAGGTCGGTGACATCATCACCACCTTCAATGGACGGGCGATTTCCGAAACACGCGACCTGACCCGTATCGTTGCCGAAAGTCCGATCGGTGAACCGCTCGACGTTGTGATTCTGCGGAACGGGCAGGAGCAGTCGGTGAAGGTGACCCTTGGGCGTCTTGATGATGACGAGGTCGCAAGCAACGAGACGGATCCCGAAACCACCGTCGAGCCCAATGAGGAGGGCACGGCACCCGATGGCGATCAACAGGCGCCTGCAGAGCGTCCGGCCGGCGAGGAGGCCCCTGACGGAAACGAGCAGGGCGAGCCTCCGGCTGCGCCCGATCAGGCACAGCAGAGCGCGCCCGTGACGGAAGGCTTGATCGGTGTGGAGTTGACAGCACTTACCGATGCGAACCGTCTGAGCTTCTCGATTGCCGAAGGTGTCGAAGGCGTTCTCATCACCCGCGTGCTTCCCGGCTCCAAGGCCGAAGGCAAGGGGCTGAAGGTCGGCGAGGTGATCGTGGAGGTCGCCCAGGAATTCATGAAGACGCCGCAGCAGGTTGCGGAAAAGCTCACCAACATCAAAGGCGAGGGGCGTCGCAGCGGCTATCTGATGATCGCCGACAAGGACGGCAATCTTCGTCTCGTGGCGGTCCCGCTGGAATAGCTCAGGCGTAGAGCCTCTCGACCGAGGTGCTGTTCTGCCTCAGATATTCCTCGAACTGGTCGACCGGCATCGGTCGGCCGGCGAGGAAGCCCTGGATCTCGCCGCAGCTCATTTGCCGAAGCAGGTCGAACTGACCCCGGGTTTCGACCCCTTCTGCGGCGACGCTCATGCGCAGATCGCGCGCCAGGCGAATGACGGAGTCGACGATGGCGCGGCTGTCGGCATTGGTCTCAAGGTCGGATATGAACGACTGGTCGATCTTCAATTTGTCAAAGCGATACTGGCGCAGGTAGCTCAAGGATGAGAAGCCCGTGCCGAAGTCATCGAGCGCTATGCGAAGCCCGAGCCTTGCAAGGGAGGCAAGGGTCTGTTCGACCCCGATCGTGGTTTCCATCAGTAGACTTTCCGTCACCTCCAGTTCGAGACGGTGAGCGGGCAGGCGGTTCTGCTTCAGCGCGCCTTCAACGAGTGGCAAGAGCCCCGGGCTCAGAAACTGGCGTGAGGACAGATTGACTGCCACGCGGATGTGGTCCGGCCAGTTGACGGCGTGCTTGCAGGCCTGGCGCAGAACCCAGCTGCCGATTGCGCCGATCTGGCCGGATTCTTCGGCGATCGGGATGAATTCGCCAGGGCTGATGGGGCCGAGCGTCGGATGGTTCCAGCGCAGCAATGCCTCGGCACAGACCACCTGCCGGCTCTGGGCGTCGACGAGCGGCTGGAAGTTGACGGTCAGGCTCTCCTGGGCAACTGCAAGCGCCAGTTCCTGTTCGATCAGATTGCGGCGTCGCGCAGCGGCATCCAGCGAGCTATCGAAGAAGCGGTAACGGTTGCGTCCGTCTGTCTTGGCCCGATAAAGGGCAAGATCGGCGTTGCGCATCAACTGGTCCGGATCGGTGCCGTCGATCGGGGCGCAGGCGATGCCGATGCTGACGCCGACATGGGCCGTGCCGCAGCCAAGACTGATCGGTTTGCCAAGCTTTTCGATGATGCGGGAGGCGAGGCCCGCAGCGCTTTGCGGATCGTCGCCAGACATATGGAGGATCGCAAATTCGTCGCCGCCGATGCGCGCCAGGGTGTCCGTCTCACCGCGGATCTGGCTCAGAATGCTGGCAATGGCGCGCAGCAGTTCGTCGCCGCCGGCATGGCCGAAATTGTCGTTGATGTGCTTGAAGCGATCGAGATCCAGCAGCAGGACCGAGAAAGGGTCGCCGAAGCGCTGATAACGCGATACCGCGCGTTCGAAATCTTCGGAAAGGAGAACCCGGTTGCCGACTTCCGTCAACGGATCATGCCGGGCCATGTGTTCGATGCGCAGACGGCTTTCGCGGCTTGCCGTGACATCGCGACCTACTCCGCGATAGCCGCAGAACTGCCCTTCGTCGTCCTGTATTGCCTTTGCCGTCAAGGACCAGATCGCCAGTTCCCCTCCCAGTTCGACACAGATATCCTGATCACGGAAGGACTGTCTCGTCTCCAGACAGGTGATGAAGTTCTCCCTGCAGTCCATGCCCTCGATCCCGACGGCGGCGAAGGGCATGATCGCGGCGAGCGGCTTGCCGATCACCATGGCTTCGGGGACCTGCATCTGTTCGTAGAAACGGTTGGAGGCGCGAACCAGGTTGATATCTTCGTCGGTGCCCCACAACCAGTCCGCCGCATTCTCTTCGAAGTCGTTCAGCAAGAGATTGATGACGTCTCGCTGTTCGTCGGCTGCAAGTTTGGCCCGGACGCGCTCCGTGAGGCTTCGGCAGACCGCGAGTGACGAGCGGATGATGATCGCGGCGAAGATAAGGTAGAGGACGAAGAGATAGGCGCCGACAATGGTCGGATCGCGGGAGAGCGCGATCGCGGCCCCGACGGCAACGGTGCCGCAAAAGACGATCGATGCCGGCGGGATGGTCGCCAGGGCGAAGCCGCCGCCACCGGCCATTCCGACGGTGAGCGCGATCAGGACCATGCGCTGTGTTTCGTCCGCCGTGTGGTAGGCGGCCACATCGAGGGCTGCCCAAAGGCCGCTCAGGATCGCGGCATAAATGATCGCGCGAACTGTTCCGCGCAGGCTTGCCCGCTCGCGCATGCCGCGTTTGCGATTGCGCCACCAGGAAAGGGTTGTAAAGGCCACTACAGTCAGGATCAGGCCGCAGATCACATAGACTTCGGTTGCGGACGGGCTGCCGTAAAAGGCAAAAACTGTAAGGACCGCGTTGCAGAGGTTGGCCGCCATCATCCACGGCGTACTGGTGCCGACGACCGACAGTCGGACTGCGCGGATACGTTCTGCCTCTTCCGCCGTCTGGTCACCTTCACCAAGGCGCAGGAAGCGGTCGTACAGGTTCGCAATCGGTGCCGCGACATACGCGGAAAACATCTTCTGCATACGGAAGTTCGTAGCAGAGACATTTTAAGTCTCAGTAAATTAGGAATATCACCTTGTTCGGATCTCGATGGATTCGAACTGTGTTCTGAACAATACATGCCGCTTCAGGTGCGGATGTGTTTCGGGGACCTTGGGATGATCGAAATCCTGGCCAATCAGACGCTGCATGCCGATCCTTTGCATGACAGCGATCGAGCGGTGATTGCGGTCCACGGCAAAGGCATGGACGTCGGGCAAGCGGAGGTCGGCGCGCGCGTATTCAATCAGGCGAGATGCCGCTTCGGTAACGTAGCCTCGACCCCAGAAGCGGGTGGCCAGCCGCCAGCCGATCTCGATTGCTCCCTCGGGCAGGATGCCGGGAAGGTCCACGGGTGAGAGGCCGCAGAAGCCCATCGCTTCGTTGGTTACACGATCGGTCAGCGCGTAGAAGCCAAGACCCGTTTCGCTGATCATGTCCCGGTTCCGGTCGAACAGGATGTCGCATTCGGCATGGCTGCGGCGGAGCGGGAAGAACTCCATGACTTTTTCGTCGCGGTTGATCTCGTAGAACAGGTTGCGATCCTCGTCCTGCCAGTTGCGCAGGATCAGCCTCTCCGTCTCGACGATCAGCATGATCAACCCTTATTCGGTCACGAAGTCCGACTTGCGGTAGCCCTGCAGATAGAGAAGCGCGGTGAGATCGCCGTGGTCGATGCGGATCTTCGCCTCGGCGGCTACGGCCGGCTTGGCATGCAAAGCGACGCCGGAGCCGGCGATGCCGAGCATGCCCAGATCGTTGGCGCCGTCTCCGACGGCAATTGTCTCGTTCGGGCTGATGCCGAGGCGGCCTGCGATGTCGAGCAGGGAATCCACCTTGGCCTGCTTGCCGAGGATCGGTTCGGCAACCTCGCCGGTCAGGACGCCGTCCTGCTCGATCAAGATGTTGGCGCGGTTCTCATCGAAACCGAGCATGGTGGCGATCGGTCCGGTAAAGACGGTGAAGCCACCGGAGACGAGTGCGGTGTAGCCGCCTTTCGCCTTCATCGTCGCAATCAGTTCCTTGCCGCCCGGCGTCAGCGTAATGCGCTTTTCAATGACCTCGCCGACGACCGAGATCGGCAAGCCCTTCAACAGCGCCACACGTTCGCGCAGGGCCGGTTCGAAAGCGATCTCGCCGTTCATGGCGCGGGCCGTGATCTGGGAGACCTTGTCCTTTAGGCCGACCTCGGCTGCCAGTTCGTCGATGCATTCCTGGCCGATCATCGTCGAATCCATGTCGGCGATCAGGAAGGACTTGCGGCGGGTATCGGCATCCTGGACCGCGACATCGACGGGCTGACCCTCCAGCGCCTGCCGCAGGGCGCGTTCGGCCTCGATCGGATCAGTGCCATCGGGAAGGGGTATGTCGCAGGCGATCCCGTCGGCCAGCCAGTAGAGGCGCGAGGACGCGACGGCCTCGGTGGCCTTCTCGGCGAGGGCCCGGCTCAGAACAGGGTTTGACGGATTGGCGACAAGCGTGGCAACCAAGGCCATGATGGAAGATCCTGACAAGAACAATGACGCGATCCTGATAACCGGGCCGACCGCCAGCGGCAAGTCTGCGCTCGCGCTTCAATTCGCCCGTCGCCATAACGGCGTCGTCATCAATGCCGACAGCATGCAGGTCTACGACACGCTACGCGTCGTCACTGCCCGCCCGGGCGAGGCAGAGATGGGTGGCGTGCCGCACGAGCTCTATGGTCATGTCCCGGCCGGCCGGACCTATTCGACCGGCGACTGGTTGCGTGAAGCGGGTGCGCTGGTCGAACAGTTGAAGCACGAGAAGCGTCTTCCGGTGTTCGTCGGCGGCACCGGGCTCTACTTCAAGGCGCTGACCGGCGGGCTTTCGGAAATGCCCGCAATCCCGGCCGACCTGCGGGTGGAGATCCGCCAGCGGCTTCAAACCGAGGGTGCCGATGCGTTGCATCGGGAATTGGCTGAGGTAGATCCGGCGATGGCGCAGCGCCTCAGTCCGGGCGATGGTCAAAGGATCGTGCGGGCGCTCGAGGTGTTCCGAGCGACAGGACGGTCGATCGCCGAGTTTCAGAAGCAGTCCGGACCGCAGCTGGTCGATCCGGATCGCGCCCGCAAGCTCGTGGTCCTGCCAGATCGCACGGTGCTGCACGACCGGATCAACAGGCGCTTCGAGCTGATGATGGACGAGGGGGCGATCGAGGAGGTCGAAGCGCTTCGGTCGCTTGGCCTGAAGCCGGAGATGCCTGCCATGAAGGCGATCGGCGTGGCGCAAATCGCCGACATGCTTGCCGGCCGGATTAGCCGAAACGAGGCGGTCGAGCGCGCGTCTGCTGCGACGCGCCAATATGCAAAGCGCCAGATGACCTGGTTCCGTAACCAGATGGATGAAAGCTGGGAGCGGGTCGACCCGGCAGTTTTCCGGTTCGACTGACGTTTAGTCGCGCTTGTAGAGGCTCGATAGCGGCTTTTTGAGAATGCTCTCGCGCAGGGAGGAACCACCTTCGCGGCGCAAGGGCTGGGAGCCGAACGTTGCCGAGGGGGGATCGCCAGCCGTGGTGTGAGCCGGAGCCGGGGCTTCCATGCGTTGGCGAGGCGCGTCGTCGATACCGGGACGGGGCAGCATGTCCGGACGGTAGGGCTCGATCGTCGGCGTCTCCGAGGCTGGCAATGCCTGTCGCTGGATCGGCGTCTCGAAAGGCTGACGCGTCACGGGTGACGGTGATGTCATCGGGAAAGAGGCTGCGGTCGGTCGCGCCGGTGGCTGTGGGGCAGGCGAAGGGCGCAGCGTTTCGAAGGCTCCGTCGTCGTCGAACTCTTCATCGTCATAGAGGCCTTCCGGCGCAGACGGCATGCCGCCGAAACTGGTCTCGAAGCTCTGCTGGAAGGCTGAGATGTCCGGCCCGGCGATGGCACGCATACGACCGACAATGGTGCGCAGATCGACGGTGTCAGGCGTTTCTTCGGTCTGTTTGGCGTTGACGCCGTTGGCTTTCGGCAGCGCCGACTCCGCCACACGGGTGAAGCGCATGCGCATGGGAACGGCGATCGCCTCACCGAAGGCGATGGCTTCGCCGTTGCCGATCGAGGAAATGAAGCTGGTGGTCGAGATCGAACTGTCGGGGATGGCCGAGCGGATGATCTCCTGGTCGCGGTCGTTGGCAAGGCGCATGGCAAACAGCGTCGAGCACTGCGACAGGATCGTCTGGTCGAGTTCGCCCGGGCGCTGGGTGATTACACCCAGCGAGACGCCGTATTTCCGGCCTTCCTTGGCGATGCGGGCGATGGCCTGGCGCGTCGGGAAGAAGCCGAGAGTGGGGTCGGCAGGCACGTAGCGGTGGGCCTCTTCGCAGACGACGAGCATGTGGATCGCGCCGTTCGACCAGAGCGCCAGTTCGAAGGCCATGCGGCAGAGAACCGAAGCAACCGAGTTGACGACTTCCGACGGTATGCCGGCAAGCTGGAAGGTCGAGATCGGGCGGTCGTCACCCGGGATGCGGAAGATATGCGCGATCGTCTCCATGATCGTGTCGCTGATCGTATTGTTGGAGAACATGAAGTGATAGCGCGGGTCGTTGACCGCCGACATGATGCGCATTTTCAGCGAGCGCAGGAATGGCTTTTCGCCGCGACCTTCCAGACGTCCGATGCGCTCGTCGATGAGCGCGAGCAGGTCGGCGATGCGGTAGGGCACCGGTGTGTCGGCGGTCATCGAGCTCTTGTCGGCCATGCGCCGCATCAGGGCGCTCTCGTTGCCACGGAAGGCGCGTTTGGCTTCGGGCATCAGGTCGCGCAGGATGTCGAGTTCTTCGGCAACTGGCGGGCGGCCGCGGAACAGGACTTCGGCAAATTCGTCGAGGCGCATGAGCCAGAAGGGCAGGTCTAGCGTGTCGGTGTCGATGACGACGGCAAGCTCGGGGAAGGCGGCGGCAAATTCGTTATGCGGATCGAGAATGAGGATGCGCAGCTTCGGATCGCTTTCGATCGCCTTGCGCAAGAGCAGCGAAACGGCGGTCGATTTGCCAACGCCGGTCGAGCCGACCACGGCGAAGTGCTTCGACAGCATGGACGGGACATGGATCGTTGCGTCGATCGTTTCGTCCTGGGTGAGCTTGCCGATGACTGCTGTGTCGCCGAGGCGGGTGTCGTAGATGCGCAGAAGATCGGCCGCACGAATGCGGTGGGCGATGGCTCCGAGATAGGGATAGCGCGAGATGCCGGTCGAGAAGAGTTCCTGGCCGTCTTCGTGAACGTAGACTTCGCCGAGCAGTTCGACCTCGATGAGAAACTGGTTGTCGGCCCCTTCGCCCCAGTCCTTGCCCTCCGTCTGCATGGAATAGGCGAGTGCTACGACGCGGTTCTTGCCAACGGTGATCGAGATCAGACGACCGACGGACCAGAGCTCCGTGAGATCCGTGCCGCCGTCTTCGGCGACGGCTGCAATCGTTGCACGCGCGCCGTTGCAGGCGACGACGCGTCCGAGCATCCGGTTGCCAGGCCGCATGCCATCGCGGCGGTCTTGATCTCCGGCTGCGCCGGACTTGCGAAGATCATCATTCAACAAGCGCATTCTCCCTGCTGGCGCAAGCTTATGGGGGCGCGCTTAAAATTTCGTGTAACGCATTAGGCTGGCGGTGATGATTCATCATTGTCTGCGCAACAAACTTTCGCTTCGGCGTCGGAAATTTTGCAAAAGATGCGTTGACGCTTGCGGGCTTTCTGGCTAACACTTCGACCCATGAAAAACTCGGTTGCACTTATCGTGGTGGGACGGCGCATGGGCAGGATGGTGTAACCATCCGGCGATAGCCACCCATGCGCTAGATGACAGGCTCCTCAAGGGGCCTTTTTTTATGCCCTGAACCGGGTTATCAGCCCCAAAACCAAGAAGGCAGATGGAAACACAGCATGACGGGTAAAGACAATCAGATGACTGGCGCCGAGATCGTCCTGCGCGCGCTCAAGGATAACGGTGTCGAACATATCTTCGGCTATCCCGGCGGCGCCGTGCTTCCGATCTATGACGAGATCTTCCAGCAGGAAGACATCCAGCACATCCTCGTGCGCCACGAGCAGGGTGCCGGCCACGCAGCTGAGGGATATGCGCGCTCGACCGGCAAGGTCGGCGTCATGCTGGTCACGTCAGGTCCTGGCGCCACCAATGCGGTGACGCCGCTGCAGGATGCTTTGATGGACAGCGTTCCGCTCGTCTGCATCTCCGGCCAGGTTCCGACCTCGCTGATCGGTTCGGATGCCTTCCAGGAATGCGATACCGTCGGCATCACGCGTCCCTGCACCAAGCACAACTGGCTGGTCAAGGACGTCAACCAGCTGGCCTCGATCATCCATGAAGCCTTCCGGATCGCCCAGACGGGCCGTCCGGGTCCGGTCCTCGTCGATATCCCGAAGGACATCCAGTTCGCCACCGGCACCTACACGCCGCCGGATGCGCACAAGGCGCTGAAGAGCTACCAGCCAAAGGTTTCGGGCGATGCCCGCGCCATCCAGGCTGCCGTCGAGCTGATGGCGACGGCTCGCCGTCCGATCATCTATTCGGGTGGCGGCGTCATCAATTCCGGTCCGGAAGCCACCAAGCTGCTGCGTGAACTGGTCGGTCTCACCGACTTCCCGATCACCTCGACGCTCATGGGGCTCGGCTGCTATCCGGCTTCGGGCAAGAACTGGCTTGGCATGCTCGGCATGCATGGTTCCTACGAAGCAAACATGGCGATGCATGACTGCGACGTCATGGTCTGCATCGGTGCGCGCTTCGACGACCGTATCACCGGCCGCCTCAACGCGTTCTCGCCGAACTCGAAGAAGATCCACATCGACATCGATCCGTCGTCGATCAACAAGAATGTCCGCGTTGACGTTCCGATCACCGGCGATGTCGGTCGCGTTCTCGAAGACATGGTCCGCGCCTGGCGTGCCCTGCCGAAGAAGCCTGAGGCGTCGCAGACGGCCGAATGGAATGCCAGCATTGCCAAGTGGCGGGCTCGCAATTCCTTCGCCTACACGCCGTCCAAGGACGTCATCATGCCGCAATATGCGCTGCAGCGGCTTTATGAGCTGACCAAGCATCGCGACACCTACATCACGACGGAAGTCGGCCAGCACCAGATGTGGGCGGCCCAGTATATCGGCTTCGAGCAGCCGAACCGCTGGATGACCTCGGGTGGCCTCGGCACGATGGGTTACGGCCTGCCGGCCGCAATCGGCGTCCAGGTCGCACATCCCGACGCGCTCGTCATCGATGTCGCGGGCGATGCCTCGATCCAGATGTGCATTCAGGAAATGTCCTGCGCCATCCAGTACGAGCTGCCGGTCAAGATCTTCATCCTCAATAACCAGTACATGGGCATGGTGCGCCAGTGGCAGCAGCTGCTGCACGGCAACCGCCTGTCGAGCTCCTATACGGAAGCCATGCCTGACTTCGTCAAGCTGGCGGAAGCCTATGGCGCGGTTGGCATCCGTTGCGAAAAGCCCGACGATCTCGACGGTGCCATCCAGGAGATGGTCGACGTGAAGAAGCCTGTCATCTTCGACTGCCGTGTCGCCAATCTCGCCAACTGCTTCCCGATGATCCCGTCGGGCAAGGCCCATAACGAAATGCTGCTGCCGGACGAGGCGACCGACGAAGCGGTTGCCACTGCCATCGATGCCAAGGGCCGTCAGCTCGTCTGACCGGGAGGAAAAAGATCATGAACGCTCATCTTCAGCCGACCGGTTCGGCCTATTTCATCGCCAAGGAAACCTCCGCCATCGAGAGCCATACGCTCTCGGTGCTCGTCGACAACGAGCCCGGCGTTCTCGCCCGCGTCATCGGCCTGTTCTCCGGTCGCGGCTACAACATCGAGAGCCTGACGGTCTCGGAGACCGAGCACGAGGCGCATCTGTCGCGCATCACGATCGTGACGCGTGGAACGCCTGGTGTGCTTGAGCAGATCAAGGCGCAGCTCGAGCGCATCGTGCCAGTGCACCGCGTCCTCGACCTGACGGTTCGGGCTAAGGAGCTCGGCCAGGAGCGGCCGATCGAGCGGGAGGTGGCGCTGGTGAAGGTCGTTTCGACCGGTGAAATGCGTGCCGAGACGCTTCGGCTTGCCGATGCCTTCCAGGCGAAGGTCGTGGATGCGACGGTCGACCATTTCATCTTTGAGATCACCGGCAAGTCATCGAAGATCGACCAGTTCGTCTCGATCATGAAGCCGCTCGGGCTCAACGAGATCTGCCGCACCGGCATTGCTGCGATGAACCGCGGCCCGCAGGGCATGTAAGGAATTCGGTAATTCCTGAAGTGAAAAGGGCGGCCTCGCGGTCGCCCTTTTTTGTTGCCGGCCTTTCAGTTCATGCCGAGGAGATCGAGAAGGCCCATTTGTTGCGGCGCCGGGGGCGGATCGGCCTCTGCCTTCTTCGGCTTTTCCTTGGCCGGTTTGTCGCTCGCCGGCTTCATCTTGGCTTTCTTCTCGGCCTTCGTTACCGATGGGGCGGTCTCGGCTGCGTCGTTCTTCTTCTTGGCAGACTTTTTCGGCGGCGCTGGCACATCCGCTGCCGCTTCCACTTCGGCCTCGTCGTCTGGTACCGTGGTCGTGGTCAGCATGGCAGTCAGTGCATGCCGCAGGGCCGCCGGCCTCAGGCTGTAGTGGATATACTGGCCCTTCTTCTCGCCCTCGATCAGCTCGGCATTTTCGAGGATCGAGAGGTGCTGGGAGATCGAAGGCTTGGCCATGTCGAAGCGGGCGGCGATTTCGCCGGCGGTCAGGGTTGATTGGGAGAGGTGTACCAGCATCATGCGGCGTGGATCGGAGGCGAGTGCGTGGAAGACGCGGGACGAGATCTTGTCCATTGCCGGATGTATTTCGGTTTTTCCGCGCTTTGCCATGTGGTCCCTCAGTCGTGCGGCTCTTTCTCCGCAATTCTCGAATTAGGCAATCTCCTAATTTCCTGAGGGGCTGGCGTAAAGTGCTGGAAATGCTGGGCCTGTGGATAGATCGCGATTTTCCGATGCATGGGAGAGGATCGGGCGCCCGGGCTCTCTCCCCTTTACAACATCGCCAGCGCTACTTTCCGGGACGGTGGCGGGAAGGCCGCGTCCAGACGTGCCCAGTCTTCATCGGAGATGTCGAGATCGACCGCCTCGCGATTTTCCTGCAGGCGGCGCAGGTTCGAGGTCTTCGGGATCGGGATCACGCTTTCGCGCTCCAGCAGGAAGGCGAGCGCGACCTGTGCCGGAGTCGCCTGATAGGCCTTGGCGATGTGGATCAGTTCAGGGTGCTGGAGGATGCGGCCCTGCTCGATCGGCGAATAGGCCATGACCGGGATCTGGTGCTCCTGGCACCAGGGCAGGAGGTCGAATTCGATGCCGCGGCGGGAAAGATTGTAGAGGACCTGATTGACGGCACAGTTCCCGCCATCGGCCACCGAGAACAGTTCCTCCATGTCATCGATATCGAAATTCGAGACGCCCCAGGCGCGAATGCGGCCGGCCGCCTTCAACTCTTCCATCGCAGCGACTGTGTCTTCGAGTGGGTGTTCTCCCCGCCAGTGCAGGAGATAGAGATCGAGATGATCGCTCCCCAACCGGTCGAGGCTGGTATGGCAGGCCTTGATCGTGCCGTCGTAGCTGGCATTCCAGGGCAGGACCTTGGAGACGAGAAAGGCGTCTTCGCGCCGATCCTTCAGCGCTTCGCCGACAATGCGTTCGGCGCCGCCATCGCCATACATTTCGGCCGTGTCGATCACGGTCATGCCAAGGTCCAGTGCCAGCCTGATGGCATCGACTTCGGCTTTCGCGGCGGATCGATCCTCGCCCATCATCCATGTGCCGAAGCCGAGGCTCGGGACCTCTGCGCCGCCCGGCAAGGTGACAGTCGGGATGGTATCATGCATCGTGAAGCTCCTCGAGGCGGGGTGTGCGAAGGATAGCGAGGCGGTCCCGCGAGGCAAGCGACAAAGTCCCGCTCCTTCGTGTCACCATTACAAGAATGGTGATGGCGTGGGCTCAAAGGACAGATAGGCTGACATAAAAATCCGGGAGAAACATCCATGTCGGCCGATACGCTTCTGGCGCTTGTGGTCTTTGCCTTCGCGACCTCGATCACCCCGGGGCCGAACAACATGATGCTGTTTGCGTCGGGGGTGAACTTCGGCTTCCGCCGGACCATTCCGCATATGCTCGGGATCGGTGCCGGATTCTTCTCGCTGCTGATCGGTGTCGGCCTCGGCCTCGGCGCTATTCTTTCGGCCTATCCACCTGCCTTCATCGCGCTTAAGGTTGCAGGCGGGCTCTATCTCCTCTGGATCGCCTGGAAAATCGGTTCGTCACGCACGATGGGTGAGGGGGAGGCCAAGGCGCGACCGATGAGCTTCCTGGGGGCTGCCGCCTTCCAGTGGGTCAATCCGAAAGCCTGGGTGATGGCCGTAACCGCCATGGCGGTCTATCCTAATCCGGAGCATTATGCTCTGACTGTCGGCATAGTCGCGCTGGTCTTCGCGGCCGTCAATGTTCCCAGTGTATCCACCTGGGCGGGCTTCGGCTCGGCTCTTCGGGAATGGTTGTCGGTCCCGGTGCGGCTCAAATGGTTCAACATCACCATGGCCTTGCTGTTGGTGATGAGCCTTTGGCCCATGCTCAAATAGGAAACTTCGATGTCTGGTCACCACCATGAAGATCATGATCATCATCACGGGCATGATCACCACCATGACAACCGGTATTCCGATATGGAAGCCCGCGTGCGGGCGCTCGAGACTTTGCTGACCGAAAAGGGTCTGATCGATCCCGCGGCGATCGACGCCATCGTCGAGACCTATGAGACGAAGGTGGGACCGAGGAATGGCGCGCGGGTGGTGGCGAAGTCCTGGGTCGATCCCGAGTTCGCCGACTGGCTGACGCGCGATGCGACGGCGGCGATCGCGAGCCTCGGCTATACGGGCCGGCAGGGCGAGCATATGCGCGCCGTCTTCAACACCCCTGACACCCACAATTTTGTCGTCTGCACGCTGTGCTCCTGTTACCCGTGGTCGGTGCTCGGTCTGCCGCCGGTCTGGTACAAGGCGCCGGCCTATCGGTCCCGAGCAGTAATCGATCCGCGCGGTGTGCTTGCCGAATTCGGGGTGACCTTGCCGGAGGAGATGCAGATCCGCGTCTGGGATTCCACGGCGGAGCTTCGCTATCTCGTAGTGCCCTTGCGTCCTGCAGGGACGGAAGGGTTGGACGAAGAGGCACTCGCCAAGCTCGTGACGCGCGACTCGATGATCGGCACTGGTCTCGCGTTGTCGTCGGAGGTCCTGTCATGAACGGGCCGCATGATCTTGGCGGGCAGATGGGCTTCGGTCCGGTCGCGCCTGAGAAAGGCGAACCCTACTTCCATGCAGAATGGGAGAAGCGGGCGTTCGGCATCACGCTCTCCTGCGGCGCGTTCGGTGCCTGGTCCATCGACGAGAGCCGGCATGCGCGCGAGAATATTCCGCCGGCGAGTTATCTGGCGGCGAGCTATTACGAAGTGTGGATACGCGGGATCGACATGCTGCTCGAGCGGCATGGTTTTGCCACCGCCGAAGAGCTGGCAACAGGGCAGCACGCGGAGCTGGGCCGAGCGCCAAAACGAGTACTGACAGCCGAGATGGTCGAAGGCGTGCTGGCCCGTGGCGGGCCGTGCGACCGGCCCGTCGAGACGGGGCCGAAGTTTGCCGTCGGTGACCGGGTGCGGACGAAGAATTTCCATCCGGCGGGCCACACGCGTCTGCCCCGTTATGCCCGGGCGAAAACGGGTGTGGTCGAGGCCGTTCAAGGCGGCTTCGTCTTCCCTGACGATAATGCCCATGGACGGGGCGAGAGCCCGCAATGGGTCTACACGGTCGTGTTCACGGGAGAGGAGATCTGGGGCGAGGACGCCGACCCGACCTTGACCGTCTCGATCGATGCATGGGAGAGCTATCTTGAGCGCCTGTGAAACGGTGACGGATCTTGCGGGATCGCCGGGCTTGCCGCGCTCGCCCGAAGGCGCGCCCGTCTTCGCCGAACCCTGGCACGCGCAGGCCTTTGCCATGACCGTGCATCTGCACGCACGTGGCGTGTTCAGCTGGACCGAATGGGCGGACAGCCTGTCTGCCGAAGTCCACAGACCGGAGCGGGCGACTGACGGTTCCGACTATTTCGACGCCTGGGTCGCGGCATTGGCCGGGCTGCTGGAGCGCAAGGGGCTGGCCGATCGCGATACCGTCGAGGCCTTGCGCGAAAGCTGGCAGCGGGCGGCCGAGGCGACGCCGCATGGTACGCCCATCGAGCTCGCCAATGATCCGCTCAAGGGCTGATGTCCACGATTTGTTCTGACTTTCCCGGCTTTGGCCTTGCATCGGGCCAACGAATCCGCGCATGACCTAGGTCATGCAATTCGCGCCCCAGCAAGACGAGGCCCTCAAGGCCGTTTCGAAATGGCTGAAGGAGGGGAAGACCCCCGTCTTCCGTCTGTTCGGCTATGCCGGTACGGGCAAGACGACGCTCGCCAAACATTTTGCCGAGCATGTCGATGGCGAGGTGCTGTTTGCCGCCTTCACCGGCAAGGCGGCGCAGGTTCTGCGCTCGCGTGGCGCCTCGAATGCCAAGACCATCCATTCGCTGATTTATCGCCCGCGCGGCGAGGAGGCAGTGGAGGACGAGGAAACCGGCAAGACCTCGATTGCGCCGATGTTCTCGATCAACCGCCAGAGCCCGGTCGCCAAGGCGGCACTCATTGTCATCGACGAATGCTCGATGGTCGATGAGGCGCTGGGACGCGACTTGATGAGCTTCGGCACGCCGATCCTGGTGCTGGGTGATCCCGGCCAGTTGCCACCTGTTTCCGGCGGTGGATTCTTCACCGATCAGGAGCCGGACTATCTGCTGACAGATATCCATCGCCAGGCGCGCGACAATCCGATCATCCAGCTTGCCATGCATATCCGTGAGGGCAAGGAGATCATGTATGGCGATTACGGCGATACCGCACGCGTGATCTCGAAGAACGAGGTGACGCAGGATCTTGTGCTGGGGGCGGATCAGGTTCTGGTCGGCACCAACAAGACACGGCGGCGCTACAACATGCGGCTGCGCGAGTTGAAAGGCTTCACCGTCGACTATCCGCAGGCCGGCGACAAGCTCGTATGCCTTAGGAACGATCAGGTGAAGGGCCTGCTCAACGGCTCGCTCTGGCAGGTTATGACGTCGTCGCGCGAGACGGTGAAGCCCGGCATCAATCTCCTGATCAAGCCAGAAGACGACGACATGGATCGCGGGGCAGCCAAGATCAAGCTGCTCAAGGACGCCTTCGCGGATATCGAGACGGAGATACCTTGGTCGACGCGCAAGCGTTACGACGAGTTCGACTACGGCTATGCACTGACCGTGCACAAGGCCCAGGGCTCACAGTGGAACGATGTTGTCTTGTTCGACGAGAGCTGGGCGTTTCGCGATACACGCGAGCGCTGGCTCTATACCGCCGTGACCCGCGCGGCAGAGACGCTCACCATCGTCAGATGAGCGCTCCTGACTAGGTCACTTCGCCTTGAGGGCGGTCAGCGTCGCCATCAGCTCCACGTTGTCCTTGCCGGACGCCTCGGCAATCTCGGACAGGCTCGTAGCGCCATCCGCTGCCGCAAAGCCCTTCTGTTTCAGCCCATCGACCACTTCGGCTTCAGATCTTCCGAGCAGAGGTGCAACCTCACCCGGCGTGCCGGCTGCGATGATATTGATCATGGCAAAAGCCGGATTTCCACCGCTACCGCTTGCCGAACCTGTGATGGCAGGCCAGGCGAAGGCGAGGCCGGTGACCAGACAGAGGCCGAGCGACAGGGTCATCGGCAGGCGCTTGAAATAGGCGAGGAACGGGCGCCAGTTTTTCCAGACATGCTGGACGAAAGGCAGAATGAGAACAAGGCTCAGCCATTCATGCATCTCGCGGAAGGCGGTCGTGCCGTAGTGAAAGAACAGGGCTATCCCGGAGATCAGCGAGACCAGAAACAGGCCCGTGGTTAAAGGAGTGGCATAGCGGGAAAGCAGATTGGGCATGGGGCGACCTCAGTCTTTGGGTATGACCCGCTCCTAGCTCCAGCTGCAGCCGCTGTCCCGTTAAACTTCCTCCACTATTGATGATGGACAAGACCAAGGCGGGTCTTCAATTGGCGACCAAACCGAGAAGAACGGCTTTCGCCACGGCCTGGAAGCGGTTTTGCGCTTGGAGTTTGCCGACGATGCTCGCCTCCACGGTACTGACCTCTTCGGTTTTCAGTTCGAGCGTCCGCGCGATCCGGATCGGCGTATAGCCTTCGACCATCAACTGCAGGCAGCGGGCTTCCGTCTCGGTCAGGGTTGGCCCCTTCTGTTCCGTGTTCAACTGACCGGCTTCGACCTCTTCGTGGTCGAGCAGGGCATTGAGTTGCTGGAGCTGACGGTGGACCGTCGAAAGGTTGGACGCCAGTTCACGGCGACGGCCGAGCAGGGCTTCCTCAAGAATCAGGTTTGCTTCGCTTGTCGAGGTGGCGGTCGAGAGTGTTTCGAACAGGTCCTGGATGAGCGAGACCGACATGCCGACCTCTCGGCACACATTGATCAGCGCCATCCGGGCGATTTCATCGCATCCGTAGACCCGCATCAGGCCCATGCGTCGGGCGGTGAGCAGGCCCTTTTCCTCGTAGAAATGCAGCGTTCGGTGGGTGACGCCGAAGAACTCTGCCATTTCGGCAATCGCGACCGGCTCTTTCGGTGGGGTTCTCGTCTGGACGAGGTCCGGCAAGAGAAATACCTTGTTAGGCTGACCGGATACGCTGGTGATCGGTTGCAGATGGTGTGTTCCGTGCGGCATGTACCCCTCCATGTTCAGTGCCAACGCGTCTGCTGAAGCCGATAGTTCCTCTTTTGCTGTGCTGTCTCGCTGACCCCGCTGCATCTCGAATCGCCGTCTGATTGAAGATTATAGTATATTTGAAATCCGTAAAATAAGTTTTCGCAAAAGGGAATTGCGCCTCATGTCTGGAACGCGTGGCTCAGCGTGGCAGGGAGGAAAGGGCGATCAGCTTCGTCATCTCGGTGATGATCTCGCTGCTCTGGCCGAGGCCGGCCCATTGCTGCTGGGACTGACGGGCATTGATATAGCTCGCGTCCGAACCCTCCAGCGTATAGCGATAGGTGGCTTCGAGGCACTGCATCTGTCCCGTCGACAGATCGTTCTTGTGGCAGAAGCGATAGATCGAGCCGGGGATCGTAAGATTTGCGCCAGCAAAGCCGTTGGCGAGGGCGCCGATTTCCAGACTGTCGCCGGAAGTCTCGCAGACGCCCATGCTGATCGGCACCTCGCTGCCGGAGCGGAGATGGCGCAGGCCGAGTTTGAGCTCGGTGCCGAGACTATGCGCCTTCAATTCGAAATGGAGGGGATGCGGTGCTCCGCCTTCGAAACTGGGTTTTTCACTCGGGCCGGCGATGCAGACCGCCCAGAGCCTCGTGCTCCAGAGCCGGGTCGCATTGACGAAGATCGAGGCGATGAGATCGTCGCCGTCCGGGCGGCGGATGAAAAGCCTTGGAAGTGAGGCCTTGTCGTCGGCGAGAGCAGGGCTCTCGACATCAGCGAAGGTGGTCTCGATCAATTCGAGGTCGCGCTCACGGACCATGCTGGCTTGCGATGCGACGCGGTCGTAGACCGGAACATAACCGCCGAGCGGAATGCGAATGCGTAGCGGATCATCGCGGCCCTCGGAGGCATAGAACTGGTTCAGCAGCTTGCGCAACTTTCCGGCCTGGACACGGACCAGCGGATCTGTGCCCGGATCGAAGCCGTGGCTGCGGCTGAACACATCGATACCGATCGTGTAGCCTTTCAACTGATGCGACAGGCCGAGTTGCTCCATCTCGACGATGAATTTGAGGAAGGAGCGCAGCCTTTCGGAGCGTGCGAATGTCCTGCTCCGCAACACCCGCTGCAGAGCGTCCGAAACCTGCCCGCCATCGATCCCGGTTTCCGTCAACATGCTTGCTCCAACCGCCGCAGGGGACGCCTGCGCCGTCATCCGATAGTGCGCATTTGTGCGATCCGTCACAATCGAGACCTGACTAAAGGATGGGGGCTAGGCGTCAATACCTTAAAGTCTAGGGGGTGGACGCGATTGCCATTCATCAATTTCCCGCATCGGAGCATTTGCGATTCTCGTTGGCCTTCGATACCGCGATGCCGTAAGGATGCCCCAGACCTCTTCATCGCCGGATCATGCCGCCATGCCTGCCAAGCTTTCCGTCAACCTCAATGCCATCGCCATGCTTCGCAACCGCCGGGATCTTCCCTGGCCTGACGTGGCCGGTCTCGGCCGTATTGCCCTTGCTGCTGGTGCCAGTGGCCTGACGGTGCATCCACGCCCGGATCAGCGGCATATACGCTTCAGCGATCTGCCGGTGCTGCGGGCTCTGATCGACGACGCGTTCCCCACGGCCGAGTTCAACATCGAAGGTTATCCGAGCGAGGATTTCCTGGCGCTCTGCGAGGCAACCGAGCCGGAGCAGGTCACGCTGGTGCCTGATGACCCGTCGCAGGCGACGTCCGACCATGGCTGGGACCTTGTCGTGCATCAGGATTTTCTCAAGCGTGTCGTGTCGCGGCTTCGCGCCAAGGGCATGCGGGTGTCGCTCTTTGTTGATGGCGATGGGCGGTCCGAACCGATGGCGCTTGCAAAGGCGACCGGTGCCGAGCGCGTCGAGCTCTATACCGGCCCCTATGGCGGCTGTTACGACAATCCGGATGAGGCTCTGCGTCAGGTCGAACTGCTCGGCCTGACGGCCGATGCCGCCCGCGCCGAGGGGCTCGACGTCAATGCCGGGCACGACCTGACGGTTGCCAACCTGCCGCTTCTGGTCAAGCGCATCCCGCATCTTGCCGAAGTCTCGATCGGTCACGGCCTGACCGCCGATGCCCTGGAATACGGTATGGCCGAAACCGTCCGGCGGTTCTGCCGCGCCTGCGGCCAGACGATCTGAACGCAGGCCACTAATCAGGCAGCCCGGATGTCGCGATCGCCTTGCAGTGCGAAGGTAACGGCCGCTTCGGCATGGATGGTCGTCGAGTCGTAGCCGGGCAGCTGAAGTGTCGTCGGGTCGAGGATGAGGCAGATCTCCGTGCAGCCGAGGATAACGCTGTCGGCACCTTCAGCCTTGGCCTGTTCGATGATTCCGTTCAGCTTGTCGCGTGACGTGTCGAGAACCCGGCCCGCGCAGAGCTCTTCGAAGATGACATCATGGGTGACGGTCCGCCCTTCCGCATCCGGCACCATGATCTCGATGCCGTGGCGCTTCATGCGCTCGGCGTAAAACGGTTGTTCCATGGTGTAGCGTGTTGCGAGCAGCAGCGGGCGTTTTGCGCCGCCGGCTTTCAATGCATGGGCGGTTTCATCGATGATGTTGATGAGTGGTACGTCGATCCGTGCCTGCACCTCGTCGGCGACGAGATGCATGGTGTTGGTGCAGATCAGAACGCAGTCCGCGCCGGCCTTTTCCAGGCCTGTTGCGACGTCGCCCAGACGCTTCGCGGCAAGGTCCCAGCGGCCGGCCTTCTGCAGTGCGACGATCTCCGCGAAGTTGACCGAGTGCATCAGGACCTCTGCCGAAGTGAGGCCGCCGAGGCGGGCGCGAACGGCCTCGTTGACCTGGCGGTAATAGACCGCCGAACTTTCGAAACTCATCCCGCCAATCAAGCCAATCGTCTTCATGTCTCGTCTCCGTCATTTGATGCGAAGATGATGATGCGAATTCGGCGCAATTGGGTTGCAATGATCGGATAGAGAACAGCCCTTGGCGCATGGCAGTTGGCGCGATATGAGGGGATCGCGCAGATTATTTGCGCATTCAGGGGTTTGGGCCGGGGAGATGTGGCGTGATCGACGAAAGAGACAGGAAGATTCTCGATCTGCTGCAGCAGGATGCGAGCATTGCGGTTGCAGATCTCGCTGAGCGCGTGGCCTTGTCAACGTCTGCCTGCTCGCGGCGGATCCAGAAGCTGGAGGAGCAGGGCTATATCGCCCGGCGCATCGTCGTCCTCGATCGCGAGAAAATCGGCGTGCCGACCACGGTCTATGCCCTGGTGAAGACAGCCCATCATGCCGACGACTGGATTGAGGAGTTTCGCCGCGCGATCAGCGATATCTCGGAGATTGTCGAAGCCCATCGTTTGACGGGGCATTACGACTATATCCTGAAGCTGGTGCTGCCGCGCGTCGAGCACTACGACGTCGTCTATCGCCGGCTGGTGAAGCGCGTCGAACTCTTTGACGTCTCGGCATCAATCTCTATGGAAATTCTCAAGCAGGGGCTGGCCGTGCCTGTCGATTACGCGCGTTGATTATTCCGGCGAGGGCAGGGCCTTGTCGGCGCGGCATTGGCTGATCGGCAACTGCTTCACGGCGTAGATGGCCGAGATCCTGCCGAGGAAGCTGTCACCAAAATCGCTGCTGCGCTCGGTTTCAGCCTCGATACAGCCGCAGGCATAGCCATAGTAGCCGTTCGTCTGGACGAAATCCCCTGTGGTGAAATCAGGCATGTTCTCCATGCCGAGCGGCTCGATCTCGGAGCCTTGCGTCATCAGTATCCATGAGCCTTCGCCATCATCGAGCCAGTAATTTCCGGGGGTCGGATTCTGTATCCAGCCGCAGCGGTTTTCCTTGGCGGAGAGGGCCGAGGTTCCGGCAAGTGTCAGGGCAAGGCAGATGAGGAGGTGTTTGGTGCGCATGGTGTTTTCCTAGATTTCGCCGCACCATACCCATCACCTTTGGCGCTGGGAATGACCAAGTCTGGACACTATCGCAAATGCAAAAAAAAGGCCCCGGGACTGATGCCCCGAGGCCCACCACGCACCCTGGAATCAGGAAGCGTTGGAAACTGTGCGGGTGACGAGGGTCACCGTCTGGTCGGCATTGACCTTATAGACTTCGTTCACGTCACGACCACTGCCGTCTGAGAAGGTGTGGAAGAAGGTCGAACCAACAGGTGCCTTTTCCAGCTGAACGTTTGCGTTGTCATAGGTGATCGAGCCCGGGATCGGCTGGACGGAAGCGAAGGCTGCCGAGCCGGCTGCGAGGGTAATCAGGGCTGCAGAGATGATGGTCTTCATGGTTATATTCCTTTGTGCGTTGGGTTGGCGGCGGCTCAGTGTCAGTGGGGGAGGGGCCGAGCCTGCCGCCGAATGGTTTTGCGTCCTGGGAGACGCTGATTACGAAGCGTTGGAGATCTGGCGGTTAACGAGGGTCACCGACTGGTCTGCGTTGACCTTGTAGACTTCGTTGACGTCACGACCGCTGCCGTCTGAGAAGGTGTGGAAGAAGGTCGAACCAACAGGTGCCTTTTCCAGCTGAACGTTTGCGTTGTCATAGGTGATCGAGCCCGGGATCGGCTGGACGGAAGCGAAGGCGGCCGAACCGGCTGCGAGGGCGATCAGGGCTGCAGAGATGATGGTCTTCATGGTTATATTCCTTTGTGCGTTGGGTTGGCGGCGGCTCAGTGCCAGAGGGGAGGGGCCGAGCCTGCCGCCGAAGGGTTTTGCGTCCTGGGAGACGCTGATTACGAAGCGTTGGAGATCTGGCGGTTAACGAGGGTCACCGACTTGTCGGCATTGACCTTGTAGACTTCGCTGACGTCATGGCCGCTGCCGTCAGTGAAGTTGTGGAAGAAGGTCGACCCGACAGGGGCCTTTTCCAGCTGAACATTGGCGTTGTCATAAGTGATCGAGCCCGGGATCGGCTGGACGGAGGCGAAAGCGGAGGTGCCGGCAGCGAGGGCGATGAGGGCTGCAGAGATGATGGTCTTCATGGTCGTATTCCTTGTGTAGCGTTTTGTGGGCGGCGGCTCGGGGCGGTGGAGAGGGTCGAGCCTGCCGCTGGAGGTCTTCACGTCTTGGGAGGCGTGTTGGGTTGAACGTTTCGATTACGAAGCGTTGGAGATCTGACGATCGACCAGGGTTACCGTCTGGTCGGCGTTGACCTTGTAGACTTCGCGAACGTCGCGGCCGTCACCGTTGGAGAAGGTGTGGAACAAGGTCGAACCAACAGGTGCCTTCTCGAGCTGAACATTGGCGTTGTCATAGGTGATCGAGCCCGGGATCGGCTGGACGGAAGCGAAAGCGGCCGAGCCGGCTGCGAGGGTGATGAGGGCGGCAGAGATGATGGTCTTCATGATCGTGCTTCCTTATCTTGAATTGAGCTCAGCCTCAGGCGTTCAGCTCTAGATTGTATTGATGGGTAGCATCTACCCGTGATGGGGATCGTCTTGCGTGCCGTCAGTCGTTCGCCATGGAACGGGAGACGATGGAGACGGTCCGGTCTGCATTCACCTTGCAGATCTCATGGACTTCCGTGCCGTTGAGATGGAAGGTGTGGAAGAAGTTCGAACCGGCGGGTGCCTGTTCGAGCCTTGGCTGCGCACCGCCATAGGTGATTGAGCCTGGGACTGGCTCGATCGCGAAAGCGGCCGAAGCGGCTGCGATGGTGGTCAGGAGTGCTGCTGCGATGGTCTTCATAGTGTGTAAGCCTTTAGAACCTTGCTTTATCGAACTGCTCGGTTCGATGAGATGTATTTGGCGTATGGCGCTGGAGAAATCAATACCCCTTTGCGCGCAATCGAACTGATTGGTTCGGTGAGAGTACCCGGTATCACGGAGGATACTTGAAGGGTGAGGTGAGGAAAAACAGCGGGTTAGGCTGCAAATGCACCGTCATTTAACTATGACATACAACGATTATTTTTTGTCACAATCACCCTTTTGTGACAACTTGGTGGGGTGAAAGGGGAGGGAGTGATGCTCAAAACAGGATCTCCTTCCTGAGGCATCTGCTTGCTTTTTTCGCAAATTCATTCTTGACCCGCGCGCCTCCGCGGTACATAAAGCGTGCGAACCGTACCGTACGGTACCAGGAGCCGGCCATGTCCATCGACAATCAGACTTCGGAATTTACGCCGCGTCAGAACGCCGTTCTGGCGGAGGCTCTGCGTCTCCTCGTGGAGGGCGGCGACAAGGCAGTCACCACGGCCGGTCTGGCGCGCGCTGCCAATTGCTCCAAGGAAAGCCTCTACAAATGGTTCGGCGACCGCGATGGTCTGCTTTCAGCGATGATTTCCTATCAAGCCAGCAAGGTACGGACGTTTGAGCGGCCGGGTGAGCGCCTGACTGTTGCCACCCTTACAGATCATCTGGAGGTCTTTGCCCAGGATCTGCTCGAGGTTCTCGCCGGCGATGTTTCGCTCGCCCTCAACCGGCTGGCCATCGGCCAGTCGAGCCGTGACGGTTCGAAGCTCGGCACGTTGCTTCTGGAGCGTGGTCGGCGCCAGATCGATCGCCGGGCGAGGGCGCTGCTTGACGCCGGTCAGCGTGACGGCCTGTTGCGTTTCGGCGATGGCGAGGACGCGTACCGTACCCTTTACGGCCTGATCGTCAGCGATCTGCATGTCCGCATGCTGCTCGGCGAGGCGCCGCAGACCCACAAATTCGGCGCCCGGGCGACGAAGGCGGTTTCCGCCTTTCTCGCTCTCTACGGGACCGACCGCGTACTGGCGGGCCTGGATGGGGCATCCCGTTCCGGCTCTCCGATCAACAACATCCACCACAACTGAAAAGCATAGGGAAGGACACTACAATGCGCGTCTATTACGATCGTGATGCCGACTTGAACCTGATCAAGTCGAAGAAGGTTGCCATCATCGGCTACGGTTCGCAGGGCCGCGCCCATGCGCTGAACCTCAAGGATTCGGGCGCCCAGAACCTCGTCGTTGCCCTGAAGGCCGGTTCGCCGACCATCAAGAAGGCTGAAGCCGATGGTCTCAAGGTCATGACGGTTGCCGAAGCTGCCGCCTGGGCCGACCTGATGATGATGGCGACCCCGGACGAACTCCAGGCCGACATCTACAAGGCCGACATCGCGCCGAACATCCGCGACGGCGCCGCCATCGCATTCGCGCACGGCCTGAACGTCCATTTCGGCCTCATCGAGCCGAAGTCGACCGTCGACGTTGTCATGATTGCTCCGAAGGGCCCCGGCCACACGGTTCGCGGCGAATACCAGAAGGGCGGCGGCGTTCCCTGCCTCGTCGCAATCCATCACAACGGTTCGGGCAACGCGCTTGAACTCGCTCTCTCCTACGCCTGTGGCGTTGGCGGCGGCCGTTCGGGCATCATCGAAACCTCCTTCAAGGAAGAGTGCGAAACCGACCTCTTCGGCGAACAGGTCGTTCTCTGCGGCGGCCTCGTCGAGCTGATCCGCGCCGGCTTCGAGACGCTGGTCGAAGGCGGCTACGCGCCTGAAATGGCCTATTTCGAGTGCCTGCACGAAGTGAAGCTGATCGTCGACCTGATCTATGAAGGCGGCATCGCCAACATGAACTACTCGATCTCCAATACCGCCGAGTGGGGCGAATATGTCACCGGTCCGCGCATCATCACGGCTGAAACCAAGGCTGAAATGAAGCGCGTACTGCACGACATCCAGACCGGCAAGTTCACCTCGGACTGGATGCAGGAATACCGTGCCGGTGCTGCCCGCTTCAAGGGTATCCGCCGCATGAACGACAGCCACCAGATCGAAGAAGTCGGTGCCAAGCTGCGCGGCATGATGCCGTGGATCGCCAAGAACCAGCTGGTCGACAAGGCCCGCAACTGATCTTCATCTTCAGGGATGAATGAGAGGCCGGAGAGGGAAACTTCTCCGGCTTTTTCGTATCCGTGTGGCGTGCTCAGGCGGAGCCCACGAGCCTTTCCTCATGGTCGGTGTCGCAGACCCTGTTCCTGCCGCATGCCTTCGCATCGTATAGCCTGCGATCGGCAAGGGCGATCAGGCTGCGCTCATCGTCTTCAGGGCCAGCGGTTGCAACGCCGATGCTGACAGTCAGGTCCGCTGATCCACCATCTGCCGTCGGCAGGAACAGTGAAGCGACGCGTTTGCGCAGGTCTTCGCCGAAGACAGCCGGCTCCAGGGCATGATTGCCCTGCAGGACGACGGCGAATTCTTCTCCGCCATAGCGTGCAGCCGTGCCGTCGACGTCCCGCATGCATGCAGCGATCACTTCCGCCACCACCTGAAGTGCAGCGTCCCCGGCCTGGTGGCCCCGGGTGTCGTTGAAGAGTTTGAAGTGGTCGATGTCGATCAGGAGCAGCGCCAGAGGTTCGCGGTCATTGCGGTATCGACCGAGACGATGGCTTAACTGCACGTCGAAGCCACGCCTGTTGCCAAGGCCGGTCAGGGCGTCGGTCTCGGCATGACGGCGCAATTGCTCGTTGGCATAGGTGAGTTTCTCGTTGCTTTCGGCCAGGGCTGCCACCAGCGTTCGGGTCTTCGTCTCTGCCGCCAGGCGTCTCTCGTCCATGGCGATCAGCCGGATCATGTAGCTGGCGAGAAAGCCGACATAGGCGAGGCAGATCGGAACCATGATCCAGTTGCCCTCGCGGACCGCGACCAGGTTGATCGCGGCGATCATCACGAAAATGACCAGCAGAGTAGAACGGGGCGCCATATAGGCGCGTGCCGCACTCGATTGGAGGATGCCGCAACCGATGGCGAGGATGACCACCTGCGTGTCGGGGCTGCCGCCGCTATAGAGGATGGCAAGTGAAGCGCCCCAGGCGACGCCCGAAAGGACCGAGATAAGGGTGAATCGCTTGAGCCATTTCTGCGCCGTGTCGGATGGATGCCGTCGCCGGAAGCCAAGGTCGGCAACCCCTCGCATGATCACCTGCAGCGAGAGGATCGCAAACACGACCAGGACCTCGAACGTCCGACCCTCCATATATGGGAGGATGGCGGCCGACAGGATCGCGATGGCTGCGACGATGTGGGGGAATATATGGAAGAGAGTGCTCAGATGCTCCCAGGGCGGATCCGCTTCATTGTCGATGCCGACCATCGGCAGGGTAAGCTTTTGCATCGGCAAGTGGCGGGTCCTTTCACTGTTGCGGAGACTATAGAGCGAATCATCTCGCGTTTTAGGCTTGCCTGAAGAAACAGCAGCAACATGGTTGCCAAACTGTAAAGTGCAGCGGTCAACCTCGATAGGTCAGTATTGTTGACCTATCGAGGTTTTCATGGTCTGCTGCCTCAGATAACAACAAGTCTTGAGGAAACACCGATGCTGAACTGGGATCATGTCTTTGCCACGCGTTCGTCCCGCATGCGCGCCTCCGAAATTCGAGAGCTCCTGAAGCTCCTCGACAAGCCGGACATCATCTCGTTTGCAGGCGGCATTCCCGATCCGGCACTGTTTCCCGAACGGGAGTTTGCCGAGGCTTATGCCGGCCTGTTTGCCGATGGAAAGGCCGGCGGCGCGCTGCAGTATTCGGTGTCTGAGGGGTATCTGCCGCTGCGTGCCTGGTTGAAGGAGGAAATGGGGCGGTTGGGCATCGCCTGCGAGCTCGACAACATCTTCATCACGTCAGGCTCGCAACAGGCGCTCGACTATCTCGGGAAGCTGTTTCTGTCGCCCGGCGACACGGCGCTTGTGACCTGGCCGACCTATCTCGGCGCGTTGCAGGCCTTCAATGCCTACGAGCCTGCCTATGATCAGCTGTCGATCGGAAACCGGACGCCCGAGAGCTACAGGGCGGAGGCGGCGACGCAGGGGAGTGCCGTGAAGTTTGCCTATCTCTCCACCGATTTCGCCAATCCGACGGGTCAGACTGTCAGCCTTGAGGAGCGGCACCAGATCCTGGCCTTGGCCGACGAGCTCGACATTCCGGTGATCGAAGACGCGGCCTATCAACATCTGCGCTATGACGGCGAGGCCATTGCGCCCATCCTTGCGCTCGACATTGCCCGCAGCGGCGGCATCGACGCCTGCCGGACCATCTATTGCGGCAGCTTTTCCAAGACGCTGGCACCGGGTCTGCGCGTCGGCTATGTCGTGGCTGCCACGCCGGTCATCCGCAAGCTCGTGTTGATGAAGCAGGCGGCGGATCTGCATTCCTCGACGATCAACCAGATGGTCGTGGCCGAGGTGGCCGCACAGCATTTTCCGGCACAGATTGCGAAGATCCGGGCAGCCTATGTGGCGCGCCGCGATGCCATGCTGGCGGCGCTGGAAAAATACATGCCCGAAGGTGCCGAATGGACGCGGCCGGAGGGCGGGATGTTCGTCTGGGTCACGCTGCCTAACGGTATGGACGGCGCAGAACTGCTGGCCCGGTCGGTCGAGACGGAAAAGGTGGCTTTCGTACCGGGCCAAGCCTTCTTTGCCGATCGTTCCGGTGCCAATACGATCCGGCTTTCCTATTCCTGCGCCAACGAAGCGATGATCGAGGAAGGCATCCGTCGTCTGGGCCGGCTCGTCGGGCATGCGCTGGCCCAGGCGGCCTGACAGCTTTAGGCGCGCCTGCTTTGGGTTGCGGATACGGAAGGGGCGTGATTGACTGCCGTCGATCCGCCGCTTTCGCAACCGACCTCCCGTCAGGTGTTCATGTCCATTCGCATCGCGACCTTCAACATCGAAAACCTGATCGCCCGCTTCGATTTCACCGGCTATCGCAACCAGCTGAAATCCGATCGGGTGTTGAAGCTGTTCGACATCAAGTCGGAAGCCGACTACCAGCGGCTCGAAGCGGCGCGGGTCGTATCCTCCACCGACGACACCCGGCAGCTCTCGGCGCTGGCGATTGCCGACACCAATGCCGACATCCTGTGCCTGCAGGAGGTCGACAACATGGAGGCGCTCAAGGCCTTCGAATACGGCTATCTCTTCCGCATGATCGGCTCGGGTTATCGGCAGAAATATCTGGTCGAGGGTAATGACAGCCGCGGCATCGACGTTGCCGTGCTGATGCGGGAGAAGACCCGCGACGGTCAGCCGATCGAGCTGCGCGACGTCACCAGCCATGCAGCGCTCACCTATCACGATCTCGGCCTCTATCATCCGGGGCTCGGGGAGCGGATCCGGCCAGATGACCGGATCTTCAAACGCGACTGCCTGGAACTCGACCTGCGCGTTGGTGGTCGGCCACTGACGGTCTATGTGGTGCATTTCAAGTCGATGACCAATGGCCGTGATGGAATGGATGGCCGCACCTCGACCATGCCGATCCGCGAGGCCGAGGCAAAGGCGGTACGGCACATCATCGAGAATCGTTTCGGGTCAGAGAGTGCTTCGCGGCACAACTTCGTGATCTGCGGCGACATGAACGACTATCAGGAGCGCATCGACGTGATCGGCGATCGGCGCTCGGGCTATGACTACGTCCACCGGCCGGACCTGCCGAGTGCCCTCGATGTGTTCTCACATGACGGTTTTGCCGAAAACCCCATGCTGCGGCGGGACCCGCTCGATCGCTGGACGCTCTATCATTCGCGCGGTCCCGAAGAGCAGCACCTGTGTCAGCTCGACTATATCTGGCTTTCCAAAGGGCTCGCACAGGCCAATCCGCAGGCGTTACCAGAGGTCATCCGCAACGGTCAGCCATTCCGCACACCCTTTCCGCCGGGGCAGGAGGTCGAACGCTATCCGCGTACCGGATGGGACCGGCCCAAGGCATCCGACCACTGCCCGATTGCCATCACCTTGCATCTGCCATGAGCGATCTCTTGACTGACGAGGTTGGTCTGCCGACCGATGGCAGCCTGTATCCGGTTCGCTCGCTGGCGCTCAGGGTGGCAGCCGATCCGCATCCGCTGGACCTCACTCAAGGCACTGCCATCTCTGCCAATTGGGAGCGTGAGGTGACGGCGAACCCGGCACTCTTCAACGGCCGGATGATCCTGCAGCGTCAGATCCGCTATCGCGATGGGCATCTTGAGGCACTCGGCCATGTGTCGAACTTTGCCACCTTCCTCTGGTGGCGGCGCCAGCCGGAGCTTGCCGGTGCCTGTCACCTGTTCGGCTATCCCGTCATCGTCTCATCCGACGGGGCGCTGGTCGCGGTCGAGATGGCGCCGCACACCGCCAATCCCGGACAGGTCTATTTTGCGGCGGGCTCGCTCGACTTGTCCGATGTCGTTGACGGGGCCTGCGACATCGAGGGCAACATGCGGCGCGAGGTGATGGAGGAGACAGGGCTCGATCTTGATCTGGCGCATGCCGATCCTGTGCTTTACGCCAGCTATCGCTCGCGACGCCTCACCTTGGCACGCGTCTTCACGTTTTCGGAGACGGCGGAGGCTCTTGCCGATCGGATCGACGCCTTTGCCCGCGATTGTTCGGAGCCGGAAATCTCCCGTGCGGTCGTGATCCGCTCTGGCGATCCTGCAGCGCAGCGTTACGGGGCCGCGATGCTGCCGATTCTCAGCTGGTATTTTCAGGATCGAGGATGATCGGGGCTCGGCTTGCCTTGCCGTTTCGCCTCGGGCAGTGTGTGCCGCGAGCGTGACCTTCAACGGAGATAGGCCCGTGGCGAGACAGTATGCCATCTATGACGTGTTCACCGACCGCAAACTGGCGGGCAATCCGCTCGCTGTGATCTTCGACGGTGCCGGCCTGTCCGACGAGATGATGCAAACAATTGCCGGAGAGATGAACCTCTCGGAGACCGTTTTCGTCCAGCCCGCCGATCACGCATCGCACACCGCCCGGATCCGGATCTTTACCCCTGGCCGAGAACTGCCCTTTGCCGGGCACCCGACGGTGGGTACCGCGATTGCGCTGGCCGAGCGCGCCTATAGTGGCGAGACCGCCAACATGGATCTCGTTTCCGTGCTGGAGGAGACGATTGGTCCTGTGCGCTGTGCCGTCCGGGTCAGGCCGGGGGAGGCAAGCTTCGCCGAATTCGACCTGCCGCGCCTGTCGAGCCGCCATGAGTTGCAATTGGATCGGCAGGGGCTTGCCGATGCGTTGTCCGTCAAGGTCAGCGCCATAGGGTTTGAAAACCATGTGCCGACGGTGTGGAGTGCCGGCGTCCCGTTTCTTCTCGTGCCTCTGCACGATGTGGCGACGATCGAGAGCGTCGAATTCGAGCCGCAACTGTGGGAACGCGTGGCGCCGATGAGCGAGGGGCGACTGACGTCTGCCTACATCTATTGTCGCGGCGGGGTGCATCATGCCGCAAAATTCCATGCGCGGATGTTCTCGCCCGATATGGGCATTCACGAGGATCCCGCGACTGGGTCTGCCGTGGCAGCGCTTTCAGGCGCCATCCATCATTTCGACGCACTGCCGGACGGTCATCACCCGATGATGATCGAGCAGGGGGTTGAGATGGGCCGCCCTTCCTACATTCACCTGCATATCGATGTGAAAGACGGCGCCGTCTCGCGGGCGCGGATCGGTGGTCAGGCCGTCCGCCTGGCCACGGGAATGCTGGATCTCTGAAAACATTGGGTATTTCCAGGTTTTTGAAATTTTTTTGACCAAACGGCCAAGAATTTTTGCAGCGGCGCTAGACAAGGTCGCAGATCCTGTTTATACGCCCGGTCACGCCACCAGAAACGGGGCGGACGAGACCGGAAACGGTGTCAGGCGGGTGATTAGCTCAGTTGGTAGAGCAGCTGACTCTTAATCAGCGGGTCGTAGGTTCGAGCCCTACATCACCCACCATTTTCTTCTTCAAAACAATATGTTGGCCTTATGCGCAGTTCTGCGCACCTCGGGTTTGTTGGTGTCTTCAGGGCGTGCCTGGATGGCGATAATCAACCTGACTGGTCGTTCGGCAAGCCCTTCCTGGCCGAGTCACAAACCAACTTAGCCGGCTATCAAAAAGTCGCTGGAAAAAGCGGGCGGACATCTGTCGCTCTGGTCGCCGATGTTCTCTAGGCGTTCTCACGCCTGGTCGCGTGTGTTCCTTGTTCGTTGCGGTTTTTTGTGCGCGTTCGTTGATTTTGCCCTGTGGATAACTGTGGACAACTAAGGTAGCCGGCTCAGCGTGTCGCGCTGAACCGGGCCTGGGGCAAGACATAGGGTATCGCCGCGCTCGGCAGCCGTCCGACACTGCCAGCAATGCCGTAGACATGCGCGATGGTCCCATCGTCGATGGTTTCCTTCGGATGGCCTTCCCGGATGAGTTTGCCGTGGTGAAGGACGGCCAAATGATCTGCGAATTCGGCGGCAAGGTTGAGGTCGTGCAGAATGGCCAGGACGACACCGCCGCGTCGGGCAAAGTCACGGGCGAGCTCAAGAACCGAGATCTGGTGACCGATATCGAGGCTTGCCGTCGGCTCGTCGAGGAAGATCGCGCGTGGACGACCATCAAGAACAGGATCGGGCATCTGTGCCAGCACGCGGGCCAGCTGCACGCGCTGTTGTTCGCCACCTGATAGCGCGTTGTAGCTGCGCCCCTCAAAGCCACTCAGCCCCACACGGACGAGCGCCTGGCGTCCCGCAAGATTCGGATCGCGGCTGCCATGCGCAACGGCGCCCATGCGCACCACCTCAAGCGCCGTGAAGGGGAAGGATAGTGCTGTGGATTGCGGCAGCACTGCCCGCTCTCGGGCGAGCTCCACGGGGCTCAGCGAGGCGATACGCCGGTCCTGGTAAAGGATGTCACCGTGGTCGGGGCGCATCTCGCCGGAAAGGGTCTTCAACAGGGTGGACTTGCCCGCCCCGTTGGGGCCGATGATCACGGTGACCTTGCCGGCTTCCAGATGGAGGCTGACCTTGTCGACGAGAACGCGTCCACCGCGGCTGATTGTGATGTCGTGTGCGCGGATCATTACAAGCCCTCCATGGCCTGGCGGCCCTGTTTGCCGAGTAGAAGCATCAGGAAGACGGGCGCGCCGAGGATCGCGGTGATGATGCCGATCGGCAGTTCTGCCGGTGCGGCGATGGTGCGGGCGACCGTATCAGCGAGAAGCAGCAAGGCTGCCCCGCCGAGCGCGGAAGCCGGCAGCAGGAAGCGATGTGACGGACCGATCGCGAGACGCAGCAGATGCGGCACGACGATTCCGATGAAGCCAATCGAGCCGGCAGCGGCGACGGTTGCGCCACAGGCGGCTGCCACGGCGAGGATCGTCATGCGCTTCAGCCGCTGCACGGGCACGCCCATGTGGAAGGCTGCGGCGTCACCGAGGATCAGTGCGTCGAGGCCGCGTGCGACGAAGGGGATGATCGCCAGCACGAAGACAACGAAGGGCAGGATGGCGATGATCTTGTCCGTCGTCGCGCCGCTCAATGAGCCGAGAGACCAGAAAGTGATGTCGCGCAGCGCCCGGTCATCGGCGATAAAGATCAGGAGGCCGGTGGCAGCCCCTGTCATGGCGGCGATCGCGATCCCCGAGAGGATCAGGGCTGTCGTCGATGTCTGGCCGTTACGGGTGGCGATGACATAGAGCAGGAAAGTGTTGCCGAGACCACCGAGGAAGGCCATCAGCGGCAGAAACTGTTCGCCGAACACGACCTGCAACGGAAATAGCAGTGTGGGCCCAAGCACGATGGCGATCACGGCGGCAAGTGCTGCCCCGGAAGTGACCCCAACGATGCCGGGGTCGGCCAGCGGATTGCGGAAGAGGCCCTGCATCATGGCGCCGGAGACACCCAGTGCTGCGCCGATCAGGAGGCCCATGCCGGTGCGTGGCAGGCGCACAGCTTCCAGGATTATCAGGTTCTGCTGGTCCATGCTCGCATGATCGCCGGTCACATAGGCGATCAGATGCGGCAGGCCGACGCCGGTTGGACCGATCACGATCGAAACGAAGATGGCGATCGCCAGCAGAACTGCCAGCAGGGCAAGGACGATAAACCCGAGAGCGGAGCGATCTCCGTCACGCCTGCCGAGGGTCGACATCAGGGCCAGCGTGTTCACGATTACTGCCCTTCCGGATAGAGCATGGCGTTCAGGTCACGGGCGGCGTCGGCAGCACGCGGTCCAAGACCGAGGAGATAGAGGCCGTCCATGGTGAGGAAGGCCTTGTTCGCGCCGGCCGGGGTTGCTGCAAGGGAGGGGAGCTCAAATGCCTTTTCGGCCGTCAGATGCTGGGCGCCGCCGCTCATCACGAGGATAACGTCGGGGGCTGCGGCAATCACCGCTTCATCGGTCAGCGGCTTGTAACCGGAGATCGTGGACACGGCGTTCTCGCCACCGGCCAGCCGGATCATCGCGTCTGCAGAGCTCTCACTGCCGGCCGCCATGACGCGTCCATTGGCGAGGGAGAGAGCGAACAGGACTTTCTTCTTCGGCCCTGTTGCCGCCTTCACCTTGTCTTCAATGGCTTTGAGGCTGGCCTCGACCGATTTTGCCAGTTCGTCTGCCTTTTCCGCGCGCCCGATTGCCTGGCCGATGGCGCGGATCTTTGCTGGGATAGCCGATGTTTCAGGGGGCGAGGGGATGCTGACGAAGCTGAGGCCGCTCGCCTTGAGGATGTTGATGGAATCGATAGGGCCGGCACCGGCTTCCGCGATGATCAGATCGGGTCTTTGGGAGAGGACACCTTCTGCCGAGACCTGGCGAACATAGCCGATATCAGGCTTGGAGCTTGCCTCCGGCGGATAAAGGCTCGTCGTGTCGACGGCGACCACCCTGTCCCCCTCGCCGAGCGCATAGATGATCTCCGTCACGGTGCCCCCGATCGCGACGATCCGCTCGGCATCCTTGGCCCCTGCCGTCTGCGGCAGAACAAGCGTCAAAGAAAGCGAGAAGGCGAGGGCGGAGATGAGCTTGCGGCGGGATGGGCGAATGGACAACATGGATGTGCTCGAACCTATGATCCGGGCGCCCGGAGGCAGGCACAAAGCCGTCTCCGGATCGCCGATAATGAAAATACGCATGTGCGGGAAGCTCCCGACATTTAACTTGACTGTGCTACACAAGTTTAAATAGGAAGGCAACAGATCGCGGTTGTTCCAGTAGGCCGGATTTCGGGGTAAACTCGTCAGCCGCCGATGCCCGACCGCGACGATCAGATCTTGTCTTGCAAAGAGGGAAACAGACCCATGTACATCGCCATGAACCGTTTTCGCGTCGTCCCGGGCTTCGAGGAAGCCTTCGAGAACCAGTGGAAGGCCCGCGAAGGCCGACTGGCTGAAATGCCGGGCTACATCGAATTCCACATGCTGAAGGGCCCGAAGGCCGAAGACCATACGCTGTACGCTTCGCACACCGTCTGGGAAACCCATGGCCATTTCGTCGCCTGGACCAAGTCGGAACAGTTCCGCGCCGCCCATGCACGCGCCGGCGAAAGCAAGGTTCAGTATCTCTCCGGTCCGCATTTCGAGGGCTTTGACGTCATCATCCATGAAGATCGCTCGGGCAAGCGCTCGGCTTCCGAAGCTGCGTGAGGCCTAGATGGACACGTTGACGCAAAGCCACGGCGAAAGACGCGAGCGGGCGCTGGCGGCGCTCGCCGAAAAGCCTGACGGTGTCATCGAGCAGATCGCCGCCAAGGCCGAGGTGACGCCTGCCGACGTGCTCGCCATCCTCCCGGAAGGGGCCGCTGTGGTGGTGCCTTCCGAGAAGTGGGAGCCGATCTGGAAGGACCTCACATCCTGGGGCGAGATCCTGATGATCGTCCACACCGAAGACATCGTGCTCGAAGTCGAGGGCAGTCTGCCCGAAGGCAGCGAGGGGCATGGCTGGTTCAACATCCATGGCGACAGTCCGATCGGCGGTCACATCCGCAAGGAACGTTGTGTCTCGATCGCTTTCGTCGATCGCGGCTTCCATGGGCGCCGGTCTTGTTCTGTCTGGTTCATGAATGCCGACGGAAAGGCTATGTTCAAGGTCTTCGTCCGTCGCGACAAGGAGCGCAATCTCCTGGAAGATCAGGTCGCGCGTTTCGAAGCTTTGCGACAGACTTTCGCCTGACGCATCAATTTGGCCCGCCGGTCCGTCAGGGGCGGCGGGTTCTTCCATTAAGCCCTTCTTTCTTTTGCCTTTAACTGGATCTATTGTCCTGCGGCTTTCATCCACGCACTGGACCACGTTTTGATCCGATTCCGTTCGATTTCTTTCGCCGTCGCGCTCAGCCTGCTGGCGGCGGGCTCTTCTTTCCTGCTTACGCCAGGCGTCGGTCTGGCACAGGACACCGATGCCACGCCGGCGGTGACTGAGCCGGCCCCGGTTGAAGCGCCCGAGGGGCCGCAGCTGCAACCTGAGACATTGGCCCCGGCTGCTGCCCCGGTCGCGCCGCCGCCTCAACGTGACGAGCAGATCGTCGCCGCCGAGAAGCGCGTCGAGGAAGCGCGAGCGCGCCTGACCGGCCTGCGCGATCAGGTCGAGAAAAACCTCCAGGAAGACGGCGTCCTTGCAGATCTCAAGGTTCAGTCCGATGCTCTCGGGCGGGAAGCGCTTGCGATTACCGTCGATTTGCGTCCTCGGATCGATGCCATTCAGGGTCGGTTGACGGAACTGGGCGAGCCACCCGCCGAGGGGCAGCCCGCCGAAAGCGCGAGCGTCGCTGAGGAGAGGTCGCGGCTCAATGCCGCGCGGGCGGAAGTCAATGCGCTCACCGGCCAGGCCGAGGATCTGTCGATCGAGGCGAAGACGCTGTCCGATCGGGTCTCGGACACGCGTCGGGCACTGTTTACCAGCCGGCTGCTCGAGCATACCGAAATCAATGGAAGTGTGCTCGAGGAGGCGCTCCAGTCTTTCTCCGCCGATGCGGCGCGGGTTCAGCGCAGCATCACGAGCTGGCTGAGCTTCGTCATCAAGTTCAAGGCCTTGCAATTGGCCATTGCAGTTTTTCTATCGATGGCCTTGGCTTCGCTGATCCTGTTTGTCGAGTACCGACTGTTCGGACGGATCAACAGGCGCGATCCGACCAACGAAGCCCCCTCCTATCTCAGCCGCTTCTCGGTCGCCTTCTTCTCGACGATCCTGCCGTCTCTGGCACTGAGCTTCTTTCTGGCTTCCACCTATTTCCTGCTCGATACGTTCAATGTGCTGAGAACCGACATCGCTCCGATCGTTGCATCGGTCTTTGCATTGATCGGTCTTGTCTTTTTCGTCATGGCCATTTCAAGAGCGGTGCTTGCGCCCGCGGCGCCAAACTGGCGGTTGGTCAAGCTTTCAAATAAGGGAGCGCGCGACCTCAGTATCGCAATCTTCCTGATGGCGCTCGTCAACGGCCTCGACTACGTCGTGTCCGTCATTAACGAGAGCTACAGCTCGCCAGTCGTGCTGACGGTGATGCGCAGCTTTGCCTCCTCCGTGGTCATCGGCCTGCTGCTGTTCTTCGTGTCCTTCCTGCGGCCGGTGCTCGCCGAGTCAGGCGATCCCGCTGTCCGGGGACGGCCCTGGCCACGGGCGGTGGCGATCACGCTTCGGATTGTCGGCGCCGTCCTGATCCTCGCTGCTGCCATCGGCTATGTCGGGCTCGCGCGTTTCCTCGCGACCCAGATCGTTCTCACGGGCGCGGTTCTGGCGACGATGTATATCGGCATCCTGACCGGCAAGGCGATTTCCGCTCCCAATCAGTTCGGTGAAACCAGGGTCGGTCGGTTTATCGGCCGCCGTTTCCGCCTCTCGGCTGTCGTGCTGGACCAGAGCGGTATCGGCGCCGGTCTGGTCATCTACGCCTTTGCGCTCGTGACCGGCATTCCGCTCATCCTGATGTCCTGGGGGTTCCAGCCGCGCGATCTGCAGCTCTGGCTCTTCAACCTCTTTACCGAGATCAATGTCGGCACGATCCGCATCTCGATCTTCGGAATTCTCGGCGGTATCCTGCTTTTCGCTGCCGGCCTTTTCGTGACGCGCTGGTTCCAGAAGTGGCTGGACGGCAATGTCATGGCGCGCAGCCATATCGACGGCGGCGTGCGCAATTCGGTGAAGACCGGTGTCGGTTATCTCGGTACCGGCATTGCCGGCATCATCGGCATTTCCGCAGCCGGTATCGATCTCTCCAGCCTGGCGCTTGTTGCCGGTGCCCTGTCTCTCGGTATCGGCTTTGGCCTGCAGAACATCGTCTCCAATTTCGTCTCCGGCCTAATTCTGCTGGTCGAGCGACCCTTCAAGGTCGGCGACCACGTGATCACGGGGGTCAATGAAGGCATCGTCAAGCGAATCTCGGTCCGTGCGACCGAAATCGAGACCTTCCGGCGCCAGTCGATCATCGTGCCGAATTCCGAGCTCATCAACTCGCCGCTCGGCAACTGGACGCATCGCAACCGCATGCAGCGCTCCGAAGTGCCGGTCAGCGTGGCCTATGATGCCGATCCGCAGGAGGTGATTGACGTGTTGCTGGCCGTGGTCAACGAGCGGACCGACGTCTTGCGCAATCCCGAGCCGCATGTCGAGTTCTTGCGCTTCGGAGCATCCTCGCTCGATTTCGAACTTCGTTTCCACCTCGGTGACATCGCCGATGGTCTGCGGGTGCGCAACGAAGTCCGTATCGAAATCCTCAGACGTTTCCGCGCCCGCGACATCGTCATGCCTTACCCGCATCAGGACGTCATGCTGCATCTCCAGGAGCATGACCGGCAAGCTCTTGTCCGGCGCAAGAAACGGGCGGACGATCGTCCCGAGGTGGCGGAGGAATTGTCTCCGGACCCGGATGATGACAAACTCCTGCCATGAACGCCGCATTCAGCCGCCATTCAGGCCAAATGGGGCACAAGAGGGGCAGGAGCGGTCGGAAGTGTACCGGGCGCGATTGAGAGGACGGAGCCTTTGGCTCCGCTATCGGCATGAAGCAGTTCTATGCGCAGCTGGTTGTCGTGGTTGTTAGCAGCTTGTTGGCGGGGCCGACACTGGCAGCCTCGGTGCTGAACACCGGCAGCTCCGCCGTGGTTATCGTCGTGGTCGAAGAAGGCACACGAACCGAGATTTCGCTCGATGCCGGGGGCTCCGACACGATCTGCGCATCCGGGTGTTTCCTGACGCTGCCCAACGGAGACCGGATCGGGCTCGCCGGTGATGAAACCGTCGAAATCAAGGATGGTATCGCCACCATCAAGTGAACGGCTTTGACGCTGCTCGCCGAGATACCTGGATATTCTTGAATGCTTAACTATGCGGGAGTGTTGATACGGGCCGAGGGCCTGAGTTAACGCTTCCGCAAAGGGCCTTTGTTAGATGTCTTACAAATAAACAAGACAGTGAAGGCTGGTCATGGCAGTTCTCGGCATTTCTGGAATGCAGTATTCGGGAGAGACTTTTCCCGACGTTCGGATTGTTCTCGGTGAGGACTCCAATGTCTTCACGCAGATGATCAGTCAGCGCCTGAAGGAGCTGATGGGTGTCGACATCGAGATATGCCGCACGTTCGAGGACTTGCAGATGGCCAATGAGCTGTCGCAGGAGCCGGTGGTGCTGGCGATCTCGAACATCAACCTGCCGGGCGCCGAAAACGGCGAAGCGCTGGAATACCTGATCGACTGCAACATCCCGACCGTGGTCTTCACAGGGACTTTCCAGGACGAGATGCGCGAAAAGCTGCTCGCCAAGGACATCGTTGACTATATCCTCAAGGACAATGTCTTTGCCGTCGAAATGCTGGCGGAGTCGGTCTATCGCTTCTTGACCAACCATCGTCATCACGTTTTGATCGTCGATGACAGCCCGACCGCACGCGCCCTTCTGTCGAGCCGCCTGCGCCGCTACAATTTCCGCGTCAGCCTCGCCGAGAGTGGCGCCAAGGCGATCGAGATCCTGAAGGCCAATTCGGATATCGGCCTCGTGGTCACAGACTACAACATGCCCGATATCGACGGTTTCGAACTGACGCGACGCATCCGTTCGGTGCGCGGGTCGCATGAACTGCGAATCATCGGCGTCTCGTCGTCGACCAACCGACTGCTGTCGGCACGCTTCCTGAAGGTTGGCGGAAACGACTTCATGCTGCGTCCCTTCATCGACGAAGAGTTCTATTGCCGCGTGAACCAGAACCTGGACACGCTCGTTCAGATTAAAGCTGCGCAAGCCCGCAAAAAATAGGTGCGACTTATAATTAAGGTCGCTAGTGTTCTGCCGAGGGAGGAGGTCGCTTATTGAGCGATCTCGGGAATTCGGTGGATGTTTTATGTATTTTTCTGAGCAGTTTGACACCAAGCCCGCTGTCGTGGGTTCAAAACGCGCGGAGCAGGGCCGAGTCCTGATCATCGAGGATTCCCGCGCGGTCTCCCAGGTGATGCGTCACCGATTGGAAAACGACTTCTTCTGCCAGGTGACCCAATGCGCCTCGGCAGACGTCTTTCGCAACGTGGTGCGCGGCGGTGAGAAGTTCGACGTCGCAGTCGTCGATTTGAACCTGCCCGGTGCATCGGACGGCGAAATTCTTGATGCCGTGATCGCTCAAGGAATTCCGGCGGTCGTGTTCACTGCCGACTTCAATCGTGACCTGCGCGAGCGTCTGCTGCAGAAAGGCGTCGCCGATTACCACGTCAAGAACAATGAAGGCGCGATCGACCTCGTCGTCTCGTCGGTCTTGCGCCTCCTTGGCAATCGACAGGTCGGCGTGCTCGTCGTCGACGACCTGCCTTCGGCCCGGGCCATGCTGGCCGATCTCCTGCGTGTGCAGAAGTTCCAGGTCTACGAGGCGTCGACCGGATATCAGGCCATGGATATCCTGACGCGCCAGCCGCATATCGAGCTCGTGATTACCGATTACAACATGCCTGACATGGACGGCTATGAACTGACGCGACGAATCCGTCGCGACCACAATAGCGACCGTCTGAGGATCATCGGCATTTCCTCGTCCGCCGACCGCCTCTTGTCGGCAAGCTTCCTGAAGGCCGGCGCGAATGACTTTGTCTATCGTCCCTATGTCATCGAGGAGTTGCAGTGCCGTATCCAGCACAATATCGAAACGCTTGCGCAGCTCAGGCAGCTCCGCGTGGCCGCGTTCAGCGATTATCTGACAGGTCTTCCTAATCGTCGCTTCTTTTTCGACGAGGGGCCGGCGCAAGTGGCAGGACGTCTCGAGCGGCGCGAGCCATGCTGCATCGCCATGCTCGACATTGATCATTTCAAGAAGCTCAACGACACCTATGGCCATGAAATCGGCGACCGGGTTCTGCAGGCGGTCGGTGCCAAGCTCGCGCGCCGGCTCGACGGCAGCGGTCACCTCATGGCCCGGCTTGGTGGCGAGGAGTTCAGTGTCTTGATGCTGGGCCTCGATGTCGAAAAGGGATCAGCGCTCTGCGAGACATTGCGGCGCGAGATCGAGAGCCTGCGAGTGGCACTCGACGACCAGGATATCAACGTGACCATCTCGATCGGGCTTGCGGAAATCGCCGGACGGGAGAGTTTCAGCAATTATCTCGCAGCGGCCGACCAGTTGCTTTACCTCGCGAAGAGCTACGGCCGGAACCGTGTCTATTCCGAGACCATGCTTTCCTGACCTGAATTCCATTGCGCTCTGGTCGTGCTGCGGGCGCATGCCCATATGTGTGCGACCATCCGCAGCCCGGAGAGTCAAATGCCTCCCATTATTTCTATCAATTCTCTCTCCAAGACCTATTCCAACGGTTTCAAGGCGCTCGACAGCGTCAGTTTCGACATTGAAGAAGGCGAGATCCTCGCACTTCTCGGTCCCAACGGCGCCGGCAAGACGACGCTGATCTCGATCATCTGCGGCATGACCAATCCCAGTGGCGGGCAGGTGACGGTCTCCGGTCATGACGTGGTCAAGGACTTTCGCAAGACCCGGGCCGAGATCGGTCTGGTGCCGCAGGAACTGACGACCGACATGTTCGAGACGGTGTTCAACACAGTCAGTTTCTCGCGGGGCCTGCACGGCAAGAAGCCCGATCCCGCCTATATCGACCAGATCCTTAGGGATCTCAGCCTCTACGAGAAACGCAACAATGCGCTTCGCGAATTGTCGGGTGGCATGAAGCGGCGGGTGTTGATCGCCAAGGCGCTGTCGCACCAGCCGCGCATCCTCTTCCTCGACGAGCCCACCGCCGGCGTCGACGTGGCGCTGCGCAAGGACATGTGGCAGCTCGTCGAGCGCCTGCGCAAGACCGGCGTGACCATCATCCTCACCACCCACTACATCGAGGAGGCGCAGGGCATCGCCGACCGTGTGGGCGTCATCAATCGTGGCAAGCTGCTGCTGGTCGAGGAGAAGAATGCGCTGATGCGCAAGCTCGGGCGCAAGCAATTGACCATCGTGCTCACCGAACCCATCCAGGCGATACCGGCAGACCTCGCCGGCTATTCGCTCTCACTCGGCGAAGACGGACGCGAACTCGTCTACGACTATGAACTTGGAAGCGAAGACGGTGAGATTGCCCGGCTTCTGGCTGCGATCGATGCCGCCGGCCTGAAATTTAGCGATGTCTCCACGCGCCAGACGTCTCTGGAGGACATTTTCGTCTCGCTGATCGGAGAGGCTGCATGAACATCGAAGCGATCAAGTCCATCTATGTCTACGAGATGGCACGGATGCGCCGCACACTGCTGCAGAGCGTGATCTCGCCCGTCCTGTCCACAGCGCTCTATTTCATCGTCTTCGGGGCAGCCGTTGGCTCGCGCATGGAAGAGATCGGCGGTGTCTCCTATGGCGCCTTCATCACGCCCGGTCTGATCATGCTGGCGCTGATCACCCAATGCGTCTCGAATGGTTCGGCGGGCATCTATTTCCCGAAGTTCACCGGCACGATTTATGAAATCCTCTCGGCGCCGGTGGCGATGACGGAGATCCTGATCGGCTATGTCGGAGCTGCTGCCACGAAGGGCATGATGATTGGGCTGATCATCTTGGCAACGGCGATGTTCTTCGTCGATCTGCAGATCGAACATCCCGCGCTCATGCTGTTTTTCATGGTGCTCACATCGATCACATTCAGCCTCGCCGGCTTCATCATCGGCATTCTGGCGAAGAATTTCGAGCAGTTGAGCCTCGTGCCGTCGCTGGTCGTGCCGCCGCTCACCTTCCTGGGCGGCACCTTCTACTCGATCGACATGCTGCCGCCGTTCTGGCAGGCGGTGAGCCATCTCAATCCGGTGCTCTATCTGGTGAGCGGTTTCCGCTGGAGCTTCTTCGAGGTGTCGGATGTGCATCCGCTCATCAGCCTCGGCATGATCGCTGTCTTCCTCGCTGCGTGCCTTGGTTTTCTCGCCTGGATCTTCAGGACGGGCTACAAGCTCCGGCCCTGAACCGGCTCCCTCAGTCGCGCAGCCTGAGTTCGTCTGTCTGCATCTGCATGGAACTCAGGGTCGAGAGAAAACTCATGCCGAGAAGGCTCTGGTCGAGCAGGCCTTCTTCGAGCACGACAGCATCCACGTTTGTGCGGATGATCGGGCCGAGCCGCATTTCGGGAATGCGCAAGGGGGCTGCGGAGGCGCGGCCGTTGGCGGTAAGCACCGTGCGGGTGAAGCTAAGCTCGCCGGGATCGATGCCCATCAGCATGGCGTCCTCGTAACGCAGTGCGACGGAACTCGCTCCGGTGTCGATCAGCACGGGTACTGCGACGGCTCCAATCTCGACCGTGGTCTCGAAATGCCCACCGAGCGCCTTGTGCAGGATCACTTCGGCGGAACCATCGGCTGTCGTTACTGTAATCGCCCGTCCCGGAATCAGGCCTGCCAAGACGCGCTCGCCAACGCTGCGAAAATCGCCGCGATAGAGATAGCCGGTGACGAGGACGAGAGCGATCAGTACCCAGATCGCCATCTGGCGCAGGCTTTGGCCCAGATTGCGCCGGCCGACCAGAATGCCGGCTGAGATCATCAGCAGGATTGGGAGCGCCACGACCAGGCGGCCGAAGGCTTCGTTGTCCAAGCCGAAGCTTTGGCCGCTATCGTGGTTCATCACGAGAATGACAAGGCCGATCGCGAGAATGGCGATGCCGATAACAAACCGCATCAGCCGCCCTCGCGTTCACGCACCAGGCGCGTGCGGCGTGTCTCGCGGCGGGGCTTGCGCTCGACGTTTTCGAGCCGCGCCGGCAGTTCAGCCATGATCGATCGCCGCTCGAGGCCGGTATAGCTCGTCCACAGGCCGATCTCTTCGCGCGTTCGGCCGCATCCGAAGCAGTAGCCGGTCTTGTCATCGATCGAACAGATCATAATGCAGGGAGATTCCATCGCGAGCCCTTTGGTTTCGCTCCTATATCGGTCGCTCAGAGAATGATGGCAAGGGCCACGAGGAAGGCGATCTCGCAGAGTTGTTGACTGGCGCCGATCGTGTCGCCGGTATGCCCCTCGATGCGCCTGCGGCAGTGGCGCGTGAAGGCCGCCACGATGCCGGCCGCAAACAGGCCGGCGGCAGACCACGCGTGGAACGGGAGGGCAAGGAGGCCGATGCCGGCCGTCAATACGCCACCGAGAAAGAGGGCTATGCGCGTCGCCTCCGGATCAGGGGCGCCGGCCGATCCAGCCACGCCATCCGGCCGAGCCGAGGGCAGGGCGGACCAGTGCCAGACCATCAGGCTTCGGCTGAGGTTTGCTGCAGCCAGCCAGGCAAGGGCCATGGCAAGCGGTGGTAGGGTTTCGATCAGGATCGCGAGCGCCGCGACACGGAGCGCGATCGACAGGATCAGCGCCAGCGCACCATAGGTGCCAATGCGGCTATCCTTCATGATCGCCAGCGCCTTCTCGCGGCTGCGACCACCTCCGAGCCCGTCCGCGGTGTCTGACAGGCCGTCCTCGTGCAGGGCGCCGGTCAGCATGACCTGCAGCCCGATACCTATCAGAGCCACAAGCACCGGGTCGACACCGGAGGCCGACAGGAGTGCCATGATCGAGGCAGCGGGGAGGGCGATGATCAGGCCAGCCAGCGGGAATCCGGCGACCGTGCGGCTAAGGCTTCCGTCATGGCCTGCAAAGAAGCGATCCGGTACCGACAGGCGGCTGAGGAAGGAAATGGCACGCGCCGTTTCCGTGACTAGGTTCTCGACGACCTGCATGGTTCCTTTCCGTTTTGTCCTCGACCGACTGCGTCGCTTTTTTGAGTTGAGCGGTGCGGGTCCGGTCTTTAAGAGAGAGGCCACAAAGCCTGATTTGCTGGAAGAATACAAGGAAGCCCGACCCATGAGCGTTACCGGCCTGCCATTCGACGATTTTCGCACGCTGTTGCGTGACCTGCCGGGACCCAGCACTGCGGCGCTCGTGGCGGCGCGCGAACGCGACAAGCAACTGACCAAGCCGCCGGGCGCGCTTGGACGGCTCGAAGAGATTGCCATGTGGCTTGCCGCCTGGAGTGGTCGCGCGCCTGCGGTCAATCGTCCACTGGTCGCGATCTTCGCCGGCAATCACGGGGTTACCAAGCATGGCATCACGCCGTTCCCGCCGTCGGTCACCCAGCAGATGGTCGAGAATTTTGCAGCCGGCGGCGCTGCCATCAACCAGATCTGCGTGACGCATGATCTCGGCCTGAAGATCTTTGACCTCGCGCTCGACTATCCGACCGGCGACATCACCTGTGAAGCGGCACTGTCGGAGCGCGATTGCGCCGCGACCATGGCCTTCGGCATGGAGGCGATTGCCGGCGGAACCGATCTTCTTTGCATCGGTGAAATGGGCATCGGCAACACGACGATTGCGGCCGCGATCAATCTCGCGCTCTATGGCGGCGAGGCAGAGGACTGGGTCGGTCCGGGCACTGGCTCGGAAGGCGATGTTTTGGCGCGCAAGGTTGCCGCCGTCAAGCAGGCGGTCGAGTTCCACCGCGAGCATCTGTCCGATCCGCTCGAAGTCCTTCGTCGTCTCGGCGGTCGCGAGATCGCCGCAATGGCCGGTGCGATCCTCGCAGCCCGTATGGAAAAGATCCCGGTCCTGATCGACGGCTATGTCGCAACGGCGGCTGCCTCGATCCTGAAGGCGGCCAATCCTTCCGCGCTGGATCACTGCCTGATCGGCCACGTTTCGGGCGAGCCTGGTCATCTGCGTGCAATCGAACGCCTCGGCAAGACGCCGCTTCTGGCGCTTGGCATGCGGCTCGGTGAAGGCACTGGAGCCGCCCTCGCGGCCGGCATCGTCAAGGCTGCGGCGGCCTGCCATTCCGGCATGGCAACCTTCGAACAGGCTGGGGTATCCAACAAGTCGCATGAGTGATCGCACATCAAAGCCCGGCGATGCGGAGCCGCTCGCCTCTAAAGTCATCAAGAAGAAGACAGGTATCGCGCATCTCTTTGCCGCCGCTCAGTATTCGGCTCAGGGATTTCGACGTCTGATCCAGGAGGCGGCCTTCCGGCATGAGCTTCTGGCGTTTGTCGGCGGTCTGGTCGTGTTCGTTCTCGTCGGTGCGAGCCTCTTTGAATTCCTCGGCTTCGTCGTTCTGATGATGCTGATGTTTTCGGTGGAGGCGCTCAACACCGCGATCGAAGAACTCGTCGACCGCATCTCGCCGGAGATCTCGACGGTCGGCCGCAATGCCAAGGATCTCGGATCCTTCGCCGTCTTCTGCCTGATCATGGCCAATGGCGCATTTGCTGCTTACGTCGTGATCAGCCGGCTGTTTCTCGCCTGATCAGGCGAATTGCCGGCGGCGCGGTTCGATGGCTTTGACTTCCGAGACAGCCGGCAGGCTTTCGAGGACGCGGCTCGATGGCAGGATGGCGATGACTTCCGTGCCTTCCCTGAGCTTCGACTTCAACTTGAATTCGCCGCCATGCTTGGCGAGGATTGCCTGGACGATCGGCAGGCCGAGCCCCGTGCCCTGTTCGGCACTCTTGATCGCAATCGAGCCCTGACCGAAGGCGGAGAGGACGACGGGGATTTCGTTTTCCGGAATGCCCGGGCCGTTGTCCTTGATCGAGATGTATTGTCCGCCGCCGGCGGTCCAGCCGGCCTTGACCATGATCTCGCCGCCCTGAGGCGTGAATTTCACCGCATTCGACAAGAGGTTTAGGATCACCTGGCGCAAAGCCTTTTCGTCGGCCCAGAGTGACGGCAGTGCCTTTTCGAATTGCTGGTCGATGCGGATGTTCTTCGATTTGGCGCGCAGTTGGATCATGCCGATGCAGTCTTCGGCGACCTCCAGGAGAGATACGCTTTCTTCGCTCAGCTCGTATTTGCCGGCCTCGATCCGCGACAGGTCGAGGATCTCGTTGATCAGTTCGAGCAGATGGCTTCCCGAGCGATGGATGTCTCCAGCATATTCCTTGTAAAGCGGGTTGTTCAGCGGCCCGAGCACTTCCGTCGCCATGACCTCGGAAAAGCCGAGGATGGCGTTGAGCGGGGTGCGCAGTTCGTGGGACATGGAGGCGAGGAAGCGCGACTTTGCCATATTGGCCTCTTCGGCCCGACGCCTTGCCTCATCGGACAGGGACTTGGCGACTTCCAGTTCGGCGATCAGGTCGTCCTTTTCCGTCTGGAAGGACAGAAGCTTGAGATTGGCCTGATGCAGTCGGTTGGTGATGTAGATGAAGAAGATCAGCGCCGTGGTGAAAACCGCCGTCAGGCCGATGTCGAGGATATTCCGGCCGGTGATCGACACGACGGTCAGCGCGGCCACCGTGGGCAGGAAGCCGAACAGCACGGCCTGACGCAAAAGCATGCTGGCCATGGCCGTAATGGAAAGGGCCACCAGCAGCACGGCACCCTTGTAGAAGGTGAAGGCGGTCGGGTTGCAGGTGTCGCAGTCCTGCAGGACGAAGATCGCCCAGGACAGTCCCATGGCTGCCTGCGCGGCCAGCAGGATGCGACGCCATCTGATCTGGTTTTCCGGCGAGATTTCGGTCTTGGATGCGCGCCTGACGATCAGGATGCCGATTGCATGCATCGTGAGCGCAAAGAGGCCCCAGATGATGAAATGCGGCTGCGCAGTGAAATAGGCACCGGAGGTCGCGATCAGTAGGATCGTGATCGGGATGACGGCCGCACCCTGCAGGCAGGCGCCGACATGCATCGCGAGGATCTCTGCATCGAAGGCCGGGGAGGTGCCCGGGCCCGTCTGAAGACGTTCGCGGGTGGTCCGGACAGCGCGCGTCGTTGCCCTGTTGCGATTGTGTCGCGTCAGGTCGAGAACGTTTTTGTCCGCCGATGTATCTACGCCGTTACTCATTGCGTTGCAGTCTTCCGCGCCTTGGTGAACCCTAGCGGGGAAATCTTAAGAAGATCCTGTCTTGGAAGGTTTTGTTTGCCATGTGTAAAAAGGATCTGTTGTTGAAGTGGGTGGAAATGTGACGAGACACGTTCGGCGCCTGCGCGACCTGGTGCTAGGGCTCGCCATCCTGGCGCTCGCATTGCTTGTCATCGCCAAGCTCGAGAACGAACAGGCGCTGCGCTTTTCCGGCTTGTTCTCAGTGATCGATGGCGACACGCTCATCGCAGACGGCGAGCGGCTGCGCATCGAAGGGATCGATGCACCCGAACTTTCTCAGGTTTGCAAGGCGGCGGATGGGGCACCCTATGCCTGCGGCGAGGAGGCCCGCCGTGCCCTGATTGCGCTCGTGTCCGGGCGTGGCTTCGAATGCACAGGTACACGCCGTGATCGTTACGGCCGGTTGCTCGTGGTCTGCAAGCGGGGCCTCGACGATCTCGGGGAGATACTCGTGCGGACCGGGTCTGTCGTTGCCGATGGACGTTACCTTGCGAGTGAGACAGAGGCCCGACGGGCAGGCGAGGGGATCTGGCGGGGCGATTTCGAGCGCCCAGCCGACTGGCGACGACAGCGACAGATCGATGAAGCGGAACTCACGGGTTGGGTCGAGGCGTTACCGCCGCGATGGCTGACACATTGGTTTTGAGGACGAAAGAGAGAATGGCCGCTGACAATCCTTCGCTGCCGAGCATGCCCCGCGGTGACGTGCCGCCGACGATCGACGCCTTGTCGAGCGCAATCGCCCGCTGTCGCATTTGTCGCGATTGTCCGGCCGGAGGTCCCGAGCGGCGGATGCCGCATGAACCGCGACCGGTCGCCTGGCTTTCGGCGACAGCACGGGTGCTGATTGCCGGGCAGGCGCCGGGGCTTCGGGTGCATGAGACGGGCATCCCCTTCAACGACGCCTCCGGTGACCGCCTGCGCCAATGGTTGGGCATTGATCGCGACACCTTCTATGATCGCAGCAAGCTGGCGATTGCGCCGATGGGCTTCTGTTTTCCCGGCTATGACGAGAACGGACACGATCTGCCGCCGCGCCGGGAATGTGCGCCGCATTGGCGACAGACGGTGATGGATGCCATGCCGCGGGTCGAGCTCATTCTCGCCATCGGGCAATATGCGCAGGCCTGGCATCTTGGACGGCTGCGCCGCAAGACCATGACCGAGACGGTGACCCATTGGCGGGACTTCCTTCTCGCCAATCGCGAGGGGCCACGCGTCTTGCCCCTTCCCCATCCGAGCTGGCGAAACACGGCCTGGCTGAAACGTCACCCCTGGTTCGAGGCCGAGGTGCTGCCGGTGCTGCGACGAGAGGTTTCCTTGTTGATAGCTTGAAATGATTTTCCATAATTTTTATCAAATCGGCTATATCAAGAAAAATCAGTTTTTATAGGGTTTGCCATGGACCGCCTCGATCGCAAAATTCTCCGTATTCTTCAGGAAGATTCGACGCTGGCCGTTGCCGATCTCGCCAAAAAGGTCGGGTTGTCCACGACGCCTTGCTGGCGCCGCATCCAGAAGATGGAAGAGGACGGTGTCATCCGTCGGCGCGTGGCCTTGCTCGATCCGGCCAAGGTCAACACGAAGGTAACGGTGTTCGTCTCGATCCGCACGTCCAGTCACTCGATCGAATGGCTGAAGCGGTTCTCCGAGGTGGTGTCCGAGTTTCCGGAAGTCGTCGAGTTCTACCGCATGAGTGGCGATGTCGACTATCTGCTGCGCGTCGTCGTGCCTGACATCGCGGCCTATGATGCCTTCTACAAGCGCATGATCGCCAAGATCGAGATCCGTGACGTGTCCTCTGCCTTTGCCATGGAGCGGATCAAATACACGACCGAGTTGCCGCTCGACTACATGGTCCTCGACAATAATAAAGCCGGCGAAGAATAGACCGCGGTGGCGATTACCTGAGCTTCGCGATCCGCTTGGGGTCGCGCATTTCCCGCAAGGCATCCTTGCCGATCCAGCGGGCTGTGGCATCGCTCTTTCCCGCCAGTTTTTGAGCCACAAGGACCGCACCCGTGTGGCAGGCGCGGCTGCGCTTGCCCGTGTTGCGCAAGGCCCAGTTCACAGCCTTCTTGACGAAGTTGCGGGGATCGGTGGCGTGCCGCTCAATCAATGGCAGCCATTCGAGGAACGTCGCGTCCGGCTCATTCCGGTTGTGAACAGTCGCGCCCGCGATCATGGCGAAGGCGCTTCTGCGGATGAACTCCCGGTCGTCGGCGGCGAAGTCTTCAACCAGTTTGCGCCAGCCGGGCGTCCCGGTCAGCAGGTCGGCCGCCGCGTCGACGATTTCCCACGAGTTGAATTCGTCGGCGAGCCGCCGGATGTCGTCCGATGACAGCAGCGTCGGAACGAAAGTCCAGATCGCCAGCAGGCGCGCTTCTCGTATGCCGGATGCCCAGAGGTCTTTCGCGCGCGCCTGATTCGGGCCGATCACCTTGGCCATCTGCCGCAAAGCGGGATTGCCGATGCCAAGGGCATCCTCGGTGACAATCCCGTAGCGCGCCAAGCCGGCTATGTTCTCCTCCGACCGCATCGAGCGCAAGTATGCGATGATCTCGGCTGCGGTGGAGGAGGGGCCGATCATTTTGTTTCGAGCCGGGCCAGCAGGGAAGATGTGTCCCAGCGGTTGCCGCCGAGTTTCTGCACCTCGCCGTAGAACTGATCGACGAGCGCCGTGACCGGCAGGTTCGCACCGTTGCGGCGCGCTTCCGAGAGCACGATGTCGAGGTCCTTGCGCATCCAGTCGACGGCAAAACCGAATTCGTATTTGCCCTGGTTCATGGTCTTGTGGCGGTTTTCCATCTGCCAGGAGCCGGCAGCCCCCTTGGAGATGACCTCTATCACCTTTTCGATGTCGAGCCCGGCCTTCTTGCCGAAATGCACGCCCTCGGCCAGGCCCTGGACGAGGCCTGCAATGCAGATCTGGTTGACCATCTTGGTCAACTGGCCAGCGCCGGCGGGGCCCATCAGGCCGACCATGCGGGCAAAGGAGTCGATGATCGGCTTGGCGGCCTCGAAGGTGTCCGGTTCGCCGCCGCACATCACGGTGAGCACACCGTTTTCAGCACCTGCCTGGCCGCCCGAAACCGGGGCGTCGATGAAGCCGCAGCCTTTGGCCGCGGTGGCTTCGGCGAGTTCGCGTGCGACCTCGGCGGAGGCCGTGGTGTTGTCGATCAGGATCGCGCCCCGCTTCATGGCGGCAGTCACGCCGTTTTCGCCCAACGTGACCGAACGCAGGTCGTCGTCGTTGCCAACGCAGGTGAAGACGAAATCTGCGCCCTCTGCGGCCTCAGCCGGGGTCAAGCCATGGCTGCCGCCGAACTTCGCCACCCAGTCCTCGGCCTTGGCCGTCGTGCGGTTATAGACCTTTACCTCGTGGCCACCCTTGACCTTCAGGTGTCCTGCCATGGGAAAACCCATCACGCCCAAACCGATGAATGCGACCTTTGCCATTTCGTCTCTCCTGCCTTGCGGTATGAGACATGCATAGTCGAAGCTCCGTGGCCTTGAAAGGCCTTCTACTGTTATTGGGCAGTGTCGGGGGCAGCCGCTTTCCGACGGATCTCATCGTCCGGGGTCAGTTCAAGGCTCATCTTGCCCAGACGGCTTGAGATCTCGTTCCACAATCGCCGTAGACGGCGAACATGGAGGTCGTCGCCGATCCAGTCCATCAGATGCTCGATGGCCCGCGAGGACATCTCCGGCGTTTCACTGATGGTCGTCAGTGCCCAGATGCTGAATTCCCGCGCATCGACTTCCTTGATCTGCCCGTCTGCACCGGGAATCAGGAATTTTGCCGTACTCGTTTCCTGAACGTGCTTCATCGGCCCGGTCGGGGCCAGAAGAACTGCTGCATAGATGCGGTCAAAGGCATCGATTGCCTTTTCTTCCGTTGAGGTGTCGCTGTTACGGTTCTGTTTCAGGGCCCGTTCTAGGTCGAAGATCGTGCGGACGTTGAACTGGCGCAACAGCAGAAAACGATCGAGACCGACGACGCAGCACAGTTGGGCCTGGGCGATCCAGTCGACCGTCTGGTAGATGCCGAAGGGTGTTTCGATGTGCAGCATGATCGGATTGTAGGTGGCGAGCGATTGCACATCTGAGATGCCGCATTCTTCCAACCGGAAGCGCGTGAAGAAATCGATGCCGTCGATCGCGTCGAGCGGCACGACCCTTGTCCACTCGATGAAGCGGTTGTCGGATTGCTTGATCCAGTTGATCTGGCTCCCCACCTTGACGAGGATGAACTGGAGCACGCTGCCGGGCAGCAGGCCGAAGGCCAAGCCAAGCAAGATCCAGAGAGAGGACAGCTCGGTGACGGGCGCGGTTCTCTCGATGCTGATCACCTCCTGGACCGAACTGAGATCCGGCAAGGCTCGATAGAGTGCGGCCGAGGCAAGCACCGAGATCACGATCATCGCCGCCTGTCGGATCATCGTGTAGCCGTTCAGATCGAAGACCGCGAGCGCCTGGATGAGATAGCGCAGAGAGGACAGGTAGGCGCCGACAAATGTAATCGCTGCGACCGTCAGGACGTTTTCGGCGAGCTGCCTGAGGTCGGTTGCAGCGGTATCTGCCGCAAAATTCATTCCTCCGACGGTCAGGAGGTTGAAGGTCGGAATGCTTGGGCAGTCCCCGGTCGGTGCAAGACATCCAAAGCCTGAGAGGGTCAGCGTAAACCCGGCAAAGACGACCAGCGAATAGGGAAGGGCCGCGACGAGCAGTCTCATGTCACCGCGATTGAGGAAAAACCGTGTCTGTGAGATCGTCTCGTTGATCTCGGTGATGATGTCTTCCGGAGATCGTCCTGTGTGATGCGCACTCGCGTCACCGTTCTCTCCATTGCCTCTCACATCGGCGGCATATTTGGTCCGGACAAACTCGAAGGAGGGGCTCGTCGCATCCTCAGCCTGATCGACGACCGGAAAGGTTTTGACGTAGTCCCGGATGAGGCGCAAACGCCGCAACCTGATCTCGTATCGCCCGAAGATCAAGGCGAAGACGGTCACCAGAGAGATTACAAACGCTAAGATAAGCGTCCAGATGACGGGCCCGCTCCCGCCAAGCGCAGTGGCAACTTCTGTTTGCATGACTTCCCCCTTTTTGTCAGGGGAAGCCTAGGGATCGGGCGCTTCTTGGCTACTAATCGCATGCAGCCTTGGGTGGAAAATACATCCTTGGGTTTAGGTTGTGGTCTTTTTCGCGACGACCAGATGCCCTGGCGACGGGTTGCCGTCCTGCATGCGTACGTTGATGTCGGTGATCTCGACCACTTCGAAGCCTGTCGCGGCCAGTCGTTCACGCACATAGGTCTCGGAATGTACGAAGCGCTGGTGCGGGCCGACCATGAAGGGCCTCCCGGCCATGATGTCGTCCGGCATCGTTTCGGACGAGAAGACGAAGATCCCGCCGTCGCTCATGTTCTCGGCAGCGCCAAAGAAAAGCGGTTCGAGGGCGCCGAGATAGGGCAGCACGTCGGTTGCGGTCACGAGGTCGAAGGGTTCGTCGTCATTGTCCTCGAGGAAATCCTCGAGTTCGGCCACATAGAGGGTCTCGTAGAGATCCTTTTCATGGGCGATCTCGACCATCTTTTCGGAAATGTCGATCCCGGTCATGTCGTCCACCACGTCGCGCAGCGCGCCGCCGGTCAGGCCTGTGCCACAGCCGAGGTCGAGAAGGCGCTTGAACGGGCCGAGACCGAGCGACTGCAGGCGCTGGCGGACCATCATCGGCACGGTGTAGCCGAGCTGTTCGACGAGAATGTCCTCGAAGGCTTCGGCGTGCTGGTCGAAGAGCGTCTCGACATAGGCGTCGGGTGCTTTGGGCGGGGCTTCGCCGCGGCCAAGTGCAGCAATACGGACCGATGCGCCGCCGTGGTCATCGGGGTCGATCGCCAGCACTTCCTCATAGGCCTTGACAGCTGCGTCGATATCGCCTGCCTTCTCAAGGGTGAGTGCGCGGTTATAGGCTTCTGCCAGGGCTTCTTCGTCGATCTTGGCCATGTAAGGCTCCTGTTATCGCGGCCGCTCATCGGGCCTTTGCCGGTCGTCTAACGGGTCAGGCCGAGCTTGGCAATGCAAACGGAACACTGCGGGGGCTCTTGGTGTTTCCTGATCAGGGAGCTAAGCATGGAACAAACGTCTGAGGATAGGTCCGACATCCTGCCGCTGGAGAGCGCAGAGCCCGCGCGCCTCGCACCGGCCTTGCCGGCGAGTTCGGCCGAGAAGGCCAACATGATCATCCACTATTATCGGGGCGAGATCGGTCGCATGACGAGCTGGCGCGACCGGATAGACCGAACGACGAACTGGTCTATGACGGTCGTGGCGGGCCTTTTGTCCGTTTCGCTGTCAACGCCGTCGTCGCATCATGGCGTGGTGCTGTTCGCCATGCTTCTGGTCTCGGTCTTCCTCTTTATCGAGGCGCGCCGCTATCGCTTCTTCGATGTCTACCGGGCGCGGGTCCGCCTGCTCGAGCGGCACTATTTCTCCCAGGCGCTCTGCCCGCAGGCCGAATTGAAACCCGATTGGGCGGCGGCGATCGCGGCCAGCCTTCGACGGCCCGTCTTCCTGATGGCGTACCGCGAAGCACTCTTCCGTCGTATCCGGCGAAACTACATCTGGATGTATCTCATTCTGCTTCTCGCCTGGGCGCTTAAAATCTCCAGCCCGAAGCTGCAACAGAACGAGGTGCCCGCCGAGTTCGTCAGCAGCCTGTCCCAAATCGTCCAGAACGCCCATCTTGGACCGCTGCATGGCGGCATCGTGCTGGCGCTGGTCGGGGCCATCTATATCGCGCTGCTCCTCGCCATCCTATACCGGGAGCCGAAAGATGGCGAAATTGCCCATGGCGAGGTGCATGTCTGATGTCAGTGCAGAATGAACTCGCCTTTCAGTGAACGCCATTCGCTGGCCGCGATCATCCTCTTGTGCACATAGGTCACCGAGTGGAGCGGGCCTTCGATCTTGTCCTGCCAGAAGCGCAGGAAGCCGCGCATCTCCGGAAAGTCCGGAGCCAGATCGTAATGCTGCCAGATATAGGTCTGCAGCAGGGAAGGATGATCGGGCAGGCGGTAGAGGATCTGGGCGGTTGTCAGCCCGTAACCCTTCAGCATCAGTTCCATTTCGCTGTTCATGTGCCGACGTTCCCCGTGTTCTCGTGGAAGACGGATCGACGCGGGCGGTGTCATCGCTTCCGCGACCGACCGGGGCCGCGACCGACGCGGGCCCTGACATGATGGAAACATCGGTTGGTGAAGGAAGTGCTAATGAAGGCGGTTGGCGACCCAAGACGGGGTCGCCAACCGATGGTCAGCGTTTCAGGTGGCGGGTCAGGCGCGCCTCGATCGCACCCCATGCGTGGCGCAGCGCCTCGACGATGGCGAGATAGAAGATCGCCGCCCAGAGATAGGTCTGGTAGTCGAAGGTGCGCGAGAAGGCATAACGGGTCTGGCCCATGAGATCGAGAACGGTGACGACTGCGACGACGGCCGAGCCCTTGATCATGAAGATGATCTCGTTGCCATATGGGCGAAGGGCGACGATCAGGGCCTGCGGCAGGATGATCTTCCAGAAGGTAATCGACGTGGGCAGGCCAAGAGACTTGGCACCTTCCGTCTGACCACGCGGTACGCTTTGGATCGCACCGCGCAGGATTTCCGCCTGATAGGCTGCCGTGTTCAGCGTCATGGCAAACAGCGCGCAATACCAGGCCTCGCGGAAGAACCACCAGAGGCCGATCGCTTCGATCTGCGGACGGAATGAGCCGAGGCCATAATAGATCAGGAAGATCTGCAACAGCATCGGCGTGCTGCGGAAGACATAGACATAGGCGTAGGCCACCGTGTTCAGGATCGGGTTCCGCGCCATGCGGGCGAAGGTGACGGGAAGAGAAAGGAGCGCGCCGAGCGTGATCGACCCGAAGGTCAGCATCAGGGTGGTGGCGAGACCGTCCAGGTACCGCCAGCCATAGCGCTCGATCTTTGCCGGATCCCAGCTCGATGCGAGGTACAAGACAAGTGCGAGCCCGAGAACAGCCCAGAGAGTGAGGATTCCATAGCCGGCGACGCGGGCCAGGTTGATGCGGCTTGCCTTCACCGGTGGCGCCGGGCGGGCAGGGATCATCTCCAATGCGTGGGTCATCGGCTCGCCTCCGCGCGGTTTGCCCAGCGTGCGATGGCGTTCAGGCCGATCGAGGAGACTGTGGCAAGCACGAGATAGAGAAGGCAGGCGATCCCGTAGAACATGAAGGCTTCCTTGGTCACGCGCGCCGCCACACCGGTCTGCCGCACGATATCTGCCAGGCCGATGACCGAGACGAGCGCCGTATCCTTCAGGAGCACCAGCCAGAGATTGCTGAGGCCCGGGAGGGCGATGCGGATCAACTGGGGCACGATGATCAGCCACATGGTCTTGCGCCTCGACAGGCCGACCGCGCTACCGGCCTCGTACTGACCGCGCGGGATGGCCTGGAACGCCGACAGCAGAACTTCCGAGGCATAGGACGAGAAGACGACGGAGAGGGCGATCATGCCGGCCACGAAGGCATTGATCTCGACGCGTTGGTCGATCCCGAGCCAGGTCAGGACGGACTGGACGAGAATCTGGAAGCCGAAATAGACGATGAAGAGTGTCAGGAGTTCGGGCAGCCCGCGAAAGATGGTCGTGTAGACGCCGGTCGCAGCCCGTAGGCTCCATTCACCCGATTGGCGCGCCAGTGCAATAAGGAAGCCGAGGGCAAGACCGACGGGCAGTGTCGCAAGTGCCAGCGAGATCGTCACCTTGACGCCGAAGGCAATCTCGTCGCCCCAGCCGGTGTCACCGCATCCGACAAGCGTATCGGTCGCCAACAGCCGGAAGAGCCCGACGGGACCACAGAGCGGATCGAACGTGTAATTGATCCATTCCCAGATCGAGCCGAGCGCGGAAGACAATCCGCCCATGCCATTCCCCCTTGGCGGTTTTTCCCGCCTTTTCATGTCGTTGCAGTTCAAATGCAAAATGGCGGAAGTGTTCGACTTCCGCCACTTGGTTTTATCGGTCTATCCCGGGATCACTCGCCGTAAACGTCGAAATCGAAATACTTCTTGTTGATTTCTTCGTACTTGCCATTGGCACGGATGCCGGCGATCGCTGCGGTGAACTTGTCGGCCAGCTCTGTCTCGCCCTTGCGGACGGCGATACCAGCGCCATCGCCGTTGATTTCGACATCAACCGGAAGCGGCGTCAGGATCTTGCAGCAGGCGCCGGCTTCGGTCTTCAGCCATTCCGAGAGAACGACGATATCGTCGACGACGGCGTCAACGCGGCCGCCTTCGAGGTCGAGCTTGTATTCGTCAGCGGTCGGGTAGAGCTTCAGTTCGCTGTACGCCATATGCTTTTCCGCATAGTTGGCATGCGTGGTCGAAGACTGGGCGCCGATCGTCTTGCCAGCGAGGCCGGCTACGTCGGTGATGGTCGAATCCTTCGGCACGGCAACGGCCGGCGGAGTGTTGTAGTACTTCTTGGAGAAGTCGACCTTCTCCAGACGTTCCGGGGTGATCGACATGGATGCGATGATGGCGTCGAACTTCTTGGCCTGAAGGGCTGGAATGATGCCGTCCCAATCCTGGGTGACGAATTCGCAGGTGACCTTCATCTCCTCGCAAAGCGCCTTGGCGATGTCGATGTCGAAACCAGACAGCGAGCCGTCGGCTTCAAGGTTGTTGAAGGGCGGATAGGCGCCTTCGGTGCCGATGATCAGCTTTTCCTGCGCCATGGCCGAACCGGCAAAGAGCGAAAGGGCAGCGATCGATGCTGCGGCCAGAAAACGTGTCGGAATACGCATGAGATCCTCTCTGTTGGGTGGACGCCGTTTGTTGTTTTGAGGCGGCTGTCCGTGATCGTGTGGTATAGTCGACCACACTTGGGCCCAATATTCGTCTGGTTTCGCAGCCGAAATCAACTACAAACCGCGTGATCGACGAAATTTGCCCCCTTAATTCCACCAGGGGCCACGGAAGACATTTTTTTGTTCAGCCCGGTGTTGTCTGGTGGAGCAAAAGCCGCTCCAACTCGTTCAGCCACGGTTAATTATGAGAAATCTAGTTTGGCCACAGCTTCGGTTCGCACAATCGAGCACGCATTCAACAGCACGGACCCGGATGACACTGTCACCGGCCCGTGCGTAGGGAAGGAAACGCAAGGTATGTTCAACAAGAGATTGCTCAACACAGTGGCAATCCCGGTCCTGTCTGTCGCGGTACTGGCGAAGCCTGTCGCTGCGTCTGTCACCGGACATCCAGAACGCCAGACGCAGACGCGACAGGCTGAAGAACAGCTGATCCAGCTGGCCCAGGCCGTCACCTGCACGGATGGCTCGGAAGCGCCTGATGCTGAGACGTGCGCTGCCCGCGATGCCCAGGCGGCGGCTGAGGAAGAAGCACGCCGCCAGGCCGAAGCGGAAGCTCAGGCTGCCGCCGAGGCGGAGGCGCAGCGTCAGGCTGAGGCAGAAGCCCAGGCAGCCGCTGAGGCGGAAGCTCAGCGTCAGGCCGCTGCCGAAGCGCAGGCCGCCGCCGAAGCAGAAGCTCAGCGTCAGGCCGAAGCCGAAGCCCAGGCAGCCGCCGAGGCGGAGGCACAGCGTCAGGCCGAAGCGGAAGCTCAGGCCGCCGCCGAGGCAGAGGCTCAGGCAGCAGCAGCAGAAGCAGAAGCCCAGGCCGCTGCAGAAGCGGAAGCTCAGCGTCAGGCCGAAGCAGAAGCTCAGGCTGCCGCAGAGGCCGAAGCCCAGCAGCAGGCTGAACAAGCGCAACCTGTCGAGGAACCGCAGGCCGTGACTTGTGCCGATGGTTCGCAGGCAGCCTCAGAAGCTGAATGCCCGGCTCCCGCAACTGAGCCGACCGAGGAGCCGCAGCCCGCTGAAGAACAGCCAGCCGAAGAGCAGCAGCCGACCGAGGAGGAAGCTGCACCCCAGCAGACCGACGAGCAGGCTCCTGCCGCCGAAGAAGAGCTGCGCCCCGGTCAGGACGCTGCAGGCGAACAGCCGGCGACCGAAGGCGAAGTGCCTGCCAATCAGGCTGAACAGCCGGCCGACCAGCAGCCCGTGGAAGAGCAGGCAACCGGTGAGGACGTACCAGCCGAAGGCCAGCCGGAAGGCGAGCAAGTGCTCGTTCCTGCCGTAGAACCGCCGGCTGATCAGCCGGTGCAGGAGATCACCGACACCCGCACGACCGAAGAGAAGGAAGCCATCGCCGAGGATCCGTCCCAGACGTCCGAGACGGTCGTTCTGCCGGTTGAAAACGGTGCAGCCGTCCTCGACAGCGACAAGGATGCCGACAACACGGGCGGCGAGGGTGTGCGTGAGCAGCGCAACGAATTGCGTGCCCAGGAAGATGTGGCGCCGCCGCCGGAAACCGATGCTGAGGCTCAGGTCGAAACGACCGCCGCCGATCAGGAGACGATGCAGGCGACGATTGCCGAGCAGGGCACGACGCTTGATGCTGCGCCGACCTTCGAAGTGCCGACAACCGTCGTCAACAACGTGTCGAACAGCACGGTGACCAACAATGTCACCAATAACGTCACCAACAACACGATCGTGCAGAACAACGTGGTCAATCAGGTCACAGAGGTCCGGGTCATCGAGCAGATCGATAACCGCACGGTCATCAATGTCGGCGACCGGATCGTTGTTCGTGGCGACGACCGCGAACGTCTGCGCTACGATGCCGAGGAGACCTATTACGAGCAGCTCCCGCGTGGCCGCACGCGTGAGACCATCGAGCGTGCCGACGGCAGCAAGCTGGTGACGGTGTACAACCGTTACGGTGACATCATCATCCGTTCGCGCATTTCTCCGCGCGGTCGGGAATATGTACTGATGTATTCGCCGGAAGCCGACAGAGAACGTCCGACCATGTATGTCGACGTCGGTCTGTCCTTGCCGCCGATGCGTCTGACCATTCCGGTCAGCGACTACATCGTCAGCACAACGCGTTCGCCGGACCGGGACTACTATGAGTTCCTCGGCCAGCCGCCGGTCGAGCGTGTCGAGCGCGTCTATTCGATCGACGAAGTGAAGTCGTCGGCGCGTATCCGCGACAAGGTTCGTCGTATCGACCTCGATACGATTACCTTCCCGTCGGGTTCTGCCGAGGTGCCGCTGGAACAGGCTCGTACCCTGCGCAAGGTTGCCCAGGCGATTGAGCAACTGCTCGAAAAGGATCCGGGCGAAGTCTTCCTGATCGAAGGCCATACGGACGCCGTCGGTTCGGATCGTTCGAACCTCGTCCTTTCCGACCGGCGTGCAGAAACCGTCGCGAACCTACTGACCGAAGTTTACGGCATCCCGCCGGAAAACATGTCGGTCCAGGGCTACGGCGAGCGCTTCCTGAAGATCCGCACGGAAGCGGCCGAACAGCAGAACCGTCGCGTCGCGATCCGCCGCGTGACCACGCTGGTCCGCCCGGCCGGTGTGTCGAGCAACGATTGATCGACCAACTGACGAAACGAAGAAGGCCGCCGGAGCGATCCGGCGGCCTTTTCTGTCGGGGGTATGTCAGGACAGCGGTGGCAGCTCCGTGACCGAGGCGATGAAGTCGGCAATCGCCGTGGTGTCGTCGAGGTCGAAGACCGGCAGATCGGTGTCCTCGACGCGGTGATCAGCCGCGATCGCGCGGATGTGCGGATCCGTTGGTGCCAGAGGTTCTCGGTTGGCGGATGCTTCCCGACGCGCTTCGATCTTCGGGACGGGCTCTCGCTTGTAGCCTTCGATCAGCACGAGGTCGCAGGGGCCGATGCGGGCGAGGATTTCCTCGAAACTCGGTTCGGGAGCGCCACGCAGCTCGTGCATGATGGCATAACGGGTTCCGGACACGATGACGACCTCGTGGGCGCCGGCCTCGCGGTGCCGATAGCTGTCGGCACCGACCTTGTCGATGTCGAAGTCATGATGGGCGTGTTTGATGGTCGAGATCTTGTAGCCGCGCCGGGTGAATTCCTCAACCAGCCGCACGGCAAGCCCGGTTTTTCCGGAATTTTTCCAGCCGGCAATGCCGAAAATGCGCGGGGTTTTGGTCATCTTGAACCCTGATCGACGATGGCCTCGGCGATTGCGAGGTCGTCGGGCGTATTGATGTTGAAGAAGGGGTCGACTGGACCAAAGGGCCCTTCGTAGGGGTCGAAATCCACAACCTCCACCGGGTGGCGGGCGACGTAGTCGAAGACGCGGCGATGCTTCGGGTCATCAAGCCAATGTTCGAGATCCTCTGCCAAAGCGACCGGCCAGAGCGCCGTGATCGGATGGGTGCGGCCGTTGCTGGCTGCCAGCACGATCACTTCGCTTCTCGCGACTTCTGCCAGGCGCATCACCAGATCGCTGGGCAGGAAGGGCGTGTCGCAGGGGGTGGTCAGGAGATGCGTCGCCGCATCAGGTAATTCGGTAAATCGCTTCATGCCTGCCAGCACTCCAGCGAGAGGACCGGGCCGGTCGGGACGCGTGTCCGGGATCAGCGGGAGACGCGCTGCAAGCGGATGTCCTTCAGAAGCGTTGAGGTAGACTGCGGAAGCCTGCGGCTGCAACCGTTCGGCCACCCTTAGGGCTAGCGGTATCGCTCGCAGTTTCAGTTCCGCCTTGTCTGCGCCCATTCGGCGTGACAGGCCGCCAGCGAGAATGACGGCGGGAGGTCGGAACTCGTGCGTCATAGGCTCACCGCTCTTCCCCTGGCGCAAAGCGCAGGAAAACGACCGCGACAAGTGCCAGAATGCAGCAGGCGAGCATGACGAGAAGCAAGGGCATGGCGCCGGTTTCGACCGACAGGATTCGGGATGCAAGCCAGGAGACGAAGGCGCCGCCGCCCATGGTGATCGCGCCACCGAGCCCGGAAGCCGAGCCCGCGAGTTCCGGCCGGACGCTGACGATGCCGGCATTGGTGCTCGGCAGGGAGAGGCCATTGCCGAAGCCGACCACGACCTGCGGGGCGAAGAAGGCTAGATAGGAGACATATCCCTGGGCAAGCAAGATGATCGGAATGGCGGCGCCGACCAGGGCGACCACGCCGCCGACCAGCATCATCATGTCTATGCCTGCGCGGCGAGCGAAACGTCCGGACAGATAGTTGCCGGCGATATATCCAGATGCGATGAACATGAATTGCAGGCCGAGCATGCTGGGCGTCAGGTCCATCAGTGTGCCGCCGACGAAGGGTGCACCGCCGAGAAAGGCGAAGAAGGCGCCAGACGTGAAGGTGCCGGCCATGGTGTAGCCCCAAAAGCGGGGGGACGCGAGAAGCCGTGGCCAGGCCCGGAACTGCTCGGAAAAACTGCCGCTCTTCTGGCGGTTGGTCTCGCCGAGATCGCGGTAGACGAGCAACAGGACGGCAAGTGCTGCAATCAGGATGGCTGCGAAATTCGAGCGCCAGCCGAAATTGTCGCTGAGCACGCCGCCGAGCGTCGGGCCGACCATCGGGATGAGCGTCATGCCCATGGTCACATAACCGATCATCGAGGCCGCTTCGTCCATGGGGACCATGTCGCGGATGATGGCGCGGGAGAGAACGAGACCCGCGACCACAGCCGTCTGGATCATCCGGGCGAATGTCAGGACCTCGATCGAACTTGCCAGCAGGCAGACCAGCGAGGAAACGATCAGGATCAGCAATGCGCCGATCATCACCGGTCGCCGGCCATAGCGATCCGACAGAGGGCCGATGACTAGCTGCACCAGCGCGGTCATCGCAATATAGCCTGAGACCAGGACCTGCACACGGTCGTAGTCGACGCGCAAATCGAGGGCCATGGCCGGCAGCGCCGGCAGAAAGATGTTCATTGTCAGGGCCGACAATCCGGCAATCGCCACGAGACTGACGATATGCGGGGCCGTGGTCCTGTCGAAAAAGCGAGACTGCTGCTGCACGCTCAAATGTCCTTGCACTGCAAACGAGATCAGCCCGGGGAGGCCGGATCGGCGCGGCGGGCGAGGGCCGCCTTCCGCTTGCTCTCGCGATAGAATGTGTAGAGGCCGGAGCCGATGACAATGGCAGCGCCGACGACCATCCAGACATCCGGCACTTCACCGAAGAAGATCATGCCGAGCAGCACCGCCCAGAGCAGGCTGGTGTAGCGGAAGGGCGCGATGAAGGAGATCTCGCCGGTGCGCATGGCCATGATGATCGCCTGATAGCCGGCAAACAGGAAGATCGAGGCAAAGGCGAGCTTGCCGAGCGCGCTGCCGGACATCGGTTGCCAGCCACCAAAGGCTGGAATGAGCAGCAGGCCGGCAAAGGAGATGGAGGCTGCGGTGAAAAGGGTGACGGAGAGAGACGAGATGCTCGGATCGATCCGCCGCGTGACGAGATCACGGCCGGCTGCGGTGATCACGCAGAAGACGATGTAGAGGGAGGCGAGCGTAAAGCCCTCAGGGCCTGGCTGGATGATGACGAGCACGCCGATGAAGCCGAGACCGATCGCCGTCCATCGACGCCAGCCCACGGGCTCCTTGTAGAACAAGGCGGCGCCAAGGGTCACGGCCAAAGGCAGAGACTGCAGGATCGCCGAGGCATTGGCCAGCGGCACCTGGCCGAGTGCTGCGAGAAAGGCGACGGCTGCGACCGTCTCGAAGGCGATGCGCAACAGGATCAGGGGCTGCAGGATGTTCTTGATGTGGTCGAGCGCACCCATGCGGCGCGCAACGATATAGACCAGAACCGCGGTAAATGCGCCGCGCACGAACATGATCTGCGCCACGGTCAGTTCAGCGGTTACCGATTTCGTCAGAGCGTCGTTGAAGGTGAAGCCCGCCATCGAGATCGCCATCAGAAGGGCGCCTCGGGTGTTCTCGGATAATGCCATGCTCGATTCCCGTGCGTACCCGCCGGTTCTAGACCAAGGAGCACGCGCGAGAAACCTTATTCCAGCTGTTATGGCCCTGAAACGATGCTGCAGTGCCAAAAACGCGGTATCCGGTTAACCTTTGCTCAAACTCCCGAAGACAAGCTCGCCGATGGAACTGCATGAGGCGGCTCCTTTCCTTCGATCCTGCGCGATGACCTCGCGGGATTTCGGCCTTCCCGAGGGTCTCATGAGTTTTATTGATCGTCTCCTGCAAAGTCGCAGGATCGTCACCAAAGTTTTGCTTTTTGTTGTTCCTCTCGTTCTGCTCATGGCCGGTGTCGGCCTCCTGGGCTATTGGACTGCGACCACCCTCAACGGGCATATGACCGTCACGCGTGCCACGATCGGCAATATCAGTGATCTGGAAAAGCTGCAGCAGGGCCTGCAGGAGTTCAGCCTCGATCCGACAGAGGAGAGCAGGGCAGCTCTTCTTTCGGCCATCGACAGCCAGGACAGGGGGCTCGGCGTGCTGAATGGCGTGCTCGCCAAGCAGGCTCAGACCGTCGACCTATCGGCACTGACGCAGTTGCCGGTCCAGATGCGGGCTCAGACTTCAACCTTGTGGGACAACAAGACCGCGCGCGAGGAACTGGATTCCGGCCTGAACGCGGCCGTTGCCGCCTTGCAGGCGGAGGGCCAGCAGATCGTCAAGCAGGTCGATTTCGTCCGCGACGATCTTGCCGGCAAGGAGCGCTTCGCCAAGGAATTGCTGTTCGACGCCTCCGCCTTCAAGTCGCTGCTTGATCGTCTCGGCAAATTGCGTGTCGGCGTGCAGATGGCCTTCACACCGGAAGAACAGCTCGACGAAGCGAAACTCTATCTCGCTCCGATGCAGAAGGATCTGGCCAAGGCGAACGAGATCGCCTCCGAAAAGGGCAAAGTCCTTGTTGGCGAGGTCGGTGCCGCAATCGGCAAGATCGAAACGATCCTTGCCCAATCCAACCCGGTTGATGCCAAGGCCCGGGAACTCGGACTTGTGCTGTCCGAACTCGTTGAGATCGAGCAGAAGATCACGTTGCAGGCCGCCAAAAACAGCGATGTCGCCGCCGACCGTTTCGTCAGTCTCGACAGACTCGTTGCCGAACAGAAGGAGCTGATGGCCCTCGTCGATACCGCAGCACTCGGAGTGGCGACCATCGAGTTGCGGGTGCAGCAGATGCTGGGTTCGCTCGACGACGACCGCCGCATCGTCGTCATCCGCGAAATGGACGCTCTTCAATCTGTCGCCGGCCGGATCTCTGAACTTGGCGCCAAGAACAGTGCACTGCGCGACTTCCCCCAAAAGATTGCACCGCATCTGGCGGCAATCACGGAGATGTCCCAGGCTAGGCTCGACGCCGGGCGTAGCTGGCAGAACGAGCGACTGGCCGCCAATGCGGCCGTTTCTGCCGCCATGGAATCGCTGCGAAATTTCGTCGCCCAAGCCCAGGAAATCGGCCGCGAGGACAGCGAACGGTCGGCGACGATTTCCGTGATCACCATGGTTGTCGGGACGCTGCTTGCGATCATCGGCGGTCTGATGCTTGTCGAGACACTGCGTGCGCCGCTCAAGCGGATCACCGGCGTGATGTCGCGACTGGCGAGTGGCGACCTGTCTGTCCCGATCGAGGGCCGCAATCGCGGCGACGAAATCGGCGATATGGTGCGGTCGGTCACCGTTTTCCGTGATGCGGCGCTCGAAAACCGGCGACTGGAAGAAGAGGCTGAAGCTGCGCGCACGCGCTCGGAGCAGGAAAGCGCGCAGCGTGCCCAGGACCGGGCCCGCGTCGAGGCCGACCAGCGGTCGGCGCTCGAAGCGCTGTCCTCGGTGCTTGAGGCACTTGCCAACGGCCAGCTCAACGTCTCCATGCGTGACGACCTGCCGGCCGATTTCGTCGCAATGGCCTCGACATACAACCAGGCGGTCGAAGCACTGCGTGCGACGCTCGAAGAGGTTCGTGCGGCAAGCGTCGACATCAATGCCGGAACGGAGAACCTTGCGGTGTCTGCCGATGATCTTGCTCGCCGGACCGAACAGCAGGCGGCGGCGCTTGAGGAAAGCGTGAGGGCGCTCTCGCATCTGAGCGATGTCGTACGCTCGACGGCCGACGGGGCAGGGCGTACCGCCCAGTCCGTGCAGTCGGCGCGTGATCACGCCCGCCAGTCCGGCGTGGTGGTCAAAAAGGCGGTTGAGGCCATGGCTGAAATCAGCCGTTCCTCTGAGAAGATCTCGACCATCATCGGCGTCATCGACGAGATCGCCTTCCAGACGAATCTGCTGGCATTGAATGCGGGTGTCGAAGCTGCTCGGGCCGGCGAGGCTGGTCGTGGCTTTGCTGTCGTCGCGCAGGAAGTGCGTGACCTTGCTCAGCGCTGCGCCAATGCGGCGAAGGAGATCAAGACGCTGATCTCAGTCAGCGGCAATCAGGTCAAATCGGGAGTCGAACTGGTCGAGAACACCGGTGTCGCGCTGCAGTCGATCATCGATCAGGTCGAAGAGGTGCAGTCGCTGGTGGAACGCATTTCGGCGGCGACCCGTGAGCAGTCAACCGGCATCAGCGAGGTGACGTCCGCCGTGCGTGATGTCGAGCTGATTACCCAGCAGAATGCCGCCATGGTCGAGGAAAACAATGCCGAGATCCAGGGCCTGCGTCAGCGGGTCGATATCCTGATGCACAAGATCTCGCGCTTCCGGACCGATACTGAGCGCGGTGCGCCACAGGCTTATCGCCGGTCGGCGTAACTGTGAAGAACAAGCCGGCGGCGCTTAGCCGCCGGTGACGCTCATGTGGCGGGCCACCGCTGGTTTGCGGTGGTTGCGATCGATGATGAAGTCGTGGCCCTTGGGCTTGCGCGAAATCGCTTCGTCGATCGCGGCAGAGAGATAGGCGTCGTCGTCCGAGGCGCGCAGTGCTGTACGCAGGTCAGCGGCATCATCCTGACCGAGGCACATGTAGAGCGTGCCGGTGCAGGTCAGCCGGACACGGTTGCAGCTTTCGCAGAAATTGTGGGTGAGCGGCGTGATGAAGCCGAGGCGCCCGCCGGTTTCCTTCACCTCGACATAACGGGCGGGGCCGCCGGTGCGGTAGGGAATTTCGTCGAGGGTAAACTGTTCTTCGAGCCTCTGACGCACGAGGGAGAGCGGCAGATACTGGTCTGTCCGGTCTTCGCCGGTCTCGCCCATGGGCATGGTCTCGATCAGCGTCAGATCCATGCCTTCGCCATGGGCGAAGCGCAGCAGCTCCAGAATCTCGTGTTCATTGAAATCCTTCAAAGCGACAGCGTTGAGTTTGATGCCGATGCCGGCGGCCTGGGCCGCGCGAATGCCTTCAAGCACCTTGTCGAGTTCGCCCCAGCGGGTGATTTCCTTGAATTTTGCAGGATCAAGCGTGTCAATGGACACGTTGATGCGGCGAACGCCGCAATCCGCAAGCTCTGCGGCATGGCGGGCGAGCTGCGAGCCGTTGGTGGTGAGGGTCAGTTCGTCCAGACCGCTGCCGAGATGGCGGGAGAGGCCGCGTACGAGATGCATGATGTTCTTGCGCACCAGCGGTTCGCCGCCTGTCAGGCGTAGCTTGCGCACGCCCTTGGCGATGAAGGCGGAACAGAGCCGGTCGAGCTCTTCCAGTGTCAGGAGATCCTTCTTCGGCAGGAAGGTCATGTTTTCCGCCATGCAATAGGTGCAGCGGAAATCACATCGATCCGTGACGGAGACGCGCAAGTAGGTAACCGACCGGCCAAAGGGGTCGATCATCGGGCTTGCTTGGTCAACGAGCGGTTCTGCATGGCGCCAATCGGCGGGGCTATGATCCAAAAAACTCTCCCGGGTGTTTGGATCAATGTGGTGCCAAGCCTTGCAGGCGTCAAGTTGACACCGGCCCGTTGCATCAATTCGGATTGCAAACGGAGCGGGATCGACCTAGGTCTGCGCCAACTGCCTGGAACACTGCGAGGACTGCATGACCGAGATCTGGCCGACCGAACTGAAGGTGTCCAAGGACAGGCGCCTGCTGACCGTGAGCTTCAATGACGGCGTAGTCGCCGCTCTTCCTGCCGAGATGCTGCGCGTGCTGTCTCCCTCGGCAGAAGTCCAGGGTCATGGTCCAGGCCAGAAAGTCACCGTGCCGGGCAAGCGCAATGTCGCAATCCGGCAGATGGTGCCGACAGGCAATTATGCCGTTCGCATCGCCTTTGACGACGGCCATGATACCGGCATCTTCACCTGGAACTATCTGCGCGAACTCGGTGAGATCGGCGGCGAAAAGTTCGCGGCTTACGAACAGGAACTGGCAGAGAAGAAACTCAGCCGCGATCCTCGCTGAGGTCAGGATCGACCAGAACGTCGGACGAGAGCATGCGCTGGATCAGGAGGTCCATCGTCTCGGCGAGGCGTTGGCAGTCGTCGAGCGGCGTTGCAGACAGTGTCCGCTCGATGAGCTCCGTCTGGATCTGCATCGCCTTCTCGCTCAGGCTCCGGCCCTCTTCCGTCAGGAAAAGTCTCAGCACTCGCTTGTCCCGCTGGTCGGCCCTGCGCTCGAGAAGCCCGCGCTTTTCCATCTGTGGCAACAGCATGCTCATATTGGAGCGCCCAACCAGAAGCTTGCGGGCGAGTTCCTGCTGGGAAATCCCCTCGAACCGGTAGAGATTGACCAGGATATCGAGGTGCGGTGGCTTGATGTCGAGCGGAGCGAGCGCGCGTGCGAGTGCCTGCTGCATCAGCTGGCAGGCGCGCGCCACCGATATCCAACTGCGAAAACGAGGATGGTCCCAGGGGAAGGCTTGCTTTTCGTTCATTCTTGTACTTTATTGTTCAGCATTGAACATTATGATGGGATTCCGACTATGCCATCCTTTCCTCTCAAGGTCACCCGCCTGGCTTTCGCGCAGCTGGAGAAGGTCTCGCCGACCGTTGCCGGCCGGATTGCCTTCGAGCTTTTCTGTCGAACCCCGAGCCGCCGCCCGAAAGGCGAAAAGGCACGGCAGGTCTTCATCGCCGGACGCAGTCGGCTGCGTCAGGCCTCGACCGTTCGTCTGGCACTGACGCGCGGCATGGCCGCCGCCCACCATCTCAGTTCGCAGTCGGGGAGCGGTTCTGCCCCAAGGTTTCTTGTGGTCCACGGCTGGGGCTCGCGTGCGGAGTATCTCTCCGAAATGGCGCTCGGATTGCGTGAAACGGGTGCCGAAGTGGTGGTCCTTGACCTGCCGGGGCACGGTGCGTCCAGCGGCCGCCGGCTCGACCTCAAGATTGCGGCCGAAGCCATCGTTGCCGCCGAGCGCCATTTTGGGCGGTTCGATGGCGTCGTCGGCCACTCTTTCGGTGGTGCCGCCGTCATGATGGCGGCAGGGCGCGTGTTTCCGGAACTGCAGCCGCTAAATGCGCCCAGGATCGCGCTGATCGGTTCACCTTCCAGCATGGGCGAGGTGTTCAACGGTTTTGCTGCCATGGTGGGGCTTGGGCGTGGCAGCGTCGGCGCCATGCGCAATCGGGCCATGGATCTGGTCGGCGCGCAGGTCGAAGATCTTGATGGTGTCGCGGTCGCACGACGCATCGATCGGCCGCTGCTCGTGGTGCATGCCGAAGACGACAAAGAGGTCAATGTCGGCCATGCGCAGCGCTATATCGGCGTGTCGCCGCATATCCGCCATCTCTGGGCCAATGGCCACGGACATCGAAGGATCGTCAGCGCGCCGGAGGTCATCGCTGCGGTTGCCTCCTTCCTCGCCGGCGCGGAGGGCGTGTTGAGGGCCGGGGACCGCAAGGTGTCATAGAACCGTCATTGCTCTTGCCTAACCCGGGGCTGCCGCTAGGCTCGGCGCTCGGAGTGAGGAGTTCGGCATGACAGTGATAAAGACGGTCGAGGACCTGAAGGCGATCTATGGCGAGGCAGGAGAGGCCTCGACCGCCAAGGTGACTGCCTCTTTGACCCCGGCTTACAGGACGATGATCGAGCGCTCGCCCTTCGTGGCGCTGGCGACCGTCGGTCCGGAGGGCCTTGATTGCTCGCCGCGCGGTGATCGCGGCGCGGTGGTGCGGATCGAAGACGACCGGACGCTCGTTCTTCCGGACTGGCGCGGCAATAATCGCGTGGATTCGCTTTTGAACATCGTGCGGGACCCTCGCATTGCACTGATGTTTCTCATTCCGGGCTCGGACAGTGTCATGCGGATCAACGGCCGGGCTGTGGTCTCGGTCGCGCCCGAACTTCTGGAAAGCTTTGAGATGGATGGACGCCATCCGCGAAGCGTCGTCGTTGTGACGATCGAGGAGGCATACTTCCAGTGTGCGCGGGCCGTGATGCGGGCGGAATTGTGGAATGTCGAAAGGCAGGTCGCGGCGAACGATCTGCCGACGCCTGGTGACATGCTGAAGGCTGCAAAACAGGACTTCGATCGCGATACCTATGACCGTGAATGGCCTGAGCGGGCTGCGAAGACGATGTGGTGATCTCCGGAAGGGATCAACGTTTGTAGATCAGCCAGCTCTTGGTGAAGTCCTTCTTCATCCCGTCTTCATAGGGCTTCGTCCGGTTCCTGCCGGCATTCTTGGCGCAGTAGAGGGCGATGTCGGACTTCGCGTAAAGTTCGCCGGCATCTTCAGCATCTGCGGCCATGGCGAACCCGAGCGATATGGTGATCGGGCCGTAATTGACGCCGGTCTTGGAGTTCTTGAACGGCGTCGTTTCAAGCGCAATGCGGACACGTTCGCAGGTCTGGAAGATTTCCTCTGCGGTGTTGCCCTCGATGATGATCGCGAACTCTTCGCCACCTGTGCGGGCGACGAAGCAGTCCTTGCGGACATTGCTGCGGATCACGGTGGCAACTGTTGCGAGGATCTTGTCGCCGACCGGATGGCCGTACGCGTCGTTGACCTTCTTGAAGTTATCGATGTCGGCGAGCACGAGAGCCGCCAGCGGTCTGGCATCGCTCGTGTAGACGGCGGCGAGCTTTTCGTCGAAGGCGCGACGATTGGCAATGCGCGTCAGGGAATCGGTGTTGGCAATTCGCTTGTATTCGTCGAGTTCGCGACGGACTTCGTCCATCTCCTTCGACCGTTCGGACATCTGCACGACGGTTTGTTCGCCATGCGCCATGGTCGAGCCTGTGGCTTCCGTCAGGATGTTGATGGCGCTGCGCAGGATGTCGGTACTGTTCGTGCTCTTCGAGTTGATCCGGTGATAGGTTTCGCCGAGGAGCCGGTTGTAGCTTTGCAGTGATGTCTGTTCCTGCTGCAGCAGGCGCAACAGTCCATCCAGCTCGCCGATCAGCTTCGAATGGGCGTTCTCGATGGCGCGGCCCTGATGATTGCCGAAATACTGCTCTCCGAGCGCGTCGAGCTCGTCCTGCGTGGCACGGCTACCAAGTGCTGCCAGCTCGCGGGTGAGAGACGGATTGGAGCCGATATAGGCTTCATAGAACAGTTCATAATTGCGCGGGATCGGGGCGACCCCCATCGAGCGCATTGCGTATGTGATCTGTGCCGCAACGTCAGGTACCTGCGTCTTTGGCGGTGTTGCCGTGCTCATTCGGCCAACTCCAATTGTGGTCACTCGAGACATTCAAGGGTCCAAAGATTCAATTAGCGGCAAATGATTTGAAAATGTTTAATCTTCTCGCCATGAGAAGTGACGGGCGCGAAATGAGCGCTTAGCGCCTACTTTCACAACATCTTGTAAAACAAGCGGTAATTTACCGTTGCGGAGGTTTCCCTCCGCAACGTGCGAGCATTGTTTTCGACGAATTTCAGCCGAGATTGAATTCCTGGAAGAAATCGTTGCCCTTGTCGTCGGTGACGATGAAGGCCGGAAAGTCTTCGACTTCGATCTTCCAGACGGCTTCCATGCCAAGTTCAGGATACTCCAGTACCTCGACCTTCTTGATGCAGTCTTGGGCGAGACGGGCGGCAGGGCCGCCGATCGATCCCAGGTAGAAGCCGCCATGGGTCTTGCAGGCCTCGCGCACGGCGCGCGAACGGTTGCCCTTGGCCAGCATCACCATGGAGCCGCCGAAAGACTGGAACTGGTCGACATAACTGTCCATGCGGCCGGCGGTGGTCGGGCCGAAGGAGCCGGAGGCGTAGCCGGTCGGGGTCTTGGCCGGACCGGCATAATAAACCGGATGGTTTTTCATGTAGTCCGGCATGCCTTCGCCCTTTTCCAGCCGGTCGCGGATCTTCGAATGGGCGAGGTCACGGGCAACGATGATCGTGCCGGTCAGCGACAGGCGTGTCTTGACCGGATGCTTGGTCAATTCGGCGAGGATCGCGCTCATCGGCTGGTTGAGATCGATCTTGACGACCGACGCGGAGAGGGCGGTGTCGTCGATCTCGGGCAAGTATTTCGACGGATCTGTCTCGAGCTGCTCGATGTAGATACCGTCCCGGGTGATCTTGCCCTTGGCCTGGCGGTCGGCGGAACAGCTGACACCGAGGCCGATCGGCAGCGATGCGCCGTGGCGGGGCAGGCGGATGACACGCACGTCATGACAGAAATACTTGCCGCCGAACTGAGCGCCCACGCCCAGAGACTGGGTGAGCTTGTGGATTTCCTTTTCCATCTCCAGATCGCGGAAGGCGTGGCCGCTCTCCGAGCCTTCGGTCGGCAGGTCGTCGAGATAGCGCGCCGAGGCGAGTTTGACGGTCTTTAGCGTCATCTCGGCGGAGAGGCCGCCGATGACGATTGCCAGATGGTAGGGGGGACAGGCTGCCGTACCCAGCGTCAGGATCTTCTCCTTGAGGAAGTCGATCATCCGGTCATGGGTCAGAAGCGACGGCGTTCCCTGATACAGGAAGGTCTTGTTGGCCGAGCCGCCGCCCTTCGCCATAAATAAGAACTTGTAGGCATCCTCACCCTCTTCATAGAGGTCGATCTGGGCCGGCAGGTTGGTCTTGGTGTTCTTTTCCTCGAACATCTTGATCGGTGCGAGCTGCGAATAACGCAGGTTGCGGCGCTCATAGGTGTCACGCACGCCCTCGGCCAGTGCGGCGTAATCCTGCCCGTCCGTCCAGACGCGACGGCCCTTCTTGCCCATGACGATCGCGGTTCCTGTATCCTGGCACATCGGCAGGATACCGCCGGCTGCGATATTGGCATTCTTCAGGAGGTCAAAGGCGACGAAGCGGTCGTTGTCAGTCGCCTCAGGATCTTCGAGGATGGAGGCGAGCTGCTTCAGGTGGCCGGGGCGTAGGAGGTGGTTGATATCCGAGAGTGCGGTTTCGGCGAGCAGGCGCAAGCCCTCGGGCTCGACCGTCAGGATATCCTGACCCTTGAAGGTTTCGACAGAGACGTAGTCGGACGTGATCTTGCGGTAGGGGGTCGTGTCTTCGCCAATTGGGAACAGATCGTCTGCCATCACAGGGCCTTTCGTGGCATCAGCTTGGAGTTTGCGGTGGTTTAAGCGTTAGCCCTTAAGATTTCAATGCGCCGAAAGCCGAAGGCTCAAGCGTTGACAGGGCGGCCGCGTATCTGAAAAACCCCGGCCCGGACACGCGTTGCGTGCGTTGGATTCGGAGGTGCATCATGGGCTTGAATGTAACGCAGGGAACGAGCTGGCGACGATCGATCGTCGTCAAGATTTTTCTGGTCTGCTTCGTCTGCATCCATATCCCGTTGATCGCCTTGCTGCTCAACTTCGGCACTGGCGCCAGTTCGAACGCGCTGTCCGTCGGCCTTGTCGTTCTGGTGGCAACGCTGATCGGTACGATTGCCTGCCTCGCAACGATGTGGTGGCTGACGCTACCGCTGCGAAACCTCGCGAGCGCAATCAGCCAATACCGCGCCGGCGGCACCTTCACCGAGGAAAAGCTGAGTAAACACGGCGAAGACGAGATTTCGGTGGTCACGCGGGCCGTCTGCGGCATGGTCGGGGAGATTTCGGCACTTGCGGAACGGGTGAACGGACAGCCGGCACTTGATCCGCTGACCGGTCTCTTGAACGCCAGCGCCGCTTACGCGGTGCCACTGCCGCACCTTCCCGGTCAAGTCGACGGTGGCATCGACATCATCGTCGTAGTCTTCGAACTGGAGACGATCGAGGCCCTGAGTGCCAGGCATGGACGCGAGTTGGCCGATCTGGCGCTCGTGGCCGTCGGCGATCTGGTGCGCCAACATTTTGCGCCTCGACAGATTGCTGCACGCATGTCGGGAACGACCTTCATGCTGCTTTTTGCCGATGACGCGCCCGCCGCGGTCCATGCCTGCTGCGAGGCCATTCGGAGAAGCGTCGAGCAACTTGAAGTCGGCCCGCTCTCTCCGGGCAGCCTCAAGCTGACCTTTGGCCTTGCTCCACGCCGGGGTGATGAAGCAATGGCCTACCTCCTGCACAGAGCGGACATGGCGCTTTTCAGAGCCAAGGATACGCTTCGCACCGGACTGGAGACATTGAAGCCCTGAAGGCGAGGGGCTCGTACCCCTCGCGTCTTGCGGACCTGATGACAGGCGTCACTGCGGTCCGATCATCAGCTCCGGCCGCACATATTGGTCGAATTCCTCGTTGGTGAGATAGCCGCCGCCGACGGCCTCCTCGCGTAAGGTGGTGCCGTTCTTGTGGGCTGTCTTGGCGATCTTGGCGCAGAGGTCGTAACCGAGCTTGCCGTTGAGCGCCGTCACCAGCATCAGCGAATTCTCGACGCCCTTGCGGATGTTGTCCTCGCGGGCCTCGATGCCGACGACGCAATTATCGGTGAAGGAGACGGCGGCATCGCCCAGAAGCTGGACCGATTGCAGGAAGTTGTAGGCCATCATCGGATTGTAGACGTTGAGCTCGAAATGGCCCTGGCTGCCGGCGAAGGTGATGGCCGTCTGGTTGCCGAAGATGTGGGCGCAGACCTGGGTGAGGGCCTCCGACTGGGTCGGATTGACCTTGCCCGGCATGATCGACGAGCCGGGCTCGTTTTCCGGGAGCGCCAGTTCGCCGAGACCGGCGCGGGGACCCGAGCCGAGGAAGCGGATGTCGTTGGCTATCTTGAAGAGAGCTGCGGCGGCTGCATTGATCGCGCCATGGGCAAAGACCATGGCGTCATGGGCGGCCAGCGCTTCGAACTTGTTCGGCGCGGTGATGAAGGGCAGGCCGGTGATCTTGGAGATTTCGTCCGCCACCTTCTCGGCAAAGCCGATCGGGGCGTTCAGGCCCGTGCCAACGGCCGTGCCGCCCTGGGCGAGTTCGTAGAGGCCGGGCAGGGTGATTTCGATGCGCTTGATCGATGAGGCGACCTGAGCGGCATAACCGCCAAATTCCTGACCAAGTGTCAGAGGCGTCGCATCCTGCGTGTGCGTACGGCCGATCTTGATGATGTGCGCAAAGGCTTTCGCCTTGGCATCCAGCGCGGCGTGAAGGTGCTTGAGCGCCGGCAGCAGATGATGGACGACATGTTCTGCCGCCGCGATATGCATGGCCGTCGGATAGGTGTCGTTCGACGATTGGCTCATGTTGACATGATCGTTGGGGTGAACAGGCTTTTTCGAGCCCATCTCGCCACCCAGCATCTCGATGGCGCGGTTCGAGATCACCTCATTGGCATTCATGTTCGATTGCGTGCCGGAGCCCGTCTGCCAGACCACAAGCGGAAAGTGATCGTTGAGCTTTCCGTCGATCACCTCCTGGGCCGCGGTGACGATCGCATCGCCGAGAGCAGGATCGAGCTTTCCGAGCGCCATATTGGCGCGCGCGGCCGCCTGCTTGACGATCCCCAGCGCTCGCACGATCGGCAGCGGCTGCTTCTCCCAGCCGATCTTGAAGTTCCCGAGCGACCGCTCAGCCTGTGCGCCCCAATAGCGGTCGGAGGCGACCTCGATCGGGCCGAAAGTGTCGGTTTCTGTGCGATGGGCCATGGGTTTTCCTGCCTGTGAGATGGTGGGTCTGGCTGGTAACGGAGCGGTGCTTTGCATTTAGGGAGCGACGCATGTGATGCAAGCCGATGAACATAAGTAGACGATTTATGTCAAGTAATCTGTGGTGCCGCTCACGCATGCCTGATGTCGGGCGGCTGTGTCCTTTCCGGCACGTCTCACGACTATTTGTCCGCGGCTTTAAAGGGTTCGTCCGTCGTCTCTGTGCAGGATTTGTTAACGTCAATCAAAATTTAACGAATATTTCCATTTAGTTTGCGCTGAGGCGATGGCGGAAATCGCCGGTCGGGTCACGCAAAGTTGAGGCCGACGGGTGAACCCGCATGACATTGTCCAACTTTTCAATGAAATGCCGATCCGCTAGTGATCCGCGCATGGCCAAACGCGCCGCGAGTCCTTTTGCGACTCGGACCGGGAGATGGAACAGAGAATGACGAGAAACAGGAAATTCGCAGTCACCGCACTTCTTGCTGCGACGACTGCGGTCGGAACTCTTCCGGGCGATGCTGCCGCCACCACGCTTCTCGATCTTCTCCGGGGTGGGCCCGGACGCCAGGCAAAGGAGCAGGCAGCTCCCGCCTCGCTGGAGAGCCAGGCCCAGGGCGGCCTCGAAATGGGCGATCCCGAGCCGCTGCCGAAAATCGCCGGCCCGCGTTACTATACCTACAAGCCCGAGGCGCAGCGCGCGATCAAAATCAAGCTGCCGGTGACGGAAGCGGCAGCAGGATCGACCGAAGCCGCCTCCGCAGAAGTGCTTGGCGCCCGCCGTTTTCTGTCCGATGTCTCCGTCCGCGCTACGGATGAAGTCGCCAAGACCGTTGAGGCCTACTACGGCAACCCCAACAAGCCGCTGATCTGGACCAGTGAAGACGGTATTTCCGAGCGCGGTCGCGCCATGATGTCGGCGCTCGCAAGCGCCGACACGGTCGGTCTGTCGCCGGACGATTACCTTGTGGCGATGCCGGCCGAGACCGCCGACCCGACGGATCCCGAAAAACGCCAGCGCGAACTGATGGCCTTCGAGGTTGCTCTGTCCGCCAAGGTTCTCACCTACGTCCAGGACACCACGCGCGGCCGGATCGATCCGAATAAGATATCCGGCTACTACGATTTCAAGCGCAAGGGCGTGAACGTTGCGCCCGTGCTCGACATGCTGCGCATGAGCCCTGACGTCGCGGCCTATCTGCGCAACCGCGATCCGAAGAGCCCGCAATTCGTGGCACTGCGCGATGAACTCGCGCGACTGAAGGCTGAGGATGCTAAGGCCGATACGCAAACCATCACCATTGCGCCCGGCACGCTTCTCAAGCCCGGCCAGAGCAAGCCCGAAACGGCGCAGGTCATTGGCGCCCTGAAGCAGGTCGCTTCGGACGCGGTTCTCACGCAGCATGCTGCGACGCTGACAGCCTATACCGGCACGCCGGAATACACCCCCGAACTCGTTGCTCTGGTCGAGCAATTCCAGGAAGAGAAGGGCTTGAAGCCGGACGGCGTCGTTGGTCCTGCGACGATCCGGGCAATGACCGGTCACACCAATGCCGAGAAGATCGCCAAGCTGCAGGTCGCCATGGAGGCGATCCGTTGGCTGCCGGCCGATCTCGGTTCGCGTCACGTCTTCATCAACGCACCGGCCTTCGAGGCAACCTATGTCAACGAGGGCAAGGAGCAGCTGTCGATGCGGGTGGTTGTCGGTTCGAAGGCGAACCAGACCTATTTCTTCCAGGATCAGATCCAGACCGTCGAGTTCAACCCCTATTGGGGCGTGCCGAAGTCGATCATCGTCAACGAGATGCTGCCGAAGCTCCGGGCCGATCCGTCCTATCTTGATCGTCTCGGCTATGAGGTTTCCTATGGTGGCCGTAAGGTGGCCTCAAGCCAGGTCGACTGGAACACCACCCATGCGGTCGATGTGCGCCAGCCGCCTGGTGGTGACAATGCGCTCGGCGAACTCAAGATCCTGTTCCCGAACGAACACGCCATCTACATGCATGATACCCCGTCGAAGAGCTACTTTAACAGGGACATGCGCGCGCTGAGCCATGGTTGTGTGCGTCTCTCCGAGCCGCGGGTCATGGCGGCAGCCGTCATGGGCACGACCGTCGAGGAGATTGGCAAGCAGATCGCATCGGGACAGAACCGCGCCGTGCAGGTGCCGGAAAAGATCCCGGTCTACGTCTCCTACTTCACGGCCTGGCCGAACAAGGATGGTGTGATCGAATACTTCGATGACGTCTATAGCCGCGACGACTTTACGGCCAAGGCGTTCAAGGCGACGACCGACGCGCGTGCGCCGCGCGTCTGAGTTTGCGATCGGATTTGAGGCATGACGGATGGCGGACCCTCGGTCCGCCATTTTGCTTTTTGGCTGTGTCAGCCAACCAACTGTTCGACGAGTTCGACCGTCAGTTCGTCGAAATGGCTGATGATGCGCGAGGCGCCGAGCTCTTTCACCGGTACGTCCGAATAGCCGAAGGGCACCGCGATCGAGGGGATGTTGCCATTGCGGGCGGCCATGATGTCGTTGATGCTGTCACCGATCATCAGGACCTTGCCTGGCTGACCGCCGGCACGTTCGACCGTCGCAAGAATATGCGCCGGATCCGGTTTGCGAAAGGCGAAGGTGTCGCCGCCGGTGATCGTGGCGAAATAGGCTGTTAGTTCCAGACGCTCGAGGAGCGGGAGCGCCAGTCGCTCCATCTTGTTGGTGCAGACAGCGAGAATATAGCCAGCAGCCTTCATTCGCTCGAGTGCCTCGATCAGCCCGGGATAGGGGCGGCTCTTGCCCGGCATGCCGACTTCATAGTGGGTGATGAAGCGGTCGAGCAGGGCAGGGATCTCGTCTTCTGCAATCGGTGCGCCGCGCAGGGAAAAAGCGCGCTGGATCATCACGCGCGCGCCCTGGCCGACCAGATGCGTCAGGTCCTCGTAGCTCACGGGTGCGAGATCGCGGGCCGCGATCGTGTGGTTCAGGCTTTCGACGAGATCGGGTGCGGTGTCGATCAGGGTGCCGTCGAGGTCGAAAACGATGGTCGTGGTGGTCAAGCCGGCTCTCCCGAGACAATTCCAATGTGTTCGCGGGTTATGGGAAATCCTCTGAAAAGGCAATGTCGCATGGCGATGCAGGGCTTTCACTCGATCGAGGAGGCGTGTAAACAGCTTCCAACGAAACGGACGGGAGCTTTCGGCGCATGGACGCCCGCGAAATGAAGATCAAGGCCGCAGCCGCGGCGCTGGAGCATGTTGAAGACGGCATGCGTCTTGGGATCGGAACCGGTTCTACGGCCGAAGAATTCGTCCGGCTGCTGGCCGAGAAGGTTGCCGGTGGGTTGAAGGTTCAGGGTGTGCCGACGTCCGAGCGTACGGCGCGTCTCTGCCTCGAACTCGGCGTTCCGCTGAAGTCGCTCGACGAATTGCCCGAGCTCGATCTGACCATCGATGGCGCTGATGAAATCGATCCGCAGTTCCGTCTGATCAAGGGTGGTGGCGGTGCGCTGCTGCGTGAAAAGATCGTCGCTGCGGCCTCGACACGGATGATCGTGATTGCCGACGAAACAAAGCTTGTCGAGACGCTTGGGGCATTCCCGCTGCCGATCGAGATCAACCCGTTCGGCCAGGCATCGACCGTCTTGGCCATCGAACGTCTGGCATCCGAACTGGGCCTGTCCGGACCGATGAAGCTCAGGACCCGGTCGGATGAAAGCCTGTACATGACGGATGGCGGTCACCTCATTCTGGACGCATCTTTTGGCCGCATTCCTGATGCAGACGCACTGGCAAGCCGGCTCAATCAAATCCCCGGCGTGGTGGAACACGGCCTTTTCATAAACCTGGCATCGCTTGCAATCATCGCCGGACCGGCAGGTGCGCGAGTGCTGGAGCCGAAGAACTAACAGGAGCATAGAATTTCATGATCAGCTTTACGCGTATGGGCCGCTTCGCCTCGATCGCCGTGATTGCCGGTAGCGTCATGCTGGGTGCGGTCTCCGCCAAGGCCCAGGATGTGCCGGCAGAGCATCTGCAGGCTGCACGCGAGGCGATCAGCGCACTCGGCGTGACCGATCGCTTCGATGCCATCCTGCCGAACATCGTCGACCGGCTGACCGCCCAGCTCATCCAGGCCTATCCGAATCTGCAGGACGTCATCTCGGCGAAGGTCGAAGAGGAAGCCCTCAAGCTCGCCGCGCGCCGTGCCGATCTGGAGCGTGAAGCAGCTGTCGTTTACGCGAATGCCTTCACCGCTGCGGAACTGAACGAGATCTCCGCCTTCTACGGCAGCGAAACGGGCAAGAAGCTTCTCAAGGATGGTCCGATCGCCACCCGCGAACTGCTGAAGGCAGCGGATATCTGGACTGCCGGTATTGCACGCGATCTGGAACAGCAGGCGAATGATTCGCTGCTTGCCGAGGTCCAGGCAGAACAGCCTGCCGCTGAAGCGGCGCAGCCGTAAGTCGACCAGCGTTGATTTTTAAGCCCGGGCGAAAACCCGGGCTTTTCTTTTTGTGCTCTCGCCTCCTATATCAGGCGCAGTTGCAGCAAGAGCCCGACCGGGCAGGAGATCCCCCATGAGCCAATTCGACTATGACCTCTTCGTCATCGGTGGCGGCTCCGGCGGGGTGCGCAGTGCGCGGGTCGCGGCATCCCTCGGCAAAAAGGTTGCAATCGCAGAAGAGTATCGCTTTGGCGGGACCTGCGTGATCCGGGGCTGCGTGCCGAAGAAGCTGTTCGTTTATGCGTCGCAGTTCCACGAACATTTTGAAGATGCCGCTGGCTACGGCTGGACCGTCGGAGAAAGCCGGTTCGACTGGCCGTCGCTGATTGCGGCCAAGGACAAGGAGATAGCGCGCCTCGAAGGCCTCTATCGCAAGGGGCTGGATAACGCCGGCGTCGAAATCCTGGAGACGCGCGCCGAATTGACCGGGCCGCATAGCGTTCGCCTGGTGAAGTCCGGCAAGGAGGTGACCGCCGAGCGCATCGTCGTGGCCGTTGGTGGTGCCGCCAATCCCCATGCCGCACTTCCTGGCCACGAATTCTGCATTTCCTCCAACGAGGCCTTCCATCTGGAGGCGCTGCCGCGATCGATCCTGATCGCCGGCGGCGGTTATATCGCGGTGGAGTTTGCCAACATCTTCCACGGGCTTGGTGTCGAGACGACGCTGATCTATCGCGGGGCGGAAATCCTCAGCCGCTTTGACCTGGACATGCGGCGCGGCTTGCACGAGGCGATGGAAGCCAAGGGTATTCGCATCATCTGCCATGACCACATCCAGAAGGTGTCGAAGTCAGCCGCCGGCAATCTGGAAGTCGAGACGATCAACAATGGTCGGCTTGTCGTGGAGCAGGTGATGCTGGCGCTCGGCCGCGATCCGAACACGACGGGCCTTGGGCTCGAAGCTGCGGGTGTGGAGACCAACGAGCGCGGTGCGATCGTGGTCGACAGATATTCCCGCACCAATGTGCCGAGCGTCTTTGCGCTCGGCGACGTCACGGATCGTGTCCAGTTGACCCCCGTCGCCATTCACGAAGCGATGTGTTTCATCGAGACGGAGTACAAGAACAATCCGACGTCGCCTGACCACGAACTGATTGCCACCGCCGTCTTCTCGCAGCCGGAAATCGGAACGGTTGGCCTCTCCGAAGAAGCCGCGGCGAAGAAGTTCGAGGAGATCGAGGTCTATCGAGCGCAGTTCCGCCCGATGAAGGCGACGCTGTCGGGGCGCGCCGAGAAGATGATCATGAAGCTGATCGTCAATGCGGCCGATCGCAAGGTTGTCGGCGCGCACATTCTTGGACACGACGCCGGCGAGATGGCGCAGCTTCTCGGCATCACGCTGAAGGCCGGCTGCACCAAGGATGACTTCGACCGGACCATGGCGGTTCATCCGACGGCAGCGGAAGAACTTGTGACCATGTATACGCCGAGCTACCGGATCAGGAACGGCGAACGGGTCTGATCCGTCGCCGCTCTCACGCTCGGCAGGCATTGCGGGCCTCGAAAAGGCCCGCCTTCGCCACTCAAAGTTTCGAGATTAGATCCAGGCCCAGAACGGGTGCCGACAGGGCGGCGAGGCTCAGGAGAGAGAGCAGGATGATCCGCAGTCTGCGGCTCTTTCGGGTTTGTATGCCAGTCCAATCATACGCCATCACACGATCCTCATGATCAACGCAGGAAGCCGAAACTTCCCGAACACCACGCTACGCCCCCGGGTGGCCGAGGTAGAGGTCGAGGCTTGCGTGAGGCTTGCCTCCGACCGGATCCATGAACGACTGCTTAACTCACAGTCCCTTCAGACATTACATGCTGGCATCAATGATTTGCTTTGCAAGGAAATGCTGATGCGGCGACGGGATTGCCCCTGTGAATCATGTGGGTAACGATGGTGCGGTGCAGCAGTTGCTCAACGTTTCAACCAGTCGATTGCCGGCTGCCACAATGTGTCTTTGAAGGCTGAACGGAAGAAACCAAGGTGTCCGACGCGGCCGCCAGCTTCCTCCGGCGAAATCCAGCGGATCTCCGTCGGAGCACGGTTGTAGTATTTGAGCAGCGCCTGCTGCGCTTTCGGTGTGCCCCATGGGTCGTCCGTCAGGCCGATCGCGAGGATCGGGGTCTCGACTTCCGCAAAGCGGCGGGCGGCATCCATCGTCGGGTCGGCGAAGAAGTATTCGGGATGTCTGCCCCAGCGCGCCCATTCCCGGAAGATGGTGCCTGGCAGGGTCTGGCCAAGGCCGATCTGGCCTGGGACCCTGCCGAGCAGCGTTGCCAGGGGAACGCCGACGAGGTTCATCTGGCTGAAGACACGAAAGCGCGGCTTGGTGTTGCCCCAGTAGCCCGTCATTGTCGCCACCATCAGATAGCGGGAGAAGCGCTTCGAGCGCCCGCCAAGGGCAAGAACCTGTCCGCCGAAGGACTGGCCGATGCCGACGAGCGGGTGATCAGGTGCTTCCAGTTCAAGCCGATGCAGGGCGGCGGGCATGTCGAAATGAGCCCAGTCGCGCATCAGCAAAGGACGTTTCCAGTGGCGCGGAGCCTGTGAGCCGGCGACCCCGCGATAGTCGTAGGTCAGTGCGGCTCTGAAACCGTGATGGCTTACGAGGTGTTCTGCGAAGCGGGCGTAAAACCCGCGGGGTACGGCGGCGGCTGATGAGATGAGAGCCATGGGACCATTGCCGCTGCCGCGCATCAATGTGCCGTGCAGGGGGAAATGATCCGTGGTTTCGAACTGGATCTCGGATTTTTCCATCAAGTGTTGCGTCATGCCGAACCTCCCGTTCCGGATGTCAACTCAGATCTTACGTTTACGTTCATGTCATATCAAGCGCAGGGCTAGGTTCGTCCGGATGAGGCGACTTTTCCTCATGTGGACGATGTCCGCCCCCGGTGTCCCACCCTTCGAAAGTCCCTAAACTACGGCTTTGCAAGCGGAGATTAACCGTTTATAAGCCCCCATCCGATGCGGCCGGGAGGTTGCCGCAGTTAGTTTCAGACAGGTGAAGACCATGGCGCAGAATTGGACCCCGAGCAGCTGGAGACAGAAGCCCATCAAGCAGGTTCCGGCTTATCCGGACCTCGATGCATTGAAGGCTGCCGAGCAGCAGCTCTCGACCTATCCGCCGCTGGTCTTTGCGGGTGAAGCCCGTCGCCTGAAGAAGTCGCTTGCCCAGGTCGCCGAAGGCGAGGCATTCCTGCTGCAGGGCGGCGACTGCGCCGAGAGCTTCGCCGAGCATGGCGCCGACAATATCCGCGACTTCTTCCGCGCCTTCCTGCAGATGGCCGTTGTCCTGACCTTCGGTGCGCAGCTGCCGGTGGTCAAGGTCGGTCGTATCGCCGGCCAGTTTGCCAAGCCGCGCTCGTCCGACATGGAAAAGATTGGCGACGTCGAGCTTCCGAGCTACCGCGGCGACATCATCAACGGCATCGAGTTCACCGAGGACGCACGCATTCCGAGCCCGGAACGCCAGCTGATGGCCTATCGTCAGTCGGCCGCGACGCTCAACCTGCTGCGCGCTTTCGCCATGGGTGGCTATGCCAACCTCGAAAACGTCCATCAGTGGATGCTCGGCTTCATCAAGGACAGCCCGCAGGCCGAGCGTTACCGCAAGCTCGCCGATCGCATCTCTGAAACGATGGACTTCATGAAGGCCGTCGGCATCACCTCGGAAAACAATCCGAGCCTGCGCGAAACCGATTTCTTCACCAGCCACGAAGCGCTGCTTCTCGGCTACGAGGAAGCACTGACGCGCGTCGATTCCACCTCGGGCGACTGGTATGCCACATCCGGCCACATGATCTGGATCGGCGACCGTACCCGCCAGGCCGACCATGCGCATCTGGAATACTGCCGCGGCATCAAGAACCCGATCGGTTTGAAATGCGGCCCATCGCTGCAGGCCGACGATCTCTTGAACCTGATCGACATCCTGAACCCGCAGAACGAGGCCGGTCGCCTGACGCTGATCTGCCGTTTCGGTCACGACAAGGTTGCCGAGCACCTGCCGCGTCTTATCCGTGCTGTCGAGCGCGAAGGCCGCAAGGTCGTGTGGTCCTGCGATCCGATGCATGGCAACACGATCACGCTCAACAACTACAAGACCCGCCCGTTCGAGCGGATCCTGTCGGAAGTCGAAAGCTTCTTCCAGATCCACCGTGCGGAAGGCTCGCATCCGGGCGGCATCCATATCGAGATGACCGGCAAGGACGTGACAGAATGCACCGGCGGCGCGCGTGCGGTCACCGGCAATGATCTTGCCGACCGTTACCACACCCATTGCGACCCGCGCCTCAATGCCGACCAGGCGCTGGAGCTGGCCTTCCTGCTCGCCGAGCGGATGAAGAGTGGCCGCGATGAAAAGCGCATGATGGTTGCGAACGGCTGAAGCATAGGTTCAGCTTTCCGAGTTTGACGACCGGGCGGGCTTCCACGAAGCTCGCCCGGTTCTCGTTTCGGAGGTGGATATCATGCAAGACAAGACGGGGCGCTGCCTGTGCGGCGCAGTGACCATTGCGGTTCGCGGAAAACTTGGTCCGGTGAGCTATTGTCACTGCTCGCAGTGCCGGAGACAGACCGGGCTCTACTACGCGACGACCGATGCCCTGATCACAGACGTCGAGATCACGGGGCGCGATAGCATAGGGACCTTTCGTGCAAGCGCCGACGCGGAGCGGGCCTTCTGCCGCCAGTGTGGCTCGGCACTCTACTGGAAGGGTGATGGAGAGGGCAGGATTTCGCTCCTGGCCGGCCTTTTCCCGAACCCGACGGAGTTCGAAGGCGGCTACCACATCTTCTGCGCCGACAAGGGCGACTTCTACGAGATCAATGACGGACTGCCGCAATATGCTGCGAGCCGCGACTGAGCGTCGTCAGGCTGCGGCGGAGTCGGCGTCTGCTGTCTCGATCCCGAGTTCCGCCAGGGCCTTGTGGTAGGAGAGATCGACGGCGGCGAATTTAGCAGACTGCCAGCCGAAATAATCCTCGACGAAGCGGCTGCTGAGCATCAGATCACCCCGGCGTCGCGGCTGTTCCCAATGCAGCAGGTTCTCGGTCTCGGCCTTTTTGAACATGCGTTTCAGGTTGGTGGTCGAAACCTGATAGGTCTCGCTGAGATCCGTGAGGCTGACCGGGCCACAGGAATGGGCCTCGGCCGTGCGGTTCACGTCGTCCAGGCGAGAGATCAGATCGTGCAGTATGATGCCGCCGAGATCAGACCACAGGAAATGGCCGATCGTATCCGGCGGATCGCGCCAAATCGGATCGCCCACCATAAGCTCAGCGCCGATCGGCTGGGCGATCAGGAAAATCCGCTCTTCCGCATGCGATGTCATTTCCCGGTTTCCGCCATCGAGGCGGTCTAGGCAGGCGAGGTGCCCGTTGAACCAGCTTCTCAGGCCATTCAGGCTGAGTTCCGTCGGTTCGAGGACGCGCACGCGCTTGTCGGGCACTTCGGGAACATCCCGCAAGAACTTGTAGGCGACCAGCTCGGCGAGGTAGCCAGTTGCCGTGTTGCGGCTGGCTGCGCCAAGGCGCATGACCGTTTCGACGAAGCGGGTGGCTGTCAGACCCGACAGCGGATCATCAGGCGTGCGCCGCAGTGCCAGCGCAAAGACCGACTGCGTCATCAGCCACTTGCGATGCGATGCCTTGAGACGCGACATGCGCGGTGTGCGCATGTGGATCGCAATCAGGTGCTGGGCAATCTGTTTTTCGATGGCCGGGTAAAGCTGATGTGCAAATATTTCGGCGCGCGTCAAAAACGGCATGGCAATGGCTCGTCTCTAAACTATGAGTGCCAACAAAGGGTCCGGCTAAACACGCAATCCGGACACGACAGCATTCGCAATACTGTCAAGAACTCTGATTTGTCGAACAAAAAAAGTCTATGGCCGAAATCGGGGGGCTCTGCAATAGCAGTTCCCCGTCAAACTCTCTTTATGGATAATTGTGATCGCAAGTAACGGCCCGCTTAGCTGCTGGGCTGAAGTCTACCCGACTGTTCCGGGAAGAAACGATCCATACCGTAGCCTTCGCCGAACATCACGTCATGCTGAAGCAGGCGATAGTCGCGGATTAGCGGATCGATCCGGCCCGAAAGGGCCCAATCGGCCTGGGCCTTGTTGTTACGGCCAATCAGCTGATGGCGGTCGATGACGGCGTAACGTTCGGCCACACGACCGAGCATGCCGGTGTAATAGGGATGGCGGTAACCTGCCATACGCACGATGTAATAGGGCAGCTGCGACGGGCTCACGGAGCCGATATCCTTCTGGACGCCACGCTTCGACGACCAGACGACCAGCGGCGTCTCATGCTCGCGCTTCATCGTCTCGACCGACGCCTTGCGGGTCGCCACCACATTCGCCATGTAGCCGCTTTCTGTATAGACCTCGTTCAGCGGCGGCAGATGGTCGCCGAACAGCACAATGATCGTTTCGCGGCGCCGCTTCTTGGCCCAGTCCATCAGATCCTTGAGGCTCTGGTCGGCTTCCTTCACACCCTGCGTGTAGGTCTCCAGTGCGCTCACGTTGTGCTCGGACAGGGTGGGTGCGTCCACGCCGATCGTATTCTTTGCATAGCGGTTGCGCTCGTAAGGGCCGTGGCCCTGCAGCGTGACGGCAAAGAAGAAGAAGGGCTCGTCCGTGTTGTCGGCCTCCTTGATGATGTAGCTTGTCAGCGCGTCGTCGGACGCAAAGATGCCCCGCTTGTCCATGGCCGGCATCGTTTCTTCCGAATGGAACTGGCGGAAGCCGAGCGACTGGTAGACGTTGTTGCGGTTCCAGAACCAGCCCTGGAAGGGGTGGAAGGCCTTCGTCACATAGCCCTTGGATTCAAAGAAGGTCGCAAGCGAGGGGACCGGGCGGCGGATATACTGCTGATAGGGGATGCTGCCATAGGGCAGGAAGGCGTTCGAGAAACCGGTCAAGGCCTCGAATTCGACGTTGGCGGTCATGCCGCCGAATTCCGGCGAGAAGACGTGGCCGGATTGGCTCGCCCGGATGGTCGGCATCGGATCCGCCGAATAGCGGATGCTGCTCATGCGGGTCGGATCCCAGAGGGATTCGCTCATCACGACGATGACATCGGCCTGACGGCCGGAGAAGAAGGAGGCCGGCAGCAGATCGGTCTGCATGTCGGTGATTGCGACCTTGCTGTAGCCGTCGGGTGCTGCGACGTTGGCCATCGGTACGTTGAAGGCGAATGCAAGCAGGAAGCCGTTGTGGCGATAGTTTTCTTTCTGGTCCCACATCATCGGCACGATGTTCAGCCGATCACGCAATGCCGAGAAGGTCATTGGATCCATCAGCGACGCGAAGCCGGCGAGCAGCGGAATGGCAAGAGCAGCCCGAACTCCGCGGCCTGTCAGGTTGAGGCGTGGGAAGACCTTCCGGCTCCTCCAGATCAGCGCGACAAAGGCCGCAACGGCAACAAGGCCGCCAATTGCGAGTGCGACTGCCTTCATCGGTTCTGCGGCGACCATAGCTGGCAGGAGCTGCAGGATCTGGCGACCAAAGAGAAGGTCGCTGGGAAAGAGCGGATCCGACAGGAATAGCTGTTTCTGGCCGGAGAAAAAGGCCGGCAGAAGTGCCAGCGGGGCGACGAGAAGTGTCGACTGATAAGCCTTGCCAATGATTGCATCTGCAAAGGCGAGTATCAGGAATACGATGCTGACCGCCACCAGACCCGGACGGCTCGACGCCGTCATGTAGTCAACCACATCGACCATGGTGCCGCGCGCCAGGATCTCGCTCAGCAAGACAATGGCGACGGCGATCAGTGCGGTGTTGATCAGCTGGATTGCGAGCTGGACGATTGCGGAGCTGCCGTATTCGCGTTCGCGCACCGCGCCAAAGGCGCTGACAATTGTTGCGACTCGCGATTTCGGGCTCGTTTGGACCACGTCTAACTCCAGATCATGGGAGGGTGTCATCAAAGGTTCGCATAGGTGTCACATAAGCGTCATGAATGCTACATGAACCACGACATATGAGCTTAAGTTCCCGGTGTTTTCCGCGGTTTGGTTAGTGTCGGGCTCGCCTGCAGTCCGCCTTCGAAAGAAGCGACATTGCGATCCGTGCGACGAGCCGCTAAATCGGTGTCATGAGCGAAACAAAGAAGATCTCCGACGTCCTGCGCATTGCGGTGGCACAGTTCAATCCTGTTGTCGGCGATGTCGTCGGCAATCTTGCCAAGGCGCGTGCGGCTCGTGCGGACGCTGCCGGGCAGGGGGCTGACCTCGTCTTGCTGACGGAGCTCTTCATTTCCGGCTATCCGCCCGAAGATCTCGTCCTGAAACCGTCCTTCCTGAAAGCCTGCCTGCAGGCTGTAGAAGCGCTCGCGGCTGATACCGCCGATGGCGGACCGGGCGTCATTGTCGGCTTTCCGCGTCAGGGTGAGAAGGGACGGCACAACTCCGTCGCTATCCTCGATGGCGGCAAGATCCTCGCCTTCCGCGACAAGATCGATCTTCCGAACTATGGCGAATTCGACGAGAAGCGGGTGTTTACCGAAGGCGAGATGCCGGGACCGGTCAATTTCCGCGGTGTGCGGATCGGCGTGCCGATCTGCGAAGAGATCTGGAACGATCTCGGCGTCTGCGAGACGCTGGCCGAGACGGGCGCCGAAATCCTGCTCGTGCCAAACGGCTCGCCCTATTATCGCGGCAAGGTCGATATCCGCCATCAGGTGGCGCTCCGCCAGGTGATCGAAACCGGCCTGCCGCTGATCTTCGCCAACCAACTCGGTGGTCAGGACGAACTGGTCTTCGACGGTGCGAGCTTCGCCTTCAACGGTGACAAGTCGCTGGCCTTCCAGATGAGCCAGTTCGAGGAGACGCTGTCGGTCACCACCTGGAAGCGGACCGCGGATGGCTGGCGTTGCGATCAGGGGCCGATGTCGCGCATTCCGGAAAAGGAAGAGGCGGATTACCGTGCCTGCGTTCTCGGCTTCCGTGACTATGTGAATAAGAACGGCTTCAAGAGCGTCGTGCTCGGGCTTTCGGGTGGCATCGATTCCGCCATCTGTGCGGCGATCGCCGTGGATGCGCTCGGCGAGGAGCGGGTGCGCACGATCATGCTGCCTTACCGCTACACGTCGCAGGAGAGCTTCTCCGATGCCGAGGCCTGCGCCAAGGCGCTGGGCTGCCACTATGACATCGTGCCGATCCAGGAACCGGTCGAAGGTTTCCTCTCGTCGCTTTCCGACATGTTCGAGGGGACCGAGAGCGGCATTACCGAAGAGAACCTGCAGAGCCGGACGCGCGGCACGATCCTGATGGCGATCTCCAACAAGTTCGGCTCGATGGTGGTGACGACCGGCAACAAGTCCGAGATGTCGGTGGGTTATGCCACGCTCTACGGCGACATGAATGGCGGCTTCAATCCGATCAAGGACCTCTACAAGATGCAGGTCTATGCGCTCTCGGCCTGGCGCAACGAAAACGTGCCGCCCGGTGCGCTTGGTCCGTCCGGCGAGGTGATCCCTGAGAATATCCTGTCGAAGGCGCCGTCTGCGGAACTTCGCCCGAACCAGACCGACCAGGACTCCCTGCCGCCCTATCCGGTGCTTGACGACATTCTCGAATGCCTCGTCGAAAAAGAGATGGGTGTCGACGAGATCGTCGCGCGCGGCCATGACATTGCGACCGTTCACCGGGTCGAGCATCTGCTCTATCTCGCCGAATACAAGCGTCGCCAGTCGGCACCGGGCGTGAAGATCACCAAGAAGAACTTCGGACGTGATCGCCGCTATCCGATCACGAACCGGTTCCGGGATCGCTGAGCGTGTCGATAGAGGATATCGATGCCTTGGCTGCTTTGCCTGATTTCACGGCGGAGGAGCGCAGCTATATCTTTGCTGTCGGAGCGCATGACAATCAGGATAGCGGGCTGTACCGGACGCTCTCGGGCGCCGCCTATTTCCTGCCCTCGATCGCGATTGGCTGCTACGGCCTGTGGGACGGGAGCTACAAGATGCTCGGCATCGGGTTCCTCACGCTGAACGTCAGCCTGATCTGGGGTTTCTACACCGAATGGCGCAGTGCTCATGTTGAGCAGACGGGCCGGGCGATCTTCGCCAAACTGCGCCAGGCGATGGAAAATCGCTCGACCGCAGACTGATTTTTCCAAGGAGACCATGATGCGCAGTTCGGTCGAGATCTACGATATGACGACCCGTGAATGCGAGGTCGTCTGGCAGACGGATGACCTCGTCGAGGCGCCCAACTGGTCGCGCGATGGCGAGTTTCTCGTCATCAACGGCGATGGTCTTCTTTATGCGTTGCCGCTCGACGAAGACGATCCCGAACCGGAGCTGATCGACACGGGTTTTGCCGTGCGGCTCAACAACGATCATGGGATCTCGCCCGATGGCGCCTCGATCGCGTTTTCCGATCATACGCTTTTCGGCAAGTCCTGCATCTATCTGCTGGGTGATGGTGATGACGAGCCGCGCCAAGTCACCGACAAAATGCCGTCCTACTGGCACGGCTGGTCGCCGGACGGTAAGGAGCTTGCCTATTGCGGCGAGCGCAACGGCGCCTTCGATATCTATACCATCTCGACCAAGGGCGGGGTCGAGCGGCGGCTGACCAACGGCGAAGGGCACAATGATGGTCCTGATTACTCGCCTGATGGTCAGTGGATCTATTTCAACTCCAGCCGTACCGGCACCATGCAGATCTGGCGCATGCGCATCGATGGCAGCGACCTGCAGCAGCTGACCTCAGACGGTTATGGCGACTGGTTCCCGCATCCTTCGCCGGATGGGAAGAAGATACTCTTCCTCTCCTACGATGCCGATGTCGAAGGTCATCCGCGCGACAAGCAGGTTCGGCTTCGACTGATGGACGTCGATGGCGGCAATGTCGAAACACTCATCGAGTTTTTCGGCGGTCAGGGTTCGATCAATGTCCCGAACTGGGCGCCGGACGGATCAGCTTTCGCCTTTGTCCGCTACTTCCCGGTCGAGGCTTGAGCCTGTCGCATTCCACTCTGTCCTGCGGCTGGTTCTTGCGGTATTGATCCCACGTCAGGTGCTTGCCGTTAGGTGAGAGAATCGGGAAGCCGGCGAAAATCCGGCACGTGCCCAACGCTGTGAGGCGGACATGATGCGCGAGGGGAAACCCGGCCACTGGAGCAATCCGGGAAGGCGCGCATCCTGGATGATGCCCAGTCAGAAGACCGGCCTGGCGAGATAGACCTTTCCCGCGTGGACGGCGGGTGGTTGCGCATTGTGGGGATTACGATGCACGACAGACCGAACGAGTTCCTCGTCCGGACGGCGCCCTTCGCCGATCAGGACAAACAGGCCGTCTACCGAGCCATTCACACGCGACGCGATGTCCGCGACCAGTTTCGCTCTGATCCGCTGCCGGATGATCTGGTGCGGCGATTGCTCGAAGCGGCGCATGCCGCCCCCTCCGTGGGCTTCATGCAGCCCTGGAGTTTCCTGCTTATCCGCTCTGCTCGAAAGCGCGAGGCCATCTGGCAGGCGTTTCTGCGGGCGAACGAGGAGGCGGAGGCCATGTTTCCGGTTGAGCAGCGCGACGCCTATCGATCCCTGAAACTGGAAGGCATCCGCAAGGCGCCGCTCAACATCTGCGTCACCTGCGATCCGGATCGTGCGGGACCCGTCGTGCTCGGACGCACCCATGATGTCAGGATGGACGCCTTCTCGACTGTCTGCGCCATCCAGAATCTCTGGCTCGCAGCACGTGCGGAAGGGGTCGGGCTCGGCTGGGTCAGCATCTTCCACGAGGCCGAGGTGAAGGCGCTCCTTGGCATCCCGGAGCGGATCCAGATCATCGGTTATCTTTGCCTTGGCTATGTCGACGAACTCTATGCGACGCCGGAGCTTGAGGTGAAGGGATGGCGCAAGCGATTGCCGCTCGACGATTTGATCTTCGAGGAAAGCTGGGGCCAGATCGGGGAACGGCCGATCACTCTTGCAGCGGCTGTGGACCTGACGTCGCCGGGTTCCTGAGGTCGATCGTGCCCTTGTCGGAGGGGAGGAAGGCCGGGCCGACGCGGCGTACGTTGAGGCTTGCCTCATCCAGCACGCGCTCCGTGGCAGGCACCGTCGCTGACGCAGCCTCCCGTTTTCCCGGTGCAACTTCGATGACGGACGACTGGTAGTCCGGTACGGCCGGACGCGGCGTCATGCGCTGGTAGTATTGCTGCAGGTTGCAGGCGCAGGCGGGTTCTGCGTCGCTGCGCCGGTTGCGGTAGAGGAAGGCGTTGGGCAGATCGCGATAGGGGCGGCCGCTGACTGCCGAGATCATGTCCACGGTCTCGCTGCGCTCCGGCGCGTGGAAAAACAGCTCCGTTTCCGTGCCCGGACACATCTGCTGGCATTGCGCCGCATCGCGGCCGAAGTTCATCGCCGAGGTCTGTGACGAGATCGGGAAGAAACCGCCATCGCAGGTGCGCACACACAGCGTGCGGACATTGCCGCTGGGCATCATGCTCATCGGCGGTGGCGGCGCTGAGTAGGCGGCTTCGGCTGCCCGGTCCGGACGATAGGGTTCCGCCAGCGTGTCGAGGTAAGGGATACGCTCTGCTTCTTCCGGATAAGCCGCTTGATCCGGCCCACAACCATTCGCCTCAAGTGCTGTGACGAGGGCGGCGCGCGCATCTTCTACGCGGCTTTCGCGCAGATCCGAAAGCCTTGCTGCCAGGATGTCGCGATTGGCCTCCATGCGGGAGATTGCCGATGCCAGATCGCTGCAGTCATTGCCGCCATCGGGACGGATCTGGACGATGGACGAGGTCAGGCATCGCAGCCGCCGCTGATCCTGGCGGGCCTTGCGAAGTTCGAGGTTCTGCTGGGCTATGGCGCTGGCATAGCTGTTAATTTCAGGCGACTGTCCGCCCTGTTCGACCAGAACCAGCCTGTCGCGCAGCCGCTCGCAGAGCGCCGAGGCCTCAGCCTCGTTCGGCAGCGCGCTGCCGAGGGCGATCAGCAAAGCAATGGAACTGACTATCCTGCTCGGCACATCCGGATCCCAGTTGTCGTTTGCAGGGCGGAGGACGACCCTAGTGACATCAGGATAGCCGAGTGCCGGCCAAATGAAAATGACGGATGACGTGGCGGAGGCGCGAGCGGCCATCCGCCACGTCTCGCGTCAGGCGGCCTGCGCTGCCGTCAGGGTCATCGGCGCTTCGAGCACGCTGCCGTCGATTGCTGCCACCGCCTTCATTCGATCGAGCAGATCCTGCGACACCTCCCAGGAGACTGCGACCGCCTGGACCACACCGATCCGCTGAGGTTCACCGATCCGAATGCCCGGGCACCCCATACGTTTGAACATGCGTTCCAGGAAAACATCGGTGACGGTAACGATATGGCTGAGACCGGATGCAAGGCCCAGCTCGCCCACCCCGCACATCAATTCGGCCGCCGCGATCGTCACCTGGTTGCTTGCCCGGTCTTGAGAAATCTCCGGATCGATGCAGAAGCGGCTCGATTCCCAGACTGCTGCGCTGCGGATCTGCGGTCCATCACCGAGGAGGACGGGAAAGGTGTCGTCGAGCATGTTGGGGCCGAGCGTCGGCAGCAGGCGCAATGACCCGCGCAGTTTTCCCTCGTCGCCATAGGAGAGGACATAGAGAGGATTGGCGCGATCATAGTCGTCGATTTCCCAGGCGTCGCGCACCTGGACGTCCCAACCCAACAGGTCATGGAAGACCCGCTTTCTCAACCTGTGCATGGCGTCGATATCGGCGGGAAACTGATTGCGACGGGTGCCGTTGATGATCCTGATCATGCTTTGCTCCTTCTTGCAGAACGGAACAGGCAGCATGCGTTTCCCAGGAAAATTCTAAAACTGGCGGTGGCGCCAGCTTTCGGAAATGCAATCTATGATATCGTGAAGGGATTTCTCCTTGTCATGGGGATTCTGGCTCGACGAGCCGCGGGATCAGGCCGCGCCAGACTGCTTCCGCGACGGCCTGGGCATTGTTGACGACGTCGAGCTTCTGCCGCGCATTGGCCATGAAATGCCGGATGGTTCGTTCGGAGATGCCGAGGATGACGGCTGTTTCCCAATAGCTCTTGCCGGCTGCGATCCATGCCAGTGTTTCGCGTTCTCGACGGGTGAGAGGACGGGCGCGGGCCGCTTCCAGCTGTGCATCGGTCGATGCTCTGGCGAGGCGCGCGTTCAACAAGGTGCCGAGGCTCAGCATGTCGCGGTCATGGGCGCGGCGCCAGGCCGCCAGGCCCTCCGCAGTGGCGTTCAACTCGACCAGCAGACAGCTTTGCCGTCCCGGCAGGGGGTAGCCGACGATCCGGTGGTCGCGATTTGCGCTGCGCTGCCATGCCTTGAGCTCGACAGGTTGAAGCCCTGGCAAGAGGCTGGCGATCTGTTCAAAAGCCGCTTTGCGGTTGAGTGAGCGGGCGAGGTGAAGGGAATTTCGTCGGTGGCTGTCGTGAATGTTGTGGGCGCGCAGGCGTGCGCTAGCGATCAATCCACCGAGATAGGTGATGCGGCCCGTCCGGTAAGCGCTCTGAAGCCTTGACAGGAAGTCTCCGGGATCAAGCGTCTCCTGCCGCTCCAGCAACTCCAAGAGATCGAAATACGTGCCTGAGAGCCCCATCAACAATACCCGAGATTTCAAGGGGCGCAGTGTCGGGGCTACAGCTTTGGCTTGTCCAGATGGCAAATTTCGTGAAAGCGAGCGGCAAACCTGATCGCCGCTCGCAAAAGCTTTTTCAGACCGCCGGCTGCGAAGCCTCGACGACGGCAAGCGCCGCCATGTTGACGACGCCGCGCGACGTGACCGAGGTGGACAGCACGTGGGCGGGCAGGGCGGCGCCGAGGAGGATCGGGCCTACATGCAGCGCGTCCATCATCATGCGGACGATGCCGAGCGATATATTCGCGGCATCGAGGTTCGGGAAGACGAGCAGGTTTGCTTCGCCGGTCAGCGTGCTGTCCGGCATGGCGCGCTTGCGCAGAACTTCCGACAGCGCCGAACCGCCCTGCATTTCGCCGTCGACCTCCAGATCAGGGGCGCCAGCGCGGATGATTTCCAGCGCCCGGCGCATCTTCGAGGCGCTGGCGGACGGCCGCGAACCGAAGTTCGAATGCGACAGGAGGGCTGCCTTGGGTGCAATGCCGAAGCGACGGATTTCCTGGGCCGCCAGCATCGTCATTTCGGCGATCTCTTCCGCACTCGGATCGTCGGTGACGAAGGTGTCGGTGAAGAAGATTGCACCGCGCTGCGAGATCAGAAGGCTCAAGCCCGAATAGTCGCGTACACCGGCGCGCTTTCCGATGATCTGGCGAACGTCGCGCACGTGGCGGTCGAAACGGCCTTCTACGCCGCAGATCAACGCATCTGCGTCACCGCGTTTCACAGCCAGGGCACCAATCACGGTGGTGTTGGTGCGCACGATCGTGCGAGCCGCTTCCGGGTTGATGCCGGCGCGGCCGACGAGGGCGAAGTAGTCGTCGACATAGTCGCGGTAGCGCGGATCGTCTTCCGGGTTGACCAGTTGGAAATCGGTGCCCGGGCGGATGCGCAGGCCATAGCGCTTCAGGCGGGTCTCGATGATCTGCGGGCGGCCGATCAGGATCGGTTCGCCGATGCCGTCTTCGAGCAGCACCTGGGCGGCACGCAGCACGCGCTCGTCTTCACCTTCGGAGAAGATCACACGCTTTTTGGACGCAGTCTTCGCTGCCGCGAAGATCGGCTTCATCACGAAGCCGGAGCGGAAGACGAAGCGGTTCAACTGGTCGAGATAGGTGTCAAAATCGGCAATCGGGCGGCGAGCGACGCCGCTGTCTGCCGCGGCCTTGGCGACAGCCGGTGCGATGCGCAGGATGAGACGCGGATCAAACGGCGAGGGGATGAGATAATCCGGACCAAAGGTCGGCGTTTCCCCGGTATAGGCCTTGGCCGCGACTTCCGAGACTTCTTCGCGGGCGAGCGCTGCAATCGCACGCACCGCCGCCATCTTCATCTCTTCGTTGATGGTGGTTGCGCCACAGTCGAGCGCGCCGCGGAAGATATAGGGGAAGCACAGGACGTTGTTGACCTGGTTCGGGAAATCCGAGCGGCCGGTGCAGATCATCGCGTCCGGACGGGCGGCGCGCGCCTCTTCCGGCATGATCTCGGGCTTCGGGTTGGCCAGGGCCATGATCAGGGGCTTCGGCGCCATGCGGGCCAGCAGTTCCGGCTTCAGGACGCCGGCTGCCGAGAGGCCGAGGAAGACGTCGGCATCGTCGATGCTTTCGGAGAGCGCGCGCTTTTCGGTTTCCTGGGCGTAGACTTCCTTCCAGGGATCCATCAGCTCGTTGCGGCCCTTATAGACGAGACCCTCGATGTCGTGCACCCAAATATTCTCGCGCTTGGCACCGAGGATGACGAGCAGGTTGAGGCAGGCAAGGGCGGCTGCACCGGCACCCGAGGCGACGATCTTGACGTCCGCAATGGTCTTGCCGGCCAGTTCCAGACCGTTCAGGATAGCGGCCGCAACGATGATCGCGGTTCCGTGCTGGTCGTCGTGAAAGACCGGGATGTTCATCTTGGCGCGGAGCTGGTCTTCGACCTGGAAACATTCCGGTGCCTTGATGTCTTCGAGGTTGATACCGCCGAAGGTCGGCTCCAGCGCGGAGATGGTGGAAACCATCTGATCAACACCGGGTGCATCGATTTCGATGTCGAAAACGTCGATGCCGGCGAACTTCTTGAAGAGGACGGCCTTGCCTTCCATGACAGGCTTGGAGGCGAGCGGTCCGATATTGCCGAGGCCGAGAACGGCCGTACCGTTGGAGATGACGGCGACGAGGTTGGAGCGCGCCGTGTAGTCATCGGCTGCTGCCGGATCGTCCTTGATGGCGAGACAGGGGGCGGCGACGCCGGGCGAATAGGCAAGCGCCAGGTCGCGCTGGTTGCCAAGCGGCTTGGTGGCCTGGATCTCCAGTTTCCCGGGACGGGGATAGCGGTGATAGAAAAGCGCCTGCTCGTCGAGATCAGCGGTCGGGTTTGCAACTTGCGGCTTGTTCTTGTCCTGAGAAGTCATCGGTTCACCGGCAATTCCTGTCTTCACTTACTCCTTGTCGTCATACACGAATTGGCTGCGAGTGGTAGACTTTAGTTCCGCGATCCCCTGTCTGTGGAATGCGTGCCGGAACCGGCGATCCGCCGCGAATCTCCCGATGTCATCTTCCTGAAACACGAGTCTGATTAAGCGCTCATCAGACAGCGATGAGGACCGTGCCGTGAAAGACGCCAGCGAAACACGCCATTTCAGGACCCTGTTCATTTCGGACGTTCACCTCGGATCGAAAGCCGCCAAGACCGACTTTCTCCTGGATTTTCTGCGCACGCACGAGGCCGACACCATCATCCTGGTCGGTGATATCGTCGACGGCTGGCGTCTGAAGCGCAGCTGGTACTGGCCGCAGTCCTGCAATGACGTTGTGCAGAAACTGCTGCGCAAGGCCCGCAAAGGCACGCGCATCGTTTACATTCCCGGCAATCACGATGAGTTCATGCGCGACTTCCCGGGCATCCATTTCGGTGGCATCGAAGTTGCGCAGCGGATCGTGCACGAGATGGCCGACGGCAAGAAATATCTGGTTCTGCATGGCGACGAATTCGACGTTGTGGTTCGCAACGCCCGCCTGCTCGCCTATCTCGGCGACTGGGCCTATGACACGGCGATTGCGATCAATGTCATGCTGGCGGCCGTCCGCCGTCGTCTCGGCATGCCCTACTGGTCTTTCTCCGCCTGGGCCAAGTTGCAGGTCAAACATGCGGTGAACTTCATCGGCGAATTCCAGCGGGTGGTGGCCGACGAGGCTCGTCGCGCCGAGGTTGACGGTGTCATCTGCGGCCACATCCATCATGCTGTCATGGAAGACATCGACGGGATCCACTACGTCAACACGGGCGACTGGGTCGAAAGCTGCACGGCGATCGCCGAGCACCCGGATGGCCGTCTGGAGCTGATTTCCTGGGGTCACAAGATTAGCGAAGCACCAGCGGCCAGCAAGCGTGCGAACAAACTCGTCCCCATTCTGCTGCCGAAACCGATTGCCGAAACGGCCCAGGACGACGGGATACGCGCGGCCTGAACCACAGCTCTGTTGCAAAGCGGTCATGACGCCCCGCAATCGGGTTGGAAAACGCAATTAACGGTTTGCAAAGGATTTCTTCGCAGGCGGCGATGGTTATAGTGTGCAGCCATCTGTCACGTGATTTGCGAACCCGGATCCCCCGGCGCGAATTTGGAAGTTGTCGCCACCTTGAGTTCGGTTGAGCAAGAAGACGCCCGTATTGAGATCGATGAGCAGCCGGACGGAAACGCCCGGCTGATCCGGCTTGCCGGTCGCTGGAAGAACAACAGCCTCAGCGCGATGATCAAATCCGCCGGCCCGTTGGTCGATTCTCCGGTCGTGCAGCGAGAGACGATCGATCTCAGTGCCGTAAGCGACATGGACACGGCCGGCGCATGGCTGGTTCGACGCTTCATCACCGAACGGCGCGAGCGCGGCGGTTCGATCGAGATCGTCGGCGGATCCCCCGGCATGCGTGAGTTGATCGAAGCCCTTCCTGAGCACGTCACTGCTCCGGAAAAGCCCGTCGATCACCGCACCCGTTTCGAGCGCATCTTCGAACCTGTCGGGAAAGTCACACTCAGCCTTTGGGGCGATCTGATCGCCATGATGTTCGTCCTCGGATCTGCTGTCCGCGGTGCGCAGACCAAGGCTGGTCGCGGCTCCGGGGTGTCTCCGGCCTCCGTGGTCAACCAGCTTGACCACATGGGGGTGAGGGCGGTGCCGATCATCGTCCTCATGTCCTTCCTGATCGGCGCGATCATCGCTCAGCAGGGCGCATTCCAGTTGCGCTATTTCGGAGCGGAAGTTTTCGTCGTCGATCTCGTCGGCATCCTGCAGCTGCGCGAAATCGGCGTGCTGCTCACCGCGATCATGATCGCGGGTCGTTCCGGCAGCGCCATCACGGCTGAAATTGGTTCGATGAAGATGCGTGAGGAAATCGATGCCCTGAAGGTCATCGGCCTCAATCCGATCGGGGTGCTGGTCTTTCCGCGACTTGTTGCGCTGACGATTGCACTGCCCCTGCTGACGATCGTCGCCAACTTCTCGGCGCTCTACGGCGCAGCGGTCGTGGTCTGGGCCTATTCCGGCATCACATTCGATGTCTTCATCACCCGCCTTCACGAGGCGGTCGATTATTCGACGCTTGCGACCGGCATGATCAAGGCACCGTTCATGGCGCTGATCATCGGCATCATCGCGGCTGTCGAAGGCATGAAGGTGGGCGGCAGCGCCGAATCTCTCGGACGCCATGTGACAGCATCCGTGGTCAAATCGATCTTCGTTGTTATTCTCGTGGACGGGCTGTTTGCCATGTTCTACGCCGCGATCGATTTTTGAGGAGGGCCAGATGAACACCAGACCCTCCCAGGACCGCGAGGTCATCCTGTCGGTGAAAGATCTGACGGTCGGCTTCGGCGAGAAGATCGTTCTCGACAAGCTGAACCTCGACATCTACCGCGGCGAGATCCTCGGCTTCGTCGGAGCATCCGGCGCGGGCAAGTCCGTTCTGATGCGCACTGTGTTGCGCCTCCTGCCGCGTCGTTCCGGCAAGATCGAGATCCTCGGCGCGGATTACGATGCGGTCGACGATCTGCAGCGCATGACGCTCGACACACGCCTGGGGGTTCTTTTCCAGCACGGCGCCCTATTTTCCTCACTGACTGTGAAGGAAAACATCCAGTTGCCTATGCGTGAATATCTGGATCTGCCGCAATGGCTGATGGATGAGCTTGCCTATCTCAAGATCGAGCTGGTCGGCCTCCATCCCGATGCTGCGGACAAATATCCATCCGAACTCTCGGGCGGCATGATCAAGCGTGCGGCACTGGCGCGTGCACTGGCGCTCGATCCGGATCTCGTCTTCCTCGACGAACCAACCTCCGGTCTCGATCCGATCGGGGCTGCCGAATTCGATGAATTGATAGCGCAGCTGCGCGACACCCTTGGATTGACCGTCTATATGGTGACCCACGATCTCGACAGCCTGTTCTCCGTCTGCGACCGTATTGCGGTCCTCGGGCAGAAGAAGGTTCTGGTCGAGGGGACGCTGGACGATATGCTCGCCTTCGATGATGCGTGGGTGCAATCCTATTTCCGGGGCAAGCGTGCCCGTTCCATTCCCCGGCCGGAGCAATCCGCCGGACATCCGGTAGAGTGAGCCATGGAAACCAAAGCCAATTACGCGATCGTCGGTTTTTTCACGATGCTGGTCATCGGGGCCGCCTTCGGGTTTGTCTATTGGATGGCGGAATATGGAAGGGGCGGAGAGATGGCGCCGCTTGCGATCCGCATCCCGGGCTCGGCCAACGGTCTGAGCATCGGCTCGCCCGTTCGCTTCAACGGCATCTCCGTCGGTTCGGTCCGCAATCTCTACATCGACAACGAGGACCCGAACTTCTCCGTTGCTTTCACGGAGGTGCGTGCTGATGCACCCGTGACGTCGGGCACGAAGGCTGTTCTGGAAATTCAGGGTCTGACCGGTGCGGCTTATGTCGAGCTTTCCGGCGGAGGTCCAGGTTCCGGTGACGCGATCCTGAAGCGGGCACTCGATACCGGGGAGCCGGCCATTCTGATCGCCGACCAATCGAGCGTGACCAATCTGCTTTCGACGGCAGACCGCATCTTGCAGCGCGCTGACGGCGCTGTTGCCGAGCTGCAGGGGTTCATCGAGGATGCACGGGGACCGCTGACCAACACGGTGCGCAACGCGGAAACCTTTTCGAAATCGCTCGCAGACAATGCCCAGGGCATCGATGAATTCCTGAAGAGCGTCAGCGCCCTTTCCGATTCCGTCTCGGGCCTGTCCGGCCGCCTCGACTCGACATTGTCCGCCGCCGAAGATCTGTTCAGAGCACTCAACTCCGACAAAATCGATCAGATCCTGACCAATACCGAGGAGGCGACGGCAAGCTTCGCGCAGGCCTCTAAGAGCATCGGGCCTGCGATCGACAGCTTCCGCGAGACGGCCACCACCTTCCAGCGCTTTGGCAACAATGCCGATCAGACGCTTGAGAAGGTCTCCAGGCTGATCGATGCAGTGGACAGCCAGAAGATTGGCCGCGTGGTCGACGACGTCTCTGTCGCGACTGCCGATGCGCGTCAGGCCATTGCCGGCTTCCGGGATCTGTCGAACAGCATTACCGGCCGCAAGGACGATATCGACCGGGCGATCGATGACTTCACGCAGCTTGCGAACCGTCTGAACACCTCATCCCAGCAGGTCGACGGGATCCTTAGGAAGGTTGATGCGTTCCTTGGCTCAGGTGATGCAAATTCGCTCAGCGTGGAAGCCCGCAAGACGCTCGAGGCCATCCGCATGACGGCCGAGAACCTCAACGCCCAGATTGGACCGATTGCCGCCAACCTGCAGCGCTTCTCGGCGACGGGTCTGCGCGATATCCAGACGCTGGTGAACGATACCCGCAACACCGTTCGCGGCCTGAACGAAGCGATCACCAATTTCGACCAGGATCCGCAGCGCCTGCTCTTCGGCGGCGACACGGTCAAGGAATTCGACGGACGGACACGCCGATGACGAGCAGCACCGAAAAGGACAACAGCATGGACGGGATCGGCGTGAAGGGGTTGGCGGGCATGGCTCGGTTCCGGCGGCTTCTTCTGGCCTCGGTGCTCGTGCCTGGCCTCGGCCTTGGCCTTGCGGCCTGTGGCTCGAAAGCGAACAACGACACATTCGATCTGACCGCTTCCGTGAGCGAGGTGGCGACATCTTCCAGCGCCCGCAACCGCCAGCTTCTGGTGGCCGATCCTTCGGCGCTCAAGGCTCTCGACAGCGAGCAGATCCTGGTGCGCGTATCCGGTGCCGAAATCCGCTATCTGTCACAGTCGCAGTGGAGCGATCGGCTCACGCGGGTCGTTCAGTCGAAACTCGTGGTCGCCTTCGAAAATTCCGGGCGCCTCGGTGGCGTTGGACGGCCGGGGCAGGGACTGGCGATCGACTTCCAGCTGATCACAGATGTCCGCGCCTTCGAAATTTCAGCCGAGGGAACAGATCGCGGGGTCGTCGAGATATCGGCCAAGCTGCTCAACGATCGCAATGGCACCGTCAAGGCGCAGCGGGTCTTCCGCGCCGAAGTGCCGTCCTCCGGCTCGGACAACGCAGCTTACGTGGCGGCACTCGACCGTGCTTTCGCCCGCGTCACGGCTGACATCGTGGCGTGGACGCTGCAATCGATCTGACCGACGACAATTCCCATTCCGTCGAGCAAAAGAAAACCCCGGATCAAGCAATTTGATCCGGGGTTTTCCGTCTGTGAAGAGCCGGATGACCGGCTCCATTATTGGTTAGCTATCAGCTGAAACGGCCTGCCGCATGGGCAAGCATTGTGTAGACCTTGCCCGTGTCCGAGGTCAGGTAGGACTGGGTGATCGACTTGTCGCGGTCGGTGCGGGCAACGTCCGAAAGCAGTTTCTCGAAATCGGCGATGTAGCGATCCACCGCAACGCGGAATTCCGGCTCGCGGTCATACTTGCGCTTGATCTCGTCAAAGGTCTGCTGGCCCTTGAGCGTGTAGAGGCGACGGGTGAAGATGTCGCGCTCGCCGCGCTGGTAGCGGCGCCATAGGTCGACCGAGGCGTCGTGGTCGATGGCGCGGGCGATATCGACCGAGAGCGAGTTCAGCGATTCGACCATGTGACGCGGATTGCGGGTGTCACCCTGGCGGGCCGGCTGGCCTTCGGCCACCGGGCGCTGCGGTGCAGGGGCCGGGGCCGGGCGGGTCGGAGCCGTTTCCTGCGGCTCCTCGCGCGAGGCGCCTCGCAGCAGATCGCTGATCCAGCCACCGCCTTCGGCGCGCGTCGTGGCCGTGCTCTGCTGGCCGTAGGCTTCGGTTGCGCCGAGGCTGCCGCGAAGCCCGAGGGTTTCGGTCTGGCGCGCCGGCGGCTGTGGCTGCGGTGCGGCGGGTGCGGCGGCCGGCTGGCGGCGTACCGGTTCAGGCTGGGCTTCGGCCAGGCGGCGTGCAACCGGCTCGGAGATTTCCAGCGTCTGGCTGGTTCGGCCGACGAGCTGCGAGATGTCCTGCAGGGCTTTGATCTGCTCGGAGACGGCGCGGCGCATCTGGGCGGCGCTTTCCTTGGCTTCCTCGGGCAGGTCGAAGGCACCACGCTTCAGCTCGTTGCGGGTCAGGTCGAGTTCCTTGCGGATATCGACTGCCGAGCGGCGGATCTCGTCGGTGGCGCCGGTGAAGCGGGCAACAGCCTCGCTGACGGCTTCCTGCATGGCCTGACGCAGGGCAGCGGCTGCCCCTTCCGACTTGCGGCCGGCTTCGCCGAGCAGGTGGTCGATATCGTTGAGCGAGACTGCCAGTCCGCCGCGCAGGCGGTTTGCCAGTTCGCCTGAACGCTTCTCGGCCTCGGTCAGCGTCTTGTCGATGGAAACCTGTGCTTCCTGTTCGGCTGACAGGAGGGCATTGCGCATGTTGGCGGCGGTGATCTGCGCCCTTTTCTCGGTCTCGCCGAGCATCTGTCCCACGTCGGAGAACGAGGCCTGGACGCTGTCACGCATGGAGGCAGCCGTCGACTGGGCGCGCTTTTCGGTCTCGCCGAGGATTTGGCCGATATCGGAGAAGGAGGCCTGGACGCTCTGGCGCAGGTTGCCGGCCATCTGGCCGGAGCGCTGCTCGGCGCGATCGAAGGCGGTCTCGACCATCTTGCCGAGGGTCTGCATCGTCGTTTCGATCTCTTCCGAGCGCTTGACGAGGCCGATCGAGAGATCGCGGAGAGCCTGCTGGCGTTCTTCAAGCGTGCCCACGAGGTTCGACTGGGCGGCCGACAGAAGCTCGGAGGCCTTGCCCAGCACCTGGGTGTGGTCGCCGAAGCGGCTGACGATCGACGATACCTGCTGTAGCGTCTCGCCGGAGACGGCGGTGAGGCGGCCGAGCTTGTCGTCGAGCAGGCGGTTCGAGGTCGACAGCATGTCGGTTGCCTGGTTCGCCGTTTCGCTGAAACGGTTTGCCGTTGCGCCGAGGCGGCTGTCGAGCGAGCCGATGCTCTGCACCGCCTGATCGATCATCGTGGACAGGCCGACATTGCTATCGCCGAGGCGCTCGATGAGCTGCGAGGCACTGGCAACCAGGTTCTGCTCGGCGGTGCCGAGGGTTGCAACAGCGCGGTCGGTGCGCTGGCTGATCGCGTCGACGAGGGCTGCGTTTTCGGCGCGCAGGCGCTCTGCGCTCTGTTCTGCTGCGGCGGCAATCTGCTCGGCGGCTGCACGGCCGGTCTCGGCATAGGAGGCGACCACGGGGGCTGCCTTCTCGTCGATGAGGCGCGACAGTTCGGCCGAGCGCGTCGAAAGCATGGAGTTCAGCTCGCGGGTCCGGTCGTCGAGCACCGAGCGGATCGAATTGCCGCGGGCTTCCAGTGCCTTTTCCACCGCATTCATGGTGGTGGCGAATTCCTGCGTGTTGCCGGAGATCGCGTCGCGAATGGAGTTGCCGCGAGCCTCGAGTGCCTGCTCTGCCGCGTTCATGGCAGCAGCGAGTTCCTGAGTGTTGCCGGAGATCGCGTCTCGGATTGCGGCGGCGCGCTGTTCCAGCGTGGTGCTCACTTCGCCGAGAGTGCCCGAAAGGTTGGCAACCTGGGCGCTGACCAGGGCTTCTGCCTGGTTCACCTTGTTGCTGATGACATCGCCGGCCTGCGAGAAGGTTTCGGCGATCGTCGCGGCCTGTCCGGCGAGGCGGTTCTGTGTGTCGGTGATGCGCCGCGCGAGGTCCTCCGAGCGCTCCTCGACCGTGCGGTTGAGTTCGGCGCTGCGTTCGCCGATCTGCTCAGCAAACTGCGAGGTGGTGGTTGCGAGGCGATCGACCGAGCGCTGAGCCTCGGCATCGAGGTCGCGGGCAGCGTCGGTGACGGCGCTGCGCAGTGCGGTTGCAAGACCGGCTGCCTTGCCTTCGATGGTGCGATTGACGTTTTCGAGGCCGATATTGAGGGCACGGTCCATGGTCGCCAGACGCTCTTCGATGACCGGCGTGCGGGTGTCGAAGGTTTCGGCGACGCGGGTGGTGCCTTCATCGAGGACCTGGGCGACGCGCATGCTGGCTTCTGCGCCGACACGTTCGATCGTCGCGACCTTGTCGTCGAGGCGTGAAGCGAACTTTTCGCCGGCATCGTTGACGCGGGCGTCGACGCCATCGAGGCCATTGCGCAGACGGTCTTCCAGCGTGCCGAGGCTCTGCTCGATGCGGGTGCTGGTTTCGTCAAGGCGGCTGGTCATGCCGGATACGGATTGTTCGACCGTGCCCGAGAAGCCCTGCGCCGAGCGGGTGATATCATCGGCGGCTTCGCGGATCTGCTCGGTCAAGGCGCCGGCCGTGCCACGCAGGCGCTCGTCCAGCGCACGGCTTGATTCGTCGATCGCCTTGCGCAGGCTTTCCTCGTGATCCTCAAGGCTCATTTCGAGCATGCCAGCGCTTGCTGCAACGGAGGCGCCGATCGAGGTCGCATGTTCGCCGAGGCTCAAATCCAGCGCATCGCGCGCGTCGCCGATCGCCGCCGTGATCGCCTGTGTCCGGTCGTCGAGCGTGGCGCGGATCCGGTCATGCGTGTTGACGAGACGGTCGTCGATCGCGTTAACGCCCTGGTCGATCGTCTGCGCGATCCGGTCGGTGTTCTCGCCGAGCGTGGTTGCCAGCGCGCCGGTCGCGGCATCGAGGCTGGAGCGCAGATAGGCGCCGGTCTCGGCAATGCGGCCGTCGATGTCGTTGACGCCCGACTTCAGCGTTTCGGCGATCTGGCTCGCATTGTCGGCAACGGTATTCGAAATCGTGCTCGAGGCGGTCGTGAGCAGGGTATCCAGCTGCTGCTGGCTCGCACCCAGTCGGGTTTCGAGCTCGGAGATGCCGTTGGTGACGGTTTCCGCGATCTGGCCCGAGGCTTGGCCAAGGCTACGCTCGATGTCGCCGGTGGCGTCTTCCAGCGTAGAGGTGAGGTAGGAGGTATGGCTGGCAAGCGAAAGTTCCAACCGCTCCTGGTTTTCGCCATAGGCATTGCGGATAGTCTCTGCCTTTTCGCTGAAGGCTGCGTCGATGCGACGGTCGGCATCGGCGACCGTCTCGATGATCGCGGAGGCGCGCTGGGTCAGTGTCTCGTCGATCCGGCGCTGGCTGTCGTTGAGGGTCTCGGAGAGATCCTGGGTGCGGGCGGTCAGCGTCAGGTCGAGTTCGAGGCTCTTGGTGTTGAGAGCATCGATCAACTGCTCGCTCTGACCTTCGACCAGGCTCGCGATGCCGCGCGCCTTGGTGTCGAGGGTTTCGGCGAAACGATCCTGGTTGGTTTCAAGCGCGTTGACGATGTGCTCGGCTCGGGTCGAGAGCGTCTGCTCGAAGCGCGACTGGTTGTCGGTCAGCGCGTTGTAGAGCGAGCCACTGCGCTCTTCCATCACCTGGTCGATCCGCTTCTGGGCGTTTTCCAGGCTTTCGGTGAGTGCCGCCGCGCGTGCCGACATCGCTTCCGCAATTTCCTGGGCGCGGTCGGACATGGAGCTATCAAGCATTTCCTGGCTGGTGCTCAGGGTCATTGCAAGCGCAAGCGACTGATCGGTCAGCGTTCCGCCGAGACGCTCGATGCTTGAACTCAGGATGCCACTGATAGAATCCGTTCCGCCGTTCACCGTTTCGTTGATGCGGGCGAGGCTTTCCATCAGCTTGGAATCGAGCGAGCCCGAGCGCTGGTCGAAGGCGCTGGCGAACTCGGCGACCCGCTGGTCGAAGGTTGCGTTGATCTGGCCGATTGTGGTCTGGAAGCGATCCTCGAACAGGCCCGAACGCAGGTCGAGATCGACGATGGCATCGTCGGCGCTGGCCTGAAGGCTCTGGCGGAAGCTGCGGCCACGCTCGTCGAGCGAGCTGTTGAGGCGTCCCAGCACGTCGTCGAGCGATGAGGTGATCGCGCTTTCGCTGCCCTTCAGGGTCTCGGCGATGTCACGGGTACGCTCGACAAGCGTTTCGTTCAGCTGGCGGGCACGCTCGTTGAGGGCCGCGTTCAGCTTCTCCGTGTTGGCGTCAAGCGTTGAAGCTCGGGTCGCGAATTCACCGAGAAGTTCGCGACCGCGTTCGCTGAGCGTTGACGTCAGCGACTTGAGCTGGGTGTCGAACTCGCTGGACAGAGACATGCCGGACGCGGCCAGTGTCTGGACCATGTTTTCTGTCTTGTGCGCGAGCAGGGAGCCGAGTGCGGTTACGGCCGCATCGGACTTTTCCATGATCGTTGCTGCGCGCATGTCGATCATCGAGGCGAAGGCCTCGCCCGACGTCTGCAGGCGGACGGAAATCTCTTCGGTCGCCAGCGACAGCTCTTCCTTGAGCTGCTCATGGGCGCCGACGATGGAGGAACGGATGCGCTCGGCGTGGTTGACGATCGCGTCGCGCTCGGCGCCGAGTTCGTGGACCAGGCCGCGGACGCGCAGTTCGTTATCGGTGTAGCTGCGTTCGAGCGCCGTTACCTCGGAATGAACGAGCGTTTCAAGCTCCGTGGCACGCGCAATGGTGCGTTCGATGCCTTCGTTCATCGCCGAGACTTCGCGGCGCACCGCCTGGCCGACGGTCATGATGCGTTCGGAGGCGATCGTTTCGGGTTCGGCCAGACGAAGCGCCACTTCCGCCATCGAGCGGGCGGCGTTGCGCAGGTCATGGGCGCGGGCCATCATGATGGCGAAGGCGAAGAACAGCATGATTGGCAGGAAGGTGCCGACGACGATGGCGACCACGCCCGGCATGGCGACAATGTCGGCAATCGATCCAGCCTGCCAGATCGCGCCACCGTAGAGCAGTTGGGTCAGGCCGAGGGCGCCGAGTACCCAGAGTGCCGAAACGACAGCAGCATTGCGCAGTGCAGAGGTCAGCGACGCGCCGTCCAGGGACTTCAGTATGGCGGAGGGTGTGCGCCGAGAGCCGTCATTGGCTGGAGCGAAGGCTGGCGCCTTGGGGGCAGGTTCGGGATTGAGTTCACCGGCGCGGGCGGAGCGCCGCTCGATCGTCTTCTTCGCGGCGGAACGCGGGATACTATCGGACACATTTGCCTCCGGGGCGCGTGCTTGAGACCGTGCCTTGGGGGGCGCGGCGGCTTCCTCACCGTCGAAATCGATGCTCAGGGCCGCCTCGAGTGCCTGGAACGCGTTCTCGTCAATCGAGTCGGTCTTCTTGTTCGCCATAGGGTTACGCCTCGTTACCGCTTACTCTCGGGAGGACGGACTGAAGCGGCGATGCCGCTCATCGCCATGCCGTATCCGGACCTCACCGTTTACCTGAAACCCCGCCTGCCGCCACGCCAGACGAAATCCCTTCTTTTCACAGTGCGGCCACTGACAGCCGGCGTTCCCGCCGGAAGTTCTAGCACCGACTGGCTTGCAGGCAAAGTTCACGCAACTTTGCCCAATCAACCGTATCGTACTGACACATTTGGTCATCCGTTACAATTAATGCGCTTTCGCGGTGCCTGGTCCCGCAGCTCTTGTTAACAGTATTTCAATCAAGGTTGCGGCTGAAAAGCCAGTCTGCGTCGGGGTTTAATTTGCATTAACCATACCTCAAGCTTTTTGCCGCCATCCCCGGCATTTTTAACGGCATGCCCATGTGGTGGCCGCAAACTGGCGGCAGCAAATAACAAGAAATCAGGATCAAGGGCATGGCAGCAGCAGTCAATATCGCATTCGAGGCTCCGGACAACCTGCATGGCCTCACCCCTGCGCAACAGCGTCCGATCGACCTCGTGCATCTGGCGACGCAGACGAAGGGCGACAAGGCCGTCGAGAGCGAGATCCTGCAGATCTTCGCGCGTCAGGCCCGCGGTTGCCTGGTGGCGCTCTCCAGTGGTCGCAGCAAGGTCGAGGTCAAGGCGGCCGCCAATCGCCTTCGCAACGCCGCGATGGCCGTTGGCGCCCTGCGGGTCGCGACGGCTGCAGATCTGATCGAAACCAGGGGGGGCGATGCGGATGCGCTTGCGTCCGTTGCGGCTGCCGTGCTCGAAGCCGAGCACTTCATCCTGAAGCTGGCCCGCTGAGCCGCACACCATCGCTTCGCCGTGAGTTGACTGACTTTCCGATTTGGGAGATGACTTCGCCGGTTTTCACAAGGCGAAGTCTGGACAGGAACTCATGGCAAACATCAGCATCATCGCATTTGACGGCACACGTTTTGACATCGCGGCAGCCGACGGCTCCACGGTCATGGAAAACGCCGTCCGCAACTCGGTCCCCGGGATCGATGCCGAATGTGGCGGTGCCTGCGCCTGTGCCACCTGTCATGTCTATGTCGATGATTCCTGGTCAGAAAAGGTCGGCCAGCCGTCGGCCATGGAAGAGGACATGCTGGATTTCGCCGTCGACGTGCGCCCAACTTCGCGACTTTCCTGTCAGATCAAGGTGACGGCGGCTCTGGAGGGGCTCGTCGTTCACGTGCCCGAGCGCCAGGGCTGAGCACTTCTGTCAGCGCTACCCGCCCAAAAAAGCCCCGCTTTCGTTTTCACGAAAGCGGGGCAAGGGGGCGCATCGCCAACCAGGCGAGGGAGGAAGCACCTGTGGCACCAGGACGCGCCGGGAGAACGGGGAAATCGCTTACGCTCATGCAACGTATTCGATGACACTTATATTTCAGATTTGTATCAAGGGCCACGCCGAGAAATAGCCGGTTATTCACAGGCCATGTCGCAAGCTTCGTGCAAGCCGAAGCCTTGCAGCAACACTTCCCCTTGGAAGTCAGGGGTGATTTCTACTGATTTTCCTGGCTTTCGCGACGGTAGCGCAGGATCCGCAGCATGCGATCCTGGAAATTCTTCGCTTCAACACGATCGAATCGCATCTGTGCTGCGTCATGGGATGCAGTCACGTCGTCGGTGACGACAGCGACCCGATCCTGCAGGATCTCGCAATTGCGTTCCGGTCGCAGCTTCATCAGCCTCTGTTCGAGCAGCTTTGCATGCTGGCGCGCGATTTCGGCATGACGCTCCTCGTGCCGCTTGATGTCGGCCGACAGTGCGTCCCACAACAGCGCCATCTCGGTGGATGCGCGTTTGCGGTTCTTCCAGCGCGGCAGGATGAGCTTTGTTTCGACAGTGACGCGCACATCATCGATTGCGCAACGGGTTCCGCGTCGTGTGTAGGTGAGGTCGCCGCCGAAGCGTATCTGGGTGGCGCCGGGGTGGCGACTTCCGCTCGCCTGGGTGAAGGGCCCTTTGCGCGACAGTTCCGCATCGAGTTCGGCTGCCGTGCGGCCGCCGATCTGAAAGTAGGTAATGGACTTCTGGACGACGACGTCCGCGCTGGCCGAAAGCGGCAGGGATATGCCGGTCAGGACTGCCATGATCACGGCGGCCCGAAGACGGCGGGAGTGCTTCATTCTTTTTTCCGCAATGTTGTATTCGCCGCGCCCTTGGGGCATAGCCAACCCGGTCTGCACTATCGCAGCTTCATGCTTTTCCGTCGAGGGGTTCGAAGGTCGGGTGGCCATAGTTGAGCATACAATTTGGCGCGTAGGGCACGGTCGCACACTCGACCTCGTCGAGCGCGGCGCACTCATGGCCATCGTCAATGTGACGCCGGATTCCTTTTCCGACGGCGGTCTGCACAATACCGTCGATGCGGCCGTGCGGCACGCGCTGGCGTGTGTCGATCAAGGTGCCGTGATCCTCGACATCGGAGGTGAATCGACGCGCCCGGGTGCGGCCGAAGTCAGCGTCGAAGAGGAGATCGCCCGGGTCATCCCGGTGATCGCAGCGCTCCGAGAGCAGACCGACGCGCTCATTTCCATCGATACCTATCGAGTGGCCACCGCAAAAGCGGCCGTCGAGGCCGGCGCGCATATCATCAACGACGTGCATGGCCTGCAGCGGGAAGCCGAGATTGCGAAGGTCGCGGCGGAACATGGCTCCGGGCTTTGCATCATGCATACCGGCCGCGGCCGCGAGAAACTCTCCGATCCGATTGCCGATCAGCGGCACTTTCTCGAGCACTCTCTTGGGATTGCCGCGCAGGCCGGTGTTGCGTTGGAAACAATCGTGCTCGATCCGGGTTTTGGTTTCGCCAAGGAAAGCCCGGAGGAGAACATGGAACTCATCGCCCGCTTCGAGGAACTGCACGACTTCGGTCTGCCGCTGTTGGCGGGGACGTCGCGCAAACGCTTTCTCGGTGCGCTGACCGGCCGGGATGCCGCCGACCGGGATGTGGCAACTGCGGCGACGACTGTTGCGCTTCGCTTGAAGGGCGCCTCCGTTTTCCGGGTGCACAATGTCGCGATCAACCGGGATGCCCTGATCATGGCCGATGCTATGCTCGCAACCGAGCGGCGGATTGCTGCGAGGAAGGATAAGACTGCATGAGCGGTGTTTTCACCATCACCCTGAAGAATTGCGCTTTCTTCGCCCATCACGGCGTTTTCCCGGAGGAGGGGGTGCTTGGACAGCGTTTCTTCGTCGATGCGGAGTTCGACGTGGACGCGATTGCTGCCGCAGAGACCGATACGCTCGATGGGACCGTGCATTACGGCATTGCCTTCGAGGTGATCCGCGACATCGTCACCGGCAGCCGCCGGCAGTTGATCGAGGCGCTGGCGCTGGCCATTGCGCGCGGACTGCTCGACCGTTTCCCTGAAATGCTGCGCTGCCGGATCACGGTGCGCAAGCCGAGCGCGCCGATCGCCGGCATCCTTGACCATGTGCAGGTGAGCGTTGAACAAGTCAGAAGTTAAGCGCTGGCAGGCCGCCACACTGGGTCTCGGTGGCAATGTCGGCGATCCCGTCACGGCGATGGCCGAAGCGCTGCGCCGGCTCGACCAGCGGTCCGATTGCCGCGTGACCTCCGTGTCGAGGCTCTATCGCACGCCTGCCTGGGGCAAGACGGATCAGGCCGATTTCTACAATGCCTGTGCAGCGGTCGAGACGCTTCTCGAGCCGCAGGAACTGCTCGCCGCCTGTCTTGAGATCGAGCGGACAATGAAACGCGTGCGCGTCGAGCGCTGGGGGCCGCGGACCATCGATATCGACATTCTGACCTTTGCTGGGCGCATGATCGATGCCGAGCATCTGAAGATCCCGCATCCGCGCATGACAGAGCGCGCTTTCGTGCTGATGCCGCTCGCCGACATCGATCCGCAGCTTCCGGTCAAGGATCGGGTGGTCGCTGACTGGCTCGCGGATGTCGATCGGACGGGTATTGCCGTTGCAAACGAAAACCGCGCCTGGTGGCGCGGTTGAACTTCTAGCCGAAGGTTAACTGGCAGATCAGTCGTTCTCGGCCATGGCGGTTGCCTGACGGTTCAGCTTGAGGCCGATGACAGGGATCATCCGGTCTTCTACTTTCACTGAAATGGTGATGTTCATTGCATCGCCCTCTTCCAGGCGCGCGACCATGGCACCGTTCAGCTTGGCGCGATTGATGCCCATGACAGCGCGGTTGCCGGTGACCTGGCCCGATACGATGTCGAGGCCCTTGCCGTCTGCGCCGTCCAGGAACTGGCCCTTGTAGCTGCCGCCGGCCTGAGAAATGACGGCCGACATCGGCTGGCTGAACATGCCGACGCGGCAGGTGCCGTCCAGCTTCAGCCCCGTTTCCTTGCCCTCGGCCGGCAGGCCGATGAGATTGCAGGTGAACTTGGTGCCCTTGTATTTGCCGGCAACGATCTCGCCCGGGCCCTTCCAGGATCCGGCGACGGATTCGAAGAAGCGCTTGTCGCGCGAAGCAGCATCAGCGACCGTGACCGGCACGAGTGCGGCAACGGCAAGGATCGCGGCGCAACGGCCGAATGTCGAGGAGCGAGAGAACATCGATTTGCCTTGGTACGAGAAACCAGAAACCCCGCGAAGACCCTAGCGGAAAAATGGTTAATGCATCCTTGCCAATACCCTCAAATCGGGTGCTCGACAATCGGCAAAACACACTGGTTTCCCGGGTGTGGCCCGTCTGCCTCACCCGGCCCTGGTTTCATCCTTGCCCGTCATCGACGGCGTCAGGTCACCGATGAAGTCGCCGATGCCGGGACGCTTGGCTGCGCGAAACGGCAAGGGCCGGCAGAGATCCATGGCGGCGATGCCGATTCTGGCCGTCATCAGGCCGTTGATTACCCCTTCACCGAGGCGGGTCGACAGGCGCGCCGCGAGGCCATGGCCCAGCACCTGCTGGGCGAGGCCGTCGCCGATGGCGATGGAGCCGGTGACCGCGAGATGGGCAAAGACGTCGCGGAGCAGCCGCAGCATGCCGAGCGAGCCGGGGCGTCCGCCATAGAGATCCGCCATGCTGCGGACGAGGCGCACCACTTCGAAGAGAACATAGGCGAGGTCGACCACCGCGCGAGGGCTGACGGCCGTGACGACCGAAACCCTTTTGGCGGCGTTCAGGATGAGAGCCCGCGCCTTGATATCGAGGGGTGACAGCAGTTCCCGTTCGGCAAGTTCGATCAGCTGCGGTGCATCGATGATGTCGTCCTCGACGGCGGCGAGCGTCTTCTGACCGCGTGCGGTCTCGGCGCGATGTGCGACGAGTGCGGTCAATTTCTTCACCACCGTGGCTGCCTGCTTGCGCTTGCCGCTCTCGGCTGCTGCTTCCGCCTCAACCTTGAGGTCTTGCACAGTATCGAGGCGCCAGAGCCCAACCAACTCGCGTCCGACGGCGACAATCAAGGCCAGAAGCCCGATGGCCAGTGCGCCTATCGCGAGGTAGCCGAGCCAGTCTGCCCGGGCGAAGAGATCCGAGATCAGGCGGTCAACCCAAAGGCCGAAGGCGAGCGACAGGAGGAGCCCGAAGGCTCCGGTCGCAAGCTTGGCGAAGGAGAAACGTTTGCGGCGCGGTGCAGCGACGGGCACTTCGGGCAGGGTCTCGGTTGCGGCGATGAAGGGGTCCTGGTCGTCAGGCACGATGACAACGTCGCCGGCAAAGCTGCGCGGCGTACGATTTTCGGCCGTGCGGGTGCGTGGTGCCTCGGGCTCGACGGTGAAGGACGCCGGCCGCCTCTGGGGGGCAGAGTGGGATGACGAAGACGGGCCGGTCGGAGGTACGGTCGGTTTCTTCATGCGAGACGGTCTCCGAGCAGGAATTGCAGCGCCCGGTCGAGGCGGATATGCGGCACGGACAAGGTGATACCCTGCTTCTCATCGAGTTCGGGCGGCCTGAAACGCACGATGCTGAGATCGGGCAGGGCGGCGGAGGCGTCGTTTTCATCGACCGAGCGGAAGTAGGCTTCCGGATCACGCGGCAGATCGCCGGGAAACACTGCCGTCTTGCGTTTGCCGTCGAAGAGTTCGTCGCCGATGCGCTCGCCGGCCATGGGGGTGCCCACGATAACAGGGAGGTCGTGGCCGTCCTGCTTCACATTCGCTTCACGGGTCGCTCGCACGGAGGCCAGCGCCATGACCTCGATGCCGGCGCCGCTCATGCCGATCGTCTTGATGGCGCGGTTGACAAGGCGTCTCGTCAAAACCTCAAGACGGTCATGGCTTTCATGGTGCAGGTGGTCCGCCTTGGTGGCGGCAACCAGCACCCGGTCGATCCGGCGGCGCACGAGGGCCGTCAACATGTTGTTCGATCCTGCGCGGAAGCAGGCGAGCACGTCGCCGAGCGCCCGTTCGAGATCCTGGACCGCTTCGGGGCCGCGGTTGATCGCCTGGAGGGCATCGACCAGCACGATCTGGCGGTCGAGCCGGGCGAAGTGCTCGCGGAAAAAGGGTTTGACCACGACGGTCTTGTAGGCCTCGAAGCGGCGCTCCATCATCGCCCGCAGCGAACCCTTCGGCGCTCGGCCTTCCGGCAAAACGGGGAGCGGGGCAAAGGTCAGGGCCGGCGAGCCGTCGAGGTCGCCCGGCATCAGGAAGCGCCCCGGCGGAAGCGTCGAAAGGGAGCGCTCATCCGACTTGCAGAGCCGCAGATAGGTGGTGAAGGTTTCGGCCAGCCGTTTTGCCACCATTTCGTCGGCCGGCCCATCGGGATCCACCGCAGCTGCGAGCGCCAGCCATTCACGCGCCAGTTCTGCGCGAACGCCGGAGCCCGCGAGGCTCACCGTGTTTTCGGAAAATGTCCTGTAGTCCTGCCCCAGCAAGGGCAGGTCGAGAAGCCATTCACCGGGATAGTCGACGATGTCGATCGACAGCTTCCCCGAAGACAGCATCCGGTTCCAGGTGCTGGCGCTCTTGTACTCGATCGTCAGGCGCAATTCCGAGATCGCACGGGTCGAGTCCGGCCACACCCGCTCCTCCACCAGTGCGCGGATGTGATCCTCGTACTGGAAACGCGGCACGGCGTCATCGGGTTGCTCCTGCAGAGCTGCACCGATCATGCGCCCGGAACGGAGCGGCTCGAACAGCGGCAAGCGACCGCCATGCAGGAGATTGTGAACCAGCGACGAGATGAAGACCGTCTTGCCTGCCCGCGACAATCCCGTCACACCGAGCCGGATTGTGGGATTGACCAGATGGGCGGCGCGGTCGGCGAGATTGTCGAATGCGATCGCGGCTTCGTCGGTCAGGCTGGTGAGGGAAGGGGGCAAGGCATCGTCCTGCAGAGACTGTGGCGGGTATGGCTTGCCGGCGGCACGCGGCCGTCAACGCCATTTCACTACATATAGGCGGGGCGTGCAGCGCAAAAAAGAGGCGACCTACGCGTCTCGGCTGATCTGGTCAGCCGACGAGAAAGTCCCGAAGCGCATAGGCTTCCTCGCTGATCGCGTCGACCACTGCGAGGCCAGAGGTCGGATAGCCCTCTGGCACGGTGCGGGCCATGACGTCGTTTCCGCACAGCCGCGCAAAGACTTCCTCAATGGCCGGGTTGTGGCCGACTAGCATCAAGGCCTCGACGCCACGGATCGAGCTGACGATTTCGAGATAGGCCTCGGCGGGTGCGTTGTAGAGCGCGTCGACATAGCGAAACTCGACGAGGCCGGAGAAGACGCGGTTGATCGCCTCTGCCGTCTGTCGGCAACGCTTGGCCGTCGAACATATCACCAGATCGGGGCGATAGCCCCTGTCGGCTGCTGTTTCCGCCAGGATTTCCGCTTCGGCGAAGCCGGCATCCGAAAGGCTGCGGTCGAAATCGCGACCGCCGGGCTCGGCCCAACCGGATTTTGCGTGACGCAGCAGATAGATGCGCTGGGGAAGCTGAATGGAGGGCGTCATCCTTGAGGTATCCACATGCGATGGAGCTTGAGAATTGACCTACCGGTTCTTAGGCCTTGCCGTCAACCATGCCGCATTGAAGCCCGCATCAGCCTATCGTGGCGGAATGCTATGTATCGGCCGTCTGGATGCAAGCAATTTATGCTTAAAAAATAGAAGTTTAGATGAAAAATGTAACAGATTTAAAAATGGCTTTGAAACAGTCAGAAGGCTTGAACCGGTTGCCTTGAAAGGATATACACCCGCCCATTGAGATGTTCTTCAGGAGAATCGCGTTGAGTGAGAAGATCAATCTTAGCAATTATGTGCTCTCGGAGGACGAAGAGTTCATGAACGCCAATCAGCGGGCCTATTTCAGGGCAAAGCTGATCGCCTGGAAAAACGACATCCTGCGCGAAGCGCGTGAGACGCTCGACCACCTGGCTGAAGAGAGCGCCAATCATCCTGATCTTGCAGACCGGGCTTCCTCAGAAACCGACAGAGCCATCGAACTGCGAGCCCGTGATCGGCAGCGCAAGCTGATTTCCAAGATCGACGCGGCACTGCAGCGGATCGATGACGGGACTTACGGCTACTGCGAAGAGACCGGTGAGCCGATCGGTCTGAAGCGTCTGGATGCCCGCCCGATTGCGACGCTGTCGATCGAGGCACAGGAACGGCACGAGCGCCGCGAAAAGGTCTATCGCGACGAGTGAGGTCATAGCCTCAGGTAAATCTTCCGAACGAGTTCAGACCCGCCATTGGCGGGTCTTTTCGATTTTGCGGCATGCTTTGATGCCAGAGCCGTAACCCGTCACGGATTTCGGCTGGCCGACATCTCGCCGAAGATCCGGGCAATCTCGTTCTGCAGATTGGGTTCGGGAGCCGGCTGTGGGGCGTTGGGTGTTGCGGCAGTTGCGCGATTTGCTTCCGACAAAATGGCGGCAATCGGCGGGCGCGGGCGGTCGGCGCGGGTTTCTGGCAGGATCTGCGGCGTTTGAGGCGCCGGCTGCGGCGCCGGGTCCGTGGCCAGATGCAGAGCCATTTCTTCTTCGAGGACGCGCTCGAAATCGCTCATGTCGCGCGCTTCGGGTTCGGCCGGTACGCCAGAAGCCTCGCTTTCGACCTGCGGTTCAAAACGTTCCGGTTCCACGAGACGGGAGGTTGCGGGAGCTTGAGCCGGCACAAGAACCCGTTGGCGTGCCGCTTCCAGCAGATCTGCTGCGGCGGGCGCATCGATGACGGTTGGCCCTGCCGCTTGCGGTCCGACCCTGACGTCCTCGACCTTCGGGGCATCAAGCTCGTTCCTCGTGATCGGCTCGACCGGCTCAACCCTGAAAGCTTCAATCGGAGGCGTGCCGCTCGTCTTGGCCTCCGAGGGGCTGTCACCCCTGTCGAGCATCGGCTCATTGCGGCGCATGACCTGTTCGACGGCGGCAGAAGCGGTTGCGGTTGGCGCGGGTGCGACCATCATCGGCTCAAGGCTTGCGGTCGGCTGGGTTGCTGACGGCTCGACAGGCGGTTCAGGGCGCGCGATCGGTTCCATTGCGGGCGACTGGACCCGAACGGGAGGCGCCATCTCCGGGCCTCTTGCGGTGGTCACGGCCGCAGCCGCTATGGGGGGCGCTGCGGCGGCCGCAACTGCTGCCACCGGGGCTGCTGTCACCACGTTCTCGACGGCAGGTTCGGGGCCGCGCACAGGTGCCGCTTGCTGACGACGCTGCTCGACCACAGGCGTGGGCGCGGGCGCGGGCTGGGGATCGGCCGGCGGAGAAACGGTTGCGGGCCGGGGCGTTTCCGCGGCCACAGGGCGTCTGGCCGGCGCTTCTGCTGCGCCATTGGCCACAATGGCAGGCGATGCCACAGCGGGGGATGCGATGGCCGGTGCGGCCGGTTCGGTCGCGACGAGCGCCGGTTGAGCAGCGGGTTTGGGTAAATCCTGCTGCTCGGCCAAAGCCTGGGGCTGGATTGGTCTTGCGCTGAGATAGGGACGTTCGTCGCCGATACCGCTTTCGATCACGATGTCGGTCGGGCCACCGATCATCACGAGATGCTCGACATTGTCGCGGCGGACCAGCACGATCCTGCGGCGAGTGTCGACGGCTGCGGCATCAAGCACTTGCAGCCGGGGCTGGCGGTTGCGGCCGCCACGCACAAAAGGCGAGGGAGCCCGGTTGCGCAGAATCCAGAGCACGATGAACAGGCAGAGCAGAGCGAGGCTGACGCCGAGTGCCGCCACGAGAAAACGATTGCCATAGGCCGAGATCAGGTCATCCAGCATGTGCGTGCTCCTTTTGACTGGCTTTCTGGCAGAAGACGGCCCCTTCCGCAATCTTGCGTGCGACCGCGCCCCTGTCGCCGGGGGCGGAAGGTCGGGCAAGATCGGCCAGGATTGCGGCATTCCTGTGGGGGAGCGGCTGGGCGGAGCCGTATGGCCCTTTCTTTGCTTTTTGCAGCTACGGCATATTGATAAACAGGTGGGAGCGCCGATTCTCGCTAGGTCGGATCTTCCGTGCGCTTAGGCAAGAGGCATCAATGACACGAAAGCAGTATGATCGAGATGGAGACGGCCCGCTGGTCGATCGCCGTAATGGCGTCGGCATGGCGTTGCGCATCCTGCTGCTCGCCCTTGCCCTGATCGCGGCGTCCGCCGCCTTCATCTTTTTCCGCGACCAGCTCGACAATCAGGTTGTGCTTGGCGTTCTCGGCATCCTTGCGATGATGGGGATCTTCTTCATCGTGTCCGCGGTGATCGGTTTCATCGAGGTCATGCCGCAGTCGAACAGCGACACGCTTGCGCGCCGTTTCCTCGCAAGCCAGCCGGATGGCACGCTGATTACCGACAGCGAAGGCCGCATTGTCTTCGCCAACGTGGCCTACGGCACGATGACCGGCGCGCGCAAGCCAACGGAGGTGCAGACGCTCGAAGCGCTACTATCGCGCTACCGGGAATCGAGCGAGGCGCTCTACCGCCTGACCAATGGTCTTCGCGAGGGGCGCGACAGCTACGAGGAGTTCCGGCTGCTGAAGCCGCTCGGCAACCAGACTGTCAACGGCTCGGGTGCACACTGGTACCGGCTGAAGGCGCGGTTGTTGTCGGGTGAAGGACGTGGCAAGCCGCTGCATGTCTGGCAGATTTCGGACATCACCGCCGAACGTGACGATCAGGAGCGCTTCTTCAAGGAATTGCAGCACGCGATCGATTATCTCGACCATGCCCCCGCCGGTTTCTTCTCCGCCGGCCGCAAGGGCGAGATCTATTATCTCAACGCGACGCTCGCCGAATGGCTGGGTGTCGATCTTACCCAGTTCAATCCGGGCTCGATGACGATCTCGGATCTCGTGGCCGGGGAAGGCATGGCGCTGATCGATTCGGTGCAGGCCGAACCGGGCCAGGCTCGCACGGAAACCGTCGACCTCGATCTCAGGCGCGTGAACGGCCAGAGCCTGCCCGTGCGCCTCGTGCACCGCGTCCGCGCCGCTCGCGATGGTGCGCCAGGTGAAAGCCGGTCGATCGTGCTTGCGCGGAGCCAGAGCGAGAACGGCGACCAGTCCGATTCGGTCGCTTCGATGCGCTTCACCCGCTTCTTCAACAATACGCCGATGGCGATCGCCTCTGTCGACGGCGAGGGCCGGATCCTGAGGACCAACGCCCCGTTCATGAAACTCTTTGCCGATATCATCTCGCGGGACGAGATCGAACGGCACGGGCTGATCGAGGTGGTTCTGCACGAGAGCGAACGTGAAGGCTTCCGGGGCGCGCTCGCCGCCGCCATGGACCGACAGGTGGACATCTCGCCGATCGACAGCCGCCATCCGACAAATGACAGCAGGCATTTCCGCTTCTACGTGAACGCCGTGATCGACCAGAGCGACGAGGCGCCGGAAGAGGCGGCGATCGTCTATGCCGTCGACGTGACCGACCAGAAGGCGCTTGAGGCGCAGATGGCGCAGACGCAGAAGATGAACGCGGTGGGGACGCTCGCCGGTGGCATCGCGCATGACTTCAACAACGTGCTGACGGCCATTCTTCTGTCCTCCGACCACCTGCTTCTGCAGGCGCGGCCGTCGGATGCAAGCTTCGCCGACCTCATGGAGATCAAGCGCAACGCCAATCGTGCGGCGGTGCTTGTGCGCCAGCTGCTTGCCTTCTCGCGCAAGCAGACAATGCGGCCGAGTGTCTTGAACCTCACCGATGTGATCGGCGACCTCAGAATGCTGGTCGATCGATTGATTTCGGGCACGAACGTCAAGCTCAAGGTCGAATACGGTCGCGATCTGTGGCCGGTGAAAACAGACCTGTCGCAGTTCGAGCAGGTTCTCATCAACCTCTGCGTCAATGCGCGCGATGCGATGCCCGATGGCGGTTCGATCACCGTTTCGACACACAACATAACTGCCGAGCAGGCCGAAGGTTTTGGCTATCGCGGTTTGCCGTCGGAAGACATGGTGCTGGTCGAGGTGGCCGATACCGGCACCGGTATTGCGCCCGAGATCATGGACAAGATCTTCGAGCCTTTCTTCACGACGAAGGAAGTCGGCAAGGGTACGGGCCTCGGGCTTGCAATGGTCTACGGCATCGTCAAGCAGTCCGGGGGCTACATCTATCCCGAGTCCGAGGTCGGCAAGGGGACGACTTTCCGCATCTTCCTGCCGCGCCACGTGCCCGAGGTTCAGCCGGTGGCCGAAGGCCAGGTCCTGGCCTCAGTCAGCGGTGACACGATCACGGTTGCGACGGCCAGTGCCAAGGCTGAGGCGCAGGATGCTCCTGATCTCACAGGCAAGTCGGCCGTCGTTCTTCTCGTCGAAGATGAGGAGGCTGTTCGGCGCGGCGGTAAGCGCATGCTCGAGACGCGCGGCTATACCGTGCATGAGGCCGGCTCCGGCGTCGAGGCGCTCGACATCATGGAAGAGCTCGACGGGGCGGTAGACATCGTCGTCTCCGACGTCGTCATGCCCGAGATGGACGGCCCCACCCTGCTCACCGAGCTGCGCAAGAAATATCCGGATCTGAAGTTCATCTTCGTGTCGGGTTATGCCGAGGACGCCTTTGCCCGCAATCTGCCGGCCGACGCCAAGTTCGGCTTCCTGCCGAAGCCCTTCTCGCTCAAGCAGCTGGCCGTCGCCGTGCGTGAAATGCTGGATGGCGAAGGCTGAGGCGTTCGTAGAGTTATGGAGTGTGCTTGAAACAAAGATCCCGCCGGATCGCTCCGGCGGGTTCTTTTCTTGTCACGTGATGTGTGGCTGTCAGCCGTTCATGGCGACGGCGATCTCGGCTGCAAGGCGGGCATTGTTCTCGACCAGCGCAATATTGGTCTTCAGCGAGCGACCGCCGGTCAGGTGGAAGATGTTGTCGAGCAGGTATGGTGTCACTGCCTTGCCGGCGATCTCGTCGCGTTCGGCATTGGCAAGCGCCCGGCTGATGTAGATTTCCATCTCCTCGCGCGGGATCTCGTCGCCTTCCGGAACCGGATTGGCGATCAGCATGCCGCCATCGATGCCGAGTTGGTCGCGCATCTTCTGGAAATTGGCGATCGCGGCCGGGCTCTGCAGGTTGAGCAGGCTCTTCAGGCCCGAGCTGCGCGACCAGAAGGCGGGGAAGTCTTCGCTGTCATAGGTGACGACCGGAACGCCGCGCGTTTCCAGAACTTCCAAGGTCTTCGGAATGTCGAGGATCGCCTTCGGGCCGGCCGAAACGACGATCACTGCCGTGCGCGCCAGTTCTTCGAGGTCGGCGGAGATGTCGAAGCTTTCTTCGGCGCCACGGTGCACGCCGCCAATGCCGCCGGTTGCAAAGACATGGATACCGGCGCGGTAGGCGGCGATCATCGTTGCTGCAACGGTCGTCGCACCGTTGCGCCGCTCGGCGATCGCAAAGGCGAGATCGGCGCGTGAGAGCTTCATCACATGCTCCATCTGCGCCAGCGCCTCGAGCTCTGCCGGTTCCAGGCCGATATGCAGCACGCCCTTGATGACGGCAATGGTCGCGGGCACGGCGCCCTGCTGGCGCACGATGTCTTCGACGCTGCGGGCCATCTGCAGATTGCCCGGATAGGGCATGCCATGGGTGATGATCGTCGATTCAAGTGCGACGATCGGCGCGCCGCGCTGCTTGGCGGCGCTGACTTCGCTCGAATAGGTGATGGGCAGAAGGGGCGAGATGGAACGGGTCATGGGGGGATCTTCCGTTAGAAATTCAGGGTCTCATGACAGGAAACGGGCCGGCGCGACAAGAGCCATCTGACGTGCAAGCTTTTCCGGGGAGAGATTTTCATCGGTCGCATTGGGACAGGCGAGCGTGATCGCGGCACTTGCCGTGCCATGGCGGAGCGCTTCGTCCAGTTTCGCGCCGGACAGGCGGGCATGCAGGAAACCGGCGGCGAAGGCATCGCCGGCCCCGGTGACGTCGGCGATCTGCTCGAGCGGCTTCGGCTCTATCACGGCGACGCTGCTCTCATCGAAGACGACGGTTAGGCCGCTGCCGCTTGTGACGCTGCCACCGCGCAAGCCGTTGGCGCGCAACAGGTCCGGCCAGTCCTCCGGCCGCTCGGGGCGCTGACCGGCAATCGCTTCAGCCTCAGCACCATTCATGAAAAGATGGGTGAGCAAGGGCAGGGCGCGCGCGAATTTCACCACCTTGGCAGGCGAAATCGCGATGGCCGACAGCCCCTTGCCGGCCGCATGGCAGGTCGCCGCCAGAACGGTCAATGTGTCTGCCGGCAGGTTGGCGTCGGCCAGAACATGATCTGCCTCGGTCAGGCTGTCGCGCAGCGATCGCGCCCGCATCCGCCGCGCTGAAAAGGCGTCATACAGTGCCATGTCGGCAAGGGCGATGACCAGATTGCCGTCGCGCTCCAGGATGGCCGTGTAGCTCGGGGTCGCGCGATCGAGGAACATCACGGGTTGGTCGTCGAGACCGGCGCGTTCGGCTGCATCCGCCACCATCTGGCCTGCCGCATCGCCGCCGCGTGGCGCAATCAGGCGGACCGAGCGGCCCAAGCGGGAGAGATTGCAGGCCGCGTTGAAGACGCCGCCGCCCACCTCCTCGAACCATTGGCCGGGATTGCTGGCGCCCGGCTTCGTCTCTGCAAAAATGCGGCCGCGTCGGTCGATATGGGCGCCGCCGATCGCCAGGATTTCGATCGTCATGGGCATGCCTCCAGCATCGTCGAAACACGAATCGAACCGCTACCCGGCCGCGTTGACTTAGCAGCTACGCCCGCCACGCGCGGACTCGTGCAGGCGCGCGGAACATCATTCGAACACGCTCTCGAAAACGATTGAAATTCAACCGCTTGGCTTGCTCTTGCAAAATGAGAACAAAAAGAGTACATATTCCCCATCGGCGGCTTCATTGCCTATGCGGCCTCAATAACCTAAAGGTGGATCAAATGGCACAGAATTCTTTGCGGCTTGTAGAGGACAAATCGGTGGATAAAAGCAAGGCATTGGAAGCGGCGCTCTCGCAGATCGAACGGTCGTTCGGCAAGGGCTCGATCATGAAACTCGGCGCGAACGAGAGCGTGGTCGAAGTCGAGACGGTCTCGACGGGGTCGCTCAGCCTCGATATCGCGCTCGGCATTGGCGGCCTGCCGAAGGGGCGCATCATTGAAATTTACGGGCCTGAAAGCTCGGGTAAGACGACGCTTGCGCTGCAGACTATCGCCGAAGCGCAGAAGAAGGGCGGCATCTGCGCCTTCGTCGATGCCGAACATGCGCTTGATCCTATCTATGCCCGCAAGCTCGGCGTCGATCTGCAGAACCTCCTGATTTCGCAGCCGGACACCGGCGAGCAGGCACTTGAAATCACCGATACGCTGGTGCGCTCAGGCGCGATCGACGTGCTCGTGGTCGACTCGGTCGCTGCGCTGACGCCGCGTGCGGAAATCGAAGGCGAAATGGGCGACAGCCTGCCGGGCATGCAGGCTCGCCTGATGAGCCAGGCGCTGCGCAAGCTGACGGCCTCGATCTCCAAGTCGAAGACGATGGTCATCTTCATCAACCAGATCCGCATGAAGATCGGCGTCATGTTCGGCTCGCCGGAAACGACGACCGGCGGTAACGCGCTGAAGTTCTACGCCTCCGTGCGTCTCGACATTCGCCGTATCGGTGCTGTCAAGGATCGCGAAGAGGTCGTCGGCAACCAGACTCGCGTCAAGGTCGTCAAGAACAAGATGGCGCCGCCCTTCAAGCAGGTCGAATTCGACATCATGTATGGCGAAGGCGTCTCCAAGACCGGTGAGCTCGTCGATCTCGGCGTCAAGGCCGGCATCGTCGAGAAATCTGGCGCCTGGTTCTCCTATAACAGCCAGCGTCTCGGCCAGGGGCGTGAGAACGCCAAGCTCTTCCTGCGCGACAATCCTGCGGTGTCCCAGGAAATCGAGATGGCGCTGCGGCAGAATGCCGGACTGATCGCGGAGAAATTCCTTCAGAACGGCGGGCCCGACGCCAACGACGGTGATGTTGCCGACGACGCGTAAACTGCCCTCCATTTTCGACTATCGTGTCGGCCGCGTTTCCTTCGAGACGCGGCCGGTTTTCGTTTCGGCTGCTGGACAGGGATGAAGCCGGGCGATAAAAGCCATTGATTTTGCAAATTGGCCGGCTTCCCGGCCTGAATGAAGGGCGTGACATGAGCGGTGTAAACGACATCCGGTCGACTTTTCTCGATTACTTCAAGACGAACGGTCACGAGGTCGTTTCCTCCAGCCCGCTGGTGCCGCGCAACGACCCGACGCTGATGTTCACCAATGCCGGCATGGTGCAGTTCAAGAACGTCTTCACGGGTCTTGAGCAGCGCCCCTACTCGACGGCTGCGACCGCGCAGAAATGTGTGCGCGCTGGCGGCAAGCACAACGACCTGGACAATGTGGGCTATACCGCGCGCCACCACACCTTCTTCGAAATGCTCGGCAATTTCTCCTTTGGCGACTATTTCAAGGAACGTGCCATCGAGCTTGCCTGGAACCTGATCACCAAGGAATTCGGCATTGACCGCAACCGTCTGCTGGTCACCGTCTACCATACGGATGATGAGGCCCATGGCCTCTGGAAGAAGATTGCCGGCCTCTCGGACGACAAGATCATCCGCATCCCGACCAGCGACAATTTCTGGGCGATGGGTGATACCGGCCCCTGCGGTCCATGCTCGGAAATCTTCTACGATCATGGCGACCACATCTGGGGTGGCCCTCCGGGGTCGCCGGAAGAAGACGGCGACCGGTTCATCGAAATCTGGAACCTCGTCTTCATGCAGTATGAGCAGGTGACGAAGGAAGAGCGCATCGACCTGCCGCGGCCGTCGATCGACACCGGCATGGGTCTCGAGCGCGTTGCGGCACTCCTGCAGGGCAAACACGACAACTACGACATCGACCTGTTCCGCGCATTGATCGACGCCTCCGTCGATCTCACCGGTGTGAAGGCCGAAGGCGAGCGTCGCGCGAGCCACCGCGTCATCGCCGACCACTTGCGCTCGTCCGCCTTCCTGATCGCTGACGGCGTGCTTCCTTCAAATGAAGGTCGTGGCTACGTGCTTCGCCGCATCATGCGCCGTGCGATGCGTCACGCGCAGCTGCTCGGCGCGAAAGATCCGGTCATCTACAAGCTGCTGCCGGTCCTCGTGCAGCAGATGGGCCGCGCCTATCCGGAACTGGTGCGCGCCGAGGCGTTGATCTCCGAGACGCTCAAGCTCGAGGAAACCCGCTTCCGCAAGACCCTGGAGCGCGGCCTGACGCTGCTGTCCGATGCGACGGCTACCCTCGACAAGGGCGACAGCCTCGACGGCGAGACCGCCTTCAAGCTCTACGACACCTATGGCTTCCCGCTCGACCTGACCCAGGACGCGCTGCGCGGCCGGGGTATCGGCGTTGACCTCACCGGCTTCAACGATGCCATGCAGCGCCAGAAGGCCGAAGCCCGTGCCAGCTGGGCGGGCTCCGGTGACAAGGCCCAGGAGACCGTCTGGTTCGAGCTCAAGGAAAAGTTCGGCGCAACCGAATTCTTGGGTTACAGCTCGGAGACCGCCGAAGGCCAGGTTCTGGCCGTCGTCAAGGATGGCAAGGTCATCGAGCAGGCGAGCGCCGGTGACGAGGTGCAGATCGTCGTCAATCAGACGCCGTTCTACGGGGAGTCCGGTGGCCAGATGGGCGATACCGGCGAGATCGTCGGCGAAGGCTTTTCGCTTGCCGTCAGCGACACCCAGAAGAAGGGCGAGGGCGTCTTCGTGCATGTCGCGACCGTCCAGAACGGCGTGGTCAAGGCCGGCGGCGCGGTCCAGCTGAACGTCGATCATGCCCGTCGCTCGCGGTTGCGCTCGAACCATTCCGCTACCCACCTTCTGCATGAGGCACTGCGCGAAGTGCTCGGCACGCATGTCGCCCAGAAGGGTTCGCTCGTTGCACCCGAGCGCCTGCGTTTCGACATCTCGCATCCGAAACCGATCTCGGCCGACGAGCTGAAGGTGGTCGAGGAGATGGCAAACGAGATCATCATCCAGAATGCACCGGTCACCACCCGCCTGATGGCGGTTGACGATGCGATTGCCGAGGGCGCCATGGCGCTGTTCGGTGAAAAGTATGGCGACGAGGTTCGCGTCGTATCGATGGGAACGGCGATGCGTGGCGAGAAGGCCGGCAAGTCCTACTCAACCGAACTTTGCGGCGGCACGCATGTGTCGGCGACCGGCGATATCGGGCTGGTTCGTCTGGTCGGCGAAAGCGCCGTGGGTGCCGGTGTGCGCCGCATCGAAGCGCTGACGGGTGAGGCGGCGCGCGCCTATCTCGCCGAGCAGGACGAGCGCGTGAAGACGCTCGCTTCGACGCTCAAGGTTCAGCCGACTGACGTCGTCGCCCGTGTCGAGGCCCTCGTCGACGAGCGCCGCAAGCTCGAGAAGGAGCTTGCGGATGCCAAGCGCAAGCTCGCCATGGGTGGCGGCGCATCGGGCGGTGCCGAGGCACCGAAGCAGGTGAACGGCATCAATTTCATCGGCCGCATCCTGGCTGGCATCGACGCCAAGGATCTAAAGGGCATGGCTGATGAGGCGAAGGCCGATCTCGCGACCGCTGTCGTCGTCCTGATCGCAGTTGCCGAAGATGGCAAGGCGAGCGCCGTGGTCTCCGTCACGCCTGACCTGACCGACCGTTTCAGCGCTGTCGATCTGGTGCGCGTGGCCTCTGCCGCGCTCGGCGGCAAGGGCGGCGGCGGACGTCCCGATATGGCTCAGGCCGGTGGTCCGGATGGTGCGGAGGCCGAGGCAGCGATTGCTGCTGTCGAGGCAGCACTCGCCTGATCTGATTGCATTTGCGGGATGATCGAGGCCGGGCGTTGCCCGGCCTTTTTCGTTTGAGATTATCGGGATTTACCAATTACTTTTCAATTTCCTTCAGCCTTGCGTGCTAAGCCAAAGTCCTCTTTGAGGTTCGCGACTTGGCCCAAGTTTTTCACATTCCGACGCTTACCGTTTGCCTGGCGGGAACGCTGATCATGGTGTCGGGCTTTCTGACCCTGCTCTGGACCCATGAGCGGGACAACCGAGCCCTGGGTTTCTGGGCGCTGGGTTTCTCGGCCGGTGCGCTCGGCATGGTTCTGGTCAGCCTTCGCGACCTGGCCCCGCCGTTCATCGCGCTTGGTCTCGGCAATGGGCTTGGGATTTTCAGTCTTGGCCTGATCTGGCTTGGTTGCCTTGCCTTCGAGGGCGAAACCAGAAAGGGAGCTGGCTTGGTTGCGGCGGCGGGCGGGATCGTCTGGCTGTCGCTTTTTGCCGTGCCGACATTTGTCGCAGACTTGGGCGTCCGCATTTTCGTCGCCTCCGTCCTCTATTCGGGCTATTCGTTCCTGATCATGCCGGTCCTGTTTCGGGGACAGCGTCGCGAACCTCTTCCCGCTCGCATGCTCGCGCTCATCGCCTTTGGAACGCATGGGGCCGCCTATCTCATCCGTATCCCGATGCAGTTCGTCGAGCCGGTGCAGCTCGTCGCCGGGCATGCGCCATTCTGGTATGGCGCCATGACATTTGGCTTCTTCCTCCAGGGGCTGGTTGCCGCATTGGCTATCTTTGCCATGGTGCATGAACGGGCCACACGCCGATACAAGATCGCCTCCGAAACCGATGCTCTGACCCTCTTGCGCAACAGACGGGCGTTTATCGACGCCATCACCCGGGCGCGTGCCGATATGGGCGGTTCAGCGCCAGGTGCGGTGCTCGCAGTTGTTGATGCGGATCATTTCAAGCAGGTCAACGATACTTACGGCCATGCGACCGGCGATACGGTTCTGGTGGAACTCGCCCGCCTCTTAACACGTGAGGTTCCCGAAGCTGGCATCGTCGGGCGTCTTGGTGGCGAAGAGTTCGGCGTCTATCTGCCGGCCAGTGTCGTGCTGCGTCAGCCGGATCTCTTGGATGTTCTGCGTATCCATGTCAGCAGCATGATCGTCCACCATGAGGTTCTGCTACCGACGATAACCGTCAGCATCGGTGCGGCGTCGCTACCCTCCGGGCCGCTCGATTTCCCCCGTGCCCTGGCGCGCGCCGACAAGGCGCTCTACGTTTCGAAGAAGGCCGGGCGCAACCGGGTGACCTGGGGCGGCTTGGACTGTCCTGCGGAGAGCCAGCACCATCCCCAGGCGACGGAAACTTCCCCCGAATCGGCTTCCGCCGAATCAAGGTCCGCAGCCTGATCGGTTCAGTCGTGACCTTGCGCCGGGCCATGGGCGAGGGTTTCGCGTGCTTCTGCGAGTGTTTTCACGAAGTGGACGCCCGTTTCCGGGATTTCCTGATGATGCAGCATCGTCTTCAACTCGCTGCGTTCCGTGACAACATAAACCTCGACGCCGTGGCGGATGGCCTTGCGGATCACGCTTGCCAGAAGATTGACGCCTGAGGTGTCGACGAAGCGGATCCCGGTGCAGTCGAGTACAAGGTTGCGATGGTCGTCCCCGATGCGGTCGAGCACCGCGCCGGCCGCTGCCACGGCGCCGAAGAAGAAGGCGCCGTCCAGGCGATAGGTGACCGTCGCCGTGTCTGTTGCGTCCAGCGGTTTTTCCGGCCCTTCGGCGGTCACGCGAATGTTCTTCGACATGTGGTGGATGAACTGCAGCGCGGCGAGCGAAAAGCCGACCACTATGCCTTCGGTCAGGTCGCGGAAGACGACGAGCAGGAAGGTGACGGCGAGGATGAGTGCTTCGCCGCGCGAGGAGCGCACGAGGGCCGCAATCGCCGATTTCTCCACCATGTTCCAGGATACGACGGCGAGCACGCCCGCGAGTGCTGCCAGCGGGATATAGGCGGCAAGCGGGGCGGCGATCAGCATGAAGGCAAGCAGGAAGGCCGCATGCAGCATGCCGGAGACGGGGCTCGTGGCGCCGGCTCGCACATTGGTCGCGGTGCGCGCGATCGTGCCTGTCACACAGATGCCGCCGAAGAGCGCCGAGCCGATATTGGCAACGCCCTGTGCCAGCAGTTCCGTGTTCGACCGATGGCGCCGTCCGGTCATGCCGTCCGCAACGACTGCGGAAAGAAGCGATTCGATCGCGCCCAGGAGCGCAAACGCGATGGCATCCGGGAGAACGGCGATCGCCAGTTCGGGCGTGATGGTCGGTAGGGAAGGCAGAGGCAGGCCGGAGGGAATACCACCGAACTTCGAGCCGATCGTTGCGACCGGCAACTGCAGCAGTGCAGCGGCGAGCGAGGCGACGATGACCGCAATCAACAGGCCCGGCCAGGTTGGTCGCGTTCGGCGCAGGACAAGGATGATGGCAATGGTGAGAGCCGCGATTGCTGCGGCTGAGGGGGAGAAGGCCGGAAGGGCGGCGACAATCGCTTCGAGTTTGTCGGCCAGAGGGCCGGGTTCGCCACCGGGGAATGTCAGGCCCAGCAGTTCGCCGATCTGGCTTGCGAAGATGATCACGGCAATGCCGGCCGTAAAGCCGACGGTCACCGGATAGGGGATGAACTTGATGTAGTCGCCGAGCCTCAGCAGGCCGCAGGCGATCAGCATCAGTCCGGCCATGGCGGTTGCGAGCAGCAGGCCGTCGATTCCGTGGGTGGCAACAGTTGTGCTGACCAGAACGATAAAGGCACCGGCCGGTCCGCCGATCTGGTGGCGGCTGCCGCCCAGAAGCGAGACGAGGAAACCACCGATGATCGCAGTATAAAGCCCACGGTCCGGCGTCACGCCGGAGGCGATCGCAATGGCCATGGAAAGCGGCAGGGCCACGATGGCAACGGTCAATCCTGCCAGCGCATCCGCCTTGAGGCGGCCAAGGCCGTAGCCTTCGCGAAATACGCTGATGGTTTTGGGCAGGATGACGTCAGTCATGGTGGTCGCGCTTGCCGGATTGGGGCGTGGCTGGCCCCTCCCGCCACACCTGTAGTTCTATTGGACGCTGAGTCCCGACTTTTGACAACATGGCCAAAGGGATAGTGTCGGTGCGCTGCGCTAGCGGCTCCCAGCGAACGCTGACCGACAGCTGCTGCCAAACCGGTTCTGTTCGCCGTCGTGAATATTGCCTATGGTGATCGTTGATGAAGACCGAGACAACATATCCCACCCTGATCGTCTATCCGCGCCGGGGCTTTGCCGTCCTCTGGGCGGCGACATCCGCAATCGTCATGTCCGTGGCCTTCGGCGGATTGCTGGCCAGCCTGCTCGGGAGCGGTTGGGCCAGTCCCATGGTGCTGGTCTATCTCGCGCTCCTGGCGCTTTCACTCTTCGGTCTTCGAAGGGGCTGGCAAGGGATTGCAGGGTCGATGCGGCCCCTTGTCGAGCTCAACAACGAAGAGCTGATCGACTATCGCACCGATCGGCGGATCGCCTGGGCATCCATGGTCGAACTGGCGCAGCGGCGCGTCGAAGGGCGCTGGGTGATCGATATCGACCATCTTGACGAGGATGAACCCGAGCGGCTGGAGACCTATGCGCTCCCGCTTTCGGGCTATCACATGACCGGCCGCAGGCTCGGTGCGGAAATCCGCAAACGCTTCGACGAGGTCGATCAGGGCGAGGATCTTGCTGATCCAGAATTGGAAAACCCGGCCACGTTGCCGTGACCGGGTTCTGAATGCTCAAACCTTGGCTGCCAATCAGGCGGCCATGGCCTTCTTCAGGTTCTCGTCAACCTTGTCGAGGAAGGCTGTCGTGGAGAGCCACGGCTGGTCCGGACCGATGAGCAGGGCCAGGTCCTTGGTCATGAAGCCAGCCTCAACCGTGTCGATGCAGACCTTTTCCAGCGTCGTTGCGAAGTTGGCCAGCTCGGTGTTGTCGTCCAGCTTGGCGCGGTGGGCGAGGCCACGCGTCCAGGCGAAGATCGAGGCGATCGAGTTGGTCGAGGTTTCCTGACCCTTCTGATGCTGGCGGTAGTGGCGCGTGACCGTACCGTGGGCAGCTTCGGCTTCGACCGTGCGGCCATCGGGCGACAGCAGAACCGAGGTCATCAGACCGAGCGAGCCAAACCCTTGCGCAACCGTATCCGACTGTACGTCACCGTCGTAGTTCTTGCAGGCCCAGACGTAACCGCCGGACCACTTCAGAGCCGAGGCGACCATGTCGTCGATCAGGCGGTGTTCGTAGACGATGCCGATTTCCTCGAACTTCGCCTTGAACTCGGCCTGGTAGACTTCTTCGAAGATGTCCTTGAAGCGGCCGTCATAGGCCTTGAGGATGGTGTTCTTGGTCGACAGGTATACCGGCCACTTGCGCATCAGGCCGTACATCATCGAGGCGCGAGCGAATTCGCGGATCGATTCGTCGAGGTTGTACATCGCCATGGCAACGCCGGCGCCCGGTGCGTTGTAGACTTCCTTCTCGATCACTTCGCCGTCTTCACCGACGAACTTGATGGTCAGCTTGCCCTTGCCCGGGAACTTGAAGTCGGTCGCCTTGTACTGGTCGCCGAAGGCGTGACGGCCGACGACGATCGGCTTGGTCCAGCCGGGAACGAGGCGGGGGACGTTCTTGCAGATGATCGGCTCGCGGAAAATGACGCCGCCCAGGATGTTGCGGATAGTGCCGTTCGGGCTCTTCCACATTTCCTTGAGGTTGAATTCCTTGACGCGCTGCTCATCCGGGGTGATCGTTGCGCACTTGATGCCGACGCCGTGCTTCTTGATGGCGTGAGCGGCATCGATCGTCACCTGGTCGTTGGTGGCGTCGCGGTTCTCGACGGACAGGTCGTAGTATTCAATGTCGAGATCCAGGTAGGGCAGGATCAGCTTGTCCTTGATGAACTGCCAGATGATGCGGGTCATCTCATCGCCGTCGAGATCGACGACCGGGTTGGCTACCTTGATCTTGGTCATGAATATCCTCACGAGTTTTTGCCTGACGCGCAGGCGCGGGGAGGGCGCTCTGCCGATGGCCTGCCTATAACATTCTCTCGTTACAAGGCAAACAGCAGAGGCCGCCTTCGGGGAAAATCTCGCTCAGACTTTTGGCGTGCGTTTTCGTCCCAAACTTGGTCCTGATGGCGCGCACGCTTTCAGTTAGAACGGCGGGAGAGAAAGCCTCGGGAGAGTTTTCATGAAGAGCACCTGGATCGTATTGCTGCTGATGCTGTCGTCGGGCACCGCAATGGCCGCGGATGTCACAGCGCCCGTCCGCGAAGTGGTGGAGGCGACCGCCCGGAATTGGGCCGAGGGCACCACTGGCCAGGAAGAGGAGGTCTTCTCGAAGGACCGGCTGTCTCGCGTGTTCAGCAAGGACTTCGCATCGGCCTTCGAGGCGGCTTCGAAGAACCCGCCCTATGACATTCCCGAAGGAGAGACCACGGGCTTCCCCTTCGACTATGACCCGATCGCGCAGGGACAGGATGGTTGCCCCTTTGAAGACATCAGGATCGAGGACGACGGCGACGGGCAGGTAACCGCACTGTTCGACAACCGCTCCTGTTTTGGTGGCGGCGATGCTCCGGATACCGTCCTGATCTTTCACGTTGTCGAGGAGGGCGGTCGCCCTGTCATCGACGACATCTATCCCGTCGAGAACGGGCAGTCCGGCAGTTCGATCAAGCAGGACCTGAAGCGGCAGGGTGGCCTGTGAACCGCCTCCGCTCCGTCGGCCTCACCGCCGTTGCCGCAATGGTGGGCTTAATTCCGGCAAAGACGGTCCTGGCAGCCGATCCGCTCGAACCGGTGCGGATCGTGATGAGCATCGCTGGATGGAAAGACAAGGATGCGCCCAAGGTGGAGGCGTCCGGCTATTTCGATGATCGCCTGCTCGCCACGATCTACAGCGCAAGCTTTGTCGACGTCTATCGTCTCGCCGAGAAGACGGACGCGTTGCAGGATGGCAGCGGCTACATGCTCGGCTATGACGTGGTCATTGGCGGTCAGGACAGTTGCGAATTGAAGGATGTCCGCATCGAGGCCCGGGCGGAGCGGGATGGGGTTACCCCCGTCGACGTCTATTTCGATGCCGTCTCCTGCTTCGGCCATGCGCCTGATCTCTCTCGACCACAGACGGTTTTCCATGTCGTCGAGGAGAACGGTCGCTACGTGATCGACAACCTGTGGAGCGATAGCGACCGCGAGGGTGCGCTCGAAAGCTCGGTCAAGGCGCAATTCGCTGCCATGACCAAGGCCTATCTCGATTTCCGGCTGACGGGATCTTGGCCCAAAGAGTAGGCCCTCCTCTTTGCCTGCGGGGCATTTTGTGCCAAGGGGTGCGCGAAATAGCTTTGAGGGAAACGTAATGGCAGGGACGAACAGCGAGCGCGTTCTGCTGGCCGAGGGGCCGGCAATCATTCTGGTGGAGCCGCAACTCGGCGAAAACATCGGCATGGTGGCGCGCGCCATGGCCAATTTTGGCCTGGTTGAGCTGCGTCTCGTCAATCCGCGTGACGGTTGGCCGTCCGATAAGGCCCGTGCCGCGGCCTCCAAGGCCGATCATGTCATCGATGGCACTGTCGTCTATGACACGCTTGAGGAGGCTATCGCAGACCTCAACTTCGTCTACGCGACGACTGCGCGCTACCGCGACGGCTTCAAGCCTGTCCGCTCACCGGTAACGGCGGCGGAGACGCTCCGAGCCAAGTTCCGCACCGGTGAGAAGACCGGCATCCTCTTCGGTCGCGAAAAGTCCGGCCTTTCGAACGAGGAAGTGGCGCTTGCCGACGAGATCGTCACCTTTCCCGTCAATCCTGCCTTCGCCTCGCTGAACATCGCCCAGGCCGTTCTGCTCATGTCCTACGAGTGGATGAAATCCGGCATGGAGGATGTGCATGGGGTGCCTTTTGACGCGCCGGAACAGCCGCCAGCGACCAAGGAGCAGGTCATCGGCCTGTTCGAACATCTGGAAGAAGCGCTCGATGCGCGCAACTACTTCCATCCGGTCCACAAAAAGGCCAGGATGATCGAGAACCTGCGAGCCGTGTTCAGCAGACGTGCTTTCACCGGTCCGGAGATCCATGTGGTCCGCGGTGTCATCAGTTCGCTCGACCGTTTTGCACGACCGGGCCAGAGACCGCCTGCGGGAAAGAGCGAGAGCGAGGCTGAGGCTCAGCATGACGACAGCCGGGACGCCTGATCTCAAGCCGATCCTGGTCTTCGATTCCGGGATTGGCGGTCTCACCGTCTTGCGCGAGGCGCGGCTGCTGATGCCGGAACGTGGCTTCATCTATGTCGCCGACGATGCCGGCTTTCCCTATGGTGGCTGGGAGGAAGAGCCACTCAAGGCGCGCATTGCCCTGCTGTTCGAAGAGCTTTTCGACCGCTACGATCCAGACGCCGTAATTGTCGCCTGCAATACGGCGTTCACGCTTGCCGGCGCCGATCTCAGGCATCGCTTCCCTGACATGCGCTTCATCGGTACGGTGCCGGCGATCAAACCTGCTGCGGAACGCACGCGATCCGGGCTTGTCTCGGTTCTGGCGACGCCGGGCACTGTCAAGCGGGCCTATACCCGCGATCTGATACAGTCTTTCGCCTCGCAATGCCATGTGCGGCTCGTCGGCTCCGAAAACCTCGCGCGCATGGCGGAAGCCTATATCCGCGGCGAAACCTTGGATGATGCGGATGTTCTGGCAGAAATCGCGCCGTGTTTCGTCGACAGGGAAGGCTTGCGGACAGACATCGTGGTGCTCGCCTGCACCCATTATCCTTTCCTCGCCAATGTCTTTCGCAGGCTTGCGCCCTGGCCGGTGGACTGGCTCGATCCGGCGGAAGCGATCGCGCGTCAGGCGCGGCGGCTTGTCCCGCTCGTCGACGGGGCCGAGCATCCCGATAATTTCGATTTTGCGGTCTTTACGTCCGGCAGCCAGGATTTCTCCACTCGGCGCCTGATGCAGGGCATGGGATTGGCCGTGAAGCCGCTCGACACGCCATTTTTCCGCTGATCTCCCTTTGGGACCTGAGGTGCGCCGTGTTACCTATGAGGCGTTGCCGGACGCTCAGCCGGTGTAGAGGAGCTTAGCCCCTTAGTTGTTTACTGAAATTGCGATTGTTCTCTTTCTGACCGTGCTCAACGGCGTTCTCGCCATGTCGGAGCTTGCGGTCGTTTCTGCCCGTCCTGCGCGCCTCAAGGTGCTTGCGGAACAGGGCAGCCGGGGAGCCGAAACGGCGCTCAAGCTTCAGAGTGACCCCGGTCGTTTTCTGTCCACTGTCCAGATCGGCATCACGCTCGTCGGCGTCCTGTCCGGCGCTTTCTCGGGCGCCACGCTCGGTGCGCGGCTTTCCGGCTGGCTGCAGTTGCAGGGGTTTTCAATTGTCGTCTCCGATGCGCTCGGCGTCGGTACGGTGGTCGTTCTCATCACCTATCTGTCGCTGATCGTCGGCGAACTGGTCCCGAAACAGGTCGCACTGCGCAACGCCGAAGGTGTCGCTGCACGTGTCGCCATCGCGATGTCGGTCCTCTCGAGGGTTGCTGCGCCGCTCGTCTGGCTGCTGGACGGGTCGGGCAAGCTTGTGCTTGCCCTTCTCGGACAGAGTGGTGCTGGAGGTGGCAAGGTGACGGATGAGGAAATCCGTACAGTGTTGGCCGAGGCCCACAGCGCCGGTGTCATCGAAACCAGTGAATCCGCCATGCTCTCTGGCGTCATGCGGCTCGCCGATCGGCAGGCACGTGGCCTGATGACGCCGCGTCGCGACGTGCAGATCCTCGATATCGGGGACACGGTGGAGGAAGTCCGCCTGAAACTACGCGAGATCCCCCATTCGCGCATCCCGGTGCGCAGTGGCGATTCCGACGAGATTGTCGGCGTGCTCTTCACCAGGAAACTGTACGAGCAGATTGCCGAAGGCGGCGCGCTCAATCTTCCAGACCTTATCAGCGAAGTGCCCGTGGTCTCTGATCTGGCAAAGGCGTCCGACATCATCGAATCCCTGCGCCGTACCGCTCTGCATATGGTCCTCGTCTATGACGAATACGGCCATTTCGAAGGCATCATCACCTCGGGCGACATTCTCGAAGCCATTACTGGTGCCTTCAGTCAGGACGAGACGGAAGAGCAGGCGATGGTGCAGCGCGAGGACGGCTCCTATCTGGTGGCCGGCTGGACCCCCGTCGACGAGTTCATCGACATCATCCGTGTGCCGATCGATCCGGATCCGGATTACACGACCGTTGCCGGCTTCGTACTGGACGAATTGAAGCGGATCCCCGAACTCGGCGAGAGTTTCGTCAAGGGCGACTGGCGTTTCGAGGTGATTGACCTCGATGGCCGCCGGATCGACAAGCTCCTCGTTTCCCGCGCCGTCGAGGTTTAAAGTCGACAGACGCCCTGCGACAATTTGTTGCATAAGTGCAACGGCGCGCCGCAAGTTCTGCAATCTCGAATTGCGCGCTTGCGGCGCTCTTTTTGGCGTGGCATGTTCCCAGCATCCGCAACACAAACAACAGGAGGCGACAGATGACTCAATTTTTCATGCGTATGCGCCTCTCTGGCGGATCGGTGTCACCGGCTTTCGTGGGATTTTCTGCGACCTGCCGCTACACCCGATGACTGTCTGATCAGTCATTTTCCCTGCCTTTTTCGGCGTTTTTCCACCATATGACGTGACTTGCCGCCTGCGCGTGTGAATGCGTTCGCGTGCCTGCATCACGTCGCTTTTCATCATCGAAAGGACCTGGGCGCATCCGCGTTTCCGGGACGGACAAGTCATGCACAAAAATCAATCCATAGTTGAATTGCCGCTGGCCGAGCGGATGGACGAACTTCTTGAGCGTTTCGGCTCCTGGCGGCTGTTGGCCGCTCTGGTCGGGGCGAGCTGGAGACGGCGGCAGATCCGCAATCTGGCGTCTCATCTGTCGCCCCAGCTGCGGCGCGACATCGGGCTCCCGGAAGAGGACGAGGCGTGGAGGAGACCGAGAAGCCTCGTCCTCTGGGATTTCCGTGTCTGAGGCAAGGAAGAACGGTTCAGGCGACTGAGCCGTTATTCCTTTTTTGCGGGCAAGAAGACCAGTCGACGCAGTGGTCTTCTTTCCAAACCGGTGCCGCTCGCTGACAGTTGGGATCCATGTGATTCCCTGCCATACCTCCCTCCGGTTCGTTGATGTCCCCCAAACTCACCATCATGGTAGCCTTCTTCTTGCAGCCGATTGCCTTTGGCAGCTGGCTGCCGCAGATCCCCGGCGTTCAGGAGCGGCTGTCGCTCGGCCCTGCCGAACTCGCCATGGCATTGCTCGGACTGCCTACCGGTATCCTCTTGATGCTGCCCTTTGCCGGGCAATTGGTTGGGCGTGTTGGTAGCCGCAACACGCTGATCTTCGGGTTTCCGGTGTTTCTGGCGCTCGTGCCGCTGCCTGTGGCTGCCCCCGGTCTCGCCTCGCTGTTCTTCCTGCTCGTGCTTCTCGGGATCGGCCTTTCGACGATCGAACTCGGGCTCAATGTCGAGGCGGATGTGATCGAAAAGCGCGGCACGGTGTCGATCATGAACCGTTGCCACGGTTTCTGGAGCCTCGGTATCATGATGGGTAGCCTCATCGGTGCCGGTTTCCTTGCGCTTCAGACATCGCCCTTCGTGGCGATCGGCCTGCTGTCGCTCGTCCTGATCCCGATTTCAGTGATGGTTTGTCGCGCACTACCCGTCCACGAGGCTCCCGTGACCGAAGCGCAGCCTCGCTCGTCGTGGCGGCGCCCAAGCCCCGGTATTCTCGGCATCAGTCTCTTCGTCTTTGGCATCACGATGACGGAAGGGGCGGTGGCCGACTGGTCCGCCGTCTACCTCAAGGATGTGTTCGCGACGTCCGGCATGGCAACCGGCATGGGTTACGTCGTCTTCGCCCTGATGGTCTCGGTCGGGCGATTTGTCGGTGATGGTGCAAAGGAGCGGTTCGGTTCGGTCATGCTTGCGCGGGTCTGCCTCGTATTCGCGCTTTCCGGTATGGTGGTCGTCGTCATGGCGCCGGTCACGCCGCTGGTATATCTGGGGCTCGCCTGCGTCGGGCTCGGCGTCTCAGTCGGGTTCCCGCTCGCGGTCACGGCGGCCGCCGATCTCGGCGACCGTCCGGCGGCCGAGAATGTTGCGATCTTGAGCTTCATTGCGCTTCTCGGCTTCCTGGTTGGGCCGCCAATGATCGGTTTCGTCGCCGAGGTGCTCGATCTGCGTAGCGGGCTTGCCACGCTGCTGCCGGCACTGCTACTCAGCATTCTGCTTGCAGGACTGTTGCGTCCGCGCCGGGGCGCCTGAGAACGCGCAGTTCCCTGTGGGTTTCGCGGATGCGCCCCACACGCAAGCGTGCAAGTCTGTTAGGGACTTGAGATCAACACATGATTTGAGGATGCCGTCATTGAAGGTCGGAATCGATATGGGAACGGTGCAGGGGGGACAGCCTGCCAAGCTCGATATCGAGGAGCTTCTCGCCACGCGCCTTTTGGTGCAGGGCAATTCGGGCTCGGGCAAGTCGCATCTGCTGCGCCGCCTGTTGGAGCAGTCTGCCCAGTGGGTGCAGCAGGTGATCATCGACCCCGAGGGTGACTTCGTCACGCTTTCCGACAAGTATGGCCATGTGGTCGTGGATGGCGAGCGCACTGAAGCCGAACTTGCCGGTATCGCCGACCGCATCCGCCGCCACCGTGTTTCCTGCGTGCTGACGCTGGAAGGTCTCGATGTTGAGCAGCAGATGCGCGCCGCCGGCGCCTTCCTGAACGGTCTCTTCGATGCCGATCGCGAATTCTGGTATCCGGTGCTGGTCGTCGTCGACGAAGCGCAGATGTTTGCGCCTGCCGTCGGCGGCGATGTCTCCGAAGACGCGCGCAAGATGTCGCTCGGCGCGATGACCAACCTGATGTGCCGTGGCCGTAAGCGTGGACTTGCGGGCGTGATCGCGACGCAGCGTCTGGCAAAGCTTGCGAAGAACGTTGCGGCCGAAGCCTCCAACTTCCTGATGGGGCGCACTTTCCTCGATATTGACATGGCGCGTGCAGCCGACCTGCTCGGCATGGACCGTCGCCAGGCGGAGATGTTCCGCGATCTGCAGCGCGGCAATTTCGTGGCGCTTGGTCCTGCCATGTCGCGTCGTCCGCTGCCGATCGTCATTGGGGCGGTAGAAACGTCGGCGCGTTCGTCATCGCCCATGCTGATGCCACTGCCGGATGCACTGCCGGATGTCGAAGACCTGATCTTCACGCCGGACCCGGAAGAGTTCACACGACCGATCGTGCGGCGTGCACCACCGGCGCCGCGTCCGACGACGGATATTCTGGCCGAACTCTCCCGCTCGACGCCGGCTTCACTGGCTCCCTCCTCGAGTGAGACGCCCAGCCGTGGCGCGGAAATGTCGGCCGAGGAGCGTGAGGACCGGCTATCCGCCGTGCTTGCCGAAATCCTCGGCGATCCGCAGGCCGCTTACCGGACCGACAGCGTGCTCTACCAGGAGTTCCTGGTGCGCGCCCGCATGCGCCGCGTGTCCGGCCCGCCCATGCCGATGGGAGAATTCCGCCGTCGTGTCGCAATCGCCCGTGCCGGTGTGGACGAGGAGACAGCGGCGAGCGAGGGCTGGCAGACGGCGCTGTCGCTGTCCGTCCGCGTTTCCGACGATTTGCAGGGCGTGTTCCTGCTGCTTGCCAAGGCGGCGCTTCGCAATGAGGAGTGCCCCTCGGACCAACGCATTGCGAGAGCCTACGGCACCCATTCGGCGCGCCGTGCCCGGCGTCTTCTCGGCTATTTCGAGGAGCAGGGGCTGGTCGTCGTGCACACCGACTTTTCCGGCAAGCGCATCGTCGCCTTCCCTGATCTCGAAGCCGAGACGCAGCCCGGCGATCCGAACCAGGTGGATGCCGAGGAGCGGACGCCATCGGCTGCCGAGTGAGAGCCTGGCGGCTCTTTACCGGGCGGCTTAGGCCGCCCGCTCTTCCCAGACTCGGACGAGAGCGACAATCGTCTCCACCGCCTTTTCCATGTCCTGAACGCTCACCCATTCGAGCGGTGAGTGATAGGCGTGGCCGCCGGTGTAGATGTTGGGGCAGGGCAGGCCCATGAAGGAGAGGCGCGAGCCGTCGGTGCCGCCACGAATGCTGTGGCGGACGGGTTCCAGTCCGACGCGGCGCACGGCTTCCTCGAGATTGTCCATGATCTCCGGATGGCGGTCGAGGACTTGCCGCATGTTGCGATACTGGTGCCTGACCGTGAGCGTGTGGTTCGAGCCCGGATAGGTTGCCATGACCTCCTGGGTGATCTTCTCCAGCAGCTCTTCCTTCTCTTTCAGGCCGACTTCAGTGAAATCTCTGACAATGAGCTGCAGTCTGGCGCTTTCCATGCTGCCGGAGATGTCGACCGGGTGGATGAAGCCCTGGCGTCCGTCGGTGGTCTCCGGTGCGATGTCACGCGGCAGGCGGGCGACGATGTCGCTTGCGGCTTTGATGGCGTTCTCCATCTTGCCCTTGGCATAGCCTGGATGCATGGCGACGCCGGTGATCTCGATCACGACACCATCGGCGGAAAAGGTCTCGTTTTCGATCTCGCCGACCGTCGAGCCATCGAGCGTATAGGCGAAGCGGGCGCCGAGCTTTTCAAGGTCGACCTTGTCGGCGCCGCGACCGATTTCCTCGTCCGTCGTGAAGAGGATCTTGATCGTGCCGTGCCTGATGTCGGGGTTGGCCATGAGATGAGCGGCTGCCGTCATGATCTCGGCCACACCTGCCTTGTCGTCCGCGCCGAGCAGCGTCGTGCCGTCGGTGGTGACGATGTCGTTGCCGATCTGGTTCTTCAACTGCGGATGGGAGGCGACACGGATCACCTGGCTGGTGTCGCCGGTCAGCGTGATGTCGCCGCCCTGGTAGTTGCGCACCAGCTGCGGCTTGACGTTCGTGCCCGTGAAGTCGGGCGCCGTGTCCATGTGGCTGCAGAAGCAGATGACAGGCACGTCCCTGGCCGTGTTGGACGGGATCGTCGCATAGACATTGCCGTGTTCGTCGAGATGGGCGTCGGTGAGACCAAGCGCCAGGAGTTCGGTGACCAAAACGCGCCCGAGATCCTTCTGCTTCTCCGTCGAGGGCTGGCTGTCGGAGGCCGGATCGGACTGGGTGTCGATGACGACATAGCGGAGGAAGCGGTCGAGAACGGTGTCGGTCATGGCAATGGCTTTCTTGGGGCTTCCTGTCGTCACTGGCTGGCTTTGGTTCCGAAGTGACGGTCGAACAGCGTGATCATTTCCTGCGTGCGAGCATTGGCGCTGTCAGCACCCAGAACCACGCCGATCAGGCGGCGGTCACCCTGGCTTGCCGATGTCACGATGTTGTAGCCCGAGGCATTGGTGAAGCCGGTCTTGATCCCTTCGGCGCCCGGATACTGCACCAGGAAGGCGTTGTGACCGCGAAATTTCATGCTGCGGAAGGTCATGCCGCGCGAGGCGAACAGCTTGTACTCTTCGGGGAAGTCCCGCAGCAGCGCCAGACCAAGACGCGCCATGTCGGTGGCGGTCGTCACCTGGCGGGTGTCGGGCAAGCCCGATGGATTGGTAAAGACGGTGCTGGTCATTCCCAGTTCGCGGGCTTTCGATGTCATCATCTGTCCGAAGGCTTCCTCCGAACCGGCAAGCGTTTCGGCAACGGCGGTCGCTGCGTCATTGGTCGAAAGCACGACCATGCCCATGACGGCTTCCTGCACGCTGATCGTGTTGCCGGCGCCGACTGCGAACTTGTAGGGCTCCTTGCCGTTTGCATTCTCGGACATAACGAGGCGCTCGGCCCACTTCAATCGTCCGGAATGCAAAGCCTCGAAGGTCAGATAGAGCGTCATCATCTTGGTCAGCGATGCCGGATAGAGAACCATATCGGCATTCTCAGCCTCGAGGATCGCACCGGTGCCAGCGTCGATGAGGATATGGGCATGGCCGGGTTTCTGGACTTCGGCCGCTGCCGGCGCAAACATCGAGAGCGTTACAGCGAAGGCGAGCAGGATACGGCGGGACAGGTCTGTCATCATCGAGGAAGAGACTTCTTTCATGGAGGATGGTATGGGGGATAGCGAACTTCTGTGCCTCTGTCAGCCTTTGCAGGCGCTATCGCCCGGTTTTCCGCCAGAGAATGGGCAGATGCTACAGTCACTCTTTCGTCACACACGCTCCTGATAACGTGTTGACATTTCTCACGCACCCCACTAATGACGCCCCAACGCCGGGCCGAAACGCCCGGTGTTTGTTTTGACATGTCCCGTGGTTTTCTCCGTTCGCTGACGTGAGAATCCTGTCGGAGCCTCGGAAACGGAGGCTCAGAGGAGGGCGTGTTTCCTTAAGCGGCTTGGTAACAAACCGCTGTAACCTGTTGAGAGGAAATACGGATGAGCAAGCGCGCATCTTCCAAGTACAAAATTGACCGCCGTATGGGCGAAAACATCTGGGGCCGTCCGAAGTCCCCGGTGAACCGCCGCGAATACGGCCCTGGCCAGCACGGCCAGCGCCGCAAGGGCAAGCTTTCCGACTTCGGCGTGCAGCTGCGCGCCAAGCAGAAGCTCAAGGGCTACTACGGCGATATCCGCGAGAAGCAGTTCCGCGCCACCTACGACGAAGCCAACCGTCGCAAGGGTGACACCGGCGAAAACCTGATCGGCCTGCTCGAGTCGCGTCTGGACGCCATCGTCTACCGCGCCAAGTTCGTACCGACGGTCTTTGCTGCCCGCCAGTTCGTCAACCACGGCCACGTCACTGTCAACGGCGTTCGCGTCAACATCGGTTCGTACCGCTGCAAGGCCGGCGACGTCATCGAAGTTCGCCAGAAGTCGAAGCAGATGGTCACTGTTCTGGAATCGGTATCGCTCGCTGAGCGTGACGTTCCTGACTACATCGAAGTCGACCACAACAAGATGGTTGCCACCTTCGTTCGCGTTCCTGGCCTTTCGGATGTTCCGTATGCGGTCATCATGGAGCCGAACCTGGTCGTCGAATTCTACTCGCGCTAATTGCTCGCGAGACGGATTTGTGGAAAGCCGCCCTTCGGGGCGGCTTTTTCTGTTTGCAGTGCAGCGTTCACCGGGAAAGATGACGGGGTACGAACGCGGGTAAGGGGAACGACATGGATCTGCAGCTGATCGCCGACGAGATTGTCAGTGCGCTCGAACCGCGCCTTGGCGAGGGCAAGGTGGCCGACTACATTCCCGAGCTCGCGCGTGTCGATCCGAAGCAGTTCGGGATCGCGATCACCACCGTCGACGGGAAAACCTTCAAGGCCGGCCATGCCGATACGGCCTTTTCGATCCAGAGCATTTCCAAGGTCTTCATGCTGACGCTGGCACTCGGCAAGGCGGGCGAATCGATCTGGAAGCGGGTGGGGCGCGAGCCGTCCGGCTCCTCTTTTAATTCCATCGTACAGCTCGAACACGAGCACGGCATCCCGCGTAATCCCTTCATCAATGCCGGTGCGATCGTTGTCACCGACATGGTGCTTGCGGGCCATGCACCGCGCGAGGCCATCGGCGAGTATCTGCGCTTCATGCGCTATCTCGCCGATGACGAGACACTGTCGATCGACGAGAAGGTGGCCCAGTCGGAGCAGCGCACCGGCTATCGCAACTTTGCGCTCGCCAATTTCATGCGCGGCTTCGGCAATCTGCAGCATCCGGTCGAGCACACGCTCGGGGTCTATTTCCACCAATGCGCGCTGGCGCTGTCCTGCGTCCAGCTTTCCCATGCAGGCTTGTTTCTCGCCAATCGCGGCACCAATCCGCTGAGCGGCTTTTCTGTCGTCTCGCCGAAGCGGGCGCGCCGCATCAACGCCTTGATGCTGATGTGCGGCCATTACGACGGCTCGGGCGATTTCGCCTATCATGTCGGTCTGCCGGGCAAGTCGGGCGTCGGCGGTGGCATCCTTGCCGTCGCTCCGGGCAAGGCGTCGATCGCCGTCTGGTCGCCCGGGCTGAACAAGGTCGGCAATTCGGCGCTCGGCTCGGCAGCGCTTGAAATGCTCGCCACCCGCACGGGCTGGTCCGTCTTCGGGACTTGATCTTGCCGGTCGCAAAGGGCATTGGAGAGCCGAACAGCCGCCGAGGCCGGAGCCGAAGATGAACCTCGTCAACATGATCGACAGTCAGAATGCCGCCTTGCTCGAGGGTGAAGGCGAGGATGAGCTTGATCTCTCGACGGTGCATCCGGTCTTCACTAGGGCACCGCGCTCGGTCTCGTTCAACAAGCTGCGCAAGCGGCTGATCCGCCAGGTGCGCCAGGCAATGTCTGACTTCGACATGCTCAAAGGTCAGAAGCGGTGGCTGGTCGGTCTGTCGGGAGGCAAGGACAGCTACGGCCTGCTGGCGATCCTGCTCGATCTGCAATGGCGTGGCTTGCTGCCGGTCGAACTGGTCGCCTGCAATCTCGACCAGGGGCAGCCGAATTTTCCGAAGCATGTCCTGCCCGAATATCTAGCCTCAATCGGTGTGAAACATCGCATCGAGTATCGCGATACCTATTCGATCGTGAAGGAGAAGGTCCCCAGCGGCGGCACCTATTGCTCGCTCTGTTCGCGGCTGCGTCGCGGCAACCTCTACCGGATCGCCCGCGAAGAGGGCTGCGATGCGCTGGTGCTCGGCCATCACCGCGAGGACATTCTCGAAACCTTCTTCATGAACTTCTTCCATGGTGGCCGCCTCTCGGCCATGCCGGCCAAGCTGTTGAACGACGAGAAGGATCTCTTCGTCCTGCGTCCGCTGGCTTATGCCGCGGAAGAGGACATGGCGCGTTTTGCGCAGGCCATGGAATTCCCGATCATTCCCTGCGACCTCTGCGGATCGCAGGACGGTCTGCAGCGCAATGCGATGAAGGAGATGCTGGCTGGTATCGAAGCGAAGATGCCCGGTCGCAAGGATGCGATGCTGCGCGCGCTTGCCCATGTCGATCCCTCGCATCTGCTCGACCCGAAGCTCTTCGATTTTGCCGGGCTCGCTGTCATGACGCCGTCACAGACGGACGGCTAAGAACGACCACCTTCAACCTCAAGACCCCAAGACAGATCTTCATGCAAGGGCTCCAAGGAATGCCAAGTGGCGATCCGCGAGAGCTCGACGTATGTCTGTCATCCTGGCGTCTAGGCAGTGCAAGACGGACCAAGTGCATGACTTTTCGCGACAGTGATCTCTTCGATATCCTCGACCTTGTCAGGACGGCCGGGCAGAGGGAGATCCTTCCGAGGTTCCGCCGCTTCGATGCGCCCGATATCGTCGAAAAGAAGTCCTCGATCGATCTTGTAACCGATGCGGATCTCAAGACCGAGGCCTATCTCACGGCAGAGCTTCTGAAGCGATGGCCGGAGGCGCTGGTCGTCGGAGAGGAGGCCTGTGAAAGCAATCCGGCGCTCGTATCCGCTCTGCCCGATGCAGACCTGGCGTTTGTCATCGACCCCGTGGACGGGACCTTCAATTTTCAGGCTGGTTTGCCGGTCTTCGGGACTAACCTTGCCGTGGTCAAAAGGGGCGAGACGATCGCGGCATTGATCCATGACTGCGTGCTCGCTGACACGCTGGTCGCGAGCAAGGGTGCGGGCGCGCGCTGGCTGAGGGCCGACGGCACTGTGGCCGCGATCCGGGTTGCCGCGGCGACGGAACTTTCGATGATGGTGGGCACGATATCGATCAATGACATCGGCGAGGAAGAGCGTCGGCGTATCGCCGGCAATCTGGCGCAAACCAGGATGGCCTTCGCCTATAACTGCTCGGCCTACGAATACTGGCTTGTCGCAACCGGCAAGGTTCACTTCATCGGGCACCACAAGCTGATGCCGTGGGATCATCTTGCTGGCGTTCTTCTGCATGAGGAAGCCGGTGGCGTGACGAGGAGGTTTGACGGCTCGCCCTATCTGCCCGGGCAAACGACCGGTGGCATTCTCAGTGCACCGGATGCCGATAGCTGGGAGATGATCCTGTCGAGAGTGGTTCTTGCGAGCTAGGGCGATTTGCGATGGGTCGTTGGCGGGCTGCCTCCGGGTGGCTCGATCGGCAGGTCCCAGGTCTGTCGCAAACAAGACACAGGAAATGTCAGTATTTCCGGAAGTGCTTGTGACTTTGGCTGGACTGTGTCGGAGCCTTCTTGCACATTGCGGGTCAACGAAGATCCTTGAGCCTTGCTCTAGGTTTCGAGCAGTGCGTAGGAGTAGGAATGTCTGAGGTCGCTCAGCCTTCGGTGTCGAGACGTGCCGTCTTTCTCGTCGGAGGATATGAACGCAACGATGCTGCAGGCTTCTTTCGGCGCATCGGTCGCGAAATGGAGCGCTTCTGCAAGTGCTGGTCGGTCGAAGCCAAGCTGGGGGTACCGGTCGAAGCGACCGGCACCATGGCAATGACTGCGGTGGCCGATTATCGCGGGCCCGACGGTGCCTGCCGATCCGAGATCACTTTTTTGAGTTTCGACGATATCGTCAAGCATGATGGGGCCAGACCGTTCATCTCGCGGCTCTTTGCCTATCTCATTGCGTTCATCGACTATGTCGTCTCTGGAACGATGTTCCGCTTCTTTGCCACCAACTGGCGCTTCGCACTCTATTTCCTCTATCCCCTCGTCATGCTGGGGCTGTTCGTCTGGTTCGGGACGATCGCTTACCGTCTCGTGGACTGGATCGGGCTTCCCGGTGACCCGCTTCTGCCGGGACTTGCCGGCCTTGCTGTCATCTATGCTCTCGGGCGTTATGTCGGCCGCCGCTATTTCGTCTATCATCTCATGGATCTCTGGTCGTGCAGCCGCGAGCACCTCCATTGCCGGCGCCCCAGCATGGATCAGCGGATCGATACCTGGGCCGCGTTGATTTCGCAGCGCATTGCGCAATCGGCCTATGACGAAGTCCTGCTTGTCGGGCATTCGACGGGCGGCGCTCTCATCCTCGATGTCGCTCACCAACTGGCCGAGAGGCTGGTGGCTGAGGGCAGGCCCGTCGACTTCCAGCTGGTCACCGTCGGCTCGACATCGCTCAAGGTTGCGCTGCACCCGGCAGCATCTCGGGCACGTGCGCGACTTGAGGTGCTTGCCCGTCATCCCGGCATCCGCTGGACAGAGTTCCAGGCGCTGACCGACATCATCAACTTCTACAAATGCGATCCTTACGCCCGGGCTGGTCTCAAACATCAGCGGGCTGATCAGTTCCCGCGGCAGTTCCAGGTGCGCATTCGCGACATGCTCGAGCGGGAGACCTATCGGCGCGTGAAGAAGAACTTCTTCCGCGTTCACTATCAGTTTATCTCGGCCAATAGCCGCCGGTATTTCTACGATTTCTTCATGATCTGCTGTGGCACCCGGCCGATCGAAGCCGTAAGAGGCGATAGGCTGCCGCTATCGGCAGAGGCAGGCAAGACGGTAGAGGCGACTTCATGATCCGCATTTCCTTCATCCTCTGGGCCCTGATGCTGGTGACCTGGTGCGGCATGCGTTATCCGGCTATGCGTCGGGCGCGGCGGCAGAAGACGGCGGTCGACAAGCGCACGCCGCTCGACATTTCATTGCTCGTCTTCTGCACGTTCGGGCTGGTTGTGATGCCGGTTCTCTGGCGGCTGGAGGTCCTGGGAGGGCTGGCCGATCGCGGGCAGGGGGGTGTGACCCTTGTCCTCGGGACGCTCTCCGGGATCGCCTTTCTATGGCTCTTCCGCCGCAGCCACAAGGATCTCGGCAAGAACTGGTCGGTGACGCTAGAAGTGCGCGAAGGACACCTGCTGGTCACCGGCGGTGTCTACGCCTATGTGCGTCACCCGATGTATGCCTCCTTCCTGCTCTGGGGCGTGACCCAGGCGCTGCTCATTCCCAACTGGATTGCAGGCCTTGCCGGACTGGTCGCCGTCTTTGCCCTTTATGCCGTGCGTCAGTCACGCGAGGAGGCGATGATGCGGGACACCTTCGGAGCCGAATACGACGCCTATTGCGCCCGCACCAAGCGGCTGGTTCCCGGCATATTCTGAGCGCCTCAGCGACGACGAAGCGCCTGCTTGATTTCCTTGATCGACCGCTCGTGCAGCTTCGGGTTCTTGTCGATGTTGAAATGGCCGATGCCACTGATCGCCGTTTCGCCCTGGCGCAGGTTGATGTTGGCGAGTTCGCCCTTGAAGCCGGGCGCGGGCAGGACGGGTGACCAGAGGTTTTCGCCGCCGGTGTAGAAGTTCAGCGTCTTCTTGACGTTGGCGGGCACAGGCCCCTTGCCGGTCGGATCGAAGCTCAGGATCAGAGCGACCGGGATCTTCATTGGCTGCAAGGCGCGTGCAACTGAAAAGGTCATGTCGGCCCCGAGCGAATGCCCGACCAGGACTATCGGGCGGGCACCCTTCGAGGCGCGGTAGCGATCGGCAATCCTGCGTGCAAAGGTCTGAGCATTCGGGAGAGACATCACCTGCGCGTTGACGCCATCCGCCTTCAGCTGCTGCCCCAGGGTATTCAGACCCGTCGAGAAAATATCGGCAAATCCGCGAAACAGGTAAACCTGGCCATTCGGCTGCTGCGGCTTTCGGGGCTTTGCGGCTTCGGCGGGCAGTACGGAGGCTGCGAGAAAGAGAGATGCGTGGGAGAGGAGGGTGCGCCTGGAAATCATGTCTGAAGGACATCCTCGAAAATGGAGTGCTTTCGGATTCATGCATGATTTGACGAGCCTGACAACCGACATGCCGGGCCATCGGCCCTGTACTTCGCCCTTGTCGGCAGGCTAGAACGGGCGCACCCCGGACGGCGCCAGATTTCGCGCCTCTCTTTCACGGATCAGAAAGGCCACTCATGACCGCGACCATCGATATCGCCGCCCTTGCAAATCTCCTGCAGGAGGCTGCCGTCGAAGAGATCCTGCCGCGCTTCCGCAATCTCGGCGACGGTGATGTCAGGATGAAGACCGAAGCGATCGACCTGGTGACAGAAGCGGACGAGGCTGCCGAGCGTGTCATCCGCAAGGGGATCGAGGCTATCATGCCTGATGCCCTGTTCGTCGGCGAGGAATCGGTCGCGGCCGATCCGGCGCTTCTCGATCGACTGAAGGGCGCCGAGCTTGCCGTCGTGGTCGATCCGATCGACGGGACCTTCAACTTCGCATCGGGGCTAACACTGTTCGGCATGATCCTCGCCGTGGTGTCCAAGGGCGAAACCATCGGCGGCGTCATCTACGACCCGATCGGTAACGACTGGGCGCTGGTAGAGAAGGGATCGGGTGCCTGGATCTATCGGCCAGATGGCAGCCAGGAGCAGATGCAGGTGCGGCCCAGCGGCCCGCTCGAACAGATGATCGGGATCGCCAATACCGGTTTCTTCGATATCGAGACTCGCCGAAAGATCCTGTCCAATCTCGCAGAGGTCCGTCTCTTCACCAGCTATCGCTGTGCCGCCCATGAATACCGGCTGCTCGGCCAGGGGCATATGGATTTTGCCATGTACAACAAGCTGATGCCCTGGGACCACCTCGCCGGCGCGCTGATGATGCAGGAGGCGGGCGCCCATGTCGCGCGCTTCGATGGTTCGCCCTACCTGCCGCATCATACGTCGGGCGGACTGCTCGTGGCCTCCGATGCCGACGCCTGGCAGGAGTTGCGCGAACGCATCTTCACCGTCGACTGATCAGGAAAAAGGCCCGGCGATGACCGGGCCTTTCGCTTTTCTGAGGTGTCTTGGATCAGACCGGCTTGTTGTGGGCCTGGAACAGCCGACCCTTCTCGCCGATCAGCACGAAGATCAGACCGATCACCGAGACCACGAAGAAGCCTGTGACCATCGGCAGTGCGGTGCCATCGAAAGCCTGGCCAATGGCCGCGCCGATGATCGAGCCGCCGATCGTGCCCATGAAGCCTAGAACCGACGACGCGGTGCCCGCGACATGGCCGAGGGGCTCCATGGCCAGCGAGTTGAAGTTCGAACCGATCCAGCCGAACTGGAACATCGCCAGCGAGAAGAAGGTGATGAACAGGAAGAAGGGCATCGGCTGGGGGCCGAGTACCTGCACCACCAGCCAGATCAGGTTGATCGCGATGAAGCCGAGCAGCGAGCCATGCGAGAGCTTGCGCATCCCGAAGCGGCCGACCAGCTTGGCATTGACGAAGGACGACAGTGCCATGAACAGGGCCACTGCCGCGAAGGCGACCGGGAACCAGACGCCCAGACCATAAATGCCGACATAGACCTGTTGGGCGGAATTGATGAAGCCGAACAGCGCGCCGAAGATGAAGGTGCTGGCGATGGTGTAACACAGCGCCACACGGTCGGTGAGGACGATGCGGAAGCCGTCGAAGATCACCTTCACGGTGAAAGGACGGACATCTGCGGGCGCCAGCGTCTCCGGCAGGCGGACATACATCCACACGCCGACGATCACCGCGATTACCGCCATGAAGACGAAGATCCAGTGCCAGTCGCCGAACAGCATGATCACCTGACCTGTGCCGGGAGCGACGACCGGAATGACCATGAAGACCATCATGATCAGCGACATGACTTCCGCCATCTGGCGGCCACCGAAAACGTCACGGACAATCGAGACCGTGATGACGCGGGTTGCAGCCGAGCCGATGCCCTGGATGAAGCGCAGGATCAGCAGTGATTCGAAGGAGGGAACAAAGACGACGGCAAGCGACGACACGACGTAGATCGCCAGGCCGATGATCATCGGAATGCGCCGCCCGAAGCGGTCGGCGATCGGGCCGTAAAAGAGCTGGGCGAAGCCGAATCCGATCAGGTAGGCGGAAACGACATACTGGCGATGATTTTCGTTTTCGACATTCAGAGCCGCGCCAATTTCCTGGAGACCCGGCAGCATGATGTCGATCGCAAGCGCGTTGAGCGCCATCAGGAATGCCATCAGCGCGATGAATTCGGCACGTCCCATTCCCCCAAGTGTCTTGGGAGGGGACTGTAATGAATCTGACATGAATAATGACCTTAGAACGGCATGAAGGCGTTGCTTGGGACAACGCCTTCATGCCTGGAGATTTTTTGAAGCCTTGCGGCTGATGTTGTCAGGCAGCGCCGCGGACGGCGATGCCCTGATCTTCGAAATGCTTCTGCAGTTCGCCCGCCTGGAACATCTCGCGAACGATGTCACAACCGCCGACAAACTCACCCTTGATGTAGAGCTGCGGGATCGTCGGCCAGTTGGAATACTGCTTGATTCCTTCGCGGATTTCCATGTCGGCCAGCACGTTCACGCCCTTGTAGTCCACGCCGAGGTAGTCAAGAATCTGAACCACCTGACCGGAGAAGCCACACTGCGGAAACTGCGGGCTGCCCTTCATGAACAGGACGACATCGTTGGTCTTGACTTCGTTGTCGATGAATTCGTGGGCGCTCATAGCATTCTTCCTTTTCACATGCCGTTCAAGGCGGCAGCTTCGATCTGTCGTAGAAATAGCAACACGGTTTTACTTTTGCCAGTGGCGACTTTGCGACAGCGCCGGAATTAACGGCTGCGCTGGCGGCTACGCTTGGCAGCCGTGCGGCGACGGCTCACTTGTTTGCGGGGAGGGGCTTTGACACGTTTCGTCGTCTTGCGGACATAACGGCCCGTGGTCGCGGAGCGGGTCTGGCGCTTGCGCCTGCGCGTGGTGCCCTTGCGGGTCGACTTCTTGAGTATTTCCTTCAGCACGCCCTCTACGACGTCCTTGACGATGTTGCCGATCAGATCCGCCATCTTTCCTCCCCCATGCCCTCGAATTGAGAGGGTTTTTGTTCCCTCTGCTCTTTAAATCAGCGCAATTCTCGTCTAGCAAGCGCCACCTGCGGCGGCGAGCCGTCTATCAAGTGACCGTCTCAATGATCCAAAGCCGCATCGTGCTGCATTTCCCGGGCTTCGAACCCCTCGACGCCGAAGCCCATCGTCAGCGCTACAAGCGTTCTGCAGCGCAAGCCTCGGCCGTCTGGCCGGCGCGGTTTGAGGTCGGTGACCTCTTGGTTGACGGGCAGGGTGCGCATTTCGCGGTGAATGCCCTTGGGGACGGTTATGCGGTCCGGTCGCAGATCCATGTTTTCGACCATAATGCCCTGATTTCTGCCATGCGGTCAGAGCCGCTCTGGATGCAGATTGCGAAAGGCTTCAAGGCGGGCTTTGACGTGGTGCGGCAGGGCGGTGCCTGGCGCTATTCTCGCAACGCCTGGCGCTTTGGTCTGTTCTTTCTCTTCCCCTTCCTGTTCGTGGCCGCGGGCCTCGCGCTTGCGGTGAACATCGCGGCCATTCCCTCTACCTTCGAGCTCTCCGCCTGGTGGTTCCTGCTGGCACTTCCTGCCGGCTATCTCGTCTTCCGCCACGGGGTCATTCCGTTTTCGGACCGGTACCACGTCCTGCATCTGCTTGCAGACTGGCGCCTCGCCGTGGCGGTCGCGGAAAATCGCCGAGAGATCGATGCCTTCATCGAGCGGGCAGCAGACGAGGCGGCTTCGGCCTTGAAAGGCCCAGCCGACGAAATTCTTGTTACATCCCATAGCATGGGTGCGAATTTCGCCATTTCCGTCGTGGCCCGGCTTCTCGAGAAGTCACCGGGAGCGCTCCAAGGGCGACGGCTCGTCTTCGTTACCCTGGGCGGTGCCGCCCTGCAGTGCAGCCTTCTGTCGTCTGCGTCCGTCCTCAGGCAACGGATTGGCGCGCTCGCGCGCCATCCATCCGTCGACTGGTTCGATATCCAGTGTCTCACGGACCCGATCCATCTCTATAAATGCCACACCGTTGCGCTGTCGGGACATTCAAACGCGCCGCAGCCCAAGCTTGTCTTTATCCGCTTCAAGCATGCGCTCTCTGCGGAGCGCTATCAGAAGAACCGCCGCGACTTCTTGAGAATGCACCGGCAATATGTGCTGGGACCGGATCAGCCGAGCGGTTTCGACTTCACGCTGATGACGGCGGGACCGTTGCCGGCGCGTTCGTTCGAAGCGCTGGAATCGGCAAAGCCCCCGAAACTCGAAGCCTTCGCAATATAAAAAGGCCCGCCACTGATAGGGCAGGCCTTTTGCGGTGTCTCGATCGGGTCGGCTTAAATCAATCAGGGATGCTCGTCTGCAATGCCAGCGCATGCAGCACACCGCCCATATTGCCCTTCAAGGCGTCGTAGACCATCTGGTGCTGCTGGACGCGGCTCTTGCCCCGGAAGGCTTCGGCGACGACCTCGGCGGCATAGTGATCGCCGTCTCCCGCGAGGTCACGGATAACGACCTTGGCTCCCGGAATGCCGGCCTTGATCATGTCTTCGATGTCGCCTGGTTTCATCGGCATGTAATGGATCCCTCATGCAAATCAGCTATGCGAGAACTATCGTGCATTCGCAGAAGCGATTCAATGGGGCAGGCAGCGCCTACCCCATGCTCCACAGGCATGTGATCGCAGGCTTCAGGCCAGTTCGCCGTCCATAAGCGCCGGGAACCAGGCTTCGTGGGCCGTCTTGAGGTCCTCGACCGCGACAGGCTTGGCATTGCCAAGCACGACGTTCGAGCCACCGGTGCGGCCGATCCACGGGCAGAAGACGCCGGCGGCTTCGGCGCGGACCTGAACCTGGTCAACATCGGCTTCCTTGACGGTCAGCACGTAGCGGCCCTGATCTTCACCGTAGAAGACGGCGATGGGGTTTGCATCGTTCAAGGCGTTGACATGGGCGCCGATGCCCGAGGCCATGGCCATTTCGGCTACGGCCAGGCCAAGGCCGCCCGAAGAGCAGTCGTGTACCGCAGTCGCCAGACCGTCCTGGATGAGGCCGCGAACGAAATCGCCGACCTTCTTTTCATGCGCGAGATCGACATGCGGGGCAGGGCCGTCGGTGCGGCCATGAATGTCGCGCAGGTAGCAAGACTGGCCGAGATGCGAGCCCCAGCCGGACGGAGCGCCGGCCAGCAGGATCGCCTCGCCCTGAGCGGCAAAGCGGATGCGGGCCATCTTCTTCCAGTCCTTCATCAGGCCAACGCCGGCAATGGTCGGGGTCGGCAGGATGCCCTGGCCGTTGGTCTCGTTGTAGAGCGAAACATTGCCCGAGACGATCGGGAAGTCGAGCGCGAGGCAGGCTTCGCCAATGCCCTTGATGGCGAAGACGAGCTGGCCCATGATCTCGGGGCGCTCGGGATTGCCGAAGTTCAGGTTATCGGTCGCGGCGAGCGGCAGCGCGCCGGTCGCGGTGATGTTGCGCCAGCATTCGGCAACCGCCTGCTTGCCGCCTTCGAAAGGATCCGCCTCGACGTAACGCGGGGTAACGTCAGACGAGAAGGCCAGCGCCTTGGTGGCGTGACCTTCGACGCGGATGACGCCGGCATCGCCGCCCGGAAGCTGAAGCGAATTGCCCTGGATCAGCGTGTCATACTGTTCGTAGACCCAGCGGCGCGAGGAGTTGTTGGCGGAACCGACGAGCTTCAGCAGGGCGTCTGCGACGTCGCCGGCCGGGATGTCGTTTTCGGCAAGCGGGGCAGGCGTCTTCGGCTCGATCCACGGACGGTCGTATTCCGGGGCTTCGTCGCCGAGTTCCTTGATCGGCAGGTTTGCGACTTCCTCGCCCTGGTGCAGAACGCGGAAGCGTAGGTCGTCGGTGGTGTAGCCGACGATTGCGAAGTCGAGACCCCACTTGACGAAGATCGCCTTGGCGACCTCTTCCTTGGAGGGCTCAAGCACCATGAGCATGCGCTCCTGGCTTTCCGACAGCATCATTTCGTAAGCCGTCATGCGCTCTTCGCGCACCGGCACCTTGTCGAGATGCAGCTCGATGCCGAGGTCGCCCTTGGCGCCCATTTCGACAGCCGAGCAGGTCAGGCCGGCTGCACCCATGTCCTGGATGGCGATGACGGCGCCGGTCTTCATCAGCTCAAGGCAGGCCTCAAGCAGGCACTTCTCGGTGAAGGGGTCGCCGACCTGCACGGTCGGGCGCTTCTCTTCGATCGATTCGTCGAATTCGGCAGACGCCATGGTCGCACCGCCAACGCCGTCGCGGCCGGTCTTTGCACCGAGATAGACCACCGGCAGGCCGACGCCCTTGGCTTCCGACAGGAAGATACCATCGGCCTTGGCAAGGCCAGCCGCAAAGGCGTTGACCAGGATGTTGCCGTTGTAGCGGGCGTCGAACTCGACTTCACCGCCAACGGTGGGCACGCCGAAGGAGTTGCCGTAACCGCCGACACCGGCGACGACGCCGGCGACGAGGTGCTTGGTCTTCGGATGGTCAGGGGCGCCGAAGCGCAGGGCGTTCATGGCGGCGACGGGGCGGGCGCCCATGGTGAAGACGTCGCGCAGGATGCCGCCGACGCCGGTTGCCGCGCCCTGATAGGGCTCAATGTAGGACGGGTGGTTGTGGCTCTCCATCTTGAAGACCACGACGTCACCGTCATCGATATCGACGACACCCGCGTTTTCGCCAGGACCCTGGATGACACGCGGACCCTTGGTCGGCAGCGTCTTCAGCCACTTCTTGGAAGACTTGTAAGAGCAGTGCTCGTTCCACATCGCCGAGAAGATGCCGAGCTCGGTGAAGGTCGGCTCGCGTCCGATCAGGTTCAGGATGCGATCGTATTCGTCCGGCTTCAGGCCGTGGCTTGCGATCAATTCTGCGGTGATGGGACGGGAGTTGGAAACGGTCATCTGGCTCTCAGGGCAACGGGAGATCGGTGGGAGATCGGTTTCGAGGCAGGCTATAACCCAAGCCTGCGCCCGGCGCACTTGAAAAATGCGCGCAATCAAGCCTTTCCTGCGGCTTTCCAGCACAAGAAGCCTTAGCTTTTTCCGATGGTCAGACGATGGCGCTGGTGCCAAGCGGCGACTGGTCTAGGATGCGGCGGACCGTCTTCAGCCCCTCTATTGAAATCGAACGGTCGCGACCTTCGCTGAAGCCGACGCGAACATGATGATAGACCCGCGACGAACGGGCTGGCTTGAACTCGTCCTCGTCGTCGATCAGGACATCGGCATCGAGTACCGCCTGCTTGAATGTGCCGGACATCCAGGGTTCGGGAAGCTTCAGCCAGAAGAAGGGCAGGCGCGGATGGGAGCGGAAATCCTTGCCAGCGAAAAGCTCGCGGACCACGGCCTCCCGTTCGCCGATCTCGGCGAGCACCTTGCCGCGTATTTCGGCGGCGGCACCCGACAGCACCAGCCGGGCCGAGAGTTCGGCGAGCAGAAAAGGCAGACCGCCGCTTACCATCTTCTGGGTGACGCGCACGCGCTGGCTCATATGGGGCGGGCAGGCGACCCAGCCGCCGCGCACGCCCGCCGCCACGCATTTGGACAAGCCGTTGAGCAGGAAGGTCCGGTCCGGCGCCAGTTCCGCCAGAAGTGGGATCCCGTCTGCGATCATGCCACCATAGAGATAATCCTCGATCAGCCAGACATTGTACTTGCGGGCGATGTCGACGATGTCCTTACGGCGGGAGAGCGGCAGGCAGGCGAGCGTCGGGTTCTGGCCCGAGGACATAATGAAGGCTGCCTTGGGGTGTTCGCGGGCGCAGACGCGTTCGAAATCCCCGGGAAGAATGCCGTCCTGATCCGAATCGACCAGCGCGATCTGGCGGCCCATGAGGTTGGCGCTGCGCGACACCTGCGAATAGGTGAGGTGCTCGCAAACGATCCGGTCACCGGCGCCGCTGACTGCGGCGACAACGGCGTTGATGCCGGCATGCACGCCAAGCTGCGGCAGGACCTGCTCGGCCTCCGGCTGCCAGCTACCCGAAGCGAGCCATTGCCGACCCGCCTCCAGCCAATCGGGAGAGAGTGTGCGGGTATAGCTCGAAATCTCGCCCGGATGGGCTGTTGCGATCTCCGCCATGATCCGTCCGACCGTCTCGGCCTGACCGACGTCGATTGCAGCTGTCGTATCGAACCGTAGTTTGCCCGGCGGCGGAACCATCGCCCGGGTGCCCCCATAATTGATCGTCACCGGGTCGCGGGCCGAAAGCTCGTTGCCGCCGCTGCTCGCCTGGACATAGGTGCCGCGGCCAACCTCGCCGGTCACCAGTCCGCGCTCTCGGAGCAAAGCGTAGGCGCGCGAGATTGTCCCTATTGTCACCCCAACATCATAGGCGAGATCGCGCTGCGGCGGCAGCTTCGCTCCATGGGGGAGGGTGCCTGATTTTATGGCGCTTTCCGCATCATCCGCAATGCGTATGTAAAGCGGACCAGTGCCGGTATCGAGTGAGGGGAGCCAATTTGTCATGAGGACAATTCTATAGATTGTCACCCTCTTCCAGTCAATTCATAGAGAATTCCTAGAAGAGAAAAACCAGGATTTGCCGCCATGGTGACAATAGATACAATGCCGTCGAGCGACTCCCGTCAAAAGATCGCTTTGCCGATCCGCAACGAGGCGTCGTCGCCATTGAGCAGTCTTGCCCGAATGATCAAGCTGTGGTGGCGGGTGCGGAAGACGCGTGTGCAGCTTTCGCAATTGACGGAAGAGCAATTGCGCGATGTCGGACTGTCGCCTGATATGGCCGAGCGGGAAATCAGGAAGTCGCGGCTGCTTTTGATCGATCGGTGTTTTCAGCCGCCCATGTGATCAGCAGTCATTCCTGCCGTTCGCCCATCGAACGACGTCCTGGCGAATCCGCGGCGCGACATCCTCGTTCAGGAGTGGGCCGAATGCGTCAAGGCGAGGGGGCTTTCCTTCCGCCTGAACCACCAGCACGGGGCGGTCGTCGCGTGATCCCTTGCGCACCAGGAGGATCCGTGGACGACCGGAGAAAGAGCTGAGTTCAGGGGAAAGCTGGTAGGTCTTGAACGCGGCGTCTCCGGACTTGAACCAGCAGCGGTTCGCAGCGACAGCGACTTTTTCCATGATGTCGAGTGCCGATTGACCGGCTGCCGGCGGGCGCGGTGCCTCCGGCTTGCAGGCGGAAAGGCCGGCTGCTGCAACGAGAATGGCGGAGAAGGCGAGGCGGCGCATGGGCGATCTTTCGGCTGATGGCCGCCTTCCCTTAAACGTCCGTGGTTAAGCGAAGCTTACTTCAGGCCGCGATGACGTCGAGCGCCGAGGCGAAGATGCCGCGGCCATCGTTGCCGCCGTGGGCAGCTTCGATCAGGTTTTCCGGATGCGGCATCATGCCGAGCACGTTGCCCTTCGCGTTGATCACGCCGGCAATGTCGTTCATCGAGCCGTTCGGATTGGTGCCGTCGGCATAGCGGAAGACGACCTGGCCATTGCCCTCGATCGTCTTCAGCGTCTCTGCGTCCGCGAAATAGTTGCCGTCATGATGAGCGACCGGGCAGCGGATGATCTGGCCCTTGGCATAGGCGCGGGTGAAGTCGGTATCGGCGTTCACCACTTCCAGCTTGATTTCCTTGCAGACGAACTTCAGCGAAGTGTTGCGCATCAGGGCGCCCGGCAGCATGCCGGCTTCGACCAGGATCTGGAAGCCGTTGCAGACGCCGATAACCTTGACGCCCTGTTCTGCCTTTTCCTTGATCGCCTGCATCACGGGCATGCGGGCGGCAATCGCGCCGCAGCGCAGATAGTCGCCGTAGGAGAAGCCGCCGGGGATGACGATCAGGTCGACATCCGGGATCTCGGTCTCGGTCTGCCAGATCGTCACAGGCGCGTGGCCGGAGATCTTGGTGAGGGCCGCGATCATGTCGCGGTCACGGTTGAGGCCTGGGAGCTGGACGACGGCTGATTTCATGGCTGTGGCTCGAACCTTGCTTGGGCTTCCTGGAACTCGCGCAGTTCCAGACGATTGTCGATCCGGTCTAACCGGCTTTCGAAGTGTCCGACGGTTGCGCGCAGGTTGTTGACGTCGCCCTGCAGCGCATGCAGTTGCGCGCGCATTGTCTGATTATCCGCGCGCAACTCGCTGATGGCAAAGTCCACCTTGTCAAATCTCTGATGGAGCTTCTTCAGAAGCTCAAACATCAATTCGCTGGTGACGTCAGCCATCGCGCATCTCCTACAACCCTCAGGCGATGGAGATAGTATAGTTCTCGATGACCGTGTTGGCGAGGAGCTTCTCGCACATCGCCTTCAGGTCGCTTTCAGCCTTGGCCTTGTCTTCGCCTGCAAGCTCGAGATCGAAGACCTTGCCCTGGCGGATCTGGCCAACGCCGTCAAAGCCGAGCGCGCCGAGCGCGCCTTCGATGGCCTTGCCCTGAGGGTCAAGTACGCCGTTTTTCAGGGTTACGGTGACGCGTGCCTTGATCACTGATCTCTTCTCCAAAGCTTACTTGACGAGAACCGGGCCAGTGCCGCGCACCGGTTCGTTTTCATTCATGATGCCGAGACGACGGGCGACTTCCTGATAGGCTTCAAGCAGCCCACCCAGATCCTGGCGGAAGCGGTCCTTGTCGAGCTTCTCGCGGGTCTCGATGTCCCACAGACGGCAGCTGTCCGGCGAGATTTCATCGGCCAGGATGATGCGCATCATGTCGCCTTCATAGAGGCGGCCGCATTCGATCTTGAAGTCGACGAGCTGGATGCCGATCCCGAGGAAGAGGCCTGAGAGGAAGTCGTTGACGCGGATGGCGAGCGCCATGATGTCGTCGAGCTCTGCAGGGTTCGCCCAGCCAAATGCCGTGATGTGCTCTTCGGAGACCATGGGGTCACCGAGCGCGTCCGACTTGTAATAGAACTCGATGATCGAGCGCGGCAGCACGATGCCTTCCTCGATGCCGAGGCGGGTCGAGAGCGAACCGGCGGCGACATTGCGCACGACGATCTCGAGCGGGATGATCTCGACTTCCTTGATCAGCTGCTCGCGCATGTTCATGCGGCGAATGAAATGGGTCGGGATGCCAATCTTGTTCAGATGCGTGAAGACGTATTCGGAGATGCGGTTGTTCAGAACGCCTTTCCCGTCGATGACTTCATGCTTCTTCTTGTTGAATGCCGTTGCATCGTCCTTGAAGAACTGGATCAGCGTGCCGGGCTCGGGACCTTCATAGAGGATCTTTGCCTTGCCCTCGTAAACGCGGCGGCGACGGTTCATGGGTGGTTTTCTCTATTGTTGGCATCCCGGCGCGCCTGGCGCGGATGCAGTGGATCGGTCTTTGAAGCGGTCCCTTAACGGAAAACCTTCGTTTTCACAATGCGCAGATCACCCCTTCCTGCCAAAACGTCGCGCTGCCAACGACTCATCCGGACTCGCGGAAGTTTGCATTGCACTTTGTACTCCCTTTTGATTAATGGGGAAACGAAACCGCACGATGGCGGCACAAAATGGGAGATCGATATGAGCGGCATCAGTGATCGCGAAAAGGCCTTCGAAAACAAGTTCGCACACGACCAGGAGCTTCGCTTCAAGGCGGAAGCCCGCCGCAACAAGCTGGTGGGTCTGTGGGCCGCCGGCCTGCTCGGCAAGACCGACCCGGACGCCTATGCGAAGGAAGTCATCGCTGCCGATTTCGAAGAGGCTGGCGACGAGGACGTGATCCGCAAGGTCATGGGTGATCTGACGGCCGGTGGCGTGTCGATCACCGACGAAGAGCTGCGCACGAAAATGGTCGAGTTCCTCGGTCAGGCCATCGACCAGATCCAGAACAGCTGATCAAACGATCCGCGACTGCAACGACAATCCGCCCGGGCTCAGCCTTGGGCGGATTTTCTGTTTCTGAGCCGTTCGGAGACATCACTGAAGCTGGCCGGCCAGGCAAGGCCGTAGCCCTGCAGGATATCGCAGCCGAGCCGGGCGAGGATGCGGGCATGCTCCTCGGTCTCCACCCCTTCTGCCGTCACCTTGATGCCGAGTGAGCGCGCGATCTGGATGATCGACTTGACCAGGATGCGCTGCTCCTGGCTGTCGGGCACGTCCTCGATCAATTGTCGATCGATCTTCAGTGTGGTCGGTTTGAGGTTCAAAAGCCCGACGATCGATGCATGTCCGGTGCCGAAATCGTCGATCTCGATGTCTATCGCCAGGCGCCGCAGCATGTCGAGGTTGCTCATGACAGCGGAGTCCTGACGGTCGAGGAAGACGCTTTCCAGAAGTTCGAATGACACCGTGCCCGGCTTGATGTCGAGATCGGCGAGGCCTCGTGCCAGGTCGGGGTCCGTCAGCCGGCGGGCGGAGACGTTCACGGAGATCTTCGGCGGGGCGATGCCCTCCTGGCGCCAGGCGTCCAGGTCGCGAAGCGCCTTTTCAAGGATCAGGCCGTCGATCTGGGCGAGGATGCCATACTCTTCAGCGATCGGAAGGAACTTGTCGGGGCCGAGGATGCCGCGGGTCGGATGGCGCCAGCGCGCGAGGCACTCCGCCCCGGCAACGGCCCGCGTGCGCGCATCGAACTGCAGCTGGTAGTGGGGGAAGATCTCGTCGTTCTCCAGCGCCCGTAGCAGTTCGCTAGACAGCCGGTTGGTATCGGCGAGCAAGGTTCGGCTTGCCTGGACATAGAATTCGTAGCGGTTGCGACCGAGATTTTTTGCCTTGTAGAGCGCAATATCTGCATTCTGCAGCAACTGCTTCGGGTCGATGTCGCGGGTCAGGGTATGCGCGATACCGATGCTTGCGCCAAATCGGCATTCCTGGCCATTGTACCAGGCCGGTTGCCGCATCTGGGCTATGATGCGGTTGGCGATGGCGATGAGAGTGGGTGTTGCGCCGTCGTGGTCGAGGAGAACGACGAACTCGTCTCCCCCGATTCGCGCGGCAAAGTCGGTGATCCGGATGTTTTCGCGCAGGATGCGGGCCGCCAGCATCAGCATGGCGTCGCCGGCGCCGTGACCAAGCGTGTCGTTGATCTGCTTGAAGCGGTCGAGGTCGATGTGCAGGATCGCGATGCCGGATCCGAGCGCGCCCTTGCCGGCGCGCCATTCTTCGAGCTTTTCCTCGAGGTAGCGTCGGTTCGGCAAGCCCGTCAGGTAGTCGTGCAGGGCCGACTGCTCGGCCTCCAGTCTTGTCCGCTCAAGCTCCGCATTGCGTGCTTCGGCCAACATCTTCTGCTGCTCGAGTTCCTGTCTGAGGCGCTGATCCTCGGTCACGTCCCAGTTCACGCCGATCATCTTCAGCCGGCCGTCGTGGTCCATGAAGGGGAGGCTGTTGGAGCGGATATAGCGTGTGCTGCCGTCCCGGGCGATGATCCGGTAATTGTCAGTGAACGGTTTCAGTTCGGCAATCTTTGTCGCGACGTAAGCCAGCGTCCGGGCACGGTCTTCCGGATGAAGCTTGCTCTCCCAGAAACCGCCGATCTGGACTTCGCAATCGTTTTCGACCTCGAAGATGCGGCGCATCCCTTCGTCCCATTCGCTGGTGCCGGCGTCGAAATCCGTTTCGAAGATGCCGATACCCGAGATGTCGATTGCGAGCTTCAGGCGGCGGGAGAGGCCCTCCAGCCATTCTTCCTGCTGCTTGCGGGCGCTGATGTCGGTGTCGGTGCCGATGATGCGGACGGGTTTGTCGTTTTCGTCGCGCTCTACGCAGGCGCCACGGCACTCGATCCAGACATAGTGACCGTCCCGATGGAGTTCCCGGTACTGGAAGACGCTGTAATCCGGGTCGCCCGCGTTTTGCCGTTCGATGCAATGCACGACGCGCTCGCGATCCTGAGGATGCACCAGTTCCAGCCATTCCTCCATCGTTGGCGGGAAAGTGTCGTTCGGTCCCAGTCCCCGGATCTTGCGCCAGACGTCGGAGTAATAGAGTTCGCCCGAACTGCGTTGATCCCAGACACCTAAGATCGAGCCGACCAGCGCGTGGTTCCAGCGGCTTTCGCGCTCTTGCACCTCATGCAACTGTCGGCGAAGGGCTGTCACGTCCGTCATCTGGAGCAGCACGGAACCGACCCTGGAGTCTGCTGAGGCTTGGCTTGCCAGCGTGACGATGAAATGTCGTGTGTCGGCGCCCGGCGTCGAAATTTCCAGTGTCGACGGAGCCCCGTCCATTCGCCGGCCAAGGGCCAGCAGCAATTTGGCGGCGTCGGCGCCCTGCAGGTGTCTGACGAGATTGTCGCCGGGCGCAACGGCCTCCCCGAGGGCCGCGCCCAGAGCCTTGTTCATCGTCCGGATAATGCCGTCGGGATCGATCCAGGCCGCCGGGAAGGGAAGGCAGGCGATGTCGATACCACCCGCGCCGGGAGTAGAGGGAGAGGCCGCGTGTGCGCGCAAAATCAGGCTCCTCGCTTCACATGATTGCAAGGAGTCTATGAGTACCCGCTTAAGAAGGGCTTAAACTGGTCCTGAGGATGCCAGGATTAACCCAACGTTTGCATCTCTTCGGATTGGACGCTTGCTCTCGAACTCAGGCCTGCAGGCGGCCGATAAACTGCGCGAAGACCATCGTGCCTTCCGGCCATGGTCCGTGCCCGGATTCGGCGTTTATGTGACCCGATTCGCCTGCATCGATCAGGAACGAGCCCCAGGCATTGGCGATATCCTCTGCATGGGCATATTCGCCGAAGGGATCATTCCGGCTCGCGATCAGGAGCGACGGAAAGGGCAGGGTCAGGCGCGGATAGGGCCCGAAAGTCATTAGGTGCTTGGGCCGGATCTCGGGATTGGAAACGTCGGGCGCGGCGACGAGAAAGGCGCCGGCGACCTTGTTCTTCATCTCCGGGATCGCATGCACGATCGCAGGGACGCCAAGCGAATGCCCGACGAGTACGACCGGCTTGGTGGCCGCGTTGACCTCTTCGGCCACGCGGGCGACCCAGTCTTCGCGCACGGGCTTTGACCATTCCGCCTGTTCCACGCGCCGCGCCGTCGATAGCTTGCCCTCCCACCGGGTTTGCCAGTGGTCGGGGCCGGAATTGGTGTAGCCGGGAACGATCAGGATTTCTGCGTCTGAAACTTTCATGGCCCCTATCTGCTGTCCCGCATGCTCGTCGTCAAGATTATGCCTCCTCGAAGGCTCGACAAAAATAATACGCAACACATACTAGTTCGATCTTGTGGGCGGTGTTACGATCAGATCGCGCCCGGATCGGGAGGAGATCGATCGGGGCAGTTATCGGGAGGAATTTCATGAAGCACGTCCATTTGACGGCGGCGGCACTGCTGCTGCTCGGCCTTGATCCGTCTGCCGCGCGCGCTGCTATCACTTGCGCCGACCTCGCCAAAACAGAGAACACGCCCGTCGACGTAACAATCACCGAGGCTGTCGAAACGCTTCCGAGTGAGGAGGTTTCCGTCGCCCATTGCCTGATCAGGGGCAAGACGCCAGACAGGCAGGGGATCGATGGCAAGACCTATGCGATCCGCTTCGAGTTGCGGCTGCCGGTCGAATGGAACGAGCGTTTCGTTCACCAGTTCAATGGCGGGAATGACGGCGCTGTCGTTCCGGCGCTTGGTCCGCTTCTCGGAGGTCGCAAGAGTGACACGGCGCTTGCGCGGGGTTACGCCGTTGTTTCGAGCGATGCCGGTCATGACGGCAAGGCCAATCCGGACCGGGGTCTGGCCGGCGGAGCGGCCTTCGGCTTTGATCCGCAGGCGCGCCGTGATTATGGCTACGGCGCCGTCGCGACCCTGCAGCCGATCGCCGAGCAGATCGTCGAGAAGCATTACGGCAAGCCGATCGCCTATCGCTATGGGATTGGCAGCTCCAATGGCGGCCGGCACGGTATGATGGCGGCGGAGCGGATGCCCGAGGTCTTCGACGGATTGCTGGTCGGTTATCCCGGTTTCAACCTTCCGAAGGCGGCGATCCAGCACGCGCTCGACATCCAGGCCTGGTCGACCGTCGATCCCGATATTGCGAAGGCTTTCAGTCGCGATGACCTCAAGACCGTGGCGGATGGCGTGCTGGCCGCCTGCGACAGTCTCGACGGGGTTCCGGACGGCATCGTCGCGGATGCCGACGCTTGCGAAACGACATTTAGGATCGAGACCCTTGCCTGCGCGAGCGGGGCCAATGCTGGCTGCCTTCGTACGGAGCAGATCGAGGCGCTCCAGACATCCATCGCCGGGCCTAGGGATGCTGAGGGCAGGGCGCTCTATACGCACTGGATCTTCGATACCGGCATAGCCTCGTCCAACTGGCGCACCTGGAAGCTCGAAAGCCCGATCGAACCCTGGGCCAAGAGGCCGATCATCGGGGTGATGGGGGCAGCCTCCCTGGCCCAGGTCTTCACGACACCGCCGACGGAAGTGGGCGGCACTCCGGACGAGCTGATCGCTTTCCTGCGCGATTTCGACGTTGCGCGCGACGGTGCGAGGATCGCGGCGACCGATGGCACCTTTACCGAGTCGGCCATGGACTTCATGGTGCCGCCCGGTGCCGATAATCCCCGGCTCGACGCCTTCCGGGAGGCGGGCCACAAGATGCTCGTCTTCCACGGCAATTCCGACCCGGTTTTCTCGGTTGTCGATACGGTCGACTGGTACAAGAAGCTCGATGCCAACCATGATGGCAAGGCGTCGGATTTCGTGAAGCTCTACCGCATCCCGGGAATGCCGCATGGGGCGAGTGGTCCTAGCTTCAACGACTTCGATTTCTTCACGCCGCTCGTCGACTGGGTCGAGCAGGGCAAGGCGCCTTCCGGCGTTGCGGCAGGAATAACGGAAGACAATACGGAAGCTGCTTCGCTCGAGGGCACGCGCTTCCTCTATTGCCCCTATCCTGCCGTGACGCGTGCGGGCGCCGATCCGGCCGCCGAAGGCGAGGGCCGCTATACCTGCCTTTGACGGTCCGGCCCCGGCAGCGGCAGTGCCGATCTGCCGGGGCTGTCACGCCTTCGTGCGCAAGTTGCGCAGGACATGGCAAATGTTAGCTGATACACTAATTAGCTCAGGACAAAGTGCGTCGCATGTTTCCTGAAGCATGCGATGTCCCTGTTTACGGCGCGTTGTCGCGACCGCTCCGGCCCCGACGCCGCCCACGCATTTCACTTTGCAGCTTACAGACCCTGTTGCTCGAGGAGGAAGTGAGAATGTCGACATTTCATGTGATGACCGGTGCGACCGGCACGATTGTCAGGCCTACGGTACGGCAGATCGCCGTGTCCGATGTCTTTGCAGCACTGCGTGAAGGTTATGAGGATTTTCGCGAAAAGCCTTCCCACTATGCCTTCGTGGCGCTGATTTATCCGATTGCCGGCGCAATCATGATCGGTTGGAGTTCAGGCGTCGAACTGCTGCCGATGGTTTATCCGCTGCTGGCCGGCTTCGCGCTTGTCGGCCCGCTTCTGGCGCTCGGGCTCATGGAAATCAGCCGTCGCCGCGAACTCGGCCAGCCTGCCAACTGGTCCGACGTGCTCAGCCTCTTCAAGTCGCCATCATTGCCTGCGCTTCTGATGATGAGCCTCTACCTGCTGACGCTGTTCATGGTCTGGCTGGTGGTGTCGCGCGGGCTCTATCTCTCGCTGATCGGTGACTATCCGTCGCCGGGCCTCTTTGCCTTCGCGGGCGGCATTCTCGACCATCCGAATGCCCTGGCCTTCCTGTTCTGGAGCAATGGCTTCGGCTTTGTTCTTGCGCTGCTCGCGCTCGTGATCAGCATCGTCGCGTTTCCTATGTTGCTCGACCGCGATTGCGGCGCCGCCTCGGCAGTCTCGACCTCGGTCAGGGCAAGCCTTGCCAATCCTGTGCCGGTCGCCGTCTGGGGCCTGATGGTGGCCGGACTGCTGGCGATCGGGATGGCGACGCTGATGGTCGGGCTCGTGATCATCGTGCCGGTGCTTGGCCATGCGACCTGGCACTTCTATCGCCGGCTGGTGGTCTGATCCTCGACCCTTATGCGCCGCCGACGGCATAGGCGGCGAGCGCCGCCAGGGATAAGACGAGAGGCAGCAAGCGCTCGCCTCTCGTTCGCGCGTTGGTGATCAAGGCCATCATCGCAGATGCAGCCAGCGCGGCCGCAAGCAGTAGCGTGCGAACCAGCGCGCGGCTGCCATCAGTCTTGATCCCGGAGGGGTCGATGGTCGGATCAAGCCCCGGCATCCAGTCGTATCGGTCGCCGCTCAGCAGCAAAATGCCCGAGATGGCAAGGATAGCGGTTGTCGAAAGAAAGAGGCGGGAAAGGCGCGCCATGCTTCACTCCTCCCCAATCAAAACGGGCGCGAATGTCTCCGCGCCCGTCTCATTGTGTCCCATGTCCGTTCGCCGGGTATCAGCCGAAGACGCGGGCAAAGATCGTGTCGACATGCTTGGTATGGTAGCCGAGGTCGAACTTTTCGCGAATGTCTTCTTCCGAAAGCGCTGCGCGCACCTCTTCATCACCCAGAAGTTCCTCGAGGAAGTCGGCGCCTTTTTCCCACACCTTCATCGCGTTGCGCTGCACGAGCCGGTAGCTGTCCTCGCGCGAAACGCCGGCTTGCGTGAGCGCCAGCAGAACGCGCTGGCTCATCACCAGGCCCTTGAACTTGTTCATGTTCTTCAACATGTTCTCGGGGTAGATCACGAGCTTTTCGATGACGCCGGCCAGACGGTTGAGCGCGAAATCAAGCGTGATCGTGGTGTCGGGGCCGATGGCGCGCTCGACGCTCGAATGGCTGATGTCGCGCTCGTGCCAGAGGGCGACGTTCTCCATCGCCGGAACGACCGACATGCGCACGAGGCGGGCGAGGCCCGTCAGGTTCTCGGTCAGAACCGGGTTGCGCTTGTGCGGCATGGCGGACGAGCCCTTCTGGCCCGGCGAGAAGAACTCTTCGGCTTCCAGCACTTCCGTGCGCTGCATGTGGCGGATTTCGATCGCGACGTTCTCGATCGAGGACGCGATGACGCCAAGCGTGGCGAAGAACATCGCATGGCGGTCGCGCGGGATGACCTGGGTCGAGATCGGCTCCGGTACGAGGCCGAGCTTGGCGCAGACATGTTCTTCGACGCGCGGGTCGATATTGGCGAAGGTGCCGACGGCGCCGGAGATCGCGCCGGTCGCGACTTCCGCACGGGCATTGACCAGGCGGTCACGGTTGCGGGCCATTTCGGCATAGAAGCGGGCGAAGGTCAGGCCCATCGTTGTCGGCTCGGCATGGATGCCGTGGCTGCGGCCGATGCGGACCGTATCCTTGTGTTCGAAGGCGCGGGCCTTCAGCGCTGCCAGAACCCGATCCATGTCGGCGATCAGGATGTCGGCGGCGCGGACCAGCTGAATGTTGAGGGTCGTGTCGAGCACGTCCGACGAGGTCATGCCCTGGTGGACGAAGCGGCTATCCGGGCCAATGAACTCGGCGAGATGCGTCAGGAAGGCGATGACGTCGTGCTTGGTGACGGCCTCGATCTCGTCGATGCGGGCGACGTCGAATTCGGCCGGACCACCCTTTTCCCAGATGGTGCGTGCGGATTCCTGTGGGATCACGCCGAGGTCAGCGAGCGCGTCGCAGGCATGCGCCTCGATCTCGAACCAGATGCGGAACTTGGTTTCGGGGGACCAGATGGCGACCATTTCCGGCCGGGAGTAACGCGGGATCATCGGGCTCGTCTTTCGTTGGACATGGGAAAATGCTGGCCCCCCTTAGCAAAGTGGGGCGGCAAGCTCAACGGCTGCGGCGGGCCATCACCATGCTGAGCACCAGAAGCATTGCCAACCCGGCCGGCAGCAGGTGGCGCAGCCCGAGCACGGCGAACTGGTAGAGGGCGGATGCCGTGGTGAAGATCTGCTGATAAACCCAGATGCGCGAGGGGAATGGTGCGTGCCAGTGGGCATAGAAGCTTCGATATTGCAGGGCATAGATCCCTGAGATCGCACCGACCGTGACGACACCGAGCAGCAAAAGCCAGGCCGCCAGAGCAGTCTGCGGCCCGCCGCGCTTCTCGACCAGGTGGATGAGGGGCAGCGCGATGAGCCAGCCGAGCAGACCGCCGGCAGCGTAGATCAGGGTCAAGGCGAGGTCATGGCTGCTTGTCGCGCGTCCGAAGAGATGGACGGAAAGCTGAAAGCTTGCCGCCATGGCCAGAGCCCAGGCAAGCGAACCGCCCATCCACAACTGCACCGACGGCAGCGGGCGGCGCGGCATCAGGGCTTCACCGGGACGGCCAGCCAGCGCAGATTGTTGCCCTCGAAGCCAAGGGATGCGACTAGGACCATGATCATGTGCGGTCCGTTCGAGCCGTAGCCTGGGGTAACGACACCGCCGACGGCGTAAGCACTCGGGCAATTGCGGCTCTTCGGAATGGATTTGTCGCGGTAGACCTCGCGCCGCACCTCGGGTTTTGCATCATCGGCGATCGAGAGCGCAAAGCCGCGCACATTGACGTTCAGGTTGACACAGAGATCCTCGCCCTTGGCCTCGAATTGTTCGAGGCTCACGCGGTACACTCCTTCCGACACATAGAAGCTCGGATAAGCCTGGTAGCGTAATTCATCGGTTTTGCCAGCGAGTTCGCCGATCGGTGCCATGGCCACCAGATGCCCGGGGTCGTCACCGATTTTGCGTTCATCGAGGATGGCCTTCGCCTGTTTCAGGCTCTCCCGTCGTGCTTCACCGATGGAGGCTTCCTCCCGCTTGATCAGAACGCTGACCGGCGTGCCCGGAACATACTGGTCCGTTTCGGTGTCGATCACCTGAATTTCGGCATAGGCGAAGCCGGAGCCATCCTGCTCGCCGAACTGCTCGAAGGCGAAGAACTTGCCGTCAGGCGAGAAACCCAGGGGACGCATTTCCGCCACGTCTCCGGCTGAGGCCGCAGAGGCCGTCAGAAGCGCGAGCGCGATGGCAGATAGCTGCAGTTTCAAGCCCGACCTCCCTCGGCTGCCTTGCGCAGAGTGTCGACCGTCTTGCGGTAGTCGTCAACGCCCTTGCCCTTGAAGATCGCCGAGCCGGCAACCAGCGCATTGGCGCCGGCCTTGGCGATTTCGGCGGCATTGTCGGCGGTGACGCCGCCATCGACCTCGAGGTCGATCGGGCGGTTGCCGATCAGGGCCTTCGCCTTGGCGATTTTGTCCGTCATCGCCGGAATGTACTTCTGGCCGCCGAAGCCCGGGTTGACGCTCATGATCAGGATCAGGTCGAGATCATCCATCACATGCTCGAGGACCGAAAGCGGCGTTGCCGGATTGAGCGAAACGCCGGCCTTCTTGCCGAGCGCCCGTATGGTCTGCAGCGAGCGATGCAGGTGCGGACCGGCTTCCGCATGCACCGTGATGATGTCGCAGCCGGCATCAGCGAAGGCGGCGAGATAGGGATCGGCCGGCGCGATCATCAGGTGGCAGTCGAAGACCGCCTTGGTCCAGGGGCGCAGCGCCTTGATGATCGCGGGGCCGAAGGAGATGTTCGGGACGAAATGGCCGTCCATCACGTCGAGATGCACCCATTCTGCGCCGGCGTCGACGACGTCGCGCACTTCTTCTCCGAGGCGGGAGAAGTCGGCAGCCAGAATGGAAGGCGAGATCAGGAGAGGGCGGGTCATCGGAAGCTCCTCGCGGGCCAGGGATCGATCGATGCCGTCGCGGACGAGAGACGCGGGCACCAGCTGTTGATGGCGGTCCGCATAGCATCGGCGCCCTTGAGCGGCAACCATGCCTTCGGATGAGACGCCAGTCATCGGCATGGCTGGCCTTGACGATTGCTGCCCGGCGCTGCATCCCTCGGCAAAAGCATAGCCATCCGGGAGGACGTCGTGGCCAAATTTGCAATCATCACCGGCGGAAGCTCCGGCATCGGCCGTCATCTGGTGTCGGCCTTTGTGCGCGAAGGATATGACGTCGCCTTTACCCATCTCGGTCAGCCGGATGCCGCAGCGGAGGTCGAGAAGGATGTGTCTGCGCTTGGTGATCGCGCGATCGGTCGGGAATGCGAGGTGGCCAACAGCGCTGACATCGAAGCATTCCTGGACGAGGTGATCGCCTGGGCGGGACAGGTGCCGGACGTGCTCGTCAACAATGCCGGCATCCAGACCTGGGCCTCGATGCTTGAGCTTTCCGAAGAGCGCTGGGACGCCGTCATCAGCACCAATCTCAAGGGCACCTTCCTCAACAGCCAGCGTGTGGCGCGCCGCATGGTCGAGGCGGGCAAGGGCGGGTCGATCATCAATCTCGGTTCCGGCTGCAACAAGCAGGCCTTTCCGAAACTGGTCGACTATACTGCATCGAAGGGCGGCATCGAGCAGCTGACCAAAGTGTCGGCCGTCGAGCTCGGGCCGCATCAGATCCGCGTCAATTGCGTGGCACCCGGTGCGATCGAAACGGCACGCACCCAGGCCGAGGCTCCCGATTATGCGAAGACCTGGGGCGATGTGACGCCTCTGCGTCGTGTCGGCACGCCGGAAGACATCGCAGGACCGGTCCTTTTCCTCGCCGGTCCGCAATCGGCTTTTGTGACCGGCCAGACGATCTGGGTGGATGGCGGCGTGTTCAGCCAGGCCTTCTGGCCCTACCGAGACTGATCGCGGTTACTGCGATGGTTCGGACACGGGCACGAATGCGTTGTCCTGCCATTTCATCAAGCGATAGGGGTTCTCGGTCAGCTCGTGATCCTCACCGAAGGTGATCGGGCCGATCACCGTCTCGAAGGTCGTGCCGATCAGTGCATCCGTGACGGGTGTGCCCATGGCGGACGAGATGCCCCAGGAATCCGCGAGCATGGTGACGGCCGCATGGGCCGGCAGAACATAGCCCTCTGGAGCTATCCCTGCGGCCTCGAAATCGCCGATCAGCGCCGGAGCCGATGGCCCCTGCGGTGTCTCCACGAGACCGACCGCGAGCACGCCATCTTCCAGTGGAACCGGTTCATCTGCCGCCCGCATGGCTTCGCCGCCGAGAAGCGTCAGTGACAGGTCTTCAGCCTTGGCGTCACGGGCGATGATCGAGACATCGTTGCGATCGCCACCGACAAAGACATGGCTGATGCCGGCCGTCTTGAGCCGACGGACCAGTGTCAGCTGCTGCTCCTGACCCGGTCGGAAGGTGTCAATGAAGGCGGGTTTCAGGCCGCGTTCTTCGAGCGTGATCCGGATCGCCTCGGTCAGTTCTCGGCCGCGGATCGTGCCGTCTTCCAGCAGAGCCACCGGTTCGCCTGGCCAATCACGCAGGATGACCTGAGAGAGCTTGCCGGATTCCTGATCGCCATTGGGTGCGAGACGGAACAGCGGCCAGCCGGCCTTTACCGCATCCTCCATCAGCCCTTTCCAGCGGACCGACAGTGTCAGTGCGGGAAGGTTGGCATCTGCCAGAACGGGCAGGCCCTCCTTCAAGGTTTCGCTGCAGAGAAAGCCGACCGCTGCCTTCACCCCGGCCGCCGTGATCGCTTCGGCCACCGCCTGGCCGCTGCCTTCGGTGCAGGGCTCGTCGATCTCGACAATGCTGATTGATAGTCCTTCTGCGGCCAGCGCCGCGCCCTCGCGCACCTGGTCGCCGAGCACGGCGAAGCTACCGGCCGTCGGGGCGACCACGGCAAGTTTCAGCTCCGCAGCCGACGATGCGGGCACGCTGAGCACGAGCAAAGCGGGGAGCGAAAGCCAGGTTGTGAAAGGGCGTGCGTGGGTCATGGCACGATCCTAGCCGAACGCGCAGGCAATTGGAAATGCTGGCTTTACGCCGGGCAATGCGGGGCATCACCGAAATCCTGATGGTGTTGTGGAAAAGATAAGGGCTGCGGCCCATATTGCTGTGTCTTGAGGGCAAGCTTCCAAGGGGGAAACGTGAGTTTGAGCATGCAAGTTCTGGATCCAGCCGTTTATCGCGAGGCCATGAGCCATTATGCGGGGCATGTGCAGATCGTGACGACGGAGCACCAAGGCATCCGGCGCGGGGTTACGATCACCGCCGCCTGCTCGGTGTCCGACAGCCCGCCCATGGTGCTTGCCTGCCTCAACAACAGCAATGCGAGCAATGCCGTGCTTTTCGAGAGTGGGCATTTCGCCTTGAATACGCTGGGCGCCCATCACCAGGATCTGGCGAATGCCTTTGCAGGGTTCGGCAAACTCTCTGCCGAAGACCGGTTTGCCCAGGCTGAATGGCAGGTGATGGAAACCGGGTCGCCGGTGCTTGTCGATGCGATCGTCGCCTTCGACTGTGTCGTGACCGACCGCAAGGTGACGAATACCCATACGATCCTTTTCGGCGAGGTGAAGGCGGTGCATTTCGGTCAGCGTGAGCCGTCGCTCATCTATCTGGACCGGGGCTATCACACGCTATAGACTTCCCCTCGAACATGGGAGGAGACATGGCAGAGACCTCGGGAAAGGTGCTGCCGGAGACGATCGATGGCATAATCGATCTGCTTTCGGCTGAGGATTATCTGGCCGGCAGGCCGCTGGCGACGGTGCTATTTCTCGCGCTCAAGATGAAACGGCCGCTTTTCCTGGAAGGGGAAGCCGGTGTCGGCAAGACCGAAGTCGCCAAGGTGCTGGCCAAGGCGCTCGACCGCCCGCTAATCCGCCTGCAGTGCTACGAAGGCCTCGATGTGGCCTCCGCAGTCTACGAGTGGAACTACCCGGCACAGATGCTGGAAATCCGCATGGCTGAAGCCTCCGGCGTCTCGGATCGAACCCGGCTCGAGGGCGACATTTTTTCCGAGCGCTATCTGATTCGCCGTCCGGTCCTTCAGGCGCTGCAAGGCGAACCGGGACGCGCGCCGGTTTTCCTGATCGACGAACTCGACCGCACAGACGAGGCCTTCGAGGCTTTCCTGCTGGAAGTCCTCTCGGATTTCCAGGTGACCATCCCCGAATTCGGGACGGTGAAGGCCTCCGAGCCGCCGATCGTCATCGTCACGTCGAACCGCACCCGCGAGGTGCATGACGCGCTGAAGCGCCGGTGCCTCTACCATTGGGTCGACTATCCGGCCGCTGCCGACGAACTGGCGATCATCCGCCGCAAGGTGAAGGGTTGCAACGAACAGCTCTCCCGGCAGATCGTCGCCTATGTGCAGAAACTCAGGACCATCGACCTGTTCAAGAACCCCGGCATCGCCGAGACCATCGACTGGGCAACGGCGCTTACCGAACTCGACCGGTTGGCGCTCGATCCGGAGACGATCGCCGATACGCTCGGCACGCTTTTGAAGTACCAGGAAGACATCGCCCGCATCCAGGGCAGCGAGGGCGAGAAGCTGCTCTCGGAGGTCAAGGCCGAACTCCTGGCGAAGGCCGGCTGAGATGGAAAGCTTCGGGCCGCATCCCGCCAGTGGACGTGACGGAATCGTTGTGCCGCCACCGGTTAAGGGTGATGGGCGGCTTGCCGACAATATCGTGCATTTTGCGCGTGTCTTGCGCAGGGCCGGTCTTAAGCCCGGACCCGGAGCTGTGATCGATGCCATCAAAGCGATCGATGCGATTGGCATCGGCTTGCGCATCGAGTTCCATGCGGCGCTCTCGGCGATCTTCGTCAAGCGGCACGAGGATCAGCCGGTTTTCGACGAGGCCTTTTCGATCTTCTGGCGCTCACGGGATCTCGTCGGCAAGATGATCGCGCTGATGTCGCCGGTGGCGGCGATCGGAGAGCAGCAGAAGCCGAAGACCGGCGGAGCGCGTGTCAGCGATGCTTTGTTTGCCGACAGAAAACGCGAGCCGAAGCCACTCGACGAGCCGGATGTCGAGATCGATGCTCGGCTCACGGTTTCGGGCCAGGAGGTCTTTCGCCGGCTTGATTTCGGGCAGATGACGGCGAGCGAACTGAAGGAGGCGCGGCGTGCGATTGAACGCTTGGCCATGCCGCTCGATCTCGTTCAAACGCGCCGTTACCGGATGTCGCCACGCGGGCGCATCATCGATCCGCGCGCCAGCATGCGCCAGTCGCTGCGGACCGGCGGCGACCTGATGCTGCCCAAGTTTCGAGAGCGCCGGCAACAGCCGCCGCCGCTCGTCATCCTCGCGGACATTTCCGGTTCGATGAGCCAGTATACCCGCATCTGCCTGCATTTCCTGCATGTTCTGACCGAACGTCGCCGCCGGGTGCATACCTTCCTCTTTGGTACGCGGCTGACCAATGTGACGAGGCAACTCCGTCACCGAGATCCGGACGAGGCGATTGCGCAATGCACAGACGCCGTGGCCGACTGGTCGGGCGGTACGCGGATCGGCGAAACGCTCAGGCTCTTCAACCGCCATTGGGGCCGTCGCGTTCTGGGGCAGGGTGCCGTTGTTCTCCTGATCACCGACGGGCTGGAGCGGGACGAGGTCGATATGCTTGCCCGCGAGACCGACCGGCTACATCGTTCGTGTAGGCGCCTCGTCTGGCTCAATCCGCTGCTGCGCTTTGCCGGTTTTGAAGCGCGCGCGCGGGGGGTGCGCGCCATGCTGCCGCATGTCGACGAGTTGCGGTCAGTCCATAATCTGGAAGCGCTTTCGGATCTCGTCCAATCTCTTTCCGGGGCGCCGGATCGGAACTGCGATCCCCGGCGTTACCTCGCTTCAGACAGGAGCCAGCCATGATGACCACCGAAGCCGTTCTGCGCGATCCGCTCGAAATTGCCGAAAGCTGGTTCGCCGAGGGACGATCCGTCGCGATCGCGACTGTGATCGAGACCTGGGGCTCGGCGCCGCGCCCGATCGGCAGCCATCTTGTCATCGATGGCGAGGGTAATTTCGAGGGCTCGGTGTCCGGCGGCTGTGTCGAAGGGGCTGTCATCACGGAGGCGCTCGACGTGATCGAGAGCGGGACGCCGAAGATGCTCGAATTCGGCGTGGCCGACGAGACCGCCTGGCGGGTGGGGCTGTCCTGCGGCGGCCGCATCCGCGTGCAGGTCGAGAGGCTCGGCTGATGGAGATTTCGACGCTTGCGACTCTGAACGCCGCGAAACGTGACCGTCTCGGCGCCGTGCTGGTGAGCGACCTCGACACGGGCGTCTCGCAACTAATCACCGAGGATCAGGTTGCGACCGATGCCCTGGGGCAGGAGATCCGGGCGCGTCTTCTCTCCGGCAAGTCGGGCACTGCCGAGATCGCGGGCAAGAGCCTGTTCCTGAACGTGCATCTGCCGCCGCCGCGGATCGTCGTGATCGGCGCCGTGCACATCAGCCAGGCACTGGCGCCGATGGCGGCGCTATCAGGCTTTGCCGTCACCATCATCGATCCGCGCACAGCCTTCGCAACGCCCGAGCGCTTCGCCGGTATCGATCTACGGGCTGACTGGCCGGACGAGGTCTTCGCCGGGATGCCGCTCGACCGCTATTCCGCCATGGTGGCCGTCACCCATGATCCGAAGATCGACGATCCCGGCCTGATCGCGGCGCTGCAGGCGCGCTGCTTCTATGTCGGTGCGCTTGGCTCCCGCAAGACGCATGCGAAGCGCGTCGAGCGCTTGATTGCGGGCGGTCTGGATGCCGAGACCATTGCCGCCATCCGGGCCCCGATCGGCATCGATATCGGCGCTGCCTCACCGGCCGAAATCGCGGTCGCGATCCTCGCCGATGTCATCCAGTCGCTGCGCCGGCGTAGTGTCGGGGCGGCCTCCGGCTCCCATGAGGCCTCGCCGTGAGGTTCGGGCCGATCCTGACACCAGAAGCTGAGGGTGCGATCCTTGCGCATTCCCAGCCACTCGCCTCCGGCAAACTGCCGAAGGGCCACCGCCTGCAGACGGCGGATCTCGTTCGCTTGAAGGCAGAGGGGGTAACGACCGTCATTGCCTGCCGGCTGGAACCGGGCGACCTGATGGAAGACGAAGCGGCCGACCGGTTGAGCGCTGCAATAGAGCCCAGAGGCCTGACCCGCAGTCCGGCCTCGACCGGGCGGGTGAATTTCTATGCCTCTGCAAACGGTCTCTTTCGCGCGAACAGGACGTTGGTCGACCGCTTCAACGCCGTCGATCCCGCGATCACGCTCGCCTGTCTCGCTGATCGGCGGGACGTGCGGGCCGGTGATCTCGTCGCGACCGTGAAGATCATCCCGCTGGCCGTGGCCGGTGCACGTGTTGCAGAAGCTGCTGCCCTCCTGCAGGAGGTGGTCATCGCCTTTGAGGTCGCGCCCTATTGTCGCCACCGGGTACATCTCGTCGCGACCCATCTGCCGTCCCTGAAACCGTCTGTCATGGACAAGACGACCCGCGTGCTTGAAGCCCGGCTTGCGCCCTCGGCGAGCCGACTTGCATCTGAACACCGGGTCCCGCATCGGGCTGACGCCGTGGCGGACGCCATCCGCGCCTCGCTTAACGACAGAGCTGTCGTGGAAGACGGTCCGCCGCTCATCGTCGTCTTTGGTGCCTCGGCCGTGGCAGATGCCGATGACGTGATACCCTCCGCCATCCGCCTTGCCGGTGGCGTGGTCGATCAGGTCGGCCTGCCCGTCGATCCTGGCAATCTGCTGGTTCTCGGTCATGTGGGCGATGTCCCCGTCATCGGTGCGCCAGGCTGCGCCCGCTCGCCGAAAGAAAATGGTTTCGACTGGGTCCTGAATGGCATTCTCGCCGGTCAACCGCCCGACCGCATGGAAATGGCGGGCTGGGGCGTCGGTGGTCTGCTGATGGAAATCCCGAGCCGTCCGCTGCCGCGTCTAAGTGCCACGAAGGACGTCGATCCGGCGGCCTTTGGCCTCGTGGTGCTTGCCGCAGGGCGGGCAAGCCGGATGGGCGAGGGTGGTCGCCATAAGCTGCTCGCCGAGTTCGAGGGCGAGCCGCTCGTACGACGCTCCGTGCGTCAGGCAATCGAGGCCGGCGTCGGTGCTGTTACGGTCATCACCGGCCATCGCAGCGGCGAGGTTGCCGAGGCGCTTGCAGGGTTCGCTGTTGAAGTGCTGGAAAATGAACACTTTTTGACCGGTATGGCGAGTTCGCTGAAGGCGGGTCTTGCCTCGGTCGAGGCCAAGGGGCTGCCTGGCATGATGGTGCTGCTGGCTGACATGCCGAACGTCTCCAGCGCGGATATCGCAGCACTTGCAAGCGCTTACGGTAAATCCGGCGGCAAGGCGATTGTGCGCGCCGTTTCCGATGGCCAGCGCGGCAATCCCGTCATTTTGCCCGCAGCAACCTTCGAGGCCTTGAAGACGCTTGAAGGCGATATCGGCGCCCGGCCTGTGATCGAAAGCGCGGGGCTTGCCGTCATCGATGTCGAGATCGGCCCCGCTGCCCGTCTTGACGTCGATACGCCCGAGGCCATTCTGGCAGCCGGCGGGATCCTGAAGGATTGATCATGGACAATGCGGCGATTGAGGAGATGTTCGAGGCGGTCGGGCCGGTGTCGATCCGTCGGATGTTCGGCGGCAAGGGCATTTATGCGCGCGGCATCATCTTCGCACTCGAACTGCGCGGCGAACTGATGCTGAAGGGTGACGACGAGAGTGCGCCCTTGCTCGAAGAAGCCGGCGCCCGGCGCTGGAGCTACGAGGGTCGAAGCGGCAAGCCTGTCGCCATGCCCTATTGGACGATCCCCGACGAAGCGCTCGACGACCCCGACATCATGGCGAAATGGGCGCGTATCGCGCTCGATGCCGCGATGCGGGTTACTGAGCGTGAGGCCGCTCAGCGCAGATAGGTCAGAACCGTCTGGGTGAAGACGGAAAGCGGCTGCGGCAGGTCATCCAGAGCAAACCAGCTGATTTCCGAAAGCTTGTCCGGTTCGGTCAGTTGTGGATCGCCGGATGTGTCGTCGGTGACGTAGAGCAGCGAGATCCAGTGCTGGCGGTCCGCCTCGATCAATTGTTCGGTAATGCCGAGATAGCGGATCGGACCGATCGAGAGCCCCGTTTCTTCCTCGGCCTCACGGCGCGCGGCGATCTCGGCACGCTCCATGTGATCGACCTTGCCGCCGACGATGTTCCAGTGGCCGGCTTCCGGCGCCTTCATGCGCTTGCACAAAAGCAGTTTGCCATCCCGGAGGATGGCAAGACCAACCCCGAGACCGGGGAAATCGATACCGGGCTGACCCACAGGGATCAGGCCTTGGCGGCAGCGACGATCAGCATGAAGGCCGGGATGTCATCGCCGAAGCCAACGGGCGTCGGGCCGTCGTCATGGTCGTTATGACGGTTGCGGCGGCGATCACGATTGTCGTCGTTTGCCGGATAAGGATTGTTGCGGTTGTTGCGCGGGTTCTGATCGCGGCGCTTGTCCGTTTTGCGTTCTGTCGCCACCGGCTCCACCTTGATCGCTTCCACTTTCACCGCTTCCATCACCTGTTGTTCCTCTGCCGGTTTGACATACTCGCTGCGCGTATCGGATTTATGACCGCCGCGCCGCTCACGACCCTTGTCGCGGCCGCGTTTTCCACGGCTTTCGTCATGGCTCTCGGCCGGCGCCGGAAGGGCCGACAGGTCGCCATCAAGCCATTCGATCTTCTGATCGATGAGCTTTTCGATGGCATCGAGGAACTTGGTGTCGCTGCGCGTAACCAGGGTAAAGGCCGCGCCTGAGCGTCCGGCACGACCGGTACGGCCAATGCGGTGGACATAGTCTTCGGCGTGGATCGGAACGTCGAAATTGAAGACATGGCTGACATCGGGGATGTCGAGGCCGCGGGCGGCGACGTCAGAGGCGACGAGCAGCGTGATCGCGTTGGCCTTGAAGCCTGCCAGCATGGTCGTACGAGAGCGCTGGTCCATGTCGCCATGCAGCGCGCCCACCGAGAAGCCGTGGCGCTCGAGCGACCGGAAGAGGTCGGCGACATCCTTCTTGCGGTTGCAGAAGATGATCGCGTTCTTCAGGTCGTCCTGGGCGCGGATGAGGTCTCGCAGCTTCGAACGCTTCTCGTAATCTTTGTTGTGGCATGCGACGAGGCGCTGCGTCACCGTCTTCGCCGTCGATGACGGCGGAGCGACTTCGATTCGCTCTGGATTCTGCAGAAACTGGTCGGCCAGCTTCTGGATTTCTGGCGGCATGGTTGCCGAGAAGAACAGCGTCTGACGCGTGAACGGGATCATCTTGGCGATGCGCTCGATATCGGGGATGAAGCCCATGTCGAGCATTCGGTCGGCTTCGTCGATCACGAGGATCTCGACGCCTGTCATCAGAAGCTTGCCGCGCTCACAATGGTCGAGCAGGCGGCCTGGTGTGCAGATCAGGACGTCGGCACCACGTTCCAGTTTGCGATCCTGCTCATCGAACGACACGCCACCAATCAGCAGCGCCACGTTCAACTTGTGATTCCGTCCGTACTTCTCGAAGTTCTCGGCGACCTGGGCTGCCAATTCGCGCGTCGGCTCCAGAATGAGCGTGCGCGGCATGCGAGCCCTGGCGCGGCCCTTCTCGAGCAGCGTCAACATGGGGAGAACGAAGCCTGCCGTCTTGCCGGTGCCTGTCTGGGCGATGCCGAGAATGTCACGCCGCTGCAGGGCCGGCGGAATTGCGCCTGCCTGGATCGGGGTCGGAATGGTGTAGCCGGCATCGGTGACGGCAGAAAGGACTTTTTGGCTCAGGCCAAGGTCAGCAAAAGTGGTCAAAGGGAAGTAGTTTCCGTTCCTGTTCTCGCGAACATCGCTCAATAGCCCGGAAGATCGGGCAACAATGGTTGCGGCGAATAGAAGGAAACTGCCGGAAAGTCAAGGAAACGGGCGGATTTACCCCTACAAAGGCTTAATGATCACGATTAATTGGCTTGCAACGTCATGGTTATCCGCAAACCGGAGCCCTGCTGACGGAAAACCTGCTGCGAATCGTCCTGTCGCCGTCAATTGATCAGCGGCGTCAGCTTCATTCCGGCATTGAGAAAACGCATGGGATCGACAGGGTCGCCATTGCGCCGGACCTCGTAGTGCAGATGCGGGCCGGTCGACCGTCCCGTCGAGCCTGCCAGGCCGAGAATCTGCCCGGTTTCGACAGTGTCGCCCTCGCTCACCAGAATGCGGGACATGTGCCCGTAACGGGTGGAGAGGCCGAGGCCGTGATCGATTTCGACCATGTTGCCATAGCCGCCCGAAAAGCTTGCGGTGACGATCTTGCCTGCCCCGGTGGAGCGGATTTCCGTGCCCGTCGGAGCGCGGAAATCGATGCCGGCATGCATGGCAAGTCCGCCGAAGAAGGGATCCGGACGGTTGCCGAATCGGCTGGTGATTTCCCTGCCAGGGGCGGGGTTTGCAAAGGGCAGGCGCTTGGCTGTGTCGCGAACCGTTTCCAGCCGCGTGAGGGCGACATCCAGCGCATTCAGCGAAGCGTTGAAATCGCGGTCTGACTGCGGCGCCAGATAAGGGCCACCGACGGCGTCGGTTGCCGGCAGTGCAGCCTGTTCGTCGATCGGCACGCCCTGACGCCTGAGGATCGCGGCAATCTCGTCGGCGGTCTGCGAGGCGCCGTTCGCCAGTTCCTCGATTCGTTGCAGCTGTTCGGCCTCGATCTCCTTCAGCGACAGCGTCATGTTCGAAAAGAGGCGGTCGGCGCGATCGGCGACATTTTCGCCGGTCATCGGCACGTAACCAAGCGCGAGTGCCGGCCTATGCGGGACCTCAGTCTTGGGTTCTGGTGCTGTTTCGCCGAGCAGGGCGGCGAAGGCCTGTGTGCCCGTTGAGAAGGAAGCCTGATCCTTGCCATCGACCACTGGCTTCTCGGCGGGCAGGGGGCCATCCGTCGGCAAAGCGTCAGGCTCACTCCCCGTCTGCAGAAGCGCGTCGATCCGGCCATGGCGGGAGGTGAGAGCCATCTGCTGCTCGAGCAGTTTCTCGACCTTTTCCTCGACCACCTGCTGGTCGAGCAATTGGCGCGAGGTGACACGGTCTACCTGGGCGCGCAGTGCTGCGATCCGGTCTTCATATTCATGCTGCATGCGCGCCTGGCGCGCCATGGTGGCGCCAATCAGGTTGTCGCGCAGGACGAGGTAGGTCGTGGCGCCGAGGTAGCCGATCGCCATGGTGCCGAGAAAACAGACTGTGAGCGCCACCATCCAGGGACGGATCGTCATGTGCCGGATGCGGTCGCCGCTCGCCAAGATGACGATATGCTGCTCCCTGCGCTTTCCGAAGACCTGGCTGTTCGAACCCGTCGTCACGCTGTCCCCCAATAAAGTCGGGCGCGCCTCGCGTAGCGTCATGCCCGATATCGGCGAGTCGCCTGTCCGATCCGCCGTTAGCAATTACGCATAATTAGGGTTAATGAAGCGTTAGGCGCTTGGAATTGCGTGTCAAGCCGACGAGTTGTTCTTGGAGGACAGCGACCGGTAGAAGGATGGCGTCAGGCCCGCTTCGGCGCGTGCGACATCGTTGAAAGGCGCCTTCAGCTGGCCGCGGAAATTGGCGCGCACCAGGTCCTGAAACGCCCGTGCGGGGTCACGCTTTTCGCGGGCGCAAAGGAAGCGGAACCACTTTGCGCCGACGGCCACATGGCCTTTTTCGTCTTCGTAGATGACCTTCAGCACGTCGGCGCTTTCGAGATCGCCCGTTTCGCGCATCTTGTCCTGCAGCGACGGCGTAACATCGAGGCCGCGGGCTTCGAGGATGAGCGGCACCACCGCAAGGCGGGCCGTGAGGTCGTTCTTCGTCGAGTGCGCCGCCTGCCAGAGCCCGTCATGGGCGGGCATGTCGCCATAATCTGCACCGAGCGCCCGCATGCGGTCGCGCACCAGCCGGAAATGCTTGGCCTCCTCATAGGCCACCTTCATCCAGCCGTCGAAGAAGGATTGCGGCACCGGTTCGGTGGCAAAGCGGGCGACGATGTCGAGCGCGAGGTCAACGGCATTGAGCTCGATATGGGCGAGCGCATGCAAAAGGGCGACGCGGCCGGGCAGGGTGTGCAGCGAGCGTTTCCCGACCGCCTTTGGCGGCACGAGCTCGGGTTTTGCCGGGCGGCCCGGCCGATCGGGAAGCGGCGGATCGAGCGGCGAGCGCAGCGACAGGCGGCGCTCATGCCAGCGCATCGCTGCGGTTTGTGCGAGCGCCGTCTTCTCGTCGAGGTCGGCGCTCAGGATTGCGAGGGTGGCAGCGCCGCGAAGGGAATGGAATGCCGTCTCGGGCTGCGTCCTCTCCAGCATGTCAAAGCGCCTGCGCGGCCTTCAACACGGCCTCTGCATGGCCGGGGACCTTCACCTTGCGCCAGACGTCGGCTACCTTGCCGGACTTGTCGATCAGGAAGGTCGAGCGTTCCACGCCCATATAGGTCTTGCCGTACATGCTCTTTTCCTTCCAGACGCCATAGGCTTCCAGTGCCTTGTGCTCCTCGTCAGCGGCCAGCACCACCGAAAGGTTGTGTTTGGCGGCAAACTTGTCATGGCTCTTCACCGAATCAGGCGACACACCGATGACGGTCGCGCCGAGCTTTGCGAACTCCTCGGTCAGACCCGAGAAGTCGACCGCTTCGGTCGTGCAGCCGCTGGTGTCGTCCTTCGGGTAGAAATAGAGAATCACCGGCTTTCCGGCGAAATCGGAAAGAGAAACGGTGCCGCCGCCATTGCGGGGCAGGGAGAAATCGGGGGCCATGTCCCCGGCAGTCAAATCCGTCATGGGATAACCTTTCTTTTGCCCGTTTTGTGGGTGAATGTGGGCGCCTTCGATATATAGTCCGCTCCGCAGTCGTCCAGAGCGACTTGTTAGCGGCATCGATCGACGGAGACAATCACCAGGATATGTCGGAGATCCGGGGCGAAAAGCTACGGTTTCGCAAGCGGGACATTGTGCCGCTGCATGCTCTTCCGTCTGCCCAGGCCGAGGATCCCCTCATCGTGCATTGTCCGCCGCCGAAGCGATCGTTGTTTCGGCGCCTGTTGCGGGTGCTGGCCGGCTTCGCGGGGCTCTGGGTCGTCGTGTTCTTTGCGGTCTATGCCGTGGTCGAAAGCGGCACCCTCGATGCCGCCCTTGCGCAACGAGCGCAGGCCGTCCTGAACAATGCCCTCGGACCGCAGTTCACCGCCAAAATCGGCGGCACGGAAGTGCGCTTCTCCAACGGTATGGAATTGTCCGTCGAGGCGCGGGACGTCACTTTACACGAACAGGCCGGCGGCGAGCGGGTCGCCCTGACGAATTCGGTCCGATTCATCCTTGAGCCCTTGGCGCTTCTCGGCGGTCGGTTCTCCATACGCGAGATCGTCAGCGAGGGCATCGATCTCGATGCGACGGTGCTGCCGAAGGGTGAGCGTCTCGACATCTCGGATTGGCGGATCGATCATATTCCGGCCCGGTTGGCAGATGCCTTTGCCGAACTCGACCGGCTGCAGGGTTTCATTGCCCGCGGCGGTCTCGACCGCATGCGCCTTGCCGGACTGGAGATCGCCTCCACGAGTACCAGTGGGCGGCCGATGACGCTTGCGATCGACGACATCGTGCTGGAGCGCGGCGATGACGGTTCCCTTTCGATCTTCGGCGCGGTTGCAGTCAACGGGCAACAAACGGAACTGACGGCGCTGACCACGAATGTCGACGGCCGTGCCGAATCGCTGACGATGCGGGTTGCCGATGTGCGGCTGACCCCGTTCCTGCTGCGGCGTTCCAGCACGGGCGAAGCGCGCCAGGGCATCGACGGCTCGGCCGAATTGCTGCTGAATGCTCGGCGCGAGGCGCCGGATCAGGATGCCAGCGTCTCGCTCGGCATCAACATGCAGAAAGCCGGCTTCTACTCCGACGGCCAACGCCAGGAGATCACCGACGCTCGTCTCAGGCTTTCCTACGACTTTGCCAAGGATACGATAGAACTTGCCGATTCGACTGCCCGATTCGACCAAACCATCTTTCCGCTCTCCGGCGGCCTGATCGATCTCGATCGGCTGCCGGAAGGCAGTAGTTTCGGCAAGGGTTTCGGCATCGACCTTGTGGTCACCGATGGCCGAGCAAATGTGCCGCGCGCCGGCGAAGCACCGTTTCCCTTCTTCCTGAAGGGCTATGGTCGCTACCTGGTCGAAGAGAACCGCCTGCAACTCGACACGCTTGACGTTTCCACGCCGTCGGGCAACATGCGCGGCAAGCTTCAGGTGGGCTTCGGTGGAACGGGGCCGGAGATCCGGTTCAACGCCGTGGTCGAGAACATGCGCACCACCGTGGTGAAGCAGTTGTGGCCCTACTGGATTGCCTCCAAGCCGCGCGAATGGGTTCTCGGAAACCTCTATGGCGGCCTGATCCCCAAGGGGACGATCGACGTCTTCATTCCGCAGAACCGCCTGTCGATCGACCCGAAGCCGGTGCGGCTTGATGCCGACGAACTGAAGATCGGTTTCGATCTGGAAGACGCGCGCCTTAACCTGACCGGCGAACTGCCGCCGCTTCGCGACGTCTACGGCCGCTTCGACATGGTGGGCGAGCGGGTGGATGTCGCCATCCGCTCGGCCGGTTCCTTCTTCCCGTCGGGCCGCATGGTCAAGCTGGAGAGCGGTCGTCTGGTGCTGCAGGACGCCTATGAGAAACCTCTGATGGCGGATATCGATCTCGATATCGCAGGCGCTGCGGATGCCGTGGCCGAACTCGTTTCCTTCAAGCCTATCGAAGCGCTGAAGGTCGTCGACTTCCAGCCCTCGGACTTCTCGGGCAAGGTTCGCGGGCAGGCGAAGATCCGGCTCGGTCTGGTGCCGGATCAGTCGCCGCCCGATCCGAGCTGGACGGCTGAAGTCGCGCTCAACGATGTGGATGTGGCCAAACCCTTCGACGGGCGTCAGATCGCCGATGTCACCGGATCCCTGTCTGTCGATCGCGACAAGGCCATGCTCGATGCATCAGCGAAGATCGACGACGTCCCGATGGAGGTGAAGCTCACCGAACCGGTGCGTCGCGGCGATGGTGCCGTAGCCCGCGAACAGGTCGTAACGGCGACACTTGACAATTCAGCCCGCGAAAAGCTCGCGCCGGGGCTCGGCGAGATCGTCAACGGGGCGATCAAGCTGGAGCTGCGCCGGCTCGACGACACGACACAGGCCGTGTCCGTCGATCTCCGATCCGCGACGCTGACCATTCCCTGGGTGGGTTGGTCGAAGGGGCAAGGCATTGGCGCGACCGCCAAGTTCGAGTTGACCAAAGACGGAAAGCTGTCGGTGATCCGCAAGTTCGCTCTGGATGGTGAGGGCTTTGGCGCCTCCGGCGACATGAGCATTGATGATACCGGGCTTGTTGCGGCCAATCTGTCGCGCGTCCGCCTGTCGCCGGAAGACGAGGTGGCGCTGACCGTCCGTCTCAGCAAGGGCGTCTATTCGGTTGTGGCCAATGGCCGCGCCTTCGACGCTCGCTCTCTGATCTCCACCCTGCAGCGTCCCTCCACTGACGGCGACACCAAGGCTGCGCGGACTTCGCTCAGGATCGAAGGACGCTTCGACCGCGTGGTCGGCTTCAGCGGCGAGCAGTTGTCGGGTGTTTCGATCATCTATGGAGCGAGCAAGGGCCGGGTCAGTGCCGTCGACTTTTCCGGTGTGACAAGCAGCGGTCAGGCATTGGTCGCCAAACTGCGTCAGCCCGAAGCAATGAGAGAGCTCTCCGTCACCACCAGCGATGCCGGTGCCGTCCTGCGCTTTATCGACACGTACAAACGGCTGGGCGGCGGTCTTGCCAACCTGCGCCTGACGGAAACGCGCGACGGCGCCTGGAGCGGCAATCTCGATCTGCGCAACTTCCAGGTCGAGAACGAAGAGCGGCTTCAGACGATCGTCTCCGCGCCGACCGGTGCCGGCGGACGCAGTCTCAACAATGCCGTCCGCAGCGATATCGATGTGAGATCTGCCCGATTCCAGCGCGCTTTTGCCCGGCTTGCGCTGGTCGGCGGTACGCTCAGCGTCGAAAACGGTATCGTGCGCGGCGAGCAGGTGGGCGCGACCTTCCAGGGGATCGTCCGCGATCAGGCCGGACGGATCGACCTCACCGGCACCTTCATGCCGGCCTATGGGCTCAATCGACTGTTCGCCGAACTGCCGGTGATTGGTGCCATCCTCGGCAATGGGCGCGACCGCGGCCTGCTCGGCATCACCTTCAAGTTGACCGGGCCGACGATGAAGCCGAATCTGGTGATCAACCCGCTGTCGATCATCGCGCCGGGTGTTTTCCGCCAGATCTTCGAGTTCCGCTGAGCCGCAAGCTGTTCAGTCGCGTTCGAGCATCACGACGGGCATGGCGAGGCGTCGTGCTGCAAGGATCTTGGCATAGCCGGCGGGACCACCAGAATTGCGGCAGACGAGATGCGTGACGCCATGTGCCGTCAAGAGGTCGGCCTCGCGGTCGGGATCGTTTGCCGGTTTGCCAAGGACGAGGCTGTAATCCGCGAAGGCGAGTGGCGTTTCCGGCGGATCGACCATGCGGATCACGAATCGGCAGTCGTCCCGCCCGACGAAAACGTCGAGATATTGTCGGCCAAGCGCGAGGAAGACCGTTGCGTGCAATGGCAATGCCTCGGCCGCCGCCTCGAGTGTGGCTACGCTCCTCCAGCGGTCACCCGGCTGTTTCTGCCAGCGAGGGCGCAGCCGCTGTTCGAGAGGCACGCCTGAGATCGCCGCAGCCTTGATCGCATTCTCGCTGATCCGCCGCGCGAAGGGATGGGTGGCGTCGATCATCCGGTCGAATCCCTCCGTCTTCAAATAGACCGCCAGACCTTCCGGCCCTCCGAATCCTCCGATGCGCACTGCGCCCGCAGGCAGGATTGGGTCAACCGTTCGCCCCGCCAGCGAGGTGGTGACAAGATGGCCTTCGACCACGAGCCTTTCCGCCAGAAGACGGGCCTCGGCCGTGCCGCCAAGGATCAGGATTTTCTGCGGCGCATCCTCCGGTTCAGCTCGCATGGGCGATGATCGCTCCCTTGCGATCGGTGACGATGATGTCCACCACAACGCCACTGTCGCGCAGCACTCCCTCGGCCGTGCGTTTCGCCGCCTCGGCCACAGATGCGGCGATTGCGATCCCTTCTTGTGTCATGATCTCAAGTACTTCCATCGCGGTATTCGCGTTTTCGACGGCACTGCGAGCAGAATCTTTGAGGATATGACTGCAAGGCATTGAAAGAAAAAATTTATTATCGATTTGGCTGCGTGAGGAATGCAGGTCGAGAGCCCCCTGGGCCAGTTTCGTCATCTTGGCAAAGCCGCCAGCGATCGTCAGCTTGGGGACTGGGTGGGCACGCAGGTATTTCAGCAATCCGCCGGCGAAGTCGCCCATGTCGATCAGGGCGCCGTCCGGCAGGTTGTGAAAGATCTGGGCCGCTTTTTCCGATGTCGAACCGGTCGCGCCGAGCAGATGGGTCAGGCCTTCGGCGCGGGCGACGTCGATGCCGCGGTGGATCGAATGAATCCAGGCAGCGCACGAGAAGGGATGCACGATGCCCGTCGTGCCAAGAATTGAGATCCCACCGAGAATGCCGAGCCGAGGGTTCCAGGTGCTTTCTGCGATCTGTGCGCCGCCGGGAATGGAGATCGTCACCTCGAGATCCGGCGCGATCCCATATGCTGCAGCAATCGCTTCGATCTCCGCCGTCATCATGGCGCGGGGTACCGGATTGATCGCCGGTTCTCCAACGGCAATCGGCAGGCCCGCTTTGGTGACGGTGCCGACCCCGTCGCCAGCCACAAAGCGGATGCCGCTTCCGGGAGGTAGGCGGGTCACTGTCGCGATTACGGTGGCGCCATGGGTCACATCCGGATCATCACCGGCATCCTTGACGATGCCCGCATAGGCGCTCTCGCCGTCGAAACCTTCGCGTGCGAGGGCGAAGGCCGGCGTTTCGCCTTTCGGCAGTGTGATCGAGACGGGGTCTGGAAAGTTGCGCGTCAGAAGAGCCGTGAATGCCGCCTTGGTTGCCGCCGTCGCACAGGCTCCCGTCGTCCAACCATTGCGCAAGGGGGTGCCTTCCGGCTTTTCAAGCCGGTGGCCCTCGGCACCATTTCTTCCAGCCTGTTTCTCGACGTCACTCATGGCTCGCTTATAGGCGAGCCGGCGGTCTTGAGGAAGGCGTATGGGCGAAGGTTTGGGGCGGAAAGAGCCATGGCGGAATTGCAATTTTGCCGCACGAGGCCTAGACCATGACCATGAGTGACACGATGCGTCTAGCCCTGCCCATGAGCCTGCCGGCCCTCGAGCCCGGCCATGTGTGGCTGGCCGGCGCCGGCCCCGGGGATCCGGGCCTCTTGACGCTGCTGGCGGCCAAGGCGCTGTCGGAAGCCGATGTCATCGTGCACGACGCTCTGGTGAACGACGACTGCCTGAAACTCGCGCGCAGTGGCGCCATTCTCGAATATGCAGGCAAACGCGGTGGGAAGCCGTCGGCCAAGCAGCGAGATATATCGTTGCGTCTTGTCGAACTCGCAAAGGCCGGCCACCGCGTGCTCAGGCTGAAAGGCGGCGATCCCTTCGTTTTTGGACGGGGCGGCGAAGAGGCGCTAACGCTCATCGAATATGGTGTGCCCTTCCGCATCGTTCCGGGCATCACGGCGGGGATCGGCGGGCTTGCCTATGCCGGGATCCCGGTAACCCACCGCGAAGTCAACCATGCCGTGACATTCCTGACCGGCCATGATTCCTCCGGCGTCGTGCCCGATCGAATCGACTGGGCCGCCATCGGTCGCGGCTCACCCGTCATCGTCATGTATATGGCGATGAAACACATGGGCCAGATCGCTGCCAATCTGATGGCCGCCGGACGCCGGGCAGACGAGGCCGTGGCCTTCGTCTGCAATGCCGCGACCCCGGAACAGACCGTGCTCGAAACCACACTCGGACGCGCCGAAGCGGACATGCTTGCCGCGGGGATCGAACCGCCGGCGATCGTTGTCATCGGTGAGGTCGTGCGTCTGAGGCCTTCGCTCGACTGGCTGGGCGCCCTTTCGGGCCGCAAGCTTCTGCCCGATCCCTTTGCCGTGGAGCGGAAAGACACGGCATGAGCGGATTGCTGATCGCCGCGCCGGCTTCCGGTTCGGGCAAGACAGTGGTGACGCTCGGCTTGATGCGGGCGTTGAAGCGTCGCGGTCTAGTGGTCGCGCCCGGCAAGGCCGGTCCGGACTATATTGATCCCGCCTTTCACACGGCTGCGAGTGGTACACCCTGCTTCAACTTCGATCCCTGGGCCATGCGCCCGTCGTTTCTCCACGCACAGGCCGCTCAGACATCACCTTATGCCTTGCTGGTCATCGAGGCGATGATGGGGCTCTTCGATGGCGCGGCCGACGGGAGGGGAAGTGCAGGGGATCTCTCGAGCCTTCTGTCCCTGCCTGTTATGCTGGTTGTCGATTGCGCTCGTACATCGCAATCCGTCGCGGCTGTCGCAACGGGCTTTGCCCGATTTCGCGCTGACGTGCGGGTCGCCGGCGTCCTCCTCAACCGCGTCGGCAGCGACCGCCATGAAGCCATGTTGCGCGCCGCCATGGCAAAGACCGAGGTGCCGGTGCTGGGTTGCCTTAGGAGTGACCCGCAGCTTTCCCTGCCGGAGCGGCATCTCGGTCTGGTGCAGGCCGGCGAACATGCTGCTCTCGAGAGCTTCATCGAGCGAGCGGCCGATGCGATCGATGCGGGGATCGATATTGGCGCACTGCTTTCCATCGCCCAGGCTGCGCCTCGCAGAGAAGGCGCGCCGGTGCGCGGCATCGCCCCGCTCGGTCAGCACATCGCCGTCGCCCGCGATCTCGCCTTCGCCTTTTCCTATCCGCATCTCCTGGACGGCTGGCGGCGGCAAGGCGCGACACTCTCCTTCTTTTCGCCGCTCGCCGACGAGGGGCCATCGCCAGATGCCGATGCGATCCACCTGCCGGGTGGTTATCCCGAATTGCATGCCGGGAGATTGGCCACTGCTGACGGCTTCCGCTCGTCAATGATGGGAGCGGCGGACCGGGGAGCGCGGATCTATGGGGAATGCGGCGGCTATATGGTTCTGGGCGATGGGCTCGTCGACGCTGACGGCCATCGCCACCCCATGCTCGGCCTCTTGCCGCTGGTGACGAGCTATGCGGTCCGCAAACGTCATCTGGGTTATCGGCGGTTGAGATCGCTCGCGCCCGATCTGTTTGCCGGCAGCTATACCGGCCACGAATTCCACTATTCCACGGTTGTTGCGGAAGGGGCGGCGGACCGCCTGTTCGAGGCAGAGGACGCTCTCGGCGAACCGCTCGGTGCCGTCGGGCTTAGGCGCGGGTCTGTTGCGGGGTCTTACATGCACCTCATCGACATTGCAGGAGCGGGCGCATGAGCGGGCCGATTCAGCATGGAGGCGGTCTCGCCGCTGCTTCTGCCCTCTATGGAGGGCGCATTGAAGACTGGGTCGACCTGTCGACCGGCATCAACCCCTGTCCGCCTGATCTGCCCGAGATCCCGATGCGGGCCTGGCATCGCTTGCCCGACCAGGAACGGGAGACGGCGTCACGGCACGCGGCTCAGCGCTTCTATCGCTCGCGCGATCGGCTGCCACTTCCGGTGCCGGGGACGCAATCGGTCATCCAGTTGCTGCCGCGCCTGGTGCCATCAGGTGCCCGGGTTGCAGTGGTCTCGCCAACCTATGGCGAATATGCGCGCGCCTTCACGCTTGCCGGGCTTGCCGTGGATGCTATCAGTGATCTCAATGAGATCAGCAAGGCGCATGGTCTTGTCGTGGTGGTCAATCCGAACAATCCGGACGGACGGCTCCACACACCGACCGAGCTTCGAGCGCTGGCCGGTGATCTCGCAGATCGGGGCGGGATGCTTGTGGTCGACGAGGCCTTCGGTGACATGCTGCCCGACCAGAGCCTTGCCGGCGATGACAGTGCTAACCTGATCGTCTTCCGCTCCTTCGGAAAATTCTTCGGCCTTGCCGGCATTCGCCTCGGATTTGTCATCGCCGCCGACGAAGTCGCAGCGCAATTTTCCGAATGGCTTGGACCTTGGGCCGTGTCCGGCCCGGCGCTCGTGCTTGCCGAGCGTTTGATGTCTTCCGATACCAGCCTCATTGCCCAGCAGATCCGAAGCCGCGCGCTTGCACTTCAGGAGATTCTGTCCGAAGCCGGCTTCACAGTCAGCGGTGGCACCGAGCTTTTCCAACTGGTCGAAGATGCGAGAGTCGGCGAATTGTACCGGCATCTCTGCAGCCGCCAGATCCTGACGCGCAAGTTCGACTACCGACCGGACTGGCTGCGTTTCGGCCTTGCACCCGACGAGGCGGGCGATACGCGTCTCCGCGAGGCGCTCAGAACATTCCGGAGTTCGTCAGCATGAACCATCTGCTGCTCCTTCTTGCAGCCATCGTTCTCGACCGGGTCGTCGGCGATCCGCCATGGCTCTGGCAACGTGTGCCGCATCCGGTGGTGATCTTCGGCAAAGCGATCGATCTCTTCGAAAAGCGCCTGAACAGGACAAGTTTCACAGCCGAAGGTCGACGCTTGAATGGCGTCTTCACGATCGTGGCGTTGCTCGCCGCCTCGGCGGCCGTCGGCATGCTGCTTTCTGCCCTGTTCGGTAAACTCGGCCTTCTCGGCATCATCCTCGAAATGATCGTCGTGGCCGTCTTCCTTGCCCAGAAGAGCCTTGGCGATCATGTCCAAGCGGTGGCCGACGGTCTCTTGCGTGATGGTCTCGAGGGAGGTCGGCAAGCGGTTGCGATGATCGTCGGACGCGATCCGAAGACTCTCGACGAGGCCGGCGTTTCGCGCGCGGCGATCGAAAGCCTGTCCGAAAACTTTGCCGATGGTGTCGTTGCGCCGGCTTTCTGGTACGCGATTGCCGGCCTTCCCGGCATCCTCGCCTACAAGATGCTGAACACGGCTGATTCGATGATCGGCCACAAGAATGAGCGCTTCCTGCAATTCGGCTGGGCCTCCGCCAGGCTCGATGATCTCGCGAACTGGCCGGCTGCGCGGCTATCCGCCGGGTTCATCGCCCTGGCTACAGTCTTGAAACGCGGGGCAGGGGCCGGCCGTCGCTCGTTATCTGCGGCCCTGCGCGATAGTGGATTGCACCGCTCGCCGAATTCCGGCTGGCCGGAAGCTGCGATGGCGGGTGCACTCGATCTGCAGCTCGCCGGTCCGCGCGTCTACGGCGGCACCAGAGTGAGCGAGCCGATGATGCATGCATCCGGCCGCAGCGATGCCGGGCCTGCTGATATCCTTGCGGGAATCGGTGTTTTCTACGCAGCCTGCGGCGTCATGGCGGCATTAATCGCCCTGATATGGGCGATCTCGAAAATCATCTGACGTTTCGAGCTTAAATTGGCTGGCGGTGTGCCCCGGCTTCGCCTCTGACAGCACAACTGATCAGTCGATACCGGCTGCGTCGCGCAAGCGATCGAGCTTCGGCACGATGACGTGGCGGTTGTTCTCGATGACGATGATGCCATCCTTGCGCAGTTTGGTCATCTGGCGGCTGACGGTTTCGATGGTCAGCCCGAGGAAGTCGGCGATATCGGCACGCGACAGCGGCAGATCGAAGGTCTGTGTGCCCTCGCTTTCGGGGTCAATGTGAGTCGCGATCAGATAGAGGAAGCTCGCCACTTTCTCCTGGGCTGTCTTGCGGCCCAGCGTCAGCATCCAGTCGCGGGCCTCGTCCAGTTCCTTCAACGACTGGGAATGGAGCTTGCGCTCCATGTCGGGCACTTCGCCAACCATGCGGTCTACGATGTTGCGTGGGAAGGTGCAGATTTCCGTATCCGTTGCGGCTTCCGCCGTGATCGTGCTTTCGCCAAGGAACGGGCGGCCAAGGAAGTCGGGTGCAAATTGCAGGCCGACGATCTGCTGGCGGCCATCCGCCATCATCTTCGACAGCTTGATGACGCCCTTGAGGATGTTGCTGTAGCTTCCGACCTGTTCGCCCTGGCCGATAACCTCGTTACCGGCGTCGACCCGGCGGCGGATCGAATGCTTGTTCAGTTCGGTCAGTTGGGCGGAGGTCAGGACTGAGCACAGGCCGCCATGGCGCGCGTCGCAGGATCGACAAACGGCAGGAGCCTCACATTCCGGAAAATGTTTTCTGAAAGTGTCCATGGTCGTGCCATCCAATCAGACCGTCTCTGGACGCCATGCGTCCCTCGGTCAGTGCCCAATTCGGGCTTCTGAGTTTCAATAAACTCTACGTGAGAAATGTATCAGTAAATTGATCGATGTCAAAGGCCGGGACAAGAGACGGCGCTATCTTTGATCGCAGCTCGACACGTCTCAAGGCAGCGCAAAACCATGCAAAATTCCCTTCTGGCCAAATATTCCGGCGCTGTCCCTCGTTACACCAGCTATCCCACGGCGCCACATTTTCACGAAGGCATCGACTGCGGCAAATATGCGCAGTGGCTGCAGGCGATCACTGGACAGGAGCGCATCTCGCTCTACATCCACGTCCCCTATTGTGACCGGCTCTGTTGGTTCTGTGCCTGCCACACCAAGCATACGCTGAAATACGAGCCGATTGCGATCTATCTGGAATCGTTGAAAAAGGAGATTGCGGCCGTCGGCGCGCTGGTCAGTCGCGACGCTGCCGTGACGGCGGTTCATTTCGGTGGGGGGTCTCCCACGATGGTCCGGCCCGACGACATGATCGACCTGATGGCAGCACTCCGCTCGGCCTTCACCTTCGCCGAGGATGTCGAGATCAGCGTCGAGATGGATCCGAACGACCTCGATGAGCCGCGTTACGATGCACTCGCCGCCATCGGCATGACGCGCGCCAGTCTCGGCGTTCAGGACTTCCACCCTGAGGTGCAGAAGGCGATCAACCGTATCCAGACCTTTGAACACACGAAGTCGGTGGTCGAGGCTGTCCGCGCGCGCGGCGTGCATTCCGTCAATTGCGACATCCTCTATGGTCTTCCGCACCAGACCGAGGCGACTGTCGCCGAAACGGTGAAGGACATCCTTTCCCTTGCCCCCGATCGGATCGCGCTCTTCGGTTATGCGCATGTGCCGTGGATGAAGAAGCACCAGACGATGATCAAGGACGAGATTCTACCCGGGCTTGATGAGCGTTTCGCGCAGATGAACCTTGCCGCCTCGATGCTGGTTGCCGCCGGTTACGAGCCTATCGGCATCGACCATTTCGCGCTGCCCGACGACCGGATGGCGATTGCAGCGCGGGAAGGGCGGCTGCGGCGAAATTTTCAGGGCTATACCGACGATGCCGCCGAAGCGCTGATCGGGCTGGGCGCCTCCTCGATCGGTCAGTTGCCACAGGGCTATGTCCAGAACATGCCGGCGACCGGCGAGTATCAGCGCATGGCCGACGCCGGCGGACTGGCAGCCGTGCGCGGCATCGAGGTCAGCGAAGACGACAGGCTGCGGCGTCGGGTGATCGAGGAAATCATGTGCCGCTTCGCCATGTCCTTCTCGGAACTGCGGCAGGAGTTCGGTGATGCGGTCGATGCGATCGCAGCCGAGGCGAAGAGCTTTGCGCTATCCAACCAGGATCGAATCTGCCTCATCGAGGGTGATCGTTTCGTCATCACGGATGCCGGCCGGCCCTTCGCCCGGACGATTGCTGCCGTCTTCGACAGCTATCTCGCCAATGGAAAGGGACGCCATTCGATTGCTGTTTAAGCAACACTTCGGCTCCAAATTTCGCTGTCGCACAAAACCACCATTGGCATTTGACCGTGTTTTCCTTATGTGGAACCCAGAATTTAAGACACATGAGGTACTGGCGTGACCGCTACATTCGACAAAGTTGCCGACATCATTGCTGAGACCAGCGAAATCGACCGCGAGACGATTACGCCGGAAAGCCACACGATCGATGACCTTGGCATCGACAGCCTCGACTTCCTCGACATCGTCTTTGCGATCGACAAGGAATTCGGCATCAAGATCCCGCTCGAGCAGTGGACGCAGGAAGTCAACGAAGGCAAGGTTTCTACCGAAGAGTACTTCGTGCTGAAGAACCTCTGCGCCAAGATCGACGAACTTCGCGCCGCCAAGGGCTGACCCGCCCCCAAAGGAGCGGACATCGTCATGCTGCTTGAATATTTCCAGATGATTGACAAGGTCGAGAGCGTTGATCTCGGCCTTGGTCGTTTGAAGGCCACGTCGACCGTGCCGATGGAAAGCCCTGTCTTCGAAGGGCATTTCCCCGGTATGCCGCTGGTTCCTGGCGTGCTTTTGATTGAGACCATGGCGCAGGCCTCCGGCATGCTGTTGCTTGCCGTCAAGGACTTCGAAGCCATGCCTTTCCTGATGTCGGTCGATGGCGCGAAGATGCGTACCTTCGTCGAGCCCGGCGCCGTCCTCGATATCGAGGCGGAACTCGAGCATGACGGTTCGGGCTTTGCCGTCACCAAGGCGAAGATCACGAGCGGTGGCAAGAAGGTCTGCGACGCCCAGCTGAAGCTCCGCACCATGCCGTTCTCCGAGGTGCCGCTCGCGCCGATCGTGCGCAAACGCGCCGAAGAGGTTGGCCTGATGGCCGCGATGGCGGCCCAAGGCTGACACGCTTTCGGCCGCAAGGGCGCAATTCCTATTGACCTTGGGGCCTTATTCGGGAAAACCCGCATTTTACGTCGGTGAGCCTGCCGGCGAGAGGATTGCATATGGTCAAACAACCGAATGATGTGGTGATCACCGGCGTCGGGATCGTCACCTGCCACGGCACCGGCAAGGACGCGCATCTCGCGCTGCTCTCCGCAAAGACCGCACCTGAACCGGTGCTCGAGACCGAAAAGTTCGCGCCTTACGTCGTGCACAAGCTGCCCGAGATCGACTGGTCGCAGCAGATCGCCAAGCGTGGCGACCAGCGCCAGATGGAAAACTGGCAGCGCCTCGGCGTCTTTGCAGCTGGCCTCGCGCTCGACGACGCCGGCATGAAGGATGACGCAGACGCCTGCGGCACCATGGACCTGATCGTCGCCGCCGGCGGTGGCGAGCGTGACATCGCGGTCGACAGCCTGATCGTCGACGAGGCTTTGCAGCGCAACGACCGCGAAAAATTCCTGATCGAGAAACTGAAGACCGAGCTTCGTCCGACACTGTTCCTGGCGCAGCTTTCCAACCTGCTCGCCGGCAATATCTCGATCGTGCACAAGGTCACCGGTTCCTCGCGCACCTTCATGGGTGAAGAAGCGGCCGGTATCTCGGCGATCGCAACCGCATTTGCCCGCATCAAGGCCGGCCAGTCGACGCATACGCTGGTCGGTGGCGCCTTTGTTTCCGAGCGCCCCGACATCCTGCTTCTGGTCGAAGGTATCCGCGCCCATCAGACCGGACCTTGGCAGCCGCTCTGGTCGCGCGATGGTTCCTCGGGCGGTGGCATGATTCTCGGCACGGTCGGCGCCTTCCTGGTGCTGGAATCGCGTGAACATGCCGAAGCCCGTGGCGCGCATATCTATGCCGTGCTCGACGCTGTCGAAGGTGATCGCGGCAATCGCGATGAGGGCAAGCTCGAAGCGCGTCTGGGCCGCATGGTGCCGGAGGCCGAATCGCTGTCCGCTGCGGACACCGTCGTGTTCTCGGGTGCGTCCGGCCTCGCCGATCTTACGCAACGGGAGAAGGCTCACCTTGCGGAACGTTTCGCCGGCATGCCGGTGCGTGGCTATGCCGGTTCGATCGGCCATTCGGTCGAGGCGCAGTTCCCGGCAGGCCTTGCGCTCGCGGCGCTTGCCATCGACGCTGGCGCCAAGGTGCCTGCCTTCGACGCTGCGAACGAAGCGGCTCATGCCGGTCCTGCCAAACATGCCATCATCTCCACCGTCGGCTATGTGCGGGGCGAAGGCCTCGCCGTGCTCTCGGCGAATGCGTGAGGAACTAGATCCATGACCGACAGCCGTTTCAAGGATCATCTCGGCCGCCCGATCATCGCCGTCACTGGCATGGGCGTCATCACCTCGCTCGGCCAGGGGCTTTCCGACAACTGGTCGAAGCTGACGTCGGGACTATCCGGCATCCACTACATCAAGCGCTTCGACACCGAGGGCATGTCGACCCGAATCGGTGGCACGGTCGATTTCATCGCCGTGCCCGCCAACAATGCCGTCGAGCGCTCCTATGCGCTGGCTCGCGAAACGACCATCGAGGCTCTGGCCCAGGCCGGCATCAATGGCGACTTCAACGGTCCGCTATTCCTGGCCGCACCACCAGTCGAGCCGGAATGGCATGACCGCTTTGCGCTGGCCGAACGGGCTCCGGCCTCGACCCAGCCGGGCGACGCCTATGTCCGCTTTCTCGCGGCAATGCGCGAAAAGCCCGATCCGGTCTTCCTCGAAGCCGTGCAGTTCGGCTCGATCTCAGAGCGTCTTTCCGACAAGTTCGGCACGCGCGGTCTTCCGGTGACGCTGTCAACGGCCTGCGCCTCGGGTGCCACCGCCATCCAGCTCGGCGTCGAAGCAATCCGCCAGGGCCGCACGGAGCGTGCGCTGACGGTTGCGACCGACGGCTCGATCAGCCCGGAAGCCGTGATCCGCTTCTCGCTGCTCTCGGCGCTTTCCACCCAGAACGATCCGCCGGAAAAGGCATCCAAGCCGTTCAGCAAGGAACGCGACGGCTTCGTCATCGCCGAGGGCGCGGCAACGCTCGTCTTGGAATCCCTGGAATCGGCCATTGCCCGCGGCGCCAAGGTGCTCGGCATCATCAAGGGCTGCGGCGAGAAGGCGGATCATTTCCACCGCACACGCTCCTCGCCGGACGGCGGTCCTGCGATCGCGACGATCAAGGCAGCGCTTGTCGATGCAGGCCTGTCAGAGAATGCTATTGGCTACATCAACGCTCACGGCACATCGACGCCTGAGAACGACAAAATGGAATATGGCGCCATGCTGTCGGTCTTCGGCGACCAGTTGAAGGATGCTATTCCGGCTTCGTCGAACAAGTCGATGATCGGCCACACGCTGACGGCCGCCGGCGCGGTCGAGGCGGTGTTCTCGATCCAGACCATGCTGACCGGCACGGTGCCGCCAACCATCAACTACACGAACCCCGATCCCTCGATCGTGCTCGACGTGGTGCCGAACGTGAAGCGGGAGGCCTCGGTTTCGGCTGTGCTCTCCAACTCCTTCGGTTTCGGTGGTCAGAACGCCAGCCTTGTCATGACGCGGGAACCGGTCTAAGGCCTGCGCCAACAATTCGGGACGTCATCCTCGGCCTTCGAGCCGGGGATCCACGCACCTCGCAAGAACAACGAAGGTCGGCAGATGCCAGGGAGTAACCCCTGGTATGACGGTGAAAGCGTGACGGCGCCTCATCCGCATCCGCCCCATAGGCCCTGAAGGAAACATGTCATGCGCGCATTGCAACTCGTCGAAGACCGCAAGCTTGAAATCGTCGACCTGCCGGAGCCGGATGCTCCGGGTCCAGGTGAGGTTACGCTGCGCGTCAAGGCCGTCGCGCTGAACCATATCGACGTCTGGGGCTGGCGCGGGATGGCGTTCGCCAAGCGCAAGATGCCGCTTGTCATCGGTGCGGAAGCCTCCGGTGTCGTCGAGGCGATCGGTCCAGGCGTCGGCAATATCCTGCCTGGCCAGCTCGCCGCCGTCTATGGCGCGCGCACCTGCGGTCTCTGCAAGCCCTGCCGCGAAGGCCGTGACAATCTTTGCGAAAACGTCTCGGGGGTGCATGGCTTTCATCTCGACGGCTTTGCCCAGGAAAAGATCAACCTGCCGGCCCGCCTGCTCGTTCCGGCCCCTCCGGGCGTCGATGCGGTTGCCGCGGCTCTGGCCCCGGTCACCTTCGGCACCGTCGAGCACATGCTCTTCGACAATGCCAAGCTCCAGCCGGGTGAAACCATCCTCATCCATGCCGGCGGTTCCGGTATCGGCACGGCTGCCATCCAGCTTGCCAAGAAGATCGGCTGCACTGTGATCACCACCGTCGGTTCCGACGACAAGATCGAGCCGGCCAAGGCGCTCGGTGCCGATCACGTCATCAACTATCGCACCGACCGCTTCGAAGGCATGGTCCGCAAGATCACCAAGAAGAAGGGCGTCGATGTCGTCTTCGAACATGTCGGCAAGGACACGTTTGCAGCCTCGATGTTCTGCCTGAAGCGCGGTGGCCGCCTTGTCACCTGCGGCTCCACCTCTGGTGTCTCGACCGAAGTGAACCTGATGATGCTTTTCCAGCAGCAGCTCAAGCTCTTCGGCTCCTTCGGCTGCCGCATGGAAAACATGGCGGATGCCATGCAGAAGATGGCGCGCGGCCTCGTGCACCCCGTCATCGACACGCAGGTCTCTTTCGACGATATCGACAAGGCCCTTGCCCGCATGGAAGGCCGCCAGGTCTTTGGCAAGATCATCCTGAAGATGGACTGACCGCGTGCGGATGCTCGTCACCCGCATCGTTCTGGCGCTGCGCAAGTTCTATCAGTGGTCAGTCGCCCAGGCGGCCTTCGGCTTCCTGACGGCATTGAAGATCCTGCCGGCGGATGCCGCGATCAACTTTGCCGACCGGCTGATGCGCTGGGTCGGGCCGAAGACGAAGCGCCACCGGCTGATGCAGGTGAACCTGCGCAATGCGTTTCCCGAGAAGTCGGATGCCGAACGGGAGGAGATCGCGCTGGCGAGCTGGGGCCATATGGGCCGGCTTGCCGCCGAATATGTCTTCCTCGACCGTCTGTTCGACTTCGATCCGGAAAAGCCAGGCGAGGGCAGGGTAGAGGTGTCGGGCGTCGAGCAGTTTCTCGACCTGCGCGACAATCCGCGTCCCTTCATCGTCTTTACCGGCCATACCGCCAATTTCGAACTGCTGCCGGTCGCGGGTGCCGCGTTCGGGCTTTACGTAACCGTCCTCTTCCGGCCGCCGAACAACCCCTACATCGCCGAGAAGGTCTTCGAGTTCCGCCGCAAGCGCATGGGCAAGCTTGTGCCGTCGCATGCGGGGTCCTCCTTCGCACTGGCCCGGCAGCTGGAGCAGGGGGGTGGCGTCGGCGTGCTCGTCGACCAGAAGTTCTGGAAGGGCGTCGAGACCCAGTTCTTCGGCCAGCCGGTCAAGACCAATCCGCTGCTCGCCAAGCTGACGCGTCAGTTCGACTGTGAAGTCTATCCGGCGCGTTGCATCCGCCTGCCCGGCAATCGTTTTCGTCTGGAGATCGAGCCGCGCATCTCGGTGCCGCGCAACGAGCGGGGCCAGGTGGACGTGAACGCCACCGCCCAGCTGCTCAACGACAAGGTCGAGGCCTGGGTTCGGGAATATCCGGAGCAGTGGCTCTGGTATCACGATCGCTGGGCGATCAAGGACAAGATCTGACGGTCTCTGCTTCAGGCTCGTCTGAAGGATAAATCGGAATGTGCGCGGAGCGTCGCGGCCGGTCGCCATGCGCATTATCGCCTATTCGTTTCATCTGATATTGCAGATATTTTTTGGGCTGCGATGCGCGTGAGTGCCCGTAGCGATTGAAGGTGACGCAACCTCATGTTACGGACGTCGAAAGTGGTGTGACGTAATCATTTCTTTTGTCACACCTGAGGGATGAGGTTGCTGATGTCTTTTGGCGAATTCCGTGATTCGAATCTGCGCGCAATGTTCGAAGCGGTTTCGTTGAAGAACCTTCAGTTGCAGCAGGCCATCCGCAATGGTGACGACCATCTCGTGCGCATGCTCGATCGCGAGATCGATCCGCTGATCGCAACGCTCGTCAACTACCGCGCCACGGATCTCGACGATGTCTATCTTCAGATGCGACTGCTGACGAAGCTGCTGCGGGAGGATGCCGATGACGGGGCCTGCGTGCTGCGCCACGCCTCCATGCTGTCCTTGCTGATCGAGCGCTATTTCGGTCCGAAACGCAGCGATCAGAGCCCAGCACCGCGGGTTTTCGACACGCGCCAGCCGCGTGATGGTGACGATGAGCAGCTGAACGAGGCGATCCTCAACAACTTGCCGGAACGTGTGGCCGTGGTGACGCGCGACTGTCGCTATCTCTTCGCCAACACGGCCATGGCCAGCATGCTCGGCATGCGGCAGATCGAGCTGATTGGACGCAGCGTCTTCGATCTCGGCCTTGCGGCCGGCGGTCATGACTGGCTTCAGGATGCGCTCGATTCGGCCTTTGCAGGACGTTCGGGATCCTTTGTCGCCCGGATGTCGGCCGCAACCGTCACCGGCGACATGCCGGCTCGTTTCAGCCCGTTTCGGGCCGCAGACGGTAGCATTAGCGGTGCCATCCTGACGCTTGGGGAATGCGAGCCGGTCTATGGTGGCGTCGCCGCCTGATCAAGGCCGAGGCGCGCAGTACCGATCTGACGGCAGGCTCTTGCCGCCCCGTTTTTCTCAATCCGTGACGCCCTGAAGCAGATGTTCTCGCTCGAAGGCGATGTGGCGTCTGATACCCTCGAAGAAGCCTCGCAACATGTAGCCGACGGCCTCCATGTTCACACGATCTCCGGATCCCAGCTTCAGCAGCGCATCCGTCAGTTCCTCGGCGAAGCACTCGTCCTCGCAATGCTCGAACTTTAGCCGCTCCAGCGTCGGTCCCAATGCGTCCGTCGCGTCGGGGCTCGACTGTAGCTGCGGAAACAGCACCGTCTCCTCGTAGTGATGGATGCCCTTGATGAGCGGGCCGAGCGCCTTTGCCGCATAGATGCATTTCTGCCGGTTGATGCTTGCCGGCAATGAGTCGGCGATCTCTTCCAGTTCCCGGCAGAGCGCGAGCTGTTCGGTGTGAGCGCGGTGAAGCCAGGCGAGGTCGCGCTTGCCTGCATCGAGCAGGCGGTTGCCCGTCCATGTGTCGCTCGCACTCCGCTTGCTGTTCTCGATATTCGTCAGCATGTCCGTTTTCTCCAACGGGGCTTTTCGCCGCGCGTAACCCCAGTGCTCCAAGACACGCACGAGCGGGCCTTGGCCCAAGCGATGTGCCGGCCTTGGTGTCCGAAGGTCGCAAACCCGATTGCAGCTTCGAGCCTCGCGAATTTTAGAGAGACTTGCATTGACTTGGATCAAGGTGGCTGGGCGGCCCCAATGCGATTGGTGCATTCGACGCGGGAGGCATTTCCCCAGGGTGAGGCCCCCGCGATGAGATCAGCAAGCCGTTGGGGGATACCAACAATGAACTATACGTTAGAGACACTGGTGATGGCGGTACTCGCCTTCGCCGCGCTGCTCGGGGTGGCTTTCGCCCATGACAGCCTCTTCGCGGCCCATATGTGGGTCGCCTTCTTCGTGCTCGCGGGGGGCACGATCATCATGCTGCGCCGGATGCAGTTTGCACCGACCACGGCATCCTCCTCCTCTTCCGGCCAGTCCAAGGCAACACAGTCGGAGTATTTCGACGACGTGGTGCGTTACGGCGTCATCGCCACCGTCTTCTGGGGCGTCGTCGGCTTCCTGGTCGGCGTTGTCGTCGCGCTGCAGATGGCCTATCCCCAGCTCTATATCGAGCCCTGGTTCACCTTCGGCCGCTTGCGTCCCCTCCACACCTCAGCCGTTATCTTTGCCTTCGGTGGCAATGCGCTGATCGCCACGTCGTTCTACGTCGTCCAGCGGACCTCGCGTGCACGTCTGTTTGGCGGCAATCTCGGCTGGTTCGTTTTCTGGGGATACCAGTTCTTCATCGTCATGGCGGCGACCGGCTATCTTCTGGGCATCACCCAGGGCCGCGAATATGCCGAACCGGAATGGTATGTGGACATCTGGCTGACCGTGGTCTGGGTCGCCTATCTGATCACTTTCATGGGTACGATCCTGAACCGCAAGGAGCCGCATATCTATGTGGCGAACTGGTTCTACCTGTCCTTCATCGTCACCATCGCGATGCTGCATATCGTCAACAATCTGGCGATGCCGGTATCCTTCCTTGGCGTGAAGAGCTACTCGGCCTTCTCGGGCGTGCAGGATGCGCTGACCCAGTGGTGGTACGGCCATAACGCCGTCGGCTTCTTCCTGACTGCCGGCTTCCTCGGCATGATGTACTACTTCGTGCCCAAGCAGGCTGGTCGCCCTGTCTATTCCTACCGCCTGTCGATCATCCACTTCTGGGCGCTGATCTTCATGTATATCTGGGCAGGTCCCCACCACCTGCATTACACGGCTTTGCCTGACTGGGCGCAGACGCTCGGCATGGTGTTCTCGATCATGCTCTGGATGCCGTCCTGGGGTGGTATGATCAACGGCCTGATGACGCTGTCTGGCGCCTGGGACAAAATCCGCACCGATCCGATCATCCGCATGATGGTGATTGCCATTGCCTTCTACGGCATGTCGACCTTCGAAGGCCCGATGATGTCGATCAAGGCCGTCAACTCGCTCAGCCACTACACCGAATGGACCATCGGTCACGTTCACTCGGGCGCTCTCGGCTGGGTCGGCATGATCACCTTCGGCGCCATCTATTACCTGACGCCCAAGCTGTGGAACCGCAACCGCCTCTACTCGATGCGCATGGTCAACTGGCACTTCTGGCTCGCGACGCTCGGCATCGTGGTCTATGCCGCCGTGCTCTGGGTCGCCGGCATCCAGCAGGGTCTGATGTGGCGTGAATACGACGATCAGGGCTTCCTGGTCTACTCCTTCGCCGAATCGGTCGCTGCCATGCATCCCTACTACGTGCTGCGGACAATCGGCGGTGTCATGTATCTCTTGGGCGGCATCATCATGGCCTACAACGTCGCCATGACCATTCTCGGCTACGAGCGTCAGGAAGCACCGATCGCCGGAACGGTCGTGCCGGCTGCCGCGCAGCCTGCTGAATAAGAAGGAAGGCTCACATGTCCATTCTTGATAAACACGCAATCCTCGAGAAGAACGCGAGCCTTCTCTTCCTCGGTTCGCTGGTGGTCGTGACCATCGGCGGTATCGTTGAAATCGCTCCGCTCTTCTATCTCGAGAACACGATCGAAAAGGTGGAGGGCATGCGGCCCTACTCGCCGCTCGAACTCGCCGGCCGCAACATCTACATCCGTGAAGGCTGCTATGTCTGTCACAGCCAGATGATCCGGCCGTTCAAGGACGAGGTCGAGCGCTACGGCCACTACAGCCTCGCAGCGGAATCGATGTACGACCATCCGTTCCAATGGGGATCGAAGCGAACCGGGCCTGACCTCGCGCGCGTCGGTGACCGCTATTCCAACGAGTGGCACGTCCAGCATCTCGTCAATCCCCGCGACGTGGTGCCGGAATCGATCATGCCTGGCTATGCCTTCCTGAAGGAAACGCCGCTCAAGATCACGAGTATCGGCATGATGCTCCAGGCCAACCGCACCGTCACCGTCCCCTATACGGACGAGATGATTGCCGAGGCCGAAGCCGATCTCACGGCACAGGCTGATCCGAACGCCGATACGACAGGCCTGATGGAGCGCTATCCGAAGGCCAAGGTCGGTGATTTCGACGGCGATCCTGCCAAGCTGACAGAGATGGACGCGCTCGTCGCCTATCTGCAGATGCTCGGCACGCTGGTCGACTTCTCCACCTATGACGACGCAAGCGGTTACCGCTGAGGAGGACATCATGGAAACCTATACCGCCATGCGCCAATTCGCCGACAGCTGGGCTCTGCTTGCAATGACCCTGTTCTTCGTCGGCGTCGTCCTCTTCACATTCCGCCCGGGCGGCAAGAAATCTGCCGACGACGCGGCCAGCATCCCTCTCAAGGAGGATTGAACAATGGCAGACAAGAAACACATCGACGAGATCAGCGGCGTCGAGACCACCGGCCATGAGTGGGATGGCATTCGCGAGCTGAACAACCCGATGCCGCGCTGGTGGGTCTATACCTTCTACGCGACCATCGTCTGGGCGATCGGCTACACGATCATGTATCCGGCCTGGCCGCTCCTGACCGACAACACCAAGGGTCTGCTCGGCTATTCGAGCCGTGCAGAAGTCGCTCAGGAACTGGCGGCGGCGAAGTCTTCGCAGGCAGTCTATCTCGACAAGATCGCGACCCTGCCGCTCGAAGAGATCATCGCCGACAAGGAACTGACCCAGTTTGCCGTTGCCGGCGGGGCTGCCGCCTTCAAGGTCAACTGCTCGCCTTGCCATGGTTCGGGTGCTGCCGGTGGCGCCGGTTATCCGAACCTCAACGACGACGACTGGCTCTGGGGCGGTGATCTCGAAGCGATCCACACCTCGATCGCCCACGGCATCCGCTATGACCAGGATCCGGACACCCGGTTCTCCGAAATGCCGGCCTATGGCGACATTCTCGACGCCGATCAGATCAAGCAGGTGGCGGCTTATGTCGTCAGCCTGACCGGCACGCCCCTCGATGCCTCGATGGTCGAGCCCGGCCAGCAGATCTATGCCGAAAACTGCGCAGCCTGCCATGGCGAAGATGCAAAGGGCGGGCGTGACTTCGGCGCGCCGAACCTCGCTGACGCCATCTGGCTGAAGGTCGATGGTGAAGCGCAGATTGCGGCCCAGATCCGTCAGCCGCGCCACGGCGCGATGCCCGGCTGGGGCCAGCGCCTGGGCGACACCACTGTCAAGCAGCTGACCGTCTACGTGCATCAGCTCGGCGGCGGCGAATAATCGACCTGTCCTCCGAAAGCTTGGGCCGCATCCGGTGATGCGGCCCTTTTCGTTTTATATTGCGCAAAACATATGTATTGCGACGCTTCGCCGCTGATTGACTTAAGTCAAGGCGAGCTGGTCTGCGAGATGGGACAAGGCGAGCATCAGAAGAAGGTTCTCGTCCCATGAACATACTTTCCGAGCCACACCGAGCACCGGACGCGCCCGAGATCGAAAGACTCGACGCCGAGGCCGTGATGTCGGCCAAGAGCCGGGGTCCGCTCTATGAAGCTCGCAAGAAAATCTTTCCCAAGCGTGCCGAAGGTGCATTCCGCCGATTCAAGTGGATCATCATGGCGATCACGCTCGGCATCTATTACCTCACGCCCTGGCTCCGCTGGGACCGTGGCGAATTCGCGCCCGACCAGGCCGTGCTGATCGATATTGCCCACCGCCGCTTCTATTTCTTCTTCATCGAGATCTGGCCGCAGGAGTTCTTCTTCGTCGCAGGCCTGCTCGTCATGGCCGGATTCGGCCTGTTTCTCGTCACCTCGGCCGTCGGCCGTGCCTGGTGCGGCTATACCTGTCCGCAGACGGTCTGGGTCGATCTCTTCCTCGTCGTCGAGCGTTTCATCGAGGGCGACCGCAATGCCCGCATCAAGCTTGAATCAGCGCCCTGGACCTTCGACAAGATCTGGAAGCGTGTCAGTAAACACGCGACCTGGATCCTGATCGGTGTGCTGACGGGTGGTGCCTGGATCTTCTATTTCGCCGATGCGCCTTCTCTTGCCATGGATTTTCTCACCGGCAACGCTGCTCCGATCGCCTATATCACCGTCGCCATCCTGACCGCCACAACTTACGTCTTCGGTGGCCTGATGCGCGAACAGGTCTGCATCTACATGTGCCCGTGGCCGCGCATCCAGGCCGCCATGCTCGACGAGAATTCGCTGGTCGTGACCTATAATGACTGGCGCGGCGAGCCCCGTACCCGCCATGCCAAGAAGGCGATTGCATCAGGCGAATCGGTCGGCGACTGCGTCGACTGCAATGCCTGCGTCGCCGTCTGTCCCATGGGCATCGATATCAGGGATGGCCAGCAGCTCGAATGCATCACCTGTGCGCTGTGCATCGACGCCTGTGACGGTGTCATGGACAAGATCGGCAAGCCGCGCGGACTGATCGCCTATGCCACCCTCGACGAGTATCAGTCGAACATGGCGCTCGCCACCAATGGCGGCGTAACTGCGATCGATCCGAAGATGGTGCGCAACGCCGATGGCAGTTTCTCCGACAAGATTCGCCATTTCGACTGGCGCGTGATTTTCCGCGCTCGCACGCTCCTCTACATGGCAGTTTGGACTGCCGTCGGTGTCGGCATGCTGGTTGCGCTTCTTGGTCGCGACCGACTGGAGGTCAACGTCCTGCATGATCGCAATCCGCAATTCGTGCTCGAATCCGATGGTTCGATCCGCAACGGCTATACAGTGCGCATTCTGAACATGATCGCCGTCCCGCGCGACATTGAGGTGTCGATCGAGGGATTGCCGGATGCCTCGATGAAGATCAACGGTATCAACCAGCCGCCGTCGCGTGCCTTCACGGTATCGGTCGAGCCGGATGAAGCCACGACACTCAAGGTCTTCGTTACACTTGCCGGTGACAAGGTCACCGATGCCAACCAGAATTTCCAGTTCATCGCCCAGGATGCCGACGGCGACGAGCGGGACGTCTATGATGCAGTCTTCATGGGGCCGGGAGCCAGGAAATGAGCACTTACGCCAAGAAACCCTTCACCTTTACAGGCTGGCACATGCTGGCGATCATGCTGGCCTTCTTCGGCACGATCATCACTGTCAACTTCACCATGGCCTATCTCGCCACATCGACGTGGAGCGGTCTGGTGGTGAAGAACACCTATGTCGCCAGCCAGCAGTTCAACGGCAAGACTGCCGCGATCCGAGAGATGCTGGCAACCGGTATTGCGGGTGAACTCTCTGTCGATGCCAAGGGCATGCGCTACCGCCTGACATTGCCTGAAAACACCCCTGTCGTTGCCGATTCGGTCACCGCCCATTTCAAGCGTCCGGTCGGGACTGCCCAGGATTTCGAACTGCAACTGACGCCGGCCGGCGACGGCCTCTACCTCGCCGAGATGGACGTGCTTGCGGGCAGCTGGATCGTCGAGATTCAGGCGACCAAAGACGGTAAGATGATCATGCATGAGGCGAAGCGGATCACCGTTTCGGGAGAATGACGATGAGTTGCTGCGCGGCAGGGACCGAAGGGGCACTGGACATGGAGCGGGCAGGGGTCTCCCTGCCGTCGGCTGAAGAGCTGAAGCTCTGCAGCCGTGCGGTCGGGCCCGGCCTCTGGCAGGTCGACATGAGCGTGCCCGCGGTCCATTGCGGCACCTGCATCTCGACAGTAGAAGGTGTGCTCAAAGCCTTGCCGGAAGTCGAGCGGGCCCGCGTCAACCTCTCGACCAAGCGCGTTTCCGTCGTCTGGAAAGAGGCGGTCGACGGGGTCGAGACCGATCCGGTGAACCTCGCGCGTGCCATCGCCACAACAGGCTATTCCGCCCATCTATTCACAGCCGCAGAAGAAGCCTCTGACGCCTTGCGCAATCAGCTGGTCCGCGCGGTTGCCGTGTCGGGCTTCGCTGCCACGAACATCATGCTTCTGTCCGTGTCGGTCTGGTCGGGTGCAGATGCCTCGACACGCGATCTCTTCCACTGGATCTCGGCGATGATCGCGGCCCCTGCGCTGATCTATGCCGGCCGCTTCTTCTACGAATCGGCCTGGAATGCGCTGAAGCACGGGCGCACCAATATGGATGTGCCGATCGCCATCGGGATCACGCTCTCCTATTTCGCTTCGTTGTGGGAGACCATCCATCACGGCGAACACGCCTATTTCGATGCGACGGCCTCGCTGCTCTTCTTCCTTTTGATCGGCCGCACGCTCGATCACATCATGCGTGACCGGGCGCGCTCCGCAATCAGCGGGCTTGCCCGCCTCAATCCGCGTGGTGCCATGGTGCTTTCCAACGATGGCTCGCGGGAGTATCGCGCGGTCGATGAAATCCGCGTCGGCGATCAGGTGTCCATCGCTGCCGGCGACCGGATCCCGGTCGACGGTGTCGTCATCTCTGGTGAGAGCGATCTCGACATGTCGATCGTCAATGGCGAAAGCGCACCTGTTTCAGTCCGCCCGGGCTCCGACGTCCAGGCGGGTACACTCAGCCTGACCGGCTCGCTGACGGTCAAGGCGACAGCCACGGCGCAGAACTCGTTCCTCTCAGAGATCATCCATTTGATGGAGGCAGCCGAAGGGGGCAGGGCACGCTACCGTCGCATTGCGGACCGGGCGGCTCAGTATTATTCGCCGGTCGTGCACCTGCTCGCCATCATCGCCTTCATGGGCTGGGGGCTTTATGACGGCGACTGGAAACACGCGATGATGGTGGCGATCGCAGTCCTCATCATCACCTGCCCCTGTGCCCTTGGTCTCGCAGTCCCGGTCGTTCAGGTCGTCGCTGCTGGTCGGCTGTTCAAGGCCGGCGTGATGGTCAAGGACGGTTCCGCCATGGAGCGGCTCGCCGAAATCGAGGCCGTCGCCTTCGACAAGACCGGCACGCTGACACTGGGGCGCCCGAAGCTGGTGGACGTTGCCAAAATTGAGCCGATTGGCTTCGCTGTCGCCGCCGGTCTTGCCGCCCATTCCCGCCATCCGCTGTCGCGGGCGCTGTGGTCCGCTTATGGCGGCCAGCCGCGCGGCTTCGACACCGTTCGTGAAGTGCCGGGCGCTGGTGTTGAGGCGGAGACGGAAGAAGGTGTCTGGCGTCTCGGCAATCGCCGCTTTGCCTGTGCGACCGAGGCGATCGATGTCAGCGACAAACCCTATTCCGAAGTCGTCCTCTCTCTCGACGGTATCGAACGCGCCACCTTCCTGTTCGAAGATACGCTCCGGCCACGGGCCCGTGCCTCGATCGAGACGCTGAAGAATGGTGGCCTCGAACTCGGCATCCTCTCGGGTGATCGTGCGCCTGTGGTGGCCAAGCTTGCCGCCGATCTCGGGATCACCAACTGGCGCGCTGGCCTCACGCCACGGGACAAGGCCGAAGCCTGCGCTGAGGCGTCCGCCCACGGCCAGCGCGTGCTGATGGTCGGCGACGGCATCAATGATGCTCCGGCGCTTTCTGCAGCCCATGTCTCCATGGCGCCGGCGACGGCTGCCGATGTCGGGCGCCAGGCAGCCGATTTCGTCTTCATGCGCGATGGGCTCGAAGCCGTGCCCTTCGCCATCGAGGCTTCGCGCCGGGCCGGGCGTCTGATCCGCGAGAACTTCGCGCTCGCCATCGGCTACAATGTCATTGCCGTGCCGATCGCGCTGCTCGGCTATGCGACCCCGCTGATTGCCGCGGTCGCCATGTCCACCTCGTCGATCATCGTGGTTGCCAATGCGCTCCGGCTCAACCGGCTTTCGCTCGATGAGCGGACATTGACGGAGCGCCCGGCGGCTGTCCTCTCGACGGGCGCCTCCGACAATGCGAGGATCGCCGCATGAACATGCTGATCTACCTCATCCCGATCGCACTCTTTCTCGGCGGGCTCGGTCTGTTCGCCTTCCTCTGGTCGCTGAAGAGCGGTCAGTACGAAGACCTCGACGGAGCGGCCTGGCGAGTGATCTCCGAGAAGGACGACCAGCCGGACGCTTGATACAGCGTTTACCGAACGGTCAAATTTCAGTCTTGCCGCATCCCTTCGCGAATGCGAGAAAGCCCCATCCATGAAATTGCATGCGGAGGCTTCATCGTGCAGCAGGCGGAAATCGGACTGATCGGTCTCGGAGTCATGGGCTCCAATCTGGCGCTCAACATTGCCGAGAAAGGCAACCGCATCGCGGTCTTCAACCGGACGCCTTCGCGCACGGATGAATTCCTCGGGGAAGCCGGCGATCTGGCCGGCCAGATCATCGGTTGCCATACGATCGAAGAGTTTGTTGCCGCTATCCGTCCGCCGCGTCCGATCATCATCATGATCAAGGCGGGCGAGGCCGTCGACCAGCAGATGGCAGCCCTTCTGCCGCATCTTTCCAAGAACGACATCATGATCGATGCCGGCAACGCCAATTTCCGCGACACGGTTGCGCGCTTCGAAAAGCTTGCCGGTACCGACGTCACTTTCATCGGCATGGGTGTGTCCGGTGGTGAGGAAGGCGCCCGCCACGGACCCTCGATCATGGTCGGCGGCACCGAAGAGAGCTGGAAGCGCGTCGAGCCGGTGCTGACCTCGATCGCCGCCAAGTTCAACGACGAGCCCTGCGTTGCCTGGCTCGGGACCGATGGTGCGGGCCATTTCGTCAAGACGATCCACAACGGTATCGAATATGCCGACATGCAGATGATCGCCGAGATCTACGGTATCCTGCGCGACGGCCTCAAGATGTCAGCCGCCGAAATCGGCGAGATCTTCGGTCAGTGGAACAAGGGCCGCCTCAACTCCTACCTGATCGAGATCACAGAGAAGGTTCTCAAGGCTACCGATCCGGAAACCGGCAAGCCGATGGTTGACGTGATTGTCGATGCCGCCGGCCAGAAGGGCACCGGCAAGTGGTCGGCCATCGAGGCGCAGAACCTCGCGGTCGCCGCATCCGGCATCGAGGCCGCGGTTGCCGGTCGCGTGCTTTCCTCGCTGCGCGAAGAGCGTATCGCTGCGGAAAAGCTCTTCGGCCTGCCGGGACTGACTGAGGCTCCCAAGGACAAGGCGGCCTTCATCGCCGATCTTGAGAATGCACTGCTTGCTGCCAAGATTGCGGCCTATGCGCAGGGCTTTGCCGTGATGTCCTCGGCCTCGGAGGAGTTCAACTGGTCGCTGCCCATGCCGACGATCGCCAAGATCTGGCGCGCCGGCTGCATCATCCGCTCGCAGTTCCTTGACGAGATCACCTCGGCATTCACCAAGGATCCTGATGTGGCGAACCTCGTCGTCACGCCGGCCTTTGCCGCCATGGTCAAGGAAACCGACGGGGCACTTCGCCGTGTGGTTGCCCATGCCGTCCTGTCCGGCTTGCCGGTCCCGGCGCTGGCCTCGGCGCTCTCCTACTTCGACACCTATCGTCGCGGCCGTGGCACGGCGAACCTGATCCAGGCGCAGCGCGATTTCTTCGGCGCGCATGGTTTCGATCGTCTCGACGGCAAGGACATCCATCACGGCCCCTGGGCCGGCCAGTTCTGAGCGATCCCGCAACGTATTGCAGTTCGAGGCCCGATATCCCGCGATGTCGGGCCTCTTTTTCATTGGGGGCAGATCATGACAGACAGGCTTACGCTTCTCGGCACCAAAGGCGGCCCCGCGATCCGTCCCGGCGGGCCCAATCCGACATCGATCCTGCTTGACCTGTCCGGGCGCCGTATCGTCATCGATTGCGGGCTCGGTGTGGCGCGGGGTCTGGTCGAGACCGGCATGTCGCTCAAGGAACTCGACCTCGTCTTCATCACCCATCTGCATTCCGACCATGTGCTGGAGCTTGGGCCGCTTATCCACACCGCCTGGACGACGGGGCTAGATCATTCCGTCACGGTCTATGGTCCCAAGGGTACGCTGAACGTCTGGACGGGATTTCTCGCCTCGCTCGCCTATGACATTGAAACGCGGATCGCCGACGAGGGGCGTCCGGATCTGGCGAGTCTGGTCGAAATTGTCGAATATGGTCCGGGCGAGATCTTCCGGGAGGGGGATCTGGTCGTTGAGGCACTGCGGGTCGACCATCCTCCCGTGACGGACTGTTTTGCGCTGAAGGTCTCCGGTGCGGATAAGACGCTCGTCTTCTCCGCCGATACCGCGCCGTTCCCGCCGCTTGTCGACTTTGCCCGGGGGGCCGATATCCTCGTGCACGAGGCGATGCTGCCGGAGGGGCTGGACAGCATTGTCAGGCGGACCGGAAATGGTGCCCGTCTGCGCGAGCATCTCGTTGCCTCGCACAGTTTCGCTGCGGATGCGGCTCAGATTGCAACGAAGGCTGGCGTCGGCATGCTCGTCCTCAACCATCTCATTCCGGCCGATGATCCCGCCTTTACCGAGGACGACTGGCGGGCGGCCGTCGCGCCGCATTGGACCGGACCGCTCATCATCGGTCGCGATGGCCTCGCAATTGCCTTGTGAATGAAGGCGACGGCGCTCCGATTTTGGTAAAATCCTATGTTTTCGTTTACCTTGGAGTTAACGCCTGTCGCCTAGCGTGCCGGAGCGGTTAACGATTCCGCGCGTATTTCAGGCGATTCATGATGGTATCCGTTAATCTATCTACACTGGCGCTCGGCGCATTCGCAGTTCTGGCGGTCTTTGCTGCGCTTTATGCGCGACATTGGCGCGAGGAGCCGAATCGAAACGAATTCTTGCTGTTTGCCGCAGCATCCGGGCTTGCTGCGCTCGGCGCATTGCTCTCGGCCTTCTCGAATGGCGGCTATGCGCTGATCACCGTCGTTCTCGCGCAGACGCTGGTGCTGTCGGGCGCTGCACTTGCCTGGCAGGGCATGCGGGCTTTCGATCACCGGGCTCTTGATCTGAAGCTCGCTGCCGTGGGGCCGCTCGCCTTTTGCCTGTTCGCGGCGTCGGCGCCCCTTTTGCAGGACGACGTGACGGCCCGTTTTCTGGTCGCCGCCGTTGTCGGCGCGATCTATACCGGATTGGCTGCCTGGGAGCTGAAAGCGTCCGAAGTCGAAGAGCGACTTTCCAACCGTCCCTTCGCCTATCTCTGGTTTGCTGCCCTATCCGTGGTTCTGCTCATCGCGGCTCTTGTGGCCTACGTCTGGCCGTTTAACGCCTCCGATGTCGTCGGCTCCGGACCTCTCTGGCTGACCGTCGTCGCGTTTGCGGCCTTCCTGCACGCGGTAGTCGCGCCGCTGTCGATCTTTCTTCTGGTGCGCGACCGCCTGCTGGTGGAACATCGCTGGTCGGCAGCGACCGATAACCTGACCGGCCTTGCCAATCGCTTCACCTTTCTCGACATGCTGCAGACGCTCTCGACCAAGGTGCGCGGCGAGGGGGCCTTCCTCTATGTCGATGTCGACCATGTGAAGCGGATCAACGACCAATACGGGCATTCCGGCGGTGACGAGGTCCTGAAGACCTGCGCTGAACTCATCCTGCGGGAGTTGCCCGAGCATGCCCTGCTCGGCCGTCTGGCAGGCGCCGAGTTTGCCGCCTATGTGCCCTTCTGCAAGGTCGAGGAGGCCGAGAAGCTCGGCCACGTCATCCATGACAGTGTGGAGCAGCAGATGTTCTTCCTCGGTGGCGAACTCGTGCCGGTGACGGTCAGCGTTGGCGTGGCCCATGGCGCAATGCAGGTCACGGCGGACGAGCTCTTGAAGCGGGCGGACGCGGCGCTGCATACGGCCAAGGTCAACGGCCGCAATTCCGTGGTGGTCTGGGACGGCGGCCAGCGTCCGTCCTACGCCTGACCGAACTCAACGCGCAAAACGGGTTGTCCTTGGTCTGCGTTAGGACTGCTCCCAGCGCGGCTCGCTGATGCTCTGCAGCAGCCCAGGGTCGACGCCGTCGATCCGGGCGATGACCGCCTTGGCGAGCTCTCGGCCTGATTGCCGCACATCCTCGTAGACGGCGATAATCTCGGGACGTATCCAGTTGAGGATTGGTGTGCCCTGTTTGGCCACCAGGTCAATCTCTACGCCGACCCGCTTGCCTGCCGCTTCGATGCCGGCATTGGCGGCAATCGCGCTGCTGCCGGAAGAGGAGATCAAGCCGTCCGGCGCATCCGATCCTCGCATCAGATCCTCGACCGCCGCGCGGATCTGTCCGAGCGAGGCGTCGATGTTGATGTGTAGCGGCACTTCCTCCGCACCGAAGGCCTTCAGCCCGCGCATGAAGCCGTCGAAGGTGTGCTTGTAATAGGTCAGCTTGCTCGGGGGCGGCAGAAGTGCGATGCGCTTGCGGCCGCGCTTCACCAGCCGTTCGACCGCCTGGTAAGCGAATGTCTCGTTGTCGAAGTCGTGATAGGGATGCTCGATGCCCATGTCTGTGCGACCATGGGTGACGAAGGGCATGTTCTGCTCGGTGAGCAGTCGCACCCGGGCGTCATCCGGCTCGGTGCGTGAAATGATCACACCATCGGCAGACCCGGTCTCAAGGATGTAACGCACCGGCAGCATCGGATCCTTGGTATGCGCATGAGGCGTCACGACGATATGGTAGGGCGTGCCGGCCAGCACCTCCGATATGCCGACGACCATCTGGTTGGAAAAGCCGAGGATTTCCTCGTCGATCCCAAGCACCAGCGCGATCACGTTGGTCTTGCCGGTCCTGAGGCGGACACCCGCGCGGTTCGGCTGATAGCCGAGCTGACGTGCGACCATGCGCACGCGTTCCTTGGTCTCCGCGCCGATGTCGGGCGCATCTTTCAGGGCGCGCGACACCGTTGTGATGCCGAGCCCGGTCATGAAGGCGATGGTCTTGAGCGTCGGCCGCTCTTTCGTCGCCACTGGGCGGTCCATCAGGCCGCTCCCCTGCTGATCTGTCATGTCGTCCCCGTCACTCGCACAAGTCACGCTTATAGTTGGCTTTTTCCTGCCTGCAAACCTGGAGACCGGCACCTCCTCCCGGTGCGGTGAAGGAAAAATCTGAAACGATACAGTCGATTTGTCGAGCCCTTTTCTATGCTGCGCTGCGAATGGGTGCAACCAAGACGGGAGATGGCGCGTTATTCTGTGGTTTTCGTCGGGTATGGGCGCTCTTGGACGCCCATGCAGCAAATTATTCTTTATTAGTCGGCAAGACATTGGAGCTGTAACGATACTTCTCATGCTGCTGCGCAATATCCATCTCCCCCAAAGCGTTTTGAGCGACGCGCCTGAAGCACACGCCTGCGCTGAAATTTGGCTGTAATAGAAAATTTACAATCCGACAGGTTGCGCTCCAAAATTCTTTGACATAAGTTTTTCCGGCAACGTTTCAGTGAGGGAGGAGACTCATGAATTTTCGTAGCTTTGCGGCAGCTTTGGCCGCTACTGTTGTCATGCCGTTTGCGGCAGCGCAGGCCACCGATCTCGAAGTAACCCATTGGTGGACGTCGGGCGGTGAAGCCGCTGCTGTCGCCGAGCTTGCCAAGGCATTCGACGCCACCGGCAACAAATGGGTCGACGGTGCTATCGCCGGTTCCGGCGGTACCGCCCGCCCGATCATGATCAGCCGCATCACCGGTGGTGATCCGATGGCTGCAACCCAGTTCAACCACGGTCGCCAGGCCGAGGAACTGGCTGAAGCCGGTCTGATGAAGGACCTCACGGCCGTCGCCGAAAAGGAAGGCTGGAAGGACATCATCAAGCCGGCAAGCCTGCTTGAAAGCTGCACGATCGACGGCAAGGTTTACTGCGCCCCGGTCAACATCCACTCCTGGCAGTGGCTGTGGCTTTCGAACGGAGCATTCGAAAGTGCGGGCGTCGCCGTGCCGAAGAACTGGGACGAATTCGTCGCGGCAGCCCCCGCACTTGAAGCGAAGGGCATTATTCCGCTCGCCGTTGGTGGTCAGCCGTGGCAGTCGGCTGGTGCCTTCGACGTTTTGATGGTCGCCATCGCTGGTAAGGAAACCTTCGAAAAGGTGTTCAAGGACAAGGATGCAGACGTTGCAGCCGGTCCTGAGATCGCCAAGGTGTTCGCCGCTGCCGACGATGCGCGCAAAATGTCCAAGGGCTCCAACGTTCAGGATTGGAACCAGGCTACCAATCTGGTCATCACCGGCAAGGCCGGCGGCCAGATCATGGGTGACTGGGCACAGGGCGAATTCGCTCTGGCCGGTCAGGTTGCCGGGAAGGACTATACCTGCCTTCCGGGCCTCGGCGTGAACGAGATCATCTCGACCGGCGGTGACGCATTCTACTTCCCCGTCCTCGATGACGAAGAAAAGTCTGCTGCCCAGGACGTTCTGGCTGCCACCCTGGTTGCACCCGCAACACAGGTTGCGTTCAACCTGAAGAAGGGCTCGCTGCCGGTTCGCGGTGACGTCGATCTCGCTGCTGCCAACGACTGCATGAAGAAGGGCCTCGACATTCTCGCCAAGGGCAATGTCATCCAGGGCACCGACCAGCTGCTTTCTGCCGACAGTCAGAAGCAGAAGGAAGACCTCTTCTCGGAGTTCTTCGCCAATCCGTCCATGACCGTCGAAGATGCGCAGAAGCGCTTCGCCGACATCATCGCTTCCGCTGATTAATCGCGGGTGACCTGTCCAGCCAGGGGCGACCCTGGCTGGACATAGGCCATTTTCGACCCGGGGTAGGGCGTCGAGCCCATGTGCCGGCTGCGTGCGGGAAGCGTGTGCGTTTCAGCGTGACGGCCTTGGTACGACACCCGTGTCCAGGACGAGGAGGACTGACCCATGGCGAGCCCGTCGCATGCTGGTCGACCCAACAAGCTGTTTCGCAATCTGAACGCCAAGATCGCGTCCATTCCAATGGTGCTGACCGCCATGGTCATCTTCCTTGGAGGGACAATCTGGACGGTCGTCTATTCCTTCACCAATTCGCGGCTTTTGCCGCGCGCCAACTTCATAGGCTTCGAGCAGTATGAACGTCTGTGGGATGCGCCGCGATGGATCATTTCGATCCAGAACCTGGCGATCTACGGGATACTCTCGCTGATCTTCTCGATCGTTATCGGGTTCCTACTGGCAGCGCTGATGGATCAGAAGATCCGTTTCGAAAACGCGTTCCGCACGATCTTTCTCTATCCCTTCGCGCTGTCCTTCATCGTCACCGGTCTCGTCTGGCAATGGATCCTCAACCCGGATTTCGGGGTGCAGTCGATCGTGCGGTCGTTGGGCTGGGAGACCTTCACCTTCAACCCGCTCTACAATTCGGAGATCGTCATCTACGGCATCCTGATCGCCGGTCTGTGGCAGGGCACGGGTCTCGTCATGTGTCTGCTGCTCGCGGGTCTGCGTGGCATCGACGAAGACATCTGGAAGGCCTCGCGCGTCGACGGCATTCCCATGTGGAAGACCTATCTCTTCATCATCATCCCGATGATGCGCCCTGTCTTCATCACCACGCTGGTCATCATCACATCCGGCATCGTCCGCCTCTACGACCTCGTCGTCGCCCAGACCAGCGGCGGCCCCGGTATCGCCTCCGAAGTCCCTGCCAAATACGTCTACGACTATATGTTCCAGGCACAGAATCTCGGCCAGGGCTTCGCCGCATCGACCATGATGCTGCTGACGGTCGCGATTATCATCATCCCCTGGGCCTATCTCGAATTCGGAGGAAAGAAGCGTGGCTAATCCCGGTTCTCTCAACGCTACCGCCGCCGGTTTCGACGCGGTCTCAAATCAGGTTGGCTCCGATCATGTCGGGTCGGGCCCACGCGGTGCCAAGCCGAAGCGCACCTTCTCGGGGCGCAACATCATGCTCTACGGGTCGCTGATCTTCTTTGCGATCTACTATCTGATCCCGCTCTACGTGATGATCGTGACGTCGCTGAAGGGCATGCCGGAGATCCGTCTCGGCAATATCTTCTCGCCACCGATGGAGATCACCTTCGAGCCGTGGGTCAAGGCCTGGGCAACCGCCTGCACCGGCCTGAATTGCGACGGCCTGTCGCGCGGGTTCTGGAATTCGGTCCGGATCACCGTGCCTTCGACGCTGATCTCGATCCTGATCGCCTCGGTCAATGGCTATGCACTCGCCAACTGGCGCTTCAAGGGTGCGGAACTGTTCTTCACGATCCTGATCATCGGCGCCTTCATTCCCTATCAGGTGATGATCTACCCGATCGTCATCGTGCTGCGCGAACTCGGCATCTACGGCACGCTTACCGGCCTTGTCGTCGTGCACACCATCTTCGGCATGCCGATCCTGACGCTCTTGTTCCGCAACTACTTCACCTCGCTGCCGGAAGAGCTGTTCAAGGCCGCCCGTATCGATGGGGCGGGGTTCTGGCAGATCTATCTCAGGATCATGCTGCCCATGTCGCTGCCGATCTTCGTCGTCGCCATGATCCTGCAGATCACCGGAATCTGGAACGACTTCCTGTTCGGCGTCGTGTTCACCCGACCGGAATACTACCCGATGACGGTCCAGCTCAACAACATCGTCAACTCGGTCCAGGGCGTGAAGGAATACAACGTCAACATGGCCGCAACACTTCTGACCGGCGCCGTGCCGCTCATCGTCTACTTCATTTCCGGACGCCTCTTCGTCCGGGGCATCGCCGCCGGCGCAGTCAAGGGTTAAGCTCATGTCGCATAGTGTATCGATCAAGGACCTCTCTTTGAGCTTCGGCGCCGTCAAGGTGCTGGAAAACCTCAATCTCGACATTGTCGACGGTGAGTTCATCGTTCTCCTGGGCTCATCCGGCTGCGGCAAGTCCACGTTGCTCAACTGCATCGCGGGACTGCTCGAGCCGACCGACGGGCAGATCTTCATCAAGGGCAAGAACGTCACCTGGGAAGAGCCCAAGGACCGCGGCATCGGCATGGTGTTCCAGTCCTATGCGCTCTATCCGCAGATGTCGGTGAAGAAAAACCTCTCCTTCGGCCTGCAGGTTGCCAAGATGCCGAAGGACGAGATTGAAAAGCGCGTCCAGCGCGCCGCCGACATCCTGCAGATCGGTCCGTTGCTCGACCGCAAGCCCTCGGCACTTTCCGGTGGTCAGCGTCAGCGCGTGGCGATCGGTCGTGCCCTGGTGCGCGACGTTGACGTCTTCCTGTTCGACGAGCCGCTTTCCAACCTCGATGCCAAGCTGCGCTCGGAACTGCGTGTCGAAATCAAGCGCCTTCACCACAGCCTCAAGAACACGATGATCTACGTCACGCACGACCAGATCGAGGCGCTGACGCTTGCCGACCGCATTGCGATCATGAAGAGCGGCGTCATCCAGCAGCTCGCCGATCCGAACACGATCTACAACCAGCCGCGAAACCTCTTCGTCGCCGGCTTCATCGGCTCGCCGTCGATGAATTTCCTGAATGGTGATCTCGTCAATGAAGGCGGCGAGGTCTTCTTCCGCACCCATGACGTTATCTTCTCTTTGAAGGGATATCGCTCGGCGGAGCCTCTGACCGGCGGTCGCAAGGTGGTGCTCGGCGTACGTCCGGAGCATATCAAGGTCGATGAAGAGGCCGGTATCGGCGAGCTGCACGAGGCGATCGTCGACATCGAGGAGCCGATGGGCGCCGACAACCTGCTCTGGCTCAAACATGCCGGCCACACCATGTCGGTCCGCATCGGCGGCACCCGCCGTTATGCGCCGGGCGCCAAGGTTCGCCTCGGCTTTGACATGGAAGTCGCCTCCCTTTTCGATGCGCAGACCGAAGAGCGCATCTGACACGTTCCCCCCTGCGTCCCGGCCTGTGACCGGGGCGCCTTTTTCTTCTGCAGGACTGTCGTCATGACCCAGAATGCCCACAACGGCGCCATCGATCTTCACGGCGAATGGCGTCTTTCGTCCGCCAACGGCGATCATCAGGCGGCGATCACGCTGCCGGGCGATGTGCATTCGGCGCTGCATGCCGCAGGCCTGATCCCCGATCCCTATTTCGGTCGCAACGAAGAGGTCGTGCAATGGGTTGCCGAGCGCGACTGGGTTATCGAACGTCAGGTCGTCGTTCCCGATATTTCCGGCAGCTGGTATCTCGACATCGACTATCTCGATACGGTCGCCGTCGTCTTCGTCAACGATGTGCCGGTGCTATCCGCCGACAACTGTTTCCGCCGCTATCGCCCCGATGTCAGCCACGCGCTGCAGCCGGGCGAAAACACCGTCCGCATCGTCTTCCATTCCAGCATCTCGGCTGGCGCCGAACGCCAGGCCCGCCAGCCCTTCTATATTCCGTATTCGACTGCGAATTCCCCGATCCCCAACGGCAACATGCTGCGCAAGCCGCAATGCCATTTCGGCTGGGACTGGAACATCGCGATCGCGCCGCTCGGCATCTACGGTACGCTTTCGCTGAAAAAGCTCGACCCGGCCCGCATCGAGCATGTCGAGACGGAGCAGGTCCACTACGCCGATGGCCGCGTCGAGCTCAAGGTTACCGCTACCATCCATTCCGCCGAGCCAGCCGTGGTGCCGATCCACTTCGCACTCGACGCCGATCGTGTGCGCCTGGATGTCGGCATTTCCGCTGGCGAGACGAAGGTCGTGCATGTCTTCGAGATCGAAAACCCGCGGCTCTGGTGGCCATCGGGCTCCGGTGAGCAGGCGCTCTATACGCTGACCGTCGACCTGCCGAGCGAAACCGTGACCCGCCAGATCGGCCTTCGCACCGTCGAACTGATTACCGATCCGGACGAGGCCGGCAGCCGCTTTGCGCTCAAGGTCAACGGCCGCGAGATCTTCTGCCGTGGCGCCAACTGGATCCCGGCGGATGCGCTGTTCTCTCGGTCGTCGGAGGAGAAGACCACCGATCTGCTGAATTCCGCCGTCGCCGCGCATATGAACATGATCCGTATCTGGGGCGGTGGCTTCTACGAGGCCGACTGGCTTTACGACCTCTGCGACCGGCTCGGCCTGATGGTCTGGCAGGACTTCATGTTCTCTTGCAACCTCTATCCTTGCACCGACGACTTCCTCGACAATGTGGCCCACGAGGTCGAATACCAGGTCAAGCGGCTCTCCAGCCATGCCTCCATCGTCATCTGGTGCGGCGACAACGAGCTCGTCGGTGCGCTCACCTGGTTTCCGGAATCTCGCGACAACCGCGACCGCTATCTCGTCGCCTATGACCGCCTCAACCGTGTCATCGAGCAGGGCGTCAAGAAGACTTATCCCCAGGGAATCTGGTGGCCGTCGAGCCCGGCCTCGGGCTATCTCGACTATGGCGATGCCTGGCATGCCGATGGCTCCGGTGACATGCATTACTGGTCGGTCTGGCACGAGAACAAGAGTTTCGATAATTACCGAACTGTCAAACCGCGCTTCTGCTCGGAGTTCGGCTTCCAGTCCTACACGTCGCTGCCGATCATCGAGGGTTTTGCCGACAAGGGCGACATGAACATCGCTTCGCCGGTGATCGAGCTTCACCAGAAGAATGCCGGCGGCAATGAGCGGATCGCGGGCACCATGTTCCGCTATTTCCGTTTTCCCAAGGATTTCGCCAATTTCGTCTATCTGAGCCAAATCCAGCAGGGCCTCGCCATCAAGACGGCTGTCGAATACTGGCGCTCGCTGAAGCCCCATTGCATGGGCACCATCTACTGGCAGCTCAACGACACTTGGCCGGTTGCTTCCTGGTCCAGCCTCGACTACGGCGGCAGCTGGAAGGCGATGCATTACATGGTGCGGCGCTTCTTCCAGCCGGTCTCGGTCGCCGCCATCCCGTCCGAAGACGGCAGCACCATCGCGCTCTCCATGGTCAACGACACGCTCGATACCGTCACCATCGACGCCAATCTCTTCGTTTTGACGCTGTCCGGCGATCGCATCCCGCTCAAAAGCGTGCAGGGCGATTGCGACCCTGATACGGCCGACGTGCTCGTCACGCTCGATGCCAGTGAGATCCCCGCCGACGGTCTGCTCGCATGGAGCTTCACCGCTTCCAACGGCATGAGCGGCGAGGGGCACTTCCTCAATGGCACCTACAAGGCGCTCGACCTAGAACCCTCGCGTTTGGAAGTCTCCGTTTCCCCGACCGGCGACGGTGCGTTCGAGGTGACCGTCACGTCCCAAGCCCTCGCACTTTTCGTCATGCTCGAAAGCGCGACCCCTGGCCGCTATTCGGACAACGCCTTCGACCTTTCGGCCGGCGAGAGCCGCCGCATCACTTTCAAACCGGATGCCGCGCTGCCCGCAGGCACCCTGCCGGCGTTCCGCATCTACGATCTCTATAGCTGCCAGTCGGAGGACTGACAGGCGACACAGATAAGGCCCTGGGCGCCCGATCCAGGACCAAACGAGGAGGAGACTACCCCCATGACCAAACTCGGCTTCCAACTTTACAGCGCCCGCAATTTCCAGCCCTTCAGCGGCATCTATCCGAAACTCCAGGCCGTTGGTTACAGTGAGGTCGAGGGTTACGGCGCCCTCTACGCGTCGCTTGCCGACGGTGAGCTCGACGCCTTCCGCAAGGAACTCGACGACAACAGCCTGACCATGCCGACCGCCCATTTCGGCCTCGACATGATCGAGAACGACCCGGCCCGGGTCATCAAGATCGCCAGGACGCTTGGCATCGAGGCCGTCTACTGCCCCTATCTGATGCCCGACCAGCGTCCCTCGGATGCGGCCGGCTGGTTCGCCTTCGGCCAGCGCCTGCAAGCGGCGGGCAAGCCGCTGCGCGATGCGGGCCTCGTCTTCGGCTGGCACAATCACGACTTCGAATTTGCGGCCCTGCCGGATGGATCGACGCCGCAGGAGCAGATCTTCGCCGGCGGTCCCGAGCTCGACTGGGAAGCCGATATCGCCTGGGTCATCCGTGGCGGTGCCGATCCCTTCTCCTGGATCGAAAGCTACGGCAAACGCATCAGTGCCGTGCATGTAAAGGATATCGCCGCCGCAGGTGAAAACACCGAGGAAGACGGCTGGGCGGATGTTGGCCATGGCACCGTCGACTGGAAGGGCCTGATCGCGGCGCTGAAGAGCACCCGCGTCAAGCATTTCGTCGTCGAGCACGATAATCCCAAGGATATCGACCGGCTGATCACCCGTTCGATCGCTTCCTTCAACACCTATTGAACCCATCGCAGCAAGCAGGACATTTCCCATGGCACGCGAACTCGGCGTCGGCATCATCGGATCCGGCAATATTTCCACCACCTACTTTTCGCTGGCGCCGCTGTTTCGCGGCTTGAAGGTCGTCGCATGCGCCGACATCAATATGAGTGCGGCGCAGCTGCGCGCCGAAGAATACGGCGTCAAGGCGCAGACCATCGACGAGCTGCTGGCCAATGACGAGGTGGACATCGTCGTCAACCTGACGATCCCGGATGCGCATTATCCCGTCTCAAAGCGCATTCTCGAAGCCGGCAAACATGTCTATTCGGAAAAGCCGCTGGTGCTCTCGCTCGAACAGGGCGAGGAGCTTCGCAGCATCGCCAAGGCCAAGGGCCTGTCTGTCGGTTGCGCACCGGATACTTTCCTCGGCGGTGCGCACCAGCTGGCGCGTGACTATATCGACAAGGGCGGCATCGGCCGCGTCACGTCGGGCACTTGCCATGTGATGAGCCCCGGCATGGAGATGTGGCATCCGAACCCGGACTTCTTCTTCTTGCCCGGCGGCGGCCCGGTCCTCGACCTCGGCCCCTATTACATCGCCAACCTGATCAACCTGATCGGCCCGGTGAAGCGGGTGGCAGCCCTGACCTCCATGGCGAACGAGACCCGGACGATCACCAGCCAGCCGCGCAGTGGCGACGTCATCCCGGTCAAGACCCCGACCAATATCCATGCGCTTCTGGAATTCCAGAACGGCGCGACGATCACGCTCTCGGCCAGCTGGGATGTCTGGAGCCACCGCCACGCCAATATGGAACTCTACGGCACCGATGGCTCGCTCTACGTGCCCGATCCGAACTTCTTCGGCGGCGTCGTCGAGGCTTCCGGCCGCAACAAGGACATCCAGCCGCTCGAAGCCTGGGATCATCCCTTCGGTCGCAACAACCAGGAAAGCCCGCAAGGTCCTCGCGCCAACTACCGCACGGCCGGCCTTGCCGACATGGCGGTCGCGATCCTCGAAGGCCGCGATGCCCGCTGCTCGCTGGACCGCACGCTACACGGCGTCGATGTCATGGTGTCGATCCTGAAGTCCGGCGAGACGGGTGAATTCGTAACCCTGTCGACAACCTGCACTCAACCGGCTGCCCTGGGTATCGACGAAGCGCAGGCTCTGCTTAGATAAGGGGGAGCTATGCCCATCATCCGGCTGCCGCCTCCTTCTCCCCGCCTGCGGGGATAAGGTCCCGGCAGGGGGATGAGGGGCAAGCAACAAGCGTCTGCATCCGGGAGAGAACCATCCATGACCTATACCCCCGCCGAAAACCGCTATGAGCGGATGACCTATAATCGCTGCGGCAAAAGCGGGCTGAAGCTGCCGGCGATCTCGCTCGGCCTCTGGCACAATTTCGGCAATGACACGCCGCATTCCACCAAGCAGGCGATCTGCCGTAGGGCTTTCGACCTCGGCATCACCCATTTCGACCTCGCCAACAATTACGGCCCGCCGGCCGGCTCTGCGGAAGAAGCCTTCGGTGATATCCTCAAGACCGATTTCCGAGGCTACCGCGACGAACTGATCATCTCTTCAAAGGCGGGCTACAACATGTGGCCGGGTCCTTACGGCGAATGGGGCAGCCGCAAGTACCTGATCGCTTCCTGCGACCAGAGCCTGAAGCGCATGGGCCTCGACTATGTCGACATCTTCTATTCGCACCGCTTCGATCCCGACACGCCGCTCGAGGAGACCTGCGGCGCGCTCGACCACATCGTCCGTTCGGGCAGGGCGCAATATGTCGGCATTTCCTCCTACAATTCCAAGCGCACCCGCGAAGCCCATGCCATCCTGAAAAGCCTTGGCACGCCGCTTCTCATCCATCAGCCCAGCTATTCGATGATCAATCGCTGGATCGAGGAAGACGGGCTGATCGATACGCTGGAAGAACTGGGCGTCGGTTCGATCGTCTTCTCGCCGCTCGCGCAGGGCATGCTGACCTCGAAATACCTGAACGGCATTCCGGAAGGCACCCGCGCCACGCAGGACAAGTCGCTTGACCCGGGCTTCCTCAACGACCGCAATCTCGAAAACATCCGGGGCCTCAACAAGATCGCGGAAAAGCGCGGCCAGACGCTGGCGCAGATGGCGCTCGCCTGGGTGCTGCGCGGCGGCCATATCACCACCGCCCTGATCGGCGCGTCGAAGCCCTCTCAGGTCGATGACTGCGTCAAGGCAATCGAAACGCCGGACTTCACCGCGGAAGAACTCGCCGAGATAGACGTTTTCGCCAAGGACGCCGACATCAACATCTGGGCCGCGTCCGCCGAGCGCAAGGGCCCGCCACGGAAGAAGAAGTAGAAACCTATCTCCCCCCTTGCGGGGGAGAACGGGATTTCAGCAGCTTAGCGTCAGCTAAGTGCTAGAAATCCCAAGAGAAGGGCTTGTCAGTCAGGCAGCCCCTCTCCTGAAAAATCTAGGGCTTGAGCCTTTGGCTAGACCCTGATTTTTCTTCCCCTCCCGCAGGGGGAGAGGTAACTGCGGAGGAGAAACCACACCCCATGATCATCAACCCCATCCTGCCGGGCTTCAATCCGGACCCGTCGATCTGCCGCGTGGGCGAGGATTATTACATCGCCACCTCCACCTTCGAATGGTTCCCCGGCGTCCAGATCCACCATTCGCGCGACCTCGCCAACTGGGAGCTCGTCTGCCGTCCGCTCAACCGCGCAAGCCAGCTCGACATGCGCGGCAATCCCGACAGCGGCGGCGTCTGGGCGCCGTGCCTGTCCTATGCCGACGGGTTGTTCTGGCTCGTCTATACCGACGTGAAGCGTTTCGAAGGTTCCTTCAAGGACGCACACAATTACATCGTCACGGCGCCTTCGATCGAAGGGCCCTGGTCCGATCCCATCTATGTCAATTCCTCAGGCTTCGACCCCTCGCTCTTCCATGACGATGACGGCGCCAAGTGGTTCCTCAACATGCAGTGGAACCACCGCCCCGAAGCCCGCAACACCATCGGCCATGCCAAATTCGACGGCATCCTGCTGCAGGAATGGGACCCGAAGACGAAGACGCTCACCGGCCCGATCAGGAACATTTTCGAGGGCAGCAAACAGGGCCTCGTCGAAGGCCCGCATGTCTTCAAGCGGAATGGCTGGTACTACCTGACGACTGCCGAAGGCGGCACTGGATATGACCATGTCGTCACCATGGCCCGCTCGCGCGCCATCGAGGGTCCCTATGAGATGCACCCGAATACGCATCTCATCACCTCCAAGGATGACCCGGACGCAGATCTGCAACGCGCCGGTCACGGCCAATATGTCGAAACTCCGGATGGTCAGTTCTATCACACCCATCTCTGCGGGCGTCCGATGCCGCCCAAGCGTCGCTGCACGCTGGGCCGCGAAACGGGCCTGCAGAAATGCGTATGGAAGGAGGATGGCTGGCTCTATCTCGAACAGGGCGGCGTCGTGCCCGCCGTCGAGGTTCCGGCGCCCTATGGCGCCATGAAGCGCGAGGAACCCGTCGAGATAGTCAGGGCCTTCGACAGCCCCGACTTACCATCCGAATTCCAGTGGCTGCGTACGCCCTATCCTGAGCGCCTGTTCAGCCTGACCGGACGGGCAGGGCGCTTGCGCCTTTTCGGCCGGGAAAGCATCGGTTCCTGGTTCGAACAGTCGCTCATTGCCCGCCGTCAGGAGCATCACCGCTTCCGCGCCGAGACGCGTCTTGAATTTGCGCCCGAGACCTATCAGCAGGTCGCTGGCCTGACGCATTACTACAATCGCTACAAATTCCACGCGCTCGGCATTTCCACGGACGAAAAGCTCGGCCGCTCGCTGATCATCCTGTCCTGCCCGGGCGAGTATCCCTCGGGCAAGCTGGAGTTTCCGATCGGCATGGGCCAGTCTATCCCCGATGGCGCGATCGACCTCGCCATGGAGATCACCGACAACGACCTGCAATTCTTCTGGCGGGTCTCAGGCGAAGGCACGTGGCAGGCCATCGGCCCCGTCCTCGACGCCGGCGTCGTCTCCGACGAAGGCGGTTTCGGCGAACACGGCTCGTTTACCGGGGCGTTTGCCGGCATGTTCTGTTTTGATGTGTCGGGGCAGGGCAAAGCGGCGGATTTCGAGCGGTTTGTCTATCGGCGGGGGTAAGGGGCGCGCTGACATACGCCGCCGTCATCCTCGGCCCTGCGCCGAGGATCTACTTACGTCGCAGTCAATTCAACGGTAGCGGATGCTCGGGACTGGCCCGAGCATGACGGCGTTTTGCCTTTAGTTCACCCCAACCGTTCCGCATGCCACTTCAGATGATCCTCCATGAAGGTCGAGATGAAGTAGTAGGAATGGTCGTAGCGCTCATGCATGCGCAGCGTCAGGCCGATATCCGTGCCCTTCACTGCCTCTTCGAATTTCCAGGGGGCGAGACCTGTCTCGAGGAAACTGTCGGCCTTGCCCTGATCAACAAGGAATTCCGGGAAGCGGGCGCCGTCTTCCACCAGTGCGCAGGCGTCGTATTCACGCCATTTCGCACGGTCAGCACCGAGATACTTTTCGAACGCATCCTGTGTCCAGTCCGCCGTCAGCGGATTGACGATCGGGGCAAAGGCTGAGCAGCTCTTGAAGCGCTCAGGGTTCTTCAGCGCAATCGTCATGGCGCCATGGCCGCCCATGGAATGGCCGAAAATGCCCTGGCGGTCCATGTCGGCGCGGAACTGCTCTGCGATCAGGCTGGGAAGCTCTTCCGTGATGTAGGAGTACATCTGGTAATGTTCGGCCCAGGGCGTTTCCGTGGCATTCAGATACATGCCCGCGCCCTTGCCCATCTTCCAGTTGGTCAGCTCATCGGCCACGTCATTGCCGCGCGGGCTCGTATCCGGGCAGACGACGATCAGGCCGAGTTCGGCGGCCATCCGGCGATATTCGCCCTTTTCCATCACATTGGCATGGCTGCAGGTCAGCCCTGAGAGATACCAGAGCACCGGCCGCTTTTCGGTGGTCGCCTGGGGTGGCACGAAGACGGCAAAGGTCATCTCGGTGCCGGTCGCCTCCGATGCGTGAGAGAAGACGCCCTGCATGCCGCCGAAGGCGGTGTTCTGGGAAAGGATATTCATGGGGATCTGTCCTTGTTCAGGGCCCTTTCGGGGCTCATTTCTTCACCCGACGGCAAAGCCGGTCGAGCGTTTCGAGGAAGGCCGAACGGTCGCGCGGCGAAAAGGCGGCATTGTAGCCCTTGCTCTCGCCGGTCTCGCGCAAGTGTGCGCCAAGGTCGCGCATCGCCGTCGCCATGCCAATATTGGCCGTGTCGAAGATCCGTCCTGTCGGGCCGGTGACCAGTGCACCGGCGGCGACGCATCGACCGGCCAGCGGCACATCGGCGGTCACGACGATGTCACCTTCGCTGCAGCGCTCGGCAATCCAGTCGTCAGCCGCATCGAAGGCGCCTGATACAATGACATTCTTGACCATCGGATCGCGCGAGGGGCGAAGGCCGGAATTCGCAACAAAGGTCACCGGCAGATCATGCCGCTCGGCCACTTTCAGGATCTCCGGCTTCACCGGACAGGCATCGGCATCGACATAGATTTCGGGCATCGGCTATCCTTTCCGCAGCATATCCACATGCGGGATGCCATCCTCCAGATACTCCTCCGAGATCACCTCAAACCCCAGCGACCCATAGAATTTCTGCAGATGGCTCTGCGCCGAGATCTCGATCGGTTTACCCGGATGGCGCTTCTCGACCTCTGAAATCGCCTCGCGCATCAGCGCTTCGCCAAGCCGCTTGCCGCGATGATCAGGAGAGACCGCAACGCGGCCAATGCGCGGATGGTGCTCCGCCGAAGGCCGCCACAGCCTTGCGCAGGCGAGCAGGTCCTCGCCATCGAGCAGGCGAAGATGCAGGCAGTCCTTGTCGTTCCCGTCGAGCTCCGGATAGGGGCAATGCTGCTCGACGACGAAAACGTCGACGCGCAGCTTCAGCATGTCGTAGAGGTCGGCGGCGGAGAACTCGTCGAGCCTCCGCACGTCGACAGTGTAATGCGCAGACATCAATAGACCACGACGCCGCGGATCGATTCGCCCTTGTGCATCAGGTCAAAGCCCTTGTTGATGTCTTCGAGCGGCATGGTGTGGGTGATCATCGGGTCGATCTGGATCTTGCCCTCCATGTACCAGTCGACGATCTTCGGAACGTCGGTGCGGCCGCGCGCGCCGCCAAAGGCGGTGCCCATCCAGTTGCGGCCGGTGACCAGCTGGAAGGGACGCGTCGAGATTTCCTGGCCGGCGCCGGCGACGCCGATGATGACGGACTTGCCCCAGCCGCGATGCGAGCTTTCCAGCGCCTGGCGCATCACCTTGGTATTGCCGGTGCAGTCGAAGGTGTAGTCCGCGCCGCCGATCAGATCGTTGCCGCGCTTCGTCATGTTGACGAGGTAAGGCACGATGTCGTCGCCGACTTCCTTCGGATTGACGAAATGCGTCATGCCGAATTTCTCGCCCCAGGCCTTGCGATCCGGGTTGATGTCGACGCCGATGATCATGTCGGCACCGGCCAGGCGCAGGCCCTGCAGCACGTTCAGACCAATGCCGCCGAGACCGAAGACGATGGCGGTCGAGCCGATCTCGACCTTGGCGGTGTTGATGACCGCACCGATGCCGGTCGTCACACCGCAGCCGATGTAGCAGATCTTGTCGAAGGGCGCGTCCGGGTTGACCTTGGCAACGGCAATCTCGGGCAGAACGGTAAAGTTCGAGAACGTCGAGCAACCCATGTAGTGGTGGATCTTGTCCTTGCCGATCGAGAATCGGCTCGTACCATCCGGCATCACGCCCTGTCCCTGGGTTGTGCGGATAGAGGTGCAGAGATTGGTCTTGCGCGAGGTGCAGGAATAGCATTCGCGGCATTCCGGCGTGTAGAGCGGAATGACATGGTCGCCCTTTTTCACCGAGGTCACGCCCGGGCCGACATCAACCACGATGCCTGCACCTTCATGGCCGAGAATGGCCGGGAAGAGACCTTCCGGATCGGCGCCCGAGAGCGTGAAATCGTCGGTGTGACAGATCCCGGTGGCCTTCACCTCGATCAGCACTTCGCCGGCGCGCGGGCCTTCGAGTTGAACGGTCATGACCTCAAGCGGCTTTCCAGCCTGCACGGCGACGGCGGCGCGAACATCCATGGTTTTTCTCCTGACAAATCGTTGGTGGCGACTTTGGCACGCCTTCGCCATCCGGCTCAAGGCCCGAGCCGGATTTTCTCAAAAGTCTGATTTTTATCGTCTATTCGGCGGTGAGCACGGGGAAATGCGGTGCTGCATCTGGCCGCAGTTTACCCGTCTGTCTGGGATCTTCGAAAATCTCGACCATGCGCTTGTAAGGTCTGAAACCGGAGCGCTGGTAGAAGGCGAATGCCGCCGGATGGTCGAGATGGCAGGTGTGAACCCAGAAGCGTGATATCGACTTTTCCCAGGCCGTGTCGATCGCGACATTCATCAGGATACGCCCGGCGCCCGATCCAATCAGGCTCTGGTCGAGACCGAAAAAGGCGAGTTCGCATTCTGCGCCTTCGCGGAAGTCGAGTTCCAGCAGCCCGAGCTTTTCGCCGTTGCGCGTCAGCGCATGGATTTCAACGGCGGGATCTTCGATGATGGCCCTCAGCTTCTCGTCATCCATCACGGCGCGCGAGACCCAGAGCCAATCCTCTCCCACGCGGCGGTAGAGCGCGCGGTAATCCTCAAGCGCCGGCGCGTTCCAGCGCTCCACCGTCAGCCCATCGGTCGGCGGATTGGGGCGAGGTGCTGGTCTTGTCGTCATTTCAAGGCAGGTGACGATGGTCGCGAGCATGTTCGGCGCGACGTCGTGATAGCCGGCGGGGAGGGGCTTTTGTTCGGTATCCATGCGGTCTCTTGGAGCTTGAGCGCCGCCGCATGTCAAGCGGGTGAAGCAGCGGCGGGATCAGGGAAACAGTCTGTCGCAGGCATAGATCACGGCGTAGACGTGGATGGCCAAGGCCGCATAGTAGCCGAAGCCGGTCATCAGGCGCTCCGGACCATTCATCGGCACGAGGGCCTCGCGGGGCTTTGCCGACTTCGTCCTGATCATGCCAAGCAGCGTGAAAAGTGCCACGCCGATCGTCAGTGCTGGTGCTGAAAGCCCAATTCTCCAGCCGGTCCAGGCCACCACGCCTGTCACCAGAAAACTGGTGAGCGCGAGGGCGCGTGGCGCTTGAAACACCTGTCGCAGCACCTGGCCGCCGTCAAAGCGGTAGGTGGGAAGAAGGTTCAGAAGATTGAAGGCGCCGAGAATCACCAGAAAGACCAGGATCGGGCCATCCATCGCCGTCGAATGGGGAATGTCCCCCGCCGATTGATGGGCAGCGACAAGGATCGGGACAAGCAGCGCCGAGAAGCCGGCCCCCATCAGGGCGCAGGTTGCGACCTCGAAATGGGTATTGTAGGGGCGCCCGCCGATGGCCACGCCGCCCAGCAGCGGCACGAAGAGCATGCGCGTCGTCGGATGGCCGAAGGCGCGGTAGGCCACCATGTGGCCGAGTTCATGCAGCAGGATGACGAGGGTCAGGAACACCGAGATCATCAGGCCCTGTGCGGTCAGGCCAAAAAACGGCCAGAGCAAGAGGGTCGAGAGCAGCACGAGTACGGTCTGCCAAAGCGGGTGTTCGAAATGCAGAAGGTTCGACGCGGGGCTTTCCTCCACATGGTTCTGCAATGCGGAGAGTTCGCGGGCGAGGGCTATGCGCCGGAACAGATAAAAGGCGAGCCCGCGATAGTTGTCCGTCTGCTCGAAGGTGACCCGGCTGCCGAGGGGGGCACGTTCGACCTTGCGGCTTTCGCGATAGCCTTCCCAGAAAGTGTGGTCGAGCGTCGTGTCATTGACCACCCTCAGTTCGCAGGTGAAACAGCCGGCGGCCGTCATCGCGGTGCGGTCAACGATCATGGTTCGTCTGCTGGGATGCCCGTGACGATCGCTTTGCCGATAGGCGAATTCCACCAGGTCCGGTTTGCCATCGACAGGTTCGACGGCAATGACATTTGGATGCCAGGAGGTTTGGTCGCCAGCGGGTCGGGTGATGTTCCACAGCTCTTCAGGACGCTCGCGGATGATACGGCTCACGCGGATGGTCCGCCGCCCAAGCGGTGCTGCCATCAGAAGCCACAGCAGGCCGAGATTGAAGGCGGCCAGAAACACTGCGGCCTGATACGTCGCCAAGAAGCTCTCCCGGTGCTGCGGATGAATGCGCCGAACCTAGGCGAGAACCCTTAGAATCCCGTGATTGAAAACATTCAAATGCCGTCGAACGGCCGGTCTTTCAGGCAATGTCCTTGACGGTCCGTGCCGGCGTTGTCCGTCTCTGTTCGCGCCAGAGAATGAAGAGACCCGATCCGACGATGATCAGGATGCCGAGCCATTTGGACGGTGTCGGAAATTCGTCAAACAGCAGGTAACCCAGCGCAACGGCGGCGATGATCTCGAAATACTGGAAGGGCGCGAGCACGGACAGCGTCGCCATGCGAAAGGCGCGGACGACGAGGAGATGGATGTAGCCGGAGATCGCGCCGAGCAGGACGAGCAGGACGAGGCCAAGCCATGAGGTCGGCAGCGACATCTCGAAGTCGACGCCGTCGGCAGCGGTGCCGAGCAACAGGGCGCCCCCCATGAAAATCGTGCCACCGATCCCGGCCATGGTCTGCATGGTCATCGGGGTGTCGGCCTCGCCGATCGCCCGGTTCAGGAACATGTAGAGCGCATAGAGAAAGGCGCAGGCGACAGGCAACAGGGCCTTCATGCCGAAAACTTCGTAGCTCGGCTGGATGACGATCATCGCACCGCCAAAGCCGACCGCGATCGCCAGCCAGCGGCGCCAGCCGACTTTTTCCTTGAGGAAGATGGCCGACATGGCCGTCAGAATGAAGGGCTCGACAAAGTAGATGGCGAAGACATCGGCGAGCGGCATGTATTTGACCGCCATGAAAAACATCAGGCTCGCGGCGCCATGGATCGCGCCGCGCAGCAGGTTCATCCACGGGCGTTTCGCCGAAAAGGCTGCCAGACCGTTGAGGGCGATCAGAACCGGCAGGACTGAGGCCAGCTGGAAGAAGAAGCGGTAAAAGGTTACCTGTCCCGGTGACATGCCTTCGACCGTCGCCATGTATTTGGCAATGGCATCCATCACCGGCAGCACGAGCATGCAGCCCGCCATGAGAACCATGCCGCGAAATGGACTGGAAGGCGTGGCGCTCATTGTCGGGACTCACCGGAGGACTTCGTGCTTGAGAGAACAAGCATGAGGCGCGCTCCGTGATCAAGCAAAGAAAATGCGGAACAAAAATTCGCTGGCAGCGTTTACGACGCGTTTGTACGCATCTCCAGGATGTCGCCGTGTGACGGGTTTTCACCTGTTGGTGGCGCCTGCGGAAAGATGCAGGATCATCATGTCGTCTAATGTAGCGATGTGAGATCGAGGTAGAAAGGACCGTCGCCCTCCGGGTCGGCGTTTCCTCACGGTCAGGAGAAGTCGCATGCCCACACGTAAGGTCTATCCCCGGATGACGGATTCGAGTGACGATACGCTTGGGGGCCGCCTGTCGGCTGCGCGCGACGCATCTGGCCTCTCACTTGCCGATGTCGCAAACCGCGTCGGTGTGAAGCGCGACAGCCTCTTGGCCTGGGAAGCGGATCGTGCCGAGCCGAGACCGTCAAACCTGATCGATCTCGCAGGCATTCTCGGTGTTTCGCCCATGTGGCTGATGACCGGCGTCGGTTCGGGCCCCATTCAGGAGGCCGGCGATCTGCCGCTCGAAGCGCTCAAGCTCGATCTTCAGCGCCTGACCGAGGCGCATCTCGAATGCGGCCGGCTGATCGAAAAGATTGCCCGACAGATCGAGACCTACGAGGAACGGCACGAAAGTCGCTGCGATCCCGGCGATCTCGACGGTCCGGTGATGGGACGCGCCTGAGGTCTCAGCCTTCGTTCACCGTAGGCCCGAAGACGTCTTCGAAAGCTTCGCGCAGGCGCATGTCGACGTCTGCCATCATCACCGGCAGCCCGAGATCGACGAGGCTCGTCACACCATAGGCGGAGATGCCGCAGGGCACGATCCCGGTGAAGTGCGAGAGATCGGGATCGACATTGATCGACAGGCCGTGAAAACTCACCCAGCGGCGCAGGCGAATGCCGAGCGCTGCGATCTTGTCCTCGCTCATCGTGCCATCGGGCAGAACAGGCTTTTCCGGACGACGCACCCAGACGCCGACGCGGTCCTCGCGGCGCTCGCCCTTGACGTTCATGCTGTCGAGCGTGCGGATCACCACTTCTTCGAGGGCCGCCACATAAGCGCGGACATCCTGGCGCCGGCGCTTCAGGTCGAGCATCACATAGGCCACCCGCTGGCCCGGACCATGATAGGTGTATTCACCGCCGCGACCGGTCGCGAAAACCGGGAATCGTTCGGGCTCGATCAGGTCCTTGGAATCAGCACTGGTGCCGGCCGTATAAAGGGGAGGGTGCTCCACCAGCCAGACCAGTTCGTCGGCCTTTCCGTCGGCAATCAGAGCCACCTGATGCTCCATTTCGGCAACCGCATCCTCATAACCCACGAGACCGTCCGAGACTCGCCAACGCACCGAAGGTGAGCCTTCACGAGGGTGCATGGCATGGTCGAGATCTGTGCGAAGCATGAAAATTGCCTTGGGCTGTGGATTGGCGAAAAGCCTTGTTTTCCCTGTATTTGGCAAGAAAAGCCCCGGAGTTCAAGGGCGCCGGCCTCCCCCATGCAGGGGGCTTATCCACCGGCCATGACGAATTTTCAAAAATCTGTCACGGCGGGCTTGTGGACCCCCAAGGCTTTTGCTACATGCAGCCCCGCCGGAGCAATTCGGCGCCTACCACGATGCGGTCGTGGCGGAATTGGTAGACGCGCAGCGTTGAGGTCGCTGTGGGGCAACCCGTGGAAGTTCGAGTCTTCTCGACCGCACCAAAAAAAACCCGGCCTTCGAGCCGGGTTTTTTGTTGCCCGCATGGCGGGCCGCCTGTTCGGCACCCAGCGGATGCCTCAGAAATTCTCTTGTGTGCAACGCTAGTAGCGCGACAATTTCTTGTGTACGATTTTTACACTTTGCTAAACATTGGCATCGGCATAGTTTGATATCATATTATGTGCGAGGGGCGTTATGTATCAAACACTTGCCAGTGCCGGCGGGCTTGCTTCAGGCCGTATCCCGCGTTCGCTCTCGTTCGGCATATTCCCTCGCGTCCTCGGTCTTGCCTTGATGATCCTAGTTGGCCCGCTCGCGGCGAACCCTGGACTTGCGCAGACCCCGTCGTCCGACGAGGGGCGGCTTGTCGAGAGTGTTGATATCGTTCTCGCCAATCCCTCTGCAGATGCGGCAGCGAATGACCGGGTGATCGATGCGATCCGGCGCAATATCGGCCTGTTTCGAGGCGCATCCTTCAACCGTGCCGAATTGGAGATCGCGATTGCCCGGGCCAGCCGTCAGGCGACGGTGGCGTCGGCCGAACTCGAAGTCTCCTCCGGGCGCTCGGGTGGGGTCGCCCTGACGATCAATGCAACGCTCAGCGACCAGATCCTGCGCGCGGATCGGGGGTATTTGGTCAGTGGAGACACCAAGGATCTGCCCATCCTCTATGACAGCGAAGGGACCATCATCGTCGGGAAACTCGAGACCCTGACGATGCTCTATGGCAATGTCGATGCTTGGTATGGACGCCCCGACCTGTTCCTAAATGGAAATCCGTTGGCGTCTGGAAACATGGCCGGCAGCGGCGCAAGCGGATGGGGGGAAGGCTTCATCCATACGGGGCTCTATGGATTGACGCCGATTGGCGATGATATCTATGCCTATGGCGGCCTCAGCGGCATCGTCAGCGGGTCGGCGGGAACCGAGTTGTTCACCGATGAAAGCCGCGCACACTTTGGTGTCGAAGACGCCTATGTCGGTCTTGTCGGAGGTCAAACCTACGACTCGGGCGACCGGCTCGTGTGGAACGCCTCTGTCGGGCGCAAGCGCTATGCGATCGCCGACAGCATGATTATCGGAAACACCGCATCGAACGGCGATGAACGGGCTGCGCTGCAGTCCAATCCGCGCTGGGCGGCGGACATGCTGGTGCTGGGACAGTTGCGCTACAACAACAGCCTGTTCGAGCTGTTCTACCTCGATCCCGACGAACTTCCCGTCGTCGATTCTCGTACGCGCATGGTTGGGCTGAATGTCGAGACGCCGGTGGGCGGCGGTTTCAAGCTCGGCGGCAGCTATATCAGAGTTCTGGAATCGGGCTCTTCCTACTTTGCCCAGACTGCGCCTAATCCCACCACGGCCAAACTGGGGCGCAAAGGGCTTGAGGTGTTCAATGCGCGCATTCGTTGGGATCAGCCGAATGGCGACTTCTTCGGCAATGCGGAATTCGCCCTGCAGCGCAACGAAAATTTCGATATGCACGCGACAGCGCTGGCGGCCGAGATCGGCTACCAGTTTTCCGAGATAGCGTGGCAACCCGTCGTCAGCTATCGCTACGCCCAGTTTTCGGGTGACGATCCCGCCACCGCGCGTTTCGAACGCTGGGATCCACTGCTGTCCGGCGGAAACGGCGAGCAATGGGTGCAGGGGATCAACCATTTCAAGGTGTTCCAGGATAGCAACCTGATCGCCCACCGTCTGCAATTGCGTTTGCGACCCACCCCCATGGTCGAACTGGTGCCGCAATTCTGGGTCTTCAGGGCTGACAGCGCCACGAATCTCGGTGGCAACCCCGCTTTGTCATCACTCGGTTCGAAAGAACTCGGCTACGAGGCCAACCTGACGGCCAAGTGGTTCATCTCCCCCAAGGTGATGCTGCAGGGCCATGTTGCCGCGACTTTCCCGGGCGATGCGGTCAAGCAGGCGACCTCGGGTGGTGCCGATACTTGGTGGAGCGCGATGGCCTTCCTGCGCGTGGCGTTTTGAGTTTAACAATTTCCAAGGAGGATGCCGAAATGGACAGACGTGATTTGTTGAAGGGCGTGTCGCTTGCTGCCGGTGCGGTCGCAGCGAGCGCGGTCATTGATGGGGTCGCCGGTAACGAGGCCACTGCGCAGATGGGTGGCGGCCGAGCCGATGGCAACGCCGTTGTCGGCATTACGCCCACGCCTGAAGATTTCTTCATATCCAACCGCTTCGCGGGTCGAACCTTCATCGTGACCGGCTCGGCGCGCGGCATGGGCCAGGCAGCGGCGATCCGGCTTGCGCGCGAAGGCGCCAATGTCGTCGGCGTTGACTGGATCAAGGATCTCGGAGAGGCGACGCACAATTCAATTCTTGCCGGCGGCGGCAAGAGCGTTTTCGTGTTCGGTGACGTCGGCGATCCCGCCGTCTCGGAGCAGGCCGTTGCCCAGGCCGTATCGCAGTTTGGCAAGCTCGACGGGGCACTCAACAATGCGGGGGTGATGGACGGCGTCTACTCGGGTGATCCGATCAATTACGAGAAGCAGCGCGACCTGATCTTCGCGCCGATTCACGAGGCCGGCGACCTCTATTGGGACAATGTCTTCAAGACGAACGTGACCGGCGTGTTCTACAGCATGCGGGCGCAGTTGAAGCAGCTGGTCAAGCAGAGCGCCGGCGGAGCGATTGTCAATGTGGGCTCCATCGCCGGCATGACGGGGCTTTCCGGCAATCCGGCCTATGTGGCGAGTAAACATGCCGTCACCGGATTGACCCGGAATGCGGCGATCGACTACGCGCCCTACGGCATTCGTGTGAATTCGGTCAACATGGCGGCGACCGATACGCCGATGGTGGCGCGCGCCGGCGAACTGGTGGCGCTCGCGTCGCAGGCCGCGACCGGACCGACCATGGGGCGAATCAAGATCGACAGCATCCTCGCCTATACCGACAAGAAGCATCGTCCGGCGACTGTGGCCGAGCAGGTGAGCATGATGTTGTTCCTGCTGTCCGACGAGGCGTCCAATTTTACCGGCGGCATCTACGCGACCGACGGAGGCTGGACGGCCTATTGAACCGACCGTGCAAGGCGGCGTATCATCGGTTCAAGACCAATGATGCGCCGCCGGCCATCTTCGTCTGCATTCTTCCTGGCCGATGCCCGGCGAAAAGGAGCGGTCCATGACGATCTCACTGGATGCTGCAGCCCAAGTTTATCGTGAAGCGGTGCGCCAGTCCGTGCGCAAGCATGCGACGTTCCATCTCGTCGAGGCGGCACTGCTGGTGGTGACGGGCATCTTCGCGGCTTTGTTTCCGTTGGTCTCGTCCGCCGCGGCAGTTGTCACCTTCGGCTGGCTGATGGTGCTGACAGGCCTGATCCAGTGCCTTGGACTGATCAGTGCTCGCCACGCGCCGAATTTCTGGCTGCAGTTCACTTCCGCCGTGCTTGCGGTGCTGCTGGGTATCCTGCTGCTGCGCAATCTCGGCGAAGGCCTTCTGCTTCTCTCGCTGCTGATGGTGATCTTCCTCATGATCGAAGGGATTTCGAAGGTCGTCTTTGCGATGACGATCCGTCCCCTGCCAACCTGGGCCTGGACGCTGGTGAGCGGACTTTTGTCGATTGCACTTTCGCTGGTTCTGCTTGCGGCCATGCCGCTCGCCGCGCTATGGCTGATCGGCTTGATCCTCGGAATCAATCTGATCGCCATTGGTATGGCCCTCGGCGCTCTGGCATGGGCTGTTCGCCAAAGCGCCGCCTGAAAGGGCGGATTAATCCCCATCATCAGGAATGTGACTGTCGACGCCGAGCGTTGTGATGAAGTTCTTCACGTCGCTGACGCCCTTCACGCCCAGTACTTTCAACTCGACCATCCGGCGCTCCTCCGCCGTGTCGAGCGACCCGCGCAGCGTCACGACATGGCCGTCCACATGGATGTCGAGACCGGCCAAAATGGTGTCATCAAGACCTTCAAGCGCGGTCGCGACATCGGATTCGAGCTGGTCATCGTCTTCCCGGCCATCTGTGGTCGGCAGTACCGGAGTGGCGACATCTGGCTCGAAGCCATCGGCATTGACCGCGTCGATCCGAAAACCTTCGTTGCGGTCACGGTCGAAGTTGGCGCCGGTTTCGCCATAGCCGCGATTCTCGACCGGTGTCGCCGTCGCACCCGCGCCATCGGCATAGGGCCAGCCTTCGCCGATATTGCGCTGGTCGTAATCGCGGTAATCGTCTTCGCGGGAAAATTCGGTCTTGCGGTCGTCCTTGGCCATGGGAGGGCTCCTTTTCATCTCATCTGACGGAGATAACGCCCGGCCACTGGCTTTGTTCGATGGCGTCAGCGCGGCGCCTTGTCCCATTTCTTCAACAGCCGCTCGCGCTTCAGGCGCGAGAGCCTCATGATCCAGAAGATACCGTCGAGCTGGTCTATCTCGTGCTGCATGCAGATCGCGGCAAAACCTTGCATCTCCTCCTCGACCACGGTCCCGTCCAGCGTCTGATAGCGGATCCTGACGGCCTCGGGTCGCGTGACCTCGTCGGTCATTCCCGGCATGGAGACACTGCCTTCGGTATGGGTCATCATGACATCGGAGGCCCAGAGGATTTCCGGGTTCACATAGTCGCGCCGCCCGCCAATTTCGGGGAGGTCGATCACCGTCAGTCTAAGGAGAATGCCGCAATGGGGTGCGGTGATGCCGACACCGGGGGCAGCCTTCATCGTTTCGTAGAGATCGTCGGCGAGGGTGGCGAGGTCAGCCCCGAAGTCGCTGACGGGCTCGGCGGTCGCCTTCAGGGCGGGGTCGGGATAGCGGCGGATGGTCAGGCGGGTCACGAAAAGCTCATGTCTTCAGGTGTGATGTGATTGTCGGCTGTGGCGGTCCGGCGACGCTAGCAGGCGCAGCATTGCTTTGCACTGACAACAGGAGATTTCCGCTATCTGCTTGTTGACTTGAGGGTTTTTGCGGCCATTCTCCGGGGCGTCCGAGTGTGGTGCCGCGAGTGAGAGGTTGGGATGACAGAGAACGAAGACGAAATTGTCAACCGTCCCGCGGCCGAAGAGAGCCACGACGACATCTATGACGACGAGGGATCTGTCCGTCAGGATTTCCTGACGTTGGTCGGGGCGGCGATCACTGATCGTGACGTGCTGTTTCTAAGGCAGAACGTCGCGCGATTGCACGAATCGGAACTCGGCGACCTGATCGAGGCGATCCAGCCCGACCAGCGTCTGGCGATGATCCGCCTGCTCGGCGACGACTTCGACATGACGGCGCTGACCGAGGTCGATGAAACGATCCGTATGCAGATCGTCGACCAGATGCCGAACGACCAGATTGCTGCTGCCATCGGCGATCTCGATTCGGACGATGCCGTCTATATTCTCGAAGATCTCGACGACGAGGACCGCGAGGAGATCCTTGCCCAGCTGCCGTTCACCGAACGGGTGCGACTGCGTCGTGCGCTGGACTATCCCGAAAGCTCGGCCGGCCGACGCATGCAGACCGAATTCGTCGCCGTGCCGCCCTTCTGGACGGTTGGGCAGACGATCGACTACATGCGCGACGAAGAAGACCTGCCGGAGAGCTTTACCCAGATCTTCGTTATCGATCCTACCTTCAAGCTGCTCGGCGCGGTCAATCTCGATGCGATCCTGCGCACCAAGCGCGGTGTGAAGATCGAGACCATCATGCATGCGACCAACCACCCGATCCCGGCCGAGATGGACCAGGAAGAGGCGGCCCAACTCTTCGAACAATACGACCTCCTGTCGGCCGCCGTCGTCGACGAGAACGAACGGCTGGTCGGCGTTCTCACGATCGACGACGTGGTCGACGTCATCCAGGAAGAGGCGGAAGAAGACCTGTTGCGCCTCGGCGGCGTCGGCGACGAAGAGCTCTCCGACAGCATTGCCGAAACGTCTCGTTCGCGCGTGCCGTGGCTTGCGGTCAATCTGGTGACCGCCTTCATGGCGGCCTCGGTGATCTCGCTGTTCGAGGCGACCATCCAGGAGATCGTCGCACTCGCCGTCCTGATGCCGATCGTCGCCGGCATGGGCGGCAATGCCGGTTCGCAGACGATGACGGTGACGGTGCGGGCGCTTGCGACCCGCAATCTCGACATCCACAACGCCTTCCGCGTCGTGCGCCGCGAGGCGGGCGTCGGGCTTTTGAACGGTCTGATCTTCGGCGTTTCGATCGGCGCCGTGGCGGGTTTCTGGTTCCAGGATCCCAATATCGGCGGCATCATTGCCACGGCGATGCTGATCAACATGATGGCGGCCGCCATCGCCGGGATCCTCATTCCCCTGTCGCTGGACCGCTTCGGCGCCGATCCTGCCGTCTCCTCGGCCGTCTTTGTCACAACCGTGACCGACATCACCGGCTTCTTCGCCTTTCTGGGGCTCGCGACCTGGTGGTTCATGTGACCGCCGACACAGGCAAGACTGCATAATCGCGCAAGAGGCGGTCAGGGCAATGCCGAAAAATTGACTTGTACGTAAAAGTCAATATCATGGTCATCCCTACAGGATCGGATGACCGTGAAGAAATACTATAGCATAACAGAGCTCACGCGAGAATTCGGTGTGTCAACGCGCACCCTGCGTTTCTACGAGGACGAGGGCCTGCTGCATCCGGAACGTCGTGGCCGGACGCGCCTCTACCGTGCCGCTGACCGCCGTTTCCTGCAGGAGATCCTGCGCGGTCGCCGTATCGGCTTCACGATCGCCGAAATCCGCGAAATCGTTCACGTCTACAAGGAGCCGCCGGGCGAAATCGGGCAGCTCAAGCTGATGATGAAGAAGATCGACGAGAAGCGCGACGAGCTTCGCCAGAAGCGCCGCGATATCGACGAGACGCTCTCGGAACTCGATCAGGCCGAAGAAGCCTGTCTCACCCGCCTGGTGGAAATCGGCGTCGGGACCTGATCCCGGGCCGGCAATCTCCCCGAATCAGATCCAGCGCCGCGTGCGCTTGCGGTAGCTTTCGTAATCGTAGCCGAAGCGGGCTTCGAGATGGCGTTCCTCCCTGGGGATCGCCAGGATCCGTGTCGCCAAAAGCGCCAGGAATGCCGCGATGAAGAACCAGGCATTGCCGGTGATGAAGCCGAGCGCCACCGTGAACAGCGTATAGGCGAGATAGATCGGATTGCGGCTGAACCGAAACGGACCGCAGGTCACGAGATGGCGCGCACAGCCGGTATCGAAAACCGGGGTCTGTCGCTCCATCAGGGTGCGCACCGCCCAGATGTCGAGGGTAACGGCAAAGAGGCCGATACTGAATCCGATCGACGGCAGAACGTAGGGAAGCGGCGAGGGGACCGGCGCCAGGGCAGTGAACCTGCCGGCCATTATCGCACCGATGATGCCCGCCAGATAAAGCAGTGGCGGCCAGGGATATCGCAGAGGCTTCGCGCGGTAGGCATTCATATTAGAATTCCCCCTTGTACCAAGTCGAGGTGATGGCGGACCTATGGGGGCCTATCGTCGAGATTTGGTACTACGGCGCTGGCTGACTCCTGATGGTGCATTCCTCGGCCAGCGTCTGGATGCGTGTATTCTGCTCGTCCAAGTTTGCGCCAGACTGGACACGGTCGAGGAGGTTTTCTGCCTGCAGGCGCTCCAGGGTGCAGCTGCAGAAACGCTCGCAGAGGCCCGCATCGTTGCCCTGCTGTGCACAACTTGCCTCGCAGCTCCCGATATAGGATGCGACCGGATCCAGGGCGGGCGGCGGTATGACGAAGCTCGCCAGATAGACGCCGGCAATCAGCACCGGTTGGTGTAGCAGATAGACGGTCAGCGAGTGGCGTCCGCCCCAGCGTAACCAGCGAGGCCCCGCCGGCAGCCGGTCGATCCAGCCGAGGCGGTTGCGATCGACCAGAAACCGTGCCGTGGCGATGCCGGTCAACAATGCGCCGATCCAGGGCAGGAGGGGCACATAGTCATTGGATCGGGGCAGGGTCTCCGAGATCCCGAGGAACCAGAACCAAGCCGAATCGAAGGCCGATGAGCGCAGGAATTCGGGGAGAGAAAACGCCACGACTGCCGAAAGCAGTGTCAAAATCGGCGGGACCCGGAGGAAGAGAAGGCCAATCAGGCTCGAGAGCGCGATGGCATGCAGAATCCCGAAAAAGATCCAGCTGTCGGGCGTGAACCAGTAGGTGGTAATGGAAATGGCGGCCGCTGCGGCGACGATCATGCCGAGACGCCGCAGGAAGGGGTCAAGCCTGAGCTTTGGATAATGGGCAAGCACGAGGCTGAAGCCCGCAAGGAATAGAAAGCTCGACGCGATCATGCGGGCGTAGAGACGCAGGAACCCTTGAGTAGATGTCCCGGGCGCGAGGTAACCGAAGAATTCCAGGTCCCAGCTGAAGTGATAGGTCGCCATGGCGATCAGGGCGAGCCCGCGAGCCGCATCGAGCGCTAGCAGGCGCGGTCTGGTCGGGGCGATAAGTCGCTCGGTCGGATCTGCCACTTGCTCTTCCTTAAGCTCTTTGACGATGGACCTCGCCATCGTCACTTTGGCTTGGCGGGGTCGGCACCAAAGACGGCGAATTCAAGGCTGCGGCCACCATGCCTGCCGTCACCTATCGCTCGTGTTGAGGAGGGCAAGGCGCGCCTCGGAGAAAAACTGGCGGCGCAGCAGCACGATGAAGACGAGTACCGTAGCGATCATGAAGACCCAGGGGCTGACGAACCAGCCGAGATAACCAATCGAATAGAAGATCGCTCTAAGTCCCATGTTGAAGTGGCTGGCAGCGATGATGTTCATGCGAATCGTTCGCTCGGCGGTTTGCATCGCCCGCTCAGGATCCTTTGCCGCTTCGTCCGCCATCGGGATCGCGCCGAAGAGAATGGTGCAGTAGTTGAACAGGCGATAGGACCAGCCGAACTTGAAGAAGGAGTAAGCAAACAGTGCGATCAGGCCGCAGACCTTCAGCTCGAAGATCGCGCGCCCGCCCTGCACGATGTAGGGGATGTCCCTCAAGATGGCATCGACCTGCTCGGTCGCACCAAGAAGCGCGAAGCAGCCACCGATCGCGAAGATCGTCGTGGAGGCAAAGAAGGCTGTTCCGTTCTGCAATCCGCCCATGATCTGCGTGTCGATCATCTTCAGATCACGCTTCATCGAGTTCAGGATCCATTCGCGTCGGCGCTCGGCCATGGCCTTGGTGAGGCTCGTTCTCGACAGGATCTGCTGGTCGCCGGTGATGCGAGCATAAGCGAGCCAGAGCAGCAGAAAGAGCGCCATGGCGCAGTAGTCGACAATGGTCATATCGAGCGAATCCCAGGGGCAAGATCGGTTGGGGCATTATCCTGCCGTTCGGTTCATCCACAACGGAAATTAACCACCCGAAAGATATTGGCCCGAATTGGGGCAGGGCGGTTGCGATTCTGATGTACGCAGCAAGCTGCTATCCCATTGAAATCTCGACAATCCATGCAAGCTGCGCATGCCTGCCTCCCATCTGGAGCCTTCCTTTTGCCATTTTTGCAGTTGCGAACCCGCTCCGATTTTAATAGATCAGGCGTCAGAAAGCGGTCGGGGGACGGCTTTCCCTGTGAATGTGATCTCACTCGGAGTTTTCATGGAAGGTAGTTTCCATAAGTCGTGCTGGGGTGTTACATTTCGTGCCTTGATGGGTTTCGCCGGCTTCATGTGCCTGGCTTACCTTTTTGGGTCGATCTGACACCCGCCACAGGCGATTGATCAAACAGCGCGGTCCTCACGGCCGCGCTGTTTGCGTTTCCGCAGTTCCGATCTCATCTCTCGTCATGTCGCGGCGGTGAAAGCCGATGTCGATTGCAAGGAGCATTCGTGCTACGCGATGCTCTAGCCTTTGGGCTTTCAATCCCGCATGCGAGGAGCTCCATGTTTCTTTCGGTTTTCGACGTGTTCAAGATCGGCGTCGGCCCCTCGAGTTCCCACACCATGGGTCCGATGACGGCGGCCAACCGGTTCCTCGACCTCATTCTCTCCGACCAGTGGCCGCGTCCGGCCGGCGCGCAAGTGGCAGCGCTCAAGGCCAGCCTGCATGGTTCGCTCGCCTATACCGGCATTGGTCACGGCACGGGCAATGCTGTCATCATCGGTTTGATGGGCGAAGCGCCCGACAGCATTGATCCGGACCGGATGGAGGCAATTATCGCCGAAGTCGAGCGTACGGGACGGGTCACCCCTCCCGGTCACCCCGGCTATGTGTTCCAGCCGAAGGATGACCTCGTCTACGACAAGAAGACGCCGCTCTCGGGCCATGCCAACGGCATGCGGCTTTCTGCGCTCGACAAGGACGGTCGGGTTCTGCTCACCCAGATCTACTATTCGATCGGCGGCGGTTTTGTCGTCACCGATACCGAGCTGCTCGCCATGCAGAAGCAGAAGAAGCAGGCCTCGTCGCAAAAAGTGCCCTATCCCTTTTCCTCGGCGAAGGAAATGCTGGCGATGGCCGCGGCTTCAGGGCTTTCGATTGCCCAGATGAAGCGGGCAAACGAGGAAGCGGTCCGCTCGCGCGAGGATCTGGATGCCGGGCTCGACAAGCTCTGGGACGCAATGTCGAGCTGCATTGATCGTGGCCTGCGCCAGGAAGGCCAGCTACCGGGCGGTCTCAAGGTTCGCCGCCGGGCCAAATCGATCCACGACAAGCTGCAAGAGGAGTGGCGCTCCAACCGTCTCAATCCCGTTCTCGCCAATGACTGGCTCTCGGTCTATGCCATGGCGGTGAACGAGGAGAATGCTGCTGGTGGCCGCGTCGTGACCTCGCCGACCAATGGGGCGGCCGGTGTGGTGCCGGCGACTGTCCGCTATTACCTGCATTTCCATCCCGATGCCGATCAGGAGGGCATTCGCGACTATCTGCTGACGGCGGCTGCCATTGGTGGGATCATCAAGCACAATGCTTCGATCTCGGGCGCGGAAGTCGGCTGTCAGGGCGAAGTCGGCTCGGCCTCGGCCATGGCCGCAGCGGGTCTTGCCGCCGTTATGGGCGGCACGCCGGAACAGATTGAAAACGCTGCCGAAATTGCGCTCGAACACCATCTCGGCATGACCTGCGACCCCGTGGCAGGCCTTGTCCAAGTACCATGCATCGAGCGCAATGCGCTTGGCGCCGTCAAAGCCGTCACCGCCGCCTCGCTCGCGCTCAAAGGCGACGGCGTGCATTTCGTGCCGCTCGATGCCTGTATCGAAACCATGCGCCAGACCGGCAACGACATGAGCGAGAAATACAAGGAAACCTCGCTCGGTGGGTTGGCCGTCAACGTCGTGGAATGTTGATGCGGGCAGGGGGGCTGGCGTGGCGGCGGCTGTCTCGACACCTTCCCTCCGTCATCCTCGGGCTTGTCCCGAGGATCTGCCGCCGCTGCGATGTGTTCGGCGCCAGTGGTCTGTTCTTCCTGAACGTTCGGTCCTCGGCCTCTCTCAATAGATCCTCGGGACAAGCCCGAGGATGACGCCGCGGCCCTCACTCCACCGAAACTGTTGAGCACATCACCCCTGCGACACCCCAGCCCTTGACCCGCCGCATGGACAGGCTATCTCGGGTGTCATGGCACTGCATCTCCTCAAGCTCTGCGTCGGAGCCGACTCCATCGATGATCTGCGCGACTGGGTCGCCGAACGCTGTCTCGTCGCGGTTGCGGCGGGCCTGGAGCCGCATTCTTCGCATGTCACCCGCATGGTGCCGAAGCGCATGGAGGAACTGCTCGATGGCGGTTCGCTCTACTGGATCATCAAGGGCCAGTTGTCTGCGCGGCAGAAGCTCCTTGATATCAAGACCTTTACCGGCGGCGACGGGATTACGCGCTGCGAGCTGATCCTCGGCCCCGAGGTCATCGAGGTGGCACCGGCGCCGCGCCGTCCGTTCCAGGGCTGGCGCTATCTGGATGCGGATGTCGCCCCGCGCGACCTTGCTGCCTCCGGCGCCGATATCGAGGACATGCCTGACGATCTCAAGCGGGAACTGGCCGAACTCGGCCTGCTTTGAGTTGCCCTTTTTGATCCGCATCAGGAGAAGGTTCCTGCTTGTGAGTGCCGTTCTCTGACGGTACCCTAAATTTTGGGTGGATTGCGCTGCCAGGGGGCAGGGCGCGGTCCAGGATCAGGGGGAACCATGCCGTCTTATAAATTGCCTTGTCTTGCGCTGGCCCTGGCTGTCGCCGCGTCGCATCCTGCTGTGGCGGAAGACTCGTCGATCGATCTGAAGCTCTTCGGCAAACACGAGATCGAGGGTGGCCTCAGCACCTGTCATCTCGCCTTCTGGCAGAGCAACAAGGATCCCGAGACCGACAAGTATGCCTATCTGATCTATATGCCCTTTGATCAGGATGGCGTGCCGTTGCAGGCGGTTGTCGAGATCGGCACGGAGAAGATTGCGCTGACGGAGAGTGCGCGCGGCGATTTCGATCCGCCGTCGCGGCTCGGTTACCGCCTCTTTTCCAGCATCGACCACGAGACGCATATGCTGGTTCGGATCGAAGAGGCTGTCGTGACCGGTTCGTTGCAGACGGTCGGCAAGGCAACCGTCACTGTGGTGCGGCCGGATCTCCCGCCCTTCGTTGCGGGCGCCAAGGGCGTCATCGGCTGCCCTGGCACATCGGCGCCCGAGACGGCTGCCGCTATTCCTTCTGAGCCCGTCTCCGACGAGGGTGCCGCCGCCGGCGGGCCGTCGCCCTATACCGGCCCCGTCGGGCTGCCGCTTGCCCCGCCTGTCCTTCTGGCATCGACAAGCGAGGTGCCGGATGCCGTTCGCCGCGAGATTGCGACCTATGCGCCGGATCAATGCAGCGAGCCGGAAACGCTTGCCTATCCCGGTCAGCGTTATGCCGTGAACGACAACTTCACTCTCTGGGAAGTACCGTGTTTCCTCGGCGCTTATCAGGGCACGAGCATCTTCGCGATTACCCAGAACCCGCCTGCCGACTGGGCGACGATGCTGAGCCTGCCCAATCCGCCAGCGCTTGAGGGCGAGAACAATGCCCAGATGATGAACCCGCAGGTCTTTGCCGAAAAGGGTCTGTTCATCTCGACATCGCTCGCGCGCGGCGAGGGGGATTGCGGCACCTATCAGGTCTTCCGCCTGATGGATGCCCCGGGCGAGACCCTCGAATTCCAGCTGATGGAGTATCGCGAGAAGGTGAATTGCGACGGCGTGCAGAGCGAGCCATCCGAATGGCCGCTGCAGTTCCAGCCCGGAGAATGAATAGCGCGGGTGCCCTCATGCTGACCGAATTGCGGGATCTGCGACCAGGTCGGATACTTCGGCCATCTAAAGGTCCCAATTCGATTTCAGTCGTCGATGACAGTCAACCAGTCGGCCATGAGAGGAACTCGTTTGCGCGCCCATGATCTGCCGATCTCCGATACGACGCCTCGGCGGACAGGAACCCTCGCGCGGCGGATCGCGCTGCGCCTTGGGCTTACCCTTGTCGGCCTCGCCGGCCTATTTGGTGCCTATGACGGCGTGCTGATCTTCTCGGGCAATTTTCACGAAATTGTGCCGGGCCAGTTCTATCGCTCAGCGCAGCTTTCAGGCGAACGCCTCGGCGCCGAGATCGATCGCTACGGGATCAAGACCGTGATCAATCTGCGGGGCGAAAGTCCGGACAGGGGATGGTATATCGACGAGGTTGCGGCGACGGCTGCGCATGGGGCAACCCATGTCGATTTCGGGATGTCCGCCAGCCGCGACCTGACGCCGGAGCGGACACAGGAATTGCTGACGCTGCTGAAAACCGCCAAGCAGCCGATCCTCGTGCATTGCATGTCCGGCGCTGACCGCACCGGGCTTGCCTCTGTAATCTTTCTTCAGCAAGTGGCCGGCATCGACGAAGAGCAGGCCGAGTGGCAGCTTTCGCCGATCTACGGCCACATCAACCTGCCCTTCCTTGCCGTCTATGCCATGGATGATACCTGGGAGAGCCTTGAAAAACTGATCGGTCTGGAAAGCTGACACAGCCACCCCTGGGCGCGATCGGTCGGTGTCCTTTCGTCGCAAAGCATGCTATGGGCGCGGCCATGACGACAGATCCCGACTTTTTCACCCGCGCCATTCCCGGTCCCGCCCCCTATGGACGGGCAGTGTTTGCGGTTGCGCCCATGATCGACTGGACGGATCGGCATTGCCGGTTCTTCCACCGCCAGCTGTCGGCCAAGGCACTGCTCTATACCGAGATGGTGGTGGCTGACGCGATCATCCACGGGCCGCGCGAGAAATTGCTATCGTTCAACGAGGCGGAACATCCGGTGGCGCTGCAGATCGGTGGTTCGGATCCGCGAAAACTGGTCGAGGCGGTGAATATTGCTGCTGATTACGGCTATGACGAGATCAACCTCAATGTTGGATGTCCCTCGGACCGGGTTCAGTCGGGGACGTTCGGGGCTTGTCTCATGCAGACGCCCGCAGTGGTCGAGGCCTGTGTCACGGCCATGAAAAAGGTGGCGACGGTGCCGGTTACTGTGAAGTGCCGGATCGGGGTGGATGAGCAGGAGCCGGCTCAGGTGCTTCCCGATTTCCTCGCCCGGATGATCGGGGCGGGGGCGGATGCGATCTGGATCCATGCTCGGAAGGCCTGGCTGAAGGGGCTTTCTCCGAAGGAAAACCGCGAGATCCCGCCGCTGGATTACGAGCTGGTCTACAGGATGAAGCGGGAAAATCCCGATGTTTTCATCGGCATCAATGGCGGGATCAGCGATCTCGATCAGGCCGTTCAGCATCTCTCCGTCATGGATGGGGTCATGCTGGGGCGGGCGAGTTATCACAATGCGACGCTTCTGACCGAGGTCGATGCCCGCATCTATGGCGAGGCAGCCGTTTCGGTTGATTGGGACCAGGTGCGTGATGTGATGATCGGCTATGCGGAGCGGGTCATCGCATCCGGCGGGCGGCTCAACCATGTCACGCGGCATATGGTCGGGCTGTTCCAGGGCTATGCCGGTGCCCGGCGGTACCGGCAGATCCTGTCGTCGGAAGCGACGAAGCCGGGTGTCTCGCCACAACTCATCGCCGAGGCCTTTGCGGCGGTCGATATTGCTGGCGGGCCAAAAACACACGGCGCGTCAAGCACCTCTGCCGCTGCGGAATAATCTCTAGCGCTGCTTTTCGGCAAATCTTGGTCTGAAATCGAAAATGGCGTCCCGTGGGACGCCATTCGAAAGTCAGATCAGGCAGCCTGGATGTTGACGGCCTTGGGGCCCTTGCCCATGCGGTCCGGCTCGGTGTCGAAGGTGACCTGCTGGCCGTCCTGCAGGGTCTGGAGACCCGAGGCCTGGAGCGCGGAGATGTGGACGAATACGTCCTTCGCGCCGCCTTCCGGGGTGATGAAGCCGAAGCCCTTGTCCTGGTTGAAGAATTTTACGGTGCCCTTGGTGGCCATGGGGATAGTCCTTATTCCCGTGTTGTCGTCTGCGCCGCGGCCGGCTGACCGGAAGCGGCTGGTTGAAGTTCCGCCGAAACGGAACCGTCGAGGGATCGCGATAACGGGGAAAGAACGTCTACCGGCGGGAGAAGGCCCCCAATGACCGCGCGGGCGGTCGATACAAGTCAGTCCAGTCTCCGGGATCATTTGTGCCCGAACATAGAAAGAGGTAGGGACATTTCGGAATCTTGGCAAGTATGAAAAGTCACAGTCGGGCCGACAATATCGCGGCAACGGGCTGAAATCCTTGAGATTTAAAGGGTGGTACCGTTTCCATGCGCCCGTCCTGCCCCCGATCCCCTTCGGCGGGCCGTGCGGATGGTGCGGATCGTGACCGGGGACAGAGGCTTGTTCCGTCTTGAAGCAGCCGCCATCCGGGTTTAGGGGAGAGGTGGCTGGGCACGGGAGTGGATGAGTATGGCAAAGACGGGTGCCGCAGTGATCGACCCTTACGAGGTCCTGGGCGTGGCCCGCGATGCCGACGAGGCCGCCATCAAGGCCGCCTATCGCAAGGTGGCGAAGACCGCCCATCCGGATGCCGGCGGCGATACGGAAGCCTTTGCGAAGATCTCCGCCTGCTACGAACTGCTGAAGGATCCCGTGCGCCGCCGCGTCTTCGACGACACCGGCTATGATCCGCAGCTGGCCGAGCCGGCCGACCTCAAGGGGCTGATGGTGCTGGAAACGCTGATCAACGACATGATCCTCGACGAGCGCGAACCGGGCTCGTTCGATCCGGTCGCGGGGCTGCGCCGCAAGCTGACCGACGACATCCTGAAGGCCCGCTTCCACATTCTCGAACTCGAACGCCACCGGGCGCGGGTGCGCAAGCATCTCGACCGGCTCGGCCGCCGCCCCGAGACCGATGTGCTCGGCTCGATGCTGCGGGCCCGGGCGCAATCGATCACCGATGCCATCAAGGCCTCCGAGGTGCAGATCGCCGCGATCGAGCGGGCCTATTCCATGCTCGAGGGCTATTCCTACGAGATGGAGCCGCTGCCTGTGGAAGTCGAGACCGAGGAGCTGCCGAAGGCGGCTGAGTAGGGGCGGAACGTAAGCTCCGGCTGACATTTTCCGGCCGAAAGCCTGACAAAACACAAATCTCGTGGAGAACCTGTCAACGCCTGTTGACAGTGACTTAGCGTTTTTTAGTATCGCGACATACTCCGGTGAACTGGCCCTTGTCGAAGACAGTATCGGCACTGTCACCCCAGTAGGACTGGCATGGCATGACATGGCATGGCATGGATCAGGTCCGCCGGGCGCTGCGCGCGTTTGCGCTGCCTCATCCTGATCCGTGAGCCCCTGGGAGGGGGTCCCCAGATACCAACAACTGGAGAAGGCACAGATGCATAGCGACGGCTTCGTATCGCAGGCGCGCGAGACGATCATACACTTCCCCCTTGCGCATCGTCGGCAACTCGTTCGCTCCGCCGCCTGTCGGCTGGATCAGCTGAACGGACAGGCGGCGACCGATTTCTGGAAAACGCTCTGCAGCCGGCTGAAAACCGAGCTGTTCGATACCGGCCAAACCTATGAGGATGTGCGCCGGGAGATCCTCGCCTTTCAGGCCGAGGTGCACCGGGAGCTGTTCCTGCTCTATGAGCCTAATGGCTGCGAGCGCAGTCTCGCGGCGACCTAGCATCGCTTCCACTCCCTTGCGATAGAAATGGCCTTGCGGCCTGTCCGCCGTGACGATGGCAGGCCGCGTCATGTCCTGTCGCAGGATGGGGGCCTGCCTCATGACGGCGCGGAGCCCGGATTTGCGCGTGGCTTTGTCTCCCGCTTGATGTGGCGCCAGATTCGGCGGCAGACGGCGGATAGTTGTGGGTTTGGGTCGCAGGCGGCCCAGGCGGCAAGCGCTGTCCGTTCGCTGTCCGGATGCGGGCCGGGGCGGGTGTGGATGCGCTCGACGATCGCGATCGCCTGGCGAAGGTGGTTGGCCGCCTCTCTGTCATCCGGCCAGATGCCGGGGGCGGTGCTGTCATCAAGAGGCGGAAGCAGGTCACTCGCCATGGCCAGGAACTGCCGGCGTGCTTCGGGTTTGGCGCGGAGGGCGCAGGGCGGCAGCCTTTCGTCTGCGGTGAGCGGGGCGACCGGGCTGAGTGCTGCGCCGCTGCAGTGCCGGCTGCGGCGGCATTGGCGCCGCGGGCAGCGGCGCGGTATTCCGCGTTCGTCGAAGGTGTCGCGCAGCAGGCGCAGCTCCAGCGGTTCGGGGGCGGGGGTTCGTGGGTCTGGCATGTCGGGCTCCTTTCGGTTGTTAGGGAATTGGCGAAATAGGGAAGCAAGGAATGGGCGGGTGGGGTGCCTCTCCCCTTGTGGGAGAGGTTACAAAATCGAGGGCTTAGCCCGATCAGGGCTAAACCTCAGATTTTGTTGGTGAGGGGATCGGTGATGGTGGCACGACGAACGGACCCCCTCACTTGCGATTTCAGATGTTTAGGCGGCTTGCGCTCGCCTAATTCATCGAAATCGCTTTCTCCCCCACCAAGGGGGAGAGGGGCTCCGCGCTTGCGGCCCGCTCTCCACCCTCCAGGAACTGAACTGTCAAAAACCCCAAGCTTCGCCGCCGGTCGGGATCGCCTCCCTCCGGGTGGGTCATGCTTGTTTCGGACGAGGCGCCAGAAGCAACCTGTCTAAGTAATGTATGTGGCTCCTTCCGGCGCCTCGTTCGGCGTTTTTTCCCGCTGCATGCGTCTCTCTGGCAAGGCGGCGACGGTCCTCGTCATCCTCGGGCTTGACCCGAGGACCGAGGATGACCGGGCGTAGGGTCCGGCTTGGCAGAGTCCTCCGTAGAGTGTTCTGCCAGAGCCTGGCCGGTGGCCCGGGAGGTTCCCGTCGGATGGTGCACCATTCCGACCGGGACCCTCGCCCGGGGGATGATCGTCTGGCCATTCGCGACCTCACCATCATCCCCGCCGCTTTATCCGCCCCGCCGTCTGGTATGTTTGCGACGGCGTGGGCGCCTTGTCTGTGTGCCTCTGAGGCACGTCCTTCCGATCGGGGTATCCGGTGAGAGGCATCCGACCCCATCACCTTCGTTACCAGCCCCACGTCCAGAGGGAGACCGTTGCAGCGGGCCGGGGATTTGTGCCTGCGAGAGCACGCCACCCCGGCGCCGGCCCCGCCTCGCCTGACATCGCATCGTCAGGTGTATCCGAGGGCGGGACGGGGATCAGGGTAAGGGCGTGGAAATGGACGGGGATGAAAAAAAGATTTTTTGTTGATTTTGTTGGGGAATCGGGTCGGGGCGTCCCCCTTTTTTTGGCGATTTGTGGCGGACTGGCGGGGGTGTCTGGCCTTGGCACGCTTGTGTTTGGATCCTCGGGTCAAGCCCGAGGATGACGGAGTGTAGGGGAGCGACATGTATCCTCCACCACCGTTGAGATCGCACAACGCTCGAGGAGAATGCCTCCCCCGGGCTAGAGGTCGTCATCCTCGGGCTTGACCCGAGGATCCAGTCACAAGCCAAAGTCGGGTCCCATCTCCCTCCTTGCTGCGGAGACTTCGGAGCGGTGCCCGAAGGCCAGAAATCGATCCATTGAGTCGAATTGAGCGAACGGAGGCCTGAGCGCGACACCGCGCGAAGGCTGTGAGAGGAGTTGGCCCGATCCGGATGTCAAACCTCAGATTTCGCACGAGGGGGGGCTCGGTGAGGTGAGTGCCAACGGAACCGTGCCCCTCTCTAGGAAAATCTGAAGTTTAGGCGGCTTGCGCTCGCCTGAGCCTTCGATTTTCCGTCCTTCCTGGCTTGGGGGGGGGGCGCGATTCGTGCGGAGGGGGCGGTGACTAACGGTGTGGGAAACGCAGACTGGTGCAACTTCCTCTGAGATTGGGCCGATAAGTCCTTGAGAATCGCCAATTGACTTCAAAATTTGTTGATTCCGAGGATTTTTTCGATCTGCTTGCGGCTGTTCTCCAGACCTCGTTTATCTCCCGGCGTTTTCGAAAGGGTGATGTTTTCAAGCCCGCCCATGCCTTTTACAGGTTCAAGTCGGATATGCTTATTGTCCGATTTCTCGATATACCCATGGCGTAGTAATAAGCTGCTTACTTCAGCAGTCATTCTTTTGGGGTCCCTAGATGCTCGTTTTAAGTCGTTGCAGAGCTCGCTTACGTCGTCTGAATACGAAGAATTTTTGATTATTTCTTCAATTATATTCTTGCTTCTCTTATCTAATCCATCGCTGTCAGCGTGCTTTAAGCAAGATTGTACGGCGAGGCGTATTCTGTCTGAAATCTCGTTCGGATATATTTCTGGAGACATCAGTTCTATGAATTCTCTGCTTACGAGAAACTCTTCTCCCGGGCCCGAGCCTTGGGTTGTGGTTATTGGCCTTTCGAGAAGTTGATTTTCAAGATCATTTATCTTCTCATCTTTTGTTCGTATTTCTTCCTGGTAGATATATTCAATTTCTTCCGCTGTTAAGCGCGTTCGCTCTCTGTTTCGTTGATCAATTAAGCAAGCCTCTTGGAGATTGAGCCAATCCCACCCCAACACTGGCATCTGGGAGCGGACTGATGTCGCGGCAGCTCTTACGGATTGCGATAATTCGAACCGGTCTATGTCGTTTCCGCCAGAAAAGAAGCGACGCAATGTTCCGTAAGTTGGGGCGACTAGCGCGATGGTCCCACCATACGAGTTTTTGCCTGCCGTAGCATCGCGGAGTTTGAATGAGAACCCTCGAGAAGGTTCCACAACAACGTGCGCAACTCCACCAAGTTCATACGCTAGCTTCTCTATTGCAACTCTATCTAGCTGCCACTCATTTGGTTTCTTGGCTGATATGTAGACTATAGGAAGGAACTTGCTTGCCGTGGATTGAAATATGGAGGCAGCCCGTAGGACGTCTTGTTCGGATTCGCTCAGCCATACCGGCTTGTCCGATACCGGCAAGCTCTTGTCCGACGACTGCCAACTGTCACCAATTATTGCCTTAATCAAAAACGGCTTTTTGGGTACGTCAGTCCTAGCAGTCGGCCACTTGGCAAGACACTGCGTTTTGAAACTGATTAGGTTGAGGTCGTTAGAAGGAAAACTAAATCTCAGCACCGCTTCAGTGCGCCATAAGCGCCCGTTGTCGTCTGGAATGTCATGACGAAAACCGATCGCTTTATTGCTTCCGTCATCAGTTAGCTCACGAAATATCAGCTCTTCATGGTTCGCCGAGCGAATGTGAGCGTGGCTCTTGTCGAGGTCTTTGCTGTCAAATTCATCAAGCACTTTACTGAAATTGTTTCCGCGAAGCCATGCTATGACTTGCGATAGGAACGCGGCTTTATCCACGCTCGATTTTACCGGAAATTCTGTTGCAAAAAGTGACATGAAGCACCCCTCCGTTCGAACAGCAACTTATCCGAGAGTGTCATTATAGCAACGGTGTTTCTTGTTGCTAACAGTCGAAGTATCTTGTGGATGGGGCGCTGTTGGGCTTTCTCATTCAGAGTGGGCGCCTTGCACGTTACCTGAAAGTTCAGATGCGAAGAACGCCAAATTTCGGGCTCAATGAGGTCCTCGACGATGCTATATTTAGCAGTCGGTGGCCATAGTTGCTACATCCCCCACAACAACCCAACCATCAACACTACCATCACACCCCGCACCAGCCATCGCACGCTGCGGGAACGGCTGCGCGAGCCGGCGGTCATGTAACTGAGGATATCAGAGAGCAGGTTTGCCAGGTCTTGCATGGTTTCCGCTTGTGCCCCTCTCTTGGAATTTCTAGCACTTAGCTGCGCTAAGATGCTGAAATTCCATTCTCCCCCGCAAGGGGGGAGATGACCTAGCGCCCCGGCCGCCCCGTCTTGCCCTTCGTTCGGCCCTTGCGCTTCTGATCCGCCGGATCCTCGTAGGAGCCGGCGCCGGAGCGGGCGCGGATGATGGGGCGGGGGTCGTCGGGTTGCCCCTCATCCGCCCTTCGGGCACCTTCTCCCCGTGAACGGGGAGAAGGGGGAGCCTCCGGCTTCTCGGGTAGCTTGCCGGTCACCGGTTTCTCGGTGCGGCCGACGGTCATTTCGTCGAGGGTGTTCTTGCGGAAATAGGAGCTTTCCGGGCCGGATTTCGGCATGGGGACGGCGCCATCGGTGCCGGGGCCCATGTCGTCGATATGGGGTTTGGAGAAATAGCTGCCCTTGCCTTCCGGGGCGCCGGATTTGTTGCGGCCTGACGTGGAGATGTGGGGCTGCCCCTCATCCGCCCTACCGGGCACCTTCTCCCCGCCAGCGGGGAGAAGGGGAGTGCCGCGGCCCTTGCCGCCTTCGATATTCTTCGCTTCCTGCTTCGCGATCGGGTCGTCCATGGCGGCGAGTTCGACGGCCTTGAGGCGTTTGATTTCGTCGCGCAGGCGGGCGGCCTTTTCGAAGTCGAGGTCGGCGGCGGCGTTGCGCATATCTTTTTCCAGCGCGTTGAGATGGGCCTGGAGGTTGTTGCCGACGAGATGGCCGCCATCGGCGAAGCCCTTGCCGGAGACGCCGGAGATATCGGCGCGGACGTGGTCGCGTTCGTAGACGCTGTCGAGGATGTCGGAGATGCGGGCCTTGACCGACTCAGGCGTGATGCCGTGTTCGGTGTTGTAGGCCATCTGCTTTTCGCGGCGGCGGGACGTTTCGTCCATGGCGCGCTGCATCGAGCCGGTGATCTGGTCGGCATAGAGGATGACCTTGCCGTCGACGTTTCGGGCGGCGCGGCCGATGGTCTGGACCAGCGAGGTTTCCGAGCGGAGGAAACCTTCCTTGTCCGCATCGAGGATGGCGACGAAGCCGCATTCCGGGATGTCGAGGCCTTCGCGCAAGAGGTTGATGCCGACGAGCACGTCGAAGGCGCCGAGGCGGAGATCGCGGATGATCTCGATGCGCTCCAGCGTGTCGATGTCGGAGTGCATGTAGCGGACGCGCACGCCCTGTTCATGCAGGTATTCGGTGAGGTCTTCGGCCATGCGCTTGGTGAGCACGGTGACGAGGGTGCGGTAGCCCTTCAGCGCGGTTTCGCGGATCTCGCCGAGCACGTCGTCGACCTGGGATTTGGCCGGGCGGATTTCGACCGGCGGGTCGATGAGGCCTGTCGGGCGGATGACCTGTTCGGCAAAGACGCCGCCGGCCTCCTCCATTTCCCAGCTGCCGGGCGTGGCGGAGACGGCGACGGTCTGGGGGCGCATGGCGTCCCATTCCTCGAAGCGCAGCGGGCGGTTGTCCATGCAGGAGGGCAGGCGGAAGCCGTATTCGGCCAGCGTCGCCTTGCGGCGGAAGTCGCCTCGATACATGCCGCCGATCTGGGAGACGGAGACGTGGCTCTCGTCGATGAAGAGCAGGGCGTTGTCGGGGATGTATTCGAACAGCGTCGGTGGCGGCTCGCCGGGTTTGCGGCCGGTGAGGTAGCGCGAATAGTTCTCGATGCCGGCGCAGGAGCCGGTGGCCTCGAGCATTTCGATGTCGTATTTCGTCCGCTGTTCGAGGCGCTGGGCCTCCAGCAGGCGGCCGCCCTTTTCCAGCTCGGCGAGGCGCATTTTCAGCTCCTCCTTGATCGACTTGATGGCGCCGTTGAGGGCGGGTCTCGGCGTGACATAGTGGCTGTTGGCGTAGATCTTCACCGTCTTCATCTCGCCGGTCTTGTGGCCGGTCAAGGGATCGAATTCGGTGATGCTCTCGATCTCGTCGCCGAACAGCGTAATGCGCCAGGCGGCATCCTCCAGGTGGGCGGGGAAGAGTTCGATCGTGTCGCCACGGACCCGGAAGGAGCCGCGGACGAAGTTGATGTCCTGGCGCTTGTATTGCTGGGCGACGAGGTCGGCCAAGAGCTGGCGCTGGTCGATGCGGTCGCCGACCGACATCTGGAAGGTCATGGCGGTGTAGGTTTCGACCGAGCCGATACCATAGATGCAGGAGACGGAGGCGACGATGATGCAGTCGTCGCGCTCGAGGATGGCGCGGGTGGCGGCGTGGCGCATGCGGTCGATCTGTTCGTTGATCGAACTCTCCTTCTCGATGAAGGTATCCGAGCGCGGCACATAGGCTTCCGGCTGATAGTAGTCGTAATAGGAGACGAAATATTCCACCGCGTTGTCGGGGAAGAAGTTCTTGAACTCGGAATAGAGCTGGGCGGCGAGCGTCTTGTTCGGCGCGAGGATGACGGCGGGGCGCTGGGTGGCCTCGATCACCTTGGCCATGGTGAAGGTCTTACCCGAGCCGGTGACGCCGAGCAGGACCTGGGTGCGGTCGTCATTGGCAAGGCCCTCGACGAGGTCGCGGATGGCGGTCGGCTGGTCGCCGGCGGGCTCGAAGTCGGAGGCCATGCGGATCGGCACGCCGCCTTCGGACTTTTGCGGGCGGGCCGGGCGGTGCGGCATCCAGAGTTCGCCGTTCTTGAACAGCGGGTTGCCGCTTTCGATCAGGGCGGTGAGGGCCTCGACGGTGGCGGTGACGGCGCCGGTCGCCAGCGATTCGGCTTCTTCGAGGCTGACATCCATGCCGGCGATCGGATTGAGGCCGGCGGCGGCACGGGTCTTCGGGTCATTGGAGGCGCCGATGGAGACGCCGCGGGAGGTCTTGGTCGAGGTGGTGTTCTTGGCTGTTTGCTTCGCGCTCACGCTGTCGTCGCTTTGCGACTTCGCTCCGCGGGGGCCTCGCACGGGCTCGGACGCCCGTTCGGGCTTGCGGCCTGCGGCCGTTGATTTGGCCTTTTCCAGCGCCACCTTCTCGGCATGGCGGCGGGCCTCGATCTCGATCTTCTTGCGGTGCTTGCCGGCCTTCGAGGCGAGTTCGCGCTGGCTCTCGACGGTGGACGCCTCGGCTTCCGCCTCCAATTGCTTCACCCAGTCGGAGACGGAGCCTGCGAGCGGCGCGCCTTCGAATGCGGTCTGCGGGGCTTCCTCGAAACTATCAGAGGGGGCGGAGGATTTGGGAGACTTGGCCATGGCCGGAATATGGAGAAGCGCGCCGGCAAAGGGAAGGGGCGGGGCCAGGATAATCAGAACAAAAACGCAACAGGAAGAGGAGGTTGTTGCCAGCGTGGTGGCAGGAGGGAGAGGGCGTCAGTGCTTGAAGACGTTGTCGCGATGCCAGCCGAGATAATGGGGATGCGGACGCAGATGCGGGGCGGCCGGGACGCGTGCCTTGCCGTCCTTGACGAGCAGGTGGGAGATGTCCTCGTTCAACTGGCGGGACTGCAGGATGGTGAAGTCGTCTGCGAGTGACAGGAGGCCGCGATCGAACATCCAGTGGACGGTGCCTGAGAGGGCGATACCGTTTTGCACAGAATCGTTGCCGCCGCGTTCGACGGGCACGATATGGGCTGCTTCCACTTCGGGCCGGCCTCCGCCGTTGATCAGGCGAAGGCCCGTGAAGGCGCAGGTCCTGTCATAGACTTGCCGGATATGCTGGCGGAATTTCGCATCCCGGAACGGACGATTGATCGTCTGCTGCAGGATCGGCCGTTCATAGCCGTCTGCGACATACCCGGCTTGCGCTGGCTCATCGACTTCGAAGTAGGTTAGGGGGTCGGCTGGCAGATGACTGTCTCCCGCCTGGTCGATCCTTTGCGGCCACTCATCGGGTTCGGACAGGCCGCTGTTCACCAGGGCAGCAAATTCACCGTCACTGATCACGCGGACTGCCTGGACGCTGCGCCCGGGATTGACGCTTCCATCGGGGCTTACCAACTGCCGCTCGAACCCGCCGTTTTCGCGGTAATCCAGTGGACGGTCAAAATCGATATAGTCAGCCAACCTGGCGTAATAGTGATCCGCAATCTCGTTGTCGTCGTCGATCGCCGTGACCCTGGCAAGGCCAGAGTAGTAGCGGCTCGGCATGCCCGTCAGGGGGCCGTAATAGACGATCCAGTCACCCAGAGACTGCTGCACTCGGGAGAGGTACATTTTCGGGAAGTGATAAAGCTGTCCTCGGACATCCTTATAGCCGCTCCCGTCCTTGTGGTAGAAAATCGCCTTTGCCATGGCCGTCCCGAGTCATTTCGCTTCGCCACTATGCAGCCGTAGTCGGCGGACGCAACCATCGTTCAATCACGCCACCGACAGATGTTTTGACCGGGTCTTGCGCTTGAGTGCGGTCGGCTGGTTCTCGGCGATCCAAGTGTCGAGGGCGTTTGCAGGCATGGGGCGGGCGAAGAGATAGCCCTGGGCGATGCTGCAGCCGAGGCGGGCGAGGATGGCGGCGTCTTCGGGCGTCTCGACCCCTTCGACGACGATGTCGAGGGAGAGGGACTGGCCGAGGCTGATCATGGCCGAGATCAGTTTCTGGTTGGTCTCGCTGCGGGCGACGTCCTTGACGAAGCTGCGGTCGATCTTGAGGCGGTCGACCTTCAGGCCGATCAGATAGGCGAGGGATGAATGGCCCATGCCGAAATCATCGACGGCGAGCTTGTAACCGTCCTGTTCGAGCTGCTTCAACTGCTCGTCGGCCAGTGCGGGATCGAGAATGGCCTCCTCGGTGATCTCTATCTCGAGTGCCGATGGCGCCACGCCATGGGCGCTAGTGACACGCTGCAGCATGCAAGGCACGGAATAGAGCGCAAATTCCCGCGGCGAAACGTTGAGTGCCACCGTCACGTCGCCGAGGTGGAAATCAGGCAGGCGGCGGGCGAGCAGGCAAGCATCGCGGGCGATACTTGCCGTGAGCTGTTCCGAGAGATGCACCGTGCGTGCGGCGTTGACGATTTCCGGTGGTGACACGAAGCCGAGCTGCGGATGCTGCCAGCGCACCAGCGCCTCGAAGCCGGTGATGCGGCGTGTCGTCAGGTCGACCTGGGGCTGGAACCAGGCGCCAATGGCGCCGCTCTGTATGGCGCGGTCGAGGTCCTGCTCGATGATGCGCTTGCGCTCGGCATTGCGGCGCAGGTCCGGGTCGAACTCCCGCAGCTGGCGGCGATCGGCGCGCTTGGCGTCGTAGAGTGCCATGTCTGCGCAGGCGAGCAGTTCTTCGGCATTGTCTGCGTGATCTGGATAGGCCGCGAGGCCGACGCTCAGGCCGATGACGGACTGGCGCTGGTGCCAGTGAATCGGCCGGCGGCTGGCTTCGAGCACGGCGGCCGCATGGGTACGGGCGCGGTCCAGAGCATCCGGACCGCTGACGACCACGGCGAATTCATCGCCGCCAAGACGGGCGATCAGGCTGCCGTCCTCGACGAGCGATGCAAGGCGGGTGGCGATCTCACGCAGCAGCGCATCGCCGGCGCTATGGCCAAGCGTGTCGTTGATCGACTGGAAACGCTCGACGTCGAAGATCAGCAGGGCGACCTGTTCGTTGACAACGGCGGCCCTGGCGATGTCGCCGGCGAGGCGTCCGTGAAAGAACATGCGGTTGGCGAGGCCGGTCAGCGTGTCACGGTTGGCCAAGGCTTCGAGACGAGAGTTCTGACGAAGGATGTCGCTGTTGGCACGGGTCAGACTATCAGCGAGTGCGGTCGCCTCATGGCGGGCGACCTGGCTGTTGACGAACATACGCTCCGCCCAGAGGCTGCGGCGGATGAAAACGAAGATCATCAGGCTGAGGCAGACGCCGACCAGCACGTCATTGAAGCGCCAGTTGCCGATCAGATTGACCATCAGGGAGAGCAGAATCGGGATGGAGTAGTTCAAGGCGAGCGGCGTGTAGCCGATCTGCTTAACGACCGATCCGGCGGCCATGCCGCCCATCATCAAGAAGAGTGGGGCATGGCGCCCGAGCGGTTCGAAGTCGTCAATTGTCCAGGGCAGTGCGGCCCAGACGATGCCCGAGGCGAGCGCGCCGAGCGAAAGAATGGTCAGGCTGCTCTGCGGCGCCGACAACAGCTTGCCGCGCCGATTGAGCGCATTCATGGTATAGGCCCTGATGGCGACCACAATCATCGACACGACATACCAGGAGACGTTTGTCCAGCCTGCCTCGTTCTGAAGGTGCAGGATGAACAGGCAGACGGTGAGTGTGATCAGGTTCAAGACGAGTGTGGAGCGATAGCCGTCGGCGATGTCCGCCACCTGGGCTTGCAGCACTGCCGGCACTGTTCCGCCGCTTCGGCTCTCGTTCAACCACATAAAACAAAACCCATACCAATCGCAATAAAACATCAATAACAAGAGCGACTTAACGGGGTGTTATCGCGGCTCGCCGCAATTTAACTAGAAATCATCGGCAACTTTTTGGTGGTGCTTAAATGTGAGTTCGCGTCGCATTTGCCCGCTTTCACTCTGGCCTTCCAAGCCCTGATTTCGTCGCGCAGGTTGCAAAACGCTACACGCAAGGGAATTCAGTGGCGGCCGAGAATGCACAGCCCATAGTCGAGACCAATTGATATGTAGATATGTGCAGGCGACTCATGGGTCGCCTGCATCTCCCCCTCCATCTCACGAGTTCTCCATGCCGAGCCTCTCTCCCGCCGCTCTCTGGCCGATCCTGCTTCTTTCCCTCTCGAACGTCTTCATGACATTCGCCTGGTACGGGCATCTCAAATACAAGACGTCCGCCCTCTGGATCGCGATCGTCGCGAGCTGGGGCATCGCCTTCTTCGAATATTGCCTGGCGGTTCCTGCCAACCGGATTGGTGCGGAGGTCTATTCGGCCGCGCAGTTGAAGACCATTCAGGAAGTCATCACGTTGATCGTCTTTTCCGGCTTCACGGTGTTCTTGCTCAAGGAAAGCCTGACCATCAACCATGTGATCGGCTTTGCCCTGATCGCTGCCGGGGCTGCCTTCGTCTTTCGCGGATGAAAGGCGGCGCGGCCAAGTTCTGGTCGCGCCGTCTTCTGGCCGGTTTGGGGCCACCGTTTCTCTAGCTTGCGGTAGCGACGCGATCCGTGCCGATACGCCAGGCCGGAAGGACGATGGCAGCCAAGAGGAGAGTGTTGAGCAGGACGTTGACGCTCGCGCCGGATGCGAAGGAGCCGGTGCTGTCGACGAGATACCAGGCAAATGTCCCCTCGATCATCAATAAACGGGCAAGCTTTGGATCGGCCGGCAGCAGGCGGTCGATGATCAGCCACATCATGACGCCCCAGCCGACCATGACCCCGCCGCCCATGGCAGCGAGTACGCGGGCGGCCTGGGTATCTATGGGCTGGGCGCCGTCAAGCGGCCAGAACACCGCGTCGGCGAGGAGGGTTGCCGGCAGCGAAACGGCCGGGTGGGCGCCGAGGGCGACGAGCAGGCCCAGCAATACGATGAAGAGACTGGTGAGCTTCAGCCAGGTGGCGGCAAAATCACGGGACATTGGCAATTTTCCTTTCCGGTTGCGATGACGTGACCATGGCGGCCGGCCGGACGTGTCGCAATTACTCCGCAGGTAAGTGACGAGGCGCGCTGCATCTGCCAGAAGTTTTTGCAATTGCCGCTCGGAACGCTGCAGCATGGAGGATGTCATGACGGGTGATTTTGGTGGCCAGTTGCGCAACTGGCGCGGCAAGCGACGGATGAGCCAATTGCAGCTGGCGCTGGTTGCCGATGTCTCCGCGCGGCACATCGCCTTTCTTGAGACGGGACGGGCGAAGCCGAGCCGGCACATGGTTCTGCGGCTCGGCGAGGCGCTGGAGGTGCCGCGGGCCGAGCGCAACCTGATGCTGGATGCGGCAGGCTACCGCGCGGCCTATGCCCGCCGGCCGCTGGACAGCGCAACCATGGCACCTATCCGCAGGGCGATCAGCCACATGATTGCCGGGCATATGCCCTATCCGGCCTTTGTCTTCGATCGCTGCTGGACCGTGATGGATGCCAATGCGAGCGGTCATGCCATGTTGTCGGGCTTCGGCCTTGCTGCCGGGGACAGCTTCATCGACTTCCTGCTGCAGCCCGGACAGGGCGCAGAACTGGTGGAGAACTGGCATGAGGTTGCCGGGCATCTGGCGGCCCGTTTCAGACTGGAAAGCGCTCATCTCGGCGGCGATGCGATGCTGGAGCGGGCAGCCGAGGCGCTGGCTTGCGAGGTGGGAGAGGGCGATCACGGCGTAAGCGGCGAACTGCCACCGGTTCTGGCGGTGCGCTTTCGCTTCGGTGGAATGGTCTATCCGATGTTCTCGACGATCACGCAGTTCGGCACGGCGGATGACATCGCGCTCGCGGATATCAAGATCGAAATGTTCTTCCCGTCGGATGACGCCTGCGAAGCTTTCTTCCTCAGCATGGCCGGCTGAGGCCGGTCAGGCCTGGGGCACCGGCGTCGGCTTGCCATCAGCATCGAGCGCGACCATGACGAAGGTCGCTTCGGTGACTTTTTCCATGACATGGGTCAGATAGCGCTGGGCCCAGGTCTCGACCTTGAGCGTCATGGATGTGCGGCCGACGCGGCTGATTTCCGTATAGACGCACAGCGTGTCGCCGATTTTGACCGGCATGGCAAAGGCCATCTCCTGGACGGCAGCCGTGACGACGCGGCCTCGGGCACGCTCGGCCGCCCGGATGCCGCAGGCAAGGTCCATCTGGGCCATGACCCAGCCACCGAAGATATCGCCTGCCGCATTGGCGTCTGCCGGCATGGCAAGTGTCCTCAGGGTCAGTTCGCCGGTGGGTGTTTGCGTTGTACCGATCATCATTCTGTCGAGACTCCTCTGTGTGCTGCACAGAGAAGTACGCGGAGCAGCCGGTGCGCCACTACTAATATTCACATACAAAAAAGTACCCGTAATATTTTGTAAGACCGCATTTACGGAGTTTAGAACTGATAAATATCAAAATTTGGCATTCGAATCAAAGTTGGGGGTGGAAAGCATGAAATCGGTGTCTCTGTCTGTGCGGCTATACGCACTGGTCGCACTGGCTCTGGCGGTACTCGTGGGCACACTGACATACAGCCTCGTTCAATCATATGACGCGCTGGTACACGAGCGTCGTCTGGGTCTGGCCCAAATCAACGATCAGGCGATCTCGATTTTCGACACGTATCACAAGCAGGAGCTTGACGGCACGCTGTCGCGCGAGGAGGCGCAGGCGCGTGCCAAGGAAGTCACCGGCGCGATGCGCTACAATCCTGACGGCTACTACTTCGTCATCGATATGCAGCCGGCCATGGTCATGCATCCGATCAAGCCGGAACTGAACGGCAAGGATCTGAGCCAGAACAAGGACCCGAACGGCAAGTTCCTGTTCGTCGAGTTCGTCAATACGGTCAAGGCTAGCAAGGAAGGCTTCGTCGACTATTACTGGCCGAAGCCTGGCTTCGAAGAGCCGGTCGAGAAGCTGTCTCATGTGATCGGCTACGAGCCATGGGGCTGGGTGGTCGGCACGGGCGTCTATTCTGATGACCTCGCAGTGCTCTTCCGCGGCACGGCGCTCCGCTATGGTGTCGTGATTGGTCTTGCGGGCATCGGCATGGTGTTCTTTGCCTATCTCGTTGTGCGCAGCATCGTGCATCCGATCAACCGCCTGAAGGGCGCAATGAACGACATCGCTGAGGAGCGAGTCGACGTTTCCATCGGTGACATCGAGCGTCGGGATGAGATCGGCGGCATGGCCAAGACGCTTGAGGTTCTGCGTGGCAGCGTGCGCGAACGCATCGAGCTGCGCGATCGCGAAGCGCAGCAGCAGGCTAATCTGAACGGCGAACGCGAGCGCAACGAGCTCAATCTGCGCACCTCTTCCGAGCGGCAGAACCATGCGATCAATGCGCTGGGTTCGGCGCTGGAGCGTCTGGCAGAAGGTGATCTCACCGTGCAGATCGGCGTCATCGGTTCGGAATACGAAAAGCTGCGCGACGACTTCAACCGCGCAGTGGAATCACTGGGCGGCGTCATTGCCGCGATCAACCAGACGAGTGACATCGTAACGTCCTCGGCCGGCAATATCAGCGAGGCGACCAACAACCTGTCGAAGCGCACCGAGCAGCAGGCGGCAGCCCTCGAAGAGACGGCGGCGGCCCTCGACGAGATCACCGCAACCGTTCGCACGGCGGCTGAACGCGCCAATGAGGCACGTCAGATGGTGGCCGAGACCAAGTCGAGCGCCAACCGCTCCGGCGAGATCGTGCGCAGCGCGGTCGATGCCATGGGCCGGATCGAGGGCTCTTCGCAGAAGATCAGCCAGATCATCTCCGTCATCGACGAAATCGCCTTCCAGACCAACCTGCTGGCACTGAACGCCGGCGTCGAGGCGGCGCGTGCCGGTGAAGCGGGTCGCGGCTTTGCGGTCGTGGCGCAGGAAGTGCGGGAACTGGCGCAGCGTTCGGCGAATGCGGCGAAGGAGATCAAGACGCTGATCAGCGCATCGGCTGCCGAAGTCGATACCGGCGTTGGCCTGGTGCGCTCGACCGGCGAGGCACTGATCGAGATCGAGGCCTTGGTCAACCGCGTCAACGAAAGCGTCAACACGATCGCGACCGCGGCGAAGGAACAGGCCACGGGCCTGGCCGAGATCAATACCTCGGTCAACCACATGGACCAGATGACGCAGCAGAATGCGGCGATGGTCGAGGAAACCTCGGCTGCCGGCCAGTCGCTGGCGGAAGAGAGCTACAACCTGCGCCAGCTGCTCTCGCGCCTCAAGGTGAACGCTGCGCAGGCGGCGGCCGGTCATCGCCGGGCGGCGTAAGCGTCAGGCTTGACGCACGGACAATCGACAGACCGGGGCCGGCGGAGCGATCTGCCGGCCCCTAATTTTTGCCCTGGATTCCTCAAGGTTTTCGTTCATGGCGCATTAAGCCGGGATCGCCTATGCTGTCTTTCGTTGTCCCATAAGGGGATATCGAGGGTGAAATGAGTGTTGCGTTTTCGTCCCTTGGCAGCCGGCTGACGGTTGCCGTCCTTTCGCTCCTTCTCGTCGCCGGTTGTTCCGGCAGCGACCGGATTCCTTTCGCTGACGTTGGAGGGCCGCGCGCCGGCGACCAGCTGATCGGCAAGGTCGATCGCAGCAAAGACGGGCGGGTGCTTGTCGGTCGCGTCGGCGACCCACGAGCGGAGGCGGCCGCCTATGCGCCGCCGGCAGGGGCTGCGAATGGCGGGGCGCAGGGGCTCGACTATCTCGATACACCTAACCTGGCTGACAGCGATGCGTCGCAGGCCGCGCCGATGATGGCGGCGGGCACTGAGGCGCCTGTTGACGCCCAGGACCAGACGATGAGCGCGATGGTGATCCCGGAAGGCGGCGTCAATATTGACGGCGCGCTCGGGATCGGGGCCGAGCCCGGGATTTCCGATGTCGCTTACGCGGATGCGACGAGCCCGGTCGGCGTGCAGCCGCATGTGGTGACGCAAGGCGGGGCTATGGCGATCGCCGAGGGCAATACCAGCCAGCCGGTGGTCGACGGGATCGGCTTCGACGAGCCGGCGCAGATCGTGACGGGGCCGAGCGGGGCGCAGCAGCCCGTGATGCAGGAAACGCAGGTGGCCGAGATGTCGGAGGAGGGCGGGATCCTGCCGCTTTCGGTGGATAGTGGCAATTCCGGCATTGATGATCCGGTCCCCGTTTCGAGCCGGCGGACAGCGGCGGCTTCGAAAGCGCGAGCGCCTGCGGGCAAGGATTGTTCGCTCTATCTCGACAAGCGGAACTGCCGCTGAGCCGCTCCTCAGCCCCTATCCTATTTTGCTAAATGCCTAATCTTTGTCTGGTAAGCGCTTGCTGACGTTCTGGCCCGGACCTCACCGGCGGGGGCGGGGGTGTGGTTGCCTGACCATGGTGCCTGGATTCTTTCGGAAGGCCCCTCCCAACCCACCCCCAAGGGGGAGGGCTTAATCCGGCGGTACGGTCGTCTTTGCTGCCGGGTGCCGGGGCGATGGGCGATTGTGGGGGCAGGAGGGGCGCGAGCCGTACCGCCCGGGGCTTTGGCAGGCTTGCGGGCGGGGCGGTGAGCGCCTAGAGGCTTGGGCAGGGGTTGGTTGGCCTTCCACCACATCGTCGAGCGGGGCCCCGCGCTTGATCCTGCCGCTTTCCTCGCCGCCCGGCCGGGCGGTCTTATCTCCGGAGTAGCCATGCCGCCGATTGCCGATATCCTGTTTTTCGTCGCTCTTCTGGCGGCGGCCGGCGCTGTGGCGGGGCTGCTTGCCGGCGTCTTCGGGATTGGCGGGGGCGCGGTGCTGGTGCCGGTCTTCTACCAGGTCTTCGGCTATGCCGGGATCCCGGAGGAGGTGATCATGCATCTGGCTGTGGGAACCTCGACGGCGCTGATCGTGCCGACTTCGATCCGCTCGTTCCAGGCGCATCGCAAACGCGGGGCTGTTGATATGGACCTCCTCAAAGGCTGGACGATCGCGGTGCCGCTTGGCGCCCTTCTCGCCACCGTGGTCGCGGCTTACGTCTCGAGCGAAGGTCTTCGCCTGTTCTTCGCGGTGATGGGCCTGGTGCTTGCCGCCCGCATGCTGTTCCTCTCCAACCGGATGCATCTGGGCACAGAACTGCCGGGCCAGCCCTTCCGATTTCTCACCGGATCGGCAATCGGGCTTTTTTCCGGGCTGATGGGGGTTGGCGGCGGGGTGTTCAACAACACCTTCATGACGCTCTACGGCCGGCCGATCCACCAGGCGGTGGCGACGTCGTCAGGTGTAGGCGTCTTGATCTCGATCCCGGCCTTTTTCGGCTTCATCTATGCCGGCTGGGGCGAGGCGGGCCTGCCGCCCTTTTCCACCGGTTATGTCAACTGGATTGCCTTTGCGGTGATCTTCCCGATCGCTATGCTGGTCACGCCCTATGGCGCGCAGCTGGCGCACCGGCTGAACAAGCGGCAGCTGGAAATGGGGTTTGCGGTGTTTCTGCTGTTTGTGTCGGCGCGGTTCTTCTGGAGTTTGGTGGGGTAAGGGGGGGGCTACGTCACGTCATGCTAGGTGGGGGTATTCTGCGCGTCCTTCGTGCTCGGTCTGGCAGCTCAATGCGCTTCGATTTTGGTATACGAAGCGACTTCTCGAGCGTTTTAATTATGTCGACCACAGGGCCGGAAATTGTAAAGCGATCCATCGCTTTTAGGCGCCCGTAAAGTGACCGATCGTCGATGACGTTCTTTGCGTGAAAAGCTACCACAAAGCAGCCCAGCTCCAAGCGTGAGCCACTTAAAAGGTCCATTCTAGACAGAACTACCTCCCGTTCGGCGGCATCTAGGTGAACTGGCCACTCGTCTCGCCCAATGGAAGCGCATTTGCTGATCGCAAAAGAGTTTACTTCGTTCTCGTCAGGTGAAGCTAACATAAGCTCGAGAAGTTTATCTAAAACTGCCACATCAGGGGCTTCGAGCTCATGGCTTGAATACAGCAATCCAAGGACCCAAGCCGCAGGTTCCAGTGCTTTGGGCATGTCGCCGAGCAAGTGGGCTGTTACCAGTTCCAACAGCTCCGTATCCGGTGGCAAATGAAAGAGGCTTCCCCAGTAACCGCCCGCGATGGTTAACAAAGCCCTCTCTACTTCATCCTCGCTACCAGCAGCCAGTTTCTGGCGAATTTCTAGCTTGCCATCAGTGGAGAGCCAATATGTCGGACTTTTTGTAAGTGCCAATGATACGGCTCTTGTGTTTCTGAGCCAGATATCTGGTGTCCATTCCTGCGGGTCGATGTCAAATATAGTCTTAATGAATTCGTCGGAATACAAACCTTTAAGCAATGCATCCCAGTTTGGGTTGTCGCGACAACCTCTAGCAAAGACGCCCAAAGCCAGAAGTGCTTCTTTCATGGCTGCAGGCGAGGCTTCCGTCTCCTCAGCGAGACATTGAAGTAATAGCGTCACGACGTGCGGCATCGAGCGCCCACCTTTGACTTGCTTCAAGTCGGCCTCGGGTCCACGTCTTAGCTTCGCAATGTGTGGGGCAGCCCTCGATACCAATTCAAGGATGACAGACTCCGCCTGTCTTCTAGCAAGTACAGTTGCCATGGGCACGACCTCTTTCCACTCCTGCTGTTCGAGGTGCGCAGCTAAGGGCGTCAATAGGCTGTCGTCACTGCTGTAGTTGCTATAGTTACCATCAACAGATGCTTCTGCCGCTAAGTATTCTTGGAATGTTAGATGCCGAAACTGGTAGAACGGAACAGCCTTAGCTCCTTCCAACTGGTATCCTGATTCCATCAATAAACTAGATCGCAATTCGACGCGCTTGAGAAAATCTACCGGGCTGTCTTTTGCGTACATCCTAATTCTTGGAACCTTTTTCCGAGCTTCCTCAAGCAGGGATATCAACTCCAATTGGGTCGCTGTTTGTTTGCCTCTCTTCATCAGTTCATAGGCTATGTATGATAGCTGTGGCAGCGCCTCTTTGATATTGAGTGCCTCATGCCCCTTAATGTTCCAGGTGTCTAGCAACACCTCTACCGCTCGATTGTAGAGGCTGACCCTATCCGGGGGCAATCTCCCGGCGCCGTGCTTCACAACAAGAAGCATTGTCAATAGAAGTGGGTTCTCTGCCAAACGCCTCAATGCAGGATTGCTTATCAATCTTTCTGTGACTTCTTCAGCTTCGTCTAGAGCCTCCGGGGTCTCGCCGGTCATAAGTTTGTGCCAGTGAACTGATAGCGACGATATAGCTTCCTCGTCGAGCGGCGCGATACGCCATCTGGAGCAAAACCGTGCTATAGTAGGCGCAATAAGTGCAAAACCCGCTTCGCGGCTGGTTACCACCAATCGGACCTTTTTATTCTCCTCTAAAAACTTCTCTAGGTTCTCGACGAATGTGGCACGGTCTGCGTCGTTATGTATCTCGTCTAGTCCATCTACGAGCAGTACAACTTTACCCGCTTTCAACAGCGGGGTCAGTGCCTCGTAGAGATTGTCGAGCCCATCCTGCCCTGTAATCGCAGAGATATTCTTTAATATAAATGGAATTGGCCGCGAGATATGCTCCCGCCATTCACGGCACCTAATTAGAACTGGAAAAAGTTCCAGATTTGGCAAAAGGTCATCAGCACTACTTCTCCGATCTACGTTGGAGTAGGCAACAGCAAGCCGCTTCAGCAACAGCGTCTTACCTCCGCCAGGCAGAGCCAGTAGGGCAATTCGCTCGTTCGTCTTGAATGTTTCGCCAAATTGGGCTGGGCCCTCATTCTCTTCATGCCACTTCTTGAGCTTCTCCTCTCTGCGCTTGTCTGATGGGGGGAATTCCGGTGGCACAGGCGTTACGCTTAATGGGACGAAAAGCTTCTCCAAATCAAATTTTCGCTGTGCCGTATCAATATCTGTCCTGATGCCTTCGATTGTCATCTGTCCACAGTCCTTCACTAGGAATGACCGATAGGCAGTAAGTGTTTTATCGTCTCTAATCTGCGATTCTGTAGACGGAGGTTGTGACTTCGAGATGTGCTCAAAAACTTCAATCGAAGGGAGTATGGACTGAAGCGAGGCAGGTAGGTCCTCGTATTCTTTTCCGTAGCTGATGGGCTCGACGAAGCCCTGCCAGGTGGGGTCAGCTTGCCGCGAACGGGCTTCACTCTCACGCACCATGGCATAGTGCAACGGATGTCCACCTTTAATTTCGTCGCGCATCCATGAGATCAACGTAGAGAAATTAGGATCAGAAAATGTATCTCCGCATCCGATAAACAGTAGTCTTCCAAATGTACTTAAATGTCTTTGAAAGAACTGTCTCACTTCATTAGAAGATGCAGAGTGATAATCGCGAACACCCAGCACGCAGCTTTCAGGTGAGTCCCATACTCCGTGCAGATGTACAATACCTTCAATTTCCCGTCGCGCCCACTGCGCTACCTTGCGGGTGTCGGAAAATTTGATCGTAGGTAGTCCGGTGACCTTCTCCAATAGAGTATCGTAGTTTAGTGTTACGATCGGTATGCCCAATGTCTTCAGGTTGCGTAGTATTCGTGCGAATTCATTGTCCGATGGCCCGACATCGCCGAAACATTCCTCAAGCCATCGGCTATACATACCGCCATTTGGGGCTTCGAGTTTGCGGCCAATGAACTCGGCGGCGCTTATGAGGTCATCGAGGTCGTCAGATTGGGCCAGTGTTTGCCATACAGCATGCTGACCGTCATTTATCAAACTCCGGCTTCGGCAATAAGAAATCCCGTTATCAATCAACCCTCGCCAGGAGAAAATGGTTTTGTGCGTGGCCGATAGCGCCTGACTAGCCCCTGTGCCGATCACGACAACTAGATTTTTGTTTGCGATGGCGTTCTGAATTTCGCTTATGTGGCGTGGCTTCACGTCCGTCGTCTTAGATCCTGCCAACTTTGGTATCCCCCGCTTCCGGCACAAACCTCGCAAAATCGGAATTAAATTTCAACGAGGAGTTTGCTGGTGAGTTGTGGACAACCTTAATTCAGTGCGTTGGCAAAGTAAGTCGAGTTGTGGGCTATGGCTTACACCACCACCCCCGTCCGATTGCTCGACATCGTCAGCTTCCGCTCGGCGCGCTCCTGCTGGGGGGAGCGGTTGTAGAGTTCGCGGTAACATTTGGAGAAGTGGGAAGCCGAGACGAAGCCGCAGGCGACGGCGACTTCGACGACGGGCATGGAGGACTGGACCAGCAGGTGGCGGGCGCGGTCGAGGCGGATTTCGAGATAGTAGCGGGCGGGGGAGCGGCCCATCTCTTGTCTGAAGAGGCGCTCGATCTGGCGGCGCGAAAGACCGGCGTCATCGGCGATTTCCAGAAGCGACAAGGGTTCTGCGAGATTGGCTTCCATCAGTTCGATGATCTGCAGCACCTTGGAATTCTGCACGCCGAGGCGGGCGCGCAGCGGCAAGCGCTGGCGGTCGTTGGCGGAGCGGACGCGGTCGGTCAGGTGCTGTTCGCAGACGCGGTTGACGAGGCCTTCGCCGAAATCCTGGCCGATCAGGTTCAGCATCATGTCGAGCGAGGCGGTGCCGCCGGCGCATGTGTAGAGATTGCCGTCGACTTCGTAGAGGTCGGCATAGACTTCGGCCTGGGGGAAGGTTTCCGAGAAGCCGGGGAGGTTTTCCCAGTGGATGGCGCAGCGCTTGCCATTCAGGAGGCCGGCCTGGGCCAGCACATGGGCGCCGGTACAGAGCGAGCCGACCGCGACATTGCGGTTATAGGCCTCGCGCAGCCAGGCATTGACCGACTTGTTGTTGAACTCCTCGACATAGATGCCGGAACAGACGATCGCCATGTTCGGGCGGTTTTCGCCGCCGAGAAAGCGGCGCTCGTCGGCGAGCGAGGAATTCACCTCGATGCCGATGCCCGAGGAGGAATAGACCTTCTGGCCATCGACGGAGGCGAGGCGCCATTCATAGGCCGCATAACCCAGCATGCGGTTGGCGATGCGCAGCGTCTCGATGGCGCCGGCAAAGGGCAGAAGGGTGAAATGCGGGACGAGGAAGAAGACGATGGATCGCTTCTTGGTTTGCGGCTGTATCTTGCTCATGATGATGCCCAGTTGTCCTTGCTGCCGTTCCCTTGTTTTGCAGGCATGCTCCGCCTGAATCGATCGGCGCGATTGTCGTTTTACGACATTGTCATCCTATCGCGCGCCGCGCCCGCATCGGCAATTGCTAAAGAACGACATTTTCCGACTTTTTTCAGGCTGCGACGCCGTGAGCCAGGCGCCTGACGCGGCTCGGCGGCAGGTAATTGAAAAACCTTGATTTCGCGGACCGGGGTGGCTTGGGCGGGGAGACGGGCACTGCCCCGTTTGCGACGCGGTTGGGCGGCTCCGTCGCAAACGGGGTGCCGGAGCGGCTTGAGGCCGCCGCCGATGTGATCGACCAGTGTCAGGGCGCGGTGTCGCCAGAAGGCCAGCCGAGGTCCTTGCGCAGGTCGAAGGGCAGGGCTTCGAGGGCGGCCGCGTCCAGACGCCGGCGGCGGTGATCGGCGAGCGCGCGGGACAGCGTCCGGATGATGGTCGCGAGGCGATCGGCGGCATGGCTTGCGCGCTCGTCGAGCGTTCGGGCGGCGGCGGTCAGGCCGGCGCTGTCAGTGCGCGCGTTGAGCCGCGGGATCGTCCGGGAACTCGGCCGAGGCAAAGGGGTGTCGCAGCAAACCATGGTCATGGTTGTTATCCTCTTGGTGGTGGCCCGTCTTTCGCCTTGTTGGTTGGGCCAGAGCTCTGTTGTGATCGGCTTCGTTCCATCAATCAAACGAATGTTTCTGATGTTTGTCATTCTGAAAGCTGATCAATTGGCGATGGCGGGTGAGGCCGATATCATCGCGCAGGGCGGGGCCGAGGATGGCGAGCGCCGCGCGGGTCTGCTCGCGCACGGCATGGCGGCGAGTGTTGCTGAGCAGCGTCTCAAGCTTCTGCTGGACGGTCTGGAAACCTTGCTGTGTCATGCGGCAATCCTCCTCTTTGCGGTCTGTGAGGAGAAGGATGCGCCCGGATTGACATTCAATCAAACGCAATAGTATCGTTCTCAAGTTCAATTTTGTTGAAGGTCAATCCTCATGACTCTCATGCTCCGCCAGCCGCTTCCGCTGCTCGACAACGATGTTCTCCGGACCTTCGTGGCAATCGCCGAGACCGGCAGTTTCACCACCGCCGCCGACCGGGTCTATCGCACGCCGTCGGCCGTCTCGATGCAGATCAAGAAGCTGGAGGAGCAGCTGAATGTGACGCTGTTCCTGCGCGATGCGCGCTCGGTGACGCTGACGGAAAGCGGCGAGGTGCTGCTTCCTTATGCGCGGCGAATGCTGGCGCTGTCGAATGAGGCGGTGGGGCGGTTTCGCATGCCGGAAATGAAGGGGGTGGTCAGGCTCGGCGCGCCCGATGATATCGGCGAGCGCTTCATGCCGACGATCCTGCGTCGCTTTGCCGAGCTCTATCCGCTGATCATGGTGGACCTGACGGTCGATACATCGGGTGCGCTTCGGCGCAGGCTTGCCGAACAGCGGCTGGATCTGACACTGGTCAATTGCGCGCCGGGCCAGGTGGTGCATGAGGGCGAGGTGATCCACCAGGAACAACTGGTCTGGGCAGGAGCCAAATGCGGCACGGCGCATATCCGCGATCCGCTGCCCGTGTCGATCTGGGAGGATGGCTGCTGCTGGCGGGCGGATGCGCTGGCCAGGCTCGACAAGGACAAGCGGCCGTATCGGATCGCCTATCTCTCGGCACACACGATGGCACAGCGGGCCGCCGTGATTGCCGATCTCGCGGTGGCGCCGCTTCCGCGCAGCTATCTCACCGACGACATGACGGCGCTGGGTTCCAAGCACGGGCTGCCGGAGCTGGGGTCCTTCGAGGTGCGGTTGCTCACCGGCAAGGAGACGTCGGAGACGATCCAGGCGGTGGCGGACAGCGTGCGTTATGCCTTTTCCGAGATGATCGGGATGGCGGCGTAAGCGGGCGCGATCGGTAAGTGGTTGGCGATTTCTGGAATTAGGGAAATAGCGAATAGCGAATAGCGAATAGGATTTGATGAGAGATGGCGGATGACAAGGGTCAAGAGCTGCGGCTTCAGGATTTTGCGGGCCAGGCTTACGACAAGCTGCGCTACGGCGACACGGACCGGCAGGGGCATGTCAACAATGCCGTCTTTGCCACCTTCATGGAAACGGGGCGTGTGGAGCTGATCTACAACCCGCAAGATCCGCTGCTCGAGGACGGCTTTTCCTTCGTGCTCGCCAAGCTTGATATTGACTATATCGCCGAGGTTTTGTGGCCGGGTAAGGTCGAGATCGGTACGCGGGTAACGCGTGTCGGGCGGTCGTCGGTCTCCATGCAACAGGCGGTGTTTCAGGCGGCCAAGCTCTGTGCCTCGGCCGAGACGGTGGTGGTGCATTTCGACCAGACGACGCGCAAGTCGCATCCGTTTTCGGAGGCGCAGCGGGCGAAGCTCGAGGGATGGACGCAGGTGGGGTGAGGTGTCAGGCGATCCCGGCGAGGTGGGCTTTCTCGCCGAGCTGGATCACACTGCGGCTCTTCCACTGGGTGTTTTCCGCGAGATGGGTTATGCTGCCTGAGGGGACGGGGAAGCCGACCCGGCCGAGGCAGTCAATCGGCATGCCGATCCACCAGGCGATGACGAAGGTCAGTGCGAAGCCGTGGGTGACGATGACAAGGGTGTCGGCCGGATCGGCCATCAGCGCATCCATGGCGCCGTAGATGCGGGTGCCGGTCTGGCGGCGGGTTTCGGCCCCCTCGATGCCGCCGGTGTCGTCGAGGCCGCCATCATCGGGCACCGGCAGGCGGCGCGTGTCGAGCCAGGCCTGTGGCTTTCCTTCCGCGACACCGTAGCTCATTTCGCGCAGGCCGGGCGTCAGGCGGGGCGTGAGGGAGAGGTGTCTGCCGATGATTTCGGCGGTCTCGCTGCAGCGCAGGAGGTCGGAGGAGACGAGGGCCGGGGTGTCTTCGGCGCAGAGTTCGGTGATGCGGGCGGCGATCGCCTCGGCCTGGCGGCGACCGAGATCGGTCAGAGCGGTATCGTACCAGCCGCCAACACGACCCTCGACATGATGGACCGATTGCGGATGGGTGACGACATAAAGGGTTTTCATGCGGGGCCTCGCTTTCACAGCGCGCCCCGCATCGGGAGGCGCGTTCAGGCCTGCTTTTCATAGAGCGCCTGGCTCTCCGTCAAGACCTCGTCCAGCCGGCGGCCTTCCTGAAAATGGGCGAGATGCTCGGGATAGGTGACGCCGTCGGGCACCTTGGGGCAGATTTCGGGCAGGCCGAGCCGTGTCTCGACCGGGATGGCGCCGGCCCAGACGCGGGCATCGACATCGGCTGGGTCGTCGGAGACGCCGCCTGAGCGGACCTTTGCCGAGGCCTCCTCGATGCGCATGCCGATGACCATGGTGCCCTTGGCCTCCTGCGGATCGTTTTCGCGCAACACGTCGGAGCGGCCGGGATAGAAGCGGTCGACGACGGCTTTGAGCGCGTCCGCCTTTTCCTGGGGATCGTCGATGATGTGGGCGGTGCCAAAACACATGGCGGAGCGGTAGTTGGCGGAATGGTGGAAGCCGGAACGGGCGAGCACCAGGCCGTCGAGATGGGCGACGGTGAGGCAGACGGGGATACCGGCCTTCTGGCTCTTCAGCATGCGGCTGGCGGAGGAGCCGTGCCAGAACAGCCAGTCGCCGTCGCGCCAGTGGATGGTCGGCGTGCAATAGGGCTGACCGTCGATGACATAGGCGACGTGACAGAGCAGGGCCGCATCGAGCACGGCATAGACGGCGTCGCGGTCGTAAGCCGCGCGCTCATGCAGGCGTTTTGCCCGGTTGCGCGGGGTAACGGGGAAGGATTGTGGCTCGGGTCTCTCGTTCATGCTTGCCTCCTGACGGCTGATGCGGCAGGGATAGTCTGATAGATTGGTCCAAAGAAGATCCATGATGGTCAAAAATATCCGAACCAATTCCGACTGGTCTGCGAGCACGCCGATGCTGCCGGCGCAGGGGCCGCGGCGGCTGGCGCTCTATCGTTCGCTGCGCGGGCTGATCGAAAGTGGCCAGATGAAGCCCGGCGACAAGCTGCCGACGACGCGGGATATCGCCAAACGGTTTGGCGTGTCGCGTGGGGCGGCCGTTGCAGCCTATGAGATGTTGGTGGCCGACGGATTTGCCGAAGCGCGGGTGGGGGCGGGGACCTATGTGGCCGAGGCCGTGCCACTGTTGCAGGCCGTGCCCGAGCCGCGGGTGATCGAGGTCCAAGAGGTGGCAGCGCCGCTGCCCGGCGCACTCGGTTGTTCGACGGCGGACGAGACGACGCTTCGCATCTTCCGCATGCTGATGAACCGGCATCTCACGCAGCCCTCGGCGCGGCATTTCCACTACAACGATCCGGCGGGAAGTCATGCGCTCCGTGTTGAGGTTGCGGCTTACCTCAAGGCGGCGCGCGGGGTGGTATGCGAACCGGATCAGGTGATCATGACGGCGGGCACGCAGCAGGGGCTGGATCTGGCTGTCAGGGCACTTCTGAAACCCGGCGATCCGGTTTGGATCGAGGACCCCTGTTATGCAGCGGCGCGCGAATTGTTTGACGGCACGGGGATTGCCGTGACGCCGGTGCCTGTCGATGGCGAAGGGATTGATGTGGCCTCAGGGATTGCGGCGCGGCCGGATGCCAAGGCCGTCTATGTGACGCCGTCGCATCAGTATCCGCTGGGTGTGACGCTTTCCATGGCGCGACGGCTTGCCCTGATCGACTGGGCGCGGGCCACGGGCGCCTATATCATCGAGGATGATTACGACAGCGAGTTCCGCTTTGCCGGCCCGCCCTTGAGCGCGCTTCAGGGCATCGATGGCGAGGGGCGGGTGATCTATTTAGGCACATTTTCGAAGACGCTGCTGCCCGGTTTTCGCTTCGGCTATCTCGTGGTTCCCCGGCATTTACGTGAGCGAGTGCTGACAATTCGCCGGCTAACTGATCGCTTTCCGTCGACGCTGGCCGAGGATGCGCTGACGGAATTCCTGCGCGACGGGCATTTTTCGGCGCATATCAAGCGGGCGCGCAAGCGGGTGAAGGCGGCGCGGGATGCGCTCATCGAGGCGCTTCGCTGCGATCGGCTCGCGGTGACCGTGCCGGAACAGGGTTTGCATCTGGTGGCCGAGCTCGACGGGGCGGAAGACGATGTGGCGCTGGCAGCTGAGGCGCGGGCAGTTGGTTTCGGCGTCAAGGCGCTGTCGCCGCTTTATCATGGCGAGACGAAACGGCGCGGACTGGTGATCGGCTTTTCCGGCTTTGCGCCTGACGTGCTGGCGCAGGCGGCCCGGCGTTTCGTGTCAGGCCTTCAGGGCTCGCCGATGCGCGACGCCGTCGACCCAGATCGTCAGCATCTGAGCTAACAGCTGCTGCGGCGGCGCAGGGTTTGGCCGCGACTGCTTTAGCCCTTCCGACATTTCGAAGACGATCACCTCATGGAACAGCGCCTGGGCACCCCGGGCGTAAAGGCGTGCTTCGCCTGAGGTGAGAGAAGGATAGACGCGGGTGAAGAGGGCAGCAACCTGGTCTTCCACCTCGAAGCAGAGGCGCATGAAGGTCTCGGTATAGGGGCCGGTGACGATAGCCGCCTGGCTGAGATAGAGCTCGGCAAAGGCCGGCTCGCGGCAGAAATAGGTGAGCCAGGGGCTGAGCAGGCCGACCAGCTGGATGTCGAGCATTGCTTCTGGATCGATGCCGACGCCCTTGCGACCGGCTTCGGCCAGTTGCTCGATCTCGGTCAGGCCGAGGGCCGCCAGGAGATTGGTCTTGTCGCCGAAATGGGCAAAGACGCTGGATTTCGCGACTTTGGCGGCATTGGCGATCTGGTCGATGCTGGTCTGCTCGTAACCCTGACGGGAAAACAGGTCTCGCGCGGCGGCCAGAATATGGTCCCTGGTCTGACGGCTGCGGGTCTGGCGAAGCTTCATGCGCGAATCCTTTTGGTCGAGCCTACGCCAAATATATGTTGACCACGGTCAATTTCATCTCCATAAAATGACCACGGTCAAAAACGCGAGTGTTCCTCATGTCCTTTCTGTCGCGCGATGCTCAGCCCTCGAGAGTTCTGGTCCTGAACGGCAATCCGGCCAGGGATGCCCTGTGCGGCGCCATGGCGGAAAAAATCGCCGACGAGGCGCGGCGGCGTGGCCAGACGGTTCGGCTGGTGCATCTTGAGGATCTCGATTTCGACGCCAATCTTCGCCGAGGCTATCGCGCGCGCATGGAATGGGAACCGGATATCAAGGCCTTTGCCGACAGCCTGACCTGGTGCGACCGGCTGGTGATCGTGCATCCACTCTGGTGGGGATCGGCGCCGGCTAAGCTCAAGGGCCTGCTGGACCGTGTCCTGATGCCCGGTTTCGGCTTTCAATACATCGAGGGCAAGGCATTCCCGAAGCCGCTGCTCGCTGGGCGCAAGGCCCGCGTCGTCATCACCTCGGACACGCCGACCTTCTTTCTCAAATGGTTTTACGGCAATGGCTGGGTGAAGGTGCTGCGCCGGCAGATCCTGGGCTTCTGTGGCTTTAGGGATTTGAAGGTGAAGTATTTCAGCCCGGTGCGTGGGGCAAAGCCCGAGGCGCTGGCGAAGATGGTGGAGGATGCGGCTGGGATTTTGGGGTGAGGGGGAAGGGGCGGCTTTGGATATAAGCGGGATGGCATCCTTTGGGCAACAGATCATAAGTGTGGCTGTCGCGATGCCAACACAACCGGACTGCGTCGGCACGTCGATCTACAGTCCCTGCCGATGGTATTAGGAGACTAACGGCTTAGAGATGAAATCAGCCATTCTAGTTCTGTGCGAGCGGATGAAAGTACGCTTGCGTAGGAACTCACGGTCGTCATGTCAGTCCCATATCTCTTGTCCATGGAGGCTGCAGAGCCCTTACCGATCATTAGTATTCGCAACGGGCTGGATGAGGTGATCGTCCGTGACAAGTCATCGCGATATTGCTCGGCCTGCGCAATGTCTTCCCGAGAAATTGAATGGTTCGGGCGTTTGAATTCGATCAGCAGGTAACTGTCAGCTAGATCCTGCGACAACAGAAGATCAGGCCGTTTCGAGGCTCGCTCACCGGTAAATGTCTTATCACTGTAGCTTGAGATGACCCGTTTCAGTGTGCTGTTCGAGGACATCAGAGCGTACTGGCGACCGAGAAGCCACAAATTCGTCTCGAAGGCCTTATGAACGTCTTTTTCGAGGGTCGCTTCGTTCTCGATAAGCTCCTCAAGGTAGTCCAAAAATCTCATCCGTCTGGTCGCTTGAGCAGCGATACCCGAGAGCTCGACCAATCCAAAATCTTCAAGCGCCGCAGCGAAAGAACTTACATCTGTCCTGTCTGTTGCATTGATCCGCTCAAGTACCGCCCAATAGGCATCATGCTCCATGGCGTCGAGCGCGACATCTGCGATTGTCGCAATGCGGTCTTCGCTTTCCCGATAGAATCGTTGCAGGATCCGATGGAGGGCTTCTTCAGCAAAGCGTCTGCGGTGTTCTGGTAGGTCTTTCAGCCTCGCGTCTAACTGCCTTTTCAATCGAGCTAGCTGAAGGCTCATATCGCGAGAGTGGCTCTCCTTAAGCCCTTCTTTGACGATCGATTTGACGTAAGTTTGGATTTCTTGGAATGCTTTGCTGTTCTCGATTACACCGCCCCAATCTGCGGTTACGAAATGGTCGTTACCCTGGAGTTCCACCTCTCCGTAAACTCTTTTCGACAAGTTAAAGGGAATTTCCTCATCATCATCTAAGCCGAACATCATTGGTTTGCCGACGACCTTCCCATCTACCTTCAACACTATACCCGGTGATTTTGGTGCCTTCTTGCCGTCTGCAATCGTAAACTTTAGGCGAACTGGGCCGCTCTCCGTGAGGGTCTGCTCGACTTCCCTCGAAACGCCTGGAACATCATCTACCGATAGCAGCACATCATTTACGTATACCTTGAAGGCATCCTCTCGGCCGTATTCGTGGACGAGGACTTCTCGAAAACGATCTGGAGTGGGGAAATTCAAGCGACTATCAAGACCGGATAGCGTGATTGTCGTACCCGTATCAGCTTCGCCTGCATCTTCCTCATTGAATGGTAGAGGTACAGCTTCAAGGTCATTCTCGTTCTCGGAAAGGACGAGCTTGTCTATCGTCAGGGTGCATTTTAATCCTCGCGCAACCGCTGAAACATCCATGCGGCTTGCCAATGACAAGCCCGCGAACTTGCCGATACCTTTACGACCCTTGACCTTCCGCTTCAGGAAAGGGGTCCGCTCGCCCGTCCGTGCGCGCTTATCGCTGGCGATGTTCAGGTATTCGTTTCTCATTTCCAGAGATGTCATTCCTGAACCGTTGTCGCGCACGATAATCGGATCAGGCGACATGGGCGCCGGCAATGTGACCCACACGTTTTTAGCGTCGGCGTCCCATGCGTTATCGACTAGTTCCTTTAGGGCAGTTTCGCTTGATCTATAGGTTTCACCCAGAAGTCTTGTTAGTCGTGTATTGACCGAAAAATGCACGTCATCCATCGAACGCGTTCCTCAGCTCGCACCTAAACCAAAAGTAGCAGAAAGAATAAGTCTCTGAAACCTGAGTTGGCCATTCCCCACAGGAAACAACGCAGCGCTGGCTAGGTGTAAAGTCTCTGCCTGTATCGGTGCGCCAGCTAGACATACAAAGACGCGAGATTTATTGAGGCTAATACTAAAGACTCGTGGTTCTGTGAGGAGAGCAGTGGTGGAAGCTTTTGATGATCCTAGGCTACCTCACTTTCGGATTACTATGGATGACGGAAGATTAGCGTGGCCGGTGGCTGAAGCCAACGGCGTGACGCTTGAGGTCTTCTACCTCCGGCTTAGCATGCGGTGGTCCGGCCAGAAGGCGGCAACCCATCCAGCGCCCACTCGGCAGCGAAGATCACCGCCTCAGCGACCGTCTCTGAAGCTATCGACGTTCCTTAATGATGGACGATTAGCGTGGCCGGTTGCGGCATCAAACGGAGTAAGCGAGGCTCTGTTCTATGCCCGGCTCAAACAGGGGATGGGGCCGGATGATGTAGCGTTCACACCAGTAATGCCGCGAGGATGGCGACCCCACCGTCGTTAGTCCCAGGCAATCAGTTACGCTGCTGCAGTCTACTTGCACTCTGACGCAGTAGAACCTGAACACGCCCCACCCTACTACTCCCTCGACCGCCGCCGTCTCCGGCCACCACCCTCGCCATCGCCGTCCGCCAGCACCTTGCGCTCCGGCAGCGTCACGGCTGCCGAAAGCTTCGGGAAGGGATCGACCTTGTTCGGCAGGGCCATGGCGTCGATGAAGAGTTGCTGGAAATGCGGCTCGAGGGCTGTTTCGATCTTTTCGATGCGGGTGACGGTTTCCTCGATTTCGCGGCGGTAGTCGCGGTTGAGGAGGGCCATCAGGGCGCCTGTGCCGGCGGCGTTGCCGACGGCTTTGACCTCTTCGAGCTCGCAATCGGGGATGAGGCCCAAGACCATCGCGTATTTCGGATCGATGAAGGAGCCGAAGGCGCCGGCGAAGCGGATGGTGTCGACGGTCTCGACTTCGAGCTTTTCCATCAGGAGCTTGATGCCGGCATAAAGGGCGGCCTTGGCGAGCTGGATGGCGCGCACGTCGTTCTGGGTGACGGTGATCTTCTGGGCGCCGTCATGCAGCAGGTAAGAGAAGGTGCGGCCGTTTTCGAGAATTCTATGGCTTTTCGCGGCCATGCCGCCGTCGACGACGCCGTCGGTGGAGATGACGCCGGAGAGATACATTTCGGCGACGACTTCGATGATCGCCGAGCCGCAGATGCCGGTGATGCCGGTCTTTTCCGCGGCCTCGGCAAAACCCTCTTCATCGGACCACTGCTCGACACCGATGACCTTGAAGCGGGGTTCCAGTGTTTCCGGGTCGATGCGGACGCGCTCGATGGCGCCGGGGGCGGCGCGCTGGCCGCAGGAGATTTCGGCACCTTCGAAGGCGGGGCCCGTGGGGGAGGAGGCGGCAACGGTGCGCTCACGGTTACCAAGCACGATCTCGGCATTGGTGCCGACATCGACCATCAGCATCATCTTGTCCTGGCGGTGCGGGCCTTCCGAAAGCGTGGCGCCGGCTGCATCCGCGCCGACATGGCCGGCGATGCAGGGGAGGCAATAGACGCGGGCCCCATGATTGATGGCGAGATCGATCTCGCGCGACCAGGTGTGCACGGCGCCGGAGACGGCAAGCGCGAAGGGCGCCTGGCCGAGTTCGGTCGGGTCGATGCCGAGGAACAGGTGGTGCATGATCGGATTGGCGACGAAGACGGCGTCGAGGATATCATTCGGATCGACGCCGGCTTCCGCGCAGACCTTGACGGTCAGATCGTTGATCGCCTGGCGGACGGCCTTGGTCATGGCCTCGCGGCCATCCGGGTTCATCATCACATAGGAGACGCGGCTCATCAGATCCTCGCCGAAGCGGATCTGCGGGTTCGACGTGCCGGAGGAGGCGATGACGCGGCCTGACAGAAGCGAGACGAGATGCATGGCGATCGTCGTCGAGCCGATGTCGCAGGCGATGCCATAGGCCTCGTTGTGCAGCCCCGGCCAGAGCGCGATCATGTTGGGGCGCGAGGTGTCGAGGTCGCGGTGGATAGCGGCGGTGACGCCCCAATTGCCCTTGCGCAAGGTCTTCTGGACATCCGGCAGGAGATGTTGAGCGACGAGGATGTCGTTGAAACCCCAGTCCTTTTCCAGCATCAGGTTCAGGCGGTCAAGATCGCCAAGCGGCTTATGCATGTCGGGTTCGTCAACCTCGACATAACATAGCTGGATGGCCGGATTGCGCGGGAAGGTGCGGTCGGTCGCGGCCTTGCGGATGACCTGGGCATTGACGACCGTATCCGGCGGCACGTCGACGACGAGATCGCCCTGGATGGTGGCCGAGCAGGAGAGGCGGCGGCCTTCCGGGATGGTGCGGACCTCGGCGTAGCGCTTTTCCTTCGGACCGACCGGCGAGATATGGTCGTTCGACGAGGTGATGCCGTGCTTGGCGAACTGGCCTTCCTGGACCTCGATCTGGCAACGCCCGCAGGTGGCGCGACCGCCGCAAACGCTCTCCACGTAGACGCCAAGCGTGCGCGCGGCTTCGAGCACTGTGGTGCCGATGGGGAAACGGCCACGCTTGCCGGAGGGCATGAAGAGGACGAGGGGATCGGTTGCGTCGGTCATTCTGGTCTTTCGGTTTCGAGGGACGTCTCCCTCATCTGTTGTGCGGAGGTTTTACCCCCCTCTGTCACTGCGTGACATCTCCCCCACATGGGGGAGAGTGGTGCTTCGATCACTCCGTCGGTGCGCCACCGCCCACACGCGCGGCACGGCCGCCGCGGCGGCCGCCGCCGGTCGAGGCTGAGGCGGGGGAAGCGGCCGGGGCTGCGTGGGCGCCGCCTTCGGCGGGCTTGTAGTCGCGGTAGGTCTTGATCCAGTTGTAGCAGTTCTCGTCGGTGCCATTGAGCACGTTGGCGGCGCGGACGGCTTCCATTTCCTGCGGGCGGCAGGGGTTCATGATGGCAGAGGTCATGCCGGCACCAATGACCATGGGGATGAAGCCGGCATTGATGCCGTGACGATGCGGCAGGCCGAAGGAGATGTTGGAGAGGCCGCAGGTGGTGTTGACCTTCAGCTCTTCGCGCAGACGGCGGACCAGCGCAAAGACCTGCAGGCCGGCCGAACCGATGGCGCCAATCGGCATGACCAGCGGGTCGACAACGATGTCATGCGGCTTGATGCCGTAATCCATGGCGCGCTCGACGATCTTCTTGGCGACGGCAAAGCGGACGTCCGGATCCTGGGAGATGCCGGTTTCGTCGTTGGAGATGGCAACGACCGGGACATTGTACTTGGCGCAGAGCGGCAGGATGGCTTCGAGCTTTTCCTCCTCGCCGGTGACCGAATTGACCAGCGGACGCCCCTTGGCGACCTTCAGGGCTGCCTCGATGGCGGCGGTGACGGAGCTATCGATCGCGAGCGGCACGTCGACGAGGCCCTGGACGATTTCCATGGTCTTGACCAGAAGGCCGGGCTCAGTCTCGTTCGGATTGACGGAGGTGACGCCGGCATTGACGTCGAGCATGGTGGCGCCGGCTGCGACCTGTTCCAGCGCATCCTTGATGACCGTGTCGAAATTGCCGGCCTGCATTTCGGCAGCAAGCTTCTTGCGACCCGTCGGGTTGATGCGCTCGCCGATGACGCAGAAGGGCTGGTCGAAACCGATGATGATTTCCTTGGTGGCGGATGCGACGATGGTGCGGGTCATTTCAGTCCTCCGGTCGGTGCCGGCTCTCGCACGGCGGGAATGGGGTGTGCCGGCAAGAGCCGGGGAAAATCAATGGGGCTGGGTATTGGCGGCAAGGCCTGCGAGCGTCTGCTGGTCCTGGACCGGATCGGCGCCGATTTCGCGCATACGCTGGGCAGCGATGTCGTCGGCGCGGCCGTGCTCGCGCTTCCACGGGCGGCGGCCCTTCAGGATGCCCGACTCATGGACGATTTCGGCGACATATTCCTCCTGGCGATAGGCCATGACATGCACGCCGGAGACGCCCTCGATCTCCTTCACCTCGTTGATGATGTCGATGCAGAGCTGCTTTCCTTCCTTCTTCTGGTCCTGTGCGCCTTCGAGGCGGGCGATCACATGGTCCGGAATGTGGATGCCCGGGACGTTGGAGCGGATCCACTTGGCCGTCTTGGCCGAGGCGAGCGGACCGACGCCGACGAGGATGTAGCATTTCTCGTGGAATCCGAGGTCGCGGACCTTCGCCATGTAGTCGCGGAACATCGGCACGTCGAAGCAATACTGGCTCTGGACGAACTGGGCGCCGGCCTCGATCTTCTTGCCGAGGCGATAGGGGCGGAAGTCATAAGGCGGGGCAAAGGGGTTGATCGCGGCGCCGAGGAAGACCTTGGGCGGACTGGTCAGTTTGCGGCCGGACAGGAACTTCGATTCGTCGCGCATAGTGCGGACGGTTTCGAGCAACGACATGCAGTCGAGGTCGAAGACCGGCTTGGCGCCAGGCTGGTCGCCGGCCTGCACGCCGTCGCCCGTCAGACACATGATGTTGGCGACGCCCATGGCGGCAGCGCCAAGCACGTCGCCTTGAATGGCGATGCGGTTCTTGTCGCGGCAGGCGATCTGCATGATCGGGGCGTAACCCATGCGGGTCAGAAGCGCGCAGATGCCGACCGAGGACATGTGGCAATTGGCGCCGGAGGCATCGACCGCGTTGATGCCGTCGACCCAGCCGTCGAAAACCTTGGCGCGCTCATAGACGTCTTCCGGGTCGGCACTATCAGGCGGGTTGAGTTCGGCGGTGACGGCGAATTCGCCGCGGCGCAGGACGCGCTCCAGTCGGCCGAGCGAGGAATGGCCGGGCAGGGGATCGAGCGGCAGGTGGACCCCAAGCGGATTTTCATCGATATGGGCCATGCTCAGGCTTCCTTTGCCGTGTTCTTTTCGCGCTCGGCGGCGGCTTCCGCCGTGACGCGCAGCCAGGAGGATGTCTCGCGCAGCGACTGGTTGACCGGCTTCTGCACTTTCAGGATCGCGTCGCCGGCCACCATGTTGCGCGAGCCGTTCCAGGCCTGAACCCAGACGCAGGGCATGTCGGGCTCGACCTCGCAATTGCCATTGGCGCGTACACCGCCGCAGGGGCCGTTGCGCAGCTGTTTGGGACAGTTCATCGGGCAGGACATGCCGGTCGAAGACAGCACGCACTGGCCGCACATGCGACAGTCGAACAGCAGACCCTTCACATTGCGCTCGACGAAGGTGATCGGCGTTTCGACCCTGTTGTAACCGAGCTTCTTCCAGACCGGATGGAGGAAGAGGAAGGCATTGGCGAAGTTGCGGTAGAACCATTCGAGGAAACGGGAATTGCGCACGGCCCAGAGGCGGATCGTATAGGAGCGGCGGGCGCGGCGGTTGGGCGAAACGCCTGCCGGCGTGAATGCACCGGTCTTGGCCTTGGCTGCGGGAGCGGCATTGCCCTTTTTTGGCGGGCCGGGATCCACGAGAACAGGTTCACCCATTGTCGCGGCCTCCGGCATGGACAAGCGCCACGAGGCGGGCCTTGTCGTAAGCGGCTTCGATTTCAGCGGCAGCGGTTTCGGCCTCGGCTTCGAGGTCGTCACCGACAGGGACCGGATCGGCCTTGCGCCAGTCGGCGAGATAGGCGTCGGTTTCCGCAGCGCCAGTGCGCATCGCGGCCATGTCGATCGCCTCGGTGAAGCGCAGCGAGAGCTCGCGCTTGGCCGATTTGCGACCCTGCTTGACGATCACCTGGGCCGGAATATCCCGCCAGTAAACGACGATCTTGTCTGCCATGCCACTCTCTCCCTTTGGTGCCAGAATGCACGGGGGGCATTCGCCGGACTGCGCTTTTCACGACGTCGCTTGTCGCCAAAAACGACGCTGCCATGAGTCCTGATGTTTTTACCAGATTCGGCGCGTGAGACCGCACCAGATCCACGACCAGAGAGTGGGTGGGAAGCGCAGGGCGGACGGACCTTGCGGCTTGATGGGGGCGAGGCGGCCGTCGAGCGCGTCGTCGATCGATTGGCGGGTGATGTCCAGAGCGGCAAGGGTCAGCAGAAGGGGATAGGTGGAGATGAAGTCTGATGATGCGGGTTTCGTGCGGACCTCGTAGAGCGTGCCGCCGGTATCCGTTCCGGCATCGACGAGATGCAGGGTGGCGCCGAAATTTTGCGGGTCGTTTTCGCGCAGCGACCAGTAGCCGCCCATCTGGCCGCGATAGTTCGGATTGATCCCGGCATGCAGGTTGATGACCGGGCAGGGCATGGCGGCGAGCTGACGCGCCGACATCAAGCGGGTCGATACGAGCAGGATGGCGCCGGGCTTCAACTGCTCGACGAGGACTTTCGTCTCCGGGGCGTTGATCGAGGTGACCGGATGGATCGGGACAGTGTCGGGCAGTGTGCGGTCCAGATCATGTTCGGCCAGCAGCGCCTCGACACGGCGATCCGCAAGGCGGCGCAGAAGGCGGGCGGCGATCATCGTGCCAAGCTGGCCGAGCGCTGCAATCCAGCCCAATCTCCGTGCGCGACGTCGGGTGATCTCACCCTTTCCCTCCGGGTTCTCCAGGAGAACGTGGACATCCATGCCGGCCTTGGCGAGATGCTGGATGACAATAATCGGATTGAGCCCGCCGGCGGTCATGACGACTACGCGGCGGGGTTCCGGTTCGGCTGCGTTCTCCATCATCATACGACGAGCGCGACAACGGCCACGGCGGTGTAGACGACAAAGGCGGCGACGACGAGAGAAAGCACTCCGATCACACAGCCGGCGACGACACCGAGACCGTCACGCTGGGAATGGGCAAAACCGAGGACTGCCAGCGCAAAGGCCGGAGGCCAGTTTCCGAGCGGGATCGGCAGGAAGACGACGATGGCGAGGATCAGCGCGAACACGCCGATCAGCCGTTCGGCAAAGCGGCTCTCGAACAGCCAGAAGCGTGGGACTACCAGCTTTTCGGCCCAGCGCATCCAGGGAACCAGACGCTTGACGATTGCCTCGAAGGTCTGCGGCTCGACGCCGTAATCGCTCACGACACGAGGAAAGAACACACGCCCGCCCGGAGAGGCCATCATCTGCCAGGCGACGAAGATCAAGGGTAGCCCCAGGATGAAGGTGGCACCCGGTGGCATCGGCACGAGATTCGGAAGCGCGAAGACCAGAAGGAAGGCGCCGAAGGAGCGGTCCTGCAGCGCGATCGCGATGTCGCGGATCGTCACCTTGCGGTCCGTCGTGCGGGCCAACCGGACCAGAAGATCTGAGAGGTTTTCGGGATGCTTGTGTTCACGCGCGGTGGCAAGACCTGCCACCCATGTTTCCGCCCTGTCGGTCATTCGTTTTCTCTTGGTTCTTTGTTGACCTGACTGGCAGTGTCGCAAGGGGAGATTACAGGGAAATTAAAGCGGATCGGTGACACGGTCACGCTTTTGCAAATGGTGAAGGGAGAGTGAAGAGCGAAAGGTCGAGTTATCTGATCATCGACGTAAGCCGCTGCCTTGATTTTTCCGCATGTGCTGGGCACCTAAGACGTCGGATATCGATCAGACGGGGAATCAGGATGACTGTTTTTTCTCAGCGCTTTGCAGGTGTCGGCGCCCTCATCATCGCCATCATGTTCGGCCTTTCCTCTTGCGGCAACACCATCCGCGGGATTGGCAATGATCTCGGCAATGCGGTCGACGCGACGCAGGATGCCGGTCGCAGCGTTGCGAATTCGGTGCGCTAACGCAGGGGTCACCCAAATTTGAGATGATCAGGCGGCCGGGGCCTCGCCGAGTGCTGCCGCAACCAGTTCAGGCTGCAGATCGCCGTAGCCTGTGAAGCGGTATTCGTAGTCCAGCTTCAGATAGTCTGCCGCCCATTTCGCCTTGGCTTGCAGTTCGGCGTCCTCGGTCTGGGCGAGGTAGACGATCTTCGTGTAATTGCCGAAGACCATGTCGCGCAGTTCGGGGTGCCGGTCGAGCTTCAGGGGTTCGATGACGAAGGCCTCGAACTGGCGGGTAATCAGGTCGGTCAGGTAGAATGCGGTAAATTCGGTCTCGCATTCAGCGAGAAACTTCTCGGTGCCGGTGAAGAAGGCATAACAGTGAGGCCCAGACAGGCGCTCGATGCCTTCCTCGCGACAGATTCTGTCAACTTCGCCTTGAGTGCCGCATTCGGCATAACCAATGAAGATGTTGTCATGGCCGGCAGAGCGGGCTTCAGCGATCTTTTCGCGCAGCGCCGGTGCGATCTTCTCCGGCCAGACATGCCAGATGGCGGGCAGACATTCCAACGTCAGATGCTCAAGGCCATTCAGGGCTTTGACGGCCAGAATCTCGCGGGCAATCGCTCCGCACGCAATCACGTGAACCTTTTTTGATTTGGCGCGTTGTTCCATCGCATTCCACTCGTCACCCATACAGAAGGTACATCAACATGATGGCGAAAAAACTGACAGCCGGCGCAGTCCTCGTTCTCACCGTCTTCGCACTGTCGTCCTGCGGCAATACGATCCGTGGCGTTGGCCAGGATGCCGCCAACACCGTCGACGCGACGCAGTCTGCGGGCCGCAACGTCGACGCTGCGGCTTCGCGCTAACCACCGAGGCGAGGCAAGGCCCTGAGCGGCGCTGTAACAGGAGAGGGAGCATGACGCTCACGACGATTGCAAAGGCCAGTGCCATCTACATGATGGCGGCCATCCTGTACGCCGGAGGGCATGTCGCATGGCAATCCATGGCGAATGCCCCTCAGGACGACGTTTACGCAGAAGCCGGCCTCTAAGGCCGGCTTCTCTGTTTCTCAACCTCAGGCGCGAGCACCCATACTGTTGTGCTTGCGGGAAATGAATTCCTTGGCCGTTTCAACGGCGACAGCGGCATCGCGGCAATAGGCGTCGGCACCGACAGCCTTGCCGAACTCCTCGTTGAGCGGCGCGCCGCCGACGAGCACGACATAATCGTCGCGAATGCCCTTTTCCTTCATCGTGTCGATCACGACCTTCATGTAGGGCATGGTCGTGGTCAAAAGTGCCGACATGCCGAGGATATCCGGCTTTTCGCGTTCCAGGGCTTCCAGATAGTTTTCGACCGGGTTGTTGATGCCGAGGTCGATGACGTCGAAGCCGGCGCCTTCCATCATCATGCCGACCAAGTTCTTGCCGATGTCATGGATGTCGCCCTTGACGGTGCCGATGACCATCTTGCCCTGCTTCGGTGCGCCGGTTGCAGCGAGCAGCGGGCGCAGGATCGTCATGCCTGATTTCATGGCGTTGGCGGACAGGAGAACTTCCGGCACGAAGAGAATGCCGTCGCGGAAGTCGATGCCGACGATGCGCATGCCTTCGACGAGTGCCTGGGTGAGGATGTCGTAGGGTGCCCAGCCACGGTCGAGCAGAATACGTGTCGCTTCCTCGATCTCTTCCTTGAGGCCGTCATAGAGGTCGTCATGCATCTGCTGCACGAGCTCTTCATCGGAGAGTTCGGAAAGAATGATGTCGTCTTCGGCCATGGTGGTGCTTCCCGCTTCTTTTCAAACGCGATTCCGGTCGCGCCGGGCATGAGACTGCCCGATCGAAAGTTAAACCTCAAGTTCGTGAAAAACTCTTTTCGATTACGACGTGGCAACCCTGAAAAGCGACGGTCCGGGACTAGTATGCCCAAAAGGCGATGTCTGTGAGACGCAAGCGGTTGGCGCATAAAGGATGGTTTCACATGCGGATTGGAATAGCATAATGGAGGAGAGAAGCAGCGCGGACGAGCGCTCGAGCGAGGAAGCAGACATGGACGACATCACGGCAGAACCGGGAGCAGGCCGCCGCCAACGCGGCGAAGGACGAGGGGCTGCGGCCCGCAGGGCATCGCGCAGCGGCGGCGGTGCCGGTCCGTCGATGCCCTATATCACCCGCAAGATCAAAACCTACGAGGTCCTCGACGAGGAAGGCCTGGAGCTGATCGAGCGCAATGCCGACACCGTTCTCGAAGAGATCGGCATCGAATTCCGTGAAGACGCAGAAGCGTTGGAGCTGTGGAGACAGGCTGGCGCCGACGTGAAGGGCGAACGCGTGCATTTCCCGAAGGGTTTGTGCCGCGAACTCTTGAAGACGGCCCCGTCGGAATTCACCTGGCATGCGCGCAATCCCGAGCGCAGCGTGCAGATCGGCGGCAATGCCACGGTGTTTGCGCCGGTCTATGGCTCGCCTTTCGTGCGCGATCTCGAAGGCGTTCGCCGTTATGCGACGCTCGAGGATTTCCGCAACTTCGTGAAGCTGGCCTATATGGCGCCATCGATGCATTCGTCGGGCGGCACGGTTTGCGAACCGGTCGACATTCCGGTGAACAAGCGTCACCTCGACATGGTCTACAGCCACATCAAATATTCCGACAAGCCGTTCATGGGCTCGGTCACGGCACCGGAACGGGCGGAAGATTCGGTGGCGATGGCCAAGCTCGTCTTCGGTGACGAGTTCGTCGAAAACAATTGCGTCATGCTGAACCTGATCAACGCCAACTCGCCGATGGTCTTCGACGAGACCATGCTCGGCGCGGCCAAGGTCTATGCCCGTCACGGTCAGGCCTCGGTCATCTCGCCCTTCATTCTGTCCGGCGCAATGAGCCCGGTCACGGTTGCGGGCACGCTGACGCAGATCCTGGCGGAAGTTCTGGCTGGTGCCTCGTTCACCCAGCTCATCCGTCCGGGTGCGCCGGTGCTGTTCGGGACGTTTGCCGCTTCGATCTCGATGCAGTCGGGTGCGCCGACCTTCGGTACGCCGGAGCCGGCACTGGTGTCCTATGGAGCTGCCCAGCTCGCGCGGCGCATGGGTCTGCCCTTCCGTACGGGCGGCTCGCTCTGTGCGTCGAAGGTTCCGGATGCGCAGGCAGCCCATGAGAGCGCCAATACGCTCAACATGACGTTGCTTGCCGGTGCCAATTTCGTCCTGCACGCGGCCGGCTGGCTCGAGGGTGGTCTTGCTGCCTGCTACGAGAAGTTCATGATCGACCAGGACCAGCTCGGCATGATGCAGAAGATGGCACAGGGCGTCGATCTGACCGAAGACGGTCAGGCGATGGATGCCATCCGCGAAGTGGGTCCGGGTGCGCACTATCTGGGCTGCGCCCATACGCAGGCGAATTTCCAGACGGCCTTCTACCGCTCGGCGCTCGCCGACAACAACTCTTTCGAGCAGTGGGAAATCGAAGGTCGCAAGCGGATCGAGGATCGCGCCAATGTGCTCTGCCGCTCCTGGCTCGACGCTTACGAGGCGCCGGCGCTCGATCCTGATATCGACGAGGCGCTGCTTGCTTTCATCGCAAGCCGCAAGAATTCGATGCCTGACGCCTTCACTTGAAAGGGTCCCGTTGCCAGGGAGCAAGGCGGAGCCAACCAGGTTGCCGACATGATCCAAGAGGAGGTCTGGCGACCCCATTACAAGATCGAGGGGCCGCGATGAGCGGCCCTTCATTCGTTGTGCACAGTCTCGAGGCGCGGTTCGCTGCGCATGGACTTGCGCCGCGCGGACTTGTTCACTTCGGAGGGCAAGACGAGGTGCCGATGCTTGCCGACGGCGCGCCGGCAAAGGCCGCTCTCCTGATCGGGGTCATGGGTGGTGCAATGTGGCCGCATTTCGAGCGCTGGCGGATGGCGCAAGCCGACCATGGTGGCGCCGATCCGCTCGACCGATGGTCAAAGCTGGTGATCGATCAGGTCGCAGGCGAGATCGAGGCGGAAGCGTGCTATCCGTCAGATCCGCCTTACCAACCCTTCCAGCGCTGGGCGATGCGGGCCGAGGGACTGAAAGCATCGCCGCTCGGGATCCTGATCCATCCGCAGTTCGGTCTCTGGCACAGCTATCGCGGGGCGCTTCTGTTTCGCAACTGGGACGAAGCACAGGAGGAACGGCCTGTGACCGGGCCGCAGCCCTGCGAGACCTGTCGCGACAAACCTTGCCTGTCGACATGCCCTGTCGGCGCCATCTCGCTGGACGGGTTCGATGTGGCGGCATGCCGCGCGCATCTGGCGAGCCCTGAAGGGCAGGGTGGTTGCATGGCGTCGGGTTGTCTCGCCCGCAATGCCTGTGCTGTCGGTGATGGGCACCGCTACCCGGACGCCCAGCTCAAGTTTCACATGCAGGCTCTGACGCTGACGGGATGATGGCGAGAACGAGGCCCGGTATCGGCCGGCGCGCTTTCAAACAGCACCGGTCGGGTGGCAAGACGACTAGAAGTCTATTTTCGTTTTTGCTTCGGCGAAATGTCCTGGCACTACCGATGATATTCCTTGGAAAGGATGCCCATCATCAGGTCGTCATGCCAGACGCCGTCGACGAACGCGGTCTCTCGCTCTCGTCCTTCAACCACAAATCCACACTTCTGGTAGGCCTTTATGGCTCGCTCATTATAGGCAAGAACACGCACTGCAATCCGGTGAAGGTTCAGTTGCGTGAAGGCATGGTGCAAAAGCAGGCGGATTGCCTCGCTTCCAAAGCCCTTGCCGAGCAACTGGCGGTCATAGATCGCGATCGCCATGGAGGCCCGGCGATCAACAGTGTTTATAGTGTGGAGTTTGATTTCGCCGATTAACCGTCCACCGACTTCAATAATCCAGGCGTAAGGGTCATTCGACTGGCCGATAGCCCAGGCTTTTGCCGCTTCCCGGGTCATAGCTCTACGATCTGCTTGGCTTACCCCGAACATTCGAACAATGTCCGGGCTGTGCCCCAACGAAAAGCGGGCTTCAGCATCATCTGCGGTCGCGGCGCGCAGGCGGAGACGTTGGCCTTCTATGCAGCTCATGATCACCTCGATCTATAAGTTCGGTGCATGTGTTCTAAGTGGAATAGTTGCCTAGAAAAGATTGCATTTATGAATACTGTAATTTTTGGTTGTCCAAGATGTAATGCAATCAGAAAGCCTTCACAAAGCCCGGAATCACCGCCATGAGGTTCTCTCCACCGAGGGTCCCGCGTGCGTTACTGTCTGAAATCGATCGTGCTTATTGCATGTTTGTTCCTGCCGTCGCTGGCGCTAGCGGCTTGCGAGGACCTCATCGACGGGGATGCCCGCTATCTTGCCTGCCGGTTCGATCCTGCACGCGACGAGATAAGGCTGCATCTGGCCTCACCCGAGGGGCAGGTCTATGGCGGGTTTGCGAGCCTAAGGCGCCAGCTTTGGGCAGAGCGGCGCGTGCTGACATTTGCGATGAATGCCGGCATGTATCACGACGATCTGTCGCCGGTCGGTTACTTCGCCGAATATGGCAAGGTGCTTAAACCCGCCATTACGGGCGGTGGATGGGGGAATTTTCACCTGCTGCCGAACGGTGTTTTTCTGATGAAGGACGGCGAGGCATCGGTGATGGAGACCAAGGCCTTCGTCGCCAGCGGACTGACACCCGACTTCGGCACGCAGTCCGGCCCGATGCTGGTCATCGATGGCAGACTGCATCCGCGGTTTCTGGCCGATAGCGACAGTTTCAAGATCCGCAACGGCATCGGCGTCGATGCCGAGGGGCAGGTGCACATGGTGGTGTCGCGGGTACCGGTACGGTTTTACGATTTCGCCCGCCTGTTTCGCGACAGGCTCGGTTGCGCAAACGCACTCTACCTCGACGGCACGATTTCAAGCGTGTTCATCGCCGAAGAAAAGCGGATGGACCGGCTGTTCCCCATGGGGCCGATCCTCTCGGTCAGCATGCCGATCCCGCAGTGAGACTGGGGTCAGACGGCGGCCTTGGGATAGGCGCGCTCGAGGCCTCCGGAACGATTGAGACCGGTGCGGAAGGCGGCAAATGCCGGGTGCTGGCTGGAACGGGCGGCCTCCATCAGGCGGATCTGCAGGCGAGCCGGGGCATTCGCGCCGATCCACTCGCCATTGCGCTCGAGCTTCAACGAATTCAGAAACCGGGATTCCGAGGCGATCTCGAGATAGACGTAGAGACCTTCAAGCAAGGCATCGTCCTGGGCCGGGTTTTCGAAGATGAGCTTCAGGAAGGCCTGGTCGGGCTCCTGCATAGAGGCGATCTTGGCGGCGACGGTGTCGCGGTCCGGAAAGGCGGACATGGGCTTACTCCCTCTGCTGGTCAAAATACTCATGAACGCATAGCCGGGCCGCGCATCCATTAGGTCAAGCTACAGCATGCCAAGTTTGCCCCAAGCTGGTCGCGCAGTTCCGGGACCGGCCGTCATTCGTGGCGGAGCGCGTCGATCGGGTTCATCTGCGCGGCGCGGCGGGCGGGGAAATAGCCGAAGACCATGCCGATGGCGGCCGAAAAAGCGAAGGCGAGCAGGATGATCGAGGGGCTCGCGACAAAGGGGACCGACATCAGCGTTACGGCGGTATAAGCAATGCCAAGGCCGAGTGCGATGCCAACCACGCCGCCGAAGACGGACAGCGTGACCGCTTCGACGAGGAACTGCATCAGCACCTGGCGCTCGACTGCGCCAATCGCCAGCCTGATGCCGATCTCGGGCGTTCGCTCGGTGACGGACACCAGCATGATGTTCATGATGCCGATGCCGCCGACGAGCAGCGAGACGGCGGCGACCGCACCGAGCAGGCCCGTCATCAGCGTCGTGGTGCCGGTGAGCGTCGCTGCCATCTGGGTCATGTCGTTGACGGTGAAATCATCGTCGCGACCAGCAATAATCTTGCGGCGCTCGCGCAGCAGGCGTTCGACATCGGCCTGCACCTTTGCCGTGGATACGCCGTCTTCGGCCGAGAGCATGATGCTGGAGATATCCGTCGAGCCGCCGATGCGGCGCTGGAAGACCTTGAGCGGCATCATCACGACATCATCCTGGTCGCTGCCCATGCCGCTTTGCCCCTTCTTGTCGAGAAGGCCGATCACCTGGCAGGCGACATTGCCGACGCGGATGGTCTGGTCGACGGCCGGGGTCGAGCCGAACAGCCTGGAGCGCACCGTCTCACCGATGATGCAGACGGCCTGTCCGCCGCGCTCTTCGGATGGCAGGAAACTACGGCCGGAGGCGAGTTCCCAGTTCTGGGCCACGAGATAATCGTTACCCGAGCCGATGATCGTGGTCTGCCGGCTCTGGCCGCTGAAAACCACCGTCTGGCTGGACTGGTTGATGGCGGCCACGGCGCGCAGGCCCGGGATCTGCTCGCGGATCGCGTCGAGGTCCCGGATGGTGAACTTCTTGGCATCGGTTGCCGCGCGACCGGGGCCGAATTGGCCGGGGCGGACGAAGAGCAGGTTGGTGCCAAGCTTGGAGATTTCCGCCGTGACCTGAGCCGTGGTGCCGTTGCCGATCGTCACCATCGCGATGACGGCGGCGACGCCGATGACGACGCCGAGCACAGTGAGGAAGGAGCGCAACAGATTGCGGCGGATGGCGCGGAGTGCGAGCTTCAGGGTCTCAAAGAACATCGGCGACCTCCGCTCCAGCATGGGTGTCGGACTGGATATGGCCATCGACGAAACGCAGCGTGCGCTTGGCATAGGCTGCAATATCGTCTTCGTGGGTGACCATGATGACGGTTATTCCGTGGTCACGGTTGAGGCCGGTGATCAGTTCCATGATCTCGCGGCTGGTCTTCGTGTCGAGATTGCCGGTCGGCTCGTCGGCCAGGAGCACGGATGGGCTGGTGACGATCGCCCGGGCAATGGCCACACGTTGCTGCTGGCCGCCGGACAGTTCCTGGGTCGTGTGGTTCTCACGGCCGGCCAGACCGACTTGCGACAGCGCGGTCAAGGCGCGGGTTCGCCGTTCACGGGCATCCATGCCACGATAGACCAGAGGCAGTTCGACATTCTCGACGGCCGAGGTGCGGGCGAGCAGGTTGAAACCCTGGAAGACAAAGCCCAGCATGTGACGGCGCAGCAACGTGTACTGCGCTCGGTCGAAGCCCGTCGTGTCGATGCCCTGAAAGAGGTACTGGCCGGAGGTCGGCACATCGAGGCAGCCGAGGATGTTCATGGCGGTCGATTTGCCCGAGCCGGAAGGGCCCATGATCGCGACGAATTCATGCCGTGCGATTGTCAGGTCGACCCTGTCCAGCGCGCGGATGGTTGCTTCGCCGCGGCCATAGATGCGGGAGATCTGGCGAAATTCGATGAGTGGAGCCACTGCCATCCTGTGCCTCAACCGTTGCGAACCGTCTGATCCGTGATCACCCGGTCGCCTTCCTTCACGTCGCCCTTGACGATCACCGTATTCTGCCCGTCGGAGGAACCGATCTCGATGTTGACGGCGACCGGCTGACCCTCACGCAACAGCCAGATGGTGCGTTCGCTGCCCGTCGGCTCAGGCGCGCTGGCGGGTGCCATGCGTGGTGGGCGAAACAGGCTGAAGACGCCGCTGCCGCCTTCGGCGGTCTCGGTCTGCGTGGCGGGGGGCGAGTAACGCAAGGCGGCATTGGGAATGAGCAGGCCGTCTTCGACCGACTGGACGACGATGTCGGCGGTCGCCGTCATGCCCTGGCGCAGCAGAAGCTCGTCATTGGCGACGGACAGGATGCCCTTATAGGTCACGACATCGTTCACCGTTTCGGACGCATAGCGGATCGAGGTGATCTCGGCCGGGAAACGCTGATCGGGAAAGGCATCGACAGTGAAGGTGGCGGTCTGACCCACGGCGACCTGCCCGACATCGGCCTCGTCGATAGAGACCTGCAGCTCCATTTCCCGGAGATCGCCCGCGATGGTGAAGAGTGTCGGCGCCTCCAGCGAGGCTGCCACTGTGGCGCCGGGATCAACATTGCGCGAGAGAACTATGCCGTCGATCGGCGACGCGATGGTCGCCTTGGAGAGCGACAGATTCGCCTGTTCGAGAGCAGCTTGTGCCGAGATGACATCGGCGTCTGCGCTCTGGCGCGCGGCAGATGCGGCCTGGAAGGTGTATTCGGCGGTGTCGAGATCCTGCTGGGTGGAGACTCGGCTGGAGACCAGCGTGGTCAGCCGGTCGAGCTTGGCCTTGGCGGACTGCTCGTCGGCCTCAGCCTTGGAAACGGAGGCACGGGCAGAGGCAAGCGCAGCTTCCTTGGCCTTCAGATCGGCATTCAGCTTGTCTGTATCGAGGCGCGCCAGGACGTCGCCCTTTTTCACCTCGCTGTTGTAGTCGACCAGTACCTCCCGCACGGTGCCTGATTGTTCCGAGGAAACGTCGACCTGAACGGTGGGCTCGACCGACCCGGTGGCGGTGACGATTACCGTCAGATTGCCAGGTTTCAGCTCCGACGTCGTATAGCTCACCGTCGTGCCACCGGCCGACCAGAGATAGGCGCCGTAGCCGAGACCAGCGAGGGCGAGGATGACAAAAACGCGCAGACCCCAGCGCCGCTTTGGCCGCGCGGCATTGGCCAGGATCGCTTTCAGTTCCTCGGCTTCGGCCGAGTTCTCCGGTGTTACGTCTTCGCTCACGTCTGCTCCGTCACACTGCATTCTCACTTTGCCGGGACCATGGCCCAAGCTCGGGCCGTCGCCCTTGATCGGGGTCAAGTGGCGACGGGTTCCCTATTGATGCAGATAGACCTTCGCGGCGGAAAGGACAGTGAAACATTGGTAAGGTTGGTGGGAGGTGCGGCAACTGCTCTCAGATGAGTGCTGGAGGCTGAGCATATGGTCGGCCTGACCGGCTATTTCCGTGCATCATACATAGACCGGGCGGCGTCTATCTCGGCTCGATGCTCAATCGCCCAGGTGGCGAGAGGGGAAAATCGAGCGAACAGGCTCTGACCCAAAGGGCGCAGCAGATAATCCACCCGCGGCGGGGCCGTTGGAGTGACGATGCGTTCAATCAGCCCGTCTCGTTCCAGCTTTCGCAGCGTCTGCGTCAGCACCTTTTGCGATAGGTCGGGGATGTCGCGACGCAATTCCGAGAAACGGCGCGCCGAAAGATGCAGCGCCGCCATGACCAAGATGGACCACTTGTCGCTGACGCCGTCCAGCACATGGCGGACGGGACAGGTCGCCGGGTCAAGCGAAATGCCGGGGGTCTCTGACGAGTCTTCTATAATCACGACGTCCTCACGGGTTCCTGATCAGATTTGGCACGGTTACCAAAAAGTGCCTCCTTTATCAATTGCAACATTACAAATAGGACGTTGGTATCGAACGGATACTTACTTGTTGTGACGCTCTGTCTTGCGCTTCCCAATCGGTTCGGTGCCGGCTTGATCTCGCTCGTGAAACCTTAAAAATAGGAATCTTCCATGTCCCTTCTCAGAACCGGCGCGCTTGCGCTCGCGCTCACCTTTTCATCCCTTGCTGGAACCGCCATGGCGCAAGAATCCAACAAGGATTTTGTCGTGAAGGCTGTCACGGAGCTATTTTCCAAGAAGGATCTGACCGCGATCGACCGCTATTGGGCCGACAGCTACATGCAGCGTAACCCGGGTCTTGCCTCGACCAGCGCGGTGCTGAAGGAGGCGCTGAAGGACATGCCGGCCAACATGACCTATGAAATCGGCATGGTGATCGCCGAAGGCGATCTGGTGGCCATCCATGGTCGCTATACCGGCTGGGGACCAACGCCGCTGATCGTCGTGGACATCTACCGCGTCGAGAATGGCAAAATCGCAGAACATTGGGATGTCGGCCAGGACGAGGTGCTGGAAACCGCCTCCGGCCTGCCTATGTTCGAACCGATGAAATGAGCCTGGTGGCGGGGGCTGCGGCCCTCGGCCCACTGCCTTTTCGAGCCGGTGGTTGCCGGCCGCCTCAACGACAGGAGACAAACCATGACCGACCAGAGGAAGGCCCCCGCCCGCCGCAGGTTTCTGAAATTTGCCGCCATGGTGCCGGCCAGCCTTGGCCTGTCGGTCTCCTGGGCCAAAGCACAGGAGGCCATGATCCCGACCTCCGACGACATGGAGGGCCCCTATTACATCAGCAACACCCCCGTAGTTCGCAATCTGAACCGCTTTGGCAAGCCGGGGGAGGTGATGCGGATCGCAGGCCAGGTGATGAACGCGGCGGACCCGGATGTGCCGGTTGCTGGCGCAAGGCTAGAACTATGGCAGACGGATGGTCGAGGTCGCTATCACCCGCAAGAAAGCGGGGACTATAGCGATTTTCGCGATGACCAGATCGATCTGCGCGGCACCGTGATCGCTGATTCTCAGGGCAGATTTGATGTTCTTTCGGTATTTCCGGCGGAATACTGGCCTCGACCACCGCATATCCATTACTGGATCAGGGCCGACGGCTTCCGCCCGCTGGTAACCCAACACTATCTCGACACGGGGCCCGGCACACGGCCGCATCGCACCGCGCGCGTCCTGCGCGACCAGAGACCGGCACTCTATCCGGCACCGACATTTTACATCGAGCCAGTCTAGCCGCCGTGTCACAGACGACGGGATGCAAGGCTTGGTAGTATTCCGATGGCCTTGAGACGTGGGTAAGGTGGTCTAGCGGATAGTGGGCGTAATCGCGTCGCCATAGATTTTCGAGGAGTGGTGAGAGCGCAGGGATTCGAACCCTGGACCTACTGATTAAAAGTTTGATCGTCCGGCTTTCACGGAGATAGCGGGTGCCATCTGTAATGTCGACAGATATGATGGAAAACAAAGATAAAAGAGCCGCGAGGTTCACCGAGATTCTTGCGGATTCCGCCACGTTCGCTTACTATATGCTTACTGGATCGAGCTAGTAAGCAGGTATTCAATGCCCAAAATCACCAAGCGTCTTGTCGAGGCAGCAGCACCATCCGCTAAGGATGCTTTCCTCTGGGATGACGAACTCACTGGCTACGGTTTGAAAGTGACGCCAGCCGGCAAGAAGGTGTTCATTCTGCAGTACCGGGTTGGTCGCCAGTCCCGGCGCATGACGCTGGGGGCATTCGGCCCGATCACACCTGATCAAGCCCGTTCGCTTGCGCAGGCAGCACTGCGAAGCGTGGCGCGGGGTGAAGATCCCATGGCGAAGCGCATTGCTAAGCGGGAGGCATCCCTCACAGGCGATCTGTTGGATCAGTTTTTGAAGGAGCATGCGGAGTCGAAGCTGAAGGGCCGTTCCTCCGCCGAATACAGGCGCCTCATTACCAAGCTTGTCCCGGCCCGCCTTCGTCGCATGCCAATCACGGAGGTGTCGCGGGCGAACGTCGCTCAGTTGCACAACAGCCTCTCAGCCACGCCATACCAAGCGAACCGTTTGCTAGCTGTTCTCCGCAAGTTTTTCAATTGGTGCGAAAGAAACGGGTTTAGACCGGACCTGACCAATCCGGCGCTGCATGTCGAACTCTACAGGGAGCGCAAGCGGGAGCGTTTCCTCTCTCCAGCTGAAATCGCGCAGCTCGGTGAGGTTCTGAGCGAGGTAGAGGCGGAGGGTTCTGCGAGCCCCTATGTCATCGCTGCCGTGCGACTGTTGATCCTGACGGGTGCCCGTTTGAATGAGATCTTGTCGGCGCAGTGGGATTGGCTCGATTCTGGTGCTGGGTGCATCCGCTTGCCGGATTCAAAGACGGGTGCCAAGACGATCTATCTCAGTGCACCGGCCTTGCAGGTGCTGGATTCGATCCCGCGCCTGGAAGGCAATCCGTATATCATTTGCGGTCAAAAGAAGGGCTCGTCGCTCGTCAACCTGCAGAAACCTTGGAGCACCATTCGAAAGCGGGCCGGCTTCCCGGATTTGCGTATTCACGACTTGCGTCACTCGTTCGCGTCGATCGCGGTTGCAAGCGGCATGTCCCTTCCGATGATTGGGAAGCTGCTTGGCCACTCCCAGCCCCAGACAACGGCACGGTACGCGCATCTTGCAGATGATCCGATGAAGCATGCGGCAAGTCTGATCGGAAGCAGGATCGATATTTTGCCAAAGCTTCGCGTCATCAATGCTTAGGTGCAAAGCAACATAAAGAATTGTGCATGTCGATTTTCTCCAAGAAATGCGTTTCTGCTTGGGGAAAAGCGTGTTCGCATGACGGAGTGAGATGATTTTTCCTCTGAGTTCCTATAGAGTCAGGTCGTTAAAGCCCTCCCAGGCGAGACCTCGAAAAAGGAATCTCTATGGATCATCTGATCAGCGCCGAACAGGCCGCAAGCATTCTGAATATCTCCCCCTCGACACTCGCCAAGATGCGGCTGTCGGGAGTATCGCCCCGGTCCATCAAGCTTGGACGGCGGGTGGCTTACAGGCCTTCGGATCTCGAAGCCTGGATTGAGGCGCAAAGCTTCCAATCAACATCGGAATATGGCTGCAAAGGCTCCGCCTGAACGAAACGCCGGCAAGCAATCGGACGGTCGCCAAACAGACCGATTGCTTGCCGACGCAAGCCATTGAATCCTCCCAGAGAATCGAAAGGATGACGGCATGGGCATCATACCAAGAAGTGTGTCCGAAGGTAAGCAGGCAGTTCAGTTCAATGCCCAAGTGACGGAGTTCCCGGGATGCGTGGTCGCCACACGGCAGGTGATCGAGTTGAAATTAGACAATTGCCTAATTGGCTACAAAATGCTCGTGAGCAGAACCCGCAAGGGGCCTTGGCGTCACTTTCTCGGGCGCATGCGTGAGATTGAAACGCTTATCAAAGATCGGCACGGAGATGCGGTGCCGGAGACGGACGATGCCTTCATCTATCTCGAATGCATCTGCAATCTGCTTTTCGTCGAGTACCGAGATGACTTCATAGAACATGCCTTGAATTGGGGTCGAAGGTGGTATCCTTGGGCATCCCAAGTGCAACTCGAAGAGGTTGCCTACGAGCGCACCAAAGTGAACTATGCCCCATTGGCTGCGGACGCACTCGCTCACATGCTGCGTTTGACCTATGAGGAGCGGAAGCGGCTTCGCATACGCACGATCGGGGCCTGCGATGTGACCAAGCGCCAGCGCGGACAAATCCAGAAGAAGCTTCGTCGCCTGCGTGATTGTGAGCGCAAGCGACAGAAGCGCCGCGAGGATGGGAAGAAGTCCCGCGCCGAATATCTCGCCTCGTCCCTTTCCGCTGCCAAGCCGTGGGAATTCTTCGGCATATGTCGGCGCACTTGGGAGAAGCGGGGCAAGCCTGATCCGCATGTTGATTCTAGTTATGTCGCGATCTAGCTGGGCTTTGCGCAGGTTGTTCCACTCATAATGGTTCACCATCCGTAGAGAACGGAACAACATGCGCAAGTGTCGTCCTCTTTCTCAGCCAGTGTCGCAGCCAAGCATTCCACCTCTGAGAGTTCCGCACTGGATCAGCACGACCAGACCCGTTGTGCGGAACGAGCTTCTTCTAGTATTGGTTGCCGGGGTTGAATGAAGGGAATCCTATGGTTAGCCGAAGAGAATTCATCGAACAGCACGGGGCCACATGTTCAAACTGGAATTGGAGCTGGTCCTTCGTCAATCACGAGAAGCGCTTTGTGATTTTCGGCATTTGGCAGGATGGTCATGCAGAGAAGGTTGGCCTAATCCTTCATAAGCATTGGGAGACCAGCCCCAAGGGTCGAAAGAACAATGGGTATGGGCAGGCGATTGAACATATCCGTTTGATCGAACAAGAAGGCTATGGCCTCAAGACATTTCCGATGGTTGGGGCAGCTCGCAATCCGGATGAAGGTGAGCTATCCGCGTCCCAGATAACGTACATCACGCCTGAGCTGACAGATGCTCGCCTGATCGTGCTGCCTGACGGGTGGTATGCATCCCACGCTGACGACGACTTTGAGACGATCCCGGAAGCCGTCGACGAGGAATTCTGGGAAGGCGAGTCCTTCAAGGTCGTGGTGAACGGCTATGAGCGAAATCCCGATGCGCGAAGGAAGTGTATCGAGCACTTCGGTGCTCATTGCCAAGCTTGCCGTGTCGATTTTGGCAAGACGTATGGGCCTCTGGGGCAAGGCTATATCCATGTTCACCACATCAAGCCGATCCACGAATGCGGCGGTGCCTATCAAGTCGATCCAGCCACGGATCTGATCCCGGTTTGTGCCAACTGCCACGCCATGATCCATCGAAGAGCCATTCCGCTCACAGTGCAAGAATTGCGGGCGATCATGCAGTCACAGCTAACGACGATTGATCCACACGAGCTTTGACGCTGCACTCCACATTGCACCACCTCCGATAGGGTTTGCCTCTCGGCATGCGCAAATCTAAAGTCGCGCTACCGTCGGCGCGATTCCGTTTTCAGCTCCGGCATTTACCCATTCTAGAATAGGCCTGTTCAGGCCCCTGTGATCGGCAGTTCATGTACGACAACGCATTCAATCAGATCGAAAAAGACCTCCGCGCCGAAGAGGGCGTGGCCAATGAGCTGGATTATGTCGAACAGACATCCTGGGTGCTGTTCCTCAAATACCTGCATGACCTGGAGAACGAACGGCGCGACCGGGCGGAGCTGGACGGGGAAGACTACAGCCCCATCATCACTGGCGCCTATCGCTGGGATCAGTGGGCGGCACCGAAGAAGAATGGCGAGCTGGACCACAATGCGGCGCTGACGGGTGACGACCTGATCGCCTTCGTCAACAATGAGCTATTCCCCTATCTCGGCAAGTTCCGCCAATCCGCGACCGGGCCGCAAACCCTGCAATACAAGATCGGCGAGATCTTCACCGAACTGCGCAACAAGTTCCGTTCCGGTTATATACTCCGCGACGTGCTGGAAACGGTGGACGGCCTGTCCTTCAACACGCAGGCGCAGCGTCACGAGCTTTCGCAGCTCTATGAAACCCGTATCCGGCGGATGGGCAATGCCGGGCGCAATGGTGGCGAGTACTACACGCCGCGTCCCTTGATCCGCGCGATGATCGAGGTGGTGAAGCCCAAGATCGGCGAAACCATCTATGATGGCGCAGTCGGCTCCGCCGGCTTCCTCTGCGAGGCGTACGACTATCTGCGTCGCCATGAGCTATCGGGGACAGACTACGAGACGCTGCAGACAAAAACCTTCTACGGGCAGGAAAAGAAGGGCCTCGCCTATATCATCGGCATCATGAACATGATCCTGCATGGGATCGAGGCGCCCAACCTGATTCATTCCAACACGCTGAATGAAAACGCGATGGATATCCAGGAGAAGGACCGTCATGACGTCATTCTCGCCAATCCGCCCTTTGGAGGCGGTGAGCGCCGCGAGGTTCAGCAGAATTTCCCGATCCGCACAGGCGAGACGGCCTATCTCTTCCTGCAGCACTTCATTCGCAAGCTAAAGGCTGGCGGGCGCGGCGCCGTCGTCATCAAGAACACATTCCTGTCGAACACCGATAATGCGAGCGTTGCGCTGCGGAAGGAGCTGCTGGAGGCTTGCAATCTGCACACGGTGCTGGATTGCCCGCTAGGCACGTTCCAAGGCGCCGGAGTTAAAACTGTCGTCCTATTCTTCGAGAAGGGCGAGGCGACCCGGCAAACCTGGTTCTATCAGCTCGATCCGGGACGCAGCATGGGCAAGACCAGTCCGCTGAGCGACGACGATCTGAAGGAGTTTGTAAAGCTGCAAAAGAGCTTTGCCGATGGGCCAAAAAGCTGGACGGTGACACGTTCTGCTCTGGACGAGGCGACCTTTGACCTCTCGGTGAAAAACCCCAATGCACCGGAAAGAGAAGCCTTGCGCAGCCCGGAAAACATTATAGCCGATATGTTGGTTCGCGATGCAGAAACGGCGGACATTCTGGAAAACATCCGGGGGCTGCTGTGAAGAGGGGGTGGTCAGTAAGGACGATAGGCGATCTAATTTCTAAAGGGGAAACCGTCGACCCAACGAAAGCGCCTGGTGAACTGTTTTCGTACGTCGACGTTTCCAGCGTGTCCAATGACACCTTCAAAATCGTCCAAACATCAAAGCTCATGGGGGCTGACGCGCCAAGCAGGGCAAGGCGGAGAATACGAGCAAACGATGTAATTTTTGCGACTATCAGACCAACATTGAAACGCATAGCCGTCGTCCCCGAATATCTGGATCAACAAATCTGTAGCACTGGCTATATCGTGCTTAGGGCTTTGCCAGATTTGAACCCGCGATACTTGTTTCATTATCTCTTTTCTGACGCGTTCCAATCTTCAATGGAAATACTTCAAACGGGAGCCAGTTACCCGGCGGTTACAGATGGGCAAGTTAAACAACAACCTATTCCCCTCCCGCCACTCGAAGAACAACAGCGGATTGTTGCCATTCTGGATGAAGCCTTTGAGGGGCTGGACCGCGCCCGCGTCAATGCTGAAGCCAATCTGCAGAATGCGCGGGAGTTGTTCGAGATGGTGCGAAACGAAGCGCTACGCATTGGAAATGTCGGTTCGCGTACAGTGAGATTTTCCGATGTTGCTGAGATAACGGCAAAGCTGGTTGACCCACGGAAGGACGCGTATGCGGATCTGCCACATGTTGGCGCCGGAAACATGGTGACAGGCTCCGATCAATTGATTGACGTAAAGACAGCGCGTGAAGAGCAGTTGATATCGGGTAAGCACCCATTTGACGAAAATATGGTGCTTTACAGTAAGATACGACCTTATCTGCGTAAGGTCGCTCGGCCCGATTTCGGGGGGCTGTGTAGCGCTGATGTATACCCTCTGGCGCCTAAATTTGATGTTCTCCTCCGAGACTACCTGTACCACCTGCTATCAGGCAACGATTTTACCAGGTATGCAATAGCTGGGTCCGATCGTGCGGGTATGCCCAAAGTGAATCGGGATCATCTGTTTGCGTATGAGTTCTCTTTGCCCCGGTTTGACGATCAATGCGCGATATGCAGAAAACTTGATGACTTGCAGATTGCCACCGAGAGACTTGCTGAAATCTACACCGGGAAGCTCCGGGAGCTTGCAGATCTTCGCCAGTCCCTGTTACGAAAGGCGTTTGCGGGCGAGCTTACATGAGTTGGGCGAGCAATCATGATGGAAGCTTGGAAAAGCTTCATCGTGTAAAGGCGAGTTTGACCGTCAATCTGATTATGGTTCCCCAGAAAGACTTCCATCATTGCAATCGTTCCGCCTGCCGGAGGAGGCGTAAGGGTCCGATATTGAAGGCCTAATCTAACTTTTTGATGTATCTCGACCGAGAAACGTCGTGACGAGACGAGCGGCTCTGTTGACGGGTTGTGGCGCGCCTTTTAGTGTTTCAATCTGTGGGCGAGGAACGTTCGAGTGGCCAAGAAGAAAATTTCGAAAAAGCGAGCAGCTCTCCTGGAAGAGTTGGAGTACATCATCGGAAACGAATGCTACAACAGCAACATCCAGAACTGGGGTCCGGGAGGTGTTTTCTACGGTGAGGGAAGGAGTTTCCGTTATCCCGTGACGATCGTGGATGACGAGGGGACCAAACGGAAGTTTTCCTACAAGACGGTCTCGATGGGTCTTGATCCGCAAATGCTGGGGCGTTGTTACTATGCGTTCGGGGCAAACCAGCTCTACATTATGGCCGCTCTCGAAAAGGTGCTGGAGCATCTTGAAGAGAAGCACGGTTTGAAGATCTGATGGATCTCAGGGCATGACCAGCTTCGAAACGAAGTTCCTCGAACAATTTGCCCTCCACCTGGAAACTCGCCGAGACCCAGATGATGGTTCGGGAAAAAAGGTGCGATCATTTGCTGAAGCGTTCCCCGGGGCGACACTAGATGTTTTGCCAGATGGTCACATCAAGCGCAGCGAGATTTTCGCTCTTGTGGCTGACGAGTCACTGACTACCGCCACCGTCAGCGCCGCAATTCTGGCATGGGGTGGCATGCGCCTCGCCAATCGGAAGACGCTGCTAGGTTCTCTTCACTGGCTGGCCTTGGCCGATGACATACGAAGGGGTGGGTTTGATCGTAAGTCCGCCTACAAGGCGTTTGTGACATTGCAGGCGCGCAACGAGATGAAGGGGATGGGGCCAGCTTTCTTCACCAAACTGATCTACTTCTTGCTGCCACGCAATGATCCCTCAAAACACGCTTACATTATGGACCAATGGGCTGGTTGCTCGATCAATGTGCTTTGTGGTCGGGAGGTGGTTCTGATGGATAAGTCGATCCGCTGGAAACCTGACGGAGTGACCTGCGCCGTTGATTTCGTGGTGTCACCCCACAACTCACCTGAACACTATGACGCATTTTGTGAGGCGATGGACGCCTTGGCAGCCAAATTCTCCCTGTCACCGGAGCAAATCGATCGGGCTGTGATGGGAGACGGTGGGAAATCTCCAAGTGAATGGCGCAGGTTAGTCATTGAGAACAGGCGCGCCGCATGAGTTTTGACGAAACCGAGGCTGACACCCGCGCCAACCGTATCGACCCCATCTTGATGGCAGCAGGGTGGGGCGTATTGGACGGATCGAAGGTGCGGCGCGAAGTCATCTGCCCCGGTCGGATCATGTCGGGAGGCCGGCGAGGCAAGTCGCTGTCGTGCGATTACGTGCTGATCTACAAGGGCCATAAGCTTGCCGTGCTGGAGGCCAAGAAAGCCTCTGTAAGCCATCGCAACGGAGTAGGGCAGGCAAAGGATTATGCCGCAAGGCTCGCCGCGCGTTTCGCCTACGCTTCGAACGGGTTGAACTGGTATCAGGTGGACATGACGACGGGTAAGGAGGGCGACCTTGCCTTGCCCTTCCCGACGCCGGACCAGCTTTGGGACCTGACCTTCTCGCGCCCCAACACATGGCGCGACCGCTTCGGCGAAATTGATTTTGAGACGGATGGCGGCAAATGGGAGCTGCGTTATTACCAGCACCGGGCAATCACGGCGGCGCTGGATGCCATTGCCGAGGGTGATCGGCGCATTCTGCTGACGCTCGCCACCGGAACCGGCAAGACCTCGATCGCCTTCCAGATTGCCTGGAAGCTCTTTCAGTCCAAGTGGAACCTGTCTCGCGAGCCCGTTCGCCGTCCGCGCATCCTGTTTCTCGCCGATCGCAACATCCTCGCCGATCAGGCCTATAACGCCTTCTCCGCCTTCCCGAATGATGCCGTGACCCGGATCGATCCCGGAACCATCGCAAAGAACAAGGGGAAGGTGCCGAAGAATGCCAGCCTGTTCTTCACCATCTTCCAGACCTTCATGACCGGCGAGGGCGAGCCAGTCTATATGCAGTATCCCAAGGATTTCTTCGACTTCATCGTGATCGACGAATGTCACCGGGGCGGCGCCAAGGACGAAAGCGAGTGGCGCGCGGTTCTCGAATACTTCGAGCCTGCGGTGCAACTCGGTCTGACGGCGACGCCGAAGCGCAAGCACAACGCCGACACCTACGCCTATTTCGGCGAACCCGTTTACACCTATGCCCTGAAGGACGGGATCGAAGACGGCTTCCTGACGCCCTTCAAGGTTCGCCAGATGGCGAGCACCATCGACGAATATGTCTACGATGGGTCCGACGATCTGGTCAGCGGCGAGATCGAGGAAGGGACACGCTTCACCGAAGGCGACTTCAACACCAAGATCGTGATCGAGGAACGGGAGAAAAGCCGCGTCAAGGAGTTCATGGATCAGATCGATCAGAGGCAGAAAACGCTGGTCTTCTGCGCCACGCAGGCGCATGCGGCGCTGGTGCGGGATCTGATTAATCAATTGAAGACGAGTACCAACCCGAACTATTGCCACCGTGTCACGGCGGATGACGGGGCCGTTGGGGAGCAGCACCTTCGCGACTTCCAGGACAACGACAAAACAATCCCGACGATCCTGACGACCTCACAGAAGCTTTCGACGGGTGTCGATGCCCGCAATGTCCGCCATATCGTGTTGATGCGCCCGATCAAGTCGATGATCGAATTCAAGCAGATCATTGGGCGTGGCACGCGGACCTATGAAGGCAAGGACTTCTTCACGATCTGGGACTTTGTGAAGGCCTACGAGAATTTTCACGATCCGGCCTGGGATGGGCCGCCTGAAGAACCGGTGAAGCCGGTGCCGAGACCGGGACCCGACGGCATGGGCGAACCCGATCAACCGCCCATCGGCGGCGATGACGGACCGGGAGAAGGCGAGGGCGGAGGAGGCCCGCCGGCCAAGATCGTGGTAAAGCTCGCCGACGGCAAGGAACGATCCATCCGTTATATCGCCACGACCAGTTACTGGAGTTCGGAGGGCCGGCCGATTTCGGGGGTGGAATTCCTCAAACGTCTCTTCGGCGATCTGACGCGAATGATCCCGGACGAAGACGCCTTGCGCGCCGCCTGGAGCGATCCCGACAACCGCGAAGCCTTCCTTGGGCAGCTCCTTGACCGAGGCTATGACGAAGAGCGCCTGGACGACATGCGCCAACTGATCGACGCGAAGGATTCCGACCTCTTCGACGTGCTGGCCTATATCCTCTTCACAAACCCGCCTGTCACCCGCGCAACGCGTGCCACGGTGACGGAGGCAAAGGGACTGAGCGAATTCGACGGCGAGCTTCAGGCGCTTCTGGTGGCCATCCTGAGAGCCTATGTCGTCAACGGTGAGCGGGAGCTTGGGACCAAGAAGCTTGGGCAATATCTGATTGCCCGCTACGGCAGCGTTGCCGAGGGGCGTGCAAAGTTGGGCGACCTTGCGGTGATCAAGGATGCTTACAAGCGGATGCAGGCGGCGCTGTATTCGGGGTGACATTGACGGGCTTGTGACTAATCAGTCCAGTTTTCGGGGGAAGACAAAATGAAAAGTCCATACACGCTTCTTGCAGACGGAAATCTTCCAATTTCCACTGAGGAAAAGCTCGCGAAGGCATTCAAAGCGCATTTGTTATACACACTCATCTTCAACGAAAAGATGGTGCTATCGGATAGCCAGGCCATTTGCTCCGTCAACTTGAGGCGGCTTGTCTCACGCGATGGGGTGATCCGAGATCTGTTCAAGCAAGGCCGATTTCAGCTAGCGATTAGAAAAGGTGTGACCGAGGAAACATCCGAGCAAGTGATGCCCCTTGCGGAGATACAAACAGCGTTCCTAAACGAGGGGAAGTTGATCTACGATCAACACAAGACTGGTACCGGGTCCGAGTTGGAATTCATGGCGTCACATGCGCCAGTCTTGCCTTGGACGTATTGGGATATCCGAAACAATTATACAGCCACGTGTCGGAAAACGCTTGCTGCTGGCTTCTCGCCTCGTCTATCTGATGGTGACTTCCTGAAGCTTCAGGCGATCATAGATGAAGAAGAGGCTCGGGATAACGGGTTGGGACGCGCCTTTCTGCAGTATCGCCTGCTTGAAGAGATGCGACGTCGCTCTGTCGCCTTGCCGGAAAATGCCCAAGAAATCATTATGGACGCGACTGAAGCGCCGTATGTTTCCAACCTCCCTTCAGTCCTTGATCTCAGCCCGATTTACGCGGAGGCGCATCAACGGTCGTTTCAATTGGTGCGCGGGACGCGTTATGAGCTTGTAGACGCGTCTGCCCCCCTCGCGGTGCGGGCCACCCTCGACTATCCGCACTATGTGGAAGGTCTATCCATGCTTGATACCGATGATATCGATTCCATACGGCACTCGGATATTATGCGCAGCTATCAAGAACTCCAGTCGGCGGACCTCACTAAAGAGACAAACATCCTAGATTTGCAGCACGCCTACGTAGCAACAAACGTGCTGATCGAACAGAGAATCATAAACCGATTCCCGCATCTGAAAGTCGCAACTGGTGCGCCGCAACGTCGAGAGGTGCGACGTAAATGGGCCCGCTTTGGGGCCGGCTCTTCAGGAGTCTTGGATCTCGTTTGCGTAAGTCTTGGCTTTCTTGATGTCCCGACCCCCATGATGGGTACCGGTTACACCGTCATGTTCGACATGATCAAAAACAAGTTTCTTCCTTCTGACGAGAAGGCACTTGTCGACGACATAGCTCACCACCAAGTATCGAAGATGGCCTTGGGTCGGCACTTAAGAGCGATAGGAAAAGCCGAAACACTTCAATTCCAGGAGGAAGTGTTGGACACAGACTCCTTTGAAAAAGAGATCATGGTCACGTCCTAATCGATCGTAACGCCAAAAGGGCGGCAATCGTAACGGGGTCGAAAATACCCGCAGCGCCGAAGTCGAGATGGCTGATCTTCTCAATCGGAATTCGTCGATACGAAGAAATACTCTCGCTCACCTCTGCGTTCTGATTGGAGACTTGAGCCAGGTCATCGATCTCTGCGACAAAAACAAATGTTTTGAAGTCGGCCCCTAAGACGAGCAACTGCTCGAACTTTTGTGCTGTCAGTCCTGTTTCCTCAAAAAGCTCCCGTGAAGCGTCTTCTTGGGGTGTTCTGCCGAAGCAACCAAATCCTTGTGGAACTTCGATCGACAAGCTTTTCTCTGCGTATCGGTAGTTTTGAATCAGTATCACGTCGCAGCCGTGTATTGGAACTATTGCTACACCGTGCGGCGCCTTCCATCTGTAACGAAAATACGTCCCGTTTTTCCCCGAAGGAAACTTAACTACGTCATCAAATACCGTTACAAATTCATTTTCATATACGACGATTTGCTTGAGGGTTTCTATCTCTGACATGGAAGTACTCTCTTGCCCGTCCGGCGCGATTCTGCGGGCTCCTTTGGAGGTCAGCATAAATGGTATCGACTAAAATCCCACAGGATTTCGGGAAAATGGTGACGTAGATGGGAGGGATCGGTTCGGGTAATCGCTTCCGTTACGGATCTCGCGAAACATGCGAGAACAGCTTGAGGCTGGATCTCCGCTACATGAGGGCCAAGGGGCTTCTAAAATCAGGTTCATCAGGTGTTTTGTCTTGGTCCCGAGGAGATGTGAGGACCGGGTGGATCAGATACAAGGTGCACGCATACAGCCTGGAGCTGAATTACAATGTCCGGCTGTCAGGTGGCGACTGGGTACCGGTTCAAGAGCAGATTCCGTTAGTGCTGTTCCCCCAGCCCTTTGGAGGAGCCAAGCTCTACATCCAGTGCTTGAGTTGCAGGCGCCGCTGCGCAGTTCTTTATGGAGGTGTTCGGTTTCGCTGCAGAAGATGCCTTAACCTAGCCTACGCATCACAGAACCAGGATTCGAGTGATCGCGCGCTGGCGATCTCCCAAAATATTCGCAGTCGTTTAGGTGGGGGAGGTTGCTTCGATGATCCCATTCCGCCCAAACCTAAAGGAATGCACTGGAAAACCTATCGACGACTTGAGGCGACATGCGAGTTCTACGAAGAGCAGATTGCCGACCAGTTTGTCGGACTGATTGCGAGATTCGCAGGTAAAAGATGACCCATCTGCTTGCTATGTGCTTGCTGGACTATCCAGATCACCAATTAAATCAAGCTAAGTGGCTGATTTAGTGGTGAGAGCGCAGGGATTCGAACCCTGGACCTACTGATTAAAAGTCAGTTGCTCTACCGGCTGAGCTACGCTCTCCCGTGCGGTTTTGCGCCGCCTCAAGAAGTGCGCGGAACATAGGCAGGTGACCCCGGCCGGTCAACCGCAAAAATGCAGTTTCGGCAGCAAAATTCAGTCCTGTTGTCGCAGTCTACGCAATGGTGATTGGCAAGCAACGGCTTGCGGGATTAGGAAGGGCCGGTTCGGGTTCCGGAGTTCACAGTGTCGATTGCCGATATTTCCTTTTTCAGCGCGCTTCTGGCCGGAGCCCTGTCGTTCCTTTCGCCCTGCGTGCTGCCGCTGGTGCCGCCGTATCTCTGCTATATGGCCGGTATTTCGGTCGATCAGTTCCGCGACGGAGCCCAGGCTGAAAATGCGGCTGCCCGCCGGACGGTGATGTTGACGGCGCTTGTGTTCACGCTCGGTTTTGCCACCGTCTTTGTCGCGCTCGGCGCCGGTGCCTCGACGATTGGCGGACTTTTGCGTCAGCACATGGATCTCTTGTCGAAGATCGGCGGCGTGATCATCATCATCATGGGCCTGAATTTCCTTGGCGTCTTCCGCCTCGGCCTTTTGTCATCAGAGTATCGATTCGCAGGCGGCGGAAAGCCCGCAACGCTTTCGGGCGCCTATGTCATGGGTCTGGCTTTCGCCTTTGGCTGGACGCCCTGCATCGGCCCGGTCCTGGGCGCCATCCTCGGGGTCGCTGCCTCGAAGGAGACGGTCGGGGATGGTGCGCTGCTGCTGGCGATCTATTCGCTTGGGCTTGCCGTGCCCTTCTGGATCGCGGCCGGGTTCTCGGGCGCCTTCATGCGGTTTCTCACGCGCTTCCGCCGGCATCTCGGTGTGGTGGAAAAAGCCATGGGCGGGCTGCTGGTGCTGACCGGGCTTGCCTTCATCTTCGGTTATGTCTCCGACATGGCGATCTGGTTCCAGCAGACCTTTCCAATCCTGTCGCAAATCGGCTAAGTCCCGTTTGAGCGCATATTCGCGTTCAGGGGGAGTGAGCCATGGCGGATATCATCGCGCTGGTCTTGCCGTTTTTCGGCCTGATCCTGATCGGTTACGTGTCGGGGAAGCTCGGCGATCATTCCGCCCAGGCGCTCGGCTGGCTGAACTTCTTCGTCATTTACGTCACGCTGCCGGCGCTGTTCTTCAAGCTCGTTTCGCGCACGCCGATCGAACAGCTGACCCGCATCGACTTCATCGCGGCCTGCCTTGCGGCCACCTATTCGATCTTTGTCGTGGTCTTCGTGATCGGCCGCTATGTTCGCGGTAACAACATCGCCGAATCGACCGTCCAGGCGCTTGCTGGCGCTTATGGCAACATCGGCTATATGGGGCCGGGCCTGGCGCTGCTCGCCTTCGGTGAAAAGGCTGCCGTTCCGGTGGCGCTCGTCTTCTGCTTCGAGAACGCGGCGCATTTCATCGCCGCACCCGCCTTGATGGCCTTTGCCGGTGGCGACAAGCGTCCGCCGTTGCAACTGGCGCTCGATGTGGCGAGAAAGATCCTGACCCATCCCTTCATCATCGCGACCTTGGTGGGTTTCGTGGCCGCCGCCTTTGCCTTCGAGCCACCGCTCGCGCTGCAACGCCTGATCGACTACCTCGCTCAGGCGGCGGCCCCTTGCGCTCTGTTTGCCATGGGCGTGACGCTTGCGCTGCGGCCGCTCAAGCGCATTCCCGCCGAGATCGGCTACATCGTGCCGATCAAGCTCGTGCTGCATCCGATCCTGGTCTATGTCGTCCTGAGTTTTGTCGGAAACTTCGACCCGCTCTGGGTCTATACTGCAGTGCTGCTCGCCTCGCTGCCGACGGCCACAAATGTCTTCGTCATCGGCCAGCAATATGGCGTGTGGCAGGAGAGGGCGTCTGCGACGATCCTGATCACCACGGTCATTTCGGTATTCTCGGTGTCGGCGCTGCTGTTCGCCATCACCCAGGGTTACCTACCGGCGGACCTTTTCCCGTAGCAGTGACGGCAGGTTCTTCAGTCCACGCCCGGGCGCCACGCCTTCCTGCATGACGAGATTGCGCAGTGGGCCGACGCTCGCCAGCACCTGGAGGCCGGCCGCCCGCAGCATCTGAACGGGCAGCAGGCCCGACAGCAGCGATCGGTTGAGAAGATCGACGCTTGCCGTTCGGCTTGCGATGTCAAGCCGGCGCTTGCGGTCGAAGCGGTCGCCCGCGTCCGCCGCAATCGGTGAAGAACTCGGGTCGAGCAGAATGTCTTCCAGGGCTGCGATGTCGCGCAGGCTGAGGTTCAAGCCCTGGGCACCGATCGGCGGGAAAGCGTGACCGGCTTCGCCGATGAAGGCGGAGCGGCCCTTGCCATACTGACGGGCCGTCATGCCCGAGAGGGGCCAGGCCTGGACGCCGTCCTCCACCTGAACCTTGCCTAACATGGACTGCATGCGCGCCTCGACTTCGGCCGAGAGTTGATCCGGTGACTGCGAGATCATCCTGTCGGCTTCCTGCGGCGGCAGGACCCAGACGAGGCTCGAGCGCAGGCCGGGCAGTGGGACCTGGGTGAACGGACCCGATTCGGTGTGGAACTCCGTCGAGACGTTCTGGTGCGGCAGGCTGTGGATGAAGTTCATCACCACGGCCGTTTGCGGGTAGGACCAGGTTTTCACGCCGACGCCTGCACTTTCGCGGGTCTTGGAGCGGCGGCCGTCCGCTCCGATCGCAAAGCCGGCGGTGATTGCGTCTTCACCCTGAATGCCGATGGTGACCGCTTCTGCGCCGATATGGATGGTCTCGGCCGCCAAGGCGCGGCGGGTAATCAGCGGTTCGGTCGCGACGGCCTTTGCCAGGGTCTGGAGCAGTGCGGAATTCGGAACGTTGTAGCCGAAGGCGTCGAGCCCGATTTCCGCGCTCCGGAATGCCACTGTCGGTGCGCGCAAGAGGCGCCTTGTGCCATCGACGATCTGCATGACGGTGAGGGCGGCGGCGGTCTCTTTCAACTCCTGCCAGAGACCAAGGCGTTCGATCATCGCCAGCGACTGGTCCATGAGGGCCGTAGTGCGCCGGTCCGAGCTGTTGGGTTCCGGTCCGACGAGCACGACGCGGCGACCGCCGCGTGCCATAGCAAGGGCGGCAATCTGTCCGGCGGGACCGGCGCCGATCACGGCAATGTCGAATTCGTAGCTCATGGTGAAGGTCCCGATTGGCATCTTGTAACGTTATCTAGAGCCGCAGCACGGTAAAATCCATGGGCCGAAATGGCGCATGCTCCTGGCGGGTCACGGGCGAAATCCGGGCATAGACCGCCACTTGTGTTGCAATGCGCGCCATTTCGTCCGATACCGTTTCCTCCGAAGTGCCGCCGACTGGAGCAGGGATGAAGATCTTTAATTACAAGCGTGTGCCCTATGCCGAAATCCGTGCCTTTTCGGTTCATATGCTCACTGCTTCCGGATCCTTCCTGGCCTTTCTGGGTGTCGTTGCTGCAGCGGAGAACCGCTTCGTCGACATGTTCTGGTGGCTGGGGCTTGCACTTGTCGTCGACGGCATCGACGGACCGATCGCCCGCAAGGTGCGCGTCAAGGAAGTCCTGCCGAACTGGTCCGGCGATACGCTCGACAACATCATCGACTATGTCACCTATGTCCTTCTGCCAGCCTTTGCGCTCTATCAGAGCGGCATGATCGGCGAGCCCTGGTCCTTCGTTGCCGCCGGACTGATCGTGGTGTCGAGCGCCATCTATTACGCAGACATGGGCATGAAGACGGATGAATATTTCTTTTCCGGCTTCCCGGTCGTCTGGAATATGCTGATCTTCACGCTCTTCGTGATCGATGCGAGCGCCACCACGGCCCTGATCGCGGTGCTCGTTTCTGTTGTCCTGACCTTCCTTCCGATCTTCTTCCTGCACCCCGTGCGTGTGAAACGGCTACGCAATCTCAACATGGCGGTTTTCCTGCTGTGGTGCGCTTTCGGCGGTTATGCACTCCTCCTGCATTTCCAGTCGCCTCCCTGGGTCGTCTGGGGCATGATCCTGACCGGGATCTACCTGTATGTCATCGGCGGCGTGTTGCAGTTTTTCCCGGCCCTCGGACGTCGGGGCTGATCCGACAGGTGATGCCTGGGCAAAACCAAAAAAAACTTTTGCCTATATATTGTGCGCTGCCGCAAACAGGTTATGAATTGAGCGGTGGACCGGGCGCAAGACCCGGCCGACGCGCATGAGAGTGCAAGGGGGACCTGTGCCGCATCAACCGCCCGAGGGCGAAAAGCCGCTTTTGACCGTGCGGGGGCTGACGAAGCTGTTCGGCAGCTTCAAGGCCTGCGACGACATCGACCTCGACATCGGCCATGGCGAGATCCACGCTCTTCTCGGCGAGAACGGTGCCGGCAAATCCACCCTTGTGAAGATGCTGTTCGGTATTCTCGCGCCCTCGGCGGGCTCGATCGGCTGGCAGGGGCAAGACCAGGTCATCCCCAATCCAGCCGCGGCCCGGCGTCTCGGCATCGGTATGGTCTTCCAGCATTTTTCGCTTTTCGAAGCGCTGACGGTCGCCGAGAACATCGCGCTGTCGCTCGACGAGAAGATCTCGATCTCCGAGCTTTCCAAGAAGGCGGCAGAGCTTTCGGTCGCCTATGGACTGCCGCTCGATCCCAATGCCCATGTCGCCGATCTCTCGGTCGGTGAGCGCCAGCGCATCGAGATTGTCCGCGCGCTCTTGCAGAACCCCAAACTCATCATCCTTGACGAGCCGACCTCGGTGCTGACGCCCCAGGAAGCCGACAAGCTGTTCGAGACCCTGTTCAAGCTGAAGGCGGAAGGTCGCTCCGTTCTCTATATCAGCCACCGGCTTGAGGAAGTGCAGCGCATCTGCGATCGCGCAACCGTGCTCCGTCACGGCAAGGTCACGGGCGCCTGCGACCCGCGGCAGGAAACGCCGGCTTCGCTTGCCCGGATGATGGTGGGCGCCGATGTCGCCGGTGTCGAGAAGGTCGAGCCGCCCACGGATGGCGTCGTCCAGCTGCAGGTCACAGAGCTCTCGGTCAGCCCGCGGACACCTTTTGCCATGCCACTGAAGAGTGTTTCGATGACAGTGAAGGCGGGCGAGATCCTCGCCATTGCCGGGGTCGCCGGCAACGGCCAGAGCGAGCTCTTCGATGCGCTTTCCGGCGAGTATGTCGTTCCGAATCCCGATGCAATCCGCCTGCGCGGCAAGTCCGTCGGTCGCCTCGGGATTAACGAACGCAGGCTGCTCGGCGCCGGTTTCGTGCCTGAAGAGCGCCACGGCCATGCGGCAATCCCGGCCATGAGCCTGTCGGAAAACCTGTTTCTCTCGCGCAATGCGTCCGACCGTTCAGCCTACCTCGCAGGCGGGAAAATTGGTCTCATACGCCATGGGCTGGTGCAGCAGGCAGCGCGCCGCATCTCCGAGATGATGGATGTGCGCAAGAGTGGTGATGATCCCTCCGCCGGTTCACTCTCGGGTGGCAATCTCCAGAAATTCATCGTCGGCCGCGAACTCGATCGCCAGCCCTCTGTGCTGGTCGTCAACCAGCCCACTTGGGGCGTCGATGCCGGCGCTGCAAGCCGAATCCGCCAGGCGCTGGTCGATCTTGCCAAGGCGGGATCCGCTGTGGTCGTCATCAGCCAGGACCTCGACGAGATCTTCGAGGTCGCAACTTCGATTGCGGCCATCTCCGAAGGCACGCTGTCCGACGCCTATCCCGCCTCGACCATGACCCGCGAACGCATCGGTATCCTGATGGGCGGCGTGCATGGCCTGACCACTGCCCCGGAGGCGGCCCATGCGCATTGAACTCGAACGTCGTTCCCGGCAGTCCAGCCTGTTTGCCATCGTCTCGCCTTTGCTGGCGCTGGCGCTCACCGTCTTCTTCGGCGGCATCATGTTTGCGATGCTTGGCAAGGACCCGGTCTCGGCACTCTTCAGCTTCTTCATCGAGCCGCTGCTGGAGGTCTGGTCGCTGCATGAGCTTGCGGTGAAGGCCGCACCGCTGATCCTGATCGCTGTCGGTCTGTCGGTCTGTTATCGCTCGAACAACTGGAATATCGGTGCCGAGGGGCAGTTCATCGTCGGGGCCATCGTCGGCTCGATCCTGCCGATCACCTTCTATGAATGGAACTCGCCGCTGCTCTTGCCGATGATGATCGTCATGGGTGCCATCGGCGGTGCCGCCTATGGCGCCATTCCGGCGCTCTTGAAGACCCGCTTCAACACGAATGAAATCCTGACCAGCCTGATGCTGGTCTACATCGCCCAGCTTTTCCTCGACTGGCTGACCCGCGGGGTCTGGAAGGACCCGGCCGGCTACAATTTCCCGCAGTCGCGCTCTTTTGTCTCGGAAGCCGTGCTGCCAGAAATCCTTTCCTCCGGCCGCGCGCATCTCGGCATCATCTTTGCGCTGATTGCCGCCGTCGCCGTCTGGTTCATGATGCGCTACACGCTGAAGGGCTTTCAGGTCGTGGTTCTCGGGCAGTCGGAACGGGCAGGGCGCTTTGCCGGCTTCTCCTCGCGCAAGATGGTCTGGTTCTCGATGATGTTCTCGGGCGCGCTGGCCGGGCTGGCCGGTATTTCGGAAGTGTCGGGCTCGATCGGTCACCTGCAGCCGACCATTTCGCCGGGCTACGGCTTCACGGCCATCATCGTTGCCTTCCTCGGGCGTCTTAATCCGCTCGGCATCATCGCCTCCGGCTTCGTGCTGGCGCTGACCTATCTGGGCGGCGAGGGCGCACAGTTGTCGATCGGCGTCTCCGACAAGGTCACACGCGTCTTTCAGGGGCTGCTTCTTTTCTTTGTGCTCTCCTGTGACACACTCATTCTCTACAAGGTGCGGATCGTCTTTGATCGTGCCCGCAATGCCGCGACGAAGAGGGCTTGATCATGTTCGAGGCCATCCTTCTCACTGTCATCACCGCCTCGACGCCGCTGGTGATCGCCGCCATGGGCGAACTCGTGGCCGAGCGTTCAGGCGTGCTGAACCTCGGCGTCGAAGGCATGATGATCATCGGTGCGGTCTGCGCCTTCATCGCGACGAACCTGACCGGCTCACCCTATGTCGGGGTTCTCGCAGGGATCGCGACCGGCGCGGCCTTCTCGCTGCTCTTTGGTTTCCTGACGCTCACCCTCGTCGCCAATCAGGTGGCGACCGGTCTGGCACTCACCATCCTCGGCCTTGGCGTCTCCGGCATGATCGGCGAAAGCGTGGTCGGTGTGCCCGGTGTGAAGATGCAGCCGATCGTCATTCCGCTTCTGTCGGACATTGCTGTGATCGGCCCCATCCTCTTCGCCCAGGACCTGTTCTTCTACCTTTCCATTCTGCTGGTTGCCGGCGTGAACTGGTATCTGTTCAAGAGCCGCTCGGGCCTCAAGCTGCGCGCGATCGGCGACAGCCACGGCTCGGCGCATACGCTCGGGCTACCCGTCATCCGGACGCGCTATCTGGCGGTGATGTTCGGCGGCGCTTGTGCCGGTCTTGCCGGTGCGCAGCTGTCGCTGGTGTATACGCCGCAATGGGTGGAGAACATGTCCGCCGGCCGCGGCTGGATCGCGCTCGCGCTCGTCGTCTTCGCCGCATGGCGGCCCTGGCGGGTTCTTGCCGGCGGCTACCTCTTCGGTGCCGTGACCATCGGGCAGCTGCATGCGCAAGCGCTCGGCATCGGTCTGCCCTCGCAATTTCTGTCCGCGCTGCCCTATGCGGCGACCATTGTCGTGCTGATCATAATCTCCCATAATCGCCGCACGACGCTGATCAACACGCCGGCCTGCCTCGGCAAGCCGTTCGTGCCGGATAGATAATCAAAACAAAAGCTTCAACCTAACCAGACAGGGGTACATCATGAAAAACATCCTCCTCGCGCTTGCCGCATCGGCAGCCGCAATCGTCGGCGTCGCGGCACCCGCCGCCGCTCAGGACAAGACGAAGATCTGCTTCGTCCACGTCGGCTCGAAGACCGACGGTGGCTGGACCCAGGCGCATGATATCGGCCGCCAGGAGCTTCAGGCTCATTTCGGCGACAAGATTGAAACGCCTTACCTCGAAAACGTGCCGGAAGGTCCGGATGCCGAGCGCGCCATCGAGCGCATGGCCCGTTCCGGCTGCGCCCTGGTCTACACGACCTCCTTCGGCTTCATGGATGCAACCCTGAAGGTCGCCGAGAAGTTTCCGGATGTGAAGTTCGAACACGCCACCGGCTACAAGACTGCAGACAATGTCGCGACCTACAATTCGCGCTTCTATGAAGGCCGCTTCATCAACGGTCAGATCGCCGGCAAGATGTCGAAGACCGGTGTCGCCGGTTACATCGCTTCCTTCCCGATCCCGGAAGTCGTCGCCGGCATCAACGCCTTCCTGCACGGCGCCCGCACCGTCAACCCGGAATTCAAGCTGAAGGTCATCTGGGTCAACACCTGGTTCGACCCCGGCAAGGAAGCCGATGCCGCAAAGGCGCTGTTTGACCAGGGCGTGGACATTCTGACCCAGCACACCGACACGACGGCTCCGATGCAGGTTGCCGAAGAACGTGGGATGAAGGCCTTCGGTCAGGCCTCCGACATGATCGCCGCCGGCCCGACTGCGCAGCTCAGCGCCATCGTCGACACCTGGTCGCCCTACTACATCAAGCGCACCCAGGCTGTTCTCGACGGCACATGGAGCTCGGCGCAGACTTTCGACGGTCTCGTCGACGGCATTCTGTCGATGGCGCCCTATACCAACATGCCCGACGACGTGAAGGCCATGGCCATGGACACTGAAGCCAAGATCAAGTCCGGCGAACTGAAGCCCTTCACCGGTCCGCTCAACAAGCAGGACGGCTCCGTCTGGTTGGCGGAAGGTGAGTCGGCTGACTACGGCACCATCCTCGGCATGAACTTCTACATTGAAGGTGTAGACGACAAGCTGCCGCAGTAATCTGCGACTTGCGGAAATGGAAAGAGCGCCTTTGGGCGCTCTTTCTTGTTTAGAATTCCTAAAATTGCAGGAATACTCAGATAGCGCCTTCACCCGCATTGGCCTTTCGTATAACTACCCCAGCAAATAAGTCGGGGTGTGAGTCAGGATGCGGAAGGAAGAGGTTCGGGAACTGAAGGTCGTTTCCAATCTTCGGACGAGCCATGCGAAGGTGGTCGAGCAAGTCGGCCTTGCGATCGTCGGGGGTCGATTTGGCATCGGCGAACCCTTGCCTGGGGATGCTGAACTGGAGGCTCAGTTCGATGTGTCGCGGTCCGTGCTGCGCGAGGCGATGAAGACGCTGACCGCCAAAGGTCTGGTGGTTGCCAAATCGCGCGTCGGGACACGGGTGACTGACCGCTGTCACTGGAACCTTGTCGATGAAGACGTGCTGCGCTGGCATTTCCGGACGGGCGTCACACACGAGTTCATCGATCATCTCTATGACGTCCGCATGGTCCTGGAGCCGGCATCGGCTGCGTTCGCGGCGCTGCGCGCTTCGGCGGCGGACTGTGCGGAACTGCGTCATTACGCCATGCTCCTGGGTTCCAACGAACTCGACTGGCAGGGCCAGGTGGAGGCAGACTTACGCTTCCACGTTCTTTTGACCCTCGTCGGGGCCAACCCGTTTCTCGAAAGCATGGTCGGTTTCATAAAGGCCTCGCTCGACGGCGCCTTCACCATGGCCTTCGATCCTGAACTTGCCGGCCGCGGGGAGGCGATCAGCGAGCTTCATCTGGCCATCGTCGATGCGATCGAGCAAGGCGATGCCGAGACTGCGCGGGCCGCCACCGAACGGGCGATCGAGCAGGGGCGTGCAGCAGCGCTGAAGGCCGTCGAGAACTCCCAGAAGCGCGGCTAGTTCTCCGAACACTTGCGGGCGGCACCTGCTGGTATTAGTGAGGAGCGCCATTCTCAGCTTGGAGCCATCCATGAACCGTACCTGTCTCGCCGTCGTTCTCGCTGCTGGTGACAGCACCCGCATGAAGTCGTCGATGTCGAAGGTGCTGCATCCGGTGGGTGGGCGTCCGATGATCGCGCATGTCATGGCATCGATCGCCGCGTCTGGTGTGTCTGATGTGGCACTGGTTCTCGGTCGTGATGCCGACAAGGTCGAAAAGGCAGCCTCGATCGAAGGGCTTGCGGTCGCAGGCGTGTTGCAGACCGAGCGCCTCGGCACCGGTCACGCCGTTCTGATGGCCAAGGAGGCGATTGCCCGCGGTTATGACGAGATCCTCGTTGCCTATGGCGATGTGCCGCTGATCACTGCCGCGCCGCTGAAAGCTGCCCGCGAAGCGCTTGCCGGCGGTGCCGATGTCGCCGTCATCGGTTTTCATACGGCCAATCCGACAGGTTATGGCCGTTTGCTGGTCGAAAATGGCGAGCTGGTCGCCATCCGCGAGGAAAAGGATGCGACCGAGGCCGAGCGCGCCGTGACCTGGTGCAACAGTGGATTGATGGCGATCGACGGCAAGAAGGCCGTCGATCTCCTCTCCCGGATCGGCAACCAGAACGCCAAGGGTGAGTATTATCTGACCGACCTCGTCGAGATTGCCCGGTCCTTGGGTGGCAAGGCTGTCGCCGTGGACGCGCCGGAGAGTGAACTGACCGGCTGCAACAATCGCGCCGAGCTCGCCGTCATCGAACGCCTCTGGCAGGAGCGCCGCCGCCACGAGTTGATGGTCTCGGGCGTCACCATGATCGCGCCGGAAACGGTTTTCCTCAGCCATGACACGGTCATCGGCCAGGATGCGCTGATCGAGCCGAACGTCGTCTTCGGCCCCGGCGTCACCGTCGAGGGCGGCGCCGTGATCCATGCCTTCTCGCATCTCGAAGGCGCCCATGTGGCCGCCGGTGCAACCGTCGGGCCGTTTGCGCGCCTGCGCCCAGGTGCCAATCTTGCCGAAGGCGCCAAGGTGGGCAATTTCTGCGAGGTGAAGAAGGCCGAGATCGGCCGTGGCGCCAAGGTCAACCACCTGACCTATATCGGCGACGCCGTCGTTGGCGCCGAGACCAATATCGGCGCTGGCACCATCACCTGCAACTATGATGGCGTGAACAAGTTTGAGACGCATATCGGGGCCGGGGCCTTCATCGGCTCCAATTCGTCGCTGGTGGCGCCGGTCAAGATCGGCGATGGCGCGCTCATCGCGTCCGGCAGCGTCATCACCGAGGACGTGCCCGCCGATGCACTCGCCTTCGGCCGTGCTCGCCAGGAGATGAAGCCGGGCCGCGCCGCTGTGATCCGCGAGCGCAATCTGGCAATCAAGGCCGCCAAGAAGTCCGGCAAGTAAGAGCGCCAAAACAAACTTCACCGCTTGTTATGCTGCGTTGCATTACGAGACGAAATGCAATTTGACCTCACGCACAATTGCCTATTGCGGTGGAACCGCTAGGAAAAGCCGCGTGGTTGATACGAAACGGAGAATTTCATGTGCGGCATCGTTGGCATTGTCGGTAACAAGCCCGTAGCGGAGCGTCTGGTCGACGCCTTGAAGCGGCTCGAATATCGCGGCTATGATTCCGCCGGTGTTGCCACCATCAACGACGACAAGCTCGATCGTCGGCGGGCGGAAGGCAAGCTCTTCAATCTCGAGACGAAGCTCGCGGGCGATCCGCTGCCCGGCAATATCGGCATCGCTCACACTCGCTGGGCAACCCATGGCGTGCCGAATGAAACGAACGCGCATCCGCATTTCGTCGAGGGCGTGGCGGTTGTTCACAACGGCATCATCGAGAATTTCTCCGAGATCAAGGAAGAACTCGCTGCCGAAGGTGCCGTCTTTGCCACCCAGACCGACACCGAAGTCGTCGCCCAGTTGCTCGCCAAGTATCGCCGCCAGGGTCTTGGCCGCCGCGAAGCCATGCACGAGATGCTGCGCCATGTGACCGGCGCCTATGCGCTTGCCGTCATCTTCCAAGACGATCCCTCGACCATCATGGCGGCCCGTTCCGGCCCGCCACTGGCGATCGGCTTTGGCGATGGCGAGATGTTCCTCGGCTCGGATGCCATTGCGCTCTCGCCCTTCACGAACCGCATCGCCTATCTCCACGACGGCGACTGGGCTGTCATCGGCAAGCAGGGCGCCCACATCTTCGACGTGGACGGCAATCCGGTCGAACGCCCGGTGCAGATCTCCTCGGCGTCGGCCTACATGATCGACAAGGGCAATCATCGCCACTTCATGGAAAAGGAGATCTACGAGCAGCCGGAAGTGATCTCCCACGCCCTTTCGCATTACGTGGACTTCGCCAATCACACCGTCCGCGAAGCCGCGAATGAAATCGACTTCGCCGGTTTGCGCGGCCTCGCCATCTCCGCCTGCGGCACCGCCTATCTGGCTGGCCTCGTCGGCAAATACTGGTTCGAGCGTTATGCCCGCCTGCCGGTCGAAATCGATGTCGCCTCGGAATTCCGCTACCGCGAAATGCCGCTTTCGAAGGACCAGGCCGCCCTTTTCATCTCACAGTCCGGTGAAACTGCCGATACGCTCGCGTCGCTGCGCTACTGCCGTGATAACGGGCTGAAGATCGGTGCTGTCGTCAACGTCAAGGAATCGACGATCGCCCGCGAATCGGATGCTGTCTTCCCGATCCTCGCTGGTCCGGAAATCGGCGTCGCTTCCACCAAGGCCTTCACCTGTCAGCTCGCCGTGCTCGCCTCGCTGGCGCTCGCCGCCGGTCGTGCCCGTGGCACGATTGATGAGACGGAAGAAAAGCAACTGGTGAAGAGCCTGGCCGAAATGCCGCGCATCATGAGCCAGGTCCTGAATGCCGTACAGCCGCAGATCGAGGCTCTTTCGCGCGACCTATCGAAATTCAAGGATGTGCTCTATCTCGGCCGTGGTACCAGCTATCCGCTGGCACTCGAAGGCGCGCTGAAGCTCAAGGAAATCTCTTATATCCACGCCGAAGGTTATGCCGCCGGCGAGCTGAAGCATGGCCCGATCGCCCTGATCGACGAGAACATGCCTGTGATCGTCATTGCACCTTTCGACCGCTTCTTCGAGAAGACCGTGTCGAACATGCAGGAGGTGGCCGCCCGGGGCGGCAAGATCATCTTCATCACCGACGAGAAGGGCGCTGCCGCCTCGAAGCTTGAGACAATGGCAACCATCGTGCTGCCCGTCGTCGCCGAGATCATCTCCCCGATGGTCTATTCCATCCCGATCCAGCTTCTCGCCTATCACACAGCTGTCTTCATGGGCACCGACGTCGACCAGCCGCGCAACCTCGCCAAGTCCGTCACGGTCGAGTGATCCCCGATTGGGGCAGTCCGCTGCCCCAATTCTTGCTCTTGCGCCATAGGTGTCAGTCCGGCATTGTCCGCAGCGTTACGGCACTGCACAATGACGGTGGGCATGACCGAAGGTTCTGACAGGATTTCGATGGCGACCCGGCTCAGGAACAACTTCCTGACTGGTCTCATCATCTGCGCGCCGATGACGATCACCATCTATCTGACCTGGACCTTCATCCGCTGGGCAGACAGCTGGGTGAAGCCCTATCTGCCGGATCGATACAACCCGGAAGCCTATCTCACCTTTGCGATACCGGGGACCGGGCTTCTCATCGCCATCCTCTTCATCACGCTCGTCGGCTTTCTCGGCCGCAACCTGATCGGCCGCTCGATCGTCTCCTACAGCGAGAACATCCTGAACCGGATGCCGCTGGTGCGTACCGTCTACAAGAGCACCAAGCAGATCTTCGAGACCGTGCTGAAAGAGCAGGGCAATTCCTTCAAGAAGGTCGGCCTGATCGAGTTTCCGCGCGCCGGGACCTGGGCGCTGGTCTTCGTTTCGACGGATGCCAAGGGAGAGATTGCCGCGAAGCTCAACCAGGACGGCGAGGAAATGGTGGCGGTCTTCCTCGCGCCGACCCCTGTTCCCACAGCCGGCTTCCTGATGTTCGTGCCGCGCAGCAAACTGATGCTGCTCGATATGAGTCCGGAAGAGGGGGTTAAACTCTTGATCTCGGCCGGCCTGGTCACGCCGGACTACAAGCCGACCGTCGCGGACGCCATGGCGGCATTTCAGGACCTCGCGGCGGACGATCCGATCGAGCCGCCCAAGCGTGCCGGCCGTTCCTGAACACGTCTTTCCTCACCCCGCATGCAGGAAGCGGATCGCCTCGTCGCGGCGATGCAGATAAAGCAGCGTTCTGACGGCTTCTCCGCGCTCCGACGTGAGTTCGGGGTCCCGCTCCAGCAGATAGGCCGCATCCTTGCGGGCGATCTCCAGCAGGTCGCCATGATGTTCAAGGCTGGCTATCTTGAAGCCTGGCGTGCCCGACTGCCGTGTGCCGAGAAGCTCGCCTTCGCCCCGGAGCTTCAGATCCTCTTCGGCGATCAGGAAGCCATCTTCCGAATCGCGCAGGATCGACAGCCGCGCCTTACCCGTTTCGCCGAGTGGTCCCTTGTAGAGCAGGATGCAGCTTGAGGCCTCGTCACCACGGCCCACACGGCCGCGCAACTGGTGTAGCTGGGCAAGCCCGAATCGTTCGGCATGTTCGATCACCATGATCGTCGCATCGGGCACGTCGACGCCGACTTCGACAACCGTCGTTGCGACCAGCAGCCGCGTCTCGCCATTCTTGAAGGCGAGCATGGCGGCATCCTTCTCCGGTCCGGCCATGCGTCCATGCACCAGCCCGATCGGCGCCTTGATGAACTGCGCCAGCACTGCTTGCCGCTCTTCGGCCGACATCAGTTCGCTTTCTTCGGTCTCTTCCACCAGCGGGCAGATCCAATAGGCCTTCTTGCCCTCCGCAATGGCCGAGCGGAGCCGTTCGATGACGTCAGGCACGCGCTCGGTTGGGACCGTCACCGTCTGGATCGGCTTGCGGCCGGCCGGTTTCTCGGTGAGTTTGGAGACATCCATGTCGCCGAAGGCGGCGAGCACCAGCGTGCGCGGGATCGGCGTTGCCGTCATCACCAGCATATGTGGGGAGATGCCCTTGGAGGTCAGCCGCAGACGCTGATGCACACCGAAGCGATGCTGTTCGTCGACCACGGCGAGCGTCAGGTTCTTGTAGCTGACGGCATCCTGGAAGAGCGCGTGCGTGCCGATAACGATCTGCGCTTCGCCGGATGCGATGCGCTCCAGGATTGCTTCACGCTCCTTGCCCTTAGTGCGCCCGGTCAGGACCTCGATCTTCAGACCGGCCGGCGCGCCGAGCTTGGCAAGTGTTGCATGATGCTGCCGCGCCAGGATCTCCGTCGGCGCCATCAGCACGGCCTGTCCGCCGGCCTCAACGGCTGCTGCCATCGCAAACAACGCCACCAGCGTCTTGCCAGCACCGACGTCGCCCTGGACGAGCCGCAGCATGCGCTGGTCCGTCGCCATGTCCTTCAGGATGTCGTCGATCGCCGCCACCTGGCTGTTGGTCGGCGTGAAGGGGAGGGTGGCGCGGATCTTTCCGCTGATCTCACCCGTCGGCTTGACCGGCACGCCCGGCACCCGACGGAGCTTCTGCCGCACCAAGGCGAGCGACACCTGGCCGGCGAGGAATTCGTCATAGGCGAGCCTGCGTCTCGCCGGCGCCTGCGGGTCGATGTCCTTCTCGTCGCGCGGATTGTGAAGCGTCACCAGGCTTTCACGCACGCTGGCGAAGCCCTGTTTCGTGGCAAGCGGCGCATCCGCCCATTCCGGCAGATCCGGCATACGCTCGACAGCAGCTTCGACCGCCTTGCGCAGCACCTTGGGTCCAAGCCCCGCCGTCAGCGGATAGACCGGCTCGACCAGCGGAAGGTTTTCCGCCTCGCTCGCCTTCACCATCAGGTCGGGATGCACCATCGAGGGGCGACCGTTGAACCAGTCGACCTTGCCCGAAACCATGACGATTTCGTCGACGGGCAATGCCTTTTCGAGCCAGTTGCCCTTGACCCGGAAGAAGGTGAGCGCCAGTTCCCCCGTCTCGTCATGCAGCATCACGCGGTAGGGCAGGTTGCTCTTGCCCTTAGGCGGCGGCAGATGTCGGTCGACACGGCCGGTGATCGTTACCAGCGAGCCCTGTTGGGCGTAGGCGATGCCCGGCTGGTGGCGCCGGTCGATCAGCCGGTGTGGCGCGAGGAAGAGCAGGTCGACGACGCGTGCGTCCTCGGCATCCTCGCGCCCGAGCAGTGTGGCGAGAAGCTGGGCAAGTTTGGGGCCGACTCCGCTGAGCGAAGCCACGGAGGCAAAGAGGGGATCGAGAAGATGGGGACGCATGATGGGGGCAAAATGCCTCGCAAAATGCCTGTTTGGCAAGCTGACATTTGCCGGTCGCTGCTCTATAGAACGCCAAGAATTGGAAGGATGCCAAGATGACTGGACTGGTGAAAAGCAGTGCCGACCTCGATCCGCGCCGTCGGCGCATCCTGTTCCGCTGCTGGCATCGCGGTATCCGCGAGATGGACCTGATGCTTGGCCAGTTCTGCGAGGCCCATATCAGCGAGCTTTCTGATGAGGAGCTCGACGAGCTGGAGCGCATTATGGTCGAAGAGGACAACGATCTCGTCCGCTACATCACTGGTGCCGATCCCGTGCCGGCCCATCTCCAGACACCACTCTTCGAACGCATAGCCGCCCTGCGCCCGGATTTCTCACCGGTGACCGGCGAAGAAACCGCTGCAAAGTAACTGATATGTCCCTGATCGATGTGAAGCGGATTGTCGGCGCACAATCCGCGCTGACGCTTTCCCATGTACCCGACGGCATGGATGCCTTCATCCTCGCCGAACTGGCGCGTGAGGGGAAACCCGTCGCCTATGTGGTATCCGACGGGCAGCGGCTGCAGAACCTCGAGCAGACACTGAGTTTCGCAGCACCGGACATTCCGGTGCTGAGCCTGCCGGCCTGGGACTGTCTGCCTTACGACCGCGTCTCGCCGTCCGCTGATGTTTCGGCCCGGCGATTGGCGGCACTATCGGGTTTGATTGCGCTCTATCTCAATCCGCATCCGGCAATCGTGCTGGTGACGGTCAATGCCATGCTGCAGAAGGTGGCACCGGCTGATGTCATCGACAGCCTCGGCTTTTCGGCGAAGCCCGGCAACCAGGTGCGCATGGACGACATTGCTGCGCGTCTGGAACGCAACGGTTTCGACCGCGTCGCAACGGTCCGCGAGGTCGGCGAATTCGCCGTGCGCGGCGGCATTCTCGATGTTTTCGTGCCTGGTGCGGAAGAGCCTGTGCGTCTCGATTTCTTCGGTGACACACTCGAAAGCATCCGCTCCTTCGATCCGGCCAGCCAGCGCACGATCGCACAGGTCCGTTCGCTTGATCTCAACCCGATGAGCGAGGTGACGCTGACGCCGGAGAGCATCAGCCGTTTTCGCAAGAACTATCTCTCGCTCTTTGGAGCCGCGACCCGCGACGATGCGCTCTATGCCGCCGTCTCCGAGGGGCGCCGGTATGCCGGCATGGAGCATTGGCTGCCGATGTTCTACGACAAGCTGGAGACTACCTTCGATTATCTGCGCGGCTTCCGTATGGTCACCGACCATACCGTGCGTGAGGCAGCCGAAGAACGCGCCAAGCTGATCCGCGACTATTACGAGGCTCGCCTCAACTCGGCGACACCCGGCAAGGGCCATCTCGCCCAGGGCACGCCCTACAAGCCAGTTCCGCCGGAGCGGCTCTATCTCGGCGCTGGCGAATTCGGCAAGGCGCTCGACGCCTTCGATCCGATCCGCATCACGCCCTTTGCCGAAGCCAGTGGCGAGAGCCGCAAGGTGATCGAGGTCGAGGCACGACCGACACCGCGCTGGGCGAAGTCTGCCAATGAGGCGAGCAGCGAAGAAGGCAATCGTGCCAACGTCTTCGGCCAGGCCGTCACCTATATCGCTGACAAGCGCGCTGCTGGCACCAAGGTCGTCGTGTCCGGTTGGTCGGAGGGCTCGCTCGATCGCCTTCTGCAGGTGTTGAACGAGCACGGCCTGGAGCGGCTGGTGCCGGTCGCAGCACTTAAAGATGTCGACAAGCTGAAGAAGGGGGAGGCAGGCACCGCCGTTCTCAGCCTCGAAGGTGGCTTCGAGACGAACAATCTCGTCATCGTCGGCGAGCAGGATATCCTCGGCGATCGCATGGTCCGCCGCTCAAAGCGCCGAAAGCGGGCCGCCGATTTCATCTCGGAAGTCGCCGGCATCGACGAAGGCTCGATCGTTGTGCATGCTGAACACGGCATCGGCCGCTTCGTCGGTCTGCGGACCATCGAGGCCGCGGGTGCCCCGCATGCCTGTCTTGAATTGCAATATGCCGATGAGGCCAAGCTCTTCCTGCCGGTCGAAAACATCGATCTTCTCTCGCGCTATGGCGGCGAGGCGACCGAAGTGCAGCTCGACAAGTTGGGCGGCGGCGCCTGGCAGATGCGCAAGGCCAAGCTCAAGAAGCGCCTGCTCGACATGGCGGGTGCCTTGATCCGCATTGCCGCCGAGCGCATGACCCGTTCCGCACCGGTGCTGACCACACAGGAAGGCCTTTACGACGAGTTTGCTGCCCGCTTCCCCTATGACGAGACTGAAGACCAGGAGACCGCGATCGAATCCGTCCGCTCGGACCTTGGCGCCGGCCGTCCGATGGACCGCCTCGTCTGCGGCGACGTCGGCTTCGGCAAGACGGAAGTGGCGCTTCGCGCTGCCTTCATCGCCGCGATGAACGGTATCCAGGTCGCCGTCGTCGTGCCGACCACGCTCTTGGCCCGCCAGCATTTCAAGACCTTCTCCGAACGCTTCCGCGGCCTGCCCATCCGCGTCCAGCAGGCCTCGCGCCTTGTCGGCACCAAGGAACTCAACCTCGTCAAGAAGGAAGTGGCAGACGGCAAGACCGACATCGTCGTCGGTACCCATGCGCTGCTCGGCACGGGCGTCAACTTCGCCAATCTCGGCCTGCTGATCATCGACGAGGAGCAACATTTCGGCGTCAAGCACAAGGAACGGCTGAAGGAACTGAAGTCGGACGTGCACGTCCTGACGCTTTCGGCCACGCCCATCCCGCGCACCCTGCAGCTTGCCATGACCGGCGTGCGCGAACTCTCGCTGATCACCACGCCGCCGGTGGACCGAATGGCGGTGCGCACCTTCATCTCGCCTTTCGATCCGCTCGTCATTCGCGAGACCCTGATGCGCGAGCATTATCGCGGCGGACAAAGCTTTTATGTCTGCCCGCGTCTCGCCGATCTCGCGGATGTGAAAAGCTTCCTCGACGAGAACGTGCCGGAGCTGAAGGTGGCGATCGCCCATGGCCAGATGGCCGCCGGTGAGCTCGAAGACATCATGAACGCCTTCTACGAGGGCCGCTACGATGTGCTTCTTTCGACGACCATTGTCGAATCCGGCCTCGACGTTCCCACGGCCAACACGCTGATCGTCCACCGTGCCGACATGTTCGGTCTCGCCCAGCTCTACCAGATCCGTGGCCGCGTCGGTCGCTCCAAGGTCCGCGCCTTTGCGCTGCTGACGCTGCCGGTCAACAAGGTGCTGACGGCAGGTGCCGAACGGCGTCTGAAGGTCCTGCAGTCACTCGATACGCTCGGCGCCGGCTTCCAGCTTGCCAGCCACGATCTGGATATCCGTGGCGCAGGGAACCTGCTCGGCGAGGAGCAGTCCGGCCACATCAAGGAAGTCGGTTTCGAGCTCTACCAGCAGATGCTGGAAGAGGCCGTCGCCGAGGTGAAGGGTGTGGACGAGGTGGTCGATACCGGTTGGTCGCCGCAGATCCAGGTCGGCACCTCGGTCATGATCCCGGAAAACTATGTGCCGGATCTGCATCTGCGCATGGCGCTCTATCGTCGCCTCGGCGAATTGGACGACCTCAGAGAGATCGACGGATTCGGCGCCGAATTGATCGACCGCTTCGGCCCGATGCCGATCGAGGTTCAGCACCTGCTCAAGGTCGTCTACATCAAGGCGCTGTGCCGCACGGCCAATGTCGAGAAGCTGGAAGCCGGCCCCAAGGGCGTCGTCGTCCAGTTCCGCGGCAAGCAGTTCCCGAACCCGGCAGCACTGGTCGGCTATATCGCCAAGCAGGGCAGCATGGCAAAGATCAGGGCGGACCACTCGGTGTTCCTCACCCGCGACCTCCCGACGCCGGAAAAACGGCTGGCAGGGGCTGCAGTGGTGATGACGCAGTTGGCGGAGTTGGCGAAGGCTGGCTGAGCAAATGGAAGGGGCCGTTAAGGCCCCGCCTCATTCAAGTGTCGGATTGGTCCGGCTTGATCGCCAGCGCCGCATCCGTCTTGCCGGCTACCGGTGGCGGGAGCGGCGTGTCGCGCTTGCGCTCGCGGATCAGCGTCAGGAGCCCTGACCCGACGATCAGCACGATGCCGATGCCCATCGGCCAGTCGACCTTGTCGCCGAAGACGAGGTAGCCCAGCAGGATGGCCCAGAGCATCTGGCTGTACTGGATCGGTCCGACGATCGGGGCGGGGGCATAAAACGACGCCAGCATCATGAAGATGTTGCCGACGGCGGCGAGCAGGCCGAAGGCGGCAAGCAGCATCAGGTCATAACGGTCGGGTGCCTGGAAATCCGGCAGAGAGAAGGCAGCACAGATGATCACGCTGCCGAGCAGGCCCGCGCCGTAGAGCGAGATGTTCTTCTCCTGCGGGCCCATGGCGCGGAAGATGATGATCGTGACGGCGCCGGCAAAGCCCGAAATCAGCGCTGCCAGATGTCCGATTTCCAACTCGCGAAAGCCCGGTCTCAAGACCACCAGTACGCCGAGAAAGCCGATCAACACGGCGGCCCAGCGCTTCATGCCCACCTCTTCCTTGAGGAAGATCACCGACATGATCGTCGCAAAGCTCGGCAGCAGGAAGATCAGGCAGAAAGCTTCCGCCATCGACAGCTGGGTAAAGGCAATGATGCTGCCGACCGTGCCCACGGCAGAACAGACGAAACGCAGGCCCCAGAGCGGCCAGTTCGTGCTGCGCACCAGATCCGTATAGCGGTCGCCGCGCTTCATCAGGAAGGGGATTGCCAGGAAGCCGAACAGGCTACCGATGAAACCTGCCTCGAAGGCGGGTACGCGCCCTTCCACCAGCTTCACGGCGGCATCGCTGAAGGAATAGGCGGCAAAGCAGATGAAGGCGAAGAAGACGCCTTTGAGGGTCGTGTCGGATGACAAGGTCATGATCCCGGGGAGGAGGTTACCTCTCCGGGATACGGCTGTTCGTTACAACCGTCAATTCAGATTGCGGAGAGCTTCGGCCTTCGCCTTGGCGATTTCGCGCAAGGCATTGGCGAGTTCCGCCGGCGGCTGGGCGCCGCTGACCGCGTATTGCTGGTCGAAGATGAAGAAGGGAACGCCGTTCACGCCCATTTGCTTGGCGGCTTCCACCTCGGACAGCACGTGGTTGACGTCAGCATCGCCTGACAGCAGCGATTCGATCACCGGACGCGACAGCCCGGCCTCGGTCGCGATGTCGAGCAATACGGCGTTGTCGCCGATATTACGGCCCTGCTCGAAATTTGCCTTGAACAGGAGATCGACCACGCGGGTCTGCGTCTCCCGGCTTTCCTGGCCGGCCCAATGGATCAACCGGTGCGCATCGAGCGTGTTCGGGCCGACTTTGATGGCTTCGAAATCAAAGGCAATGCCGACCTCGGCGCCGAGCGACTTCAGATGCGCATGCGCCTGGTCCATCTTGTCCTTGCCGCCCAGCTTCTTCGCCAGTTCCACCTGCTGGTCGACACCTTCAGGCGGATAGTCGGGATTGAGCTGATAGGGGCGCCAGTTGATGTCGACGCTGACTTCGTCTTGCACTTCGGCGATCGCGAGTTCGAGCCGCGCCTTGCCGAGATAACACCAGGGGCAGACCACGTCGGATACGAGGTCGATGGTGATGCGGTCCATGAGGGTGTCCTTTCCTGGCAGAGGTATGCCTGTCACTTAAAGCAAAGCGGGCCGGAGACAAGCTCCGGCCCTGAAACACAGCGTCAATCGCTTGGGGTTACTGGACGCGTGCGTCGAACCAGGTCGAGCGCTGGTAGCCATAGAGCGGGGCTGCGTCCGGCCGTCCGATGTGCTTCCAGCGGGCGACCCATTGCTCGCCGATATGATAGAGCGGGACGAGATAGTGCCCGGCAACCAGGAGCCGGTCATAGGCCCGCACGGCAGCCTGGAAATCGGCCGGGTCGCGGGCCTGCAGGAGCGCCTCGATCATCCGGTCGATTTCGGGATCGGCGACGCCGGCATAGTTGAAGCTGCCCTGGGCGTCCTTCGCTTCGGATGCCCAGCGATTGACCTGCTCGGCGCCGGGCGAGAGCGACGAGGTGTAGGCCTTGATGATCATGTCGTAGTCGAAGCTGTTGGAGCGCGCCTGATACTGCGCGTCGTCAACGGTGCGGATGGCCATGTCGATGCCGATCAGCTTCAGCGTCCGTTGAAACGCGATGGCCATCTTCTCCTGGCCTTCGTTCTGGGTCATCACCTCAAAGGCGAGCGGCTTGCCGGCGGCATCGATCATCTTGCCGCCCTGGATCTTGTAACCCGCCTCCTGGAAGAGCTTCACCGCCTTGCCGAGCGCCTTGCGATCGCCTCCGGACCCGTCTGTGGCCGACTGCGTAAAGGTGCCGGCGAGAATTTCCGGCGACAGCTTCTCCCTGGCCGGCCCGAGCAGTGCCAGCTCTCTCTCGTCGGCGGCATTGCCATAGGCGCCGAGCGCTGAATTCTGCCAGTAGCTCTGGGTGCGGGTGAAGGCGTTGCCGAACAGGGTCTTATTCATCGCTTCGAAGTCGAAGGCGGTGCTGATGGCCTCGCGTACCTTGACGTCCGAAAAGATCGGGCGGCGGGTGTTGAAGACAAAGCCGAGCATGCCGGAGGGAAGGCCAGGCTTGAAGGCTTCCTTCACGACATCGCCATTCTCTGCGGCCGGGAAATTGTAGGCCCGCTGCCAATGGTTGGAATCGCCATCCGGATAGATGTCGATCTCACCCTTCTTGAAGGCCTCGAACAGCGTTGCCTCCTGGAGGAAATAGGTGACGCTGATCTCGTCGTAATTGTCGAAGCCGACCTTCGAAGGAAGGTCCTTGCCCCAATAGTCGGGATCACGCGCCCAGGTGACCTTCTCGCCGGGTTTCAGCTCCTTGATCCTGTAGGGACCCGAACCGACGGGGATGGCAAGTCCGCCCTGATCGAAGGTCTCAGGATCGATCGCGTGTTTCGGCAGGATCGGGGTTGAATTGGCGAAGATCAGCGGTGTCTCGCGATTGGCCTTTTCGTTGAAGGTGAACTTGATGCCGCGGTCGCCGACCTTCTCCATGCTGGCGACGGCATTGAGCCGGCCGTTGAAGGGCGGTCGTCCCTTGTCGCGCAACAGTTCGAAGGTGAAGATCACATCTTCGGGAGTCACCGGCTTGCCGTCATGCCAGCGCGCTTTGGGGTTGAGATTGAACTGCACATAGGTGCGGTCGGCATCCCATTCGACGGATTCTGCAAGCAGGCCGTAGAGCGTGAAGGGTTCATCGGCAGACCGGGACATCAGCGGCTCGTAGAGCAGATTGCCGAATTCCGGATCCCAGACGCCGCGCGCCGTCGTGCGCATGCCCTTGAGGACAAAGGGGTTCAGCGCATCGTAGGTGCCGACCACGCCGTAATTGACCTTGCCACCCTTCTTCACATCAGGATTTACATAAGGAAAATGCATGTAGTCGGCGGCAAGCGCAGGCTCGCCATGCATGGCGATCCCGTGCATGGGTTGTGCCTGAGCGGCAGCGGCAAAGGGTAGAATAAGCAGAGTGAACAAGAGACGGCGCAAGGCGGCGATCCTCCCCGAATTAGAATCTCGAATGTGCTGGGACGCTAGCACACTCACCATAAAACCAACACAAGCGGGTGAGAATGAGGAGATGTGAGTCGATCCGGCGTCAAAGAAACGCTGGATATTGTGGCCGCCGCGATGTAACAGGTGAGCCAGATCGCAGGGTCATGTATTTGCCTCATTTGAACCACAGGTGAGGGCAGACAAGACCGGTGAATGACGCGGCACACAAGTCCGCGCGACAGGGGTTTTCAGGAGACGGAATACGTATGATGTTCAAACTTAGCAACGCAACGCGGACGGCTGTGTCTGCAATCGCTCTGTCCTTCGCGGCAAGCGCCATGCCGGTCGTCGCACAGGCACAGGAAGCCGCCGCTCCCTCCGAGCCGCGGTGGTTCAAAACCTGCGCCAAGCAGGAAGAATCCGACGTCTGCGTGGTCCAGAACCAGCTCGTCGCCGCAAACGGCCAGCTGATCACCGCCGTCGGCCTGATCACGGTCGAAGGCAAGGTCAACCGCAAGCTGCTGCAGGTCACGGTTCCCTCCGCCCGTCTCATCCCGCCGGGCGTGATGATGCAGATCGATGGCGCCAAGGGCACCAAGCTCGACTATGCCGTCTGCCTGCCCGACCGCTGCACCGCCGAAATCCCGCTGACCGACGCGATCATCGACAGCCTGAAGAAGGGTGGCGAGGTCGTGTTCACCTCGATCAACTTCCGTCGCGCGCCGAACCCGATCAAGATCCCGCTGAGCGGCTTCACCGGCGCGTTTGACGGCGAAGCGATGTCGCAGTCGCAGGCCGAAGAGCGCCAGCGTCTGCTGCAGGAAGCGATGCAGAAGAAGCAGGAAGAGCGCAACAAGGCGATCACCGACGCCCAGAACGCTGCCAAGCAGGGCAACTGATGCGCTTCACGGCAATGAAATGAAAAAAGCCCGCGTCATCAGACGCGGGCTTTTTCGTATCAGGCATAGGGCTTGCGTTTAGTGCGCAAAGTTCATCTTCGGCTTGTAGCGACCCGTCTGCTGGGGTTCGAAGATCTGCTGGATCTGCGGATTGCGCAGAGGCTCCGGGCTCTGGTCGCGCTCAAGATTCTGCTCGGACACGTAAGCCACATATTCCGTCTCGGAGTTCTCCGCGAGCAGATGATAGAAGGGCTGGTCCTTGTGCGGCCTGACTTCGGCAGGAATTGCGTTCCACCATTCCTCGGAATTGGCAAACTCCGGATCAACATCGAAGATCACGCCGCGGAACGGAAAGAACTTGTGCCGTACGACGTCCCCGATACCAAATTTAGCGCTTCGTTGTTTCATGGTTTGACTTCCTTTCCCTGTCATATCTGGGAAGAAAGCCCGGCAAAATCAAGGGATGGTGTGTGACAGCGTGGCCGGATGCCACAGCTAGGCCGTTTTTCGCCCAGGTGCGGTTGCAAGGATAAGTCCGCCGGTCACCAGGACGATGCCTATCGCGTGATAGTGTTCGAAGCGTTCGCCGAGGAAGACGACGGCCATCAGGATGGACATCGGCGGCATGAGGTAAAGGGTCATTCCGGCGATCCCCGGTCCGAAGACCTGGACGGCATGCTGGAAGCAGTAGAAGGCCGCCAGCGAGGCAAAGAGAATGATCCCGGCGAGCTTGGCGAACTCCATCCAGGTATCGGGCAGGGGGCCGCCCGAGGCCATTTCGATCAGTCCCGGCGGGATCAGGACAATCGCGCCGGACAAAGCCAAAAGAGCGAACAGAGGCAGCGGTGGCATTGCGCGGACGGAGGGGCGCCGCAGCAAGAGGGAATAGGCGGCAAAGGCGACTGCAGCCACGAGGATGGCGAGATCACCGATGTTGAAGGTGAGTTCGAGAAGCGCTTCGGGGTGTCCCTTCAGCACGATCGCAACGACCCCGCCGAAGGCGATGATCATGCCGAGAAGCTCACGACCGGTGATCGCGCGCTTCTGAAACAGCCATTGGAACAGGATGATGAAGAGGGACGAGGTCGTATAGATCAGCGTCGCGTTCGAGGCGGTGGTGAGGGTCAGCGCCCAGTAGACCACGCCGCCGCAAATACCCATGCCGAGAATGCCAAGCGTCAGCCAGAGCGCGGTGTGTTGCCGGACAAAGGCCATGCAGGCCTGCCGCTGCTGCCAGATGAACGGCGACATCAGGATCGCGGCTCCGACCCATCGCAACAGCGCCGTGGTGAAAGGCCCGACCTCACCGGTGATCCCGCGACCGAAGATCAGGTTCGACGAGAAGAACAAGGGCGCCAGGAAGAACAGCAGCCAGTCGTAGAGGCGCGGATCGGTGGTCTGGTGGGGAGCGGGCATGGAGGATCGCTGTCGCGGAGGGAAGGGTTATCCAAGTGCTAGCGCGTCACTGTCCTTCGTGAAAGCGGCATTTCCTCGAAACCGTACCCATGTGAACGAAAAACGCCGGCGGATCTCTCCGCCGGCGCCTCGTCATTGTCAGGCTCGGATAATCAGGCCGAGTAGTACATGTCGAATTCGACCGGATGCGGGGTCATTTCGAAGCGCATGACTTCCTGCATCTTCAGTTCGATGAACGAATCGATCTGGTCGTCGTCGAAGACGCCGCCGGCGGTCAGGTACTTGCGATCCTTGTCCAGGCTTTCGAGCGCTTCGCGCAGCGAACCGCAAACGGTCGGGATCTTCTTCAGTTCCTTCGGCGGCAGGTCGTAGAGATCCTTGTCCATGGCCTTGCCAGGATGGATCTTGTTCTTGATGCCGTCGAGACCGGCCATCAGCATGGCAGCGAAAGCGAGGTAAGGGTTCGCGGTCGGATCCGGGAAGCGGACTTCGACGCGCTTTGCCTTCGGGTTGGAGCCGAACGGAATGCGGCACGAGGCCGAACGGTTGCGGGCCGAATAGGCGAGCAGAACCGGTGCTTCGTAGCCCGGGACCAGACGCTTGTAGGAGTTGGTCGACGGGTTGGAGAAGGCGTTGATCGACTTGGCGTGCTTGATGATGCCGCCGATGAAGAACAGGCAGCTTTCCGAAAGACCGGCATATTCGTCGCCGGCGAAGGTCGGCTTGCCGTCCTTCCAGATCGACATGTGCACGTGCATGCCCGAGCCGTTGTCACCGAAGATCGGCTTCGGCATGAAGGTCGCGGTCTTGCCATAGGCATTGGCAACCTGATGCACGACGTACTTGTAGATCTGCATCTTGTCGGCGTTGCGCACCAGCGCGTCGAACTTGATGCCGAGCTCGTGCTGGGCTGCTGCCACTTCGTGGTGGTGCTTTTCGACGACGACGCCCATTTCGCCGAGAACCGTCAGCATTTCGGAACGCATGTCCTGCAGGCTGTCGATCGGCGGAACCGGGAAATAGCCGCCCTTGACGCGCGGACGGTGACCGAGGTTGCCGGTCTCATAATCGGTGTCGTCGTTCGACGGCAGTTCCGTCGAATCGAGCTTGAAGCCGGTGTTGTAGGGGTCGGCCTTGTACTTCACGTCGTCGAAGACGAAGAATTCGGCTTCCGGACCAACGAAAATGGTGTCGCCGATGCCAGACGCCTTGAGATAGGCTTCGGCCTTCTTGGCAGTGCCGCGCGGATCGCGGTTATAGGCTTCGCCCGAGACAGGATCGAGGATGTCGCAAAGGATGACCATCGTCGACTGGGCGAAGAAGGGGTCCATGTGGACGGTGGCCGGATCCGGCATCAGCACCATGTCGGACTCGTTGATGGCCTTCCAGCCGGCAATCGAGGAACCGTCGAACATGACGCCATCGGCGAACATGTCTTCGTCGACGCAGGCGATGTCCATCGTCACGTGCTGCAGCTTGCCCTTCGGATCGGTGAAGCGCAGGTCGACGAACTTGATGTCGTTGTCCTTGATCTGTTTCAGAATATCGTTTGCGGTCGTCATATTCTTATATTCCTCGCGTGAGCTGACGATTGAAACCCGACCTCCCTTGGTGTCGGGTCCGATTATATGGCGTCGATACCGGTTTCGCCGGTTCGAATGCGGACGACTTCTTCGACGTTCGAAACGAAGATTTTGCCGTCGCCGATGCGGCCCGTCTGAGCTGCATTGCGGATGGCGTCGATGACGGCCTCCACGTTTTCGTCGGCCAGTACAACTTCGACCTTCACCTTGGGCAGGAAGTCCACGACATATTCGGCGCCGCGATAGAGCTCGGTATGGCCCTTCTGGCGACCGAAGCCCTTGGCTTCCGTCACGGTGATACCCTGCAAGCCGACTTCCTGAAGGGCTTCCTTCACTTCGTCGAGCTTGAAAGGCTTGATGATCGCTTCGATCTTTTTCATGAGAAAATTTCTCTCCGCTTCCTCAGTAAAGCAGGATGAGCCCCGCCCGCCGGGCTGGATGCAGGGAATGTGCCAGTTTTTCGCGAAAATCGCGCGAAAACCGTCGCCTCCTCCGTCCGACAGGGCAAATCTCCAGCAAAATGACCGGAAAAGCCAGCCCGTTTCCTGCAAAATATCGATTTTAGCCAATCTTTTTTCCAGGGCTGCTATACCACTAACATGCTGGCCTCCTTGCGCATTTTCTGATCTTAAAGCCAACAAACTAGGCATTTGCACAGAAAGACATCAATTGCCTTTGCCTAAAATCGTGCAGCGTTGCGCAAGGCGTGGATTCTGCTCTAACCTTGATCCATGACCCGCCCCAGCAAGCAAGTCCCCCCCGAGATCCTTCTGACACCGGATGCCATGGCCCGTGTGGATGCGGCCGCTGCTTCGTCTGGGATCGACAGCTTTGGGTTGATGCTGCGTGCGGGGGAGGCGGTCGCGGCGGCAGCCCTTCGTCACTTTCCCGGAGCCTTGAGGTTCGTGATCTTCTGCGGGCCGGGAAACAATGGCGGAGACGGATATGTCGCGGCTTCTGCCCTGGCGCGCTCGGGCGCCGATGTCCACGTCTACAGTCTGGTGGAGACGGCGGCGCTCAAGGGAGATGCCGCTCGCGCGCATGCCGCCTGCCCACTTCCGGTGATGGTCATCGAGCGGTTCCACCCTGATGCAGGCGAGGTGATCATCGATGCACTGTTCGGGGCGGGCCTGACGCGGGATCTTCCGGACGCCGTGCAGGCGCTCATCCGCATGATCCGCGAGGCGGGACTGCCTGTGCTTGCCGTTGATCTTCCGTCCGGCATCGACGGTGCAACGGGGGAAATCAGGGGAGAATCCTTCGAAGCTAGCCACACTGTGACCTTCATGACGAGGAAGCCTGGGCATGTGCTCCTGCCAGGGCGTCTCCAATGCGGGCCCCTTGAAGTTTTCGACATCGGCATTCCCCGGCGGATCGTCGAGGCGGACGCCCGACCGCTCTGGACCAACGGTCCTGCGATCTGGGCCGGGCATGCCCGACACAGTTCGGCGCACGACCACAAGTACCGCCGTGGCCATGTGACTGTGTTTTCCGGTCCGCAGACGGCGACCGGGGCAGGGCGCCTTTCCGCGGAGGCTGCGTTGCGGGCTGGTGCCGGACTGGTGACGCTTGCGTCGCCATCGGAGGCGCTTGCGACCAATGCCGCCCACCTGACGGCCGTGATGCTGAGTTCGGTCGACGGTGTCGATGACTTGTCCGAATGGCTGTCCGACACGCGCCGCACCACATTCGTGCTTGGCCCGGGTTTCGGTGATCGGCAGCGCGCCTGCGCTTTTGCGGAGATGATCGGCCGGGCCGGACGCAAGCTCGTCCTCGATGCGGACGGTATCACTGCCTTTGCGGGTGCCGCCGAGCAACTGAATGCGCACTTCAGTTCCGATGAACCGAGGCTGGTCGTCACGCCGCACGAGGGCGAGTTTTCACGCCTCTTTCCGGAGATTGCGGCGGACCACAGCTTGGGCAAGTTGGAAAAGGCGCTGGCCGCTGCCAAGTGCCTGGGTGGCATCGTCGTCTACAAGGGAGCGGATACCGTGATTGCGGCGCCGGACGGGCGCGCAGCCATTGAGGAAAAGGCGCCTGCGACCCTCGCTACTGCCGGATCGGGTGATGTCCTTGCCGGCATCATTGGTGCAAGGCTGGCCAATGGGATGCCGGCGTTCGAGGCGGCCTGTGCGGCTGTCTACCAGCACGGTCAGGCGGCGCTCCGTGCCGGTCGCACGCTGACGGCCGAAGACCTGATCACCCAGATCCAGGCGGACTAGGCGTCAGCAACCTCGACTTTAGCGCTCACAACTCCGCCGGTTGCATGAGGCGGCTGCGCCGCAACATGCCTTCGCCCTCGAGCAAGGGATAGGCGATCGAGACGAAGAGGGAATTGATCTCCTTCAGATCGCGCATGGTGTCGATATGCAGCGAGCTCGATTCGAAACTTGCGGCATTGCCCTGGCGCAGGCGCTGAAGATGGCTCTCCTCGCTGGTCTTCACCAGGTTACGGATCGCTTCCTTGCGGGCGACGAGCTGGCGGGCATGCTCGAGATCGCGGGTGACGAGCAGGTTGAAGGCGAGATGGGCATTCTTCACCACCTCGTTGTGCATGGCGCAGAGCTCCGCCCAGCCCTCGGCCGAGAAGCCGACGTTGCGCTCCTTCTTCTTGCGGGCGCGTGTCAGCATGTTCTGCGAGATGATGTCTGCCGCCTGCTCGATCTTGATCGTCGCGCCCAGGAGGTTCTGGCATTGCGCCGCCGACGTCTGGTCGAGTGCGGTTGCGGAAATGCGGGCGAGGTAGAACTTGATGTCGCGATGGATCGTGTCGATCTGGTCGTCGAGCGTTTCAATCCGCTCCATCTTCTTTGGATCCCAATGCTCGAAGAGATCGAAGATGCCGTCCAGCATGACCTCGGTCTTGTCGCAGACAGCCAGGACCTCGCGGGTGGCATTGGAGATCGCCTGTTGCGGATTGCCGAGATCCATCACGTTCAGGGCCGAAAGACGATCGTCATTGGCCGGCCGCTCCTCGCTGCGGGCGAGCATGCGCTCCAGAAGGCCTGCAACGAGCCCGGCAAAGGGTAGACCGAGCACGAGCACGGCGCCGTTCATCGCCAGATGCACCATGACGACGGCATCCCCGGGAAGGGCGGCAAAGACCGTCGGGCTGATCGCAAACACAAACTGGGCCCCGAGCGCGATCAAAGTCATCATCCCGCGGATCACAACATTGCCGAGCGGCACGATCCTGGCGTTCGGCGCGGCATTCTTGGTGAGCAGTGCAGCGATAATGGCGGCGCCGAAATTGATGCCGAGCACCAACGGAATGATCAGCGCATCCGGCAAGAGATGCTGGTCGGCGAGCGAAGCGACCAGGAGGACGGCGGCGACACTGGAATGGAAGGCCCAGGCGAGCAGGGCTGCGAGCGCAAAGGCGCTGATCCAGTCGCTGGCGAGATAGTTGAAGAGCACGGGCAGGATCCGGCTCTCGCGCAGCGGTTCCGACGCCTCGCCAATCAGTCTGAGCGACAGGAGCAGCAGGCCGAGACCGAACAGGATGCGGCCAATCTGCCGCCAGCCGCGCGCCTCGGATGTCCGGAAGGCGACGGTGCCCGCGAGAAGCAGAACGGGAACAAGCAGCGAGAGATCGTAGCGCAAAATGCGCACGACAAAGGCCGAGCCGAAATCGGCACCAAGCAGGGTCGCTACACCGATGGCCGGCACCACATAACCGGCTGCGGAAAAGGACGAAACGATCAATGCGACGGCGGTTGCACTTTGCAGCGCTACCGCGAACAGAAAGCCTGCGAATGCAGCCGAAAAGCGGTTGCCGACGGCATGCCGGAGCTTGTCCTTCAAAACGCCGCCATAGGCGCGCTCGATCCCGGTGCGTACCATGCGGGTCGCCCAGAGAAGCAGCGCAACGGCGCCGGCGAGATGAATGAAGACGGCAATGCCCGACATGAAAGTGCCCCGAAAATTCGCAATGGTGGACGCGCACGTCCAAAACGGGAACCATGCCGGCCGAAGTCGCGGTCTTGTCCGCGACTCTGCGACCGAGCCTAGTCCAAATTCGCCATTGTCACAAATCGATGACTGTCAGTCGGCTGGACCGCTCAACCAACCTTCTTTTGCAGTTCCATCGCGCCGCGCGGTGCATTGACCTTGCCGCCGGAGATGAAGAAGGCAAAGACGTCGCGAGGTTTTTTGGTCGCCGCACTGTCTTTGGCAATCAGCGGGAGATCGTCGGGCACACCGCCGCCAGCGTAGGTTTTCAGCCGTTCTGACCAGGCATCGAGTTCCGCCGGTGGGTAGCAGGTCGGCGTCTCGTCCGTGCCCTTTTGCAGCCGTGCATAGACGAAATCGGCCGTCGGATCGGCGAACATCGGGTAGTCGTGATGATCGGCGCAGACAGCGGCCACGCCATGGCGCCTCAGCATCTCGATGAATTCTGGCACCTGGAAGGAAGCATGACGCGGCTCGACGACATGGGTGAGGGGACGGCCCTCCATGGTCTTCGGCAGGAGCGTCAGAAAGACTTCGAAATCCTCGAGCTCAAACTTCTTCGTCGCCATGAACTGCCAGAGGATCGGTCCGAGATGATCCCCGAGTTCGGCAATTCCCTGGTTGACGAATTTTTCGATCGACGGACCGGCCTCGGCCAGCACCTTACGGTTGGTGCAATAGCGGCTTGCTTTCAGCGAAAAGACAAACCCCTCCGGCACCTCCGATGCCCATTTGGCGAAGGTCGCCGGCTTCTGGCTGGAATAGTATGTGCCGTTGACCTCGATCGCAGTCAGCTGCCGGCTGGCATAGTCTAGCTGCCGCTTCTTCGGGAGGTCGGAGGGGTAGAAGCTGTCGTCCCAGGGATCGAAGGTCCAACCACCGATGCCGGTGCGGATCGTGCCGGATTTGGTCATGAAACCTCTCTTGCGAAAGAAATTTAGGCAACTGGCTAAACAAAGAAATACCAGCTTAGTAGCCGAGACGCCCCAGCGTTCGAAAGCGCGGGCGGATCACTCCGCCGCCTGCACCTTCTTCACCGGCCGCCGCTGCAAAAGCTCCTTCAGAAACTGCCCGGTATATGACGTTTCAACCTTTACCACCTCTTCCGGCGTGCCCTGGGCGACGATCTGGCCGCCGCCATCGCCACCTTCGGGGCCGAAATCGAGGATGTAGTCGGCCGTCTTGATGACCTCGAGATTGTGCTCGATCACGACGACAGAATTGCCCTGGTTCACCAGTTCCTGCAGCATTTCCAGAAGCTTGGCGACGTCGTGGAAATGCAGACCGGTGGTTGGCTCGTCCAGGATATAGAGCGTGCGGCCGGTCGAGCGCTTCGACAGTTCCTTGGCGAGCTTGACGCGCTGCGCCTCGCCACCCGACAGCGTGTTCGCCTGCTGGCCGACCTTGATATAGCCGAGGCCAACATCAAACAGCGCCTGCAGCTTGTCGCGCACCGCCGGCACCGCCTGGAAGAATTCGACACCTTCCTCGACCGTCATGTCGAGAACGTCGGCAATCGACTTGCCCTTGAAGGTTACGTCGAGGGTCTCGCGGTTGTAGCGCTTGCCGTGGCAAACGTCGCAGGTGACGTAGACGTCGGGCAGGAAGTGCATCTCGATCTTGATCACGCCATCGCCCTGACACGCTTCGCAGCGGCCGCCCTTGACGTTGAACGAGAAGCGACCCGCCTGGTAGCCGCGCGCCTTGGCTTCCGGCAGACCGGTGAACCAGTCGCGGATTGGCGTAAAGGCACCGGTATAGGTCGCCGGATTGGAGCGTGGGGTGCGCCCGATCGGTGACTGGTCGATGTCGATCACCTTGTCGATGAATTCGAACCCGTCGATCCGCTCGTGCTCTGCAGGATTTTCGCGCGCACCCATGACACGGCGGGCCGCCGCCTTGTAGAGCGTCTCGATCAGGAAGGTCGACTTGCCGCCACCCGACACGCCGGTGACTGCCGTGAACACGCCGAGCGGGATCGAGGCGGTGACGTTCTTCAGATTGTTGCCCTTGGCGCCGACGACCTTGATCTGCTGGCCCTTTTTCGGCTTGCGCCGTTGGGCTGGGACACTCACACCCATCTCGCCGGTCAGGTACTTGCCCGTCAGGGATTTCGGATTGGCCATCACGTCCTGCGGCGAGCCCTGCGCGATCACCTGGCCGCCATGGATGCCAGCCGCCGGGCCGATATCGACGACGTAATCGGCGGTCAGGATCGCATCCTCGTCATGCTCGACGACGATCACGGTGTTGCCGATGTCGCGCAGGTGTTTCAGCGTGTCGAGGAGCCGCGCGTTGTCGCGCTGGTGCAGGCCGATCGACGGCTCGTCCAGCACATAGAGCACACCCGTCAAGCCGGAGCCGATCTGCGATGCCAGACGAATGCGCTGGCTTTCGCCGCCAGACAGTGTGCCGGAATTTCGCGACATGGAGAGATAGTCGAGGCCGACATCGTTGAGGAAGCGCAGTCGCTCGCGGATTTCCTTGAGCACGCGCACGGCGATTTCGTTCTGCTTATCGGTCAGCTTCGCCGGCAGCTCCTCGAACCAGGAGCCGGCATTGCGGATCGCCATGTTCGTCACCTGGCCGATATGCAAGCCATTGATCTTGACAGCGAGTGCCTCCGGCTTCAGGCGGAAACCATTGCAGGCCGGGCAGGGGGCGGCCGACATGAAGCGCTCGATCTCCTCGCGCGCCCAGGCACTGTCGGTCTCTTTCCAGCGCCGCTCAAGGTTCGGCACGATGCCCTCGAAGGTCTTGGTCGTGGTGTAGGAGCGCGCACCATCGGCATAGTGGAAGTCGATCTTCTCCTCGGTGCCGTGCAGAATGGCCTTCTGCGCCGCCTCCGAGAGGTCCGACCACTTTGATGTCAGCTTGAAGCCGAAGGCCTTGCCCAGCGCTTCCAGCGTCTGGTTGTAATAAGGCGAGCTGGATTTGGCCCAGGGCGCAATCGCCCCGTCATTCAGCTTGCGATGCACTTCCGGAACGATCAGCGCTTCATCGATCTTCTGCTGCGAACCAAGGCCATCGCAGGTCGGGCAGGCGCCGAAGGGATTGTTGAAGGAGAAGAGGCGCGGCTCGATTTCCGGAATGGTGAAGCCGGAGACGGGGCAGGCGAATTTCTCCGAGAACAATACGCGTTCATGCGTTTCGTTCAGCGACTTGTTGGCCGAACCGCCGGCAGATGTTTCCTCTGGCGGCAGCGGCTTGTCTGCAAATTCCGCGACCGCCAGGCCGTCGGCCAGCCGAAGGCAGGTCTCCAGACTGTCAGCCAGGCGGCTCGCGATGTCAGGCCGTACAACCACGCGGTCTACGACCACATCGATATCGTGCTTGTATTTCTTGTCGAGCGTCGGGGCCTCGGCGATTTCGTAGAACTGTCCGTCGATCTTGACGCGCTGGAAGCCCTTCTTCATCAGCTCGGCGAGTTCCTTCTTGTACTCGCCCTTGCGGCCGCGGATCATCGGCGCGAGGATGTATAGACGGGTGCCTTCCTCGTAAGCGAGTATCCGGTCGACCATCTGGCTGACCGTCTGGCTCTCGATCGGAAGGCCAGTTGCTGGCGAATAAGGCACGCCGACACGCGCAAACAGCAGGCGCATGTAGTCGTAGATCTCGGTGACCGTGCCGACCGTCGAGCGCGGGTTGCGCGAGGTCGTCTTCTGTTCGATCGAGATCGCCGGCGACAGACCCTCGATCTGGTCGACGTCTGGCTTCTGCATCATCTCGAGGAACTGGCGGGCATAGGCCGAGAGGCTCTCGACGTAGCGGCGCTGCCCCTCAGCATAGATCGTGTCGAAGGCGAGCGACGACTTGCCGGAGCCGGACAGCCCGGTCATCACGATCAGGCTGTTGCGCGGCAGATCGAGGTCGATGCCCTTCAGATTGTGCTCGCGCGCGCCACGGATGGAAATGGTCTTGAGTTCGCTCATGTCAGGCTCTGATCGGCAAAGGGAAGGGGACGGTCCTTGGGAGAACTGTCCTTATGTAGGCAACGGCGCCCTTGAGTCGAGGCACAAGGCGCAACGGCTGTGGAATTTCGATTCTGTTGACAGGATCATAGGGAAATACTAGAACAAATAAAGAACATTTTCGCTGTGGATTTAGCCGCCTGTTCTCCCACTCGCGGGAACGGATGGGATAAGGTGGCATTTGATTGGATTTTGAACGCCGCGGCGGCGCGGCAGTAAGGTGAGTGTCATGGCTGGTAGCGTCAACAAGGTCATTCTGATCGGCAATCTCGGTGCCGATCCCGAAATTCGCCGGACCCAGGACGGCCGGCCGATCGCCAACCTGCGCATCGCGACCTCGGAAACCTGGCGCGACAAGAACAGCGGCGAACGCAAGGAAAAGACCGAATGGCATTCGGTCGTGATCTTCAATGAAGGCCTCTGCAAGGTTGCCGAACAGTATCTGAAGAAGGGCTCGACCGTTTACATCGAGGGCCAGCTGCAGACCCGCAAGTGGCAGGACCAGAGCGGCGCGGACCGTTACTCGACGGAAGTCGTGCTGCAGGGCTTCAGCGGCAACCTGACCATGCTTGGCGGTCGCGGTGATGGCGGCGGCGCCTCGCGTGGCGGCAATGACTTTGGCGGTGCCGATTACGGCGGCGGCGGCGGTGGCTACGACGGCGGCTACGGTTCGCCTGCACCTTCGCGTGGCGGCGCCTCCGGTGGCGCAAGCCGAGGCGGCAGCGCCCCTTCCGGCGGCTTCTCCCGCGATCTCGACGACGACATCCCGTTCTAGCAGAGAGCGTCTCTACTTTTGTAAACTGGCTCACCTATCGTTTTGAGACAGAAAGGGAATCTGGAAAGTTTACAGATTTGGGAAGCGTTGTAGGCGTTGACTGTTAAAGGAATGCTGAAAACTGTAAACTACCTCTGCGTCTCTAAATATAGGTCTGAAAAAAATGAACACTGTTCAAAAAATAACTTGAACAGTGTTCATAAGAAATATATATGTTGTCTATTGCATTGATTTGATTCGTAGGTGATGGTCCTGCTATTCTGAATAGCCGGGATGTCATTACTTGAGAAAAAATCCTTATGTCGTTCGATGGCGTCGCTTTTCATCTGGGGAGCGGGTGCCGTTCATTATTTCGACGACCAGCGGCCTTCCGCTTGAGGCCCCCACATTTTGGATCACCGCCCACCGCAGGGCGCTTGGAATTCAACCGAATACCCTTTTCAACGAGCTCCGCTCGTTGATTCACCTCTATCTTTGGGCTGACCTCCGGGAGATTGATGTCGACGATCGCCTCAGGGGGGAGTATTCCTTTCCCTGAATGAAATCATCGATCTGGTTGCATTCTGTGGCCGATACCTTGCGGATATACTTCCCGAATTTGAGCAACGTCGCTCGAACGTTGTCACTCTGGTAAACCGGGGGAAGCCGCCGAGAGAGGGGACAGTTAAGTCCGGCGAGAAGCGGAAGCGACTTTACGATATCCGGTCGTTCATAGAGTTCACCAGTGCCGATCACCTGTCCCAGCTCCAGCAGTGGCCCAAGCGCTGGTTGATATACGACAAGGTGCGCCGGGAATGCCTTGACCGGATTGGCGAGTACATCGGAGCGATCCCGGCGCCCAACCGCGACGATGTCGGACATCGAGAGGGGCTTGAAGCACAGGTGATCAAGAGGCTGCTGGAAGTCCTTGAGCCTGATCATCCAGAAAACCCTTTCCAGGCCAATGTCCGTTTCAGGAACTATCTCATTGTCAGGCTGCTGATCGAGCTTGGCATACGGCGCGGCGAGCTTCTTGCTCTTTACATAGAAGATATGGCGCTCACGGGCGCGAAGGGCACCGTCACAATTCACCGGCGGCCAGATGACATACATGATGACCGCCGCGAAAAACCCGCCGTCAAGACTGCGGCGCGTTTACTGCCGTTGAGCGGTCGCGCGACGGAACTAGTTCACGAATGGGTTGTCGAGTATCGATCCAAATTGCCGTTAGCTAAGCGGAATCCCTTCCTCATTGTCACCATCCCAGACGGCAGACCAATGTCGTTGTCGAACATCAACAAGATTTTCCAGGCAATACGCAAGCGTGTTCCCGGTCTGCCCGAGGAACTTGGGCCGCATCTGCTCCGGCACTCTTGGAACGACGCATTCTCGGAACAGATCGACCGCATGGGAAACATATCGCAGGAAAATGAGACCAAGTGGAGGACGCGGCTCATGGGATGGAGAGGCGCTTCGACAGCACAGCACTACCTGCGCCGCACCACTCGGCGCAGGTCCAACGAGTTCCTCGCTAAGATACAGGAAGGTTTGGATATCAGGATGGCCGACGACGGGGATAACTCATGAGACCGATTGATGGTGATACGGGTTTGGGAGATTTGCCCCCGCTTCCCGACGGTGTGACCACCCGCGATGGAATGGTGTTCGACCCGCGCCATGATCACTGGCCACTTGGAGGTCTCTCGCACACAAGGATCTTGAGGTTCGATGAGCTCGACCGTCTTTCTCCCGGGATTATACAGCGGCTCAAATGGCTTTTGATCATACAATTTGGAGAGAAGTCATTCTCGTATGGGGACAACCTTTTTTCTAATTTCCTGTGGTTTTACCGCTCTGTGCTTTCGATGCTGAACTCGCCCCTCGAGCGTATCGAGCTTTCCCATATTCTCTCATACAAGACGATGCTCAACGATACGACAGAATGGAAGTTAGGTGTCCTGCGTATTGCTCTTACCGACATGAGCAGGCTTGGTTTTGGCATCGCCTCGGACGAAGTTCTGGAATATCTCGCTAGCGCTACTATACGAGGCAATATCAAGGGGACTTCGATCCGCACAAGGGATCCGAGGAAGGGAGCATTTAGCGATCCCGAACTTCTGACCATTCAGTCGGCGCTTAACGAGGCATACGCACATGGTGAGATCAACCCCTACAACTTCGCGCTTGTCTGGCTGTTTCTTGCCTTCGGATGTCGCCCCATCCAGATCGCGGCAATGAAGGAAAAGGACCTTCTGGTATCGGAGACCAGTGAAGGGAAGGCCTATGCGCTTCGAATACCTCGAGCGAAGCAAACAGGAAGTGGTCACCGTGACGTCCTCAAGGCGCGATATTGCAGCAAGCAGATTGGCGCACTACTAGAGCGGGTGATTGAAAACAATGCGCTAAAGCGCGAAATGCTGCATCTCGAGCTGGGCGAAGCGCCGTTGTTTATCGGACGAAAAAAGGGGCGGTTGTCGGGGCTCGCCTATCATCGCACCTCGTCCAGTATCGGAAGTTCGATAGACTACACAATCGAACGCATCAGCGGCCTTAAGGGAAATTCCAGGCGATTCAGAATAACGCTCGCCCAGCGTGCGGTCGATGACGGGAAGGACAAATGGAGCGTGGCCGAGCTTCTCGATCATTCGGACACGCAGAATGTTGAAGTCTACTTCGAGGCCAGTCCTGCAATGGTTCTGCGTCTCGACCGCCATCTCGCGATGGAACTGGCGCCTATCGCTCAGGCTTTTGCTGGTGTCGTCGTCGAGTCTGAGGAGGAAGCTCGGCGCGGCGGCGATCGGACTAGCCGCATTTACGACAGGACGCTAGTTGACAATATCACCGATCCCCTTGGGACATGCGGGCAGATGAGCTTCTGCGGTTTGGCTGCGCCGTACGCATGCTACACTTGCCGTCACTTTCAGCCATGGATCGACGGGCCTCACGAGGCGTTCATGGCCGCGATGATCGCCGATCGCAAGCGCCAAGAGGATGATGCAATATCCCCCAAGATATTCACCATCAGGGATCGCTCGATTTTGGCAGCGGCGGAAGTGATCCAGCTCTGTTCCGCAGAGAGAGCGACTTAAGGAGTGCTGGCATGAGCGGCACTGTTCTCAAGTTTAGCAGCAGCAAGACGGTATACCCTTCCGACCGTGTCGCCGAGTTCGTTGCCATGGCTCGTAAAGTCGAGGCTCTGATATCGAATGAACAATGGGAATTAGACGCTTGGCCAGTTGGCGATTCCTTTATCACAAAGGGACAGAACCGGGATAACCGAATTTTTGCGTTCTACAATCGGGATACCACTCTGACCCCTAGCCACGAACTAATCGGGGGAGCTCCGCTCGCTGCTACGTTCAAGGAGTTTGCCAAGGCCTACATCCGGTACCTCCATTCGGCGTCTCCTGTCACGTTTGAGGCCACAACCAAGCGGCTCGGCGCTTTGCGGCTTATCGAGGCCAGTTTCCGGTCACTGAACCTCCAGCCGCTGATTGAAAACCTGAACGTCACGGTTCTAAACACGGCTGTTTCTATGGCCAAGGGAGGCATTGGTGCAGGGCGTCACTATCAGCTCGCGAGCGGCATCCAGCAGATTCACCGCTTCTGCCTCGACCGAAGCTTCCTTTTCGCGCCATTCCAGTGGAAGCACGGGGTCAGAAAACCTAAGGATAAGACAGAGGAGATTGGTAAGGAAGCAAGAAAGTGGCGTGACAAAAAACTCCCTAGCCCGCGGGCCTTTCATGCGCTGGCCTTTATTTACCGGCATTCTAAGACTTTTGTGGACCGTCTCTACTCCGCGATATCAGCCATATTGGTGGCGATTCCTATCCGGATCCATGAGGTGCTGCAGCTTCGCAACGATTGCGAGGTCTACGGGACAGTAAATGATCCCGAAACCGGACAGACGGTGGACGGGTACGGGATTCGGGTGTTTCCCGGAAAAGGAAATCCACCGCAGGTCAAATGGGTGCCCACCGGGATGGCGTCGCTTGTGCGGGATGCCGTGGCCCGGATCCGCGAGATGTGTGCCCCGGCACGCGCCCTTGCAGCTTGGTACGAAGCCAATCGCGGTCAATTGTACCTGCCCGAGCATCTGGAGCGCTTTCGCGACAGCGACTGGATACCCATTGAACACCTTCCCTCATTACTTTGCGGTCAGGATGTACGGGCTGCCGCAAGGTGGATTCGCCAGAATGGTGTCGAATGTCGCTGCGAGGGGCCGCGCAACAGCGTGAAAGAGGTGCGCCTCTCGTCATTGACCGATCGGCTCCTCCAGGATCTTCCTAAGCGCTTTCCAAAGTTCAATGGGGAAGATGACCAGACCTATTCGCAGACCTTAGCCGTGCTGTTTGTAAATCAGGCCCACGGCCGAAGAAGCGCCTATTGCACCCTAGTCGAGCAGGTGACTATCCAGTCGTACCATAACTGGCTTGCGGGCAGCAACAATGGAAGGAAACTGAGCGTCTTTGAGGAATGGGACTTCGCGGAGGCCGATGGTACTCGTATTGAACTTGGCAGTCACAACTTCCGTCACTGGCTAAACACGGTCGCCCAACTCAAGGGTATGAGCGAAGTCGATATCGCCATGTGGAGTGGACGCGAGATCCAGCAGAACAGGGCTTACGACCATGTCACGCCGGAAGAGACACTGAGCCAGATCAGGGCCGCGTTTGACGACGGGACCGGGATCGGCCCCATGTTCGAGGCGGGCAGAATGGTCGGCATCAACCGCCCCGTAGACCGAGAGGAGTTCGTAGACGCCCAGATTGGCGCCGCCCTGACGACAGAACTCGGGATCTGCCTCCACGACTACTCGCTGCTTCCGTGCCAGACCCACGCGGCCTGCCTAGACTGTTCCGAGAATGTCTTCATCAAGGGTGACACGAAGCATCGCGACAATATAGAAAAGCGCCTTACCCTCACCCAGAAGCAGCTCGACGATGCGCTCTGGGCCATGGGGTCCGACTACTTCGGCGCCGATAAATGGGTCCTATCCCACACTGCCAGCATCGCAAAGATGCGGGAAATGATCGCGATCCATGACGATCCGTCGGTACCCGATGGCACTGTGGTCAACCTTCGGGGCGCATCCCGCGACAGCGAGGTGGCGATGGCCGTCCGCGACAGGGATGAGCGTGGCGGCGGTCCTGCGACCGGTCATGCAGATAACGATGAGGCGGACGAGCTTCTCGCCGACATGTGGAAGGACTGATCGGTGGCCAAGGCGCGCCTCACGAGGGATGAAATCGATCGGATAGTCGAGCTTCTGACATCCTGGCGCGGAAAGCTGAGCTGGGAGCTGTTGCTGAAACGTGTAGAGGCGATTCTGCGCCGCCCATTCACGCGGCAGGGGTTGGCGAAGCAGGAAAACATCCAGACCGCATACCAGCAGGCGAAGAACCGGATTCGGCTGGTCAAGCCGACATCCTCCAAGTCGCCTGAGATTGAACTCATGCAAAGCACCATCGACAGTCTGCGAGCGAAGATCGCCGTTATGGAGGCGGAGCGAGGTCGCTACGATGAGAAGTTCGCCACCTGGCTGTATAATGCGCGGAGCCGCGGAATCTCAGAGCTTGATCTGAACAGACATCTGCCGGAAGTGGACCGGGACCGGAGCACGAAGTAGCGATGAGCGTCAATTCCTTCCAGCAGATAAGCGAGGAAAACTTCCTCCGGCTTCAGGCCTACATCGAGAAAATGCGTGCTGCTGGCCTGAAACTCCCTAGCCGGGGCGGCAAGGTCAACAAGACGGCTGTTGCTACCGCCTGTGGCTTCAATCGAGAGACGTTCACCCAGAACAAGCGCTTCGAGCAGCGGCTGGATGATGCCGTCGCCATGCTGGGTCTGGAAGGTCCGGTCACACCCGAGCCACCGCGCCGGGACAGAGCCGACAAAGCGCGTATCACCATGCTTGAACAGCAGCTCGCAGCGCTGAGGGGCGAGAACTATGAACTGCGGCGAAGGCTCGCAAGATACGAGCATGCGACGCTAACGGGTAGGCGGGTGATCGCATGATTGAAGTCCCGAGTGGCCGCTACATCGTCGAATTCCTTGCGACGCGACCGGAGTTCGTTGGTGTGGGCAAAGCGACGGCTGTACGCCTCTGGGAGCGTTTCGGACAAAATCTCTACGCCATTCTCGGCGATGGCGACATCGACCGCCTCTCGGAGTTGCTCGACCGCAATCAGGCAGCGATTGTCATTGAGGCTTGGCGGAACCAACAGGCGCTCGCCGACTGCGTCGTATTCTTTGACGAGCATGGGATCGAGATCGGCATATCCCGAAAGGCAATCGACTTCTGGGGCATTGAGGCCGTCCAGAAGATGAGAGACAATCCGTATCGTCTACTGACCGTATGCACGTGGCCCCAGGTCGACCGGGTCGCGACCGCTCTCGGCATCCGCAATGACGATCCCCGGAGGCTTGTCGCTGCTGTCGAAAGCGTTCTCTACGACCGTCTCGACCGGAAGCATACCTGGTGCGACGGATCTCTTATGAGGGGCCTAGTGGCGAAGCGTCTCGGAACCGCGGTAGAGCACGCCTCCGCCGCGGTCGAACTGGCGGTCGCCGACGGCGCAGCAATCCCCATAGAAGGCGGGTTTCAGCCTGCTGGTGCCGCCTACATGGAGCGGTTTATCGAAGCCCGTATCCGTGGGCATCTCCGAAAGTTATCCGACCGCGACCTGTTCCTTGATGGCATTCGCACGGAGGATGTCGCCAGCTTCCTCGCGGGGTTAGGTCCGTCCGCATCCCTGACGGTCGAGCAGCAAAAGGCTGTCGAGATGGTCATGCAGAACCCTTTCTCGCTGCTCATTGGCGGTGCTGGCGTCGGCAAGACCACCACACTTCGAGCCATCAATGCGGCTGCCAAGCACTTCGGTATGAACGTCTACCAATTGGCCATCGCCGGTCGTGCCGCCGGGCGGATCGCCGAAGCCACGCAGCAGCCCGCTCAGACTGTCGCGTCGTGGCTGAAGGGGCTAAGTGACGGTCGCATCGAACTTGGGAGGCACACACTCGTTGTTGTCGACGAAGCCTCGATGCTCGACTTACCGACGCTATATCGCATCCTGTTCTATCTTCCAACAGAGGCCCGTTGCCTTCTGGTTGGCGACACGGCGCAGCTACCACCGATCGGGTTCGGGCTCACTCTTCATAGCCTTGTCCTCGATGAGCGGATTGCGAAAGCGGTCCTCACCCAGATCTTCAGAGCCTCGAAAGCTTCCGGCATTCCCCAAGTGTCGCTAAGCATTCGCAATGGCCATGTTCCGGAGCTTCTCGCGTACCAGAATGGAAGCCTCGGCTGCAGCTTCATGGAATGTTCCGAGGCTGGTATCATCGGATCTATCGAGGATATTGTCCAAGACCTCCGCCACGAGGAGGTGCAGATTGTTGCTTCGGTATATGCCGGAACTGCAGGCATCGACACCATCAATGCGTACTTCCATGATCTCCGAAAGCGGGCTGGACTCAATTCGATGCATGGGTTCGCCGAAGGTGACCCGTGCATATGGACCGTCAACGACTATGACCGCCATCTCTGGAATGGATCGATGGGAACCGTTGCCGCGTTCGATGGCGACAGCGTAGTAACGATGTTCGATGGGAAATGCCACCGGGTCGGACCAAGCGAGATTCAGAAACTCAGCCTTGCGTACTGCATCAGTGTTCACAAGGCGCAGGGCAGTCAGTTCAAGAACGTCGTTCTGCCCGTTTTACCGACCGCCAATATGGATCGCGCCATGATCTACACCGCTGTGACTCGGGCCACTGATCGGATTATTCTGGTCGGTTCTAAAGCCGGATTTTCCCAGGGTATTCAGCGATATCCTAGATCTCTGAGGCGGGAGGTTGCCCTAATGCTGAGATCTGCGGATACGGCCGACTGTGCGGTCTAACGACGCAAGTCAGGAAAGCAGAATTTGAGCCGGTACACATTTCATCACATGATCTGGCGCGGACATCGTGAACTAACACGTTGCCACACTTAAAGTTTCGCCTTCTCACCTGACCCGAGGCACGACTTGAGGCGCGCGAAGCCATGCGTAGCGCAGCGCGCCGTCTTGGATAGCAATTACAGGTCGACAGTCGGAATGGTTGCCAGAAGCGTACATTGCCGCAATTGATAGCCCTAGGCGCCAAACGAATTGTCAACCCTTGGGCTTTTCGATGGATGCAGTTTCCGAATTATCGAAGACACCCCATCCGTTTCCACCTTTAGGCTGAACGAACAGGATTCCTCTTTGCTCATAGTAGCGCTGTAGCAGCACATAGCCATTCGGCCAGTCGCGCCGGCCTGTCTCAAGTCGCTGTATTGTACTTCTCGATAGGCCTGCAGCGTCCGCCACCTCGGCCTGTTTCATACCGAGTAGTTCTCTGGCGGCTCTTAAGGTTCTGGGTGGGGCTATCATCATCAAATACCATTGCCTGTGCGACATCAATCACCGCCACTCCAAGGACTCAAGGGAGAAATGTCCCAACACGAAATTCACAAAATTGGTGGACGCCTTAGGCGTCCACTGGACGCCTAAGGCGTCCTGCGCTACGACCCTTATAAAGGGCAATAGCGAAGGATTGAGCATATGACATTCGTCTTCGATGATCCGAGAATCATGCGGCGTGTGCTCCATGATCTGGAGGACCTGCAAGCGGGAACGCTGGACACTGCGGAAATTCTGGCTAAGGCGCCGCTTCTGGAAGACCATAGGCTGGTCCTCGGCTGGTGCCATGCGATGAAAGGAATCGTCACAGGCCACCCATTGCTCCCAGACGGAAACGAGGTCGTTACCAGCCAACTAATCTACATGAACCCTGATATCGGTCTCGCCCGGACCCTCAGCCGCTGGTACCGCCTTGGTGCGCCGCGACCAAAGCGGGGGCACTGACATGCAGCGCGATCAGCTTCGTGAACGCTTCCGAGATCTGAAGAAGGATCCGAGTGGACTACTCGCGTACTTCGCACTTCGGCGCATCATTAAAAAGGATGGTGTCAACTTTCGTCCAGCCGATGGATTTATCATCGCAACTGTCCCGCCCGACTTTCGCCCGCTCTCATATAAGAAGGCGTGGCACGTGCTCTTGAATGTCGATGGAGACGAATGGGGACTGCATCGCGAAGCCGTGCGACTGGCCAACACAACCAACCGGAAGAGAACCATTGAACACGAGCCTTCGATTTTTGAACTGCGAGGTCTGCGTATCCTTTTGGCAACCCACATAAACGAGGTCGCCAACGAAGTGCGTTTCGCCGCAGAGCGGATCTTATCTTTAAGCCCGCCGTCCGCGGATGATGTCCACGCTACCCGACGCATCCTTGGCTTACCGAGATTAAGTAACGAGCAGGTGAGTGTCCTTGTAGGCAAGCCGGAGACCACAATGCTTGCTGGGGTGATGAAGCCGCAATGGTGCGCTGATGATACACGAGCGCTGCTTGAGCTTGAGCACTTGGACGAAGAAGGGCCGAGTCTATTCGATTTGCCAGGCTTCGAAGAGCAAAAGGTTTGGGCCCAGGGATTGGTCAAAGACATCGGTCTTTGGCGACAAGGGAAGTTGGGTTGGAAGGATATCGGGCAGAGTGCGCTCGTATCCGGTCCGCCGGGTGTGGGAAAGACGTATCTCGCATCCGCCCTTTCCACGGCGCTTGGCTTCCGCTTGGTCCAGACCACGGTCGGTGTGTGGCAAACGGGAGGTTACCTCAACGACATGCTTGCAGCGATGAGACGCAGTTTCGACGAGGCCAAGGCAACTGGTGGAGCAATCTTGTTCATCGACGAATTCGATGGCATCGGATCGCGCCCGAGCCGACCGACGGGGCGCCCCAACGAGACGTACTGGCAAATAGTCATCAATGAGTTCCTCAGCCTGATGAATGCCCCAGGAGAGGGCGTGATTGTCATCGGTGCCACGAATTATCCGGAATGGATCGATCCCGCTATCATGCGGGCCGGCCGCATCGAGAAACACTTCAAGTTGGGTCTGCCAGACGCTACGACTCGGGCGGAAATCTTGCGCTACTATACTGGCGGGGCTCTACTGTTCGAATCCTTGACCGAGCTTGCCGACGATCTCGAAGGGAAGTCTGCGGCGGCACTTGAGGAACTCGTTCGATCGGCCCGTCGGCTAGCAAGGAATGAGGAGCGGGAACTCCAGTTGAGCGACTTGCGCGCTGTGATGCCGGAGAGGAAGAGCTACGCTCCCGAAGAGCAGTTCAGGCTGGGCGTCCACGAAGCGGGCCACGCCTTAATCGCACTAACGCTTAATTGCGCGCGCTCCGCGACGATCGAGATAAAGGATAGTTTCGACATTTCACCGGGTTCATATCTGCGGGGCCGGACCTCGTATGATCTGTTCGATGATAACCTGCCAACCGAAACCGTTCTTCTAAATCGAATTGCGATGTCCCTCGCTGGAATGGCTGCCGAGGCGGCCGTCTTCGGAGATCGATCCCTGGGTTCCGGAGGTCTAGTCGGTAGCGACGTCGAACATGCGACAGCGATCGCTCGACGACTGGTTGGATCGTATGGTTTGGGCGAGACGCCATTCTTCTTCGCCACGCCAGAGGAGCTGGATGAAGAACGAATGCCTCCCGCCCTTGAGGCTGAGGCGATGGAGATCTTGCGCAAACAGTACGAACGCGTGCTTGGCATCCTCTCCCGTGAGAAGGACCAGCTTATCGCCCTTGCTTCCGAGGCCGTGGCACATGGGAAAGTCATGATCGAAAGAGATGCAGGACTGGTTAGCGCAAATTCAGCGGCGGTCGACTAGGGTCGAGTACAAGAAGACCGTCGCATATCGGCATTTGGGGGCGTTCTGGTAATATCCCTCAATCCATAGGTTTGATGGCAATTCGATGACAGCTTCGTCAAAACCCCTCTAGTTCTATGGGAGATTAGTCTTAGTAATTTATGGTAAAGTCTACATGCGGCGAGAGTGGGGGCTGTCATGAAACATGACGAGTTGATCGCTGACATGCTGCAAGCTGCTTTGAAACTTGCGAAGGAAAGCAGGTACGAATTCGTATGCTATCTGATCGAAATGGCCCTGCTTCATCTCCGCAAGGATGGACAGCAGAAGAGCGGGTGCAAGCTATCAGGCGGCTAGACGAAGTTGCTCAGCGCTTGCAGAGCCTAATGGAGGTGGCCGATGATAACGGCCACACTCTCCTTGCATATCTTATCAACATGGCCGAGGTCGAAGCTCGCTACGTTGCTGACGAACATCGCAAGCATCTCAAAAACTAGCCAGCAAGAGGAAGCAGGATCATGTCTGCTGCCGGAAGCGGTCGTTGCAATTTGAGTGCGTCGTCCCACGGTGCTGTCATCCAGGTCTCGCGCTCTTCTTCTGTAGTGAGAATGACTGGCATCGCCTTCGGGTGAATGGGGGCGACAACTTCGTTCGGTTCACACGTCAAGAAACCGAACAGCTCGTGGGTGCCTGGCCGCGGCGTTTTCTGTGAACCGCGGACACCATTCCATGTCGTCCAGATGCCGGCAAAGAAGGTCAGTGGCTTGTCCTCGTTGATCGCGAACCAGCGCTTTGTCTTCCTGGGCTTCGTGTCTTCCCATTCGCAAAACGTCGTCCAAGGGACAAGGCAGCGGTGCTCGACACTTCGCCAAGGCTGCCAATGTCTGGATTCAATGTTCCGGATATTGGTGACACCCGTGTCCGGGTTCCCTTTGGTCACGAAACTTGGTGACGGCATTCCCCACGTCAAAGCGGCGAGTTCGCGGCCGCCGGGCGTATTGCGCACGACGGGTGCTGGACGGTCCGGATAGACATCGATCGATGGCTCGAGATTGCCGAGGATATCGTTCGCAACCCTGCCCAGCGCACGCATGGCCTCTTGGTTGGTACTAATGTTGTAGAGATTGCACATGCCGTCCTCCGCTGGCCTCCACCATCCCAGGTGATCGATTTCGGATAGTTCGATCATTTCGCCCCGATGACAAGCACGGAAGCGAAGAGCGATGTCGCGGTCGGCGAAGCTGTGCAGCAGCCAGGTCGCATCCGATTCATAGGAAATGAGCCGCGTGTGTCTCACGCCCAATGCAGTAGCTTCGTAGATGATCGGCAGTCGTTCCTGAACGCTGCGGCTTTCAGGCCAGGGAATGATGACGTGGTGGGGAAAACGTGCGTTCAGAAGGGTTTTTGTCCAACGCTGTTTGCGGCTTGCCATGGCTACTCTCGTTCGCGCCCCCGCCGAGGGGCAAAGGATTTAATTTTCCCACCGCCCAAGGAGCCGCTCCCCTTCAACGATGAATAGTTGACACTACATCAGGAGAGTGAGAACATAAAGAGAACATATGAGGTGAAACATGACCACTGCAAGCACGAATGACGTCGTTGCGAATGCCCTTGCCGAGGTAGCCAAAGCGCGAGCGTGGAGGGAGAGAAATGAAGCCCAGAGGCATCGCACTTTTGGCGGCATGGCTACTCGCCAGTCGGTCTATGTGCTCGCCCGGAAGAAGCCGGAGGAGAAAGAGTCATGCAAGCAGTGACCGCATGTGTCGAAGAGCAGCCTGACGAGGTCGAAGAAGTTCTCTCGCTGTTCGGCGGAGATGCGCGAAAAGCGCTGCGCGCGGTCCTGAGAGATTGCCATCATTTGCATGAGCAACTGAGGCTGACATCCGGTGCCATGAGTGTCGGCTTCACAAGAGGTTGGCTGCCTAAAGATCGAATAATCGATGGCTGACCTCAAAGGGCTCGCGGCGTCCATTGCTCGCTAGTGCTCTAGGTTTCACTGCGGAGAGGTCAAATTCGTCTCCCACGCACGGACTAATTTAGAATAGCATTTTTACGGAACTACGAGGTATTGTGGCGATGAAGCGATGCTGGTGTCGTCTCCGTAATTCACCAGATACGGCTTGATCCAAATTTTTTTGCGCTCCTGCCAGCCAGGACCCACAGCCTGATTCTTATAGTGACCAGCGCGGATATGTGGTTTGACGTGACCTCGGCCTTCCTCATACGCGTGATCCTTGCCCTGCCTATCAGTGCTGTAGCCGATATGTACTTTTACATAGTCTTTCGTGATCGGCGGCTTGCCCTTTTTGATGCGTGCCGCGTCTAGCTTAGGGCTGATCTGAGCGGGTTCTCGTGTGACGATTCCACGTACGTGGAGCGTCATTGCAAGACAGAGGGATATGGCTGCGGAGGGAGCATAGCTATCAATAAATTGTCTTGTAATTGGCGATGGAACCCAGCCTTGGTATGGTTGGACTATTGCGCTTCCATCTGATGCAAACGAAGCCGGAAAATAGTCCCCAAAGATCATGCTGCGCTTGGCGCGTGGGATGTGAAATGCTGGCCAGATCCGGTAACTATTCGGTCCAACGGCATCGACAAGCCAGAAGATTAGCTCATCTGTATCGTGCCCCCACTCTACAAGCATGGTCTCATATGGAAGTTCCGTGCGCCCCGCCTCAATTGCAACGGCCACGGCATGGTCGTAGTCTGCCGCATGCTCTTTTAGCCAATCCATAATGTCCCGCGAGAAGACAAATTTGGGTGCTCCCTGCATGCGCCTATATAGATCGGCTGCTCCCGGAAAGTTGGGATGCTCAACGAGGCGTAAGTCGTGAAAACGGCTGACGGACAAACGCCTCTCCTACTTCGGCATGCTGATTGGTCAGTGGCGAGACCTAACCGCTTTGTGGATTTGAGTTCAAGGCCTGCTGTGATCTCTGGGCGGAGAGAGCCGCCCGAAATTACGCATGCGCGAGCTAAACCGATTTTCGCAAGGGGCCGCGAGTGAGTGACTGATGACTAAATGATAGACGGCGGAGTCCGACATTCAGTCATCTGGCGCGGCAGTCCGAGTTTGGGCGAATGCGGTCACTAAAGGTGTGCTATATTGTCGGCCACGATGTTCGAGTTCCGCCAACGAGGGCTTACCATCTCAAGTGCCTCTGACCTCCATGTTGTGTGGAAATGCGATTCGAGTGTGCAGCAAAGGACAATGCTTGCAGCTATGCGGCTGTCATCGAAGCTGTTTGTCAGGACCGAGAACTGCATGAAGTACCCAATTTGCAACGCACTTAGCGCCAATGCCGCAAAGCACTGTGCAGCTTTGGTAGTGACGGAGAACTTCGAGGTCGGCACAAGGACATTGTCCAAGCTCGCTCAACCCAAAGAGACGCTCCGGAACGGGACACTCACATTTGTCTCTAGTAAGGGGCGTACGTTCGGCATCACCTGTAAGCATGTGGTGCAGCACTATCGCGACCTTACTGCTGCATCTGACAAAAGCGCGTACTCCATGCGCACTATGCTGAACGGTTTCTACGTCGTCATGGATCGCTTCAAAACCCCACAGCCACAGTACGGCGATGGTCCGCTGGACATTGCCGTAAGGGAAGTCATGCCCGAATTCATCGCGAAGCTCGGTAAAGAGCCTTTTGATCTCGACGCTTGCCCAGACCTGCCTTCGCAGATACGGCATGGTTACGCAGTAGGGTTTCCCGAAACCCTTAAGCGCCGCGTTCAGTCTGACCCACTTGGCTATAAGGTTTCTATGCCACAGCTCGAAGTCCTCGCGGAACTTCGGCATACGCCAACTAGGCGATTTCAGCTCGTCAGCGAAATCGGTGAGCCTCCAAAACATTCGGACTTTAGCGGAATGAGTGGTGGGCCGATCTTCTGGAGCACAGAAACCGAGTATGGAATGCTTGGCATCACATATGAAGGAGACGTTGGAAGTGACGGCAGAAGTATTCACATCTTTGGTGAGTTCGCTGCACGCGACACCATTCTGGACTGGATCGATCAGTTGTGAGTGGTTAGATGTCGGCCCACCGCGAGATGGCTAAGCTTCATCGTCGGGGAGCGGCGCCAAAATTCTAATACGCGTTGTGACGATTCATAGCTGCACCCCAAGTGAGAAGATCGTTATCCGCGACTTTGGTTGCGGTAGTCACATTCATTTATTATTAGTTGACAGGTTGAAATTATAAACGTGAGACTGGCGCGTAACCGAGCAAGTCCTGCGCCGAAATGCACATGCTTTGAAAGTCATAGAGCACCATGTTTCTCGAAAGGCTGGTCGGTGAGCGGCCGATTGCGATCCCGATTTCCCATTCTGAAAGTGACGCTGCGATTCGACCAGCAGCACCGATCTTCGTGTACGATTTCTTCTCGGGTTGTGGTGGTGCGAGCGAGGGTCTCAGGGCGGCAGGGATGAAACCTGTGCTCGGGCTTGATGTCGATCACGAGGCCATGGCGACTTTCGCTCACAATTTCGTGGGCGCCACCGCGTTAATTAAGAATATCTGTCACCTCACCACGTCGGAGATTGAGTATCTATTTGAAAAGGAGCGGGTTTCACCTGTGCTATTCAGCGCCTGTGCTCCATGCCAGCCGTTCTCTCGCCAGAACCGCCAGCGCAAGGAGAAGGACAGCAGAGTATCGCTTCTGAAGGAGCTGGCGCGATTTGTGCTCCGGTTCCGTCCCGAGCTGATCTTCGTCGAGAATGTTCCAGGTCTACAGACCTTTTCGGAAGCCGAAGACGGGCCCCTGCAGGAGTTGCTCGAACTCCTGGACGCCAACGGCTATAAGCATTCTGTACGCATCGTAGAGGCAAGGGAGTACGGAGTTCCCCAGAACCGCCGGAGGCTCGTGCTTGTTGCAAGCCTCTTCGGCGAGTTCGAATTCCCAGCGCCGACCCACGGCAGTGGTGAAGGGCTTCATGCTGTTAAGACCGTTCGCGACGCGATAGGACATTTTCCTCCGATTGCGGCTGGTACTTTGGATCAGAGTATACGAAACCACTATGCTTGCGCGCTTGCGCCCCAAAATCTCGAAAGAATCCGGGCCGTGACGGAAGGCGGGGGGAGGCGTACATGGTCAGAGCATCTGAAGCTGGACTGCCACAAAGGCCTCAAGGGCTACACTGATGTATATGGGCGGATGAGCTGGGATCGTCCATCGCCGTCGCTCACGACCCGCTGCATCAGTCTTTCGAACGGTCGATTCGGCCATCCTGAGCAGGATCGGGCGATCAGTGTTAGGGAAGCCGCCTCGCTACAGTCCTTCCCTGATAGCTTCGAGTTTTTCGGAAGTCTGAATTCTCAGGCCCGTCAGATCGGGAACGCGGTGCCGCCACGTCTTTCCGAAATCATCGGACGCGCAATGATTTTGCATGTCCGAAAATACCTGGGTCAATCCTGATGGCGAAATTCGGCATTGGAGCGCGGGCGATTGACCTGCTCGGCCGCCAGCAGGTGGCGGGAACTCCCACCGCGATATCGGAGCTTTTCAAGAATGCTCATGATGCGTACGCGCGCAATATCGTCGTTGATTTCTACCGCGTTAAAAACCTGCTCGTCTTGCGCGACGACGGTGTCGGAATGTCCCGCCGCGACTTTGAGACTAGATGGCTGACCGCCGCGACGGATAGCAAGCGGGAGAGCGGATACATGCCGCCGCCGGAAGCCGACCCTGATCAGCCGCTGCGGCCCGTGATGGGCGAGAAGGGTATTGGCCGGCTTGCCATTGCGGTCCTCGGCAAGCAGGTTCTAGTTCTCACGAGGCAAAAATCCCCCGATGCTTCCAAGCCCCTGGTGGTGGCTCTGCTCCACTGGGATGTCTTCAGCCTGCCGAATATACAGCTCGGCGATATCGAGATCCCTCTGAGGGAGCTCGAGGGTGGCACATTGCCTGACCGGGTAATAGTATCAGAAATGGTGCAGGAGGCCGTTCGTAACCTCGAGCATCTTTCTAAGGACACAGATCCAAAGCTGGCGGAGCAGATTATCGAAGACCTCCGCAGGTTCGACGTAGACCCAGCGTCTCTCGCCTCAGTTATGCTGGAAGGCCCGGATCTGCGCGGCAAGGGTTATGGTACCCACTTCTACATCCTTCCAACGAACGAGACGCTGGCTCTCGATGTGGACGAGGTTGCCGAGGATGAGAAAGCGACGCCCATGCAGAAGGCCTTGCTTGGGTTCTCAAACACAATGGTGCCCGGCCATACTCCGCCGCCGATGCGCACAGCCTTCCGAGACCACAAGGGAGGAGGTCTGTGGGAGGACATAATCGGCTCGAACCAATTCTTCACGCCGCAGGATTTTGAGAGTTCGGATCATCAGGTGTCCGGCGCTTTCGACGAGCACGGCCAGTTTTCCGGTTCTATCCGTGTCTTTAACGGCGAAGTCCGTCCGCTGCGTATCCACTGGCCGAACGGCAAAGGACAGCCGACCAAATGCGGCCCTTTCACGCTCTCGTTCGCTTATGTGCAGGGGACAGCGAGGGAAACGCTTCTACCCCGCGATCGTTGGAACGAGATGATCGGGAAACTCAATAGGATCGGCGGTCTTTACCTTTACCGCGACAATATCCGGATCCTTCCCTACGGTGACTCGGACTACGACTTTCTCGACATAGAACGACGAAGGACTAAGCACGCGGGCTACTACTTTTTTTCTTATCGAAGGATGCTGGGCGTTATCGAGACGACTAAGCGCGCCAACGCCAATCTCGTCGAAAAAGCTGGACGGGAAGGGTTCCAGGCAAACGCAGCGTACAAAGAATTTCGGGCCATCCTTGAGAACTTCTTTATCCAGCTAGCCGCCGAGTTTTTCCGGGAGGGCGGCACTTCGAGCGACGAGTTCTTTGCTCTCAGGGAGGAGAATGCGAAGAATTTTGAGATTCTCAAGAAACGCGAGCAGCAGATTGCAACCCAGCGTCGTAAGCTCTCCAGGAGCCTTGAGTGGTTCTTCGAGAAGATGGCTGAACGTTCTTTTGAAGACGGTGTGCACGACGTCGTTGCATCTATCGAAAGCAGGCTGGCCCGTCTTTCCGAGGGAGAAATCGATCCGGGCGAGATACGCCGCATGGAAAGCAGCGCGCTCGCCGAAATCGCGGCGATTTCTCGAGACTCGCGGATCGTCCGTCCCAGAGCTGTTGGCCTCACCAAGGAGCAGTCGAGGCAATGGGCGAGCTATGAAGCTCAGCGTAGCCAGCTTGAAAACAGCGTATACCTCCCGGCGATGGACAGAGTTCGATCTGCGTTCGCAGCCGCCAAGGACCGGTTGGGCATGGCTGACCAAGCCCGACAACTCGCTTACGAGACAATTTCAGAAATCTCGTTAGACAGCCAGCGACAGATGCGGAAGCTGTCATCCGACGTCCGCTCCGATGCGGACGGATTCCACGAGCGTGTGGTGCAACTGACCAAAGATAGCATCAGGACGGTGCGAGAGGCGATCGAGGGAAAGCTGATAGCTTTCGAACGAGAGGCGTCCGCGAACATGACACCGGAGCAGATTTCGCGGATCCAGAGTTCGATCGAGGCCGAGATAAGGTCAGTAACTGAGCGGCAATCCGAGATCCTCCAGAAGATCGCCTCAGATATCGCTTCAGTCGCCTCAGACGGCCCTCGTATGGACGAGCTGCTAACGGCGATGGAAACAGATCTGGAGGATCGCCGCGATCGTGAAGAACTAAGCATGCGTCTGGCGCAAATGGGACAGGCTATCGGCATCGTCCATCATGAGTTCAGCGCCGCGATTCGAACCGTAAGGCGTAACGTGCGCCGTCTCGAGAGCTGGGCCGACAGGAACGAGAAGTTCCGAAAGGTCTACGATGACATTACGCAGAGCTACGCACACTTGGACAGTTATCTGTCTCTGTTCGCTCCACTCAGTCGCGGTCTCGACCAGACGAAACGGGTCATACGTGGATCCGAGGTCACCAGCTATCTAATGGAATTGTTAGGCGATCGCCTGCGCCGCCACAATGTGGAACTCATTGCGACTTCGGATTTCCAGGGCACAGAGATCGAGGCCTTCGTGTCGACTATATATCCGGCATTCGTAAACCTGGTCGACAACTCGATTTATTGGCTGAATCACGGTCAGTATCTCGATACGGGCACTGCGTCGAACCAACGTCCAAAGCGAGTGATACTCGACCGACAAGACAATTCGCTTCTTATTTCAGACAGTGGTCCAGGTGTTCTTCCGGGCGACGAATATGCAGTTTTCGAGACGGGATTTTCTCGAAAGCCTGGCGGAACCGGTCTTGGCCTGAGCATTACGCATGATGTTCTGAATAGGCAGGGCTTTCAACTAACGCTAGATCTCTACGAGAAGGGCGAGGGTGCCACATTCCGAATTAGGATCCCTGACGACGCAATTCTGGAAGACAGTCCATGACCTTTGAGGAGCAGTGTAGTTCTGCCGCAGCGAATTTCCTTCAGACCGCCGTCCTCGTCGACGACCAAGCGGAGTTTGGGATGCCAGCAGACATGGTGTCAGACCCAGACGGAGGGGCATTCGAGGATCCAGACGAACTATCTGCGGTGAGCGTGACGGGCGCGACTCCGGCAGCGCAGCCGATTAGGGAGCGTCTGGACGCCGGAGCGATAACACGCGGCTTTGCTGAGAAGGGGTTGATCTGCAGCGTCCTGAAGCCTCAGTCGGCAGCTTCCATATCCATGGAAGTGCTCCGGCTGGCGCCGAAAAGTGACATCATCGTTCTCGACTGGCAGATGGGGAGCGTGGATAACGGTGACATTGCCCTTGGGATCATCTTTAAAGTTCTTGAAATGGATCGTCGGGCTGGCGGTCGATTAAGGCTGTTTGCCATCTACACGGGCGTGCGGGATCTCAGCACGGTTTCGGTCCGCATTGCGGACGAGCTTCCATCGCTCAAGGCTTCGTCGAATCCTTTCGAGTTCTACAACGAACCAGCCACTGCCAAGGTTGTCGTTCTCGGCAAGGGAATTGCAACGGATCACGAGGCTGGGCAGGAGGAGCGTTGCACGGAGGAAGAAGGACTCGCAACGAGGCTAATCACTGAGTTCGCAAAATTCTCTGGTGGCATACTCAGGAACGCTACGCTAGCTTCTATGGGGCATCTGCGCAGCAACACTCATCGCCTACTTGCGCGTCTGAATGGCGATCTCGACGGCCCAGTCGTTACCCAGTTCGCACTCCTGAATAATCCGGCTGATGCGCAGCAGTATATCGCCGACTTGATTCTTCAGGAAATAGAGGCTCAGGTCCCACTCGAGGAGATCGTTGCAAGATATGCAGGTCCAGACAGCATCAAGAAGCGCATTACTCAACTCTTCGCAGAGGGAGGGAAGTCGAGGATACCCCTGGATGCCGAAGGAAAGACAATGTACGAGTTGCCGGAAGCTTCCGCATTGTCGCTGGTCGACGGACCGCTTGAGACGCTTAAGTCGCATATAGGCGACTTCGCGAATACACTTGGTAAAATGCCAAAGGAAATTTCCGGACAGTTTGGACCAGATTCTATTCCTCAAAGGTTGTATGGGGTTCTAGGCGATGATTTCGCGGAGGGCGTCCGCAAACATGAGGATTTCGCGATTGCTTCGGCGATCCGGCTGACTAACCTGGAGGCGCAGAGCTTTAGAGATCGCAAACTTCCGACGATACGGCTTGGATCGATCATCCATGACGCGGACGGTTACCATATTTGTCTCACTCCTGTTTGCGACAGTGTTCGCCTCCCGAGAGAGAAGGCTCAGTTCCTGTTTGGTCGTCTCGTGGAGGACGAGAGAAAATTCAACGTCATTGTGGACGATGACGGCGTCCGCCGGCGGCTTCTCATCGATCGGAAGAACGTGTTCATTAAGACGCTTGAACTGATCCCAGCAGCAGATCGCACGATCCGCGTCGAGAGGAGGTTGTTCGACTATCTCGTTCCTGTTTTTTCTCCAGATGACGGAAAATTGTTCGTTCGGTGGGTTGCCGAAATGAAGCCCATGCAGGCGCAGAGGGTAGTTAACTCAGTAACCTCGAACCTATCGCGCATCGGGCTCGATGAATTTGAGTGGCTGCGACAGCTTGGCGTGAACTGGACCGGTTGAACATAGAACGCCGAAATAGACGTCTAACCAGGCGCGAGAAGACGATTGCTGCATACCTACTGCATGCGACGCGTCGCCCTGGAGCGTCAGGGGCTGTGCTCTTAGATGAACCAGGCTTCTGGTGGCCGCGGCTATCTGCTCACCAAGAAATTCCGCCCTATAGGCTTTAGCGAACTTGTTCTCCGATTCCGACACGAGCGATACTACACTGGTGAAACTTGATAGTGCTCGCTTTTGGGGTCTTGTTGCTTTTTCAAGCCAGCGGCTACAACGGGCGTGTGCCGTTAAGTGTGAGGGCGCTACGCCGATCAATCGAGGTTCAGACGGAACTGGCCAGTGTCGAAACCGTTTTCGGCAACTCGGTAGTAGACCTCGATAGGCAGCCCGGTACCTTTCCCTGATGCTGTCATCGCTAACTCATACAGAACCGCATAGTTCACGGCCGCGGACCTGTTCCGAAGATCAAGTCTTTCGATGTCTGGAAAAACTGAATCGCGAAGCATGCCGGCATCGAGAATGGTCGTGATTGATCGCATGTCCTCGTGCAGGCCGTGCTGGAAAGCACTAGCTGCTGTACTCGCTAAAACATCGGCGATTTGCACCGAAGCGTGCGATTTAGAATTAACAAACTTGATGGGCCCGACAAGTTCCCAGCCCGGTTCGTCAACGCCAACAATCTCCCTAATGCGGCGTATGATTTGCTCCTGACTTTGCCCACCCAGATCTCCTGCTATCGCCCGGAGGGGTTTGCTGTCGTCACACTGAACTGAAAGGGGAACTCTCTGCTTGCCCCAATGATTGAGGTGGCTCCAGAGCGAGGAAGCAGAAAGATCCAGCATCCACCGACCTCCGTCCGCCATGCGATCCACGACAGAGGCATTGTCCGCCGCAATGACGTCGCGAAAGCCGGTAGCGAAAATCTGGAGCAAAGAAAAAGGTCGCAGCGAGGCCGCTTCACTGGTGTCCTTGAACTCAAAAAGTAGCGGCGCAACCGCAGGATTCTTCGTGCGCATGTACGCCTGAAACTGCGCAAGGAAGCCCTCTGCGTGCTCGTCCATACCTATTGCGTAAGTATAACAGAACATGGCGACAAAGCGGTGAAAGTCTTTCCGGTAGAAAATTCGCGGGTCGTTCTGGAAAACAGGTTCGAATATATACTCAAATACCCATCCGCAGAGAGCGAGCAGCTTGTCAGAAGCGGTAATTGCAAACCGCCCCTCCAGCTTTTGAACAAGGGTACATATCAATTTCCGACCGCGGGGGGATGAGAGGAGCTTGGCGGCCTTCAGCTCTGGCATTTGGACCGGGTGGAGTCGTCGCGCGGCAGCCATGAGATCTGCAGCTTCGGCGTCACCTATATTGATTGAAGCGAACGCGAAGAACGGCTGTTCCTTAGCTAGCAGATCAGGCCCCGTATGCCCCGCTTCGTCGCATGCAATTTCCAAAAAGTCCCCCGTCGATCGGCGCGATGCCATTACTTTTTATCACCAGAAATACGACAGGCATTGTTCTGTCAGGAAAACGGGAGAGGCGAGTGGAGCGGATTTTTACAATGCTCGGAGGCACCGTCAAGATCGAGGCTTTTTTGGAGGTGGGGAACTGCGGGGAGATCATCTCAACCGACACAAGCCACGTTGTGCAGAGGTGAAGATTTGCGAACGCAACTGCGAGCAAGCTTCTCTTCGCCAGTTCTGAAGCTTCCCGTGCGGCCTAACAGGCATGAATGCAACCATCGAACACGACTGGCGGTCTGTCGGTCAGGAGCCGCTCCGGCGGTCAGACACATGCACGTCAACGCAGGCCGGACTTCCGCATCCAGAACACCATGGGTCCGCTCTCCCATCGAGTTGGGGGGGGCGGGTCGGGTAGGGGCCATGAGTAACCTTGAGCGTCCAGCGGCGGCCGTTTTGTAAACTAATTGTTCGTTTTTTCGCGGATTTCGACCATTTGTTTACAGACTAACGATCGAGCGCGACTGTTTCTCGTTTATCATATTGAAATCGCCCTTGTTCTCTCTCTCAGTTTACAATTCTGCTCCCTCTTACCGTTCTGAGAACAGGCCGGATCAGATGAAAAATGGGGGCCTCGGCCCCCATAATCATTTGCGGTCAATGCTGGTCTGCAAGTCGCCCGCCCGAAGGGAATTCGGCAATTGGCGAATTACCTTCCGGGCCTGTCAGCCAGCGAAGGCGGACTTCACGCCATCGACGACAAACTGGACCGAAAGCGCGGCCAGCAGCACGCCCAACAGACGCGTGAGCAGCGCGCGGCCAGTCACTCCGAGGAACTTGTTCAGCCTTTCTGCGAGGTAGAGCGATACCAAGACGAGGCCGAGGACCACGGCGATGACGGCAATCAGCTGCAGCTTTCCAATCCATCCGTCCATCGTACCCGAGATCAGCACGGTGGCCGATATGGCGCCGGGGCCGGCGATCAGCGGGATGGCGAGCGGGAAGACGGCGAGGTTGTGGATGTGATCCTTGGTGATTGCATCGCCTGTCGTCTTTTCCTTCCGCTCGTTGCGCTTCTCGAAGATCATCTCGAAGGCAATGGCAAACAGCATCAAGCCGCCGGCGATGCGGAAGGCGCCCATGGAAATGCCGAGCGCGCCGAGAATGGTGGCGCCGAACAGCGCAAAGACGGTCAGGATGGCGAAACCCATCACGGAGCCGCGAATGGCAACCTGCTGGCGCTGCTCGCGCGTCATGCCCTGGGTCAGTCCGAGAAAGAGCGGGGCAAGCCCCGGCGGATCGACGGTGACCAGCAGGGTCGTCAGCGCGCTGATCATCGTTTCTGTCATCGCCATGGTGTATCTTTCTCCTGTCCAGGCACGCATAAAGCCGAAGCCTTGGTGGCCTTGCAAGGCTGGCCCCCAAGATATTGACGAAAATGCCTTTCCCAGGCCGTAAAAGCCTGTTTATAACCGGCCTCGAAATTGGCGCGCGCGCGCGTGTTCCGCTATAGATTTCCCAGTGATTCCGAACAGAGATCGTGACCTGATTTGACTGAGCAAAGCACTCCCGGCGGCGGCAAGTTCCCGCAAGGCATCGAGCCTATTTCCATCATGGAGGAAATGCAGCGGTCCTATCTCGATTACGCGATGAGCGTGATCGTGAGCCGCGCACTTCCCGATGTGCGTGACGGGCTCAAGCCCGTGCATCGCCGTATCCTTTACGGCATGAACGAGCTCGGCCTCGACTGGAACAAGAAATACGTCAAGAGCGCCCGCGTCACCGGTGACGTCATGGGTAAGTATCACCCGCATGGCGACTCCGCGATCTATGACGCGCTCGCCCGTATGGCGCAGCCATGGTCGCTGCGCATGCCGCTCATCGACGGCCAGGGCAATTTCGGCTCCGTTGACGGCGACCCGCCGGCAGCACAGCGTTACACGGAATGCCGCCTGCAGAAGGTCTCGCATGCGCTGCTCGACGACCTCGACAAGGAAACGGTCGACTTCCGCGACAACTATGACGGCACCATGTCGGAGCCGGTCGTCGTTCCTGCCAAGTTCCCGAACCTGCTGGTCAATGGTGCGGGCGGTATCGCGGTTGGCATGGCCACCAATATCCCGCCGCACAACCTGGTGGAGGTTCTCGACGGCTGCACGGCGCTGATCGACAATCCGGCGATCGAGCTGCCGGAACTGATGCAGATCATTCCGGGTCCCGACTTCCCGACCGGCTCCATGATCCTCGGCCGCTCGGGTATCCGGTCTGCCTATGAGACGGGTCGCGGTTCCGTGGTCCAGCGCGGCGTCGCCCGCGTTGAGCCCATGCGCGGTGACCGCGAGCAGATCATCATCACCGAGATCCCCTACCAGGTGAACAAGTCGACGATGATCGAGAAGATGGCCGAACTCGTGCGCGAAAAGCGCATCGAGGGCATCTCCGACCTGCGCGACGAATCCGACCGCGATGGCTACCGCGTCGTCATCGAGCTGAAGCGCGACGCCAATGCCGATGTCATCCTGAACCAGCTCTACCGTTACACGCCGCTGCAGACCTCCTTCGGCTGCAACATGGTGGCGCTGAACGGCGGCAAGCCGGAACAGCTGACCCTGCTCGACATGCTGCGCGCCTTCGTCAACTTCCGCGAGGAAGTCGTCAGCCGCCGCACCAAGTATCTGCTGCGCAAGGCACGTGACCGGGCCCATGTCTTGGTCGGTCTCGCGATTGCCGTTGCCAATATCGACGAAGTCATTGCGCTCATCCGCAAGGCGCCGGATCCGGCAACCGCCCGCGAACAGCTGATGACGCGCCGCTGGCCGGCCCATGATGTCGAATCGTTGATCCGCCTGATCGACGATCCGCGCCACCGGATCAACGAGGACCTCACCTACAACCTGTCGGAAGAGCAGGCACGCGCTATTCTCGAACTGCGTCTCGCTCGCCTGACGGCACTCGGACGCGACGAAATCGATGAAGAGCTGAACAAGATCGGCGCGGAGATTTCGGACTATCTCGACATCCTCTCGTCGCGCGTTCGCATCCAGCAGATCATCAAGGATGAATTCACCGCGATCCGCGACGAATTCGGCACGCCGCGCCGTACCCAGATCGTCGATGGCGGTCCCGATATGGACGACGAGGATCTGATCGCCCGGGAAGAGATGGTGGTCACCGTTTCGCATGCCGGCTACATCAAGCGCGTACCGCTGACGACCTACAGAGCCCAGCGCCGTGGCGGCAAGGGTCGCTCCGGCATGGCGATGAAGGACGAGGATTTCGCTACCCGCCTGTTCGTCGCCAACACTCACACGCCGGTTCTGTTCTTCTCCTCGCGCGGCATCGTCTACAAGGAAAAGGTCTGGCGTCTGCCGATCGGTACGCCAACCTCGCGCGGCAAGGCGATGATCAACATGTTCCCGCTGGAGCCCGGCGAGCGTATCACCTCGATCATGCCGCTGCCTGAGGACGAGGCAAGCTGGGGCAATCTCGACGTCATGTTCTCGACGACCCGTGGCACGGTTCGCCGCAACAAGCTGTCCGACTTCATCCAGGTCAACCGCAACGGCAAGATCGCTATGAAACTCGAGGAAGAGGGCGACCAGATCCTCGGCGTCGAGACCTGCACCGAACATGACGACGTGCTGCTGACAACGGCGCTTGGTCAGGCAATCCGCTTCCCGGTCGACGAAGTGCGCGTCTTTGCCGGCCGCAACTCGATCGGTGTCCGTGGTCTGACCTTGGCCGATGGCGACCGTCTCATTTCGATGACCATTCTTGCGCATGTCGATGCCGAACCGTGGCAGCGTGCGGCCTATCTCAAGCGTTCGGCAGCCGAGCGCCGGGCCATGGGCGTCGACGAAGACGATATCGCCCTGGTTGGCGAAGAAGTCGGCGCCGAAGGCGAGTTGTCGGAAGAGCGCTATCAGGAGCTCAAGGCCCGCGAGCAGTTCGTGCTCACGGTCTCCGAGAAGGGCTATGGCAAGCGCTCTTCGTCCTACGATTTCCGTACCTCCGGACGCGGCGGCAAGGGCATCCGTGCTACCGACACGTCTAAGACGGCGGAAATCGGCGAGCTGGTTGCGGCCTTCCCGGTCGAGGAAACAGACCAGCTGATGCTCGTCTCGGATGGCGGCCAGCTGATCCGCGTACCGGTCAACGGTATCCGCATCGCCAGCCGTGCGACCAAGGGCGTGACGATCTTCTCGACCGCGAAGGATGAGAAGGTTGTTTCGGTCGAGCGCATCACTGAACCGGAAGCGGATGACGAAGTCATTGAGGCTTCGGAAGGCGTCGATGGCGAGGGCACTGCTGCTCCGGTCGAAGACGCAGGCGGCGAGGCCCCTACGGAATGACATCTGGCCGGCCCGCAAGGGCCGGTTTCTCCATTCATCAATCGACAAACGAAAAGCCCGCCGGATTGTGATCCGAGCGGGCTTTTTGCTGGAGGTCTGCATCAAGTTTGACGCGGTCTTGTTTTTGGGCCGGTGTGTGGATCCACCGACTGTGACCGCTTGGGATCGGTCTCAGAAAGCCTTGCGGCGCTCCATCATGGCCCGGAAATCGTCGTTTTCGCGCTTCAAGGCCGTGAGCGCCGAGGCGACCGAGGCGACGAACATGCCGCTGATCAGAGCAGCCAGAACAGACAGGGTGATAAACATGTCATTCCTTTCTTTCTCAGCGTGTCGTTGCGTTTCTAGCGGCGAAAACTCGTATCCGATTAGTGGCCGAAGCTATGGTAACGGGCCGTCATCGGGGGGCCGTAGAATGCAGCGTCACTGCTATCCTTGATGTAAAAGGTTGCAGAGGTGGCAACCATGGCAGTCATCATCATCATCCATACGAGGTTGATCAGGGTAACTTTGTCATGCATTGCTTTAGTCCTTTGAATGCTGGCATTCGCTGCCGTAAAATGCTTGCGTGCGGAAATAGTTCCCGCACAGTGTAGGAAGACGTTTAGCGGGATGCGCCTGAAGTCCTCTTGAACGTGTCGTTCATCTCCCGTTCATCTTCGCAGTCCAATGCGACAGCTCCATCCAGTCCCGCGCGACCATCAGCCCAAGCTCGATGAGCAGAGACGCGGCGATGGCGGAAGCGATCAGAAGAGCGAGCATTGGAACGTCCTTGAACTGTCTCGGTTTGGTTGATGATTCGAACTTAGTTCTCTCGGCCTGAAGCACGCTTGAATGGCGCGTTCATCTGCGGTTCAGCGGTCTGACCCGGAGCGCCATTTGGGAAATACGTGAAAAAGACGCGCGCTCAGAGTGCTTGCGATCAGCCGCCTTCCGTGACAAAAGGCGAGCGAAACCAACCGACGGGTTCTCATGGCGACCGCATTTTATCCTGGCTCTTTCGATCCGATGACCAACGGCCACCTGGACGTAATCGTTCAGGCGCTGAACATCAGCGATCGCCTGGTGGTCGCAATCGGAACGCATCCGGGAAAGACGCCGCTGTTTACCTACGAAGAGCGTGCCGATCTGATCCGTGCGTCGCTTGTTGCAGTTCTGCCGGACAGGGCAGGGGACCTTGAGGTCGTGTCCTTCGCCGACCTCGCCGTCGATGCCGCCCGCAGGCATGGCGCCCGGATCATGGTGCGCGGTCTGCGCGACGGAACCGATTTTGACTACGAGATGCAGCTTGCCGGCATGAATGCCACCCTGGCGCCGGATCTGCAGACCGTCTTTCTGCCGGCGGCAACCGCCTCGCGGCCCATAACCGCCACATTGGTCCGCCAGATCGCCGCCATGGGTGGCGATGTCGGCTCCTTCGTGCCGGCCCCGGTGCTGGCTGCCCTCAATTCCAGATACGGCCGCTGAGCCGCAATTTTCAGAACGGGAGTGATCATGAAGCTCGTCCAACTCGCAACCGCATTCCTTCTGGCTGTAGTCGGTTTCGGCTCCGCCCAGGCCCAGTCCAACGAAGACTTCCTGACCATCCAGCTGAAGGAGGGTCCGGTCGTGATCCAGCTGATGCCGGACGTGGCACCGAAGCACGTTGCGCAGATCAAGGATCTCGCCGCCAAGGGCGAATATGACAATGTCGCCTTCCACCGCGTGATCGAAGGCTTCATGGCCCAGACAGGCGACGTGCAGTTCGGAGACATGGAAAACGGCTTCGAGCCGGGTCGTGCCGGTACCGGCGGCTCCAGCCTGCCCGACATCGAGGCTGAATTCTCGAGTGTGCCCTTCGAGCGCGGCACCGTCGGCATGGCGCGCAGCCAGGACCCGAACTCTGCCAATTCGCAGTTCTTCATCATGTTCGCCGAAGGCGGCTTCCTGAACGGCCAGTACACGGTCGTCGGCAAGGTCGTGTCCGGCATGGAATATGTCGACAAGATCAAGCGCGGCGAAGGCGGCAACGGCGAAGTCACCGACCCAGACCGCATGGTCAAGGTCACCGTCGGTCGCAACTGATATCAAAAGGGCGCTACGCCCCAATCCAAGGAGAAACACCATGGCCGAGATCAAGGATCCGGAAAACACCATCCTGATGGAAACCACCAAGGGCAAGGTCGTCATCGCGCTCTTCCCGGATCTGGCCCCCGGCCATGTCGCCCGCATCAAGGAACTGTCGCGCGAAGGCGCCTATGACGGCGTTGTCTTCCACCGCGTCATCCCCGACTTCATGGCCCAGACCGGCGACGTGAAGTTCGGCAAGAAGGGCGGATCCGACTTCAACCCCGGCCGTGCCGGCATGGGCGGCTCCGACAAGCCGGACCTGAAGGCTGAATTCTCGGCCACTCCGCATGTCCGCGGCACCTGCTCCATGGCGCGCTCGCAGAGCCCGAACTCGGCCAACTCGCAGTTCTTCGTCTGCTTCACCGACGCACCGTGGCTGAACAAGCAGTACTCCGTCTGGGGCCAGGTCATCGAAGGCATGGACATCATCGACCAGATCAAGAAGGGCGAGCCTGTCAGCGATCCCGATTCGATCGTCTCGATGAAGGTTGCCGCCGACGCCTGATCGGCTTAAAGCCACACGAAGCCCGCCTCGGTGCCTGGCACCCGGGCGGGTTTTCGCGTTTAGATCTTCCACCCACATTCTGACAGACAGCGATGCGTGTAGACCTCTTCGACTTCGATCTTCCGGACGACAATATTGCGCTCAGGCCCGCAAGCCCGCGCGACCATGCCCGCTTCCTGGTGGTACGGCCGAATGCCACGCAGGTGCTCGAAGACCACCATGTTTACGACCTGCCGTCGTTCCTGAGACCTGGCGATGCGCTTGTGTTCAACGACACAAAGGTTATCCCGGCCCAACTCGAAGGCATCCGCCATCGTGACGGCGCGGAAGAGATCGCGGTCTCCTGCACGCTGCATATGCGGGTTGGTGCCTCCAGATGGAAGGCCTTTGCCAAGCCCGGCAAGCGCATCAAGCAGGGTGATCGCATCGATTTTGGTCTAGGGCAGGGCGAGGGCGCCGCCTGCCTCACGGGTTCCCTCGTCGCGACCGTCGCCGAAAAGGGCGAGGCGGGCGAAATCGACCTCGCCTTCGATCTCTCGGGCCCCGACCTCGATCAGGCGATCGCTACCGTCGGCCACATTCCGCTTCCGCCCTATATCGCAGCCAAGCGGCCGGAAGATGAAATGGATCGCGCCGACTACCAGACCATTTATGCCCGCGAGGAGGGTGCGGTTGCGGCCCCGACCGCCGGCCTGCATTTCACACCCGACCTCTTCGCGAAACTCGACGCATCAGGCATCGAGCGCCATTTCGTCACCCTGCATGTCGGCGCCGGCACCTTCCTGCCGGTCAAGGCGGACGATACCGCCGAGCACAAGATGCACGAGGAGATCGGCTATATCTCGCCCGCGACGGCCGCCGCCCTCAATGCCGTGCGTGCCCGTGGCAACCGCATCATCGCCGTCGGCACCACCTCCCTGCGCCTGCTCGAAAGTGCCGCCGAGGACAATGGCCACATCCCCGCCTGGTCGGGTTCGACAGGCATCTTCATAACGCCCGGCTACCGCTTCAAGGCGGTGGACATGCTGATGACCAATTTCCACCTGCCCAAATCCACGCTCTTCATGCTGGTCTCCGCCTTTGCCGGCCTCGACACGATGCGGGACGCTTATGCCCACGCCATCGAGACCGGGTACCGCTTCTATTCCTACGGCGATTCCAGCCTGCTCTTCCGGAAAGACGACTGACCGATGTCCGAGAATTTCACGTTCAATCTGAAGGCCACCAGCGGCAAAGCCCGTCTCGGCGAGATCACCATGCCACGCGGCACGGTCCGCACACCGGCCTTCATGCCCGTCGGCACCGTCGGCACGGTCAAGGCCATGTATCTCGACCAGGTGAAGGAAGGCGGCGCCGATATCATTCTCGGCAATACCTACCACCTGATGCTGCGCCCCGGCCCCGAACGCGTCGCGCGCCTTGGTGGCCTGCATGAGCTGATCCGCTGGCCCGGCCCGATCCTGACCGACTCAGGCGGCTTCCAGGTCATGTCGCTGTCAGGCCTGCGCAAGCTCGATGAGCAGGGCGTGACCTTCAAGAGCCATGTCGACGGTAGCTTGCACCATATGTCGCCGGAACGCTCGATCGAGATCCAGGGCCTGCTCGACAGTGACATCCAGATGCAGCTCGACGAATGCGTGGCGCTGCCCAACGAACCGCGCGAGATCGAGCGCGCCATGGAACTGTCGCTACGCTGGGCCGAACGTTGCCGCGTCGCCTTTGGCAATCAGCCCGGCAAGGCCATGTTCGGCATCGTTCAGGGTGGCGACCAGCCGGCGCTTCGCATCCGCTCGGCAGAGGGCCTGAAGCAACTCGACCTCAAGGGTTACTCGATCGGCGGTCTCGCCGTCGGCGAACCCCAGGCCGTCATGCTCGACATGCTGCGCATCACGCTGCCAGTGCTGCCCACCGAAAAGCCGCGCTACCTTATGGGCGTTGGCACGCCGGACGATATGCTGAAATCGGTCGCTGAAGGCATCGACATGTTTGACTGCGTCATGCCGACCCGCTCTGGTCGCCATGGCCTCGCCTTCACTCGTCGCGGCAAGGTCAACATCCGCAATGCCCGACATGCCGAAGACATGCGCCCGCTGGACGAGCAGTCGTCCTGCCCGGCGACCCGCGACTACTCGCGCGCCTATCTGCATCACCTCGTGCGTTCCAATGAAGCGCTCGGCGGCATGCTCTTGTCCTGGAACAACCTCAGCTACTATCAGGAACTGATGCAAGGCATCCGCCAGGCGATCGCGGAAGACCGGTTCGAGGATTTCAAGGCCGAAACGATCGAGATGTGGGCACGCGGCGACATCGACCCGGTCTGATAAAGGTCAGGGCAGGGCGGTCATGCCGCCCACCCATCTTTCAGATCAGATGCCCTGACTGTTCGTTTCGCGCTTGATGCGGACACCGTTGATGGCGAACTGCCCATCGCGCTGGCGCTTCAGCTCGTAATAGACGGCCCAGTCCTTGCCGTCAGGCGCCGAGATCAGCACTTCCTGATAGGCGACTGTACCGTCGGGTGAGACCTGGTTGCGGCCGAAGGCGTAGTTGCCCGGTCTGTAGACGGGGCCATAGCTTTTCTTCACCATATCGAAGAAGCGCTCGGCATTGGGGAACACCGACTTGATCTCCGGCGAGGCAAAGGAATAGGCGGTCGTCGCATCGTCATTGAGGAAGGCTGCGATCTGCTGCTCGATCACGTCCTTGGCGAGACCCGCGGCCTCGGTCTTAGCATCCTGCTGGGCAATGGCCGGGGCAGCGAGCAGGCCGGCCATGAGAAATAGGGCAACTCCAATCCGCATGCGCATCATCATCCCCTTGTTTCAGGAAGTCCGAAATAAAAGGATAGGCCGATTCGTGACAATGGGAAGTCCGTTCAAGCGGATGTGAGCGGGGCATGCTCACATCCGCCGCTCAGCGGTACCAAAGTGTGGGCAGCCAGAGTGTCAGATCGGAAAACACCGTAATCAGCATCAAGACGGCGAAGAGAGGGATGAGAAAGGGTGCGGTCGCTTTCACCGTTTTCTCGATCGACAGGTTGGACACCCTGGCCAACACGAACAGAACCATGCCGATTGGCGGCGTGATCAGGCCAATCATCAGGTTGAGCACCATCACCACACCGAACTGAACCGGGTCGATCCCGACATGCAGGACGGCCGGCATCAGGATCGGCACAAGGATCGAAATCGCTGCGATCGTCTCCATGAAGCAGCCGACGATCAGAATGATCACATTGATGATCAAAAGCAGCATGATCGGGTCATCGGTGATCGTCAAAAGCAGTGCCGTGAACTGCGCCGTGACCTGGGTTACCGTCAACACCCAGCCGAACAGCGAGGCAGCCGCGACGATGACCAGGACAGACGCCGTCGTTTCGATCGTCTGGATCGAAATCTGGTAGAAGCGTTTCACCGACAGTGTCCGATAGACGACAAAGCCGAGGATCAGCGCCCAGGCACAGGCCGCAATCGCAGCCTCCGTCGGCGTGAAGGCCCCTGTGGCGATCCCGCCGATGATGATTGCCGGTGTGAGCAGCGCGGGTACGGCGTTAATGAAACTCGTTGCCAGCACGCGCAAACGAAAGGCCTGATCTGCGCCGATCTTGTGCCGCCACGAATACCAGGTGATGTAAAGCATCAGGGAGCCGGCCATCAGCAGGCCCGGAATGAAGCCTGCGGCGAACAGCTGTCCGATCGAGACATTCGCCATCACCCCGAAGATCACCATCGGCAGGGACGGGGGGATGATCGGTCCAATCGTCGACGATGCGGCAGTCACACCGACGGCGAGGTGATCATTGTATCCGCGGTCCCGCATGGCCTTCACTTCGATCGTACCAAGCCCGCCCGCATCCGCGACGGCCGCCCCGGACATGCCGGCAAAGATCACCGATGCAATCACGTTGACATGGCCAAGTCCGCCCTTCAGCCAGCCGACGGCCGCCGTGGCAAAGTCGAAGATCCGGTTGGTGATCCCGGCGGAGTTCATCAAATTTCCCGCCAGGATGAAGAAGGGCACGGCAATCAGCGGAAAGCTGTCAACGCCCCCCACCATCCGGTGCAGTACGACGAAGTCCGGAAGATTGCCGATGAAATGCGTATAGGCCAAGGAGGCTCCGCCGAGTGCGACAAAGACCGGGACGCTGATCAGGAGCAGGACGAAGAAGACGACAAGAAGAAGGACCATAGCCAGACCTCAATCGAACATCTGCGAGGGATCCGACACAGGATCCCAGCGACGCTTGGCATTGGAGATGAAGGCCTGAACAGCCCTCCAGAGGATCAGCAGGCAGCCGACGAGCACGCCGCCATAGACCACGCTCATCGACACATCGATCACGGTCATCCGCTGGATCATCATGCGCTGGGTCAGGTTCCAGGCGAACCAGACGAGCAGAATCACGAAGCCGAGCGTGATGACATCCGCGATGCAACGCATGATCCTTGCCTGCGGACGGGGAAGCATGTCGACGATCACCTCGACGGCGATATTGGTTCGTCGCCTGAAGACGATGGCGGCGCCAAAGAAGGTCACCCAGATCAGCAGATAGCGCCCGATTTCTTCCGTCCAGGCAACGGAATCATTCAGGACGTAGCGGCTGAAGAATTGCAGAAAGGTGACGCCGCCGAGCAGCCAGAACAGGCAGAAAGCGAGGACATCATCAACGCGGAAAACGATGGGTGGATCGGCCTCGTCTTCCAGATGCAGCATGGTGGCTGCGCTCACAGGCTCGTCAATCGGCTCGTGTGTCATGCGCCTTGCTCCGCGCTGGCTGGCCACTGAAGCGGCTGCGGCGCCGGGCGCCACAGCCAGAGATCTTGAACGCGCGAAGTGTCAGAGCGCCTGCAAGGCGTCGTATTGCTCCTTAGACCAGCCGGCGCCGGACTCCGGATCGTTGTGCAGAGGCACAGCCGCATCGATGAATGGTTGGCGATCCACCTCGACAACCGTCTTTCCGAGGCCCCGGAACTCGTCGGCAAGACGGCCTTCTGCGGCACGGATCTCATCCGTCGCGCGGGAGGCGGCCTCTTTCAGGACCTCATCCATGACAACCTTCTGCTCATCGGACAACTGCCCCATGACATGGCCACCGACGATGGTCAGGAGCGATTCCGTGATATGGCCGCTGAGCATGATATGGCTCTGTACCTCGTAGAACTTCTTGGCCATGATCGTCGGCAAAGGGTTCTCCTGGCCATCGACCGTGCCCTGCTGCAGGGCGAGATAGACTTCGGCAAAGGCGATCGGGGTGGCATTCGCACCGACAGACTTGGTGAACATCAGGAAGAGCGGAGCGGGCGGGACGCGAAGCTTCATGCCCTTCATGTCATCGGGCTTGGTCACTTCCCGGTTCGCTGTCAGATGCCGCTGGCCGTAATAGGTCAGCGCATGCACCTTGTGGCCGGTCGCAGAGTCGTAGCCGCCCGCAATGCCCTTGAAGAGGTCGCTGTCGCGATAGGCTTGCCAGTGGTCGAAATCCCTGAGAATGAAGGGGGCATTGGAGATCGCGATCGGCTTGTGGATGGCGCCGGCGAAGGCAACGCCGGTGTAGATGATGTCGACGGTCCCGAGGCCAAGTCCCTCGTTGATCTGGTTCTCATTGCCGAGTTGCGAGGCCGGAAAGACAGAGATCGAGATCTCGCCATTGGTCCGCTTCTTGATCTCCTCGGCCGCCCACATCGCTTGCGTGTGATAGGGCTCGCCGGTCTCGTATACATGCGCCCATTTGAACTCCATGGCCGCCTGTGCCGGTGCTGCGAAAATGCCTGCCAATGACAGTGTGGCGAGCGCCAAGGTGGCGCCTCTGCGGGTCAGTTTCATGATCAGTCCTCCCAATGCCGGGGATCCCGGCCGTTCCTCCGAATGATCGTCCAGCCGCGCAAGACAGTATGCCCGCCTTCCGCCGACGTGCCGCATGCCTCCACATGCGCCGTCGCTCTGTCCGAGGCTGAAACGCGACCTCCATCACGCCAACCTGTCGTACAGGTAGTTTCTGATAAGTCGATGGTCAACAGACAACTTTGAGCGAACTCAAATTTGCGCGGCCGGGCGCTCTAAACAGCCATGACGTGCATATTGCCCTTGTATTCTTGGCGCCTTTGTCGTTGGCTCCTGACAAAAGCATCATCTTGGGGATCACCGCGTGCCCCGAGACATGAGATCAGGAGGAAGACGCGTGCTCGACGAATTGCTCGACCAGATGACCCTTGAGGAGCAGGTTGCGCTGCTGGCGGGGGCAGATTTCTGGACCACGGTTGCGGTTGAACGCCTCGGCATTCCCAAGATCAAGGTGACCGACGGGCCGAACGGCGCACGCGGTGGTGGATCGCTGGTCGGCGGCGTCAAATCGGCCTGCTTCCCCGCAGCCATCGGCATCGGCGCCAGCTGGAACCCCGCGCTGGTGCGCGATATGGGCGTGGCACTGGCTGAAGAGGCGAAGACAAAGAGCGCGCGGGTCCTTCTCGCGCCGACCGTCAACATCCACCGCTCTGGCCTCAACGGCCGCAACTTCGAATGCTATTCGGAGGACCCGATGCTGACCTCGGCGCTGGCGGTCGCCTATATCGAGGGGGTGCAGTCGCAGGGCATCGCTGCCACGATCAAGCATTTCGTCGCCAATGAAAGCGAGGTCGAGCGGCAGACCATGTCGTCGGATCTCGACGAGCGCACCCTGCGCGAGATCTACCTTCCGCCCTTCGAGGCGGCCGTGAAAAAGGCTGGCGTCTGGGCGATCATGTCCTCCTACAACCGGTTGAACGGTGTCTGGACCAGCGAAAATCACTGGCTGCTGACCGAACTGCTGCGCGCGGAATGGGGCTATGACGGAATCGTCATGTCCGACTGGTTCGGCTCGCATACGACAGAAGCCTCTGTCATTGGTGGGCTCGATCTTGAAATGCCCGGTCCGACGCGCGATCGTGGCGAGAAGCTGGTCGCAGCCGTCCGCGAGGGCAGGGTGCCGGCCGAAACCGTCAAGGCTGCCGCACGCCGCATGCTCTTGCTGCTCGAGCGAGTCGGAGCATTCGAAGACCCGAAGATGGAAGAAGAGAAGGCCGTCGATCGCCCCGAACACCGTGCGCTCATCCGCAAACTTGGCGCCGAGGGCATGGTTCTCTTGAAGAATGATGGCATCCTGCCGCTCGACAAATCTGCCCTCGACCGTATCGCGGTACTCGGCCCCAACGCCGCCGAACCGCGTGTGATGGGCGGCGGCAGCGCCCAGATCAACGCGCATTACAAGGTGAGCCCGCTCGAGGGCATTCGCACAGCGTTGTCGGGTACCAATCGCGTCATCCACCTCAAGGCCTGCCGGAATAACCGCCTGACGCAGATGATCAGGGGCGAGGTCTCCGTCGACTTCTTCCATGGACGTGACTGGTCCGGCCCAGTCGTGCAGCGCTCCACGGCCGAGGAAAGCCAGTTCTTCTGGCTCGACATGCCGGATGCTTCCCTCGACCCTCGGAATTTCTCGGCGCGCATCACCACGCGCTTCCGCCCCGAGGAGACAGGCAACCATATCTTCGGCCTCACCAATGCGGGCTTCGCCAAGCTCTATGTCGACGGCGAACTTGTCGTGGATGGCGAGACCGGCTGGGCGAAAGGCGACAATTTCTTCGGCCTCGGGAATACCGAAGTGCGGGTCGAAAAGCCGCTCGAAGCCGGACGCAGCTATGAGATCCGCGTCGATTACCGCGCCATGCCCGAGGGTTATGAGGGCATCGAGATCCGTGCCGTGCGCTTCGGCGTGGAACTCCCGACGTCCGATGCGGCGATCGCCGAGGCCGTCGAGCAAGCCAAGGCCTGTGACCTCGCCATCCTACTTGTTGGCCGGGAAGGGGAGTGGGATACCGAAGGCCTCGACCTGCCCAACATGCGCCTGCCCGGACGGCAGGAGGAACTGATCGAGAAGGTCGCAGCCGTCAATCCGCGCACCGTTGTCGTCCTCCAGACCGGCGGCCCGGTGGAAATGCCATGGCTCGACAAGGTCTCGGCCGTCATCGAGGCCTGGTATCCGGGCCAGGAAGCGGGCAATGCGATTGCCGACGTGCTCTTTGGCGATGCCGAGCCTGGCGGGCGTCTGCCGCAGACCTTCCCGCAGCGTCTTTCCGACAATTCCACCATGACAGGTGATCCCAGAACGTATCCGGGCGAAAACGGCCATGTCGTCTACGCGGAAGGCCTCGCGGTCGGCTATCGCCACCATGATGCGGATGGCGCAAAGCCGCTCTTCCCATTCGGTTACGGCCTGTCCTACACGACATTTGCCTGGTCCGTGCCGCGTGCCTCGAGCGTCGATATGGGGGCTGACGGCGTTGCTATCGAAATCGAAGTGACGAACACAGGCGACCGGGCAGGGGCCGAACTGGTCCAGCTCTACGTCAAGTCAAAGGCGTCGCGCCTGCGGCGTCCGGTAAAGGAACTGAAGGCCTTCGCCAAGCTGCATGTCATGGCCGACGAGACTGCGACGGCAAGGCTTTCGCTCGCCGTCCGCGACCTCGCTTACTTCGATCCGCAAGCCCGCGCCTGGATTGCCGAAGCCGGCGAATACGAGCTCGTCATTGCCGCCAATGCCGAGGATATCCGCGCCACGCTGCCGCTGAAGTTGGCCAGCGAGTGGCGGGAAGTGGTATCGGCCCCGCCTCTGCCTACGGTCGTCGACTGAAGCGATACGCGATGCGGCGGAGATATCGAGCCCTCCGCCGTCTCTTGCCGTGCCGTGAAATTCGATTAGAAGGCTACCATGTCTTCGAAACCGCAGCGGATCCCTTGAGCATGCGCCTCTTCCTCGGATCCGATTTTCACGTCGATTATCGTCAGAACCTCGACTGGCTGCGAGCGCTGTCCCGCGCCGATTTCACCGATGACGTGCTCATCGTTGCCGGCGATCTCTCCGACGAACTCGATCTGGTGAAAGCCTGTTTCGACGAACTGGTTCCGCGCTACGCCAAGGTGCTCTTTCTGCCGGGCAATCACGATCTCTGGACGGCGAGAAGCGGGAAGGGGCCGTCCTTCGAGAAATTCGAAACTCTGAATGCCCTCTGCCACGGCTACGGTATCGAGACCCGACCGGTTGCCATCGGCAAGACCCTGATCGTGCCGATGCTCGCCTGGTATGATTATTCCTTTGGCGAGCCAGGTCCGACCATCCGCCGCGGCTGGATGGATTTCTACAAATGCAACTGGGAAGGCTTGGACCCCGCCGAGGTCGCGGCCCGTTTCGACGCGATGAACGTGATGCCGGATACGTCAGGCTTTGATGCCATCTACAGCGTCTCGCATTTCGTGCCGCGCATCGACCTGATGCCGGCGCGTTATCCCGAGAAGCACAAGGCGCTGTTTCCGGTGCTCGGCACAGACCGCCTGGAGCGCCGCATTCGTTCGCTTGGATCCTCGAAGCATTTCTATGGACACAGCCATCTGAACCGCAACAAGGAGATCGACGGCGTCACCTACATCAACAATGCCTTCGGCTATCCCAAGGAAACCGAGATCTCGGCCAAGACCATCCTGCAGGTCGCTGATCTCTAAGCATGGGGAAGCGCCCGACCGAGCGCCTCGACCATACAAACAATGTGGCGGAGGAGTTGGAATGTCCGCTGTGCTGCAAAGTTAAAATGTCCGCAGCAGTCGCCACACAGCACCACGATCAGCCCCGATCTGAGCGGCAGACCCGCTTGCAAGATCAGATCGGGGCGGGTGGGGGCACACCGCTTCGGCTTTAGCTTTGAGACCATTGTACGGCACTTCATTCCGCAGCCTCCTGCCGCGACAATGCCTTCGTCCGCTTGGCAATCACCACCGGATCACTCATGAAGTCCGTCCGCCGGCCAGGCTTCCCAACGCGCTTGACGTAACCATTCTTGCCGCTGTTGCTCTTTACTTTCGGCTTGTCCTGCTGTTCCTGGCGCTCCCTGATATAGGCCAATACGTCACCCAGCCGCTTGTTCTCGGTGATCGCCGCATGCGTTACCCGCTGCTCCTTGTCGAACACCGTGTAGGGCAGGGAATGGCCTTTCCAACGAATGTCCAGGTGGCCGTCTGCATAGGCGTAGGTCTCGACATATTTGCCAACTAGACCACGCGTGACTTCGCTCTCCTCCAGCATGATCCGCTTGCCCTCGAACGAGAACGTCAGTTGCGATCCGACATAGCGCTGCTCGCGCTTGCACAGGATCTCCGTCAACCGATCCGGCGCCAGATTCAGCGGCCGGTGCAGGTCGTCCGAACGGGCAGGGGTAACCGCAAAACGCGCATTGTAGTCCTCCATGAAAACAGGCAGAAACGCATTGCCCGCCTCCATGGTCGCGATCCCTGCGAGCCGCAGCTCCTTGACCAACCGATCCTGCAGCGTCCGGTTCATCCGCTCAACACGGCCTTTGGCCTGGCTCGAGTTTGCACAAAGAATCTCGATATTTAACTCGCAAAGCGCACGTCCGAACTGCGTCATGCCCTGGCCACCTTTGGCATCCTTCTTCGCCACCCGAAACACCGAATGCTTGTCCGAATAAAAGGCAATCGGTGCGCCGTGACGCTTGAGATAGAGCTCCAGCGCATCGAAGTAGGTGAAGGCACTTTCGGAACGCACAAAGCGCAACTGCATCAACTTGCCGGTCGCATCGTCGACAAACACCAGCAGCGAACACGATGGTCCACGATCCTCGAACCAGCGGTGCTCTGACCCGTCGATCTGCACCAGCTCGCCATAGGCTTCGCGCCGCAGTCGCGGTTGATGAAACGTCCGGCGCTGCTTGCGCGACAACCACAGCCCAGCATCGGACATCCAACCGCGCACCGTCTCGCGCGACACACGCAAGCCATCGCGCTCAGTCAGCTTCTCGGCTGCCAACGTCGGACCGAAATCTGCATAACGTTCGCGGACCAGCGTTATCGCATAATCGCGAACCCCGTCACTGATCCGATTGTTTGAGGGCCGGCCGATCGCCTTGTGACGGATCGACGCCGCGCCGCCGGTCCGGATACGCTCCAGCAGCCGGCGTACCTGACGCTCGCTCAGGTCAAGCACATGCGCCGCTGAAACCGTGGTCATCCGCCCGGCAACTACCCTCGACAGAATCTCGATCCGCTGCAGATCACGCTCGCTCATCGCTATCAATCCCATCTGCAATCTCCCACGCATCGTTCAGGACCGGGGAGTGTGACATTCCAACTTTGCAGAAACAGGACATTCTAACTTTGCGGCTACAAACAAAGATCGCATAAGATAGATTATGGAACTTATGTGCACATTGTAGTGGGCCTAGTCCGGTCACAATGCATTGAATATCACCGCCTCGCAGCAAACTCAGCTTCTCAGGAAACACAGATATCCAATTCAAATTCCATGACAAACTGATCGTAGCCTGGCTCGACATGCGGCGGCGTCTCACCCATCACGGTTTCATAGTCGAGCGGCGTATGCATATGCGTGAGCACCGCATGTTTGGGCGCCAGACGCTCGATCCAGCCGAGTGCCTGTTCGAGCGTCAGATGGCTCGGATGCGGCCGGTACTGCAGTGCGTCGATGTAAAGCAGCTCAAGCCCTGAGAGCTTGGCGACCGTCTCTTCGGGAAAGTCGGAGACATCGCAACAGTACGCCACATCACCGATCCGAAACCCGAGCGATATGATGTCACCATGCTGCTGGACCAGCGGCAGAAGCATTATGGAACCACCGGCGCCATCAATTACGATGGGTTGGTCCATGTCCTCGACAATGACCGGCGCCACGATCGGCGGATAGCTGCTACCCGGCGGTGTCTTCAGGCAATAGCCGAAACCTTCCTCGATACGGGCCATGGTGAACGGCTCCGCATAGATCGGGATTCGGTTTCTCTGCGTGATGAAATAGCCTCTGACATCGTCGATGCCATGCAGATGATCCGCATGGGCATGGCTGTAGACGACGGCATCGAGATGCTCGACCTTGGCGCGGATCATCTGCTCGCGAAAATCCGGGCCGGTATCAACGACGACAGTCGTCTTGCCGCCATCGGGTCCGATCTGTTCGATCAGGAAGGACGCGCGGGTCCGCCGGTTGCGCGGATTTTCAGGGTCGCAATTGCCCCAGTCGCCGTTGATCCTGGGGACGCCGGGAGACGAGGAACAACCGAGCAGCGTGAACCGGCGCGTGACCTGCATCAGGGTTCCCTCAGCCCAGCCTGGGCATCTTCGAGAAGCAGCGGAAGGCGTTCTCTGTCGTCACGTCTGCCATCTCCGCGTAGCTCACGCCTTTGACCTCGGCAAGAACCTCGGCCGTGTTGACCACATAGGACGGTTCGTTGCGTTTTCCACGCCAGCGCTTCGGCGCCAGATACGGCGCGTCTGTCTCGACCAGCAGCCGGTCCATCGGCACGCTTTTCACGATCTCGCGTAGCTCTTCCGACTTCGGGAAGGTCACAATGCCGGAGAAGGAGACGTAACCGCCGAGCGCCACACCGGTATCGGCAAGCGCCTGGCCGGACGAGAAGCAGTGCAGAATGAAGGGGAAGGCGCCCTTCCCTGTTTCCTCGGTCAGGATATCGGCCATATCTTCGTCAGCGCTGCGGCTGTGAATGACGAGCGGCAGGCCCGTGCGCCGCGCCGCCTCGATATGGCGGATCAGGCCCGTCTTCTGGTCCTCGGGCTTCTGCGTGTCGTAGAAATAGTCGAGACCAGCCTCGCCGATCGCCACGATCTTCTCGTGGCTTTCCGCAAGTTCCACCAGTTCATCTGCCGTCACATCCAGCTCGTCGCCGGCATTGTTCGGATGCGTACCAACCGAGCAGAAGACGCTGGGGTAACGCTCGGTGAGCGCCAGCAACGTCGGAAGCTTGCGAACCCGCGTCGAGATCGTCACCATCTGTTTCACGCCGGCCTGATGCGCGCGCGTGACAAGCTCGTCACGCTCAGCGTCGAAATCGGCGAAATCCAGATGGCAATGGGTATCGATCAACATCGTCTCAAGCCTTGCCCGCGTCCGGGGCAACGTAGCGCGGATAGACCGGCGAGGGTGCAGGCAGTTCGGTGCCCGGCTGCAGACGTCCTGCAGCGCCGAGCTTGGCGAAGACGCGGTCTTCCTCAGCCACGGCGACCAGATCGAGGATCTTCGCCGAGGTTTCCGGCATGATCGGTTGGAAGAGGACCGCGATCTGGCGCACAACGTCCGCCGTCACATAAAGCACCGTGCCCATGCGCGCCTCGTCGGTCTTCTTCAGAACCCACGGTGCCTGGGCCGCGAAATAGCGGTCGGCCTCGTTGACGATGTTGATGATGGCAGCGACCGCCTTGTGGATCTGCTGCTTGCCCATTTCCTCGCGGCAGATGTCGATCGCCTCGTCGGCAATCTTCAGGATCGCCTCGTCTTCCGGCGTCAGCGGGCCGGGTGTTGGCACCCTGCCCTCGCAGTTCTTGTTGATCATCGACAGCGAACGGGAAGCCAGATTGCCGATGCCATTGGCGAGATCGGCATTGATGCGTGTCCCAATGCCCTCTTCCGAATAGCTGCCATCCTGGCCGAAAGAAACTTCGCGCAGGAAGAAATAGCGGACCTGGTCGAGGCCGAAATGGTTCACGAGGTTCACCGGATCGACGACATTGCCGAGCGACTTCGACATCTTCTCGCCCTTGTTGAGCAGGAAGCCATGGGCATAGACTCGGCGGGGCAAAGGCAGACCCGCCGACATCAGGAAGGCCGGCCAGTAGACGGCGTGGAAGCGGATGATGTCCTTGCCGATGATATGCACGTCGGCCGGCCAGTATTTGGCGCGCGGGCCGTTTTCGTCTTCGACATAACCGGTGGCTGTGATGTAATTGGTGAGCGCATCGACCCAGACATACATCACATGTTTGTCGTCGCCGGGCACCTTAATGCCCCAGTCGAAGGTGGTGCGCGAGATCGACAGGTCCTTCAGACCCGACTTGACGAAGGAAATCACCTCGTTGCGGCGCTCGTTCGGACCGATGAAATCAGGCTGGTCCTCGTAGAGCTTGAGAAGCTTGTCTTCATAGGACGAGAGCTTGAAGAAGTAGCTTTCCTCTTCCACCCATTCGACCGGCGTGCCCTGGGGACCGTAGCGCACGCCATCGGGCCGCACTTCGGTTTCCTCTTCCTGGTAATAGGCCTCGTCGCGCACCGAATACCAGCCGGCATATCCGCCCTTGTAGACGTCGCCGTTCTTCTCCATCCGGCGCCAGACTTCCTGCACCGTCTCGTGATGGCGCTTTTCGGTCGTGCGGATGAAGTCATCATTCGAGGAATTGAGCAACTTGCCCATTTCGCGGAATTCGTTGGAATTGCGCTCGGCAAGCTCTTCCGGCGAAATGCCCTCGGCGCGTGCCGTCTGCTGCATCTTCTGCCCGTGTTCATCCGTGCCCGTCAGGAAGAACACATCCCGGCCGTCGAGCCGCTGAAACCGCGCCATGGCGTCGGTCGCGATCAGCTCATAGGCATGGCCGATATGCGGCTTGCCGTTCGGATAGGAGATGGCAGTCGTGATGTAGAAGGGATCGCTCATGGCTTCTTGTTGTCTTTTCGTCGGTTGCGATTGTCGTGTGCTGTTGTCTCGGCGCCTGACCATGGCGGCGCGCAGCGGCCTGCCATGAACAGCGAAAACAAATGGGGTCGAACGCTCTTAAAACATTCCTCAGGCTTTAGGAACATCCGTTTTGCTGCAGCGCCATGAAGACGGGTAATCGCGCCCGTCAGCGCACGATCGCCGCGAGCACGTCGAGCATGGTCTGCTTGCGATCGAGATTGTAGGCCGCGGCAATGCCGAGCTGCTGATTGATGACAGACGAAAGCCGCGCATAGTGCTCGGCGCCAGAGAGATCGCCCGTCAGCGCGAGGCTTCTTGCGGTTTCGGCCAGGTGGTCGCCCAGATGTTCAACGAAGAAGCCGAAGGCGACCTCGCTGTCCTTACCCGAGAGCGCATCGGCGATCTTGAACATCATCTTGCGCTGCGCGGGGCCGGATGCAGCCAGCATCTGCTCAAAGGCGTCGAGAATGTCGGCGCCACCGTAATTGACGAGCTTCAACGCGCGCGCGACGCTGCCCTTGGCGAGCGTCAGCACGGCTTCGCGCTTTTCGGCCGGGATCGTGAGACCCAGTTGTCCGAGCGCCTGATCCATCGCCTGAGGTGGCAGTTCGTGCAGCCGGAGCGGCAGGCAACGCGAGCGAATGGTCGGCAAAAGCTTGCCCGGCGCATGGGAGAGCACCAGGAACATTGCCCGCTTCGGCGGCTCTTCGAGGATCTTCAGGATCGCATTCGCCGCGTTGCGGTTGAGATCGTCGGCCGGGTCGATGATCACGATGCGCCAGTTTCCGGTGCCCGAGGTCTGGGCGAAGAAATGTCCGGCCTTGCGGACCTCGTCGACGGTGATCGCGGTTTTGACCCGTCCAGTCTTTTCATCGACCGGCCGCGAAAGGTGCAGAAGGTTGTGACTTGCCCCGGAAGCGAGCTGGCGGGTGACCGGATGCTCGGGATCCGGATCAGAAATCACCTCCGGTGCGCTTGCCGGATCAGGATGGCGCAGGATGTGGTTGGCGAAACGGAAGGCAAGCGTTGCCTTGCCGATGCCTTCCGGCCCCTCGATCAGCACGGCGTGGTGGCCCTTGCCCGAACGGTAGCTGCGCGCCAAGAACGCCTCTGCGGCTTCGTGACCGAAGAGATGCCGATTGCTGACGGGTGCAATCGCCCCGTCAAGAAGCCCCGCCCTCTCCTCGCTCATGAGCGTGCCGCCTGTCCGCCGTCGCCGGGCGTCGCCGCCTTGCGCGTTATGACCTGCAATACCTCCGACAGTATACCGCTGGCGATCCTGGCCTGGTCGTGCGACGCATCGATCACGCGGCAGCGTTCCGGTTCACGGCTGGCAATATCGAGGAAGCCCTGCCTGCGCTTCTCGTGGATCTCGAGCTTTTCCTTTTCGAAGCGATCGGGGGCAGCAGTTGCCGCCTCCTCCCCTGCCCGTTTGCGGGCGCGCTGGAGGCCGACATCGGCTGACAAGTCCAGCACCAGCGTTACATCGGGCATGGTGGTGCCGATCGAAACGCGCTCAAGGGCCGCCATAAGCGGCGGCTCGATATTGCCGGTGACACCCTGATAGACGCGGGAGGAATCGACAAAGCGGTCGCAGAGCACGATATCGCCGCGGGCGAGCGCCGGCCGGATCACGCAATCCAGATGATCGGCACGGGCGGCGGCAAACAAGAGCGCTTCCATGCGCACTCCGAAGGCCTCGGCGGCGCCGGACAGGAGCACATGGCGGAGGGCTTCAGCACCCGGCGATCCGCCCGGCTCGCGTGTGGTGACGACCGTGTGGCCCTTCGCGCGCAGGTTCTCGGCCAGCAGGCGGATCTGGGTCGATTTCCCGGCCCCCTCGCCTCCCTCGAAACTCACGAACAATCCGCGCGCCGTCGTCAATGCCTTGCTACTTCCCGCCTGAAGCGTTTCAGAACCAGCCCCTCGGGCTTTCCTAAGGCTCTAAACCAAGATGGCAGCCTGCGAAACCGCTGATGACCTGGAGGCTCCAAATTTTCCGTCAGATCCAGAAAAACAGGAGCTCTATCAAGGCATCCCAGGCCCGCTGACTGAGCGTTCCGACTTCGACGGCTTCGGCACTCTTCAAGGGCACGCTGACCAGCGGTCGATCGCCTGAGAAGACATTGAGCGTAGCGATCGCGGCGTCGGCTGCAACCGGCGGATTGAGCGGCCAGCGATAGACGATGCGTGCCTGCAGACGTTCCGGATTGTTGACGGGGACATAAACTTCCACTGGCTGCGCGGCGACCAGCGGGACCTTGGACTGCGCCCCGCCATAGATGCTCGCCTCACCGATGATCTCGCCGGTCTGGAACAGGGTGCGCATCTCGAAGCTGTCAAAACCCCAGTTCAGCAAACGTCTTGCCTCTTCCGTCCGCTCCTTGTCGGTTGCAACGCCGCTCAGCCCCAGAAACAGCCGTCGCCCGTCGCGCTGGATCGAGGCGACGATGGCAAAGCCGCTGCCTTCGGCAAAGCCGGTCCCAAGCCCATCGGCGCCGAACGACAGAAGCGGATTGCGGTTACGCTGCAGGATCTTGTTCCACTCGAATTCCGGCAGGCCGAAGGTCTGGTAGAGATCGGGATAGGTTGCGACCAGATGGCGCGAGAGCTTCACCAGGTCATAAAGGGTCGACCGGTTGTCTGGATGCGGCAAACCGGTGGCATTGCCGAAACGGCTTTCGAAAAGTCCGAGTTCGGCCGCCCGCGCATTCATCCGCTCGACGAACTTCGCCTCCGAGCCAGCCATGCCCTCAGCGATGATCAGGCAGCCGTCATTGGCGGTCTGCACCGCGATGCCCCTGATCAGATCGGCGACCGGAACCTGGCTTTTCACGGCAGCGAACATCGTTGAGGTGCGGGACGGTGCGCCGCCTGTCCGCCAGGCGTATTCCGAGACTGGATAGATCGTATCCGGCCTGATTTCGCCCTTCTTGAGCGCATCGAAGACCACTTCCAGCGTCATCAGCTTGGCAAGCGACGCCGGCGCAAAACTCTGTCGCTCGTTCTTGGCGAGCAGAACCGTGCCGGTCGACGCCTCGACCAGATAGGCCTGGGCCGCCTTGGTTTCGATCAACTGCGGTGTCGGAACTGCTTGCGCCCGTGCGGTGCTCGTGATGGACCCGTTTGGTGACAGCAATGCCAGCAGCAGGACGGCGGAGAGGATAAGACGCATGTTCACACTTCGGCTGGCCGGCTCAACAGTGATGCGCCTTTTCCAGCACGGTCGCTGCGGGTTCAGCGCCCGCTGGAGAGCGTGATCCCGCCCTTTGCGACCGAAGCGAGAATCGAACGCTCGGTGAGACCGTCATTGCGCACGAGAATAGCCTCGAAGGCAAGCGCGCCAGCTTCCGGACGTTCCTGTGCATAGGCTGCCGCGTAGCCGGATCCGTCGTAACCGTCGATATGGTGAGGACGCGCCATCGGCATCGGCCCAAAGTCCGGAAGGGCCGCGAAGCTTTCGCCTGAGACCACGGCACCCGGGGCGGCCGTGCCCGCCTGCATCAGCAGCTGCGCATCGAGCGTCTGAGGCGTCGTATTGCCGCTCGGTGTCGGCCCTGCGAGCGCCGTCTGGTAGGTCGTGGCCACTGGCGGCTGATAATCGGGCGTATTGGTCTCATTCGACGCCACCATCACGCCGGAGGCGATCTGGCCGCCCGGATCGATGACCGGTCCGCGCTCGCCCTTGCGGATGTAGGAGGCCATCAGATAGGGCATATCGTGGCCGTCCATGCGTGCCGGCCCGATATACTGCACCCGCACCTCGCCTGTACCGCTGTGCTTCATGTCGAGCATGTCAGCCGTCTTGCGCGACAGATCGATGATCCGCCCCTTGTGAAACGGTCCACGATCATTGATTCGCACGATGACAGAGCTGCCGGTGTTGAGATTGGTGACACGGGCATAACTCGGCAGAGGCAGTGTCGGATGGGCGGCCGACAGATGTTCCTTGTCGTAGAGCTCGCCATTGGCGGTCAGCCGGCCGTGGAAGGCATCGCCATACCAGGACGCGACACCCACCTTGTCGTAGCGCGGATTTTCCTTCGGCACGAAGGTCTTTCCCTTCACCACATAGGGCTTGCCGACCATATAGCGGCCACCGCCCTTCGGGATCGGACCGCTCGCCACAACCCTCGGGCTCGCCTTCACGCCATAAACGGACTCGGCGAAATATTCCTTCGAGCGCTTCGGCTTTTCAGCCGTGTCCTTGGTGGTCGAGCAGGAGGCGGTAAAGGCACAGAGCAGGGTTAGCGCCAGCCACTTCCCGGAATTGGCCAAGAGGCCGCGCGTCGTCAGATGCATGTGTCCCACTTCAGATCGCGGACGCTGATCATCTGCGCCCTGTCCAAGAGGCCCCCATGCCTCCGCTCACTTGCGCGCAATGAAGGCTGTGCAAAAATGGCCAAAATGGGAAAAGTCACAATTTCAGTGATCATTCCGTTCCGGATTCGATGAGCATGGTTAACGCTTCGTTGCCGCTCGGCGCTGTCGAAAACAGGTTTTGAGCACCAGCCAAGGCGCCCGCGTATGCCTTACAATTTGCTAGAGCACACCCTTGCCAAATCCTGCAGCTTTGCGCATAACGCAGCCGTCCGGATGGGTGTCCGAGTGGTTTAAGGAACCGGTCTTGAAAACCGGCGTGCGGGAGACCGTACCGTGGGTTCGAATCCCACCCCATCCGCCATTATTCTCACCAAGTTACAGAATTCATTGTTTTTTCTTGTGGGTCGAAAATTCTGGCCCGCCACGCACAACTGACGCCAAACCGACGCGGAGACCTGTGGATCACGGGGCAGACTCAGCATTGCCAAATGCGATGACATTCGATTACACCGCACTGGTATAGGCATAGAACCTTTGCGCAAGACCTGCTCAGTCCTTCAGAAGGGACTTCCATGTCTGAATGCAGCTCTCCCTCGCTCCCCTCTTCCACGGATCTTCTCGAATCGAGTTCACCTTGCGAGGAAGTGCGGACGGAGGTGCCGGCACCTTCGGCTGCGCCACTAGCTGGAACGCCCGAAGCAACATCTTCCACAAAAGCTGCCCGCACGTTGAAACCCGGCTTCGAGGGCGGAGTTGAAGACGAGCGCTTCCTGTCGGCTCAGGACGTTACGTTGCGATTGCGGTAAGTGTCGCCACCATTTGGCGCCAAACCAAGGAAAACACGGCATTCCCGAAGCCGCTGAAGATCCTCAACGGATCAACGGGCGACGAATTGCCGGAGGCGGTGGAACGAGGGAACTGCCGAGTTGGTGGGTTGAGGCGACTCTGGACCAGCTTGGTTCCTGGCAAGGCGGAGGCACGCCCGACAAATCAAGCGCGGCGCACTGGACCGGTGGCAGTATCCCTTGGGCATCTCCCAAGGACATGAGGCGCTTTCACGTCTCAGAGGCTGAAGATCAGATTACGGAAGCAGCTTTGGCTGGATCGTCGTCGAATTTGGTCGCCGAGAATTCTGTGCTGTTGGTCACGCGAAGTGGCATCGAATCCGCGCCGGGCGCGAGGCGGCACCGAAGGTAAAACGCGGGCGGGGAGCGAAGGGATGACAACGCTCTATAAGCTGCGGCTGGGGCGCCTCTCGCCTCTACCCCTGGACGCTGGGATGCAGGCAGTAGTTTTCATCAAGACGGAAGACCGAACGCCCCTGCAGTTCTTCCTGAAGCCTGTTCAGGATCAATTCACGCGGGCCTTCCGAGAAAGGTGACGAAGCAGCGCTTGGAGCGGCGGTGGCCGAGCCATGGTTTTGGTTTGAGCCTGGCGAAGACCAAGACATGTTGACGCTTGTCTCGTGAACACATCTGCCATCAGTGACTGATCATCCAGGGGCGTGCGGAAGGAAAGGTCTTTGCGCCATCGGCCCGAAAGATTGTTTTGGATTTTTTCGGTGCACCACTGCAGCAGACACATCCAGCGCCGTGACCAAGCGACTTCGATGTCTTCGGCTCATGGGCAGATCGCTCGTTGGTGCCGATCGCACTGCGGGTCGCATTGTCCATCAATGCGAAGAAGGGGGTCGAGAAGAAGGCCCTGGGCGAGGCCGCGCCGCAATGTGGGCAGTCGCAAGGATCACCGGACATCGCCATTGGGCGGTTCTGAGTGAATCCGCCACAGTCCGTGCAGTTGTAGTCGTAGTTCGGCATGCTCTGTCTCTCCATCAGGGGGCTGCAGAAAGGTGCGGAGGGCGCGGATGGTCCATCGACGCCCTCCCCTCCATCTCACAGGTCATGGGCTAGCGGTACGTCGATCTTGCCGTCGAGGAACTTCTTCGGCCCATCGGAACCGGGCTTCATGTCGAATTCGAAGATGTCGAGCGGCAGCCAGAGCGTCGCGCAGGCATTTGGGATGTCGACGACGCCCGAGATGTGACCCTGGACCGGGGCTGTGCCGAGGATCGCATAGGCTTGCGCCCGGGTGTAACCGAACTTGGTCATGTATTCGATCGCGTTCAGGCACGCCTGGCGATAGGCGATGTGGACGTCGAGGTAGTGCTGCTTGCCGCCCTCATCGACGGAGATGCCCTCGAAGATCAGGTAGTCGTCGTATTTCGGCGTGATCGGTGACGGCCGGAAGATCGGGTTCTTGATCCCATATTTCGCCATGCCGTCCTTGATCAGCGAAACCTTGATATGCAGCCAGCCTGCCATTTCGATCGCACCGCAGAAGGTGATCTCGCCGTCGCCCTGGCTGAAATGCAGGTCGCCCATCGAAAGACCCGCACCGTCGATATAGACGGGGAAATAGATCTTCGAACCGCGCGACAGGTCCTTGATGTCGCAATTACCGCCATGCTCGCGCGGCGGCACGGTGCGCGCACCTTCGGCTGCGGCCTTGTCGCGCCCCTCCCCCTTGAGGCTGCCCATATGGGCGGTCGAACCACCATCCGGCAGGGCGGCGAGCGGTGGAACGCGGGCCGGATCCGTGTCGAACAGCGCCTTTTCCCGGCTGTTCCACATCTCAAGCATCTTGTGATCCGGCAGGCAGCCGATCAGGCCTGGATGGATCAGCCCGGCATATTTGACGCCTGGCACGTGGCGCGAGGAAGTGAACATGCCGTGGAAATCCCAGATAGACTTTTGCGCCTCGGGGAAGTGCTCGGTCAGGAAGCCACCACCGTTCTTCTTGGAAAAGAAGCCATTGAAACCCCAGAGACTGTTGTCGAAGGCTCCAATGTCGAGAATGTCGACGACCAGCAGGTCGCCGGGTTGAGCGCCCTTGACGCCGATCGGCCCGGACAGGAAATGCACCTGGCTGAGGTCCACATCGCGCACATCAGCGGCATCGTCGTCATTCTTGATCTGGCCGCCGGTCCAGTCATAGGTCTCGACCCGGAAGTCGTCGCCCGGCTCGACCCAGCAGGCCATCGGAATATCAGGGTGCCAGCGGTTGTGGATCTTCTCGTTGGTATAGGGCGACTCGCTGAGGTCGACCTTGATCAGGGTATCGGGCATGGCTTGGCTCCTTCCTTGGGTGTGAAGTGACTTGGTTTGGTGGGTCAGACGGAGAGGAAGCTGGAGACGCGCGCCTCGTCGATGCCGGCGCGCGGCGCCTCATGGACGATCTCGCCCTTTTCGATCACCAGCACCCGGTCGGCCATGTCGAGCGCAAAGCTCAACACCTGTTCAGAGACGACGATAGAGAGACCGATCTCGTCGCGGATCCGGCAGAGCGTTCGCGCCATCTCCTTGATGATCGACGGCTGAATGCCTTCGGTCGGCTCGTCGAGCAGCAGCACCTTCGGCTTCGACGCAAGCGCGCGGGCGATTGCCAGCTGTTGCTGCTGGCCGCCGGAGAGATTGCCGCCGCGCCGCCCCTTCATCTCGAGCAGCACGGGGAAAAGCTCGTAGATCTGCCCCGGCACGGACTTTTCGCCGGTAACAGTGAGCCCCGTCTCGATGTTTTCCTGGACGGTGAGTGTGGAGAAGATCATCCGCCCCTGCGGCACATAGGCGAGCCCTTTGGCCACACGTTCGTAGCTTTCGAGCCGCTCGACCGGGGTCTCGCCGATCCGGATCGATCCGGCGGCGGAGGGCACGACCCCCATCAGCGACTTCATCAGCGTCGTCTTGCCCATACCGTTGCGACCCATGATCGCAACGATCTCGGCGGGTTTGACGTCAAAGGACAGACCGTGAATGACCTCGCTCTGGCCATAACTGACCTTCAGTTTTTCGACAGACAGCATGACGATCTCCTAGTGACCGAGATAGACTTCGATGACCCGGGGGTCGTTCTTGACGCGCTCCATGCTGCCTTCCGACAGGACCTTGCCCTGGTGCAGCACGGTGACGCGGTGGGCGATGTCCTCGACGAACTTCATGTCGTGCTCGATGACGATGACCGACTGGTTCTTCGTGATCGTGTTGAGGAGCTCTGCTGTCTTGATGCGTTCGGCCACACTCATGCCGGCGACCGGCTCGTCGAGCATCAGAAGCCGTGGCTTCTGGATCAGCAGCATGCCGATCTCCAGCCACTGCTTTTGGCCATGGCTGAGGATCGCCGCGTCGGTATTCAGGTGATCCTTGAGGAAGATCAGTTCGGCCACTTCCTCGACCCGCTCGATCACCTCGCGGTCGCGTCGGAATGTGAGCGCGCCGAAGACGGAGCGGCCCCGCGGAAAGGAGAGTTCGAGGTTTTCGAAGACGGTGAGATCTTCGTAGATCGATGGATTCTGGAACTTGCGACCGACCCCCGCATGCACGATCTCGTGCTCGCGCATTCGGGTGAGCTCGCGCCCATCGAAACGGATCGAACCGGACGTCGCCTTTGTGCGTCCGCAGATGAGGTCGAGGACCGTGGTCTTGCCGGCCCCGTTCGGGCCGATGATCACCCGGATCTCGTTCTCATCGACATAGAGCGAGAGATCGTTCACCGCCTTGAAGCCGTCGAATGACACGGTGAGCGCATCAATGCTGAGGATGAAGTCTCGGGCGGGCTGGGCAGCAACTTGCATGATCGCCTCCATCATTCGGCTGCTTGCGGCTGCGTCAGCGGCGCACGTTTCAGGAAGCCAGGCATCCGACGTGCGAAGAAGGGCTCGACATGGTCCTTGACGAGGCCCGCCAGGCCGTAGGGGAAGGCCATGACGACAGCGATGAACAGACCGCCCATGGCGAACAGCCACAGCTCGGGGAAGCTCTCGGAAAAGGTCGTCTTGGCGGCATTGACGAGAAGCGCGCCATAGATCGCCCCGAACAGCGACAGGCGTCCGCCAACGGCCGCAAAGATCACCATCTCGATGGATGGCACGATGCCGACGAAGGACGGCGACATGAAGCCGACCTGCAGCGTGAACATCGCACCACCGATGGCTGACATCGCGGCGGCCAGGCAAAAGATGAAGATCTTGAAATTGGCAACGTCATAGCCGGAGAAACGAACCCGGTCCTCGCGGTCACGCATGGCAATCAGCAGCCGGCCGAATTTCGAGATGCGGACCGCCTGGGCGAGCAGCAGCACGCCGATCAACAGCACGGCGTTAACGAAGTAGAGGATCAGCTTTGCCTCGTCGGTACGAATATCCCAGCCGAGCAAAGTTCTGAGATCGGTGATCCCGTTGACACCGCCGGTATAGCCCTGCTGGCCGATGATCAGGATGGTGAGGATCGCGGCAACGGCCTGGGTGATGATGGCGAAATAGACCCCACCGACCCGTCGCTTGAACATGGCCGCCCCGATGATGAAGGCGAAAACCGATGGCACCAGGATGATGGCCACAAGCGTGAAGGAGAAAGAATAGAAGGGCGCCCACCACGATGGCAACGCAGTGATCTGGTTCCAATCCATGAAGTCGGGAATACCCGGCGTCGATTGGATCTTCGTCGCTTCAGGCGTGGAGGCCTCAAGCTTCAGGAACATGGCCATGCAGTAGCCGCCGAGGCCGAAGAAGATCCCCTGACCGAGGCTGAGGATGCCGCCATTGCCCCACAGAAGCACGAGGCCGACGGCAACGAAGGCATAGGTCAGATACTTGCCGATCAGATTGAGCCGGAAGATGTCGAAGCCAAGGGGCAGAACCACGAGGAGCAGCGCGGCAAGGATAGCAAAGTAGAGCCATTCCTTGCGGGTAAAGAGAAAGCCGACAGCAGGCATGGGAGGTCTCCTTAGCGGCGGATGTTGAGGGAGAAGAGGCCTTGCGGGCGCAGCATCAGGATGCCCACGACGGTCAGCAGCGTCAGGACCTTGGCCATGGAGCCGCTGAGGAAGAATTCCATCGTTGACTGGGCCTGGGAGATGGTGAAGGCCGAGGCGATGGTGCCGATCAAGCTACCTGCACCGCCAAAGACGACAACGAGGAAGGTATCGACGATGTACAGCTGTCCGGCGGTCGGACCGGTCGAGCCGATCATGGTAAAGGCAGAACCGGCAATGCCGGCGATGCCGCAACCGAGACCGAAGGTCATGCGATCGACTTTCTTTGTATTGATACCGACGGCACCGGCCATGACGCGGTTCTGCACCACGGCGCGCACCCGCTTGCCCCAGGAGGAGCGATACATAAGGAAATAGACGGCGCCCGCGATGATCAGGGTAAGGGCCATGACGAAGAGACCGTTGAGCGGCACCTCGATCGTGTCACTGACGGCAACGGAGCCCATCATCCAGTCGGGCAGGGTCACGCCGACCTCTCGGGCACCAAAGACCGAGCGATAGAGTTGCTGCAGGACGAGCGATAGGCCCCAGGTGGCGAGCAGCGTGTCCAGAGGGCGGCGGTAGAGATGGCGGATCAGCGCCCATTCCACGAACACGCCAAGCGAAAAAGAGGCGGCGAAAGCGAGCGCCATGGCAACGAAGAAGTAGAAGGGGAAAAGCGCGGGCAGATAGGCAGTCACCAAAGTGGAGACGAGATAGGTGACATAGGCGCCAAGGATCATGAACTCCCCATGCGCCATGTTTATTACCCCCATCTGTCCGAAGATGATGGCAAGACCGAGCGCCATCAGCACGAAGACGGAAAACAGGATCAACCCTGTAAAACCCTGCATGGCCAGGATCGAGAAGAATTCACTATAGGTATACTCGCCGATCATTGCGTCACCTCGCATGCCCTCGAAAACGTTCGGGAAAAAGGGGGCCGGCCTGTGCCGGCCCTCCAGGCGGGGAACAATGCTTATTGATAGCCTTCCGGGAACGGGTCCGGCTCCATCAGGTCCGTCGTCTCGTAGACGACGTCGTACTGGCCGTCGGCACGGGCGTGCCCGATGCGGGTCTTGGACCAAAGGTGGTGGTTCTCGTGGACCTTCACATAGCCTTCCGGTGCCGTCGTCAGTTCGATGCCAGGCGAAGCGGCGCGCACCTTGTCGATGTCGAAGGAACCAGCCTTCTCCACCGCCGCCTTCCACAGCCAAGGGCCGAGATAGGCGGCCTGGGTGACGTCGCCGATGACGATGTCGTCGCCCCACATCTTCTTGAACTCGGCGACAAAGGACGTGTTGTTGTCGTTCGGCAGGCTCTGGAAGTATTTCATGGCGGCATAGGCGCCCACCATGTTCTCGCCGCCAATGCCGAGGATCTCGTCCTCGGTGACCGAGATCGTGAGAAGCAGCGGCTTCTCCTTGGTCATATCAATGCCGGCAGCCTTCAGCTGCTTGTAGAACGCAACGTTCGAGCCACCGACGACGATGGCATAGATGACATCGGGCTTCTTCAGCTTGATCTTGTTGATCACCGAATTGAACTGGGTATGCCCGAGCGGGTAGTATTCCTCGCCGACAACTTCGAGGCCGAGTTTCTCGATGTGCTTGCGGGCGATCTTGTTGGACGTGCGCGGCCAGATATAGTCAGAGCCGAGCAGATAGAAGCTCTTTGCGCCCTTCTCCTTTACCACCCAGTCAATGCCAGCGAGAATCTGCTGGGTTGCTTCCTGACCGGTGTAAATGACGTTGGGCGACTGCTCGAGCCCTTCGTAGAATGTCGGATAGTAAAGCATGCCGTTATACTGCTCGAAGACGGGCAGAACAGCCTTGCGCGAAGCCGAGGTCCAGCAACCGAAGACGGCCGCGACCTTGTCCTCAACGAGCAACTTCTTCGCCTTTTCGGCGAAGGTCGGCCAGTCGGAGGCACCGTCTTCCTGGATCACCTCGATCTTGCGACCAAGAATGCCGCCACTGGCATTGATCTGTTCGATGGCGAGCTTTTCAGCTTGAACCGAGCCGGTCTCGGAAATCGCCATGGTGCCGGTAACAGAATGCAGGATGCCCACTTTCACGGTGTCGTCGGTCACAGCCAGGCCAGTGGCATTGACGACTGCAGTGGATGTGTCCTGCGCGAAGATCGGCGTGCTCAGCGCCGTCAACAGCGGGATCGATGCCACGCCTGCAAGCAGGGCTCGGCGACTGATGCTCAGCGGTGGGATTTTGGGGTCGTCAGACATGGCGTGCCTCTTCGTCGTTGTGGAGGGTTGCAGCAGGGCCAGCAGCGAGGGAACCGGCCAACTGGAGGTAACCTCGTCGCAATTGGTGCAACGCAACAATGGAGCGTTTGACGTATACCCACCCGGGTCTTTGTCCCTTAAGGTCGTATCCAGTTGAGGCAATCCGACCGAGAAACAAAGAGAAACCAAGGACCTGCGCTACCCGTCCATTTGACCCGCATCCGTCTTTTGTAGGGTTATGAAAACGCTCGTTCTTTGACTGGTACGAGAATTGCTTCGCGAGAGGGCGTACAGCGCGCGACCGGCCGTCGCCGGTCGCAGGGGGATGAATTGAACCAGGCCGAGCGGATTCCCAGAATTCGGCGGACCTACAACAAGTGGGTCGCCAACCAGACCTTGGAGGATTATGCCCTCCGCTTCACCGCACACGAGGTGCGTCGCTTCTCGCCGGGGCGGATCGCCAATACGGCACTGGGCGCCATTTCATTCCTGGCGCTGGAGGCGATCGGCGGAGCTATAACCCTGAGCTACGGCTTCACCAATGCAACGCTTGCGATTCTGGTCGCATGCTCGGTCATGCTGGTGATCGGCATCCCGATCGCCTACAGCGCCGCCCGTTACGGGGTGGATATCGATCTGCTCACCCGCGGTGCCGGTTTCGGCTATCTCGGCTCCACGGTCACCTCGCTGATCTATGCCTGCTTCACCTTCCTCTTCTTCGCCATTGAGGCCGCCATCATCGCCAAAGCGCTGGAGTTGATTACAGGGCTGCCGCTCTCGATCGGCTATATCGTCAGTGCAGTCGCGATCATTCCGCTGGTCACCCACGGCGTGACGTTCATCAGCCGGTTTCAAGCCTGGTCGCAGCCCTTCTGGGTGGTGCTACAGCTTGCTCCCTTTGTCTTCATAGCATCTCAGGGGCTGCAGCCGGTGCGGGACTGGACCGGTTACACCGGGCTCCTCGGCCCGATGGACCACAGCTTCGATGTTGCGCTTTTTGGTCTCTGCTCGGCCGTGGTCTTCTCGCTGGCCGCACAGATCGGCGAGCAGGTGGACTATCTCCGCTTCCTGCCACGTAAAACCGAAAAGAACCGAATCCAGTGGTGGGTCGCTCTGCTCAGTGCAGGTCCCGGCTGGATCGTGATCGGCGGGCTGAAGATTCTGGCCGGCTCCTTCCTCGCCTTTTACGCCTTCCGCAATGGGGTTGCATTCGAGGATGCATCCGACCCGACGCAGATGTATCTGACCGTGTTCAGCCAAATGCTGGGCTCACCCGAATTTGCGCTCGGCGTCACCGGCATCTTTGTTGTGATCTGCCAGGTCAAGATCAATGTCACGAACACCTATGCAGGCTCCATCGCCTGGTCGAACTTCTTCTCGCGCCTGACCCACAGCCATCCGGGCCGTGTGGTCTGGCTCGTGTTCAACGTGATGATCGGCCTGTTGCTGATGGAATTCGGCATCTACAAGGCGCTGGAGACCGTGCTCGGCCTCTATTCTATTGTTGCGATCGCCTGGACCGCCTCGATCGCCGCCGACCTGATGATCGCAAAGCCTCTCGGCCTGTCGCCACCGATCATCGAATTCAAGCGGGCCCATCTCTACGATATCAATCCGGTTGGCTTCGGCTCGATGACGATCGCCGTGCTCGCGGCCTTCGCCGCCTATGGCGGGCTGATGGGTGAGCTCGCCACCAAGATTTATGTCTACGTCGCACTCGCTTTGCCTTTCCTGCTCGTACCCTTGATTGCGAAGGCGACGGGCGGGCGCTACTACATCGCCAGAACGAGCTGCGTTGAGGCCGACGCCCAGGGGCATACCGGATGTTCGATCTGCGAACTGAAGTTCGACCGGGAGGACATGGCGCATTGCCCAGCCTATTCGGGACCGATCTGCTCACTTTGCTGCTCACTGGACGCACGATGCCACGACATTTGCAAGTCCGATGCGCGGTTCAGCCAGCAGGCGAAGTCACTTGCCCAGTCCTGGCTGCCGGCCGGAGTGGCCGAGGCGGTGAACGGCAGCGTGATGCGCTATCTGGCGCTTTTCTCAGTCGTGAACGCCTTTATGGGCAGCGTCTTCTGGCTCATCCACTTCCAGAGCACGATCGAATCTCCGGATGCTGCGGAACTGATCGGTTTCGAGCTCTGGAAGCTCTACATCATCCTCTTCATCCTGGCCGGCATCGTCACCTGGCTTTTCGTTCTGGCACAGGAGAGCCGTGACTTCGCAGAGGAAGAGGCCAGTCGCCACACCCGCCTGCTCATGGACGAAATCCGGGCGCATGAAGAAACCGACCGGCTGCTGCAGAAGGCGAAGGAGGCGGCGGAATCGGCCAATCTTGCCAAGAGCAAATATGTTGTTGGCCTCAGCCACGAACTACGCACGCCGCTGACCGCGATCCTGGGTTATGCCCAGGTGCTTGAGCGCCAGCAGGGAATGCCGAACATCGTCCACAATGCCGCCCGGACCATCAAGCGCAGCGGCGAGCATCTCGCCGACATGATCGAGGGGTTGCTTGATATCTCCAAGATCGAGGCCGGCAAATTTGAGATCTACCGCCACAAAATCGCGCTCGGTCCGTTCCTCGACCAGATTGTCGATATGTTCAGCCTGCAAGCCCAGGCCAAGGGTATTGGCTTCGAGTTCCGCGCCACCTCCCCCATCCCGGATTATGTGTTCGCCGACGAGAAGCGCCTGCGACAGGTGCTGATCAACATGCTCTCAAACGCCATCAAGTTCACCCATCGCGGGCAGGTCTGCTTCACGCTATCCTATCGCGGCCAAGTGGCCACCTTTGAAATCGAGGATACCGGCGTCGGCATCAAGCAGCAGGATCTGGAGCGGATCTTCCTGCCGTTCGAACGCGCGGAGCAACCACACGGCCAGGCCCAGCCCCCAGGAACGGGGCTTGGGCTCACGATCACGAGACTGTTGGTCGAGATCATGGGCGGAGACCTGAAGCTCGCAAGCCGCCCGGGTAAGGGCACACAGTTCACCATCCGGCTGATGCTCTCCGAGGCGCAAAGGCCTGAGGACATGGTGGCGCCGGCTCTGGCCGTCGCCGGCTATGAGGGACGCCGCCGGATGATCCTGATAGCCGATGACGATACGACCCAGCGGGCGCTGATGGAGGAGGTTCTGACCCCGCTCGGTTTCTCGGTGGTAACGGTGAATGATGGTCCGGCCTGCCTCTCCACGCTCGCTCTCCATCGCCCGGATATTGTCATTCTCGATCTTGCGATGCCCAGCATGTCCGGGTGGGACGTGGCAAAGCGCATCCGCCAACGTTACGGCCGGGATCTTCCCATCCTGATCTTGTCGGCCGATGCCGGAAACGAACGCACAAAGCCCGAATATGCCCCGCTCTTCGATTCCTACCTGATCAAGCCCTTCAATTTCGAAGGACTGTTCGAACGTCTGGCGACCCTCATTCCGCTGACATGGATTCTCGATGACGGCGTTCACGTCGAGGCTTCCCAACGACCTTCTTTCACGCTGGAGGAACTGCCCGAGCCGCGCAAGCTACAGCAGCTCAAAACTCTGGGCGAGACAGGCTTCGTCCGTTCGATAGAAGCGATGCTCAACGATCTGGAAATCTCCACCCCTGGAACAGAGCGCTTCTGCAGGCATATGCGCCAACTGGCCACGAACTATCGCCTCCGCGAGTTCCTGGCGATTATTGAGGATACCAAGAGCCATGCCTGACGCATTCGATGGCAACCGTGTTCTGATTGTAGACGATTCCAGCGAGGCGCTCGCCATGCTCTCGGACGCCCTCAGCCTTGAGGGCCTTGAGGTGCACACCTCAAGCAGCGGAAGATCAGCCATTTCCATGGCCAATTTCAAAGTGCCTGACATCGTCTTGATGGACGCGATGATGCCTGGACTGGACGGTTTCGAGACCTGCAGGATTCTGAAGGCGGCCCGCGGCTTCGAAGATCTGCCGGTAATCTTCATGACCGGGTATAACGAGAATGAGCATGTCGTGAAGGCGCTTGCATCAGGCGGCGTCGACTTTGTCGTCAAGCCGATCCGGCTCGATCAGCTCTTTGCCCGCATGCGTGTCCATCTGAGCAATTCTAAGCGCGCGCGGTCGGCCCGTCATGCTCTCGATTCTACGGGGCGCTGGATTGTCGCTTGCGACACGAACGGGCTGATCGCCTGGTCGACACCCCAGGCATCGGATCTCTTGGCCAAGGTTGGTATACGGGCAGACACCAACAGCTATCTGCCGCTCGAAATCCTCTCCTGGCTGGCGGACGGCGCTTGCAATGATGTTGGCGGCAATCCGAACGTCTTTCATTACGCGCGGCTTGGCCACGACATTGAGTTTCGGCGCCTTTCGGACAGCGGGGACGACGAGATTTTGCTGCGGCTTGTCGACCGTCGTCGCGGCGCCGACGAGGAACAGCTTGCAAGGGCCTTCGGCGTGACACTGCGTGAGGCGGAGGTTCTCCTATGGGTGGCCCACGGAAAGTCAAACAAGGAAATTGCAGATATCCTGGACATGTCACCGCGCACCGTAAACAAGCACATGGAGCAGATCTTCAACAAACTGGCCGTTGAGAAGCGGACCTCCGCCGCCACTCTGGCCGTGCGAGTGCTGTGGCGGGAATGATGAAAGAGCAACCATGAGTGCCATCAAACTGGCCCGCTGCCGGTTTCAAGGACATCGGGCTAAAGCGTTCCTGCTGAACCCGGAGAGCAGGAATTCAAAGATGAATACTCACCCCGTGAGTCCAAGCTTGAAGCCGTGACGTTGCCGCGAGAACCTGGGGTCAGTGTTGCGCAGACCTCATGAACCTGATGTTCAAAAGGTGACCCGCGTTTCAGTCAACCACTGCCATCTGGCTCGACAAGTTGTCCGGCGTGTGGATAGTGTGAGGCCAGGCGGCTGGGAGGCGAGCCGAACGCAGATCAGTGAAAGCCGCAGTATCGATCGCTCGTGCCATCGCATGAGCGATGCATAGGAATGTCCGAAGGTTGCAAAGACAGCTATGACGGAACTCACCACATCGTTCAGCTATAGCCCGGTCCTCGTCGCCCTTTCAGTGGTGGTGGCAATTCAGGCGGGATACGTCGGCATCAGTCTCGCGCTTCTCATACCAGCCGCCTTTGCCAACCGACGCCGCCTCCTGATCGCAGGCTCGGCGATGACGCTCTCAGTCGGCATCTGGAGCATGCATTTCATCGGCATGCTGGCGATCACCACCGCCGTCGCGATCGACTATGCCGTCGTACCCACGCTTCTCTCATTCCTCATTTGCTGTCTTGTCACGGGCGTCGCGATCTACCTTGCGAGCCTGCGATCGCAGCGCCTTCTAGTGATCGCCGCACTGCTCATGGGCATTGGCATCACCACAATGCACTATGTCGGCATGACGGCCGTGCATTCGGTATTTCATCTCACACACGATCCCGCCTACGCTCTGGCCAGTATAGCGATTGCCATCGCTGCGTCCGGCCTTGCGCTCTGGCTCGCCTTTTCCGCCGACAGGCGACCGCCACTGTTTCTCTGTGCCGTGGTGCTCGGCTGCGCAGTATCGGGTATGCACTATATGGCGATGGCAGGAACGACACTGCATCTGGCCGCTGCAGAGGTGGCAAACACGACATCCTTGATGTCCGGCGACATACTGGCAGCCATTGTGAGCGTGGTCGCCTGTAGCATCTCGGCCGTGTTCATGCTGGCGCTGGTCCCAACAGAGCCGAAAGATACGCGCGGCGAGAACGCCTGGAACGCGGCACATGCTGTGCCAGACGCGCGCCCACCGGAAGGCCCCCAATCGGACATTACCCCAACGATCTCGCTAAATCCGGCCGAGCAGCACCTCATGCAGACCGCGACCGAACCCGGCCCGGTGGTGGCCGCAGTCGCTGCGTCGCCTGCCCCAATTCTGTCCGCAGACGATCTCCTGCTGCCGATCGAAAGGAACGGCAAGCGTTTTCACATTGCAGCAGATGACATCGTTTCGGTTCATTCCAACGCGCATTACACCTATATCTTCAACGGTCGTGACGACCTTTTCTGCCCACTGTCGATCTCCGACATCGCAGCGCGCCTGCCCGAGACGATTTTTTCCCGGGTCCATCGCAGCTATATCGTGAACCTCTTATTCGTTGTCCGCATCAAGAAGACCGGTGACTCGGGCGTGGTCGAACTGGATACGCCGATCAGGCGTACGGTGCCTGTCAGTCGGTCGAGGCTGACAGGCTTTCGGTCTGAGCTCGCCGCCTTCAAAGCATCGAGAAGCGGCACCACCCCCGACTGTCGTTAGGTCAATTCTCCTGCCGCATTTCGTGCGCAACTCGCTGCATTTCGTGCAAATGGAGGCGTTTTGGTGTGCTTGCCATTGTTTGGCGGCAACATTCATCGCCTGCTGTGCTGACTCGTCAGAGGCCAAGGAGGTTCGGCCTTTAATGATGCGAGACGAAGCTTTGGGAGGAGCGACGGATGATACCTGGCACGTTCGATTACCATCGGCCAACGACAGTCGAAAGCGCTGTCGCATTGTTGATGCAACTCGGCGAGGATGCCCGGCCGCTGGCCGGCGGTCACAGCCTGATACCGCTGATGAAGACACGGCTGGCAGCGCCTGAGCATCTCGTTGATCTCACCGCTATCGAGGGGTTGCGTCGCCTGGAAGTGGTCGGCACTGATGTGATCATCGGGGCGATGACAACACAGCATTCGGTCATCACCAGCACCTTGCTCGCAGACCTCGTTCCAATCCTTCGCGAGACAGCCCTCGTCATTGCCGACCCACAGATCCGCTACAAGGGCACGATCGGCGGCAATTGCGCCAACGGTGATCCCGGCAATGACATGCCGGCTCTGATGCAGTGTCTTGGAGCCAGCTACCAGCTGACCGGCACCGGTGGCAGCCGCCAGGTTCCGGCGCGGGATTTCTATCTCGGTGCCTATGAGACCGCTCTGGAACCTGGCGAAATCCTGACCGAGATCCGCATTCCGGTGCCGCCTGCCGGTCATGGCTACGGCTATGAAAAGCTCAAGCGCAAGGTTGGAGACTATGCGGCGGCGGCGGCGGCAGTGGTGATCACCATGGCGGGAGGCACCTGCACCAGTGCCTCCATCGGCCTGACGAATGTGTCCGAAACGCCGCTCTGGGCGTCCGAGGCAGCTGGCATTCTGGTTGGCAGCACGCTCGATGCGGCAACAGTCAATGCGGCAGTCGCTGCGGCCGAGGCCATCACCAATCCGGCCTCCGATATGCGTGGGCCTGCCGAATACCGCACCAAGATGGCCGGTATCATGCTGCGCCGGGCACTCGAGCGGGCACAGACCCGCGCCAAGGGTTGAGGGGGAAACAATGACAAAATCGCATATCAAAGTCACGATCAATGGCAAGGCTGTCGAGGCTCTCGTCGAGCCGCGCACGCTGCTGATCCACTTCCTGCGCGAGCAGCAGAACCTGACGGGCGCCCATATCGGCTGCGACACCGGCCATTGTGGGGCCTGCACGGTCGATATGGACGACATGTCGGTGAAGAGCTGCATGACCTTCGCCGTCCAGGCCGATGGCGCCAGCATCACCACGATTGAAGGCGTCGCCAATCCGGACGGAACGCTCAGCGCTCTGCAGGAGGGCTTCCGCATGATGCACGGCCTGCAATGCGGATACTGCACGCCGGGCATGATCTTGCGCGCCCATCGTCTTCTTCAGGAAAACGCCAATCCGACCGAGGAGGAAATTCGCTACGGCATCGCCGGCAATCTCTGTCGTTGCACCGGCTATGTGAACATCGTCAAGGCCATCCAGTATGCGGCGGCCAAGATCAATGGAACACCGTTTCAGGAGGCCGCGGAATGAACGAGCAAGTCAAGATTGACACCGATCGTGCCGAGCGGACCGAAAAGCTGCAGGGCATGGGCTGCAAGCGCAAGCGCGTCGAGGACATCCGCTTTACGCAAGGCAAGGGCTCCTATGTCGACGACCTGAAACTGCCGGGCATGTTGTTCGGCGATTTCGTCCGGTCGCCCCACGCGCATGCGCGCATCGTCAGCATCGACACGTCGCGCGCCAAGGCGCTGCCGGGGGTGATTGCGGTGCTGACAGCTGCCGATCTGAAGCCGCTTGGCCTGCACTACATGCCGACGCTTGCCGGCGACGTCCAGGCGGTTCTGGCTGAAGAGAAAGTGCTGTTCCAGAACCAGGAAGTCGCCTTCGTCATCGCCGAGGATCGCTACATCGCCTCTGATGCGACCGAACTTGTTGATGTCGTCTATGAGGCGCTGCCCTGCATCGTCGACCCGTTCAAGGCCATGCTCCCGGATGCGCCGATCCTGCGCGAAGACATCAAGGACAAGATGGTTGGCGCCCACGGACCGCGCAAACATCCCAACCACATCTTCGAATGGCAGATCGGCGACAGACAAGCGACAGACGATGTTTTTGCCAAGGCGGATGTGACGATCAAGGAAATGCTGGTCGACCACCGCACCCATCCGTCGCCGCTCGAAACCTGCCAGTCGGTCGCCTCGTTCGACAAGGTCAAGGGCGAACTGACGCTCTGGGGTACCTTCCAGGCACCGCATGTCATCCGCACGGTCGTCTCGCTGATCTCCGGCCTGCCGGAACACAAGATCCACGTGATCGCGCCGGATATCGGCGGTGGCTTCGGCAACAAGGTCGGCGCCTATGCCGGCTATGTCTGCTCTGTCGTCGGCTCGATTGTACTGGGTGTGCCGGTCAAATGGGTGGAAGACCGGATGGAGAACCTCTCCACCACATCCTTTGCCCGCGACTATCACATGACCACGGAACTGGCCGCCACCAAGGACGGCAAGATCCTCGGCATGCGGGTGCATGTGCTGGCCGATCACGGTGCCTTCGATGCCTGCGCCGACCCGTCCAAATGGCCGGCCGGCTTCATGAACATCTGCACCGGCTCTTATGACATCCCGGTGGCACATCTGGCCGTCGATGGTGTCTATACCAACAAGGCGTCCGGCGGTGTCGCCTATCGCTGTTCGTTCCGGGTAACGGAGGCGGTGTTTGCCATCGAGCGCGCCATCGAAGTGCTGGCCCAGAAACTCGGCATGGATGCCGCGGAGCTGCGGATCAAGAATTTCATCAAGGCCGAGCAGTTTCCCTATCACTCGGCGCTCGGCTGGGAATATGACAGCGGCGACTATCACACCGCCATGAAGAAGGCGATGGACGCCATCGACTATAAGGCCCTGCGTGCCGAGCAGGCGGAAAAACGCGAGGCATTCAAACGCGGCGAAACGCGCGAGTTGATGGGCATCGGCATTTCGTTCTTCACCGAAATTGTCGGCGCGGGACCGGCCAAGAACTGCGACATTCTCGGCATCGCGATGTTCGATTCCGCTGAGATCCGCATCCATCCGACCGGCTCCGTGATTGCCCGGATGGGCACCAAGAGCCAGGGGCAAGGGCATGAGACGACCTATGCCCAGATCATCGCCACCGAACTTGGCATTCCCGCCGACGACATCATGATCGAGGAAGGCAATACCGATACCGCACCTTATGGTCTCGGCACCTACGGCTCCCGCTCAACCCCGGTTGCCGGCGCTGCAACCGCAGTGGCTGCCCGCAAGATCAAGGCCAAGGCCCAGATGATCGCCGCCCATATGCTCGAAGTGCATGAGGGCGATCTGGAGTGGGATATCGACCGCTTCCGCGTCAAGGGCCTGCCAGAGAAGTTCAAGACGATGAAGGAGATCGCCTGGTCGGCCTATAATGCCCCGCCGCCGAACCTCGAGCCCGGTCTGGAGGCGGTCAACTATTACGAGCCGCCCAACATGACCTATCCCTTCGGCGCCTATTTCTGCGTCATGGATATCGACGTCGATACGGGTGTGGCCAAGACGCGGCGCTTCTACGCGCTGGACGATTGCGGCACGCGCATCAATCCCATGATCATCGAGGGACAGGTGCATGGCGGGCTGACGGAAGCCTTTGCCTGTGCCATGGGCCAGGAGATCCGCTACGACGAGATGGGCAATGTCATGGGGGCGTCCTTCATGGACTTCTTCCTGCCGACCGCCGTCGAGACGCCGCATTGGGAGACGGACTTTACCGTCACGCCCTCGCCGCATCATCCGATCGGTGCCAAGGGCGTCGGTGAAAGCCCGCATGTCGGCGGCGTGCCGTGCTTCTCCAATGCGGTCAACGACGCCTATGCCTTCCTCGATGCCGGCCATATCCAGATGCCGCATGATGCCTGGCGGCTGTGGAAGGTCGGCGAACGTCTCGGGTTGCACGGGTAAGTACGGATCAGTCAATGGCAGTGACACTTCCTCAGGAGAAGATTGCCGCGCAGATGGCCGCGGTCGGGTATGTGCCCGATCGCGACCTGTCGACCGCGCTATGGCTGATGGACAGCCTGTCACGGCCGCTGCTTCTGGAAGGCGAGGCAGGTGTCGGCAAGACGGAGGTCGCACGCGCCCTGGCGCTGGCGCATGAAACAAAACTGATCCGGTTGCAATGCTATGAAGGGCTGGACCAGAGTTCGGCCCTCTATGAATGGAATTACCAGCGGCAGTTGCTGGCGATCAAGGCGCGCGAAGGCATCAATGCCGACGAGGTCGAAGAGGCGATCTTCTCCGAAAAATACCTGCTTGAGCGGCCTCTGCTGGCCGCCATCCGGCAGGCAAAGGCACCGGTTCTGCTGATCGACGAGGTTGATCGGGCAGACGAGGAGTTCGAGGCCTTTCTTCTGGAGCTTCTATCGGATTTCCAGGTGTCGATACCGGAACTCGGGACGATTACGGCGACGACCATTCCGCGGGTTATCCTGACCAGCAACGGAACCCGCGAGTTGTCCGACGCGCTCAGGCGCCGGTGCCTCTACCACTACGTCGATTTTCCTGATGTCGACCGCGAGGCGCGGATCATCCTGTCGCGACTGCCGGGCATTGATGCGGCGCTGGCCTTGCAGATCGCTTCGATGGTCGGCCTCATCCGCAAGGAGGACCTGCGCAAGACACCGGGTGTCGCCGAAACGCTCGATTGGGCCGCAACGCTTGCCGGCCTCGATATCCGGCATCTGCATGACGAGCCCGAGGCGGTGCATGAGACCTTGATGTGTCTGATCAAGACAGCGGAGGACAAGGCCCGCATGTCGCGCCAGGTTACCGAGCGACTGCTCGGAAGGGTGGCGTGAGATGAGCGCGCTGCGGATGGCCGAGCCAGATCTGGGCGACTTGATGCGGACGAAGCTCTCCGGCTTCGTTGCGACGCTGCGCGACAATGGTTTCATTGTCGGTCTTGCGGAATATCGCGACGCGCTCACTGTGATGAGCGGCGACAGCGCCAGCCGTCCGTCGCGGCTGCGTCCGGCACTCCGATCGCTCTTCTGCAGCCGACATTCCGACTGGACGATGTTCGATGAGATTTTTGATGCCTTCTGGCTAAAACGGGGCATGAAATCTGCCACGCGGATGTCGGGCGCACCGCAAAAGGCCCCTGACGGGGTGCAGGCGGCCGCGTCCGGAGCGCGCGGTCAGGGGGCCCAAGAACACGCGGATCATGTCCAGCGTGGTCAGGGTGAAGAGGCTTTCGAGACCGGCGAAACCCGGCGTGAGGGCGCGTCCCGCGCCGAGTTCATCGGCAAGACCGACTTCCGGCACCTGACGCATCCGGACGATCTCGCCGAGGCGCATCGCCTGGCGGAACGCCTCGCCGTTTCGATGCGTGCGCGCATCACGCGGCGCATGCGGGCACGGCGCCAAGGCCAGCGGCTTGATCTCAGGCGCACGATCCACAAGAGCATCGCGAATGGCGGCACGCCGATACAGTTGGTGTTTCGGAAGCGGCTGGAAAAACCGCTGCGGCTGGTCGTGCTTCTCGACGGTTCCGGCTCGATGAGCCTCTACTCGGCGGTGTTCCTGCGCTTCATGCATGGCGTGCTCGACGCATTTCGCGAGGCCGAGGCATTCCTCTTTCACACGCGCCTCGTTCATATCGCGCCGGCGCTGCGGGAGCGCGATCCGCAGCGTGCCGTCGAGCGGATGGCGCTGATGGGCCAGGGAAGCGGCGGCGGAACCCGCATCGGCGACAGTCTTGCAACCTTCAACAGATGGCATGCGAAACGCTGTATCCATTCGCGCACCTGCGTGATGATCGTGTCTGATGGTTACGACACGGGGCCGGCTGAGCGGCTGGGCGACGAGATGCGGGCGCTCCGGCGGCGGTGCCGGCGGATCGCATGGCTGAACCCGATGATCGGCTGGCAGGACTATGCCCCGGAGGCGGCCGGTATGAAGGCGGCGCTTCCTTACGTCGATCTCTTTGCGCCGGCTCACAACCTGGAGAGCCTCAAGGCGCTCGAACCCTATCTGGCGAGGATCTGAGCATGCAGGACACCTCCGATATTCTCGATCTGGTCAGTCAGACCAAGGCGCGTGGAGAGCCCTTTGCCATTGCAACGGTCGTCCGCACCGTCTCGGTTACGGCTGCCAAGGCGGGTGCCAAGGCTGTGGTCTTGGCAGACGGTAGCATCTCTGCCGGCTGGATCGGCGGCGGTTGCGCCCGTGGTGCCGTGCTGAAGGCTGCGGGTGAGGCCATCCGCGACGGTCAGCCTCGCCTGATCAGCATCCAGCCGAAAGACCTGCTTGAGGTGCAACAGGTCAAACCCGGCGACATGAAGGACGGCGTGTTCTACGCCCGCAACATGTGCCCGAGCCAGGGCACGATGGATGTGTTCGTCGAACCCGTCCTGCCGCGCCCGCACCTTGCTATTCTTGGCGCCTCTCCGGTGGCTGTGGCCCTTGCCGATATCGCCCGGCGCATGGGGTTCTTCGTCACGATCTGCGCGCCGCAGGCCGATCATGCCGCGTTTGGCATCACGGACCGGATGGTCGATGGTTTCGACCTCCCAACCGACGGCTCACAGCAAGGATATATTGTCATTGCGACCCAGGGACGCGGTGATAGCGCAGCGCTGAAGGCGGTTCTTGGCATCCAAAGCCGCTATACCGGCTTCGTCGGTTCGCGCAAGAAATTTGCGGCGCTGAGACGCGACCTGGAAGGCGACGGGATCGATGCCAGAGCGTTGGACGACATTCACTCGCCGGCAGGCCTCGACCTCGGCTCCATTACACCAGACGAAATTGCCTTCTCGATCGTCGCGGAAATGATCGAGATCAGGCGACGCGGCCAAAGAAACGCATAATGGGAGAACAATCATGGACATGAACGGATCACAACGCATAGAAGCGTCGCGCGAAGCCGTCTATGCGGCTCTGAACGACGTGGACATCTTGCGCCAGTGCATACCCGGCTGCGAATCCATCGAGAAGACGTCCGAAACCGAGATGGTCGCCAAGGTGACGCTGCGCATCGGCCCGGTCAAGGCGAGCTTTGCCGGCACTGTCACCCTGTCCGATCTGGATCCGCCGAATGGCTATACGATCTCTGGAGAGGGGTCAGGCGGCATGGCCGGTTTTGCCAAGGGGGGCGCCAATGTCACGCTCGAACCGGATGGCGATGCAACAATTCTGCACTATGTCGTGAAAGCCGAAATTGGCGGCAAGCTGGCACAGATGGGCAGCCGGCTCATCGACAGCACGGCGAAGAAACTGGCGGGCGACTTCTTTGAGAAATTCGGCGCGGTTGTCGGCGAACCGGCTGTCGTAGAGCCGCTTGCTGTCGAAGAACCTTCTGAAGAGAAGGCCAGCAAGGGGTGGATGAGCCGCATCCTCGGTACCAGCACCACAGCCTTCCTCATTCTCGCCCTCACGCCGGGCCTATGCTGCATCGCCGGCGATCATTCGGCTATGGGGGAAGACATGATGATGTCCTCGATCTGTTCAGAGCAGCCAGGGTTGCTCTGAACACCTGCCGGCCTTTCGTTGCGTGTAAGCGGTGCGCAGGAAAACTTGAGGCATTTCTCCCAAGAATCTGGTTTTCGTCCATATTGCTTTTGAGGCGTTCACATCCACCAAGCTGTTCCGATTCACGATGCCTTGCGGCTCTGGTCCCAGATCACAAGCGTTTCAGGAATACAGTGCAGGTGTGCGTGAACGGCACGCAAATGAGATTTCCAGTCCCGACTTTGCCTGCGGGAACCAGATTAGAGACCTGTGATCGTTCCATCCGATACTGGCTTGTCGTCCGGTTTCAACCGCCTGGCCTTGGCGTCGCCCAACATCAAAAAATCACTTCATTTCGCATCGCATGCATCCGGCCCAGCCCGCCATTTGGCCCGCTACAACCACTGAAATTCGGCGCGAAGACATGCGACGAAATGGAGTGTGGAAGATGGCAAAAGCTACCTTTTGTGTTGTACGTTCAATACGATACGAGCCAAAAGTAGATCGATCGATACTCAACGGTAGGCAGACACCCGGTCCGCCACGAAACACAAATGTCCATACCGAATACTTGCGTGATCGCTCGCGCCGGAGCACGGTGCCCTCCCCCCGAACCTGAAGTACGCCCTACGGCGGTTGCCCTCCGGAGCTGCCCGCAAGGATTTCGCGTGCCGCGCCCGGGTGGAGCTCTGTTTTTTCCGCAAGATCGATCAGATTGTAATCATTGATTTAGCCGATCACCAACGCCCGTGTCCTATTCTGGATCAAGGCAGGTTGGCAGGATTGGTTTCATGCGTGTGACGGTGGCCCTGATGATCGCGGCGGTGTTCAGCATCCTGGCGATCAAATATTCCGAGCAATCCCTCGGTGGCGGACGGTTGACTGCATCTGCGACCGATGTTTCCGCAGGTTGATCTTCTCAGACGACCCGGGTTGTGGCTTTTCGACCACAGCCTGCTGTCTTTCGATGTATTTCCAGCTTGAAAGCGGCCTCAGAGGAACCGGTTGCCGCAATCTCGTTGAGGATCGCCAGGCAGGAGCAAAGACCATGAGATACATTTTCATCCTGCTGATCGCCTCGGTGCTCAGCATACTCGCCTTAAAATACGCGAACAATTCGCTCGGCGGCGGCGAACTGATGGCATCGCCGATGGATGTGTCGCAGGAAACCTGATTGCACAACCGTTCATCCGGCGCCTCAGAATGCGCCGCCCCGTCAGCCTAGAAGGCCATCCAGCCATTCACGCGACAGGCGTGTTTCCAACTCCGTCGCCAGATCGTCCAAGGCCGCGTCGACACTCGCCCGATAGTTCGTTCCGCCGCCATGAACCCCGAAACTCTCGAGAAGCTTGCGTCTATAGGCGTCGCTCGAGAACAGCCCGTGCAGGTAGGTTCCGATAACGCGCCGATCGGCGGAGCCCGCACCGTCAGCCCGGCCGTCGATGCGGATCGGGGCTCGCAGCGTATCCGGTCCTTGGGTCACCCCGAGATGGATCTCGTAACCCGCGAGAGCGACGTCGTGTTCGAGAGAGTGGGCCTCGCTGTTGCGGACCGTTTTTTCCGGCGCCATCACGGTTTCGACGTCGAGCAGGCCAAGTCCGTCAACTGTGCGTGGCGCGCCTTCCAGACCAAGGGGGTCGGAAATCTGGCGACCCAGGATCTGATAGCCGCCACAAATGCCGATTACGCGTCCGCCGCGCCTGACATGCATTGCAAGATCCCGGTCCCAGCCGTGGCTCCGTAGTTCCTCCAGATCCGCAATCGTGGCCTTGGAGCCAGGCAGGACCACCAGGCCAGCATCGACAGGCAAGGGTTCGCCTGCGCGGACATAAACGAGATCGACCTCCGGTTCGGCTGCGAGCGGATCGAGATCGTCGAAATTGGCAATGCGCGACAGGACGGGCACGGCGACCTTCAAGGCGCCGCCGGTGCCCTTGACCAGGCGTTCCAGGACGACGGAATCCTCTGCCGGCAGGCGCGCGGCGGCCTTCAGCCAGGGGATGACGCCGAAGCAGGGCCAGCCGGTAAAGGTGCCTATCGCCGAAAGACCGTCGTCGAACAGCGTGACGTCACCACGGAACTTGTTGATGATGTAGCCGATGATCTGGGCGCGATCCTCGTCCGGCAGTATCGTATGCGTGCCCACGAGGGAGGCGATCACCCCTCCCCGATCGATGTCTCCGACAAGCACTACAGGCACGCCGGCGCGGGTGGCAAAGCCCATATTGGCAATATCGCCCGCCCTTAGGTTGATTTCGGCGGGCGAGCCGGCGCCTTCGACGATGACGAGGTCCTTACCCGCACAGACAGTTTCAAAACTTTCAAGGACGGCGCCCAAAAGCTGCGGTTTCAGCCGTTGGTAGTCACGACCCTTGGCCTGGCCGAAGACCTTGCCCTGGACGATGATCTGGCTGCCAGTTTCGCTCTGGGGCTTGAGCAGAACAGGATTCATGTGAACGGATGACGGCGTGCGGGCGGCGAGCGCCTGGAGCCATTGCGCACGGCCGATCTCCCCGCCGTCATCGGAGACGGCTGCGTTGTTGGACATGTTTTGCGGCTTGAAGGGCGCCACCTTGAGCCCCCTGTTCGCAGCCAGACGGCACAGTCCGGCCACAAGTATCGTCTTTCCGACATCCGATCCTGTCCCCTGCAACATGATCGCTCGTGTCATCGTGTCCTGTCCCGTTTCCGCCGCGGCATTGTCTGCCTATTTTTCATGATCTTGCAGCGATCTCGCCCGCAAAGTTGATGCAAATGCGACACTGCGGCAGCCTGTCGCGGCCGATAGCTCAGCAGTTGATCATTTGCGACATTCAATGACGGTTTGCGCGCTGGTGCGGAGACTTCGCAGTGATTATCTGCTGCTCGAAACCAGCGCCCTCAAGAGCGCGGCAATCTAGGAAACACCCATGCTCTACATCCTGCAGAACCGCAATAGCCTGGCTATCGCCTGGAACGGCCGCGCGCCGCAGCACAAGACCATCGCACGCTGGGAAGTGCGCAATCCGATCTCGTTTCGCAAGGGTTGATTCTCAGCTGGCGGCCGATCGGTGACTGCGCCTCTTGCGAAGTCACTCTGACTACCGGTCGAGCCTGAAAAACAAAACGCCCCGGGACGCAATACTCGATCCGGGGCGCAACCGACAGTAACGCGTCGGCCCTCTCATCTACCGCTGTAGATGTTACCGGATCGTTAGCCCGCCGCCGCGGGCGACATTTTTTCAATTTTTTTTGTACCTGCACGCGCGCGCCTTCGCGCCTGTCATATTGACGCAGTTGGGACAGGTTAGGTCTCACGTTGGATTGCAGCCAAACCACGCTTCTGTTCCGCCCGATACAACTGCTCGTCCGTTGGGCGCATTGACCTCGCGCCGATGCCGAAATGCGGCAAAATCAGTCGCAACAATAGCTTGGCGCCGCTGCCGCCGTTGATGACAGGGGTCGCGAGAGGTTGATTTTCGGAACCAAAGACGTAGGCTTAGTGTCGTGACACGAGGTCGACGGGCAACAACGCCCCTTAAGACAAGGCCTGGTCCACTGGATGACGCACCGGCCAGACGCGTCCGGGCGCTCATGCGCATGAAGACAAAATTGGCAGCGCGGTCCGCAGTAGCCGCCCCTGCCCTTCCCGATGAACGCTGCAAGATAAGACTGGGAGGTCTTAACTCCATGAAGAAGCTGATTGCTTCCACCATTCTCGCCGCGGGTCTCTACGCAGTTGCCGGCTCTGCCCAGGCTGCCGAATGCGGTGATGTTTCGATTGCCGAAATGAACTGGGCGTCGGCCGGTGTCGCCGCCTATGTCGACAAGATCATCCTGGAAAGCGGCTATGGCTGCTCGGTGACGGTCGTCACCGGCGACACGATGCCGACGTTCGCCTCCATGAATGAAAAAGGCCAGCCGGACATGGCTCCGGAATTCTGGGTCAATGCCGTGCGTACCGCGCTTGACGAAGCCATTGCCGAAGGTCGTCTGATCCAGGCCGCCCCGTTGCTGTCGGATGGCGGCGTGGAAGGCTGGTGGATTCCGAAGTTCATCGCCGACGCCAATCCGGACATCAAGACTGTCGAAGATGCGCTTGCCCGTCCGGAGCTTTTCCCGGCGCCGGAAGATGCAACCAAGGCTGCAGTGACCAACTGCCCCTCGGGCTGGAACTGCCAGGTCTCGACCGCCAATCTCTATCGTGCACTCGGCGCCAAGGAGAAGGGTTTCGAGCTGGTTGATACCGGCTCGGCTGCCGGCCTTGACGGCTCGATCGCCAACGCTTTCGAAAACAAGAAGGGCTGGCTCGGTTATTACTGGGCTCCGACCGCAATTCTCGGCAAGTACGAGATGGTGAAGCTCTCCTTCGGCGTTGAACATGATAAGGCCTCCTGGGATGCGTGCACCGCCGTTCCAGACTGCGCTGATCCGAAGGTAAATGCCTATCCGGTTTCCGACGTCTACACCGTCGTCACCAAGGGCTTTGCCGAAAAGGCAGGCGTTGCCATGGATTACGTGAAGACCCGCAAATGGGACAACGCGACCGTCGGCAAGGTTCTCGCCTGGATGGAAGAAAACCAGGGCACCAACGAAGACGGCGCCAAGCACTTCCTCGAAACCTATCCGGACATGTGGACGACCTGGGTCGCCCCTGAGGTCGCCGAAAAGGTCAAGGCGTCTCTCTAAGCAAGATCGACGACTAACTGCGGCGGGCCCTGGTGCCCGCCGCGCTTTCTGCGAAGCGGCATGCCGCATCACGCCATTCAACGACTCCCGACGTCGCAGACGGCATGAATTCCCTTCCGGAACTCAATTAGCCTCTCACTCGGGAATATGGCATCGCCGTCAGGGGCCCATCGCAGCGTTTCACACGTCATAAAGTGCGAGGGTCGACAAGGGGAACGAGATGGCTTCGACTTTATGTAACTACCTGCCCGAAGTGCTGTGCAGGTTTCCAGAAATCGACGATACCGTCATGCGCGTCGCGCGAAAAAGTATCGACGACAGTTTCAAGGGCTTCGTGCGTGCCTATGGCAATGTCATCGACGCGGTGACCCATCCACTACAGCTCTTCCTGAACTGGCTTGAAGCGCTGTTCGTCAGCACGCCCTGGTTCATCTTTCTGGCGGTCATGGTCCTGATTGTGTATTACGCCAGCCGCAACATGCGGATCGTAGGTTTGACGATCATCGGCATGCTGTTCATCGGCTTCGTCGGTCTCTGGGAAGATACGATGATCACATTGGCCATCGTCACCGTGTCCACTCTGCTCGCCATTATCATCGGCATCCCGCTGGGGATCCTTATGGCGCGGTCAGACAGAGCCCAATCCATCATCAATCCGATCCTTGACGTCATGCAGACGATGCCGAGTTTCGTCTACCTCATTCCGGTCGTCATGGTCTTCGGCATCGGCAAGGTTCCGGGCGTCATCGCCGTTGTCATCTATGCCGTTCCGCCGATGATCCGCCTGACCAATCTCGGCATCCGACTGGTCGATCGCGAAGTGCTGGAAGCGGCAGATGCTTTCGGGTCCTCACCGCGGCAGAAACTGATGAACGTGCAGATCCCGCTCGCGCTGCCGACCGTCATGGCCGGCATCAACCAGACCATCATGATGTCGCTCGCCATGGTCGTCGTCGCCTCGATGATCGGTGTCGGCGGGCTCGGCAAGAACGTGCTGCAGGCGATCTCCAACCAGTTCCTGACGATCGGGTTCCTCAACGGTTTTGCGCTCGTTGCCATCGCCATCATCTTCGACCGCGCCAGCCAGGCTTACGGCAAGCGCCTTCAGCGCCACACGGAGGTGGTCCATGGCTAGTCACGACATCGAAATCCGCAATCTCTACAAGATCTTCGGCCCCAATGGCGGTGCCTTCATCGACCAGGTGAAGGCCGGCATGTCGAAGTCGGAGCTTAATGAGACCCACGGACATGTGCTTGGCCTCAAGGATATCAACATCGAGATGCCCGGCGGCGGCATCACCGTCGTCATGGGCCTGTCGGGCTCCGGCAAGTCGACGCTGATCCGCCACATCAACCGGCTGATCGAGCCGACGTCGGGCGAAGTTCTCTATGACGGCGTCGACGTCTGTCAGATGAACCCGCTGGAGCTTAGAGAGTTTCGCCGCCACAAGACGGCGATGGTGTTCCAGAAATTCGCACTGCTGCCACACCGCACCGTGCTCGAAAACACCGTCTATGGTCTCGACATCCAGGGCATTCCACGCTCAAAGAGCGAGGAGATCGGTCGCCGCTGGATCGACCGCGTCGGGCTCTCGGGCTTCGAGGGGCATTATCCGAACCAACTCTCGGGTGGCATGCAGCAGCGTGTGGGGCTTGCCCGGGCGCTCTCCAACGATGCTGACATTCTGCTGATGGACGAAGCCTATTCGGCTCTCGATCCGCTCATCCGCGTCGATATGCAGACGGTTCTGCTCGATCTGCAGCAGGAATTGAAAAAGACTGTCGTCTTCATCACCCACGATCTCGACGAGGCGCTGCGTCTCGGTGACAAGATCGCGATCCTGAGGGATGGCGAGGTCATTCAGCAGGGTTCCGGCCAGGACATCGTGTTGCAGCCGGCCGACGACTACATCTCGGCCTTCGTCAAGGAAGTGAACCGCGGCCGTGTCATCCGTCTCGACACGATCATGGGGCCTCTGACCGGGACTGCCGAAGGTCTCGCGATGCCGGGCGCAACGGTCTTGGAGGCTGCAGCCCGCACCATGACGGATGCGCGGCAATCGAGCGCAGTGGTCACCAACGACGGCGGCACGCCAATCGGACGCGTCGATCTCCAGCAGATCATTGCCGCCATGGTCACGCCGAAGAGTCACGAAGACAACCAGATCGCCGCCGAATAGCGACGATACCAATCGATGTCTTCTACAATACGGCCCCGTCTCTCGCGGGGCCGCTCTCTTTTTCGAGATTGAAACCATATAAAGACTTCTTTATATGATTGGCATGTCAATCAAAGGATCCGCCATGGCAACCCCTTCCAATCCGCTCTCCGAACTTCTGGCCGAAAAGGGCGTGTTGCTCGCCGACGGCGCGACCGGCACCAACCTCTTCGCTCAGGGCCTCGAGGCCGGTGAGGCGCCGGAACTCTGGAACGAGGCGCAGCCGGAAAAGATCGTCAAGCTGCATCAGGATTTCGTCGATGCCGGCGCCGACATCATCCTGACCAATTCCTTCGGCGGCACGCGCCATCGCCTGAAGCTGCACCATGCCCAGGACCGCGTTCATGAACTGAACAAGAAGGCCGCAGAGATCGCTCGTTCGGTTGCCGACAAGGCACCGCGCAAGGTGATCGTCGCCGGCTCTGTCGGCCCGACCGGCGAGTTGCTGATCCCACTCGGTGCGATGTCTTACGAGGAAGCTGTTGCTGCCTTTGTCGAGCAGATGGAAGGCCTGAAAGCGGGCGGTGCCGACGTTGCCTGGATCGAGACCATGTCCTCGGCGGACGAAATCCGCGCGGCTGCCGAGGCCGCCGTCAAGGTCGGCATGCCCTATACCTTTACCGGATCGTTCGACACGGCCGGCAAGACGATGATGGGTCTTCACCCGAAGGACATTCATGGTGTTGCGCCCGACATCGGGACCGGTCCGCTGGCTGTCGGCGCCAATTGTGGCGTCGGCGCCTCCGACATCCTGCAGAGCCTGCTCGACATGACCGGGGCCAATCCGGAGGCGACTGTCATCGTCAAGGGCAATTGCGGCATTCCGGAATTCAGGGGAACCGAGATCTTCTATTCGGGCACGCCGCCGCTGATGGCGGATTATGCACGCCTCGCCCGCGATGCCGGCGCGAAGATTATCGGTGGCTGCTGCGGGACGTCCTGCGATCATCTCGTCGCCATGCGCAAGGCGCTTGACGACTATACGCCCGGCCCGCGCCCGACGCTCGACGTCATCGTCGATCGCATCGGGCCGCTGCGCAACAAGACCGCAGACGAGAGCGGCGCGCAGGAAAGCAGCCGTCGCCCCCGCCGTCGCGGCAACTGAGACAGCCAAACGAACGCAAATGGAAAAGGGCGCCACAGGGCGCCCTTTCTGTTTCCACGGTAAGCCGAGGGGATCGGCCGACGAAGCCGCAGATGACGAAGAGTTGGGGCTGATGGCGCCGAGGCAGCCAAACAGACATTCGAGATCGCCATCCCGCGCGTCACCTAAACGTGAGATGTAACTTCGAGCGCCCTTCGACACAGTCCGGCTATTGGACGGGTCCTCAAGGCTTCGGCTTTGCATCAAGGAGACATCACTGTGCGAAAATCAGGCCTTTTGACTTGGCTCGCAGTCAGCATGACTGCAGGCTTCGTTTCCGCCCAAGATATGAGCAGACTGCCTGATGGTGAGATAACCCGCTTTGGCAGCTATTCCGCATGGCTGGTTGGTCCGACAGATATCTATCGCCATGCGGCTCTGGGGGACGCCATTGAGGCGGAAGGCTTCGTCATCGAGCGAGACGGATCGCCTCTCTCCTATCGGCTACCGGCGGATCAGGTCTATGAAGATCGGCGTGTTCGGCTGACCGATGTGGATGGCGATGGCAGTCCGGAAGCCTTGATCATTCGGGCCGATCTGACACAGGGCGCGTCCCTTGCCCTATACACAATCAAGGGAGACGAGATCGAGTTGATGGCGGAAAGTGAGCCTATCGGCCAGAGGAACCGCTGGCTCAATCCCGTCGGCATTGCCGACTTCAGCGGCTCAGGCGAGCCGCTCATCGCCGCAGTTGTCACGCCCCATCTGAGCGGATCGCTGCGCTTCTATCGCATCGAGGGCAAAGGGCTGGTCAATCTGGGCGGCATTGACGGTGTGACAAACCACATCAATGGTAGTCGGGATCTGGACCTCTCGCATGTTGCAGACCTGGACGGCGACGGCAGCATGGAGATCGTTCTGCCCTCGCTGGACAGGACGCGGTTGGTCGCAGTTTCCTTTCGCCAAGGACGCGCCAAAATCGAGACGGAATGGCAGGTGCCCTCGCCCATCCAACGAATGATCACGGCCGGCGACGGCACAGTCAAACTTGAATTGGCGAACGGCCAAAGATCGACTGTTAACCTGCAAAAATGAAAACGCCCGGCGCAATGGCCGGGCATCCTGTCGGAACTGCGTTTTCAATCAGCCAACGAAGGCGCGTTCGATGACGAATTCCGCCGGCTTGTTGTTGGCACCTTCGGTGAGACCCGCCTTTTCCAGGAGTTCCTTGGTGTCCTTCAGCATGGCAGTCGAACCGCAGATCATGCCGCGATCGATGGCCGGATCGAGTGCCGGGACGCCGAGATCGGTAAACATCTTGCCGTTCTCGATCAGGTCGGTGATGCGGCCCTTGAAGGGGTAATCTTCGCGGGTGACCGTTGCGTAGTGCTTCAGCTTGTCGCCGACCACCTCTGCCAGGAATTCGTGGTTCTTGATTTCCTCGATGAGGTCGAAGCCGTATTTCAGTTCGGCGACGTCGCGGCAGGTATGGGTGAGGATCACTTCCTCGAACTTCTCGTAGGTCTCAGGATCGCGGATCAGGCTTGCGAAGGGTGCAATGCCGGTGCCGGTCGAAAACATGTAGAGGCGCTTGCCGGGTGTCAGAGCATCGAGCACCAGCGTTCCGGTCGGCTTCTTGCGCATCAGCACCTTGTCACCCGGCTGGATGCGCTGCAGGTGCTGGGTCAACGGGCCGTTCGGCACCTTGATCGAGAAGAACTCGAGTTCCTCGTCCCAGGACGGGCTTGCGATCGAATAGGCGCGGTAAATCGGCTTGCCCTCGACCATCAGGCCGATCATTGCGAACTCGCCGGAGCGGAAGCGGAATCCGGCCGGACGGGTCATGCGGAAGCGGAAAAGATGGTCGGTGTAATGGGTAACGCTCAGAACCGTTTCGGCATAGACGCCCTCGGGCACGATCAGTTCGGCATTGTCGGTCTTCACAGGAGCATTCATAGGCTGTCGGTCCTATCGTTCAGTCGATTGGGATCAAGCCTATAATCCAGACCGTCCCATTCCACAATTCAGCCGGCATGCAGATTTCGCAGCCGAGATATCCAGGAAAGCGAAGGCGGCATCCTTGACCGAGGTCAATTCGCCGCCCTCACATTGCGATTTATTGATGTCTCAGGCGCCGGTGGAGCCGAGGCGACGCCAGCTGAAGCCGCCAACTTCCTCGGAATCCCGAGCCGTCGGCTGGTAACGCTGGGCAACGCCCGTGAGACAGTTTTCGGCTAGACGGCGCTGGGCGACCGGATTGGTGACTGCGAAACTGTCGAAGCCGGTGCGCAGCATCAGCGGCACCTGGTCGATCAGCACATCACCGACGGCGCGCAACTCGCCGGTATAACCCAGACGTTCGCGGAGCAGCGTTGCATGGCTGAAGCCTCGACCGTCGTTGAAGGCCGGGAAGGCGACGGCGATCAGCGCGATGCGGTCTAGATACGGCTCGAGCTTCGTCACGTCGTCCGCCGGTGCGATCAGCACGCCGAGGCCGACGTCGTTGGTTTCGCCAGCGGCTTCGACGAAGGCTTCCAGCGATAGAATGGCCTTCTCCCCCTCGCCTGCCTTGCGCTCTTCCGTTTCGGTCACCCAGCTATCGCCAACAACGAAACCGGTTTCTTTCCAGATCTTGGTCATGTCTCGTTCCGTCTCACGCGGCTTCAACTGGGGCTGCGCCATAGAGCGCGTCCTTGAACGGCTTCGGACCAACACGACGATAGGCTTCGAGGAAGGTTTCCTTCGGATCGAGGCGCAGGCCGAGATAGGTATCGACGATCGTCTCGACGGCGTCGGTTACCTTCTCCGGCTCGAAGCCGCGGCCGATGATTTCGCCGATCGAGGAGTTCTCGTCGCCGGAGCCGCCAAGCGTGATCTGGTACAGTTCGGCTCCCTTTTTCTCGACACCCAGAAGGCCAATATGGCCGACATGGTGGTGGCCGCAGGCATTGATGCAGCCTGAGATCTTGATCTTCAGTTCACCGATTTCCTGCTGTCGCTCCAGCGAGCCGAAGCGGGTCGAGATTTCCTGCGCGACCGGAATGGAACGTGCATTGGCCAGCGCGCAATAGTCCAAGCCGGGACAGGCGATCATGTCAGTGATCAGGTTGGAGTTGGCCGTGGCGAGGCCTGCCTTTTCGAGTGCCTGGTAGAGCGGATAGAGATCACCTCTGGCAACATGCGGCAGGATCAGGTTCTGCTCGTGGCTGACGCGGATCTCATCGAAGGCGTAACGCTCGGCGAGGTCGGCGACCAGATCCATCTGGGAGTCGGAGGCATCACCCGGCGTGCCGCCGATCGGCTTCAACGAGATCGTGACCATGCCGTAATCGGGATGGCGATGCGCCTGAACGTTCTGCTTGACCCAGGCGGCAAAGGCCGGATCCGCCTTCTGGGCGCGGGCGAGTGCTTCCCAGCCATCCGGACGGTCTGTCAGCGCCGGCGGGGCGAAATAGGTTTCGATGGCGCGGATATCGCCTTCCGGCAGCTTCAATTCGCCGTCACGGATCTGGTCGAATTCGGCTTCGACCTGACGCGTCAGTTCTTCAACACCTGTTTCGTGAACGAGGATCTTGATGCGCGCCTTGTATTTGTTATCGCGACGGCCGTGCAGGTTGTACACGCGCACGATCGCGGTGATGTAGGTCAGAAGATCGGCCTCCGGCAGGAAGTCGCGGATCTTCTTGGCGATCAGCGGCGTGCGGCCCTGGCCACCGCCGACATAGACGGCAAAGCCGAGTTCGCCCGCTTCGTTCTTCTTCAGATGCAGGCCGATGTCATGCACCTGGATCGCGGCACGGTCCTTTTCGGCACCCGTCACGGCGATCTTGAACTTGCGTGGCAGGAAGGAGAATTCCGGATGCAGCGAGGACCACTGGCGCAGGATCTCGGCATAGGGGCGCGGGTCGGCGACTTCGTCGGCGGCAGCACCAGCGAAATGGTCGGCGGTCACATTGCGAATGCAATTGCCGGACGTCTGGATGGCGTGCATCTCGACGCTTGCGAGATCCTCCAGAATGGCCGGCGTGTCCGAGAGCTTCGGCCAGTTGTACTGGATGTTCTGGCGGGTGGTGAAGTGACCATAGCCGCGGTCGTACTTGCGGGCGATATGCGCCAGCATGCGCATCTGCCTGGAATTCAGCGTGCCATAGGGAATGGCGACGCGCAGCATATATGCATGCAGCTGGAGATAGACGCCGTTCATCAGGCGCAGCGGCTTGAATGCGTCTTCGGCAAGCTCACCCGACAGGCGGCGAGCCACCTGGTCGCGGAACTGTTCTACGCGGGCCGACACAAAAGCGTGGTCGAATTCGTCATAACGATACATGTCTTACCTCAGGCCTCAAGCCGCGATGAATGCCGGGTCGGCATAACCGTGACCCTCGGCATAAGCAATGGTCGGGCCTTCCGCCCGGATACGTTCCCGCAGGCGCAAGGGGCGCAGCTTGCCGTCTTTCTCCTCGATCTCGATGACGTTCACATCGACAACGAGATTGCTGGCAAAGGCCTGCTTGCCGGCGGTTTCCAGCGCTTCGACAGCCTCGGCATGGCGGGCAATGAAGGCCTCCTGCAGACGCTCGGTCCACTGGCCATTTGCGTCGAGCCAGACGGCGATGCCGTCGGTCAGGCGGTTTGCGGTCAGAACCTTGTCTACCATGTCAATTCCTCTGCGTTTCCAGTTCAGCCGTCACGCGCGCGCCCAAAGGTTCGGAGCGGCTGAAATCGGCGCCGGCGACGGCGTCGCCGATGATGACCATGACCGGACCCGTGAGCTCGGTGCGAGCCTCCAGGCCTGGCAATTCCTTCAATGTGCCATGCAGCAGGCGGCTGTCGCGGCGTCCAGCATTTTCGACGACGGCGACCGTCGTGTCCTCAGCGAGCCCGCCTGCCATCAGCCGTTCGGCGACCGAGGCCGCCACTGTGCGACCCATGTAGACGGCGACGGTGGCACCTGAGAGCGCGAGACGCGCCCAATCCGGCAGCACATTGCCCTGAAGATCATGGCCGGTCGTGAAAACCAGCGACGAGGACACGCCGCGGAGCGTCAGCGGCAGTTCGAAATCAGCGGCGGCAGCGAGTGCCGAGGTAACGCCCGGCACGATCTCATAGGCAATGCCCGCGTCACGAAGGGCAGCCATCTCCTCACCGGCACGACCGAAGACCAATGGATCGCCGGACTTCAGGCGGACGACGCGCTTTCCGGCATGGCCGAGTTCGATGAGGAGTGCGTTGATTTCGCTTTGCGACTTCGAATGGCAGCCCTTGCGCTTGCCGACCGGGATGCGCTCGGCATCGCGGCGACCCATGTCGACCACTTCGCGCGGCACCAGCGCATCGTAGACGATTACGTCGCATTCCATCATCAGGCGATGGGCGCGGAGCGTCAGCAGATCTTCGGCACCCGGGCCTGCACCGACGAGAAACACGCGGCCCTCGACGCGGTCGGCAGCGACACCCTTCAGAATACGTGTCGCCTCACGGCGGGCGAGGCTGATCTCGTCGGATTCGACGTGGTCGGCGACCTTGCCCTTGAAGAAATCGCGCCAGAACAGCCGGCGCGGCGCACCGCGCGGCACGAGGCGATCGACGGCGCGCCGATAGGAATTGGCGAGGCGACCGAGCTTGCCAAGCGAACGCGGCAGGAGACGGTCGATGTCGGCACGGATCATTTGCGCGAGAACCGGGCCTACGCCTTCGGTGCCGATAGCGACCGCAATTGGTGCGCGGTTGACGAGGGCGGGCGTATAGAAATCGCAGTAGTCGGGCTGGTCGACGGCATTGGCGGGAATGCGGGCAGCGCGGGCGGCGGCCACGATCTCGCGGTCGAGAGCGCCCTCACCCGTTGCAGCAAAAACCAGGCGCGCACCGTCAACCTGCGAGGGCTCGAAGGGCAAAGCCACCTGTTCGATGCCGTGCTGGGCGAGGAAGGCAGCGTAGTCATCTTCCGGGGCATCGGCATAGGCAATGATGCGGGCTTCGGTGTTTTTCAGCAGGCGCGCCTTCGCATAGGCCTCGTCGCCGTTTCCGAAAACGGCGGTAACCTCATTCTCGACCTTGAAGAAGGCCGGAAAGACCGAAAGCTGTTTGTCCTGCTGCACCATGAATCATCCGTTCAACGTCGAGCGCATCATCGCGTTTTGGCCTTAAGAATTGAAGAAACAGGAATCCCTTCGCCCCCACTCTGCGGTATTTCTGTCCTAGTCCCCCAGCCCTTGCGAGCAAAATGCACCGGCTTGCACACACTCCATCGCGATCCCGTCGACCTCTAGCAAATGGCGGGAAAAACCGAACTCAGCGCATCATTTCCCTTTCGGCTGGCGCTCGGCAAGCGCTAGGATCGCATTGCACAACATTGCGGAGCGTATCACCTTGACCACACCGGAGCTCACCCGTCGCCTTCTCGACGTGATCGAACATGACATCCTGCCGCTGACGGCCAAAGGTGTCGCAGCCGGCAACAAGGTTTTCGGCGCCGCGATCCTCAGGAAGTCGGACCTGTCTCTCGTTCTCGCCGAGACCAACAATGAACTCGAGAACCCGCTCTGGCACGGCGAGGTGCATACGCTCAAACGCTTTTACGAACGGGGCGAGCGGCCTGATACCAAGGACCTGATCTTTCTCTCGACCCATGAACCCTGCACGATGTGCATGTCGGCGATCACCTGGGCCGGCTTCGACAATTTCTACTACTTCTTCAGCCATGAAGACAGCCGCGACGCCTTTGCCATCCCGCATGATCTGAAGATCCTGAAGGAGGTTTTCGGCCTCGAACCCGGTGGCTATCGGCGGCAGAACGCCTTCTGGCTAAGCCATGCGATGATCGAAATGGTGGCCTCCGCCAACGATGCCGATCGCCCTGCCCTTTTTGAACAGGTGAGCCGCATCAAGGCGGAATATGACCTGTTGTCGGAAACCTACCAGTCGTCCAAGGGCGACAATGACATTCCGCTCAACTGAGCGAGCCATACGGGATTACAATGGAAGCCTCCACCGACATCAACCGCCTGCTCGAGATCATGGCGGCGCTGCGCCAGCCCGAGACGGGCTGCCCCTGGGACATCGTCCAGACCTTCGAGACGATCAAGCCCTATACGATCGAGGAGGCCTATGAGGTGGCGGATGCCATCGAGCGCAAGGATCCGGATGATCTCTGCGAGGAGCTGGGCGATCTCTTGCTGCAGGTAGTCTTTCATGCGCGGATCGCGGAGGAACAGGGTCTGTTCTCCTTCGGCGACGTGGTCGAGGCGATCAGCCGAAAGATGATCCGTCGTCATCCGCATGTCTTCGCCCGCTCGGATGCCGATACGCCGGAAGCCGTGAAGGCGCAGTGGGACACGATCAAGCAACAGGAGAAGGCGGAACGGCTCGCACGCCGCGCTGCCCGTGGATCGGCTGCCGATCCCGACACCGGCTATCTCGGCTCGGTGCAGCGCTCCTTTCCTGCGCTGACAGAGGCATTGAAACTGCAGGAGCGGGCAGCCAAGGTCGGCTTCGACTGGTCGGAGGCTGCCCCCATCCTCGACAAGATCGAGGAGGAGATCGGCGAATTGCGCGAGGCGCTGGCCGGGAACGAGCCGGACAAGGTCAAGGACGAACTCGGCGACCTGATCTTCGCATTGGTCAATATCGGCCGGCATGTGGGGGCGGAGCCGGAACAGGCCCTGCGTGGGACGAATACGAAGTTTCGCAATCGTTTCAGCTATATAGAAACATCTCTTCATGCATCAGGCGAGACGCTGGAAGCAGCTCCGCTCGAACGGATGGAAGAGCTCTGGCAGGCGGCAAAAGGCATCCAGCGGCAAATTGGTTGAACCAGCATGAAGCTCACGGGACTTGATGTTGCCATTGCAGGTGCTGGCGTCGGGGGATTGGCGCTCGGCACCATGCTCGCCCGGTTCGGCGCCTCCGTGACACTTTACGACCAGATGGATGCGCCCCGTCCAGTTGGCTCCGGTTTCGTGCTGCAGCCGACGGGGGCTCAGATTCTTGCGGCCATGGGGCTTCTCGATATAGTCGCCGCACGCGGGCGACGCATCGACCGGATGGTCGGACGCTTGAAAGACGGCGGCAAGCCGGTGCTCGACGTGCGCTACCGGTCGGGCGAGTTCGGGATCGCTGTCCAGCGGGTGGCGCTGTTCGACACCTTGTTTGAGGCGGCGCGCGCGGCCGGCGTGACTTTCGAGGCATCGGCGCGGGTCCGCGGCGTTGAACCGGGGCAACGTGCCCGCCTTGTCTTTCAGGACGGTGTGCGTTCATTGCCGGCAGATCTTGTGATCGATGCCATGGGTGCCAATTCCCCGATCGGCAGTCGCCCGGATAGCGAACTCAGTTATGGCGCACTCTGGGCCACGGTGCCCTTCCCCGATGGCGGGCCATTCCAAGAGAACCTGCTCGAACAGCGCTACGACCGTGCCTCGCTGATGGCAGGTGTACTGCCGGTCGGGACCGCCCGCGAAGGGGCGCCCGCCATGGCGACCTTCTTCTGGAGCCTGCGAACGGCTGACCATCCCGAATGGGTCAAGGCTGGACGCGACGCTTGGCTGGAGGCGGTGGCCAAGCTCTGGCCCGCTGCGCTTCCGCTCGCTGCCGTCGCGGAGCCGGTTCATGCCCGCTATCGCCACCAGACGCGCCCGCCGGTGATCGGGCGGCATGTCGTGAGGATCGGTGATGCCTGGCATGCGACAAGCCCACAGCTCGGCCAGGGCGCGAACATGGCGCTGCTTGACGCTGCATCGCTCACCTCCGCACTGGTTGATGCAGAGGACGTCGAAGCGGCGATCGCACGGCATCTGCGGCAAAGGCAGATGCATGTGCGCAGCTACCAGTTCCTCAGTCGGGTGCTGACGCCCTTCTACCAATCGGACAGCCGCCTGCTGCCTGCCTTGCGGGATCATCTGATCGCGCCAGTGACGACTTTGCCGGGCGTGCGATCCATCATCTCGACGCTTGTGACGGGCGATCTTCTCGACCCCGTCGGTCGGCTGCGGCTCTCCGAGACATTCGGGCGCGACGCAGAGGCCCGGTCGCACTCGTAATCGTCCATTCGCAACAGTCATTGCCCTTGGCTTGGCAGCGAGGATGCAGGACCGAGACTTGGGTTGCGGTCAAGGTGGCGAAGAGGCGTTCGAAGACGGCGCCATGCCAGGGGCAACCGGGCGTCGCGAGCGGGTTTTCCTGGATTGCTAGCTGCACGACCGGTTGGCGCCAGCCACGGACCTCACCTGAGAACCGGCCGCTCCCGGCAAAGGTCCAGGCATGGGCCGAGATAGCACGGACAAGCACGCGAGCCGAGACGGCGGCCGGCAAGTGCGGCAACAGGCGGCGGGCCGGTTTCGGGATGCGATGGGCCAGCAGATAGTGGCCGGTACGGTGTCCCGCTTCCGCCAGGACGCGGGTGGCGTCCTGATCCGACAAGGTGTCGCAGAGTACGGCGAAGAGGCGCTGCGGCTCTCGTTCATCCAGCATCGTGCCGGGTGGATCGACGTAACGATGGCCGATGCCCGCGCGATCATAGATCTGGCGGGCCGTTTCTTCGCCAAACAGCTCCGATAGCGCCTGTCCCGTCTGGATCAGGCTGTTCGGCCCGATCCGGGCTGGCGTCCTGGCTTCTGGGACATCATCTGCGACATCGTCGTCGTACAGTCGCGCCAAGCTGCTGTCAGACGTGGGCATCGTGGCTCTCCGGCCCTCCGCCGCAGGCCAAGACCGGGGTGCGCGCCTCTTCCGCCGCCGCCGCCCCAGCCTTGCGTGCGCGCAGCTGGCTTGCTCTGTCGGAGGCCGCCTGCCAATCGTCGATCTGGGCCGGTGCAATCTTGCGGGTCATGTCGAAGCCGAAATCGACCTTACCTTTGGATTGCGGCCCCCAGTAATTGTGCTTGCCGAGATCGTAGAATTTTCGTTCGAAGCCGGCTTTCATGAAGGCCTTGAGACAGCCGAGAAGATAGCGCCGCCGAAAGCCCTTGCCGCGCCAGGGGTAATGAAAGAGCGCCTTGATCATGTAGAAGCGTCGGTAGTTGTTCATGACGCGGTCGAGCAGTTCTGCGCGGTCCATGGCATCCGGCTTCATGATCGGTGTTACGAAATTGTATTTCGAGAAGTCGAAGATCTCGACCTTGTCGCCCAACTCCTGAAACAGCGGCGAGAAGGGCCAGGGCGTATACATCGCCCAGTTGGCGAGATCCGGGTTCCAGTCGCGGGCCATGCGATAGGTTTCCTCCAGCGTCTCCGCCGTCTCGTTTTCGAGCCCGACGATGAACTGCGCCTCGGTGAAGATATCGGCTTCACGGAGCAGACGGATCGCCTTCTTGTTCTCGGCGACCTTGGTCTCCTTGTTGAAGCGGTCGAGCTTCAGCTGGGCGGCGGCTTCCGTGCCGAGCGAGACATGCACGAGGCCGGCCTTGCGATAGAGGGCCAAATATTCCTCGTCGCGGATGATATCGGTAACGCGGGTGTTGATGCCCCATTTCACCTTGTCCGGCAGGCCGCGGGAAATTAGCTCTTCGCAGAAGGCGATGAACTTCTTGCGATTGATGGTGGGCTCCTCGTCGGCGAGGATGAAGAAGCCGACCTGATGGTCGTTGACCAGCTTTTCGATCTCGTCGACCACCTTCTTCGGATCGCGGATGCGGTAGTCGCGCCAGAACTTCCACTGCGAGCAAAACGAGCAGGTGAAGGGGCAACCGCGCGCCATATTGGGGATCGCGACGCGCACGCCGAGCGGCACATAGATGTATTTCTCCCATTCGAGCAGCGTCCAGTCCGGCTCGACGGCATCGAAGTTCTTGACGGTGGGAGCCGCTGGCGTCGCGATGATCTTGCCGTCGTCGGTGACATAGGCGAGACCCTTGATGCCCGCCCTCGCCTCCTTCCAGTTGCCGGCGGCAAAGGCGCGGGCAAGTTCGACGATGATCTCCTCGCCCTCGCCACGGACGATGACGTCGATATAGGGCGCCTCGGTCAAGACCTGCTGGTACATGAAGGTGGCATGGATGCCGCCGAGAACCCGGAGCGCCTTGGGGCAGACCTCTTTTGCGATCTCGAGGCAGCGCTCAGCCATGTAGATCGACGGGGTGATCGCGGTGCAGCCGATCAAATCCGGCTGAAGACGGCGCAATTCGTCACGCAGCCGGTCTTCGGTCATGTCGTTGGTCATGGCATCGAGGAAGTGGATGTCGGTGAAGCCCGCGGACTTCAGCGCCCCGCCGAGATAGGCGACCCAGGCGGGTGGCCAGTTGCCGGCAATCTCGGCGCCGCCGGAATGATAGTTCGGATGAATGAAGACGACGCGCATGACCACCTCCCAAATGCGTAAACAAAAGTTGACACATTTTGTCGGACGATCAGTTGACCTGGATCAATGGGTTGAGAGGGGGCTCAGCGCTCCCAATCTTCTTTTTCGGTTGGCTTCTGAGCCCCGAGCTTGCGTTCGAGTTCCTGGGCCTGGCGGTCGGTCAGGCGTACGTCGAGGCTGACGGAGCCGTCTTCATGGTCCTCCCGGTCGCTGACGACGGCGTTTTCATAAAGCCAGGAGATCACCGCGTGCTTGTCGGCGGGAATGGTGATCGTCGCCTCGGTCAGGACGCCGGAGAGGCGCTGCGAGATCACGTCGAGAAGCGTGTCGACGCCCTCCCCGCTGACGGCGGAGACGGGCAGTACGTTTTCGCGGCCGGCCGCCTTCTGAAGGATTCCGTCGTGGTTCTCGGGATCGAGGCGGTCGATCTTGTTCCAGACTTCAAGGATGCGCTCGGCGCGTTCCTTCTCGTCGATGCCGAGGTCGTCGAGAATGCGCAGGACATCGGCAGACTGGGCGCCGTTGTCCGGGTCCGACATGTCGCGGACATGCAGGACCAGATCGGCTTCCAGCACTTCTTCCAGCGTCGCGCGGAAGGCGGCGACGAGGTGGGTCGGCAGGTCGGAGATGAAGCCGACGGTGTCGGACATGATCACGGTTCGGCCATGCGGCAGCTTCATCCGGCGCAGCGTCGGGTCAAGCGTCGCGAACAGCATGTCTTCGGCGAGCACGCCCGCACCGGTGATGCGGTTGAACAGCGTCGACTTGCCGGCATTGGTGTAACCGACAAGTGCCACGATCGGATGCGGCACCTTGCGGCGCTTGGCGCGGTGCAGCTGGCGGGTCCGGACCACCTGTTCGAGCTCGCGCTCAAGCTTGATGATCTTGTCCTGCAGCTGGCGGCGGTCGGCTTCGATCTGGGTTTCACCCGGACCACCCATGAAGCCAGCACCACCGCGCTGGCGTTCAAGGTGGGTCCAGGAACGGACCAGACGGCCCTTCTGGTAATTCAGATGGGCGAGCTCGACCTGCAGCGTGCCTTCCTTGGTGGAGGCGCGGCGGCCGAAGATCTCAAGGATCAGGCCCGTACGGTCGATGACCTTGGCGCCCCATTCCTTTTCGAGATTGCGTTGCTGAACCGGGGTGAGCGGATGATCGACGATGACGAGACCCGCGTCGAACTCGTCGAGCAGTGCCTTCACTTCGGCGATCTTGCCAGATCCCATCAGCGTTGCCGGGCGCGGCTGGTTGACCTGAACAATCAGACCCTGAACGATGGTGAGGTCGATGGCACGGGCAAGGCCGATCGCCTCTTCGAGACGTGCTTCGTTGGACCGGCTCGGGGCCGGCGGGGCCCCTTCAGGCAGTGCTTGCGCCTTCGCCTGCTTCAGGACGGGCACGAGCACGAGCGCCCGCATGTCATCCCGGCGCTTTTCGTCCTCCGGGATGATCGATTCGTTCTTTGTATCTCGGCTTGTGATGATCTCAGTCCTGTCCGGAAGAGGCTTCGTCGTTCTCGAACATCGTCATCGGCTGGCCGGGCATGATGGTCGAGATGGCGTGCTTGTAGACCAGCTGGGAATGGCCGTCGCGTCGCAGGAGAACACAGAAATTGTCAAAGGATGTCACAACACCGGTCAGCTTCACGCCGTTGATCAAGAAGATCGTCAGCGAAATCTTCTGCTTTCGTACGGTGTTGAGGAAGAGATCCTGCAGGTTCTGAGAACGTTCCGCCATGGCGCCGCTTCTTTCTTTCTTGCCGGTCCTTTGTCGACCGGTGTGATTATTGTTTGTTAACTGATCAGCGTCGGGAAAATGCCCCTCGTCCCTTCGCCGAAAAAACGTGGTATCAAATCACCGTCTTCTCCGCAACGTCGAAAAAGGTCGAACGGATGCGCTCGGCCATGGCGCCGGGATGGCCGTTTCCGATCGGCTGGCCGTCGATTTCGACGATCGGAAAACAGATGCTGGTGGCGGCGGTGATGAAGACCTCGCGCGCATTGAGCATTTCCTCGCGGGAAAACTCTCGCTCCTGCACGTTGATCCCCAACCTGTCCGTTACGTCCATCAGGCCTGTGCGCGTGATGCCGCGCAGGATGCCGTGTTCGGCGGGACGGGTGACGAGCACCCCATCCTTATCGACGATCCAGACATTGGTCGCCGCCCCTTCCGTCACCATGCCGCGCGAATCGACATAGATCGCTTCCTGCGCACCCTTCTCCTTGGCCGCCTGACGGGCCATGGCATTGGGCAAAAGGCCGACTGTCTTGATGTCGACGCGGTCCCAACGGTTGTCCGGCAGAGTGATCGCCTTCAGACCCGTCTCATTCTTCTTCGCGATCACAGAGGGATCGGTGATCTTGGCTGTGATCACCAGGCTCGGCGGCGTGTCGGCTGAGGGATAGACGTGGTCGCGCCGGGCCACACCGCGCGTCACCTGGAGATAGAAGAGACCATTCTTCACACGATTGCGGCGTGCCACTTCACGGATGACCTGGGTCAGGGCCGCGCGGCTCATCGGGGACTTCATCTGGAGTTCGGACAACGAACGATCAAGGCGATCAAGATGTCGGGTGAGATCGACGATCACACCATGGCGGATTTCGCAGACCTCGTAGACCCCATCGGCGAATTGGTAGCCGCGATCCTCGATATGCACCGCCGCGTCGGCATGAGGCAGGTAACGGCCATTGACATAGGCGATGCGTGGCATGGGGTTGGGACCTTCAGAAATACTGGATCGAAACGCGGAAGAGTTGCTCGACGTGGCGTACGGCGTCGGCAGCGGCGAACATGACGACGCGATCCTTGGCCTTGATCTTGGTTTCACCATTCGGGCGGATCACCGTCTTGTCGCGCAGGATTGCGCCCACGCGCAGACCGGGCGGAAGCTCGAGTTCACGGAAGGGCTTGCCGACGAGCGGCGAGGTCTCAAGCGCCTCGGCCTCAATGACTTCGGCCTTGCCCTTCTGCACCGCATAGACGGCGCGGATACGGCCCTTGCGCACATGCTGGAGTACGCGAGAAATCGTCACGGCACGCGGGTTGATATGAGCATCAATGCCAATCGACGTCGCCAGATCGTGGAAGGACGGGCTGTTGATCAGCGCCATACCCGACTTGCAGCCCAGGCGCTTGGCCATGGCAGCACTCAGGATGTTGGTCTGATCATTGTTGGTGAGCGTCACCATCAGGTCGGCGTCCTGGATGTCGGCCTGCTGGAGGATGTTCTGATCGAGCGCCGAGCCATGCAGCACGATGCCGTCCTGCAGCTGATCGGATACGGACAGCGCGCGCTCGCGGTCGTTCTCGATGATCTTCAGACGCGTTTTGGGCTGCATCTGCTCAATAGACTTGGCGACGTAGTAGCCGATGTTACCGCCGCCGGCGATGACGATACGGGCGGCCTCCTGTTCTTCATGACCGAAAAGGCCAAGGGTTCGACGGGCGTGGTCCCGCTGGCAGATGACATAGGCCAGGTCGCCGACCTGCAGGTGGTCCTGCGAGCGAACGACGTGCAGGCGACCGTTGCGCCAGATGGCGCAGACGGTGGCCATCAGATCGGGGAAGAGTTCGCTCAACTGATTGAGCGGCGTATCCACCACCGGGCAATCTTCCATGCACTCGATGGCAAGCATCGCAATATGGTCGTCGGCGAAACGGACGATATCGGTGGCGCCGGGGAAGGAAATCCGGCGCAACACCATCTTGCCGACTTCGATCTCGGGCGAGATCGTGACGTCGATCGGCAGATTATCGCGACTGAACAGATCCGAATATTCGGGACGCAGATAGTTTTGCGAGCGGATACGGGCAATCTTGGTCGGCACGTTGAACAGGGAATGCGCAACCTGGCAGGCTGTCATGTTGATCTCGTCATAAAGCGTGACGGCGATCAGCATTTCCGCCTGGTCTGCGCCGGCGCGCGCCAGCACGTCCGGATGGGCGCCGTGACCGACATAGCCGCTGACATCGAGGGTCTCGGTGATGTGCGAGACGAGCGACGCCGAGGTGTCGATCACCGAGACATCGTTGCCCTCCTGGGAGAGGCGTTCGGCGATACCGTAACCGACCTGGCCCGCGCCGCAGATGATGACTTTCATGGCAAGCTTCCTGCCCCAGGTTCGCGTCTACCGGATTCGTTTCGCCCGCTTATACGCCAAGCGATTTCAGTTTGCGATGGAGGGCCGAGCGTTCCATGCCGACGAATTCCGCGGTCCGCGAAATATTGCCACCGAAGCGGTTGATCTGGGCAATCAGATAGTCGCGTTCGAACATCTCGCGCGCTTCGCGCAGCGGCAGCGTCATGATGTGCGTGTCGTTGCGAGCGGACACCTTCGGCAGCATGTCCGAGAGATCCTGCGGCAGCATTTCGGCGCTGATCGGCGAATCAGGGCTGTCGCCCTGAGCCAGGATCATCAATCGTTCGATGTTGTTGCGCAGTTGACGGATGTTGCCCGGCCAGTCGTTCGCCTGCAGAACCGCCATCGCGTCGTCGCCGATCTTGCGCTGGCGGATGCCGGCCTGTTCGGAAACCTGACGCATGAACATGTCGACCAGGAACGGGATATCCTCGCGGCGCTCGGCAAGTGCCGGTACCTTGACCGGGACCACGGCCAGGCGATGAAACAGGTCTTCGCGGAAACGGCCTTCGGCGATCAGGCTTTCCAGATTGTAGGCGCTCGACGAGATGATGCGCACATCGACCTTGACGCGCTTGGACCCGCCGATACGCTCGAACTGCTGTTCGACGAGCACGCGTAGGATCTTGTTCTGCGTCTCGCGCGGCATTTCGCCGATTTCATCAAGATAGAGAATACCGCGATGGGCCTCTTCGAGCGCACCGATCCGGCGCGGTTGGCCAGGTGTGCCCTCGGTGCCGAACAATGCCATTTCCATGCGATCAGGCGTGATCGCTGCCGCGTTCAGCGAGACGAACGGTCCGCCTGAGCGGGCCGATCGTTTGTGGATCATGCGTGCGACGAGTTCCTTGCCCGAACCGGAGGGGCCGAAGATCATGATGCGGCTGTTGGTCGGCGCAATCTTTTCTATCGTCTGGCGCAATTGCGAGACGGCGACCGAGGTGCCGATGAGTTCAATCGCGTCACCCGTGCGGCGCTTCAATTCGGAGACCTCGCGTTTCAGCTTGGAATTCTCCAGCGCGCGCTCGGCAATCAGGATCAGCCGATCCGCCTTGAAGGGCTTCTCGATGAAGTCGAAGGCGCCCCGCTTGATCGCCGAGACTGCTGTCTCGACATTGCCGTGCCCCGAGATCATCACCACAGGCAAGTCGGGATGGCGCAGCTTGATCTCGTCGAGCAGCGACAGGCCGTCGAGCCGGCTACCCTGCATCCAGATGTCGAGGAAGACCAGCCGCGGCACACGATCCGAAATAGCGGCCAGAGCGCTGTCGGCGTCGTGCGCCGTCCGGGTCTCATGCCCTTCGTCGCTCAGGATGCCGGAGACGATCTCGCGAATGTCTTCTTCGTCGTCGACTACGAGAATATCAGAGGCCATGGACCTTTTCCTTGTCGCTTTCAGTCTCGATGGCGGTAGCGTCTGCTCGCGGCAGGATGATGCGGATCATCGCGCCCCTGCCCCGGTCGAAATCGGCCGGCGCGTCGTGCAGTTCAAGCTGCCCACCATGCTCTTCAATGATCTTCTTCACTATCGCGAGTCCAAGGCCGGTGCCCTTCTCGCGCATCGTCATGTAGGGCTCGAGAATCCGATGGCGGTTCTCGCTCGGCAGCCCGCGGCCATTGTCGATGACATCGACAATGAACCGGTCCTGGTCACCGTCGAAGGCCGACCGAACCAGAATCTTGCCGCCCTCGCCAAGTTCGTCCTTCGGCACGGCTTCGATCGCTTCGACGGCGTTCTTGACAATGTTTCCGACCGCCTGCGCCAGCATGCGTGCATCGAAGTTTCCTTCGAGCGGCTCGGTGCCAAAGTCCCGCTGGAACTCGATTTCAGCACTGCCGATTTCGCGGAGAAAGACGGCGTCCGTCAGGATCTCGCGGAGGTCGGAGCGTTGCTTGGTCGGTTTCGGCATGCGGGCAAAGGCCGAGAACTCGTCGACCATCCGGCCGATGTCCTCGACCTGACGGACGATGGTATCGGTGCACTGGTTGAAGACGGCCTTGTCGTCCTCGGCAATCTGCTTGCCAAACCGACGCTTGAGGCGTTCGGCCGACAGCTGGATCGGCGTCAGCGGGTTCTTGATTTCGTGTGCGATGCGCCGTGCAACGTCGGCCCAGGCCGTTGAACGTTGGGCCACGACCAGATCGGTTATCTCGTCGAGGGTGATGACATAGGAATCGACCGAGCCTCGTGTCTCCTCGCGGGTGACCTGCACGTTGAGCGTCCGCTCCTTGCCACCTCGGATCATGTTGATCTGCTCGCGATAGCCACCGCGATGACGGACGGCGGCCTCTGCGAGCACACGATCCACTTCCGGAGCCACCAGAGCAAGTTTCTGCCCGATCAGCTGCTCGGAGGGCAGCGCCAGGAAATACTCGGCCGATGGATTGACGATTGTGATGATGCCGTCGTCTTCGACGCCGATGACGGCAGCCGTGACACCGGACAATACGGCCTCGATGAAGCGGCGACGGTCATCGACCTCATCCTTGGCCTCGAGGATCTCGTCACGCTGCGATCGGATTTGCGAGACCATCTTGTTGAAGGTCCGCGAGAGGCTGCCGACATCGCCATCGGCGGCGCGAACCGGCACGATGACGCTGAGGTTGCCCGAGGCGATGCTGTCAGCCGCGCCGATCAACAGCCGGATCGGTCTGACGATCCGGTCGGCAACCGCAATCGCCGTCCAGATGGCCGCGAGCAGAACGATCAACGCGAAGCCGAGATAGAGAATGGCGAAGGCGATCTGCAGCGTCGTTCGGCCATCTTCCATCGACTGGTATTCGGCGGTGTTCTCCTCCATCAGGCGCATGGCTTGCATGACCTTCGGATCGACGGCGCGTATGGTGTAGAGGAATGTGCCGGAAATGCTCTCCAGCTTGATGATGGCGCCGACGAGGTTGGTCACGCCGGGTGGGATCAGCGTCGGCTGGCCGGAAGCGGCGCTGCCAAGGGCATCGCGCGGAATCGCTGGAAGCGGCTTGTCCGTATCGATATCGGCCTGTGTGATCGCCGATCCGTCCTCGCGCACCAGAAAGGCGCCCAGCATGCCGCGGCCCCGGGCCTGACGCGTCATCAAGTCAACAAAGCCCTGGCGGTCGAGATAGAAGAGGGCGCGATTGCGTTCCAGGTCGTTGGCCATCGAGATCGTCTGGCCCTGCAGATAGCTTGCGCTTTCCAGCATGTAGGCCTGGGCGACGTTCATCGACGAGGAGACGATCGACTGCGTTCTGATCGAGAACCAACGGTCGAGGCCGACATTGAGCGTGATCGACGCGAAAATCGCCACCAGGATCGCCGGCGTGATCGCGATGATGGAAAACAAGGCGACGATTCGCACATGCAGTCGCGCGGCGGCACGCCCTCGGTTGCGCGCCTTGAAGAGACGCATAACCTCGCGGCCGATCAGGAACATCAATCCGACGATGAACAACGAATTGATGACCGCAGACGCAATGAGGACCTCCGAGGTCGGCTCGATTGCCGTAAGGCCCAGCAAGATCGGCAGCGTCAGTGATGCACACAGGAGCGCGCCGCCAGCCAAGAGAAGGCCCGGCAATGCGAAGGATGCGCGCCGATCCTGCGCCAATGCGCTGTCGACGTCTGCTGCGGAGGCAGTCCTCACGCGTGCCATCATTTTCCCCCGGATCCGCGAAACCGGATCTCGTTGATGCGGCGACCTCTCGATCGCGGCAAATCTCTATGCTTCAAAGCTCCGACGAACCTGCCTCGCGCCAAGAGCGCGTCAGGCCTCGAAGCAACGTGGCTTTTGAGCAACGCATTGTGGCGAAATTGCAACGGCGGCTTGAGCCTTGTCAAGCCGAGCGGGAACTGCGGTAAACCGACACGCCGAGCTCGCGGATCTTCTTGCGCAGCGTGTTGCGGTTCAGGCCGAGCAGATCGGCCGCCTTGATCTGGTTGCCTCGGGTGGCAGTCAGGGCGGCAAGGATCAGCGGATACTCCATCTCGGTCAGGACCCGGTCGTAGAGACCCGACGGCGGAAGCGCTTCACCGAAGGACGCGAAATAGGTCCGCATGTTTTCTTCGACGGCCTGGGAGATCGTCATCGTGCCCGAGGGCATGCCGACCTTGGAGATCGGGCTGTCGGCGACATCGGCGCGCAGTTCCTGCTCGACGATTTCACGGGCAATCACGTCCTGTGGGTAGAGCGCCATCAGGCGGCGTACCACGTTCTCCAGCTCGCGCACGTTGCCGGGCCAGGCATAGGCCTTCATCACCTCGAGCGCCTCGTGGTCGAAACGCTTGGCATCGAGGCCTTCTTTTTCGCCCTGCTGAATGAAGTGTCGGACCAGATCGGGGATATCTTCGGCGCGGTCGCGAAGCGGCGGCAGGCGCAGCGGCACGACATTCAATCGGTAATAGAGGTCTTCGCGGAAGAGGCCCTGATTGATCGACTGTTTCAGATCCTTGTTGGTCGCCGCAACGATACGGACATCAGTGCGTATCGGGGTGCGCCCGCCAACGGTCGTGTATTCGCCCTGCTGCAGCACGCGAAGCAGACGGGTCTGGGCGTCCATCGGCATATCGCCGATTTCATCGAGGAAGAGCGTGCCGCCTTCGGCCTGTTCGAACCGGCCGGTGGAACGGTTTTGCGCGCCGGTGAAGGCACCTTTCTCGTGGCCGAAGAGTTCCGATTCGATCAGGTCCCGCGGGATGGCCGCCATGTTGATGGCAACGAAAGGACCATTCCGACGCTTGCCGTAGTCGTGCAGCGCCTTGGCGACCAGTTCCTTGCCGGTACCGGATTCGCCGGTGATCATCAGCGTCAGGTCCGTCTGCATCAGGCGCGCCAGCACGCGGTAGATTTCCTGCATGGCGGCAGAGCGGCCGACGAGCGGCATGCCATCCTGCATGTCGTCGTCGAGACGGGCTGGACGCTTTTTCGGCTCCGACAGCGCGCGGCCGATGATGGCGATCAGTTCGGTGAGGTCGAAGGGTTTCGGCAGGTAGTCATAGGCGCCCTTCTCGGACGCCTTGATGGCGGTCATGAAGGTGTTCTGGGCGCTCATGACCAGCACCGGCAGATCCGGCCGCGCCTTCTTGATGCGCGGCAACAGATCGAAGGCGTTTTCGTCGGGCATGATGACATCGGTGACGACGAGGTCGCCCTCGCCCGCCGAAATCCAGCGCCAGAGGGTCGCCGCGTTGGAGGTGATCCTGACGTCGTAACCCGCGCGGCTCAGCGCCTGGTTCAGGACCGTGCGGATCGCAGCATCGTCATCTGCAACAAGGATCGTCGCTGTCATCAGTTCGTTCCCGTGGATTTTGGCAGAGGCGCATCTTCGAGCGCCGTCTCTTTCGACATGGGCATCAAGACCCGGAAGGTGGTGCGGCTCGCCTGGCTGTCACACTCGACGATGCCGCCATGGGCGCCGATGATCTTGGCGACGAGCGCCAGACCGAGCCCCGAGCCGTTCGTCTTCGTCGTGATGAAGGGATCGAAGAGATGGGGCAGAAGGTCTGATGGTACGCCGGGCCCGTTGTCATGGACGCAGAATTCGAGCGGCAGGGAGATCTTTTCGCGCGAGCCGGCGACCGAGAGGCGAATGCCGGGTCGATAGGCCGTGGTGAGCTGGATTTCGCCGTCGGAGCGCTCGCCGATGGCCTCGGATGCGTTCTTCACCAGGTTCAGAAAGACCTGCACCAGCTGGTCCCGGTTGGCATAGACCGGCGGCAACGAAGGGTCGTAATTCTCGGTGATCCTGATGTTGCGGGCAAAGCCTGCTTTCGCCACAGCCTTTACCTGATCGAGGACAGAGTGGATGTTGATCGACTGACGATCGACCGGCCGCTCGTCGGAAAAGACCTCCATGCGATCGACAAGCGAGACGATACGATCCGTCTCGTCGCAGATCAGGCGGGTCAGCGCCCGATCTTCGTCTGTGACTGCTGTCTCGAGCAGCTGCGCAGCACCACGGATGCCGGAGAGCGGGTTCTTGATCTCATGCGCCAGCATGGAGGCAAGGCCGGTGACGGATCGGGCCGCTGCGCGATGGGTCAGCTGCCGGTCGATCTTGTCGGCCATCGACCGTTCCTGGAAAACGACCACGACATTGCCGGGCTGGCTGAGGACCGGTGCCACATAGAGGTCGACGAGCTTTTCCTGGCCGAGACGCGGCGAACTCAAATCGACGCGGTATTCGTTGACCGGCGCGCGGCGTTCGCGCACCTGTTCGATCAGCGACAGCAGCGGACTGCCGAAAGGGATGAATGTCGAAATACGGTAGCGGGCGAGATGCGTGGCGCTTGCGCCAAAAAAGGCCTCGGCCTCCCAGTTGGCGAAAGCGATGTGCCCATTGGCATCCACCATCACCACCGGGTTCTGGATGGCGTTGAGCACGGCCATGGCAAGGCCACCGCTCTTATCATTCGCCGTCATGCGGCCTCCTGTCTGGCGCGCGCGCCATCGTTCTCCGAGAGTGCCCGCTGCAAGGCCCCGACAACGAAGCCCTGATCTTTCGATGTCATGATGGATGCCTTCGCCTCCGGTGCGAGATCCGGCGCGTGGCGATCGAGATACCAGCCGAGGTGCTTGCGGGCGTGGCGCACGCCGACTTCGGCACCATAGTGATCCAGCATCGCCCGATAGTGGTCCACGACGACATCGGATATCTCAGATGCAGCGGGGGCGGCATGACCTGCGAGAACGCCGGCATGCCATGGGCGGCCCTGGCAGCCGCGACCGATCATGACGGCGTCGGCGCCGGAGCGGCGCAGAATCTCGTTGGCATCCTCGACAGTATCGACGTCGCCATTGGCGATCAGCGGAATCCGGATGGCGTCGCGAACGGCGGCGATCGCGTCCCAATTCGCCTTACCCTCGTAAAACTGCATTCGAGTGCGGCCATGCACGGTAATCAGCTGCACACCGGCGGCTTCGGCGCGGGCAGCAATGTCGGGCGCATTGATCGAGGTGTCGTCCCAACCGAGGCGCATCTTGACTGTCACCGGGATCTTTACCGACTTGACTGTTGCCTCGATCAGAGACAAGGCGTGATCCGGTTCGCGCATCAGGGCGGAACCGGCATAACCACCGATCACCTTTTTGGCCGGGCAGCCCATGTTGATATCAATGATATCGGCGCCATTGGCCTCAGCAATCACCGCCGCTTCGGCCAGCCATTTTGCTTCGCGCCCGGCCAGCTGCACCATATGCGGGGTGAGACCTGCCCCCTTCAGCCGTGACCAGCTTTCGGCTGCGTTGAAGACCAGTTCGCGGCTCGCCACCATTTCAGTGACCACGAGGCCTGCGCCAAAGCGGAAGGCGAGCTGGCGGAACGGCAGATCCGTGACGCCAGACATCGGCGCAAGCACAACACGGTTCCGAACAGGAACCGGGCCAATGCTGAAGGGCGTGTCCAACGCGACGGAAATCAAATGATTATCTTTCAGGCAAAGGGCGAATTTGCACTATTTTTAGCCAGCGTTGTCCGGCTTGCCAAGAGGCAAAGCTCACCGTTCGACAAAAATTCGTGCAAATGCTGGAAAAGCCGATAGCGAGCCGATAGAGCACGGTTGCGAAGGAAATGTGTCATGGACCAGGCGGGACGATGGAGCAAGAGCTGAGCGATACAATCGGTGTTGTCGTGGTTGCCGCCGGCCGTGGCGAACGCGCCGGAGCCTCCGTCGAAGGGCCGAAGCAATACAGGCGCATTGGCGGCAAGCCCGTCATCTGGCATACGCTGAAACGCTTTCTCGACTGGCCCAAATGTGGCCCCATCGTCCTCGTCATTCACCCGGAAGATCATGGACTGCTGGAAGCTGCCATTGTCGACCTGTCTCCCCGGGATACTTTGATGGTGGTCGAGGGCGGCGCCACCCGCCAGGCTTCAGTGCTCAACGGGTTGCAGGCGTTGCACGAGCGGGGCATTAGACACGTGATGATCCAGGACGGTGTGCGTCCCTTTGTCAACGAGGCTCTTCTCGACCGGATCGCCGCCGAACTCGATGCGGGAAAACCGGCCGTGTTGCCCGCCATCCCGGTGTCGGACACAATCAAGCGCGGCGACGCCGCAGGCCTCATCACCGGCACGGTGCCGCGCAAGGATCTTTACGCGGCGCAGACACCGCAGAGCTTTCACTACGCAACCATTCTCGCCGCCCACGAGCGCGCCGCGACCGAGCAAGCCGCAGACTTCACGGACGACGCCTCGATCGCGGAATGGGCTGGCATCCCCGTCCAGTTGGTTGAGGGATCAATCGACAATGTCAAACTGACCGTAAAGAGAGATATCGCCATGGCCGACGAAAAACTGAAGGCTAGCGCCCTCCCCGACGTTCGCACTGGAAACGGCTATGACGTGCACCAGCTCGAGCCCGGCGATGGCGTCACGCTCTGCGGCATCTTCATTCCGCATGATCAGAAGCTGAAAGGCCATTCCGATGCCGATGTCGCGCTGCATGCCCTGACAGACGCATTGCTCGCCACCTGCGGCGCCGGCGATATCGGCGATCATTTTCCGCCGTCGGACATGCAGTGGAAGGGCGCGCCGTCGCGTATCTTTCTCGAACACGCAGCGCGGGTCGTGCGCGGTGCCGGCGGCACGATCATGAATGCGGATATTTCGCTAATTGCCGAAGAACCTAAGATTGGGCCGCATCGTCAAGCCATGCGCGAGAAGCTCGCCGAGATCCTCGACATCTCGCTCGATCGCTGCTCGGTGAAAGCGACGACCAACGAGAAGATCGGCTTCATCGGTCGTGGTGAAGGCATCGCCGCCATCGCCACGGCAACCGTCGTCTTTCGGGGAACGGACTGATGGGGCTCTATCCGGGAGATATCGAGCAGCAGGCCGCAGCGATCATCGCGGCCTATCGGGATCTCGGCTGGATGATTGCGACGGCCGAATCCTGCACCGGTGGCCTGATCGCCGGTGCGCTGACAGAGATTGCCGGTTCGTCGGCGGTCGTTGATCGCGGTTTCGTCACCTATACGAACCAAGCGAAGATGGAATTGATCGGCGTTTCGAGCGCAACGCTTGAAGCTTTCGGAGCCGTCTCGAAGGAGACCGCATTGCAGATGGCGCATGGAGCGCTCATGCGTTCTGATGCCAAGGTGGCGGTCGCTGTGACAGGCATTGCCGGGCCAGGTGGCGGATCGGCTGGCAAGCCGGTCGGGCTGGTGCATCTCGCGCTGAGAAGCCGCAGCGGGGAAGTCGAGCACAGGGAAATGCGCTATAGTGATATCGGCCGCGATCAAGTGCGGCTCGCCACTGTCAGAACAGCACTCGACATGCTGGCGCGCGCGGCTCAGCTGCCAGCGTAAATCTTGTCGGCACGCTCCTCGAAGGCTTCCGAAAACATGCGGAAGGCACGGTCGAACATTGAGCCCATCAGAGCCCCGAGGATGCGGTTCTTGAATTCGTAGTCGATGTAGAAATGAACCGAGCAGGTGCCCTCGCCTGCGTCTTCGAAGCGCCAGCGATTGTCGAGATACCGAAATGGACCTTCGATGTATTTGACATCGATGGCGCGCTCGGCGGCCGTCAGCAAAACCTGCGTCGTGAAGGTCTCGCGGATCGCCTTGTAGCCCACGGTCATGTCGGCGAGCAGCAATTCCTTCCCGTCGCGTTCGCGGCGCGAGCGAATGGTTAGCGCTTCGCAGAGCGGCAAAAATTCCGGATAGCGCTCGACGTCGGCGACGAGGGCATACATACGTTCGGGCGAGTGCTTGACGAGGCGGCGGGTTTCAAACTGTGGCATGCCAGCGACTTAATGAGGAAGCCCCGCAAGATCAAGCAGGTGCGCCATTTCGCCATGGGATTTCAGGGTCACGACCGGCACGTTCGGTCCGTGACGCTCGATTTCCTGGATGATCCGCGGGGCATAGCGACGCTCAAAATTCCAGATGTAAGAGAGGAAATCGCGATCGGGCAAGGGCTCGGGGCAGCCTTCCGCCATATCCGGCCGTACCGTACCCCTGAAACGACAAACCCTCTTTGCAACGCCCAGCAGACATCTCCATCGGGGAATTCGCAACCAAAGGATGAGATCTGTGCGCGGCAGCCTGATATCGAATGATGACGAACCACTGCCGTCGATGACCCAGCCGTCGCCGTTGACAAAGGCGCCCAGTCGCTCACGCTGCTCCTCCCTGCTACGCTCCTGCCAACCGGGCAGCCAGCGCACATCCCTGTCCAGGGATACATAGCTCAGGCCCAGAGCGCTCGCGAGCTTCTGCGACAGAGTGCTTTTTCCGCTGCCAGACGATCCAATCACGCAGATGCGGCGGGCTTGGCGCAGGGCTTGTGCAGCAGCACTAAACGGCTCCAGTTCACGCATTTGGAGCAGTCCGTCAAGCTGCCGCAACAGGCCTGATCTGGTCGATCCCGGTCGCTGTTTTGCTGGCCAGGGCGAGGTCGTAGGTGCGCTGAAGATTGAGCCAGAACTCCGGTGTGGTCGAAAAATAGCGGGCCAGCCGCAGAGCAATTTCGGCCGTTATCGCACCATGGCCATTTTGCAGGCCCTCGAGCGCAGCCCTTTCGATACCGGTGTCAGCGGCAACCTGGTAAAATGTCAGGCCGAAGTCAGCGATGAAGTCGTCAAACAACACGCAACCGGGATGGATTGGTTCTTCAGTCACATGCAGCATTGCGCACCTCAGTGATAGTCGCACACTTCGACATCAAACGCGTCCCCGTTGGCCCATCGGAAGCAGATCCGCCACTGATCATTGATGCGGATCGAATGCTGTTCCTCGCGATTTCCCTTGAGCGCTTCAAGCCGATTGCTCGGTGCACGCGCAAATCCGAAACGACATGAGCTGCGTGGATCGCCATCAGCTTTCGCCGGGCACGCTCGGTTACGTCTGGCGGAAATCCTCGGACGTTCGATGTTCTGAAAAGCTGCTCCGTCAGTTTGTCTTTGAAATCTCGTATCATGATTTCACCCAAACCGACAGAGGCAGCCTAGGCCCGAACCAATTGCAGCTTCTCCCGCGCCGCCTTCAGCCGGGCAAAGTCATCGCCGGCATGGTGCGACGAGCGGGTCAGCGGGCTCGAGGACACCATCAGGAAGCCCTTGGTGTAGGCGATGTCCTCGTAGGACTTGAACTCTTCTGGCGTGACGAAGCGCTCGACCTTGTGGTGCTTGCGGGTCGGCTGGAGGTACTGGCCGATGGTCAGGAAGTCGACGTCGGCAGAACGCAGGTCGTCCATCAACTGCAGCACTTCGTTGCGCTCTTCGCCGAGGCCGACCATGATTCCGGACTTGGTGAACATGGTCGGGTCGAGTTCCTTCACCCGCTGAAGCAGGCGAACGGAATGGAAATAGCGGGCGCCGGGACGGACCGTCAGGTAGTTGCCCGGCACGGTTTCCATGTTGTGGTTGAAGACGTCGGGCTTGGCCGCGACGACTCGCTCAAGGGCACCGGGCTTCTTGAGGAAGTCAGGGGTAAGGATCTCGATCGTCGTCTCGGGCGATGCTTCGCGGATCGCCCAGATCACCTTCTCGAAATGTTCGGCGCCGCCATCAGCCAAGTCGTCACGGTCGACGGAGGTGATGACAACGTGCTGCAGACCCATCTGGCGGACGGCTTTGGCCACATTGGCGGGCTCGTCAAGATCGAGCGGGTTGGGCTTGCCGGTCGCGACATTGCAGAAGGCGCAGGCGCGGGTACAGATCTCGCCCATGATCATGAAGGTCGCGTGCTTTTTGTCCCAGCACTCGCCGATATTCGGGCAGCCGGCCTCTTCGCAGACCGTCACCAACTTGTGGGAGCGCACGAGCTCGCGGGTCTCGTGATAGCCCTTGGATGTCGGCGCCTTGACGCGGATCCATTCTGGCTTGCGCAATACCTCGGTGTCGGGCTTGTGGGCCTTTTCCGGATGGCGCACACGCTTTTCGTCTGCTGGCGCCAGGGGTGCCGCGTTCGAAAGATTGGTCCTGTCGAGAATGGTGACCATGGTCAAAACCCTATCCCGCCGCTGATGCGGCTAATCGAGATTACCGCCGGACAAGCCGGGCAATGAAGAGAAGGAGGCTGGCGCCAACGAAACTGGTGATAAGGTATCCGAGCCAGTCACCCTCGACAAAGATGCCGAGGCGACGGAAGATCGCCGCTGCGATTGCCGCGCCGACAATGCCGATCACGATGTTCATGAAGACGCCGAAGCGCATGTCCATCAGCTTGCCGGCAAGCCAGCCAGCGAGGCCGCCGAAGAAGATCGTCGCGATAATGCCGACTTCAAACCCTGCCACGTCGAACTCCCTTTGGATCGTCAATTTGGAACCTGCCGCCCATATAGGCGGCGAGGTCCCGTTTCACAACCTTGCTTCAGGCGTTCAGCACCCGGCCGTAGGCATCGAGCACGCTTTCCTTCATCATTTCCGACAGCGTCGGATGCGGGAAGATCGTGTGCATCAGCTCTTCCTCTGTCGTCTCGAGGTTCATCGCGACAACGAAGCCCTGGATAAGTTCGGTCACTTCCGTGCCGACCATGTGCGCACCGATGAGTTCGCCGGTCTTCTTGTCGAAGATCGTCTTGATCATGCCCTGGTCTTCGCCGAGCGCGATCGCCTTGCCGTTGGCGGCGAAGGAATAGCGACCAACGCGGATTTCACGGCCCTGTTCCTTGGCTTTGGCTTCGGTCAGACCAACCGAGGCGACCTGCGGGTTGCAATAGGTGCAGCCCGGGATCTTGGCCTTGTCCATCGGGTGAACATTCGGCAGGCCCGCGATCTTCTCGATGCAGATGACGCCTTCATGCTCGGCCTTGTGGGCGAGCATCGGCGGGCCGGCAACGTCGCCGATCGCATAGAGGCCCGGCACGTTGGTCTTGCCATAGCCGTCGATGACGATGCAGCCGCGATCGGTCTTTACGCCGAGCGTTTCGAGGCCGAGGTTCTCGATATTGCCCTGAACGCCGACGGCGGAGATCAGGCGGTCAGCGGTGATAGTCTGCACCTTGCCGTCCTTGGTCTCGACATGGGCGGTGATGGAATTTGCACCCTTCTCGACCTTGGAGACCTTGGCTTCGGTAATGATCTTCAGGCCGCGCTTTTCAAGCTGCTTGCGGGCGAAGGTAGAAATCTCCACATCCTCGACCGGCATGATGTTGGCCATCAGCTCGACGACGGTGACGTCGACGCCCATGGAGCGGTAGAAGGAGGCAAATTCGATGCCGATCGCGCCCGATCCCATGACAACAAGCGACTTCGGCATGAAGTCCGGCTTCATCGCCTCGAAATAGGTCCAGATCAGCTTGCCATCCGGCTCGATGCCAGGGAGTGCACGCGGACGGGCACCGGTCGCAACGATGATGTGCTTGGCGGTGTAGGTGCCTTCACCCAGCACGCCCTTCGGAACCGGGTGTTGCGGCTCAACGACAGGCTTCGACATCTTGCCGACGACGATTTCGCCGGGCTTGGTCAACTTGGCTTCGCCCCAGATCACGTCGATCTTGTTCTTCTTCATCAGGAAGCCGATGCCACCATTGAGGCGGGCAGAGACACCGCGGGAGCGGGCGACGACTTCCTTCACGTCGGCTGTCATGGTGCCGTTCAGCGTCAGGCCGTAGGATTTCGCATGGTTGGCGTGATCGAGGATCTCGGCTGAGCGCAGCAGCGCTTTTGTCGGGATGCAGCCCCAGTTCAGGCAGATGCCGCCCAGATGCTCGCGCTCAACGATCGCGGTTTTCAGTCCGAGCTGGGCGGCACGGATGGCGGTGACGTAGCCGCCGGGGCCGGAGCCAATGATGATGACGTCGTAAGCGTTCGACATAGGTGCTTCCACTCCTCGGTTTCCTGCGAGCCTCCATTCTCACGGAGGCCCGTTTCGGGACTGGAAGCGAAACCCTCAGGCTGCGGGTGTCTCGGCTTCCGGTTCGTGACGAACCAGCATCCCGTAGATTTCATCCTTGAGCTGCATCCGCTTCTTGCGCATTTCCACGATGTGGAAGTCGTCTGCAGGCTCGATATCGGTTTCGGCGCGGTGGATGGCCCGGTTCACCTCATGATAGGTTTCGAACAATCTTGCAAAATGCCCATCCGTTTCTTTCAGATGACGCATCAGCGCGACGTGTTCCGGGAATTCCACTGCCAGTTCGTGCGGTGTGTTCGACATGATCCCATCTCCTCTTGTCGGGGTTGATGGGTACAGGTTAGACGCAGCGCACAAGACCTCCTTGATTTTGATCAACGCGCCCTGCCAGAGGATGCAGGATGCGGTCTTTCTTCAAAGCCCAAGCATCATGCGGACGACAGGCTCAAGACCGCGACCGATCGCACGGGTGTTTTCAGCATCGAGATGGATGCCGTCGAGCGGCGTGGTCTCTGCGACCGATCCTGCGTCGAAGAAGGCGCATCCCGATTCGTCTGCCGCATCGCGGTACATGCTGGCGAGCATGGCGCCTTCGTCCACCGAGTGGTTGAACATGGCGCCAAACACCGAATTGGCCGTCTCGCGGATCGCCGGCGGCGCGACGACCAGGATTTCGGGCTCGTCGAACTCGAAACCCCAGTCGTGCTTCTGAACGAGCTTGACCAGCCGCTTGACGCCACTGGTCGCGCCGATGGCCGTGCCCTGAATGCCCCGCTTGAGGTCATTCGTCCCCAGCATGATGATCACAAGATCGATCGGCTTGTGCGTTGCGAGAAGCGTCGGAAGCAGCTTGGTTCCGTTGCGCTCGCAATCGCCCAGATGGTCGTCATAGGCGGTGGTACGACCGTTCAAGCCCTCGGCGATCACCCTGACCCCGTGGCCGAGCGCCTTTTGCAAGACACTCGTCCAGCGGACCTCATAGGCATGGCGACCCAGATTCACCGGGTCATATCCCCATGTCAGGCTGTCGCCGTAAGCGAGAACGGTCTTCATCTTAACCGCCCCCGGTTCAGACCAGCATGCCCATCGGATTTTCGATGTAGCGCTTGAAGGCACCGAGCAGTTCGGCCCCGAGCGCGCCATCGACGCAGCGATGGTCGGTCGAGAGCGTCACGGTCATGACATTGGCGATCTTCATCTCGCCGTTCTTGACCACGACCCGCTCTTCGCCGGCACCGATCGCAAGGATCGTTGCATGCGGCGGGTTGACCACGGCCGAGAAGCTCTTCACGCCCATCATGCCCATGTTGGACACGGCAGTCGTGCCGCCCTGGTATTCCTCGGGCTTCAGCTTGCGGTCCTTGGCGCGCTTGCCGAGGTCCTTCATCTCGTTGGAGATGGTGGACAGGCTCTTTTCCTCCGCCTTGCGGATGATCGGAGTGATCAGGCCGCCGGGGATCGAGACCGCCACGCCAACATCGGCATGCTTGTGCTTGACCATGTTGGTATCGGTCCAGGAAACGTTGGCATCCGGCACGTCGCGCAGCGCGAGAGCCAGTGCCTTGATCACCATGTCGTTGACCGAGAGCTTGTAGGCCGGCTTGCCGTCTTTTTCGGGGGCTGCTGCATTGAGCTGGGCACGAAGTGCCAGCAGCGCATCCAGTTCGCAATCCACGGAGACGTAGAAATGCGGAATTGTCTGTTTGGATTCCTGCAGGCGCTTGGCGATCGTCTTGCGCATGCCGTCATGCGGCACGAGCTCGTAGGAGCCTTCGGCGAAGTTCTTGAGAACAGCTTCTTCCGAGGCGCCCTTGGCCATAACCGGGGTAGCTGCAGCAGTTGACGCTGCTGCTGGCGCCGGGGCAGCCTTTGCACCACCGGTGCTCACGGCCTTTTCGACGTCGCTCTTGACGACGCGGCCCTTCGGTCCGGAGCCAGAGACTGCCTTCAAGTCGAGACCGGCTTCCTTGGCGAGGCGACGGGCGAGCGGCGAGGCAAAGACCCGTTCCCCGCTCGACGCTGCCGGAGCAGCCGACGCGGCAGCAGGAGCCGGCGCTACAGCTGCAGCTGTGGCGGGCGCAGGTGCTGCTTCCGCCTTCGGAGCAGGAGCCGCCTCAGCCTTCGGCGCGGAAGATCCGCCACCAGCAGCGGCGGCTGCGACGTCCTCGCCTTCCTCGGCGAGGATCGCGATCAGCGCGTTGACCTTCACGGCCTCTGTGCCGGCGGGAACAACGATCTTTGCGACGATGCCTTCATCGACGGCTTCCACTTCCATGGTCGCCTTGTCGGTCTCGATCTCGGCGATCACGTCGCCGGACTTGACCTTGTCGCCTTCCTTGACCAGCCACTTGGCCAGATTGCCCTCTTCCATCGTCGGAGACAGGGCCGGCATGGTGATATTGATCGGCATGACCTTGCCCCCTTACTTGTAGCAGACGGTTTTGACGGCCTGAACGACTTCGGCAACGCTCGGCAGTGCCAGCTTTTCAAGATTGGCCGCATACGGCATCGGAACATCCTTGCCGGCGATCGTCAGGATCGGCGCATCCAGATAGTCGAAGGCCTGCTGCATGACGCGGGTCGCAATTTCGGTGCCGACGGAGGACTGCGGATAGCCTTCCTCGACGGTGACCAGGCGACCGGTCTTCTTGACGGATTCGATGACGGTCGGCAGGTCCATCGGACGGATGGTCCGAAGGTCGATCAGTTCGACGTCGATGCCTTCCTTCGCCAGCTCCTCGACGGCCTTGACCGAATAGGTCATGCCGATACCGAAGGAAACGATGGTCGCGTCCTTGCCGGTCTTGTGGATGCGTGCTTTGCCGATCGGCAGGACGAAGTCATCCATCTTCGGCACTTCGAAGGAGTGACCGTAGAGGATTTCGTTTTCCAGGAAGATGACCGGGTTCGGATCGCGGATGGCCGCCTTCAGCAGCCCCTTGGCGTCAGCCGCCGTGTAGGGCATCACGACCTTCAGGCCCGGGATCTGGCTGTACCAGGCAGCGTAGTCCTGGCTGTGCTGGGCGCCAACGCGGGCAGCTGCGCCGTTCGGACCACGGAAGACGATCGGGGCACCCATCTGGCCGCCGGACATGTAGAGCGTCTTGGCAGCCGAGTTGATGATGTGGTCGATCGCCTGCATGGCGAAGTTGAAGGTCATGAATTCGACGATCGGCTTCAGGCCGGCCATTGCCGCACCAACGCCGAGACCGGCAAAGCCATGCTCGGTGATCGGGGTGTCGACCACGCGCTGGGCGCCGAATTCCTGCAGAAGCCCCTGCGTGATCTTGTAGGCGCCCTGATATTCAGCGACTTCTTCACCCATGATGAAGACGTCAGGATTGGCGCGCATTTCCTCGGCCATGGCTTCGCGCAGCGCTTCACGCACCGTCATCGTCACCATTTCGGTGCCGGCCGGGACGTCCGGATCGGCAGCGACTTCAACCTTCGGAGCAGCCGGAACGGCAGCAGCAGCAGGCGCTTCAGCTGCCGGTGCGGATACAGGCTCGGCGGCAGCAGGCGCTGCCTTCGGAGCAGGTGCCGCATCGGCACTTTCACCATCCTGAAGCAGAACGGCGATCGGCGTATTGACCTTGACGTTCTCGGTGCCGGCCGCAATCAGCAACTTGCCGAGCACGCCTTCATCAACGGCTTCCACTTCCATGGTCGCCTTGTCGGTCTCGATCTCGGCGATCACGTCGCCAGACTTTACGGTGTCGCCTTCCTGCTTGATCCACTTGGAAAGCGTGCCTTCTTCCATTGTCGGAGAAAGGGCGGGCATCAAAATTTCGATCGGCATGGGTTCCCTCCCCGATTACAGAAGAATGTCGGTGTAGAGCTCGGAAACATCCGGCTCCGGATCGGCCTGGGCGAAATCGGCGCTGTCCGCAACAATGTCGCGCACATCCTTGTCGATCGCCTTGAGCTGGTCTTCTGAGGCCCAGCCATTCTCGAGGAGACGAGCCTTGACCTGTTCGATCGGATCCTGCTCCGACCGCATCTTCTGCACTTCTTCCTTGGAGCGATACTTCGCCGGGTCTGACATCGAGTGACCGCGATAGCGATAGGTCAGCATTTCAAGAATGATCGGACCCTTGCCGGAGCGGCAATGTTCAAGCGCCTCATCGGCGGCCGCCTTCACCGCGCGCACATCCATACCGTCAACCTGGACGCCGGGGATGCCGAAGCCGGAGCCGCGCAGCGAATAGTTCGACTGTGCCGTGGCGCGCGCCGTCGAGGTGCCCATGGCGTAACGGTTGTTCTCAACGATGTAGATGATCGGCAGCTGCCAAAGGGCAGCCATGTTGAAGCTCTCGTAGACCTGGCCCTGGTTTGCAGCGCCGTCGCCGAAATAGGCAACAGCAACATTGTCATTGCCGCGATACTTGTTGGCAAATGCAAGACCGGTTCCGAGCGAAACCTGCGCGCCGACGATGCCATGGCCACCATAGAAATGCTTCTCTTTCGAGAACATGTGCATGGAGCCGCCCTTGCCCTTCGACAGGCCGCTGCGACGGCCCGTGAGCTCGGCCATGACGCCGCGGGCGCTCAAGCCCGCTGCCAGCATATGTCCGTGGTCGCGATAGGCGGTGATGACCTGATCACCTTCCTTCTGCGCCATCTGCATGCCGACAACGACAGCTTCCTGGCCGATATAGAGGTGACAGAAGCCCCCGATGAAGCCCATGCCGTAAAGCTGGCCGGCCTTCTCTTCGAAACGGCGGATCAGAAGCATTTCACGATAGGCGTGAAGCTCTTCATCCGCGCCGAATTCGGGTGCGTTTTTTCCGGTGAATTCCTTGCCGGCCGACTTGGCCGAAGACTTCCGACCGTTCGCAGCTGCTGGCTTGCGAGGCGCCATGCATCCCTCCCATGGGTTTATTATGGTCCAGAGTTGGGGACAGAATAGGGAAGAAAGAGGACGGCGGCAATGCCATAAATGCATGGCTCACATTCGCCGCAAGCAACTGTAATGACTAAAAAATTTACGATTAACTCAATTCAGGTTAATCAGAAATAGGTGTTGAAGATGACGATTTCGTCCGGACGCGACATGTTGAGCTGATAACGCGCCTTTTCGTCGATGATATCCTCATCGAGAGAGCCGTCACTCAAGAGACTGACATCCTTTTCAAGAACGGTTCGCTGGGCCACGAGCGCCTCAAGCTCCGATGCACGCTCCTGCCGGATGCGCTCGAATTCTTGCCCCGCCCTGAGGCCGTAATCACCATGGATGGAATGGTAGCCGAAATAGGACAGGAAAGCGACGGTGATAGCGGGAAGAATAAGACGGCCGTATTTCTTCTTCTTGTGATGCCTGGTCCACATGCCGACAAATGCCCTGAAACGCGAAACTTGTCGCAAGAGTAACCGTCAGATCTTAACCGACCGTTGACCCTAATCGCAGCGCAAAAGAAAAAGCCCGCGCCGGGGAACCGGCACGGGCTTCGAAGGAATTCGACCGAGATCAGCCGCGCAGGATCGACGAGCCTGCGTAGACGGCCTGCGGTCCGAGTTCTTCCTCTATGCGGATCAGCTGGTTGTACTTGGCGGTACGGTCAGAGCGGGCAAGCGAACCCGTCTTGATCTGGCCGCAGTTGGTGGCAACCGCGAGATCGGCAATCGTCGAGTCCTCGGTTTCACCCGAGCGGTGCGACATCACGGCCGTGTAGGCGGCGCGGTGCGCGGTCGAAACGGCGTCGAGGGTTTCCGACAGCGAACCGATCTGGTTGACCTTGACCAGGATGGAGTTGGCCACGCCCATCTTGATGCCGTCGCGCAGGCGGGCCGAATTGGTGACGAAGAGATCGTCGCCGACGAGCTGGATCTTCTTGCCGACCTTGTCGGTGAGTGCCTTCCAGCCGTCCCAGTCGTCTTCGGCCATGCCGTCTTCGATCGAGAAGATCGGGTATTTGGCAGCAAGCTCGGCGAGGTACTCGGCCATGGCTTCCGGCTCCAGCGTGCGGCCTTCACCTTCCAGCACATACTTGCCGTCCTTGAAGAATTCGGTCGAGGCGCAATCGAGCGCGATATGCATATCTTCACCCGGACGGTAGCCGGCCTTTTCGATCGACTTCATGATGAAGTCGAGGGCGGCAGGCGCTGATGCCAGACCGGGCGCAAAACCACCTTCATCACCGACATTCGTGTTGTGGCCGTCGGCAGCGAGCTGCTTCTTCAGCGTGTGAAAGACTTCCGAACCCATGCGAACGGCGTCGCGGATGCTGTCGGCACCGACAGGAACGATCATGAATTCCTGGAAGTCGATCGGGTTGTCAGCATGCGCGCCGCCATTGATGATGTTCATCATCGGAACCGGCAGGACATGGGCGTTCGGGCCGCCGACGTAACGGTAGAGCGGCAGGCCAGAGGACTGGGCTGCAGCCTTGGCGACGGCGAGCGAGACGCCGAGGATGGCATTGGCGCCGAGGCGCGCCTTGTTCGGCGTGCCATCGAGCTGGATCATCAGGTTGTCGATCTGGATCTGGTTCTCGGCATCGTGACCGCCGATCGCATCATAGATCTCGCCGTTCACGGCTTCGACCGCCTTTTCGACGCCCTTGCCGAGATAGCGCGAACCACCGTCACGCAGCTCGACGGCTTCATGCGCGCCGGTCGATGCGCCCGAGGGAACCGCAGCGCGGCCCATGCTGCCATCTTCGAGATAGACGTCGACCTCGACGGTCGGGTTGCCACGGCTGTCGAGGATCTCGCGGCCGATGATGTCGGTGATGGCGGTCATGTTCGCTCCCTGTAGACGGAAATTGGACAAGGCTCGGTAGGCCGATCGCAAGCCAGAAGCCAGCGGACCCGCCCGTTGAGTCATCCTCTCTTATCCGATGATCGGGAAAATACAATGACGGATCAGAGCCGAAACGAACGAAATCTAATCGATTTAAACGGCGATGACCTCCGGCGCTTCCGGTTCAACCGATTGAAGCGCCGCGATAGGACGATCAGGATGCCTTGGCGATGTCGTCGAAGGCGATGAGTTTTTCGAGCAGACGACGCATGTCCGTGATCTTGACCATGTTCGGGCCATCTGACGGTGCGTTGTCCGGATCCTGATGAGTCTCGATGAAGAGACCACCGACACCGACGGCAACAGCTGCACGAGCCAGCGTTTCGACGAATTCCCGCTGGCCACCAGAGGACCCACCCTGCCCGCCCGGCTGCTGGACCGAATGGGTGGCGTCGAACACGACAGGTGCGCCCATGGCCGCCATGATCGGCAGCGAGCGCATGTCGGAGACCAGCGTGTTGTAGCCGAAGGAGGCACCACGCTCGCAGAGCAGGACGTTCGGATTGCCGGAACCGGTGATCTTGTTCAGGACATTTTTCATGTCCCAGGGCGCCAGGAACTGGCCCTTCTTGACGTTGATCGCGCGACCGGTCTTCGCCGCAGCCACCAGCAGGTCTGTCTGGCGGCAGAGGAAGGCCGGGATCTGCAGGATATCAACGGTCGGGGCAACGGCGGTGCATTGCTCTTCCGTGTGGATGTCGGTGAGAACCGGAACGCCGAATTCCTTCTTGATGTCGGCGAAGACTTCCATTGCCGTTTCCAGGCCAATGCCGCGCTCAGCAGACAGCGAGGTGCGGTTCGCCTTGTCGAAGGATGACTTGTAGACAAGGCCGAGTCCGAGTTCGCGGCAGAGCTCGACGAGCTGGCCGGCGATCATGAAGGCATGGTCGCGGCTTTCCATCTGGCAGGGACCAGCGATCAAGGCAAAACGGCCCTTCTGGGAGAAGACGGCCTTGGCCGCGCCTTCGCCAACGACGACTTCCGAATTGGGGGACACGCTCATTTCAACTCCTCGAAGGCAAAGGTAACACCCTGCCCCTCTTCCGGCGCGACGACGAGGCGTGCGCCCGTTTTTTGATAGGTGACGCCCTTAGCAGCGAGGCAGGCTTCTGTCACGCCGAGATCATCAACCGCGAAAACCACGGCTGCCCCGACGAGCCCCCGTTCCGAGACCGCCACGTCCTGTCCGAAGTGAAGCCGGAAACCCTCCGGTGTCAGGACATCGACGGACGTATGGGCGGCCTGGATGGAGATGCCGAAGGAATGGGCCGTGACATCGCGCTGATCGAGGACCATTTCCAGCAGATATTGGAAGTCGCTCGGGTTTTCTTCGACCAGCACCACGCTTCGAATCCCTGCTGCGCCATTGGCATGTACGAGCAGGGGCCCCCGATCGGTCGGGAGCGGGTTGATGCGCTGACAGGCGAAGGCGAAAAAATCAGGCGCGCGCAGGTCTGCGGCAAAGGCGAGGCGGAACGAACCCTCCGCGGTCCGCCCATCCGGAAAACGAAACTGGCGTGCGAAATCAAGCACAGGGCCGGGGCTCATGCCGTCTTGGCGATACTGCGAATCGTCAGCCAACGCGTCGTGCGTCTTCACGACAATGGCGGAGAGGCCCTCGCCTCGTCGAAAGCGAAAGGCCTGATCGCGAGCGACAAAGACATTGCCCATGCGCGCTGCTTCCAGACAGTCCTCTCGGCTGCCGACCGCCAGCGGTTCCAGATAGGTGTCGTCAGCGAAGAACACACAGGCATTCTCCGTGCCGAACGGGTGGCGGGCATCCGCCGCAACGGTAAAGCCGAGACGCCCGAGCCTGTCGCGGGCGGTTTCGAGCTCGAAGACCGGCAGGACGAGATGATCGATGGCGCGGGCTGAGGAAATGGGATTGGACATGTTTGCTCTCGATTAATTCTTCAGTCTTGAGAATTGTGCGCCTTGCTTGAAAGGGTCTCGATCGCCTGGCGCAGCGCATTAATCTCCTGGCGCGCCTCGCGCAGCTCTTTCACCACCTCCTCGTCGATCTTGTGGTGCAAGGCCAATACCTCGATCTCTGCCTTGAGATTGATCTCGTAGTCTTTCGCCGCCATGAAGCGATCCCGCTCGGTCTGGCGGTTCTGGCTCATCATGATGATGGGTGCCTGGATGGCGGCGAGCATCGACAAGAGCAGGTTCAGGAAGATGAACGGATAGGGATCGAGCGCACCTGTTGCCAGAATCACCGTGTTGAGGATGACCCAGGCGACCAAAAACAGCATGAAGCCGATGATGAAACCCCAGGAACCACCGACCCGTGCGATGCCATCAGCGACCCGCTGGCCGAACGTGGCATGAGCCAGAAAGTCCTCGCCGGCATTGGTCGACACCGTGCGTCGCTCGCGCGCCCGCTTCAGCACCTTCTGCTCTGCTGACGAAAGATCGGATGACGACTTTCCTAGAACGAGCTTCTCGATATCCTTCAGCATTTACAGCATCCTTGAGGGCGGTTTGCCTGATGTGTGGGGGCGGATCTGCACTCTCCCCTGCAACACGCCAAAATCCGACAGTTTCAAGACCTTTGTCCGCGGCTATCGCATTTTATCACTGGCTCTTCACAAAAATTTATCCCCTTGCGGAACACAACTGGAACATATAGTGTCTGTTCTGTATTTGTTTCACCTCGGGGGCACCGCATATGCTGACGCGCAAGCAACAGGAACTGCTTCTCTTCATCCATGAACGGATGAAGGAATCGGGTGTCCCGCCGTCCTTCGACGAGATGAAGGATGCGCTGGACCTCGCATCGAAATCCGGGATCCATCGCCTGATCACGGCGCTCGAGGAACGCGGCTTCATCCGACGCTTGCCGAACCGGGCTCGTGCACTGGAGGTCATCAAGCTTCCGGAAGCCTATTCGCCAAGCATCCAGCCGCGCCGCGGCTTTGCGCCGAGCGTGATCGAGGGCAGCCTCGGCAAGACGCCGCCGGCGCCAGCACTGACAAAGCCGCCCGTCGAAGACAACGGCTCGTCCGTCTCGGTTCCGGTCATGGGCCGAATCGCAGCCGGTGTGCCAATTTCAGCCATTCAGAACAACACTCACGACATCACGGTACCGGCGGAGATGATCGGCGCGGGCGATCACTACGCGCTTGAGGTCAAGGGCGATTCGATGATTGAGGCCGGTATTCTTGACGGCGATACGGTCATCATCCGCAATGCCTCGAACGCCAATCCCGGTGACATCATCGTGGCGCTCGTCGACGACGAGGAGGCGACACTCAAACGCTTCCGCCGCCGCGGCGCATCGATTGCGCTGGAGGCCGCCAATCCGGCCTACGAAACCCGCATCTTCCCGCCGGATCGCGTCAAGATCCAGGGCAAGCTGGTGGGCCTCATTCGCCGCTATCACTGATCGGGCTCCGGCCTCGGTCGGACGTTCCTAGTCGGACCCGCAAATTCATGCGTGTTATCGGAAAGGCCGCTGCGCCAGTCGTAGAGACGGTGCGCCGTCCAGGGTCTTGAGGGTCCGTCGAGCGCTGACCTGACCGTCATGGCTTGTGAGGTGGTGGCTAGGCCCGCGACCTCGAGGGAGCCGGTTGCGCGCTGGCTCGCCTCGGAAATCAGGAGCGCGCCAGAGCGGCAGGTTTTGACGCGCGTGCGCGCCGACAGAACCACGATATCAGCGCGGTCGCAGGCTGCGCCGATGAGGTCCGGGCGTTCCAGCGTCAGCAGCGTGTTGCCGTTCTCCAGTCTGATGGCACAGGCCTGCTTTACGCAGGTGAACTGTTCTCTCCCGGCGGCCTTAAGTAGGCTATCAAATACAGCGTCTGCGAGTTTGCGCTGCTCCTCCGACAGGGTTTGGCCAGTACGCCATTCTGGCGCTGGCGGCAGGGGGGCGGTCTCGAGCATCAGCGGGCGCCTTGGTTCATCGATGCCGAGCACGGGTCGCCATTGATCGAAGATGAAGGCGGGCGGGCGGGCTCGGTTGATTGCAATGATGGACGTGTCGTCATTTGCGACCCGAATCGCGACCAACCGAGCGTCCTCGCTGATCATCAGGTCGCCACCCGGGGGTCGTGGAGCAAGGAAGGCAGCAGCGAGCGTTGCGACGATGAGAGCCGTGCCGACATGCCTGATCGGGGTTCTGAGTAGCATCAGCAAGAGCATGCCGGCGATTGCGCCGGGCATGAACCATGCCGGCAGACGCGGGAAGACGTAACCGCTGCCCCAGCCGGAGACGGTGTGAGCGACAATGAGCACCATTTCCAGGCCCTGGCCCATGATCCAGAAGAACGGCGCGTCGAGGCCAAATGGCATGAGCAGCATGGCAATGAAGCCGGACGGCATCACGACCAGCGAGATCAGCGGCATGGCGGCGAGGTTTGCCTCCAGTCCATGGGTCGACAGCCGCTGGAAATGGCTGATGGCAAAGACTGCGGTCGAGACCCCGCCGATGAAGGAGGTCGCCAGTGTACCACCGACGAAAATGGCAAACCCGGCCACAATCCGCATGGCAAGCGATCGGGCCCTAGGCAGGATCGCGCGCGGTCGCGCCCGCCACCCGGCGTAACCGGCAATCAGGGCTGCAGTCGCCGCGAAAGACATCTGGAAACTCGGCCCCATGACGGTCGAGGGCTGGACCGCGAGGATCGCGGTGGCCGCAAGCGCGAGATTGTGGAGGCTGACAGCCGGGCGGTCGAAGAGGACGGCGCCGAGCATGACCGCCGTCATCAGATAGGCCCGCAGCGCCGAGACCTGGTAGCCGGAAATGAGCACATAGCCGGTCGTCGCCAGAAGCGCGCCGGCGGCCGCGATCTTCTTTACCGGATAACGGTGGGCAAAGGTCGGCATTAGGCTCAGAAGCCCTCGCAATCCGACAAAGAAGATGCCGGCGGCAAGCGCCATGTTGAGGCCCGAGATCGCGGTGATATGGGCGAGGCCCGAGACGCGCAGCGCCTCCGTCGCCTCTTCCGACATCGATCGGCGTTCGCCGGTAATGATCGCAGCGGCGAAGGCGCCGGGATCTCCGGGCAGTATGCTGCGAATGCGGTTTGAGATGCGATCCCGGAGCGAGAACAGGGACGCGTCGAAGCGCGCCCACAGACCCTTTTCCTCCCATGAAGCGGAGGTTTTGGCCTGGGGCGGACCGAGGAAGAAGCCGACAGCGCCGATGCCGGCGAAGTAGCTTTGGAAGCTAAAGTCGTTCAATCCCGGCAAAGCCGGACCTGACGGTGGTGACAGACGGGCGCGGCCGCTCAATTGCTCGCCGATGGCAGCTGGCACATGCTGGCTTCGGGCAAGGAGGGACACGCGTCCCGGCGACCGGCGGATGCTCGGCTCTGCGGTCTGAATCACGCGTAACACGTAACGCCATTCACCGCCCGCCCCCTGCTCCCGTCGCTCGACGACCCCGGTGACCGTGGTGACGAGCGGCTGATCGAGGATCACGGTGGACGCTCGCCGTGTTTCCCATTCGGCCATCAGCATGCCGAGAAGGATCAGGCACAAACTCCACAGGACCACATGCGCCACGGTGTCGCGCATCGCCCGCAAAAGTGCAAAAGCCAGGCAAGCAAGGAGCAGTCCGAGGACGATGGCCGGCGGTGGTTGCCCGACGGAAAACCAGATTGCAGCACCCGCGCCGAGCCAGACAGGCACGAAGAGGAAAAAATGCCCGTGCCGACTTTCGTCTGAGACGTACTGTCGAACCTGCCTGAGAATGCGATGCAAAACAGCGCGAGCGGCGACAGCACGGCCGATCGTCGTCAAACCTGGCATTGCGCGTTTTTCGAGTGGTCGAGGCAAGTCTCGCCGGCCCGGTATACCACCGGACCGGAGGTGCCCTTCCCCCTGTATTTCCGCTACTTCCCCCATCAGCCACACCCGGCCGGATCTACCCCATCTGCAGACAGAATAAGCGAAAACCGTCAGCAATCAATGCGTGTAACGAATCGGGTTTTCGCAGCCTATCCGGGCTTCAAACGATTAGAACCGTTCGGTTCGATTGTTGCTGTTTTCGCGACGCACAATTTGCCCTTTGGATAGCTTGGCATTAACTTCGGTATCATATAGCTACATCACACGCTTAACCGATGGCGGCTTTTTCAAGACGCCTTCCCGCCAATTCCGGAGGATCAGCATGACGGACAAAAGCGCTTCTTTGAAACTCGGTGACAAGACGGTCGACCTGAGCGTCAAGGCCGGCACGATCGGCCCAGATGTCATCGACATCGGCGCCCTTTACAAGCACACGGGTACGTTCACCTACGATCCGGGCTTTACGTCCACGGCATCCTGCGAATCCAAGATCACCTATATCGACGGCGACGAAGGCACGCTGCTGCATCGCGGCTACCCGATCGAACAGCTTGCTGAAAAGGGCGACTTCCTCGAGGTCTGCTACCTGCTGCTCTACGGCGAACTGCCGACGGCTGCGCAGAAGAAGGACTTCGACTATCGCGTGACGCACCACACCATGGTGCACGAGCAGATGAGCAAGTTCTTCTCCGGCTATCGCCGTGACGCCCATCCGATGGCGGTCATGGTCGGTACGGTCGGCGCGCTCTCCGCCTTCTATCACGACTCGACCGACATCACCGATCCGCATCAGCGCATGGTCGCCTCGCTGCGCATGATCGCCAAGATGCCGACGATCGCGGCCATGGCCTACAAGTATCACGTCGGCCAGCCCTTCGTTTACCCGAAGAACGATCTCGATTACGCGTCGAACTTCCTTCGCATGTGCTTTGCCGTGCCCTGTGAAGAGTATCAGGTGAACCCGGTTCTGGCGCGCGCCATGGACCGCATCTTCATCCTGCATGCCGATCACGAGCAGAACGCCTCGACATCGACCGTGCGTCTCGCCGGCTCTTCAGGCGCCAATCCGTTCGCCTGCATCGCAGCCGGTATCGCGTGCCTTTGGGGCCCTGCCCATGGCGGCGCCAACGAGGCTGCCCTCAACATGCTGCAGGAAATCGGCTCGGTCGACCGCATTCCGGAATACATCGCCAAGGCCAAGGACAAGAACGATCCGTTCCGTCTGATGGGCTTCGGCCACCGGGTCTACAAGAACTACGACCCGCGCGCCAAGATCATGCAGAAGACCATGTACGAGGTCCTCGAAGCGACCGGCCATGCCGACGATCCGCTGATGAAGGTGGCACTCGAGCTCGAGAAGATCGCTCTCAACGACCCCTACTTCATCGACAAGAAGCTCTACCCGAACGTCGACTTCTATTCGGGCATCACGCTGCGTGCGCTCGGCTTCCCGACGACCATGTTCACCGTTCTCTTCGCGCTTGCCCGCACCGTCGGCTGGATCGCGCAGTGGAACGAGATGATCGAGGATCCGCAGCAGCGCATCGGCCGTCCGCGTCAGCTGTATACCGGTGAGCCGAAGCGCGATTACAAGGCGCTCTCGGAGCGCTGAGACATTCGTCTATCTTGAAGTATCGAGAAGGCCGGCTTTGTCCGGCCTTCTTTCGTTTTGACGAGGGCCGATTGCGTCCCGGATCGCAGGCAACAATCAAACTCCCCGTGATGGTCGCGCATTTCGCCGTCGGATGCCTTCAATTCCCCGGAGCTTTGTTCTAAGGAAGTCAACCTGCTTCGTCCCGGACGAAGATTTACAATGAGGTTTATGCGTCCCGATGCTCGTCTTCTTGAGAAAAGCTTCCCAAACCCTGTTTGCCAAGATCTTGCTTCTCCTGCTCGTCCTCTCCTTCGGCGTCTGGGGTGTGTCAGCCTCGCTGTTCAGCAATACGTCCGACACCGTCGTCGCCGTTGGTGACCAGTCAGTGTCGTCTGCCGACTTCGCCTTCGCCTATCAGCGGCAGGTGACGGACATGAGCAACCGGTTCGGGATGCAGCTGACGACCGAACAGGCGCGCGCCTTCGGTATCGAATCCCAGGTGTTCTCGCAGCTTGCCGCAGGTGCTGCGCTGGACCAGTTGGCCGCAGACATGAACCTCGGCCTGTCTCAGGACCGCCTGGCGCAGCTGATTGCCGATGATCCGGCCTTCAAGAACTCTGGCGGAAATTTCGATCGTGCGCTCTTCTCCTCGCGGCTGCGCAATGCAGGTCTTCGCGAAGACGACTATATCGAGGAGCGCTCTAAGGTCGCCATCCGCAGCCAGATCGTCGACGCGACCGCTGACGGCTTCGTGGCGCCGAAGGTGTTGATCGACGCGATCAAGGCCTATCGCTACGAAAACCGCGACATCAATTACATCCTGCTGACCAACGCCAACATCGAGCTCATCAAGGCACCCGATGATGCGACCCTGGCAGCCTGGTTCGAGACGACGAAGTCCGGTTACCGCGCACCGGAATATCGCAGCTTCAACTATGTTAAGCTGGAACCCTCCGACATTGCCGACACGGCCTCCATCACCGACGAACAGATCCGCGAAGACTACGAGCGCCGCAAAGCTTCCTACGAGATCGCCGGGACACGCACGATCGAGCAGTTGAGTTTCGAAAACCGCGAAATGGCGGAAGCAGCGCTTGAAGAACTGCAGAAGGGCACGAGCTTCGACCAGCTTGTCACGGATCAGGGCAAGACTGCCGGCGACGTGCTGCTCGGCGACTTCACCCGCGATCGCCTGCCTGATCCGACCCTTGCCGAGGCAGCCTTTGCCGTGACGGCCGAGGGCGGCACGACTGGTGTCGTCGACGGTGCGTTCGGCCCGGTCATCCTGCGCGTCACCAACATCAAGGAAGGCCGCACACAGAGCCTCGAGGAGGTTAAGGAAGAGATCCGCGAAGCGCTGGCCGAACAGGCCGCGATCGCCGACCTCACGGCTGTCCACGACCAGTTCGAAGATCTGCGGGCCGGCGGCTCGACGCTCAAGGAAGCAGCCGACCAATTGCAGCTTCAGACAGTGACTGTCACCGATATCGACCGCCGCGGGCTCGACAGTCGCGAGACGGAAGTTGCCGGTATCCCTGAACGGGACAAACTGCTCGCAGACGTTTTCAGTACCGAAATCGGTGTCGAAGCCTTGCCTGTCACCATGGGCAGCAACGGCTTCATCTGGTTCGATGTCACCGACATCAAGGCGGAGCGCGAGCGCGAACTGGCCGAAGTGCGCGAGAAGGCCATCGCCGACTGGACCGCAGAACAGCAGCGCATCGCGCTCGGTGCGAAGGCGGAGAGCCTGCGCCAGCGGATCGCAGACGGCGGCAATCTGGAAGAGGTCGCGGCCGAACTGGCGCTTGCAGTTGAAAGCAAGGCCGGCATCACCCGCCGCACCGAAGACGCAGTTCTTGGCGCAACGGCGATCACTGCCGCCTTCTCTGGCCCGCAGGGCACGGTCGCGACTGCCTCTGGTGCCGATCCCTCCACACAGATCCTGCTGACGGTCACGGCCGTTCGCGACCAGCCTACGGGCGGCGTGCCGCTCAATGAGGACGAGCAGATCGCTCAGGTCGCGAACTCCGCAGGCGACGACATCCTCGACCAGATGGTGGGTCAGCTGCAGTCGGAATATGGCGTGACGATCAATCAGGCGCTGGCCCAGCAGGCCATCGTCCGATAACCGTCGGCCAAAGGGGGAGTTGCAAATGTCCGGATTGAAGCCCTTCATCGCCAAGATCGCAACGCGCCAGCCGCTTTCGCGGCAGGAGGCGAGCGACGCCTTCGAAATTCTGATGTCGGGCGAAGCCAGCATGGCGCAGGTCGGCGGCTTCCTGATGGGGCTTCGGGTCCGCGGCGAAACCGTCGACGAAATTGCCGGTGCCGTATCGATCATGCGCCAGAAGATGGTGCCGGTCGATGCTCCCGAAGATGCCATTGACATCGTCGGCACGGGCGGTGACGGGACCAACACCTACAACATCTCGACGCTGGCCGCCCTGATCGTTGCAGGCGCGGGTGTCCCGGTTGCGAAGCATGGCAATCGGGCGCTGAGCTCGAAGTCAGGCACGGCCGATGCGCTGTCGCAGCTTGGCGTCAAGCTCGATATCGAACCGGACATGATCTCGCGCTGCATCCGCGAGGCAGGGATCGGCTTCATGTTTGCGCAGCTGCATCATCCGGCCATGCGGCATGTGGGCCCCGCCCGCGTGGAACTCGGGGCACGGACCATCTTCAACATCGTAGGGCCGCTTTCGAGCCCTGCCCGCGTCAAGAAGCAACTCTTCGGCGTCTACTCGCCGGAATGGCTCGTTCCCGGGGCGGAAGCCTTGCGCGATCTCGGCCTCACCAGTGCCTGGGTCGTGCATGGCAGTGGGCTCGACGAAATCACCACCACCGGCCCGAGCCAGGTGGCCGAGCTGAAGGACGGCGAAATCCGGACCTTCGAGCTGACACCGGACGATTTTGGCGTGGAAACCGTTTCTCTCGATGCGATCAGGGGTGGCGATGGAACTGTCAACGCAGCTGCACTGCGCGACGTGCTGGGTGGCGCCAAGACTGCCTATCGCGACGTGGCACTCTGCAATGCCGCAGCCTCGCTGATCGTTGCTGGCAAGGCCAAGGACGTGACCGAGGGCATGCATCTCGCCAGCCAGTCGCTGGACACCAGCAGTGCAGCACGGGCACTCGATACGCTGATCGCCATTTCCAATTCTGCCGCTCAAGAGTAAACTTCAGACCATGACCGATATCCTGAAGCGCATCGAAACCTACAAGCGGGAAGAAATCGCGGCCGCCAAGGCTGCCGTCTCGCTGTCGGAACTCATGGACCGGATCGCGAGCCAAGACGCGCCGCGCGGCTTTTACCGTTCGCTTCTCAGCGCTCGGGACGAAGGCCGGTTCGGCCTCATCGCCGAGATCAAGAAGGCGAGCCCCTCCAAGGGTCTCATCCGCCCCGATTTCGATCCGCCTGCATTGGCGGCAGCCTACGAAGCTGGTGGAGCCGCATGCCTGTCCGTGCTCACGGATATGCCGAGCTTTCAAGGGGCGCCCGAATACCTGACGGCCGCTCGCAAGGCCTGCTCGCTGCCGGCGCTGCGCAAGGATTTCATGTTCGACGCCTATCAGGTCTACGAGGCCCGTGCCTGGGGCGGCGACTGCATCCTGCTGATCATGGCCTCGCTGTCTGATACAGAGGCCGCGGAACTGGAAAGCGTCGCCTTCGACCTCGGCATGGATGTACTGATCGAAGTCCACGATGCCGAGGAAATGGAACGTGCGCTGAAACTCAAGTCGCCTCTCGTCGGCATCAACAACCGCAATCTGCGGACCTTCGACGTCAGCCTCACGGTCAGCGAAGACCTTGCTGCCATGGTGCCGCCCGATCGGCTCCTGGTCGGCGAGAGCGGCATCTTCACCTATGAAGACTGCCAGCGGCTGCAGAAGTCGGGTATCACGACTTTCCTCGTCGGGGAGAGCCTGATGCGCAAGGACGATGTTGCCGAGGCAACACACATGCTTTTGACCGGCAAGACCGGCGCGCTGGCTGCGGAATGACGGCCGCCGCCGGTGGTCTCACCCATATCGGCGCCTCCGGCGAGGCGCATATGGTGGACGTCTCGGCCAAGGATGACACGGTTCGAATCGCGGTCGCCGAAGGCTTCGTGAAGATGAAGCCGGAGACGCTTTCAACGATACGCGAGGGCAATGCCAAGAAGGGCGATGTGATCGGCACCGCCCGCATTGCTGGCATCATGGCGGCCAAACAGACGAGCAATCTCATTCCGCTTTGTCATCCGCTGATGCTATCCAAGGTGACTGTCGATATCGAGGAGGACTCGAATCTGCCGGGCCTGCGCGTCGCGGCGACCGTCAAGCTGACCGGCAAGACCGGAGTCGAGATGGAGGCGTTAACCGCCGTTTCCGTGACATGCCTGACGATCTACGACATGGCCAAGGCCGTGGACAAGACGATGGAAATCGGTGGGATCCGCGTGATGGAAAAGAGCGGCGGCAAATCGGGCGATTTTCGCCACCCGGAGCGGAGCTGATGTCGCTGCTGCCGGTCGAGGAAGCGCTCTCGCGGCTTCTGGCCGCAGCGCGACCTATAACCGATACACAGCAGGTTTCGCTGCATGAGGCCAATGGTCGGGTGCTTGCGGCCGATCTGACGGCCCGCCTCACCCAGCCCCCCTTCGATGCCTCGGCCATGGACGGCTATGCGCTGCGCGCTGCAGACGCCACCCAAGTCGGGTCCATCCTCACGGTCATCGGCGAATCGGCAGCCGGGCATGGATACTCTGGAACCGTCGCTTCAGGCGAAGCCGTGCGCATCTTTACCGGGGCCCCCGTCCCTGCTGCTGCCGACAGTATTCTTCTTCAGGAGGATGCCGAAAAGCTTGAGGGCGGTCGCATCCGAAGCAATTTCGCCGTGACCAAAGGGCGACATATCAGACCACGTGGACAGGATTTTGCCGAGGGTGACGTCGCGCTGTCTGCGGGCCTAAGCCTCGATTTCAGCCATCTGACGCTCGCGGCTGCGATGAACCATGCGACGCTTCCCGTCTTTCGTCGCCCGCGCGTCGCAATCCTTGCCACGGGTGACGAACTGGTGTCTCCGGGGACGTCCCCCGCCCAAAGCCAGATCATCGGCTCCAACACGTTTGGCATTGCTGCACTTGCCCGCGACAATGGCGCCGAGGTCATCGATCTCGGCATCGTCGCCGACAACCGGGGCCTGTTGCTTGAGGCGATCGAGCGAGCGCGCGCCAGCGGTGTCGATGTCCTCGTCACCCTGGGAGGGGCCTCAGTCGGCGATCATGACCTTGTGCAATCGACGCTCGTCTCCGCTGGCATGGAACTCAACTTCTGGCGGATCGCCATGCGGCCAGGCAAGCCGCTGATGGTCGGCCGGCTGGGCGCGATGCAGGTCCTGGGACTTCCCGGCAATCCGGTCTCCAGCCTCGTCTGTGGGCTTTTGTTTCTGGAGCCTCTGCTGTGCCATCTCGGACATCGGCAGTCCCCCCGGCGGATGGCCTCGGCGACGCTGCGCAATGCCCTGCCGGCCAATGACAAGCGGCAGGACTATGTGCGGGCGAAGCTAACAGACCGAGACGGTGAACTGCCTTTGGTCGAGAGCTTCGGCAAGCAGGACAGCTCGATGATGCGGATCTTCTCGCAGTCGGACTGTCTGATCGTAAGGCCACCGCATGCGGCGGCTGCTGAAGCGGGTGAGACTGTCCCGGTTATGCTGCTCCGACCCTGAGCGCAGCACACACCCCTCTAGAACGCGATTGAAAGCAGAAGACCCGGCACGAGGCCGGGTCTTTGCATTTGTTTATCGTCGGCCGCCTCAGACCAGTCGGCTCTGCTCCAGCGCCGCACCGATGAAGCTCGCAAACAGCGGATGCGGGTCAAGCGGGCGCGACTTCAGCTCCGGATGGTACTGAACGCCGATGAACCAGGGATGGTCAGGATATTCGACGGTTTCCGGCAGCAGGCCGTCCGGCGACATGCCGGAGAAGACCAGACCGCAGGCTTCCAGCCGGTCCTTGTAGTCGACATTGACTTCGTAGCGGTGGCGATGACGCTCGGAGATATCCTGGGAGCCATAGATCTCGGAGATCTTGGTGCCCTTCTTCAGCGAGGCCTTGTAGGCGCCGAGACGCATGGTCCCACCGAGATCACCGACAGCCGAACGTTTTTCGAGCTCGTTGCCCTTCATCCATTCGGTCATCAGGCCGACGACCGGCTCTTCGGTCTTGCCGAATTCGGTCGAGGACGCGTTCTCGATTCCGGCAAGATGACGGGCCGCTTCAACGACGGCCATCTGCATGCCGAAGCAGATACCGAAATAAGGCACCTTGCGCTCGCGGGCGAATTGGGCCGCGAGGATTTTGCCTTCCGAACCGCGCTCGCCGAAGCCGCCGGGCACGAGGATACCGTTGACCTTTTCAAGCCACGGCGACGGATCTTCCTTTTCGAAGATTTCCGACTCGATCCATTCGAGCTTCACCTTCACCCGGTTGGCGATGCCACCGTGATAAAGCGCTTCAATCAGCGACTTATACGCGTCCTTGAGGCCGGTATATTTTCCGACGATCGCGATCGTGACCTCGCCTTCCGGCGTGCGGATGCGGTTGCAGACCTCTTCCCAGGCATCCAGACGCGGCTTCGGCGCCGGTTCGATACCAAAGGCGGCCAAAACCTCGTTGTCGAGGCCTTCCTTGTGGTAGGCCATCGGGACATCATAGATGTTGGCGACGTCAAGCGCCTGGATCACGGCGCTTTCACGCACGTTGCAGAACAGCGACAGCTTGCGGCGCTCGGCCTGCGGGATCTCACGGTCGGCACGGACCAGCAGAATGTCCGGATGGATACCGAGCGCCTGCAGTTCCTTGACGGAATGCTGGGTCGGCTTGGTCTTCAGTTCGCCGGCCGCCGGAATGTAGGGCATCAGGGTCAGGTGGACATAGACGGCCGTGCCACGCGGCAGGTCGTTGCCGAGCTGGCGGATCGCTTCCATGAATGGCATGGCTTCTATGTCGCCGACGGTGCCACCGATCTCGCAGATGACGAAATCGTATTCGTCATTGCCTTCAATGACGAAATCCTTGATCTCGTTGGTGACGTGCGGAATGACCTGAACGGTTGCGCCGAGATAATCGCCGCGGCGTTCCTTGTCGATGATGTTCTTGTAAATGCGACCGGTGGTGATGTTGTCGGTCTTGGTGGCCGACCGCCCCGTGAAGCGCTCGTAGTGACCGAGATCGAGGTCGGTCTCGGCGCCGTCGTCGGTGACGAAGACTTCGCCGTGTTGAGTCGGGCTCATGGTGCCCGGGTCAACGTTCAAGTAGGGGTCCAGCTTGCGCAAACGTACGCGGTAACCGCGTGCCTGCAACAATGCTCCGAGTGCCGCGGCCGCAATTCCTTTGCCAAGAGAGGAAACCACGCCGCCAGTGATGAATACATATCGCGCCATGGGCTTCACCGGATACCGTTTCAGATTCGATTCCGCCAGCCCTAATCGGGTTTGTCCCACATTTTTCGTGGAAATGGCGGAATATGGACAAAAGAAAACCGGCGGACCCTGGAGCCCGCCGGAGTGATGGAAGTCGTTCCGATCAGTTGTTCGGAACGGCGTTGGGGTCTGCTGCAGGAGCTGCAGGTGCAGCAGGCGTCGGCTGAGCCGGTGCCGTGCCCGGAAGCTGGTCGAGCACACTGCCGCCGCCCTGGGTCGTACCGTTGCCCGCCGGGATGCGGTCGAGGATATCGGTCGGACGCGACTCATGGCGGGCCAGAATACCGAGCGCCAGCGAGATCACGAAGAACAGGGTCGCGAGGATCGCCGTGGTACGCGTCAGCGCATTGGCCGTGCCGCGTGCCGACATGAAGCCCGAGCCGCCGCCGATGCCGAGGCCACCGCCTTCGGAGCGCTGGATAAGGACGACGCCGATCAGGGCGACGACGACCATGAGATAGATAACGAGCAATACGGTCTGCATGGAATGTCCATCCTGCCCGATAAGGGCAAAATCAATGAGGTTGGCGGCTCTTTACATGAGAGGAACGGCCATTGAAAGCCCCTCTTCCGCATTTCGGGGCTTTGCCCCTCAGGCGGTGAGTTCCTCATAGATCTGGTATATGGCGAGGAAATCGGCTGCCTTCAAGCTCGCACCACCGATCAGGGCACCATCGACATTGTCGACCGCCATCAGTTCCTTGGCATTCGAAGGCTTGACCGAGCCGCCATAGAGAAGGCGCATCTTCTTGCCCACGTCGCCGAAGCGCTTGACCAGTTCGGCACGCAGGAAAGCATGCGCTTGCGCCACGTCCGCAACGGTCGGCGTCAGGCCGGTCCCGATCGCCCATACGGGCTCATAGGCGATAACGGTGCGTTCTGCCGTAGCGCCATCCGGGACGGAGCCGGCAAGCTGACGCTTTAGGATGTCGAGTGTCTGACCGGACTTGCGCTCGTCTGCCGTCTCGCCAATGCAGATCACGGCTGTCAGGTCCGCCGCATAGGCGGCTTCCGCCTTGGCGCGCACGAGATGATCGGTTTCGGCGTGGTCGGTGCGACGCTCGGAGTGGCCGACGATGACATGCGTGCCGAAGGAGTCAGCGATCATCTCGGCCGAGAGATCGCCCGTATGGGCCCCCGACGCATTCTGATGGCAATCCTGGGCGCCGATCTGCAGAGGACTGTCGGTGCACAGCGCGGTCGCGACATAAAGCAGCGTTGCCGGCGGGCAGATCAGGCATTCTACCTTCTCGGACAGCGGCCCCTGGACACCTTCAGCAATTGCCTTGATCTGATCGAGCGAGGCTCGTGTGCCATTCATTTTCCAATTGCCCGCAACAAGCGGGCGAACATCCGGTGTCATATCGTCTCAACCCCTATTTCGCTTGTGCGAAGTAGCAAATCTGAGCCCGAAAGGAAAGATTGCGCTATCCGATTGGCCCGTTTATCGGGCGACATGGTGAAAATGTGAACCTCGGCCGCCCGGATAACCGGCAGACCAACCCGTTACCGGATGAGCCAATTGAGGAGGGCACGCCAATCCGACATACGCACCGGCGTCCCGTGCGATCCGGTCTCGAACAGAGTGAAGCGTACCGGCTGACCCGCTGCGCGGAGCTTCCTGAAGATAGAAACCTGGCCTTCGGCCGCGTAGACACTGTCGCGGCTTCCATGGGTGAACCAGATCGGCAGCCTGGCCTTGGCTGCGGCACTCTTCGGGAGTGCCGGATCCGGCGCGCCGCCGAGGATCGCCATGCCTGAGAGCTTCGCTACGGTTGCCGGGTCCCGCGACAGGCCCGAGCAGATGAAGCTGCCCATGGATGCACAAGCCAGAACCACCGGCTTGCCACCGGATTGAGCCGAGGCGTAGGCAACAAGGGACGCGATCTCGCTGACGCCCTTGTCGTCGAAGCTTCTCACCGAAGGCGCGTAATAGGTGCCGCCGTTTTCGGCGGCGAGGTTCTTCAGGCGATTGAAATTGCCACCGAAGCTGATGTCGTTCAGCCCAAGGCGTCTGTCCCCGCCCCTGCCGTGAATGAAGATCACGGTGAAGGCCTGGCCCTGATCACGGCCGACCCGTCCGACCTCCATCGGCCCGGTCGGGAGCTGCAGTGTCTGGTTCTCCTGGACCCGTCGAACCTTCAGCGACACATAGCGATCCTTCACGCGACGCTCAGGGATACTGTCGCGGCCGTTGATGTCGCGCATCTCATCATAATCGATGCGGGTGAAATCGCCGCTGTCTCCAGTTTCCAGCACCGTCTGGCTCGAAAACAGCTCATCCTTGAATGGTGCGATGGTCTCGGCTCTGGCACTCGACAGGAACAGAAACGGAAAGAGAACGCAGGAAATCGCCGCAGTGCGGAAATGAGCTGTGGACATCTGCATGGAAGATGGGTTTCCTCTCGGCTCACGCTTGCCTTCGCGAAATGCGCCACGCAAAGCTGGCCCGAATTCAACATGCGCCGGCTCTCTGGCCCTTCGCGCCTGCCCTGCCTATCTGGCACAATCCGACCGATTCGCAGATGCGACTGGCCTGATGCGGCGGCTTTATGAAGGTGCCGCGAAGCCGGCATCGAACAGCAACAGAGTATCGAACGACGCCATGGACGACAACGATCTCTTTTCCGGCATGCCGCTCGCCCAGAAGGTCGAGGCGGAAACCGTGACGACGCCGACACCGACCCCTGCGCCTGCCGCGCGACCGGCGGCCCCTGCTTCGACGGCGGGACCTGAGGAATATGGCGCGTCTTCCATTCGCGTTCTCGAAGGCCTCGAGCCGGTGCGCATGCGTCCGGGGATGTATATCGGCGGCACGGACGAAAAGGCGCTGCATCACCTTTTTGCCGAAGTCATCGACAACTCGATGGACGAAGCAGTTGCAGGACACGCCAACTTCATCGACGTGCATCTGGATACCCAGGGCTTTCTGACGGTCACGGATAACGGTCGCGGTATCCCGGTCGAACTGCATCCGCAGGTTCCGGGCAAGTCGACGCTCGAAGTGATCATGACCAAGCTGCATGCCGGCGGCAAATTCGACGGCAAGGCTTATGAGACTTCAGGTGGTCTGCACGGCGTCGGTGTGTCCGTTGTCAACGCGTTGTCCGACCTGCTCGAGGTTGAAGTCGCCCGCAATCGCAAGCTCTATCGCCAGACCTTTTCGCGCGGCGTGCCGCAGGGCGGGCTTGAAGAACTGGGCGAAGTGCACAACCGACGCGGCACGCGGGTACGCTTTCACCCCGATCCGCAGATCTTCGGCGATCATGCAAAGTTCGATCCGGGCCGGATCTTCCGCATGGCGCGGTCGAAGGCCTATCTGTTCGGCGGCGTCGAGATCCGCTGGTCCTGCGATCCGGGCATGGTGCCCGAGGGTGGCGACATCCCGGAGAAGGCCGTCTTCCACTTCCCCGGTGGCCTGAAGGACTATCTTGCCGCGACGCTCGGCAAGGACTTCACCGTCACCCGCGAGATCTTCGCCGGCAAGACCGAGAAGACCGGCGGCCATGGCGCGATGGAATGGGCTGTTACTTGGTATGGCGGTGACCCGGCTCTGCATTCCTATTGCAACACCATCCCGACGCCTGAAGGCGGCACCCATGAAGCCGGTCTGCGCATTGCGCTGACCAAGGGCTTAAAGAACTATGCTGAACTGACGCAAAACAAGCGCGCAAAAGAAATCACCACCGACGACGTGATGATTTCTGCTGTCGGCATGCTGTCGGTTTTCATCCGTGAGCCTGAGTTCGTCGGCCAGACCAAGGACAAGCTCGCGACCGTCGAGGCCCAGCGTCTTGTCGAAAACGTGCTGCGCGACCCCTTCGACCATTATCTCGCCGACAATCCCAACGAAGCGGCCAAACTGCTCGACTGGGTGATCGAGCGCGCGGAAGAGCGATTGCGCCGCCGCAAGGAAAAGGAAGTCAATCGCAAGACGGCCGTGCGCAAACTGCGTCTGCCGGGCAAGCTTGCCGACTGCTCACAAAACACGGCCGAAGGCGCCGAACTCTTCATTGTCGAGGGTGACTCGGCTGGTGGCTCGGCCAAGCAGGCGCGCAACCGCTCCAATCAGGCGATCCTGCCGCTGCGCGGCAAGATCCTGAACGTCGGGTCGGCGAGCCGCGAAAAGCTGATGGCCAACCAACAGATCGCCGACCTGATCCAGGCGCTCGGCTGCGGCACACGGACGAAGTATCGTGACGAAGACCTGCGTTACGAACGCATCATCGTGATGACCGATGCTGACGTCGACGGCGCACATATCGCATCGCTGCTGATCACCTTCTTCTATCAGGAAATGCCCGAACTCATCCGCGGCAACCATCTCTATCTCGCGGTGCCCCCGCTTTACGTCATTCGCCAGGGCGCCAAGACGGTCTATGCCCGCGACGACGCCCACCGGGCCGAGTTGATGGAGACCGTATTCAAGGGCAAGAAGGTCGAGATCGGACGCTTCAAAGGTCTCGGTGAAATGATGCCGGCGCAGCTCAAGGAAACGACCATGGATCCGAGCAAGCGGACGCTGCTCAGGGTCGGCATCGATGACGTAGATTTCGAGGGCACGCGGGACGCGGTAGACGCCTTGATGGGAACGAAGCCTGAGGCCCGCTTCCGCTTCATCCAGGAGCGTGCCGCCTTCGCCGAGAACCTCGACATCTGAGGCATAGTGACGATCACTTCCGGGGCCGCCGCTTGTTTCCAGCGCGAGAATGCGCCATATGCAGGGCAGCATTAACGGGATAGTCCAGAACGTGAGTCAGGCTGAAATTCAGACCCCGTCGAAAGGGCCGCGTTGGCTCGGTCAGGCAACGGCAAATCGCATCGCCCTGATTACACCGATCTCCGTCGCACGCTGGCTGCTGGTACTGATCGGCATTGCCGCGATCTACTTTTTCCACGGTTTCGTCGTGCCTGTGATGGCCGCGCTCGTCATCGCCTTTGCAAGCTGGCCGCTTTACCGCCGGCTGCTTGAACGCATCGGCGGCAACACGACGATCGGCGCAACGATCGCGCTCATCGCCATCTTGGCCTTCCTCATCATCCCGATCGGCATCGCGATTTCTTATGCGGTTGACGAGATACGCCAGTGGATCAGCTGGGCGGTGCAGGCAAACGAGACCGGAGCCCCGCCTCCGGCCTGGATTGCGGCCCTGCCACGCATCGGTGACTGGCTCGTTGCGCAATGGAACGAGCATATCGGGCAGCCAGGTGCGATTGGCGAACTCATCCAACTGGTGAGTGGTGCCAATATCGGCAACATCTATCGGGCTGTGATCGCCGCAGGAGATGGTCTTTTCCATCTGGTGTTGACGCTTCTGTTCATGCTGATCGCCCTCTTCTTCGTCTATCGCGATGGCGCCAACTTCTCGCGCCAGCTCGACCTGCTCGGCGAGCGCATTCTGCCCAACCGCTGGGAACGGATTTCACGCGTGGTTCCCGCGACGATCAGTTCCACTGTCACAGGCATGACGCTGATCGCAATCGCCGAAGGCATCATTCTCGGCATCGCGTATTGGCTCGCTGGCGTGCCCTCCCCGGTCACCCTGGGCGTGATCACCGGCGTCATGGCACTCATTCCGGGTGGCGCACCGCTCTCGTTCACACTGGTTTCGATCTATCTCGTCGCCAGCGGCTCCATGTTCGAAGGCGTTGCCCTTTTCGTCTGGGGCTCGGTCGAGCTCTTCATCGTCGACAAGACCGTCCGTCCGCGCCTCGTCGGAGGTCCAATCAAGCTGCCGTTCCTGCCGACCTTCTTCGGCCTGGTGGGCGGCGTGAAAACCATGGGCTTCCTCGGCCTGTTCATCGGCCCGGTGCTGATGGCGCTCCTTGTCTCCATCTGGCGCGAGTGGATCCGCGAGGTCGAACGCTCCGACGACGTCCTTCCCGTGGACGAGCAAGGGGAACTCGATCTCTTCACCGATTCGGGCCGTGAAGCCACGCGGGTTTCGATCGCCTAGCGGGATCTGCTGGTGCACGAGTTTTCGGCGCGTACTCGCCTTAAGCCCTTCGTCGACGAAGCAACGGTATCCTGCCTTGCTTCGGCTCCAATCATTCTGTTTCGTCTGACCGCCGACGACCCTGACGGGAGCCCCCTGCGATGAAGACTGCACTGATCATGATGACGATCCTTGGCTGCGACGACAGCGTCAGCCATTGCGAGTTCGTCGAGACGCCGGTCGAGCGATTCGTCTCCATCGAGCTGTGCAACGCTGCATCGGAACAGGTCCTGGGGCGCTATACCAATATCGGCTATCCGACGGCCGTTGCCGTCTGCCAGACGCCTCCACCAGAGATCATGGAGGCACTGGCTGCGCAGTCACCGCAGACGGACAGCAGTGCTGCGATTGTGGTGCCGACAGCAGAACAGGAGCGTACACTAAAGGATCGTGCGATCGACGCGGTGCGCGAAGTCCTGCCCGGCAAGGCTGCGATCAAGATGATCTTCGAGAAGCCGATCCACGTTGTCTCGGAAAGCTATTCATGGGTCGCCAAGAAAATCGTGCCGTGACGGGTCAGGCGGCGGCGAGCGCGAAGCCGGAGGCATAATCCCGCGCCAGACGCCGCTCCTCGGCGATGGCGAGCCGCTCGATCATGTCGACGAGCGCACTTGCAGGTTCAGTAAGATTGCTGTCCCCGCGATAACGCTGCACAAGGCGATGGGCGATGTGATCGAGGTCGAAGCCGCTCGCCGACTGGATAAGCCCACGCCACAGCATGACGGCATCAACGAAAAGCGGGCTGACATCGCGGCCGAGACCTGCGGATTCCAAGAGTGCGCGCACGGCGTGGAAGCGTCCGGTTGCGAGGATAGAGCGCACGCGGCGCTCGTCGAGCCCGGAAATCGCAACGATGGCGCAAGAGAAGAAGTCGGTCCGGCCAGCGCATAGCGCATGCATCAGGAAGGCGGGAGTCAGCCGGCCTGCGACCCTGAGCTGCTCCGTCAGGCGCGCGAGTTCGTCGCCATGAACGTCGGCAAGCAGGGCGATGGTGGCGCTGTCGCCAGCTTCGCGTGCGATTCGCTCGATGCGACGACTGCCGATGGCGCCGATCACCAAACCTGAGCCGGCGAGCGCTTCAGTGACGAACTGGACGAGGAGTTGCCGCACACCACTCGTCAGATCGTCACGATCCAGAAGAAGGGCGCGGATTCGTTCACTGTGGCCGTGACGCTCGGCAATGCGGCGCAGGGTAAAGGCCGTGATGCAGGCGCCGGGATTTTCCAGGAGGACCTCAAGCTCGGCCGCATCGCCGATCTCAGCAAGTGCTGCGGCCACGCCAACGCTGACCTTCTTGCGAGCAGCAATCAGGGCACGGGTTTCGACGGTGCCACGGCCGGCAATGTCGACCAGATCGGCATCTGACAGAACCGGCGAGCACAGAATGACGACCGAAGCGATTTCCGGCTGATCCTCGGCCAGCGATACCATCAAGGCCCGTGGAGCCCGCTCTTCCGGGGCAAGAATATCGGCGAGCGCGAGCCGCACCTGTGGTGCCGGGTCGTCGAGCAGATAGGTCATCGCCATCTGAGCTGCCTGGCGCTCGTCCGGGGCCATGTCGGACTTCAAATAGGCGCGAGCAAGCGCGTTTGCTGCACGCGCCCGATCCTGCGTCTTTGCCGTTTCGACCCATCTGAGAAAAGCTGCAACGATCAAAGTCGAACCCACTCGCCACCTGTACAAACCCGAAGCATTCGGTGTTTTGACAGTAGGATCAAAGTGTTTAAGAAACGTTCACCACGTTCATTAACCACAACACTCGACCCGGTTCAGCACCGTGCGGACCGGGTCGAGATGCCATGTCAGGTCCTCTGGCTCGGCCGTTTGAGTTCGAAGACAGGCCCCATGCCGGCATAGTCCATATAACCCAGGCGCATGATCGGGTCGGCAACAGCCAGATCGAATCGTCCGTTCCGGATCACCGCGTCGGCAATATGGATGCCGACGACCTGGCCGAAGACGGCATGGCTGTCGGTGTCATTCCCGTCCATGTCGGGCAAGGTCAGAACCTTGGTCACCCGGCATTCGAGCGCCGCTACGGCTTCCCCGACAAAGGGAGCGTCGACGATTCTCCCGGGTGCGGGGGTCAGACCCGCCAGCTCGAATTCATCCGTCTCATAGGCAACGGCGGCCGACGATTCGTTCATCCGGTCCATCAACGTCCGGCTCACGAAGCTTGCCGTGAAGACGCCGGTTTCCTCGACGTTCCTTAAGCTGTCCTTGCGGCCGCCGGACGAGAACATGACCATTTTCGGTCTGTCGCCGACGGCGTTGAAGAAGGAATAGGGGGAAAGATTGCGGGTACCATCCCTGCCCTTCGTGCCGATCCAGCCGATGGGCCTCGGCGCCACGATCGCCTTGAAGGGATCATGTGCCATGCCATGGGCATTCGTCTCGGTGTCATAGAACATCAGTCTTCGCCACCCTGCCAGGAAACAAGATCTTCCACCGCCGGACGCGGACGCTCGACGATCGGAAACTCGGTCGAGCCGATGTGAATGAATCCGGCTACCTTCTCACCGGCCTTTACGCCGAGAAGCGGATGGGCGCGCTCGTCGAAGGCGAACCATTCACTGAGCCAGTTCGATACATAGCCATGGGCATTGGCCGCCATCAGCAGATTGAGGCAAAGGGCACCGGCGGACATGACCTGCTCCCATTCCGGGATCTTCGCATGCGGGGCTGCCGTCGAGATCACAGCAACGACCACCGGCGCCCGGGTGAAACGCGCGCGTTCGACCTGGATCATCTCCTCGGAAAGACCAGGGTTCTTTTCCACTGCCATCTTAAGCAGTTCTTCGCCGATGCGGACGCGTTCTTCGCCACGGTAGACGATGAAGCGCCAGGGAGCGATCTTGCCGTGATCGGGAACGCGGACCGCCAGCGTCAGAATCGACTCGATTTCCGCCTTGTCCGGACCCGGTTCGCACATCTGAAAGGCGGGCACGGAGCGGCGAACTGCGAGATAATCGAGCAGCTTGATGTCTTTTTTCATTTTCTTGATACCTTCATAGGCCTTTACGGTAGCGGCAGGTCTTGAAATTGCCATGCGGTTCGGTTTGAAGTTGCCGGCATTGGGAAGGAAGTCAACACACAGTGCATCGCATGTCACGCCAATCTGGTCTTGTCCGACTGCTGCTCTGGCTACTCGTTGCCTCGGCGGCAGCGTCGCCGTCTTTTGCTCAGGAAGCCTTTGAGACCTTCAAACAGCTGAACGGCTCGACCAAGATGCCTAAGCTGAAGGCGTTTTCGGCTCCGGGTGCAGCCGCGATCGCCAATGTGACGCAAGGGCGCAGCGTCAAGCTCGATGCCAAGCTGACCGACCAGGGCGAACCGATGCAGCATGGGCTGTCCTGGCGCGTGTTCAGCCCCATTCCCGGGGCCGACGGCAAGCTGCCCTTGCTTGCCAGTGCCGAAGGTGGTTCGGCCGCGTTTCAGCTGGCGCCCGGTGACTATTTCGTCAACGTATCCTTCGGGCGTGCAGGTGCTACCAAGAAGCTCAACGTGCCGGTCGAAGGTGAGGTTGCCAATCAGGTTCTCGTGCTTGATGCTGGCGGCATGTCGCTGAGTGCCATCTCTGGCGCCGACACCCATATTCCCGACAAGCAGTTGAGTTTCGACATCTATGCCTCCGAGGTCCGCGAGGACGGAGAGCGCGGCTTAGTGCTTGCAGATGTAAAGCCTAACACCATCGTGCGTCTGAACGCCGGAACCTATCATGTCGTGTCGGAATACGGCTCGATCAACGCCGTGGTGCGCGCCGACATCACGGTCGAAGCCGGCGAACTGACGGAAGCGACCATCCAGCACCGCGCTTCCCAGGTGGGCTTCAAGCTGGTCTCGGAAGAAGGCGGTGAAGCGATTGCCGATACCGCCTGGTCCGTCCTGACGTCAGGCGGTGACATCGTGGCGGAAAGCGTCAGCGCCTTCCCGGTGATGGTGCTGGCTGAGGGCCAGTACACGGCGGTTGCCCGCAACAAGGACAAGCTCTTCCAGCGGGATTTCGAGGTGAAGGCCGGGGTCAACCTGGATGTCGAGCTGATGCTCGACCAGCCCTGACGCCTCAAGCGACGCGGCGAAACTTGCTTCGTTCGACGGGCGCCATGCTGAAAACCGCGCCGAAAAGCCTTGCCAAGAGATCCTTGCGGTCCGCATGCGTGCTCAGCTCTTCCCACGGAATCATCACCCCGACACGTGCTCGGATCGTCGAACCGGACAGACGGCGGAACTCGCGGATCAGCAGCGACACGCGCAACGTCAGTGAGATCTTGCTGGCGAGATGAAAGAGACGCCCGTTCTGGCCTTCGAAGAAAACCGGCACGACGTTGGCTTTCGCAGCCTGGATGAGCTTGGCCGGAAACATCTTCCAGGGAAGGTCCTCGGCGCGCCCGAAACCTTTCTTGGCGGTCGCGACGCCGCCTGCCGGGAAAATCACGACCGTCACGCCTTCCCTTAACAGACGCAGCGCTTCGTGCCGGGTCTGCATGTTGATGGCAAGTGCTTCCTTGGTTTCCTCGAACGAGACGGGCAACGAGTAAGGCGCCATTTCCGGCACCTTCAGAAGTTCGTTATTGATCAGCACACGGAACGGACGGCCGAGCTGTTCAGCCAGCGCGAGGACAGCGATGCCATCTCCGATGCCGAAGGGATGGTTGGCAACGATGACAATAGGCCCTTCGGGAATGTTCGCCGGCGGCCAGTTGCCTTCGATCTTCAGGTCGACATTGATCAGGTCGAGCATCTTGCCGAAGACGCGATCGGTCTTGCCGACGATATCGTTGCGCCAGATTTCATAGAGCCGGGTAAAGCGGTCGCGACCGGAAAGCCCTTCGATCGAGCGGATGAACCAGCGCTTGAGCTTAGGGTCGCGCTCGTTGGCATAAGAGAGTTCTTTGAACTTCACGGGAAGGCTCCGGTGATACGGAAGGTCATCGGACCGTCATATGCCGTTTCGATGACAGCCGTCTGACAGTGCGGCAACACACTGTCAGACGGTCGATCCTAGTCAGACCTTGCGGTTCGCCAGCTTGCGCTTGACGTCCGGCGGGGTCGCTTCGCCTGCCAGCACAGCTACAGCCTCAGTCAGCGGCATAGACACCTGGTCCTGCGAACCGAGGCGGCGAATGTTGACGGTCTTTTCTTCCGCCTCGCGCTTGCCGCATACGATGATCACCGGCACCTTGGTGACGGAGTGCTCGCGGACCTTGTAGTTGATCTTCTCGTTGCGGAAGTCGGTCTCGACCTGCAGGCCCGCGTCGCGGAGCTGCTCGGCCACTTCACGACCGTAGTCGTCGGCATCCGAGGTGATTGTCGCAACGACGACCTGCAACGGCGCGAACCACAGCGGCATGTGGCCGGCAAAGTTCTCGATCAGGATGCCGAGGAAACGCTCCATCGAGCCGCAGATGGCGCGGTGGATCATGACCGGCTGAACCTTTTCCGAGTTCTGGTCGATGTAGAAGGCACCGAAGCGTTCCGGCAGGTTGAAGTCCACCTGAGTCGTGCCGCACTGCCATTCACGACCGATGGCATCGCGCAAAGTGTATTCGAACTTCGGACCGTAGAAGGCGCCCTCGCCCGGCAGGATGCCGGTCTTGATGCGGCCGCCGGACTGTTCTTCGATCTGCTTCAGGACGTCCATCATCACGCTTTCGGCGCGATCCCAGAGGTCGTCCGAACCGACGCGCTTTTCCGGACGGGTCGAGAGCTTCACGACGATCTCGTTGAACCCGAAGTCCTCGTAGACCGACAGGATGAGATCGTTGATGCGCAGGCATTCGGCCGCCATCTGCTCTTCCGTGCAGAAGACGTGGGCGTCGTCCTGGGTAAAGCCGCGGACGCGCATAAGGCCATGCAGCGCGCCGGAGGCTTCGTAGCGATGAACCGTGCCGAACTCGGCGAGGCGGACGGGAAGCTCGCGATAGGATTTGAGGCCATGCTTGAAGATCTGCACGTGACCCGGGCAGTTCATCGGCTTCAGGGCGAAGACCTTCTGGTCGGCTTCCTCGTCATCCGGATGCATGAAAGCATGCGCCGACTTCACGGCAAACATGTTCTCCTGGTACCAGCCCCAGTGACCCGAGGTCTCCCAGAGCGACTTGTCGAGGATCTGCGGCGCGTTGACTTCCTGGTAGGTCCCATCGAGTCGACGGCGCATGTAGGAGGTCAGCGTCTGGAACATGCGCCAGCCCTTGCCGTGCCAGAAGACCACGCCGGGGCCTTCTTCCTGGAAATGGAAGAGATCCATTTCACGGCCAAGCTTGCGGTGGTCGCGCTTTTCGGCTTCGGCCAGGATATGCAGATAGTTGTCCAACTGCTCCTGTTCGGCAAAGGCCGTTCCGTAGATGCGGCTCAGCATGGCGTTGTTGCTGTCACCGCGCCAATAGGCTCCGGCGACCTTCATCAGCTTGAAGGCCATACCGATCTGCCCGGTGGACGCCATATGCGGCCCACGGCAGAGATCGAACCAGTCGCCCTGATAGTAGATCTTCAGATCCTGGTCTTCCGGGATCGCATCGACCAGCTCGACCTTGTAGTTTTCGCCCTTGGAGGCAAAGACTTCCTTGGCCTTGTTGCGCGGCCAGATTTCCTTGGTGAATGGCTTGTTGCGCTGGATGATCTCCTTCATCCGCTTTTCGATCTTCGGCAGATCCTCGGGCGTAAAGGGCTCAGCCTTGGCGAAGTCGTAGTAGAAGCCGTTCTCGATCACCGGCCCGATGGTCACCTGCGTACCGGGCCAGAGCTCCTGCACGGCCTCGGCCATCACATGGGCAGCGTCATGGCGAATGAGTTCCAGTGCCCGCGGATCGGTGCGGGTGACGATCTCGATCTTGCCATCAACGATCGGGTCCGAGAGGTCGCGCAGGGTGCCGTCGAGCGCAATGGCGACGGCCTTCTTTGCCAGCGACTTGGAAATGGACTCAGCGACCTCAGCGCCGGTCGTGCCGGCTGCGTATTCGCGGATAGAGCCATCGGGGAAAGTGAGAGATACGGAAGCGGACATAAACGTCTCCTGATCCAGTCCCGCCAACGAATGCGGGTGGTGAAAATTGCGGGGTTAAAACCTCGCCACGAACCGGCGCTTGATAGGCTGAAAGTGCTGATGAGTAAAGGATCTTGCTAGACCGATCCCATCGACCAGAAGCCGCGGGCTTCGTCGGACAAGGTCTTCATGACCCGGTCGAAGGCAGCAGGATCGACATGTCGCCTGATCGTTGAAGTTACTTCTTCGATCGCGGTTTCGGTCGACAGATTGTGTTCGTGGCGGAAGGCGCGGACTTCCTTCATCAACGCATCCCTTTGAGCAAAGGGCACCCTTGGAGATTCGACATCCCAATCGCTGACGAAGATGGCGCGCAAGACGGGCGGCAGCACATTTGCGAAGGATATGGCCTCGGCAAAGGTCAGCCGCCGCCGGAAGACCTGCAGCACAGCCTGCAACATCGTATAGGCCTGATGCGACGATGTGAGCATCGAGGTCGTGACCAGATCCTTCATGAAGGCATCGAAGTCGGCGGAGGCCTGGCGATATTCGAGTGGCATGGGCATGCGTCATCTCCCGAGCGATTCGGTGTATCAATCTCAGGGCGTCGTCCGGCCGCCTTGAATACGAATCAGGTCGCGTGCTTGCGACCGAAGGTCCAAAGCCGCCAGGGCGCGTACCAGGTGAAACGCTGAGTCAAAACCTCGGGCACGGGATCCGGCCCCCAGGTGCCGCCGGGACCGCAGCGAACGACGCGAAACAAGGTCAGCCATCCGCCGTGCCAGAGACCATGGCGCGCGACAGCCTCGTAGCCATATTCGGAACAGGTTGGCATGTGGCGACAGGAGCTTCCGACAATGCTGGACAAGGTCAGCTGGTATACGCGGATCAAGCCCATGCCGAGCAGCCGGCCCGGGGTCTTGCGGAACGGCCCCTGCCAATTGCGGCTCTTCAGTCCACCGCCCGCCGGCTGGTGACCGCAATCGGGGCTGTTGCACATGTTAGCTGGCCTCGGCGGCCGCAGCCGGGGATTCGAGACGGTCCAGACAGTCGACGACTGCGTCAAAAGTGAGCATCGTGGAGGCGTGGCGTGCCTTGTAGTCCTTTACGGGCTTCAGGAAGCGCATGTCCTCGAAGCGACCCGAGGGTCCCTCTCCGTCTTCCTTCAACATGGCCAGCATGTCCAGTCGTGCCTGCCGCAGTTCGGCCGATGTCGCCCCGACCACATGGCGGGCCATGATTCCCGACGAGGCCTGACCCAATGCGCAGGCCTTCACCTCATGGGTGAAATCGGTCACCACGCCGTCGCGAACCATAAGATAGACGCGAACCTTGGAGCCACAGAGCTTGGAATGCTTTTCCGAAACGGCATCCGCTTCGGCGAGCACGCCAATGCGGCCGATGTTTCCGGCAAATTCGAGGATCTTGGTGTTGTAGATGTCGTCCATGGTCAATCCGGTTCAGCGCCTCTCCCGTATATAGGAAGGAGTTCTGGCAATGCAGCCTTCATCATGTCGCAGCGGCCGTCTTTTCGTCGTTCTCGCAGGACACTATATCGGACTGACAGAGGCAGGACAAACGCAGGCTGGCCACGGACGAAACGATCTTCTCGGCTGAAACACCGATAACGGACTTGCATTATGAGCCGCATTACGCCTTTACAATCCGGCAAAGCCAAACCAGCGGCTCGCCTCACGCGGGACCGGGAGACCAAGGCCATGGATGCCATCGTCAAGAAACTGTCCGTCGAAGCCCCGCGGCCGACGCGCGAAGAGGCCGAACAGGCCGTGCGCACGCTTTTGCTCTGGGCAGGTGACGACCCGGAACGCGAGGGCCTGCTCGATACGCCGGCACGCGTGGCAAAGGCCTATGAAGAGCTGTTTTCCGGCTACAGCGCTGACATCGAGGACGTGCTCGGTCGGACCTTCGAGGAAGTCGGTGGCTATGACGACATGGTGCTCGTCCGGGATATCTCGTTCTTTTCGCATTGCGAACACCACATGCTGCCAGTGATGGGCAAGGCGCATGTCGCCTATCTCCCCAACGGCCGCGTACTCGGCCTGTCGAAGATTGCGCGCGTCGTCGATGTGTTTGCCAAGCGCCTGCAGACGCAGGAAAACATGACCGCACAGATTGCCCAGGCGATTGACGAGAACCTGCTGCCACGCGGGGTTGCGGTATTCCTCGAGGCCGAGCATATGTGCATGGCCATGCGCGGGATCCAGAAGACGGGTTCCACGACGCTCACCACAACCTTCACCGGCGCCTTCAAGGACAATGCGGCCGAACAGGCCCGCTTCATGTCCATGGTTCGGAGCCGCTAAGACTGCGAGTGCCCATGTCCGCTTTTGTGTTCGACGCCCCCTCGGCAGACAAGAAGATCCTCGAGGAAGGTCTCGCCTTCACCCCCAAGTTCGATGACCATGGGCTTGTGACCGCCGTCGTCACCGATGCGCGTGACGGCGAGCTGTTGATGGTGGCGCATATGAACGCCGAAGCCATCGCGCTGACGCTCGAAACCGGGATCGGTCACTATTACAGCCGCTCCAGGGCCAAGATCTGGAAAAAGGGCGAGAGCTCCGGCAACCTTCAGACGGTCAAGGAAATCAAGGTCGACTGCGACCAGGACGCGATCTGGCTGAAGGTCGAGGTCGCCGGTCATGATGCGACCTGCCATACCGGACGCCGCTCCTGCTTTTATCGGACCGCCCAGCTCGTTGACGGCGAGCCGTCTCTCAAGATTGCCGACGACCACCGGCACTTCGATCCGGATAACGTCTACGGCCATTGACCTCTGGCGTCTGCATAACGAAATCGTAAGCAGACGATGTCCTAATGGAGCCCTGAGTGTTCAGCTTATGGGGTAGCGGAGATGCTGAACTGGAGCATGATTTCGAACGGCGGTGCGAATGTCTCGCAACCGTCCAAGGACGTCGGCACGCCGCCGGCTGGTCCGATCGTTCCCGAGGTACGCGCAAAGGCTAAAGTGGCGCTTGCCCTTGGCGGCGGTGCGGCTCGCGGCTGGGCGCATATCGGCGTCTTGAGAGCGCTCGACGAGGAAGGCATCGAAGTCGGCATGATCGCGGGCACCTCGATCGGCGCCCTGGTCGGCGGCTGTTACCTCGCTGGCAAACTCGACGAACTGGAAGCCTTCGCCCGGTCGCTGACCATGCGCCGGATTGCCTCGCTGCTCGACCTGACCATCGGAGGCGGCGGGCTTCTCGGCGGCATGCGCCTGACCAAGCGAATGCAGGAGCATCTCGAGGGCCTGAATGTCGAGGATTTGCCGAAGCCCTTCGTTGCGGTCGCATCGGAGCTCAACAGCGGCCACGAAGTCTGGATCGACGGCGGCAGCCTGATCACGGCGCTTCGGGCATCTTACGCCCTGCCCGGCATTTTCGAACCCATTCATTGCAACAATCGAACGCTGATCGACGGCGCGCTTGTCAATCCGGTGCCGGTGTCCGTCTGCAGGGCTTATGAGCAGCCGCTGGTGATGGCGGTCAATCTGCATTACGACGTGTTCGGACGGTCCGCTGTCGTCAAGCACAAGGCTTCAACGCCGGACAAGGCGAGCGCAGAAACAGCCAGGGCACCAAACAAGGTCGGCCTGACCGGCGTGATGGTGCAGGCCTTCAACATCATTCAGGACCGCATTTCCCGGGCGCGCCTCGCCGGAGACCCGCCGGACCTCGCCCTGCATCCGCGTCTGAACGACATCGGCCTTTCCGAGTTTCATCGGGCCGGCGAGGCGATCGATCGCGGCTATGAGGAAGCGAAGGCCCGCGTGACGGAAATCCGCCGCATGCAGGAAGCAGTTCTCCGCTAGGCGCAGTGTCTGCCGCACCTTCTGACGGGCCTTCGCACAATCTGAGAATCAGCCGGCGATATAGGCCTTGATGTGTTCGGCTTCCTGCTCGATCTCGCGGATGCGCGACTTCACCACGTCACCGATCGAAATGATACCTGAAAGCTTGCCGTTATCCTCGACGGGCACGTGGCGGAAACGCCGGCTGGACATCATCTCCATCAATTCGTTGACGCCGGTCTCTTCACGGCAACGATAGACATTTGCGGTCATGAAGGCCGAGACCGGCTGGTCGAAGGCATCTTTACCGCCTGTCCCGATCGCACGAACCACGTCACGTTCGGTGAAGATGCCGACGATGCGGCTTTCCATGCCGACGACGACGACGGCACCGATCTTGTGTTCTTCCAGCACCCGGGCCGCCTCGCCCAAGCTGATGCTCGGGCTGATGGTGATGACATCGCGGCCCTTCTGTTCGAGTATGCTTCTGGCTGATGCAGGCATGAGTTCCTCCTCGCATAGAACACTCGCGCGGCGGCCCAATCCTCCTTGGACCGCCAGGACGAAGGGTGCCCTTTATTCAAGGAGAATGCAATAAGTCCGGCATCACGCCCTTGTGTGACGGCCCGTGTAGGGATCGAAGGCTGCAAATCCGAAGAAGCCGAGCAGGAAGCCGCCGATATGTGCATCCCAAGCAATCGACGCGGAACCACCCCCGAGCATCGGAACGCCAAAGGCGATGGCAATATTGCCAAGAAACCAGACGATGATGAAGACGCGGACGGTACGGTCAGCCAGGGCCTGCCCCACCGACAGCAAGGGAGGCTGCCATCCGGACAATCGAGCCAGGCTGCGCTGCCGTTCGCCGAAAGCGAATCGGCAGGCGGCACCCATCAGAGCAGAAATCACCCCGGACGCGCCGACCATCAAGGATGGCTCTCCCCAGTTGACGAATGCATGCAATGCGGCGGCAGCCACTGATGACACCACCCAGAACAGGAGAAATCTGACCTCACCGATGCGGCGACAAACGGGTGTCCCGAATGCGGCAAGCCAAAGACTGTTGAAGGCGAGATGCTCGAAGCTGCCGTGCAGCAACGAATAACTCACCGGCGTCCAAAGCCACGCCAGCGACTGTTCATCGAGCGGATAGAGATAGCGGATTGGCGAAAAACCGAATTCGACGGCGACCCACTGATTGAGTGCCGGCGACAGCAGGAATTGCTGGATCGCATAGATGCCGCAGATCAGGGCAAGCGCCACAAGGATGCCGGTCGGCAGGTTGAAGATGGGCGGGTTCTCTTCGGATCGCGCGCCGATCTCGGGCACAAGGCCGTCGTTATCCCGGCGCTCCTCGCCTCGAGATCCTGTCTCATCCTGCATCTGCAATTCCTTCTGTTGCGAAACCATCAGGTAATGCAGGCCGCGGATAAAAAAAAGGCCGCCCGGAAACCGAGTGGCCTTGCTGGCGCTAGGCGGATCGTCGCGCCGACTGGAGTTGGTGCCGAAGGAAGCCCTTCGCGTTTGGTAGAACCCTCATGCCATGAGCAAGCGAGGGCCACAACCGAAAGCCTTCCTTAACCTTAATCCTGCGGCGATATCGTTCCGTCTGGAAAAAGCGCACCCAAAAGCAAACACTATATTAACGGCTCGCCCCCTAATGTCGAGCCATAGAGAAACAGACAGAATCTCCGAGATGTACTCAACGCAGGCAAGCCATACGAACACGATCGCTTCGCCGGGACAGCAACGCGCCTTTCAGCGCGTCGCCGTCAGCCTGCAGGGTCGTCTCATGCTTGCCAGCTATGAGGAGTATGTCTGCAAGGTTATCGACATGTCGCCAGGCGACGTGCGCTTCGCGTGTGCCGGCATGCCGCGTCCGGGCGAACGTGTGATCGCATATATCGATCATCTCGGGCGCATCGAAGGCACCGTGATCAAGTTGACCGATGACGGTTTCGTCATCTCCATCAACGCCACCGTTCGAAAGCGTGAAAAGCTTGCGGCCCAGCTGACCTGGATCGCCAATAAACATGAGCTTGGACTGCCGGAAGACCGTCGTCACGATCGTTTGACGCCGCGCCAGACGAGAACAGAACTCACGCTCGAAGACGGCAAGACCTATCCGTGCCGCCTCATGGACCTGTCCCTTTCGGGTGCGGCCGTCGATATCGACATTCGTCCGCCGATCGGCTCGGCCGTTCGCCTCGGCAACATGCGCGGACGGGTGGTTCGCCATTTCATGGAAGGCGTCGCCGTCGAGTTCCTGACACTGCAGTCCAAGGAAGCACTCACGGAATTCCTCTGAGGGGCTAAGAATTCCTCCCCCGACAAGGCGCCTGCGGACCCCGCAAGGCGCCTTTTTCTATCGCGAGACGAAAATCGTCTCAGACCGGCACAGTTTTTTTTCAAAAAATTCAGGCTCGAAAATGGCCTTGAGACGGCGCTCAAGGTGGATGATCGAACCAAGTTTCGACATCCGGAACCGTCAGCAACGCCACACTCGTCGGCCCAGAATCCAGGATCGCAACCTCCGACCTGAAATGACACCCCCCAATTAGCTCACTGTATTTTCTAGCTTTTTTACCTTCGCAACGGCCCAAGCCACATCAAAAGGTAGAATACCGATCAAATTTTCATCAAACTTGTCATGAATTCTATTCAAATATAATTCGAATAACTCTCAATATAGATTCTCTTTTTCATAGATTTAAGCTTATATCTTACCACTAATATTCGCGGGCCATCAAAATATCTCTGTCATTGCTATCTCCATTACCGGGAGACAACCAATGACAACAAAGAAAAATCTGGGTATTGGAACTCTGGCCGCCGCCATCGCTGGCGCACTGGCCTTTCAAGTGTCGGCCATGCCGGCCAACATGCAGGTCGTTGGCAAAGCCAATCCGCCGATCGGGCATTACGAATTCTGTCAGACCTATCAGGGCGAATGCTCGGGCAGCCAGACGGATAGCGGACCGATGATGCTGACAGAGCAGCTCTGGAAAACCATCCTTGACGTCAATTACACCGTCAACAGCTCGGTCACGCCGCTAACCGATCTCGAGATCTATGGTGTCGAAGAACGCTGGACCTACCCCCGCAGCGTCGGCGACTGCGAAGACTTTGCACTCCTCAAGCGCAAGATGCTGGTTGATCGCGGCCTCGACCCCGCCGACCTTCTGATGACCGTGGTCCTGCAGCCGAATGGCGAAGGTCATGCCGTACTGACCGTCCGGACCGACCACGGCGACTTCATTCTCGACAACATGCGCAACAAGGTGCTGCTGTGGTCTGAGACCGAATACACCTATCTGAAGCGCCAGTCTTCGAGCCATCCAGCCCGCTGGGTCAAGCTCCAGGATGGTCGCGCGAGCTTCGTCGGCAGCGTTTCGCAATAATCACGTTGCCGCCGCCTTCTGGCCCGGTCTGTCCCCGCCTACCCGTCCCCCGACCGGAGCCAATGAGCCGGTCCCGTCCAACCGGGACCGGCTCTCTTTTTGCCCCATCGCCGACACCCGACCTTAACCAGAATTTAACCACGTTCACCGAAGTCTGATCTCGCGGGCGCATTCCAAGAAGGCCGCACCGAGAGGATCAGGGCGAGATGCGAGGCGACGATAACGGTCTGCAGGCGGATGAAGAGCGTTCACCGCTCATTTCGACGCGCTTTCTGGTCATCGCGACAATCACCATCTTGGCCTTGGCGGCAGCCTCGATTGCCATCAGCTGGTTTGGCAGTGCTTACGGTGCGCGGCTCTCGCTCGCAGGCCACAGCGAAAGCACCGAGATCGTCGACATCACGATTGGCCGAGATCGGCTCGCCTTTCCCGCAAACGCCATCCGCTTCGAGCATCAGCGCCGCAGCGGCCTGGCCGAACGGATAGACCTGTATCTGCTCTGGCCCGAGATGACCGGCTATTCAGCCAAAGAACGACGCCGTTTCGACGACCTTGCGCTATCACAGCCTCTTGTCTTCCTGCAGATCTCGCAAAGCACGATGTCGAGAGACATGTCCGGACGCGTCGAGCCGATCTACAGGAGCCTCCTCGAGCCACAGACCAGCGAGGGGCCCGCCGGACTGCAGAGCCACGTCTTCAGGGCGGGAACGGGTTACGAGGGAGAAAGCTTGCTGACAGCCACGGCTCCCGACGGAACCGCCTATGCGATCCGCTGCCTCCTTCCTTCAGTCGCCGAGAAAGCCACCAGCAGCGATTGCCAGCGCGACATCCATGTTGGAGAGGATCTTACGGTTCTCTATCGATTCTCAAGCCGAATGCTCGACGATTGGCAATCAATAGACGCGGCGGTTCGGGCCTATGTTGCGGGGCGTTCGGGCCCCGCAACCGCAACCACGACGCTTAAAAATCAATCCAAAGCGTCAACCGACCGTTCATCATAAACCTCTTGGTAAGGCTAATTCCGTAGGGTCCACGGGAGATGGTCGCGATTGGGGGAAGAGCGTCCGGTCGTCAATGGTGAGATTCAAAGAGTATCGTGGTGCATAAAGTTTTCGGAAGCTCCAACTTCGCAGCCGCAGTGCGTCGGCTTTTCCTCGCGGCGTTTGCGGTCTTCGTGGCGACGGTCGCTGCCGTCAGCACTGCACAGGCAAATCCTAAATATGCCGGCATCGTCATCGACGCCAAGACGGGCAAGGTTCTCTATAGCGAGAATGCCGACAGCCTGCGCTATCCGGCTTCGCTGACCAAGATGATGACTCTCTATATGGTCTTTGAGGCGCTGGAGGCTGGCCGTGTTTCGCTGAACAGCAAAGTTCCGTTCTCTGCCAATGCCGCCAAGGAGCCGCCGTCAAAGCTCGGCGTTGGCACCGGCCGCAGCGTCACCGTCGAGCAGGCGATTCTCTCGCTCGTTACGCGTTCAGCCAATGACGTTGCGACCGCCCTTGCGGAGTATCTCGGTGGTTCCGAGCAGCGTTTCGCCCAGATGATGACCGCCAAGGCCCGGAGCCTCGGCATGACGAAGACAACCTACCGCAACGCCCATGGCCTGCCGAACACGGCTCAGATGACCACTGCTCGCGATCAGGCCCGGCTCAGCGTCGCGCTGCGCCAGCACTTTCCGCAGTATTACGGCTACTTCTCCACCCGCAGCTTCAAGTTCGGCAAGCAGACGATCGGAAACCACAACCGACTGCTGGGCCAGGTCCGCGGCGTCGACGGCATCAAAACCGGTTTCACCCGGGCTGCCGGCTACAATCTCGCGACTTCGGCTGAACTCGGTGGTCGCTCCATCGTCGCAGTTGTGCTGGGTGCAACATCCGGTGCACGGCGCAATGCGCAGATGACCAGCCTGGTTCAGCGTTATCTGCCGGCCGCCACAAGCACCCGTGGCGGCAGCAACCTGATCGCCAAGAACAACACCTCGGTTGCGCCTTCAGGGTCCGCTGCTCGGGCGGCCGGTGGCCTGCCGCAACTGCCGCAGACCGGCCCCATGCCTGACGTACGCTACACCGGTGTTGCCCAGGCCTATGCTGCGGCGCCGGCCGGCAATGCGGCAAGTGCTGCTCTGAACACCATGCCTGCCGCACCGTCGGCGTCGGCGCCCCCCGTCCCTGTACCGCAGCCTGCCCCGGCCTATCTGCCCAATGAGGGTGCGGCAGCTGCACCGGCAACCGCGGCGCAGTCGGTCGCAACGGCTGCCACCACGCCCCCCGACGTCGACGCCATGACGACCGCATCGACTGCTCCGTCCGGCGGTTGGGTCGTGCAGATCGGCACGTCGCCGGATCAGGAACTGGCCATGGATCTCCTGCGTGACGCGCAGGCGAAAGGCGGAAAGGTATTGCGTTCCGCCACCCCCTTCACAGTCGCTTACGGCGACGGCTCGAAGCAGATCTTCCGGGCACGCTTTGGTGGCTTTGACGAACAGAAGGATGCAGTCAACGCCTGCAAGGCGCTCAAGAAGAAGGGAATCGGTTGCTGGGCCGCCGCCCAGTAAGACGATCGCCCAAAACCCTCGATTTGTATTGTTTACGAGGATCATGAAATGGCATCGAAAGACTTCCACTACGGCTTGGTCGAGGATCAGGACAATGGCGGCCTCGCGTCCGCGAGCAGCGTCCTGCATCCTCTCCACGAGGCTGCTTATCGTCTGGCCGATCTCGGCTTGCGCGAAAAGCGCTCAAAGACCAAGGATCTGATCGGTTTGCTGCTCAGCCACGGCGCGCGCGCCTGGCGCTATTCGCAGCCGGAGGCCAACATCCATCTGCATGTCTCGGCACAGTCCGGCCGGTTCCCCGTCATTCTAAGGCTGCGTTGACGGAAAGGCGCCTGAGATGCCGCTCTATCGCCTCGGGGACAAGGCTCCCGTCCTTCCCGCAGCTGACCGGTTCTGGCTGGCACCCGATGCCCAGGTGATCGGTGACGTGCGTCTGGGAGAGGATGTCGGCATCTGGTTCGGGGCGGTTCTTCGTGGCGACAATGATCCTATCGTGATCGGTGCAGGCACCAATATCCAGGATGGTGTCATGGTGCATACCGACCCCGGCAAGGGTGTCACGATTGGCGAAGGCTGCACCATTGGCCACCACGCCATCATTCACGGCTGCACCATCGGCAACAATTCGCTTGTCGGCATGGGAGCAACTGTCCTCAATGGAGCGCGCATCGGCGATAACTGCCTCGTTGGCGCGAACGCCCTGATTACCGAGTGCAAGAGCTTCCCGGACAATTCACTGATTGTCGGCTCCCCAGCACGGGCGATCAGAGAGCTTGACGCCGCTGCTATTGCGGGACTTCGGCTGTCAGCCGAAAACTACGTGCGCAACTGGCGCCGCTTTGCACGGGATCTGCATCCGCTCTGACAAAGCCTAAGCCGCGATCTCCGTGCACTCAGCACAAAACCCTCTGATTTCAATCGTCGTCTTTTCAGGCTTGAAGCTGCGCCCACGGGTGATCGTTTCCAGGCGGTGATCGATCTCGTGGTCGTGGAATTCCGTCACATGACCGCACTTGTTGCAGATCATGAAGGCGACGGTGCCATGGCCCGTGCAGCCCTCATGCGGATGGGCGCAGGCGACAAAGGCGTTCAGGCTTTCGAGGCGATGGACCATGCCGAACTCGACCAGCTTGTCGAGCGCGCGATAGACCTGCAGGGGCGCGCGAAAGCCGTGTTCGCGCAACTTGTCGAGCAAGGTATAGGCCGAAAGCGGCCCGTCGGACTGCATGAGCGCATCGAAGACGAGCGACTGATTGCGGGTGAGATCGGTCTTGGTCATGTCATGCCCTCGTGCTGAGGTCGCGAGCCTTGCTGCCAGGACGCGGCAGAAGGCTGACGAGGAAGAGAAGAAGTGCTGCAACGACGATCGACGGTCCCGACGGCGTGTCGTAGGTCAGTGAGCCGAAGAGCCCCATGACAACAGCAATGGCACCGATCAGCGAAGCGAGGACCGCCATGATTTCCGGTGTCGAGGCGAAGCGCCGTGCGGCGGCGGCCGGAATGATCAGCAGGGATGTAATCAGCAGAATGCCGACGATCTTCATGGCAATCGCAATGACGAGCGCCATCAGCAACATGAAGATCAGGCGGGCACGTTCGGGCTGCATGCCCTCGGCCTCGGCCAATTCTGCATTAACGGTGCCGGCAAGCAGCGGCCGCCAAAGCCAGGCAATGACGCAGACGACAAACAGGCCGCCGATCCAGACGATGGCGACATCGGTCGGCGTGACCGCGAGAATGTCACCGAACAGGAAGGCGATGAGGTCGAAGCGCACCCAGGTCATGAAGGCCACCATCACGAGGCCGATGGCAAGCGTTGCATGACTTAGGATGCCGAGCAGGGCATCGGCCGACAGTCCCTGACGCTTCTGCAGGACGATCAGGATCAGCGACACCATCGAGGCAACGACGAAGACGCTGACCATCAAATTGAGCGAGAAGAACAGCGAGAGAGCCACGCCGAGCAGAGCGGAGTGGGCCATGGTGTCGCCGAAATAGGCCATGCGCCGCCAGATCACGAAGCAGCCGAGTGGACCCGTCGTCAGGGCGAGGCCGATGCCAGCGAGGATGGCGCGCACGAAGAAATCATCAAGCATTGCCGTGCTCCCGGTCCTTCACCGCCGCCAAGGCAGGCGGCCCATCGTGATGATCATGGCAGTCATGATGGTGATCATGACCGTGATGATCGTGATCGTGGCCATGGTGGTCGTGATGGCCATCATCCGGGTGGCAATGATCAGTGACGCTGCCATCGGCATGCAGCACGCGCCCGTCCGGCAGATGGGTATGGTCATGGTCGTGGCTGTAGACGGCGAGCGTCCGGGCAGCCTTGGCACCGAAGAGCTGCATATATTCCGGGCTCTGGCTGACGGCCGCCGGCGTCCCGCGACAGCAGACATGGCCGTTGAGACAGATCACCGTATCGGTTTCAGCCATGACGACATGCAGGTCATGCGAGATCAGCAGGATACCACAGCCCGTCGAATTGCGGATCGAAGTAATCAGGTCATAAAGAGCGATCTCGCCGGAGAAATCGACACCTTGGACGGGCTCGTCGAGAACAAGGATATCGGGCTTGCGGGCCATGGCACGCGCCAGCAGAGCACGCTGGAATTCGCCGCCAGAGAGGTGTTGCACCTCGGCACCCGCGAGGTGGGCGATGCCCACAGCCTCGAGAGCCGCCTCCACCTCCGTATTCGACAAAGGGGAGGTCAGCGTCATCAAACGGCGAACCGTGAGCGGCATGGTCCAGTCAACGTTCAGGCGCTGCGGCACGTATCCGACGCGGAGACCCGCTTTGCACTCCACCCTGCCCTCGTCTGCCTTGATCACGCCGATCGCCATCTTGGCGCTCGTCGACTTACCCGATCCATTCGGGCCGATCAGGGTCACGATCTCGCCGGGACGGACGGAAAAGTCGACCCCGCGGACCAGCCAGCGTCCGTTTCGGTAGACACCGGCGCCGGTGAGGGACACCAGCGGTGCGGCCTCCCGTGATTTCATCGCATTCATGGAGATCTCAAGATTTTGATGTTGCCTCTCCCTATGCCACACGTTATAGCATAACGCAACTTGGGTAATATTATTACATAACCATCCTCAGGAGCTGTGCATGACCCGCTATCGCCTCGGACTGGCTGCCTCGACGGCGTTTCTCTTTCTGTCTCCGACGCTCGCCTCGGCAGCGCCGGATGTCGTCGTCTCGATCAAGCCTGTGCATTCGCTTGTTGCCTCGATCATGAAGGGTGTCGGTGAACCGTCTCTGATCGTGGAGGGTGCGGCTTCGCCGCATACCTACTCGCTTAAACCTTCCAATGCGCGGGCACTTGAGAACGCTGACTTGGTCTTCTGGGTTGGCCCCGGACTTGAGGCCTTCCTTGAAAAGCCGCTTGAGGCGCTGCCAAAGAATGCCAAGGTCGTCGAACTGGAAGATGCGCCCGGCCTCACCAAGCTTCCGTTCCGTGAAGGCGGGGCATTCGAGGGCCATGACCATGACGCGAATGAGGAAGAAGGCCATGCCCACGGGCATGATGACCATGGCCATGAGGAAACCGCCGCCGAGGCCGGCCATGATCATGACCACGGTCACGGGCATGATCACGGACACGAACAGGAAGCCGCCGAGGCTGGTCACGAACACGAGCACGACGACCACGCGCATGGCGGCATGGACATGCATCTCTGGCTCGATCCGACAAACGCCAAAGCCATGGCCACCGAGATCACCAAGAGCCTTATTGAAGTCGACCCATCGAACAAGTCGAACTACGAGGCCAATCTGACGGCCGTCAATTCCGAGATCAACGCTCTCGATACAGAGATCGCCGCGCAGCTGAAGCCGGTACTCGAGAAGCCGTTCATCGTATTCCACGACGCCTATCAGTATTTTGAGAAGCACTACGGTGTGCGCGTTGCCGGTTCGGTGACTGTGAGCCCGGAGACCATGCCGGGTGCAGAACGCCTGTCCACCATCCACGCCAAGATCGAGGAGCTCGGAGCGGCCTGCGTCTTCGCCGAGCCGCAGTTTGAACCCAAGCTGATCGGCGTCGTGACGGAGGGAACCGAAGCCAAGTCCGGCGTTCTCGATCCCGAAGGTGGTGCGCTGGAAGCGGGGCCTGCCCTGTATGGCCAGCTGATGCGCAATCTGGCGACGTCGATCAGCACCTGCTTGTCTCAGTAATCCCATCCCTCCCCCGGGCGACAAAGGCGGGACTTCGGTTCCGCCTTTTTCAGATCACCATTTGTTATGTTATTACATTAACTAGGAGCCTCATGAAAAAGCTACCTGTAACCGTTCTCTCCGGGTTTCTCGGCGCCGGAAAAACGACGCTGCTCAATCACGTACTCGCAAACCGCGATGGCTTGCGCGTAGCCGTCATCGTCAACGACATGAGCGAGGTCAACATCGACTCGGCACTCGTGCGCGGCGGTGATGCATCCCTGTCACGCACGCAGGAACAACTGGTCGAAATGAGCAATGGCTGCATCTGTTGCACGCTGCGTGATGACCTGTTGAACGAAGTTCGCGGCCTCGCCGAGCAGGGTCGCTTCGACTATCTGCTGATCGAGGCGACGGGCATTGCAGAGCCCTTGCCGATCGCCACCACCTTCGATTTCCGCGATGAGGAAGGCCGCAGTCTCTCGGATATCGCGCAGCTCGACACAATGGTGACCGTCGTCGATGCCGCCAATCTGATCGGAGACTATTCCTCCAGCGACTTCCTTGCCGATCGTGGCGAGACGGCTGGTGAAAACGACAACCGGACGCTGGTCGATCTGCTTGTCGAGCAGATCGAATTCGCCGATGTCATCATCCTCAACAAGGTCGGCACAGCGACCCCGGATCAGCTCGACGCGGCACGCAAGATCATTGCAGGTCTCAATGCCGATGCGCGGGTGATCGAAACCGATTTCGCCGAGGTGGCGGCAAAGGACATCCTCGGAACCGGGCTGTTTGATCTCGCCAAGGCGGAGACGCATCCGCTGTGGTTCCAGGAACTGCATGGCTTTCGCGATCATGTTCCGGAAACCGATGAGTACGGCATCCGCTCTTTTGTCTACCGGGCACGAGCGCCATTCGATCCGACACGCTTCCGGGCCTTTCTCGATCGTCCCTGGCCGGGCGTCATTCGTGCCAAGGGCTTCTTCTGGCTTGCCACCCGACCGCATCATGTCGGCGAGATGAGCCAGGCAGGACCACTCGTCCGCACGACGAAAATGGGGCTCTGGTGGGCATCTGTGCCGAAATCACGCTGGCCGGACGATCCTGGCTTCCTCGACGCGATGGCGCCCTATCTGGATAAGGAATGGGGCGACCGACGACAGGAACTCGTCTTCATCGGCGCCGATCCAATGGATCAGCGCAGGATCGAAGCCGAGCTCGATGCGTGCCTGGTGGCGGAAAAGAGCTTCACGCCTTCTGCCTGGGAAAGCCTTGCCGATCCCTTTGTGCGATGGGCTTGAGTCAGAGCCTGCCGCGCTTTTGAAGCACAGACAGAACCACGGCCGCGCCGGCTTGACCGGCCGGCCTTTCCGTCTGCAGCCTTTGCCAGACGTCGTCATAGCCCGCGAGCATCGAGGCGCGCTGCGGCGTGTGCGTCGCCAGCCGCTCGGCCCAGCGGACGAGGCTTGCAGGGCGCAAGACATCGTTGAAGTATTCCGGAATGACCGCGTAGTCGGCGATCAGGTTCGGCAACGCACCGGTCCAGATCTTGATGCGGTGACTAAGCATTCTGATGATCCAGTCGCCCTTGTAGGTCGAGACCACGGGCACATGCGCAAGTGCCAGTTCCAGGATCACGGTCCCTGAGGCGGCGATCGCGGCATCCGCTTCTTCGAAGGCGCGCCACTTCGCTTCGTCTCCGAGCAAGATCTCGGGTCTCAATGTCCAACTCTGAGTGATCTCCCGGACACGTGCTTCCTGACGTGGCACAGTGGGGAGCACGAAGCGTGTATCGCCATTGCGAGCGACGAATTCCTGCATGGCTTCACCAAATACCGGCAGAAGCTGCGTGATTTCGCCACCGCGCGAACCGGGCAGGAGAAGGATGGTCCGCTTGTCGCCCGCAGCTCTCACTTCCCTCACCTTGCGTGCTTCCCGTATCCTCAGAATGTCGGCATTGCTTGCGAGCCGATGACCGACAAAATGGGTCTCCGGACCGCCGAGACGCTGCATCACCGCTGGCTCGAAGGGCAGAACGGCGAGAACAGCATCGACATAGGCGAGCATCGCCTTGGCGCGATATTCCTTCCACGCCCAGACGCTGGGGCAGACATAGTTCACGACCGGCAGATCCGGCAGCTTCTGCCGAACCTTCCTGGCCACGCGATGGGTGAAATCGGGACTGTCGACGATCAGGAGCAAGTCCGGCTTGGCCGCAACAATCGCATCGGCTGTCCAGGAGATCAGCTTGATCAGCCGGGGCAGCTTCGACAGCACCTGGGTAATGCCCATGATCGAGAGTTCGGAGAAGTCGAAGAGCGACTTCAATCCTTGAGCCTCAAGCGCCTCACCACCGACGCCGACGAGTTCGACCGGCCCTGAATGCAACGTCTTCAGATACGCAACCAGATCTGCACCCAGGAGATCGCCGGAGACCTCACCGGCGATGACGGCAATCTTCAAAGGTTTGTCCGACATATTGCCTACTCCTTGCGCGAACGATCCAGACCGACGACGAACAGACCGGCAGCATCTGCCGCCGCAATCATAGCCTCACGCTCGACAACCAGCGCGCGGCCGGCTTCAACCGCTATGCCGGCAAGCCCTGCGGCCTTGGCATTCTCGACGGTCGAGACGCCGATGGTCGGCAGATCGGCCCGCAGATCCTGCTGCGGCTTGCAGAGTTTGACCAGAACGCCCTTGCGGCGCCTGGAAATTCGCCCCTCTGCGCGCAGACCCTGGACACGTGAAAGCATTGCGTCGGTGCCCTCGACACCCTCCAGCGCCACGATGCGGCCGCCGACGGCAACAGCACCCTGCCCTACATCCAGCCGGCCCAGGGCTTCGGCGGCCTCTGCCGCCTTTTCAATGTCACGCTCGTCATCAGCATCGGGAGATACGGCACCAAGCGGTCCGACCGTCGCCAGCAATCCCGGCAGGATCTCGTGGGCGCCCAGCACTTCGCAGCCCTGTGCTTCGATCAGCGAGATGACCATGCGCAGCACAGCATCGTCGCCGCCGGCCAACAGCGTTTTCAACGCCCTCGGCAGCTTCAGCAATGATTTCAGATTGACCCGGATTTCGCCGAAAGCCGGTCGGCGCTTGACCGCACCCGACATGACGACCCGGCGAATGTCGTGCTGGCGAAAAAGAGCCGACAGGCCGGCCATGTCGCCGACGCCGATGACGGCGTTTTCAAAGCCCTGCCAGATATCATCGGCCTCGTTCTTCAGCCTGAGAACGAAAGGATCTTCGCCGGCTGCCCGTGCTGCTTCGGCAAGAAAAAGCGGTAGCTTTCCACTGCCGGCAATAATGGCCAGGCGACCGGTCCGTGGCAGGCCGTCCGGTTGAGCGGCCGCCGTCATCACTCAGTTCTTGCCGCGATTGGGCGAGGACAGTGCCCGATCGCTTTCGGCGGCGATGAAGTCGAGGATTTCGATCACCGGAGCGCAATCCAGATACTCGTCGCGAATGGCGGCCGCATTGGTACGGGCCGATCCTTCGCTTTCGAAGATCTGTTTGAAGGCGCGACGAACCTGGTGGATCACCGAGCGCTCGATACCGGCGCGGGTCATGCCGACCACATTCAGGCCGCCGAGAATGCCGGGATTGCCGTTCAGCATGCCATAGGGAATGACATCGTAGGCAACGGCGGACAAACCACCGATGAATGCCTGACGGCCGATACGAGTGAACTGGTGCACGGCGCAGCCACCGCTGAGAATGGCTTTGTCACCGACGTGAACATGGCCGGCCAGCATGACGTTGTTCGACAGGATGATGTCATTGCCGAGAATGCAGTCATGGGCGACATGCGAATTGGCCAAGAACAGGCAGTTGTCGCCGACGCGGGTGATACCGCCACCGCCGACCGTGCCGCAGTTCATTGTCACACCTTCACGCATGGTGCAGTTTTCACCGACGACCAGCGTGGAATCTTCGCCCGCCTCGTGCAGACTTTGCGAGACACCGCCGATCACGGCCATCGGGTGGATCTTGGTGCCGGCGCCGATTTCGGTCAGACCGGTGACAACAGCGTTCGAAACGAGCTCGACGCCGTCTTTCAGCGTCACGCGCGACCCCACCCGGCAAAACGGACCGATCCGGACATTCTCGCCGATCACCGCGCCGTCTTCGACCACGGCCATCGGATGGATGACGGCGCTTGCGGCAATCTGGCTCATTTCTGATCCTTGCGCATGATCATGGCACCAATGTCGGCCTCGGCGACCAGAGCTCCGTCAACCTTGGCGTCGCAATGGAATTTCCAGATATTGCCGCGCTGCTTCTGCTTGACGACATGGAATTCAACGCGATCGCCAGGAACGACCGGCTTGCGGAAACGCGCGTTATCGATCGTCATGAAATAGACGAGATTTCCGCCCTCGCCCTGAAGCCGAGCACAGATGGCGCCGGCGGTCTGGGCCATGCCTTCGATCAGAAGGACGCCCGGCATGATCGGGCTTTCCGGGAAATGTCCGGTGAAATGCGGTTCGTTCGCCGTGACATTCTTGATGCCAATGGCGGAATTGTCGCCGTCAATCTCGATGATCTTGTCCACCAGCAGGAAGGGATAGCGGTGGGGCAGAAGCTTCATGATCTCGAGGATATCAGCGGAACCCAATTCGCTCTTCGCGAGTTCAGTCATTGCTGGTTCCTTTTTCCTTGGCGCGGCTGTCGTAGCGGCTGAGCGTATCGGCCACCTCGCGCAGATAATCCTTCAACGGGCGGGCTGGAACGCCGCCGTATTTCTCACCGGGCGGCACCTCGGCCAGAACGCCGCTCATGGCGGCAATCTGAGCACCATCGCCGATCTTGATATGGCCGTTGATGCCGGCAGCACCGCCAATCATCACGCCATCACCGATCACCGTACTTCCGGCAATGCCGACCTGGCTGACGATGCCGCAGTGGCGGCCGATACGAACGTTATGGCCGATCTGAACGAGGTTATCGATCTTCGTTCCCTCACCGATCACGGTGTCGTCCATCGTGCCGCGATCGATCGTGGTGTTGGCGCCGATCTCGACATGGTCCTGGATGATCACGCGACCGATCTGGACGATCTTCAGCATGCCGCGAGGACCCGGTGCGTAACCGAAACCGTCCTGTCCGATGCGGGCACCGTTATGAATGATGACATTGTTGCCGACGAGAGCGACCTGGATTGTCGCACCACCTGCAATCACGCAGTCGCGACCGATCCGAACACCCGGACCGATCACCGCACCCGGGCCGATCCGCGTACCACTGCCGATTTCGACATCAGCGCCGATCACGGCCATGGCCTCGACTTCGACACCATCTTCGAGCTTCGCTGTCGGATCGACATAGGCTGCCGGTGAGATCCGAGCCGGCTCCGTCGTCATCCTGATGGGCTTTAAGGCCGTCGGATGCAGGATTGCGCCTGCAAGAGCGAAAGCGGTCTGAGCGCTCTTGGCGAGAAGAACGGGAATATGGGGTGGAATAAGGGAGAGAAGCGGCTTTTCGCAGAAGATTGCAGCCGCCTGGCAGGTCACCAGTTCTTCCTTGTTGCGGCGGGAAAGGATGTAGCAGACATCCCCTTCCTTCGCTCTTGAGACCGGCGATACGGACCTTACGATCCGTCCGCCCTGGCTCTCGTCCTGCAATTCCGCCCCCGTCTGGGCTGCAAGCGCAGCCAGGGTCACCCCGGCATGGGGCGGAAAGAAATGATTATGGTCCATCAGCAAACGCTCCAGAACGTCAACCTGTCAGCAGTTCTGGACAGCCAGTCTTAGAACTGGTTCGCCATGCTGAAACGGAATTCCTGGGTATCGTCGAAGTCTTCCTTGGCGACCGGAACCGCATAGTCGACACGAAGCGCACCGAACGGCGAGTTCCAGATCACGCCTGCACCAACCGACGCACGGAGCGACATGTCGGTACCGACGACGCCCGGCTGGTTGCGCAGATCGCTGCCGTAGAGCGTACCGGCATCTGCGAAGACCGCACCACGGAAACCGAGGTCCTGGGGCACGAGCGGAAGCGGGAACGTCGCTTCAGCCGAGGCGGTGAAGTAGGTCGTGCCGCCGATCGAGTCGCCATTGATGCGCGGGCCGATACCGCTGTTGTCGAAGCCCCGGATTTCCTTGCCGCCGATCTTGAACTGATCGAAGACGTTCAGGTTGTCACCGAGGGCAACGACATGGCCGGCCGAACCAGCGAGCGATCCGACGATGTCGAACTCGTCGGACAGCGTGTAGAAGGCGCGAGCGCGGACAAAAGCCTTGTAGTATTCGGAGTCACCACCGAGACCGGCATATTCATGCGTAAAGCTCGCATAGATGCCTTCGTGCGGGTTCTGACGGTCGTCAACGGTGTTGTAGACGATCGAGTGACCGAGGATCGACTGCTTCCACGTGCTGCCCGTGATCGCATCGATGTAGGGGGCTGCCACACGATTATCAGTGCCGGTAGCAAGGCCGTCCGGCCCAAATGCACCGTCATTGATATAGTCGAGTTCCTTGTAGGTGTAGCGCAGCGTCGTCGCCAGATCTTCGGTGATCGGCGCAGTGACGCGAACGGTACCGCCCTGCTCTTCGTAATCATAGTAGGAGTTCGCGCTGGTCGAGCTCTTGAACACGTCAAAGCCGGCAGCCAGACGATAACCGAGGAAGTAAGGCTCGGTGAAGGAGAAGTTGTAGGTCTGCGTCTCGTCGAAGCCACCACCGGCGGCAACGCGGATGAACTGACCACGGCCGAGGAAGTTCTTTTCTTCAACCGAGGCTTCGAGAACCAGGCCACCGTCACCGACGGAGTAGCCTGCACCGATACCGAACGAACCGGTCGGCTGATCCTGCACGTCAACAATCACGACAACGCGGTCCTGCGAGCTGCCAGCCTGGGTCGTGATGTTGACCGAAGAGAAGAAGCCAAGGGCTTCCAGGCGACGCTTGGCGCGCGAGATGGTCTCCTGGTTGAAGGCGTCGCCTTCGGAGATATCGAATTCGCGGCGGATGACGTAGTCACGAGTACGAGTGTTGCCACGCACTTCGATGCGCTCGACGTAAGCGCGCTCACCCTGGTCGACCAGATAGGTCACGCCGATGGTGTTTGTTTCAAAGTTGCGGTCACCGCGCGGAACGACGCGAGCGAAGGGGTAGCCGGCCGACGACACGCGGCGGGAGATGGCTTCCATCGACTTCTGGATCTCACGGGCGCTGTAGGTCTGACCCTCGCGGGTCTCGAGAAGACCCTCAAGCTCCGCACCGTCGATGCCATCAACGGTCGATTCGACCGATACGGCGCCGAAGCGGTAGCGCTGACCTTCGTCAACAGTGATATTGATCGTGTATTCGTTACCGGTCTCGTTGAGGACGGCTTCAGACGAGATCACGCGGAAGTCGGCGTAACCGTGGTTGTAGTAGAACTGGCGCAGCGCTTCTTCGTCCGCGCGCAGCTTGTCCTCGTTGTAGACGTCCTTGCGGGTCAGGAAGGACAGGATGCCCGATTCCTTGGTCTGCAGGACGGCGGCCAGACGGCCGTCGGAATAGGCGTTGTTGCCAACGAAGTTGATCGAGCTGATCTTGGTGCGCTCACCTTCGTTGATGACGAAGGCGAGGTTTACGCGACCTTCGGCAACCGGAACGACCTGCGTCGTCACCTCGACATCGGAACGACCGATGGCGGAATAGGCTTCGCGGATGCGCTGGATGTCGGCGCTGATCAGGCTGTCGCTGTAAGGACCCTGGCCCTGCGTCTGAACGATGCCCTGGAGCTTGTCGTCCTTGATCTTGCGGTTGCCGTTGAAGACCACCTGATTGATCAGCTGGTTTTCAGCAACCGTCACCACCAGCGTCCCGCCGGAAACGGAGATCTGGACATCGGAGAAGAAACCGGTCGCGTAGAGGCGCTTGACCGATTCATCGATGTCGGCATTGGAGAAAGTCCGACCCGGCTGGATCGAAAGGTTGGAGCGCACAGCCTCAGGCCCAACACGCTGAGCTCCGCGTACGTCGATACGCTGAACCACTGCGGCTTCGGCAGCAATTGCCGATGCAAGAACGGCAATACCTGCGCCCGAAGACACGACACCAGCAGACAGCGCGACCGCCGATACTGCGTTCAAAAACTTTGAACCAGCCTTCATGTGTATACTTTACCTTCTTCCATTGCCCCGTAGTCGGCACCCGACTCCGGCCCGTGTGTGGTTTTAACGGGTTTTACCCTACAAGCAAGTGCGTGCGTTAATTTCTGTTTACTTCATTTCAACGCGTGGCCCAATCGCCACTATCAATTTGAAACAGCGTAAACAAATCCTTTCGCGACCTGCGTGCTCCCGCCTAGCCAATCAACCGGCTGATATCATTCCAAGTGGCGAAGACCATCAAAGACAAGATCATCGCCATACCGATCCGGAACGCGATTTCCTGTGCACCCTGCCCCATCGGCTTCCCCCGCACTGCCTCAATCGCGTAGAGAACGAGATGGCCGCCGTCAAGGACCGGAACTGGGAACAAGTTCAAAAGCCCCAGCGAAACGGAAAGAACCGCGGCCAGATTTAACAGAGCGATAACGCCGAGCGTCGCCATCTGACCAGAGGCCTGAACGACGCGAACCGGGCCGCCGAGCTGATCGGCATTCATGCGTCCGGCAATCATGTTGCCGATATAGTCGAAGGTCCCGGTGACGATGTGCCCGGTCTGGCGCACGCCTTCCCGGACGGCCTCAAGCGGGGACAGCTCCACGATCCGGAAATTGCCGGCCTGCTGGTCGGTGATGATACCGATCTGGCCGACTTCCATTTCATTGCCGAATCGATCGCTGGTGACGGCACGCTTGGGGGTCAGGGCGAAATCGATCTCCTGGCCCTCGCGCCTCACCGTCACTTCCACCGGGATCTCCGGGCGCATGGTGATATAGCGGACGACATCGTCGAAAGTCTCGATCATGCGGCCGTCAAGCGCGAGCAGGACGTCGCCGCGCTGGATGCCAGCCTCTTCCGCAGCACTGCCGGCCTTGATGTCGGCGACGACAGGATCCGATACGGGCTTGCCCATGGTGGCGAACATGCCGGCGAAAATGACAATGGCCAGCAGGAAGTTTGCAAGAGGGCCCGCGGCGACGGTGACGGCGCGCTTCCAGAGCTTGGCGCCGTTTAGGGTCTGGGCACGCTCTTCCTCGGTCAACTCTTCTGCAAGAGAGCCGTCCGGACGGCTCGCAGCATCCGCATCCCCGTAGAACCGCACGTAACCGCCCAAGGGAACCGCGGAAAGTTTCCAGCGTGTCCCGTGCTTGTCGGTATAGCCTACGAGCTCAGGACCGAACCCGACGGAAAACGCCAGAATGCGTATTCCCGACCAGCGCCCGGCCAGATAGTGACCCATCTCATGAATGAAGACGAGCAGTGACAGAATGAGAATGTAAGGCAGGATGTATCCGCCGAGAAAGCCGAAGACTGCGCTGATGTGATCCATCTGTCCGTTTCCTGCACTCGCTTCAGCGAGAATTTATACCCGTCACCTGAGGCCCACCATCCGCCTCAGAGACCGAAGAGGAAGGCGCCCATCGAGACGACGGTGCCGACACCGCCGGCAGAACTGCCGATCGCCAAGAAGAACGCGGCAAAACAGGCAAATACAAGGCCATCGACTCGGTCCATGACCCCACCATGCCCCGGTATGAGGCGGCTCGAATCCTTCACGCCGAACCGGCGCTTGATGAATGATTCGAAGAGATCACCAATCTGGCTCGCGACCGACAAGGCGAAGGCGACGACCGCAACCCAAAGCCCGACATCCTGGAAATGTGCCATCGCGATCAGAACGCCGCCGATGACGCCGGCCACCGTGCCCCCGATTGCCCCAGACCACGTCTTGCCGGGGGAGATCTTCGGCGCAAGCTTCGGTCCGCCGATCGCCCGTCCGACAAAATAGGCAAGGATGTCGGTCGACCATACGACGATGAAGACGAAAAGCATCGCAACGAAACCGAGCGAATCTTCGCCGCGGATAGCCGACAGCGAGATGGTGCTCAGCCCCGCGTAAAACAGTCCGCCCGGCTGCCACCAGTTCACACGGCGCAGAAAGGCCGGGATTGCCGCCGTGACCACCAGGCCTGCAAAGAGCGGCACGGTAAATTCCGCCTGCCCGAACAACATGTTGAGGCTGATCACCGCCATCGAGAACCAACCGAAGGCATTCGCCCGGATATTGCTTTCCGCGAGCCGCGTGATCGTCGACCATTCGTAATAGATCAACAGGCCAATGCCGGCAGCCACCAGCTTGAAGGACAGTCCGCCAAACCAGGTTGCCGCGAGAACCACCGCGATCATGACGATGGCGGAAACGATTCTGAGCTGAAGTTCTCGCGACATCGTAAGCGTCATGAGCCGACGGCCACGGCTTTGGCCGAGAGGCCGCCGAAGCGACGGTCGCGGGCAGCATATCGCTCGAGCACGGAATCAAACAGTGCCGGCGTGAAGTCCGGCCAGAAGTCCGGCACGAACATCAATTCGGCATAGGCCGCCTGCCACAGGAGGAAATTCGACAGACGTTCCTCTCCGCTGGTGCGGATCACCAGATCGGGATCGGGGATGCCCGCAGTATCCAGGCAGTCGTTGAGTTTGCCTGCGTCGATCTGCGACGGTTCAAGCCGGCCCGCCTGCACGTCGGCAGCCAGACGCGCGGCGGCGCGCGCAATTTCGTCACGTGACCCATAATTGAAGGCGATCACGAGCGTCATGCGGGTGTTATTGGTCGTGGTCTCTTCGGCTTCCACGAGCAGCGAACGGATATCGTCACGCAGGTTGACGCGATCGCCAATGATCCGGATACGGATGCCGGCCCGATGCAGATCGGCGAGATCGCGGCGAATGAATGCCTTGAGCAGACCGAACAGTTCGTTGATCTCAGCCTCTGGACGACGCCAGTTCTCCGAGGAGAATGCAAAAAGCGTCAGAAAACCAACACCTGCCTCTCCGGCAGCCTTCACGGTCTCGCGGACAGTCTCAACACCCTTGCGATGGCCAAACGTCCGGGGCAGCCCCCGGGCGTTTGCCCAGCGACCATTGCCATCCATGATGATCGCAACATGCTGCGGAACGATGCGATGTTGAACTGTCGACATTGGCGAGGATCCAGGCGGCGTTAAGAGTGCTCGAGCGAAACGACTCTGCCTTAAACCTGCATGATTTCCTTTTCCTTCTCCGCGAGCAAGCGGTCGACATCGACAATCGTCTCGTCGGTCATCTTCTGCACCCGCTCCGACTGGCTGCGGCTGTCATCCTGACCAATCGTGCCGTCCTTTTCGGCCTTCTTCAGGCCGTCCATACCGTCACGGCGGACGTGGCGGATAGCGACCTTGGCCTTTTCGGCGTAGTCGTGTGCCACCTTGACCAGCGACTTGCGGCGCTCTTCGTTGAGTTCAGGCAGCGGAATACGCAAGTTCTGGCCATCCACGATCGGATTGAGGCCGAGATTGGCTTCGCGGATCGCACGGTCCACAGCGCCGACCATGGACTTGTCCCAGATCGAAACACCGAGCATGCGCGGCTCCGGCACCGTCACGTTGGCGACCTGGTTCAGCGGCACGCGCGAACCATAGGCTTCGACTACGACCGGATCCAGTACGTTGGCGGAGGCCCGGCCGGTGCGCAGCGATGCGATATCGTTCTTGAACGCGTTGATCGCGCCGTCCATGCGGCGCTTGATGTCGTTGAGATCAACCCCTGCGGTCATCATGGTTCTCCCATTGCTCTGTCAGTCGGCGGCATCAGATCGCCGCCATTCATGTGAAATCAGTTGTCGGTAACGATCGTCATACGGCCAGCGCCGGACAGAATTTCGCCGAAACCACCCTTCTCGTGGATCGAGAAGACGATGATCGGAATATGGTTTTCGCGTGCGAGTGCAACGGCGGCGACGTCCATGACGGCAAGGCCCTTCTGCAGGACTTCATCATGGGTCAGGCTGTCGAAGCGGGTTGCGGCGGGGTCCTTCTTAGGGTCGGCCGAGTAGATGCCGTCGACCTGGGTGCCCTTGAATATGGCCTGTGCGCCAATTTCGGCTGCACGCAGGGCAGCGGCAGAATCGGTGGTGAAGAACGGGTTGCCGGTACCACCGGCGAAGATCACCACCCTGCCCTGAGCCAGATGATGCAGAGCTGCGCGCTGCGAGAAGCTTTCGCAGATCTCGGGCATGGCGATGGCCGAGAGAACCACGGTGTCGATGTCGAGCTTGCGAAGCGACGTGGCAAGCGCCAGCGCGTTGATGACGGTCGCCAGCATGCCCATGTGGTCACCGGTCACGCGGTCGCCACCCTTGGAGGCCACGGCCACGCCACGGAAGATGTTGCCACCACCGACAACGACGCCGACTTCCACGCCCATGCGGCGGGCTTCGGCGATGTCTCCGGCGATCCGGTCGGCCACTGCCACATCGATCCCGAATCCCTGGCTACCCATGAGGGCTTCGCCCGAAGCCTTGAGGAGGACGCGCTTGAACAATGGCTTGGCTGACATGAATGCTCCCGAGATCAATTCTGTGCCGGATACACGAAGGGCACCGCGTTGTCACGCGATGCCCGATGTTTTCCCTCGAAGAAGGGTAACTGAAATCAGCCCTTGGCGACGGCAGCGACTTCAGCGGCGAAGTCGCTCTCTTCCTTCTCGATGCCTTCACCGAGGAGAAGGCGGGCCATGCCGGTCACTTCGATCGGGGCGCCAGCATCCTTCTCGGCAGCCTTGATCGCGTCGCCGACGGTCACCTCAGGATTGATGACGAAGGCCTGCGAGAGAAGGGCGACTTCCTCGAAGAACTTGCGCATGCGGCCTTCAACCATCTTTTCGATGATGGCGTCCGGCTTGCCCGAAGCGCGGGACTGCTCGATGAAGACGTTGCGCTCGCGTTCGGCAACAGCGGCGTCGACTTCTTCCGAACGGATAGCGAGCGGGTTGGTCGCAGCGATGTGCATGGCGACCTGGCGGCCGATGGCAGCAAGCACGTCCTTGTTGCCGGTCGACTTGAGCGCGACGAGAACGCCGAGCTTGCCGAGGCCTTCAGAGGCGGCATTGTGGATATAGGTCGCGACAACACCGTCTTCGACCGAGAGCTTGACGGCGCGGCGCAGCGTCATGTTCTCGCCAATATGGGCGATTGCGTCCTTGATGGTGTCGGTGACGGTCTTGCCGCTGGCCGGATAGGTGGCAGCGCCGATCGCCTCGACGGAACCGTCGGTGCCGATGGCAACCGAAGCCACACCGCGGACGAGGTCCTGGAAGGCGTCGTTGCGGGCAACGAAGTCGGTTTCGGAGTTGACTTCAACAACGACGGCCGAGGTACCGGCGCCGTTGATGCCGATCAGGCCTTCAGCAGCCGTGCGGCCCGACTTTTTGTCGGCCTTGGCGATACCCTTGGCGCGCAGCCAGTCGATGGCGGCTTCGATGTCACCGTTGTTTTCGGTCAGAGCCTTCTTGCAATCCATCATGCCTGCGCCGGACTTTTCGCGCAGTTCTTTTACCAGTGCTGCAGTGATTTCAGCCATTGTGTGCCTCTTGTCTGTTCAGGCGGACGATCCGTGGCTTTGGGCGAACGGAGGACCGCTATGTTGGGGACGAAATGTACCCGGATGTATGACAACGTGATGAAGCAGGTCACCACGGAAACAATCGGCCGTCTTCGACGCCCTCTCGCCTATGGCAAGCGGCATCCGGAAGAACGGAGGCCGCCCGCTGCTCGAAGAGCGCACAGGCGGCCATTCCCTTGACGGGAAAAGCGGCGGGAGCCCGCCGCTATACGCGATTATGCGTCGGCTTCGGTTTCGAGAGCCGGCTCGATCGGAGCTTCGGCAGAGGCGCCGATGTCACGACCGGAAGCGCCCTGCTGGCGAGCAATGCCGTCGATGGCAGCGCGCGAGATCAGTTCGCAGTAGAGAGCGATGGCGCGCGAAGCGTCGTCATTGCCCGGGATCGGATAGTCGATCAGGTCCGGATCGCAGTTCGAGTCGATGACAGCAACAACCGGGATGCCGAGGCGCTTGGCTTCGTCGATCGCGATCTTTTCCTTGTTGGTATCGATGATGAACATCAGGTCCGGGGTGCCGCCCATGTCGCGGATACCGCCGAGAGCCTTTTCAAGCTTCTCGCGTTCGCGCTCAAGGTTCAGGCGCTCCTTCTTGGAGTAGCCAGAGGCTTCCGAGGCCAGGATCTCGTCGAGCTTGCGCAGACGGGCGATCGAGTTCGAAATGGTCTTCCAGTTGGTCATCATGCCGCCGAGCCAGCGGGAGTTGACGTAGTACTGGGCCGAACGCTTGGCGGAATCAGCGATGATTTCCGAAGCCTGACGCTTGGTGCCGACAAACAGAACGCGGCCGCCACGAGCGACGGTGTCGGACACGACCTGAAGGGCGCGCGACAGCATCGGAACGGTCTGAGCCAGGTCGATGATGTGGATGTTGTTACGATCGCCGAAGATGTACGGCTTCATCTTCGGGTTCCAGCGGTGCGTCTGGTGACCGAAGTGAATGCCAGCTTCCAGAAGCTGACGCATGCTAAAATCAGGCAATGCCATGCCTTTTTCTCCTTTTCCGGTTGAACCCCCGTGAAGCAAACAGCAGACCTTTCGGCCTGCCACCGGGCGGAAGCGGCAGGATTTCTCCCTGTCGATCCCAAGCCTCACGTGTGGAATAAGGCCGGCCATACAGGGGCGCCGGTCAAAAATCAAGGGTAAAACAAGCGATTTCCAGGCGTGCAGGCAGCTTTACGGGCAACCAACGTCCGGCTTGCCGAGAACTTCGAGCTTGGTCAGCTTGCCGGCCAGAACGAAATCGCCGTAGTCCAGCGTCAGGTCGCGTGTGACGCCGTTATCATACAGCTTGAAAGACTGACTGTAGATCGGCTCCTGATCGCCCCTGGTCTTCTCATCGAAATAGGCGATCGACACGGGCCAGTAGTCCTGGGCGCCGAGCGACTCCAGGGCTTTGGCTTCCGGATCTGTGTCGCTCGACTTCGTCGGGCCACCGACGATGGTCGTGGTCAGGTAGGTCTGGTCGCCATCCTCGGAGCCGTCGAAGATCCGCGATTCGAAGACCTGTTCACCCTTTCGCGCCCGGGCGATCACTTCGAGCATGTGCTCGGCCGGAAACCGGCTATCGGCAAGCTCGAGCGCCCGCTTGTCGGGGCCGGTCAGCTCGATCTTGACCTTGCCGCCGGCTTCGGCCGCGGCGCCGCTGACATCCTTGTCGAGCTGATCGTCGGTGAAGGACTTGTTCTCAAAGCGAAATGTGCCAGCCGCGACATCTTCGAAGGTGGAAGAACGCTGGTCGGTGACACGCACGCCCTCACCGACGTCGATGCGGGTGACGAAACGGAACTGGGTGTTGAAGCCCTTGCAGGCCGAGCCGCTGAATTCATAGACCATGCGGCCGCGTACCGATTCGATACCGGAGCGGTCGGACGCTTCCTTCAGCCCGATCTCGTAGACGGCGCGATGCGGCACGAGGCCGACGGTCGCCGCGGATGCAACCTGCCCGGTCGCACCAAAGGCAGCCAGGGAAAGCGTCGCACGGACCGCCATTCGCAAAGGAAACATCGACACCCTCCTGTTGAACTCGTCGTCGATGTTATAAGAACACATCCGGCAAAAGCGAGACATGCTTTTCGTCACCGCAACTTTCTCAACTTTTATCAACAGACCGGGAATCGACCATGTCCGACACAATCGACGGCCGCCTTGCAGCGCTGGGCATCAGCCTGCCGGAAGCCGCAGCCCCCGCCGCCAATTACGTGCCCTATGTGATCAGCGGAAACCTGCTATTCCTCTCGGGACAGTTGCCGATTGAAGGCGGAAAAGTGGCGGTGATCGGTCTCGTCGGTGGCGATGTCGCGCTTGCCGAGGCCCAGAGAGCGGCCGAACTCTGCGCCATCAACATCCTTGCCCAGGCGAAAGCGGCGCTGTCCGGCGACCTTTCGCGGATCAACCGTGTCGTGAAGCTGAATGGTTTTGTTGCATCCGCTCCGGGCTTCATCGAGCAGCACCTTGTCATCAACGGCGCCTCGAACTTGATTGCAAACGTGCTGGGTGACGCCGGCAAACATGCACGCGCGGCCGTGGGCGTTGCGCAGCTGCCGCTGAATGCCGCCGTCGAAATCGACGCCATCCTGGAGATTGCCCTGTGAGCCATATCGACTGGATCAAGGACGTCCCCGTCGCCCATCGCGGCTATCACGACATGAACAGAGAGATCTGGGAAAACACACTATCGGCCTTCAGCCGGGCGATCGAGGCAGGCTTTGCCATCGAATGCGACATCCAGCTTTCGTCCGACAGCGTGCCGATGGTCTTCCACGACCACGATCTGCAGCGGCTCTGCAACATGAATGGTGAAGTGCGCGAGCGCACAGCCGGCGAATTGCGGATGCTGTCGATCGGCGGCACGGCAGACAAGATCCCGACGCTTCGCCAGATGCTCGATCTCGTGAAGGGCCGGGTGCCGCTGGTGATCGAACTCAAGGGCCTCGATGCCGAGCAGGATGACGGTTTCGTCGAGGCCGTGCTTGAGGTGCTCGAGGGTTACGAAGGCAAGGTCGCGCTGATGAGCTTCGACTATCACCTGCTGCGGGCATTGAAGGTCGCGGAATGCCCCTGGCCCATCGGCCTGACTGCGGAAGGCGTGAAGCCGGAAAACTTTGCGGCGCATCGCGAAGCCATGGATCTCGGGCTTGATTTCACGTCGTATTGCGTCGCCCATCTGCCGAATGATTTTGTCGCAGACCTGCGTGAAAAGGGCGCGCCCGTGATTACCTGGACAGTCAGGGATGAAATCATGCGGGCACAGACCTATAAATATGCAGACCAGATGACATTCGAAGGCTTCGACCCGCGCCAGTCGCCGGCGATCGCCTGACGGGAGATCCATGGCAGACGAGGTGACAATCCGTGTAGTGCGCTCCTTCAAGGAGATCGCTTCCGCCGAATGGGGAGAGCTCACTGGAGCGTCCCGCTCCGCCCCAGGCTACAACCCCTTCACCTCGTTTGCCTTTCTCTCGTCCGTCGAGGAGTCGGGTTCCGCAACCGCCGAGACAGGCTGGATGGGCCACCATCTGCTGCTTGAACAGGAAGGGCGCCTCATCGGCGCCATTCCCTGTTATCTGAAGAGCCACAGTCAGGGCGAATATGTCTTCGACCATGGCTGGGCGGATGCCTTCCACAGGGCCGGCGGACGCTACTATCCCAAGCTCCAGGCTTCCATCCCTTTCACTCCCGCCACCGGGCCCCGGCTGCTCGTCCGACAGGGCGAGGACGTATCTCGCGTCCAGGCGCTACTCGCCCAAGGACTGCAGCAGGTCGCCCGCGAACTCGGGACATCCTCGGCGCATGTGACGTTCCTGCCGCAAGGGGAGCTTACTGCCCTCACGGAAGCCGGCTTTCTGCAGCGTACGGACCAACAGTTCCATTTCATCAATCGCGGCTATGTCGATCACGAGGCATTTCTCGCCGAACTCTCCTCGTCGAAACGCAAGAACCTGCGCAAGGAAAGGCGCAGCGCGCTCGAGAACGGCATCAGCATCGACTGGCTGACGGGCAGCGATTTGACCGAGGAGATCTGGGACCAGTTCTTCCGCTTCTACATCGACACCGGTAGCCGCAAATGGGGCCGGCCTTACCTGACACGCCAGTTCTACTCGCTGGTCGGCGAGCGCATGCCGGACGACGTCCTGCTCGTGATGGCAAAACGTGACGGTCGCTATGTGGCCGGCGCCATCAACTTCATCGGTTCGGACGCACTTTATGGTCGCCACTGGGGCTGCGCCGAGGACCACCCCTTTCTGCATTTCGAAGTCTGCTACCATCAGGCAATCGACTTCGCGCTTCACAAGGGCCTTGCCCGTGTCGAAGCCGGCGCCCAGGGCGAACACAAGCTCGCGCGCGGCTATGAACCCGTCACCACACATTCCGCCCACTTCATTGCCCACCCCGGGCTGCGCCGGGCCGTCGCCGACTATCTCGAACACGAACGGCGCGAAGTGGCCCAGGTCGGGGAGTATCTCGGGGAACATACACCTTTCCGCAAGGGCGAGCGCCAACCGCGCGAGGGCGAGGAATTCGACGGTTGAGAGCCGCAAGCTCAGGCTTGAAGCACAGCGTTCCTTGCCGTTAAGTGGCCGCAGAAATCGAGGAGACCACCATGACCGCCTATGATCCCAACAACATCTTCGCCAAGATCCTGGCCGGCGACATTCCGTCGGTGAAACTCTACGAGGATGAAAACACACTGGCGTTCATGGATGTCATGCCGCAGGCGCCGGGGCACTTGCTCGTCATTCCCAAAAAGGGGTCGCGCAACCTGCTCGACGCAGACCCGGCAGTGCTGTCGGCGCTGATGCCTGTCGTGCAAAAGCTTGCCAACGCCGCGAAGGACGCCTTTGACGCCGACGGCGTCTATATCGCGCAGTTCAACGAACCGGCAGCCGGGCAGACCGTCTTCCACCTGCACTTCCACGTCATCCCGCGCCATGAGGGCGTGCCGCTCAAGCCGCATGCGGGCGGCATGGCCGATGTCGACGTGTTGAAAGCTCAGGCCGAGAAGATCAAGGCGGCGCTCTGAAGCGAGCGCCAGCCCGATATCGCCGCGCCATCAGCCAATGAAGCCGCCGATCACCAACACGGCGGCAACACCGACGAGCGAGAGCACCATCAACGGAAAGGAGCCTGTCGCGCTCCAGCCGCCACTGCGGGCCGCCGTCTTGCGCAGGTCATCAGGCAAGACCTTGAAACGGGGTGGGTCCCCGTGCTTCAGCTTTCGGAAGCGTACTACCTTTGACATTTCGCTATCCTCTGGTTGATCGGATACCCGATCTGGGAAGCGAAATGTGGTAATTCCAGCGATCACACGCGTCTGTGAACGGAGATGATGTCAGAGCCAGAGCAGGCCCGCACCCAGGATCGCCAGGGGAACCACAACACCGACGATGACGCGCTGGCCGGCCAGCAGGAAAGCAGCAAAGCCGATACCGGCCGCCGCGAGCCTCAGCCAGAGCGGAGAGCTCTCGAGTGTACCCGTCGGGAAGACGACGAGTTTTGCCGTCACCGCCATCACCAGCGCCGTCGCGACCGCCCTCACCCAGTTTAGTGCTTCGGATCCCTCCTGCAGCCGGTTTCCGGCCAGCACGCCGAGCCAGCGCCACATGTCCGTAGCAAGCCAACCGGCGACGATGATGACGATGTAGGGCCAATAGTCCTGCATCAAACCACCTCGTCTGCATGGGTGGTAGGATCGATGCCAGCGGCGGTCGCCTGCTTCTGCCCTGCCCGGATCACATAGCGGTCGAATAGGTAGGCCAGCGTGCCGCCGCCAAGGCCGGCAATCAGAATGTCGAAACCGGGCACGACCAGCGCCAGGAGCGGGCCTGAGACGGCGCCGACGACGAAGCCCACCTTGACGACGGACTGCCGGCCCGTCGCCCAGATGGAGGCGATGAAGTAAACCGGGGTGAGGAAGAACAGAAGACCGGCAATCACGGGCGGGAACTTCGCCACCAGCCCATAACAGACACCGACGAGGATGGTGTTGATCGTCACCAGCGTGATGCCGAAGCCGGCGAAATAGGCGACCCGCCCTTCCCTCGGCACATTCTTGAAGCTGCCCATCGCAAAGACCCAGGCGGTTATCGCGATGAAATGCGACAGGAACAGCAAAAGCCAGGTCGGCGTGCGTTCGGTGCGCATTTCCGGCACGAGCGAGGCGACCATGGGCATCATGCGGATGGAAGAGAGCGAGACGGCCAGGAAGATCGCCAGCAGATTGGCGCCGCTGGTCATCGTGCCGATCAGAATCATCTTGGCCGGCAGCGCCCACACCGCCGCTGTCATGAACATCGCTTCCGCGCGGCTGACACCCGATTCAAGTGCGAAGGCAGAAAAGCCGACGAAGGAAATCATCAGGATGATCGCAGGCAGGCTGTAGAGCCCGCGCATGCCGGTGAAAAACCACCGTGTTTGGGAAATATCGGAAGAGGCCGAAGACATCTGAAAATCCGGATCGGCAAAAAGAAAGTGCCGGGCGGAACGCCCGGCACGGGTCTCTCAAGCTTGGGGTGCTTACTTCTTCTTCGGCACCTTCGGCACGGCGGAGCGTTTCGGCTGCTTCGGTGCCTCATCGATGAGGGCGACATCCCCCTCATCGACAATCGCCGTGGCCTTTGCCGCCGGCTTGCGCTTCGCCTTGGCAGGCTTAGCCGATGCCACTTCGGCTTCCGGCTTCGGCTTGACGGCTGGCACCTCTGCAATCGACTCCAGATCGAGCACTTCCGCGCCGGTGTCGTCGGTCTTGGTCCCGACCTTGACGACGCCACCCTTCTTCAGCTTGCCGAAGAGGATCTCGTTGGCAAGCGGCTTCTTGATGTGCTCCTGGATCACGCGACCCAGCGGACGGGCACCCATCTTCTCGTCGTAACCGCTCTTCGCCAGCCAGGCGATCGCGGATTCGGACAGATCGAAGGTCACGTTGCGCTCGGACAGCTGGGCTTCCAGCTGCATGACGAACTTCTGCACCACCTGATGGATGACTTCCGTCGGCAGCGGTGCGAACGGGATCGTCGCATCGAGGCGGTTGCGGAATTCCGGCGTGAACAGGCGGTTGAGCGCCTCTTCGTCTTCGCCGGTGCGCTTGGACGAACCGAAGCCGATGGCCGACTTCGCCATTTCTGACGCGCCCGCATTGGTCGTCATGATCAGGATGACGTTGCGGAAGTCGATCTTCTTGCCGTTGTGATCGGTCAGCTGGCCATGGTCCATGACCTGCAGCAGGATGTTGTAGATATCCGGATGCGCCTTCTCGATTTCATCGAGCAGCACGACCGAATGCGGGTGCTGGTCGACGCCATCGGTCAGAAGACCGCCCTGGTCGAAGCCAACATAGCCGGGAGGCGCACCGAGCAGACGCGATACCGTGTGCCGCTCCATGTATTCCGACATGTCGAAACGCAGGAGCTCGACACCGAGCGACGACGCCAGCTGCTTGGCTACTTCCGTCTTGCCGACGCCCGTCGGACCGGAGAAGACATAAGAGCCGATCGGCTTGTTCGGTTCACGCAGGCCGGCACGGGCAAGCTTGATCGAGGTTGAGAGGGCTTCGATTGCCTTGTCCTGACCGTAGACGACGGAACGCAGTTCCTTTTCGAGATTGGCGAGCACCATCTCGTCGTCCTTCGACACCGTCTTCGGGGGAATGCGTGCCATCGTCGCGATGGTAGCCTCAATCTCCCTCTCGGTGATCAGCTTGCGGCGACGCGAGGCCGGCAGCAGCATCTGGGCCGCACCCGTCTCGTCGATCACGTCGATCGCCTTGTCCGGCAGCTTGCGGTCGGAGATGTAGCGGGCCGAAAGCTCGACAGCCGACTTGATCGCTTCGTTGGTGTAACGGAGCTTGTGGTAGTCCTCGAAATAGGGCTTCAGGCCCTTCATGATCTCGATCGCATCATCGATCGAAGGCTCGTTGACGTCGATCTTCTGGAAGCGGCGGACGAGCGCCCGGTCCTTTTCGAAGAACTGGCGATATTCCTTGTACGTGGTCGAACCGATGCAACGGATCGCACCTGAAGAGAGCGCCGGCTTCAAGAGGTTCGACGCATCCATGGCGCCGCCAGAGGTAGCGCCCGCGCCGATCACCGTATGGATCTCGTCGATGAACAGCACGGCACCCGGATAGTCCTCGAGCTCCTTGACCACCTGCTTCAGGCGCTCCTCGAAGTCACCGCGATAGCGGGTGCCGGCGAGCAGCGTGCCCATGTCGAGCGAGAAGATCGTTGCATCAGCAAGCGCTTCCGGCACCTTGCCTTCAACGATGCGCTTGGCGAGACCTTCGGCGATCGCGGTCTTGCCGACGCCGGGATCACCCACGTAAAGCGGGTTATTTTTGGAGCGACGGCACAGAACCTGGATGGTGCGGTTCACTTCGTCGTGGCGACCGATCAGGGGATCGATACGGCCAGTCTTGGCCTTCTCATTGAGATTGACGCAATAGGCCTTCAGAGCCTCCTGCTTGCCCTTGGCGGAGGCTTCATCCGGCTCACGGCCCTGCTTGGCCTCGGGCTCGCCTTCATCCGAGCCGCGCGGGCTGCGAACCTGCGACGCACCCGGACGCTTGCCGATGCCATGGGAGATGTAGTTGACCGCATCGTAGCGGGTCATTTCCTGTTCCTGCAGGAAGTAGGCGGCATTGCTCTCGCGCTCGGCGAAGATCGCAACGAGCACATTGGCGCCGGTCACTTCCTCGCGACCCGAGGACTGGACATGGATCACGGCCCGCTGGATGACGCGCTGGAAGCTCGAAGTCGGCTTCGAATCCTCGTCATAGCCGGTAATGAGATTGGCGAGATCGTTATCGACGAAATCGGCGACAGTCTTTCGCAAGGCATCGAGGTTGACGTTGCAGGCCCCCATGACGGCGGCGGCATCAGCGTCGTCGATCAGAGCGAGCAGCAGGTGCTCCAGCGTCGCATATTCGTGATGACGCTCGTTGGCGTAGGTCAGGGCCTGATGCAGCGCTTTTTCGAGGCTGGGTGAAAATGTTGGCACGTCTGATCCTCACTTCTTTTCCATGACGCATTGAAGCGGATGTTCATGTTGCCTGGCGAAATCCATCACCTGTGAGACTTTGGTTTCGGCGACTTCGTAGGTGAAGACACCACACTCCCCGACACCATGATTGTGGACGTGCAGCATGATGCGGGTGGCGGCTTCCCTGTCCTTCTGGAAAAAGCGCTCCAAGATGTGGATCACGAATTCCATCGGGGTGTAGTCGTCGTTCAGAAGCAGGACGCGATACAGGTTCGGCTTCTTCGTCTTCGGCTTGGTGCGGGTGATCACCGAGGTGCCGCGATTGGCATTGTCCCCGTCACCCTGGCTCTGCATGAAGACCGGCTTGGCAGTCATTTCAGTTCATTCTCCGTTGTCCGGCCGGTTTGCCGTTACACATCGGTGCGGACGAACACTCAGCACAGTAAGGTAGTTCATTATGCGGTGATTTTAAGCCCCCCAGGCTGCCATGACGACAATTTGTCACGAAGCCCGGAAATGCGAGGAAATGGAAGAATTAGGTTATACCAGCAGCCACAAATGACAAGACCGGCCGTGCGGGGCACGGCCGGTCTCGAATGTTACGCGCAAGCTTCGATCAGGCAGCAGAAGACATTGGCGCCATGGCCTTGCCGACAACACCCTCGTAGGGCTTGTAAGCGATCTTGGCGAGATCAGCATACATTTCGCCCATCTTGGTCGCTTCGGCAACGAAACTCTCATAGGAGGACTTCATGAAGGTCGTCTGGAGCTCGAAAGCAGCTTCAACGCTCTTCACCGATGTCAGGGCTTCCATGTAGGACGCCATGTCCTGGAACGACTTCTTGGAGTAGTCGGTCGCTTCTGTGGCGATCGCCTGAAAACCCTTGGTGACTTCCGAATAGTTCTTCATCATGGCTTCCATGGCTTCCTTGCCCTTCTTGCTGGCGTCATCGATATTGATCATGCGGACACTCCTCCTTGTTGGGCATATCAGATAGCGCGAAGATAGCAGTCGCACAAAAAGGGTCAAGTGAATTTGTGCGGCGCACAACAATCGTCAATTGTAAGCCGGATAAGGAAATGGGGCCGCACCAACAGGCGCAGCCCCATCTTCATGACACTTCTTTTGGCGCGCTAGCGCTCTTCAGCGCCTTGCAGAGATCCCTGCGATCAAAGGTCGACGTCGAGGATCGCCATCGAGAAATTGTAGGAGAGATCGCCGTCTTCGTCGTCCTTGAAGACAACGCCGAGGAACTCGTCACCGACATACACTTCAGCGGAATCGTCCTTGCGCGGACGGGCCTTCACACTCATCGTCGGGTTGAAGGTGCGCTTGAAATAGGCGTCGAGCTTCTTCAGTTCTTCGGGCTTCACACTGCGTCTCCGTGGACTGTTTCTGGGGTGCGCGCTTGTCGCACGGGCATTCCGGACCTGTAAAGACGCGAAGTGAAGTTTGCCCCAGGGAACCCGGGCAAACCTTGCCGTTCACGTTCTCGTGCTGTCAGTCGTCCGAAGCGATCATCTGGTCCATTGAGCGCGCCGGCTCGGCACAACCCGCCTCCCCGACCACGCGTGCGGGAACGCCGGCGACTGTTGTGCATTTCGGCACGGGCTTTAGAACGACAGAACCTGCAGCGATGCGCGAGCAGCTGCCCACTTCAATGTTGCCGAGGACCTTGGCACCTGCTCCGATCATCACGCCATCACCGATCTTCGGATGTCGATCTGCACCTTCCTTGCCGGTACCACCCAGGGTAACACCATGAAGAATGGAAACATTGTCTCCGATGCGTGCGGTTTCGCCAACGACGAGACCGGTGGCGTGATCGAGGAAGATGCCCTTGCCGATCCGTGCGGCCGGGTTGATGTCGGTCTGGAACATGTTGGACGAGCGGCTTTGCAGGTAAAGCGCAAAGTCCTTGCGACCATTGTTCCACAGCCAATGGGCCAGACGGTGGGTCTGGATCGCATGGAATCCCTTGAAATAGAGCACCGGCTCGAGGAACCTCGTGCAGGCCGGATCGCGGTCGTAGACGGCCTGGATGTCGACGCGGAGAATACCGGTCCATTCCGGCCAGTCGGCCATCATCGCTTCGAAAGCCTGACGCAACACGATCGCGGGCACGTCGGAGTGATCGAGCCGTTCGCAGATCCGGTAGATAACACAATCCTCTAGCGAGCGGTGGCTGAGGACCGTCGAGTGGAAGAAGGCCGCCAGCATAGGATCGCGATCGGCGGCCACGCGGGCTTCATGCCGCAGGCTATCCCAGATCGGATCCATGGACTTGACAGTCTCGGTCTTGAGGACGTCGTTGTGTGCGACCATTGCCGGTCTCCTCATTCGTCGTAGAGACGCCTTATATAGTCCAAGACCTGATGAACTCAAATGGGGGCCGCATGAAACAGTCGATCAGCTTCGCCAATGGCTTTATCAAAGCTTTCGTTGAAGCCGGAACGGGGCTGTTGATCCTCGACAATCCGCAACGCAAGAATGCCGTTACGGCGGCCATGTGGCGGGCGATCCCCGAGGCCATTCATTGGCTGCATGTCGAGGCGGAGGCACGCGTGATCGTGATTTCCGGGGCCGGCACCGCAGACTTCAGCGCCGGAGCAGACATTTCGGAATTTACCGAATTACGCAAGGATACTCAGACCGCACGCGTCTATGAGGCCTCGAACAGCCGCGCGTTTGCAGCCATCCGGGAAGCGCCGGTTCCGATGATCGCGGCGATCAGGGGCGTCTGCTATGGCGGCGGCTTCGGCCTCGCGGCGGCGACCGACTTGAGGATTGCGGCATCCGATGCGGTGTTTGCGGTGCCCGCCGCCAGACTCGGCCTTGCCTATCCGGCCGATGCCGTCCAGGATTTTGTCCGTGGCCTTGGAAGCCAGATGGCACGGCGCGCGCTTTACACCGGCGCCGCGATGAAGGCCTCAGACCTGTTCGGCTGCGGCTTTCTGTCTGAAATCACCGAGCCCGACGAACTGGAGCAGCGCGTAAAAATGCTGGCCGACACCATTGCCGCGAATGCCCCCTTGTCGCTGCGCGCGTCGAAACTGGCCCTGCGCGCCGTCGAACAGGCCGATGATGACCTGCTGCGCGAAGCCGAGATTATTGGTGCAACGACCTTCGAAAGCGCTGACTATCGCGAGGGCCGCTCAGCCTTCGCCGAACGCCGACGGCCTGTTTTCACCGGCCGCTGAGTTTCAGTTTCCGGCTAGTTCCGAATAGAAGTCGAGGGCCGCCTTCTTGAACACCCGGTCGCCAACCGCCAGCATATGGTCGCGATTGGGGATATCGAGCGCCACGGCTCGCGGCATCAGTTCGGCCAGCGCATGCGGCGATCCGGCAATGTCATCCTTGGTCCCCACGCCGATCAAGGTCGGGATCTCGACCCTGGCTATATCCTCCCGACGCACCAGGTCCCGGGAGGTGCGAATGCAGGCGGCAAGTGCCAGACGGTCTGACTTCGTCTGGTCCGCAAAGGCGCGGAACATGCGGCCACGCTCGTGGGTCACGTCTTCGAGCGAGGGCGCAAGCAGTGCGTCGGCGATCGGATCCCAGTCGCCCACACCGTCGCACATGCCGATACCGAGGCCGCCGAAGATCAGCGAGCGAACGCGGTCGGGATGTTCGATCGCCAGGAAAGCGGAAATCCGGGCGCCCATGGAATAGCCCATGACATGGGCATCGGCGATCCCGAGATGGGTGAGCAATGCTGCGGCATCAGCGGCCATCGCCGTCGGATGGTAAGCTTCCGGATCATGCGGCTTGGCGCTTGCGCCATGGCCGCGATTGTCGATGGCGATCACCCGGTAGCCGGCATCGCCCAACGTGCGCAACCAGCCGGGATAGACCCAGTTGACGCTTGCCGAGGAAGCAAAGCCGTGAATCAGCAGCACCGGATCGCCGGCCGGATCTCCATCATCAAAATAGGCGAGGTCTAGCCCATCGTTGCGGAAGCTGGAAAACGGCGGCGCGTCGAGATTCATCGATCAGTCCTTGTGAGCATGGGCCGGCAACCATAGCCATGGTTACGGTGACATCAATTGCCGCAGGCAGATTTTCTGTGACTTTTGCGTCCGCCCGGCTCTACACATTTGGCGATGACGGCGCTAATGTCCGCGCAAATTCGCACAGCATTCGGAGCAAGTCATGGCCGGCCACACCATTCCCCATTTCCAGAACGACGGCGGTCACCGAGTGATCGAAGTCGGCGTGAAAGAATTCATGTGCACCGGCGCCTCTGTGCCCTACGACCATCCGCATATCTTCATCGACATGGGACATGACAACGAAAAGGTCTGCTCCTACTGCTCGACGCTCTTCCGCTACAATCCGAGCCTGAAGGCCGAACAGACCAACCCGCCGGGCTGCGTCTTCCACATCAAGGCGGCGTGACCGCGGCGTCACGATCGGCATAGATTTCATGTCCATCAAGCACGCCGCCATCGTCGGAGCCGGGGTGGCGGGGCTGACTGCTGCCCTGTCGCTGGCCGCCAAGGGCATTTCGTCCGATATCATCGAGCAGGCACCGCAACTCGGAGAAGTCGGCGCCGGCCTCCAGCTATCGCCGAATGCGACCCGCGTCCTCGACGCGCTTGGCGTGCTCGGCGAACTCGAACGTCACTGGCTGGAGCCGACGGCGATCAGCCTGGTTTCAGGCAAGGACCTTCGCCCCCTTGCATCGGTACCCGCCGGTCAATTCGCGAGGAAGCGCTGGGGTCATCCTTACGGCGTTCTCCACCGCTCGACACTCCAGCAAGGGCTTCTGCGGGCCGTGCTCAATCAACCGCTGTGCCGCATGCATCTCGGCCATCGGGTGCAGGGCGTAGGCATTGACGCTCTCGCCGCAATCACTCAGCGCAAACCCGATCTGGTCATTGGCGCCGATGGCGCCTGGTCGGTCGCCCGCGATGCGATCACCGGTGCGCCGAGCGTCAGCTTTTCCGGCAACATCGCCTGGCGCTTCACCATCAGCCGGGCTGCGGCGCCCGCCTTCCTGTCGCGGACGGGTGTGACTGCCTATCTCGGCGCCAAGGCGCATCTCGTCAGCTATCCACTGAACGAGATCGAGGGCTTCAATTTGGTTGCCATTGCAGCCGGCACGAGGAGCGACGAAAGCTGGGCCATCGATGCGGATGCGGCGCGACGCGCGATGCTGCTCGAACAGTTTTCAGGCTGGCATCGCGACATCAGAACAATTCTGGCCGGCGCGGAGCGCCCCACTTTCTGGCCGCTCTATCAGGCTTCAGAGGGCAACTGGCACAATGGGCGCGATACGGTCCTGATCGGGGATGCGGCGCATGCGATGATGCCCTTTTCCGCGCAGGGTGCGGCCATGGCGATCGAGGATGCCTTTGCTCTGGCGGCCCATGTCGCTCGGGCACCCCTGCCCTCGGCCCTTGCCGCCTTTACGAGCGAACGCAAGGCGCGCGCTGCCCGGGTCAAGGCACGCGGCGATTTCAACCGCTTCGCCTACCATGCGCGCGGCCCATTCCGCCTCGGACGAGACATCGTTTTGTCGCTGCGTTCACCCGAGACGCTCGCCGCCGACCTGGACTGGCTCTACGGCCACCGCATCGACGGCTGAGCGATTTTGGCGTCAGACAGACGCTGCCGCTGCAAATCCACGCTCGAGATCAGCGCAGATGTCCTCGACATTCTCGAGGCCGATCTGGAGCCTGATCACGGCGCCGTCGGTGGGACCCTTGCGGATCTTGCGGTCTTCGAGATTGACGAGAACCGCGAGGCTCTCGTAACCGCCCCAGGACCAGCCCAAGCCAAAAAGCTGCAGGGCATCGAGGAAAGCGTGCGCCTTCGGCTTGATCTTGTCCTTGGAGGCTGCCGGAAGGACGAAGGAGAAGACGCCGCTCGCGCCCTTGAAGTCGCGCTTCCAGATGGCATGACCGGGAAAGCTTTCAAGCGCCGGATGCAGGACCTGCCCAACGTCGTCTCGGCCTTCCAGCCAGCGCGCGACCGAAAGAGCACTCTTGCAATGGTGCTCTAGACGCAGGCCCATCGTGCGCAGGCCCCGCAGGATCTGATAGCTGTCATCGGGAGCGCCGCAGATGCCGAGCGTGATGTTCGCTTCCTTCAGCACCGGCCAGTGCTTGGCATTGGCAGAAACGGTCCCCATCAGGATGTCGGAATGGCCCGACGGATATTTCGTGGCGGCGTGGATGGAGATGTCGGCGCCAAAATCCAGGGCGCGGAAATAGAGCGGCGTCGCCCAGGTGTTGTCGATCGTGACCACGCAACCATGCTTGTGCGCCGCGTCGGAGATCGCTCTGATATCCTGCATTTCCATGGTGTTGGAGCCCGGCGCTTCGGTATGCACCAGTCTGGTGTTCGGGCGGATCAGACGCTCGATGTCGGATCCGATCTCGGGATCGTAATACTCCACCTCGACCCCGAGGCGGGTCAGCATCGTGTCGCAGAAGTGGCGGCAGGGCGAATAGACGGAATCGACGATGAGCGCATGGTCACCGGCCGACAGAAAGGCGAGAAAGGGAACCGTGATCGCAGCCAGGCCCGACGGCACCAGGATCGTTCCGGCCGATCCCTCCAGTTCATCAATCGCACGGCACAGAGCATCCGTCGTCGGCGTTCCGCGCGTGCCATAGGTGTAGGGCTGCGTACGCGTTTCCATGGCCCGCGCATTGGGAAACAGGACTGTGGAGGCATGCACGACCGGTGGATTGACGAAGCCGTGGTAGTCGGCCGGATCATAGCCGATATGGCACAGTCTCGTGTCGGTGCCGGCAGACGCCAGCCAGTCTTTGGATTTGCTCATGGATTGACGATTCCTCAGGCTCGGATGTCTTGGTTTTCGCGCCTCATTGAAGAGCGGTCAAGTTGCACAATTCCGTGATCCGCGGCGCAAGTCTTGCAGTTCGAGCACATCAGAACAGTCAAAAAGGCGCGAATTTCATCACTTCAGGCTAAAAACCACACATTTTTGCCTATTTGGAGGGCGAATTTGGTAAATTCGCGCTTTTGTGGCCGTTCTACGGCATAAAGACTTGACCCTGCATGAATTTACGAATGGAATATGAATGCTCGCACCGGGAGGCTGCGAGCCGACGCGCACCGCTGAATTCGGCTGGTGGCCGTCGCTGGCATACAACAAGAGAAAAAAGGTTGGGAAAAATGAACAACAAGTTCCTGTCAGCTGCCATCGGCGCTGCGGTCCTGGGTTTTGGCGCGTCCGCAGCTTCCGCCGCGACGCTTGATGACGTGAAGGCCAAGGGTTTCGTCCAGTGCGGCGTGAACACGGGTCTCGCCGGCTTCGCTTCGCCGGATGCTGCCGGTAACTGGACCGGTTTCGACGTCGATTACTGCAAGGCCGTTGCTGCCGCCGTCTTTGGTGACGCCACCAAGGTCAAGTACACGCCGACCACCGCCCAGAGCCGCTTCACGGCGCTGCAGTCTGGCGAAGTCGACATGCTCGCACGCAACACCACCTGGACCATCAGCCGCGACACCGCGCTCGGCTTCAACTTCCGTACCGTCAACTACTATGACGGTCAGGGCTTCATGGTCACCAAGGGCCTGAACGTCAAATCCGCTCTCGAGCTCTCGGGCGCCGCCGTCTGCGTTCAGTCCGGCACCACGACCGAACTCAACCTCGCCGACTACTTCAAGGCCAACAACCTCGAGTACAAGCCGGTCGTTTTCGAAAAGCTGGAAGAAGTCAACGCTGCCTATCAGGCTGGCCGTTGCGACGTTTACACGACCGACCAGTCGGGCCTGTATTCGCTGCGTCTGACGCTGACCAACCCGGACGATCACATGATCCTGCCGGAAATCATCTCGAAGGAGCCGCTTGGTCCGGCCGTTCGTCAGGGTGACGACCAGTGGTTCGACATCGTTTCGTGGACCCACTACGCCCTGGTACAGGCCGAAGAATTCGGCATCACCCAGGCCAATGTCGACGAAATCAAGTCGTCTTCGACCAACCCGGACATCAAGCGCTTCCTCGGCGCCGAAGCCGACACCAAGATCGGTACCGACCTCGGCCTCACCAATGACTGGGCCTACAACATCATCAAGGGCGTCGGTAACTACGGCGAAGTCTTCGAGCGCAACATCGGCGCCAACACCCCGCTCAAGATCGAGCGCGGCGTGAACGCCCTGTGGACCAACGGTGGCCTGCAGTACGCACCGCCGGTCCGCTAAGATCAGGCTGGACTTTGCGAGGCGGCGAAAGCCGCCTCGCGCTTATCCAGACTACGTGTTCAGACCGGCACACGCGCTGCGGTCAGCGGCGATATCAGAGAATGCCGGCTGTCTCGAAAAACAATAACATTTAGGGCTCACAGAAGCCTCGGGGATTTGGCACAGCATGACAGATCACGCCACCAGTTTGCCCGCCGAAGGGCGGAGCCTTGGCTCGCTGATCTACGATCCGAAAGTAAGATCGATCTTCTTTCAGATCGCTACGATCGCCGTCATGACGTTTATCGTCTGGACCATTGCAAACAACACCATCGCAAACCTCGCCCGCAGCAACACCGCCACGGGCTATGACTTTCTGAACGGCCGTGCCGGTTTCGACATCGGGCAGAGCCTGATCGCCTACACGTCGGATTCGACCTATGGCAGGGCAATTCTCGTCGGCCTGCTGAATACGCTGCTGGTCGCCGCAACCGGTATCGTGACAGCGACCGTGATCGGCTTTCTCATCGGTATCGGTCGTCTGTCGCGGAACTGGCTGATCGCCAAGCTCTGCACTGTCTATGTGGAAGCCTTCCGCAACCTGCCGCCGCTGCTCGTCATCTTCTTCTGGTATTCGGGCGTGCTTTCGACCCTGCCGCAGCCGCGCGATTCGCTGGAACTGCCGTTCTCGACCTTCCTCAACAATCGTGGTCTCGCCTTCCCGAAGCCGATCTGGGGTGATGGCGCGGGCATGATCCCGATAGCGATCGTCGTCGGCATCATCGCGGCCATCGTCGTTTCTCGCTGGGCGAAGGCGCGGCAGATGCGCACCGGCCAGATCTTCCCGACCGGTTGGGTCAGCCTCGGCCTGATCATCGGCCTGCCCGTTCTCGCCTTCCTGGCGGCCGGCTCGCCATTGACGTTCGACTACCCGGTCGCAAGCCGTTTCAACATGTCCGGCGGCGCTGTCATCGCACCGGAGTTCGTTGCGCTTTATCTCGCGCTGTCCTTCTACACCGCTGCCTTCATCGCGGAAATCATCCGTGCCGGCATCAAGGGTGTCTCGAAGGGACAGACCGAGGCTGCGTCCGCGCTCGGCCTGCAGCCGTCGACCACGACGCGTCTTGTGATCGTGCCGCAGGCGATGCGCATCATCATTCCGCCGCTCACCAGCCAGTATCTGAACCTGACGAAAAACTCGTCTCTCGGTGTCGCCGTAGGCTTCCCCGAACTGGTCTCTACCGGCGGGACCACTCTCAACCAGACCGGCCAGGCGATCGAGATCGTATCGATCTGGCTGGTGGTCTATCTCTCCATCAGCATTGTGACCTCGCTCTTCATGAACTGGTTCAATGCAAGAATGGCCCTGGTGGAGCGTTGATCATGGCGTCTGAAGTCACTTATATCCGCCAGGAAATGCTGGCTCCGCTGCCCCCACCGACCTCGGAAGCGAGCGTCGTGGGCTGGGTTCGAAAGAATCTTCTGGCAACCCCGAAGGATGTCGTCCTGACCATCATCGGGCTTGCCGTGCTGGCTCTGATCCTGCCCGGGGCCATCAACTTCCTGTTCCTCGACGCTGCGTGGTTCGGTGCCGATCGCTCTGTCTGCGCAACGATCGCGCAGGGCGGCACTCAGCCTGACGGTTGGAAAGGCGCCTGCTGGGCCTTCGTCGAGAGCCGGTTCTCGCAGTTCATCTTCGGGCGCTACCCGCTCGAGGAACGCTGGCGCGTTATCCTCGTCGGCGTGATGTTCGTCGCACTCCTGGTGCCGATGCTGATCCCCAAGGCGCCGCGCAAGGGCCTCAACGCCCTTCTGCTGTTCATCGTCTTCCCGGTCGTCGCCTTCTTCCTGCTGCATGGCGGGTTCGGCCTCACGGAAGTCGAAACACCGCTCTGGGGCGGCCTGATGGTGACGCTGATCCTGTCCTTCGTGGGCATCGCCGTCTCGCTGCCGCTCGGCATCCTGCTGGCACTCGGCCGCCGTTCGGACATGCCTATCATCAAGATGATCTGTGTCGTCTTCATTGAAGTCGTTCGCGGCGTGCCGCTGATCACAGTGCTCTTCATGGCCAATGTGATGCTGCCGCTGTTCATGCCAACGGGCTGGACCATCGACAACTTCCTGCGCGCGCTGGTCGGCGTGTCGCTGTTTGCCTCTGCCTATATGGCGGAAGTCGTGCGCGGCGGCCTGCAGGCGATCCCGAAGGGACAGTATGAGGGCGCAGACTCGCTCGGCCTCTCCTATTGGCAGAAGACCCGCCTGATCATCCTGCCGCAGGCGATCAAGCTGGTCATCCCGGGCATCGTCAACACCTTCATCGGTCTGTTCAAGGATACCTCGCTCGTGTCGATCATCGGCATGTTCGACCTCCTGGGCATCGTCCGTCTCAACTTCACCGATGCCACCTGGGCCACTCCTGTGACGCCGCTCACGGGTCTGATCTTCGCTGGCTTCGTATTCTGGATCTTCTGCTTCGGCATGTCGCGCTACTCCGCCTTCATGGAGCGGCACCTCGACACCGGCCACAAGCGATAAGGACAAGGGGAAAAACAATGGCTGAAGCCAACTCCGCTAAAAAGACCGTGTCGGGCACCGATGTGGCGGTCGAGCTGATCAACATGAACAAGTGGTACGGTGATTTCCACGTGCTGCGAGACATCAACCTCAAGGTGATGAAGGGCGAACGCATTGTCGTGGCCGGACCGTCCGGATCCGGAAAATCGACGATGATCCGCTGCATCAATCGGCTTGAGGAACACCAAACGGGCAATATCCTGGTCGACAATATCGAGCTGACGAACGACCTGAAGAAGATCGACGAAGTTCGGCGTGAAGTCGGCATGGTGTTCCAGCACTTCAACCTGTTCCCGCATCTGACCATCCTGGAAAACTGCACGCTGGCACCGATTTGGGTGCGCAAGATGCCGAAGAAGGATGCTGAGGAAGTCGCGATGCACTTCCTGAAGCGCGTCAAGATCCCGGAACAGGCCAACAAGTATCCGGGCCAGCTCTCCGGTGGTCAGCAGCAGCGTGTGGCAATCGCTCGTGCGCTCTGCATGAAGCCGAAGATCATGCTGTTCGACGAGCCGACCTCGGCGCTCGACCCTGAGATGGTCAAGGAAGTGCTCGACACCATGGTCGGCCTTGCCGAAGAAGGCATGACGATGATCTGCGTCACCCATGAAATGGGCTTCGCCCGCCAGGTTGCCGACCGCGTGATCTTCATGGACCAGGGTCAGATCGTCGAGCAGAACTCGCCGGCCGAGTTCTTCGACAATCCGCAGCACGAGCGTACCAAGCTCTTCCTCAGCCAGATCCTGCACTGATCTGCCTGTCAGGCACAAAACAAGAGAGCCCGCCGCGACACTGCGGCGGGCTCTTCTGCATTGAGGGCAAGACTCAGCTGCCGTCAGGGGCACCAGTTCTGCTGACGCGCCATGCGCGGCTTGGCCAGACCTTCCGAGACGAGAATGGAGCCCAGCGAGCGACCGTCGCGGGTCGCCACGCGCAATACCCCGGCTGCGGCACCTGTGGCTTGCACCTTGAGCGTCTCGAGATCGAATCGGCCAGAACTCAAGAGATCCTTGAGCCGCACCTTGGCGGCGAAGCCCCGGTCGCGTTCCTGCTGGCAGGCGGCGCCATCGGTGCGCGGGGCGGCAATATCCGCCAGCACGATCTTCGTCTTGCGGTACCAGAAGGTGTCCCCGCTCATGACGCAATTGTCGAGGCCGGACGTGCCGCAGAAATAGAACTTTCCGGAGAAATTCTCACCCGTCAGAGCAGCCGTCTCGGTCGAAGCAATGGCAGGCCGTGACGCAGGCACCGCTGCCTTTGCCACACCGACTGAAGCTGGTGGTACGGGCCCCTTCGCGGCAGTCGATTGCGTCTTGGGCTGTGGCTGCTTTTCCCGGCTCGTATCCGGTTTCGGCGTCGGGCTCGCCGCGACGGATCGCTCCTTCGACAGCAAAGGTGACAGTTCCTTGAGGACGGTGGCCCTGTTGTCATAGAGCGCAATTCCACCGGCCACCACCGCCAGGATGACGAGCCAGGATGTCATGCCCTGACCTGCGGAAGAACGGCTCGACTTGCGGCGCTTTGCGGGCGCGCGGCGGGATGAAGCGGTGCGACTGGACATGGTTAACCTCTGGTGAGCGCATCATGACGCCCAAGAGTTTCCGAAAGGTTGGCATGGGTGAGAAAACGTTTCGCTGTTTCGATTCTGCACAGGTCTTTTGGACGCCGGAATAACGAAGCTCAGCGGCCCGGCTAGTCGTCATGCATTGTGGCAGAGGATGGCGATCCCTGCAGGGCTCGAACCTGCGACCTAGTGCTTAGAAGGCACTTGCTCTATCCAGCTGAGCTAAGGGACCGTCTGAGGACTGCAGAAAGCGGTTGAAGCCGGTTCAGTGCGTCCAGGGCTGCAGACGATTGTAGCGGAAGTTGTCGGTGTAGGACACGACCTGGCGCTTGGCTTCCTTCGGCAGGAGCACGCGATAGTCGATGCCTTCGCGCGTGGCATAGGCTTCGGCCTGCTCCAGCGTTTCGAAGGTCAGCTTGACCTGCTGGCGGGTGTCTCCGGAGGTCGTGTAACCCATCATCGGATCGATCTTGCGCGGCGCGGACTGGTCGAATTCCAGAACCCAGAGATGGGTCTTCGCCTTGCCAGACTGCATGGCGGTTTTCGCGGGGCGGTAGATCTTTGCAGACATGGGTCTCATCCATCTCCAAGACTTCAACGGCAAGGCAGCCTGCCGAACACTTCCCGACCGCCTTAGCCGGCGGTCTTTGATTGCTGGTCGGAGTGGAGAGATTCGAACTCCCGACCCTCTGGTCCCAAACCAGATGCGCTACCAGGCTGCGCTACACTCCGTTCCAGCAATGTTGCCGGAATACACGGTTCACCCTGCCCCCGCAACAGTAAAAAAGCGGTTTTACCGGCACTGATTTTTCAGGCGGCAGAGAGCGGAGACTTCGTCATTTCGGCAGATCGAGCGGCAAGACCAGGCGCGCGGATGTATCGAGCCCGAGTTCGGCCGCATGGCCGCCGCGAATCTCCAGGGCGTAGCGGACCGGCTCGCCTGAGGACACGATCGATTCGGACAGGGGCGTGGTGCGCTCTGCGATGCGAACGATGCGGCCGGTTTCGTCGATGAAGATCATGTCCAGCGAGGATGGCGTGCTGGCCATCCACATGGTGACCATGCGGGTATCACCGAAATCGAACAACATGCCGGTTCGATCGGGAAGCGGCGGCCGTTCCATCAGTCCCCTCGCCCGCTGTTCGGCCGTCAGGGCCCATTCGACGTCGATCGTGATGGTCTCGCCGGCACTTGTCTCGAAGCCAAGTTGACCGCGCTCGAATATCACCTCGCTCCAGGCAGAAGCAACAGGACCGAAAAACACGAAAAGCGCCGCAAGAGCGCTTCTCAGGAGAATTGACATGCCGGCCATAGGCTCAATGCGCCCGTGCTGCGGGGCCGGGATTGTCCGGATGGATTTCGGCGGCCATCAGCCCCTTGTCCCCCGGTCCGAAGCGCACGAGCACCGTCTGACCCGGACGAAGTTCCGTCAGACCGAACCGGCGCAGGGTTTCCATGTGGACGAAGATGTCTTCCGTGCCCTCGCCGCGCGTCAGGAACCCGAAACCCTTGGTGCGGTTGAACCACTTGACCAAAGCGCGCTCAAGCCCGCTGGTCGGCGTAACCTGGACATGGGTGCGGACCGGCGGCATCTGCGATGGATGGATCGCGGTCGACTGGTCCATCGACAGTATCCGGAAGGCCTGATAACCGCGGTCGCGCTTCTGGATGAGCGCCACGATGCGCGTGCCTTCCAGAATGGTCTGGTAGCCGTCGCGACGCAGGCAGGTCACGTGCAGCAGGACATCCTGCATGCCGTTGTCGGGAACGATAAAGCCGAACCCCTTGGCGACATCGAACCATTTGATGACGCCGGTGATCTCGATCAGGTCTACGGCCTCTCCGGACAGCTCTTCGAACTCGCCGAGCCCCTTCGATGATATCCTGTCCGCCATTTTCCCAAGCCCCTCGAAAACGCGTCACATTGCTCAGTTAACTGATTCTTGAGATTCAGATTAACATTTGGTCAACGGATCTGCGCAAGCCCTAGTTTTACATTTCACCAATTGCTTTTGCACCGCAGCCTTGCTCGAAGCTGACGGCTGTTCCATATCGTCCGGGTCAAAGGAGAACACCCATGCGCTACCTACACACCATGGTCCGAGTGAAGGATCTCGAGGCTTCCCTGCACTTTTATTGTGAGCTGTTCGGCCTCACTGAAATCCGCAGGTATGAAAACGAGAAGGGACGCTTCACGCTGGTCTTCCTGACCGCCGAGAAGGATCTCGAAAAGGCTAAGGCCGACATGTCGCCCTGCCTCGAGCTCACCTATAATTGGGATACCGAAGACTATACAGGCGGCCGCAATTTCGGCCACCTCGCCTACGAGGTCGACGATATCTATGCGATCTGCCAGAAGCTGATGGACAATGGCGTCACCATCAACCGTCCGCCCCGCGATGGCCACATGGCCTTTGTCCGCTCGCCGGATGGCATCTCGATCGAGATCCTGCAGAAGGGCGAAAACCTGGCGCCCGCCGAGCCCTGGGCATCGATGCCGAACACCGGCGCCTGGTAAGTCCACCGCTTCGCGCAAGTTTGCGCGCCTAGTCTCCGCATCAGACGAGGGCCGCCCCGGCGGCCCTCCCTGCTTCCCCGATGGGAGCGATGACGGAGACCTGCCATGACCAGCAATTCCCATACTCGCAGACCGACCCTCGGCATTCTTGCCGTCGCCAGCGGCCTGATGCTCGCCTCTTGCCAGACGAGCGCGGACGAAGTGCTCTCGCTCGGAGAAGCCTCGGCTGCGGAAGAGGCGTCCGGCAATTCCGGAGCCAAAAAGGCGTTTCGCGATCCCTATGTGAGTGCCGTTTCGGGACAGGTTGCCGACGCATCGGCCTCAATGCCGTCCCAGAACGAGACGGACCCTGCGCGCCTGAAGCGCAAGCCGGTGCCGATGGCCGCCGCCTATAGCGACATTGCCGAACCGCCGCCGGAAGTTCTCGCCCTGCAGCAACAGGCGACGCAAGGCGATTCTTCTCAGGCCGCCTCCCATGCCTCCGCCGATCTCGGCGACATCACCATGCAGCCGACCAATGCCTCGCCCAGGAGCAACAGCCTGTTCTCTGCCGGTCAGAGGCAGCAGGCGGCAGTCGTGCAGGCCATGGAGCCAGCTACCGCCCAGACTGCGCCCGGCGAACCTGTGCCGAGCGGCAGCCTCGTGCCGAACGAAATGCCGACGCTCGGTGTCAATGCTGTCAGCAAGAGCCTGTTCAGTCCGTCTGCCGAACAGCAGATGCTGATGCAACAGCGGGCACTGGAGGAACAGGCGCGCGCGGAAGCCGCAGTGCAGGCTCCGCTCGCCGAGCCTGCCGCAGTCGGCGGCGACGAACCGGTCCTGAAGAAACTCTCGGATCCCCGTCCGAAGCGAAAGATCCTTGCGCTGCGCGAGCCTGCCGGATCGGTGCCGGATCGGGTTCAGCTGACGCCGGACCAGTTGCAGGCCATGGGTGCAATCGAGGAAGCCGATCCGGCCGAGCCGCTCTCTGCCGAGGAACTGGTGGCGGATGCCGAGGCTGCAAAGAAGAAGAAGGGATGGTTGCCATCCTTTGCGGATCTCTTGAAAGGCGGCAAGAAATCACAACCGACGACCGCAGAGCCTTGATTCCTTCGGCAAGCGGCCTGGGCGCCAAGTCCTTCCAAAGACAGGGATTATCCGAGTTTTCAGGGGCCTGCGCGGCCCCTGTCATATTTTTTGCATGAAAGGCGAAAATGCCGCTTGCGGTCTTCAAACAGCCTGACTATAAGGGCGCCACGAAGCAGACGCGCCCTTCGTCTATCGGTTAGGACACCAGATTTTCATTCTGGGAAGAGGGGTTCGACTCCCCTAGGGCGTGCCACTTCGTTTCTCTTTTCCAGACATTATGAACTTCTTGATTGGTGTATCGCCGGACGCGGTTACGCCGTCATTCTGCGGGTTCACCCGCTCGGAATTTTTCCACTTCGGATCGTCAAATTTCCGCTTGCGGTCGTCAAGAGGCCTGACTATAAGGGCGCCACCGAAGCGCACGCGCCCTTCGTCTATCGGTTAGGACACCAGATTTTCATTCTGGGAAGAGGGGTTCGACTCCCCTAGGGCGTGCCACTTCGATACCCCCCTGCCATTGCAGAACCTGTGCACAAGCTAGGCTCAAGTGCTTGTTTGTCCTTACGTTACCGCCCCCCGCCAAGCCTGTGGATAAAATCGTCATACGGGCCGAAAGAGCACTTGCGCTCGCGGCCAGTTCCAGCCATAAGGGCGCCACCGAAGCGCACGCGCCCTTCGTCTATCGGTTAGGACACCAGATTTTCATTCTGGGAAGAGGGGTTCGACTCCCCTAGGGCGTGCCACTTCGATCTCTCCTACATGACGAGCCTATCATCCGTTCAGGGCGCCTTGGCGGCATCGATGACGCGGAACTGCACCCGCCTGTTGCCTTGCCAATGGTCAGCACTCAACGTGCCTGCGACATGCACCTGACTGCCACGGTTGTTCATCAGGAAATGGCCGAGATCGGTTTCGGCTGCGCGGAATGCGATTCCCTCCAATCGACTGCCGTCCATGCCTTCGAGCGTGATCTTGATATGGGTGGTGCCGACGGGACGGGCGTCCCTCAGGCGGTGCAACGGTACGGCAAAGATCGGCTGCGGATGACCGGAGCCATAAGGACCGGCGGCCTCCAGCTGGTCGACCAGTGCAAGTGTGGCACCGGAGGCGCCAATTGCGCCATCAATCTTCAGGGTCTGGTTTGCCGCGAGCGCCAGGACCTGCGAAGATGCCTGCTCCTCGAAGAAGCTGCGCAGCCGGCCGAGATTGGCACGATCGACCGTCAGGCCCGCCGCCATGGCATGACCACCGCCCTTGACCAGAAGCCCCTCGTCCACGGCTGCACGCACCATACGACCCATGTCGAAGCCATTGATGGAGCGTCCCGAGCCGGTGCCCTTGCCGAGCGGATCGAAGGCGATCGCAAAGGCGGGGCGTTTGAACTTCTCCTTCAGGCGGGCTGCCAGTAGCCCGACAATCCCCGGATGCCACTGCTCCTTGGCGGTCACGATGACCGAGGCTTTTTCACCGGTCCCATATTCGGCCATGGCTTCGGCTTCGGCCTCGGCGAGCATCACCGCTTCCATCGCCTGGCGCTCGCGATTCAGCTCGTCAAGCTTGGCTGCGATCTGGTCTGCTTCACTCGCATCGTCCAGCGTCAGCAGTCGGCTGCCCAAGGCCGCGTCGCCGATTCGGCCGCCGGCATTGATTCGGGGGCCGAGAAGAAATCCGAAATGATAGGGCGTCACAGGACCACCGATGCCCGCCACCCGCAGGAGGGCCGCGAGCCCGGCATTGTTCTGGTGGCGAGCCGCGATCAGCCCCTTCGTCACATAGGCGCGATTGAGGCCCTTGAGCGGCACAACATCGCAGACGGTCGCCAGCGCCACAAGGTCGAGCCATGCGAGCAGATCGAGCGAGCGCGCATGCGGATGGCCTGCCTCGCGCAGGACGCGGAGGGTCGCGACCAGCACCATAAAGACGACGCCGGCAGCACAGAGATGGCCCTGCCCTGAAAGGTCGTCCTCGCGATTCGGATTGACCAGGGCATGGCAGACCGGCATCTCGTTGCCCATCTGATGGTGGTCGATGACGACGACGTCGACGCCGCGCCGCTCGGCAGCCCCCAGGGCTTCGATGCTGGTCGAACCGCAGTCGACGGTAATCAGGAGATTGGCGCCGCGCTCGATCAGCTGGTCGATGGCGGCGGCATTGGGGCCATAGCCTTCAAAAATGCGGTCCGGGATGTAGATCTCGGCCTCGACACCGAAATGGTGCAGGAACCGCGCCATGAGGGCCGAAGAAGCAGCCCCGTCGACGTCATAGTCGCCGAAAATGGCGACGCGTTCCTTTCGGTCGATCGCGCCGAAGATGCGTGCAGCCGCCGCATCGCAATCGGTCAGCTTTGAGGGATCCGGCATCAGACTGCGGATGGTTGGGTCAAGGAATGCCGGCGCCTCGTCCACGCCCACACCGCGGCCTGCCAGAACGCGCGCGACGAGTTCGGGGATACCGTGGAGCTGGCTGATGGCCAGCGCCTTATTCTGTCCTGCCTGGTCCGTGCGCGACATCCAGCGCTGGCCACTTGCTGACTGTTCAACGCCGAGAAAGGCTCGGATGACGGGATCTACCGGTTCGGTCGACATTCTTGCTCTTTACGGGGCGCGGCCGAGGTGTGGCTGCGCGACAGGGCCTTAGGCGGCGGAACCGCCCCTCCCCGTTCTATACCGATCGCAAAAAATCACCAGAGGCAGGAGGCCGCATTCAATCCGGTCGCAGCCGCATCACGCCATCAGCCAGGCGACCAGCGCGAAGGGCACGGCCATGACTGCAGCAAAGGCCAAGAGCGGCCCCCAGCCGGACTTCGTCTGCGCGGCCCGCAAACCTTCGTGCTCAACCTGGCCCTGATATATGGCAGACTCATCGCTGCGGCTCGGCGGCGGCGGGGCAGTGCCCGCGTCGTCCCAAAGCGCACTCCCCTCGCCCAGTGCCATCGACGAACTCCTCCCCAAGATCCCGACAGTGGGCGCAGATTACGCCCGCATTAGACTTTTGGCGAGAGTGTAAGTTTTGGCAGGGCCGAAATCATCAGATTGATGGCGTTTCAGACTATGCCAAGCCGTTCGGAGGCGGACTAGCCCTCGAACGGCATCTCTTGAACTCAGGTCTTGGGGCGCTCGATGCGAATCACCTGTGGCTCGCCGATCAGGTAGCCCTCGCCCTTGATTGCCCCCACGGCCTTGCGGACGGCGCTTTCCATCGTCGCGTGAGTGACGAGGATGATCGTCTGGGGACGGTCCGGCGTTACCGGTTGCTTCGAATGCTGGACGATCGATTCAAGCGAAATGGCGTTCTCCGCCATCTTCGTTGCAATGCTGGCGAAGACGCCAGTGCGGTCCTGCACGGTCAGGCGGATGAAGTATCCGCCTTCGTGGCTCTGCATCTCGGCCTGGCGATAGGGTTCCAGCAGATGGGCCGGGCGACCGAGAACGGGCACTTCCTGCGCACCCGGACGGCTCTTGGCGATGTCGGTGATGTCGCCGAGCACGGCGGATGCTGTCGCATGGCCACCGGCTCCGGGGCCGACCATCAGCAATTCGCCGAGAATGTCGGATTCGAGCGCTACTGCATTGGTGACGCCGTCGACCTGAGCAATGACCGAATCGAGCGGCACCATCGTCGGGTGGACGCGCTGCTCGATGCCGCTTTCGGTCTTCTGGGCAACACCGAGAAGCTTGATGCGATAGCCGAGATCGGCCGCCGCGTGGATATCCTCGATCGAGATATTGGTGATGCCTTCGAGGTAGATCTGGTCGGCCGAGATCTCGCAGCCGAAGGCAAGCGTCGTCAGGATCGACAGCTTGTGGGCCGTGTCGTTGCCCTCGATATCGAAACTCGGATCGGCTTCGGCATAACCGAGGCGCTGGGCTTCCTTCAAGCAGTCGGCAAAGGACAGGCCCTCGCGTTCCATCCGGGTCAGGATGTAATTGCAGGTGCCGTTCATGATCCCGTAGATGCGGGAGAAATTGTTGCCGGTCAGCGATTCGCGCAGCGTCTTGATGACGGGAATGCCACCGGCGACGGCTGCCTCGTAGTTCAGAAGGCGACCCTTTTCCTCGGCGAGTTTGGCAAGCTCCACACCGTGACGCGAAAGAAGCGCCTTGTTGGCCGTCACGACATGCAGACCGCGTCCAAGCGCTGCACGGACCGAGTCTTCGGCTGCCCCTTCGGAGCCACCAACGAGCTCGACGAAGACCTCGATGTCGGCTTCCTTCGCCATCTCAACCGGATCGGCATACCAGGCAATGCCGTCCATCTGGATGCCGCGATCCTTCGACGCGTCACGGGCAGAGACGGCCGTCACGGCAATCGGGCGCCCGCAGGCAACGGCAAGCGCATCGGCGCGGGTCTGGAGGATACGGACAAGCGAGGCACCGACGGTGCCGAGACCCGCCACGCCGATTTTAAGGGCATTCGCCATGAGGCATTCCTGACGTCATCGAAAAGGAAGTGAGGCGGTCCTGACGGGACCGCCTTTGGATCAACGCGGGGCTCAACGGTGGGCGTTGAGCGAAATCACGTTGTGCATCGTCTCGTCGGCCGTCGACAGGAACTTCTTGATGTTGCGGGCGGCCTGACGGATGCGGTGCTCGTTCTCGACGAGGGCGAGACGGACATATTCGTCGCCCATTTCACCGAAGCCGATGCCCGGGGCAACGGCCACATCGGCCTTCTCCACCAGCAGCTTGGAGAACTCCAGCGAACCGAGATGACGGAATTTTTCCGGGATCTTCGCCCAGGCGAACATGGTGGCGGCAGGTGGCGGCACTTCAAAGCCGGCCTTGCCGAAGCTTTCGACCATCACGTCGCGGCGGCGATGGTAGACGCTGCGGACTTCCGCGATGTCGGAGCCGTCGCCATTCAGGGCGTGGGTCGCGGCGACCTGGATCGGCGTAAACGCGCCGTAGTCGAGATAGGACTTGACCCGCGTAAGCGCCGAGATCAGACGTTCGTTGCCGACGGCAAAGCCCATGCGCCAGCCGGGCATGGAGAAGGTCTTCGACATCGAGGTGAATTCGACGGTGCAGTCCATGGCGCCGGGCACTTCAAGCACTGATGGAGGCGGATTGCCGTCGAAGTAGATTTCCGAGTAGGCGAGGTCAGAGAGCACGATGATGTCGTGCTTCTTCGCGAATGCGATGACGTCCTTGTAGAAGTCGAGGCTCGCGACGCGGGCCGTCGGGTTGGACGGATAGTTGATGATCAGCGCCAGCGGCTTCGGGATCGAGTGCTTCACCGCGCGCTCGAGCGGCGGGAAGAAGGTCTCGTCCGGCTCGATCGAGATCGAACGGATGACGCCGCCGGTCATGAGGAAGCCGAAGGCATGGATCGGATAGGTCGGGTTGGGGCAGAGGATGACATCACCCGGCGCGGTGATCGCCTGCGCCATGTTGGCGAAGCCTTCCTTGGAACCCAGCGTCGCCACGACCTGCGTATCGGGATTGAGCTTCACATTGAAGCGACGGGCATAATAAGCGGCTTGCGCGCGGCGCAGGCCCGGGATGCCTTTGGACGAGGAGTAACGATGGGTGCGCGGGTCCTGGACCACTTCGCAAAGCTTGTCGACGATCGCCTGCGGGGTCGGAAGATCGGGATTGCCCATGCCGAGGTCGATGATGTCGGCGCCACCGGCTCGCGCGCTCGCCTTCAAACGGTTGACCTGTTCGAAAACATAGGGCGGCAGGCGCCGGACTTTGTGAAACTCTTCCATCTTCAACCCCTGAAACCGCGCGGATCATAACCGCGGCAGGCGCGCTCGTTTTCCCAGTGACCACGCGCTCCGCAACGAACCGCAGAACCGAATGCACGTGATGATATCCCAATCAGAGCGCTCGCAGGAAATTTTGTCGCAAATCCGGCGTGAAGCCTGAATCGCCGACGAAATTTTATGTCAAAAACGCTTCGGTTGCTTTGCGAAAAAAACGCCGCCAGCGCAAGCCTTAATTGGCGATCTGAGCCTGCGTTTCGGGCCCGTGCTGGGCTGCGAGATTGCGCAGTTCAGCCAGTCTTGCCTGGTATGCCGCTTCGGTGATCGTGCCGGCCTGGCGGGCAGCGCCTAGCGAGCTCAGCTGGGCCTGCAGCGCGGTCGCCTCTTCATTGCTCAACTGGACATTCGCGGCATTGAGCGAACCGGCAAAATTCGGATAGCCGTCGGCATAGGTCGGACGGGCTTGTGGCGCGTCCGGATTGTCCGGATCCTCGACATTGACTTCGAGCGCTGTCGGCACCGCCGCGACTTGCGTCGTCGCTGGCGCAGAAGACTGGCAGCCCGTGCCCGCCATGAGCGCGACGAAGGCCAGGACCAGCGCCTGCAGAGAATGACCCGAGAGACTGAACTTCTTGTGCACCATGGCCCCGACCGCCCGCATCTGCGCGGAAAACTGACATTCCTCAAGGGCGCAACCGTCGATCCTCATCGAAAGACTATGCGCCAACAGCTGGAACTTGTAGTCGTTTTCATGCAGGATAGGCAAACACAAAAGACACCAGAACAATCCTGGGGAGGATGGCATGGACAGGACGCGGGAAGAAGCCGAAGCAAGTGCCGCGTTCGATCCGAAGCTGATCGAGCCCTATATCATCAAGGATCCGCAGGCATTCGCCGTGAATGCCGCCAAGGCGCTTGAGAACCTTGGCAGAGCCGCATCCGTTTGGCTCAAACCCCGTGAAACTGGCGAAATCGTCGATCCCGTTTCCGAGCCGATGGCCGAGCTTGTGAAGATCATGGGCAAGGTGGCGGAATACTGGATGTCCGACCCGAAACGGACGCTCGAAGCGCAGACCCACCTGCTCAATGCGGTCTTCGTCGTCTGGAGCCGCTCGCTGGCGCGGTTCGCCACACCGGAGCAGCCGCTCGCCGATCCGCTGCCCAAGGACAAGCGCTTCTCCGACGAGGATTGGGAGCGCAATCCGTTCTTCGATTTCCTCCGCCAGACCTATGTCGTCTTGACCCAGTGGGCCGAAAAGATGGTCAATGACGCCGGCGGGCTCGACGAGCATACGCGGCACAAGGCCAATTTCTACATGCGGCAGATCACGGCCGCACTCTCTCCCGCCAATTTCGTCGCGACCAATCCGCAACTCTACAAGGAGACGGTGCAGAGCAGCGGCGCAAATCTCGTCAAGGGCATGCAGATGCTCGCCGAGGACATAGCGGCCGGGGGTGGAGATCTCAGGATCCGGCAGACAGACACGAGCAAGTTTGCCGTCGGCGAGAACATGGCGATCACGCCGGGAAAGGTGATCGCGCAGAGCGACGTCTGCGAGGTCATCCAATATGACGCGACCACCGAGACGGTGCTGAAGCGCCCTCTCCTCATCTGCCCACCCTGGATCAACAAGTTCTACATTCTCGATCTCAACCCGCAGAAAAGCTTCATCAAGTGGTGCGTCGACCAGGGCCATACGGTCTTCGTGATCTCCTGGGTCAATCCGGACGAGCGCCATGCGACCAAGGACTGGGAAGCCTATATCCGCGAGGGCGTCGATTTTGCGCTCGACACGGTGGAGAAGGCGACAGGAGAAAAAGAAGTCAACGCTATCGGCTACTGCGTCGGTGGCACGCTGCTTGCGGCGGCTCTGGCTCTTCACGCCCAGGAGAAGAACAAGCGGATCGCCAGTGCCACGCTGTTCACCACCCAGGTCGATTTCACCTATGCCGGTGACCTCAAGGTCTTCGTCGACGAGGAGCAGCTGTCGGGCCTCGAAGAGAAAATGAAGTCCACGGGCTATCTCGACGGTTCGAAAATGGCAGCGGCCTTCAACATGCTGCGCTCCTCCGAGCTGATCTGGCCCTATTTCGTCAATAACTACCTGAAGGGCCAGGATCCGATGCCCTTCGATCTTCTCTACTGGAACTCCGATTCGACCCGAATGGCAGCGGCAAACCACTCCTTCTATTTGCGCAATTGCTACCTCAACAACACGCTGAGCCAGGGCAAGATGCAGCTCGCCGGCAAGACGCTGTCGCTGAAGGACGTGAAGATCCCGATCTACAATCTGGCCACCAAGGAAGACCATATCGCGCCTGCCAAGTCAGTCTTCGTGGGAAGCAGCCTTTTCGGTGGGCCGGTCGATTTCGTCGTATCAGGCTCGGGCCATATCGCCGGTGTCGTCAATCCGCCGGACAAGCAGAAGTACCAGTACTGGACCAATGGCAAGGTTGTGGGAACCTACGAAGACTGGATGGCGAATGCCAAGGAGACATCCGGTTCCTGGTGGCCTCACTGGCAGATCTGGATCGAAAAGCTTGCCGACGAACGCGTTCCGGCCCGCAAGCCGGGTGGCGATGCCTTGAATGCGATTGCGGACGCGCCCGGACGTTATGTGCTTGCCCGCGTCTGAGTGCAGCGCCATCACAGGATGATCTTCTCCCCGCCCCTCATCCCTGCGCGGCTGGTGCGCCGCTACAAGCGTTTCCTGTTCGATGCCATCCTCGAAGACGGCAGCGCGGTCACCGGCTTTTGCCCAAACACCGGCTCGATGAGGGGTTTGACCGAACCGGGATCGCGGATCTGGCTTTCGCAGCACGCAGCCGCGACGCGCAAATATGCTCACGCCCTCGAACTTGTCGAGGCAGACGGGACTGTGGTCGGGGTCAACACCGCCATGCCGAACCGGCTCGCGGAGGAAGCGATCCTGGCCGGGCTTGTGCCGGAACTTTCAGGCTTTTCCTCCCTGAAGCGCGAACAGCGCTACGGCCGCAATTCGCGGATCGACATCCTGCTGGAGGACACGACCAAGGGCAGCGTGCATGTCGAGGTGAAGAACGTGCATTTCATCCGAGAGGCAGGGCTCGCGGAGTTTCCCGACAGCGTGACGACCCGTGGCGCCAAGCACCTCGACGAAATGCGCGACCTTGTTCAGACTGGCCGGCGTGCGGCCATGCTTTTCATCATCCAGCGCGCCGATTGCGACCGCTTGAGAATCTGCTCGGATCTCGACCCTGGTTATGGCCGCGCCTTCGCCCGTGCGATCGCTCGCGGTGTGGAGGCCTATGCCGTGCGCTGCCACCTCGAACCGGGCAAAATCGTGCCTGACAGCCTCATCCGGATAGACGAAGACGGGTTTGGTCGTTTATGAACGGCCAAAGCTCCTAGATTAGAACTTGCGAAAGCCACCCCATGGTCACCTATATCGACGCGGCGACGGCACCGCTCAAGAACACCGGCGCGATCCGCCTCTACGGCGCAGACGACTTCGAAGGCATGCGCCGCGCCTGCCAGTTGACTGCACGCTGCCTCGACGCGCTCGTGCCGATGGTCAAGCCTGGCGTGACGACAGCCGCCATCGACAAGTTCGTCTTCGAGTTCGGCGCCGACCACGGCGCCCTGCCCGCGACGCTGAACTATCGTGGTTACAAGTATTCGGTCTGCACCTCGATCAACCACGTCGTCTGTCACGGCATGCCGGACGACAAGCCGCTGCGTGACGGCGATATCGTCAATATCGACGTGACTTACCTGCTCGATGGCTGGCACGGCGATTCGAGCCGCATGTATCCGGTCGGGCAGGTCAAGCGTGCCGCCGAGCGGTTGATGGAGGTCACCTATGAATGCCTGATGCGCGGCATCGCCGCCGTGCGCCCCGGTGCCCGTACCGGTGCCATCGGCGAGGCGATCCAGACTTATGCCGAGGCAGAACGCTGCTCGGTGGTGCGCGATTTCTGCGGCCATGGGGTCGGGCGTCTCTTCCACGACAGCCCGAACATCTTGCATTACGGCAAGGCGAACGAGGGCCCGGAACTGCGCGAGGGTATGATCTTCACCATCGAGCCGATGATCAATCTCGGCAAGCCGCATGTGAAGGTACTCTCGGACGGCTGGACCGCCGTCACCCGCGACCGGTCGCTGACGGCGCAATACGAGCATACGGTCGGCGTGACCGCCAATGGCTGCGAGATCTTCACCCTCTCGCCTGCCGGTCTCGACCGTCCGGGCCTCGGCTGACAGACGCGCGTCAATACGACCTGCCGCAACTTGAACTTGCGCACGGCGGCAGTCGTGTCACTATATCCTTGCGGCGGATCAGCCGCTCGACCATGAGGGTCAGGATTGGGTGGCATGACGAGCAAGTTTCCGTTCTCAGGTGAATCCCTGCGCCATGAAAGCGCAGCCGCACAACAGGTCAGCGACCTCTTCGGCTCCGGTCGACAGCTGCCCCATGATGAAGCCGACGAGCGCAGCTTCTTCGCAGAGCAGCCAGCAAGAGAAAACACCATTGCCAAGGCCGCATCGACACGCGCCGCAATGCCGCCAGAGGCCCATTATCTGGGGCACAGGGAAAGATTGCGCAGCCGCTTTCGCGAGGGAGGCGAGACGGCACTAGCAGATTACGAGATCCTCGAACTGCTGCTTTTCCGGCTGATCCCGCGCCGCGACACCAAGCCGATCGCGAAAGCACTGCTTGCCCGTTTCCAGACACTCGCCGGCGTGCTCGGTGCGCCTCCCGCGCTGCTGCAGGAGGTGAAGGGGGTTGGCGAGACAGTGGCGCTCGATCTGAAGCTGATCGCCAATGTTGCCCAGCGCATGCTGAAGAGCGAGCTTCGCGAAAAGCAGGTTCTGTCTTCCTGGTCGTCAGTCATCGACTATTGCCATGCCGCCATGGCCTATGAGACCACAGAGCAGTTCCGCATCCTTTTCCTCGACAAGCGCAACGTGTTGATTGCTGACGAGATCCAGGGCCGCGGAACGGTCGATCACACGCCGGTCTATCCGCGCGAGGTGGTCAAACGGGCGCTCGAACTGTCCGCGACTGCCATCATCCTGGTCCACAACCATCCGAGTGGCGACCCGACACCCTCGCGGGCGGATATCGACATGACCCGGACCATTGTCGAGACTGCCAAGCCATTGGGTATCACCGTGCATGACCACATCATCGTCGGCAAGGATGGCCATGCCAGCCTGAAGGGCCTGCGGCTGATCTGAACATGACGGTTCCCCACATCTTGGGTGACCGAAAGCCTCATCTGTGGGTCGGCGATAACGAAACGGTGACGTTGCCCTGTCATACTGCTTCTTGATAATGTGCACTGCAGCATGGCGGCAGGCGAATCAGAGGCATCTCATGAACCAGTATGACTTCGTCGTGATTGGCAGCGGACCAGCCGGACGCAGAGCGGCGATCCAGGCGGCCAAGCTGGAAAAGAAAGTTCTCGTCATCGAGAAGGGCACGCGCGTTGGTGGCGTGTCGGTCCATACCGGAACCATTCCCTCGAAGACACTGCGCGAAACTGCTCTCAACCTCACAGGCTGGCGCGAACGAGGCTTCTACGGCCGCAGCTACCGTGTGAAGCAGGAGATCAACGCCGACGACCTGCGTCGCCGTCTGCTCATCACGCTCGACCACGAGGTCGAGGTGCTCGAACACCAGTTTTCGCGTAACCGCGTGCAGCAGATGCGCGGCACGGCGCGATTCATCGACGCACATACGATCGAGGTGACCAAGGAAGATGGCGAAGTGCTGCAGGTGCAGGCCGCCTCGGTCCTGCTCGCCGTCGGCACGCGCCCCTTCAAGCCCTCGCATATCCCCTTCGACGGTGTCAGCATTATCGACAGCGACGAGATCCTCGAGATCAAGGAACTGCCACGCTCGATGATCGTCATCGGCGCAGGTGTCATCGGCATCGAATACGCGACGATCTTCTCGGCGCTCGATACGGTCGTGACCGTCGTCGAACCGCGCGACACCATGCTCGATTTCATCGACAAGGAGATCGTCGAGGACTTCACCTACCAACTGCGCGACCGGAACATGAAGCTGATCTTCGGCCAGACGGTCGAGGGTGTAGAGAAGGTCGACGGCAAGTGCCGCGTGACGCTGAAGAACGGGCGTGTTCTGACCGCCGAAATGGTCCTTTTCGCTGCCGGTCGCGTCGGCGCAGTCGATTCGCTGAACCTGGAAGCCGCAGGGCTGGAAGCCGACAATCGCGGTCGGCTAAAGGTCAACCCCGAGACATTCCAGACCGCCGTCCCCACTATCTATGCGGCCGGTGACGTGGTCGGCTTCCCGTCGCTCGCCTCGACATCGATGGAGCAGGGCCGGATCGCGGCTCGCCATGCCGTCGGCGCGCCGTCTCATGAACCGCCACAGTTCTTCCCCTATGGCATCTATGCCGTGCCTGAGATCTCGACCTGCGGTCTGACGGAGGAAGAGGTCATTCAGCGCAGCATTCCCTATGAAACCGGGATCGCGCATTTCCGCGAGACGTCGCGCGGCCATATCATGGGTCTCGACAGCGGCATGCTGAAGATGATCTTCTCGCTGAAGACCCGTCGTCTTCTCGGCGTGCACATTGTCGGCGAAGGAGCCACCGAACTTGTGCATATCGGCCAGGCGGTGCTCAATCTCAAAGGTACCGTCGAATATTTCGTCGAGAACACCTTCAACTATCCGACGCTGGCCGAAGCCTACAAGATCGCCGGCCTCGATGCCTGGAACCGGATGGGCGAGTTGAAGGTGGAGAAAATCGAACGACGCGCGGCGGAATGACTGCCGGACGGGGCAACGGGTCAGATCTGGCACGAGACGTAGCGCTGATCGGCTGCTAAGCAGGCGACCTCCTCATAGTTGCCCCCGAGTCGGCCATGTCCTCCTCCCTTCGCCAGATTGCTGACCGTCCGCAACTGGTCATTCTGTCCATCATGATCTTCGTGCAGGGCTGCGCTTATGGCTCGACCCTGCCCTATCTGGGTGTGACCGCCATCGGTGCGCTCGGCATGAGCGATCAGGCCTATTCCGCGCTGACGGTCGTCGCCTCGATCATGACCGTTGCGATCAGCGTTTCGCTCGGCATCCTTTCCGACGGCATGGGCGACAAGCGGAAAATGATCGCTCTTCTCGCGTTTGCGGGCACGATCGGCTACGGCGCCATCTTCCTGTTCCCGTCAGTTACCGTCTTCGTCGTTGCCACCGCGCTCGTCATTCCCTTTGCCCAGGCTGTGCACTCGTTGCTCTTCGCCTCGGCACGGATCGAGACCTCCGCGCTGTCTCAGCGTGATGCAGCCGCGGTCAACACGGTGGTGCGCTCCTTCATGTCTATGTCCTGGGTGGTGATGCCTGCAGTGCTTGGCCTGGCCTTGTCGCGATCGACCAACATGATCGGCGCCTGGGGTGCTGCCGCCGCCTGCACGCTTTTGATTGTGTTGGCATCACTTCTCGTTCTTTCGCCTCCGAAGGCCGCAACATCAGCCACCGGCACCAGCGGTGCCCAATTCTTCGAAGCCTTGCGCGAACTCGTGCGAGCCGAGATGCTGATCCGCATGATCGCAATGGCCGCAGTCACCGGAATCACGCGACTGGCGATGATGATCTGGCCCCTGATTCTCACGCTTGAACTCGGCGGCTCCACACGGGATGTCGGCTTTATCGCCGCCCTCGTCGCATTCATCGAGATCCCGTTCATGCTGGTCGCGGCCATGCTTCTCAAGCGCGTCAGCCTGCTCATGCTGATCATCGTGTCGGCGCTGCTCTACGGCTTGCATATGGTCGGTTTCGCCTTTGCGACGGCGCCCTGGCATTTCTATGCCCTCGCCGTGCCGGGCGCGGCTGCGGCTGCCGGGCTCCTCTCCCTGCCGATCACCTATTTCCAGGAGCTCTTTCCGACTCGCCCGGGTCTCGGTACCGCCTTCATGCCGATCAACTCCTTCCTCGGAAACGCGGTCGCCGCCAGCACCTTCGCGATCGGCGCACACTTCTTCGGCTACTCCGGAACCGCCTTGCTCGGGCTCGGGCTCGCCGTTGCCGGCGTCGCGGGGCTTCTTGCCATCGATAAGGATCGCATCAGGCTCACCTGAGGGTCCTGTCAAAGGTTCAGCGTTTCTCCGTCCTCGAGGATCCGGAGCCGTTCTGCGCCTTGTGTCTGACGATCCCTCATGGAACGGATATCGGCGCGCGAGACCGTCGCATGATCAACGGCGTACAGGTGGGTTACGAGGACGATTGCAGCACCGGCGAGACGCAGCGTCTCCCGCACCATGGCCGCGTCCATCACTATGGGCCCTTTGCCATGCCAGAGCGCTCCACAACCATGCACCACGACGACATCAGGCTTTTCATCGGCCAGTACGGCCGCCACCTCAGGGCACAGGATCGTGTCACCCGCCCAGTAGAGGATCGGCTCACCTCGCGCCTCGATCAGAAAACCCGAGACCTCCCCCATGTCGTTAAGAACCTCCGGCGGGCCGTGTTGGCCATCCGTCGTGCGGATCTGGACCGAACCAAGCGCGAGCTCCTGCCCGATCGAACGGACGTCCTTGAAACCCATCGCCATGATCGCCGCCTGATCGCGACTATGGCAGAGGATCGGCATCGACTTCGGCAGCGCCCGTTGTGCCGCTTCGTCAAAATGGTCGGAATGGAGATGCGAAATCAGGACCGCATCGATGTCATCCAGCAGTTCTTCGACCGCCAGAGGCAGGTCTACGAGCGGTGATGTGGCGCGGCCGGAATAGCTGCGCCCTTCGCCCCTGGCCGCAAGCCAGGGATCGATGAGCAGCCGGCTGCCAGCCACATCGACAGTGAGCGTCGCACTGCGGATTAGCCTGATCTGCATGCCCCGTCTCCATCGCTTAAAGACGAAAAAGCCGCCCAAAAGGACGGCTTTCTCTCAAGTTCAATAAGGCACGAAGATTACTCGGCGTCGCCTTCGGCGGCCTTCTTCTTCGGGGCTGCCTTCTTCTTCGGGGCAGCGTCGTCGCCTTCAGCAGCGTCTTCAGCCTTGGCAGCAGCCTTCTTCTTCGGAGCAGCCTTCTTGGCCGGCTTGTCGCCTTCTTCAGCGTCGTCAGCGAGGAGCTCGTCCTTGCTCACGGTCTTGTCGGCGACGGAGACTTCAGCCAGCAGCTTGTCGATGACCTTCTCTTCGAAGATCGGTGCGCGCAGGGAAGCGGCAGCACCCGGCGTGTTGCGGAAGAAGTCGAGGATCTGCTTTTCCTGGCCCGGGAACTGCTGCAGCTGAGCGAAGAGCGACCGCTGCATTTCTTCTTCGGTCACTTCGATGCCGGCCTTTTCGCCGATTTCGGAGAGAACGAGGCCGAGGCGAACGCGGCGCTCGGCAAGCGCGCGGTATTCTTCGCGGGCAGCTTCTTCCGTCGTGTCTTCATCAGCGAAGGTCTTGCCGGACTGGGCGAGATCGGTGTTGATCTGGCGCCAGATGTTCTCGAACTCGGCATCGACGAGCTTCGAGGGCGACTCGAACTTGTAGAGCTCGTCCAGCTGGTCGAGGATCTGACGCTTGACCTTCTGGCGGGTGACGTTGCCGTACTGGCTTTCGATCTGGCCGCGGACGATTTCCTTCAGCTTCTCGACCGATTCGACGCCGAGCTTGGTGGCCAGTTCGTCATTGATTTCGGTCTTGGCCGGGCTTGCGACTTCCTTGACGGTGATGTCGAAGGTAGCTTCCTTGCCAGCGAGGTTGGCTGCCGGGTATTCGGCCGGGAAGGTTACGGTGATGACCTTTTCGTCACCAGCCTTCAGGCCAACCAGCTGCTCTTCGAAGCCCGGGATGAAGCGGTTCGAGCCGATGACCAGCTCTGCGTCTTCGTCCTTGCCGCCGTCGAAGGCTTCGCCATCGACCTTGCCGAGGTAATCCATGGTGACGCGGTCGCCATCAGCGGCCTTGCCCTTCTTCGCTTCGAAGGTGCGGGCGCTCTCGGCGATCTTTTCGATCTGCTCGTTGATCTCGTCTTCAGAGACTTCAACGACTTCGCGGGTCACCTTGATGCCATCGACCGACTTCAGTTCGATCGCCGGGATGATTTCGTAAGACAGCGTGAACTCCAGGTCAGCCTGGGCCGACAGGATCTTTTCCGCTTCCTTCTCGTCCTCGGTCATGACGATTTCCGGCTGGGTCGCCGACTTTTCGCCGCGCTCCGACAGGATCGCCGACGGCTTGTCACGGATGATCTCGTTGACGAGCTCGGCCATGATCGACTTGCCGTACATCTTCTTGACATGGGAGGTCGGCACCTTGCCCGGACGGAAGCCGTTGATGCGGACCTTGTCCTTCACATCGGCCAGGCGCTCATTCATGCGCTGTTCCATGTCCTTGGCCGGAATGATGACCTTGATTTCGCGCTTCAGCCCTTCAGCGAGCGTTTCGATAACCTGCATGTTCTTACCTTCATGTCGTGGCGGCCGTGCTCGGACAGCCGGTGTTTTCCCTGAGCACGACGCCGGAATTGATTTTCCCGGACGTGGCTGCGTCGCAATTCGTCAACAATCTGCCAAGCAAAACGGCGCCGGACTGACAGGAGCCACACCTCGGTGTTCTCTCGTCGATCCCGCGCGGCTTAGCTGGTGCGGGTAGAGAGACTTGAACTCCCACGCCTTGCGGCACCAGAACCTAAATCTGGCGTGTCTACCAATTTCACCATACCCGCGTCCAAAAGCGCATGTCGCATTCGCGCATGGCCCCTCCGGAGCGCGCGTCTCTATAACACCCGTTTTCCCGCACGCAAAGGAAAAATGACAGGATTGCTGGGCGCTCGCGACCCGCTTCACAGGCATTGCAGCAGGCGAGTGGTCCCGTTCAGTAAAGCGGCTCTTCGTAGAGCGGTTCGCCATCGAGCATCAGAGCGCGAATCTGTGCCTGCCCCGTCTCCGAGATACGAACCGCGACCGAAACCCGGCCCTGGTTCCGACCATCTTCGATCGGCTTGCCCTCGCCTTCCGGCACGTAGTAGCGCTCGATCCCGTAGGAGACCGTCAGGTTGCCCGCGTTCTGCCACTCCCAGTCGTAGATCGTGACAGGCATCGAAAGCAGGATCACGCTGCCCTCTTCAGCCTGAAGCGGATCGAAGGATGCCTCCGAGACAATCCAGTATCCGTCCGTGCCCGGCTTCAGGCGGACATGCAACCGCTCAGCGTCGCCAGTTTCGGGTTTCTGACCCGTGACCGAGGTCGTTGAGATGGTCGAGATGTCATAGGTGAGGATGACATAGTCGCCGCGCAGCAGATCACGCGGGTCGACAGGCGCCGTCTTCAACAGCACTTCTGTTCCCGATCTCAGGATGCCCGCGCGTCCCTCTATCATATAGCCGAGGATCGCCGTCTGCAGGAGTGCGACGACGAGTGCAGCGGCCGCAAAGGGTTTGGCAGCGATCATGACTTCACCTCTGCGGCAGGACGGGAGAAGCGCTTCTCGAGGCGGATGACCACGAAGGCAAGTACCGCAACCACGAGACCGGAGAGGAGGAAGAAGGCGGACGTGCCGAGAATGCTGTCGATCGTCTCGTAGGAGAGGTAGAGAATTTCCGCTGCGAACGCCCCGTAGGCAAGCAAACGCACCGCGCCATTGTCACGACCATCCAGGGCGATGGCGGCAATCGAGAGCGCCAAAATGATGATGCCGAGCACGGCGATAGACACCGCATCCACGGCACTTCCCTGCGCATAGGCGAAGCCGCTCATCGCTATGATCAGGGTATAGAAGCTCGCAGACGCGCCGAGCCTGCGATGCAGGTCCACCAGAGGCGAACGCGGCAGCGTCAGTGACAGGAAGAGAAGCGTCGCGACGACGGCCACGACGAGGGCGTAGAGCTCGCCCCGCTCCAGTATGACCATCCACCAGATCCAGGCGAGGAGAAGCATGTAGCCGAAATGCTTGGCTCGGTTCGCGGCCGTCCAGCGCGACAGGCCAAAGATCAAGGCCGCCCCGAATGGCGGCCACCAGGCCCAAAGGCCATGGCTACCGACATCCCAACCGAAACTGTCGAAACCGCCGCCGAAAGTGACGAGTGCGAGCACACCGGTCACCACGGTCAGCGCGCCCGACCGGAAAAGGGCCGCCGAAACGGCGGTCACCGAAAACCACAGGAACATGGCTGAAAAGGTATCTCCCGAGAGGTGATACAGCTGGCCGATCAGCGCGATCGCCCCACCGAAGGCAGCAGACCCCAGAACAAGGGAGGCCGCCGCAATGCGGTCGGCGCCGCGGCTCCTGGCAAGCAGTGCCGCCAGATGAAAGATCCAGATCAGACCGATGATGCCGGCGACCTTGATCAGTCGGGGAATCAGTTCCCAGTTGGCCGCGATCAGCATCAACAGAGAGGCCGCGATCAGGACAGCTGCGAACATCGACAGGATCGACCCGATGCTGAAGCCCGAGCCGCGGCGATCCACGTCATCGAGCAGCCTTGCGGCCGTGCCGGCGTCGATAAGCCCCCGCTTGACCCAGTCGTCGAGGTCGCGTTTCAACCTGCCTCTGTACATCTGCCTGCCCCCTTGAATTCGAAGGCAATCTGAAACGCCACAGGCAGAAAAACAAGCCGCAAGACACAGGGAGCAACGAGGCCAGTCGCCCATGCAATAACCGCATGCCTTCCATGTTCTTTTTGCACTGCACAAAGCCGTACGTGTCGCCTATATTCATTCTCAACAGAGCGACGGAACTTCTGGCGCTTCTTCTTCGACCCGCTCACTCCTCCTCCCAGAGCGGGATCGATTGGCCAACGACACTCCTCCTCCCAGTCGTTGGTCTGCAAAAATGACGCTCACCGGACCTCCTCCCCCGGTGAGCGTTATTTTTTTGTCTTCTCCCCCCACTTTTGACTGCATTGCGTTGCGGGCTGCCGCGTGACCTGCACGAATGCAATGCACGATGGGATCTGAGGCAAACGCACAAAAAATCACCAGTTAACAATGGGTTAAATCGATCGATATGCACAGAACGCATGGGTGCTCTGCCGCATTATGTCTTCAATGATTTCGCATTGCAGCATATATTCAGATCAACAAATTCGAAGGGGCCCACAGACGGGTCCAAACCACCAAAGAGGTAGACCCCATGAACATCGCTCGCTCGCTCAACAACTGGCGCAAGTATCGTCAGACCATCACCGAACTCGGCCGCATGTCGGACCGCGAACTGCGTGACCTCGGCATCGGCCGCGAAGACATCCGTCGCGTTGCCCGTCACGCCGTCAACGGCTGATTGGTCCCGGCTTCGGTCGGATCCCAAATAGAAAAACCCCGGATCTCCTCCCAGATCCGGGGTTTTTCTTTGTCTGCTCGGCGCTGCTGCTCAGTCTTCGCGGACGGCCACGATCACATCGTGGATCAGCTTCAATACAGCCGGCGCATCGATCTCGGTGCAGATCTTCTGGCTCGGCAGGTCACCATCCCAGTCGGAGGGACCGAATCCGCGACCATCCGGCTTCTGGATCGTCTGGCCATCGGCAATGCCGCCGCAGACCACACGGATGACGCCGCTGCGGGTCTTGAAGAGTTCCGGTGCGACGACATAGACGCAGGCGCAGCTGTCATGCACGACCATGCCGTCATCGACCAGGCCCTCGTAGAAATCGATGTAGAACTGCGAGAGATCAAACAGCAGGCGCGCGCGGCTGGTGCCGGCGGCGTCCCTGATGTCGGCGAGCTGCGAACGCGTCATCACCGTCTGCATGGTGACATCCAGGCCGACGACCACCACAGGCCACCTTGCGGTCATCACCACGTCTGCCGCTTCCGGGTCACCGTGGATGTTGGCTTCGGCCGCCGGCGTCACGTTGCCGTTGACGTCGAAGGCGCCGCCCATGATGACGATCTCCTTCACCAGATTGACGATCTCGGGGTCTTCTTTCAGCGCATTGGCGAGATTGGTCATGCGGCCAACGGCAACGATCGTCACCTCGCCCGGATTGGCACGGACCGTTTCGACGATGAAGCGGTGGGCTGGACGCGGATCGGGATGGACGTCCGTCACCTCGGGCACGCCGATGTTGCCGAGCCCGTCATCGCCATGGATGAATTTCGGCGGCTCGTGGCTGACGCGATGCGGAATGAAGGTTTCGCCGGCGCCGCGTGAAACGGGGGCATCGATCTTCCATTCACGCTTCAGGTACAGCGCGTTGCGGGTCGTGATGTCGATCTCGGCATTTCCGAACACGGTGGTGATACCGAGGAGGTCGATCTCCGGATGATGGTGCAGGAAGAGGAGCGCCATGGCGTCGTCGACGCCGGGATCCGTATCGAAGATGACCTTGTGCATGGAAGAAATCCTTTTTTTGTTGTTGTTGTTCGGCGTCCGCCGAGCGCGTCGGACGATAGACCTGAAGCGTGACGGCGGGAAGACCGGGTATCAGCCGGCTGCCTTCTTCTTTTTGCCGACGTTTCTCAAGACATGGCTGAAATCCGAATTGTAGAGATCGCTGTCGCGGAATTCGACATGACCGAAGACCTTGCCGACCAGCACCAGTGCGGTCCGCGTGATCTTCGCCTTGCGTACCTCTTCCGCCATGTCCTTCAGGGTCGTGCGGATGAAGAGTTCGTCTGGCCAGGTGGAGCGATAGGCGATCACCACGGGGCAATCCTCGCCGTAATAGGGGGTCAGTGTGTCCCGGATATGCGCGAGATTGCGGATCGAAAGGTGGATCGCAAGCGTAGCCCGGGATTTGCCGAGGATCTCCAGCGTTTCGAATTCCGGCATGGACGATGCCTTCATCTCGGTGCGGGTGACGATGACCGTCTGGGCGATCTCCGGCAGGGTCAATTCGGTCTTCAACCGCGCTGCCGTCGCAGCAAAGGCCGGCACGCCGGGGACGACGTCATAGGGAATACCCAGCGCATCAAGACGGCGCATCTGTTCGGCGATCGCGCCATAGATCGAGGGATCGCCGGAATGCACACGGGCGACATCCTCGCCGCGCGCATGGGCGGACACCATATCCGCGACGATCTCGTCGAGATGCATGGGCGCCGTATCCTTGACGATCGCATCCTCGGGTGCCGCCGCGACGATCTCCTCCGGCACCAGCGAGCCGGCATAGAGGCAGACCGGGCAGCGCTCGATGAGCCGCAGGCCGCGCACAGTGATCAGATCGGGGGCTCCGGGGCCGGCGCCGATGAAATAGACGGTCATGCTTCAATTCCCTTCATGCCACTGTCTGCCTTGCCCGAATAACCACGCGGCGTGTAGACCCAGGTCTTGCCGTCGCCGGTCGTCACAGTCCGGCTCTCGGACGAGCCGACCACCACGACGGTCAGCATGTCGACATCGTCGACGTTCAATTCGCCAAGCGGCACGGTGCGCACGTTTTCGCCCTCACGGCCGAGATTGGTGGCGAGGATTACGGGGGTCGTGGCCGGGCGATATTTCAACAACTCGTCGCGGGCATAAGCGAGCTGCGTGCGGCGTTTCATCGATACGGGATTGTAGAAGGCGATGACGAAATCGCCCTCGCCCGCCGCCTTCACCCGGCGCTGGATATGTTCCCAGGGGGTCAGAAGGTCGGACAGCGAGATGGTGCAGAAGTCGTGGCCGAGCGGCGCGCCGATCCGGGCAGCAGCGGCCTGCAGCGCGGAAATACCGGGCGAGACCTGCACTTCGATGCGGCTCGCGCCATCGGTGATGCCGCCCTTGTCGAAGAGTTCGAAGACCAGCGTCGCCATGGCATAGATGCCCGCATCGCCGGAGCAGACCAGGGCCACCGTCTTTCCCTCACCGGCCAGCTCCATGGCATGCACGACGCGGGCTTCTTCCTTGCCGAGATCGAAATCGTGGCGGGTCTTGCCATCGGCGAGCGGACCGAGCAGGTCGAGATAGAGCGAATACCCTATGAGATCGGTGGAGGCCGCAACCATGCGCGACACCTCGGGCGACCGCCAGCCTTCCGAGCCCGGGCCGATACCGACGACGAAGAGCGTGCCGCGAGCACGGCCTGTTGTCTTCGGGTCAATGATATCAGCAGCCCTCGCAATCGCGGCTGTGGCCCCCTTGGATTTGATCTTCTCGACAACGAGTTCGCCAGACGCGCCGACGGCCGCAAGCGCTGCCCCTTCGGCCACACCGTGGCAGCCGACTTCGGCAAAGACGACCTCAGACGGGTTCTTCAGACGCGGTGCCTCGGCTTCGAGCGCGGCTGCGCTGAAGAAGCGGGCCGGCACGCCGAAATGGGCGGCCACCGCATGGATCGCCGTCTCATCCGCCTTCAGGTCGATCGAGCAGACGGCCGCCAGGCTTTCCCGCGCGAAACCACCCTTTGCGAGCGCTTCCTCGGCAAGCGCGATGGCCTCTTCCGGCTTTGCATGCCGCTCGCAGCCCATGCCGAGCACCAGCGTCTTGGGGTGATAGACGAGTTCGAGCTCGCCTGCGGTCTTCTGTTGGTCGGTCACGGAGAGCGTCACACGGGCCTCTTGCTGAAATGGAAGTCTTGATTGAGTGAGCCAGGCGGCGGTTTCACCCTCGAGCCGGGCGCTAGCGCCGGCCACGAGCTCGGCCATCACCAGCTTGGCGCTCTCGGGATTGACCAGCACATAACCTTCCGGTGGCTGGTCAAGCGCTAACCCGAACTTGAGATCGCCGGCTGTCGTGATGGCGGCATGGGCACCGATGGCGGTCGCAATCTGTCGAGCGAGGTCATTGGCGCCATGGTGGCCGCCGAGCAGCGGCACAACGGAGGAACCATCCTCGGCGACAACAATTACCGGAGGCTCCGCATGTTTGTCGGACAGGAGCGGCGCGAGGAGCCGGATCAGCGCGCCAGCGGCCATTACGGCAATAATCGGTCGACCGGCGGCAAACAGCGTCTGGACGTGATCTTTGGCAGATGCAAAGCGCAGATCTGCCTCCTCGACCCGGGCGGCAGCACCATGCAGTTCACCGCCGATGTCCGCTGCAATGCGGCGACCCAGCGAAGCGGCTGATGCACTTAGGATGACGACCACGGGCTTGGCCGGGGATGCGAGGACAGGCGTCATGCGGCTCCGCTTCCAAGCTTTTTAGCAAGTGCCGGATGCCAGCGCTCGTCACCCTTGTAGATCAGGATCATCGAGAAATAGGGGGCGGTGTCCTCTGCCACGTCGGCCAGAGGCGTGAGCTTCTGTTCGGCAAGGCTGACCCGCTCCGCATAGCCGGCCTGCGCCGTCAGTCCGAGGCTTTCGATCAGCGCACGGATACGGGCGAAATGCCGGCCGAGCTTGATGATCGCGACGGCGCCGGAGGTCTCGATGCGAGCTGCCAACTCTTGATCCGAGAGAGGTCCTGGCAGCACGGTGAGCACGTCGTTGCGGGCAGCAAGCGGCCGTCCGAGACCAGCGGCAGCCGCCATCATCGAGGAAACGCCCGGCACGACCTCTGTCGGATATCGATCGGCGAGCCGCTCGAATAGATACATGAAGGAGCCATAGAAAAAGGGATCGCCCTCGCAGAGGACTGCGACATCCGATCCGGCATCGAGATGATGCGACAGCGTCTCGGCAGCCTTCGTGTAGATGTCCTGGGCCGGAAAGCGTTCGACCCGCATCGGCACGATGATCGGTACTTCCAGCTGAGCGGCGGTCAGATACGGAACCGCGATCTGGCGGGCAAAGCTCGGGCCGGTATCGGGCGCGGGATAGGCGACGACAGGGCAGCTCGTCAGGATACGATGGGCCTTCAGCGTCAGCAGTTCCGGATCGCCGGGGCCGAGGCCGAGGCCATAGAGTTTACCGGTCATATAGCTGCTCCTGAATGCCTACGTGTTCCTCATCCCCCTGCCGGGACCTTCTCCCCGTCAACGGGGAGCAGGCGGCACGACGTCGGCCACGATGGCCTTCTCCCCGCCTGCGGGGAGAAGGTGCCCGAAGGGTGGATGAGGGGCCAAGGTTCAAACTCATGCGCCCTCTCCCTTCACGACCGTCCACATCGTCACCGGCATCAGCGACTTCCAGCCACAATAGCGACCAACCGGGGCCGCCCGCGCCACCTGAATCCGTGAGAGATCACCGCCATGGCGGCTGCGCAGATCTACGAGTTTAGCCTCGCCTTCGATCGTAACAGCATTGGCGACCAGCCGTCCGCCGGGAGGAAGCGCTGCCCAGCAGGCCTCGAAGAGCCCCTCGCCGCTGATGCCGCCGCCGATGAAGATCACGTCAGGTGTTTTCAGGCCCGACAGCACCGCCGGCGCGTCGCCTTCGACGATTTCGAGGTCGGGCACGCCGAGAATTTCGGCATTCTCGCGGATCATCGCCAGTCTCTCGGGTTTCGCCTCGATCGCGATTGCTCTGGCGCCCATGCCAGCACGCATCCATTCAATCGCAATCGAACCACAGCCGGCACCGACATCCCAGAGACGGGCATTCGGAAAAGGCGCAAGCTGGGCCAGTGTTGCCGCGCGGATCTCGCGTTTGGTGAGCTGCCCGTCGTGACGGAAGGCCTCGTCCGGCAGGCCGGGCACCGGTGCCAGCAGCGGTCCGTCCCAGGCGCAGTCGATGGCCAACGTGTTGAAATCCGAGATCACAGGGCATGTCTCGGCCATTTCCAGCGCCGTCATGCGCAGGATACGCTCTTGCGTGCCGCCCATATGTTCGAGCACCTGCAGCACGGAGGCCCCAAAGCCGCGTTCGGACAGTAGGACGGCGGCGGCCTGGACGGTCGAGGCGTCCGAGGTCAGCGCCAGGATGCGGGCGCGCGGCATGACATGCCGGTTGAGGAAAGCGAGCGGGCGGCCATGCAGCGAGATCTGCGTCACCGATTGCAGCGGCCAGCCAAGCCGGGCAGCGGCGAGCGAAAAGGCGGAGGGGCTCGGCAGCACGAACATTTCGTCGGCCGCCACATAGCGCCGAAGCGTCGCGCCGATGCCGAAATGCATGGGGTCGCCGGTGGCCAGTATCGTTACGGGCGTGCCACGCAGTTTCAGGATTTCGGTCAGCGTCTCGCGAAAACCGGCGCCCCAGGTGAGGATACGCTTCAGATCGGGCAGGTTCGATCCATCGATGACGGCATCCAGCCGCTCACCGATAACAAGCGTTTCCGCCTGCCAGACGACCGCCTGCGCCTCGGGGGTGAGGCTTTCCAGCCCGTTGTCGCCGATGCCGATGATGGTGAGCCAGGGGCCTTGCACGCGATCAGACATTGGTGCCGAGCCCTCCCGCCAATGCATTGATTGCAGCCGATGCCATGGCCGAGCCGCCCCGACGACCGCGCACGGCGATATAGGGAATGCCTCTGGAATGGGCGATCAGTTCGTCCTTGCTTTCAGCAGCCCCCACGAAGCCGACGGGAAAACCGAGGATGATGGCCGGCTTGGGCGCGCCGGCATCGATGCGTTCCAGCAGGCGGAAGAGCGCCGTCGGCGCATTGCCGATCGTGACCACTGCGCCGGCAAGATGTTCATCCCAGAGGTCGACCTGTGCGGCCGAGCGGGTATTGCCGATTTCCTCTGCCTTCGGGCGCACGCGCTCGTCGTTCAGAAGGCAGAGGATCTGGTTCTCGGCCGGCAGCAGGCGGCGGATCACGCCGTGGCGGACCATCTCCACATCGACAAGAACCGGGGCACCCTTTTCAAGCGCTGCAGCACCGGCCTCGAAAGCGCCTTCGGACCACCTGACATCATCGGCGAGATCGACCATGCCGCAGGCATGGATGAGGCGGATGACCAGCGGCTGCAGAACGGTCGGGAAGCGGTCGAGTGCTGCCTCCTCGCGGATGGTGGCGAAGGACTGGCGGTATATTTCATCGGGGTTGCGGATGTAGTCCAGAGAACCGGTCATGCGGCCAGCTCCGTCGCAAGTTCCCGATGCCCGATGCCGAGCACCCAGCCCTCCTCGGCGATCGATGTCGCGACCTCCTCGTCCGCTAGCATCGGCGGTCGACCCAGTAGGGTCGCAAGTCGGCCATCCGCATCGAACCGGGCGAAAGCCTCGGCGACGGTACGAACCTGCGCCTGGTCCTTCACCTCGTCCCGAGAGGCCAACGTGAAGAGCGAGGGATAGATCTCCGCGAAGACGACGGACTTTTTGAAAGCCGTGGCAAAACCGGTCTCGAAAGGCCAGACGGCGATGTGTTCACCGTAGCCGCTTTCGTCGAGGAAGCGCGACAGTCGGGCGATCCCGAGCAATGTCTGGCTACCGACGGAACCGTTGTAGCTCAGTTGCCAGACGGATTTTGCCCCCTTGGCAAACTGCTCCGATCGCCGGAAGACAAGCGGGGCCGCCAGTGGCGCGGGCGGCTTCTTGTCGGAGAGATCGGCATAGGCATGCTGATGCGGCCGCCCCCAGAAGCGTGGTTCGCCGGCAAAATGGGTCGCGTTCCAGCGCGAGGCGAGATCGAAGCGATTGTTTCGGTTATCAGGCGCGTCCTCGATTTCGTCAGCAATCTTGCGCCAGAGGGCCCGCCAGTTGGGCTCTCCCGTCAGCCGCTCGGCGGTGCCAGCAGGATAGCCGAAGGCGAAGTCGAAGCCGCAAAGCAGGCGTTTGCCCTCGGAGACCGCTGCGCCGACCACCGCGTCGAGGCGCTGCATGAAAGCATGACGGGTCGAGAAATTCTCGTTCCACTCGATCACATGACCATCGCCCTCGCGCCGGGCTAGGCACGCCCAGAGCGAGTTCTTGCCCGTGACCGGTTGCCCGGCACCGGACCAGTCGACGATCAGGATGCGATCGAAGAGCGGCATCACTTTTTCTTCTGCATCGACTTCGGCCCCAGCGGATGGTCGGCATGGGGATAAGGCGCATGGTGGTGATCGTGACCATGCGAATGGCCATGCTCATGCTCATGTGCATGCTCATGGCCATGAGCATGATTGTGATGGCCGTGATCATGGCCATCATGGTGATGGTCGTGCCCATGGTCATGGCTGTGATCGTGCCCATGATCATGCTCGTGGTGACCGCAGCCACAATTCGGTCCGTGCTCGTGATGCGCCGCCTTGCCCGAGGAAGGCGCGTCCATCACGGCCTGCAGTTCGGCATCCGGCGTCTTGTCTTTGAGGACTGCATATTTGCCGCCCAAAGTGAAGGACGGCGCGTAGTCGAAGGCCGGCTCCACGGCAACGGGCTTCAAAGGTGCCGGTTGCGCATGGCTGTGCACCGGCGTCCAGGGCAGACCATGCTCGCGACAGAAATCGGGATCGCGGCAGGAGGCATCGCAATCGCCCTTGCAGGGACAGTTTTCCAGGCCACCGCCGATACCCTCCACATGGTGGTGGTGGCTCTCCTGCGGCTGGCCGACATCGGCTTCGAATCCGAGTACCTGTTCGCGATACTTGCACATCTGGCAGTTCATCACAGCGGCACCCTCGAGGATCTCCCTGACGCGATCCTGGAAGGCATCGAGCACCAGCGGGTGGTCGTTCAGGTAGCTCGCCTTGACGAACTGGATCTCCGGATAGCGCGCTGCCACCTCGTCGGTATAGCTGTAGATGCGCTTCACCAGGACGCCGGTGAAGAGGAAATAGGGGAAGACGACGATGCGCTTGTAGCCCAGCTTTGCAGCATGGGTCAGACCCGGCTCGACCAGCGGGAAGGTCACGCCCGAATAGCAGGTCTCGCCCCAACCGAACCCCATGCCTTCCCAGAGCATGCGCATGACCTTGGTGGCGTTGGAGTTGGCGTCCGGATCGGACGAGCCGCGACCGACCACCATCAGCAGCGTCTCGTGTTTGTCGACGAAACCAAGGGTATCGTTCGCCTCGTCGACAGCCGTCTGGATGCGGTCACCGGCGGCGCGGATCATCTTCAGGTCGATGCCGAGCTCACGGCCGTAATTGATGACGAAATCCTTGTGCTGCGCCTGGTAGGTGTTGAGCACCGAAGGGATGTCGTTCTTGGCGTGGCCTGCGGCAAACAGCATGCCGGGGACCGCAAGCACGCGGGTCACGCCCTGTTCGCGCAGGCTGTCGAGACCGGCTGAAATCACCGGATTGCAGAATTCGAGATAGCCATATTCGACCGGCATGTGCGGATTGCGGGCGCGCAGCGCCTCTGCAATCACGGCGAATTCCTTCGCAGCGTTCTGATTGCGGCTGCCGTGGCCGCAGACCATGATTCCGAGTTTTTCCGCCATGATGATACAAGGCCTCCCTGCTTCGTTCTTTCTGCCTGTACGAAGCGCCGGACTTATCGCGCCTTTCGGCACGGTCCATGGCCTTTGGGACAGCTCCGGAATTGGCCCCCTGATTGGGTCAGCCGCACCGGACTATTTCCAGCCTGTCGAACAGGCGCCGTCGCACATTACCACGAGCTTTATCGAAGCCTTACCAAACGGTCAAACCGGATTGCGGCGCTTTATGTGACGGAAGCGGCAGTTCACAGAATGTCCCTTGTGCGACCTGCACGACACGCTCTCGCAAGGTTGCGCAGCCAAGGCGTTTGGTCCACAAGAGCGCCACCTTCCCTCACCCTTCACGAGTCTCCCCGTGGCCGATCTCGCTTTCCAAGCTTTGCTGCTGCTGTTCATTGCCGCCTTCATCGCCGGCTTCATCGATTCGATTGCGGGTGGCGGCGGGCTGATTACCATTCCCGCGATGCTGATTGCCGGCATTCCGCCGCTGGAAACGCTGGGCACCAACAAGCTGCAGTCGATGTTCGGCGCAGGGTCGGCAACGCTCGCCTATGCGCGCAAAGGTCACGTGGATCTGAGGAAGCAGCTGCCGATGGCTGTCATGGCGGTGATCGGTGGTGCCATCGGTGCCCTGATCGCAACTGTGGTGCCAGGCGACGTGCTGCGGGTGCTCATGCCCTTCCTGCTGGTCGCCATCGCGCTCTATTTTGCGCTGAAGCCGAACATTTCCGACGAAGACCGCCATCAGCGCATGACGCCCTTCGTCTTCGGCGTGACGCTTGTGCCGCTGATCGGCCTCTATGACGGCGTCTTCGGCCCCGGCACCGGCTCCTTCTTCATGCTCGCCTTCGTCTCGCTTGCCGGCTTCGGCATGCTCAAGGCGACGGCACATACGAAGCTTCTGAACCTCGGCTCGAATCTCGGCGCCTTCCTGATCTTCGTCGCCAGCGGCGTCGTGCTCTGGAAAGTCGGCCTCCTGATGGGCGTCGGCCAGTTCCTCGGCGCCCAGACCGGTTCGCGTTTCGCCATGAGCAAGGGGGCCAAGATCATCAAGCCGCTGCTGGTCGTCACCTGCGTGGCACTTGCCATCCGCCTGTTGGCGGACCCGACCAACCCGATCCGGGTTTGGATCGGGGTGTGAGGTTCAGTACTCCACTCCGATCTGAGCCTTGATGCCCGAGCGGAAGGGATGCTTCACCAGTTCCATCTCCGTCACGAGATCGGCAAGTTCAATCAGTTCGTCCTTGGCGTTGCGACCGGTCAAGACGACATGGGTCATCGGTGGTTTTTCGGTTGCCAGGAATTCCAGCACCTCCGCCAGATCGATGTAGTCGTAGCGGATGGCGATGTTCACCTCATCGAGCAGCACCATGGAATTGGCGGGATCGCGGATCAATTCCTTGGCCTTCTCCCAGGCGGCCTGCGCCATCGCAATGTCGCGCGCCTTGTCCTGGGTTTCCCAGGTGAAGCCTTCACCCATGGTGTGGAAGTCGCACAGCTCCGAGAAATGCTTGAGGATCATGTCCCGTTCGCCTGTTGACATGGCGCCCTTGATGAACTGGACCACGGCGCATTTCTTGCCGTGTGCGATGTGCCGGAAAATCATGCCGAAGGCAGCAGAGGACTTGCCCTTGCCCTTGCCGGTATGAACGATGATCAGGCCTTTTTCGCCCGTCTTGGTCGCCATGATCTTGTCGCGGGCAGCCTTCTTCTTGGCCATCTTTTCCGCATGGCGGGCGAGATCGGTCTCGCCAGTGGCAATCGTTTCCTCAGTCATGTCGTACTCCCGGAACTATTGAATTCTTTTGCGAACCAGATGGCTTGCGGTTTACTACAACGGTGACCGCGCCCCGTCTTCAAGAGACGCCACCTTGCCCCTTTGGCAAGTCGTCCACTATGTTGAGCCAGTCGACGCGCTCGTCCCAGTGCCAGTGCTCGCGGATCGCTACGGAAAGCCCATCATCAAGGCTCGCGACATAGAAATCGATATCATCAGGCCGTCGCTCAGTCTCGAACGACATGGGCGACCCGCAATTGCTGCAGAAGCCGCGCCGCACACCCGGGGATGAGGCGTAAAAGTGCAGACTGTCTCCTTCGAGGCGCGCGCTGTCGCGCGGAACGGTGAAGAAGGTCGTTACAGGCGAAGAGGCAACCCTGCGGCAGCTCTCGCAATGGCAATGACCAGAGCTGCGGACGGGCCCAGAGGTACGGAAGCGCACACCTCCACAAAGGCAATGCCCCCGCAAGGCCATCGGGTCACTCTGTTGAACGTCAGACATGCAACTCTCCCTCGGCAAGTTCGCTCAAGGTGAATTTGGCTGAGTTGCTCTTCGGCGTCCACAAGCCGCGCTCGATTGCCTCGATCAGGCGATCCGCCAGCTCTCTTTGTGCCGGAGCATTCTTGTCGGCCATGAAATCGCGCACCCGCTCATCGAGGATGAACGCTTGGTAGACGGCCTCGAAATGGTGGTCACGGACGGCGCCCGTCGTGGCCGCAAAGGCGAACATATAGTCGACGGTCGCGGTCATCTCGAAGGCGCCCTTGTAGCCGTGGCGCATGACGCCCTCGATCCATTTCGGGTTGACGACACGGGCACGCACGACACGGCCGATCTCTTCCTCGAGGCTGCGGATGACAGGCTTTTCCGGCCGCGAATGGTCATTGTGATAGACCTTGGGCCTCACACCCGCGACATGCTCGATCGCTGCCGTCATGCCGCCCTCGAACTGGTAGTAGTCGTCGCTATCGAGCAGGTCGTGCTCGCGGTTGTCCTGGTTCTGTACCACGGCCTGGACCGAGCGCAGGCGTTCCTCGAACAGACCGCGTTCCGCCTTGCCCTCCTCGCCCGCGCCATAGGCATAACCGCCCCAGACGAGATAACTCTCGGCGAGGTCGGCACGGTCATTCCAGCCCTTCTCGTCCATCAATGCCTGCAGGCCAGCCCCATAGGCGCCCGGTTTGGAACCGAAGACCCGATAGCCGGCACGGCGGGCGGCCTGCTTTTCGTCCAGCCCTTCGGCGATCAGTACCTCAGTTTCGGCCCTGACCCGTGCTGCAATCGGGTTGTCACCCTCGTCCTCGTCGAGGCTGGCCACCGCACGCACCGCCTTGTCGAAAAGCGCGATCTGCTCGGGGAAGGCATCGCGGAAGAAACCGGAGATGCGGAGCGTCACATCGACTCGCGGCCGTCCCAGCATCGCGATCGGGATCACCTCGAAGCCGGTAACGCGCCGCGAGGCCATGTCCCAGAGCGGCTTGACACCGATGAGCGCCAGGGCCTGCGCGATGTCATCGCCGCCGGTGCGCATGTTAGACGTGCCCCAGGCGGTTATGCCGAAGGAAACAGGCCATTCGCCGTGATCCTGCACGTAACGCTGGATCAGGAGCTCGGCGGATTTCTTGCCAAGTTCATAGGCCGCCGGCGTCGGCACGGCGCGGCTGTCGACAGAGTAGAAGTTGCGGCCCGTCGGCAGCACGTCCGGTCGACCGCGCGTTGGCGCGCCTGAGGGGCCAGGGGAAACGAATTGGCCGGCGAGGCCCTTGAGCAGGCCATTGATCTCGGCGGGGCCGGAGGAGACGACGGCGGGTTTCAGGCGGGTCTCGATCTCGGCGAGGACGGCGCGGGTGCACGGCCAGTCATCTGGGCAGGCGATCTCTCCGGCGACCAACTGCGCAGCTAGCAACTCGATCCGTTCCACGGTGTCGCCGTGGGTACGCCAGGGGGCTTCGGTGAGATCGGCGAGGATCGCGGGCGTGGGGCCTGCCCAAGGGGCGGACATGACGCAGTCGAGGGGATCGAAGCCTTCGGTCTTCAGCAGATCCCCTGCGATCGCCCGCTGCAGGCTGGCATCGCCGCCATTACCCTGCCCACGCGGCACCCGGGCCAGCGCGACGACAAGATCGGTCAACAGCCGCCCTTCGGGTGCGAGCCCGAAGATGTGCAGCCCGTCACGGATCTGCATTTCCTTGAGGTCACATAGATACGCGTCGAGCTTTTCCAGTGCCGTCTCGTCTGCCTCGCCCTTGGCGATGCCGGCGTCCTGGTCGAGGCCGATATCGGCGATCAACTCCAGGATCTGCTTCTTCAGCAGCACCAGACGGCGTGGATCGCCGCCCGAGGCTTCGTAGTATTCGTCGACCAGCGCCTCAAGATCCTTCAGCGGCCCATAACTCTCGGCACGCGTCAGCGGTGGCGTCAGGTGGTCGATAATGACGGCGGAGCTGCGGCGCTTGGCCTGCGTGCCCTCGCCGGGATCGTTGACGATGAAGGGATAGAGATGCGGCAATGGGCCGAAGACGGCTTCGGGGAAACAGGTTTCCGACAGCGCCAGGGCCTTGCCCGGCAGCCATTCGAGATTGCCGTGTTTTCCCATGTGGATGAGCGCCTGAGCGCCGAATTCCCGTCTCAGGAAGGCGTAGAAGGCGAGATAGCCATGCGGCGGCACGAGGTCGGGGGAATGGTAGGTTTCCTTGGGATCGATGTTGTAGCCACGCGCCGGCTGGATGCCGATCATGAGCTTGCCGAAGCGCATCAGCGGCAGCGCAAAGGCACCTTCCAGGTGAAAGGGATCGGCTTCCGGGGCACCCCAGCGCGCGGTTACGCGCTCCTGAACTTCTTTGGGAAGATCATCGAAGAACTTTATGTAATCGCTGATGGAAAGACGTTCGCGAATGACCCGTCCGTCGTTCGCAGCGTTCGTCGGGCCTGCCATCAGCGCCTGCATCAGCGCATCACCATCGGCGGGTAGATCGGCAATGTCATAACCCGCGTCGCGCATGGCGCGCATGACCTCGATCGTGCCGGCTGGCGTATCCAGTCCGACGCCATTGCCGAGACGTCCGTCGCGGTTCGGGTAATTGGCCATAACAAGCGCCACGTGGCGGTCGGCGGGATCAGTTGCCCGGAGCTTCGCCCAGTTCGCCGCCAGTTCGGCAACGAAACGCATGCGGCCGGCATCCGGCTCGTGGCTGACCAGATTTGCCTCGACCCGCTCGTCAAAGCGCGCCTTGGACTTGAAGGAGACGGCGCGGGTCAGCACCCGGCCATCGACTTCCGGCAAAGCGACGCTCATCGCCAGATCGCGGGCGCTCAAGCCCTGGCTCGAACTCTCCCAGGTGGCGCGCAGCGAGGACGAGAAAATCGCCTGCAGGACGACAGCATCGGTCTCGTCGAGCACCGTCGACGGCTTTTCCGCGCCAGGCGTCGAGACGGCGAAACCGGTGGTGTTGATGACAACAGATGGCGGGAATCGGTTGAAGATGGCGCGGAGCGTATCGACCGAGACCTGATCCTTGAGGCTCGAGACGAAGACCGGTAGCGGTATCAGTCCCTCAGCCTTCAAGGCTTCGACCATGGCTTCGACGGGTGCCGTTTCGCCGCTCTGTACGAGGGCGCGATAGAAGCAGAGGGGGGCGATATTCCCTCTCCCCGCAGCCAAGGAGAGGGTCAGGGTGAGGGGCTGATCGTGCTCGGCGGTCTGCCCCTCATCCCCGGCGCAACTTGTTGCGCCTGACCTCCGGGCACCTTCTCCCCGTGAACGGGGAGAAGGAGGCACGCCGCCAGCCACGAAGCCGCTCTCCCCCCTTGTGGGGGAGATGGCCGGCAGGCCAGAGGGGGGTGCCGCAAACGCCAGCCTCTCCCACTCCTCGACCCCGATCACACCCCTTCCCGGCCACCAGATGCCGGCCTTCAGCAGCGGGCGCGCCGGTTCCGGACGTTCGTCCCCACCCAGCATAGCCTCGGCATAGGAGACGAAGGCCGAGGCATTGCCCGCCCCGCCTTCGGTGAGATAGGTCCAGAGCGCTTGCCGGTCGTCATCAACGCAAGCCTGGAACGGTGCTAGCCCCTCGTCCGGCTTGTCATCGCCAGGCAACACAACGATTGCCGTACCGCTGCGGCGGGCTGAGGCATGTAGCGCTTCCAGCGCATAGTGGAAGTAGCTAGCCCCACCCAGAGCCCGCACCACGATCAGCCGCGCATGCCGCGCCGTGCGCTCGATATAGGTATCGACCGACATCGGATGCTTCAGCGTCATCAGGCTGGCAAGCCGCCAGCGAACCACCTGTTCGCCCCTCGCCTCGACAGCTGCGGCTATTGCCGCAAGCTCCGTGTCCGCCGCAGAGAGAAACAACACGTCCCCCGGCGTCTGGCCGAGATCGATCGCCTCGTCGCCGTCGCTGATCGATCCCTTCTGGGCAAGCAGGAGATGCATGGATCAGCCGGCCGCCGCCTGAACGTCCTCGACGACGGCGCCGAAATCCCATTCATGCAGGCCGATGACGACGATGCGCGTCTCGCGCTTTTCGGCGCTTGTCCAGGGACGGTCGAAATAAGTTTCGATGCGTGTGCCGACGGCCTGGATGACAAGGCGCATCGGCTTGCCGGGCACGTCGATGAAGCCCTTCAGGCGCAGGATGTCGTGCTTCTCGATAACCGGCTTCAGGCGGTCGATGAAATCGGAAGCGTCGTTGATGGCGCCGAGCTTCAGGACGAAGCTTTCGAACTCGTCATGGTCATGATGATGGTCGTGATCTTCGCCCGAGGCATGCAGCGCCTCGTGCTCCATCTCGTGATGCGACTTGCGGTTTTCGATGTCGTCTTCGGTGCTGGCGCCGATGCCGAGCAGGACCAGCGAGGGCACTTCGCCGTTCTTCGCCTCGATTATCGAGGGCTTGCGGCTGGTGCGGCCGGTCACCTCGGCGCGCACGGCGGCAATGCCGGCAGCGTCGAGCAGATCGGTCTTGTTGAGGACGATGAGATCGGCGCAGGTCAGCTGGTCCTCGAAGAGTTCCTCGATCGGGCTTTCGTGGTCGAGATTGTCGTCCTCGGCGCGCTGGGCGGCGACGGCGTCGTGGTCGTCGGCAAAACGACCGGCGGCGACGGCAGCGCTGTCGACGACGGTCACGACACCATCGACGGTGACGCGGGTGCGGATATCGGGCCAGTTGAATGCGGCGACCAGCGGCTGCGGCAGTGCGAGGCCAGAGGTTTCGATGACGATATGGTCGGGCTTCACGTCACGTTCGAGCAGCTTCAGCATGGTCGGAACGAAGTCGTCGGCGACCGTGCAGCAGATGCAGCCATTGGTGAGTTCAATGATGTCATCTTCGGTGCAGTTGTCGGCGCCGCAGCCCTTCAGCACGTCGCCATCGACGCCGAGATCGCCGAATTCATTGATGATCAGCGCGATCTTCTTGCCGCCAGCATTCATCAGCATGTTACGGATGATGGTGGTCTTGCCGGCCCCCAGAAAGCCGGTGATGACGGTGGCGGGGATCTTTTGCTGCAACATGGTTCAACCCTTCATTTTCAACGGCAAACCTGCCGCGATAAAATAGACTTCAGCCGCCTCGGCGGCGATGGCTTGGTGAAGACGGCCGGCATGGTCGCGGAAGGCGCGAGCCATTTTGTTTTCGGGCACGATGCCGAGGCCGACTTCATTGGAGACAAATATGACGGTGGCCTTGAGTTCCCCAAGACTTGCGGCGAGTGCCGCGCCGTCTGCGTCGACGTCACGGCCTTCTTCCATCATCAGATTGGTGACCCAGAGGGTCAGGCAGTCGACGAGGATCACCCGCCCAGGCTTGTCCAGCGCCTTCAGTGCCCCGACGAGATCGACGGGCTCCTCATGCGTCGTCCAACCGTCATTGGCTCGGTCGGCCTTGTGGCTCTCGATGCGGGTACGCATCTCGTCGTCCCAGGCGCGTCCCGTGGCTAGGTAGATCTTCTCAAGCGCCGAATTGCGCGCCAAACCCTCGGCAAAGCGCGACTTGCCCGAGCGGGCGCCACCGAGAACCAGGATGGATCGGGAATCGGATGGGGTCATGGTGCGCCATGACCTTCGACCGCGCGCAGACGGCCAGCGGTGCATGCCTTCAGCATGCACAAGAAAACGATCGATGCCAGGCCCGCAAATACGGACCGGCACCGGCGGGGCGCAAAGGACCCGCGGATGCAGAACGTCGCCACGACAACCTCCGTGCTGGCAACGGGGAGACCTCCCCAGTGTGGGCACCATGCCCGTGGATGGCAGGTCTCCTGGCTCGCAGGTCGTGATCCTCGAAAGGACCGTCGGGTTCTCCTCGCCTTCCCAGGGTTTGCGGCAACACGAAAGAGCGGACGATTCGTAGAAAAAGAGGCGTCCTGCCCCGGCTGATCGCGTTGCCACCCCAGTGGCTTTTCCGTCCTGCCGTTCTGGCGAGCCGGTCGCACCCTGCGACCCGTCACTCGTTCAACGACAAGGCGGATGGAGAACCCTCGCTGCAATACAGTCGCGGGGTCGGCTGCGTTCGGCGTGCCCGGTTGGGGTCCACGCCTTCGCATTCCCTTTTGCTCTCCGGACAACATCTCTGCCGTTCGGAAACCATCCATGACGAGAATTAGGCCGAGGTCGAAGCCGAGTCAATCACAGCTGCGGCGCAGAGCTGCGTCATTGCGCCCGCGTAACGCTCAAGGTCTCGTGGAGCAGTCCGGCGTGACGGCGGGGTCGCAATCCGGCCGCAGGCGAATGGCACCCACGGCTCCCTGTTCGACCGGCGTGCCCTGGCCGATGTCGGCAGCGCGACGCGCAGGCTGGGCCGGGGCTGCGGGCCGAGGTGTCTGCACGTCGGCGACCGGCGGCGCGGCCATTTCGCGCGGTGGCGGAGGAACAGCCGTCTCCGGCACCGCCATAACGGACGAGTTTTGCGGCGGCGCCTGCCGCACCACCGGGGCGGCGCGTGGCGATTCCGCCCGGGCATTCGGCACGATCACCGGCGGTGGCTCCGAAGCGAGCCGCGTTGATATGGTTCGCGGCTGCTGGGCCTTGCGGACACGCGGCGTGGTCAACGAGAAGGCAAAGCGGATACGGGCCGCGACCTCTTCGGCAAGCGCCTGACGTGCCCAGCGCGGGTCGTCCGTAGGGCTGTTCACCCTGAAGCTTCCCTTGGCTACCGGCTCGCCGGTTTCGACCGAAACAGCAGTCACGGTAAAGTCAGCCTGAGCGAGGCGGCGACGGGCACCTTCGCCGAAACCGAGGCGATCGATTTTGACCAGAAGCACGATACGCTCGGCACCCGCGGGCGGGCGCGTCGCCGCAATCGCGGCCGAGACGCGGCGATCGACGCTTTCAATGAGGTCGAGCGGGATGCGTGCATCGGCCATGACCGTCACGTTGCGGACGTAGTAAACCAACGGACGGTCAATGCTGCGCCCGAAAAAGACGGAGCAGGAAGCGAGCAGCAGGGCGAAGCCCATGGCGACGGCGATGCGAAGGCTGCGAGCGAACATAAGGACCCCGGACAGGTGATTCTGAACCTGCCCGAGAATTCGCCATTTATGGTTAGTGTAGAGTTAACTTGCTGCCTGAAGGACCGCGAAGAGTGACGCTGCCGATGCGAACTCGCCGTAACGGGCCTCACGACGCGCTTCGGCCTCAGCATCGGAACCCCAATGCTCGATCGTCCAGTCCTCGTCGAGATGGGCAAGCGACCAGATGTCATCCAGATCAAAGGCGCCCTCGGCAAATGCAAGGGTCAGCACAGCAGAACCCGTCAGCGTCGTCACCACGTTGAGGCAGGAGATCTGGAAGGGATCGCGGTAGCGCTCCAGCGCCCGAGCGTAGGCGCCGATTGCCTCCTGCGGCTGTTCCTGATGCATCACGCCTTCGACAAGGATGAAGCGGGCGCCGTGCGCAGTCGATACCCAGGCAAGCAAAGGGTCCCAGCGGGCCGACTGACGGTCGATCAGCTCCTTCGGGCCGTCCGCGCGGTAGCAGAGCAGATCGGTGCCCGCGAAACGGACGATCTCGTGGAACACGTCGTCCAGGCTGTTCGAAACGGCATCGATGGCGGTATTCGCGAGTTTGGTGATCGGCATGGTCGCCGGGTCGATGAATTCGCCCTGGCCGGCCCATTCGGCGACCACGAGTTCCGCAGCCTCACGATTCGGCAGCGTCAGCAGGTTCTTCGCTGGCGTCTTGACCGGCTTGCCGTCGAGTGTGATCGAGTAGCCATCATCGCGTGCCTCGGTGCCGACGGCCTCGTAGAAGCGCTTCGGCAGCGGCCGCTTCATCTGGATCTGCGCCCGGCGCACCGGATCCTCATGGCTCGGCTCCGGAATGAAGGTCCCGAAAATGTCCTGGCTGAGTTCGTCGCGCATCAAGAGCTCCTAGTGGATATAGGCCAGAAGGTCGACCGGACGCTCGACCACGGCATCGGCACCAGCCTTCCAGAGATCGTCGGCCTTGGCATAACCCCAGGCGACACCGATCGCGGTTGCCCCAGCGGCCTTCGCCATCTGCATGTCGTAGATCGCATCGCCAATGACGATGGTCTCGCGCGGCGCAATGCCCGCCTCGTCACAGCATTCGGTCACCATGGCCGGATGCGGCTTTGACGGGCAGTCGTCGGCTGTCCGGCAGAAGAGGAAATGGGGCTTCAGCCCATGACCTTCAAGAATGGTTTCCAGCCCGCGCCGCGACTTGCCGGTGACGGCGCCGAGCCAGACGTCCTCGCGGGCGATGAGCGCATCCAGGACTTCGCGGATGCCGTCGAACATGGTCTCGCCAAAACCAGAGTCTCGGCGGACATCAGCGAAAATCGCCTTGTAATGGGCAGCCATGGCGACCGCTTCGTCATCAGCATGCGGCTTGCCGTCCATACGGGCGATCGCGATGTCGAGCGTCAACCCGATGATCGACTTGGTCGTCTCGACGGCTGGCTCCGGCTTGCCGAAGGCGATGAAGGTGTGGCGCATGACTTCATGGATCAGGCCGGCGCTGTCGACCAGCGTGCCGTCGCAATCGAACAGAACAAGCTTCATTCGCCGTCCCTGTCACCGTCGCGCTGATCGAGGCCAAGCAGGTTCCAGGTCTGGACCATGTGCGGCGGCAGCGGCGCCGTCACCTTCAGGCGGCCACCGTTCGGGTGCGGCAGATCGATGAAGCGTGCATGCAGGTGCAACCGCTTCTGAACGCCGCCCGGGAAATCCCAGTTGTGATCCTCGTCGAAGTATTTCGGGTCACCAATGATCGGGTGGCCGATATGCAATGCGTGGACGCGCAATTGGTGGGTACGGCCGGTGTAGGGTTCCATCTCCAGCCAGGCGAGGTTCTGCGCTGCGGTGTCGATCACACGGTAATAGGTGATGGCGTGGTCTGCGCCGTCCTCGCCGTGCCTGCAGACCCGCATACGGTCACCTTCGTCGGTCTGGTCCTTGGTAAGCCAGGTCGAGATCTTGTCCTCGTGCTTGCGCGGGACGCCCTTCACCAGCGACCAGTAGATCTTTTTGGTGTCGCGCTCGCGAAACGCGGCCGTCAGCTTCTGGGCAGCGCCGCGGGTACGCGCCACGACAAGCACGCCGGAGGTGTCGCGATCGAGGCGGTGGACGAGGCGCGGCTTTTCGCCCTTCCGGCTCGTCCAGGCTTCAAGCATCTTGTCGATATGGCGATTGAGACCCGAGCCGCCCTGCACGGCAAGGCCGGCGGGCTTGTTGAGCACGAAGACCTTCTCGTCTTCATGTAGCAGCATGCGCGACAGGAGCTCGTGGTCATCACCATGCTTCAGGTCATGACTTGCGATCGGACCGGTCTTCTTGGCGTCGACATCCATCGGCGGCACACGGACCACCTGACCGGGCTGAACGCGTGCATCGGTCTTGACGCGACCGCCGTCGACACGGACCTGGCCGGAGCGCAGAAGCTTCTGCAGCGCGCCGAAGCCTAGACCCGGATAATGGATCTTGAACCAGCGGTCGAGCCGCATGCCAGCCTCGTCGGCTTCCACGGTGATATGTTCGATGCCTGCCATCAGGATACTTTCTCGCTCGGGTTCTCCACCCACTTATCCCGTGCCTTTAGTAGATTTCGGGCGGAAAGGGAAAGCGGAAATGCAGGCTCGGGCGTCAGAACAGACTGCGGCCGAGGGCGAGACCACCGAAAGCGGCCGAGAGGGACAGGACAAGGCTCGCTCCGACATAGGCCAGGGCCAGGTGACTTTCGCCACGTTCGAAGAGCGCTATCGTGTCGAGCGAAAAGGAGGAGAATGTGGTGAACCCTCCAAGGAAGCCGACCACGAGCAGCAGCTGCATTTCCATCGATGCGGAGAACTTCCGCGCCAGCAGTTCGGTCAACAGACCTATAATGAACGAGCCGACGATGTTGACGGTGATCGTGCCCCAGGGGAAGCCCATCCCCAGCCAGCGGGTCATGGCAATCCCGGCGAGATAGCGGGCTACCGATCCGGTCGCACCGCCGATCGCGACGAGCAGGATATTGAACATGGATGACTCCGGCTTGAACGGCTGTTGCGCGAGCCGTTCAAGCCGGTTCGGGCCGCCGCGTCAAGCCTTGGCCGATGCCAGAAATCCCGCCACGAACGCCGACAGCGCCTTCCAGTCGGTGAATTCGTGGTCCCGGCTCACATCCGTTGGAGCATTCTCGTGCTCTGCCATGCGCCGGATGATCCAGCGCTTGAAGAAGTCATATTCGGTATATCTGAGCGCGCCAGCCGCGTGATGGATCATGCCGGGCTTCCATCCGCTCTCCTCGAACAGGTGGTCGGGGAAATGCGTCGCTTCTTCCCGCTCCTCCTCGAATTCGGAACGGATCAGCAGGGATACGGACACGAAAGCCGAGGGCACAGCATTCAGCCAAGCGGCTTCCTGCCGAACGAACCGGGCGAAGGCAGCCGGATAGCGGGCCGCGTGAACCGGCGCACAAAGGATGGCTGCCTCGGGATGGGCAACCGCATATTCGCCACCCGAGGATATGTCGAACAGAAGTGCCCGGTCGCCGGCGGCCTCGACCGCCGACGCGACCGCTTCCGCGATCTTGCGTGTCTGCCCCTCAACCGTCGCGTAGCCGACAAGAATAATCATGGCTCTGGTCCTCTGCTGATGACGCACTCAGTGTGCGGCAAGGACATGGATGGCGCTTTGATCTGGCGCAAAGCGGCACATCCGAGGACGCCAACGCAACCAATACATTTTTATTCAAAACCGCTCATTCGACTTAAAGATGCATAGATAACCGTAGTTTATGCTAATGTCGTTATGTATTATCTGGGAAACGCCCATGACACAGGTTGTCACAGTCTCTGCGCATACCGCGGCCTACGCGATGGAACCGGTGAAGCCGCCACAACGCGTCTCCCGTGCGTCCTACGTGGAAGAGCATACGCGTGTGCTGGCACAGCAGGCAGCACAGAGCGAGGACCTGCGGCTCAGGGCGCTCGTCAACGTCGTGCAGCCTCCGGCGCTCGCCCTCTACTTCCTCACCTCTTCGCAGCAACAATTCGAGCAGGCGACGCTGAAAGAAACGATCGAGGCCTACAAGAGCTCGGTCGCCTGATCTCCCAAGACCCCATCCGGGCAAAGAAAAACCGCGACCGGTGACGGTCGCGGTTTCTTATTTCAGGGCATAGCGATCAGGGTCATTTGCCCCGGGCCGGACCGACCGGAAGCGCCACATCCACAGCACCGGCCTTCTCGAAGGTCAGCGTGACGTTGACGGTCGCGCCTTCCTGGAAGGGCTCTGTCACCTTGAAGAACATCAGGTGCAGGCCGCCAGGCTTCAGCTCAACCGTCTCACCGGCCGGGATGGCGATGCCGTCCGTCAGCTGACGCATCTTCATCACCTCGCCTTCCATCGCCATCTCGTGCAGCTGGACCTCGCCCGCCTGGGCTGAGGTTGCGGAAACGAGCTTGTCTTCTTCACCGCCATTGTTGACGATGGTGATGAAACCGCCGCCGACCGGCTGGCCTGGCAGCATCGCCCTGGTGAAACCGGCGGTCAGTTCGAGGTCACCGGCAGTCACGGCCTGAAAACCACCGGGATCGGTTGCCGCCATGTGATCGCCGTGACCGGAATGGTCACCATGGGCGCCATGGCCATCCGCTGCAGCCTGCTCGGCGGGAGCACCGTGACCGGCATGCGCGCCGTGTGCACCGTGTGCGCCATGACCATGTGCGTCGCCTTCAGCGGCCGCGAGCTTGAGAACTGGCGCCGGACCGTCGAGGTCGTGCGGATCCTGGCCGGGGGCCGCGATCTGATCCCAGGCGACCTTGGCGTCAGCGCCGCAAAGCTGAACCGTCGGGAAGGCAAGTCCCGTCGCCGGATCGCCGGCAGCGACCTTACCGTAGACGACAAAAGTGTCGTAGAAATTGTCCGGCAGGTCACCGTTCTTGAAGCGGATTTCGACCGGGCCTGATGTCACTGCCTTGCCGTGGTTGTCGTAGCTGTTCTGGTAGTCGCCGGTGATGACCTCAACGTCCCAGCCGGCCTTCGGCATCGGCTTGGCGGAGATAAAGCCTTCCGGCAGCTTGATCTGGACTTCGTTGGTCGCCTTGCCGTCGCAACCATGCGGCACCTGCAGCGCGGCGGCGACATAGGAGCCGACCTTGGCGGGCTGGTTGGCAAAGGTCGCATGGGCGAACACAGCCGTGGTCGATGCGAGTGTGGCAATCGCGGTTGCGAGAATGAGATTGGTCTTCATGGGTGTCTCTCCTTGCCGCGGTCCTTCTTGGCCGTCGGCAGTCGTCAGTCTTCGTCGATTGAGTGAGGGCGATCAGACGAAGAGCGGCGGCCCACGGAGGCGCGGACGATGGAGGAGATGGCTGGAGCGGACAGTTGTTTCAACAGGTGCAATCTGACCCAGACTTGTGAACCGGCTGAGCAGCCAGGATTGGTCCGAAGGCTCCGGCAGTAGAATCGCGCCAGCGAGACGGCAGGCCTCGCAATCCGCAGAAGGTCGCGCATGCTTCTGGCCACTATCGGCGATGCAGAGATCGGCAAACGAGCCGTCGGGAAGCATATAGGCGACCGACTGAACTTCGCTGGCAAGAGCGGCGGGTGCCCGGTGGCCAAAACCGACAGACAGGAAGACCATCGCGCAGAAGATGCGCAATAGGATCGTCGCTGACCTGACATTCGGTTTCATCGTTGCCCTCGTTTCGCCGAATCCTTTATCGCGATGCCGGGGACAAGCCAAGTGGCGAGATGCCGCGCCTGCGGAGCAAACGCCAAGGTGTCTGCGCGCGCGCCAATCACGAGGCCTCAGCGACAATTATTTGTTCGGGAGCGACGCAGCCTCTTGCCAAGCCGCCACACTGCCAGATAATGCCTTGAAGACCTTGTTGGGAGATACCGGTTTGATCCGGAGCCGAAGGAGCAACCGCCCCGGAAACTCTCAGGCAAAAGGACCACAAGGCGTCGACTGCACTCTGGAGAGAGGCCCGTTTCCAAAGCGGGCCGCGCCGAAGGGATAACAATCTCAGGCACAAGGACAGAGGGGGCTCATGAACCGGCACAACCGTGCCCTGATGTGAGCAAGCGCGCGAGCGCGAACCCCGGAGGCGACGTCTTGGACGATCAGACCCAACTGAAACGCACCCCCCTTTATGATTTCCATGTGTCGCTTGGCGCCAAGATGGTGCCCTTCGCCGGTTACGAAATGCCGGTGCAGTATCCGGCCGGCGTGCTGAAGGAACACCTGCATACGCGCGCTGCCGCTGGCCTCTTCGACGTTTCCCACATGGGCCAGGTCGAACTGGTTGCGGCCTCTGGCTCTTATGAGGACGCTGCCAAGGCGCTCGAAACCCTCGTTCCCGTCGACATCCTCGGATTGAAGGACGGGCGCCAGCGTTACGGCTTCTTCACGGACGAGAATGGCGGCATCCTCGATGACCTGATGATCAGCCGCCTCGGCCAGCGACTGCTGGTCGTGGTCAATGCCGGCTGCAAGGATGCCGACATCGCCCATCTCAGGGCGAAGCTGCCTGATGGCGTCGAAGTTCTCGTGCATGACGACCGGGCGCTTCTCGCCCTGCAGGGGCCGAAGGCGGAAGCAGTGCTCGCGGCGCTCAATTCCGATGTCGCAGCCATGAAGTTCATGGATGTGCGTGAACTGTCTCTGGGCGACATCCCTGCTCTCGTCTCTCGCACAGGCTATTCGGGCGAAGACGGCTTCGAGATCTCTGTGCCGGCTGATCGCGCCACCGATCTCGCCAAGGCTTTGCTCGACCAGCCGGACTGTCAGCCAATTGGCCTCGGCGCACGTGATTCCCTGCGCCTCGAAGCCGGCCTCTGCCTCTACGGCAACGACATCGACACGACGACGTCGCCTGTCGAAGCCTCGATCGAATGGGGCATCCAGAAGGTCCGCCGCTTGGGCGGCGCCCGCGAAGGCGGCTTTCCGGGTACTCATCGCATCCTTGGCGAACTGGAGAATGGCGTCTCTCGCCGCCGCGTCGGATTGAAGCCCGAGGGCAAGGCGCCGGTGCGTCAGCCGGCAAAGCTCTTTGCCGACGCCGAGGGCAAAACCGAGATCGGCCACGTTTCCTCCGGTGGATTCGGCCCGAGCGCCGAAGGCCCGATCGCCATGGGTTACGTACCGACCGAGATCGCAGTGCCCGGCACCCAGGTTTTCGCGGAGGTCCGTGGCAAGCTGTTGCCCCTTACCGTCACCGCTCTTCCTTTCGTCACACCCACCTACAAACGCTAAAAAAATCTCCGGAGAGAACCATGTTGAAATTCACCGCTGAACACGAATGGCTGAAGATCGAAGACGGTATTGCCACCGTCGGCATCACCACGCACGCCGCCGGCCAGCTCGGCGATCTCGTCTTCGTCGAACTGCCGGACGAAGGCTCGAGCTTCAAGAAAGACGGGACCGCCGCGACCGTCGAGAGCGTCAAGGCGGCGTCCGACGTCTACTGCCCGCTCGATGGCGAAGTGGTCGAAATCAACCAGGCGATCGTCGACGATCCGTCGCTGGTGAACTCCGATCCGGAAGGTGCCGCCTGGTTCTTCAAGCTGAAGCTCGCCAACCTATCTGACGCCGACGCCCTGCTCGACGAGGCTGCCTACAAGGAGTTGATCGCCTGATGACGACAGAATTCCAGTTCACGGATTACGATCCGTACGACTTCGCCAATCGGCGCCATATCGGCCCCTCGCCCTCCGAGATGACCGAGATGCTGAAGGTGATCGGCTATCACTCGCTCGACGAGATGATCGACGCGACCGTCCCCGGCTCGATCCGCCAGAAGGTGCCGCTCACCTGGGGTGCGGCGATGACCGAGCGCGAAGCGCTCGACAAGCTTCGCGAGACGGCGAACAAGAACAAGGTCCTGACCTCGCTTCTCGGCCAGGGCTATTATGGCACGATCACGCCGCCGGTCATCCAGCGCAACATTCTGGAAAACCCGGCCTGGTACACGGCCTATACGCCCTACCAGCCGGAAATCAGCCAGGGTCGCCTTGAGGCGCTCCTCAACTACCAGACCATGGTGACGGATCTCACCGGTCTCGACGTCGCCAATGCGTCGCTGCTGGACGAGGCCACCGCTGCCGCCGAAGCAATGGCGCTCTGCCAGCGCAGCGCCAAGACCAAGGCGACCGGCTTCTTCGTCGACAAGGACTGCCACCCGCAGACGATCGCCGTCATACAGACCCGCGCCGAGCCACTGGGCTGGACGGTCACTGTCGGCGATCCCTTCACCGATCTCGATCCAACGGAAGTCTTCGGCGCGATCTTCCAGTATCCCGGCACACATGGCGACGTGCGCGATTTCTCCGGCCTGATCGCCCGTCTGCACCAGACCGGCGCTCTGGCTGCCGTCGCGGCCGACATCCTCGCACTGCTTCTGTTGAAGTCTCCGGGCGAAATGGGGGCTGATATCGCCATCGGTTCGACCCAGCGCTTCGGCGTTCCCATGGGTTACGGCGGTCCGCATGCGGCCTATATGGCAGTGAAGGATGCGATCAAGCGCTCGATGCCTGGTCGTCTTGTCGGCGTTTCCGTCGATGCCCGCGGCAACCGCGCCTATCGCTTGTCGCTGCAGACCCGCGAACAGCATATCCGCCGCGAAAAGGCCACGTCGAACATCTGCACCGCGCAGGTCCTGCTCGCCGTCATGGCGTCGATGTATGCGGTCTTCCATGGTCCCCAAGGATTGAAGGCGATTGCCCAGCAGGTGCACCAGAAGACGGTCATCCTCGCCAAGGGTCTGGAAAAGCTCGGCTACACGATCGAGCCGGAGGCCTTCTTCGACACGATCACTGTCGAGGTTGGCCACATGCAGGGCCTCGTCATGCGGGCAGCCGTTGCCGAAGGTGTGAACCTGCGCAAGGTCGGTGAGACCAAGGTCGGCATCGCGCTCGACGAGCGCACGCGCCCAGCCGTGCTCGAAGCCGTCTGGCGCGCCTTTGGCGGCAATTTCAAGGTCGAGGATTTCTCGGCCGACTACCGTCTGCCGACGGATCTGCTGCGCACCAGCGAGTATCTGACGCATCCGATCTTCCACATGAACCGTGCGGAAAGCGAGATGACCCGCTACATCCGCAGGCTCTCAGACCGCGACCTCGCACTCGATCGCGCCATGATCCCGCTCGGCTCCTGCACGATGAAGCTGAATGCAACGGCGGAAATGCTGCCGATCACCTGGCCGGAATTCTCCGACATCCATCCCTTTGTGCCTGAGGATCAGGCGCTGGGTTACAAGGAGATGATCGACGATCTCTCGGAAAAGCTCTGCGCGGTCACCGGTTATGACGCGATCTCGATGCAGCCGAATTCGGGTGCTCAAGGGGAATATGCGGGTCTCTTGACGATCCGCGCCTATCACCTGTCGCGGGGCGATACGCATCGCACGGTTTGCCTCATCCCGACCTCGGCCCATGGCACCAACCCGGCTTCCGCCCAGATGGTCGGTATGACGGTCGTGCCGGTCAGGTCGAAGGAAAACGGCGACGTCGATCTCGATGACTTCCGCGCCAAGGCGGAACAGCATGCAGACAATCTCTCCTGCTGCATGATCACCTATCCTTCCACGCATGGCGTGTTCGAGGAGACGGTGCGCGAGATCTGCGAGGTTACCCATCAGTTCGGGGGGCAGGTCTACCTCGACGGGGCCAACATGAATGCCATGGTCGGCGTATCCCGTCCCGGCGACATCGGTTCTGACGTGTCCCACCTCAACCTGCACAAGACCTTCTGCATTCCGCATGGCGGCGGTGGTCCGGGCATGGGTCCGATCGGGGTCAAGGCGCATCTTGCGCCCTTCCTGCCCGGCCATGTCGTGACCGACGGTCGTCCGGGCGCGGTCTCGGCCGGTCCCTACGGTTCGCCGTCGATCCTGCCGATCAGCTGGTCCTACTGCCTGATGATGGGTGGCGAAGGTCTGACCCAGGCGACCAAGGTGGCGATCCTCAACGCCAACTACATCGCGGCAAGGCTCAAAGGTGCCTATGACGTGCTCTACACGTCCGCTTCGGGTCGCGTGGCGCATGAATGCATCATCGACACCCGTCCGCTGCAGGCGTCCGCCGGCGTCACCGTCGACGACGTCGCCAAGCGCCTGATCGACTGCGGCTTCCACGCGCCGACCATGAGCTGGCCGGTTGCGGGAACGCTGATGATCGAGCCGACTGAATCGGAGACCAAGGCCGAGATCGACCGTTTCTGCGAAGCCATGCTGGCAATCCGCGAGGAAGCCCGCGACATCGAGGAAGGCCGGATGGACAAGGCCAACAATCCGCTGAAGAACGCACCGCATACGGTGGAAGACCTCGTCGGCCAGTGGGATCGTCCCTATAGCCGCGAACAGGCCTGCTATCCGCCGGGTGCCTTCCGGGTGGACAAGTACTGGTCCTCGGTCAACCGCGTCGACAATGTCTATGGGGACCGTAACCTGGTGTGCACCTGCCCGCCGATGGAAGCCTACGCGGAAGCGGCAGAGTAACAGCCTGAAATTCGCCATGAGAACGCCGCCCTTGAGGCGGCGTTCTTCATTTGTGGTGACATGCCGAAACGCCCTGTGATGGAACGGATCTGGCCACTATCCGTTTCCCCCGCTATCCAACACAGGAGAACAGACATGCGCAACACTCCCATCCTCGCTGGTGCAGCGGCATTCATGCCGCTCTCGGCGTCGGCCCATGCGCAGGACACTGTCATCATCCAGCAGGCCCCGCCGGTCACCTCGCAGTCGACCATCATCGTGCCGGCTCCGGTCGAAACTTATGTCTTGCAGCGCGAAGTGCGCTCGGTGCCTTATGAAGGCGACGTCCTGATCGGTCGCGTGATCGAGGATCCGGTCGAGCTCTATCCCGTTGATGGCTATGAGGATTATTCCTATACGATCGTTAACGAGCGACGCGTGATCGTCGATCCCGAAACCCGTCAGATTATCCAGATCATCGAGTGACCCGATCGCTGGTCAAACCACCGGAACCTGGCTCAGGCCGGGTTCTTTTTGTGCAAGACGCTAATCAACTGTCCCTGTCCCGTTTTCACACAACTCTTCCCGGCGCAGTCATAAGCCGGAAACCCTGCCCGTTCGGAAAGTTCTAACACCTGCCGCTTATCCTGCGCTGAAGACCATCGAGACGGTTGGAAAGACGATGAGCATATCAGCGATCATGGGCATCTCGCTTTCGGGCATGCAGGCGCAGCAAACGCGCCTTGCTGCGACCGCCAACAACGTCGCGAATGCCATGACACCTGGTTACGATCGTCTCGAAACCAGCTTTACCAGTCGCGCCCAGGGCGGCGTGTCCGCCACGGTTGCCCCGTCCGATGGACCGGTCGCCGATGACACGTCCAATGTCGACCTTGCGTCGGAAATGCTCTCGCTCGTCGAAACCGAGATCGGCTTCAAGGCGAATGCCGCGGCCTGGGAGACGGGTGCTGACATCTGGGACGTCCTGCTCAGCATCAAGCGCGACTGATTCCCTGACATGTATGGCACGCGTTTCCACCGTCAAAAGACGGTGACGCGAACGCGCGTTCCGTCATACCCTGTCTCCGCAAAGCTCGGATAGCACTGACTTTTTTAGGCCAATGGCTGCTCCGCCAGGCAAAAGCAGCCGAGGGAGCGAATTCTCCGATTGCAAAGATCCGGACATCCAGACACAGTCGGGAGTTGCATAAGGTTGCATCGAGGATGGCATGTATAACGACTCACTCAACTACCTGAAGACACAGATCCTTTCCGCACAGGTCGGGGACGCCGCCGGCATCCGCGGCCTGATCAAACAGCGTCTCGACCAAGCGCTCACATCCGTCCATACGAATGATTATGTCGAGGACTGTCTGTTTCAAATCACCGAGGCGCTCGAACAGCTCGACACCGGGTCAACGGACCCGGCGAAGCTTCGCGACTACTTATTGGGCGCGATCGAGGCGTTGCGAGACGAACTCCATCTTTGCGACATCGAGCCGGATGTCCGCCAGTCCGCTGTCGGTTTCTGAGGCACTGCGCTTGCGGCCTCCACCGGCGCGGCGGCGATCGAGACCGTCGGCAGCAGCAAGCGACACCATCTCCAGAAGATGATCGAGGAAGAGCGCGTCATCGCTGAGCGGGGCTTTCTGCGAAACACCCTTGATGATCTCCCGAAGACTACGAACCTGCTCTTCCACGATCGAGCGAACGTAGATTTCAGAGGATGGAAGTTGGCCATCCGGCATGTCATTCTCCTGCAATTCTTGCATATTCTATATGTCCGTGAAGTTCTTCGGCGAAGGCCAGACGTTGAAGGGCCGCCGCGGCGAAGGGATTTCCCGGTGCGCGCTCGAGATCGAGGACGCTGCCGGTAATCCCGTAGAGTTCGTGATGCCGCAGCAGCCCTGCCATGGAGGGTTTGGCCGTGATCGGAACGATCAGCGATCCGTCGAGCATGCTTGGAGCCGCCAGCGGCATCACATCCCAACCGGTCGTCAGAAGCAGGTTGACGAGCTTGGGATGTGTCTCGACAACCAGCGTGCCGATGCCCGCAACGAGGCAATACTCCATGACCCCGGTCATCAGGATGTTGGAAATCGGGACGCCGGCGATCGACCTGTCGGACACTTCGGCAATGCACCGGGTCCATTCATAGACACGCGGCCCACGCGGCCAGTCGGCACCGTCCATCAGATGCGGATAGACATCCGACAGAAGATGCGGCTTCAGTGTCGGCAGGAGGCGGCTATATCCCACCACATTACCGCCGACGATGAGCGGCAGATGGATGGCCTCGTCACCGTCGAACTGGTCGATCTCCCGTTCGTCGCCACGACGGCAGGCTTCCCATCCCAATCGGTCTACGAACTGGCGATGGCGAAACGCCCAGACCTGCTCCATGACGTCGGCATGGTCACGCGTGTTCCTGCCCAGAATTGTCGCAAGCATGTAGATCCCCAGAAAATCCAGGGGCCAGATTGCGATAAGCGGACCGAATTCAATATAGGCCGTTCTGCCTATTTATCGGATTATTCCAAGCCGAATCGATTCGGCAATCAGTTGCGCACGGTTCACGGAATTCAACTTACGGCACGCCGCCGCGATTTCGTGCTGAACTGTTTTCTCCGATATTCCAAGAATTTGGCCAATCTCCCAATTGGTCTTGCCGGCCGAGCACCAGAGAATAACCTCGCGTTCGCGCGGCGTGACCTTGGCCGCAACTGCCGCGCTGCGCTCGCTGCTGTCGACGAGGAAGGCACGCAACCGGTTGTGCGCGTAGATTGAAACGATGTGCAGCGCACCGCGCTGCTCGCTGGACAGCTCGACCTTGCGCGCACCGAAGGTGACGATCGCCTGAAAGCCGCCGACAGAATGGAGCGGCACACTGTAACCATCCAGCATTCCGAACTCGGTGGCCTCGTTCATGACGCGCTTGGCGGAGCGACTGAGCGGCTTGTCGGCCAGCGCTTCCGACCAGACGAATGCCTCGTTCGACATCTTCGTCCGGTAGATCACCGGATCGACATGCACATAGTTTTCCTGGACATAGCGCTCGAACCAGCCCTCCGGCCAGGCATTCAGCATGAAATAGGGATCGATCCGCTCGCCGGGGAGCGGGATGCCGGACACCGCATAGCAGTCCATGCCGAAGGCACCCGCCACCTTGCCAAGGCAGGCTAGGACTTCCTCATTGTCGCGGGCTCGCGACGATTCGGTGATAAAATCGAACATCGCATTGGCTGTCGCCTGCCTGTCTGACATCCGCACCCTCAAGATAGCCAGTCATCACATTTGTGACTTCTAGCACAGCCGGCGACCAGTCGATCCGATAAACATTGGATTTCCAAGAGAATCGATGGAGCATCCCACAGTGCTCACCTGCAGGGTGACGGCATGTGCCGACACGCGTTGAAGGGGTTCAGATGGCGTTCAATGCGGCATGCAGCAGCGCGATGATACCGAAGGCGATCAGAATGAACGCAGAGACCCGGCTGACCAGGGTTGCAAATCCCTCGGGGAGCCGCGTGCGCACCACGGTCACGGCACCGCTCAGGAAGAACCACCAGGCAAGCGAGCCGAAGAAGACACCTGCCACCAGTAGCACGCCTTCCCAACCGCCCTCGCCCGCCGCGAGCCCCAGTCCGGCAAAAATCGCTGCGAAGGTAAGGATCGTCGCGGGATTGGCGATGGTGAGCAGGAAGGTCGCGGCAATTGTCGACAGCAGGCTGTGGGCCTGGACAGAAGCTGCGGAGACCTCTGGGCGCGGCTTGAGCGCCGCCACGCCAAGATAGAGCAGGAACAAGCCGCCTGCGACCTGCAAGGGAAACACGATCCAGTCGAGATAGGATCCGAGCGCGTTAAAGCCGGCTGCAGCCATGGCGGCATAGACGCCATCGGCAATCGCGGTGCCCAGCCCTCCGGCAACGCCGGCCCAGAAGCCACGCTCCAGCGTACGATTGATGCAGAGCGCCCCTATCGGTCCGAGTGGTGCCGCGATCGCGACGCCCAGCACGAGCCCTTTCCCGAAAAGGAGCGCGTCCATGTCACTCCGTGCCGATCACATAGCTGCGTTCACTCGCCGTCGACAGCGCGATCATCGTCTCGCTGCGCGCAATCAGGCGCTCGCCCTTCAAGTCGGCGAGGAATGTCTCGATGCCCGTGAGGTCGGCCGTCCGGATCTTCAGCATATAGGACCAGCTACCGGTCACATGATGACATTCGAGCACGGCCGGGTGGGATTCTGCATAATCGCGAAAGGCAGCCTGTTCGGTGTCCTGCGGCAGGGTCACCAGCATGAAGGCGGTGATCGGCAGGCCCAGCGCCGCAGGATCCACCTCCAGGGTGAAGCGTCTGATGGCTCCCGACGCGACCAAGCGACGGATGCGTTCATTGACGGCGGAGGGCGAAAGCCCTACCACATCCCCGATGCTGGCGAGCGAACGGCGGGCATCCTCGGCCAAGAGATCGATAATTTTACGGTCACTGATATCCATAACCGCAGTTTATTTGCCTACATCGATATATCGCAAGATATTTTTTCGAATCTTGGCGAAAAAGAGTATTTTTACCGAATGAGAGCCGCCGAACTCTCCCGATCGGCGCATCGCCGTTCAAATCAGGCAGGAGCTGCCTGTCGCTGTTTCGCGAGTTCCGATAGATCGGCAGCCTTCAACTCCACGGACTCGCCGCAACCACAGGCAGATGTCTGATTCGGGTTGTGGAAGGTGAAACCGGACCGCAGCGTTGTGGTCTCGAAGCCCATTTCCGTACCGAGCAGATAGAGAACTGCGGCCGGATCGATCCAGACCGACGCGCCATCTTTCTCGATGCGGTCATCCCTCGGATTTGGTTCAGTCACCATATCGATGGTGTATTCCATCCCGGCGCAGCCACCCTTCTTGATGCCCACGCGGATGCCCTTGGCATCGGGACCGGAATTCTCGACGATCGCCCTGACGCGTGCGGCAGCCGCATCGCTCATGGTCATTACCTGAAAGCCCATCGGCACAGTCTCCATCAACAACCGGGTTCAAGGTCCGGCGTTTCTTCTGGCAATGTAAGGGAGGCGCCTCGTCGGTTCAATAGCTTAGGCTGCCAAGTGTGCCGCAGGCAGCGCATTGCGAACATGCCCGTCGCCTGATGATGATCAATCCTTGAGCACGACTGGATCACCCGAAAAACTTGATCTTTATCAGAAGCTTGAAACGCGCTCTTGCATGACGCTCCCCTCGTCCGCGATCAAAAATATTGCAGTGCACAGCGGGAACGGATGCAAACTCGGGCAAAAGCTCCCGAAATCGATGGAAATTTTGACCATCCGGTAAAATATTTCTCCAGTCAGCACCTAAGAAACTGTTCTTATTGTTTTTTTCGGACTGGCATAGCGATTGCTTCGTTCTCTGCGAAACAAAAAAGGCGCCCGGCGCGCCTCCAGAAGCGGAGAACAGATATGGAAATCGGCGTCTTTATCCCGATCGGCAACAATGGCTGGCTATTGTCGGAGAATGCCCCCCAATACAAGCCAAGCTTCGAACTCAACAAGGCGATCACGCTCAAGGCCGAATCTTACGGCTTCGACTTTGCGCTTTCGATGATCAAGCTGCGTGGTTTCGGCGGCAAGACAGAATTCTGGGACTATAACCTGGAAAGCTTCACGCTGATGGCAGGCCTCGCCGCCGTCACCTCGAAGATCAAGCTTTTCGGGACGGCCGCGACCCTGATCATGCCGCCGGCGATCGTCGCACGCATGGCCACCACGATCGATTCGATTTCCAATGGCCGCTTCGGCGTCAACCTGGTCACCGGCTGGCAGCGTCCGGAATACAGCCAGATGGGATTGTGGCCAGGCGACGACTACTTCTCCGACCGCTACGAATATCTGACCGAATACACGACCGTGCTGAAAGACCTTCTGACCACCGGTCAGTCTGACCTCAAGGGCAAACACTTCCAGATGGATGATTGCCGCATGAAGCCGATTCCCGAAGGCGATGTGAAGCTGATCTGCGCCGGATCCTCCAACTCTGGCATGGCCTTCTCGGCTCAGTTCGCGGACTATTCGTTCTGCTTCGGCGTCGGCGTCAACACGCCCAAGGCTTTCGCGCCGACCAACGAACGGCTGCTGGCCGCCACCGAAAAGACCGGCCGTGACGTACGCTCCTTCGTGCTGACCATGGTTCTGGCCGAGGAAACCACCGAGGAAGCCTTTGCCAAGTGGGAACACTACAAGGCAGGCGCCGACGAGGAAGCGATCAAGTGGCTTGGCCTGCAAAGTGCCGTCGACACGAAATCCGGTTCCGACACCAATGTCCGCCACATGGCGAACCCGGTGTCTGCTGTTAACATCAACATGGGCACGCTGATCGGCTCCTATGCCGAAGTCGCCGCCATGCTCGACGAGATGAGCGAAGTGCCGGGCACCGGTGGCGTGATGTTGACCTTCGACGACTTCCTCGAAGGCATCGAAAAGTTTGGCAAGTTCGTCCAGCCGCTGATGAAGAGCCGCGCGCATGTCAACCAGATGTTGGAGGCCGCCGAATGAGCGAGGCCGTTGTTGCAGGCTATCAGCCACGCCCGGAACTGACCAAAAGCGTCACGCTTCCGGCCCGCCCCGAACCGATCACGCTGAAGCCGTCGGAAACGGCAGTCGTCGTGGTCGACATGCAGAATGCCTATTCGACCGAAGGCGGCTATGTCGATCTCGCCGGCTTCGACATTTCCGGCGCCAAGGGCACGATCTCCAACATCAAGAAAACGCTTGATGCAGCCCGCGAAGCCGGTGTGCTGGTCGTCTATTTCCAGAACGGCTGGGATCCTGATTATGTCGAGGCTGGCGGCCCCGGATCGCCCAACTGGCACAAGTCGAATGCGCTGAAAACCATGCGCAAGCGGCCCGAACTGCAGGGGCAACTGCTTGCCAAGGGCACCTGGGATTATGCGATCGTCGACGAATTGCAGCCTAAGCCGGGCGACATTCTGGTGCCGAAGAGCCGCTATTCCGGCTTCTTCAACACCAACATGGACTCGGTTCTGCGGGCCCGCGGTATCCGCAACCTGGTCTTTGTGGGCATTGCCACCAATGTCTGCGTCGAAAGCTCGCTTCGCGATGCCTTCCACCTCGAATATTTCGGCGTGATGCTCGAGGACGCGACCCATCACCTCGGCCCCGACTTCATCCAGCAGGCGACCGTCTACAATGTCGAAAAGTTCTTCGGCTGGGTCGCGACCGTCAACGACTTCTGCGGTGCGATCGGACAGGCAGCGCCTGCCGATGCAGCCGAGTGATCATCCCCATACGAACCAGGCCCCATCAAACCAGGAGAATGTGAGAATGCCCAAGACCATCGTCGTCCCGGAAGGCACCCAGAAGCCGATCGCCCCCTATTCGCCCGGCGCCCTTGCCGATGGCGTGCTCTATGTCTCGGGGACCCTTCCCTTCGACAAAAACAACGACGTCGTGCATGTCGGCGACGCGGCCGCCCAGACACGCCATGTGCTGGAAACCATCAAGTCCGTCATCGAGACCGCCGGCGGCACGATGGACGACGTGACCATGAACCACATCTTCGTCACCGACTGGGCCAACTACCAGGCCGTCAACAAGGTCTATGCCGAATATTTCCCGGGCGACAAGCCGGCGCGCTACTGCGTGCAATGCGGCCTGGTGAAACCCGACGCTCTGGTCGAAATCGCGACCGTCGCACACATCGGGAAGAAGTGAGGGGAAGCACAGCCCCTCATCCCCTGCCGGGACTTTCTCCCCGCAAGAGGGGAGAAGAGACCTTTACGCAATCGCCTGCACCTGGGCTTCCCCTGCACAAAGGGCGGCCATCCCCTCTCCCCGCCTGCGGGGAGAGGGTCAGAGTGAAGGGCTAAGCCAGAGCAAAGACGTATGCATTACAACATCCACGGCCTTACCTCCCCCGATGCGCCGACCATCCTGCTCTCGTCAGGCCTCGGCGGCTCGGGCGGCTACTGGGTACCGCAGATCCCTGTCCTGGCCGAGCGGTTCCGCGTCATCACCTATGACCATCGCGGCTGCGGCAAGACGGGTGGCTCAGTGCCCGAGGTTGGCGGCATCACGGCCATGGCCGACGACGTGCTCGAAATCGTCGATACGCTCAAGCTCGAAAAATTCCATTTCATGGGTCATGCGCTGGGTGGCCTGATCGGGCTGGATCTGGCACTGCGCAGGCCCGAGCTCATCGAGAGCCTGATTCTCATCAATGCCTGGAGCAAGGCCGATCCACATTCCGGGCGCTGCTTCGACGTACGCATCGCACTCTTGGAAAACGCCGGCGTGGAGGCCTTCGTCAAGGCGCAGCCGCTGTTTCTTTATCCGGCGATCTACATGGCCGAGAACCCCGAGAAGATGGCGGCTGAAGAGGCCCATGCGCTCGCCCATTTCCAGGGACACGACAACATTCTGCGCCGGATTGCAGCACTGCGCGCCTTTGATGTCGACGACCGCCTCGGCGAGATCCAGACGCCGACGCTTGTCGTTGCCACTCGGGACGACCTGCTCGTTCCCTATTCGCGGTCGCTGCGCCTCTCAGACGGCTTGGCGAACGCAAATCTCGTGCTCACCGTCGCCGGTGGACACGCCGTCAACGTCACCTATCCGCAAACATTCAACAGCGCGGTGATCGACTTCCTGTCGACCCTCGAACACGCTTGAAGGAACCATCCATGCTGGCCACCAAGACCATCGCCCCTGTCGCAGCCGAAGGCAGCTCGCCGGAAGTGAGTGCGGCCTATCGCAACGGCATGGCCCGCCTTGCCGCAGCCGTGACCATCGTCACCACCGATGGCCCTGCCGGACGCGCCGGCTTTGCGGCAACCGCCGTCACCAGCGTTTCGGACAATCCGCCGACGCTGCTCGTCTGCCTCAACAAGGGCAGTTCAGCCTATCCGGCCGTTACCGCCAACGGCCTCGTATCAGTCAACGTGCTCGCCGCCGAGCATGAACCCGTCAGCCGGCTCTTTGGCGGCAAGACGCCCGTCGATGAGCGCTTCGCCGCCGCCACCTGGGATACGACGGCATCAGGCACGCCGCGCCTCGCAGACGCCCTCGTCTCGTTCGAGTGCCGGATCTCCGAAGTGCATGACGGAAAGACCCATGACGTTCTGTTCTGCGAAGTCCTCGATGTCACCACCCGCGAGGAGGGCCAGGCGCTCGTCTATTTCGACCGCGCCTATCGTACTGTTTGAGTACCAATCGGCTGAATGCAAAACGGCCCGCGCGAGGCGGGCCGTTTCGACGATTGCCTAATTCTCTCAGTACCAGCCGACGGCGACCTGCGCCTCTTCGGACATGCGGTCCGGCGTCCACGGCGGATCGAAGCTCATTTCCACTTCGACACCCGACACGCCTTCGACCGAACCTACGGCATTTTCGACCCAGCCCGGCATTTCGCCGGCGACCGGGCAACCGGGGGCCGTCAGCGTCATGACGATCTTGACCGTGCGATCGTCTTCGATATCGATCTTGTAGATTAGGCCGAGTTCGAAGATGTCGGAGGGAATTTCCGGATCATAGACTGTCTTCAGCGCGGCGATGATATCGTCCGACAGGCGGGCAACTTCATCCGACGGGATCGCGGTGTGGATGATGCCGTCACGGACATCGGGCTTGGTTTCGGTATCACTCATGGTGTTCATTCCTCAGGCGAAGAAGCTGCGGGCGTAATCCAGCGCGTCCGCCAGCGCATCGACTTCTTCCCTTGTGTTATAGAGACCGAAGGACGCCCGGCAAGTGGAAGTCACGCCGAAACGGGCGAGCAGCGGCTGGGCGCAATGGGTTCCGGCGCGAACGGCAACGCCGCGACGGTCGATCATGGTGGAGACATCATGGGCATGAATGCCGGCGAGTTCAAAGGAGAAGATCGCCCCCTTGCCCGGTGCATTGCCGATGATCCTGAGCGAATTGATCGCCGAGAGACGCTCATGCGCATAGGCGCGCAAGCTTTCCTCATGGGCGGCAATTGCCGGACGCCCCAAGCTTTCCATATAGTCGAGCGCATAACCTAGGCCGATCGCCTGGACGATCGGCGGCGTGCCGGCCTCGAAACGATGCGGCGGCTCGTTATAGGTGACGCGGTCTTCCGCGACTTCGATGATCATCTCACCGCCGCCCATGAAGGGGTCCATGTCGCGCAGGCGATCCATCTTGCCCCAGAGCACGCCGATGCCTGAGGGGCCGTAGAGCTTGTGGCCGGTGACGGCATACCAGTCGCAGCCGAGATCCTGAACATCGACGGGCATGTGGACAGCCCCTTGAGAGCCATCGACCATGACGGCTATTCCGCGCTCATGGGCGATCCGGCAGACTTCCTTGATCGGCACGACCGTGCCAAGCGCGTTCGACATATGGGTTATGGCGATCAGCTTTGTGCGCTCGGTCAGGCAAGCCACGAATGCTTCCATGTCGAAGGCGCCGTCATCGGTAACAGGCGCCCAGACGAGCTTGGCACCCTTGCGCTCGCGCAGGAAATGCCAGGGCACAATGTTGGAGTGATGCTCCATGATCGAGAGCACGATCTCGTCGCCCTCGCCGATATGCTTCATGCCCCAGCCATAGGCGACCGTGTTGATCGCTTCGGTCGACGACTTGGTGAAGATCACCTCGTCAATCGAGGGGGCATTCAGAAAACGGCGCACCTTTTCGCGCGCCGCTTCATAGGCGTCCGTCGCGGCATTGGACAGGAAATGAAGGCCACGATGCACATTGGCATATTCGTTCGAATAGGCGTAGCTGATCGCGTCAATCACCTGGCGCGGCTTCTGGGAAGAAGCTGCATTGTCAAGATAAACCAGCTTCTTGCCATAGACCTCGCGCGACAGGATCGGGAAATCCCGCCTGACGGCTTCGACGTCATATCCTGTCTTTACCGCGATCGTGTCAGCCATGATGCTCCAGCCAGTCGGTGATGATCTCTTCCAGGGCCTCGACGAGCGGCTCGTTTTCGAGCTCCTCGACGATTTCGGCGACGAAGCCGTTGATCAGCAGCGCGCGCGCCTTCTTTTCCGGAATGCCACGCGACATCAGGTAGTAGAGATGGCTCTTGTGAATGTCGGCAACCGTTGCGCCATGGGCGCACTGCACGTCGTCGGCAAAGATTTCGAGCTCGGGCTTGACCGAGAATTCGCAATCGTCGGACATCAGCAGCGTGTTGCAAGCCATGCGGGCATCGGTCTTCTGGGCGTCCGGGGCGACCCGGATCATGCCCTGGAAGACACCCTTGGCGCGATCGAAGACGACGTTGCGGATCACTTCCGTCGAGGTGGTGTTCGGCACGTCGTGGCCGAGCGTCATGGTGACGTCGGTATGGGTGTCACCGCCAAGCAGGTTGACGGCGCGCAGCGTGAAGTCGGAGCCTTCGCCAGCCGTCTTCACATGAATTTCCTGGCGCACCAGCTTGCCGCCAGCGTTGACGATGAAGAGGCGGAACTTGGCATCGGTGCCGAGCTCTGCACGGATCTGGCCGAGATGGGTATCGGCATCGCCTTCACCCTGGAGGATGATCCAGGTGATCTCGGCACCCTCGCCGAGCTTCAGGTCAGCCACAACAGAGGCGAGTGCGGCGGAACCGCTCTGGCCGACATGGCGCTCGATGACGGTGGCCTTGGAACCCTTGCCGAAGGTGGCCGGGAACCGCAGATGAAGTTGGCCTGCAGCATGCACAGACTGCAGTTCGATCGGTGCTTCGATTTCGGCGTCCTCGGCCACGTCGAGCGTGAAGCCGTCCCGCACGAAGGCGCCGTTCAGGCGGCCGATCGTGTCGTCGGCGCTGAAGGCGTTCAGGCCTTCGGCTGCGTCACCGTTCGTCAGCGCATCGCGATAGAGCGACACAGCAAGGCCTTCCGGCAGCGAAGCCGGCACCTCAGACACGCCCTGGAGGACGTTGAGCACGGTTGCGCCCGAAACCAGCGAACTGATCGCCTTGGCCACCGCCTGCGGCTCTTCGGCCGGAAGCGCGCGCAGCAGCGCCTTGAGGTCCGTGTAGTGGAAGGTCTCGACGCGGCGCGTCGGCAGACCCTGGCGCTTCAGGGCGTCGAACAGGCCGTCGCGCTTCAGAAGCACGGCGCCATCGCCCGGAAGGCTGCCGATCTGGTTGGTATAGGCGTCGATGATCTGGGTCTCGGCTACGGTGAGCCGGTTCGCCGCTTGCAATGTCATCGTTGCAACTCCTTTAAACTTGAGAGCCCTTAGGCAGCCTGACCGGTGATGTCGGCATAGCCGTTGGCTTCGAGTTCCAGCGCCAGGCTCTTGTCACCCGACTTGATGATCTGGCCCTTGTAGAGGACGTGCACGCTATCCGGCACGATGTAGTCGAGCAGGCGCTGGTAGTGGGTGATCACGACGGTTGCGCGGTCCGGACGCTTCAGCGCGTTCACACCATCAGCGACGATCTTCAGCGCATCGATGTCGAGGCCGGAATCGGTTTCGTCGAGGATGCAGAGCTTCGGCTCGAGCAGCGCCATCTGCAGGATTTCGGCGCGCTTCTTCTCACCGCCGGAGAACCCGACATTGAGAGGACGCTTCAGCATGTCGGGGTTGATCTTCAATTCGCCGGCGGCTTCCTTCACGCGGCGGATGAATTCCGGCGTCGTCAGCTCGTCTTCGCCACGCGCCTTGCGCTGCGAATTCATCGCGACCTTGAGAAACTGCATGGTGGCAACACCCGGGATTTCGACCGGATACTGGAAGGCGAGGAAAATACCCTTGGCAGCGCGCTCGGCCGGGTCGAGTTCCAGAATGCTCTCGCCGTTATAGAGGATGTCGCCTTCGGTGACTTCATAGTCTTCGCGGCCTGACAGGATGTAGGACAGCGTCGACTTGCCGGAGCCGTTCGGGCCCATGATGGCAGCGACTTCGCCGGCCTTCACGGTCAGGTTCAGGCCCTTGATGATTTCGGTGCCGTCTTCGGCGATGCGGGCATGGAGATTGCGGATTTCAAGCATGTCTGTGTTCCTGTTTCAGGCAGCCGGATCACTTCGACCGCGTGTAAGAATGATGAGCAGCCCCCGCCAGATCATTTCCAACCAGTTGTTGGAATACAAGGCGACGAAGAGAACTAGGAAGACCCAAGAAATCAGGAAAACCTGCGAGGATCGCCTGCCAATGGCCTGCATCCTTTTCTTGAGATACTTATGCTCCTGCTTCTTCGTCTCGGGCGGCTCCGTTTCCATCAATGGCGTTTCAAGCTGACATCAGCCGACCGAACCCTCCAGCGAGATGTTGATCAGCTTCTGCGCTTCAACCGCAAATTCCATCGGCAGCTGCTGGATGACGTCGCGGACGAAGCCGTTGACGATCAAAGCGATTGCCTCTTCTTCCGGGATGCCGCGCTGCATGGCGTAGAACTTCTGGTCCTCGGAGATCTTCGAGGTGGTCGCCTCGTGTTCGACCTTCGCCGTCGAGTTCTTCACCTCGATGTAAGGCACGGTATGCGCGCCGCAGGTGTCGCCAATCAGCAACGAATCGCAATTGGTGAAGTTGCGGGCGTTTTCCGCCTTGCGATGCATCGAGACCTGGCCACGATAGGTGTTCTGCGACACGCCGGCGGAGATGCCCTTGGAGATGATCCGGCTCTTGGTGTTCTTGCCGAGATGGATCATCTTCGTGCCGCTGTCGACCTGCTGGTGACCGTTGGAAACGGCGATCGAGTAGAACTCGCCCTGGCTGTCGTCGCCGCGCAGAATGCAGGACGGGTATTTCCAGGTGATCGCCGAACCGGTTTCGACCTGGGTCCAGGAGATCTTCGAACGGTCGCCACGGCAATCGCCACGCTTGGTGACGAAGTTGTAGATGCCGCCCTTGCCGTCCTTGTCACCGGGATACCAGTTCTGGACGGTCGAATACTTGATCTCGGCATCATCCATGGCAACGAGTTCGACCACGGCTGCGTGCAGCTGGTTTTCGTCGCGCTGGGGTGCCGTGCAGCCTTCGAGATAGGAGACATAGGAGCCTTCCTCGGCGATGATCAGCGTGCGCTCGAACTGGCCGGTGTTCTTCTCGTTGATACGGAAGTATGTCGACAATTCCATCGGGCAGCGAACGCCCTTCGGAATGTAGACGAAGGAGCCGTCGGTGAAGACGGCGCAGTTCAGCGTCGCATAATAGTTGTCCGTGACCGGAACGACCGAGCCGAGATATTTCTTCACCAGATCCGGATATTCGCGGATGGCTTCCGAGATCGACATGAAGATCACGCCGGCCTTCATCAATTCGGCCTTGAAGGTCGTGACGACCGAGACCGAATCGAAAACGGCATCGACGGCGATCTTCGAGGTCTGGACGCCTGCCAGCATTTCCTGCTCGCGCAGGGGAATCCCGAGCTTCTCATAGACCTTCAGAAGCTCCGGATCGACGTCGTCGATCGTGGTCGGGCCGGCTGTGCTCTTCGGCGCGGCGTAGTAATAGATGTCGTTGAAGTCGATCTTCGGATAATCGACGCGGGCCCAGGTGGGCTCGACCATCGTCAGCCAGCGCCTGTAGGCGTCGAGGCGCCATTCAAGCATCCATTCCGGCTCGTTCTTCTTTGCCGAAATGAAGCGGACGATGTCTTCCGACAGGCCCTTCGGGGCCTTGTCGACTTCGATGGTGGTTTCAAAACCATACTTGTACTGATCCACATCGATCTGGCGGACCTGATCGATCGTTTCCTGCACAGCAGCCATGGTCGTTCTCCAATCTTGCCGGGCCAAATTCCGGCAGCTTGTTAACGTTGGGCGGTGACCCGCCATACTTAAGGTTCCCGAGCCACCATTTCACCCCTCTTGGCAAGGGAAAAACGACGTTTGGCCCGGTTTTTCGCCGCCTTAGGCGGCCTGCCCCGCCGGTTTGCGGCGGGCAGCAATCTTCACAAAGGCGCCCAGAAAGCGATCGATGTCGCTTTCCGTCGTATCAGCGCCGATCGACAGGCGCAGCGCCCCGGTCGAGGCATCCTTACCCATGGCGGTCAGCACATGGCTCGCGCCGACCTTGCCCGACGAGCAGGCGGCACCGGCCGATAGCGCAATACCTTCGAGATCGAAAGCGATCTGACCGGTTTCTGCCTTCAGCCCCGGCAGATGGAAGAAACTCGTATTGCCGACCCGCGCCTCGCCTCTCCCGTAGATGACCGTATCCGGTGCAGCAGCAAGCATACCGGCTTCGGCCTTGTCTCGCAGCGCTGCTATCGCGGCATTTCGCTCGACCAGATCCTTCGTCATCACGGAGGCCGACGCACCAAAGCCGGTCACAGCTGCCAGGTTCTCCGTGCCGGCGCGGTGGCCCTTTTCCTGGCCACCGCCGCGCACCAGAGGTTCCGGCATCAGCGTTTCGCCGCGCGACACAAGCGCGCCAACACCCTTCGGGCCGCCCAGCTTGTGGGCCGACAGGATCAGGAAGTCGGCGCCGAGATCTGCGATCGACAGCGGAATGCGGCCTGCCGCCTGCACGGCATCAACCACCAGCAATCCGCCAAACTTCTTTACGGTGGCGGAGATCTCCCGGATTGGCTGGATGATCCCGGTTTCGTTGTTTACGAGCATGACGGCGACCAATGGCAGACCGTCTGCCGGATCATGCGACGCGAGCTGAGCGGCCAGCGCATCGACATCCAGTATGCCCGAACGGGTCACCGGAACTTCCGTCACCTGATCTGCGGAAAACCGGCCGCCGGCCCTCACTGCCGGGTGCTCAATGGCGGAAACATAAAGACGCCCGAGCGCCACACTGGACTTACCCATGCGATAGATGGGCGACAACACCTGATTGGCGGCTTCGGTCGCACTCGCGGTGAAGGTCACATGCGCCGGCTCGGCACCGACGAGGTGCGCCACCTCGCGGCGTGCCTTCTCGATGACGGCCCGGGCTGCGCGCCCCTCGGCATGAACGGAAGACGGATTGCCGGGCATTGAAAGCGCATCGAGCATGGCCTCGCGCGCCGCGCCCATCAGGGGTGCGGTGGCGTTCCAGTCGAGATAGATGCGCGCAGCGGCCATCCTTGCTTCAGACTCCCATACTCATGTCGGCGCATTTTCCTTGAAATATCCGCCGGGCTTGCCTTATGACACCTTCACCCCGGATGCGACGCCATCCAGTTTCGAACGGTTCTAAACTTCGTTCTAGAAAAGCTGACTGACGCCGTCAAGTCAGCTTTCTAATTTGGTGTTGACGAACCGCAAAAATGTCAGGGACCGGAACCTAATGCCCGAAGTGATTTTCAACGGCCCCGCGGGTCGTCTCGAAGGCCGTTATCAACCCTCCAAGGAAAAGAGCGCACCGATCGCGATCATCCTTCATCCGCATCCGCAATTCGGCGGGACGATGAACAACCAGATCGTCTACCAGCTGTTCTACATGTTCCAGAAGCGCGGTTTCACCACGCTCCGCTTCAACTTCCGCGGCATCGGCCGCAGCCAGGGCGAGTTCGACCATGGTGCGGGCGAGCTTTCGGATGCCGCATCGGCCCTCGACTGGGTTCAGAGCCTGCATCCGGATTCGAAGAGCTGCTGGGTTGCCGGTTATTCCTTCGGGTCATGGATCGGCATGCAGCTCCTGATGCGTCGTCCCGAGATCGAAGGCTTCATGTCGATCGCGCCGCAGCCGAACATCTACGACTTCTCGTTCCTCGCCCCCTGCCCGTCATCAGGCCTGATCATCAACGGCGACAGCGACAAGGTGGCCCCTGAAAAGGATGTGCTTGGCCTCGTCGACAAGCTGAAGACCCAGAAGGGTATCCTGATCACCCACAAGACGGTGCCGGGCGCCAACCACTTCTTCAACGGCCAGGTGGAAACGCTGATGGGCGAATGCGAAGACTATCTCGACCGTCGCCTCGATGGCGAACTGGTCCCCGAACCGGCCGCCAAGCGGATCCGGTAAGATGATCCGGATCGTGGCCGATACAAACGTTCTCGTCAGCGCTTGTATCGGCCGCGGCCCAGCCTCGAAAGTGATCGAGGCGTGCCTGGACGGGCGTCTCGTCCCTTTTCTGTCCGGTCCACTTCTGCTCGAATACCGCGACGTACTCTCCAGAACAGAGCCTTTTGCGAACGGACGAATGTCCGCCAACGAACGGCTAGCGCTGATGGATATCTTTGTTTCTCGCTGCCAATGGCGGACCGCGCATTTCAAGTGGCGGCCCAATCTCGTCGATGAAGCCGACAATCACCTGCTCGAATTGGCAATCTCGGCCAACGCGCATATACTCGTGACGTCGAACGTCCGAGATTTTGAAAAGGCGGAACTCAGGTTCCCGCACATCAAGATCGAGACACCAGCGGCTACTGTCCGGAGGCTTGAAGATGAACGCTTTAACCGTTGAGCTGAGTTCAGAGGTTCACGAAAAGGTGGATCTGATTGCAGCTGAGAAGGGTGTCTCTCCTGAACGCCTGGTGTCAGAGATGGCCGCGGAAATGGTCAAGCAACATGAAGCCTACCGGCTGTTCGAGGAAATGGCGGCGCGCGGCAAGGGAAGAGAAGCGGAAGCTCTCGAACTTCTTCGGCGTGATTAAACACTCTTTCGATTTCAGACTGTGATTTTGAATGACCTCACCCCTCACCTTTGACGCCGTCGGCCTCGCAGGCGGCGGTAACCGCTGCTACTGGCAGAGCGGCTTCCTCAAGGCCTATAGCGAACATCATCCGCTCAAGCCGCGCTTCTATGTCGCCGTTTCGGCCAGCGCCTATCACGGCGCGATGCACCTTGCCGGCGTCGGCGACCGTGTCAGGGCTTCCGCCTTCGCCTTTGCCGAAAAGGGCCATCGCGGTGTTGACTGGCGGGCGCTCCGGCGGCGGGAATCGCCGCTCGTGGTCGGCGCGCTGTTCCGGCAACTGCTCGCAGACGCGTTTGGCGAACAAGAACTCGCCGCGCTAAAGGCGGCGCCGCCGATGCTGATCCAGCTCTCCGGCCTGCCGGACTGGATGCCCGGTGCGTTCGGTGCACTGGGCTCGATCGGCGCCTACCAGATCGAGAAGCTTCTGACCGACGGCACCCATTCCAAGGCTGGTCTGCGGATGAGATTGCGCCCCACCTGGATCTCGACGCACAATTGCGACTATCCCGGCGAACTGGTCGATGCGCTGATGGCAACCTCGTCCGTGCCGCCCTTCATGCCGGTCGGGCGCGTCAGGGGTCGCGCCTATCTCGACGGCGGCCTCGTCGACAATCCACCGCTGATGAAACTGAGCGAGGTCGAGACCAAGGGCTGGAAGACACTGCTTCTGACCACCCGATTTGGCCGACAGCCGCCTTCCGCCCCCAATCGCGTGGTGGTCGGCCCGAGCGAGGACATCCCGGTCAGCAAGTTCTCTGTCGGCGACGCGGCCGGGATCCGGCACGCCTATGAAGTGGGTTTGCGGGACGGGCTGGCGTTTGCGAGATCCGCATAAACGGCTCGGGTCATTTCAAAGAAGCGGCAGGGTTCCCCTCGCACGGTGCGCATGTCGATGTCCCGGAAGCCTGTCTTTTTGAGGATGTGTAAGGAGGCCGCGTTGTCGACATGCGCCATGGCCTCCAGCCGCTCCCCAACCTCAGCCTCGAAGAACCACCCAACCAGAGCGCTAGCGATCTCACTCGCGTAACCCCTACCCCATTCGGACTGGGCGATCGAATAGGCAAGTTGATGGACTTGGGCGTCTTCGTACCAGCTGATGCCGGCGCGCCCGACGAATTGCGAACCACTGGCCGTCATCAGCTTCAAGGTGGAGAAGCCATGGCGGTGAAAGCCTGTCCGCCACCCCGCCAGTCGCTCTCGTGCGTAGTCCCGATCCCAGGGCTTGCCGTTCCCGACATAGGCGCTGGTCTCCGGCGTGCCGTGCAATTCGACAAGACGCTCTTCGTCACCATCCAACCACCGTGTCAGGACAAGACGCGGCGTCCGCAGGATCACGGATGGCGCCAGCACACCACCAATGACCGGCGCTTTCACGCCGGTCGTTCCCGGAAAGGTCAGCGGCAGCCCCCGCGCCGAGCGCACCGCAAGATAGGCCCAGGCCTCCGCCTCCATGGCATCACCATCAAAGTCCGCCTCCTCGGCGGTTACCACCCTTGCTCCCTTTTCGCCGGCAAGTCGCACCAGATCCGCCATGATCGTTTGGTTCAGGCGTCCACCGCCGCAGATGACATAGGTCTTCGTCGGGGTTGGCAGATGGCCTGCCGATTTGAGGATCGCGGCTGCCGAGACGAAGGCAAGCGTACGGGCGCCGTCCGACAGTTCGGCCTCGTGGCCTTCAGGCGGACGAAAATCGTTGCGGTCCAGCGAGCGGCGCGTGCTTGCGGTGAAGAAGGAATTGTCCAGATAGCGCTCGGCGAGCGGCATGATGACCGAACCTTCAGAGGCGATGCGACCGCCGTCGTCGTAAGGTATGCCCGCATGGGCCTCGACCCATTGATCGATCAGCGTGTTGCCCGGTCCGCTGTCGAAGCCGATGATCGTGCCGTCGCGGTCGAGGAAGGTCAGGTTCGAGATGCCGCCGATATTGACGAAGCAGACCGGCCATTGATCCACCGGGATTTGATGCGCCAATGCCTGGTGATAGACCGGGACCAGCGGGGCGCCCTGCCCGCCATGGACCATGTCGTTGGCGCGCATGTCATAGACGACGTCGATGCCGGTTTCACCCGCCAGCAGCGGCCCGTCGCCGAGCTGTACGGTCAAGGCGTCATCCGGCCTGTGCAACACCGTCTGGCCGTGGAAGCCGATGAGGTCGATGTCCTCACGCTTGAGCTTCTCTTGCTGCAGGAAAAGCGCCACGGCCTGTGCATGACGTAGAGTCAGGTCCCTCTCCATACGGGAGAGTTCTCCCGGCCGTTCGTCGCGTTGCTTGATGGCTTTCGCGTCTTCCAATGCCTGCTTCAACCGGTCGCGGAAGGCGGGCTCGTAGGGCACGGAGAGGAAACCGCCGCGCTCGACGACCGCCTCGCCATCGGTACGGACCAGCGCCACATCGATGCCATCCATCGAGGTGCCGCTCATCAACCCGATTGCCGTCCTGATTTCCGCCATTTCACACCCGATTCGGTCCGTCAACTCGCCGGACATTCATGACCGAGACGGGTGCACAATTCAAAAAACAATGCTAAAGCCCGCGCGGATTTCCAAGATTGCCACCGAAAGACCAGAGAAACCGAAAGCAACAGCGTCATGACGAAGTTCAAGTCCGATTTCCTCCGCATCCTCTCCGAGCGCGGCTTCATTCATCAGATGTCCGATGAAACGGGGCTTGACGACCTGCTCGCCAAGGAGAGCGTGACGGCCTATATCGGCTATGACCCGACGGCATCCAGCTTGCATGTCGGCCACCTGATGCAGATCATGATGCTGCGCTGGTTCCAGCAGACCGGCCACCAGCCGATCTCGCTGATGGGCGGCGGTACCGGCATGGTCGGCGACCCCTCCTTCAAGGAGGAGGCGCGCAAGCTGATGACGATCGAGACGATTGAAGAAAATATCGCCTCGATCAAACGCTGCTTCTCGCATTACCTCGACTACAACCAGGGGCCGAAGGGCGGCGCCCTGATGATTAACAATGCCGAATGGCTGCGTCCGCTCAACTATCTCGAATTCCTGCGCGATGTCGGCCGGCATTTCTCGGTCAACCGCATGCTCTCCTTCGACAGCGTCAAGACGCGGCTTGACCGCGAGCAGTCGCTGTCCTTCCTGGAATTCAACTACATGATCCTCCAGGCTTACGACTTCGTCGAGCTGAACCAGCGCTACGGCTGCAGGCTGCAGATGGGCGGTTCCGACCAGTGGGGCAACATCATCAACGGCATCGACCTCGGCCACCGCATGGGCACGCCGCAGCTCTATGCGCTGACCGCACCGCTGCTCACCACCTCCTCCGGCGCCAAGATGGGCAAGTCGGCCTCGGGCGCTGTATGGCTCAATGCCGACCTCTTGCCGGTCTATGACTTCTGGCAGTACTGGCGCAACACCGAGGATGCCGACGTCGTGCGCTTCCTCAAGCTCTTCACCATCCTGCCGATGGACGAGATCGCACGTCTGGCAGCGCTTGGTGGCTCGGAGATCAACGAAGCCAAGAAGATCCTCGCCACGGAAGTGACGACGCTGCTGCATGGTCGCGACGCCGCTGAACAGGCTGCCGAAACGGCCCGCAAGACCTTCGAGGAAGGGGCGCTTGCCGACACGCTGCCGACCGTCGAAGTCGCGGCCAGCGAGCTGGAAGCGGGCATCGGCTTGCTCGGACTGATCGTCAAGGCGGGCCTTGCCGCCTCGAACGGCGAAGCCCGCCGTCACGTGCAGGGCGGTGCGGTCAAGATCAACGATGCAGGCGTCTCCGACGAGCGCATGTCTGTGGGCACTGCAGAGGTCACGGCGGATGGCGTCATCAAGCTTTCGCTCGGAAAGAAGAAGCACATTCTGATCAAGCCGGTCTGATCAACGACCAAGCCCCGGAACGCCTTTGAAAAGCCCGAAATCGCGGGCTTTTCTGCATCGGTAAACGGGCGTTAACGCATGGCGCATTTTTCGCCAGCCAACCCGGCCTGCCACATATCACGGCAACCTCATGCACAAATGCATAGCAGTCGCACATTATTTGCACTGCACAATCTTGTTTTACAGGCGTATAAGAAGGTCAATCGCCGATGCGGGAAAGACCGCAGGATCAGCGAACATTCGACGAGGAAACGACCATGAACCCGATCCGCATTGCAAAGAACTGGATCAGCTACCGCCGCACGATGAACGAACTGGGCAACCTGTCTTCGCAGACCCTGAACGACATCGGCATCACCCGCTACGAAATCCGCAACATCGCTTCGCGCTCCTTCCGTTAATCGGACCTGCGAGAAGCAGCCTGTCAAACGGCACCGCATGGTGCCGTTTTTGATTCCTGCGTCGCGAATGTGAACGCTCGGCGAGCTGCATGGCTTCAGACATGATGGACCTCGCGCCGCGAGCCGTGATATGGAGCCGCCCATGACAAACAGCTCCTTCTCCCCCATTCACATCATCGGCGGCGGTCTTGCAGGCTCGGAGGCCGCCTGGCAGGTGGCCCAGGCCGGCGTCCCGGTCATCCTGCACGAAATGCGCGGCGTGCGCGGCACCGATGCACACAAGACCGACGGCTTGGCCGAGCTGGTCTGCTCCAACTCCTTTCGCTCTGACGATGCGACATCGAATGCCGTCGGCGTCATCCATGCCGAGATGCGGCTCGCGGGCTCGTTGATCATGGCCTGCGCCGACAAACACCAGGTTCCGGCCGGTGGCGCGCTCGCGGTTGACCGCGACGGCTTCTCCGAGGCCGTCACGGCCGAGATCCAACGGCATCCGCTGATCGCAGTCGTACGTGAGGAAGTGACGGGCCTGCCGCCGGAGGACTGGGATCTCGCCATCATTGCGACAGGCCCCCTCACCTCGCCGGCGCTCGCCGAAGCCATCCGCGAGCGGACCGGCAAGGATGCGCTTGCCTTCTTCGATGCGATTGCACCGATCGTGCATACCGACAGCATCGACATGGACACCTGCTGGTTCCAGTCGCGCTACGACAAGGTAGGCCCCGGCGGCACGGGCAAGGATTATATCAACTGCCCCCTCGACGAGACACAGTACAATGCCTTCATCGACGCACTGATTGCCGGTGACGCCGTCGGCTTCAAGGAATGGGAAGGCACGCCCTATTTCGATGGCTGCCTGCCGATCGAAGTCATGGCGGAACGCGGCCGCGAAACGCTGCGCCACGGGCCGATGAAGCCGATGGGCCTCACCAATGCCCACAACCCGACAGTCAAGCCCTATGCCGTCGTGCAGCTGCGCCAGGATAATGCGCTGGGCACGCTCTACAACATGGTCGGTTTCCAGACGAAGCTGCGCTACGGCGCCCAGGCCGAGATCTTTCGGATGATCCCGGGCCTGGAAAATGCGGAATTTGCCCGGCTCGGCGGGTTACACCGCAATACCTATATCCACTCACCGACGCTTCTCGACCAGAGCCTGCAGCTGAAGGCCCGTCCGGGCCTGCGCTTCGCCGGCCAGATCACCGGTTGCGAAGGCTATGTAGAGAGCGCCTCGATCGGCCTGCTGGCCGGGCGCTTTGCAGCGGCCCAGCGCAAGGGCGAGACGATCAGCGTGCCACCGGCGACGACCGCGCTTGGCTCGCTGCTCAACCACATCACGGGCGGCCATATCGTTTCCGACGAGGAGCCTGGCAAGCGCTCGTTCCAGCCGATGAACATCAATTTCGGATTGTTCCCCGAGCTTGAGCCCGGATCGATCGTCAAGCCAGAGGGCGTCAAGCGCTTCCGCGGCAAGGACAAGACGATAATGAAGCGTCAACTGATCGCCGCGCGCGCCCTCGAACACTGCAAGACCTGGCTCGGCGCTGCCTGACGGCGGCGTCAGCCGGTCGTGCCTGAGGCGGGGTCCGGTTCTCGGTCGGCATGGCCGAGGTAGTTTCCGAGCAGCCAGAGGGAAACCTCTGCCGCGATTGCCGGGTTGGCAAAGGTGAACTCGCCGTTGTGGGAGGGGGCGTCGAGAAACTCGACGGCGATCCCCTTGCCGTTCGGCAAGGCGCGGACGCGTACAGTGCCGGGCTCGATCAGATGGCAGGCGAAATGGTTGCGCATGCTGCGCATGAAACCTGCCTTATTGTCATGCAGACGGACGAAGACGGCCTTGCCGTCGACTGTGGCGTGCAGGCTGCGGATTGCCTCCTGCGGAAAGGCACGGCCGAATTCGAGGATAGCGAGGCCAGCGTCCTGAAATCCCTCATCCTCCTGGCGCATACTACGCGTAGAGAAATAGGCCAGCCCCATGACGAGCGCAAAGACGATACCCCAGGTCACCATGATTTGATCTCGCCTCCTTCCGCGCACACACACTATCGCAATGGCTGCTAACAGGCGAGCCTTGCGTGAACGTGGTGTATCCGGGACGTGACCGCTGCGTCAGACCCGCCCCGTCAGCAGCAGACGCATCATCGCCATCTGCCGTCGCCATTGCGGCGGGCGAATATCGGTCGAGAGAGTAGCATGGCCGATCTTCATCGCTCGCTTGAGCACCGGTTCTGCCAGCGTCGCCGGCAGGAAGGCGGCAAGCAGGCTCTTCGGTATTGCCCCGGCCGCACGCGCCTTGCGCAGGTGATCGAGACCGAAACCGGCAAAGGCCTGGATGGCGGCAGTCACCCGCTCGTCGTTGCCCCCGGCCAGAAATGCGTCCCGGTCCAGTCCGACGGAGGCAAGGATCTGTGTCGGCAGGTAAACCTGCCCTCGGGCCCGATGGATCGGCATCAGCAGGATCGCGCCGGCAACGGCAAGCGCCACACCCGCATGCCCTGCGATCTCGGATACAGCTTCGGCAGCCTCTACATCAAGGACCAGAGATGAAAGCTGGATGAGCGCCGCTGCCGTCTCGCCGGCATAGCCTTCGAACATCGCGGTCGTTTCCATCGGATCGTCGTAAAGGTCGAAGATGCGCGCGTCGGCCATGGCGACGAGTGGCGCCACAGGCAGCCGCCAGGTCTGTACGGCGCGAAGAAGCTCGGCTGCAACGGGGTTTGCAGCGGTCTCGCCATGCGCCGAGCCCTCGTGCAGGTCGCGCCAGTATTGCAGTCGCACCTCGCCCGGCAAGGGTTCACGCACGACGTCACGCACGCGGGCAAGCTCGGCGTTGTAGGCATAGAGCGCGACGATGGCGTCACGCCGATCGGCCGGCGTCAGAAGGCTCGCGAGATAGCGGTCGCGATCCGACTCTTGCAAGGCCCGCAGGCAAAGAGCCTCATTGGCCGACGGGGTCTCGCTCACAATGCACCTTTCGAGGGACGGGTTCAGACTGCGATCAACGCGGCCGCGACCGGACGCTGCTCGGCCAGCATGATGTTATACGTGCGGATTGCAGCACCGGTTCCCATGGGATCGGTCGCAATGCCCCTCGCCTTCAATGCGACCCGCAAATCGGGGTCGACAAGGCGCAACTGCCGACCGGTGCCCAAGAGCAGGAATTCGATGCCGGTTTCGGCAAATACGCGCGCGAGTGAGGCTTGCGTGATCGGCTCCTCTTCGGTCTGCTCCCAGCCATAGACACCGGAGGGAAGCAGGAGAAGCGATCCACGATGCGACATGTCGGCAAAGCGGAAGCCACCATTGCCGTAACTGTCGATACCGGGCCGCCCGGGGAAATGGGCGTCACGGATGGTGACGCCCTTGTCTCCGAAGCCAAAAACCATCGGATCAGGCCCCGGCCTTGGCCGGAACCTGCTCGCCCTCGGTCTCGTCCCGCTGGAAGTTTTCCGGACGCAGCTTGAAGGCGATCAGAACCGGGCCAGCGATGTAGATCGACGAGAAGGTTCCGATCAGAACGCCTGCCAGCATGGCGAAGGTGAAGGAGGCAATGACTTCCCCGCCGAACAGATAGAGCGCCCCAAGAGCGAGGACCGTACTGCCGGCGGTCAGAACCGTACGCGAGAGCGTCTGGTTGATCGATTCGTCGATCAACACCTCAAGCGGCATCTTCTTGTATCGCCTGAGGTTTTCTCGCATGCGGTCATAAACGACGACCGTATCGTTCAGCGAGTAGCCGATGATCGTCAGGATCGCCGCGATACTCGTCAGGTTGAATTCAATGCCAGTCAGGACGAACAGGCCGAGCGTGAAGACAACGTCGTGCAGGGTGGCGATGATTGCGCCTAGCGCGAACTGCCACTCGAAACGGAACCAGATGTAGATCAGGATGCCGAAGAGAGCTGCCGCAACGCCGATCGTCGCCGAATAGGTCAGGTCGCTCGAGACCGATGGTCCGACCACCTCGACACGGCGAAAGTCGTATTCGGCCTCCAGTTCACCACGAACCTTGCTGAGAGCCGACTGTTCGGCGTTCTCGCCGCCATCCTGCGCCTGGAGACGGATAAGCGCGCTGGCATCGTCGCCGAAGCCCTGCGCCTGCACCTCGCCGAGGTTCAGCTGGCTCAGACGGTCGCGGATATCGGAGAGATCGGCGGTTCCGTCACGTGCCTGCACCTCGATGATGGAGCCACCCTTGAAGTCGATCCCGAGGTTCATGCCAACGGTCGCAAACCCGACCAGGGAGGCAACCGAGATGAGCATGGCCAGTCCGAAATTGAACTTGCGGGCCGCCATGAAGCGAATGTTGCGGTTGTCGAAGAAACCAGTGCGTACGCTTTTCGGAATGTGCTTCGGGCGCTTCCAGCGGTACCAGAAGGCCATCAACCAGAAGGTCAGGGTGAAGGCAGTAAAGACGGTCGTCACGATACCGATCGACAGGGTGACGGCGAAGCCACGCACTGGGCCGGACCCGAGGAAGAAGAGAACGACGGCCGCGATCAACGTCGTGAGGTTCGCGTCGATGATGGTCGCAAAGGCCTTCTTGAAACCGACCTCGATCGCCTGCACCAAGGGTCGGCCATTGCGGGCCTCCTCGCGAATGCGCTCATAGATCAGGACGTTCGAGTCGACGGCCATACCCATTGTCAGAACGATACCGGCGATACCCGGCAAGGTCAGCGTCGACCCGATCATCGACAGGGCCGCGAGGATCAGGGCAATATTGGCCGCGAGCGCGATGTTCGCCATCACGCCGAAGGTGCCATAGAAGGCGAGCATGAAGAGAACGACCGCGATGCCGCCAATGATGCTGGCGGTCACGCCGGCATTGATCGAATCCTGGCCGAGGCCGGGGCCTACGGTGCGTTCCTCGACGACCGTCAGCGTCGCCGGCAGAGCACCGGCACGCAGCAGAACCGCAAGATCGTTTGCGCCTTCGACCGAGAAATTGCCGGAGATCTGTCCGGAACCGCCGAGGATCGGCTCGCGGATGACGGGCGCGGAAATGACCTGCTGGTCGAGGACGATGGCGAAGGGATTGCCGACGTTTTCCTGCGTTGCCTGGGCAAAACGCTGGGCACCGCGGCTGTCGAAGCGGAAGCTGACGACCGGCTCATTGGTGCGCTGGTCAAAGGCTGCCTGGGCATCAACGAGGTTTTCACCCGAGATCAGCGCACGACGCTCGATGAGATAGGGAACGGCCGGGTCATCGGCCGAATAAAGGATCTCCGACTGTGCAGGCGGACGCGTGTTCATCGCTTCTGTGACCGGCATCGTCGTGTCGACCATGTGGAAGGACAGTTTGGCCGTCTGGTTCAGAAGCGCTTTCAGGCGCTGCGGATCAGTCAGGCCCGGGACCTGGACGATGATGCGGTCATCCCCCTGGCGCTGGATGAGCGGTTCGGTCGTCCCCAATTCGTCGACACGGCGGCGAACGACTTCCATCGACTGCGTCAGGGCAGAGGATACGCGGTAGTCGATGCCCGCGTCGGTCAGCGTCAGGCGCAGCACGCCGCCCTCGGCCTGCTCGAGAGCAACCTCCGTCACAGAACCGCCGGTCAGACCGCCGATGCTGACGGGATCGGTCAGCGAGCGCAGCGCTTCGATTGCTTCCGGCACCTTGTCCGCATCGGTAATGCGAACCTGGATCTGCTGGCCGACGCCGGAAAGGCCCGTATAGCGGATGCCGGCTTCGCGAAGCTGGGTCCGGACGTCGCCGACGATCGTCTCAAGGCGTTCCTTGACGATATCCTCGCGCTCGAGCCTCAGCATGATGTGCGAGCCGCCCTGCAGGTCGAGGCCGAGCGTCACCTTGCTCGTGGGGAACCAGGAGGGGAATGCTTCCAGTTCCTCGTCCGTGAAGGCATTGGGCAGGGCGACAAGGACGCCGAGCGCAACGGTCAACCAGATGAACAATGTCTTCCAGCGGGAAATGTAAAGCATGGAACTCTCGAATCAGGGCATCGGAAAATGGCAAAGGCCGGCGCAAGGCCGGCCCAGCGGGATCAGGCGGCGGTTTCGGTCTTGACCGGTTCGCCCTTGACGCGGACTTCCGCCACATACTGGCGCATTGCACGAACCTTCACGCCGTCGGCGATTTCGAGTTCGAGTTCCTTGTCGTCGATCACCTTGGTGACCTTGGCGACGATGCCGCCACCCATGATGACCTGATCGCCACGACGGATGGCAGACAGCGTCTCTTCACGCTTCTTCATCTGCTGGCGCTGCGGACGGATCAGGAAGAAATACCAGACCACCATCAGCGGTGCGAAGAGCAGCAGCATTTCCAGTCCGGATCCCATCGCGCTCGGGGCAGCAACTGCGTCCTGGGCAAAGGCCTCGGTGATAAACATGAAAGACTCCCTATTGAAGCGTATTGGGGAGCCGCCCGGCCCCCTCGTCAGGTCGCCGGAATATAGTGAGAGAGCCCATGAATGCAACAGAAACAGCGCCGGGGCGTACCATTTTCAGGCCCCTTACCCTTTATGCCCGCAATTCTGCGTGATACCGCCCAAGCTCAGGCTTGCACAGCCGGACCGGACGACGAGGAGCAGGACGATGGATGATCAGACCGTGAGCGCACTTTTGGCGGAAGTGAAGCGTCTCACCGAGGCCGTGGAACGGCTGGCAGGGCCGGCACCCGCCTTCAACGACTGGGAGGCCGCAGACTGTTTCGTCTGGTCTCCGGCACGGCTTCACCTGCAACCCGTCAAGCGACCGAACCGGGTGGAACTGGGCCTGATCCGCGGTGTCGACCATGTGCGCGACATCCTGCACGAAAATACATTGCGCTTCGCCGAAGGTTATCCTGCGAACAACGTGCTGCTCTGGGGTGCGCGCGGCATGGGCAAGTCGGCACTGGTCAAGGCCGTCCATGCCGACATCATCAAGACCAACGGCATCGCGCTGAAGCTCGTCGAAGTGCATCGGGAGGATATCTCGACGCTGCCGGGGCTGCTCGAGATTATCAAGGATGCGCCGCACCGGATCGTCGTCTTCTGCGACGACCTCTCCTTCGACCATGACGACACCGCCTACAAATCTCTGAAGGCAGCGCTGGACGGCGGCGTCGAGGGCCGGCCGGACAATGTGCTTTTCTACGCCACCTCTAACCGGCGCCATCTTTTGCCGCGCCACATGATGGAAAACGAGCAGTCGACGGCGATCAACCCGTCAGAAGCCGTAGAGGAGAAGGTCTCGCTCTCGGACCGGTTCGGCCTCTGGCTCGGCTTCCACAAATGCAGCCAGGACGACTATCTGACGATGATCGACGGCTATGCAGCGCATTTCGCGCTGCCGCTGCCCCGCGAGCAGTTGCATCATGAAGCGCTGGAATGGGCAACCACGCGCGGCGGCCGCTCAGGGCGCGTTGCCTGGCAATACATTCAGGATCTCGCCGGACGCCTCCGGATCTCCACCGAACGCCGCTGAATCTCTCCACCCGCAGAATCAGAAAGGCCCGGAGCGCGAGCTCCGGGCCTTTTCACTGACCTGTACGCAATACACTATTCCAGGTAAGTGATCGGGTTGACCGGTGCTGCATCCTTGCGGACTTCGAAGTGCAGCATCGGACGCTTGACGTTGCCGGTCATGCCGGATGTAGCGATGGTCTGGCCGCGCTGGACCTTCTGGCCACGCTGAACCGACAGGCTGTCGGCATGGCCGTAGACGGTGACCTTGCCATCGTCGTGACGGACGAGAACCGTGTTGCCGAGTTCCTTGAGGCCGTTGCCGGCATAGATGACCACGCCGTTCTCGGCGGCCTTGATCGGCGTGCCCTGCGGCACGGAGATCGCGATACCGTCGCTGCGCTTGCCATCGATATTGGCGCCAAAATTGGCGATCACGGCACCGCGGGCCGGCCAGCGATACTTGCCGATGCCGGTCAATTCGGGTGCGGCCGTTTCCGGCTTGGCAGCGGCGACTTCCGTCACCGACTTGTTAGCGGCCGGGGCTTGGTATTGAGCGGGCTGACCGGCAGCCGGCACGGAGGCCGTCTTGACCGGATCGGCGGCCGCTGCAGCCGGAGCCTGGGCAACTGCGGGTGCCACGGCCCTCTTTGCCGGGACGACGAGCGGCTGTCCGATGCGGATGTTCCCGGTCGTCAGACCGTTGGCGCTCTTAAGATCATCGACCGAAACGCCGTTGGCCTTGGCGATGCGCGCCAGGGAATCGCCAGGCTTCACGATGTAGGAGCCGGCACCAGCACCGGCGCCCGCATCCGACTTGCCGGTGGCGGCTGATGCCGAAACCTGCTGCTTTTCGCGGGAATTCGGGGCATTCGGCAGGACGGCCACGTTCTGCTGCTGGTCGCCCGGCAGCACAGGCTTGCGGCCATCGGTCGGCAGGCCGGACGCATCGGCCGCAGCGCGGGCCGCATTGGGACCGCCGAAGGTCGGGATGATCACGAGTTGGCCGGGGGCCGCATCGCTGAGATGGGTCAGACCATTGGCCTTGAGGAGTTCCTTCTGCGGAACGCCATAGCGATCAGCGAGCGTCGCGATGGTCTCGCCGGGCCGCAAGGTCACGCGGGCAGCACCGGCCGTCGACCAACCGCCCTGACGGGGCGTCGAACCGGTCGATGTCGGCTCGGCCAGAACCTGGCCTGGGTTGACCGCAGCCACCTGACCGGCTTGCGGCTGAGGTGCAGACGGGAAGGGCTGCGCAAGCGCTGCAGCACGCTCGGAATTGTTGCCAGATGCAGATGGCGCGGCGAGTTCGGCGCGCTGCACGGAGGCCGGCGTGCTTGCCGCCCGGGCAGATGCCGGCGCCTCGTAAGCCGGGCTTGCCGGCATCGGCTGCGCCATGGCCTGAGACTGACCGTACATGCCGCCGCCACCGATATTCTCGGCAGGGACCGGCGGCTGATTGCGCTGCTGACGAGGAATGGACGCCGTGGTCAGACTGTCGGTGGAGAAGACCGAGCTGAAGCGCGAGGCGTCTGAACTACACCCGGCTGCCGTACCGGCCAGGAGGAGCGCGCCGCACAAACGAGCGACAGACAATCCAGCTTTCGGCGATACACTTTTACGCATGACTCGACCCACATATGACACAACTTGATGTGGGTTCATTAAAGCGCGTTAGTATTACCGGGCAGTTAACCCCGTGGATTCGTTATGAACGAATTCGGCGAAGCGCATATAAATTATGCAGAGACGGGCGCTCTTGCGCCTGCGCTCAATGGGATCTGCAAAGTTCGAAAAATCTGAATTCAGAGGTGCTGGGCAATCTTCGGCTGCAGGGGCAGGAAGGGTACCTCGAACAGATCCTCCCGTTCGAAGCGGCTCCCGGTCTTGGTCAGACGGACCATGACGCAGCGCTCCTCGTCCAGCATGATCGGCGCAAGCAGCATGCCGCCGGACACGAGTTGTTCGGCAAAGAAACGGGGCATGACGGGATAGGCCGCCGTGGACACGATTCGGTCGAAGGTCCCCTCGCCCGGCAGCCCGTTCGAACCGTCGACCTGGCGCAGGATAACGTTACGAAGCGCAAGCCGCTCCAATCGACCCTGGGCGCTCGCAATCAGTGTCTTGTATCGTTCGATCGAGATCACCCGCTCGGCGAGCCGCCCGAGAACGGCGGTCGCAAAGCCACTGCCGGTGCCGATCTCAAGCACGCGATGTCCTGGCTTCACCTGCAGCATGGAAAGCAGTCGAACGGCGAGATCCGCGCCTTCCATGAACTGCCCGCATTCGATCGGGATGGAGCGGCTGGAATAGGCGCTCTGGGCATATTCGGGCGGAACGAAGCTCGAGCGATGCGTCTGCTCGACGGCCGTCAGCAGGTCGAGATCGGTGATGCCTTCAGCCCTGAGCCGCAGGACCAGAGCCGCAAAGCCCTCGCGCTCGACCAGGGCAGACCTCACACTGCATCCCCATTGGCGAGTGCTGCCGCAACCATGTCCTGCACTGCATAGTCGGTCATGTCGAGCTTCAGCGGCGTCACGGAAATCTTCTTCTCACGCAGCGCATGAATGTCGGTTCCGGCGCGGAAGTTGCCCTTGCGGTCGCCGAATCGCAGCCAGAAATAGGGAAGGCCGCGACCATCCTGACGCTCTTCCACCGAGAGGCCGAAGTCCAGCTTCCCCTGCGAGGTTACATCGATGCCCTGCACCTCTTCCGGTTCACAATTCGGGAAGTTGAGATTGAGAAATGTGCCGGGCGGCAAATCGATCGTCGAGAGCTTCTTCAGAAGGTCGGGCGCCAGCGCCTCAGCAACATGCCACGGGATCGGCGCACCCGCCTCGTAGCTATAGGCCTGACTCAGCGCAAAGGACCTGACACCGTGCACCGTCCCTTCGATCGCACCGGCAACCGTGCCCGAATAGGTGACGTCGTCGGCCATGTTGGCGCCGGCATTGACGCCGGACAGGACGAGATCAGGCTTGCGATCGAGTACCTTGCGGATCGCCATGATGACGCAATCGGTCGGCGTGCCACGCAGGGCAAACTTCTGATCTCCGAGCTCTCGCAGACGCAAGGGTTCGGACAGCGTCAGCGAATGGGCAAGCCCGCTCTGGTCGGTCTCTGGCGCGACGATCCAGACATCGTCGGACAGGCTGCGGGCGATGCGCTCCAAGGAGGCAAGGCCCGGAGCGTGGATACCGTCGTCATTCGTCAGCAGGATGCGCATGGCCACTCCGGTTGCGGCGTGATCAGGCCGCCTTCTCGATTTTCTTGATGCCGCCCATATAGGGCAGCAGAACGTCAGGCACGGTGATCGAACCGTCCTCGTTCAGGTAGTTTTCCATCACCGCGATGAGGCAGCGGCCGACAGCCGTGCCCGAACCGTTCAGCGTGTGCACGAAGGTCGTGCCCTTGCCGTCCTTGTTGCGGTAACGCGCATTCATGCGTCGCCCCTGGAAATCGCCACAGACAGAGCAGGAGGAGATTTCGCGATAGGTGTTCTGGCCCGGCAACCAGACCTCGAGGTCATAGGTCTTGCGGGCGCCGAAGCCCATGTCGCCAGTGCAGAGCGTCATGGTGCGGAAATGCAGACCGAGACGCTTCAGGACTTCTTCGGCGCAGGCCGTCATGCGCTCATGTTCGGCCATCGAGCTTTCGGCGTCGGTGATCGAAACGAGTTCGCATTTCCAGAACTGGTGCTGGCGCAGCATGCCGCGGGTGTCGCGACCGGCAGAGCCGGCTTCCGAGCGGAAGGACGGTGTAAGGGCCGTAAAGCGCAGCGGCAGCTTTTCCTGGTCGAGGATTTCGCCGGCAACGAGATTGGTCAGCGTCACCTCCGCCGTCGGGATCAGCCAGCGACCATCGGTCGTCTTGAACAGGTCTTCGGCGAACTTCGGCAGCTGGCCCGTTCCATACATGGCGTCGTCGCGCACCATCAGCGGCGACGAGACTTCGGTATAGCCGTGTTCGCTCGTGTGCAGATCGAGCATGAACTGGCCAAGGGCTCGCTCAAGCCTCGCGAGCTGACTCGTCAGGACCGTGAAGCGCGAGCCGGAGAGCTTGGCCGCGCGCTCGAAATCCATGTAGCCGAGGCTTTCACCGATTTCGAAGTGCTCGAAGGGCTTGTGATTCCAAGTCGGCTTTTCACCGACAACGCGGGCGACGACGTTGTCGTGCTCGTCCTTGCCGACGGGCACGTCATCATGGGGAATGTTCGGGATGCGCGACAGGGCGTCGTTGAGCTCAGCGGTAAGCTGGCGCTCTTCCTCCTCGGCTGCCGGCAGCGTGTCCTTGAGCGAAGCGACTTCCGCCTTCAGCTTCTCCGCGAGCTCCATGTCTTTCTGCGCCATGGCGGCGCCGATTTCCTTTGAGGCCGAGTTGCGGCGAGACTGCATGTCCTGCATCGCCTGGGCGACAGACCGGCGCTTCTGGTCGAGCGCGATCAGCGAGGCAGACAGAGGCTCGGCACCGCGCTTGGCGAGTGCGGCATCGAAGGCCTCGGGGTTTTCACGGATCCACTTGATATCGAGCATCGTCGTTCCAGGTCTTGGTTTTCGACCGGGATCGGAGCTGGCCGGCGGCCACGTCCGGCCCCATGTCGGCATGGGTTAAATGCGGCGGGACCGCCCGGTCTGCCTCAGGCCTGCTCTTTAGCGCCGGCCTCGGCGAGTTCCGTGGCAGCGCGCTTCTTTTCGATGAGTCGCGCCGCATAGATCGCAACCTCGTAGAGAAGGATCGTCGGCAGTGCAAGACCGATCTGGGACAGCGGATCCGGCGGCGTCACGATGGCTGCGATGACGAAGGCGACGACGATGAAATACTTGCGCTTGTCGGCCAGCCACTGGCTCTCGAGGATGCCGACCCGCACCAGAAGACTGGTCACGACCGGCAGCTGGAAGACGAGGCCGAAGGAGAAGATCAGGGTCATAATCAGACCCAGATATTCCGAGACGCGCGGCAACAGCGAGATCGCAACGCCGCCCTCTTCAGGCGCCTGCTGCATGGCAAGGAAGAACCACATGACCATAGGCGTAAAGACGAAATAGACGAGCGAGGCGCCGAGCAGGAAGAGGATCGGAGACGCCACCAGGAACGGCAGGAAGGCAGCGCGCTCGTTCTTGTAGAGGCCCGGTGCCACGAACTTGTAGACCTGCGAGGCGATGACCGGAAAGGCGATGACCATGGCGCAGAAGGCGGCAACCTTCACCTGGGTGAAGAAGAATTCCTGCGGCGCCGTATAGATGAGTTCGGTCTTCGTTACGTCGAGCCCGGCCCAGTCCACTGCCCATTTATAGGGGACGACCAGCAGGTTGAAGAGCTGCTTGGCGAAGTAGAAGCAGACGAGGAAAGCGACGAAGAAGGCGCCGAGCGCCCACATCAGGCGCGAACGCAATTCGATCAGATGCTCAATCAACGGCTGGGGCTTGTCGTCCATATCGCCGCTCATGCGCGGTCCTCACTCTTGCTCTTGCGTGCCTTGGGCGCCGGCTTGGCAGCAGGTTCGGAGCCTGCCGCAGCCTTTGCCTTGGCAGAAGCAGTCCCAACGGTCGCCGGCTTCGGCTTGGGCTTCGCGGATTTGGTGGCCGGCTGCGCTTCGACAGCGACCGGCACAGTCTTGGTCGACTTGGCAGGCGCTTTTACAGCGGCTGGCGCCTTGGCGGCCGGTTTGCGGGCTGCCGTCTTCTTTGCAATCACGGGCGTAGCTGCCGGTGCGGAGGTCGCCGGAGCCGTGGCAGCAACAACGGGCGCCGCTGCGGCTGCGGCCGGCGCAGGTGCTGCTGTTGCGGCGGGTGCTGGCGACGCGGGCTGGGCGACTGCCGCCGGCGTAACAGGCTGCTGGACCACGGGCTTCAGCTCCTCGGGCGGTTCGCCAAGGCCGAGCGGCACATCGGGCAGGATCGAGTTGTCCTCGTAACCGTCGTCCAAAGGCGCGGGTTTTGGATCAAGACGCGTGGAGCGCTCCAGGTCGGACTTGATCTCCTGCCCCATCTGGCGCAGCGGATTGAGCGTCTCGCGGATCGTGTTTGCCGGATTGAGCGAGCGGATGTCGTTGACCGAATTCTTCAGGTCATCGAGCTCCGCCTCGCGCAGGGCCTCGTCGAACTGTGCACGGAATTCGCCTGCAGTCTGACGCAGGCGCTTGGTCATCTTGCCAAAGGCCCGGATCATCGGCGGAAGGTCCTTCGGACCCACCACGACGATCAGGATGACCGCAATCACCAAAAGCTCGGTCCAGCCTATATCCAGCATGCAAACGGGCTCCTGATGCCACGCCATGGCGCCTCAAGACGGGCGCCGGTCTTCCAAGATTTCAACGAAGAACGGGCAGCTCAAGGAGCCGCCCGTCCGATCGGCTGAAGCCGATCACTTTACCTCGTCGGCCTTGTGGTCGACCGTCTTCGTCACGGTGGGCTGTGCGTTGGAGGCGGTCTGCTTCTCGCTCTCGTCCTCTTCGCTGATGCCCTTCTTGAAGCTCTTGATGCCCTTGGCAACGTCACCCATCAGTTCCGGGATCTTGCCGCGACCGAAGAGAAGCAGGACGATCGCCAGAACGATGATCCAGTGCCAAATGCTAAACGAACCCATGCCTGCCACTCCTTAGATTTTCGTTTCCCCGATGTAGGGGCTTTGCGGTGTCTTTTCAAACACCAAAATGTCCTTGGGCTCAACCGCAATCGTCACGTCGCGCACACCCGCTGACAACATGTCGGCCCGAATCCGCGCTCGAACCGGTCGCTCTGTGCCGGGAACGGCAAGATCGAGCAACTCGACGACGCCAAGGAAGCGCCGCGCGATGATGCGGGCCGGAATAGGACCGCCGCTTTCGCGAACCGACAGACCGGAGAGCCGCACGGCGACCTCAACCTCGGCGCCTTCGGCAATGTCTCCGGAATCGGCGGCCCCCAAGGGCGTCTCGACGCGACCGCCACGCACTCTCCCGGAGAATTCGTTAATCTCCGAGAAGAAGGCAGCCGCGAAAATGTCGTTGGGCCGGCGATAGAGATCGTCCGAGGTCCCAACCTGCACGAGCCGACCATTCTTCAGCAATGCAATCCTGTCGGCCATGCGCATGGCTTCCTCGGCGTCATGGGTGACGACGACGGCAGTCGCGCGGGTCTCACGAAGAATTGCGAGCGTGTCCGCCCGCACGGTGTCTTTCAGGCGCGAATCGAGGCCGGAAAAGGGCTCGTCCATCAAGAGCACGCTCGGCCGGGGTGCGAGCGCTCTCGCCAGTGCCACGCGCTGCTGCTCGCCGCCCGACAGGGCATGCGGAAACTTCTCGGCATAATGCGCGAGGCCGACGCGCTCCAGCGCAACCATGGCTTCGGCCACAGCCTCTTTGCGTGGCAGTGCAGTCAGGCCGAAGCGGGCATTGTCGAGAACGCTCATGTGCGGGAATAGGGCAAAATCCTGAAACATCAGCCCGATGCCACGCTTCTCCGGCGGCAGAAAGGTTTGGGGACCGGCCACTTCGCGATCGTTGATCAGAACCCGGCCTGCGGCCTGCGCCTCAATACCGGCAGCGATCCTGAGCAGTGTCGTCTTACCCGATCCGGAGGGACCCAGCAGGCAAAGCACTTCGCCCGGTTGGGCGGTCAGCGACACGCCACGGATCGTCTCCTTGCCGTGATAGCGATGCTGAATGTCCTCGAAGGTCAGGCGCGCGGCAAAGGTTACGCCCGCCGTGCGCTGGCCGTCTCCATGCTGGATCTTCGCTGGGTTCATTCTGCCGTCCGCGCGGCTCATCCCGGATCGTTGCGGATTTTTGGAGCCGCACGACCCGGCATCACCGGTCACCGTTGAAAAAGCTGACCCTATTCCTCTGCTTCACCGCCCGGAGTCAAGAGGCCGAGTTCCTCAAGGTCGAGCTGGGTAATCGGATCTTCCTCGTCGGTCAGATCGTCGTGGGCCATGGGAAGCGGTATGTTGAAGTTGGCGGGGATGCGGCCAGACAGCAGCCCTGCCCCCTTCAATTCTTCGAGACCGGGCAAATCACGCAGCTCTTCCAATCCGAAATGGTCGAGGAAATCGCGGGTCGTGCCGAGCGTGACAGGACGGCCGGGCGAACGACGGCGACCGCGAAACCGCACCCAGCCGGCCTCCATCAGCACGTCGAGCGTGCCCTTGGAGGTCTGGACGCCTCTGATGTCCTCGATCTCGGCGCGCGTTACCGGCTGGTGATAGGCAATGATCGCAAGCACTTCGAGGGCGGCACGCGAGAGCTTCTTGACCTCCGCCTCGTCGTTGCGGATGGCAAAGGACAGGTCTGCGGCTGTGCGAAAGGCCCAGTGGTCATCGACCTGCACGAGGTTCACCCCGCGCGCCGCGTAGTCCTGCTTCAGCTGGTGGAGGATTTCGGGCGCGGAAATACCGCGTGGCAGGCGCTCCTCGATAAAGCTTGTCGAGACGGGCTGGGCCGAGGCGAAGACGAGGGCTTCAGCGATCCTCAGCGCCTCGCGGCGATCGAGCTCGGCGCGCAGGGATGCGGAATGACCGCCCTCCTCTGGTTCCATGCCCTCCTCCGGCTCGAGATCGTCCACATCGGCCACGGCTTACTCCACCGCCTTGAGCGCCTCGGCCCTCGGGCCGCTGCGCATGTAGATCGGCTGAAAGGCACCGTCCTGGCGGAGTTCGAGGCGGCCCTCGCGCACCAGCTCAAGCGAGGCTGCGAAGGCACTGGCGATCGCGGTCACCCGCTCCTCCGGGCTCGGCAAGTAGCGCAGCAGGAAATGGTCGAGCGCCGTCCAGTCGGAGATCTCGCCGATCATGCGGGTGAGAATGCCGCGCGCGTCCGAGAGTGACCAGACGCGCCGCTTCTCAATGGTCACCTGCGTGATCGCCTGGCGTTGACGCAGTGAGGCGTAGGCGGTCAACAGATCGTAGAGCGACGCCTCATAGGCACTCACCGCGCGCGAGGGCACATGCTCCGGCGCCCCGCGCTGGTGGACATCACGACCGAGACGATTGCGATTGATGAGGCGGCTTGCGGCCTCGCGCATCGCCTCCAGCCGCTTCAGGCGGAAGGCAAGCGTCTGGGCCATTTCCTCGCCCGAGGGACCATCGTCCTTCGGCTGCTGCGGGATCAGAAGACGCGACTTCAGATAGGCGAGCCAGGCGGCCATCACGAGATAATCGGCGGCAAGCTCGATGCGAATGCGCCGCGCACTTTCAATGAAAAGAAGATATTGCTCCGCCAATGCCAGCACCGAGATGCGGGCGAGATCGACCTTCTGGTTTCGGGCGAGGAAGAGCAGCAGATCCAGCGGCCCTTCGAAGCCGGCGACATCGATCAGCAGCGCGGGGTCGCTTGCGGCCCTCTCCTCGGCCGTATCCTGCCAGAGGCTGTCCATCGGCGTCGGTGCCGGTGTCTCCCCGTTGGAAGTCCGGTTCAAAACCGTCGGCTGGACGGGGCCACGCACCATCAGGCCACCGCCATCAGGTTGGCGAATTCGTCGCGAAGGGCCTGCTCGTCGGCAGCTTCCGGAACACCAAATGCCGCCTCGACGGCATCCGCCCGCTCCCGTGCCTTCCGGGAGAGCTCCGACACGGCTGCTGCAACGCCTTTCATCTCGTCCATATGGCCATGGCAATGCAGGACAACGTCAAGGGCCGCAGCGACACGCACCGCCCGCTCGCCGATCGTGCCCTTCAGTGCATTCATCGAGATATCGTCGGACATCAGCAGCCCCTCGAAGCCGATCGCCTTGCGCACGATTTCCTCGGTGACAATCTGGGAGGTCGAGGCGGGATGATCGGGGTCGATGTCGGTATACACGACATGGCAGCTCATGCCCATCAACTCGTGGGCCAGCGCCTTGAAGGGCACGAAATCATGGGCTTCGAGTTCAGCCCGCGGCACGGTCACAACAGGCAATTCGTGGTGGCTGTCGGCCATACCCCGACCGTGGCCAGGGATGTGCTTGATGACCGGCAGCACGCCGCCGGCCTTCAGGCCATCGGCTGCCGCCTGCCCCATCTTGGCAACGACATGCGGATCGTTGGAATAGGCCCTGTCGCCGATGACGTTGGAGGCACCGACGATCGGCACATCCAGCACCGGGAGGCAGTCGACATTGATGCCGAGGCGATAGAGATCGAAGGCGTGCAGGCGCGACATCAGCCATGCGGCGCGCAGCCCCTTCTCAGCGTTCCGGTCATAGAGCGCACCGAGATCGGAGCCGGAGGGATAACGCGGTGCGATCGGCTCGCGGATGCGCTGCACGCGCCCGCCTTCCTGGTCGATCAGCACCGGAACTTCGTGACCGCCACCGACCGTCTCGCGCATTTCGGCGACCAAATCCTTGACCTGCTCCGCCTCGCCGATGTTGCGCCCGAAGAGGATGAAACCCCAGGGCTGTTCATCACGATAGAAAGCCTTCTCGTCAGGGCTCAAGCGCTGGCCGAGGCAACCGAGGATCATGGCTTTGGCGGGTCGGGACTGTGTTGTCATGGCAAGACCATATCGAGAGGGAGAGGAAAGCGAAGGGCCCGGCAGTGAGCGCCAAGCCCTCATACACAAAAAAAGAGGCGGAACACGCGGTTCCGCCTCTCGAAGATCTGAAAATTGGGTCTGACCTCAGCGTGAGACGAGGCAGCTTCCGCCGGCGGCGCGATACTGCTCACAGAGCGCCACGGCGTCATCCTTGGAGCCCGCGACGACCCGCACGCGGTAGAAGGTGCCCTTGCCGGGAATGTCCGCCTGACGGATTTCCCAGGGCTTGCCACCCAATACGCCAGCAAACTTGGTGGACAGGTTGCGATAGCTCTTCTGGGCGTCGGCCTCGGACGGCAGGGACGCGATCTGAACGCCGAAGCTGCCCGCCGGTGCTGCAGTGGCAGGAGCAGGCGTTGCCGCGGCCGGTGATGCGGCAGCAACCTCAGTCGGGGCTGCTGGCTGCGCCGGTGCCGTGGCAGCAGGAGCAGACGGACGAAGATTGCCCTGATCCGTTACGGTGCCGACGACGTTGACCGGCTGGTCGGCCGGGCGGGTCGTCGGGACCGGCGCACGCGATGCGGTTGTATCTGCGGGAGCCGCTACCGTCTCTGCCGTCACAGGCGTTGCGGCAGCCAGCTCAGCTGCAGCGGTCGTCGTGGCGGCAGGGGCAGTCGCCGACGCCGCAGCGTCGGTCGTACCACCCGGGGTCACGACGCGGGTATCGACGGTCCTCACAGTATCGGCGGCATTGGTGTTCGGGACGCTCGGCGGTGCAAGCACCGGAGCGTCGGCTGTCGATTGCGACGAAGGCGCAGACGCCGTCTCGACCGGAGCCGGTGTCGGCTCGGCTGGGACTTCCTGAGCGACTAGCGTGCCGTCGGGGCGAACGATCATCGTGCGCACCTTGCGCGGCGTGATCGTCGCCGGGTCTTCGGCGGCGGCCTGCGGCAGCTGGCCATCGGGGAGCAGGCGCGGATCCTCGGTTTCGCCAACAGGCGTCGCCAGGGCTTCGCTTCCACCATCCATCGGCAGCGTTTCCGGAATCAGGGTACGCTGGACAACATCGATCGGCTGCTCTTGCGAGGAAATCAGGCTGGGCTGCGTGGGATCCTCGACCCCATTGCCGGCCACGCGATCATAAACTGCCTTGTCCTGGTTCGGGACGGACTTGCCGCCCGGGTCCTCGGGGACAATCTTGACCGGAGACTTGTCAGCAGCGATCACCTGCGGCTCGCCGCTGCTCAGCGTGCCAACTGCTCCGCTGCCGAGCCAGGCAAAGAGGCCGCCTGCACCAGCGAGCAGCACGATGACGGCCGTGCCTGCCATCAAATACGGCTTGATGTGACGGAAACGGAAGCCCTGCCCCTCACCTGAAATGGTGATGTGGCCACGACTTTCAGGCTCCAGAGCCCCCGAGGAGGTCATCGAGCTGCGGAAATCTTCCTCCAATGCCTTCTCGAAAGCGTCGAAGTCATCCAGCGGTGCGCCAGGTGCTCGGGCGCCCGTTGCTGCGGCCGGTGCAACCTCTGCAGCAACACGGCTCACTGCGGTCGGGTTCGGCTGGCGTGCTGCCGGTACCACGGGCTGCTCGAACAAGGTTGCCAATTCCGCATCGATGTCGATGTCGTAATCTGGCTGGGGCGCCTGTGCAGGGCGTGCATCAGCCACCGGAACGTCCGGCACGTCCATGCCGCTCAGGGTTTCCAGCAAATCGTCCTGCTCGGAGATCTCGGACGGATCGAAGGCAAAGCTGTCGTCGACCGGCGTTGCAGGGCGCGCGGGCGCGCTTGGCATGGCGGGCGTAGCCACTTGGCTTTCAAAAGCCGGGCGAGCGACGGCCGCTGCAAAGGCGGAGGCCGATACGGTCGGCGCGGCAACATAGGCAGGTGCCGAGGTGCTGGCGCCGTAGGACGGTGCCGTGACAGCAGGCTCGACGCGGGCCGGTGCGACAGCAGGGGCAGTGGCAGCCGCGAACGCAGCAGCGCTGACGGCCGGTGCAGGCTGCGGCACAGATTTCTGAGGTGCGACGTCGAGTTCGGAAAGATCGAGCTCGATATCGTCAAGCTGCAGATCGAATTCCTGGTCATGGAAAGGATCGAATTCCTCGTCGGCAATCACAGGGGCCGCGCGCTGAACGACCGGCTCTGCGGCCTGGGGCTGAACGACAACATCCTCGTCGATAGCCAGTTCGTCGAGAAAATCGAAGCTGAAATCGACGTCGTCGCGGTCCGCTACAGGCGCTGCCGGAATGGGCGCAGGTGCCGCAACCGTCGAGGTGGTACGCGGCTCCCGCCTGCACGGCGAAGCCTTCGAAATCAGCCGAAACGGCAGGAGCAACAACGGGCTCGATCCGCTGCGGAGCGGGAGTGCTTGTCGGAATGGGCTCTACCGGACCCGCAGCCCAGTCAAAGCTTGCCTTGCCGAAATCAAGCGCCATCGGCTCCTTCTCGACCGAAATCGACTGAACGCTCGGGGCATCGTAACCCTGCAGATCGAGTGCCGGAATTTCGCGTGGCGGCTCGACCGCGAGCTGCGGCTCCGGGCGACGGGCCGGCTGGGCGGAAAAATTGGCGAGCGGCAGCCGCAGACGCGGCGGCTCGACCTGAGCCGGCTGCGGCGGCGCGACCGGGCGCAGATCAGCATCGGCGACAGCGAATTCAAGCTCGTCGGCAAGATCGAACGTCACTTCCGGCTCGACCTGCTCCGCGACAGGCGCGTGATCGACACGACCCGGCTCCTGGGCATCGGCCACGTACAGATCCATATCCGATACATAGGCGTCTTCATAAGCCGAGACGGACTTAGAATATTCGACCGATTCGGGCGCATAGGCCGCCTGCGGCGCAGAATAGGAAACGGTCGGCTCCGACTCGAAACGCGGCTCTTCGCGGTACTGAGCCACAGGAACGCTCTCGACGATGGCCGGACGCGCGACGACCGGCTCGGGCACAGACAGCGGCGGCGCATAGGACGGCGGCGCGGGCGAGGCCTCATAGCCCTCGAACTCGCGCATCAATTCGTCTTCGAGATTGAATTCGGCCGAGCGCATGTCGGGCGCCTGCGGAAGCGAGACAACCGGCTCACGCTTCAGCGGCTGATCGAACCCAACGATGCGGGCGAGTTCCGCCAACGGATCATCATCCGCGAAACCGTCGCCCTGCGATCGAATGCTGTTTGCAGCCTGCTTCTGTACCATTACCTGTTCCACTCACTCACGCGACTCAACGCCTGCCAGCGCAATGTGGGGAATTGGTGACGATACTATCGCATTTCTACCGGAGCTTCGGTGCCAGTAATGGCCAGTCCCGACTTCAACACGGAGGCGACAGCATGCACCAGCCCAAGCCTGGCGATGGTTAATTCTCTATGTTTATCGTTAACAAAGCGTAATTCGGGCGAATCCTTGCCCTTGTTCCAGTGAGTATGGAGCGAGCTTGCCAGATCATGCAGGTAAAATGCAAGTCGATGCGGCTCCTGCGACAGTGCGGCCGCCTCGATGATTCGGGGATATTCGGCAAGCTTGGCAATCAGGGCGAGTTCCGTCGGATCTTCGATCTGTCCCATTACGGCACCGGCAAGGTCGAGCTGCTCGATATCGAGATCGGGCAAGGCTTCCTTCGCCTGGCGCATGATCGACATGCAGCGGGCATGGGCATACTGCACGTAGAAGACCGGGTTGTCCTTCGACTGCTCGGTTACCTTGGCGAAGTCGAAATCGAGCGGTTCGGAGTTCTTCCGGTAGAGCATCATGAAGCGCACCGAATCGCGGCCGACTTCCTCAACCACTTCACGCAGCGTTACGAAGTCGCCCGAGCGCTTCGACATCTTCACCGGCTCGCCGTCGCGGTAGAGCTTGACCAGCTGGCAGAGCAGCACGGTCAGCTTCGACTTGCCTTCCGAGACCGCGCGGTTTACGGCTTCCAACCGCTTCACATAGCCGCCGTGGTCGGCACCGAGCACGTAGATCATCTCGGAGAAGCCGCGGTCGAACTTGTCCTTGAAGTAGGCGACGTCGGCGGCAAAGTAAGTGTAGGAGCCGTCAGACTTCATCAACGGACGGTCGATGTCGTCACCGACCTCGGTCGAGCGGAACAACGTCTGCTCGCGGTCTTCCCAGTCTTCCGGCAGTTGCCCCTTCGGCGGCGGCAGCGTGCCGCGATAGACGTGGCCCTTGAAGGTCAGGTCGTTGATGGCGGTACGGATCTTGGCGGCACCATTGGCATGCAATGTGCGCTCAGAGAAGAAGATGTCGTGATGCACATTCAGCGTGGCGAGATCGTCGCGGATCATCACCATCATCGCATCGATGGCCTTTTCCTTGACGATGGCCAGCATGTCCTCTTCCGGCATGCCGTAAAGCTTGGTGCCGTATTCGTCGGCAAGCGCCTTGCCGACCGGTACGAGATAATCGCCCGGATAAAGCCCCGTCGGGATCTCGCCGATATCCTCACCGAGCGCCTCGCGATAGCGCAGGAAGGCCGAGCGGGCGAGCACGTCGATCTGTGCGCCGGCGTCGTTGATGTAGTATTCTTTGATTACCTCATAGCCGGCAAAGCCAAGCAGGTTGGCGAGTGTGTCACCGACGACGGCGCCACGGCAGTGGCCGACATGCATCGGCCCGGTCGGATTGGCCGAGACATATTCGACATTGACCTTGTGGCCGGCACCGACGGTCGCGCGACCGAAATCGGTCCCCTGACGGATCATGGTCGCCAGCAGACGCTGCCAATAGGGCACCGACAGGCGGATGTTGATGAAGCCTGGACCGGCGACGCCGACGTCTGCGATGTCGGGATCCTGCTTCAGCTTTTCGCCGATCAGGTCGGCGAGCGCGCGCGGGTTCATGCCCATGCCCTTGGCGAGCACCATCGCGGCATTGGTCGCGGCATCGCCATGGCTCGGATCGCGTGGCGGCTCGACAACGATGCGGCTGAAGTCGAGGCTGTCGCGCTTCTCGCGCACCGCCTCGATCTCGTCGAGCGCTGCTTTGATCCGGATTTCGAAATCGGCGAAAAGGTTCATGGCGTGTCCCTGCGCGCCGGAGCTCAGTCCCGGCGTTCTCTAAAGAATTTCGTCGGGTGCCTATCGCAATTCAGGAGTCCGGTCAAACAGCTCGCGATGCGTTCGCACCGCATAGGTGTCGGTCATGCCGGCCAGATAGTCCCCGACATGGCGGGCCTTCTGGCCATCGTTGAGGCCCGAGATATGGTTCACCCAGAAGTGGCTCTTCATCAGCTTCGGGTCGTTCATATAGGCATTGAAAAGATCGGTGACGATCTCGGCCGCCGCGGCCCGGATGCGCATGATGTCGGGGTGGCGGTAGATACGGCTGAACAACAGCTTCTTGATTGCCTTATCGGTCTCGGCCATCTGATCGGAGAAGGTCGCGATCGTCATTGAGGCCGCCCTCACCTCCTCGACGCTCTGCGGTTGGACCGTCTTCAGCCGCTCCTGCGCCACGCTGATCACGTCCTCAACCATGCGGGTGATCTGCCGGCGCATGATCTCGTGGGTGAACCTGTCAGGATCGAGATGCGGATAACGGTCGCGCACCTCCTTCATCAGGCCGGCGAGGAAGGGAACGTCTTCCAACATCTCGAAGGTCAGGTAGCCCGAGCGCAGGCCGTCGTCGATGTCATGGGTGTTGTAGGCGATGTCATCGGCAATCGCTGCGACCTGCGCTTCCAGACCGGCGAAACTTGCCAGTTCCAGATCGTGGATTTCGCAATAGTCGAGGATCGGCTGCGGAACCGGGCCACGCGTCCCCTGCCCGTCCCTGGTCAGCAGAGGCCCGTTGTGCTTGACCAAACCTTCAAGCGCTTCCCAGGTGAGGTTCAGCCCGTCAAAATCCGCATAGCGGCGCTCCAGCTTGGTGACGATGCGCAACGACTGGGCATTGTGGTCGAAGCCGCCATAGGGTTTCAGCACCTCGTGCAGCGCATCCTCGCCCGTATGCCCGAATGGCGTATGACCGAAGTCGTGAACCAGCGCCACACCTTCTGCCAGGTCCTCGTCGAGCTTCAGGGCGCGGGCGAGAGCACGGGCGATCTGGGCCACCTCGATCGTATGGGTAAGCCGGGTGCGGTAGTGGTCGCCATCCGGGCCGATGAAGACCTGGGTCTTGTGCTTGAGGCGGCGAAAGGCGGTCGTATGGACGATGCGGTCACGGTCGCGCTGGAATTCGGAGCGGGTGAGGCTGCCGCCCTCTTCGAAGAGACGGCCGCGGCTCGCCCACGGATTGGTCGCGTAGATCGCCCGTTCTCCGGTCCCGAAACCCAATGCTGCTTGATCGATCGTCATGCGCGTGCCGCCTGCTCCCCATTGACGCAACTCGTGTGCCTTCATACCTATAGCGGACAAAGCCGCAAGGCGATGCAGGTTCCGAAGGGTCTTCGGGCCGTCTCGCCGGATCAAAAGTCGCGCAATTGCGTGACATTGTGGTGATTTGCGCCGAATAGAACCGTTTTCACCGGGCCTTGAACCCGGCAGGAGGCAGAATGAGCACCGAAACCGTTACCCTTTCCGAAGCCGCAGCGAAGCGAATCGCCGCAATCGTCGCAGCCGATGCCGACAAGCAGGCGCTGCGCGTGTCCGTCGAAGGCGGCGGCTGTTCCGGCTTTTCCTATAAGTTTGACCTGGACGGCCAGCCTGCTGGCGACGACATCGTGATCAGCCGTGACGGCGCCACGGTGCTGATCGACCCGATGTCGATCATCTACATGGCTGGCTCCGAGATCGACTTCGTCGACAACCTGCTCGGCCAGTCCTTCCAGATCAAGAACCCCAACGCGGTGGCGAGCTGCGGCTGCGGCACCAGCTTCTCCGTATGAGCATGATGAAAATAGCCACCTGGAACATCAACGGCGTCAAGGCGCGCATCGAGAACCTGTGCCAGTGGCTGAAGGATAGCCAACCGGATATTGCCTGCCTGCAGGAGATCAAGTCGGTCGACGAAGGGTTTCCGCGTGGAGAGATCGAGGCGCTTGGCTATCACGTCGAGACCCATGGTCAGAAGGGCTTCAACGGCGTGGCGCTCCTCTCGAAGATGAAGCCCGACGAAGTGAACCGCGGCCTGCCGGGTGACGAGACCGACGAGCAGGCGCGCTTCATCGAAGGCGTCTTCTCCGTCGAGGGCGGCGTCCTTCGTGTCGTCTCGCTCTATCTACCCAACGGCAATCCGTCTGACGACCCGGTGAAATATCCCTATAAGCTCGCCTGGATGGCACGCCTTGAGGCCTTTGCGCGCGATCGTATGGCGCTCGAAGAGCCGCTGATCCTTGCCGGTGACTACAATGTCATCCCCGAGCCGCATGATGCCAAGGACCCGAGCCAGTGGGTCACGGATGCACTCTTCCTTCCGCAGACACGGGCGGCCTTTCGCCGCCTGGAAAACCTCGGCTTCGTTGACGCCGTTCGTGCGACCAATGACGAGACGCCGCTGTTTTCCTTCTGGGACTATCAGGCGGGTGCCTGGCAGAAGAACAATGGCATCCGCATCGACCACCTGATGCTTTCGCCCGAGGCGTCCGACCGGCTGCGTTCGACGGCGATCGAAAAACACGTGCGGGCCTGGGAAAAGCCATCCGACCACGTGCCGGTCGTCGGGCATTTCGCGTTCTGAGACAGCGACGGATCGCAGACACAGAAATGGGCGCCGAGGCGCCCATTTTCATATGCACCATCAGCCACAAAGGGTTCAGTCGCCCTGCTCGTAGACCTGTGGCGCAAGCGCCACCGCCACCCTGCGGTCGTCTTCGGTGGCGAGGGAAAACGCCCGCTCCTGCAATTCCTGCATCCAGGGACAATCCTTGGCGCTGCAACGATCCAGGGCTGCAGTCAGGAAAGCGAGCCCGCGCACCGTCTGGCCTTCTTCGAACAGTACATTGCCGAAGATCGACATGGCGCCGGCATGGCCGCTCTTGCGGGCCATGTTCAGCCACTTCTTGGCCTGCTGGACATTCACCCTGCCGCCCTCGCCAGCAAGGATCATACGCGCCAGCTGGAATTGCGCTTCCGGCACACCAAAGGTCGATGCTACCTGGAAATAGATCTGCCGTGCCTGCGCGAGGTCCGCCTTGACGGGGCTGTCCGGGATCCCCTGCCGGTAATAGCGGGCAAGCGAAAGAAGCGCGTTGACGAAGAAACCGGTATCCGCCGACCCCGGCTCGACACCCTGATTGGCAATCTCCGCATAGATCTTGAAGGCCTCGAAGTCGTTTTCGACGACGCCGTCGCCAGCCGCATACATGTTGGCCAGCGCCCAGCGCGAGCCGGTATGGCCCTTTTCCGCTGCGTAGCGATAGGCCTCAACCGCCTCTTCCTTCTGGCCCTTCTTGTAGGCGTTGAAGCCGAACTTGAAGAGATCGAAGGGACCGGATTCCTTATTCACGCCGGCGTTCATATCGAATGCACGAGCAGACGGGCTCGAGGACAGCAGAAGAGCCGCCGTCAGAAGCATTGCCGAAGTCTTCCAGTCACCGAGACGCATGGGTCCGCACAATTTCCAAGTCATGATGGACATCAGAAGCCTCGCCCCACGTGTGCGACGAGTTCACCTGCGCCCGATCCGAAGAATACATCCAACCGATGAATAGACGGTTCATGACCGATTGCCCGGTCGGAGCTTCCGTCATCGCTCCTTCTTGTTCTCGTCTGCATGGAAGAGAGACTAGACTCGATTTCCGGCAAGACCGGGGCGATCGATCGCGCCCGATCCATTTTCCCTTCGAGACAGTCTGGACGCTCCCCAAAAGCGACCGAAGTCATTGCTATCAGCACCGAATTTTCGCCCCAGAGGCTCATGTGAAACTCTTAACACCACGCTCGGAAACAGCCCCCGCCGTTCCACGCAACACCGGTGCTCTTCGTTTGTGGCGGGAAATGGACAAATTCGCCCGATGAGCGGCCTGACAGGAAGGATAGAGGCGATGTTGCAGAATCATCACATTCCGGAAAGCTGAAAGACCGTTGCACGGGCTTAAACGAAAGAAGCCCGGACAAGCCGGGCTTCGATCAATTCGATGTCGCAGAGATCAGAAGCGAACCTTGAGCGAGGTCGAGACTGCTGCGGCGAGGTCGGTGCCGAAGTCGTAGGAGACGTCGCTGCCATAGGTTTCACCGCCAGTGGTGATCTGGCCCGAACTACCCGACGTGAGCACGCTGACAGCACCTGCGAGACGGAATTCAACATTCTCCGTCGGCGTGTAGGAAACACCGGTGCCGAAGATCCACGTGTCGCTCTGAGCACCAAAGCCCTGAGAGGTGCCACGATCCCAGGTCACGGAACCTGCAACGCTCCACTGGTCATTAAGCTTGTGCCCGATGCCGCCACTGACCGTCCAACCGTCACGATAGGCCAGATCAAGCGAGGTGCGCTCAGTGGTAGTCCCTACACGGTAGAAAACGCACTTTCTGCAACTGGCTCCAATCGGTCCACTTAACCGAACCGAAGGCCAACCAGTCAGGGGCAATACCTGACTGAATCTTCATTTCGATGGAGTCTGGCATCGCCGCCGAGCCATAGACATTTTCGAGGGTCTGACCAACTTGCCTTAAGTCAAGTGTGCCGGTGATGTCATCCAACTTCACCTGGCTGTTGTAAACAAGGCTTGCACGAAGCGCATACTCGGGAATTTCGTATGCGGCACCAATCCTCCAGCCGTAACCATCGCCCTCAAGATCCAGGCGCCCAACCCCCGTCAAGGTACCGAGGCCGGCTTGAACAGGATCGATTACAAGCCGCTCCTTGAATCCGTCAACTTCCTGATAGAAGCCGCCGCCGATGATCCTTGCCTGTCCAGGACCAAGATCGAACTTGTAAGAGCAGGTCAGCCCGTAATTGTGGCTATTGACCTTCGTCTCGATATTTTGGTTTGCGCCAGCCCAGTTAGATCCAGGCTTGGTATGGGCACCCCATGGCTGGGAGTAGTCCGCGACGCAATCAACGCCCTCGACAAGTCTTGCCTTGACGCCGATCCGTGGCACGAAATAGCTTTCGGTCTCCCCGACGCTCGTGGCGCGGTTATTCAAGTTACCACCCTGAATTGCGTTAACGCCAGTTTGCGTATCGCGTACGTTCTTAAGCGTGCGGTCCGGCGCGACATACGTCACGCCACTCTCGAACACATACTGGCCCGGATCGAAACAGAAGGTCGATGTTGTAACCGCCACGTTCAAGACCGCCTGCCTGCGCGCCTCCCACGAATGCGCATGCTGCGATCAGCCCGAGGGCCGTTGTCTTCATCAAATGGTTCGCCATGTCTCTCCCCAATTCAGGCAAAACTGTGATTGGCATACTAGACATGTGCGAGAGGATGGCAATCCGGTGACGGCCATCACAGGATTGTTCCCTCACCCAAATTTTTACGTAACGATCCTTACGCGCACGTCAAAACGCCGGGGCCATGGACAAAAATTCTCCAATGCCGCCCAAAGATCCTGATCCGTGAGAAAAAAATTTTACACAAAACACCATGCGTTGCGCGTGCGCCACAGTATTGCCGATCATCACCTTGGTCGAATTTTATGCATCTCGCCCGACCCAGGCAGGCAATGAGGACCTTGGCAACGAGATAACGCTCAGAATCAATATGAAATAGAGCAAAACACCCTTTTCAGCATGGTGCAGCGCAAAAAAGAAAAGGCCGGATGCAAGATCCGGCCTTTAGAATTTCATTCCTGAAGCTTTTGCAGATCAACCTGCCTCGATAACCCGCGAAAGCGCGGTCAGGAGGCTCGCCTTCTGCACTTCAAGCTCCTGCTGGCGTTCGCGCTCGGCAGCCACCACCTCCGGATTGGCATTGGCGACGAACTTCTCGTTGCCCAGCTTTCCGGCGATGCGGCCCAGTTCCTGGTCCACCTTGGCGATTGCCTTTTCGATTCGGGCCTTTTCGGCAGAGAGATCGATCAAGGCCCCCAGCGGCAGGCAGGCGGTTGCCTCACCGACGACGATCTGGGCAGCGCCCTTCGGTGCGACATCGGCAACGGTAATCGCCTCGACACGGGCGAGACGCTTGATCGCCGCATCATGGCGGATCAACCGCTCCTGGGTCACGCCATTGGCGCCGACGACGACGAGCGGGGCTGTCGCGCCCGGCGGCACATTCATTTCCGAACGGGCAGAGCGGATACCGGTGACCAGATCGATCAGCCAGTTGATGTCAGCTGCCGAATTCTCATCGGAGAATTCCGGCGTCGGCCAGTCGGCGTGGCAGAGTAGCATATCGCGGGACACACCCTCGCCTGCCGTATGGGCCCAGAGCTCTTCCGTCATGAAGGGCATGAAGGGATGCAAGAGCTTGTAGATCTGCTCAAGCACAAAGGCCGCGCAGGCCTGCGCTTCCTTCTTGGCGCTTTCGTCCTCGCCCATGAAGACGGGCTTGAGCAATTCCAGATACCAGTCGCAGAACTGGTTCCAGACGAAGCGATAGAGGCTGCCGGCGGCGTCGTTGAAACGATAGTTCTCGATCGCCTCTGTCACCTCGGCTTCCGTGCGGGCAAGCTCGGTGAGGATCCAGCGGTTGATGGCGAGCGAGGTTGTCTCCGGCAGGAATGCCGGATCGGCCTTCACGCCGTTCATTTCGGCAAAACGCGTGGCGTTCCACAGCTTGGTGCCGAAGTTACGGTAGCCAGCAATACGTGCCGGGTCGAGCTTCACGTCGCGACCCTGGGCTGCCATGATCGCCAGCGTAAAGCGCAGCGCGTCGGCACCGTATTCGTCGATCAGCTCCAGCGGGTCGATGACGTTGCCCTTGGACTTCGACATCTTCTGGCCGTTCTTGTCGCGAACCAGCGCATGCACATAGACCGTGTGGAAGGGCTCGACCGGCTTGCCGTCCTCGTCCTTCATGAAGTGCAGGCCCATCATCATCATCCGGGCGACCCAGAAGAAGATGATGTCGAAGCCGGTGACCAGCACGTCGGTCTGGTAATACTTCGCCAGTTCCGGCGTCTCGTCCGGCCATCCGAGCGTCGAGAAGGGCCAGAGTGCGGACGAGAACCAGGTGTCGAGCACGTCCTCGTCGCGAGTCAGGATCTCGCCGGGCTGGAAATTCTCGAGCTTCTCTTCGACCCAAGCCTTCCAGGGGCCTTCATGGGCGATGTAGTGCTGGATCGCCGAATGCAGCGCCTCTTCCTCGGTCTTCTCGACGAAGACCTGACCGTCGGGACCATACCAGGCAGGGATCTGGTGACCCCACCAGAGCTGGCGGGAAATACACCAGGGCTCGATATTCTCCATCCACTCGAAGTAGGTCTTTTCCCAGTTCTTCGGCACGAAGTTGGTGCGGCCTTCGCGCACGGAAGCAATCGCCGGCTCGGCCAGCGTCTTTGCGTCAGCAAACCACTGGTCGGTCAGCATCGGCTCGATGACGACGCCGGAACGGTCGCCGAAGGGCTGCATGATTTTCTTGTTCTCGACGAAGGGCATGTCATTGCCTTCGGCGTCCTTCACCGTGACGGCGAGACCTTCCGCATTGATCGTCTCAACGATGCGTTTGCGGGCTTCGTAACGGTCGAGGCCGCGATACTCTTCCGGGACCAGATTGATATCGTCAACCTCGGTCTCGTTCGGCAGTTCGCCTGATTTGGCGATGTCGAGGGCACGCGCGGCGTAGACGGCATAATCCTCGCCATCGGCGCGCATCTTCGCCTGGGTGTCCATCAAGCGGTAGAGCGGGATCTTGTTGCGGCGGGCGACCTGGTAGTCGTTGAAGTCATGCGCGCCGGTAATCTTCACCGCACCCGAGCCAAACTTCGGATCCGGATATTCGTCGGTGATGATCGGGATCAGACGACGATGCTCCTTGGGTCCAACAGGGATCTCGCAGAGCTTGCCGACGATCGCCGCGTAACGCTCATCCGAGGGATGGACGGCCACCGCGCCATCGCCGAGCATGGTCTCAGGCCGCGTCGTTGCGATCGCGATATAGTCGCGCTCCTCCTGGAAAGTGACGTTGCCGTCCTCATCCTTCTCGACATAGGTATAGGTCGCACCACCGGCGAGCGGATATTTGAAGTGCCACATATGGCCTTCAACTTCCTTGTTCTCGACCTCGAGGTCGGAGATCGCCGTCTCGAACTTCGGATCCCAGTTGACCAGCCGCTTGCCGCGATAGATCAGGCCCTCTTTATAAAGCGAAACGAAAACTTCGAGGACTGCGGCCGACAGACCCTCATCCATGGTGAAGCGCTCGCGCGACCAGTCACAGGAGGCGCCGAGGCGCTTCAGCTGGTTGAAGATCAACCCGCCCGATTCTTCCTTCCATTCCCAGACCTTCTCGATAAAGGCCTCACGGCCCATGTCACGGCGCGAAAGGTTCTGGCCGTTTTCAGCAAGCTTGCGCTCGACGACCATCTGGGTCGCAATGCCGGCATGGTCCATGCCCGGCTGCCACAGCACATCCTTGCCGCGCATACGCTCGAAGCGGACCATGATGTCCTGCAGCGTGTTGTTCAGCGCGTGACCCATATGCAGCGAACCGGTGACGTTCGGCGGCGGGATCACGATGGTGAAGGTGTCCTCGCCCGGCTTCGCATTGGCGCCGGCACGAAACGCATCGGCGTCTTCCCATGCTTTCGCGATTTTCGGTTCGACGGCGGCTGAATCATAGGTCTTTTCGAGCATTTTCCGACCGGATTTTCGAGTTCTGGATGTGGCTTGGTAAATAGGACTGACAAAACCAAGTCAATAAAAAAGGCCGCTCTTGCGAGCGGCCCATGATCCCCAAAGGGAGTTCAATCAGCGTCGCGGGCCGCGGGCGACGCGTTCGATTTCCTCGCGCACGAGACGCTCCACCAGCGTCGGCAGATTGTCGTCGAGCCAGTCCTTGAGCATCGGACGCAGCATCTCCTCGGCAACCTCGTCGAGTGAACGGCGCTCGCTGCCGTCAAAGGCGGCCGCGAGTTCGGAGAAGGAGCGCGAAACCTGCTCGACTGTTGCGGCGGAAACAAGGGCGGTCAGATCCCGTCCCTCGTTTTCCGTCTTCTGATGCATATCGGTGGCGGCGGACGTCGTCTGCATGTCCACCTCGAACGATGGCTCTGCCTGCTCCGTGGCGGGTTCCAGGAATGTCGGCTCCCTGCGTTCAGCGCGAACCTCAACATGGGCCATGCGCCCGATCGGCGACGGTTCTGCGGGGCGCTCGGCTTCCCGTTCGACACGCGGCGCTGGTGCCTGAGCCGGTTCGGCGGCGTTCGTCGGGCGCAGCTGCTGGTCGCGCATCTCGGAGAGACGCGTCGACATGACAGGCACCCTATGCTGCGCCTCGTCGGCCGAAATTTCGCTGTCGCGACGTGGCTGCGAGACCGTCACATGGGCAGTCGTGTTGGACAATTGCGGCGGGCTCGGACGTTCGGTGCGTTCGGAGGCGGATCGTACACGGGCGGCGAGATCGGCAAGCGACACGCTCTTGGGTGCTTCCGGAGCCTGTTCGAGGACCGGCTCGCGACGCGGCTCGACTTCGGCGCGCTCCATGTCCCGCTGCGGAAACAGGGGGAAAGCGGAACCGGCATCGTTGGCCGGGACGAATTCGCCGCCGTCATAGCCCATGTCCTCGTCGCTTTCGCCCTGATCGTCGGTCAGCGACGCTGCATCCTGCGTCAGGCTTCCACCGTTCACGGGATCATTGCTCTCGATGATCCGGCGGATGGATGCCAGGATCTCTTCCATGGACGGTTCACGCGCTACGCTTGGCTGAGCCATACTAATCCCCGTTGTCCTCAGAAATTCTCGGTCGGGAGATAAGCACCCACACCGATTCGCGCTCACCCTAGGATACGCGCCTCTCGAAAAAAATCACGTGCGCAGAATGAATTGCCGTGATGCACAGCTTTGTTGCGCACCAACGAAAAGGCCCGCACGCGGCGGGCCTCAAACGCACTCGTTGAACGTCGAGCTTCAGAAGACGAATTCGGCTGCCTTACGGAAACCGGGCAACGGCTTCACGGCGGCATTGAAATATTCGGTGTGGGAGGTGATGCCGCTATTCTTGACATAGAGGCGGGCGCGGGCCGCATTGCCATAACCGACGACGGCGACAAGACGACCACCCTCGCGCAGCTGCGCCAGCAGGGCTTCCGCCAGCTCCTCGACGGCACCGTTGACGAAGATGACATCATAGGGTGCTTCGGCGGCATAGCCGTCCTCCAGCTTGGCGGAGACGACGGCGACATTGTCATAACCGAGTTCGGAGAGCGTTTCGGTCGACCGGGCCACAAGCGCCTCGTCGCTCTCGGTCGCCACGACGGAACCGGCGAGCAGCGACAGGAGCGCTGCGGCGTAACCTGCACCACAGCCGATCTCGAGCACCAGGTCATCCTTGGTGATGGCGGCCAGCTGCAGAAGCTTGGCGAGCGGCGACGGCTCCATGATGTAGCGAGCCGGATTGCCATTGGCGGCGGGCGCCACCTGCATATCCTCGTCGATATAGGCGAGCGGCTTCAGCTCGGCTGCAACGAAGGCTTCGCGCGGCACCGAAAGAAAGGCGGTCAGCACGGAATGGGACGTGACGTCCGTCGTCCTGATCTGGTTGTCCACCATCTTGGTGCGTGCTGCTACGTAATCCATCATTTCATTCGCGCCCCGTGTCGACCGGCCATAGCGGCTTATTCCACCCGTGTCTTTAATTGCAGGGCGAGGCGCTTTCAAGCCGGTCTTCTTCTCGCACACGAGAATATCGCGGTCGCGAAGTGACGCAGTCGCTCTTGCGGAACGCGCAAAGACGACATCACCGATGCCGCCGGGATAAGGTCGATTGTATCTATGGAGAGAGTTCGGATGGAGGCCTCGCCCGGAATTGAACCGGGGTACAAGGATTTGCAGTCCTCTGCGTCACCACTCCGCCACGAGGCCATCCGAGTAGAAAAGTGCGTGTGGTGGGCGGCATTTAGAACGGATCGAGAGTGAGCGCAAGGGGAAATTCATCAAATTTCGCGGCGCTCCTGTGGATGCCCGAAGGCGCCCTTCCCCGCCCGATTTTCCTTAAGAGTCCTCTCGCCAGCGACGACGATCAAGCAGGCGTGTTGCGGCCATGGTGCTGGCGGCTTCGGCCAGGCGTCCGGGATCGGTCATGCCCGATGTATAAAGCCGGATCACCGCCTTGCCCACCGCTTCGCGATGGCCGTCATCGGAATAAGCGGGCTGTGCCGGTTCGGCCGCCCGCATCGCGTGATCGATAATGTGAAAATCTCTTGGCGTCAGAATCAAGGAACTCTCCGCCTGGATTAATATGTTCATGTCGTATGACCTTTCCGGGAACCAGACGGCGAGCGCCGCGTTCGGTATCCCCGATTGAGTCCGCCCAGGGTATCGGGTTGGAACCATCAGGTCATTTCACTATGACATGTGCCGCGTTGTGGGAGTCAGCTCCCGCTGCCGGGGCGTGACGCGTCCTTGCGGCGACTCCACCAGACGGTCAAACGCCGACGACGGCGTCGAACGGCCGGTAGGTCATGCGAGAGAACGATCAGGCCAAGCGGCACCATCCAGAAGCCCAGGATCGGCAGGAAGCCCAGAAAGCCACCGCCGACGAGTGCCGTTCCCGTCACGATTCGACCGGCCTTGGAGCGCGGAACGGGGATCTCGAGCCTGCCGAGGACAAGGCGCCCTCGCTGTTGGTCGAGCCGATACCGACGTTCTGGCATTCACGAGACTCCCTACGTTTCAGCGGTTTTGGGCCCCCTTCCCACGGCCCTCCAGATGGTGAGCCCACAAATAAAAACAAGACGATGACATTTTTTTTGAAAAACCGCTTGGCAAACGGAGCGAGCATCAGTATTACCCCGCTCACACCGCGGCAAGCGGCTGTTCCCTGGTAGCTCAGCGGTAGAGCATTCGACTGTTAATCGACAGGTCGCCGGTTCGAATCCGGCCCGGGGAGCCATCTAATTTCAAAGCCCGCGCCTCACAAAGGCAGCGGGCTTTTTAATTGAATGCTCGTTGCCGGCCCACAAGATCCAATGTGGACTTTCCGGCAATGGTTCCGAAACCCCCTCTTCACCTTTCGCTGCTATCTCCCTCCTCGTACGGAAAAGAATGCAAGGAGGACGGCCGATGTGGCTTGAGCTTCACGATGGGGACGGCTTTCCCTTCTACGTCAACATGGACAATGTGGTGGATTTCCGCTGGTACGAGCGGGAAGGCTATACCTGCCTGCTGACCACCGCCCCGGTCGCCGAAAAGCTGCATCGCCTCTATGTCCGCGAAAACGCCCAGGAAATCATGGCCATGCTTCGGGCCGAACAGGCCCGTCGCATCCCTGCACGCTCCGCCGCCTGACAGACCGGGCTGCAGGCGCATGCCAGAGTGTGAGATTCGTGACAGCGGCGTGATCTTGTCGCGGTAACCCTTCGTATGGCTTTGAAAGCCAACGAAGAAGAACAACGCATGCCGCAATCCGCCAAGACGCTCATCCTCTGGTTCCGCAAGGATCTCCGGATCTCCGACCACGCCGCGCTCGCAACCGCGGCGGACGAGGGGTTTCGCATCGTCCCTCTTTATATAAGGGAGCCGGAGCACGCCGGCACCGGACCGCTCGGCGCGGCGCAAGCCTGGTGGCTGCATCACTCGCTTGAAGCCTTCGGGGAATCGCTGGCAAGGCTCGGCTCCAATCTGATCCTGCGCAGCGGCGCCGCAGACGCCATGCTCGCCGATCTCATCACAGAAACCGGCGCTTCGGCCGTCTTCTGGAATCGTCGTTATGATCCCTCAGGCATTGCTGTCGACAAGGCGTTGAAGGCAAAACTGATCGCTGATGGCATCGACGTGCGCACCTTTGCCGGCCAGATCCTGCACGAGCCGACCAAGCTCAAGACCGGCGCCGGCGGCCATTTTCGCGTCTATACGCCCTTCTGGAAGGCGCTGGACGGGTCCGGCGAGCCGCCCGAGCCGATCCCTGCCCCGAAGTCGCTCACCGCACCTGAGCATTGGCCGAAGAGCGAGACGCTTTCGGACTGGAACCTGCTGCCGACCAGGCCGAACTGGGCGAAAGGCTTTGAAAGCGAATGGCAGCCCGGCGAAGACGGCGCAAGCAAGCGCCTCGCCGCTTTCATCGCATCCGGCCTCAAGGGCTATCGCACCCGCCGCGATTTTCCCGGTGAAGCGCATGTCTCGATGCTCTCGCCGCACTTAGCGCTGGGCGAAATTTCGCCCGCGTCCGTCTGGCACGCGACGCGCGGGCTGCCGGACGCCTATTCGAGTGAGGACTATATCCACTTCCGCAAGGAGCTCGTCTGGCGCGATTTTTCCTATCATCTGCTCTTCCATTTTCCCGATCTCGCGACCAAAAACTGGAACGCCAAGTTCGACGTCTTCCCCTGGCGCGACGCGCCGGATCTGCTCGAAAAGTGGCAGCGTGGCCAGACCGGCTACCCGATCGTCGATGCCGGCATGCGCCAGCTCTGGCAGACGGGCTTCATGCACAACCGCGTGCGCATGATTGTCGCCTCCTTCCTGATCAAGGACCTTTTGATCGACTGGCGCGAAGGCGAACGCTGGTTCCGCGACACGCTTGTCGATGCCGACCCGGCCTCGAATGCAGCCAGCTGGCAATGGGTCGCCGGCTCCGGCGCCGATGCCGCTCCCTTTTTCCGCATCTTCAACCCCACCAGCCAGGGCGAGAAATTCGATCCCGAAGGGGCTTACATCCGTCGCTTCGTACCGGAGCTGAGAGGCATGTCGAACAAGTTCATCCACAAGCCATCGGAGGCGCCCTTCGCGATGCTGAAGGAAGCAGGCGTGAGCCTCGGCAAGACCTATCCGCTGCCGATCGTCGATCACGGCAAGGCAAGGGATGCGGCGATGGCGGCGTTTCAGGGGTTGAGGGGGGAGTGATGCGGCCACGCCGAGTTGTGCAAATCGACGGGCGCCCAGCAAAAAGAGAGCAAGAGTTGCTTCTTGTACGCGATCAAGTACAATAAAGGGATGAGAACGACATCCTACAGCGACCTGCGCAAGAACCTGGCCTCTCTGCTCGACAGCGTGACTGAGGACCGGACGCCTGTGCTGATCACCCGTGATCGCGGAAAACCAGCTGCCGTTCTGATGTCGGTGGAGGATTTTGCGTCCTATGAGGAAACGCAGCATCTCCTAAAGAGCCCCCGCAACGCCGAACGCCTGCTTGAAGCGGTGCGGGACCTCGATGAAGGCAAGGGCGAGGCGCGCGAGCTCTCGGAGTGAAGCTCATCTTCCATGCGCGTGCCTGGGAGGACTACCTGTATTGGCAGTCTACCGATCCGAAGATGCTGGCGCGCGTCAATCAATTGATCAAGGACAGCAGCCGATCACCCTTTCATGGCATCGGCAAACCGGAGCCGCTGCGGGGCGAGTTGCGCGGCTGGTTGTCGCGGCGGATCGATCAGGAGCATCGGCTCGTCTATCGTCCGAAGGAAGACGGGCTCCTGATCGCGCAGTGCCGCCATCACTACTGATCGACTTTGGGAAGGACCCTAGTGGCCAGTTCGACGGCCAGCAAACTCAGCCCCCCGCACTGGACCTTGATCCATCTCTCCGCTAAAATGACCATACATAGTCATTTTAGGAGATCCACATGTCGAGCATGAGTGTTGCCGATGCCAAGGCAGGATTCGCCAGCCTCGTCGATGATGCCGCCAACGGCGAATTCGTTACGATTACCCGTCACGGGAAGCCTGCCGCCATGTTGGTCAGCGTCGAGGCCGGAGAGGCGGCGAAACGGGCGATGTCGAAGCCGAGACCGAATTTCGGAGAGTTCCTGATGTCTTATCCCGGCCCCGCCGATCTAGTCCGCAATCCATCCCCCATGCGGGACGTCGAGCTTGAGTAACGGCTTCGTCATCGACACCAACATTATCTCGCTCTTTTCGCCCGACCGGAAGCAGGCGCCATCAGAGGCGATGCGGATGTGGTTTCGAAATGAAGGCGAAGTCCTCTATGTGTCGGCCATCACGCTGGCGGAGATCGAGAAGGGCCTGCGCAGATTGTATCGTCGCGGCAGCTTCGAGCGGTCGCAGCGCTTAAGCGACTGGCTCGATACGATCACTGAAACCTTCGGCGACCGAATCTTGCCCGTCGACCCCATCGTTGCCCGGATCGCCGGCGGGCTCGACGATGTCGCTACCGCGAGCGGCGCGCATCCCGGGTTCGCCGACATCCTGATTGCCGCCACAGCAAAGGCTTACGGGCTGACAGTGATTACCGCCAATCTGAAGCACTTCATGCCTCTTGGCGTGGCCTGTGATTTTCCAGAAGCCCTTAAATCCTAGTCCCGAACGCATTTTCCCTCTCTCCGCCGCCACGCGAAAAGCCATTCCTTGCCTTTGCCTGCCCTCGGGCGGAAAAGACCTGTCCACGTTTCGCGCTGACCGCTGCCCCGCAGAATCTTGCCCAGAAGGACAAAATTGCGCGGCATACCGGTTTTCTTCCCCGCGCATTTGGTTCTAGTGTCCGCGTCAGACAAAAAAGGCAGGCATCATGGCATTTCACCCCTCCGTGCTCGAGGCGATCGGCAATACGCCCCTCATCCGGCTGAAAGGCGCCTCGCAGGCGACCGGCTGCACCATTCTCGGCAAGGCCGAATTCCTCAATCCCGGCCAGTCGGTCAAGGATCGCGCGGCGCTGTTCATCATCCGTGATGCCGAGCGGCGCGGGCTGTTGCGCCCCGGCGGCGTGATCGTCGAGGGCACGGCCGGCAATACCGGCATTGGGCTGACCATGGTGGCCAAGGCGCTTGGCTACCGCACCGTGATCGTCATCCCCGAGACCCAGAGCCAGGAAAAGAAGGATGCGCTGAAGCTGCTCGGCGCCGAACTCGTCGAAGTGCCGGCGGTGCCGTACAAGAACCCGAACAACTATGTGAAGATCTCCGGCCGTCTCGCCGCCCAGCTAGCGAAGAGCGAGCCCAACGGTGCGATCTGGGCGAACCAGTTCGACAACACCGTCAACCGTGACGCCCATATAGAGACGACGGCGAAAGAGATCTATGAGCAGACCGGCGGCGCCGTCGATGGCTTCATCTGCGCGGTAGGCTCAGGCGGCACGCTCGCCGGCACCGGCATCGGTCTTCGCAACATGAAACCATCCGTCAAGATCGGCCTTGCCGATCCGGAGGGTGCTGCGCTCTTTGAGTATTACAAGAACGGCGAGCTCAAGTCCTCGGGATCCTCGATCACCGAGGGTATTGGCCAGGGCCGCATCACCGCGAACCTTGAAGGTTTTGCGCCTGACTTCGCCTATCAGATCCCCGATTCCGAAGCGCTCGACATTGTCTTCGACATCGTCGAGAACGAGGGCATCTGCCTCGGCGGCTCGTCAGGCATCAACATTGCGGGTGCCATGCGTCTGGCTCGCGAACTCGGCCCCGGCCACACGATCGTGACGATCCTCTGCGACTACGGCAACCGCTATCAGTCGAAGCTCTACAACCCGGATTTCCTGCGTTCGAAGGGTCTGCCGGTTCCGGCCTGGCTGGAAAAGCGCCCCGCCTTCGACCTGCCCTTCGAAACTGCCTGATTGTTATTGAAAGCATAGCCATGACCACCATCGCCCTCTACCGCGACGATTTCTATCTCTCGACGGCGGAAGCGGTGGTCACGGCCGTGCATGAAGACGGCGCGGTCGAACTCGACCAGACCTGTTTCTATGCGGCCTCCGGCGGGCAACCGGGCGATACCGGTTTCCTGGAGCGGGAGGATGGCAGCCACATTCAGCTTGCCGAGACGCGCCACGGCGCCAGCAAGGATATCATTTTGCACCGCCCTCTCGACGGCGAGCCTCTGCCCGCAGTCGGCGAAAAGCTCGTGCTGCATGTCGACTGGGCGCGCCGTTACAAGCTGATGCGCATGCACACAGCCTGCCACCTGCTCTCCGTCGTCTGCTCCTATCCGATCACGGGGGCCGCCGTCGGCGAGGAGGAAAGCCGCGTCGATTTCGACATGGGCGAGACCATCGACAAGGATCAGGTCACGGCAGACCTGATGAAGCTCGTCGGCGAAAATCACCCCGTTTATCTCCAGTGGATCACCGACGAGGAGCTCGCGGCCAACCCCGGCATCGTCAAGTCGAAGAATGTCCGCCCGCCCGTCGGCCTTGGTCGGGTGTCTTTGGTCTGTATCGGCGAGCATTCCGCCGTTGACAGTCAGCCCTGCGGGGGCACACATGTTTCCGAGACCCAGGAGGTCGGTGCGATTCATATCGCCAAGATCGAAAAGAAGGGCAAGGAGAACCGCCGGTTCCGCATTCGCTTTGGAGCCCCGGAGACCTAAGCCATAGGAACGTACGGGAGAAGTGCATGTCCGGTGAAAGAAGCCGTTTCGTCGTTTCGGCGGATTGGGTGGAAAAGAACCTCGGGTCTCCCGGCTTCAAGCTCGTCGATGCCTCCTGGTATTTGCCGGCTCATAACCGCAACGGCGCCGTGGAATATGCCTCCGGCCACATTCCAGGTGCGGTCTTCTTTGATCAGGACGTGATTGCCGACACGACCACCGGCCTGCCCCATTCCCTGCCCTCGCCCTCCTTTTTTGCCCAGGCCGTCGGCCAGCTCGGCATTTCCGCCGAGGATACGATCGTCGTTTATGATGGTCCCGGCTTCTTTTCGGCGCCGCGTGTCTGGTGGATGTTCCGTGTCATGGGCGCGCGGCGCGTCTACGTGCTTGAAGGCGGCATCGATGGCTGGAAGGCGGAAGGGCGAAAGCTTGAAACCGACCTGCCGGAACCGGCACCTGTTACCTTCGAGGCGCAGTTCGACCGCTCGAGACTCACCTCCTTCGACCAGATGTCGGCGATTTCAGACGAGGGCGACAAGCAGATTGCCGACGCCCGTCCTGCCGGCCGCTTCACCGGCGAAGAGCCTGAGCCTCGCGAAGGCATGCGCTCCGGCCATATCCCCGGGGCACGCAGCGTGCCTGCATCATCGCTGTCGGAAAACGGCCGCTTGAAGGATCTCGCCACGCTGCGCTCGATCTTCACCAGTGCCGGTATCGATCTCAACAATCCGGTGGTGACGTCCTGCGGCTCAGGTGTGACGGCAGCCGTCGTGACGCTGGCGCTCGAAAGCCTGGGGCATACCGACAATTCGCTCTATGACGGCTCCTGGTCGGAATGGGGGTCGAAGACCGATACGCCTGTCGTCACCGGCGACGCTTCATCGCTCAGCTCGAAGACGTCGGGGCCGCTGACCGCCCATGTCACGCGGCTCGAAATGACGGCCCCGCCGAAATCCAGCCTTCCGGTGCCGGTCAACATTCAGACGGCAATCATGCGCACGCATGAAATCCCGCTTTCCTTCTACCGCTTCCTGCACCGCCAGGTTGGTGCACGCTGGCACTGGTATGAGCGCCTGCGTTTGCCCGACGAGCAGCTGAAGGCGATCATCCATGCCGAGAAGGTGTCGATCTCAGTTCTCTATGTGAACGGGGCGCCGGCCGGCTTCTACGAGCTCTCACAGGAAAGCGACGATCTCGTCGAGCTCTCCTATTTCGGCCTCTTCGAACATGCGCTGGGGCTCGGCATCGGCAAGTGGTTTCTGCTCCAGTGTCTCTATGCCGCATGGGCGAGTAATCCGAAGACAGTCACCGTCACCACCAATTCGCTCGACCATCCGCGCGCGCTGCAGCTCTACCAGCAGTTTGGCTTCTCGCCCGTCGGCACCTATGACGCCCTGGTCGATCCCCTGACCGATCAGGAGCTGTTGGCGCTCATCAAGCGCGACGGCTGACGCCGCCGTCGCTCATTCCTTCCTCTTCAGCTTGACGGACGTCGCCTCATCGCCGGAACCGGTCGCGTCGTCGTCGCTCGAGGTCTCCTCTGAGCCCTGGTTCTCGAACCAGTTGGCGATGAGACCGGCATGGAAGGCGGCCATCTCGTAGCAGTAGGTGATTTCGCGCGCCTCTGGATCCCAGAAGGCATTCTCAACGCCACAGGCCGTGCCGGTGATCTTGATGCCGTCCTTCAGATTGTAGCCCTCGCCGAAGACGGTGGCGATCGTCTCCAGAGCGCCAGCGCTCTTCAGCAGATCGGCAAAAGCCTGCAGATCCGCGTCACCCGCCGGTTCGTAGCGGACGTCGAAGCGGGTCTTGGCGCCTTCCTTCATGTTGGCAGCGAGCAGGCTCATCCAGCTGTCGCGCGCCTTCTCGTATTCGAAGAGGCATTCCTCGCGACGATCCTCGGGAAATTCAAGCGAGTCGGCAAACTCATCGAAGAACTCCGCATTCGCCCCGGTCATCATGCAGACGATCGAATAGGCACGCTGGCGATCCAGGCCATGGGTGCCCATGAAGTCATCTTCCTGCGGACCATCCTCATTGGCTTCATCGAGCAGGAACCAGCCATCGGCGGCATCCTGCATGGTCGTGTAGAGATCCTCGTCCTCGGCGCCGAGCAATAGCACAGAGGAGAGCGCATCGACCGCGTCCTCCTCGCGTCCGAGCACCGGCAGATTGAACTCGGAGACCAGCATGTGGCCGGCCTCGTGGAAGAGGATGAAGATGGCATTGTTGACAACGAATTGCTGGCCTTCCTCCACCTGTTCGGCAGTCAAATCTTCTGCCTGAACACGCGTGGTTGGCTGGAAAAGCCATGCTGCAGCGAAGGCCAGCATGACTGTTGTGACGGACTTGAGCGACAGCATATGAGAGACCCCGAACCCCTGATACCTCGCCCATTCTCTACAGCAGAGATGCGGCGAGAGAGAAGCACCATTTCTGACCGCACGAACGCACGCAGGAATCGGGTGGCCGCAGATGCCTCAGTGACAGAAGCTAGCCTATCTCAACTGTCGACATGAGGCTTCCATGATGTCCGATCTCCGTTTTCTCGCCATGCCTTCGCAACAGGCCGCAGCCTATCGTCAGGGGGCCCCCGACGCCTATGGGCTCGCGCCCGAGCGTCGCATCTCCCCCGGCGGTTATCCCTGCCGCCATTGCCTAGGCGTCATTGCCGAAGGTGAGGCCTATCTGACGCTCGCCTATCGCCCTTTTCCCACGCTCCAGCCCTATGCCGAGACCGGGCCGGTCTTCCTGCATGCCGATGCCTGCCCGCGCTATGAAGCAAGCGACGTCCTGCCGCCGATGCTGGAAAGCCCCGACTACATCGTGCGCGGCTATGGCGCGGACGACCGGATCGTCTACGGCAGCGGTAGCGTGGTCCAGACAGAGGCCATCATCGCGCGGGCGCAGGAACTGCTCGCCAGTCCAGGGATCGCCTATCTGCATGTCCGATCGGCACGCAATAACTGCTATCAATGCCGGATCGAGCGCGGCGACACGGCAGTGACCGACGGCCGGAGACAAGCATGACTACCGCCCGCCCCTCCATGACCGCCACCGAATGGGGCCTGCTGCTCTTGCTTTCCGTCATCTGGGGCGGATCCTTCTTCTTCACCGGTGTTGCCGTTCGCGAATTGCCGCCGCTCACGATCGTCGCAGCGCGCGTTGGTCTTGCTGCCCTTGCCCTGCACGCCGTGGTGCGCCTCTCCGGAAAACACATGCCGACTTCACCGAAGATCTGGCTCGGCTTTCTCGGCATGGGGCTTCTCAACAACATCCTGCCTTTCAGCCTGATCGTCTGGGCGCAGACCCATATCGAAAGCGGCCTCGCCTCGATCCTGAATGCCACGACGCCCCTGTTCGGCGTGGTTGTGGCGCATCTGCTGACGAGCGACGAGAAGATGACGGGTAACCGCCTCTCAGGCGTGCTTGTGGGCTTTGCCGGCGTTGCCGTGATGATCGGCCCATCTTCGCTGTCCCATCTTGGACAGGATCTGCTCGCACAGATCGCCATCCTCTGCGCCGCTCTCTCCTATGCTTTCGCAGGCGTGTATGGCCGTCGGTTTCGGCTCTGGGGGCTCAGCCCGATGGTCACCGCCTGCGGCCAGCTCACGGCGTCGAGCGTCGTCATGCTGATCTTCGCCATGGCTTTCGATCACCCTTGGACCCTTCCGGCTCCAAGTGCTGCCACCATCGCCGCCGTGATCGCCATCGCGCTCATCTCGACTGCGCTTGCCTATGTCATCTTCTTTCGCATTCTGGCGAGCGCCGGCGCCACCAATATCATGCTGGTGACCTTCCTGATCCCAGTCAGCGCCATCATGCTCGGCGCCGTCTTTCTGGGTGAACGCCTTGATCCGGAGGATTTTACCGGCATGGCGATCATCCTTCTCGGCCTCGCCCTGATCGACGGTCGGGCATGGCCTCGTGTGCGACGCATCGCGACCCATGCTCTTGATCGCAGCGGGCGGGGCTGAAGCAACGGCCTTTCGTCTCTGAGGAACCCCGGTCACTGGCGCTGCGTTCCGTCCGCTTGTCTACAGAGAACGGAGCCCTTGATGCAGCCCACCCCGCCAATCCGCTACCATGCCGACCTCGAAAGTCCCTCCGCCGACGAAAAGGAGGCGATCGAGGATATCAAGGAGAGCATGCTCTACATCATCGAGAAGACACACGAGGATCTTGGCCATGCGCAGCGCAGCGTACATGCCAAGAGCCACGCCCTGCTCGAAGCCTCTGTCACCGTCCATCCGGATCTTTCGGCCGAACTGCGGCAGGGGATCTTCGCCGAACCGGGTCGGACCTATCCGGCGATCATCCGCATATCCACCATCCCTGGCGATCCCTTGCGCGACAGTGTTTCACTGCCGCGCGGTTTCGCCATCAAGCTCTTCGACGTCGAGGGCACGCGGTTGCCAGGCAGCGAAGGCGATCTCACGCAGGATTTCCTCTTTGCCTCCGCGCCGGCTTTTGCTGCACCGGATGCCGCAGGTTTTGCCAAAAACCTGAAACTGATTTCCCGCACCACCGATCGGGTGGAATGGGCCAAGAGTGCGCTCAGCTGGATCCTGAGACCCATCGTCCGTGGACTGGAAGCCATGGGCGCGGATGCCGGAGCGTTGAAGGCGATGGGCGGCTATCCGGAGACCCATCCACTCGGCGAGCACTACTACACCCAGGTTCCCTTGCGCTTCGGCGAGTATGTGGCAAAGCTCGACATCGTGCCACGGTCCGAGAGCTTCAAGCGCCTGGTCGACGACAGAATCGATCTATCCGAGGGGCCCGACGTGCTGCGCGAAGCGGTTGCCGAGGTGATGGCGCGCGATGGCGGAGAATGGACCTTGCGCGCACAGCTCTGTCGCAATCTCGAAACACAGCCGATCGAGGATGCTTCCGTCGTCTGGCCAGAGGAAGACAGCCCCTATCTGGAGATCGCGACCATCAGTGTTGCTCCGCAGACGGGCTGGTCGGAAGGTCGTTCGCGTGCCGTCGATGACGGACTGACCTTCCGCCCCTGGCGCGGCATCGAGCAGCATCGACCCCTCGGCAATGTCATGCGGGCCCGCAGAGAGGTCTATCCGGTGGCGGCGGCAAAGCGCAGCGCCTTGATCGGCTGCCCGATGCATGAGCCGAAGAGCCGGCCCGATCTGCCTTGATCTAGGCATAAAAAAACGGGCCGGCCGATGGGAAGGCCGGCCCGGATCGGCCGCTTTACACGTTACATTCGCGGACCTGACGCCGCGTGAGGCGACCGGAGAGTGCAGCCTTACGCAACGTTGAGTACGGATTCCGGCGCATGGGCCGGATAACCCAGGGCATCGGCCACCGGCTTGTTGGTGATCCGGCCCTTGTGAACGTTGAGACCGTTGCGCAGGTGACGATCCTCGGCAATCGCGCGCAGACCGCGATCGGCGAGCGCCAGACCGTTGACCAGCGTTGCATTGTTGAGGGCATGCGCCGAGGTAATCGGAACCGCGCCCGGCATGTTGGCGACACAGTAATGCACGATGCCGTCGACGACATAGGTCGGATCGGAATGGGTCGTGGCATGCGAGGTCTCGAAGCAACCGCCCTGGTCGATGGCGACGTCGACTATGACAGCGCCCTTCTTCATGCCGGACAGCATCTCGCGCGTGACGAGCTTCGGGGCAGCCGCACCGGGGATCAGGACCGCGCCGATGACGAGATCGGCGGAGAAGGTTTCCTGCTCAAGCGCATCGATGGTGGAGTAAACGGTGTGAACGCGACCGCCGAAGATGTCGTCGAGCTGGCGCAGACGCGGCAGCGAGCGATCGAGGATTGTGACATCGGCGCCGAGACCGACGGCCATCTTGGCCGCATGCAGGCCGACAACGCCGCCACCGATGACGGTGACCTTGGCCGGCAGCACGCCTGGCACGCCGCCAAGCAGGATGCCGCGGCCGCCATGGGCCTTCTGCAGGGCCGTCGCACCCGCCTGGATCGCCAGGCGTCCGGCGACTTCCGACATCGGCGCCAAAAGCGGCAGGCCGCCACGCTCGTCGGTTACAGTTTCATAGGCGATGGCAGTCACGCCCGAATCGAGCAGCCCCTTGGTCTGGTCCGGATCCGGCGCTAGATGGAGATAGGTATAGAGAATCTGGCCTTCGCGCAGCTGCACCCATTCGGAGGGCTGCGGCTCCTTGACCTTAACGATCATGTCGGACTTTTCGAACACGTCCTTGGCCGAGGCTGCGATCTTCGCGCCAGCGGCGATATAGGCGTGGTCGTCTGCGCCGATGCCGGCGCCTGCTCCCGTTTCGATCAGGACATCATGGCCATGAGCCACATATTCTCTGACGGCACCGGGGGTCAGACCGACACGGTATTCATGGTTTTTGATTTCCTTCGGGCAACCGACACGCATGAAGCGTTCCTCTCTCTTATTCGCAGCCGAAGCTGCTTTGTTTCAGATACGGAAATTCAAACATTCTCCGCGCAAAATGTCCTTGCAAAGTGAAGCCTGGGACATCAGACAATTCGCAGCTTCTTGCGTCAGGCAGCTGCAAAACGGAGAAATCTACGAATGGCGGAACTGGATGCCATTGATCGTGCCATTCTGAAGGCGCTTCAGGAGAATGGACGGATGACCAATGCCGAGCTCGCCGAAACGGTGGGCTTATCGCCCTCCGCCTGCTCGCGACGCCATGACATGCTCGAAAAATCGGGCGTGATCAGCGGCTATCATGCGCGCCTGTCGCACAAGGCGATCGACTACAAGATGATGGTGATCGTGCACATCTCGCTGTCCGGCCAGTTCGCCAAGACGCTGACCGAATTCGAGGCCGCCGTGAAGCGCTGTCCGAACGTGCTTGTGTGCTATCTGATGTCGGGAGAATACGATTACATTCTGCGTGTGGCCGCCAAGGATCTCGAGGATTACGAGCGCATCCATCGCGACTGGCTCTCGGCGCTGCCGCATGTGGTGAAGATCAATTCGAGCTTTGCGCTGCGCGAAGTGATCGAACGTCCAAATGTGGGTCTTTGATGGGGGATCCTGAAAATCCTAATGAATTGATTTAGGCCATTCTCACAGATCGGGCGTAGGTTCGTGCCATTCCCTTTTCTATTCAGGACGGCATCATGAGCAATAATCTCGGTATGGATGTTCGTAAATCACCCCGCAACCGCTGCCGGATCGATAGCAAGATCCGCTATTTTCAGCAGCAGGCGGATGCGCGCGTGATCAATATTTCGCGCACCGGCCTCGCCCTGGAGCTCGCCACCAAGCTGACCGCCGCCGCCGGCAGCCAGGTGACCATCGAGAACGCGGATATCGGCCATCTCGAAGGCGTAGTCCGCTGGAATTATGGTGGCCGCATCGGCATCATGTTCCGCCCGAACAGCAACTCGATCGCCAAGGTCGCGGCCTATTTCCGCAACTACCACCAGGAAGTCCGGCCGGTCCTGCGCGGCTGACCCTGCCGAGCGGAAGTTAACGGTAAACACCCCGCATAACTGGCAAAACCCCCAAAATCTCCTGAGGAGATCGCTCGCATTCTAATGACCTTGGCCAGATGCCGTTAAGGCGCCTGACCGAGGTTTTCTGCGTTTCTTTCATCAATTTGACGGAGCGCAATTTTATGCTTGCTGCCAAACTCAATCCGGACGGCCGCCGAAGCCACCGTATCCGCTGTCACATCAGGGGCACGCTGGAATTCATCGGCCAGAAGTTCAACGTCCGTATTCTCGATATTTCCCGAACCGGCATGGCCCTGCATCTGGAGGGCTGGATCGAAGCCAAGCGCGGCGCGACTGTTACCGTCAGCTGCGCCGAACTCGGTCACATCGAATGCACCGTCCGCTGGTACCGCGCCGGCAAGATGGGGCTCGAATTCGAGCAGACCACCAATGCGGTTGCGCAGGTCACCGCCTATTTCCGCCACTTCCATCGGGATCCGCGGAACCTCGTGCCGAGCTAGACACGGCCATGGCAACGTCTCACCCCTGTCATTTTACAGGTGCAAGCCTCTTGAAAGCGACTTAACCTCTGTCGCTTTCAGAACCTGTTCTTCGCGAGGCCCCCATGCCGTCTTTGCTCGATCTTCATCCGATTTCCCGCCGATCTTTGCTCAGCGGCGTCGCGGCCTCCGCGGCGCTAATCACGCTTCATCCGTTTGCGGCGCGCGCCAATGGCAATCAGGCGCATCTCAGGCTGATGGAGACCACCGACATCCACGTCAACGTGATGCCTTACGACTACTATGCCGACAAGCCGAACGACACGATGGGCCTTTCGCGCACCGCAAGCCTGATCGATTCCATCCGCGCCGAGGCCGGCAATTCGATGCTGATCGACAATGGCGACTTCCTGCAGGGCAATCCGATGGGCGACTATATGGCCTATCAGAAGGGCATGAAGCCAGGCGACGTACATCCGGTGATCAAGGCGATGAACGTGCTCGGCTATGATTGCGGAACGCTCGGCAATCACGAATTCAACTACGGCCTCGACTTCATGTTCAACACGCTGGCGGGTGCGCAGTTTCCCTTCGTTTGTGCCAACCTGACCAAGGGCCAGCTTGCGGCCGATCCCAAGCAGGATCCACTCTATTTCAAGCCCTACCACATCATCGAAAAGCAGATCCGCGACGGATCCGGGGCCACCAGCCCGATCAAGGTCGGCTTCATCGGCTTCGTGCCACCACAGATCATGCTCTGGGATGCGAAGAACCTCGAGGGCAAGGCGATGACGCGCGACATCCTGCAGGCGGCCCGCGCCTGGGTGCCGCAGATGAAGGAAGAAGGCGCCGACATCGTGATTGCCCTTTCCCATTCCGGGATCGACGGGCAAGGCGAAACAGAAGGCATGGAAAATGCCTCGCTGTATCTCGCAGGCGTCGAAGGTATCGACGCGATCTTCACCGGCCACCAGCATCTCGTCTTCCCCGGCCCGAAGGATTTCGAGGACGTGCCTGGCGCGGACGCCGTCAAGGGCACGCTGCTCGGCAAGCCTGCCGTGATGGCCGGTTTCTGGGGCTCGCATATGGGGCTGATCGACCTGCTTCTCGAAAAGGACGGCGCAAGCTGGAAGATCGTCGACTTCACCTGCGAGGCACGCCCGATCTATCATCGCGACGACAATCGCAAGGTCGTTGCCGACGTCAAGGACAAGCCCGAGGTCATCGCCTCGGTCGCGACAGAACATCAGGCGACACTCGACTACGTGCGCACGCCGGTCGGCAAGTCGTCTGCTCCCCTCTATTCCTATTTCGCCCTCGTGGCCGACGATCCCTCGATCCAGATCGTCTCGATTGCGCAGTCCTGGTACATCAAGGACATGTTGAAAGACGGTCCGCACAAGGATCTGCCGGTGCTGTCGGCGGCGGCCCCGTTCAAGGCCGGCGGTCGTGGCGGCGCCGATTACTTCACCGACGTGCCGGCCGGCGATATCGCGATCAAGAACGTCGCCGATCTCTATCTCTATCCGAACACCATCCAGGCCGTGTCGATCACCGGCGAACAGGTGAAGAACTGGCTTGAAATGTCGGCCGGCATCTTCAACCAGATCGAGAAGGGCGCGAAGGACGCGGCACTGATCAATCCGGATTTCCCGTCCTACAATTACGACGTCATCGACGGCGTGACCTATCAGATCGATCTCACCAAGCCCGCCCGCTACGACAAGGACGGCGTGGTCGTCCATCCGGAGGCGAGCCGCATCGTCAACCTGCAGTTCGACGGCAAGCCGATCGACCCCGGCCAGACCTTTGCGGTCGCGACGAACAACTACCGCGCCGGCGGCGGCGGCAAGTTCCCGGAGATTGCCTCCGACAAGGTGATCTTCGTCGGCCCGGATACCAACCGGGACATCATCGTTCGCTACATCGTCGAACAGGGCACGATCAATCCGTCAGCCGACGGCAACTGGTCGTTTGCACCGATCGGCGAGACCAGCGTGATCTTCGAGACCGGCCCGAAGGCACGCGAATTCCTCGCCGACTTCAAGGGCGGCCAAATCGAAGATGCCGGCGAAGCGGCGGAAGGTTTCGCGAAGTTCCGGCTGATGCTCTGAGCAGGGCCAGCATGATGCTGATCCATCAAGAACGGAGTCGATTCAGGATGTTGAATCGATTCCTTAAACTACCGTTGCAAGTGGCGGTGGGGATGCCAGATCCATGGGGCAGTTCGAAAGCTGTTCTTCGAAGGCCCGGATCAGCCAGGTTCCGGCGGGGCCCGGCGGATTGTCGGTCCGCCTGATGGCATAGAGATTGTAGGACCCCTGCTCATAGGCCGGCAGATCGAGATGCACGATCCGGCCGCTTGCCATGTCTTCGCGAATGATCGAGGCCGGCAGCCCGCCCCAGCCGAGACCGCCACGGATCAGCTGATGTTTCGTTGCCATGTCGCTCACGCGCCAGGTCTTGAACGACAGGACGTTGAAATCACGTCCCGACGTCAGATCCGAGGCGTCGCTGACGACGATCTGGGTTTCCTCACGCACATCCTGCAGGGACAGCGTGCCTCTGCGCTCAGCGAGCGGATGATCGGCCGCGGCAGCCGGCAACAGGAAATTGTGGCCAATGCGGGTGACGATCAGCGTGTCGTCCTGCCGGGTCGGCGCACCGCCGATGCCGATGGTCGCCCTGCCGCTCATCACCAGCTCGACCAGCCGTCCGAGTTCGCCCACTTCCAGTCGCAGCGAAACGGACGGAAACTGCCGCTGAAACTCGCGGAGCACCGCCAGCATGGCGCCGGTCGGCACGAGTACGCTGATGGCCACCGACAACTCCGCCTCCAGCCCCTGATGCATGCTGCGCACCTTGGCGCGCATCACCTGCAGATCGCCGACGATGCGGCGGGCATCGGTCAGCATCGCTCTGCCCTCTTCCGTCAACTTGGGTTGCCGTGTGCCGGTCCGCTCGAACAGCGTCACGCCGAGCTGGCTTTCGAGATTGCCGATCGTATAGCTTACTACGGATTGGGCGCGATTGAGCTGCCGGGCGGCCGCGGAAAAGCTGCCGGTATCAGCCACGGTGAGAAAGACCTGCAACTGGTCGAGAGTGGGATTGGCATCCATGCGATCGGGCATCCATCCAGTTATTCGATATGACCGATCTAGATTATCACAGTTTCATTGATGCGTGCTCGGACATAGATGCATGGCAGGCCTGCTCCCAAGGGCCCACCACCATTCGAGGAATTGCACATGTCTTCCATCCTTCTCGTCACCTCCAGCCCGCGCGGCTCGGAATCCCTCTCGAACGCGATCGCCACCGAGCTCGCCGAGAAGTTCGCCGGTCAAACCGGTACGCTGGTCCGCCGGGATCTCGTCGAAACCCAGCTCGACCACGTCGACGGCGCCTTCACCACTGCGATCCGCAAGTCGGCCGATGCACGCACCGCTGAAGAAACCGCTTCTGTTGCTATCTCCGACGCGCTCGTCGCCGAACTGATGGCCGCCGACACGATCGTCATCGGCACCGGCCTCATCAACTTCAACATCTATTCTTCGCTGAAGAGCTGGATCGACCACATCGCCCGTGCCGGCCTCACCTTCAGCTACACGGAAAACGGCCCGGTCGGCCTCGCCAAGGGCAAGAAGGCCTATCTGGTTCTCGCCGCCGGCGGCATCTACTCCTCCGGCCCCGGCGCCCCGATGAACCATGCCGAACCCTATCTCAAGACGGTTCTCGGCTTCCTCGGCATCGAGCTGGTCGAGACTGTCTATGTCGAAGGCGTGGCATACGGTCCGGAAGCCGCCGAAAAGGCCGTGGCTTCAGCCAAGGCCAAGGTCGAGGAACTGGCGCGCGCCGCCTGATCCATTGACGATCCAGCGCGGCAGCCTCGCTGCCGCCCCACTTCTGCAAACGGCAAGAACCTTCAGTTGCCGTTTGCCGCCAGAGCAAGCCCTGTCTCGCTCCCCGTTCGGGACAGGCGCTTGTGGCGATGCGCTGCCAGCCGCGCGACACTGGTCAGCTCGGAGACAATCTCTGCGCTCACCTCGGATGCGACGCTGTCGAGCGGCTGAGGCCGGCCGAGCAGATATCCCTGCAGCTCGTCACAGCCCGCGACGCTCAGGTAACGAGCCTGGTCCACCGTCTCCACACCTTCCGCCACGACCCGCATGCCGAGCCCGCTGCCGAGATCGATGATGGTGCGGACGATGGCGTCGGCGGTCTCCTCTGTGCCGAGGGCAGACACGAAGCTGCGATCAATCTTGATCACGTCGAAGGGGTAGCGGCTCAGATAGCTGAGCGACGAATAGCCGGTGCCAAAATCGTCGAGCGCAATCCTCAAGCCCAGGGTCTTCAGATGGCCGAGAATGAGGCGCGCCCGTTGATCGTCGTCGATCAGCACGCTCTCCGTGATCTCAAGCTCCAGCTGATGCGGCGAAACCCCGGACGCATCCAGGATCGCTTCGATCCGTTCCAGAAACTGCGGATGGCGGAACTGCACCGGCGAGACGTTGACGCTGATATGCAGATGCTCTGGGAAATCGGTTGCCAGACGGCAGGCTTCGATCAGTACCCATTCTCCCAGTTCGATGATCTTGCCGGACACCTCGGCGACCGGGATGAAATCACCCGGCTGCACCATGCCGCGCTCCGGATGTTTCCAGCGCACCAGCGCCTCGTATCCGACGATCAGAGCATCCGATGCCGAGACCCGAGGCTGGAGATAGAGCTCGAACTCACCGCGCTCCAGTCCGCGCTCGATATCGGCTTCGAGCGCACGTCGCTTCTCGATCAGTTCGTCCATGCCCCTGCGGTAGGATCTGAACGTGTTCCGACCGGACTTCTTGGCGTGATAGAGGGCGATGTCAGCACGGCCGATCAGTTCGTCGAGCTCGCCCGCATGCTCCGGGCAAAGCGCACCGCCGATGCTGACACCGCATTTGATGCGTTCGCCCTGGCCGGTGTCAAAGGGTTGCCGGAAGGCTTCAACCAGGCGGCGACCGAAATCTTCGCATTGGGCTTCGAAATGGCAATTGCCGAGGATGATCGCGAACTCGTCACCGCCGAGGCGAGCCGCCATGTCGGCGGGACCGAGTGCTGCGGACAGACGCCGCGCCGTCTCTCTGATCACCTCGTCGCCAGCAGGGTGCCCGTAAAGATCGTTGACGTCCTTGAAATGGTCGAGATCGACCAGAAGAACCCCGCAACCCCACCCGTCATTCGCCTGTTTGACATGGGCGGCGAGCGTTTCGGTAAACAGCGCACGGTTCGCAAGCCCTGTCAGCGGATCGTGCTGCGCCAGATGGCGCATGCGGCTTTCGACGGCCTTGCGCTCACGAAGATCGACGAGGCAGCTGATCCGGATATGCCGGCCGCGATATTCTATATTGCGGCCCCGAGCCTCGATCGGGATGCTTGAGCCGTCGGCGCGGACGATCTGGAACTCTCGCGACACGTCGGGCGCCGGATTGGGATCCTCGATGAGCATGCGCCGCCCGGTCTGGTCGACAACATCGAGGATCGACGTTCCGATGAGATCTGCAATCTTGCGACCAGTCAGCACCTCGAACTGCTCGTTGCCGTCAATGATCACGCCGCCTTCGTGCATGACGATCGCTTCAAAGGTGGCGTTGGCGAGCGCCGACACCCGATCCGCCTCTTCCTGGTCGCGGACCTGGGATTCGAGTACGCTTCGATTGCGTTCCTGTTGCTGGATATTGTCCATCAGGTGGTTGAACAGCCGGGTCAGCTTCTCCGCCTCGTCGCCCGGATCGACCGGTAACCGGTCGCCCAGATCGGCCTTGCCGGAAACGAGCTTTGAAAGAGCGTCCTCGACATGGCCGACACCGAGCCGCGTCCCATGTTCGGCGACGTTCAGGCCGATGTCTTCGGCCTCGGCCGTGACGCGAACCGGCACGAGTTTGTCGAGCGTCCAGAAGAAGGCATAGCCGAGGCCGAAGGCCCAGTAGAAGTTCAGCGCGGAGCCAAAGATCTGGATGTAGAGCTGATCGAATCGTCCACCGAGCGGCAGCCGATCGACCGGCGCCAGCAGTGCAAGTGCCACGGTTCCGGCGACACCGGCGAAAGCGTGCACGCCGACGGCTCCGACGGCATCGTCGACCTTGAGCTTCTCTTCGAGATACTGGTTGCCGACGATGGCGACGATGGCGCCGAGCGCGCCCGTGATGAGGGCCCCACCCGGCTCAAGCAGGTGGCAGCCCGCCGTGACGGCGACCAGCGCACCCAGCATGCCACACAGCGCCTTTTCCGGCAGCACCACACCATCTTGCCTCGCACCGATCACATAGCCGACGCAGGTGCCCATTCCGCCGGCGAGAACCGTGTTGAGAATGATCGGCGCCACATCCGCATTGGCTGCCAGGGTGGAACCGCCATTGAAGCCAATCCAGCCGAAAAACAGGATGAGGCCTCCGGTGGTCGCCAGAACCGGATTGTTGCCGGCAAGGCGCACCGGGCGTCCCTCGGCATCAAAACGCCCGCGTCTTGCGCCGATCACCAGGCATGCAGCAAGTGCTACCCAGCCACCCGTGGCGTGCACCACCGTGGAGCCGGCAAAATCGACGAAGCCGAGATTGGCGAGAAAGGCACCTGAGTTCGGCCCGATCGCCGCTCCCCAGACCCAGTGCACGAAAATCGGATAGATCAGCGTCGACAGGATGATTGACCCGAGAACATAGGCCGAGAGTGTCATGCGCTCGGCGACGGCACCGGAAACGATGGTCGCCGCCGTACCGCAGAACATCACCTGAAAGACGAAGAACCCGGCGAGCCAGCTATCGAGGTCCTGCAGCAGGAAATAGTCAGGATCGAGCCCGACCGGCAGGAAGCCGGAGCGGCCGAAGGCGAGCATGAAACCCGCGACCGCGAAGCCGACAACGCCGAAGACAAAATCCAGGAGGTTCTTCTGGGCGACATTGATGGAATTCTTCGAGCGCACCATGCCGGCTTCAAGAAGCAGGAATCCCACCTGCATCATCATCACCATGCCGGCCGCCGCCATCAGCCAGGCGAGATCGGCAGAAGCCTTGGCCGCCTGAACGGACACTGCGTCAGCGGCATGAACAGGGAAAGCTGCGCCCAACACGAGGCTCGCTGCCAAACCGTGAAAAGCAAGGAATGAAACGGAGCGAAACGCAATGATCACTGGAAAACCCGGACAATATCTCAGGGGCCAGTGTTGCGACGCATCATTAACATTCGGTGATCGCGAAGAAACATTTCTTCGCAATATCAAAGTGCAACGTCAGACGATGCGCGTTTCCTCGCCATCACCGAACAGCGAGGGGCCATTCTGATCGATGATCTGCTGCGCCTTGCGGAAGGTGCAATCGAGGGCATCATCGAGCGAGGTGAAGACGTCGGCGCGGATGAACTTGCGCTCGAGCACCCGACCATCCACGGTCTGTAAGATGCGACCGGCCAGACGATACTGACTGCCTTCACGCATGGGTTCGGCATGGATGACGCAGTCCTTATAGGTCTGCGGCTCGGCCAGGGGCTTGGCAGCGGTCTCGGAAGAGGAACCACCGGTGAAAATGGAGAGGATGCTGGACAGAATAGACATGGCCTGACCTAGCATAACCGGGCCTGCCGAGGAAGAGCAGGTGGGACGGCTTCCCGCATCATGATGGCGTGATACAGTCGGCACCGGTCGGGAGGGACCGTGGGAGGCTTGAGGATGCGGATCGTCATGGGCTTGTTGCTTGCACTCGTTTTTCTCAGCATCGCGGCTATCGTCTTTCTCTATCTCAGACCTCCGGTACTCGCCCTGGAACGAGAGGCAGAGATCGGTGCGGACACGCCGCTCGATTCGCTTGAAGCCCTGATCGCCGACAATGAGCATGACGCAGGCCGCATCCGCGAAGGGCTTGCCAAGCAGATCGTCTGGGCGGACCCCATCCGCAAAGCGAAGACGCCGCTCGCGGTGGTCTATGTGCACGGCTTTTCCGCCTCATCCGCCGAGGTTCGCCCCCTGCCCGACCTCGTGGCACAAGCGCTCGGCGCCAATCTCTTTCTCACCCGGCTCACCGGTCATGGCCTTGATGATCCCGATGCCATGGGCCTCGCGACGATCGATGACTGGGCGGCGGATGTGGGTGAAGCGCTGGCCATCGGTAAACATCTGGGGGAGCGCGTCGTCATTATCTCGACATCCACCGGCGCCTCGCTTGTCACCTGGGCGCTCGGTCGCCCTAAGCTTGCGGACAAGATCGCGGCTTCGGTGTTCCTCTCACCCAATTATGGCGTACAGGCATCCGGCAGCTTCCTGCTGACAGGCCCGTTCGGCGCCCAACTGGCCCGCCTGATCATCGGCAAGCGCACGGGATTTGAACCGATCAGCCCGCTCAACGCGCACAACTGGACGACAAGTTACCCGGTGGCCGCGCTCATTCCCATGGCGCAATCGGTCCAACTGGCCAACCACACACCGGTTCGGGAGATCCGCGTCCCCGCCCTCTTCCTCCAGTCGGCCGAGGACAAGGTTGTCAGGCCGGATCGGACGGCGGCGGTTGCGGCGCGCTGGGGTGCCGATCACAAGCTCGTCGATCCAGGCCCGACCGGCGACGCCAACAACCATGTAATTGCCGGCGACACCTATTCGCCCGAGACCACCGAGCCGATTGCGAAGATCATCGTGGACTGGCTCGCCGGCCAGGGCATCAGATGATCAGGTTGGCCAGGATCTCGTTCTCGGTGATGTCCTCGAAGCCAAGACCTGCCTGATCGAAACGGTCGAACAGCTCTGCGAAGTTCTCGCGCTTGCCCGTCTCGATGCCGATCAGGATCGAACCGAAGTTGCGCGCCGACTTCTTCAGATATTCGAAGCGGGCGATATCGTCTTCGGGCCCGAGAAGATTGAGGAAATCCCGCAGGGCGCCTGGACGCTGCGGCAGACGCAGGATGAAGTATTTCTTCAAGCCGGCGTAGCGCATGGCGCGTTCCTTGACGTCAGGCAGCCGCTCGAAATCGAAATTGCCGCCGGAGACGACGGCGACGATTGTCCGCCCACTCAGGGCAACCCGCGGCAGAAGGTCGAGTGCGGCAAGTGCCAGCGCGCCTGCCGGCTCCAGAACCACGCCCTCGACATTCAGCATGTCGGTCATCGTCACGCAGATCGCGTTTTCCGGCACGATCAGCACCTGATCGGGGCGGAAAGCCTTCAGCGCCTCGAAATTATGGTCACCGATCCGGGCGACGGCTGCCCCATCGACGAAGTTGTCGACCTTGGGGAGCGTGACGACCTTGCCGGCCTCGAGGCTCTTCTTCAGGCTCGGCGCGCCCTGGGGCTCGCAGAAGATCATCGCCTCGGGCGAAACCTTGCCGGCGAGATAGCCGGTCATGCCCGACGAGAGCCCGCCACCGCCGACCGGCATGATGACGAGATCCGGCGTCACGCCTTCCGGCAACTGCTGCATCATTTCAGCCGCGACCGTCGCCTGGCCTTCGATGATATCGGGATGGTCGAAAGGCGGGACCATGTAGCCGCCGATCGCCTCGACATGTTCGCGGGCAGCCTGATAGCACTGATCGAAAATGTCGCCGATCAGGCGGATGGTGATGAATTCGCCGCCGAAGATGCGGGTCTTGTCGATCTTCTGCTGCGGCGTCGTCACCGGCATGAAGACCACGCCCTGAACGCCGAAATGGCGGCAGACATAGGCAAAGCCCTGGGCATGATTGCCGGCAGAGGCGCAGACGAAGGTGGTACCGGAAGGGCTGTCTTCGACGATCTTGCGGAAGAAATTGAAGGCGCCGCGAATCTTGTAAGAGCGAACCGGCGTCAGGTCCTCGCGCTTCAGGTAGACATTGGCACCGTAACGGGCACTCAAATGCTCGTTGAGTTGCAGCGGTGTCTCGGGAAAAAGCCCGCGCATGGCTTCCAGCGCTTCGTCGACCTGATTGGGGGTCACGTCAGCCTCCGTTGAATTTTGGACAGAGCCCCGCTATGGCATAGACATCGGGCAGAGACAAAGCCTCTTTGCGCTGCAACAGACGGAAGTCATTCCTTGAACACCAATCTGCTCCGCTCCGTCGTCTATATCGCAGCCCTTTGCGGGCTCTATCTGTCCACGGCCATGCTGATCCCGGCCATGGTGGACCTCTATTACGGCGACCCGCACTGGTCTGTCTTCACGGTGTCTGCCGCCATGGTCGGCGGTCTATCGGTCACGGCTGCCATGGCGACGCGGGGGCCGCCGCCGGCCTTCTCCAAGCGCATGGGCTTTCTGCTCGTCAACGTGCTCTGGGCCACCTTTTCGCTGGTCGGTGCGATCCCGATCTATTTCTCCGAACTGGACCTGACCTTCGCCCAGGCCCTGTTCGAATCGGTTTCGGCCATCACCACGACAGGCTCGACGGTTCTTGCCGGACTGGACGACATGGCGCCCGGGCTTCTCGTCTGGCGCTCGCTGCTACAATGGCTGGGCGGCATCGGGATTGTGGCGCTCGGGCTGTTCGTGCTGCCATTCCTGAGAGTGGGCGGGGTCTCCTTCTTCAAGATGGAATCCTCCGACATCGCAGACAAGCCGTTCGCGCGGATCGCCACCTTTACCAGCGCCTTCGTCGCCATCTATGTCGCGATCACCCTGATTTGCATGATCGCCTACGACATCTTCGGCATGAGTCATTTCGATGCGCTCAACCATGCCCTGACAACGATCGCCACAGGTGGCTTCTCCACCCATGACGCCTCCTTCGGCTATTTCGACAGCTATGCGCTTCGCGGGATCGCAACCTTCTTCATGACGGTCTGCAGCCTGCCTTTCTCGATCCTGATCGTCTTCTTCATAAAGGGGCGCCTCGACGCCCTGCGCGATCCACAGATTCTCGTCTTTCTTGGCTATCTCGCAGCCTTCGCCGTATCTGCAGCACTCTACAACCACCTGCGCAATGGCGTGGACCTGCCGCTCGCGCTGTCGCATTCCTTGTTCAATTTCGCATCGATCCTGTCGACCACCGGCTATGCCAGTGAAGACTACACTCTGTGGGGGCCGTTTGCAGTGGCCGCAGCCTATTTCGCCACCTTCATGGGCGGCTGCTCCGGCTCGACGGCCGGGGGCATCAAGGCCTACCGTTTCGTCATCATTTTCAACATCATCGTGACGGGGCTGAAGCGGCTCATCTATCCGAACGCCGTCTATTCTGTCCGCTACGGCAACCAGATCGTCGATGCAGACACGCAGCGCGCCGTGTTCCTGTTCTTCAGCGCCTATATCTTCATCTGGGTGATCGGCAGCCTCGCCATGGCGCTGGCCGGCTACGATTTCGCCACTGCCTCATCCGCCATGATCACGGCGCTCTCGAATGTCGGCCCCGGCATCGGGTCGCTGATCGGCCCGGCCGGCAACTTCGCCACGATGCACGATCCGGAACTCTACATCCTGTCGCTTGCCATGCTGCTCGGTCGTCTCGAAGTGCTGACCGTCATGGTGCTGCTGGTGCCAATGTTCTGGCGCTCGTGACCATCAGGCCAACGTGATCGCACAGAACCGCTCTGCGCTTGACGCCCGGGCCTGGTTCTTCCCACACTCCCGCAAGATCAATGCGGGAGAATCACGTGTCCCTGATGCCCTCAGCCCCTGCCCGCGGCCTTGCCGTCACCCTGATCGGCGCATTCCTTTCTGCGGCACCGGTTGCGGCCGGCCCGCTTCTCGATGCGGCGATCGAGGCGGAGAAACTTGCGGCACAAAACGATGCGAAGGGCGCCTTCGAGGCCATGCGTTCGGGGCTTGCAGCCTTCAGCCAGAGCTTGCCGCTCACGGTCCCGCGCGCCGTCTTCATCACGGAAGTCCCGAAGGCCTACAGGGCCTATACCGCAAAAGCGGAGCCGGTCTTCGTCACCGGCGAGAAGCTCATCACCTATGTCGAGGTGGCTGGGCTCAAATGGCAACAGGCGCCTAACAACCAGCGGCAATCGCATTTCACCGTCGATCTCGAACTCACCGACGACGAAGGCAAGACGCTCGCGCTGCAAAAGGAATTCGGCAACTTCACCTTCACCGGCCATTCGGATGCGATCGAGGTCTATACCCATCTGACGCTCGACGTCGATGGCGCCAAGCCCGGCGCCTATGTGCTGCGCTATACGGTGAACGACGTGATCGCCGAACGCTCGACGCCTTTCGAACTGGCCTTCACGCTGAAGGACAAGAGCTGAACGCCCACATCGGGCGTCCAGTTTTTCGGATCAATTCGCCATGGTCGAGCGATGCGCCCAGCCGGTCATGCGCTTTTCGAGCCAGGCCATCAGCGCATACATGGCGATGCCCTCGACGGCGAGCGCCAGAAGCCCGGCAAAGACCAGGGGCACGTTGAACTGGCTCTGGGCCGAGCTCATCATGTTGCCGAGGCCGTAATTCGAGGCCACCGTCTCCGAAACAACAGAGCCGACGAAGGCGAGCGTGATCGCAATCTTCAGCGAGCCGAAGAAATAGGGCATCGACCGGGGAATGCCGACCTTCAGCATGATGTCGAGCTTCCTGGCGCCCAGCGCCCGCAGCACGTCTTCCGTCTCCGGCTCGATCGTGGCGAGACCCGTCGCGACATTGACGACGATCGGGAAGAAGGAAATCAGGAAGGCGGTCAGCACCGCCGGCACGGTGCCGATGCCGAACCAAATGACGAGGATCGGCACGAGCGCCACCTTGGGGATCGCATTGAAGCCGATCATCAGGGGATAGAGCCCGGCATAGATGGACTTCGACCAGCCGATGAAGAGACCGAGCCCCAGTCCGGCGACAACGGCGATCATGAAGCCGAGCGTCGTCGTGTAGAGCGTCTGCAGCGAGTTCTTCCAGATCGGCGACCAGTATTGCACCACCGCTTCAAAGACCCGTGACGGTGCCGGCAGGATGGTCGGCGGCATGTCGAGCACGATGACCGTCAGTTCCCAGATGGCGAAAAGCGCCAGCGTGTAGAGGAAGGGTGCGGCCCGCACCCAGTTGATGCGCTGCATCAGGGGCTTTACGACCGGGCGGGTCGGCGCTGTCTCGATCGTCATCGTCATGCCGCAACCCTCGCCTTTGCGATCTCGCCGTGCAGCACATGCACCATGTCGTTGAATTCGGTCTGGTACATCAATTCCAGATCCCTTGGTCGCGCGAAGGGCACTGTGTGTTCCTTGACCACCTTGCCGGGTCTGGCACTCATCACGAAAATCCGGTCGGCGAGGAAGACTGCCTCGCGCAGGTCATGGGTCACAAGCACGATCGTCACGCCCTGGGCCGCATGCAGATCGCGGATGACGCACCACAGCTCCTCGCGGGTGAAGGCATCCAGCGCACCGAAGGGCTCGTCGAGCATCAGGAGTTCCGGTTCGTGGATCAGCGCCCGGCAGAGATTGGCGCGCTGCTGCATGCCACCCGACAGCTGCCAGGGGAATTTCGAGCCGACGCCCTTCAGGCCGACGATCTCCAGGAGGTTCTCGGCCTTTTCGACATATTCCTTCTTGTTCGCTCGCAGGCGATGCCGATGCTTCTCGACGATTTCGAGCGGCAGGAGAATGTTCTCGAGCGTCGTGCGCCAGGGCAACATGGTCGGGTTCTGGAAGGCCATGCCGACGATCGACACCGGCTTGGTCACCTGCTGGCCGGCGACGATGACGACGCCGGATTGCGGGATGTGCAGCCCGGTCACGAGCTTCATCAGGGTGGACTTGCCACAGCCGGACGGGCCGACCACGGCGGAGAATTCGCCCTTGTCGACGCGCATGGTAAGGCCGGATACGGCAAGCGTTCCGTCGGCGCCGCCATAGCGCATGTCGACATTGTCGATGGAAACGAGGTGGGACATCGGGGCTCCGGTCTAAATGGGATTACCCAACCTCCCCTTGAGGGGGAGGTCGCTGCGAAGCGGCGGGTGGGGTGATCTCGCAAAAAGGTCACCCCACCCCGAACCTGCGGTTCGACCCTCCCCCCTCAAGGGGAGGGTGAGGTCATCAAGGCAACATCCGCTCTTCCTTGGCCGGCAGGAAGCTTGCATCGAAGACCTGCTCGGCCGTGACATTGCCCTTAAGGCCCATGGAGACCTTGAGGGTCTCGATCGAGGCGGAAAGGCGCGCCATGTCGACGCTGCCCATGCCGTTTTCGACAACATAGGGCGTCTTGATATTCATGGCGTTGGCCATTTCGAGACGTTCCTTCTCGATGTCGACATTCAGCGTCTCGTTGCGCTTCAGGACAGCGGCGGCACCCTCTTCCGGATTGGCAACGGCATCGGCAAAGCCCTTGGCCAGCGCCCTCAGGAAGCCTTTCACAGCCTCAGGGTTTTCGGCGGCGAAGTCGGAGTTCACCAGAACGCTGTTGCCATAGAGGTTCAGGCCGTTATCGGCCATCAGGATGGTCGCGATGTCGTCTGCCGGGATGCCTTGCGCCTTGAGGTTCAGGATGACCGAGAAGGCAAAGCCGAAGACGGCATCGACGTCGCCCTTGGCGAGCATCGGCTCGCGCACGGGAAAGCCGATCGATTCGATGGTGATGCCGCTGTCGTCGATGCCGGCGGCCTGCTTGAAGGCCGGCCACTGGGCAAACGCGCCATCCGGCGGCGGTGCGCCGAGCTTCTTGCCTTCCAGCGACTTCGGATCTTCCGTCACGCCGAGCGACTTGCGGCCGACGACCGAGAAGACGGGCTTGTCATAGACCATCATCACGGCCTTGACCTTCTGGGACGGATCCTCATCGAGGAACTTGATCACCGAGTTGATGTCGCCGAAGCCCATCTGATAGGCGCCGGTTGCCACGCGCGGAATCGCCTCGACCGAGCCATTGCCCGAATCGATCGTCACATCCAGGCCTTCCGCTGCGAAATATCCCTTGTCCTGCGCCAGCAGGAAGCCGGCGGCCGGGCCCTCGAACTTCCAGTCGAGCGTGAACTTGATGGCCGTCTCGGCATGCGCCTGACCGACCGGCAGCGTCACGCCGGCAAGCAGACCCGCCGCCACAACGGCGGCCGAAAAGAGACGTCTTGATATCATGGATTTGAGCTCCCCTTGTTTTTGGTGGGAGCATCAAAGCAGGAAATAGCGAGGCCGCAAAGCGGAAAATGCTCAAACTTTCGTCAAAAATAGATCTGCACAAATTTGGCGCATTGAGTGCAAAGAGATGTACGACACCAAGAACCTGTCCCGAAGAGAACGGGCCAGCGCTAACAGTCAAAACACAGGAAGTTTGGTGCGGACGGCGGGGATCGAACCCGCATGACCTAAGGCCGAGAGATTTTAAGTCTCTTGCGTCTACCAGTTTCGCCACGTCCGCGTGCGGGCCCTGTTTCGATCAGATCGGCGGACGCGTCAAGGGTAGTGGGCCAATGCTGTGGCCCGCCCCGTGTCATCGATCACTCAGCTTGCGAGCGCATCCAGGAATTCGACGCCGATCTCGCGGGGGCTGCGCCATTTGACGGCGCAGTCATGGGTCGTGCCGTCCTCCAGGCGCAGGCGGAACTGAGGGGGAATGTCGGCGGTCGATTCGAAGCTCATCTTGGCGCCGAGAGGCGACAGATTGCGAATCATGCAGTCGAAGGTGGAATGGCCGCCGGGGAGGATGGCGCGGCCGGCTTTGAGCGCCCGCAGGCGGGGCTGGCGACGACGATCTGGCTGTTCCATGGCATGCGTCCTTTCAGGTCTTACAACCCGAAGCATGCGCCAAAGCGCTCAAGAGACCCTTGAAACGATCGATCGCCTTTTACCGATCGGGTGGCCCAGTTGCCCCAAAGACGAAAAAAGGCGGAGCTTGCGCCCCACCTTTTGACGATAGTCAATTCTATGCTCAGGCCAGCTTGGCAGCTAGCTTCGCCACATGGGCACCCTGATAGCGAGCACCTTCGAGTTCGATCTCGGAGGGCTGGCGCGAACCGTCGCCGGCCGTGATCGTGGAGGCGCCGTAGGGCGAGTTACCCATGACTTCGCTCACACCCATCTGGCCCTGGAAGGCGTAAGGCAGGCCTGCATAGAGCATGCCGTGATGCAGGAAGGTCGGGATGAAGCCCATGATGGTGGTTTCCTGGCCGCCATGCTGGGTCGCGGTCGAGGTGAACATCGAGCCGAGCTTGCCGGTCAGCTTGCCCTGCGCCCAGAGGCCGCCGGTCTGATCCCAGAAATTGCGCATCTGCGAGGCGACCGTGCCGTAACGGGTGCCGGCGCCGACGATGATGGCGTCATACTGATCGAGCTCGGTCGGGTCGGCGATCGGCGCCTGCTGGTCCATCTTGTAATAGGAAGCCTTGGCGACATCGTCCGGCACCAGTTCCGGAACGCGCTTGACAGTGACGTCGGCACCGGCCGACTTTGCGCCTTCGGCAACGGCATAGGCCATGGTTTCGATGTGACCGTAAGCGGAATAATAGAGAACCAGTATCTTGGCCATGTCGTATCTCCCTTTGAACATGCGGCCCTGCCGCGCTGTGGATGTGCGAGATGTAGCGCATTCCGCATCGGGAACCAGTCGCGGCTGCGGGAACGCAGTGTTCAATCAATGAGTGCCTTTACTTCTCTTCACGGACATAAAACGGTAACCTCTCGGTCCCCGCCTGCCCCATTCCCATAGGACTTAATCCATGACCTCGACGATCAAGACCGCCGCCATGCTCGCCATCGGCGACGAACTCCTGTCCGGCCGCACCAAGGACAAGAATATCGGCCATCTCGCCGACCTGCTGACGGTTGCCGGCATCGATCTGAAAGAGGTCCGCATCGTCTCGGACGAGGAGGATGCGATCGTCGAGGCGCTGAATGCGCTCAGGTCGAAATACACCTATGTCTTCACCTCGGGCGGCATCGGCCCGACGCATGACGACATCACGGCCGATGCCGTGTCGAAGGCCTTCGGCGTGCCCTGCCTGCACGACCCTGACGCCATGAAGCTGCTCGGCGACATGTATGCCGGCCGAGGACTGGAATTCACCGAGGCCCGCCAGCGCATGGCGCGCATGCCGCAAGGCAGCCGCCATATCCCGAACCCGGTCTCGACCGCCCCCGGCTTCATCATCGGCAATGTGCATGTCATGGCCGGCGTGCCGCAGGTCTTCCAGGCGATGATGGCGCATGTGATCGAAACACTGCCGGCCGGCCAGCGCGTGCTGTCGCGCTCGATTGCCTGCCCCTTCGGTGAAGGCGATATCGGCACGGCACTTGGCGCGATCCAGAAAGCGCATCCGGAAACCTCGATCGGCTCCTATCCGCATTTCGACGGTCGGCGCTTCTCGACCGAACTCATTGTCCGGGCGCGCGACCAGGCGATCGTCGATGCGGCAGCCGCCGATGTCGAGGCGATGATCGATGCGATCCGGAACGAGAAGGATGCGGCCGCCACGCGCGATCTCGGCACCGGCGAGGTGGCCTGAGCCCGCTTTCCTTTGTGCCTCAAACCCCTCCCGACTTGACCTCGGTCAAGGCGGAACCTGGTGATGGAACCCATAGTTATCTCATGCGGACATTAAATAAGGGCCGCAAGAGGAGACGACCATGGGTTACCGCACACTTCTTGCCATATTGGACACACCCAAAACCACGCAACAGGTGACGGATTTTGCCGTCGCCATTGCCAACCAGTTTCAATCGCATGTGATCGGCGCCCATGCGGAGGCCGTGGCCATGGTGCCGCTGGTCGCGCCGATGGAAATACCGGACCCTGCGACCGTGCAGGCGCTGCAGGACATGGCGCATCAGGAGACGGAAAGCGTGGAGCGGATCTTCCGCGAGATCGGCAACCGCGAAGGCTTCTCCCATGAATGGCGCAGCTTCGTCACATCCTCGGGCTTCAATTCCGCCGCCCTGATCGACAGTGCGCGCAGCGTCGATCTCGTCATCGCCGCCCAGGGTGAAGCGGGTATGCTGTCGGAGACCCGCTCGGAACTCGAAAGCTTCCTGTTCGAAAGCGGGCGGCCGGTACTGCTCATCCCGCATATCCTGAAGGCGCCGAAGCCGATCCGCCGGGTGCTCGTTGCCTGGAACGGCTCGCGCGAGGCGGCCCGCGCCACCTTCGATGCCCTGCCCTTCCTGATGGCGGCGGAAGAGGTCGAGATCTTCACCGTCGACGCCTCCGACACCTCCACACAGACCGGCGCAATCGCCGGCGCCGAGATCGCCGCTTCGCTTGCCCGTCATGGAATCAAGGTCACGGTCACGGCGTCGGAAAAGACCGGCCTCGACCCGGCGATCGCCATCGAGAACCGGCTGTCGGACAGCTCCATCGATCTCCTGGTCATGGGCGCCTATGGCAACAAACGCTGGTGGGAAATGCTGTTCGGCGGCGTCACCCGCACGCTGCTCGATTCGATGACGGCACTGACGCTTCTGTCGCGCTGATTGATCGGCTGACCGGGCGGGAACGCGAGGCCTTGCCAGAGGCTTCGGATTCCCGCTAATAGCAACGGCCAAAGACTGGAACCCTTTGAGGGGACGAGGTTCGCGCGGTATCTGCCGCGCGAAACGCGTTTCGGGACCGCGCAAGACGGTCCGCCTGAAAGGATCCGGTCGACGGCGCCGCAATCCGGCGCGGACGATATCATCCAGCCAGCGGAGCCCCGTGCATGTCTCTCCCCGATAAAGCCTTTCCCGTTTCCTGGGATCAGTTCCACCGCGATGCGCGTGCGCTCGCCTGGCGCCTCGCCGGCCTCGGCCAGGACTTCCGCGCCATCGTCTGCATCACCCGCGGCGGCCTGGTACCCGCGGCGATCATCTCGCGCGAACTCAACATCCGCCTGATCGAGACGGTCTGCATCGCCTCCTACCATGACTACGTCAACCAGGGCGAAATGAACCTCCTGAAGGGCATCACCGCCGAGCTGATGGTCAATGGCGGCGAAGGCGTGCTCGTGGTCGACGATCTGACAGACACCGGCAAGACCGCACTTGAAGTGCGCGAAATGATGCCGAAGGCGCATTTCGCCTGCGTCTATGCCAAGCCGAAGGGCGTGCCGACCATCGACACCTTCGTTACCGAAGTGTCCCAGGACACCTGGATCTATTTCCCCTGGGACATGGGCTTCACCTATCAGGAGCCGATCGCCAAGGGCTCGAAGGGCTGATCCAAGCCCCGCCGCCAGCATCAAACCCGCCTGTCACCGCAGGCGGGTTTTTTCTTGGCCGGCAAAAGCCCTCCTACCCTCCAATATCTCGGCCAGCCGCCTCGCTTGTTGCGCACGCGTGGTGATGGGACGGAACAATTCGGCCGCTCGGCCGTATGGCTCTCATGTTCCACTCCCAACGGTAGAGAGCAACTGATGGCCACCTTCCACTCGCCGCCGACAGCCTCGAACGCCTATCCGGCTTCGGCGCTATTCGTCCCCTTCCCCTTCGTCTGCTTCACGCTGACGCTGATCACCGACATCCTCTACTGGCGGACGTCACATCTGATGTGGAGCAACTTCTCCGACTGGCTCTTGTTTTTCGGCCTGATCTTCGGCGGCTTGTCCATCCTGGCCGGCCTCGTCGATCTCGCCCGCCCGGCAACTCGTGCCCTGCGCCCGAGCTGGCCTGCAGTGCTGGCCTATCTCGCGGTTCTGGTGCTCGCCTTCATCAACAGCTTCATTCACGCCGGCGACGGCTGGACGGCGATCGTACCTTACGGTCTTGCCGCATCCCTGATCACCGTGATCGCGATGATCGCCTGCGTCTACCTCACCGCCGAACAGCGCAGCGCCGACGCCTGGAGAACACCATGACCCGCACCACCTTCACGCTCCGTCACGCCGCCCTCGCCTCGACCGCCGTCCTGGCGCTGGCGCTTGCCGGCTGCAGCGACGACAACGGCAATTTTGACGTCACCAGCCAGATCGGCCCCGACCCCGTCCTGCCCGAACCGAGCCAGTCGCTTGTGCCCGACCTCAAGGTCGCGGAGGTCATTGGCTGGGGTGCGGACGAAACACCCGACGTCATCGACGGCTTCACGATCACGGCCTATGCGAAAGATCTCGTCAATCCGCGCACGGTGCACACGCTGCCGAATGGCGATGTGCTTGTCGTGCAGAGCAAGGCACCTCCCGGCAAGCCGGTCGAGCGACCGAAGGACGTCATTCGCGGCTTCATCATGTCGATGGCATCGGGTGGCGGTGGCGGCGACAAGCCGACCAACCTCATCACCCTGCTGCGCGACACGGACCGCGACGGCACAGTCGATGAACGGCACGATCTGCTCACCGATCTCAATTCGCCCTTCGGCCTCGCCTTCGCCGACGACACGCTTTATGTCGCGGCCGCCGACGCGGTGCTCGCTTACGACTACCAACTCGGGCAGAACGCGATCACCACGCCACCGCGCGTGCTCAGCCCCTTGCCGGGTGGCCCGATCAATCACCACTGGACCAAGGATCTGGCGCTCAGCCCCGACGGTCGTTTCCTCTACGCCTCGGTCGGCTCGAACTCGAATGCCGGCGAACGCGGTCTGGAGGCCGAGAAAGGCCGCGCCGCGATCTGGCAGATCGACCGGGAAACCGGTGCCTCGCGCGTCTATGCATCAGGCCTGCGCAATCCGAACGGCCTGACGATCAATCCGGAGAGCGGCGCGCTCTGGACCGTCGTCAACGAGCGCGACGAACTCGGCCCCAATCTCGTGCCCGACTACATGACCTCGGTGCAGGACCGCGGCTTTTACGGCTGGCCGTGGAGCTATTATGGTCAGCATGTCGATCCGCGCCTGCATCCGCCACGGCCTGACATGGTCGAGCAGGCGATCAAGCCGGACTATGCGCTCTCGAGCCATGTCGCCGCGCTCGGTCTCGCCTTCTCCATGGGCATGGCCATGCCTGAGGATTTTGCCAACGGCGCCTTTGTCGGCAATCGCGGCAGCTGGAACCGCGACCAGTTCAACGGTTACAAGGTGCTTTACGTGCCCTTCGAGAACGGCGCACCCGCAGGCGAGGCGCGTGATGTCGTGACCGGCTTCCTCAATGGCGAGGAACAGGCGCGCGGCCGCCCCGTCGGCCTCGGCTTCGATGGCACCGGCGCCCTGCTTGTCGCCGACGATGCCGGCAATACGGTCTGGCGGGTCGCGGCGCAGAATGCGACGGCGCTTGCCGAACCACTCGGCACGGACGAAATGCCGCCGGGCTCCCCGGTTGCTGCTGAACAGGCTGCCGCGGCGGAAGCCTTGGAAGGCACGCCTCCGGCGAACGCACCGGCCGAGGGCACACCAGCCAGCGACACCCCTGCGCCGGACGCCACAACGCCGTCCTCCACGCCGCCGACCTTAGAAGATCCGGCGGTAGCACCAACCCCGGATGCGCCGGCCAATACTGGCGATGGCACGCTCGCAGCCCCGACCCCGCCACAGACGGATGTCCCGGCAACGGGACCGGAGGGTGCTGTCCAGGATGCAACGCCAGCGCCTGCACAGCCCTGACCTTTTGCGGCTTCGAAAGACCAGAAAGCCCTCTGCCGATAAGGCGGAGGGCTTTCGATTTGGTTGAGCTCACTTCTGTGGTCAGGCTGGCAAACGCCGATCGTATTCGCCCTTGAGCTTGAGCCAGCCATCCCAGAACGGTTCCGCCCGCGTGCCGTCGAGCTTGGCCTTGAGAATGTCGATATGCATGTGCCAGCCGGCACCGACCATGAGCAGATTGGCACGATCAGAAATGCGGCGATGGGTGATCGTCAGGAGCACCTCATCCCCGTCCGCCTGCAGATCGAAGGCGACCTCACCACTCTCGCCCCAGGTGAAAACGAGGCGTTTCTCCGTCTGCACCTCGAGCACGCGGCTCGTCATCCGCATCTCCTCACTGAACCCTTCCGGCCTATGCCCGGGCGGGTCCGTCAGTTCCTCGTTGCGCCATACCAATTCAAAGGTCGAACCCGCCTTTGCTTCCATCGCGCCTGCCGCCAGCCATTTGCGCCGCATCTCGCCATCGGTCAGGTATGACCAGATTCGCGAAGCGGGTCCGGGCAACAGCCGTTCGATCACCAGCGTTGCGGGCTCGGTCAGTCGGCCATAGGGATTTATGTCCAGTCTTTCCGTCATCGTCATTCTCCATCAGGTTTCTGTCGGGGAAATGCGGCATCCTCCGCGTGAAGGAGCCGTTCGAGGACATCCAGCCGGCCGGTCCAGAAGTGCTCGTAGGCGCTCAGCCACTGGTGGGCACCGGCGAGCGGTCCCGGATCCAATCGGCAGAGATGGGTGCGGCCCCGGATCTCGCGGCGGATGAGGCCGGCGGCTTCCAGGACCTTGATGTGTTTGGAGGCGGCGGCCAGCGACATGGAAAAAGGCTCGGCCAGTTCGCCGACGCTCCTTTCTCCTTGCGACAGGGCCGCCAGCATGCGCCGACGCGTTTCGTCGCCCAGCGCGTGAAAGATCATGTCCAAGGGGTTTTGCGCAATATCAACCATGTGGTTGAATATCTGCGGACATCACTCGATTGTCAACCTCTTGGTTTAATGACGGATGATCTGGGAGCTCTAGAAGAGTAGCAGCCCAGCGACAAACAGCAGGATGAAGCCGCCGCCGATGACGAGTGACCAGGCCGAGAGCGCAAAGCCGGGCTTTGCGCCACTGTCTGACTGGGCGGAGTAATCGGTGGTCCGTAGCACCTCCGTGCCTTCGCCGTTTTCGCTTGGCTCCGTCGCCATCAGTGTCTCCCTTGTCGTTACCTCAGCAGGTAACCCGTCGATTATCCCTTGGTTCCGATGACCGTCCGGTTGGCTGACGCAAGAAGGCAAGGAACCCTGCCTCCCCTCCTCCGTTTCTTCCTCACAGCAGGAGAGGATTTCCATGAACACGCGGTCGAAATTTCAACTGATGGCACGGGCCGGTTATGGCGCCCGTGGCATCGTATTTCTGATGATTGCAGCTATCGCTCTGTTTTCGAGCTTCGCCGGGTCGAAGCCGGACACCAATTCGGCGCTGGAGACAATCCTGCAGCAGCCATTCGGACGGATCTGGATCGGCCTCATCGGCCTTGGCCTTGCGGGCTTCGTCGTCTGGCGTCTCGCCCAGTCGCTCGCCAATGCCGACGGACAGGACGACGACATGAAGGGCTATGCGATCCGCGCCGCCCTGTTCGGCAGCGCGATTACCTATGCGGGTCTTGCGATGACAAGCCTGTTGATGGCGCTGCAGATGCCCGGCGGCGGTGGCTCCGGCGGCGAGGAAGGCCTTGCCGCCTGGGTAATGGCCCAGCCCTTCGGTCGCTATCTCGCCGGTATCATCGGCATCGGCTTTGTCATCGGCGGTATCGTCACGGCCATGAAGGGGATCAAACGCAAGTTCGGCCGCTATCTCGACCTCGACGCAGAGAAGAACTCGCCGGCCGTGCTGATTTCGATCTACGGGCTCGTCGCGCGCGGCCTGGTCTTCGGCATCATCGGGGTCTTCTTCCTCTATGCCGCTTTCACTGTTGATCCTGACCAGGCCGGCGGCATGGCCGACGCTCTGGCCTGGGTGCAGAGCCTGCCCTTCGGCGGCATCATCTATGCCGTGGTCGCAGTCGGCCTCGCCGCCTTCGGTGTCTACAACTTCGTGGAGGCCCGCTACCGGCACATCAATGCACCCGAAGCCGACGACCTGCGCCGTCATCTACCGATCGGTGGCACGAACTGACCTTTGAGAAGGTGTTACGCGTGCCGTCACAGCAGAGCCTGTGACGGCACGATGGTCACCCCCGATGTCGTCGACACGGCGGCATCGAGCATGGCACGGGCGATCGCGTCCGGCGGGTTCGGCTTGATGGAGGGCGGCAGGATCGGATCCAGAATCGAAAGCACCCTGCCCGCCCAATGCTCCATAGGCCGCCGCTCGGGGCGCGGACCATCGATGAGCCCGGGACGAACCAGCACGGTCCGTTCGAAGCCGAGCTGAAGGATATCACGCTCCGTCTCTCCCTTGACCCGACTGTAGAAAAAGAGCGACGTCACATCCGCTCCCTTTGCCGAATTGAGAACGAAGGTCCGCGCGCCATGGGCCTTTGCCAGCCTTGCAATCTCCAGAGGATAGTCGTGGTCGACCTGACGGAAGCGCTCGCGTGATCCGGCCGTCTTCAGCGTTGTGCCGAGAGCACAGATCACCGCATCGACGGCCCAGATCGACGGATCCTGCGGAAGATTGTCGAAATCCACCACCGGCGCCGAAAGGCCAGCTCGTTCCGGCAGCGGCCGGCGGGTCGGGGCGGTTACCGCCGATACGCGTGGGTCGGCGAGCGCCAGGTTGAGGACATGACTGCCGACAAGTCCGGTGGCGCCCAACAGCAACAGATGCATGATCCCGTCTCCTTCGTTCCGATGTCTCGCCTCAAGGCCAGTGCCAAGGCGCAATGCAGGCCTCAATGCACGCCAAGACTGCCCGTTCCATCACACAAACGAAAGAAGCGCCGCATCGCTGCGGCGCCTCTGTATTTAACTAGTTAGCAATTTCCCGAAGTTTCTCAGGCGGCCGTGCGATAGCCGGCCGAGCCGGCCGATGCGCCACCTTCCAGCTTGAAGCGGGCGAGCTGCGCCTGCAGCTGGCGGGCTTCGCTGGCGAGAACCTGGCTGGCCGCCGTTGTCTCTTCGACCATGGCGGCGTTCTGCTGGGTCATCTGGTCCATGTGGTTGACCGAGGTGTTGATCTCGCCGAGCGCTGCCGACTGCTCTTCGGCAGCACGGGCAATCGTCACGACGTGATCGTTGACGCGGTTGACCAGCGATTCGATTTCCTTCAGCGCCTCGCCGGTGGACAGAACGAGCGACACGCCGCCCTTCACTTCCTCGGCCGAGGTGTTGATCAGGGTCTTGATCTCCTTCGCAGCATTCGCCGAGCGCTGGGCCAGTTCACGCACTTCCTGAGCGACGACGGCGAAACCACGACCGGCTTCACCGGCGCGCGCAGCTTCGACGCCTGCGTTCAGCGCCAAGAGGTTGGTCTGGAAGGCGATCTCGTCGATCACGGAGATGATCTGGCTGATCTTCTGCGAGGACTGCTCGATGCGGCCCATGGCGTCGATCGCGTTGCGAACGATATCGCCCGACTTGCCAGCGCTCGACTTGGTCTCGTCGACCATGTGCGAGGCTTCCTTGGCGCGCTGGGTCGAGGTCTTGACCGTTGTGGTGATTTCCTCAAGCGCTGCGGCGGTCTCTTCCAGCGAAGCAGCCTGCTGCTCGGTGCGGCGGGCGAGCTGGTTGGCGGCCGACGACAGCTCGCCGGAATTGCCGGTGATGGTGCCAGCAGCGCTCAGGATGTTCTGCATGGTCTGGCGCAGAACGGCCATGGTCTGGTTGACGTTGCCCTGCAGTTCGGCAAAGGCGCCCTGGAACTGGCCCTGCATGTCATGCGTGAGGTCAGCATCGGCAAGCGCTGCAATGACGCGGCGCACTTCGGTCACGCCGCGATCGACGCTTTCGACCAGCTCGTTGACCGAGGCTGCAAAGCGCTGCAGGTCCGCATCCTCATAGGTCTTGGAGATGCGCTTTGAGAAGTCGCCGGCAGCAGCAGCGGCGACGATATCGCTGATCGAGGTTTGCAGGTCACGGCTCTGGGCGTGGAGGGCCGCTTCCTGCGCTTCCATGGCACGCATCTGCGCTTCATTGGTTCGGAAGACTTCGAGCGCACGCGCCATCTCGCCGATCTCATCCTTGCGCTCGGTACCGGCAATCGCGTTGCCGAGCTTGCCGGAGGCCATTTCCGTCATGACGGCGGTCAGGCTGCGGATCGGGTTGACGATGCCGCGGCGGGCAAGCAGGAAGCTGATCGCGACGCCTGCGAGAATGCAGACGGCGGCGGTGACGATCTGGACCAGCATGGTGAAGCCAGAGGCGGCCAGCGCGTTTTCACGCGAACCTGTCAGGCTCTCGGCCGACGAGGTCGAATATTCCTTGACGACTGATGTCACTGTCTTCTGCGCCTCGAGCGCCTTGGCGAGCTCGGCCTTCATGACGGCGAGATCCTGACCAGCCGGCGTGGCGGCGACGGCCACCATGGCGCGGATCTGGTTGAAATAGGCATCCAGCGCCTGCTTGGTGCGATCGAGGATCTGGGCTTCGGCCGGGCTCGCGGTGGTCGCGATCTTCGGCAGGCGTGCGAGCATCTCGGCGGCACGCTTGTCGGTTTCGGCCGCGAAATCTGCGGCCTTTTCAGGCGCCAGCGCCAGTTGGTAGGTCATGCGCGAAATGGCGATGATGTCGACGCGCAGGTCCATGGCCTCGCGGGCCACCTCCTCGCGGGCGCCGGTATCCTTGAGGGCCGCGCCCAGCGAGGAGAGACCGCTTGCGCCGACGGCTGCAATCGCGGCAGCCGCCACGCCCATCAGGACGACGACAAGGCTGACCTTCTTCAGAATGGAAAGATTGGCAATACTCATGGAAAATCTCACTCCGTGCGAACCCGCCATCCTGGCAGGCGGCCCTGACCGGCCGGGCATGGAGCTCATTCCATACGTCTGCACCTCTTCTACGCGTCACATGTTGCAATTTCGTTGCTGCGCAATACAGGAAAGACGCAGATGATTTTTAGGCCACTCCCCGCGGGGCGCGGACGGGGCGGGCGATGCAGCGTGTCAATGAGCAAATTCTTGGCAGGCCTAATCCCCAGGTTTTTGAGCAACAGGTGCAGCCTTTCGCGAAAGCCCCCAAATGCGGGGCGCCGTTTGCCCCGGCGGCTCATTTCGGCACGAATTTTATCCCGTGACATCTGGTTGACGGAGCGACATGCGGGGCCGCTTGCATCACATCGTCCGAGAAAGCCCTTTCATTCCCGTGACTTCGCTCTTTTGCCCGTTATCCACAATCCAACACCACAAGATATAGCGTTAACATTTCCTTCACAGACCACCCCTTGACGGAATCAGTCGGGACGATGTTAATGGACCCTGTTGCGGCGGCGACTGGACCGGGCATTAACGAGGCCGGGTTTCATCAAACATTGTGGCGGCTTTCTTTGAGGTGGAACGGCGTTCTGACGGCGCCCTCCACGGCAGGAAATTTGTGCGATTTTTGACCGCCGGACAGGGGGTCTGGGTCTGGCGGCAATTGTGTGGTAAAACTATATTTAGTATTTGCAGCCACCATCACCACAAGATAGAGGGTGCACTCATCTCCGGATGAATCACCTGACGGACGAACCAGTGAACGGCTGCGCGACCCATCGTGCGACCGAACGAAATTTCTCGCGCCGATTTCCGGCGCCCTAGATCGAGGGACACAGGCAGATGCGCATTGAACGTCGCTTCACCAAACCGGGACAGTCCGCTTACGCGGAGATCGAGTTCCGCAAGGCCATCAGCGAAATCAAGAACCCCGACGGCTCAATCGTATTTCGTCTTGCCGACATCGACGTCCCCGCCCAGTTCAGCCAGGTGGCGGCGGACATTCTCGCCCAGAAGTATTTCCGCAAGGCCGGCGTGCCGAAGGTGCTGAAGAAGGTTGAGGAGAACGATGTTCCTTCCTTCCTCTGGCGCTCGGTTGCCGATGAAAAGGCACTCGCTGCCCTCCCCGAGAACGAGCGTTATGGCTCGGAAACCGATGCTCGCCAGGTCTTCGATCGCCTGGCCGGCACCTGGGCCTATTGGGGCTGGAAGGGCAAATATTTCTCATCCGAAGAAGATGCTGCCGCCTTCAAGGACGAGCTCGCCTATATGCTCGCCACCCAGCGCGTCGCACCGAATTCGCCGCAGTGGTTCAACACCGGCCTGCACTGGGCCTATGGCATCGACGGCCCCGGCCAGGGCCATTTCTATGTCGACCCCTTCACCGGCAAGCTCGTCAAGTCGAAGTCGGCCTATGAGCACCCGCAGCCGCATGCCTGCTTCATCCAGTCCGTCGAGGACGATCTCGTCAACGAGGGCGGCATCATGGACCTCTGGGTCCGCGAAGCCCGTCTGTTCAAGTACGGCTCCGGCACCGGCTCCAACTTCTCCTATCTGCGCGGCGAAGGCGAAAAGCTGTCCGGCGGCGGTCGCTCGTCCGGCCTCATGTCCTTCCTGAAGATCGGCGACCGTGCAGCGGGCGCCATCAAGTCTGGCGGCACCACGCGTCGTGCGGCCAAGATGGTCGTCGTCGACATCGACCATCCGGATATCGAAGCCTATATCGACTGGAAGGTGAAGGAAGAGCAGAAGGTTGCCGCCCTCGTCACCGGTTCCAAGGTCGTCGCCAAGCATCTGAAGGCGATCATGAAGGCCTGCGTCAACTGCGAGGCTGACAACGGCGCCTGCTTCGACCCGAACGAGAACCCTGCCCTCAAGCGCGAAATCAAGGCCGCGAAGAAGGACCAGGTTCCGGAAAACTACATCAAGCGCGTCATCCAGTTCGCCCAGCAGGGCTACAAGGATCTCGACTTCAAGACCTATGACACGGACTGGGATTCGGAAGCCTATCTCACGGTCTCCGGCCAGAACTCCAACAACTCGGTCTCGCTGAAGGACGACTTCCTACGCGCCGTCGAGAATGATGGCGACTGGAACCTGACCGCCCGCAAGGACGGCAAGGTGATGAAGACGCTGAAGGCCCGCGACCTCTGGGACAAGATCTCCTATGCCGCCTGGGCATCGGCAGATCCTGGCCTGCACTTCAACACGACGATGAATGACTGGCACACCTCGCCGGCAGCGGGCCCGATCCGCGCGTCGAACCCGTGCTCGGAATACATGTTCCTCGATGACACGGCCTGCAACCTGGCTTCGCTGAACCTGCTCCGCTTCAAGGATCAGAAGACCAAGAACATCGACATCGCCGACTACGAACATGCCGTTCGTCTGTGGACCGTCGTTCTCGAAGTCTCCGTGATGATGGCGCAGTTCCCGTCGCGCCAGATCGCCGAACGCTCCTATGAATACCGCACGCTCGGCCTCGGCTACGCAAACATCGGCGGCCTGCTGATGTCCTCGGGCATCCCGTATGATAGCGCCGAAGGCCGTGCCATCGCCGGTGCGCTCACCGCCATCATGACCGGCGTCTCCTATGCGACGTCAGCCGAAATCGCCTCGGAACTCGGCCCCTTCCCGGGCTTTGCGCCGAACCGCGACAACATGCTGCGCGTCATCCGCAACCATCGCCGCGCAGCACTCGGCCTGTCGGACGGCTATGAAGGCCTCTCGGTCAACCCAGTCCCGCTCGTCCATGCCGAATGCACGGATCCGGCCCTGATCGCCCATGCCACGGCTGCCTGGGACAAGGCTTTGGCGCTCGGCGAAAAGCATGGCTACCGCAATGCCCAGGTCTCGGTCATCGCGCCCACAGGCACGATCGGTCTCGTCATGGACTGCGACACGACCGGCATCGAGCCCGACTTTGCGCTGGTCAAGTTCAAGAAGCTCGCCGGTGGCGGTTACTTCAAGATCATCAACGCTGCCGTTCCGGAAGCGCTGCGCTCGCTCGGCTATTCGGAAAGCCAGATCGCCGAAATCGACGCCTATGCCGTCGGCCATGGCAACCTGAACCAGGCGCCGGGCATCAATCCCTCGACGCTCAAGGCCAAGGGCTTCACCGACGAGAAGATCGAAGCCGTCAACGGCGCGCTGAAGGCCGCCTTCGACATCAAGTTCGTCTTCAACCAGTGGACGCTCGGCGCTGACTTCCTGAAAGAGACCCTCAAGGTCTCCGACGAGCAGCTCGCCGACATGAGCTTCAACCTGCTCGACCACATGGGCTTCTCGAAGAAGGACATCGAGGCCGCCAACATCCATGTCTGCGGTGCGATGACGCTGGAAGGCGCCCCCTTCCTCAAGAAGGAGCACCTGCCCGTCTTCGATTGCGCCAACCCCTGCGGCAAGATCGGCAAGCGTTATCTCTCGGTCGAATCCCACATCCGCATGATGGCGGCTGCCCAGCCGTTCATCTCGGGCGCGATCTCCAAGACGATCAACATGCCGAACGAAGCCACCGTCGAAGATTGCGGCTCCGCCTACATGCTGTCCTGGAAGCTGGCACTGAAGGCCAACGCGCTTTACCGCGACGGCTCGAAGCTCTCCCAGCCGCTCAATGCCTCGCTGATCGAGGACGAGGATGACGAGGACGGCGTCGACGAACTGCTCCAGCAGCCGATGGCGGCCCAGGCGGTCACCATCACGGAACGCATCGTCGAGCGTATCGTCGATCGTGTCGTGCGCGAGCAGGAAAAGCTGCCGACCCGCCGCAAGGGTTACACCCAGAAGGCCAAGATCGGTGGTCACACCATCTTCCTGCGCACCGGCGAATATGACGACGGCCGTCTCGGCGAAATCTTCCTTGACATGAACAAGGAAGGCTCGGCCCTTCGCGCCTTCATCAACAACTTCGCCATCTCCGTCTCGCTCGGCCTGCAATATGGCGTGCCGCTCGAGGAATATGTCGACGCCTTCACCTTCACCAAGTTCGAGCCGGCCGGCATGGTCACCGGCAACGACGCGATCAAGAATGCGACGTCGATCCTCGACTACGTCTTCCGCGAGCTGGCGATCTCCTATCTCGGTCGCCACGATCTCGCCCATGTCGACACCTCTGACTTCTCGACCACGGCACTTGGCCGCGGCATGAAGGAAGGCAAGGCAGACGTCGTCTCCAAGGGCCTGACCCGCGGTTACAAGCCGACGCTCGTCTCCAGCCACATGCCGGCAGCGGCGGGCAGCGAGCCCAAGGGTGCCGCCACCGCCCTCCCCGCCAAGGCGTCTGCCACCGTCACCGCCTTCTCCTCTTCGGGCGCCACCGCCCGCAAGCTCGAAGTGACGACCGCTGTTGCAACCTCTGAAGTCGTTTCCTTCAAGCGCGACTACGAGGAGCGCGCCGTGGAACTGGCCGAGGAGATCGCCTCCGAAAGCGTCTTCACCGACGCTGCGGCGGATGAGGCGGCAGCTGCCAAGGCCGACGCCAAGAAGCTCGAGGCCTCCCGCCGCATGCGCTCGATCGCGCAGGGGTATACGGGCAACATGTGCTCGGAATGCCAGAACTTCACGATGGTGCGGAACGGCACCTGCGAGAAGTGCGACACGTGTGGCGCGACGAGCGGGTGCAGCTGATTAGCTGAGAATTGAACGAGATTTCGGCCCGGGGGAAACCTCGGGCCTTTTGTTGCGATGATGAGGTCAGCCAATGAATGAATTCAACTGGACGTGTCCTTACTGTTCAAATCATCAAACCGTGGTCAGCGCCAAGTTCGATGCCTCCACAGTACGCCTTAATGTCGGAGATACAGCCGATGGAAACTGTGTTGGCGTGAAAATCACGTCAATCGGATGCTCTAATACCTCGTGCAAGAACGTAACAATCGATGTTTCTTATGGAAAGCTGACTCAAAGCCAGTTCACTCATGACTACATACTTAGCAGAGCGACACTAACCGTACCAATAAAGCCGGAGAGCCGTGCGCGCGCGCTGCCACAGTGTATTCCCGCGCCAATTGCCAATGACTATTCCGAAGCTTGCCGGATTTCAAATCTGAGCCCGAAAGCATCAGCGACCCTTGCAAGACGTTGCTTGCAAGGCATGCTTAGAGATTTTTGCGGCATTACAAAGCCGACCCTCCATCAGGAAATCAACGACCTCAAGAAGCAATTCGATGAAGGACATGCCCCCAGGGGCGTATCTGAAGAGAGCTTCGAAGCCATTGAAGCGATCCGTAAGATTGGCAATATCGGTGCTCATATGGAGAAAGACATTAACGTGATCGTCGATGTCGAACCGGATGAAGCAGAACTGCTACTCAGTCTCGTGGAGAACTTGTTCGACGATTGGTACATTGCCCGCCAAAAGCGGCAAGACAGATTAGCACGCGTAACCGCGAGTGTTGAAGAGAAAGAAGTCATCCGGAAGGGTCCTTCGGAATAGCATCTGAGGGGACCCCACCTCCCCATGCGGGGGAGGCCGGAAAATCGAAGGCTTAGGCCAGCGCAAGCGGCCTAAACTTCAGATTTTCCTGGAGAGGGGCGCGGTTCCGTTGCCACCCGCCTCACCGAGCCCCTCTCTTGCGAAATCTGAGGTTTGGCCCTGATCGGCGAAGGTCTAGGCTTGCGTCTGGATCCTCGGGTCAAGCCCGAGGATGACGGAGTGTGGGGAGGCTGCGGGTATCCTCCTCCACCGTCTTCATCGCACGAGGCCTGAGGAGAATACCTAGCCACACCCCTAAGGTCGTCATCCTCGGGCTTGACCCGAGGATCCAAACACAAGCCCTTCAGCGGCAGCGACTGGCACAAGTGCCACCGGAACCCTAACATCAACTCGTAACGCTAGCTGCTGGGTATCCTTCCCTACCCGTCTTCATCGCACAAGGCCTGCGGAGAATACCCTTCCACTCCCCCATACTCCGTCATCCTCGGGCTTGACCCGAGGATCCAGACACAAGCCGTTCAACGACCGCGGCAAGCTCACCCTCACAACTCGTAATACAGATCCCGCCAGTCGGGATTGAACCCCTCGATCAACTCGATCTTCCATTGCCGATACCAGCGCTTCAGCAACTTCTCCCGCTGGATCGCCGTGCCGATACGGTCGTGCTCTTCGTACCAGACCAGTTGCCGGCAGCCATACTTGGACGCGAAGCCTGGCGTCTGACCTTCCCGATGCTCGTAAATCCGCCGCTCCAGATCGGATGTCACACCGATATAGAGGGTGCCGCGTTTGTGGTTGGTGACGATGTAGACATATCCCGCCATGCGTGCAGTGTGCTTGTGACTGGATCCTCGGGTCAAGCCCGAGAATGACGGAGTGTGGGGGAGCTATCCTCCTCTACCGTTTCAATCGCCTAACGCCGGAGGAGAATACTTGCGCCTCCCTGAAGGTCGTCATCCTCGTCCTCGGGTTTAACCCGAGGATGACCCGAGGATCCAGACACAAGCCTTTCAGGCCAGCCGGTCACGTCAGCCCCCCACTTCCCGAAAAAAAGGGGGACGACTTCCGAAAATCCTCCAACAAAATCAACAAAACAAAGTTTTTTCATCCCCGCCCATTTCCACCCCTTTACCCTAGTCCCAGTCCCGCCCTCGGATACACCTGACGATGCGATGTCAGGCGAGGCGGGGCCGGCGCCGGGGTGATGGGCTTTCGCAGGCACGAATCCCCGGCCCGCTGCAACGGTCTCCCTCTGGACGTGGGGCTGGTAACGAAGGTGAAGGGGTCGGATGCCCCGACGCCGGATACCCCGATCGGAAGGACGTGCCTCAGAGGCACACAGACAAGGCGCCCACGCCGTCGCGAACTTGACCAGACGGCGGGGCGGATAAAACGGCGGGGATGATCGGCCGAGGTCGCCAATGACCGGAGCCCCCATCCCCCGGGCGAGGGTCCCGGTCGGAATGGTGCACCATCCGGCGGGAACCTCCCGGGCCACCGGCCAGGCTCTGGCAGAACACTCTTCGGAGGACTCTGTCAAAGCCGGACCCTACGCCCGGTCATCCTCGGTCCTCGGGTCAAGCCCGAGGATGACGAGACCGTCGCCGCCTTGCCAGAGAGACGCATGCAGTGGGAATAGACGCCGAACGAGGCGCCGGAAGGAGCCACATACATTACTTAGACAGGTTGCTTCTGGCGCCTCGTCCGATCCCTCGGGTCAAGCCCGAGGACAAGTTTCAAACCACCCGGAGGGAGTTGATCCCGACCGGCGGCGAAGCTTGGGGTTTTTGAAATCGACAGATCACCCTCACCCTGAGGTGCCCGACACATCAGGGCCTCGAAGGGCGAGGCCGCCGTACATCAATGCAGAGGAATGCTTCGAGGCCCGCGCTTCACGCGGGCACCTCAGCATGAGGGCGTTCAACCGCCCGCAGTCCCCGTGGGCCCCGTGGGGCGAGAAGCAGGACACCGGAACCAATTGCAATTGAAACTGTTAGCCCCTTACAACAGCCAAGGAGAGAACATCATGCGCGCACTCAACCTCGTCACCCTGCTGCTCGTCATCGTCGGCGGCGTCAACTGGCTGCTCGTCGGGCTGGCCGATTTCGACCTCGTCGCCACCCTGTTCGGCGGTCAGGATACAGCACTTGCCACGATCGTTTACGTTCTGGTCGGCCTGTCGGCCCTCTGGCAGATCGTCCCCTTCGCGAAGGCCATGCAGGTCGGCGAGACGCGGGCAGAAGCCAATATCGGCGGTCATCGCTGATTGAAGCCATCTTCCGGATTGCAGCCCCATTTCAGGCTGCAACTCACAGGGCCAGCCACGCCGGCCCTGTTTTCGTTCGGATGGCACCTTTCATTCCGATGAACCCCGCGTCCCAAAAAAGTCCGCCCTGCCCCGTCCTTCGGCACCGCCCGGCCAACGCTTCCTTAACGGCCTTGCGGTACATTATGATAGATTAAAAGACTGGACGGAGACCCAAGCGAAATGTCCAAACCGACCTTCCGCTTCACCCATTACGACCTGAAAGAACAGCGCGCCGGAACGATCATCGAGGTGACGCTGTCGGCCGTGAACAATGTGCGGCTAATGACGCCGACAAATTTCCAGCGGTTCAAGGAAACGCTGGACTTCAAGTTCCTCGGTGGCGTGGCGAAGAAATCGCCGATCAATATCGTCATTCCCGAGAGTGGCCACTGGCACTTGATCGTCGACATGGAGGGCCATCACGGACTGGCCGAATCCAAGGTCAAGATGATCGCGGCCCCTGCCGTGCAGCCGAAGCAGAAGGCCTCCTAAGGCCTCCATCCCCTTCCGCCAAACCTTGACCGTCAGCCCCTGCCGCGCTCGAGGACGGCCAAGGCGGCGCGTTGGCCGCTTTCCAGCGCGCCATGCACCGTGCCGAAATGGTCGCGGCTGGTATGCTCGCCGGCAAGCAGCAGCCGGCCTGAAGCCGGTCCCGCCAGGACATCGTGATCCCCAGGCCTCGCCCCGACGGCAGGATAGGAATAGGTCCCCAGCGCCAGAGGGTCGGTCGACCAGGCGTGGCGGGTGATGGCTTCAGGTGCCGGCACCGCCTGCCCGAACATCTCGCGCAGCACCGCCGTCACATCGGCGCGCAGGGCCGCCTCGTCCATGGCATCCACCTTGTCGGCGTAATCGCCGCTCGCCATCAGCGTGAGCACCGGAGCGTCGTGGATCGGCACCAGGCTGAGCATGTCGGCAAAGCGGCCACGCTCCTTGCCGGCATAGCCGAGATAATGCAGGTCCGTCGGCCAGAAGACCCTGTCGAACAGCACGGAAACCTTGGCGAGATTGCCGAAGCCGATGGCGGCAATCGCGGCCTGATGTTCCGGCGGCAGCGGCGGATCGAAGGTGATGGTGCCAGCCTTCAATACGCCGAGAGGCACGGCAACCACACAGTGGTCGGCCTCGAACCGTGCCGTTGCGGTCTCCACGGTCACGGCATCTCCCGCATGGCGGATGTGGCGGACCGCCTCGCCCAGCCTGATGTCGAGACCGTCGGCAAGATGGCGCGGCAGGAGATCATAGCCCTGGAGCAACACGGCGTCCGGACCCGGATAGACCTCGCCGGCATTGAAATGCAGCGCCGAAATCGCCGAGAGCGGCGCACCGAGCTCGTTCTCCCACATGTCGGTGAGGCCCCATTTGCCGATCGGCTCCTGCAAGAGTGCAGGGTCGAGCAGTTCGATGATGTCGAGGAGCGAGAGTGCGGCATCACCATCGGCTTCCTCGGCCGCCTTTTCCTCGATGCGCTCGATCTCCTCCCAGAGATCATCGATCTCGAAATCCTCGGGCTCCTCGCCGCCCGAAAGCAGGACGGAGGACTGCTCCTCGTCGACAAAGAAGGGCATGCCACCTGCCTTGGAGGCGAGCGCCGCGACGGGATTGCCGTTGAAACCGTGGATGAAATTGGCACCCTGCTCGACCGGCACACCGAGGCTGCGGTCGGTGAAGATTCGGCCACCGATCCGGTCACGGGCCTCGAGAACAACGACTTCGGCACCGGCTGCAACCAGCGTTGCGGCGGCAGAAAGGCCGGCCATGCCCGCGCCGACAACCACGACCTTCAGCCCCTTGCCGGCATCGGATGCTGGCGCCTGTGTGCCACCGAGTGAGGGCCGCGCGGCCTCGGCGAGCGCCCGGCGTGCAAGCGGTGCGGAATACAGTGTTGAGGCCGTGAGCAACAGCAACAGGCGGCGTCGACGCAGGTCAGGCCGCATGCACCGCCTCCCCGGGGGGCAGGTCCTCGGCAAAGAAGGCGCGGCCGCGGCCACCTTGCTTGGATGCATAGAGCGCCCGGTCGGCGTTCGACATGATGGCACGGGCCGAAGCGCCGTCTTCCGGCGCCGTGGCAATGCCAAGGCTGATGCCGACATCGACGTCGGCTCCGTTCGACAGCGTCATGGGCTGGGAGACCGAGGCGATGGTCGACTGGGCGAGCATCGACAAGCGCGCCCTGTCGCGGAAGGCATGGACGAGGATGACGAATTCGTCGCCGCCGACCCGGCCGACCAGACCGTTTTCACCAACGGCCTCGCGGAGCCGCTCGGCCACCACGCGGATGACCTCGTCGCCGGCGCCGTGGCCATGGAGATCGTTGACGGCCTTGAAGCGGTCGAGATCACAGGCGATCACCGCAAACGGCGCATGGGCCAGCCGATCCGCGGCCTCGTTCAGCGCCTTGTCGAAGCAGAGGCGGTTGGCAAGGCCCGAGAGCGCATCCCGATGGGCGAGCTCGCGATTGCGCCACTCGCTCTCCTCCAGACGCTCCGACAGCCGGCCGATATAGCGGCCGAGCACGAAGCTTGCGGCGAACATGAGGCCGCAGAGCAAGACGACGGCGGGAACGACGATGGTCCAGATATCGGCACCCGGCTTGAACAGCGTGAAGTCGAAACTGCCGAGTGCCTGACCATCGGCGCTTTTCACCGTCAGCAAGCCGTCGCCATTGCGGTTGAACTGCAGGTATTCATATTCGAGTTGCGAATTGAGGTCCGCCACCAGATCGGCATCGATCGGACGGGCGGAAACCAGGATGACCGGATCGCCTTCCGGCAGCGCCACCTCGCCGTCATCGGGCACGATCGCCATGGCGGTCGCCAGCATGACCTCTCCCTCGACTTCGGCAAAGCCGAAAGCCGCGATGGCATGGACCTGCGATGCCGGCACCGGCCGCTGGCCGAAACCGCCGTCGATCGTGGTGCGATGCGCATGGTGGCGGGTCAGCGCGAGTTCGGCGATTGCCCTCAGGTCATCGCCGGGCTTGAGATCGCGGGCGGTCAGATCCACCTCGTCCTGCCAGGCCGACATCAAGACACGGCCATCAGGGCCGATCAGGAAACTGCGCTCATGGCCAAAATCGTACCAGAGCGAAGAGACGAATTCCTCGATGACGTAGGAGGCGTGGAATTTGAGGGTGATGTATTTGACCGAGCGATCCCAGCGCGCCAGACCCAGCTGGTCGCGCGCCAGCAGGCTCTGGCGATCGCGCAGCACATTCTCCAGCAGTATGATCTGCTTTTTGGCAGCGATATCGTCGGCCTTGCGTGAGGCGATATAGCCGATGAAGAGCAGCGACAGAGCTGAAAGCGTGATGAGCACAATAGAGAACAGCTTGACCATGGCCGGCAGGCCAAAACGCGGCGCGACGGTCGCGCCCTGCATGTGCCATCCATCCATCTCTTTCGCCATGCACGATCCCCTGTTCGACCAGGAGCCTAGAGCACAGCGCTTAAATTCGGCTTAAGCTGAAATGACGATAAGCAAGTCTGTTTCAGCCGCCTCGCTCGCGGCGAAGCTTCGCCCACCAGTCGAGGCGCTTCTTGATCTCCCGCTCGAAGCCACGCTCCGGCGGATCGTAAAAGGTCTTGCGGCCCATCTTCTCCGGGAAATAGTCCTGGCCGGAAAAGGCGTCCGGCTGATCATGGTCGTAGAGATAGCCTTCGTTATAGCCTTCCGCCTTCATCAGCTTGGTCGGGGCGTTCAGGATATGCTTGGGCGGCAGAAGCGAGCCGTGCTCCTTGGCGGCGCGCATGGCGGCCTTGTAGGCGACATAGACGCCGTTCGACTTCGGGGCCGTCGCGAGATAGACGCAAGCCTGCGCCAACGCCAGCTCACCTTCCGGGGAGCCCAGATAGTCATAGGCGTCCTTGGCGGCATTGCAGACGACAAGCGCCTGCGGATCGGCAAGCCCGATGTCCTCGACGGCCATGCGGACCAGGCGACGGCCGAGATAAAGCGGATCTTCGCCTGCATCGAACATGCGGCAGAGATAGTAGAGCGCCGCATCCGGATCCGAGCCGCGGACGGCCTTGTGGAGGGCCGAGATCAGATTGTAATGGCCGTCCTGACCCTTGTCGTAGACGGGCGCGCGGCGCTGGACGATGCGGCCGAGGCCCTCGGTGTCGAAGACCTCATCCGGACGGGCGGCGCGCCAGACTTCCTCGGCCAAGGTGAGCGACGCCCGGCCGTCACCATCGGCCATGCGGATGAGGGCCTGACGGGCATCGGCATCCAGTGGCAGCGGCTTGGCTTCGGCTTCCTCGGCGCGTATCAAAAGCGTCTCGATGCTTTCGGCATCATGGCTCTTGAAGGTGAGGACCCGGGCACGGGACAAAAGAGCGGCGTTCAGTTCGAAGCTCGGATTTTCCGTCGTGGCACCGACCAGAATGACGGTGCCATCCTCCATGACGGGCAGGAAACTGTCCTGCTGGGCGCGATTGAAACGGTGGATCTCGTCGACGAAGAGCAGCGTCTGGCGGCCTTCCATGCGCCGCAGGCGGGCACTTTCGAAAACTTTCTTGAGGTCGGCGACGCCGGAAAAGATCGCCGAGATCTGCTCGAAGGCAAGGCCCGCCTCGCCGGACAGGAGCCGGGCGACGGTGGTCTTGCCGGTACCCGGCGGCCCCCAGAAGATCATCGAACCGAGCGAGCCGGAGGCGATCATGCGGGCGAGCACGCCATCCTCGCCGGTCAGGTGCTCCTGGCCCGTGACTTCACTCAGGCTTTTCGGCCGCAGACGATCGGCGAGCGGACGGCGCTCGGCCATTTCCTTCGACATCTGCGGCGCAAAGAGATCACTCATCGGAAGATCTGCCGGATGCGCTGACCGCCACGCTCGATCTCGACGCGCCAGAAACCGGGATCGCTTTCGGCCATGGTTTGCAGGTCATCAACCGAATTGATCGCCTCGCCATTGACCGAGACGACAATATCGCGCGGTGCAAAGCCGAGCCGGGCGGATGGAGAACCGCGCAAGACTTCGGTGACGACAACGCCGGTTACGTCGGAGGGCATCTTCAGCTCAGAGGCAAGACGCGGCGACAGATTGCCGGCACGGATGCCGGCAAAGGGGCTGCGGCCTTCGATCAGCTGGATATCACGCGGGCGGGTTTCAGGCGCGGAGGCAAGTTGAAGCGCCATAGTTTCCTGCGCGCCGTCCTGCTGGATCGTCAGTTCGGCCCGTTTGCCAAGACCGGCTGTGGACAGGCGGTACCCCAGGGCATCGGGATGCTCGACGGGGATGCCATTGACGGCGGTGATGACCTGGCCGGGTTTCAAGCCCGCCTTTTCCGCCGGGCCGCCTTCGACCACGCTCACCACGAGCGCGCCGCGCACGGTCTTCAGCCCGAGTGCTTCGGCAACGTCGGAGGTGACAGGCTCGAAACTTGCGCCGATATAGGGGCGCTCGAAGGAGGCATCGCCGCGGTCGGCTGCATCGAGGAAGACGCGAACGAGATTAGCGGGAATGGCGAAGCCGACGCCGTTGGAGCCGCCGCCGCGCGAGAAGATCGCCGTGTTGATGCCGATCAGTTCGCCATTCATGTTGACCAGCGCGCCACCGGAGTTACCAGGATTGATCGCGGCATCGGTCTGGATGAAGAAGCCGAAATCGCCTTCCGTCACCTGGTTTCTGGCAAGTGCCGAAACGATGCCCGAAGTCACCGTCTGGCCGACACCAAAGGGGTTGCCGATGGCCAGCACGAGATCGCCGACCTCGGTCGCATCGGAATTGCCGATCGGCAGCGTCGGCATGGCCTCGTTGGTCTCGAATTTCAAAACCGCGAGATCGAGCCGGTCGTCCTTCAGCACAACCTTGACCGGAAACTCGCGGCCGTCAGCGAGCGCCACCTTGATATCGTCGGCGCCATCAATGACGTGGTTGTTGGTGACGACGACGCCATCCGCCTCGACGATGACGCCGGAGCCGAGCGAAGACTGCTTCTCCGTGCGGTTCGGCATGCGCTGGCCGAAGAACTGTTCGAAGAAGGGGTCGCCGGCAAACAGGCTGGAGCGGGTCTGAACGAGGCGCTCGGCATAGACGTTCACGACGGCGCCCCGCGCCTGCTTGACCAGAGGCGCGAAGGAGAGCTGCATCTCGATCTGGCTTTGCGGCACCGCCTTGTCCTGGGCAAGCGCCGGCGATGCGACAGGCGCGATCAGGGCGATGATGACGGCAACAGGTTTGAGGCAGTCGAAGCGCGGCATTCGAAGATCCTTCATGCGATATGGACGTTCTAGACCCGGTTCGTGCGCCGTCAAATAGGCAGAACCAAGGAAGGTGTATCGCAGATGGGGATAACGCGCGTCGGCCTCAAGTGCTGACGGTTTCGATGATGCGTGTCATGAGGCCGTGAAGCTCGTCCCGGTAGCCGGTGCGTGCCGATGGGGCGCTCTCATTCGATGTCATGGTGACGGTTACACCAAGGCTCGGTGTGATGTAGAGCATCTGGCCGCCATAGCCCCAGGCATAGTTCACCTGCTCGCCGGCCATTTCCTTGAGGAACCAGGCGTAGCCATAGCCATCGCCGTTGAAAACGGAGTTGGTGCGGCGGATCCAGCTTTCGCGGATCCATTCTTCCGAGATCAGCCGTGTACCGTCCTCGGTGACGCCACCGCGTCGATACAGTTCGCCGAAGGCGTGGAGCGACCGCGGCGTCATCGCCATCTGATTGCCGCCGAGATAGTAGCCCTGCGGGTCGCGGTGCCAGGAGCCGATGCGGAAACCTTCAAGCGGCTCCAGCCATTCACGGGCGAGCGCCAGCGTCGGCTTGCCGGAGACCTTGGTGAGGATGACGGAGAGGAGGTGGGTGGACGCGGTCGAATAGAGCATGCCGCCGCCGGGCTCCCCGACGAAATCGGCGGCGAGCGCGAAACGGGTCCAGTTCCGGCTCGCGACCCAGCGGCCATAATTGGGGCCGGACATGCGATCAAGGCCAGCGCGCATCGAGAGCAGGTGGCCGATCGTGATCTGTGACAGGCGGGGATCGGGATCGGCGGGAAACTCCGAGCGCAAGACAGTTTCGATGCGCTGGTCAACGCCTTCCAGAAGCCCCTTGTCGATGGCGATACCGACCAGCGCGGAGACGACGCATTTCGACGCCGACTTGATGTTGGTCGAACCTGTCAGCGAGTTGTTGCCATAGGCGCGCTCGGCGAGCGTCTCCCCATTGCGCGTGACGATCACCGTTTCCAGCGTCTCCAGGCGGCGCGCCTCCTCCAGCAGATTAGCGATTCGTGGTCGCAAAGCATCGAGATCCAAGGGGGCTGCTGTGGCCGGGGCTGCTGTTGCCGGCGTTGTCGCAGGCGACGGCTCAACCGTGGGCCCGGCCTCCGGCGCGGCGGTTTGTGCCAAGGCGTGTCGGCCGGAGATGACGGAGACAGCACCGGAGGCGCCGAGGATGGAAAGGAATGTTCTTCTCTGCATGTGTCCCAAGGTAGTGAGCATCGCGCGTGAGGGAAGCCTGAGCAGCCAAGATCTCACCGGATCGTGACGGATTTGCAAGAGACGTCGCGCGGAACGTTCTCCACGCGGCAACCGTTGCCCTGTTATCAGGAAAGGAGACCGACCATGTCCCGAACCCGCCCAGTTATATCCACCCTTGCCGCCTTCACGCTGACCAGCGCCCTGTTGATCGCCCTTCCCCAACCGCTCCAGGCCGCCAGTTTCGATTGCCGTACGCCTGGCCTTGCGCCCGACGAGGCGGCGATCTGCCAGAACATCGACCTCAACGACATGGATGTGCGCATGGTGACGACGTTCGAACTGTTGCGCGAAGTCTTGCCGATGGGCAGCCGTGGCGCGTTGGAAGCCTCTCAAATCGAATGGCTGGAAAAGCGCCGAGCATGTGAGGCGAACCTCGACTGTCTGGCCGCCGCCTATGCCAGCCGCATGGCAGAGCTGCGCAATGGCGTGGGCGAAGTGCTGAGCCTCATCGAGGGCGTGCCGCCCATCCAGAAAGTCAATTAGCATATTGCCTAAGTGGCGAAATAATACAGCCACAGGACAGCAGCCAGCAGTGCCGCGACGCTGCCAAAGACGAGGCTCCGACGACGATCTTGGCGCGAGGTCGCTCCTCCGGCGTAGTCGAACCGCTCGTAGACCACGTTCTTCATCGGAAGGCCGAGATCAAGCAAGGTGTCGGACACAGCCGTAACCATGCCGCCGGGGCCACACATCATTGCGACACAGCTGCGCGGCTCGATCCCGACAAGGAGATCCTTCAGCCGGGCATGATCGAGCCGACCGACCGCACCCTCGTAGCCGGGCGGCGAATCCTCACTGATCAACACGACTTCCAAGTCGAGCGCAGCACCGGCAGCGGCTATTTCGTCCAGACAGGCGAAATTGCTTGGCGTTCCCACAGCATAGGCGAGCCGGATGGGCCGCTTGTCGCGCCGTGCGGTCAGATCCCTCAGCATGCCGATGATGGGCGCAATCCCGACACCACCGGCGATAAGGAGGACGGCATCGCCTGGATGTGCCTCCATGGCGAATTCGCCATAGGGCCCGTCAATGCCGATGGGGGTGCCGGGTTGCAGATTGCCGATGCGACGGGTGAAATCGCCGACCTCCTTGATGATCAGGCTCAAGCCCGGACGAGTCGGGCTGTCGGCGATCGAAAACGGATGATCAAACAGCGGGAAGCGCCTTCGGCCTTCCGTCATCCAGACGAACTGGCCGGCATGATAATCGAGCGTCGGAGTGTTGTCGGCGGGCTGGATGTCGAGCTCCCACAGACGATCGGCGCGGCGCGTGACAGACCGAAGCCGCCACGGCTTGCGATGCAGATTGAGCCAGCGATAACCATAGAGGATCGCAAGCACAGCAAGAATCGTGGCGGCGATCAGGAACCAGTAGATCTCCAGAGGCCCCCTCGCCGCAAATCGGCCCGTGGAAATGGCATGGAGCAGCCCGCCGGCGGTTGCCACTGTGCCGAGAACGAGATGCGTTCCCCGCCAGACTTCGTAACGCCAGGGCAGACGGTTGCGCAACACTGACGACAGGACCAGGAGGATCAGGGCTGCCCAGGCAACCACGCCAGAGCGATAATGCGGCTGGGTCAGGTATGCGACCAGACGCTCCGTACCGAGGTTGGGATCCTCAAGCCAGGTCGGAGCGACATAGGCCAGAGGATGAAGGACGATGGCCAGAAGGATCCACCAGGCGGCAAGCTTGTGAAAGGCCATGATCTTGTCGATGCCGAGACGGCCGGAGACTACTTCGAAACGGCCGGAGGTCACAAACTGCACGGCCATGGCAGCCAGTCCGACCATGCCGAGGCCGGCGGCCAGTCGCTCCAGCGGATCGTGCGGCGAAACATCCGTCATCAGGGAGAGAGCAAGTGGCAGGGTGCATAGCCCGAGATAAAGGGCTGCCAGAAGGCTGGCCGGCAGACGGGGCAAGCGGCGGGCGGAGCGTTGCGACATGGTGGCGATGTCAGGCGTCACGGTTTCGGTCATGAGGTCCTCCTGAATGCCTTTCTAGCAGAAGAACGCGGTCCGGATTTGATCTCGGTCATGTCGCGACGTCGCTTTGCAGCGCATCATGCTCCCATCGCCACGACGCATACGACCGAGGAGGATCCCATGACGCCGCGACGACCAACCCGCATTTTCACCCTTTTCGCCAGCCTGGCGGCATGGACCGCCGTACTGATCGCCGCACCGTCCGTGCAGGCGAGCGACGACAGTCCGATCAGCAAACTGGTCGAAGCCTGGCTCTCTTCGCCACATGGCAACTACCATTCCCCGTCCTTCACTTACTGGAACAAGGAAGGGGAAGTTCCGAAGAACTGTGCCACCTGCCACTCCGAGACGGGCTTCCTCGATTTTCTCGGCGCAGACGGCAGCGCTGCAGGCAGCATCGAGCAGCCGGGTGTGATCAATTCGCCGATCGGCTGTGCCTCCTGTCATGCCGAGGCGGCGCATGCGCTGGATGCGGTGCGCTTCCCATCCGGCACGCAGGTGAGCGGACTGGGTAGTTCCGCGACCTGCACCGTCTGCCATCAGGGTCGGCAGTCGGGCGCTTCGGTCACCAAGGCGGTCGGCACGCTCGGGGAGGACGAGGTTTCGGCCGATCTCTCCTTCATCAACATCCATTATGCCGTGGCCGCCGCGACCCTGCATGGAGCGGATACGGCAAGCGGCTATCACTATCCCGGCAAGACCTATGCAGGGCGCTTCCAACATGTGCCAAGCGCCAACAGCTGTGTCGCCTGTCATGATCCGCACACCACCAACGTGGCTGAAGACAGCTGCATGACCTGTCACAGGGGCGTCGAGACCATTCGCGACATCCGCATGCGGCATGCCGATTACGATGGTGACGGCAATACCAAGGAAGGCGTGCATGGCGAGATCGGCACGCTGCATGAACGGCTCTACGCCGCGATCCGGGCCTATGGCGACGCCGTGCTCGACACGCCGATTGGCTATCACAAGGGACGTCATCCCTATTTCTTCGGGGATACGAACGGAGACGGGATCATCGGCGACGACGAGGCAGTGCGCGACAATGCCTACAAGGCCTGGACCCCTCGCCTGCTCAAGGCCGCCTACAACTACCAGGTCGCGATGAAGGACCCGGCGGGCTATGTCCACAACCCGGCCTATCTCCTGCAATTGCTATATGACAGCCTCGAAAGCCTGTCATCGGCGGTGGAGATCGACATGCCCCAAATCTCCCGGCCTTGAGGTGGCGTCAGCGGGTTGAACTCTCCGCCTCCGCCCCAAGCCACGCCACGAAAGCGTTCACGGGAGGCCGCTTTGCCGCTGCCGGCGCGACCGTTGCGAAATAGGCGGTGCCGAGATCGAGGGCGCCATCGGGCCAGGACTTGAGGCTGCCATCGGCAACGAGTTTTTCGGTGATCGAGCGCCAGCCGAGCATCAAGCCACGGCTGTCGAGTGCAGCCTGAACCGCCTGCACGTAGTTGTCGAAGACATGGGACTGGCCGCGCTGCTTAGGCAGGCCGCGTCTTGCGAGATAATCGCTCCAACCTTCCCAGTGTCGCGCCTCCACTGTACGCACATGAATGAGCGGCGCGGCGTCCAGCCCGGCGCCCCTGGCCAAGAGGTCGTTGACCAGAGCCGGATGGCCGACAGGGCAAACGGTTTCGGAAAAAAGGCGCTGGGTCGTGCCATCTGTCCAGGTGCCACGGCCGTAGCGCAGGACGAGATCGGTGCCCGGCCAGATCTGCGGCAGGTCGGTGGGCGGCACCTGCACATTGACGAAGAGACCGGGATGGCGGGCGTAGAAATCGCTGAGGCGCGGCATCAACCAATGGGTGGCGAAACCCATGGTGCAGGCAACGGTCAAGCGCTGGTCTTCGAGGCCGCTGCTGGTGCGGATCTCCTCGATCGTCTCGGCGATCAGGTCGAGGCCATCGCGGGTAGCGCGGGCGAGTTGCTGACCGGGTTCGGTGAGCCTGGCCGGCCGGGTCGAGCGGTCGATCAGGACGGCGCCGACATGGTCTTCCAGCGCCTTCAGCGCCTGGGTGACGGCGGGCTGGGTGACATTCAAGGCGGCGGTTGCCTCGCGCATCGAGCCGAGCCGCGCGACGGCTTCGAAAGTGGTCAGCAGACGCAGGGGCGGCAGACGGCTCAACTTAACCTCCAGCTTAACTCAGCATAAGCATAATCGCTCTGTTTTCCCCTGGGAAGTCGGATGATGATCGCCAGATCAGATCTGCTCTCTCGCCAGCCAGACTTAAGGAAAACCGCGATGAACATGCATGTTGCGACCGGGGCCGTCACACTCGCCGAAAAAGGCCTGCACCTGCCGCTCGCTGACGGCAAACAGGCTTACTTCAATTATTACTGGCTGCGCGACAATTGCCCCACTTCGTTCGACAGCAAGACTCGCGAGAGGAGCTTCGACATTTTTCATCTCTCAGCTGCCCCGCGCGCGGAGAGCGCCGAGTTGGAGGGCGATACACTCGTCATCCGCTGGGCGGGCGAGAACCACGTGTCACGTTTTCAGCTCGCGCTGCTTGAGCTCTACAGCGAAGGCAAACAGCGGCCGGATCCGGCCGACCTGCCGCGCAAGGCGTGGTTCAGCGACCACTATCCTGACATTCCGCGTTTCTTGCAGGCGGAGCTGATGCGCGATCCGGCCAAGGTTGCGGAGTGGATCGAGGCGATGATCGTAGAGGGCCTGACGATCGTGACCGACATGCCCGATAGTAACGAAGGACTGACCGAGACGGTCAAGCTGATGGGCCATGTACGGCCGACCTTCTTCGGCGAATATTTCGACGTCAAGACGCATATCAACCCGACCAACACCGCCTACACGGCGAAGGCCTTGGAGCTGCATACCGATACCCCGGCAGAGGAACATGCGCCGGGCATCCAGTTCCTGCATTGCCGGGCCAATACCGTCGAGGGCGGCATGAGCATCTATTCCGACGGCGTCGCAGTCGCCAATGCTTTCCGCGAGATCGATCCTGATGGCTTCAAGCTGCTGTCAGAAATCGACATTCCGTTCTTCTGCGAGCATGACACTTATGACATGCGCTCGCGGCAGCGGGTGATCGAGCTCGACAAACATGGCGAGGTCTCCGGGCTGACGATCAGCCAGCATATGGCTGATCTGTTCGACCTGCCGCAGACGGTGCTCGACGATTACTATCCGGCCTTCTGCCGTTTTGGCAAAATGCTGCAGGACGACAAGTTCATGATGCGCTTCCTGATGAAGGCGGGTGACTGCATGGTGTTCGACAACCACCGCATCGTGCATGGACGGATGGCCTATTCGGCGACCAGCGGCGATCGCTATCTGCGCGGCTGTTATGCCGACCGCGAGGAGATGCGTTCGACCTACCGCGCGCTGACGACGGAAGGACGGTTCAAGACATGAATATCGCAGCTTCCGGAAACGATATGCTCGACGATGCGGCGCTGACCACGCTGCGTCAGGATCTCGCCGCTGCCTTCCGGCTCTGCCATCGCTTTGGCTGGAGCGAGTCGGTCGGCAATCATTTCAGCGCGGCGGTCTCGGCGAATGGGCGCAAGTTCCTTCTCAATGCGCGCTGGCAGCATTTTGCGACGATCAAGGCGAGCGATCTGCTGCTGCTCGATGCCGACGATCCCGATGTGATGAACCGACCGAATGCCCCCGACCCTTCAGCCTGGACCGTACATGGCACGCTGCACCGGATGCTGCCGGAGGCACGCGTGATCCTGCATTGCCATTCGCCCTATGCGGTGGCGCTTTCCTGCCTCAAGGACCCGACGCTTCTGCCGCTCGACAACAACACGGCACGTTTTTTCGGTCGGATCGGCTACGACCTCGACTTCGGCGGGATCGCCGATGCGGCGGAAGAAGGCGAGCGGCTTGTCGAGATGATACGCGGCAAGGCGGTGCTGGTCATGGGCAATCACGGCGTGTCGGTTGCGGGCGAGACGGTGGCGGATGCTTTCGAGGACCTCTATTTCTTCGAAAAGGCGGCGCAGACCATGGTACTGGCGCTCTCGACCGGCCAGCCGTTGGCCGTGCTTTCGGACGATATCGCGCAAGGCACGTCAGACGGCTGGCTCCCCTATCGCGGCATGGCGGAAAAGCATTTCGCCTATCTGAAATCGTGCCTGGATAAGGAAGATTCGTCCTGGCGGGATTAGAGTTCACAGATAAACGGGAATGACAAAGACCCGCCGGATCGCTCCGGCGGGTCTTTGATTTTGCAGGTGGCAGGACCGTTGACGTTTATTCCGGCAGCTGGCGCACCGCGCCCTTGTCGGCGGACGAGGCGAAGGCGGCGTAGGCCTTGAGTGCTGTCGTGACGTTGCGCTTGCGCTTTTCTTCGGGGAACCAGCCCTTGGCATCCTGTTCGGCGCGGCGGCGGTCCAGCTCGGCGGGGTCGACGACGAGGTTGATCGTGCGGTTCGGGATGTCGATGTCGATCAGGTCGCCTTCGCGCACCAGGCCGATCGCGCCGCCCTGGGCGGCTTCCGGCGAGGCATGACCGATCGAAAGACCGGAGGTGCCGCCGGAGAAGCGACCGTCGGTGACCAGCGCGCAGGCCTTGCCGAGGCCTTTCGACTTCAGATAGCTCGTCGGATAGAGCATTTCCTGCATGCCGGGGCCGCCCTTCGGGCCTTCGTAGCGGATGACGACGACGTCGCCGGCGACGACCTTGTTCGACAGGATGGCCTTGACGGCGTCATCCTGGCTTTCGAAGACGCGGGCCGGGCCCTTGAACTTCAGGATCGATTCATCGACGCCGGCCGTCTTCACGATGCAGCCGTCGAGCGCGATGTTGCCCTTCAGAACGGCGAGACCGCCGTCCTTGGAGAACGGGTGATCGACCGAGCGGATGACCCCCTTTTCGCCGTCGGTGTCGAGATCATCCCAGCGCGAGGCCTGCGAGAAGGCCTGGGTGGTGCGAACGCCACCGGGGGCGGCCTTGAAGAATTCGCGAACCGTTTCCGAATTGGTGCGGGTGATGTCCCAGCGGTCGATGGCATGGCCGAGGGTTTCGGCATGCACGGTCGGGCAATCGCGGTTGATCAGGCCGCCGCGATCGAGTTCGCCGAGGATGCGCATGATGCCGCCAGCGCGGTGGACGTCTTCCATGTGCACGTCCTGCTTGGCAGGCGCCACCTTGGACAGGCAGGGCACCTTGCGCGACAGGCGGTCGATATCGTCCATGGTGAAGTCGATACCGCCTTCATGGGCAGCGGCCAGGATGTGCAGAACCGTGTTGGTCGAGCCGCCCATGGCGATGTCGAGAGCCATGGCGTTTTCAAAAGCCTGCTTGGAGGCAACGTTGCGCGGCAGCACGCTTTCGTCGTTCTGTTCATAGTAGCGGCGGGTGATGTCGACGATCAGGTGGCCGGCCTCGACGAAGAGGCGCTTGCGGTCGGCATGGGTGGCGAGCGTCGAGCCATTGCCGGGCAGCGACAGGCCAAGCGCTTCGGTGAGGCAGTTCATCGAATTTGCGGTGAACATTCCGGAGCAGGAGCCGCAGGTCGGACAGGCGGCCTTTTCGATCTCATCTACTTCAGCATCGGAGATGCTGTCGTCGGCAGCGGCAACCATGGCATCGACCAGATCGAGTGCCACCTTGCGGCCCTGCAGGATCGCCTTGCCGGCCTCCATCGGACCGCCGGACACGAAGACGGCGGGGATGTTGAGGCGCATGGCGGCCGACAGCATGCCGGGCGTGATCTTGTCGCAGTTGGAGATGCAGACCATGGCGTCGGCGCAGTGGGCGTTGACCATGTATTCGACCGAGTCGGAGATGATTTCGCGCGACGGCAGCGAATAGAGCATGCCGTCATGGCCCATGGCGATGCCGTCATCGACGGCGATCGTGTTGAATTCCTTGGCCACGCCGCCGGCGGCTTCGATTTCACGGGCAACGAGCTGGCCGAGGTCCTTCAGGTGGACGTGGCCTGGCACGAACTGGGTAAAGGAGTTGACGACCGCGATGATCGGCTTACCGAAATCGCCGTCCTTCATGCCGGTCGCGCGCCAGAGGCCGCGGGCACCGGCCATATTGCGGCCGTGGGTGGTGGTTCTCGAACGATAGACGGGCATGGGTGTCACCTCGATGGCTTGTTCGCCGCCATGCCTGCACCCTCGGCGCCAAGGCAAGGCGGCCATTTTGGAACTGGTCTAAGCCATGTCCCCTGCCCTGTCACTAGCATCCAAGGGCAAATCGGTACGCCTTGACCTCACGGAGGGTGCGTCTTTGTTCGCATTTTAGTGATCGGCTTAAGCCTGCGGCAAGATGTGTTTACTAGAGTTTACCGCGGAAAGGGGAGTCATGATGACCCGGAAACCTGCCCGCGTGATTCTGCTGAAAGATGCCCGCCAGAAGCTCAATCCCGAGCCTGCGCCGCGCTGGAACCCGTTCAAAGCACTCTACCGGATGCGCCGCATCCTGATGATGGCCTGCCTTGCGGTGCTGGCCGTCATTCATTTCGAAAAGCTTCCCTATTCCTATCTGGTTGTCCCGGCATCGAACAAGCTGATCGACTACGCCATCACCGGCGCGGTCGCGCCCCGTACCGAGCCAATCGAAGGCCGCTTCGTTACCTGTGTCGGGGCGCAGCGGATCAACTGCGTCGTCGACGGCGATACCTTCTGGTATCGGGCGGTGAAATACCGGATCTCTGATATCAATACGCCGGAGATCGGGCGCCCTGCCTGCGAGCGGGAACGCGCGCTCGGGCTCGAGGCGCAGGTTGCGCTGCTTGATGCCCTGAATGGCGGCGATCTCGTGATGGAGCGCCGTGAGCGTCGCGACACCGATCGGTATGGCCGCAAGCTTAGGGTGGTCCTTCACGACGGACGCTCTGTCGGCGATGATATGATCGCACGCGGCATCGCTCATCGGTGGGAAGGGCACAAGCAGAACTGGTGCAGCTGAGGCGTGTCGGCGAACAACGCCGATCCTTACACGCGCCGGCCGGCGCGGACCTACACGAAATTGTTCCTGTCGGACTTCTTTTCCAGACGATGAAACTCTGGTCTCTATGCTCCCGTCTTCTATTTTAGAGTGACAGAGAAAGCCTCAAGAGGTCTGCCATGCCGGTCTACCATCCGCCGAAGATTGCAAGTTCCGAGATCACGCCAAAGTCGCTCTATCTCAAGCGACGGCATTTCATGGGTGTAGCGGCCGGCGGCATCGCCGCGGCCGGGCTCGGCGCTCCGGCTTTGGCGGCGCCACTGGCTGCAAAACCCAGCATCTACAAGCTCGATGAGAAGCTGACCTCGAAAGAGGACGTGACGACCTACAACAACTTCTATGAGTTCGGCACGGGCAAGGAAGATCCGTCCCGCAATGCAGGGTCTCTGACCACGCGGCCCTGGACGATCGAAGTGGGCGGACTGGTCGCCAAGCCGCAGGTGATCGACATCGAAACGATCATGAGCGAGATTGAGATGGAAGAGCGCGTCTACCGGATGCGCTGCGTGGAAGCCTGGTCGATGGTAATCCCGTGGATCGGCTTCCCGATCTCGGCTCTGCTCGACCGGGTCGAGCCTCTGGGTTCGGCGAAATATGTGGCGTTCGAAACGCTTGTGAGGCCTGAGGAGATGCAGGGCCAGGCCGGCATCTTTCAGGCGCTGGAATGGCCCTATCGCGAGGGCCTGCGCCTCGATGAGGCACGCCATCCGCTGGCGATCCTTGCGACCGGCCTTTACGGCGAGACGCTGCCCAACCAGAACGGAGCCCCGATCCGCCTCGTCGTGCCGTGGAAATACGGCTTCAAGGGCATCAAGTCGATCGTCAAGATCACGCTGACGGAAGAGGAGCCGGTGTCGACCTGGAATAAGCTTCAGCCGTCCGAGTATGGCTTCTACGCCAACGTCAATCCTGCTGTCGATCACCCCCGCTGGAGCCAGGCGACCGAGCGGCGGATCGGCGAAGCGGACGGGCTCTTCGGTGGCGCGCGGATCGATACGCTGCCGTTCAACGGTTATGCCGACGAGGTCGCAAGTCTCTATGACGGCATGGACCTAACGAAGTTCTACTGATGGCTGCGCTTGCACTCCCTGCCCTGCCCGCCCGCTACAAGCCGGCGTCGATCTGGGCGCTTTATGCCATCGGGCTGGTGCCGGGGCTCTACGCCTTCTATCTCGGGATCTATGGTGGCCTGGGCGCTGATCCCGTGCGTGCCTTCGAGCATCTGCTGGGGCTCTGGGCCTTCCGTTTCCTGTGCCTCGGGCTTGCGGTCACGCCATTGCGTGATCTGTTCGGGATCAATCTCATCGCCTATCGGCGGGCGCTCGGTCTGTTGGCATTCTACTACGTGCTGGCGCATTTTGCCGTCTACCTGACGCTGGACCGGGGTCTGATCCTGTCCTCGATCGTCGGCGACATCCTGAAGCGTCCCTACATCATGCTCGGCATGGCGGGGCTCTTGATGCTGATTCCGCTGGCGCTGACCTCCAACCAGTGGTCGATCCGAAGGCTCGGTTCGCGGTGGAACAGACTGCACAAGCTGACCTATCCGATCCTGCTCGTGGCAATCCTGCACTACGCGCTGTCGCTGAAGGTGATCGATCCGGAGGCGGCCTTCTATATCACAGTCACGATCCTGTTGCTCGGTTACCGGCTGCTACGGCCGAAGATCATGGAGCGGAAACGGGCCAAGCGCGTTGCGACGACGCGGGCCTGACAGCTTTTTCGACAATCGACAAACAAGGGGTGTAACCGATGAGAAGCCTTCGAAAGACATGGAGTGCGGCGCTTGCCGGTGCCGTGATGCTCGCCACGGCCGGTATTGCCAATGCGATCGAGATTGCGCCCTTCCAAGCTTCGGCTTTCGAAGCTGCGAAAGCGGAAGGTAAATCGGTGGTCGTCGACGTCACAGCCAGCTGGTGCAGCACCTGCAGGGCCCAGACCAAGATCATCGACACGCTGGCGGCCAAGCCGGAATTCAAGGACGTCCTCGTCCTGAAGCTCGACTACGACAAGCAAAAGGACGAGATGCGCAGTCTTGGGGCACAGAACCGCTCGACGCTGATCGCGTTCAAGGGTGCAGACGAGACGGGCCGCAGTGTCGCGGACACGAACCCGGCCTCGGTCGAACAGCTCTTCGCCTCGACCCTGGGACAATGATGCCATGCTGGGCAGCGCTCTGCTTGCCTTTCTCGCGGGCGTGCTGTCCCTTCTCAATCCCTGCACACTGCCGCTGATCCCGATTGTTCTGGGAACAGCGATCAACCGTCATCGCTACGGACCCGTCGCGCTTGCGGCGGGGCTGACGCTTTCCTTCGTGACGATCGGCCTCTTCGTCGCGCTGGTCGGCTTCTCGGTCGGTCTCGACTTCACCGTCTTCCGGATGGTGGCCGGCATCATCATGATCCTGTTCGGCGCGGTTCTCATCGTGCCGATCGCTCAGCACCGGGTGGCTGCCGCCGCCGGACCGGTTGCGGCGTGGTCGCAGGCACGGTTCGGTCAGGTCGACGACAAGGGTCTCAAGGGGCAGTTTCTGGTCGGTCTGCTTCTTGGCGCCGTCTGGAGCCCCTGTGTCGGTCCTACTCTGGGGGCTGCCTCGCTGATGGCGTCCCGTGGCGAAAACCTGCTGCAGGTGATCACGACCATGATCGCCTTCGGCTTCGGCGCGGCGCTGCCGCTGCTCCTGATCGGCATGCTGTCTCGCGAGACGCTTGCGCGGTCGCGTCATCGTCTGCTGACGCTGGGTCAGGCGGGAAAAAGCCTGATGGGCGGGCTGCTGATCGTTACGGGTGCGCTCGTTGTCTCAGGCTTCGACAAGACCATTGAGATCTGGATGTTGGAAAACTCGCCGGAGTGGCTGATCGACCTGACCACACGCATCTAGCTCGGATGGCAAGCGCCACGCGTCAGCCAGGCTTGCTGGCGCGGGCCGAATGGCGGTTCTCGAGCAGGGCAGCGATCACAATACCGACGGCATAGGCGACAATGTTCCACCAGGAGAAGATGCGCCCGAGCAGCAGAGCGCCAGCCAATGTCAGGCGGAATTCATCGAGCCAGGGCGTGTGATAGAGGCGGCTGAACTCGATGAGGGCTGCCGCGATGATGGACAAGAGCGCAAGGCGGCCGAGGGGCTGGCGGGGCAAAAGCGAGGCGAGGAGGAAAAAGACCATGCCGCCCCAGAGCGTCGAACCACCGTATTTCACCAGAAAAAACGGCAGTCCGATCTCATAACCGCCGAGCCTCAAAGCCACGCCACACGCGATGATGGCAAGCGCTATCCCCAGCCGGCGCATGCGTTGTGACATCGTTGCCTTGATTTCGTCCATCAGCGCTTAGTACTGAGGTTGCAACGGAATGCAACAGCGGGGCTGGCAAATGACATTGGTGGCAGAGGGGCGCAGGGATCTGCTGAGTGCGCTGGATCGGCGACTGATCGACAATGCCCCGCACCCTCATCTCACCGGCATCAGGCGATTCGTCGTCGAGTTCGTCATGTTCGGCATCAAGGAGGCGCGCGCCTGCCTGTTTGCCGGCCTGTTCTTCATCTCGATATTTGCGGTGCCACGCGCCGGCCTCTTCGGTATTCCGCGCTACGACGTGCTGCTGATCATCGCGCTTGCCATACAGATCTGGATGGTCTGGACCAAGCTCGAGACGATGGACGAATTGAAGGCGATCTGCCTCTTCCACGTGGTCGGTTTCGCGCTTGAAGCCTTCAAGACCGCTGGCGCCAATCCGTCCTGGACCTATCAGGACTTCGCCTATACGAAGCTGCTCGGCGTGCCCCTGTTCTCCGGTTTCATGTATGCTGCGGTCGGCAGCTACATCATCCAGGCCTGGCGATTGCTCGATGTCAGGATCCGCCATCACCCGCCCTACTGGATGGCGATTGGCGTGGCTGTCGCGATCTATCTGAACTTCTTCACCCACCATTATATCGGCGATTATCGCTGGTATCTGGCAGCGCTTGCCATCGGGCTCTATGCGCGCACCACCGTCATCTACCGGCCCTTCGACCGCGACCGGCAGATGCCGATGCTGCTTGCCTTCATCCTGATCGGCTTCTTCATCTGGGTGGCGGAGAACATCTCGACCTTCTTTGCAATCTGGCACTATCCGAACCAGCTGGGCGCCTGGTCGACCGTGCATCTGGGCAAATGGAGTTCCTGGACGCTGCTGGTGATGATGACGTTCACGATCGTCGCCTCACTCAAGCATATACGCGCGACGATCCATATTCCGAAGTGACAGACATAGACCGCGATAGATTTTTTTCGCATGTCGTGTCGAAATGGGTTTAGCTCATTCGTTGGGGGAGCAGGATCGCAAGGGCGGTCCTGACAACGAGAGGAGTGAAGACATGCGTGTCATGGTGATGGTGAAGGCGACCGAAGATAGCGAAGAAGGGATCATGCCGCCGCCCGAATTGTTCGAGGCCATGGGCAAGTTCAACGAGGAACTGGTGCAGGCCGGGATCATGCTCTCGGGCGACGGCTTGAAACCCTCGAAGATGGGCAAGCGGATCGCCTTCGACGGTCCGGACCGCCGGGTGATCGACGGGCCCTTTGCCGAGACCCGGGAGCTGGTTGCCGGCTACTGGATCTGGGAGGTCAAGGACATGGACGAGGCCGTTGCCTGGGTCAAACGCTGCCCGAATCCGATGATGACACCGAGCGAGATCGAAATCCGGCCCTTCTACGAGATGGAAGATTTCGCCGATGTCGCCTCCCCTGAGGGACAGGCGAGCCATGACCGCGCGGCGGAAGGGCTTGCAACTCAGCAGAAGTCTAAGGGCTGAACCGTCATGAGCAAGATGATCTTCATCAACCTGCCGGTGACGGATCTTGGTGCCTCGACCCGCTTCTACGAGGCGCTGGGGGGGACGAAGAACCCGCAATTCTCGAACGACAACGCCACCTGCATGATGCTGACCGATACGATCGGCGTGATGATCCTGACGCATGACTTCTATCGGACCTTCACCAGCCGTCCGATTGCAGACGCCAAGGCGACGAGCCAGACGCTTCTGGCGCTGACTGTCGAAGCGCATGCGGATGTCGACCGGGTTGTGGGGGCAGCGAGCGCTGCCGGCGGGCGGGCCGACCCCAACCCGCCGCAGGATCACGGCTTCATGTGGAGCCGTTCGGTGGAGGACCCGGATGGACATGTCTGGGAGATCTTCTGGATGGACCCGGCGGCTGCCGGTGGCGACACGACTGGTGTTGACGCCTGACACGATGACCGCGGTTGACCGGGCTCAAGCCGTGTCCATACTCCGGACCATGACACGAAACGGACAGGCGGGGCCGAACGTTGCAGACAGCCAGGCGCTGGCGCCCCCGGACATCGAGAGGATCTATCGTATGGAGCGGGTCCGGCTGGTCGCCGGGCTCGCAAGACATGTCCGCGATCTGAGCCTCGCCGAGGACCTGGCGCAGGAAGCGCTTGTGGCGGCACTCGCGGCATGGCCGGCTTCCGGCATACCGCCCAATCCCGGCGGCTGGCTGATGACGACGGCGAAGCGCCGGGCCGTCGATCTCTGGCGCCGACGGCGGATGATGGCCCGGCACGAGGCCGCATTGGCGCATGACATCGAGACCGGCAGGGCGGACGAACAGGCTGCCATCGAGGCCGCGCTCGACAACGAGATCGGCGACGAGCGGCTGTCGCTGATCTTTACTGCCTGCCATCCGCTCCTATCCCGCGACCAGCGCACGGCGCTGACGCTGAAGGTCATCGGCGGACTGGCGACGGAGGAGATCGCCCGGGCCTTTCTCACGCAGGAAACGACAGTGGCGCAGCGGATCGTGCGGGCGAAGAAGATCCTGTGCGAGGGCGATGTGGCGTTTGAAGTACCTGTGGGTGAGGCGCGCAGTGCCCGCCTCGCCTCGGTGCTGGAAGTCATCTACCTGATCTTCAACGAGGGTTATGCGGCGAGCTCAGGCGAAGACTTGATCCGACCGCAGCTTTGCGAAGAGGCGATGCGGCTCGGACGCATCCTGGTGGGGCTGGCACCGGAGGAACCGGAGGCGCATGGCCTGCTGGCACTGATGGAGTTGCAGACCTCGCGCTTAAAGGCGCGGATCGGACCGGATGGCAGCGCTCAGACACTCGAGACCCAGAACCGGCGGCTTTGGGACAGGTTGCTGATCCAGCGCGGGCTGGACGGCTTGTTAGCGGTGAAGCGGCTTAGCGGCGAAGACGGGATCTATGCGCTGCAGGCGGCGCTCGCAGCCGTGCATGCGCGGGCGGCAAGGTTTGAGGATACGGACTGGGCGCTGAGTGCTGCGCTTTACGACAAGCTGTTGGCACGCTCCCCCTCGCCCGTGGTGGCGCTGAACCGGGCGGTGGCGCATGCGATGGCGTTTGGACCCGAGACGGGTCTGCTGCTGCTGGCGGAGATCGAGGCAGAGCCGCAGCTTGCGGGTTACGCGGCGCTCTATGCCGCGAAGGGCGATTTTCTGATGCGGCTGGGACGGATGTTTGAGGCGCGCGTGGAGTTTGAGCGAGCGGCTGAATTGAGTGGGAACGAGACAGAGCGGTCGTTTCTGATGGGGCGGGTGCGTAGCTGCACCGAGGCACCAGACTGAATAAACGACACCCGGCCATTCGACCGGGTGTCCTTGTGCTTCGCAAGTATCAGAACTGCTTCTTGAACAGCAGCCGGTCGAGCGAGAGGTAACCGCCACCAAAGGCGGCGAAAAGGAAGGCGCCACCCGTCCAGAAGAGCGAAGCGAGTTCTGCCTTGCTCTGCACCTGATGCAGGAAGACATGGCCGCCATCAGCAAGCCGTGCCATGGCCTGCGGCGTGAAGAAATCGCTGCCAGCCTTCAGCGCATCGATGCCGGCCTGGGTGAGGAAGGCGTCGCCATACGGGTTGGCCATGTGGAAATAGAGGGTGATTGCCAGCATCACGCCATTGGCCAGCGCTGCGGGCCTCGTGAAGAGGCCGAGCGCGATCAGGAGGCCGCCCAAGACCTGCATGACGGCCAATGTCGGGGACCAGAGCCAGCCCGGATAGAAACCGAGCTTCTCGACGAAACCAACCTGGGCGAAAGGCGCCATGATTTTCGGCAAGCCTTCGATAACCAGCATGCCGCCGACAGCAAGGCGGAAGATCGTCCAGGCCATGGGCTGGGCAACCTTATCATAAAAGGTCGAGAGCGGCGGGATGATGAGCTTGTCTTTGTCATTGCTGAAAATGGATGCAGTAATCATTGGGAACCTCGCTTACATCGATAATTCGATGCAGGGAGATTAGCGCTGTTCGTCAGCTTGACCTTGACGCAGATCAATTAGTTATATTGCACATCTATTAGCATTCAATTTCTAATATAGATACCCCTACCCCATCGGCGGGCTCCCTGCGGCTGGCCTTGCAGACGCCTCACGCCACTCAACGCTGAGGAAAGAAGCGCCCATGCCAGAGATACCCCAACGTCAAAAGGCCGGGTGATCGCTCACCCGGCCTTTTGCACATCCTTCCCTTAGGGGAAGTAACTTACGCTGCTTCAGCTTCGGCTTCAGCGGCGACGCGGGCCTTGTCGGCTGCGCCCTTGGCATCAACGTCGCGCTCGACGAACTCGATGACAGCCATGGCGGCATTGTCGCCCTGACGGAAACCGGCCTTCATGATACGCAGGTAGCCGCCGTTGCGGGTGGCGTAGCGCGTCGCGATGGCGTCGAACAGCTTGGCAACGACGGTAACGTCGCGGATCTGCGAGATCGCCTGGCGGCGAGCATGCAGGTCGCCGCGCTTGCCGAGCGTTACGAGCTTTTCGACGATCGGGCGAATTTCCTTCGCCTTCGGCAGGGTGGTGACGATCTGCTCATGCAGGATGAGCGAAGCCGCCATGTTGGCGAACATCGCCTTACGGTGGCTGGCGGTACGGTTCAGCTTGCGGCCGGCTTTCTGGTGGCGCATTGCTATTCTCCTTTAAGTGCAGGCTCTGTCTCAGAGGCTGCCGTTTCCTGACACATACGGGCATTCACCCGCAGTTTGACGGGGAAAGGCAGATTTAGAGGCTGCCTTCACTGTTATTAATACTGGTCTTCGTAACGCTTCGCGAGATCTTCGATGTTCTCGGGCGGCCATGCCGGTACTTCCATACCGAGGTGCAGGCCCATGGAAGCGAGAACTTCCTTGATTTCGTTCAGCGACTTGCGGCCGAAGTTCGGCGTGCGCAGCATCTCTGCCTCGGTCTTCTGGATCAGATCGCCGATGTAAACGATGTTGTCGTTCTTCAGGCAGTTTGCCGAGCGGACCGAAAGCTCCAGCTCGTCGACCTTCTTGAGCAGCGCCGGGTTGAAGGCGAGCTCGGTGACGGCTTCCTCTTCGGCTTCCTTCTGCGGTTCGTCGAAGTTGACGAAAACGCCGAGCTGGTCCTGAAGGATGCGGGCAGCGAAAGCGACAGCGTCCTCACCGGTGACGGAACCATCGGTTTCGATGGTCATCAGCAGCTTGTCATAGTCGAGAACCTGGCCCTCACGGGTGTTTTCGACCTTGTAGGACACCTTCTTGACCGGCGAATAGAGGCTATCGACCGGGATGAGACCGATCGGTGCATCTTCCGCGCGGTTGCGCTCGGCCGGCACGTAACCCTTGCCGTTGTTCACCGTGAACTCCATACGGATTTCGGCTCCCTCGTCGAGGGTGCAGATCACGTGGTTGGGGTTCAGGATCTCAATGTCGCCGACCGTCTGGATGTCACCGGCGGTTACAACGCCCGGACCCTGCTTGCGGACAACCATGCGCTTGGCATCGTCGCCGTCCATCTTGATGGCGATTTCCTTGATGTTCAGGACGATGTCGGTGACATCTTCGCGAACGCCCGGGATAGACGAGAACTCGTGCAGAACGCCGTCGATCTGGACAGCCGTGACGGCTGCACCACGAAGCGACGACAGGAGAACGCGACGCAGAGCGTTGCCGAGCGTCAGGCCGAAGCCACGCTCAAGCGGCTCAGCGACGAGCGTCGCCTTGGTGCGGCCGGAGGAGGAGAATTCCACCTTGTTCGGCTTGATCAGTTCCTGCCAATTCTTCTGAATCATGATTTTACCTTCCGTTCGCCATCACCATTCAATCGTGACGGCCGAATATGAGAAGCACCGGGAAGGCGAACCGCCTGCCCGGCAAAACGAAGAATGATTAGACGCGACGCTTCTTGCGCGGACGGCAGCCATTGTGCGGGATCGGGGTCACGTCGCGGATGGACGTGATCATGAAGCCGGCAGCCTGGAGGGCGCGCAGAGCGGATTCACGACCGGAGCCCGGACCGCAAACTTCAACTTCCAGCGTCTTCATGCCGTGTTCCTGGGCCTTCTTGGCGCAGTCTTCAGCAGCGATCTGGGCAGCGAACGGGGTCGACTTACGCGAACCCTTGAAGCCCTTGGCACCAGCAGACGACCAGGCAATTGCGTTGCCCTGTGCGTCGGTGATGGTGATCATCGTGTTGTTGAAGGTCGAGTTGACGTGAGCAACGCCCGACGAGATATTTTTACGTTCGCGACGGCGAACGCGTGTGGCTTCCTTGGCCATGGTCTTCCTTTCAGTTGATCTAAGCACCGCCGTAATGCCAGCGGCTACACCAATCGCGGCAACAGGATGAAGGCAGTGGGCATCAGGTCACCCTGACGCCCACTGCCCTTTTCCGAATGCCGCGAAAAATTACTTCTTCTTACCAGCGATCGCCTTCGCCGGACCCTTGCGGGTGCGGGCGTTGGTGTGCGTGCGCTGACCGCGAACCGGCAGACCACGACGGTGGCGCAGGCCACGGTAGCAGCCGAGGTCCATCAAACGCTTGATGTTCATCGCGGTATCGCGACGCAGGTCACCTTCGACCTGGTAGTCGCGGTCGATGGTTTCGCGGATCTGAAGAACTTCAGCGTCGGTCAGCTGGTGAACGCGCTTGTCAGCCGGAAGACCGACCTTCTCCATGATTTCAGATGCGAACTTCGGTCCAATCCCGTGAATGTAGGTCAGCGCGATAACAACGCGCTTCGCAGTCGGGATGTTGACGCCAGCGATACGTGCCACGCCTATTCTCCTTGCTTCCAGTTGCCATCCGGCAAGTGGTGTCTCGTTACACGGCCCAAAGGGACCGCAATTACAATTCGGGTTCTCGACAAACCAAAACGATCGAACCCGGTCTCCCAGCGTTTTGGAAGAACGCGCCGATCGCAGTCATGTCGCGAGTTGGCGCGGTCTTTAGCGGAATCGGCTGCCAAAAGCAACCGGCCCCGCGAAGATTCTTGGACTGCCAGCCTTTAGAGCTTGGCGAGAATGGCCTCGATCTCGCCGGTGACGGCATCGATCTCACCCATGCCGTCGACCGAATGCAGCTTACCCTTGGCGTGGTAATAGCCGATCAGCGGCGAGGTTTCCTTGTAATAGGCCTGCAAGCGGGTGCGGACCGTATCACGGTTATCGTCGGGACGACGCTTGAAATGGGTCGAACCACACTTGTCGCAGACGCCATCCACCTTCGGCTTCAGGTTCTCGTCGTGATAACCGGCGCCACAGTTTGCGCAGGTGTAGCGGCCGGCGATTCGATCCGCGAGGATCTCGTCATCGACGCGGATCTCGACGACTGCCGACAGATCGAGGTCCTTGCCCTTGAGCATCGCCTCGGTGGCATCCGCCTGGACGAGCGTCCGGGGAAAGCCATCGAGGATGAAGCCATTGGCACAGTCGGGCGCATCGATGCGCTCGGAGACGATGGCGATGACGATATCGTCGGAAACCAACTTGCCAGCATCCATGACGGCCTTGGCGCGCTTGCCGACCTCCGTGCCCGCGGATACCGCGGCACGGAGCATGTCACCGGTGGAGAGCTGCGGAATGCCGTGCTTCTCCACGATCCGCTGGGCTTGGGTTCCCTTCCCCGCGCCCGGCGGTCCTAACAGAATCAGTCTCATCGTCCCCTCTTTCCTCCACGCAACTTCGACTTCTTGATCAGGCCCTCATATTGCTGGGCGATCAGATGTCCCTGAACCTGTGCTACAGTATCAAGGGTCACGCTGACAACAATCAAAAGCGAAGTACCACCAAGGGCTAATGGGATCCCGGTGCGTGCGATGAGGATTTCGGGCAGTACGCAGACGAAAACGAGGTAGGCGGCGCCAACGACCGTAATACGGGTCAGCACGTAGTCGATGTACTCGGCAGTGCGCTCACCCGGGCGGATGCCGGGGATGAAGCCGCCATGCTTCTTCAGGTTGTCAGCCGTATCCTTCGGGTTGAAGACGATGGCCGTGTAGAAGAAGGCGAAGAAGGCGATCAACGCGCCGTAGAGCATCATATAGACCGGGTGACCGTGCTGCAGAGCGGCGATCACAGTGGTCGCCCAGCCCGGAAGCTGACTGTTGCCGGAGAAGCCAGCGGCGGTGGCCGGCAGGAGCAGAAGCGACGAGGCAAAGATCGCCGGAATGACGCCTGCAGTGTTCAGCTTCAGCGGCAGGTGCGAGGTGTCGCCCTGGAACATGCGGTTGCCGACCTGGCGCTTCGGATACTGGATCAGAAGACGGCGCTGAGCACGCTCGACGAAGACGATCAGCGCGATGACGGCGATGGCCACGAAGATGACGGTGAGAATCATCAGGGTGGACAGCGCGCCGGTGCGGCCGAGTTCAAGCGTCTGGGCGACAGCGGCCGGCAAACCGGCCGCGATGCCGGCGAAGATGATCAGCGAAATACCATTGCCGATGCCGCGCGAGGTGATCTGCTCACCGAGCCACATCAGGAACATGGTGCCGCCAAGCAGCGTCAGAACGGTCGAAATGCGGAAGAACCAGCCTGGATCGGCAACGATTCCCTGACCCGATTCGAGACCGACGGCAATGCCGTAGGCCTGCAGCGTGCCGAGAAGCACGGTGCCGTAGCGGGTATACTGGTTGATGATCTTGCGGCCCTGCTCGCCCTCTTTCTTGAGCTGCTCGAGGGACGGCACGACCGACGTCATCAGCTGCACGATGATCGACGCGGAGATGTAGGGCATGATGCCCAGCGCGAAGATCGCCATGCGCTCGACGGCGCCACCGGCAAACATGTTGAAAAGACCGAGGAGACCACCGGACTGGCCCTGGAAGGCCGCGGCATAAGCCTCCGGGTTGAGGCCGGGCAGCGGAATATGCGTGCCGAGGCGATAAACCAGCAATGCGGCCAGAGTGAACCACAGACGCTTCTTCAGATCTTCCGCCTTGGCGAAAGTCGAGAAGTTGAGGTTCGAGGCCAGTTGTTCCGCTGCAGAAGCCATAGAATTCTCCGCAAACCTAAACCGGCGACGGTAATCCGTCGAAACCGGAGGCTATTCGTTCAAACTGTTTTTAAGAAAACAGGGCGCGGGAGAAGTTGCGAACAACCGCATGCCTCACACTCGTGTTTTCCAGATGACCCGGAAGACGAAACGACGTCCATTCCGTCCTGGGATCGTGAGGCTCACATATGGGAGCAAAATCGCCCGGTGTGAAGCACCCCGGGCGATTGTCTTTCACTTATTCAGCGGCTTCCTTGGCTGCTTCGAGCAGCTTGATGGAACCGCCGGCCTTTTCGATCTTCTCGACGGCTGCCTTGGAGGCGCCGGCGACTTCGATCGTGACCTTGGCCTTCAGTTCGCCATCGGAGAGCACGCGCACGCCGTCCTTGGTGCGACGGATCACGCCGGCTGCCTTGAGCGAAGCGGCATCAACCGTTGCCTTGGCGTCGAGCTTGCCAGCATCGATCGCGGTCTGAATACGGCCGAGCGAAACGGTGACGTATTCCGATGCGAAGATGTTGTTGAAGCCGCGCTTCGGCAGACGACGGTAGATAGGCATCTGACCGCCTTCGAAGCCGTTGATGGCAACGCCAGAACGAGCCTTCTGACCCTTGACGCCGCGACCACCGGTCTTGCCCTTGCCAGAACCGATACCGCGACCTACGCGGATACGTTCCTTGGAAGCGCCTTCGTTGTCTTTGATTTCATTCAGTTTCATGATGACTTCCCCCGTCTCACTTCTCGTCGACGACGCGAACGAGATGCTGGACAGCACGGATCATGCCACGAACGGAAGGTGTATCTTCCAGGGTGCGGACCCGGTGCATCTTGTTGAGGCCCAGACCAACCAGCGTTGCGCGCTGGACAGCCGGACGGCGAATAGGCGAACCGATCTGCTCGACCGTGATCGTCTTTGCTTCAGTCTTCTTCGTAGCCTTGGCCATGGATCAGACTCCTCTTATTCTTCAGCTGCGTTGCCAGAAGCAGCGCGGCGAGCCTGGAGGGTAGCATACTTCAGACCACGCTGAGCAGCGACGTCCTTCGGATGCACCTGGTGCTTCAGGGCGTCGAAGGTAGCGCGAACCATGTTGTACGGGTTCGACGAACCGGTCGACTTGGCGACAACGTCGGACATGCCGAGCGTTTCGAACACGGCGCGCATCGGACCACCGGCGATGATACCGGTACCGGCCTTGGCGGAGCGCAGCAGAACCTTGCCGGCGCCGTGGCGGCCATTGACGTCGTGATGCAGCGTACGGCCGTCACGCAGGGGAACGAAGATCAAGTCGCGCTTTGCAGCTTCGGTCGCCTTGCGGATGGCTTCCGGCACTTCACGTGCCTTGCCATGACCGAAGCCTACACGGCCCTTCTGGTCGCCGACGACGACGAGGGCTGCGAAGCCGAAACGACGGCCGCCCTTGACGACCTTGGCGACGCGGTTGATGGCGACCAGCTTGTCGACAAACTCGCTATCGCGCTCTTCACGGTTCTGACGGTCATCCCGCGAACCACGCTTTTCTTGTGCCATTGTCCTTTTCCTTTTTCTTTTCCGGGTGCAATCGGCAGATTACGCAAAGTTCCACCCTGCCCTGTCGGGTCAAGGTGGAATCCGGTGTGACCGGCATAAAGCCGGAAATCCACCCGGACGCAAGCCCGGGTGGAAATTCAGTCTTAGAAGGTCAGACCACCTTCACGCGCCGCTTCGGCGAGAGCCTTGATGCGGCCGTGATAGATGAAGGCGCCACGGTCGAAGACAACTTCGTTCACGCCAGCCTTGACGGCGCGCTCGGCAACCAGCTTGCCAACGGCAGCAGCTGCTGCGATGTCGGCTCCGGTCTTGAGCTCGGCCTTCAGGCCACCATCGAGGGTCGAGGCAGCCGCAAGGGTCTTGCCAGCGACGTCGTCGATGATCTGAGCGTAGATGTTCTTCGAAGAGCGATGTACCGACAGACGCGGACGGCCATTTGCCACCGCCTTGATCTGACGCCGTACGCGGTTCGCACGGCGAACAAGTGCTTCTTTTCTGCTTGCCATTTCGCGCGATCCTTACTTCTTCTTGCCTTCTTTGCGGACGATCCGCTCTTCGGCATACTTGACGCCCTTGCCCTTGTAGGGCTCCGGACCGCGATATTCGCGGATCTCGGCGGCAACCTGGCCGACCTGCTGCTTGTTGATGCCGGACACGATGATTTCGGTCGGCTTCGGAACAGCAATCGAGATGCCAACCGGCGGCTCATAGACGACATCATGGCTGAAGCCGAGTGCCAGCTGCAGGTTCTTGCCCTGAAGCGACGCACGGTAACCAACGCCGTTGATTTCGAGCTTGCGCTCGTAACCGTCCTTAACACCCTTCAGGATGTTTTCGATCATCGTGCGGGACATGCCCCACTTCGAACGAGCATCCTTGGAGTCGTTGTTCGGCTGAACGACAACAGCGTTGTCTTCGAGCTTCACGGAGATTTCGTCGTTTGCGACGAAGAAAAGTTCACCCTTCGGGCCCTTGACGGAGACCTTCTGGCCTTCGACAGAGGCGGTCACACCAGCCGGAACCGGAACGGGCTTCTTACCGATACGAGACATAGTTTTTATCCTGTCTGTTCGCTATGGAGATCACCTGCCCGTCTTAGAAGACGGAGCAGAGTACCTCACCACCAACGTTCTGTTCGCGAGCCTGGTGATCGGCCATCACACCCTTCGGAGTCGAAAGGATGGTGATGCCGAGGCCGTTCGCGACCTGCGGGATGGACTTAACCGAGACATAAACTCGGCGGCCCGGCTTGGATACGCGGCCGATTTCGCGAATGACCGAAGAACCTTCGTAGTACTTCAGTTCGATCGTGATCTCGGACTTGCCATTGTCGTAATCGACCTGGCTGTAGCCACGGATGTAGCCTTCGGCCTGCAGAACGTCGAGAACGCGGGCACGGAGCTTGGAGGCCGGGGTGGTGACAGAGCTCTTGCGGCGAGCGGCACCATTCCGGATACGGGTGAGCATATCGCCCAACGGATCAGTCATCGTCATATTGGCGTCTCCTTACCAGCTCGACTTCACAACGCCCGGCACCTTGCCGGTGTTGCCAAGCTCACGAAGCGCGATACGCGACATTCCAAGCTTGCGGTAGAATGCACGCGGACGACCAGTGACTTCGCAACGGTTGCGAATACGGGTCTTGGAGCCATCGCGCGGCAGTTCTGCCAGCTTCAGGGTGGCCTTGAACCGCTCTTCAATCGAAAGAGACTGGTTCATGATGATCGCCTTGAGCCCGGCGCGCTTTGCGGCCTGGTTTGCGACGATCTTGCGGCGGCGCTTGTTCTTTTCAACTGCGCTTGTCTTCGCCATATTGAAGTTCCTCTTCTACGCTCGTCGTTACGGTTACTGACGGAACGGGAAGTTGAACTCTTTCAGAAGAGCCCGAGCTTCGTCGTCGTTGGTCGCCGTCGTGCAAACGATGATGTCCATGCCCCACATCTGATCAACCTTATCGTAGTTGATCTCCGGGAACACAATGTGCTCCTTGATGCCCATGGCGAAGTTGCCACGGCCGTCAAAGGACTTCGGGTTCAGGCCGCGGAAGTCGCGAACGCGCGGAAGCGCGATGTTGACCAGGCGGTCCAGGAACTCATACATGCGGGCGCCGCGCAGGGTGACCTTTGCGCCGATCGGCATGTGCTCGCGAACCTTGAAGCCAGCGATCGAGTTGCGGGCCTTGGTGATGACCGGCTTCTGGCCGGCGATCGCAGCAAGGTCAGCAGCAGCAACGGTGGGCTTCTTGGAGTCGGCAGTTGCCTCACCCACGCCCATGTTGATGACGATCTTGTCCAGCTTCGGGATCTGCATCTCGTTGGCGAAGGAGAACTGCTCCTGCATCGCCTTGCGGATGCGGTTTACGTATTCAACCTTGAGCCGCGGCTCGTACTTGGACTCAGCCATCGATCACTTCTCCCGAACGCTTGGCCACACGAACCTTCTTGCCGTCGACGACCTGGAAACCGACGCGGGTCGGCTTGCCGTCCTTGTCGACGATCGCGATGTTCGACAGATGGATCGAAGCTTCCTTGCTGATGATGCCGGCTTCCGCGGTCTGCGTCTGGCGCTGGTGGCGCTTGACAACATTGATGCCACGGACGACCGCACGGTCTTCCTTCGGCATGACCTGGAGGACTTCGCCCGAACGGCCCTTGTCCTTGCCAGCGAGTACGACGACCTTGTCGCCCTTACGAATCTTGTTCATCGCTCGTCGCTCCCTTACAGTACTTCCGGAGCCAGCGAGATGATCTTCATGTGGTTCTTGGCGCGAAGTTCGCGCGGAACCGGTCCGAAGATACGGGTGCCGATGGGCTCTTTCTTGTTGTCGATAAGAACAGCTGCGTTGTTATCGAATCTGATGACGCTGCCGTCGGCGCGACGGATGTCCTTGGCGGTGCGCACGACAACCGCCTTCATCACGTCACCCTTCTTCACGCGGCCGCGCGGAATGGCTTCCTTGATCGAAACGACAATAATGTCGCCGATGGAAGCGTACTTGCGCTTGGAGCCGCCCAGCACCTTGATGCACATGACACGACGTGCGCCGGAATTATCCGCCACGTCGAGGTTAGTCTGCATCTGAATCATGTCAGGTCGCCTTCTTGTTGTAACCCGAACGGTTGGGCCGAGGCCCCCTATTCCGGCTTATGATAAATTTCTGGTGTGCGCGGGAAGACAAATACAGGGTGGTTTCCCATATGGGACCTTCCGTGCGCTCAAAGCAAAAGAACGCCCGATTCCGAGCGTTCTCAGCCAGTGGCCTGCTTCATACAGATTTCTGCGCAAGGTGCAAGCCCTTGCGCAGGAAGTCCGTAAATTAAGCCTGGGCGGTGATAACCGTCCAGCACTTGTCCTTGGAGATCGGAGCGCATTCCTGGATGGAAACGACGTCACCGGTCTTGAACTGATTGTTTTCGTCATGTGCCTTGTACTTCTTGGACCGGCGAACGGTCTTCTGAAGCAGAGGATGGGCGAATCGACGCTCAACGCGAACAACGATGGTCTTGTCGTTCTTATCGCTGACAACTACGCCCTGCAGAATGCGTTTCGGCATATTTCTCGGTCCTTAGGCCTTGGCTTCTGCCGCCTTCTGGCGGGCAATGGTTTTCACGCGTGCGATGTCACGACGGACTTCCTGAATACGGGAAGACTTCTCGAGCTGGCCGGTGGCCTTCTGGAAGCGCAGGTTGAACTGCTCCTTCTTCAGCTTTGCAAGCTCGTCGTTCAGCTGGTCAGCGCTCATGGCGCGTACGTCTACGGCTTTCATCGACTTGATCCTCACTCTGCAATGCGCTGTACGAAGCGCGTCGTGACAGAGAGCTTGGCGGAACCGAGGCGGAGAGCCTCGCGCGCGATCTCTTCCGATACGCCGTCGATCTCGAACATGATACGGCCGGGCTTGACCTTGCATGCCCAGTATTCGACCGAACCCTTACCCTTACCCATACGAACTTCGGTCGGCTTGGCCGTGACCGGAACGTCAGGGAATACGCGGATCCACACGCGACCAGCACGCTTCATGTAGCGGGTGATCGCACGACGGGCTGCTTCAATTTCGCGAGCGTTCACGCGGTTCGGTTCCAGAGCCTTCAGGCCGAATTCACCGAATGCCAGATCAAAACCGCCCTTGGCGACGCCCTTGATGCGGCCCTTGAACTGCTTGCGGTACTTTGTACGCTTTGGCTGCAACATTTTCTTACTTCTCCGAGCTTATCTTTCGCCAGCGTTCAATCAAGCGTTCTCGCGGCGACGGTCGCCACGATCACCGCGTTCGCGGCTTGCGGGACCCTGGGCATCGCCCTCCATCGCACGGCGTTCCGATGCCATCGGATCGTGCTCGAGGATTTCGCCCTTGAAGATCCAGACCTTCACGCCGCAGATGCCGTATGCGGTTTCGGCTTCAGCCGTACCGTAATCGATGTCTGCACGCAGGGTGTGGAGCGGAACGCGACCTTCGCGGTACCATTCGGTACGAGCGATTTCGGCACCACCGAGACGGCCGGCGCAGGTGATCTTGATGCCTTCGGCACCGAGACGCATGGCCGACTGAACGGCGCGCTTCATGGCGCGACGGAATGCAATACGACGCTCGAGCTGCTGGGTGATCGACTGAGCAACGAGCGTTGCGTCGACTTCCGGCTTGCGCACTTCAACGATGTTGAGGTGGGTTTCCGAGTTGGTCATCGAGGAGATCTTCTTGCGAAGCTTCTCGATGTCTGCACCCTTCTTGCCGATGATCAGACCCGGGCGAGCCGAGTGGATCGTGACGCGGCACTTCTTGTGCGGACGCTCGATGACAACCTTGGCGATGCCGGCCTGCTTCAGCTCGTCCATCAGATACTTGCGGATCTTCAGGTCTTCGTGGAGCAGCTTGCCGTATTCGGCGTTGTCGGCGAACCAACGGCTATCCCAGGTGCGATTGATCCCGAGGCGGAAGCCAATCGGATTGATTTTCTGACCCATTATGCGGCCTCCCCTTTGGCTTCGACTTCACGCACCACGATGGTGAGGTGCGAGAACGGCTTTTCGATGCGCGATGCGCGGCCGCGGCCACGAGCGTGGAAACGCTTCATGGTGATCGACTTGCCAACATAGGCTTCGGCGACGACCAGCTGGTCGACGTCGAGGTCATGGTTGTTCTCGGCGTTGGCGATCGCAGACTCGAGAGTCTTGCGAACGGTCGCGGCGATACGCTTGCGGGAGAATTCCAGCTCAGCGAGAGCGCGCTCGACCTTCTTGCCGCGGATGAGCGCGGCAACCAGGTTGAGCTTCTGGGGGCTGACGCGGATCGTGCGGGCGACTGCCTGCGCTTCGTTGTCCTTGAGCCGGCGTTCGGTTTTAGCCTTGCCCATCGTTACTTCCTCTTCGCCTTCTTGTCCGCACCGTGACCGTAATAGGTCCGGGTGGGAGCGAATTCACCAAACTTGTGTCCGACCATGTCTTCGTTGACCGAGACGGGCACATGCTTCGAGCCGTTGTAAACGCCGAAGGTGAGACCTACGAACTGCGGCAGGATGGTAGAGCGACGGCTCCACATCTTGATCACTTCACTGCGGCCGGTCTCGCGAACCTTCTCAGCCTTCTTGAGAAGATAGCCGTCGACGAACGGGCCTTTCCATACTGAACGAGCCATTTCTGACTACCTCTCTTACTTCTTCTTCAGGTGGCGCGAACGCATGATGAACTTGTCAGTCGACTTGTTCGAGCGAGTCCGCTTGCCCTTGGTCGGCTTACCCCACGGGGAAACCGGGTGACGACCACCGGATGTGCGGCCTTCACCACCACCGTGCGGGTGGTCGACTGGGTTCATGACGACACCGCGGTTGTGCGGGGTCTTGCCGCGCCAACGGGTACGACCGGCCTTGCCGTCGTTGGTGTTGCCGTGGTCCGGGTTGGAAACGGCGCCGATGGTTGCCAGGCAGGAGCCCGGAACCAGACGCTGCTCACCCGAGTTCAGGCGCAGGATTGCCATGCCGGCATCGCGGCCGACCAGCTGGACGTAGGTGCCAGCCGAACGTGCAATCTGACCGCCCTTGCCAGGCTTCATCTCGACGTTGTGGACGATCGAACCGACCGGGATGTACTGCAGCGGCATGGTGTTGCCGGGCTTTACGTCGACAGCCTTTTCCGATGCGATGACCTTGTCGCCGGCAGCGATGCGCTGCGGAGCAAGGATGTAGGCCTGCTCGCCGTCGGTGTAGGTGACGAGAGCGATAAAGGCCGAACGGTTCGGGTCGTATTCCAGGCGCTCGACGGTGCCTTCGACGTCGAACTTGCGACGCTTGAAGTCAACCAGACGATAGGTGCGCTTATGACCACCACCGATGAAGCGAGCGGTGATGCGACCGTAGTTGTTACGGCCACCGCTCTTCGAGAGACCTTCCGTCAGCGCCTTGACCGGCTTGCCCTTCCAGAGGCCAGAGCGGTCGACGATGACCAGCTGACGCTGGCTGGGGGTCGTCGGATTGTAGCTTTTCAATGCCATTGTTCTTGTTCCCTACCTCAGACGCCCGTCGACACGTCGATGGACTGACCTTCGGCGAGCGTCACGACGGCTTTCTTGACGTCCTTCTGCTTGCCGGCGAAGCCGCGGAAACGCTTGGTCTTGCCCTTGCGGACGAGCGTATTGACGGCGGTGACCTTGACGCCGAAGAGGGCTTCGACAGCAGCCTTGATTTCCGGCTTGCTTGCACCCTTGGCGACGTTGAAGACGACCTGGTTGAACTCAGACACCATGGTCGACTTTTCCGTGATCGACGGAGATACGATCACATCATAGTGGCGAAGATCCGTCATTTGAACCGCTCCTCCAGAGCTTCCACCGCAGCCTTGGAAAGCACGAGCTTGCCACGGCGCAGGATGTCATAAACGTTGATGCCCTGAACCGGCAGAACATCGATGTTCGGGATGTTCGAAGCGGCGAGCTTGAAGTTGCTGTCGATTTCGGCGCCGCCGATGACGAGAGCGTTGGTGAGGCCGAGCGAGGCGAAGCTACCGACGAGCAGCTTGGTCTTGGCTTCAGCCGCAACCAGGTTGTCGACGATGATCACGTCTTCCGACTTCATCTTGGCAGAGAGAGCGTGGCGCAGAGCGAGCGCACGAACCTTCTTCGGCAGATCATGAGCGTGGCTGCGAACAACCGGGCCATGAGCCTTACCACCGCCGCGGAACTGCGGAGCGCGGGCCGAATGGTGACGAGCACGACCGGTGCCCTTCTGCTTGTACATCTTGGAGCCAGTGCGGGAAACTTCCGAACGGCCCTTGGTCTTGTGCGTACCGGCGCGCTTCTTGGCGAGCTGGTAGCGGATCATGCGAGCGATCAGGTCTTCGCGGGGCTCAAGGCCGAAGATTTCGTCCGACAGAGAAAGCTTGCCGGCGTCCTTGCCCTCGAGGGTCTTGACGTTCAATTCCATGTGCTTGGCTCCCTTACTTCGCCGACTTCACGGCGTCGCGGACGATGATCCAGGAACCCTTGGAGCCGGGAACGGCGCCCTTCACAAGGATAAGACCACGATCTTCATCGGTCGAAACGACTTCGAGGTTCTGGGTGGTGACGCGCGTCTGGCCCATGTGACCAGCCATGCGCTTGCCCTTCCAGACCTTGCCCGGATCCTGGTTCGAACCGGTCGAACCATGCGAGCGGTGCGAAACGGAAACACCGTGGGTCGCACGAAGACCACCGAAGTTGTGACGCTTCATGGCACCGGCGAAACCCTTACCGATCGTCGTGCCCGTGACGTCGACCAGCTGGCCGGCTTCAAAATGGCTCGCGGTCAGCTGTGCGCCGACATCGATGAGGTTGTCTTCGGAAACGCGGAATTCAACGAGCTTGGCCTTGGGCTCAACGCTCGCAGCTGCGAAGTGACCACGAAGGCCCTTCGACGTGTTCTTGACCTTCGACGTACCGGCACCGAGCTGAAGCGCGACATAGCCGTTCTTGTCGGCCGTGCGCTGAGCCACGACCTGTACGTTATCCAGACGCAGAACTGTTACCGGGATATGTTCGCCGGCGTCGTTATAGACGCGGGTCATTCCCACTTTCTGTGCAATCACACCTGAACGCATTGGTTCATTCCTCTTGAGAGTCGCGGCCGGGAAAAGTGATCCAGGCCTTTCCTCTTTGTTTAAGGATTCCACTCAGGCCCTTCCGAACCATCGGGTTTCCCGTTTCGAGAAGTCGTTGGCAGGTCTTGCCACGTACCTTCCTTGTTATTACGGCTCTCGCCGGAATTTCTTCTTAGAGCTTGATCTCGACGTCAACGCCGGCAGCCAGGTCGAGCTTCATCAGCGCGTCCACGGTCTGCGGGGTCGGGTCTACGATGTCGAGCAGGCGCTTATGCGTGCGCATTTCGAACTGTTCGCGGCTCTTCTTGTCGACGTGCGGCGAACGGTTGACGGTAAATTTTTCAATGCGTGTCGGGAGCGGTACCGGGCCGCGAACGCTTGCACCGGTGCGCTTTGCCGTCTGCACGATCTCGCGCGTGGAGGCATCGAGAACCCGGTGATCAAACGCCTTCAGGCGGATGCGGATATTCTGGCCGTTCATTCGACTTGTCCTTGTTTCTTTTCTTGCGTCCCGCATACGCAGAGACAGTGAATTACCATGACTGGCCGGCCCCTAATTTTCAAAAATCACAGCAGCACCGCGGGGTGCCCCTGTCACTCTCTTCATTCATGAGGAGCCCTGCCGAACTCAGCCCGTCACCAGGCCTTGAAATCTGCAGCGCTGAGAACCGCGGTGCAAATCACCGTGCGATTCTGATCGTGGCCGGCGACATACACCGCAATCGGCCTCTCGTCAATCCGCCCGACTGGACGAATTGGCGACATGCGCGCTGTCTGCATGACTGGCTTGCACCAATCAGCAGACGGAAACGAAAAGCGGCCCCGGGCTTGTGGCCCAGGGCCGCCATCTCAATCGATTACTCGATGATCGAAGCGACGATGCCGGCGCCGACGGTACGGCCGCCTTCGCGGATCGCGAAGCGCAGCTTTTCTTCCATCGCGATCGGAACGATCAGCTCGACTTCAACCGTGACGTTGTCGCCCGGCATAACCATTTCCGTGCCTTCCGGAAGCGACACGATGCCGGTCACGTCCGTCGTGCGGAAGTAGAACTGAGGACGATAGTTGGTGAAGAACGGCGTATGACGGCCGCCTTCTTCCTTCGTCAGGATGTAGGCTTCTGCCATGAACTTCTTGTGCGGCTTGACAGAGCCGGGCTTGCACAGGATCTGGCCACGCTCAACCGCATCGCGGGTCACGCCACGCAGAAGTGCGCCGATGTTGTCGCCAGCCTGGCCCTGATCGAGCAGCTTGCGGAACATTTCAACGCCCGTGCAGGTCGTCTTCGTCGTCGGACGGATGCCGACGATTTCGATTTCTTCGCCGACCTTGACGATACCGCGCTCGACGCGACCCGTCACAACCGTACCACGGCCAGAGATCGAGAACACGTCTTCGATCGGCATCAGGAACGGCTGGTCGATCGGACGCTCAGGCGTCGGGATGTAGGCGTCAACCTGAGCCATCAGCTCGCGGATCGCGTCTTCACCGATCGTCTTGTTCGAGTCTTCCAGAGCGGCCAGAGCCGAACCCTTGACGACCGGGATGTCGTCGCCCGGGAAGTCGTAGGACGACAGAAGTTCGCGAACTTCGAGTTCAACGAGCTCGAGCAGTTCGGCGTCGTCGACCTGGTCAACCTTGTTGAGGAAGACGACGATCGCGGGAACGCCAACCTGACGGGCGAGCAGGATGTGCTCGCGGGTCTGCGGCATCGGGCCGTCAGCGGCCGAGCAAACCAGGATCGCGCCGTCCATCTGCGCTGCACCGGTGATCATGTTCTTGACGTAGTCGGCGTGGCCGGGGCAGTCGACGTGCGCGTAGTGACGGGCAGGCGTCTCATACTCGACGTGCGCCGTCGAGATGGTGATGCCGCGTGCCTTTTCTTCCGGAGCGGCGTCGATCTGGTCATAGGCCTTGAACTCACCGAAATACTTGGTGATCGCTGCCGTCAGAGACGTCTTGCCGTGGTCGACGTGGCCGATCGTGCCGATGTTGACGTGCGGCTTGTTGCGCTCAAACTTACTCTTTGCCATTTTCGGCTCTCCATTTTCTGGTCCCCGTCAGGGGAAATTCACAAATTCAATTGAATGGGCGGGGTATCCCGGTCACTTCTGACCGGAATACTTTGCCTGGATTTCAGCAGCAACGTTCGACGGGACCGGTGCGTAGTGATCGAAGGTCATCGAGTACTGTGCGCGGCCCTGCGACATGGAGCGCAGGTTGTCGACGTACTTGAACATGTTGGCGAGCGGGACGTGAGCATTGATCACGATCGCGATGCCGCGCTGTTCCTGGCCCTGGATCTGACCGCGACGCGAGTTCAGGTCGCCGATGACGTCGCCGACATAGTCTTCCGGCGTCACAACTTCGACCTTCATCATCGGCTCGAGCAACTGTGCGCCGGCCTTCTTGGCTGCTTCACGGAAGCAGGCACGCGATGCGATTTCGAAGGCGAGAACCGAGGAGTCGACGTCGTGGAAGGCGCCGTCGATGAGGGTCGCCTTGACGCCCAGCATCGGGAAGCCCGCGAGCGGACCAGACGACAGAACGCTTTCGATACCCTTCTGAACGCCCGGGATGTATTCCTTCGGAACAGCACCGCCGACGATCTTCGACTCGAACTTGAAGTCTTCGCCTTCCGGGTTCGGTTCGAAGACGAGCTTGACGCGCGCGAACTGACCGGTACCACCGGACTGCTTCTTGTGCGTGTAGTCTTCTTCGTGCGTCTTCGTGATGGTTTCGCGATAAGCAACCTGCGGCGCACCGACGTTGGCTTCAACCTTGAACTCGCGACGCATGCGGTCGACGAGGATGTCGAGGTGAAGTTCGCCCATGCCGGCGATGATGGTCTGGCCGGATTCCTGGTCGGTCTTGACGCGGAAGGACGGGTCCTCGGCAGCGAGGCGATTGAGCGCGAGGCCCATCTTTTCCTGGTCGCCCTTGGACTTCGGCTCGATCGCGATCTGGATGACCGGCTCGGGGAATTCCATGCGCTCGAGGATAACCGGCTTCAGGGGATCGCAGAGCGTATCACCCGTCGTGGTTTCCTTGAGGCCGGCGAGAGCAACGATGTCGCCTGCAAAGGCTTCTTCGATGTCTTCACGGCTGTTGGAATGCATCTGCAGCATGCGGCCGACGCGCTCGCGCTTGTCCTTGACCGTGTTCAGAACCGACACGCCCTTTTCGAGCTTGCCCGAATAGATGCGTGCGAAGGTGAGCGAACCGACGAAGGGGTCGTTCATGATCTTGAACGCGAGCATGGCGAGGGGCTCGGCATCGTCAGCATGACGCTCGATCTCGGCTTCCGTCTTGAAGTCGATACCCTTTATCGCCGGGATGTCCAGCGGCGAAGGCAGGTATTCGACGACGGCGTCGAGCAGCGGCTGAACGCCCTTGTTCTTGAAGGCGGTACCGCAGAACATCGGATGGAACTTGACGTCGATGGTGCCGCGGCGAACCAGGGCACGGATCTTGTCGTTATCCGGCATGATGCCGTTCAGGTAGTCTTCCATCGCCTGTTCGTCGATCTCGACAACCGTCTCGATCAGCTTCTCGCGATATTCTTCGGCCTTGTCCTTCAGGTCGTCCGGGATCTCGACAACGTCCCAGGCAGCGCCGAGGGACTCGTCACGCCAGACGAGAGCGTTCATCTCGATCAGGTCGACAACGCCCTTGAACTCGGACTCAGCGCCGATCGGGAGCTGCATGACAACTGCGGTGGCGCCGAGACGGGTCTTGATCATTTCTACCGAGCGGTAGAAGTCAGCACCGGTCTTGTCCATCTTGTTGCAGAAGATCATCCGCGGGACGTTGTACTTTTCAGCCTGACGCCAGACGGTTTCGGTCTGCGGCTCAACGCCGGCATTGGCGTCGAGAAGGGCTACTGCACCGTCGAGAACGCGCAGCGAACGCTCGACTTCGATGGTGAAGTCAACGTGGCCGGGGGTGTCGATGATGTTGAAGCGGCGCATCTTGCCGTCGCGACCCTTCCAGAAGGTCGTCGTGGCAGCGGAGGTGATCGTGATGCCACGCTCCTGCTCCTGCTCCATCCAGTCCATGGTGGCTGCGCCGTCATGAACTTCGCCGATCTTGTGCGACTTACCGGTGTAGTAAAGGATACGCTCGGTGGTCGTGGTCTTGCCGGCGTCAATGTGCGCCATGATGCCGAAGTTGCGGTAGTCTTCGATTTTATATTCGCGAGCCATAACGGACTGCCTTTCGATATTCGATCGGTTGATTACCAGCGGTAATGCGAGAAGGCGCGGTTTGCATCGGCCATCTTGTGGGTGTCTTCGCGCTTCTTGACGGCGCTACCGCGGTTGTTCGCTGCGTCGAGCAGCTCGCCGGAAAGGCGGTCGACCATAGTGGTCTCGTTGCGCTTGCGGGCAGCAGTGATCAGCCAGCGGATCGCGAGAGCCTGACGGCGCTCCGGACGAACGTCGACCGGGACCTGGTAGGTCGCACCACCAACGCGGCGCGAGCGGACTTCAACATGCGGCGCGACGTTGTCGAGCGCCTGATGGAAGATCGCAATCGGTTCCTGCTTGGACTTGTTCTGAACGACGTCGAAGGCACCGTAGACGATGCTTTCAGCGACCGACTTCTTGCCGTGAAGCATGATGGCGTTCATGAACTTGGTGACGACGAGATCGCCGAACTTCGGGTCCGGATTGATTTCGCGCTTTTCTGCACTGTGGCGACGGGACATACTATTTGTCTCTCAACGGTTAGGGACGCTTCATCACGCGGAGAACCTCGCGCAGCGCCGGTATCTTGTGGATGAAGGACCGAAGCTTACTTCGGACGCTTCGCACCGTACTTCGAACGGCGCTGCTTACGGTTCTTGACGCCCTGGGTGTCGAGAACGCCGCGGATGATGTGGTAACGAACGCCCGGCAAGTCCTTTACGCGGCCGCCACGGATCATGACGACAGAGTGTTCCTGCAGGTTGTGACCTTCACCCGGAATGTAGCCGATGACTTCGAAGCCATTGGTCAGGCGGATCTTGGCAACCTTACGGAGAGCCGAGTTCGGCTTCTTCGGGGTCGTGGTGTAGACGCGGGTGCAAACGCCACGCTTCTGCGGGTTTTCCTGCAGAGCAGGAACCTTATTGCGCTTTACCTGTGCCTGACGCGGCTTGCGGATCAGCTGGTTTACGGTAGGCATATACCCATCCCTTGCAAAATCTAGTCTCAAGCCCTTTCAGGCCCTGGTGGTTTGCCGTTTCCGGCGGCGGCCGCACAGTTTTCTTCATGCGCAAAATGTGGCCCGACCCGTTTTCGCGGATGGACCACAAAAGACAGAGGACGCACTGCAAGAGTGCGTCGTGCGAGCAGCATTTGTGTCGTCAACGTGCGTTTGGAGACCTGTTTGAGATGAACTTCAGGACGAGTCGTCCCGAAAAATGCGATCTCACATGGGCTCCGATGGCCGGGGTACTACTGTTTTCCCCCCTGAACGTCAAGTCACATCTCACAATTAATGGCCTGAGCCCCCTGCCCGGCCGGGAGTCTGGCCGTTTCCGCACGGGAAAACGGAGATGCGAAGACGATTTGGCTTGGCTTGCGCCGCGAAACTTCTAGATAGGTAGAGACAGAGGGTCAACCGCCCTTACCGTCTGGTCGAATCGGCCGAGGCGAAAGAATCGTTCCGCCACAACAGGAAGACCAGGCGCCATGATCACCAGCCCCGACAATGACAACAACCGCGACGAGCCCATGGTGTTCATCGTCATCGCCAAGGCCTATGAGACCGAAGGCGGCCAGCCGATCGATCTGCACGTCATGCTGACCGCCCCCGACGATGACACGGCCGTGCGTCTCACGCTGAACGCGCTCTCGGAAGAAGGCTTCCTGGAAGCCGATCTCGACCAGATCGGCATGATCACGGGTGCGCCCGACGAAGAGCCGCATGCCTCAGCCTATCAGGGCGCGCTCGAAGGCGAAGTCGCGATCATCCGTTTCGCCTGAGATTACACCCACACAGCCGCTGAGCCAGAGGCCGGTCCCATCGACCGGCCTTTTTCGTTGCGTGTTTCAGGACGCATGCTCGTGGCGACGGCAGCCGAAAGCGTGGCTGACGCCCACCCTCCCGCCAAGAGCCGGAATGAAAAGACCGCCCGGAGATGGCTCCGGGCGGTCTTTCTAGGTTCAGAACGGTCCAGCTTCCGATTACTCGGCAGCAGGCGCGCTTTCGCCAGCGAGGTTCTGCAGCATCGGCGTTGCGACATCTGCGCCGGTGCCCTTCTTGCGTTCCTCGAGGATGAGGTCGTCGCGAGACGTGGCGATGCGGCGGATCTGCGTCATGGTACCACCGGTACCGGCCGGGATCAGGCGGCCAACGATGACGTTTTCCTTCAGACCCTGCAACGTGTCGGTCTTGCCGGCGATCGCAGCTTCCGTGAGAACCTTGGTGGTTTCCTGGAAGGATGCGGCCGAGATGAACGACGGCGTCTGCAGCGAGGCCTTGGTGATGCCGAGAAGGACCGGATCGCCGTATGCCGGCTTCTTGCCCTCTTCGACCAGGCGGTCGTTGTTGTCGTCGAGCTCGATGCGGTCGACGTTGTCACCCACGATGTAGTGGCTGTCGCCCGCGTCGGTGATCTCGACCTTCTGCAGCATCTGGCGAACGATCACCTCGATGTGCTTGTCGTTGATCACAACGCCCTGCAGACGGTAAACTTCCTGGATTTCGTTGACCAGGTACGAGGCAAGTGCCTCGACGCCCTTGATCGCCAGGATGTCGTGCGGAGCCGGGTTACCGTCGAGGATGTAGTCACCCTTTTCGATGTAGTCGCCTTCCTGAAGGTGGAAGGGCTTGCCCTTCGGGATCAGGTATTCGACAGGCTCGACACCGTCTTCAGCCGGCTCGATGATGACGCGACGCTTGTTCTTGTAGTCGCGGCCGAGGCGGATCGTACCATCGATCTCAGCGATGATGGCATGGTCCTTCGGACGACGGGCTTCGAACAGTTCGGCAACGCGCGGCAGACCACCGGTGATGTCCTTGGTCTTGGCGCTTTCCAACGGCGAACGTGCAAGCACGTCACCCTGAGAAACCTTCTGACCAGGCTCGACCGAAAGGATCGCTTCAACCGACAGCTGGAACCGGGCTTCGCCACCACGGGCAACCTTCAGAACATTGCCGCTGGCATCCTTGATGACGATTGCCGGCTTGAGGTCCGTACCGCGCGGGGTCGAACGCCAGTCGATAACCTGACGCTTGGTGATGCCGGTCGACTCGTCGGTGGCTTCGAGCACCGAGATACCGTCGACGACGTCCTCGAAATGCACGATACCCTCGACTTCCGTCATGATCGGGCGTGTGTACGGATCCCACTCGGCCAGACGCTGGCCGCGCTTCACCTTGTCGCCATCGTCGACGAAGACCTTCGAACCATAGGCCACGCGCTGAGACGAACGCTCAACGCCACGCTCGTCCAGGATCATCACCGCCATGGAGCGACCCATGGCGATCAGGGTGCCATCGGAATTGCGCAGCATGTTGCGGTTCTTGATCTGCACCGTACCTTCGTACGAGGCCTCCAGGAACGACTGGTCGACCACGGTCGCGGTACCGCCCAAGTGGAAGGTACGCATGGTAAGCTGGGTGCCCGGCTCACCGATCGACTGTGCGGCGATAACACCGACGGCTTCGCCCATGTTGACGGGCGTACCGCGTGCAAGGTCGCGGCCGTAGCAGATCGAGCAAACGCCGGTCTGAACTTCGCAGGTCAGGGCCGAACGGATGCGGATCGACTGGATACCAGCCTTTTCGATCTCGATGACATCGGGCTCAAGGATCATCTTGCCGGCATCGACGATGCGCTCACCCGTGATCGGATGATCGATATCATCGAGGGCCGTACGACCGAGAACGCGGGCACCGATGGAGGCAACCACCTGACCGGCATCGACGATCGCCGTCATGGTGAGGCCCTTGTCGGTGCCGCAATCCACGAGGTTGACGATGCAATCCTGGGCCACGTCGACGAGACGACGGGTCAGGTAACCGGAGTTCGCGGTCTTCAGAGCGGTGTCTGCGAGGCCCTTACGGGCACCGTGGGTCGAGTTGAAGTACTCGTTAACGGTCAGGCCTTCCTTGAAGTTCGAGATGATCGGTGTCTCGATGATTTCGCCCGACGGCTTGGCCATGAGGCCACGCATGCCGCCCAGCTGACGCATCTGGTTCGGTGAACCACGAGCACCCGAGTGAGACATCATGTAGATGGCGTTCATCGGCTTCTGGCGGTTGGTTTCCGGATCGAACTCGACAGCCTTAATGCGGGCCATCATGTCTTCGGCGACCTTTTCAGTGGCCTTGCCCCAAGCGTCGACGACCTTGTTGTACTTCTCGCCCTGAGTGATCAGGCCGTCGTTGTACTGCTGCTCGTATTCCTTGACCAGCGTTTCGGTGTCGCCAACGATCTTCGCCTTGGTTTCCGGGATGATCATGTCGTCCTTGCCGAACGAAATGCCAGCCTTGCAGGCGTGGGTGAAGCCGAGCTGCATGATGCGGTCGCAGAAGATGACCGTGTCCTTCTGGCCGCAATGGCGGTAGACCGTGTCGATCATCTTGGAGATGTTCTTCTTGGTCATTTCCTGGTTGCAGGTCTCGAAGGGCACGTTGACGTTCTTCGGCAGAAGTTCGCCGATGATCATGCGACCAGGCGTGGTCTCATAGATCTTCGATACCGGGTTGCCCTCGGCGTCGACGGTCTTGAAGCGGCCACGGATCTTGGCGTGCAGCGTGACGACCTTGTTCTCCAGAGCGTGGTGCAGTTCGCCCATGTCGGAGAAGGCCATGCCTTCGCCCGGCTCGTTCTGGTTCTGGATCGACAGATAGTACAGGCCGAGAACCATGTCCTGCGACGGAACGATGATCGGCTGACCGTTGGCCGGGTGCAGGATGTTGTTCGTCGACATCATCAGGACGCGGGCTTCGAGCTGAGCTTCGAGCGACAGCGGCACGTGAACGGCCATCTGGTCACCATCGAAGTCGGCGTTGAAGGCCGTGCAGACGAGCGGGTGCAGCTGGATGGCCTTGCCTTCGACCAGGATCGGTTCGAAGGCCTGGATGCCCAGGCGGTGCAGCGTCGGTGCGCGGTTCAGCAGGACCGGATGCTCGCGGATGACCTCGTCGAGGATATCCCAGACTTCCGGCTTTTCCTTTTCAACCAGCTTCTTCGCCTGCTTGACGGTCGAGGAGTAACCCTTGGCGTCCAGGCGGGCGTAGATGAACGGCTTGAACAGTTCGAGCGCCATCTTCTTCGGCAGGCCGCACTGGTGCAGCTTCAGTTCCGGACCTGTTACGATGACCGAACGACCGGAATAGTCGACGCGCTTGCCGAGCAGGTTCTGACGGAAGCGGCCCTGCTTGCCCTTGAGCATGTCGGACAGCGACTTCAGCGGACGCTTGTTGGCGCCGGTGATGACGCGGCCACGGCGGCCGTTGTCGAAGAGCGCGTCTACAGATTCCTGCAGCATGCGCTTTTCGTTGCGGATGATGATGCCCGGAGCGCGCAGTTCGATCAGGCGCTTCAGACGGTTGTTACGGTTGATGACGCGACGATAGAGATCGTTCAGGTCAGACGTCGCGAAGCGGCCGCCATCGAGCGGGACCAGCGGGCGCAGGTCCGGCGGGATGACCGGAACGACCTTCATGATCATCCATTCCGGACGGTTGCCCGACTCCATGAAGTTCTCGACGATCTTCAGGCGCTTCATCAGCTTCTTCTGCTTGAGATCCGAGGTGGTCTCGGCAAGCTCAGCGCGCAGATCGCCAGCGATCTTCTCGAGGTTCATCGAGGCCAGCATCTCGTATATGGCTTCAGCGCCGATCATGGCGGTGAACTGGTCTTCGCCGAACTCGTCGACGGCCATCATGTACTCTTCTTCAGAGAGCAGCTGGTTTTCCTTGAGCGAGGTCAGGCCCGGCTCGGTCACGATGTAGTTCTCGAAGTAGAGAACGCGCTCGACATCCTTCAGCGTCATGTCCAACAGCGTGGAGATGCGCGACGGCAGCGACTTCAGGAACCAGATATGGGCGACCGGGGCTGCGAGCTCGATGTGGCCCATGCGCTCGCGGCGAACGCGCGACAGCGTAACTTCGACGCCGCACTTTTCGCAGATGATGCCCTTGTACTTCATGCGCTTGTACTTGCCGCACAGGCATTCGTAGTCCTTGATCGGTCCAAAGATACGCGCGCAGAAGAGGCCGTCACGCTCGGGCTTGAACGTGCGGTAGTTGATGGTTTCCGGCTTCTTGATCTCGCCGTAGGACCACGACAGGATCTTTTCCGGGCTCGCGATCGAGATCCGGATGGAATCGAAGTGCTGAGCCGGCACTGTCGGGTTGAAAAGGTTCATGACCTCTTGGTTCATGCCTGTCTCCTTGATGGGGCTAAAAAGCCCTCGATTGGGTCGCGGTGGCGGCGAATTCCCGGGATGCCGCACCAGACCCTGAAATGACAATAACCGCGAAATGCGGCGAAACTCCCCTTCCCGTCCCGATATTGGCCTTCGGGGCGATCAGGGAATGGCGTGCGCGGCCGAAGCCTCGCACGCCTTTGTCAAACCGTTATTCGGCGGCGTCCGGCAGCTGACCGTCTTCCGTCAGGAGCTTCGAGTTCTCGAGTTCGACGGAAAGGCCGAGAGAGCGCATTTCCTTGACGAGAACGTTGAAGCTTTCCGGAATACCAGCCTCGAAGGTGTCGTCGCCACGGACGATCGCCTCATAGACCTTGGTACGGCCGGCCACGTCGTCCGACTTCACCGTCAGCATTTCCTGCAGGGTGTAGGCAGCGCCGTAGGCTTCGAGTGCCCAGACTTCCATTTCCCCGAAGCGCTGACCGCCGAACTGCGCCTTACCACCGAGCGGCTGCTGGGTGACGAGCGAGTACGGGCCGATCGAGCGAGCGTGGATCTTGTCGTCAACCAGGTGGTTCAGCTTGATCATGTACATGTAGCCAACGGTGACCTGACGGTCGAAGGCTTCACCGGTACGACCATCGTACAAGGTCGACTGACCCGACGGGTTGAGACCTGCACGCGTCAGCATCTCGGAGACGTCGCTTTCATGCGCACCGTCGAAGACCGGCGTGGCGATGGATACGCCGCGCTTGGCTTCTTCGGCGAGCTTGACGAGTGCGTCGTCGTCGAAGTGCTTCACTTCGTCATGCGCTTCCGACTCGTAGATCTCCGTCAGTTCCTTGCGCAGATCGGTGATGTCGAGGTGCTTGCGATAGTCCTCAAGCATCTGACCGATCTTCTTGCCCATGCCGGCGCAAGCCCAGGCAAGGTGGGTTTCGAGGATCTGACCGACGTTCATACGCGAGGGAACGCCGAGCGGGTTCAAGACGATGTCGACATGCGTGCCGTCTTCGAGGAACGGCATGTCCTCAACCGGTACGATGCGCGAGACAACACCCTTGTTGCCGTGACGGCCGGCCATCTTGTCGCCTGGCTGGATCTTGCGCTTCACAGCGACAAAGACCTTGACCATCTTCATGACGCCCGGGGGCATCTCGTCGCCGCGCTGGACCTTTTCGACCTTGTCCATGAAGCGCTGTTCAAGGCGCGACTTGGATTCGTCGTACTGGCCGCGGAGCGCTTCGAGTTCGCCCTGCACCTTTTCGTCTTCGACTGCAAACATCCACCACTGCGAGCGGGGATATTCGGAAACGACGGCGTTCGTGAGTTCGACGCCCTTCTTGAAGCCCTTCGGACCCGCGATCGAGACCTGACCACGCAGCATGTCGATCAGACGGCCGTAAACGTTACGGTCGAGGATCGCCTGCTCGTCGTCGCGGTCCTTGGCGAGGCGTTCGATTTCCTCGCGCTCGATGGCCATCGCGCGCTCGTCCTTCTCAACGCCGTGGCGATTGAAGACGCGAACTTCGACAACGGTACCAAACGTGCCGGGCGGCATGCGCATGGAAGTGTCGCGAACGTCGGAGGCCTTTTCACCGAAGATGGCGCGCAGAAGCTTTTCTTCCGGCGTCATCGGGCTTTCGCCCTTCGGCGTGATCTTGCCGACCAGGATGTCGCCAGGAGCAACTTCCGCACCGATGTAGACGATACCGGCTTCGTCGAGGTTCTTCAGCGCTTCTTCCGAAACGTTCGGAATGTCGCGCGTGATTTCTTCCGGACCGAGCTTGGTGTCGCGGGCCATGACTTCGAATTCCTCGATGTGGATCGAGGTGAAGACGTCTTCCGAGACAATGCGCTCCGACATGAGGATCGAGTCCTCATAGTTGTAGCCGTTCCAGGGCATGAACGCGACGAGCGCGTTGCGGCCGAGCGCCAGATCGCCGAGGTCGGTCGACGGACCGTCCGCGATGATGTCGCCCTTGTTCAGAATGTCACCGACGGTGACCAGCGGACGCTGGTTGACGCAGGTGTTCTGGTTCGAACGCTGGAACTTCTGCAGACGGTAGATATCGACGCCGGACTTGGACGGATCGAGATCTTCCGTGGCGCGGATAACGATACGCGTGGCATCGACCTGGTCGACCACACCGCCGCGACGGGCACCGATGGCAGCACCGGAGTCACGGGCAACGATCGGCTCCATGCCGGTTCCAACGAACGGGGCTTCGGCACGCAGAAGCGGCACGGCCTGACGCTGCATGTTCGAGCCCATGAGAGCGCGGTTGGCGTCGTCGTTTTCGAGGAAGGGAATGAGAGCGGCCGCTACTGACACCAGCTGCTTCGGCGAGACGTCCATCAGGTTGATGGTGTCGCGCGGGGACAGCATAACTTCGCCAGCGTGACGGCAAACGACGAACTCTTCGACGAACTGGCCATCGGCGGTCAGCTCGGAGTTGGCCTGGGCCACGTAGTACTTGGCTTCTTCCATTGCCGAGAGATAGACGACGTCCATCGTCACCTTGCCGTCGATGATCTTGCGGTACGGGCTTTCGATGAAGCCGTACTTGTTGACCCGTGCGAAGGTGGCGAGCGAGTTGATCAGACCGATGTTCGGGCCTTCCGGCGTCTCGATCGGGCAAATACGGCCGTAGTGGGTCGGGTGAACGTCGCGGACTTCGAAGCCAGCGCGCTCGCGGGTCAAACCGCCCGGACCAAGAGCCGAAAGACGGCGCTTGTGGGTGATTTCCGAAAGCGGGTTCACCTGGTCCATGAACTGCGACAGCTGCGAAGAGCCGAAGAATTCGCGGACGGCTGCAGCAGCCGGCTTGGCGTTGATCAGGTCCTGCGGCATGACGGTGTCGATTTCGATCGACGACATGCGTTCCTTGATCGCGCGCTCCATGCGGAGCAGGCCAAGACGGTACTGGTTTTCCATCAGTTCGCCAACGGAGCGAACGCGACGGTTGCCGAGGTTGTCGATATCGTCGATCTCGCCCTTGCCGTCGCGCAGTTCGACCAGCATCCGGACTACCGCCAGGATGTCGTCCTTGCGCAGAACGCGGACGGTATCCGGGCAATCGAGGTCGAGACGCATGTTCATCTTGACGCGACCGACGGCCGACAGGTCATAACGCTCGGCGTCGAAGAACAGCGACTGGAACATGGCCTCGGCCGAGTCCATGGTCGGCGGCTCACCCGGACGCATGACGCGGTAGATGTCGAACAGAGCGTCCTGACGGTTCTCGTTCTTGTCGGCTGCAAGCGTGTTGCGGATGTAGGCGCCGACATTGATGTGGTCGATGCCGAGAACCGGGATCTCTTCGAAGCCAGAATCGAGGATCTGCGGGAGCGTCTTCTCGTCGATCTCCGCGCCGGCTTCCATGTAGATTTCACCGGTCGACATGTTGACCAGATCTTCTGCAAGGTAGTTGCCGAACAGGTCTTCGTCCGATGCCTTCAGGAACTTCAGGCCCTTGTCGGTCAACTGACGCAGAAGACGCGGGGTGAGCTTCTTGCCGCCTTCGACGACGACTTCGCCGCTGTCGGCGTCGACGAGGTCGGAAAGCGCCTTCGCACCCTTGAGGGTCTCAGGGTTGAACGGGAAACGCCAGCCCTTGCCATCACGCTCGTAGACGGACTTCGAGTAAAAGGTCGACAGGATTTCTTCGCCGTCCATGCCAAGCGCCATCAGCAGCGAGGTCACGGGGATCTTGCGGCGACGGTCGATACGGGCGTGGACGATGTCCTTGGCATCGAATTCGATGTCGAGCCAGGAACCACGATAGGGGATGACGCGCGCAGCAAACAGAAGCTTGCCCGAGGAGTGGGACTTGCCCTTGTCATGGTCGAAGAAGACGCCCGGCGAACGGTGCATCTGGGAGACGATGACGCGCTCGGTACCGTTGACGATGAAGGTACCGTTGTTGGTCATCAGGGGCATGTCGCCCATGTAGACGGACTGTTCCTTGATGTCCTTGATCGAGCGTGCGCCCGTATCCTCGTCAATATCGAACACGATCAGGCGAAGCGTGACCTTCAGCGGTGCAGCATAGGTCAGGTCGCGCTGACGGCATTCGTCGACGTCGAACTTCGGCGGCTCGAATTCGTAGGAGACGAACTCCAGCATCGATGCACCGGAGAAATCGGTGATCGGGAATACGGACTTGAAAACGGCATTCAGCCCCTCGTCGGGACGGCCACCCTTGGGCTCGTCAACCATGAGGAACTGGTCATAAGATGCCTTCTGAACCTCAATGAGGTTCGGCATTTCTGCGACTTCTGGAATTTTTCCGAAAAACTTGCGTACGCGCCTGCGACCGTTAAAGGTAAGGGTCTGAGCCATCGTCGCTCCTTGTCAGTTTGCACCCGGGCCTGCAACAGACGGTGACCGCTGGCCAGGCGGCTCCGTCAAAAAATGGATCGCTCAATCTCGTCTCGAGATCCGGACGGCCGGCCGGTTTGCCGGGCGCGCGGGTCAAGACCATCCTCTTGAGAACCCATTACCCAGGAACCGTTTTCATACGGTTCCTGGGTAATATGTTCGGAGGAAACGGGCGGGAGAAGAAACTTCCCCCGCCGCATTCCGATATTACTTGACGTCGACCTTAGCGCCGGCTTCTTCAAGCTTCTTCTTGAGGTCAGCAGCTTCAGCCTTCGAAACGGCTTCCTTGACAGCCTTCGGAGCGCCTTCGACGAGATCCTTGGCTTCCTTGAGGCCCAGGCCGGTGATGGCGCGGACTTCCTTGATGACGTTGATCTTGTTGGCGCCGGCATCCGTCAGGATGACGTCGAATTCGGTCTTTTCTTCTTCAACGACAGCAGCAGCAGCGCCGCCAGCAGCAGCAACGGCTACAGGTGCAGCAGCAGATACGCCCCACTTTTCTTCGAGCAGCTTGGAAAGCTCAGCAGCTTCCAGAACGGTCAGAGAGGAGAGGTCTTCAACGATCTTTGCGAGATCAGCCATGATACTAGTTCCTTAATAGATGTTCGGTTCGAAGCGAACGGGTTAGGGTATGAACAGCGAAAAACCGCCTTACGCGGCTTCGTCCTTCTTTGCATAGGCCGCAAACACGCGAGCAAGCTGAGCTGCCGGTGCTGCCACAACACCTGCGATGCGGGTAGCCGGGGTCTGAATCATGCCGACCAGCTTTGCACGCAGTTCGTCCAGCGAAGGCAGGGTCGCAAGCGACTTGACTGCATCTGCGGACAAGGTGGTTGTTCCCATGGCGCCGCCCAGTACAACGATCTTGTCGTTGGTCTTGGCGAAATCCATGACGACCTTCGGAGCCACAATCGGATCAGCGCTGAATGCAATCAGCGTCTGGCCCTTGAAGAGATCGGTGATCCCTTCGGCTTCCGTGCCCTGAAGAGCGATCTTGGCCAGGCGGTTCTTCGCGACTTTGACGGTGCCGCCAGCAGCGCGCATCTTCGAACGGAAGTCGTTCATCTGCGCAACCGTGACACCAGCATAGTGGGCCACAACAACCGAACCGGAAGCCTTGAAGACTTCGTTCAGTTCTGTGACGAATTCGCGTTTTTCCGCTCTTTCCACTGTCTGTCTCCAGTTGATGGGACCGCAATCCTGCAGGCCCCACCGGGTTTGCCTTTGCCTCAAGGGATCCATGTATCAGATCCCAAGCGACGCTTGAGGATCCTGTCCCCTCCGGTTGGAAAATGTTTCCAGCCAAAAGGCGAATAAGGCTCGAACCGAACTTCAAGACGTCATCAGACGTTTAAATACCGGATCTCACCCGTCTCATGCAGGCATGTATTAAGGCCCTAAGGCCGCCCACAATCTCGGACAGGAGTGCCCGGTTTTGACACCAGGCATTTCCGGCCCCGAAAGGCCGGAAACTTGGTCAGGCCGGCGCTTTCGCCCCGGCCGAATTGATAATCAGGCCGTAACCGTGGACGGGTCGATCTTGACGCCCGGGCCCATGGTCGAGGAGATGGCTACGCGCTTGACATAGTTGCCCTTGGCGCCAGCCGGCTTTGCCTTGATGACGGCGTCAGCGAAAGCCTTGATGTTTTCTTCGAGCGCCTTGGCGCCGAAGGAAGCCTTGCCGATGCCGGCATGGATGATACCAGCCTTCTCGACGCGGAACTCGACGGCACCGCCCTTGGAAGCCTTGACGGCGCCCGTGACGTCCATGGTCACCGTACCGACCTTCGGGTTCGGCATCATGCCACGCGGGCCGAGAACCTTACCGAGGCGACCGACGAGCGGCATCATGTCCGGGGTCGCGATGCAGCGATCGAAGTCGATCTTGCCGCCCTGAACGATTTCGAGCAGGTCTTCGGCGCCGACGATGTCTGCACCAGCAGCCTTGGCTTCGTCAGCCTTGGCGCCACGTGCGAAAACGGCAACGCGAACGTCACGGCCCGTACCGTTCGGCAGGTTGACCACGCCGCGGACCATCTGGTCTGCGTGGCGCGGGTCGACGCCGAGGTTCATGGCGATTTCGATCGTTTCGTCGAACTTGGCGACGGCACGTTCCTTGACCATCGAGATGGCGTCGGTGAGGGCGACGAGCTTCGTCGGGTCAACACCTTCACGGATCTTCTGAATACGCTTTGCTACCTTGGCCATGATCAACCTACCACTTCCAGGCCCATGGAGCGGGCAGAGCCCTCAACCATCAGCATTGCGCCTTCGATGTCGGCGGCGTTAAGATCCTTCATCTTGCCTTCGGCAATTGCGCGGACCTGCGCCTTGGTGATCGTACCGACCTTCGCACCCTTGCCCGGAGTCTTCGAGCCAGAGGTGATCTTTGCTTCCTTCTTCAGCCAGTAGGTAACCGGCGGCTGCTTCATTGCGAAGGTGAAGGACTTGTCCTGGTAATAGGTGATGACGACCGGGATCGGCATACCCTTTTCCATTTCCTGCGTGGCGGCATTGAACGCCTTGCAGAATTCCATGATGTTAATGCCACGCTGACCAAGTGCCGGGCCGATCGGCGGGGACGGGTTAGCCGATCCTGCCTTGACCTGGAGCTTGAGCTGGCCTGCAACTTTCTTAGCCATTACTCTCTGCCTTTCATTTCAGACCGGTTTCCCGATCCATTATGCCAACTTTAAGTTGGCGGCTGCGGTTGCGTGGTGCGTCTGGACGGTCCGGCTTAAGAGACCGCCATCCTCCCACGCGGGTCGGGGAGTTACCTCCCCTTCTCCGATCAGACCTTTTCGACCTGACCGTATTCGAGTTCGACGGGGGTCGCGCGACCGAAGATCGAGACCTCGACCTTGAGGCGCGAGCGCTCTTCGTCCACGTCCTGGACGATCCCGTTGAAGGAGGCGAAAGGACCGTCGGAGACGCGAACCTGTTCGCCGATTTCGAAGGACACGGAGGACTTCGGACGCTCGACGCCTTCCTGGACCTGGCCCAGGATGCGCTCAGCCTCGAAATCCGGGATCGGAACCGGCTTGTTGTCGGAACCGAGGAAACCCGTGACCTTCGGGGTATTCTTGATCAGGTGGTAGGCTTCGTCGGTCAGGTTTGCCCGCACCATGACGTAGCCCGGGAAGAACTTGCGCTCGCTATCCACCTTGCGGCCGCGACGAACCTCGACGACCTTTTCGGTCGGAACGAGGATCTTTTCGAAGAGATGATCAAGACCCTTCTGCTTGGCCTTGTTCTCGATGTCTTCCGCGACCTTCTTCTCAAAATTAGAATACGCGTGGACGATGTACCAACGTGCCGCCATGTTCGTCTCCGCCCGATTAATTGCCGACGCTCAGCACAAGGCCAAGCAACCAGCTGATCAGCTGGTCCGCGCCGAAGAAAAACAGCGCAGCGAAAAACACCATCGCCAGGACCATGAGCGTCGAAATCGTGGTCTCGCGACGCGAGGGCCACGTCACCTTGGACGTCTCGGAGCGAACCTGCTGCAGAAACGCGAATGGATTACCCTTGGATGCCATTTATTGCCCACGCATTTACGGCGCGTAAAGCCGACCTTCGTCAGCCCCACGCACCGCGTGTCTGTTTGAACCCTACATAGAGACCGATTCCCCTTTTCACAAGAGGAAATCGTCTCCAGCACTCTTTCGGCTTTGCCAGATCCTTATGCTCGTCGCAGCATGATGCGCGCCGTGCGACTTGGCAGGGGCAGCCGGGCTTGAACCGACGACCTGCGGTTTTGGAGACCGCCGCTCTACCAACTGAGCTATACCCCTAAGCCTTACATCGGACCGGAACGTTCCCGTCCGAGGCATGGAGCACCCTTTAAGGCGGGCGCGCCGGATTGGCAAGTGTCTTTTTTCTGCTTTTCACAGAGCGGTCAATGGCATCGCTCACCACTTCCGCTCAAACCGCGCATCGAGCCGCGCGGCAGGTTCGTGCGCAATATCGGAAATCACTGCGCGCAGCTTGATGCCGGGCCGCAGGCGTTTCTCGAAAGCCAGTTCGGCATGAAATGGCGCGGCACTGTCCATCACCACACCGCCGGTCACGATGGTATCTATCCCGCCGAGGAAAAGCCGGAGATCCTGGCGCGCGACAAACACCGCACCGCCATCATGGCGGCGTCCCGCCTCCAGTGCGCGGTCGAGCGAGAGCGTCGCCGGGCCCTCGTCCACGAGGGCGCGGTGTTGGCGGAGTGCTGCGCGGGCTGCACCGCTCACGAGATCGACCGTGAGGCCGACAGAGGCGGGGTTTGGCGCAGTCTTGCGCAGATCAACCTCACCCCAGAGGCGCATGGGCGGATGAGTCGTGCCCGAATTGGTGGAGGTGGCACGACGCAGGTTCGATTCGGCGCCGAGCCGAGGGCGCCCGGGCATATCGAGGGCGACACCGGTGCGGATACCAAGATCGTCGGCAGAGCCGGTGGCATTCCACACAAAGGCGCCTTCCTCGGCCGCAGCCGCCCAAGGCCAGAGGGGCAGCGCAATCAGCAACCAGGTAGCAAGAGGTGAGCGGGCCATCGGCAGTTCGTCCGATATGTGGGGCACAGCCAACGGCAGGCCTGGGCGAATCAGGATGGTTTCAGAAGTAACCGAGCGGGAATCAGACGAGAAGTAGCAAGCGCGCATGGAAGCCATGCAGAGAGGAGGTCACGAGTTTCCAGACGTTACGGGTCCAGGAGTGGCGCCGGGCGCCCGCTTGCCATGTTCTCGGCTTTGGCTGATACTTGGCCCTGAGCCCTCGCGGAGGACAGCCATGATCCGTATCAGCAATGCCGCCCTGCCCGGTTCCGAGTTCGACGATGCCGACCTGTCGGAAGCCCGCTTCAGCGACGTCTCGCTCAAGGAAGCCGTGTTCAGCAACGTCGACCTCGGCCGGAGCCTGATCACAGATGCCAATGCCGAGCAGATGGTGATCCGCAATGTGGCGATGAATGCCGCGGTCATGGAGAATGTGGTGATGCATGCGGCAAGCCTCACCCATGTCGACCTCAACGGCAGCACCATCCGATTCGCCAGCCTCGCCGGCACGTCGATTGCCGAATGCGATCTCACAGGACTGACGATCAACGGCTACCTGGTGACGGATCTCCTGCGGCTTGCCGAAGAGCAGCTGCTGCAGCGGGCTTGAGGCCGACACATCACTCCAGACCAGCTATGTCATAGCCACGTGTGCGATAGCGATCTCGCATTTTCGCGAACATCGGATAGATGGCTGCGCCCCTCCGGAACCAGGCGAGATAGGAGGTCGCGTCGGCAAGCCACCAGCCGGGAAACAGCATCTTCCGCGCCTCTTGCTCGTCCCAGAACGTCTGATCGGACATACCGGCATAGGCCCGTGCCGCGAGCCAAGCTATCTCATTCGGATTGTGTGCCGCCGTGTACTTTTCTCTATACCGTGAAAAGTCTGGCGTGCCCTCGGGGTGTACGGCAATGTCGAGCCCCTCGCCGAATTGGTCGGCCGTGCCATCGAGGAGGCAACCATCGGGCATTGAGTTCCACGAGTGCAGGAACACAGGGCGGCCGTCCGGCAATGCATAGACGCCATCGACCCGTCGCCAACCATAGCGATGCTCGATGAAACAGGCGACTTCAAAACAAGCCCCCCAGCACCCCGCCAGTCGCTTCTGGTGGCGATAGGCGCAGACCTCTTCGCGCTGCAAGTCCGTCATTATCATAATGTTGCCCAAACGAAAAAGGCCCCGCTGTTTCCAGCGAGGCCCTTTGATCTTGTCGATCAGATCAGCGATTACTCGATGATCGAAGCGACGATGCCGGCGCCGACGGTACGGCCGCCTTCGCGGATAGCGAAGCGCAGCTTTTCTTCCATCGCGATCGGAACGATCAGCTCGACTTCAACCGTGACGTTGTCGCCCGGCATAACCATTTCCGTGCCTTCCGGAAGCGACACGATGCCGGTCACGTCCGTCGTACGGAAGTAGAACTGCGGACGATAGTTGGTGAAGAACGGCGTATGACGGCCGCCTTCTTCCTTCGTCAGGATGTAGGCTTCTGCCATGAACTTCTTGTGCGGCTTGACAGAGCCGGGCTTGCACAGGATCTGGCCACGCTCAACCGCATCGCGGGTCACGCCACGCAGAAGTGCGCCGATGTTGTCGCCAGCCTGGCCCTGATCGAGCAGCTTGCGGAACATTTCAACGCCCGTGCAGGTCGTCTTCGTCGTCGGACGGATGCCGACGATTTCGATTTCTTCGCCGACCTTGACGATACCGCGCTCAACGCGACCCGTCACAACCGTACCACGGCCAGAGATCGAGAACACGTCTTCGATCGGCATCAGGAACGGCTGGTCGATCGGACGCTCAGGCGTCGGGATGTAGGCGTCAACCTGAGCCATCAGCTCGCGGATCGCGTCTTCACCGATCGTCTTGTTCGAATCTTCAAGAGCGGCCAGAGCCGAACCCTTGACGACCGGGATGTCGTCGCCCGGGAAGTCGTAGGACGACAGAAGTTCGCGAACTTCAAGTTCAACGAGCTCGAGCAGTTCGGCGTCGTCGACCTGGTCAACCTTGTTGAGGAAGACGACGATCGCGGGAACGCCAACCTGACGGGCGAGCAGGATGTGCTCGCGGGTCTGCGGCATCGGGCCGTCAGCGGCCGAGCAAACCAGGATCGCGCCGTCCATCTGCGCTGCACCGGTGATCATGTTCTTGACGTAGTCGGCGTGGCCGGGGCAGTCGACGTGCGCGTAGTGACGGGCAGGCGTCTCATACTCGACGTGCGCCGTCGAGATGGTGATGCCGCGTGCCTTTTCTTCCGGAGCGGCGTCGATCTGGTCATAGGCTTTGAACTCACCGAAATACTTGGTGATCGCTGCCGTCAGAGACGTCTTGCCGTGGTCGACGTGGCCGATCGTGCCGATGTTGACGTGCGGCTTGTTGCGCTCAAACTTACTCTTTGCCATTTGAATGCTTCCTGTGAACGAAACGGGGTTGCCCCGGCGAACCGGTTTGGTCCCGCCGTTTAAGGCTTTCATGCGCAATGCGCAAGCGTTAAATAACAAGCCTTCCGGAGGCCGAAACGCACGGTTTCCACAGCCGAATCCTGCAGCTGCGCAAAGCACTTCACGCAAGGCGAAGCAGCGCTGGAAAACCGTTTGAAATTCGGAGGTTAGGATCGGAAGGTGTCTGGAGCGGGTAACGGGAATCGAACCCGTGTATTCAGCTTGGAAGGCTGCTGCTCTACCATTGAGCTATACCCGCATTTTCAGATCCGAGGACGAATGGTGGAGAGAGTTGGATTTGAACCAACGTAGGCTGAGCCAACGGATTTACAGTCCGTCCCCTTTAACCACTCGGGCATCTCTCCATTCTTTCGTCCGGATCTGGCGACCAAGCTTTCTAGTCCAGACCAGAGTGCGTCGCCCCCTGATCTGCGGCGGGTATATGACGGCCCAACCGGCTCATGTCAACACGAAGTTTGACGAAAAATTCCGAAAAGTTTCATAGGCCAGACACATGCCCGGACGCACAGGGGATTTTCTGCCTGGGTCTATGCCCGTCCCCTGCCCGCCGCTATAAGGGCGCATGGCCAAAGATCCGAAAACCGAAAAAACCGCCCGTGACACCCATTATGCAACGCTGCGCCGACAGGTGCGCGATGCCAAGCGCGAGCGGGGCGAAATCCCGACGCCGGGGCCGCAGAAGCCACGCAAGAGCAATGCAGACTGGACGCCGCCGAAGCTCGCGCCAGAGCAGGTCCTGCTCTACGGACTGCATACTGTGCGCGCCGCCCTCGACAATCCCGAGCGCAAGCTGATCAAGCTTTCGGCGACACAGAATGCGCTCGTAAGGCTCGAGATCTCGTCTGTGGAAAACCTCGGCATCCCCTTCGAGACGGTGACGCCGCAGGACCTCGACAAGATCCTTGGTCCCGAAGCGATCCACCAGGGCGTGATGCTGGAAACCCGTCCACTTCCCCCGAGACGACTGGAAGCGCTGAAGGACAGTCCGCTGATCCTCGTGCTCGACCAGGTGACCGACCCGCATAATGTCGGCGCGATCATGCGCTCCGCGGTCGCCTTCGATGCGGGTGCCGTCATCACCACCCAGCGGCACAGCCCGACGGAATCAGGCGTGCTGGCGAAGTCGGCTTCCGGCGCGCTGGAACTCATCCCCTATATCCAGGTCACCAACCTTTCGGATGCACTGGGCGAGTTGCACAAGCTCGGCTTCTTCTCGGTTGGACTCGATTCGGAAGGACCGGCCCCGATGGAAGGCACGCTCACCGGCGACCGCATTGCGCTGGTGCTCGGGTCCGAAGGCAAGGGCTTGCGACAGAAGACGCGTGAAACCGTATCGGCACTCGCACGCCTCGACATGCCCGGCGCCATCAAGTCGCTCAACGTCTCCAATGCGGCGGCGATTGCACTCTACGCCTCACGCCAGCATCTGGCGGCCAAGGGCTGATGAAGCTCGTCTTCACCGATCTCGACGGAACGCTGCTCGATCACGACAGCTATTCCTTCGAGGCGGCGCGGCCGGCGCTCGATCTACTGGCGTTACGCGGCATTCCCGTCATTCTCGCCAGCAGCAAGACAGAAGCAGAGATGCGACCGATCGCGGAAGCGATCGGCATTACCCATCCGATGATCGTCGAAAACGGCGCGGGCGTCGTTGGACTTGATGCGGAAACAGCCTTCACCAAGGGGAGTTTGCAGAGTCCTTACAGCGACCTGCGTTCTTTTCTTAGGAAATTACCTAAGGAGCTCGGCGCCTGCTTCGAAGGCTTTGGTGACTGGGACGTTGCGCGGGTCGCCTCTGAGACCGGGCTGCCATTCCCCGCAGCCGAACTTGCTCGCCAACGGCACTTTTCCGAGCCGGGGCGCTTTACCGGCTCCGAGGTGCAGAGGCAGGCATTTATCGCGCTGCTTGACGCGCAAGGTTTCAGCGCCGTGCAGGGCGGACGCTTCTTCACCTTGATGCCCAAGACCTCCAAGGCCGAGCGCATGGCCGAGGTCGTCGCACATTACCAGCGCCTCAACGGCGGCGAGATAATCCGCACAGTCGCGCTCGGCGATGCGCCGAACGATCTTGCGATGCTGGAAGCCGCCGATTGCGGCATCATCATCGCCAATCCCGCACACAAGGCCCTGCCCGTCACAGAGCGGGAAGAGCGGGGCTTTATCCTGCGCTCGGAACAAATCGGCCCGGAGGGCTGGAACATCATGATCCACCAACTCGTTGCCACGGGGTTTCTCTGAGTCGGCAGCAACCGGCTTCATCACGAAAGGAATTAGACATGGCGGATTTTCACCAGAACGGCGTGGTTGCCACCCTGCACAATCTCAGGGAGCGATCGCTAGAACGGATGGAGAAAGAGCTCACCGTCTTTTCCGCCTCGCGACCGATCACGCTGATCCTGCCATCGCTCTATTCCGAACTTGAGGCCCCTGCCCTCGAACACATCGTATCCGAGCTGTCGCAGGCACCCTACATATCCGAGATCGTCATTGGCCTTGACCAGGCCGACCAACAGCAGTTCCGCCATGCGAAGCAATACTTCTCGCGGCTGCCGCAGAAGCATACGATTCTCTGGCATGACGGGCCCCGGCTGCGTGCCGTCGACGAGAAACTGAAGGCCGAGGCCCTTTCGCCCGACCAGCCCGGCAAGGGACGCAATGTCTGGTTCTGCATGGGTTATGTGTTGGCCGCCCGGCAGGCCGGCGTGGTTGCCCTGCATGACTGCGATATCACCACCTATTCGCGCGACATGCTGGCACGGCTCGTCTATCCCGTCGCCAATCCGCGTTTTCCTTACGTTTTCTCCAAGGGCTATTATCCGCGCATCGCCGACCGATCGCTCAATGGTCGCGTGACAAGGCTGCTGGTCACGCCGCTGCTGCTCAGCCTGGAAAAGGTCATCGGACACCACCCCTATATCGACTTCCTCAAGGCATTCCGCTATCCGCTCGCCGGCGAGTTTGCCATGCAGACCCAGATCCTCTCCGATATCCGCATTCCCTCGGACTGGGGGCTGGAGATCGGAGTCCTCTCGGAAATGTGGCGCAACTACTCGACCCAGTCGATTTGCCAGGTGGATATTGCCGATTCATATGACCACAAGCACCAGCCGCTCTCGCCCGAGGATGCGGCCAAGGGTCTGTCGCGCATGTCTGTAGACATCACCAAGGCGCTCTACCGCAAGCTCGCGACCGACGGGGTCGTGTTCGGCAATGACGCCTTCCGGACGCTCAAGGCCACCTATTACAGGACGGCACTCGATCTGGTGGAAACCTATTACCACGATGCCCGGATGAACGGGCTCACCACCGACCGGCATCGCGAGGAACAGGCTGTCGAGCTGTTTGCGGCGAACCTGATCGAGGCGGGCCAGGTCTATCTCGACAATCCGAATACCACGCCCTTCATGCCGAGCTGGAACCGCGTGCAGGCCGCCCTGCCCGACCTGTTGCGCGACATACAGGATGCCGCGCGGCTCGATGCCGAAGACTGAACGGGAAGCTGCCGGCCCTCTCCTTCACATGGAAGGACGGCAGACGAGGTCGCCATCCACGGCAACGAAGGACGTACCGGATGCTGAAAGCTTGCGCTCGACCGGATAGTCGATGACGCTTGGCCAGGCTTCGATCGCCTTGGCAGCGTCCGGATCGGCATCGATTGCCGGCTGATAGGCGGGGCGGCAATCGGGCATAGGACGATCGGCAGCGAGACCAAGCTCCTGGCGGATGGTCGCAGCACAGGTCTCCGGAGCCGCCAGTAAGGAACAGGAAGCGGCATAGGTGCGGCGATAGCGCAGGGTAAGCTCCTCTCCGACCAGGGAGAGAGCGGCAAAATCGCCGGCAATCAGATCCTCAATCAGTCGTGCACCAGTGCGGGCGTCATAGACGACGAATGGCAGGCCGCCATTCAAGCCATCGGCACCGCGGAAGAAGGCGTAAGGACCGACCGCACCCCAGAGATAGCCGGCCGTGTCGTCCTCTATCTTGCGGTCGAGCGTCGGATTGAGCTGGCAGGGGCCCTCGGAGGACGCGATGTAGATCCCTGCTGCTCCCTTTTCGCCGAGATCGAGTTCTTTCAAGGCGAAGTTCGGATAGCGCAGGCAGGTGAGCTTGCCCTTCATGTCAAAGCCGGTGTCCTTTTCGGCGAGTTCGACCTCGGCGCGCGTGGCGCGATCGAACTGACCCGCCGCCTCGCCGGCATTGCGGCAGGTGACCGGCGCCATGCGGCCGATGGCAAACTGTATTTCCTCGCCCTTGCCGCGCATCTCGTAGCGGCCATTCGAATACCAGAAGCCGCTCGCCGCCTCCTGCTGCGGCAGCCCGATCTTCGTGCCGTCGGGGATCGTCACCTCGGCTTGCGCGTCGCTGAACGCAACGGTGAGCGAGGTGCCGTCTTCACATGCATATTTGATGTCGGCAGCCCGGCTCTCGGCCGACAGCAGAAACAAGGCAGTCGCGGCCAAAGCCAGACCGGCATGAAATGTCTTGCGCATCGGATCTCCATCGGCTGTCGGCCGAGACCATGCCAAACAAGTGCCTGTTAGGACAATGGGAAAAACGAAAATGTGTGGCGAGAAGTGGTGCCCCCGGCAGGGTTCGAACCCGCGACCCCCTGATTACAAATCAGGTGCTCTACCAACTGAGCTACAAGGGCAGTGCGGGGTGTTTAGGCGGAAATCGGTTTGCGGTAAAGCAAAAAATCGGGCCAGGGTTAGCGGAAATGGTGAATAAGTGACCGCAGGCCAAATGCTTCGCCCGCCGGCGCGCCGAACCGATTCCGGGGCAAAACGGCTTGTGGTTACAGGTAGATGTCATGTACCACTTGGCGACATTTCATCAGGGCTCGCCATGTCTCGCACGTTCCGGTCGCTCGCCTTCATCGCCTCCAATACGGACGAAGCCCAGGCTTCGCGCAATGAGCTGATTCGTCGCTACGGCCATACCGAGCCGGCCGAGGCCGACGTCATTGTGGCCCTCGGCGGCGATGGCTTCATGCTGCAGACGCTGCATGACACGATGAACACCGGCAAGCTGATCTACGGCATGAACCGCGGCTCCGTCGGCTTCCTGATGAACGACTATTCGACCGACAATCTTCCCGAGCGGATCTCGGCGTCGGTCGAGAACGAATTTCATCCGCTGAAGATGACCACGAGTAATTCGGACGGGTCGGTCTCCTTCGCATTGGCGATCAACGAGGTCTCGGTGCTCCGGCAGTCCTACCAGGCAGCCAAGCTCCGGGTGATTGTCGATGGACAGGTACGGCTCGAGGAACTGATCTGTGACGGTCTGATGGTGGCGACGCCGGTGGGTTCGACCGCCTACAATCTTTCCGCCCATGGGCCGATCCTGCCGCTGGAGGCACCGCTTCTGGCGCTGACACCCGTCAGTGCGTTCCGGCCACGACGCTGGCGTGGAGCGCTGCTGCCCGACAAGGTGACCGTGGTGCTTGAGGTGCTGGAGCCGGAGAAGCGGCCGGTCAATGCGGTGGCCGACCATACCGAGGTCAAATCGGTTCTTCGGGTAGAGATAGCGCAATCGGAAGACACGACGGCGCGTATCCTGTCGGATCCCGATCGCTCCTGGTCGGACCGGATCATAGCCGAACAGTTTTCCGATTGAGGTTCCCCATGAAGGCTCTCACCGTCTCCGCCCTACTGGCCCCTATCCTGTTTTCCGCTCCCGTCATCGCGGACGAGATCAGTGCGCTGCCGGTGACGGCAACCTTTGTGATCAGCGGCGGCTATTGGGAATCAGGGGCGGAAGGTGCGGCTGATGTCGAGGCGCCGGTTGAAGCCGGCGAACGCGGCTATTACAAGCTCGTCGCGATCCGCCAGCAGGACCGAACCGCCCGCCTCCATCTGCAGATGATCGCCTCTGGCGAAGGCGGGCTCAGGCTTGTCGAGAGCGTCGAGCTCGAAGAATTCACGGCCATCAAGCCCTATGTCACCGGCATTCGTCCCGAAAGCATGACCGGAGTTGCGGCAACGCCCGGATTCTTTGCCACCGTCTATCTCAAGACTTCGCCGGAAACCGATCGTGTCGAGGAATGGACAGTGCTGATCGACGAACTCGGCGACATCAAGGTGGAACGCGCGAGCAACTGATGCTGCGTTAACCAAGCATTAAGCATCAGATTTACAAGCACAACACGAATTGCCTATGGGTTTCCTTCTCTGCCAGCGTCAGGAACCCTTTATGCTCAACATTTCCCCGACTTCTTCGGGCAATCGGTTCCGTCGCAGACGCATCGAACAACTTGGACGAATGATCGACGATGTCGTTCGGATGAAGGGCACCTGCCGCATCATCGATCTTGGAGGGACTGCCGAGTTCTGGCAGACATGGCAATACCAGCTCGATCTGGCGCACACTTCGGTCGAATGCATCAACGTTGCGGACCAGTCCGAGAACCAGGGCGGCCATCTGCCAGGCGTGAAAACCACGATCGGCGATGCCTGCTCGCTTCCGATGTTCGAAGACAATGCCTTCGATATCGTCTTCTCCAACTCGGTGATCGAGCATGTGGGATCCTGGGCCAGGAAGCGGGCCTTCGCCGCTGAAGTCAGACGGCTTGCGCCATCCTACGCGATCCAGACACCGAGCTTTTCTTTCCCGATCGAGCCGCATGCGAGGCTGCCCTTCATCCACTGGCTACCCAACCCGATGCGGTATCGGACACATCTGATGATGCGCACGGGATTTTATCCGAAGGCCGCCAACCTCGACGAGGCCATGGGCGCGTTGGAGGATGCGAGCCTGCTGGATCGGCGTCAGATGCAGCACCTGTTCCCGGACGCCTCGATCTGCACGGAGACGTTCCTCGGATTTGCGAAGTCCTTCACAGCGATACGCCACACCGTGGCGGGTGCTCAGGCCGGGGATACGCCTGGGGTGGCGAGCAAGGTATCGGCATGAAAAAAAGGCGGTGCACCCGGTGCCCCGCCTTTTTAATGTCCATTGACCGATCTGATCAGTCGATGTCGGAAACCTCAGATGCCTTGCCGCTGATGCGGTGGGCGAGAGCGGCTTCCATGAACTCGTTAAGCTCACCGTTCAGGACGCTATCCGGATCGGTGCTTTCGACGCCTGTGCGCAGGTCCTTGACCAGCTGGTAGGGTTGCAGAACGTAGGAGCGGATCTGGTGACCCCAGCCGATATCCGTCTTGGAGGCGGCTTCGGCATTGGCCAATTCTTCGCGCTTCTTCAGCTCGACCTCGTAAAGGCGTGCGCGCAGCATGTCCCAGGCCTTGGCCTTGTTCTTGTGCTGCGAGCGTTCCTGCTGGCAGGCAACCGCGATGCCGGTCGGAATATGCGTGATGCGCACGGCCGAGTCGGTCGTGTTGACGTGCTGGCCGCCGGCACCCGACGAGCGGAAGGTATCGATGCGGCAATCGCTCTCGTTGATGTCGATCTGGATCGAATCGTCGACCACGGGATAAACCCAGATGGACGAAAACGAGGTGTGGCGACGGGCGTTCGAATCATAGGGCGAGATGCGGACCAGACGGTGCACGCCCGATTCGGTTTTCATCCAGCCATAGGCATTGTGGCCCTTGACCAGGATGGTCGCGGACTTGATGCCTGCCTCTTCGCCGTCATGCACTTCCAGCACTTCAACCTTGAAGCCCGAGCGCTCTGCCCAGCGGGTATACATGCGCAGAAGCATGTTCGCCCAGTCCTGGCTTTCCGTGCCGCCGGCGCCGGAATGGACTTCGATATAGGTGTCGTTGCCGTCGGCTTCGCCAGACAGCATGGCCTCGACCTGGCGGCGCGCCGCTTCCGTCTTCAGTGCCTTCAGCTGGTCTTCGGCGTCCTTGACGACGCTCTCGTCGCCCTCTTCCTCGCCCATCTCGATCAGTTCGATGTTGTCGTTCATCGCCTGTTCGAGGCGCTTGACGCCCGCAATGCTGTCATCCAGCTGCTGGCGCTCGCGCATCAGCTTCTGGGCTTCCTGGGCATCGTTCCAGAGGTTTGGATCCTCGGCCTTGTTGTTCAACCAGTCCAGTCGTCTTATCGCCTGGTCCCAGTCAAAGATGCCTCCTCAGCAGGCTTATGGCCTGCTTGATTTCGTCGACGACATTCTCGATTTCATTACGCATGCGTTCGGTTCTCAACCTCTGAAACTGGTGAAAATCTGGTCTTCCGCATAGTTGCGCCCGGCCCTGATGTAAAGGGCCGGGCGCAACTGATGCAAAGGAATGGCTTAGAACAGACCACCGGAACCGGAGGTGACGGCCTGGTTGGCCTGCGGCGAGTCGCGCAGAATTTCTTCTGGCGGCGCGTAGCCGTCCATGCCGATGATCGAGAGCGTGTCGGCAGGACCCGTGCCGGGCTTGAAGGCCTCGATGATCGTGTCCGGCTCGCCCTCATAGGCGAACATGCCAGTGGTTCTGTTGACCGGAATGAAGCTCATGCCGGCGGGCACGAAGAACTGGCCGGGTGGGGTGTCGGCCGTCGCCATCTGCATGAAGTCGTTGAAGACGGGGGCTGCGAGCGAACCACCGGTCGAGCCACGCCCCATGGGCGCCGGCTGATCGAAACCGATATAAACGCCGGCGACCAGATCGGGCGTATACCCGACGAACCAGGCATCTTTTTCGTCATTCGACGTACCGGTCTTGCCAGCAACGGGGCGGTCGAGCTTGATCTTGCCGCCTGCCGTACCGCGGGTCACAACACCTTCCATCATAGAGGTGATCTGGTAGGCGGTCATCGGATCGAGAACCTGTTCGCGGTTGTCGACGACGACAGGCTCTTCCTGACCGGTGAAGCGCTCGGCGTTGCAGGCCTCGCAGATGCGGTCTTCATGACGGAAGATGGTCTTGCCGTGACGGTCCTGGATACGGTCGATCAGTGTCGGCTTGATCTGCTTGCCGCCATTGGCAAACACGGCGTAGGCGGAGACCATGCGCATGACGGTGGTTTCACCCGAGCCGAGCGACATGGCGAGCACCGGGTTCATCTTGTTGTAGATACCAAAGCGTTCGGCATATTCAGCGACGAGGTTCATGCCCATGTCGTTGGCGAGGCGCACCGTCATCAGGTTACGCGACTTCTCGATGCCGAGGCGCAGGGTCTGTGGGCCGGCCGATCCGCCGCCATAGTTCTGCGGACGCCAGACCTGGCCGCCGGAGACGAATTCGACGGGCGCATCCATGATGACCGACGCCGGGGTGTAACCGGTGTCGAGAGCGGCCGCGTAGACAAAGGGCTTGAAGGACGAACCCGGCTGACGCATCGCCTGTGTCGCGCGGTTGAATTCGGACTGGGCGTATGAGAAGCCACCGGCAAGTGCCAGCACGCGGCCGGTATGCGGGTCCATGGCGACGAGACCGCCCTGCACCTTCGGCAACTGGCGGAGACGGTAGGCACTTGAACCCTCTTCCTTGGCCTCGACATAGACCACATCACCCGGATTGAGGACACCGACGGGCGACTTGGTCGACTTCCGATCGGCACTCGCGGAGCGGAAGGCCCATTCCATGTCATCGGGTGCAATGCGGCCACGAACCCGCTCGGCGACGACCTGACCACCGCCTTCCTTGGCCGGCTGCAGGCCAATATCGACGCCATCGGCGGCGACGTCGAGCACGACGGCGACCTTCCATTCCGGCACGTCGGCAAGCCCGGAGATTTCGGCGAGCGGAACGCCCCAGTCGCCGTCCAGCGAAATGGTCTTAATCGGCTCACGGAAGCCGCGACGCTGATCGTAGGTCAAGAGGGCCGATTGCAAGGCCTTGCGGGCTGCGATCTGCATTTTCGGGTCGAGCGAGGTGCGGACCGAAAGGCCACCTTCGTAAAGTGCCTTGTCACCATATTTCTCGATGATCTGGCGGCGGACTTCCTCGGCGTAATAGTCGGACGCGAAGAGCGAGGAGCCGGTGCGACGCAGATTGACGCCGAGCGGTTCCTTCTTCGCCTCTTCGCCCTCTTCCCGGACAACGAAGCCATTTTCGACCATGCGGTCGATGACCCAGTTGCGGCGCTCAATCGCCGCCTCGGTGCGGCGGAAGGGATGGTAGTTGTTCGGCCCCTTCGGCAGGGCTGCGAGATAGGCTGTCTCGGCGATGGTGAGTTCAGTCACCGACTTGTCGAAATAGGTGAGCGCTGCGCCGGCGATGCCATAGGCGTTCAGGCCGAAGAAGATCTCGTTCAGATAGAGTTCGAGGATCTTGTCCTTCGAATAGGCCTGCTCGATGCGGAAGGAAAGGATCGCTTCCTTGATCTTGCGGTCCATGGTCTGGTCGGATGACAGAAGGAAGTTCTTTGCCACCTGCTGGGTGATCGTCGAAGCGCCCACCGGGCGACGGCCAGACCCGAGGTTCTGGACGTTCACCAGGATCGCGCGGCCGAGGCCGGTGATATCGACGCCAGGATGGTTGTAGAAATTCTTGTCTTCAGCGGAAAGGAAAGCCGCCTTGACGCGGTCCGGGATCGCCTGGATCGGCAGGAACAGCCGGCGCTCGCGGGCATATTCAGCGACAAGCGCGCCGTTGCCAGCATGAATGCGGGTCGTTACCGGCGGCGAATAGCTGGCGAGAACCTCATAGTCCGGCAGGTCCTTGGTCACACCCATCAGATAGACGGCAACGACCGCCGCGACGCCGAGCGCAAGCACGGACGCCAATCCGAAGAGATATCCAATCAGTCTGATCATGTTTCCGCTACCGGCTCTGCTTCAGGTTCGCGCGCCCTTTTTTAGAGCTTCGCATACCCTGTGGCGTTTTGCACGTCATGCGGTGGATGGCAAGACATGCGGACTTCACGTGTAAGGCCCCGCGATTCGAGATCGCTCACCTTTGCGTAACCTACATCGGAGTAACGGAGACAATGTGAGGAAAATAGGGCCGTTAGCGGCAGAAATCCGCCTCGACCACAGGTTCCCTCGGCGGATGTTGCCTAACCGCCATTGGCGAACTGCGGCTCGCGATAGCGCTTGATCGCCTCGACCAGAAGATCGGCCACCCTGTCGCGCCAGACCGGGTCTAGCAGGAGCTTTTCGTCTTCCTTGTTCGACAGGAATCCGAGCTCGAGAAGAATGGAGGGCACATCGGGCGCCTGCAGCACGCGGAAGCCGGCGTGGCGATGGGGATTGTTGATCAGCGAGATCTGCCCCTCGAAGGAGCCAACGACAGCCTGGGCCATGGCGATCGAGAAAGCCTGCGTCTCCCGGCGGGTCAGGTCAAGCAGGATATCCCCCACCTCCGCCTCGGTTTCCGTCGGCAGTTGCACCCCGCCGATGGTGTCGGAAAAGTTCTCGCGCTCCGCCAGCTGGGCCGCCATGTGGTCGGAGGCCTTGTCCGAGATTGTATAGACGGTGGCTCCCCGGATGTCCGCCTGGCGCAGCGTATCGGCGTGCAGCGAGATCAGGAGATCCGCACCCTTCTGCCGCGCAATCAGCACGCGCTCGGAGAGCGACAGGAATTTGTCGGCGTCACGCGTCATGACGGCGCGGATGCCGGGCTGGCCCTTCAGCTTTTCATTCAAGATCTTGGCAAAGGCGAGCGTGATGTCCTTCTCTGCCGCCTTAGTGGACGCCCCTGTGGCGCCGGCATCGATCCCGCCATGGCCAGCGTCGATCGCAATGACGAATTCGTCGGTCGCGGCTGTAGCAACCGGCAGCGCGCTCGTGGACGAAGCTGCTTCTTGCGGTTCGCTCCAGGCCTGGCCCGACACGAGGGCTGCGAAGTCCTGGGCAGGAACCAGTTCGGCATCAAGCACCAGCCGATAGCCGCCTTCGGCTTCGTTCGGCATCACGGTGGCGGCTGCAAGCCGTGCGGGACGTGCCGCCGTCAGGACCAGACGGGCAGAGGTGGAATCCATAGACCCATAACGGATGTCACTGAACAGTCCGGTCGCCTTCAAGTCGCCTTCCGCGAAGGCAAAGGCCGTGGCCGGAAGGTCGACGACGATCCGGTCGGGGTTGGCGATGTAGCGGGTGGCGATCGTCGGTGCGCGATCGAAATCGAGAACGATGCGGGTCCGCGCCTCGTCACCAGCGATGCGCGCGCCATAGGCTACGAGACGCTCGACAGGCGCCTCAGCGGTTACGGCATGGGCCGTGCTGACGACAGGCGCAATCGGCGCCAGCCAGACGAGCGCCGCCAGACCGATTCGGGCCCAAAGCGCAGGTTTTCGCCCCGCCGGCACCGCCAATGCTCTTGTCAAATCCTGCCCCCGTCGCGGCAACGTCACAACTGTGATACAAATCACAAGCCGCACGCTTCGCCATTTTCTGCAATTGTCCGCCGCATGCCTCGTCCTGTCGGCCCGATGAGCGTCGAAATTGCGGTTCGGAACCGCTTTCACCCTCGGAATCACGCGCACAGAGGCAATGTCTCTAATTCACTGCCATTATGGCATAAATCCGTTTGCTCTTGCTATTGTGACGTAGAAAACATACAAGGCACACGAGGGATAAAAGTGCAAACGGGATAGAATTCCGCCCACGGCTGCCAACCTCAGATAATGGAATTGGCGCCTGTTCAACCGGACATTCATCTGCCGTCGCCGCATTTTTTCCTGAAACTGGTTCAACACGCCGACAAGGTCGGCACATCATCGGTGGCTCTCCACCATCAGCTCTTTACCGAGCATTCATCGGGCCCCGTGGGGTTCATATCATTGTCGTTGACGTACGGTTTTTGATGTCTTTGCAACAGGTTTACATAACCAGGAACGGATCGGGATCAGAAAGTGTCCCGCTGTCCGTCCGTATGTTGCAAACCCGGTCCTCCGTGCGTCCACATCTATATCCGGCGCACAGTCCGCTAGGTTCCAGCCGCTTTAAAGTTCAGCGCGCGGGTGGACCACCGACCGAGGGCGCCGAGGAGCACAGCTTAAATGGCAGACAAAATGCTAATCGACGCGTCTCACGAAGAAGAGACGCGCGTTGTCGTCGTTCGCGGTAACCGTATTGAAGAATTCGACTTCGAATCCCAACACAAGAAGCAGATACGCGGCAACATCTATCTGGCGAAGGTAACGAGGGTCGAGCCCTCGCTGCAGGCCGCTTTCGTCGATTACGGCGGCAACCGTCACGGCTTCCTGGCTTTCGCCGAAATTCACCCCGACTACTATCAGATCCCCCTCGCCGACCGTCAGGCACTGCTTCGTGCGGAAGCCGAAGAGCACCGCAAGGAAAACGACGTCGAAGGCGATGAGGTCTTCAACGACCCTGCCCAGCAAGATCAGCCCGACATCGGCATCAACACCACCAACTCCGTCACCTCGGCGATCGTCGATGACGTGGCAGCCGAACTGGCGGCTGAGGCCGATGCAGATGTCGCCGCGACAGCCGTGGTCGAAGGCGAGAGCGAAGCCGCAGCCGAAGAGCCTGTGGCCAAGGCCAAGCCGAAGCGTGTCCGCAAGCCGCGTGCCAAGAAGGCCGCCGCAGAGGAGACCGCAGCCGAAGAAGGCAGCGAAGGTTCTGATGACGTCGAAGGCGGCACGATCGCTGCCATGGTCGACATGGACGAGATTTCCGAAGAAGCCGGCGGACGCCGTGGCGGCCGTCGCGACGATGATGACGGCGACGATGATGACGACGATCACATCGAGGAAAAGGAAGAAATCGAATCCGTTGGCGCTGAAGACGCCATGGAAGAGGTTCCGGACCGGATCCAGCGCAAGCCGCGCAAGCAGTACCGCATCCAGGAAGTGATCAAGCGCCGGCAGATCCTGCTGGTGCAGGTTGCCAAGGAAGAACGCGGCAACAAGGGTGCTGCTCTCACCACCTATCTGTCGCTCGCCGGCCGCTACTCGGTCCTGATGCCGAACACAGCGCGCGGCGGCGGGATTTCCCGCAAGATCACCCAGCCGACCGACCGCAAGCGTCTGAAGGAAATCGCCCGCGGCCTCGAAGTGCCGCAGGGCATGGGAGTGATCCTGCGTACCGCAGGTGCCAACCGCACCAAGGTCGAGATCAAGCGCGACTTCGAATATCTGATGCGCCTGTGGGAGAACGTCCGCACGCTGACGCTCGCCTCGACCGCGCCGTGCCTCGTCTATGAAGAAGGTTCGTTGATCAAGCGCTCGATCCGCGACCTCTACAACAAGGACATTTCCGAGATCATCGTCTCGGGCGAAGAAGGCTATCGTGAAGCGAAAGACTTCATGAAGATGCTGATGCCGAGCCATGCCAAGGTGGTTCAGCCCTATCGCGACCTGCATCCGATCTTTGCGCGCTCGGGTATCGAAGCCCAGCTCGACAAGATGCTGCAGCCGCAGGTGACGCTGAAGTCGGGCGGCTACATCATCATAAACCAGACGGAAGCGCTCGTCTCGATCGACGTCAACTCCGGTCGCTCTACCCGCGAATACTCGATTGAGGACACCGCACTCCAGACGAACCTCGAAGCGGCGGAAGAAGTCGCCCGCCAGCTGCGTCTGCGCGACCTGGCCGGCCTGATCGTCATCGACTTCATCGACATGGAAGAAAAGCGCAACAACCGCGCCGTCGAGAAGAAGCTGAAGGATTGCCTGAAGAACGACCGTGCCCGCATTCAGGTCGGCCGGATCTCGCATTTCGGCCTGCTGGAAATGTCGCGTCAGCGCATCCGCGCCTCGGTGCTGGAATCGACCACGCAGGTCTGCCCGCATTGCGCAGGCACCGGCCTCATCCGCTCGCAGTCGTCCGTTGCCCTGCATGTTCTGCGCGGCATCGAGGAGTTTCTGCTGAAGGCGACGACGCACGACATCATCGTGCACACGACGCCGGAGACGGCACTCTACCTCCTCAACCAGAAGCGCGACACGATCGTCGACTATGAAGGCCGCTTCGGCGTGTCCATCGTCATCGATGGTGGCATGCCCGCTCAGCATGGCGGCTCGCAGCACTTCACCATCGAGCGCGGCGAAGCCGTCGAGAACCCGGTGAAGATCGAGAGCCTGTTGTCGCTCCTGCCCGAGATCGAGGAAGAGGACGACTACGTTCCGGAACCCGAGGACGAAGACGAGGAAGAAATCGTCGTCGCTGCCGCCAAGGCCGAGAGCGCACCGCAGCCGCCTCGCGCCGACAGCGAAGAAGGCAATCGCAAGCGCAAGCGTCGTCGTCGTCGCCGCGGCAAGAATGGCCAGAACGGCAATGGCACCCATGCGGACGGCCAGAATGGCGACAACGGCGCCGACCTCGATGACGAGGATGGCGACGAGGGCGAGGACGATGCCAGCGAGAGCAATGGCGAAATCCGCGCAGTCGAAGCCGAAGGTGACGGCAATGGTGACGACGCCCAGAAGCGCAAGCGCCGCCGTCGCGGCAAGCGCGGTGGCCGTCGCAATCGTCCGGGCGAAGAAGGCTCGATGGAAGCATCCGACGAGAACGACGATAATGGTGATGGCGATGACGCGGACGATGCGCCCGTCGACGCCGCAGCCACCGAGACCGTAGAGGTCGTTGCGCCGGAGACTGCAGAGGTCGTCGAGGAGGCTGTTGCGGCCACAAAGCCGAAGCCGCGCCGCACTCGCAAGGCCAAGTCTACCGCAGAGCCCGAAGCTGTGGCTGAGGTGGCACCTGCCGCCGTTATCGCCGCGCCAGTGGCACCTGTCGCCGAGACCGTCGTCGAAGAAGCACCGGTTGCCGCACCGGCTCCGGTCACTGCGCCGGCCCCTGCCCCGGCTGCCGAAGAGGCAAAGGCCGCCCGCGCCAATCGCGAATCCAACGTGGCGTCGTCCGAACCAGTCGTGACTTCGGTCAAGGCCACGGAAGACAGCACCGATGCCAAGCCCAAGAAGGGCGGCTGGTGGCAGAAGCGCGGTGGTTTCTTCTAAGACCCGCGCGGTTGTGATCGAATGCAAGAAGGGCCCTTCACGGGGCCCTTTTTTTGTCTCCAGAATCTCGCCGGTCAGGCGCTGGGACGTGCGCGTTTCATCACTGATGTCAGACCACCGGCGAAGGTGGTGTCATAGGCGTGGGCATAGCCGCATTTCTCTGCCACGCGGATCGATGCAGCGTGTTCTGGCGCCAGGATACAGACGGTCTGGCCATGGGTACCATGAGCATCGATCCACGCATGGGCGGCCTGCATGGCTTCGGTTGCGAGACCGCGCCCGTGGCTTGCCGAGACGATCGCCCAGCCGGCTTCCGGCGCGGAGCCGGGCGGTGGATCCATGTCGCGGTGAAAATCGGCGAAGCCCGCTTCTCCGAGGTAAAGCCCCGTCTCACGGTCCTCGATTACCCAATAGCCGAAGCCGAGGGCATGCCAGTGGCCGATATAGCGCAGGAGCCGGGACCAGGTTTCGTTTGACGTCGAGGGGCGACCGGTGATGTGGCGGACGATGGCGTCGTCCTGCCACATGGCGAGCATCGCCTCGAAATCCTCGAGCCGGTGGGCGCGCAACCGCGTCCGCTGGGTGAGAATGTCGGGCGCGCTGACCAACTGGCTGATCCGTTGCGGTGTCATGACCCCACCTCCCCATGCCTTCAATCCGCGACTTCAGAAACTGATTCAGCTTGCTTTCAAACCGAGTCAGCAAAATTCCTGAAGCCCTTGATTGCGAATCTATTTCGCTCAATGCCTAAGCGCTTTTCGGCAGCCACTTCTCCAACCGAAAGGTCGCCTCGACCATGTCGGCCATGGTGCCGGCATAGGACAGTCGCAGTGCCAAATGGCCATCGATCGGATCGAAATCACGGCCGGGTGTGACGGCCACATCGGTCTCGGCGAGAATGCGCTTCGCAAAGCCCATGCTGTCATTCGTAAAGCTGCTTGCATCGACATAGGCGTAGAAGGCGCCGTCCATCGGCGACAGCAGCGGCAGGCCAAGCGCCGGCAGGCGGGCCATCAGGAAGTCGCGGTTCGCCTGGCAGGCGGCCTTGTAGTGCTCCAGCTCATCGGTCGCGCTCAGGGCGGCAAGCGCTGCGATCTGCGAGAGTTCCGGGGCGGAGATGTAGAGGCTCTGGGCGACACATTCGACGGGACGCACCAGTTCCTCTGGCAGCACCATCCAGCCGATGCGCCAGCCGGTCATGCAATAGTATTTGGAGAAGGAATTGATGATGACGGCATCGTCGCCGATCTCCAGCGCGGTCGCCTCTTCTGCGCCATAGGTCAGGCCGTGATAGATCTCGTCGGAGATCAGGGTGATCCCCTCACCCTGGCAGTAGTCATAGACGGCCTTCAGCTGCGCCTTGGTCGTGACCGTGCCGGTCGGGTTGGCCGGGCTTGCGAGCAGCACGCCCTTGAGGCGAACGCCCGCTTCGGCCTGCGCAAGTTCCAGACTTTCCGGCGTCAGAGTGAAGCCGGTATCCGGACCAACGGCGACCTCGACCACTTTCAGGCCAAGCGCTGCCAGGATGCTGCGATAGGCGGGATAGCCGGGCCTGGCGATTGCCACGGCATCGCCGACATCGAAGAGCGAGAGGAAGGCTAGATTGAAGCCGGCGGAGGACCCCGTGGTGACGACGATCCGGTTCCAGTCGACGGAGACATTGTGGCGACGCTGGTATTCCTCGGCGAGCGCCTGGCGAAGGCCGGTCAGCCCAAGCGCATCGGTATAGCCGATACGGCCGCCTTCCAGCGCTTGGCGGGCGGCATGAAGCGCCGCCTGCGGTGCAGGATGGCCGGGTTGACCAACGGCCATGGAGATAACCGGGCGGCCCTCCTGGCGTCTGCGGGTAGCCTCAGCCAGGATGTCCATGGCGTGGAAGGGTTCGACGGCACTGCGCTTGGAAATGGAAATCAACGGATCGCTCCTCGGTCTGACGCCCGACATTTGCCGCAAAGCGCGTGGCATCACAATGGAGAGGCTGGACAAGGCAGTGCAAAAAAGCCATTCCGCTTGAAAGCATGAGCCTTTAGGCTCGATATCAGCCGGTGGCGACGAGCCGATATCGGCACGCCTGACGAATGAAGACGGCAAGGACGAGGAACAACATGGCCCTGAACTTCAAGATGATCGCCAGCGCAAGCGTGGCACTCCTTCCCGCCCTGATGCCGCTTCCGGCCGTGGCTCTCGACGAGGCACAGAAGAAGGAATTCGGCGAATTCATCCGCGAATACCTGATCGCGAACCCCGAGATCATGCTCGAAGTGCAAGATGCCCTGCAGAAGAAGCAGGAAGAGATCCGCTCGCAGCGCTCGGCCGAGGCGTTGTCGACCAATCAGGATGCGATCTTCAACTCCGCCTATGATCTGGCCATCGGCAATCCGCAAGGGGATGTCACCGTGGTCGAGTTCTTCGACTACAATTGCGGCTATTGCCGCCGCGCCCATGCCGACATGGAAGCCGTCATCGCCGAGGACAAGAATGTCCGCTACGTCCTGAAGGAATTCCCGATCCTTGGACCGGACTCGGAAGCCGCGCACAAGGTCTCGGATGCCGTGCGCAAGCTGTCGCCCGACAATTACGGTGCCTTCTTCCGTGCCATGATGACCCAGGACGGCCGGGCCTCGGAAGAGAGCGCGATTGCCATTGCCGGCGAACTCGGCATCGCCGAGGATGCCATCCGCGCCAAGATGGCCGAAAGCCCGAATTCCGCACAAGTGCAGGAAGCCTATCAGCTGGCAACCAGCCTTGGCATCACCGGTACGCCTTCCTATGTGATCGGCAATGAAACCGTTCCCGGCGCCGTCGGCAAGGAAGCGATCGTCGCCAAGGTCGGCAATGTGCGCGCCTGCGGGAAGGCCACCTGCTGAGGGGCGACCTGCTGAAGGGCAAAACCACTCTTTTCCCCTCCCCGCGCCTGCCCAATACCCGGTTTTCCGGGGACGGTTTGGCGCGATCACGGCAAAGGGCTTTCCCTACAGGGGCTCTCGGTCTATAGGAGGCGGTTGAAAGTCGACGGAAGCGTAGATGAGCAAAACCATTTTCGTGCTGAACGGCCCCAATCTCAACATGCTGGGAAAGCGGGAACCGGGGATCTATGGCGGCAAGACGCTCGCCGATATCGAGGCAGACTGCAAGGCCGCCGGCGCCGAACTCGGGCTGACCATCGACTTCCGCCAGTCCAATCATGAGGGTGACCTCGTGAGCTGGTTGCACGAGGCAGGCGAGAAGTCGGTCGGCGTCGCAATCAATGCCGGAGCCTATACGCACACGTCGATTGCCCTGCATGACGCGATCAAGGCCGTATCCCCGCTTCCGGTGATCGAGGTGCATATTTCCAACGTGCATGCGCGCGAGGAATTCCGCCATAAATCGGTGATAGCGCCCGCGTGCAAGGGCGTGATCTGCGGCTTCGGACCTCATAGCTACATCCTGGCGCTTCAGGCGCTGAAAACCATCACGCAATAACAAGAATTACAGGACATCCACCCATGGCTGAAAAGAAATCGGGCATCGATCAGAAGCTGATCCGCGATCTCGCGAACATCCTCAACGACACCGATCTCACCGAGATCGAAGTGGAGCAGGACGACCTGCGCATCCGCGTTTCGCGCAATGGCACCCCTGTCATGATGCCGCAGCAGATGCAGGGCTATGCCTACCAGGCACCGGCCGCACCGGCTGCTGCTCCTGCCGCTGTCGCTGCACCCGCTGCCCCTGCCGCCCGTGACCTTTCCAACGCTGTCACCGCACCGATGGTCGGAACCGTTTACCTGTCGCCGGCCCCGGGCGCGCGCGCCTTCGTTGAAGTCGGCCAGATGGTCAAGGAAGGCCAGACGCTTCTCATCATCGAAGCCATGAAGACCATGAACCAGATCCCCTCGCCCAAGTCCGGCAAGGTCGTCGAGATCGTTATCGATGATGCAAGCCCGGTCGAATACGGCGAGCCTCTCGTGATCATCGAGTAAGCCGATGACAGCCATCTCGAAGATCCTCATCGCCAACCGCGGCGAAATTGCGTTGCGCGTTCTGCGCGCCTGCAAGGAGCTCGGCATCCAGACGGTGGCGGTTCACTCCACCGCCGACGCTGACGCCATGCATGTGCGGCTTGCCGACGAAAGCGTGTGCATCGGCCCGCCGCCGTCGCGCGACAGCTATCTCAACATCCACCAGATCGTGGCTGCCTGCGAGATCACCGGCGCTGACGCAGTGCATCCGGGCTATGGCTTCCTGTCTGAGAACGCCAAGTTCGCCGACATCCTTGACGCCCATGGCATCACCTTCATCGGACCGACGGCTGAACATATCCGCCTGATGGGCGACAAGATCACGGCAAAGAAGACCGCGGTCGAACTCGGCATTCCCGTCGTTCCCGGCTCGGACGGCGAAGTAAAGCCGGAAAACGCGCTGGAAATCGCCCGCGAAATCGGCTTCCCCGTGCTGATCAAGGCGACGGCCGGTGGCGGTGGTCGCGGCATGAAGGTGGCAAAGACCGAGGAAGAGCTGGAAGAGGCTGTTTCGACGGCGCGCTCCGAAGCGCTCGCTGCCTTCGGCAACGATGCCGTCTACATGGAAAAATATCTCGGCAAGCCGCGCCATATCGAGGTGCAGGTTGTCGGTGACGGAGCGGGCAACGCCATCCATCTCGGTGAACGCGACTGCTCTTTGCAGCGCCGCCACCAGAAGGTCTGGGAAGAGGCGAACTCCCCGGCCCTGAATGTCGAGCAGCGGATGAAGATCGGTTCGATCTGCGCCGAAGCCATGAAGAAGATGAAGTACCGGGGCGCCGGCACGATCGAATTCCTCTACGAAAACGGCGAGTTCTATTTCATCGAAATGAACACCCGCCTGCAGGTGGAGCATCCGATCACCGAAGCCATCACCGGCATCGACCTCGTGCATGAGCAGATCCGTGTCGCCTCCGGCGCCGGCCTCTCGGTCACGCAGGATCAGGTGGTGTTTTCGGGCCATGCCATCGAATGCCGCATCAATGCCGAGGACCCGCGCACCTTCGTGCCGTCGCCCGGCACGATCACGCATTTCCATGCACCGGGTGGCCTCGGCGTTCGCGTCGATTCGGGCGTCTATGCCGGCTACAAGATCCCGCCTTACTATGACAGCCTGATCGGCAAGCTGATCGTGCATGGACGCACCCGCGTCGAATGCATGATGCGTCTGCGCCGCGTGCTCGACGAATTCGTCGTCGACGGCATCAAGACGACGCTGCCGCTGTTCCAGGATCTCGTGGCCAATCAGGACATCGCCAACGGCGACTACGACATCCACTGGCTGGAAAAATATCTGGCCGAAACTTCGGCCAAGTAAAAAATGGCTGGGCGACGCAGCAGGGACCGAAGCATCACGCCGGAGCTCCTGCTGCGCGCCTATTCCATCGGCATGTTCCCGATGTCGGAATCGGCCGATGACCCCGAGCTCTTCTGGGTCGAGCCAGATATCCGCGGGATTATCCCGCTCGACGGTTTCCACGTCTCGAAAAGCCTGCAGAAGGCGATCCGCAAATCCCCCTTCGACATCCGCTTCGACACCGCCTTCGACCAGGTGGTGGCCAAATGCGCGGAAGCGGCAGACGACCGGCCGAGCACCTGGATCAATCAGACCATCCGCGACCTCTACAGCGCGCTGCACCGCCTCGGCCACGCCCATAGCGTCGAAGCCTGGGAAGGCGACGAACTCGTCGGCGGCCTCTACGGCGTCACGCTCGGCTCCGCCTATTTCGGCGAGAGCATGTTCTCACGGCGCACGAATGCCTCGAAGATCTGCCTCGTGCATCTGGTGGAGCGGTTAAGGGAGCGCGGTTTCACGTTGCTCGACACGCAGTTCACCACGGAGCATCTGAAGACGTTCGGGGCGGTGGATATCCCGAAGGCGGAGTATGGGGTGTTGCTGGATAAGGCGATGGAGAGTGAGACGTTGAGGTTTTAAGAGGGCGATCGAAGGCCGACGGACCAAGCCCGTCTCTACCCGCCCAGCTTCCGCCGTCTCGGCCGCTTCAACATCCCTCGGAAAAGCCCCCGCTTCTCGATAGGCTCAAACACCGCCTCAGAACCTTCGGGATCGAGAATTTCGTGGTCGGCGAGCCATTCTTCGAGGTCTGATATCGCCGGCGTCTCGTAGGGCTTCAGCGTTTCGCCCCCTGCGGCCTCGTTTTCTGCCCTCAGCATATCGATGGCCGTAATCAGCGAGCCGCCTTGGCGGATGGCCTGGTCGATTGCGTCGGGTGTTACCCCCAGGTGCTCGGCCAGCAAGTCGTTGCGGAAGCTTGTGATCTTCGCCGAGAGGTCTTCCGAACCGCCCGCCTCAAGCGCCACATCGCATTCCTGGTCGAAGCGCATCGAGCGGTTGTTGATGTTGGACGAGCCGACGCGGAGATACCGGTCGTCGACGATCATCAGCTTGGCGTGGACGTAGATCGGCTGGCCCTTGGCGGTGACCGGGTGGTAGATTTTGAAGCGTCCAAAGTAGTCGTGTCGGCGCATGGATTCGGCAAGCCGGGCGCGGGCCGTGTCCATGGCGATCGTGCCCAGCCAGTTGTCCGAGATGACAGGGTTGATCAGCACGACTTCCGGCCCGTCCGGTTCGGCGAGCCTCCGGGCGATGGCCTGTGCGATGGCGCGCGAGGCGAAATACTGGCTTTCGGCATAGACGGTGTGTCGGGCCGCGTTGATCATGTCGAGATAGAGCTGCTCGATCTCGGTGACGGCGCTCTCGTTCTGATAGGCCGGGCTCGTGCGGGCGATCGCGAGGTTGACGCTGCCGAAGGAGAAGTTCGGCGCAACCTCCGCCTGAGCCGGCTCTGACGTCACCGGGGCCACGTCCTTTCCGCCGGCACGCGTCCAGCGATGACGGCAGAGTTCGCCGAGCGCCTGCGCGGCAGGACCGGTAAATCGGCTCGAGATGTCGTGCCAGGGGCCGTAGGGCTTGCCATTGGGGCGGCGCCTGTCGGGGTTTTCATCGAGATGCTCGCGCGTGTCCCAGCGGTCGAGCGTCACGTCGATGCCGCCGCAATAGGCAACCGCCTCGTCGATCACCAGCATCTTCTGATGGTGCGAACTCCCCAGGGGATGCTTGCCGTCGAGGCGGACGGTAATCTGCCTGTTCCACTTCCAGCGCAAGAGATAGGGCAGGTTCGAAGGCCTCGCCCAGCTGGCCAGTGGAGCCGGGCTCCACAACAGGATCTTGATTTCGAGGCCCGGCGTTCGGCGGGCCAGCCAGAGCAGGAAGTCGCCAACCCGGCGGGGGGCTCCATCATCGACCTTGGGATGACCAAGGGTGATCGTGGCATCGAAGTCCCAGCCGACAAAGTATATCACCCGCTTTGCCGCCATCATCGAGGCACGGATCGAGGCGAAATAGTCATTGGCATCGATCAGGATCGAAAAATCGTCGGCTTTCTCGACGCGCCAGCAATTCCGGGAAGGCGAAAAAAAGGGGGAAGGCGCCATCTCATACTCCAGACACTGGGTCGCCCTATCCGGCTATCGCAATGGTGGCTTGAGGTCCAGTCTTTAGGGTCGTGGCTACGCTCCGGCTTGCTGACCGCCGGGGATGAGAATGCCCGGCGCACACCGTATTCCAAGAGCGGACGCCTCACCCGGTATGTGTCGACGCGCAAGCTGTTGTTCCCCGCCCCGCGCAACCAATCGCGCCTCCAGTCGTTCTCCCTTCGAAACACTTTGGAAGGGAGCGGATAATGGCGAAGGATGATGCGACGGTGACGTATGACGGGCCGGCAGGCGGCTGGGGTTCGCTTCGGGGCATTGCCCGGATCGCCGGCGACGAAGGCATCAGCGCCGGGGCGATCGCGACACTTCTGGAACAGAACAAGCCGGGTGGTTTCGCCTGTGTCTCCTGCGCCTGGACGAAGCCCGCCGATCACCATCCCGTCGAGTTTTGCGAAAACGGTGCCAAGGCGACGCTCTGGGAGCTGACCAGCCGAACGGCCACTCCGGACGTCTTTGCCCGGCACAGCGTGACCGAGCTCAAGACCTTCAGCGATTACGATCTGGAGCAGCTGGGACGGCTGACCCATCCGATGCGCTGCGACCGGGCGAGCGACCATTACGTGCCCTGCTCCTGGGACGAGGCATTCGCCGAGATCGGGCGCGAGTTGAAGGCCATGGATCCGAAGAAGACCGTCTTCTACACCTCCGGCCGCGCCAGCCTTGAGACGTCCTATTGCTGGGCGCTGTTTGCCCGCGCCTATGGGCACAACAATCTGCCCGACAGTTCCAACATGTGCCATGAGACGACGTCGGTGACGCTGAAAAAGGTGATCGGCTCGCCGGTCGGCACTGTCGTGCTCGACGATTTCAAACATTGCGACGCGCTCTTCTTTTTCGGTCAAAACACCGGCTCGAACAGCCCGCGTTTCCTGCATGTGCTGCAGGCGGCGGTCAGGCGCGGCTGTCGGATCGTGACCTTCAACCCCGTTCGCGAGCGGGGGCTGGAAAGCATGATCAATCCGCAGGAACCGACGGCGATGGTGACGGGCAGCGAAACGGCGCTGTCCTGCCAGTATCACCAGGTGAAACCGGGCGGTGACATCGCCGTGCTCCTTGGGCTCTGCAAACATGTTCTGGCCGCCGACGATGCGGCGCGGGGGGATAATCGCCATGTCATCGACCGCGCCTTCATCGCCGAGCATACCGTCGGCTTCGAAGACTTCGAGGCGCGGCTGAGGGCGCTCGACTGGGCCGAGATCGAGGACGTCTCCGGGCTCACGCGTGCGGCGATCGAGGCGGCGGGGACGGTCTATGTGGAAGCCGAAAACACCATCGGCATCTATGGCATGGGGCTCACCCAGCATGTGCATGGCTTCGAGAATGTCTCGACCTATGTGAATTTGCTGCTGATGAAGGGCAATATAGGCCGACAGGGAGCCGGGATTTCACCCGTGCGCGGTCATTCCAATGTTCAGGGTCAGCGCACCGTCGGCATTGCGGAAAAGCCGGAACTCGTGCCGCTAGACCGGCTTGCGGAGATGTTCGCTTTCTCGCCGCCGCGCGAGAAGGGCATGAACACGGTCGAGGCCTGCGAGGCGATCCTGAAAGGCGAGGTCTCGGCCTTTGTCGCGCTCGGCGGCAATTTTCTGCGCGCGATCCCCGAACAGAAGGCGATGGAGGAGGCCTGGCCGCAGCAGCGGCTCACGGTGCAGATCGCCACCAAGCTCAATCGCGGTCACCTGTTCAACGGCGAGATCGCCTATCTCCTGCCCTGTCTCGGGCGGAGCGAAATGGATCCATTGACCGGCCATCCGCAAGTCGTGTCGATGGAAGACAGCCTGAGCTGCGTGCATGGTTCCGTCGGCAAACGCACGCCGGCGAGCGAACACCTGAAATCCGAGATCGAGATCGTCAGCCGGCTCGCTGAGGCGACCCTGCCGCAAAACCCGAAAATGCTGTGGAGCCACTGGGCGCGCGACACGGCGTCCGTCCGCGATCTGATCGAGAAGACCTATCCGGAGGAATTCCGCGATTTCAATGCCCGGATCTTTACGCCCGGTGGCTTCTATCGCGGCAATTCCGCCCGCGAGCGGCAGTGGAAGACGGAGAGCGGCAAAGCCGAGTTCGTCACGCCCGAGATGCTCTCGGCCACCGGGTTTCAGCCAACACCGGGCCGAATGAGCCTGGTGACCCTGCGCAGTAACGACCAGTTCAACACGACGGTCTATGGCTATAGCGACCGTCTGCGAGGCATCGAGGGCAAGCGCGACGTGCTGCTGATCAGCCCCGCCGAGATCGAGCGGCATGGGCTCACCGTCGGCGAGCGGGTGACGCTGGTGAGCGATGCCGAGGATGGGGTCGACCGTCGCGTCGGCGGGCTTGAGGTTCTGCCCTTCGACCTGCCGGACGGCTGCGTCGGCGGCTATTACCCGGAGCTCAATCCGCTGGTGCCGCTTGCGCATCACGACCGCGCGTCAAAAACCCCGGCCTACAAGTCGGTGCCGGTCCGGATCGAGCGAGGCGGCTGAGGTCGTTCCCTCCGGCTTCTCCGATCTCCCGAGCCAATGGAACAATGTGGCGTCACGCGTGTTGCCCTCGCAGGGCAGCGGCCGAACGGAGGGTGCGCGTGCGCGGGGCAATGACCGACTTTGACGGCAATTCGGGACTGACATCATGAACCTCGATATCTATTGCGGCCCGGCGCCGACACCGGAGATGCTCTGGCGTGACTGGAATTTCGATCCGCCCCTGCTTGCGGCGATCGGTGCGATTTTCGTGCTTCTGATGACCACGGCCAGCAATCCGCGGCAGCGGATGGCGGCCGGTGCTGCCCTTGTGGTGATGCTAATCGCCTTCGTCTCACCGCTCTGTGCGCTGGCGTCTGCGCTGTTTTCGGCCCGGGTCCTGCACCACATCCTGCTCGTCACGTTTCTGGCGCCGTTCATCATTCTTGCAATCCCGCCCAAGGCGCGCGAGCGTCAACCCCTGCCGGCGCAGCTCTCCTTTCTCGTGCACACGATCCTGATGTGGACCTGGCACGCCCCGGAGCCCTATCTCTTCGCCCTCTCATCGCCTGCCGCCTACTGGCTGATGGAACTGACGCTGATCGGGTCGGCGGTCTGGCTCTGGTACGACATTCTTTCGCCACGGCGCACGGTCGGGCCTTCGGTGGCACTTCTGCTAGGCACGACGATCCAGATGGGCATGCTGGGGGCTTTGCTGACATTTTCGCGCGAGCCGCTGTTTGCCGCGCATATGGACACAACGCATCCCTTCGGCCTCTCCCCGCTCGCCGACCAGCAGCTTTCAGGGCTTCTGATGTGGGTGCCGGCGGCCCTGCCCTATCTCTTCGCCGCTCTTCTCAAGCTGCGCAGTCTGTTTGCGGGACGAAGCTTCGACAGCGAGGCGCCACGCTGATGATCGCCCTCCTGAAATTCGTCCATATCGCAGCCATTGCCATCTGGACCGCCGGGCTTATCAGCCTGCCGAGCCTCTACGTCCAGCGGGCACATGTCGAAAACGACGATGCGCTCTACCGCATGCAGCGGATGACACGCTTTGCCTTTGTCGTGCTGATCTCGCCGGCGGCCTTCCTGGCGGTCGCAAGCGGGATTGCGCTCAGTTTCATGAGAGAGGTGTTTGCACCCTGGTTTTCATGGAAACTCGCCTTTGTCGGGCTGCTGGCCATCTTCCACGTCTTTTCCGGACTGGTGGTCATCCGGCTTTTCAGAAAGGGGGAAGTCTATCCGGCCTGGCGCTTTGTCGTGGCGACCGTGAGCTGCGGCGTCGTGGTGCTGGCGATCCTCATTCTCGTGCTGGCCAAGGAGGCGCCCCAGTTCACCCTGCCTCCGGTCATGTCCGAGCCGGGCGGGCTGAAGCGCCTTCTCGAACCACTCAATCCTTGGGCGACACCATGAGGCCGATTCCGTGATCGAAGATCAGCTTACCACCGTGCCAGCCAGCAACACCGGTCAGGACGGCCGCCAGAACCGAGAGCAGCATGCCATGCGGCAGAACCACATTGGGATCGATGAGCCGCAAGCCCCAGTTGGCGCCGGCAACCGAGATCAGGGTAATGGCCGCAATCGCATGGGCCCAGCTTGCGGCACGCGCGCGAATGCCGGGCACGAGCAAGAGCTCGGCCGTTCCGACAAGGCCCGCGGCGACACCGGCCCCAAACGCCGTGCCGGAGGACCAGAGGCCGACGCGCAGCCAGAAGGGGTCCGCCGTGAACCAGTAGAAGACATCGACGGCGAGCGTGCCGAAGACCAAGGCAATCGGGAAATGCACGCTCATGGCATGCAAGGGGTGACCGGCAACCGCGACGGCGGAGGTCTTGTCCTTTTCTTCCAGCTGTTCAATGACGGGATTGGCAGCGTCGGTCTGAGATGTTTCGGCCATGGGGGTTCTCCGTTTGCGGGGAAAAGGCCTGTGATCGGCGGAATGTTCCATCGCCTTGCGCCGCTCTCTCTGGGCGCGCTGTTTCTCACTTCCTGTTCCGGCGATCTCTCAGCGCTTGATCCCGCAGGGCCTTATGCAGGCGCGATCGCCGACCTCTGGTGGATCATGCTTTTCGGGGCCGGATTGATCCTTTCGCTCGTGCTCGGGCTTCTCGGCCTCGTTTTCTTCAGGCCCGGCTTCGGACGCAGCCTTTCACCCAAGGGCTGGATGATCGCCGGCGGGCTATTCCTGCCTGTTCCCATGCTGATCGCGCTGATGACCTATGGCATGGCGCAGGGGGAATATCTGATCGGCGCCTGGCAGAACGAGCCGGTGGTCGCCCGTATCGAGGCGCATGGCGCCATGTGGCATTGGGGCTTCCGCTATCCGGATCTCGGGGATGATGTCAGTACCGACGGGACCTTGCATATTCCGGCCGGCGGCGTGGTGGAGGTGCGGGTCACCAGTGCCGATGTCGTGCACAGTTTCTGGATACCGAGGCTCGCCGGCAAGATCGATGCCGTGCCTGGGCATGAGACGGTCGTGCGCATCCGGGCCGATGTGCCGGGCCGCTATGGCGGCATCTGCGCCGAATATTGCGGCAACGGCCATGCCGGCATGCGCTTCACCGTCGAAGCCCATCCGCCCGAAACCTATCGCCAACGTCTCACAGCACTGTCCGCAGGAGTGTCCGCACCATGAACGATGCCAGACCCGAGACGGGCTATCAGACACCGGAAACGGCGATCCGACTGCACCATGAGCTCGACGCCGTCTGGGGCTCGGGCCATGGCCTCGAGAGGCTGTCGGCGGTGAACCACACCGTTGTCGGCAAGCGCTTCATGGTGACGGCACTCGTGTTCTTCGCGATCGGCGGCGTACTGGCCATGCTGATCCGGGCACAGCTCGCCTCGACCAACAGCGCCTTCCTCGATGCCGCCCAATATGCCCAGGTCTTCACGATGCATGGCGTCATCATGATGTTCCTGTTCGCCATCCCCTTCTTCGAGGGCCTGGCGATCTATCTCCTGCCGAAGATGCTCGGCGCCCGCGATCTCGCCTTTCCGCGCATGTCTGCCTATGGCTACTGGTGCTACCTGTTTGGCGGCACCTTCCTGGTCGCAGCCCTCCTCTTCGGCATTGCCCCAGATGGCGGCTGGTTCATGTATACGCCGCTCTCCTCGCGGCCCTATTCGCCGGGGATCAATGCCGATGTCTGGCTGCTCGGCATCACCTTCGTCGAGATCTCGGCGCTGTCGGCGGCGATCGAGATCATGGTGACGATCCTCAAGCTCCGGTCACCGGGCATGTCGCTCACCCGGATGCCGATCTTCGCGTGGTACATGCTGGTTGTCGCGGCGATGATGATCATCGGCTTCCCGCCGCTGATCCTCGGCTCCATTCTGCTGGAGGTGGAGCGGGCCTTCGACCTGCCCTTCTTCGACCCTACACGCGGCGGCGATCCGCTGCTCTGGCAGCACCTGTTCTGGCTGTTCGGCCATCCGGAGGTCTACATCATCTTCCTGCCCGCGGCCGGCGCGCTATCGACCATCATTCCGGTTCTGTGTCGCACCCGGCTAGAGGGCTACGGTCTGATAGTTGCGGCGATCGTCGCCATGGCTTTCCTGTCCTTCGGGCTCTGGGTGCACCACATGTATACGGTGGGCATTCCGCATGTAGCGCTCTCTTTCTTCTCGGCGGCCAGTGCGCTGGTTGCCATCCCCACCGGCATCCAGATCTTCGCCTGGCTTGCCACCATGGCGCATGGCAGGCCCCGCTATTCCATCCCCATGCTGCATGTCTTCGGCTTCTTCTTCGTCTTCGTGGCGGGAGGTCTGACCGGCGTCATGCTGGCCATGGTGCCCTTCGACTGGCAGGCGCATGACACACACTTCGTCGTGGCGCATCTGCATTACGTGCTGGTCGGCGGCTTCGTCTTTCCGATGATGGCGGCCGCCTATTACTGGCTGCCGCACATCACCGGGCGCCAGCCCGTGCAGCATCTGTCGAAGCCAGCCTTCTGGCTGATCTTCATCGGCTTCAACGTCACCTTCTTCATCATGCATCTGACGGGCCTGCGCGGCATGCCGCGCCGGGTCTTCGAATACCCACAGGCCGCCGGCTGGGAGGTCTTGAACTTCATCTCCTCGGTCGGCAGCTTCGTGATGACGATCGGTTTTGCGCTGGTGGCTCTCGACCTGATCATGCTCATTCGCCATGGCCGGCCATTCCGTCGTGACCCTTGGGAAGCCGGCACGCTGGAATGGGCGACGCCCACGCCGCCGCCGTCCTATAATTTCGGCTCGTTGCCACACATCGACACCCGCGCCGATGCGCTCGCGCCGCGCAGCCTCGGTCCGGAGCTCGCCGCCGGACGGGGCTATCTCGGCTTCATGCGCAATGGCTGGATGGAAACGCTGACCGTCGACATGGTGAGCGGTCGCCTCGACCATGTGGTCGTACTGCCCCGCCCGACCTATCTGCCGCTCTGGACGGCGATCGCGACGGCCGCCTTCTTCGCCAGTCTGCTCGCCAAGATCTACTGGTTCACACCCGTCGCCTTCATCGCGGTCGTCATCCTCTTCTTCCTCTGGACGCCGGCGACGGGGCTGAAGCAGGATGTCGGCCCGCTGGAAGTCGGGCGCGGCGAGCGGGCTCTGCATCACCAGGAAGTGGCGCAACCGCCCTCGTGGTGGGCCGTGGTCTTTGCGCTCGCCGCCAATGCGACGCTCTACACGTCACTGGTCTTCGGCGCCCTCTTCCTCTGGCTATCCGCCCCCAACTGGCCGCCGCTGGATCTCGACTTCACCTTCGTTCTACCGTCGCTGATCGGTGCTGGCACGCTCGTCACAGCCGCCATCGCCGGACGGTTCGCCAATGGTCAGGCCGGTCGGACGGTCACGAGCCTCGCGGTGACGCTTGTCGCACATATGATCAGCGTCGGCGCGGTCGCGGTACTGCTGATGTCGATCCCGGCGCCAACCGGGCATGCTGCCTCTGCGGCCGCCTTCGCCGTGGCCGTTTACGTCGGGCTGCATGCGGCGATCGGCGCGGTGCTGGCGATCTACGGTCTGTGGCGCTGGAACAGCGGGTATATCGGGCCGTCACGCATGCTCGATCTGCGGATCGGGCGGCTGTGGCACGACTATACCGCCGTTGCCGGTCTGATCGGGCTCGCCTTCCCCTTCGTGTTGCAGAGCCTGACCGGGATCGGAGGGCGATGAGATGAAAGTATCCCCGTTCGTCCTGCTGCTCACAGGCTTCGTGATCTGGTCAGGTGCCTTCCTGCTTCTCTATGGGGTGCAGGCGACAGGATGCCATCTCGGCTGGCACCAGATCGATGTCGGCCCGACCTCGGCGCTGCGACTTTTGCTGGCGGTGATGCTCGTCATTGTTTTGGCGCTGATCGGTGGGCTACACTGGTTTGCGACCAGGGCACTCACAGAGCCGCAAACCGATGAGGTACGGCTGCTGCACAAGATCGGCGGAATGCTGCAGGCGGCCGCCCTGGTGGCGACGCTGATCACCTATGGCGGGGTAATGTGGCTGACCTTGTGCTAGAGGCTCGCCTCAACCACGCCTAGCTGCGACGATCTTGGCGACGCCGATCTTGCTCTCTTCGCTCATCTCTTCAAAGGCCCGCTTCGCCGTCGCCTGCGGCCATGACTCTCGCGCGCCCGTCAGAGCGGGTCAGCCGGCAGCTTGCGAGTCGTCATGATCCCCGCTTATTGCGGGATCGGCGCCCTCATCGTGCAGACGAGGCCTGTCGGGTGGTATTCGACGCTGACCTGTCCGGCGAAATCGGCAGCGAAGATGCGCGAGATGAGCTTAGAGCCAAAGCCTTGCGTCTTTGGCTCATGCACATGCGGCCCACCACTTTCCTGCCAGACGAAGTGGAAAGCTTCGTTGGGATTGTCAGCCTTGCGATCGACCTGCCAGCGAATGTCAATCTTGCCATTGCCATCAGAGAGCGCGCCATATTTCGTCGCGTTGGTGGCAAGCTCGTGGATGGTCAGCGCCACCGTCAGTGCGTGTTTGGCGGTCAGGTCGAGATCGTGACCGGAAATCGAGAACCGCTGCTCGCTCTGCACATGCGGGCGCAGCGCGTTTTCGACCACGGCACGGATCGGCGCATCCTGGAGGGCCTTCGTCGAAATCATGTCATTGGCCTCGGCGAGCGCCTGCAAGCGGCCGGTAAAGGCATCACGGCGATCGCGGATATCGTCGCCTTTCAGCGTCTGACGCGCGATAGCGCTAACCACGGCGAGCGTATTCTTAATGCGGTGTTGCAGTTCACCGTTCAAAAGCTCCAGCCGCTGCCGGGCGTCGGTGACGTCCGAGATGTCCTTGGATATCGACAGGATATGGGAGGGGCTGCCATCGACGTTGAAAATCGGTGCCACCTGAACATCCCAGAAGCGGCTATTGCCCTTCACGGTGTTCGCTTCACCCACGAAGCGGGACGGCTTTCCGGCAATGGCCGCTTCCACGGCCTGTCTGGCGGCGGTGTTGCCATCGCCACTCCAGAGGTCCGGCCAGGGGCAGCCCTTGAGCGGCGCGAAATCGTCGACTTCCATGACCCGCTTGCCGCCTTCGCTCATGAATTGCAAGCGACCCTGGAGATCGAGCACCTTGATGCAGTCGCCGCAGCCACTCAGGACCGCCGCGAGAAGCGCATCGTTGCCGACCAATAGCGGATCAGCCGCCGTCAGTTCGCCAACCATGCTGTCAACGGCACCAGCCGTCGTTGTGGACCGCATCACAGGGTCAGTCATTTCAAATATTGGTCCAATTGAAAAAGAAAGTATCCGGCTGAATCCTTGCTATCAAAAACGACAACTAGCAACCCAGAAACGTCACTCTGGGATACGTGAAGGCTCTGTCAGTTCACGGTCAGGTCTGCGGTTTCGCCGAAGGCGATGATCAGCTTGGGACTGTTCATGTCGCCGCTCTCCTCGTCGACCTGAATGGAATAGGCGGCGACACCGAGGTGGCGGGCGGACATGGCGGTGGCGATTTTCTCCGCGGCGGCGGCACTGGAGGCCTGTCGCATTTCGCCGGGCACGATATTCCCGCGGTTCTTCTTGAAAGGAAGGACGATGAATTTTTCAGAGAGAGACATGGTTGTGAACTCCTGTTCGTTCACCTCTTGTTCTCCCTATTGGTGAGGATGTCAACCGCGAAGCGTCTCGCCGTCGAGGCGCCCGCAGGGAGGCGCTGTCGTTTCCCGGTGCCTCCCTGTTCTCAGGTCACACTCTTGTCGAAGTCGGGCACCGCCCAAGCAGAGGAGACCACATTTCGGGAAAAGCAGGCGCGGCGCCCGGTCGTCTGGAAGCACAGCTATCGTGTCTGATTTGACCGACCTTAATCGCCTCAGAAGAGACCAACGCCCGGAGGCGGTGTCACCTGGGTCGGTGGCGGCAGCGGCTGGCCGCCCGGAATGAGATCGTCCTGCTGCAGACCGTCCTGCTCCGGCAGCGCGCCTCCGAAAACCTCATTGGGGACTTCCACCGGTGCGTCGAGTGGCGGCAGGGCGGTCTGGTTGGGATCTGCACCCGGACCGGTGGCCTGAGACGGATCCGTGACTGCCGCACCCGGCTGCGCGGAGGCTGCGGTCGGTGCCGGCGTAACGGCATCAGCAGTCTTTGCGGGTTCCGGCGCGGGCTTGGCGACAGCCTCGACACCCGGTGGTGGCGGGACTTCCGACTCGACCTTGCAGCCGGTCAGCCAGACGTCATAAATCGGGTGCTCGACGGCATTCAGCGCCGGGCTGTCAGCAAACATCCAGCCGGAAAAGATGCGGCGGATCTTGCGGTCGAGCGTGATTTCGTCGACCTCGATAAAGGCGTCGATCTTCTGCGCTTCCGTCTCGTCACGCGAATAGCAGACCTTGGGCGTCACCTGGAGGGCGCCGAACTGGACAGTTTCGTTGACATAGACGTCGAAGGTGGTGATGCGGCCGGTGATCTTGTCGATACCAGAAAACTCAGCGACGGGATTTTCGAGGCGGGCGGCATCAGCCTTGCCGGCAAGACCAAGCGACGCCGCGGCGGCAAGCCCGACAACCGGAATGGCCCATGCCCATGCACTCAACTTCATCGTCCCGCTCGCTTTCATCGATCCTCTTGCCCATCTCGACCGTATGCCAGATACAAGAAGGGCCTCACGATAGAGGCCCTAATGCCGGATTATGGCCAAATCGGGTATCAGCTGCCCGGCGTCCAGGCATCATAGTCGCCGGTGACGCGCGGACGCTCGCCGGTGGCGGAAATCGAGCCCTGCGGGCGATAGGCAGCAGCCGTGCCGGTCTGGTTCGGGCGATGCGCCTTTTCCCATTCGCGCGGCTTGTAGTCTTCCTTCGACGGCGGGGTATCGGTGCGGTAATGCATCCAGCCGTGCCAGCCGGAGGCGATCTTCGAGGCTTCGGCGTAACCGCTATAGATTACCCAGCGCTTCGGTTGACCCCAGCTCGTCATCGGACCTTCGTAATAGACATTGCCGAACTCGTCTTCGCCGACGCGCTTGCCGTGACGCCAGGTGAAGAAACGGGTGCCCATGGTCTGGCCGTTCCACCAGGTGAAGATCTGCAAGAGAAACTGCTTCATCGTGTATCCTTGGGCAATTAACGCAGGCCGCAGAACGGCCTTGTCGAACCTGTCTCGCTTATGCCGCCTCGACCGGCTGTTGTCCAGTGATTCCCCGTCGCACCCCCGTCATTTCAGCTTCAGCTTGAAGCCGATATGGGAAGGCGTGAAGCCGAGCCGTTCGTAGAAGCGATGGGCATCCTTGCGCACGGCGTTCGAAGTCAGCTGGACGAGGCGCATGCCGGTTTCGCGGGCATGCTCAATGGCAAAGTCGATCATGGCCGCGCCAATACCCCTGCCCCGCATGTCGGCCCGCGTCTGAACCGCTTCAATGATCAGCGAGGAAGAACCGAGCGCTGTCAGGGTGGTGGTGACCATCGTCTGGAAGGTGCCGACCACCTGACCGTGGAGTTCCGCGACATAAAGCGTCTCGTTTGGAGACGCGGCAATCTTCCGGAATGCGGCGCGATAGTTGGGCAAAGCCTCAGGATCGGTCGTGTCGCCATGGCCGCCGAGCGGATCATCGGCAAAGAGGGAGACGATCGCCTCCAGATCATTCTCGGTGGCTTCTCTTATCTGCACTGATTGGACTTGCATGCCGCCCCCACTGTTGCACTAGTCTCGTGCTCCATAGCGATCCCGGGGGACTTCTTGATGACAGTGATGCGACGGCTGGTGACAATTCTGTGCGTAACTCTTTCTGCCATGGCGGCCGAAGCTCAGGAAGGCGGACGCAAGGCGATTGCCTATGTGCAGGCGCCGGAGATGAGTTCGGGGCTCTGCGCGGAGAAGGATGCGGCCAGCGCCATCGACTGTGCCGTCAAGCAGTGCATCGAGGGCGGCGGAACGGTCGATGCCTGCGAGGTAAATGCTGTCTGTTCCCCGGGCAACTGGAGCGTCGACATCTTCATGATGGCCGATGGCGGACCGCACTGGCACAAGTTTTCCTGCGGCTGGCAGACTAGGGAATTGGCGCTGAAGGCCGCAGAGCTTGCCTGCAGCAATGCCAAAGCGGACGGGCTTATCGAATGCACCGCCGTGCAACTGATCGACGAAGATGGCACGGTGACGGAAGCACCGTTCAACTGACTGTCGCGCAAGCAACAAAAAAGCCGCTCACTTGAGCGGCTTTTCCATGATCACAGCCTCGATCCCGCTGTCGGGACCGCCGCAATTCTTGGTACGGTCGACCTCGACGAAGTCATGTGCCTGGTAAAAGGCGATGGCGCCAGCATTCTGCGGCTCGACTTCCAGCCGCAGGATCTCGGCATCCGGAAAGCAGGTCTCGATCTCGGCGAAGAGATCGCGACCGATGCCCTGGCGCTGACGGTCCGGGTGGACATAGAGCTGATGCAGAATGGCGGTCTTGGTCAGCTTCTCGGAGATGGCCGCGAAGGCCATGCCGCCGATCCGCTTGCCGTCGTCGGCGACGAGATATTCGCCGCCTTCGACGTGAATGCGCCGCTTGATTTCGGCCGGCGAATGCCAGACCGCGATCAGCTCGGCGACCTTGGCCGGTCCGTAGAACCGGTCATAGGTCGCGTGGAAACTCTGCGTCAGCAAGGCGCGAAGCGGTTCTACATCCCGGTCGTTGGCCGTGCGGACGAAGAACACCGATCTTACTCCTCGACGATGCCGAGCTTGGCCTTAACGAGTGCCTGGACAGCCTGCGGATTGGCCTTGCCGCCGGTCGACTTCATCACCTGGCCGACGAACCAGCCGGCGAGTGTCGGCTTGGCCAGCACCTTGGCGACCTGGTCAGGGTTGGCGGCAATGATCTCGTCGACGGCCTTTTCGATGGCGCCGGTGTCGGTCACCTGCTTCATGCCGCGGCTCTCGACGATTTCCGCCGGGTCGCCGCCCTCGTTGAATACGATCTCGAAGAGGTCCTTGGCGATCTTGCCGGATATGGTCTCGGCCTTGATCAGGTCGATGATGCCGCCGAGCTGAGCGGGCGAAACGGGAGTCTCTTCAATGGCTTTGCCGGCTTTGTTCAAGGCGCCCAGCAGGTCATTGATGACCCAGTTGGCGGCCGTCTTGCCGTCACGGCCTTCGGCCACGGCTTCGAAATAGTCGGCGATCGCCTTTTCCGAGACGAGCACGGAGGCGTCGTAGACGGAGAGGCCGAGTTCCGCCACGAAACGCGCCTTCTTGTCGTCGGGCAGCTCGGGAAGCGACTTCTTCAGCTCCTCGACGAAGGCATCGTCGAATTCGAGCGGCAGCAGGTCCGGATCGGGGAAGTAGCGATAGTCATGCGCATCTTCCTTGGAGCGCATCGAGCGCGTCTCGCCCTTGCCCGGATCGAAGAGACGGGTTTCCTGGTCGATCGTGCCGCCATCCTCGATGATCGCGATCTGGCGACGGGCCTCATATTCGATGGCCTGGCCGATGAAACGGATCGAGTTGACGTTCTTGATTTCGCAACGCGTGCCGAATTCGCCGCCGGGCTTGCGCACGGAGACGTTGACGTCGGCGCGCATCGAGCCTTCGTCCATGTTGCCGTCGCAGGTACCGAGGTAACGCACGATCGAGCGCAGCTTGGTCATATAGGCCTTGGCTTCGTCCGAGGAGCGCATGTCGGGCTTCGACACGATTTCCATCAGAGCGACGCCGGAGCGGTTCAGGTCGACATAGGACATGGTCGGATGCTGGTCGTGCATCGACTTGCCGGCATCCTGCTCCAGATGCAGGCGCTCGATGCCGATCTCGATATCCTCGAACTGGCCCTGACGGTCGGGGCCGAGCGAGATGATGATCTTGCCCTCGCCGACGATCGGGTCCTTGAACTGCGAGATCTGGTAGCCCTGCGGCAGATCCGGATAGAAGTAGTTCTTGCGGTCGAAGATCGAGCGCTTGTTGATCTGGGCTTTCAGACCGAGACCGGTGCGCACGGCCTGGGCGACGCATTCCTCGTTTATGACGGGCAGCATGCCGGGCATGGCGGCATCGACCAGCGAGACATTGGAATTCGGCGCATTGCCGAAGACAGTCGAGGCGCCGGAAAACAGCTTGGAATTCGACATCACCTGGGCATGGACTTCCATGCCGATGATGACTTCCCAGTCACCGGTGGCACCGGGGATGAAGCGTTTCGGATCGGGCGTGCGGGTGTCTACCAGGGTCATCGGATGCTCGTGTCATGCGTGGACGTGTTGTCTCGTGAGGTAGAGCAATTGGGCCGAAGGTGCAAGACTTGTGGGATGTTGGCAAAGCGCCCCTCCGTTGACGGAAAAGGCACAATGACTGGCTAGACTTCGGTCGCCATGCCAACTGACACCGTCCTCACCCTTCTCGCGATCTTTGCCCTGTGGAACGGGATCGTGTTCTGCGTCTATGCCTTCGACAAGATTGCGGCCACGCAAGCGGCGTGGCGCGTACGCGAGGACACACTCATCCTGCTTGCGGTTCTCGGTGGCGGCCTGGGCGCCTTTGCCTGCCAGCGGCTCCTGCGTCACAAGACACGGAAAGCGCCCTTTCCTGTCCTGTTGCCGCTGATGGCGGGGCTGCACATTGTTATCATCCTGCTGATTGCACTCGTTCCAGACGCGGTCCTTCATACGGCGGACGAGGCTGCTCTTCTTTTGGAACGGCTCATCTAGAATTCCTGACCATAGCCGCTGCCGCCAGCATCGGATAGTAACTTGGACAGGCCGACCGACTGCACATCGCGATCGAGCTTGGGATTGTAGCTGACGGTAAGCCAGTTCACCTGATAGCCCTTTCTTTCGAAGAACTTCAGTGCATCGGTGTTCATCGCATGGGTCTGAAGGCGGGCGAGCGGGATGCCTTGTGCCCTGAGTTCATCCTCGACCGCCTCAAGCAAGGCAGTGCCGAGCCCCTGGCCTTCCAGATCCGGTTCGATCCAGAAATCGGTGATGTTCTCATCCATGTCTTCGCGCGCGGCCCAGCCAGCGAGAACACCGGAGACCTCGACGACGGTAATGGTGATCCAGCCATCTTCCGCGAAGCGCGCAAAAGCGTCCCGTGCATTGGCCGCCATTTCCTCCGCCTCGCCGACGGACGCCATGGCCTTGCGCCAGGCACGCATGCCGACCTCCGTCAGCAGCCTTGCATCATCCTTTCGTGCCTTGCGGATCGTGACCATCCTCACCTCGTCGTTGAGAATAGTAAAACATCGGTGATGATTCTTGGCCAGAGCGTGTGACATTGCGGTCATGGACGCCGCAAAGCGCATCGTGATATCAAAACACTGTCTACAGGAGTTTTGATGTTCGGTTTGTCCGAGACCCGGTAAAGGCCCTGCCCGCGCCCCTTCGAGGGAGCGATCGGCCAGGGCCAGAAAACGAAGCCCCGACGCCTTCAGGCGCCGGACCCGTTTTCATGCGTGTTTTCAAGCGCGCTTCTCCGGACATCACAACATGGATATTTCACGCACGGATCAGCGTATCCTTCATCTCATGGCCCAGGGCGGCTGGATCGAACTTCACCGCGACGACCGCCGCAAGATCGAGAAGGCCCTGTGCTTCTCCCGCGACGGCTGGCTCTATCCCGGCTTCGACGTCGAGCTCTTTCGCAGGCTGAAACGCCTGAAGGCGATCAGTTCGAAACAGGGCAAGCCCTATCGCATAACTGAACGGGGCTTGAGGCTCGTCAGGGCTGAGCTGGATAACCGGTGAGCTAGACGCGAGACTCTTGCCCGCCACTACATTCGTAGTTACACTTAAACATGAACTACGAGTGGGACGCCGCGAAGAATATCACCAACCAGATCAAGCACGGCATCTCCTTTGAGGAAGCCCGGCTGATCTTCGAGGGCGATGTTCTGACCGGCGTCGATGGGCGTCGCGATTATGGTGAAACCCGCTACATGAGCATCGGCGCAATCCAGGGATTGATCGTGATCGCCGTCATACATACAGACCGCGACGGCACCACCCGCATCATCTCAGCCCGTCTCGCGAACCGCAGCGAAAGGCAAAAGTATCATGACCATCTCGGCCGCTCGTATTAAGGAGCTTCAGTCCCGTCCGGACGCAGAGATTGATTACAGCGATATCCCGGAACTCGATGACGCGTTCTTCGAGACGGCCGTCCTCGTGACACCATCCGCTAAAACGCAGATCACGGTTCGGCTCGATAGCGACGTGCTTGACTGGTTTCGACAGCAGGGCAAGGGGTATCAGACGCGGATGAATGCGGTATTGAAGGCCTATATGGAAAGCCAGCGTCGGCGCTCGCGCTAAAACACCAGCTGCATCTTCACCTTGTCGACCGCCATGCCCATGGACGGCGAGTGCTGCATGCCGCGCCAGACGATGGTGAAGCCCAGATCCTTGTAGAGCCGGATCGCAGCTTCGTTGGCGGCGTGCGTGTCGATCCGTGCGCGTTTCAAACCTTCGGCGCGCATCTCGCGCAGCAGCCTCGAGACGAGCGCCGAGCCGATGCCGAGGCCCTGATGGGCGGGGCTGACCCAAAGATCGGAGATGTAGTCGCGCGCACCGTCACGGGCGATCCAGCCCGCAATTTCGTCGCCGAGTTCACCGATGGTGATCAGGCTGTAATGCTCCTGGGCAAAACGGCGGAAGCTCAGGCGAATGCGAACCATCATGTCGACGCCGAAGGCATTCAGCACGGGGTTGGCGGCCCAGGCGTCGAAACCGACACGGCCGACGCTATCCGCATCGGCCGCTGTCATGTCACGGATGACGAAGTCCTTTACCACCACTTGGCCGGCGTGAACTTGCCGGCAGCCTGTTCGATGACATGGGCCGTCTTGAAGAGGGTTTCCTCCTCGAAGGGCTTGCCGATGACCTGAAGACCGAGTGGCAGGCCCTTGGCATCGAGGCCGGCGGGGACAGAGATGCCCGGCAGACCGGCCATGTTGAGCGTGATGCTGAAGACGTCCTGCTGATACATCTTGACCGGATCGGCCGCGAGTTCCTTGTCGCCGATCGCGAAGGCAGACGACGGCGTGATCGGCGTCAGGATTGCGTCGACGCCGGCTTCGAAAGCGAGTTCGAAGTCGCGCTTGATCAGCGTGCGGACCTTCTGGGCCTTCAGATAGTAGGCGTCGTAGTAGCCGGCGGACAGCACATAGGTGCCGATCATGATGCGACGCTGGACTTCCTTGCCGAAGCCTGCCGCGCGCGTCTTCTCGTACATGTCGACGATGTCCTTGCCGTCGACGCGCAGACCGTAACGAACGCCGTCATAGCGGGCGAGGTTTGACGAGGCTTCGGCGGGTGCCACGATGTAATAGGCAGGCAGCGCGTATTTCGTGTGCGGCAGGGAAATATCGACGATCTCGGCGCCGGCCTCCTTGAGCCAGGCAATGCCCTGTTGCCAGAGGGCCAGGACCTCTTCCGACATGCCTTCGATATGGTATTCCTTGGGAATGCCGATCTTCATGCCCTTCACCGAGCCGCCGATGGCCTTTTCGTAGTCCGGAACCGGCAGGTCGACAGAAGTCGTATCCTTCGGGTCAACGCTGGCCATGGATTTCAGAAGGATCGCAGCATCGCGGACGTCGCGGGCGATGGGACCGGCCTGATCGAGCGACGAGGCAAAGGCGACGATGCCGAAACGCGAGCAGCGGCCGTAAGTCGGCTTGATGCCGACGGTGCCGGTCAGAGCAGCCGGCTGGCGGATCGAGCCGCCGGTGTCGGTTGCCGTAGCACCGGCGCAGAGATGCGCAGCAACGGCTGCGGCAGAGCCACCGGAGGAGCCGCCGGGAACCAGCTTCTCATCCGACCCCTTGGCCTTCCACGGGTTGACGGCAGGACCGTAATAGGAGCTCTCGTTCGACGAGCCCATGGCGAATTCGTCCATGTTGAGCTTGCCGAGCATGACAGCGCCGGCATCCCAGAGGTTCTGGGTCACGGTCGATTCATACTTCGGCTTGAAGCCGTCGAGGATGTGGCTGCAGGCCTGGGTATGCACGTCGCGGGTGGCGTAGAGATCCTTGACGCCGAGCGGAATGCCTTCGAGCACACCGGCCTTGCCATCCGCGATGCGGGCGTCGGATGCCTTCGCCATGTCGCGGGCAACATCCGGGGTCACGGCGACATAGGCGTTCAGATCGTTATTCGCACCCTCGATCGCGGCGAGATAGGCGTCCGTCAGTTCGACGGCCTTGATCTCCTTGGCGGCGAGTTTCGCGCGGGCTTCGGCGATGGTGAGGCTGATCAATTCGCTCATGGTCGGTTCACTTCAAACTGTCGGCGGGCCGGCAGGCCCTCAAGAAACGGGAGGCGCTCTTAGGATGCGGACGGCGTCTTATTCGACGACCTTCGGCACCTGGAAGAAATTGCGATCGGTGGCCGGCGCATTGGCGACGATGTCGTCGGCCTTGTTACCGTCGGTGACGACGTCTTCACGCTTCTTCATGGCCATGGGGGTGACCGAGGTCATCGGCTCGACACCGGTCACATCCACTTCGTCGAGCTGCTCGACGAAACCGAGAATGCCATTCAATTCCCCGGTCATGCGTGCAGCATCCTCCTCGCTGACAGCGATGCGGGCAAGGCGCGCGACGCGCTTGACGGTGGCGAGGTCAACAGACATGGCATTCTCCGGATAAGCTGTTTTCTTCGCTATAATGGCCGTCAAGCGCCGAAGCAACGGGGTTTGTCAGACCTCGATGGCCGTTCCGGCCTGCGGGGTCGCCACACGGGTGCGCGTTCCATCCATGCCGGCGACGAATTTCTCCGGCGTCTGGTCGATGATCGGGAAGGAGCCGTAGTGGCAGGGTATCGCCGTCTTGAAGTCGAAGAAGCGCTGGCAGGCCAGTGCCGCCACCGCGCCGCCCATGGTGAAACGGTCGCCGATCGGGACGATGCCGACATCGGGCTGATGCAATTCGTGGATCAGCTTCATGTCGGAAAAGATGTCGGTGTCGCCCATGTGGAGCACCGAAGCTTCGTCGTCGAAATGCATCATCAAGCCGTTGGCATTGCCAAGCGCGTGCGACACGCCGTCTTCGGTGATCTGAGCGGAGGAATGCAGGGCGTTGGTGAAGGTCACCGTGAAGCCCTCGAAATGGATGGTACCGCCGGTATTGCCCATTTCCAGCTTGTCGACACCCTTGGAGCCAAGCCAGGCGGCGAGATCGGCATTGGCGAGGACGGTCGCGCCGGTTTCCTGGGCAAGCTGGACCGTATCGCCGACATGGTCGCCGTGACCGTGGGTGAGCAGAATATGCGTGACCCCCTTGGTCATTTCCTTGCGGTCGAGACCGGCGAAGCCTGGATTGTGGGTCAGAAAGGGATCGATGAGGATCGATGCCTTGGCTGAATCGAGACGGAAGGCGGCGTGGCCGAGCCAGGTGATTTTCATGCGTTGAGTCTCCGGTCCTTGAATATGGTCTGCAATATATGGCGAGCCGCTCCGTCGGCAACGGGCGCGCCGAGTTGCTTCTATGCCTATGCTGGTCTAAGCGACCAGCATGACAGCCGTAGCGCTGAGTGCAAGAAAGGAACCACCATGGCCGATGACGACTACGTGTATGACGAGGCGACCGGCGAATGGCGTCCGGCGTCCGAAGTTGCAGCGGCAGCCGCGGCCAAGCCCGTCGCCCGTGACGCCTCCGGGACCGAACTTGCCGATGGCGATTCGGTGGTGCTGATCAAGGATCTCAAAGTGAAGGGTGCCGGCCAGACGCTGAAGCAGGGCACTGTTATCCGCTCAATCAGACTGACGGATGATCCCGAGGAAATCGACTGCCGCTTTGACGGGATCAAGGGCCTGGTGCTCAGAACCGAATTCGTACGCAAGCGTTGATCGGCAAGACAAGATGGCCACGCTGACGATCGAGGAACTGGCTGAACGGTTGAGACCTGGCGAGGCCATTGCCGGGCTCGACCTGGGCACGAAGACGATCGGGCTTTCGGCTTCCGATCTCGGCCGGCGCTTTGCCACCCCTCGCCCTGTTATCAAACGGGTGAAATTCACGCAGGACGCGGAGGTTCTGCTCGCCTTTGCGGCGAAGGAGAAGATTGTCGCCTTCGTCATCGGTCTGCCGGTCAACATGGACGGCTCGTCGGGCCCGCGCGTCCAGGCGACACGGGCCTTCGTGCGCTCGATGTCGGAAAAGACCGACATCCCCTTCGTCTACTGGGACGAGCGGCTGTCGACGGTCGCGGCCGAAAGAGCGCTTCTGGAAATGGATGTCTCCAGGGCAAAGCGCAGCGAGCGGATCGATTCCGCCGCGGCGAGCTTCATCCTTCAGGGGGCGCTCGACAGGCTCTCAGGGCTTGCCCGCACTTCGGACAATTCCGCCGACTTCGCCTGACGGGCGGCCCACCAGGCCCTGATCTGCTTGCGACGGCGGAAGCCGATGATCGCGAACAGGATGAGGCTGTCGACGATGATGGCGCGCAGCACCAGCGGCGGTATTGTTTCAGGCGCAATGCCGAGGACGTTGCCATAGATCTGGAAGACCAGATCATGGGCATCCCGCGTCAGCATGAATATGCCGAAGCTCATGTCGTAGTAGGACAGACCGTACCAGGCGCCGAGGATCGTGATGGGCAAAGCCCACAAGAGCAGAAGTGTCTTCATGCCGTTTCCGCCTTTTGATCAAACGACAAATCATTTGCCGCCGGCCAGTTTTCCACCAGCCATTTCAGGGAAGCCATGACGGACAGCACGGCAGCCGGGACGGCGATATCGAGCGCCAACCCCGAGAAAAATACCATCATCATGATGGTCGCTACCGGCCGTGAACCAGCGTCCGTCACCACTCTACCCTTTAACGTCTGTCCCGTGCAAAAGGTGGCCTGTTCGACACGAACACGCAACGTAAACCCTTTGTTAAGGTTAACGCCGCCTGTGGATGAGCAGTTACAGCCACTTGGCCGAAAATGTCGCCGGGACACGATTTTCGATTGAAAGCAGGGGTTGCCGGGTCTACCCCTCCCCTGCCCGCCATCCTGGACCTGCCATGCTCATCATCTTCGAAAGCATCCTGCCGATCTTCCTGCTCGTGATTCTCGGGGTCGTGCTGAAACGCACCAGGCTCATCAATGAGAGCTTCTGGAGCGGGCTTGAGCAGTTCGGCTATTTCGTTTTGTTTCCGGCCCTGCTTTTTCAGACGCTATCGACCACCGACTTCTCGTCGCTCGACAGCGGAAGCGTCGGATTGGTGTCGCTGCTCGCGGTCGGGGTCATGACCGCACTCGTTCTTGCGATCTGGCCCCTGCTCAAGGCGCGCGGCATGGGCGGGCCTTCCTATACCTCCGTGTTCCAGACATCGACGCGCTGGAACGGCTTCATGGCACTCGCCATCGCGGAGAAGCTGACGGGACAGACTGGCCTCTCCGTCATCGCCATCATCATGGCGTCGATCATCGTACCGCTCAATCTCATCAATGTCGGCGTGATGGTCTGGTTCTCCGGCGAGAGTCGGGGCTTGAAGACCTTCGTCGTCCGGATCGTCACCAATCCAATCATCATCGGTGCCTTGCTGGGTGTGCTCGTGAACTTTGCGGGGATTTCGATCTATGCGCCTGTCATGACCGCGGTCGACCTGATTGCCAGCGCCTCGCTCGGGCTGGGTCTTGTGACCGTCGGCGCAGGTCTGCGGGTCGCGGATGCCCTCAAACCGCAGCCGAGTGTGCTGATGACGGTCGTGCTGAAGCTCCTGGTCTTTCCGGCTGTCGCGGTGCTGCTCGCTCTAGTTTTCGGTCTCTCAGGCGAAATCGTCGTGATGATCGCGCTGGGTGCCGCAGTTCCCACCGCGATGAACGGCTATGTGCTAGCCAAGCAGATGGGTGGCGACGCCGATCTCTACGCGGCAGCGGCCACCGTGCAGACGGTCGCAGCCTTCTTCACGATCCCCGTCGTGCTCTATCTCGCCGGTCAGGCAGCCGGCGGATAGAGGAGATCGAGCACGTAGCGCGAATCAAATCGCGCATCGAGCACGCCATAGGTATGGCGCCATCCACCCGCGAGGCGTGATTCGAGGAAGGCATCGGCGATCTTGCCGGCACCCAGACGATAGAGCTCGGCGGCACCGGCTGCGAGCGCCAGTTGCTCGATCAAGAGGCGACCGGCGGCTTCATCGCGTTCGGCAAGCGCGGTCGCTGCGCGCAGCACTTCCACCGTCTTCTTGCCGGAGGGGCCGAGATCGCGCTCAAGGCCGGCAAACAGCGTTTCGAAGAGATCCTTGCCACGGCTCAAGACGCGCAGAACATCGAGCGCCATGACATTGCCGGAGCCTTCCCAGATCGCGTTGACCGGAGCCTCGCGATAATGTCGGGCGATGGGGCGCTCCTCGACGTAACCGCTGCCGCCGATGCATTCCATCGCCTCGTAGATCAGCCCGGGGGCGATCTTGCAGATCCAGTATTTGGCAACCGGTGTCATGACGCGGGCATAGGCCGCATCAATGGGACTTTCGCGCGCCTTGTCGAAACTGTCGGCCAGACGGAAGGCGAGTGCGGTCGCTGCCGCGACATCGAGCGCCATGTCGGCGAGCACGCGGCTCATCATCGGTTGGTCTATCAGCGTCTTGCCGAAAACCATGCGGCCACGTACGTGGTGAACCGCCTCGGCCATAGAGGCGCGCATCATGCCGGCAGAGGAGAGCGCGCAGTCAAGGCGCGTCAGCGTCACCATGTCGAGGATGGTGCGCACGCCGTCACCGGGCGTGCCGAGCAGGAAACCGAAGGTCTCGGAGAATTCGACTTCGGAAGAGGCATTCGAGCGGTTGCCGAGCTTGTCCTTCAGGCGCTGGAATTCAAGCCCGTTGGCAGAACCGTCTTCGAGCAGGCGCGGCACCAGGAAGCAGCCCATGCCATCCTTGGTCTGGGCGAGCATGACGAAGGCGTCGCTCATCGGGGCCGACATGAACCACTTGTGGCCAGCGAGGCGGTAGATCCCCTCGCCCACCCGTTCGCCCATCGTGGTGTTGGCGCGCACATCCGTGCCGCCCTGCTTTTCGGTCATGCCCATGCCGATGGTGACGGCGCTCTTCTGCATCGGCGGCTTGTTGCTGCTGTCGTATTTGCGCGACAGGATGCGCGGCGTCCATTCCTTCTGGACAGCCGGAGACGCGACGAGGGCGGCGACCGAGGCACTGGTCATGGTGAGCGGGCAGAGATGGCCCGATTCGAGCTGGGCGGTCAGGAAGAAGCGGACAGCGCGCGCCTTGTGCTCATGGCCGCGGGCTTCCGGTGCATTTTCCCAGACGGAGGAATGCAGGCCTGATGCCATCGAGCGGCGCATCAGGGCGTGCCAGGCGGGGTGAAATTCGACGACGTCGAGGCGTTCGCCACGCACGCCATGGGTTCTGAGCTGCGGCGGGCTGGCATTGGCCATGCGCGCCAGTTCCTGGGCTTCCGGCGAGGTCACATATTTGCCGATGACATCGTATTCCTCGCGCAGCGGGCGTGACAGCGAGGATGTAAGATCGACGAGAAGCGGATCGGACCGATAGGCATTGATGCCGGACCAGGGCTTGGGCTGGTTCAACGCTGCGAGTTTTTCTTCAGTCCGGTTCATCAATCCTGCCGATCTTGAAAGGAGACATGCGCTGGCCCGCCAACGCTTCGTCTTCGTCATTCCATTGCGGTCGGAGCATCCAGGGCGAAATCTGCCGGTGTTCCCTACCGTTCATTCGCTCCTATTACATGGGGACCGTGCGTCAATCCACCTAGCATGTGCTTGCCCGGCCCGATCCCACACTTTATAGACCGCGTGACATCTCAGGAGGACGTCCATGGTCTTCTTTCCCCATCGCCATCTCATCGGCATCAAGGGCCTTACCGAGCAGGACATCACGTTCCTGTTAGACAAGGCAGACGAAGCCGTCAAAATCAGCCGCCAGCGGGAGAAGAAGACTTCCACGCTGAGGGGCCTCACCCAGATCAACCTCTTCTTCGAAGCGTCGACGCGGACGCAAGCCTCGTTCGAGCTCGCAGGCAAACGCCTTGGCGCCGACGTCATGAACATGTCGGTCGGCAATTCCTCGGTGAAGAAGGGCGAAACGCTGATCGATACGGCGATGACGCTGAACGCCATGCGGCCGGACGTGCTGGTGGTGCGGCATTCTTCGGCGGGTGCGGCAGCGCTGCTCGCGCAGAAGGTTGCGTGTTCAGTTGTCAATGCCGGTGACGGGCAGCACGAGCACCCGACACAGGCGCTGCTCGATGCGCTGACCATCCGGCGCGCCAAGGGCAAGCTGTCCCGCATTATCGTCGCGATCTGCGGCGACGTGCTGCATTCGCGCGTGGCGCGCTCCAACATCCTGCTGCTCAATGCCATGGGTGCCCGCGTCCGTGTCGTGGCACCGGCGACGCTGCTGCCCGCCGGTATTGCCGACATGGGCTGCGAAGTCTTCCATGACATGATGGAAGGGCTGAAAGACGCCGACGTCGTGATGATGCTGCGCCTGCAGCGCGAGCGCATGTCCGGCTCCTTCGTGCCTTCGGTGCGCGAATACTTCCACTTCTATGGCCTGGATGCTGAAAAGCTGAAGGCTGCCAAGGAAGATGCGCTCGTGATGCATCCGGGACCGATGAACCGCGGCGTCGAAATTGCATCCGAAGTCGCCGACGGTCCGCAGAGCGTGATCGAGAGCCAGGTCGAGATGGGCGTTGCCGTTCGCATGGCCGTCATGGAAACGCTGCTTGTCTCGCAGAACCAGGGACCGCGTTCGGAGGGAATGGGCGCATGAAAAAGCCGCTTGTCCTCAAGAATGCCCGCATCGTCGATCCCTCGCGCAAGCTGGACGAAATCGGGACAATCATCGTCGGCGCAGACGGCAAGATCCTTGCCGCTGGCGCCGACGCCCAGAACCAGGGCTCGCCCGAGGGCGCTGAGATCCGAGATTGCCGGGGCCTCACCGCCATTCCGGGTCTCGTTGACGCTCGCGTCTTCGTCGGCGAGCCGGGGTCGGAGCATCGCGAGACGATTGCGTCCGCAAGCCGGGCGGCTGCGGCCGGTGGCATTACGTCCTTCATCATGATGCCGGAAACGGATCCTGTCATCGACGACATCGCGCTCGTCGAGTTCGTCAAGAAGACGGCCCGCGATACGGCCGATGTGCGCGTCTATCCGGCAGCGGCTCTGACCAAGGGCATGACCAGCGCCGAGATGACAGAGATGGGTCTCCTGCAGCAGGCCGGAGCCGTTACCTTCACCAATGGCCGCTACGGGTTGAACGACAGCCAAGTTCTGCGCCGTGCCATGACCTACGCCCGCGAATTCGGCGCCGTGATCGCGCTGGAAACGCGGGAGAAGTATCTCGCGGCCAATGGCGTGATGAACGAAGGGCTGCTTGCAAGCTGGCTCGGGCTTGGCGGCATCCCGCGTGAGACCGAACTCATTCCGCTGGAGCGCGACCTCAGGATCGCGGCGCTGACGCGGGCCAAGTATCACGCCTCGCAGATCTCTATTCCTGAATCGGTCGAGGCGATCGAGCTCGGGCGCAAGCGCGGTGCCAAGGTCACCTGCGGCATCTCGATCAATCACCTGAGCCTCAACGAAAACGACATCGGCGAGTACCGGACCTTCTTCAAGCTCTATCCGCCGCTGCGCTCGGAAGACGATCGCATGGCAATGGTCGATGCGCTGGCCAAGGGGCAGATCGACATTATCGTTTCCTCGCACGATCCGCAGGACGTCGACACCAAGCGCCTGCCTTTCGGCGAGGCCGCCGATGGTGCCATCGGCTTGGAAACCATGCTCTCGGCAGCGCTCCGCCTGCATCACGCGGGCCAGGTACCGCTGATGCGGCTCATCGACGCAATGTCGACGCGTCCAGCCGAAATCTTCGGGCTGCCCGGTGGCACGCTGAAGCCGGGTTCTCATGGCGACATCGCGCTTGTCGATCTCGACGAGCCGTGGCTCGTGTCGCGCGACAATCTTCTTGCACGCTCGAAGAACACGCCTTTCGAAGATGCCCGCTTCTCGGGCCGGGCCGTTGCGACCTATGTTGCAGGCCAGTGCGTCCACGCGCTCTAGACTAAAGAGGACAGGGATACCCATGATCGACATTTCCGCCCTCGGCTGGGGCAATCTCGCAATCGTCCTCTTGTTCGGTTACCTGCTCGGCTCCATTCCCTTCGGCCTCGTGCTGACCAAGATGGCGGGCCTCGGCGATCTGCGCTCGATCGGTTCGGGCAATATCGGCGCGACCAACGTGCTGCGCACCGGCAACAAGAAGCTGGCGGCCGCCACCCTCCTCCTCGATGCGCTGAAGGCCACGGCTGCGGCGCTGATTGCGCATGCGATCTTTGGCCACAATGCTGCTCTCTTCGGTGGCTTCGCAGCCTTCATTGGTCACCTTTTCCCAGTCTGGCTGGGTTTCAAGGGCGGCAAGGGTGTCGCGACCTATATCGGCACCTTGCTCGGGGTTGAGCCTCGGATGGTTCTGGTCTTCGCTATCGTCTGGCTCGCGGTCGCCTTCATCACCCGCTACTCTTCGTTGTCCGCGCTCGTCGCCACACTTGTCATTCCGGTTGCATTGTGGATACTTGGGGTTGAAGAGGCTGCGGTCGTGACGGCGGTCATGACCGTCATCACTTACTGGCGTCACAAAGAGAATATCGGGCGGCTGATCGCGGGAACGGAAAGCAAGATCGGCAAAAAGGGCTAGAGGAAAGCCATGGGGTCAGAAAGCGCAAGACGAAAGGGGATTGCGCTGACGGACCGCCAGAGGATCGCCTGGCTGAGGCTCATCCGCAGCGACAATGTCGGCCCCGCAACCTTTCGGGACTTGATCAACCACTTCGGCTCGGCCGAAACGGCGCTCGAAGCCCTTCCGGAACTCTCGAGGCGCGGCGGATCGACCCGCAGCATTCGTATCGCAACCGTCGGTGAGGCCGAGCGCGAAATCGAGACGGCCTCTCGTTTCGGCGCCCGCTTCATCGGCATCGGCGAGCCCGACTATCCGGCAGCGCTCAGACAGATCGACGCAGCCCCTCCCCTGCTTGCCGTCAAGGGCGACCTAGACGTCGCGACCCTCCCGGCAGTCGGCATCGTCGGATCGCGCAATGCCTCGATCAGCGGCGCTAAGTTCGCAGCGATGATGGCGGGGGAGATCGGGCGTGCCGGCTATGCGATCGTGTCGGGCCTTGCCCGCGGCATCGACGCATCAGCGCATCGGGCCAGCCTCGACACCGGCACGATTGCGGCCATGGCGGGCGGTCTTGACCAGCCTTACCCTCCAGAGAATGTCGATCTGCTGGACCAGATCTGCAGCGGTCGCGGCCTCGCCATTTCCGAAATGCCCTTCGGCTGGGAACCGCGGGCACGGGATTTTCCCCGACGCAACCGGCTGATCGCCGGCGTGGCTCTGGGTGTGGTGGTGATCGAAGCGGCTGCACGCTCCGGTTCGCTGATCACCGCAAGACTTGCGGGAGAATTCGGTCGGCAGGTCTTTGCCGTTCCCGGCTCACCACTCGATCCGCGCTGCGAGGGCACCAACGGCTTGCTCAAGGATGGGGCGACCGTCACCACCAGACCACAGGATGTGCTGCAGGCGCTGGCTCCGATCTCCGAGCTCGATCTCTTCAGTCCGAACGAAGCAGACGAGCCCGCTGACGAGCCCGGCGAGAGACCGCTTGCACCTCCGCCGAATGACAACGAACGCCTCGTCATCGTGCAGGCGCTTGGCCCGACGCCTGTCGAGATCGACGATATCATCCGCCACACAGCCTTGCCGGCGTCTTCGGTCTATCTGGTCTTGCTGGAGCTCGATATTGCCGGACGGCTAGAGCGGCATGCGGGAGGGTTTGTCTCGCTGAGCATGATGGATTGAAAGCGCACGACGGCCGGACTGGACATCGCCGGCTTCGACATAGGCCATCTCGATCAGATAACAGAGCATCTCGGCGCCTTCATTTTCGGCGACAAGCCGCAACTCGGCGAGCATCTGGCGGATGTAGGCGATGTTTTCCATCGTGCGGGTTCCGCGACCGTTCGTGTCGGCTGTGTCTCTTGCCATCGCATTTGTCCGTCTTCACCGGAGGCCATCACAACCCAGCCTCGCCATGCCCTGTAAAATACAATAGAGCATTTATCTAAGATTGCAATCTACCTGTGATCTCTCTCCGGTTGCATATATTCACAGGTCGGAAAATAGGCCCCGCCTCTTGACCGCAGACGTTTCGCCCTCCATGTCGGAAAACCGTGTTCCGAAGACTGTGGTGCGGTGCCGCTGATCGGATGCGTTGAAGGTATAGTTGTCCAATGAACGTCGTAGTCGTAGAATCCCCGGCCAAGGCCAAGACGATCAACAAGTATCTGGGTCCCGGATACAAGGTGCTCGCCTCGTTCGGCCATGTGCGCGATCTGCCGGCCAAGGATGGCTCCGTTCTGCCGGACCAGGATTTCGAGATGTTCTGGGAGGTCGATGCCGCCTCGCAAAAACGCATGAAGGACATTGCCGATGCGGTGAAGTCCTCCGACGGCCTGTTTCTCGCGACCGACCCGGATCGCGAGGGTGAGGCTATTTCCTGGCACGTGCTCGACCTTCTGAAAAAGAAGAAGGTGATCGGCGACAAGCCTGTGAAGCGCGTTGTCTTCAACGCGATCACCAAGAAGGCCGTGCTCGACGCCATGGCCAATCCGCGCGATATCGACACGCCGCTGGTCGACGCCTATCTGGCGCGCCGTGCACTCGATTATCTCGTCGGCTTCAATCTGTCGCCGGTTCTCTGGCGCAAGCTGCCGGGTGCGCGCTCAGCCGGTCGCGTGCAGTCTGTGGCGCTGCGCCTCGTCTGCGACCGCGAAAACGAGATCGAACGTTTCGTCGCCGAGGAATACTGGAACATTTCCGCGCTGCTGAAGACGCCGCGCGGTGACGAGTTCGAGGCAAGGCTTGTCTCGCATCTCGGCAAGCGCATGCAGCGCAACTCGGTGACCAATGGCGACCAGGCCTCAGGCATCAAGGCATTGCTCGAGGGTGCAGCCTTCGCTGTTGACAGCGTCGAGGCAAAGCCGGTCAAGCGCAATCCTGGCCCGCCCTTCACCACGTCCACGCTGCAGCAGGCCGCATCCTCGAAGCTCGGCTTCTCTGCGTCGCGCACCATGCAGATCGCCCAGAAGCTCTATGAAGGCATCGACATCGGCGGCGAAACCGTTGGTCTCATTACCTATATGCGTACCGATGGCGTGCAGATGGCGCCCGAAGCGATCGAGGCGGCGCGTGCAGCCGTGCTCGACCAGTTCGGCCCGCGCTATGTGCCGGAGAAGGCGCGCCTCTATTCCACCAAGGCGAAGAACGCCCAGGAAGCCCACGAAGCCATCCGTCCGACCGACTTCAACCGCTCGCCGGACAAGCTTCGCCGCTTCCTCGACAGCGACCAGATGCGGCTCTACGACCTGATCTGGAAGCGCGGCATTGCGAGCCAGATGGCGTCCGCCGAAATCGAGCGCACGACGGTCGAGATCCTCGCCGACAACAAGGGCGAGAAGGCAGGCCTGCGCGCCGTCGGTTCCGTCATTCGTTTCGACGGTTTCATTGCCGCCTATACGGACCAGCGCGAGGAAGGCGAGGCGCCCGAGGATGGTGACGACGAGGATGGCCGCCTGCCCGAGATCAATGCCCGCGAGGCATTGGCCAAGAACAAGATCAATGCCAGCCAGCATTTCACCGAGCCGCCGCCGCGTTATTCGGAAGCCTCGCTGATCAAGAAAATGGAAGAGCTCGGCATCGGCCGCCCTTCGACCTATGCGGCGACGCTCAAGACGCTGAGCGACCGCGAATATGTGGTCATGGACAAGCGCAAGCTGATCCCGCATTCGAAGGGGCGTCTGGTCACGGCTTTCCTGGAGAACTTCTTCAACAAGTATGTCGAATATGATTTCACCGCCGAGCTCGAGGAGAAGCTCGACAAGATCTCGGCCGGTGAGCTCAACTGGAAGGACGTGTTGCGCGCCTTCTGGCAGGATTTCTTCGCCCAGATCGAAGACACGAAGGAGTTGCGCGTCACCAACGTGCTCGACGCGCTGAACGAGGCGCTTGCGCCGCTCGTCTTCCCGAAGCGCGAGGACGGATCCGATCCGCGCATCTGCCAGGTCTGCGGCACCGGTAATCTATCGCTGAAGCTCGGCAAGTACGGCGCCTTTGTCGGCTGCTCGAACTATCCGGAGTGCAACTTTACCCGCCAGCTGTCCTCCGAAGGTGGTGCCGAAGCCGAAGCCGGCGGCAATGAGCCGCGGGCACTTGGGAAAGACCCGGTCACCGAAGAAGAGATCACGCTACGTTCGGGCCGGTTCGGGCCTTACGTCCAGCGCGGCGACGGCAAGGAAGCCAAGCGCTCCTCGCTGCCGAAGGGATGGGCGCCGGCCGATATCGATTTCGAAAAAGCACTCTCGCTTCTATCGCTGCCGCGCGACGTGGGTGCGCATCCGGAAACCGGCAAGATGATTTCGGCCGGTCTCGGGCGCTACGGGCCCTTCGTGCTGCATGACGGCACCTATGCCAATCTCGAAGGTATTGAGGACGTGCTGTCGATCGGCCTCAACCGCGCCGTGACCGTGCTCGCCGAAAAGAAGGCCAATCCGGGCGGCCGTGGCCGCACGGCCGCGGTTGCGCTGAAGGAACTCGGAGAGCATCCTGACGGTGGAGCGATGACGGTCCGCGAAGGTCGTTTCGGTCCCTACGTCAACTGGGGCAAGGTGAATGCCACCCTGCCGAAGGGCAAGGACCCGCAAAGCGTCACCGTCGAGGAAGCGCTTGTGCTGATCGCCGAGCGGGCGGCCAAGGATGGCGGCGGCAAGAGCAAGACCAAGAAGGCTCCGGCCAAGTCTGCCAAGGCGAAGTCGGACGACGGTGCGGCGGAAAAGCCGAAGAAGACGGCCGCCAAGCCGAAGGCCGCTGCCACCAAGAAGGCGCCGGCCAAAACGGCCACGAAGGCAAAGACAACGAAGAAGAGTGCGACTTGAGCAAGAGACACCGCGACCCCTCCGAGACACCCGGCTCCGGCAACCGCAAGAGCCGGCGTGCGGAAGGTGCGGCCAAGGCGAGGAGCGAAAACCCCACCGCCCTCATCCACGGGGAAGTGCCTCCCCGTGAAGTGCTCATGCAGTTCATCACCGACAACCCCGACCGCGCCTCGAAACGCGAGATCGCCAAGGCCTTCGGGCTCAAGGGCGAGCAGCGGGTCGAACTCAAGCAGGCGCTGAAGGATCTCGAAGAAGACGGCCTCGTGCAGAAGAGCCGCAAGTCCCTGACACGACCCGGCGCCCTGCCCCCGGTCACGGTTCTCGATATCACGACACGTGACAAGGACGGTGAGCTGATCGGCAGGCCGGCCGAGTGGCCCGAAGAGGGTGGGGCGGCGCCAGCTGTTTTGATCCGCCAGTCGAGTTCCGACCGTTCCAAGGGCAAGACGCCTGTTGGGGGCCTCGGCGACCGGGTGCTTGCCAAGATCTTCGCCAACAAGGACCGATCCGGTCCAGCCTATACCGCCCGTGTGATCAAGATCCTCGATCGTCATGTCGGTGCCGTGATGGGCGTGGTGCGGATGATGCCTGACGGTGGGGCACGCCTGATGCCGATCGAGCGCCGCGGCGAGGAAATGCAGATCGACGCCAGCGACATCGGCGAGGCCAAGGATGGTGATCTGGTCGAGGTGGAAGTCGCGCGTGCCAGCCGTTTCGGCCTGACGCGGGCCAAGGTGCTCAACGTCGTCGGCTCGGTTGCCTCGGAAAAGGCGATCTCGATGATCGCGATCCACGCCCATGGCATTCCGCATATCTTCCCGCAGTCGGTAATATCGGAGGCCGAGGACGCCAAGCCCGCGTCCATGTCGCATCGCGAGGACTGGCGCGACCTGCCGCTCATCACCATCGACCCGCATGACGCCAAGGACCATGACGACGCCGTCTATGCCGAACTCGACACCTCGCCCGACAATCCTGATGGCGTGATCGTGACGGTGGCCATCGCCGATGTCTCCTATTACATCCGGCCGAAATCGGCGCTGGATCGCGAAGCTCTGAAACGCGGCAATTCCGTCTATTTCCCTGATCGCGTCGTGCCGATGCTTCCCGAACGGATCTCCAACGATCTCTGCTCGCTGCGCGAGGGCGTCGACCGGCCGGCGCTTGCCGTGCGCATGGTCTTCTCGCATGAGGGCCGCAAGGCGAGCCATACCTTCCACCGCATCATGATGAAGAGCGCGGCGAAACTCTCATACCAGCAGGCGCAGGCGGCAATCGACGGCAAGACCGACGACAAGACCGGGCCCCTCCTGGAGCCGATCCTGAAGCCCCTGTGGCATGCCTATGCCGTGATGAAGCGCGGCCGTGACCGTCGCCAGCCGCTCGAGCTCGACATGCCGGAGCGCAAGATCATCCTCAAGGAGGACGGCACGGTCGATCGCGTGCATGTGCCCGAGAGGCTTGATGCGCACAAGCTGATCGAAGAGATGATGATCCAGGCGAACGTCGCGGCTGCCGAGACGCTGGAGAAGAAGCGGCAGGCGCTGATCTACCGGATCCATGACGCGCCGACGCTCGCCAAGCAGGAAGTTTTGCGGGAGTTCCTCGCCACGCTCGGCATGTCGCTGGTCAAGGGCGGCAACATGCGCTCCAACTCGTTCAATGGCATTCTGGCGAAAGCCGAAGACACGCCGCATCAGGTCATTGTCAACGAGATGGTGCTGCGCAGTCAGAGCCAGGCGATCTACAGCCCCGACAATATCGGCCATTTCGGCCTCAACCTGATGAAATACGCCCACTTCACCTCGCCGATCCGCCGTTATGCCGACCTCATCGTTCACAGGGCGCTGGTGGGTTCGCTTGGTTTGGGCGAAGGCGGCATCACGCCGGACGAGGAAGCAAGCCTCGAGGACATCGCGGCTGAGATCTCGACCTTCGAGCGCCGCGCGATGGCGGCCGAGCGCGACACGGTTAACCGCTTGATCGCGCATCATCTTGCCGGGCGTATCGGCGATGAGTTCGAGGGACAGATCCGGGGCGTGACCAAGTCCGGCCTTTTCGTCGCCCTGCCGCAATTTGGCGCAGATGGCTTCATCCCGGTTTCCACGCTGGGCCGGGACTACTATATCTACGACGAAGCGCATCAGGCCCTGACGGGCGAGAAGTCCGGGCTCGGTTATCAGCTCGGCGACATCGTCGAGGTCAAGCTTGTTGAAGCGGTGCCACTGGCCGGCGCGCTGCGCTTCGAGATGCTGAGCGAGGGACGTAAGATGCCGGTGGCGACGCGTTCCTTCCACAAGGCAGGACGGCGGAACGGGCACAAACAGCCCGGCACACGTCCGCCGCGCTCGCGACGTTGACACTTTCGCCCCGGAGGCATGACATGAGCGGCAACCAGACCCAGGCAACGATCCAGTACGGCGGCGGCGAGAAGGCCGATCGCCCGCTCGGTCGCTCGATCAAGCGCGGCATGCTCAATCAATGTCCGTCCTGCGGCTCGGGCAAGCTCTTCCGCAGCTATCTCAAGGTGGTGGATAACTGCGCGGCTTGCGGCGAGGATTATCATCACCATCGGGCGGACGACCTGCCGGCCTATCTCGTCATTCTCATTCTCGGCCATGTCCTGGTCGGCGGCTTCATGGCCACCGATCTGGTCTTCGTTCTGCCTGCCTGGGTGCATTTTGCCATCTGGGCACCGATCGGCGTCGTTACGTCCCTGCTCTGCCTGCAGCCGATCAAAGGCGGAGTGGTCGGGCTGCAATGGGCACTGCGGATGCACGGATTCGGTGGGCATGATGACGCGCCAGAAACCTTCAAGGACGGCCGCGACTGAGTCATCGATCCGTCACGCGGCTGTGGCGGTTTTTCGTTAAACGTCGCCCAGAGGCGCAGTCTTGATTCGTACCGTGAGATCAGAAGCGCTTGACAGGCGTGCGGTTTCCAGTCTGAACATGCCGCGCCGATCGACTATGCCCAGGAGCTGGTACGCGCCGATGCCATCACAGATTTCGACACCTGCGCGCCTGCGGCCATGCCTCAGGCCGGAATGCGACATGAGCGACCGGGTGTCCGATGTCTGAGACGAATGTCGGCCTGAACGGCGATCGCGAGGACATCCACTGGCCCTCGCTCTTCGCAGCGATTTCAGCCATTTCGGCTGTGGGCATTGCAATTGGCCTCGGCCTGCCGTTGCTCAGCATCATTCTCGAAAAGCGCGGCATCTCCTCGACGCTGATCGGTCTCAACTCGGCGATGGCCGGGATCGCCGCCATGGCGGCTGCTCCCGTGACCACCAAGCTCGCCCACAAGCTCGGCGTCGTGCCGACCATGCTCTGGGCCGTAGTCCTGTCGGCAGTAAGCGCGATCGGCTTCTATTATGCCGAACAGTTCTGGATGTGGTTTCCGCTGCGCATCGTGTTTCACGGTGCGACCACGACACTCTTCATCCTCTCCGAGTTCTGGATCAATGCGGCGGCCCCTTCGCGCAAGCGCGGCCTGGTGATGGGCATCTACGCCACCATGCTGGCCGTCGGATTTGCCTGCGGCCCCCTGCTCTTTTCCGTGCTGGGGAGCGACGGGCTCCTGCCCTTTGGGGTCGGCGCCATCGCGATCCTCGCGGCCGCCATTCCGATCTACATCGCCCGCAACGAAAGCCCGGTGCTGAGCGAAAAGCCGGAGATGCATTTCTTCCGCTACATCTTCCTGGTACCGACAGCGACGGTTGCCGTTTTCGTCTTCGGGGCGGTCGAAGCCGGCGGCCTTTCCCTCTTCCCGATCTATGCCACCCGCAGCGGCTTTACAGAGACGCAGGCGGCGCTTCTCCTGACGGTCATGGGTGTCGGCAACATGATCTTCCAGATCCCGCTGGGGTTGCTCTCCGACCGTATGCGTGACCGGCGCCTGCTTCTGTCGATTCTCGCCATTGTCGGGCTTGCCGGATCCCTGACATTACCCTGGCTGTCCGGCCACTGGCACCTGATGGCCATCGTTCTGCTGTTCTGGGGCGGATGCGTTGCCGGGCTCTACACCGTCGGCCTGAGCCATCTCGGCTCGCGACTCACCGGCGCCGACCTCGCGGCGGCCAATGCCGCCTTCATTTTCTGCTATGCTGTCGGCACCGTCGCCGGTCCTCAGGCCATAGGAGCGGCCATCGATATCACCGGCAATGACGGATTTGCCTGGGCAATTGCGGGCTTCTTCGCGCTCTACGTGGTGCTTTCCCTGGGACGCCTGCTTTTTAAGCCGAAACACACTTGACTTTTCGGGCGCGATTTGTAGTTTCGCGCCAGATTTGCCGTGGGCCTCGTTCGGTCGTCCACGGCTTCGTTTATTAGAGGCAGGACGACCATGGCCAAGGCTACAACCATCAAGATCAAGCTTCTGTCGACGGCTGACACGGGTTTCTTCTACGTAACCACGAAGAACAGCCGCACGATGACGGAAAAGATGACGAAGACCAAGTACGACCCGGTTGCTAAGAAGCATGTCGAGTTCAAGGAAACCAAGATCAAGTAAGACTTGATCGAGGGCTTCTCAAAAAAGGCGTGTCGCATTCTGCGACACGCCTTTTTCTTTTGCAGTGATGCCACCTGCTCCAGGCATATCGCCAAACGAAAAACACCGGCTTCCTTGCGGAAGCCGGTGTCCTATTAGGGGGTCGGCCGGCACACAACACGGCACGAGGAACCGTTTTTGACGTTGCATACCAACCGACCGACCCCACGACCCAGGAGATGCGGCGGACCTGAGCATCATGGGGTATTGATGACCTCCGAAGGGGTCTTGTCCGATGGCTGCAAGTTCTCTCAAGTAGAGACAAAAATCAACAGATTATTAACTGCTTACCCGGGCTTCGCTGCTTTATGGTTAAATTAGGCTCAGATGAACTTGCGATTCACAGGTGATAGTCAGTTCTACACACATTGAGACTTGAGAATACCGCAGACACATTTCGGATGTTCTCAAGCTTAGTTGTGAAAGATCACAGAGACTGACTTGAGCGGGTGAGATCAGTCAGCGACAGCGGAACCTAATATTCAATTAAATACAAAACCGAGTAAGCACATTCTCGATCCAGTCGGGCGCCATTGGCAGGATCAGCCTCAATACTATTCGGGCTGCTAAAAATAAGTCGTTTTGTAACTGCTCAAAAAGTCAGCAAGATTTACCCGGCATGCCAAGGATGGCGGCAATTGAAAAAGCTGTGAAGATCTTTCAGGGCGACGGTCGAAACTTGAGAATTTGTCACTGCCCTTGGGCCCTGGGGTCAAGCAGCAGCGCCCACGACGCGGTTGCGACCGGAGTTCTTCGCTTCATAGAGAGCCCGGTCGGCCTGCTTCAGAAGCTGCTCGGGCGTTTCGATACCGGGACCGATCGTGGCAATGCCCATGGATGCTGTCAGCATCAGAGGGGTCTCACCCGATCGAAGCTGGAAGGGCCGTGCCTCGATCATGCCACGCAGCCTCTCGGCAACGGTTGCGGCGACTTCCGCCGGTGTGTCGGGCATCACGACGACGAATTCCTCGCCGCCAAAACGGCAGGCAAGATCGGCTCCCCGCACGGTCGAGCGGATCCGGCCGGCAAACTCCTTCAGCACTTCGTCGCCGGCATCGTGCCCGTAGACATCGTTCACCTGCTTGAAGCGGTCGATATCGGTGATGCATAGCGTCAGCGGCCGACCACGCACCTTGGCGCGGGCGAACAGTGTGCGCAGATGCGTATCGAGATAGCGGCGATTGTGGAGGCCCGTGAGCCCATCGGTGACGGCAAGTTCGATCGTCTGACGCACACTGTTGCGCAGGCGATCGTTGAAGCGCTTGCGGCGAACCTGTGTCAGCGTGCGGGCGATCATTTCGTTGGGATCGAGCGGGCGCACGATGTAGTCGTTCACGCCGAGATCAAGCGCCCGGATGATCATCTGCTCATCCCCCTGCTCCGTGATCAGGAGAATCGGAATGAAGCGGGTGCGTTCCAGCGAACGGATCTGCGAGCAGAGACGCAAGGGGTCGTAGTCTTCGAGATTGCTGTTGACGATGACCAGATCGAAGGCGTTTTCAGCCGCCTCGAACACCGCCGCCTGCGGGTCTGACATGGCGCTGACTTCGGCAATCGGCTTCAGCGCCTTGATAATGCGCTCCTGGGAGGCACCGCGGCTGTCGACGAGCAGAACCTGCGCCTGCTCTTCGAGGCGCCCCTCCTGGAGCCTGAAGACATCACCGATGCCGGCCTCACGGGTCGTGTCGTGGCGGATGCGCAGCTCGTCCGTCAGCGTCTTCAAGCGCACCAGGCTCTTCACCCGGGAGATGAGCTGCAGGTCGTTGACCGGCTTCGTCAGGAAATCGTCGGCACCGGCCTGCAGACCGCGGACACGATCAGAAGGCTGATCGAGGGCAGTGACCATGACGACCGGGATATGCGCCGTACGCGGGTTGGACTTCAGCCGCTCGCAGACCTCGAATCCGTCCATCTCCGGCATCATGATGTCGAGGAGGATGACGTCGACCTGGGTGCGATCGCAGATATCCAGCGCATCACGGCCATTGCTTGCCGTCAGCACGTCGAAATACTCCGCCATCAGCCGCGCTTCGAGCAGCTTGACGTTGGCAGGAATATCATCGACGACCAGAATACGGGCAGTCATGGCTGTCAGTCCTCACGCATCTCCGAGATAGGTCTTGATCGTCTCGATAAACTTGGGGACCGAGATGGGTTTGGAGACATAGGCTTCACAGCCACCCTGCCGGATCCGCTCCTCATCGCCCTTCATGGCGAATGCCGTTACGGCAATCACAGGGATCACGTGGAGCTCGGGATCGTCCTTCAGCCACTTGGTCACTTCAAGTCCTGAGACCTCCGGCAACTGGATGTCCATCAAGATCAGATCCGGGCGGTGGCGCCGCGCGAGATCCATGGCTTCCATGCCGTTGCGGGTCTGCACTGTCTCATAGCCGGATGCCTCGATCAGATCGCGGAAGAGCTTCATGTTGAGCTCGTTGTCTTCGACAATCATCACTTTTTTCGGCATTCACCCGGTCCTTTGTCTCGCGCATTCAGTCAGTCCGGAACACCGGACCCAGCGCGAGTTGCGTCTTCCGTCAGCGAACATGCTAGTGCTATTTGGTTTCGAAATCGGTAATTTGCCAGGGCAAGAGGAAAAGACTTTATGAAAAACAGAGATATACCTGCCGATGCCGAAGCCACTGCGGTTGCCGTGCTTGGCTGGTTGGCAAATGAACCGGAGATGCTGTCGCGTTTCCTCGCATTGTCTGGCGTACAGCCGACACAGCTTCGCCAGGCGGTCGGCGACCCGGCCTTTCTCGCCGGCATGCTAGAGTTTCTGATGCAGCACGAACCGACGCTGATGGAATTCTGCACCGCGACGGACACCAAGCCTGAAACGGTGGTCGAGGCCTATCACCGATATGCGGGTCCGAGCTTCGATTCGGCCGATTTCTGATGCTGACGGATCTCGACCACATCCGCCTGACGGACAGGCCTTTGATCGTCTGCGATGTCGATGATGTCGTCCTGCAGTTCGCCGCACCGTTCGAGGCCTTCCTGCAGAGCCGCGGCCACAGGCTGTTGCCGCGCTCCTTCAAGCTGACCGGCAACATCGTCACCGGCGCCGATGAAAGCGTGATCGAAGCGCCAGCCGTCAAGGCGTTGATCGATGATTTCTTCGTCGAGCAGGAGCGCTGGCAGACGCCGTTTGCCGATGCGGTCGACAGCCTTCATGCGCTCGGCCAGAATGCCGATCTTGTGTTCCTCACTGCCATGCCGCCTCGCCACGCCGAGGTGCGGCGACGGCTGCTCGACCAGCTGACACTGACCTTTCCAATGATTGCAACGGAAGAGGCCAAGGGGCCGATGGTAGCGGCGTTGCAAGGGGAAAGGCCCCTGCCCGTCGCCTTCGTCGACGACATGGTGCACAATCTGCACTCGGTCGGCCAGCACGTGCCAGACTGCCTTTTGATCTATCTTCCGCCACCGCTCGAAATCTTCCGCTTCGCACCCGAGCCACCCGAAACGGTCCGGCGTGTCGGCACCTGGCCGGAGGCGTCCGAGCTGATCCGATCGCATTTCGCGGGCTAACCGAACGACAACCGCTCGTCCCGGCCTTGCCGCCCTTGCCTGCATTCGCAGCGCGGCCTATGGTGGGAATGTTCAACCTTTGTTCTGGCCATGACGCGCGCTGCTCCTGATCACCCTGGCTTTTGTCGTGACTGCCTGACCGGGCAGGCAGAGGGTGCACGGCGCTGTCGTTCCTGCGGCAGCCCGAGGCTCGTCTACCATTCCGAACTCTACGACTTGTCGATCGCCCATATCGATTGTGATGCTTTCTACGCCTCGGTGGAGAAGCGCGACAATCCGGAGCTGATCGACAAGCCCGTGATCATCGGCGGCGGCAAGCGCGGGGTCGTCTCCACCGCCTGCTACGTCGCACGCATCCATGGGGTGCGGTCTGCCATGCCGATGTTCAAGGCTCTCGAAGCCTGTCCGCAGGCCGTGGTCATCAAGCCCGACATGGAGAAGTATTCCCGTGTCGGTCGCGAAATCCGGGCAATGATGGAGGAGCTGACACCGCTCGTGCAGCCGATTTCGATCGACGAGGCCTTTCTCGATCTGCGAGGCACCGAACTGCTGCATCACGATCCGCCGGCCCGGGTGCTGGCAAGGCTTGCCCGACGCATCGAGCAGGAGATCGGCATTACCGTTTCCGTCGGGCTGTCCTACTGCAAGTTCCTCGCCAAGGTCGCTTCCGACCTGCAGAAGCCGCGCGGTTTCTCCGTCATCGGCGAGGCCGAGGCGGTCTCCTTCCTTGCCGACAAGCCGGTCACGATGATCTGGGGTGTCGGAAAGGCACTTGCCACAACGCTACAGGCCGACGGCATCCGAACCATCGGCCAGCTGCAGGTGATGGACGAGAGCGATCTCATGCGCCGCTATGGCTCGATGGGACAGCGTCTGGCGCGTCTGTCCCGCGGCATCGACGAGCGGACGGTGCATCCGAACGACCCGGCCAAGAGCGTCTCGGCCGAGACGACCTTCTTCGACGACATTCACCGGCTCGACGAGCTCGTGGTGCATCTGCGTGCCTTGTCCGAAAAGGTCGCCTGGCGGCTGAAGCGACACGAGATCGCCGGGCAGACCGTCGTCTTGAAGCTCAAGACGGCCGATTTCAAGCTCAGAACGCGCAATCGACGGCTGGATGACCCCACCCAGCTGGCCGATCGGATCTTCCGCACCGGCATGTCGCTGCTGGAGAAGGAAACGGATGGAACGCGATTCCGGCTGATCGGCATCGGCGTCAGCGATCTGCAGGATCCAATGCTTGCCGACCCGCCTGACCTCGTTGATGCCCAGGCAGCAAGGCGGGCAGCGGCAGAGGCGGCGATGGACAAATTGCGCGACAAGTTCGGCAAGGGTACGGTTCAGACGGGTTACACTTTCCCGTCCAAACGATAGGCGACTACGTGGCGCAGGCACCCTCCATCATCACGGATCACAGCCGGCTCCCAGGGCGCCAGGGCGGATACATGCGGCTCTTGCGGTTTGCCGCCGCCCATCGCCGCACGCGGCCTAACGACCTGCTGCTCGGCACAATCCTGGCTTTTGTCGCGGGCGCGATGAATGCCGGCGGCTTCCTTGCCATCGGTCACTACACCTCGCACATGACCGGCATCGTCTCCGCGATTGCCGACAATCTGGCACTCGGGCTTTTCGGGCTGGTCGGCGCTGGCATCGCACTTCTCGTCAGCTTCACGCTCGGCGCTGCCTGCTCGGCAGTCCTTATCAACTGGGCCCGGCGCCATGCGCGCCGACAGCAATATGCCTATCCGCTGGCGCTCGAATCCGGCCTGCTGATCGCCTTTGCCGGGATCGGCGCCGTCGTGCCGGCGGCTTCAGCCGCAGCGGTGACGGCCCTTCTCCTCTGCTTCGTGATGGGCCTCCAGAATGCGACGATCACCAAGATTTCCGGCGCCCGCATCCGCACCACCCACCTGACCGGCATGATTACCGATGTCGGCATCGAATTCGGCAAGCTCGCCTATGGCCGGATCGTCCGGCTCCTCGATCATCCACCGCTTGCAACGGACAGCCGCAAGCTCGGCATCCTGCTGCCCATCGTTGGCATGTTCTTCGTCGGCGGCCTCGTCGGTGCTCTCGGCTTCAAGCATATCGGCCATGCCTTTTCCCTGCCGCTTGCGGCCCTGCTGCTCGTGGTCGTCTCACCGCAACTGCGACCGCGGCAGACAGCCACCCCGTGAACAAGTCACAGCTCGTGACAAGTGTGGAAACACGATCACAGCCGCGTGAGTAGCAACGCAACGGCTTTTCGCGAAACTTTTCTTAAACATCGTCGCTTACACTGCGATTGCTTGTGTATTGCGTTTCAAATGGTCGACCATGTTTCAGCGTTTCGCCCTCGCCGTCAGCCTGTCTCTCATGTCCAGCACGGCGCTTGCCGCCGATGGTCCGCTCCAGATCTATATCTCAAAGGCGGAACAGACGCTGACCGTCTACGACGGTGACGAGGTGGTGGCGACGACAAAAGTCTCGACCGGCAAGCCCGGACATACCACGCCATCGGGGATCTTCTCGATCCTGGAGAAGCGCAAGTATCACGAGTCCAACCTCTATTCGAACGCGCCCATGCCCTTCATGCAACGTCTGACCTGGTCGGGCATCGCGTTGCACGAGGGCAAGCTGCCCGGCTATCCGGCCTCGCATGGTTGCGTGCGCCTGCCGAACGGCTTCGCCAAGACGCTCTTTTCCATGACCGAGCGCGGCGCGCATGTGATCATCACCGACGATGCCATAGCGCCAAAGTCCATCACCCACGCCAATCTGTTCACGCCGCGCCTCCCGGTTGACGATGGCGGGCTGCTGTCGGACGTAGAGCTCAGGCCCGGACGTGTCGAGGCGGGGCTGGGCCCCGTCGAAGTGGCCATGAACGCAGTTCCACCGCGCAGCGGTGCCGAGACAAAGGTGACGATCGAGGAACCACCTCCGCTGCGTATCCTGATTACACGACGCACCCAGCGCGACGTCGTGTCCGACGTCCAGCGGCTTCTCGGCACGCTCGGCTTCGATGCCGGCGTTTCCGATGGCTTGCTCGGCACGCGGACCATTGCGGCGGTCAAGGCGTTCAAGGAGAAGCATGAGATAGCAAAGGACGCACAGATCCTGTCTGAGACTTTTCTCGGGACGCTCTATATGCAGGCCGGCGAGGACCACCCGCCGACGGGCCAGCTGATGATCCGGCAGAAATTCGCGCCACTCTTTTCAGCCCCCGTCAACATCCGGGAGCCAGAGAAGGCGCTTGGCACCCATTTCATCGAAGCGACTGCTGTCGATCGCTACAAGCGGAAGGCCGAATGGCGTGGCGTGACGCTCGATGACCACCTTCCTGCATCGACGCAGAAGCGTCTTGGCATCGTCACCCCGGCGGACGACAAGTCGATCTTCTCGGCCGAGGCGGCGCTGTCGCGCATCGTCATCCCGGACGACGTGCGCGCCCGCATCGAAACCATGCTGAGCGAGGGATCCTCGATCACCATCTCGGATACCGGCATCGGCCCGGAGACCGGCGACGGGACGGACTTCATCACCGTGACACGTTCGAAGCCGCGGGCCTGACGATCAGACCAGTTCTACGTCGAGCACGCCGGGCGTCGAGCGCATGGCGGCGGCGATCTCCGGGGAGATGCGGAAGCGCTCCGTCAGTTCTACCTCGATTTCACGCTGGCCTTCATCCTTGATCACGATGAAGGAGACAAGGCCGTCGCCCCTTGCGTTCAGATGTGCAGCGACGGCGCGCAAGGGACCGGAATCCCGGACGAAAACGCGCATCGCCTTCTGCATGCGGATCGACTGTTCTTCGAGCGACTGCGCCGTCTGGATGCGCAGGCCGATGCCCTCGGGGCGCTCTTCCGCCTGCACAGTCAGCACCAGCGACTTGCCGGCCTCGAGCAGGTCGCGATACTGGTTGAGACCTTCCGAGAAGAGAACCGCTTCATACTGGCCCGAGGCATCCGAGAAGGTGACGATGCCCATCTTGTTGCCAGTGCGGGTCTTGCGCTCCTGACGGGAAATGACGGTGCCGGCGAGCCGGCCGGCGGAGGCGCCCTGCTTTACGGCAACCGAGAAATCCGCGAAATTCTGGACGCGCAGTTTGTCGAGCAGGTCTCTGTACGCGTCGAGGGGGTGAGCGGAGAGATAGAAGCCGAGCACCTGGAATTCCCGCATCAGCTTTTCCGAGGAAAGCCAGGGCGTATAGGGTGCAAAGGCGATCCGTTCGGGCCCGCTTGCGCCGCCGGAGCCGAACATGTCGGACTGGCCGCTGACGGCATTTTCCTGGGCCCGCTGGGCATAACCCATGATGCGATCGATGCTGCCGACGAGTTCGGCGCGGTCGCGACCGAAGCAGTCGAAGGCACCGGCGGCGATCAGGCTTTCAAAGACACGGCGGTTGATCTGTTTCGGATCGATCCTGAGGCAGAAATCCTCGATGCTGTCGAAAGGCTTGTCGCCTCGGACCTCAACGATGTGATCGACGGCGCCTTCACCGACACCCTTGAGTGCGGCGAGCGCGTAGTAGATGCGGTTCGGCCCGGTCTGGAAGTGACGATAGGAAGTCTGAACAGAAGGCGGCACGACTTCGATGCCGAGGCGGCCGGCATCCTGGCGGAAGTCGACGAGCTTTTCGGTGTTCGACATATCGAGCGTCATCGATGCCGCGAGGAACTCGACCGGATAATGCGCCTTCATGTAGGCCGTCTGATAGGAGACGATGGCGTAGGCTGCGGCGTGCGACTTGTTGAAGCCGTAGTTGGCGAATTTTGCCAACAGTTCGAAGATGTTGTTCGCCTGTGGCTTGGAGACCCCATTCTTCATCGCGCCGTCGACGAAACGGACCGACTGCTGGTCCATCTCCGCCTTGATCTTCTTACCCATGGCGCGGCGCAAAAGGTCAGCTTCGCCGAGCGAGTAGCCCGACAGGACCTGCGCGATCTGCATGACCTGTTCCTGGTAGACGATAACGCCCTGGGTTTCCTTGAGCAGATAGTCGATCTTGGGATGGATCGAGGCGATCTCCTCTTCGCCATGCTTGCGGGCATTGTAGACCGGGATGTTTTCCATCGGGCCCGGACGATAAAGCGCGACGAGGGCGATGATGTCCTCGATGCAGTCGGGGCGCATGCCGATGAGGGCCTTGCGCATGCCGGCACTTTCTACCTGGAACACGCCGACCGTTTCACCACGCGAGAGCATTTCGTAGGTCAAGGTGTCATCGAGCGGGATGGCCGCGAGATCGACCTTGTGGCCACGCTGCTCCTCGACGAAATCGACAGCCGTCTTCAGGACAGTCAGCGTCTTCAGGCCGAGGAAGTCGAACTTAACGAGACCGGCCTGTTCGACCCATTTCATGTTGAACTGGGTGACCGGCATGTCGGAGCGCGGATCGCGGTACATCGGCACCAGCTTCGACAGCGGGCGATCGCCGATGACGATACCGGCAGCGTGGGTCGAGGCGTGGCGGTAGAGACCCTCGATCTTCTGGGCTATCTCAAGAAGCCGCGCGACCACGGGCTCCTCCTCGGCAGCCTCTTGAAGCTTGGGCTCCTCCTCGATCGCCTTTGAGAGCGGCGTCGGATTGGCAGGATTGTTCGGCACCAGCTTGCAGATCTTGTCGACCTGGCCATAGGGCATTTCCAGCACGCGGCCGACGTCGCGGAGCGCCGCACGCGCCTGCAGCGAACCAAAGGTGATGATCTGGCCCACCTGCTCGCGACCATACTTGCGCTGAACGTAGCGAATGACCTCTTCGCGGCGCTCCTGACAGAAGTCGATGTCGAAGTCGGGCATCGAGACGCGTTCCGGGTTGAGGAAGCGTTCGAAGAGCAGCGAGAAGCGCAAGGGATCGACGTCGGTGATGGTCAGGGCATAGGCGACGAGCGAGCCCGCACCCGAACCACGGCCCGGGCCGACCGGGATGTCATGCTGTTTCGCCCATTTGATGAAGTCCGAAACGATCAGGAAGTAGCCTGGGAACTTCATGCGTTCGATGACCGAGAGTTCGAACTCCAGCCGGTCACGATAATCCTTTTCCTCGTAGCCCGGCGCCATGCCGAGGGCTGCCAGACGCTGGTCGAGCCCCTCCTCCGCCTGACGGCGCAGCTCGAGTGCTTCCTCTCGTTCGGCTTCTTCTGGATCGTCGCTGCCACCGGTAAAGCGCGGCAAGATGGGCTTGCGGGTATCGAGAACGAAGCAGCAGCGACGGGCGATCTCGACGGAATTCTCCAGCGCTTCCGGCAGGTCGGCGAAGAGCTTCATCATGTCCGCCCGGCTCTTCAGATAATGATCGGGGGTCAGGCGGAAGCGGTCGTCGTTCGAGACGATGGCATTGTGAGCGACCGCCATCAGGGCGTCATGGGCATCGTAATCGTCGCGGGCCGGGAAGAAAGCCTCGTTGGTCGCGACCAGCGGCAGATCATGCTCATAGGCGAGCTGGACCATGCGCCGCTCATGCGTGCGATCATAGTCGCCATGGCGCTGCAGTTCGACATAAAGGCGATCGCCGAACAGGTGCTTCAATGCGACGAGGCGGCTTTCGGCCTGGGTCTTGTGACCGTCTTTGAGGATACGATCGACCGGCCCGCCACCGGCGCCCGTCAACAGGATCAGGCCCTCGGTGCCGCTCTCTTCGAGCCAGGAAAGCTTTACATGGGTCGGCTGCCCCGCGTCGCCGCCGAGATAGGCCCGGCTGACGAGATCCACGAGGCGCTCATAGCCGTCAGCGTCGGAGGCCAGGACCACAACCGACGGCAGATCCGGCATATGGCCATTACCGCCGCGCTTCTCGCCGGTCGAATCTTCCATGTCGATCGACAGCTGGCAGCCGATGATCGGCTGGATGCCATCGCCGAGCGCCTTCTGGGAAAACTCGAGCGCAACGAAAAGATTGTTTGTGTCAGTGATCGCGATCGCCGGCTGGTCGTCGGCGACAGCTTTGCCAAGGATCTTCTTGAGCGGCAGAGCGCCCTCAAGCAGCGAATAGGCAGAATGCACCCGCAAGTGCACGAAACCCGGGCCATCACCCAGTCCACCGGACGCCTGCCTGTCGACGCTGTCCTCGCCCATACCGCTTCATTCCCTGATTTCTGAATCGGTCGGGATTTTCGGCTTTCAGGCTCACGAAGTCCAGAAGGAAGTCGGGCGGCAAAGCCTTCCTCACCAGCTTTGCCGCCCGCAGTATCAGAGCGCCATCATCAGCAGCGCCATGCTGGATACGAAAACGGCCATCGAGGCAAATGCAGCAACGTCACGAAGAATTTCGGTCATTTCTGTCTCCTTGTCCCTTTATGTTTTTATTTTGTTCCGCTCTTGTTCCAATGTCAACCTAAAAAAACCGCAACCTCGGCGGAACAAATTCCACCGAGGCGCACGGCCATCCGGAAAGAAGACAGAAACTGGAGAGAGGTCAGACCTGGAGTTCGACGACCTTGCCATCGACCAGGGTGACGCAGCGGTCCATCCGGCGGGCGATGTCGTGATTGTGGGTCGCAATCATCGCTGACAAACCAGACTGGCGGACCAGTGCTTCGAGCGCCGAGAAGACATAACTTGCCGTCTCGGGATCGAGGTTGCCGGTCGGTTCGTCGGCAAGCAGCACCAGCGGTGCGTTGGCGACTGCGCGGGCGATCGCCACGCGCTGCTGTTCGCCGCCGGAGAGTTCGGCCGGGCGGTGATCGGCGCGATTGCCGACACGCATATAGTCGAGAAGCTGCTTGGCGCGTTCGGCGGCCTCCGGCTTGGTGAGTCCGGCGATCAGCTGCGGCATCATCACGTTTTCCAGCGCGGTGAATTCAGGCAGCAGATGGTGGAACTGATAGACGAAGCCGATCGACTTTCGGCGAATTGCGGTGCGCTGCTCGTCGCCCAGTTCCTGGCAGGCAACGCCGCCAACCGTCACGTCGCCGCCATCGGGGTGCTCAAGAAGCCCGGCAACATGCAGAAGCGTAGACTTGCCGGTGCCCGACGGGGCGACCAGCGCCACGGTCTCGCCAGTGCGCAAGGTAAAGTCCGCACCTTTCAGGATCGAGAGCACTGTTTCGCCCTGACCGTAATGGCGATCGATGCCGGCAAGCGAGAGAACCACGTCTTTTGCCATTGATTTTGGCATCCTCATTCGTAACGCAGGGCCTGGACAGGATCCAGGCGCGAGGCCCGCCAGGCCGGGAAGATGGTGGCCATGAAGGACAGGCTGAGCGCCATGATGACCACCGAGATGGTCTCACTTGCATTCATGTCCGCCGGCAGCTGGCTCAGGAAATAAAGCTCGGGATCGAAGAGCATCGTTCCCGACACCCAGGAGAAGAACTGGCGGATGCTTTCGATGTTGAGACACACGACCACACCCATCACGACGCCGGCAAGCGTGCCGGCCGTGCCGATCGCTGCACCCGTCATGAAGAAGATGCGCATGATGGCGCCCGATGTCGCGCCCATGGTGCGCAGGATCGCGATGTCGCTCGCCTTGTCCTTCACCAGCATGATCAGACCGGAGATGATGTTGAGTGCCGCCACGAGAACGATCAGCGTCAGGATCATGAACATGACATTGCGCTCGACCTGGAGCGCCGAGAAGAAGGTCTGGTTGCGCTGGCGCCAGTCGGTCAGGAAGATCTGGCGGCCGGCGGCTTCCTCGATCAGCGGGCGCAGTTCGTCGACTGCGTCAGGATCCGAAATGAAGAGCTCGATCGACTGCACGATGCCTTCGACGTTGAAATAGAGCTGCGATTCCTCAAGCGGCATATAGATGATCGACGCATCATATTCCGACATGCCGATCTCGAAGATGGCCGCAACGGGGTAGGACTTCACGCGCGGATTGACGCCGAGCGGCGTGATGTCGCCTTCGGGCGAAACCAGCGTAATCGTATCACCGGCGGACAAGCCCAGTTGTGCTGCCATGCGCGAGCCGATCAGCACACCCTGCCCCGTGGCAAAGCCGACCATGTCGCCCTGTCGGATATTGGAGGAGACGACGGTGAGCTTGGTCAGGTCATCCGGACGGATGCCGCGCACCAGCGCACCCGTGCCAGCGCCCTGGCGACCCGAGGCAAGCGTCTGGCCTTCAACCAGCGGCAGCGCCATGGTGACGCCCGGAACGGCAGCAAAGCGCTCGGCAAGCCCCGCATAATCGGTCAGCGGCTGATCGACGGCTTGAACGATCATGTGGCCATTGATGCCGAGAATGCGCGAGACGAGTTCGGTGCGGAAGCCGTTCATGACCGCCATGACGATGATCAGCGTCGCCACACCGAGCATTATGCCGATGAAGGAGAAGCCGGCAATGACGGAAATGAAGGCTTCCTTGCGCCGGGCGCGCAGATAGCGCCAGGCCACCATGCGTTCAAAGCCGGAAAAGGCGCGCGCTGATGCGGCCTTGTCCGTGTCCACCGTCTCTTTGCCAACGGCCGTCGTCGCCATGGTTTCTCCTTGCCTCGGGATCAAGTCTCAAGACCCGACCTTGGTTCGGCGTAAGGCTTTTGCCTCAGGCCGTCAGCTTGTTGATCGCCGCTTCGATCGTCAGCGTCTCACGGGCACCGGTCTTGCGGTCCTTGAGCTCGACTTCGCCGGCAGCAACGGCACGCGGGCCCGCAATGACCTGGACCGGCACGCCGATCAGATCGGCGGTCGCGAACTTCGTGCCTGCACGATCGTCGGTGTCGTCGTAGAGCACGTCCTTGCCAGCATTCTGCAGCGCGACGTAGAGGCGGTCGCAGGTCGTGTCGCAAGCCTCGTCACCCGGCTTCATGTTGATGACAACAGCATCGAAGGGCGCGACCGAAGCCGGCCAGATGATTCCGTTCTCGTCATGCGAGGCTTCGATGATGGCCGGAACAAGGCGCGTCGGGCCGATACCGTAGGAACCCATGTGGACAAGATGCTCCTTGCCGTCGGGCCCTTGCACCTTGGCGCCCATTGGCTCGGAATATTTGGTGCCGAAATAGAAGATGTGACCGACCTCGATGCCGCGCGCCGAGAGACGATCATTCTCGCCGATGGCGTCAAAGGCGGCTTCGTCATGCATTTCGGAGGTGGCGGCGTAAACCGAGGTCCACTTGTCAAAAACGGACTGCAGGCCATCGACGCTGTCGAAATCGGTGTCGGCAGCCGGAATGTCGAAATCGACGAAGCTCTTGTGGCAATAGACTTCAGATTCGCCGGTGTCGGCCAGAATGATGAATTCGTGACTGTGATTGCCGCCGATTGGGCCGGTGTCGGCGCGCATAGGGATGGCGCGCAGACCGAGGCGATCGAAGGTGCGCAGGTAAGCGACGAACATCTTGTTATAGGAATGGATCGCGTCGGCCTGGGTCAGGTCGAAGGAATAGGCATCCTTCATCAGGAATTCGCGCGAGCGCATGGTGCCGAAGCGCGGACGGATCTCGTCGCGGAACTTCAGCTGGATGTGATACAGGTTGAGCGGCAGGCTCTTGTAGGACTTGACCGACGAGCGGAAGATGTCGGTGATCATTTCCTCATTGGTCGGGCCATAGAGCATCGGACGGTCCTGCCGGTCGCGAATGCGCAGCATTTCCTTGCCGTAATCCTCGTAACGACCGCTTTCCTGCCAGAGCTCGGCCGACTGCAGTGTCGGCATGGAGAGTTCGATGGCGCCGGCGCGGTTCTGCTCTTCGCGGATGATGGCGTTGACCTTGTCGAGCACGCGCTTGCCGAGCGGCAGCCAGGAATAGATCCCCTGGCTCTGCTGGCGGATCATGCCCGTCCGCAGCATCAGGCGGTGGGAAACGATCTCGGCTTCCTTGGGGTTTTCCTTCAGGATCGGCATGAAGTAGCGCGACAGACGCATAACGAATTCCAGATGGTTATCGATGCCGCCAAATCAGGCGGAATCAGCGATTGAAACGGGATGTCAGGAAGCGTTCATAGCCGGTTGGACATGAGAAGAAAACCCGCAAGCGCCGTTCGCTGCCCTCGCCCACAGCCGGCACCTCAAGCGCGCCATTGGGTCGCGCAGGGGACACGTGATTGCGACGTCGAAACCTGAAAATCAGATCATTCCATGACGCTTATGCGACAAAGCGACATGAGGAATTTTTTTTGGATGGGTGTAACAAATCTGCAAGATTCAGGGGTGACAAGGGTCACTGATTGGGCTAGGTTCAGCCCATAAAAGAGGCAGGGAGTACAAATCTTTGCCACACTCGCGGTCAAGTCTTGGGAGGATCAGATCTAGGCGCGCCCGTTCGCAGCCCCTTAATTGGTGAAGGATCACGCGAAGCTTCGAACAAGGTCTTTTGACCTTGTTTTTTTTTGCCTAGTCGACGGAATGGGCGCGATGAGAGGCGCCGATCAGCCTTGCGGCTCAACGCCCGGCATGATGACCGGCAGATCGTTGAAGCTGATGCCAAAATAAGTGCCGGCGACATACCAGGCGCCATAGATCAGTGCAGAGACGATGGAAGTGGTCAGGAAGATGCGCGCCGCGCGGAAGCGGGTGGGAGCACTGGCCACGGTTCCCGGCACGACGTTCTGATCCTCGTCCTGGGTGCGAAGGCCGATAGGCAGCACCGCAAACAGCACCAGCCACCAGATCACAAAATAGACCGCCAGTCCCGACAGGATCGCCATGATGTTTCGCTCCAGACATGAGATGGCGCCAAACGTTACGCCTGCGCCGCTCTTTCTCTCCCTATAATCGCGGAAGCTCCCGGGCACAAAGACAAAAGCGTCGCAGGCCCGTCCGAGCCGCGATCAACAAGACTTCATCGGTTCGTGAATGGGCCTCAGACCTGTTCGAGCTCGATCAGGGTGCCGAAGAAATCCTTGGGATGCAGAAACAGGACCGGCTTGCCATGGGCGCCGATCTTCGGCTCGCCACTGCCGAGTACACGAGCTCCGGTTGCTGAGAGCTGGTCGCGGGCGGCAAGGATATCGGCGACCTCGTAGCAGATGTGGTGCATGCCGCCCGAGGGAGCCTTCTCAAGGAAGGCAGCAATCGGCGAATTCTCGCCAAGCGGTTCGAGAAGTTCGACCTTGGTGTTCTCGAGTTCGACGAAAACGACGGTCACACCATGCTCGGGAAGCGCCTGTGCCTGGGACACCTTGGCGCCGAGCGTATCACGATAACTCGCGGTCGCGGCCGTGAGATCCGGAACGGCGATGGCGATGTGATTGACGCGGCCGAGCATGTCTTCCTCCAGTCGTTGCGGGCAAAGATTAGGTCATCCCTGCCCGCCTCGTCCCTCAGACTTTGGTCAGGAACACCGTGACGATCGGCTTCTTGCCCCAGACTTCGTTGGCAGTCGAGCGCACCGCGCGGCGGATGGACTCGCGAACAGTATCGAGATCCTTGCGACGGCTGCGCGGAATGCTTTCCACCGCTCCGAGAACGGCATCGTAAAGCGTATCCTCCATCAGTTCTCCCTCATGGTCGACTTCCGGAAGGCCGAAAGCCACGACATCGGGATCACCAAGGAAATCGAAGCGACTGTCGAGAAGCACACTGACGGCAACATGGCCGACATAGGAGAGCTTCTTGCGATCGGCGATACCCATTTCCTCGATGTCGCCGACGAGTTTGCCGTCCTTGTAGACGCGGCCGAAGGGTGCCTGATCGATGACTTCGGCAGGGCCCGGCGCGATGCGCAGCATGTCGCCATTGCGGACACGCGGTACGGTCGGGATGCCGGCCTGAAGCGCCAGTTCCTTCTGGGCGACCAGATGGGCGGCCTCACCATGAACGGGCACGAGGATCTGCGGACGGACCCACTCGTACATCTTGAGCAGTTCGTTGCGGCGCGGATGGCCCGAAACGTGGACAAGTGCGTCACTGTCGGTGACGATGTGGACGCCCTGCTCGATCAGACCGTTCTTGATTTCGAGGATGGCTTTCTCGTTGCCTGGAATGGCGCGCGAGGAGAACACGACCGTGTCGCCTTTCGTCAGCGCCACGTTGCGCATCTCGTCACGCGAGAGCTTGGCGAGTGCTGCGCGCGGCTCGCCCTGGCTACCGGTGAGGATAACGACGATCTTGTCGCGCGGGATGAAACCATATTCGTCTTCGGCAATGAAGGGCTTGATGCCCTGCATGATGCCGATGTCATCGGCGACCGCCGTTACGCGCTTCAGCGAACTGCCGAGCAGCAGGACTTCGCGGCCGGCCGCTTCCGCCGCCTGGGCGATCGAGCGGATACGACCGACATTCGAGGAAAAGGTGGTGATTGCCACACGGCCTTCCGCAGCTTCGATGATCTTCTGCAAACCTGCCGAAACCTCCTCCTCGGAGGGCGAAACACCATCACGCATGGCATTGGTCGAATCGCAGAACATCGCCAGCACGCCCTCGTCGCCGACGGCACGGAAGCGCTCTTCGTCGGTCAGTGGGCCGAGCGAGGGATTGTGGTCGATTTTCCAGTCACCCGTATGGATGAGATTGCCGAGCGGCGTGCGGATGACGAGCGACATCGGCTCAGGGATCGAGTGGTTCACGCCGATCGCTTCAATTTCGAACGGGCCAACATTGATCCGGTCGCCCTGCTTGAAGGGCGTGATCGGGATCTCGGCGCGCGAGCCCTCATAGTCGCGCTTGGCTTCGAGCATGCCGGCCGTGAAGCGCGAGGCATAGACAGGCACATTGAGGCCTGGCCACAGATCGTTCAGTGCACCGTAATGGTCTTCATGGGCATGGGTGATGATGATGCCCTTGAGGTTCTTCTTCTGCTTCTTGATGAAACTGATATCGGGCAGCACGAGATCGACACCCGGCAGATCCGGCCCGGCGAATGTCACGCCGCAGTCGACCATGATCCACTGGCGATTGGACGGCGGACCATAGCCGTACAATGCGAGGTTCATGCCGATTTCACCCACGCCGCCCAGCGGCAGGAAAACCAGTTCGTCGTTATTGGCCATTCTCAGTTCCGATCCAGTCTACCCGAAAAACACATCTCCGGCGGCAACCGACATCATTCTGTCGGAGCCCCGGTCGAGCAACAAAATTCCCTTATCATCGATTCCGGAAAAGATACCGGAAATCGAGCGGTCAGGGAGGTTCACAGTTATTTTCTCGCCGATGCCACAGGCGACGCAACGCCAGCGCCGCACGATCTCGGCGATCCCCCTGCCCTCGTCCCAGACGTAAAGAGCCTCTGACATCTCGACGAACAGATGGGCGAAGAACTCCGGCGGCGAAATCGAAACGCCCTGATCGGCAAGCGAGGTCACCGGATAAAGCGTCAGGTCAGGACGGTGGGCGATATTGATGCCGATCCCGATGGCAAGTGCCATGCGGCCATCGGCGATACGTTCCGCCTCGAGCAATATTCCTGACGTCTTCTTACGACCGATCAGTACGTCGTTCGGCCATTTGATCTCGACGGGTTCGCCGCCCGGCGGCATCACCGCCTGTACAGCGGCATGAACGGCCAGCGCCACGGCAAGCGGCAGCGATCCCAGTTGTTCGGCCGGTGCTGGATCCATCAGCAGAAGGGTCGAATAGAGATTGCCACGCTCGGACACCCATGGCCGGCCGCGGCGGCCGCGGCCACCGGTCTGGCGCTCGGCCGTCAACCACAGAAAACCGGAATCGCCCGCGCGAGCGCGGGCGAATGCTTCCGTATTGGTGGACGAGACTTCGTCGAGGGATTCGTGCCGGAAGTCGTCGAGCGAAATCCGGCGCGGTCTACCGAGGCTGGTCAATTAAACAACGTCTTTGCAGCTGCTTCCGCCGCGGTCCCGAGCGGACCGCCGAAGAGGACGTAACCGACCACAAAGAAGCCGGAGAGACCGAAGACGAGGCGCAGCTCGATAGACGTGCGGGCGAATTCACCCTTGGCTTCGTCGAACCACATGACCTTGATGATGCGCAGGTAGTAATAGGCGCCGATGACCGAGGCCAGAACACCGATGATCGCAAGCGCATAGAGCTTGGCTTCGATGGCAGCCACGAAGACGAAGTACTTGGCGAAGAAGCCTGCGAGCGGCGGAATGCCGGCGAGCGAGAACATCAGCGCGGTCAACACGAAGGCCATGAACGGCCGCGTGGTCGACAGGCCAGCGAGATCGTCGATGTTCTCGACATTGCCGCCTTCCTTCTGGCGCATCGCCATGATGCAGGCAAAGGTGCCGAGCGTCATCACCAGATAGATCATCATGTAGAGCAGAACGCCGGCGACGCCGGTGTCATTGCCGGCGGCGAGACCGACCAGCGCATAACCCATGTGACCGATGGAGGAATAAGCCATCAGTCGCTTGATGTTCTTCTGGCCGATCGCGGCGACCGAACCCAGGACCATCGATGCAATCGCGATGAAGACGACAATCTGCTGCCACTCGGCGAAGATCGGCAAGAAAGCGTCGATGACGATGCGCACGAAGATCGCCATGGCACCGATCTTCGGGGCCGCGGCGAGGAAGGCGGTGACCGGGGTCGGAGCGCCCTCGTAAACGTCTGGCGTCCACATGTGGAACGGAACGGCGGAGATCTTGAAGGCAAGGCCGGCGAGAACGAACACAAGGCCGAAGATCAGACCGAGCGACGGTTCGCCCTGCGACAGAACGGCGGCAATCTCGTCGAAGCCGGTATTGCCGGTGAAACCATAGACCAGCGACATGCCGTAGAGCAGCATGCCCGACGAGAGCGCGCCAAGCACGAAGTACTTGAGGCCGGCTTCAGTCGAACGCAGGCTGTCACGGTTGATGGCAGCGACGACATAGAGCGCCAGCGACATCAGTTCGAGGCCGAGATAAAGGGCGATCAGGTCATTGGCCGAGATCAGCAGCATGACGCCGAGGGTCGCGAGCACGAGCAGGACCGGGAATTCGAACTTGTCGAGGTGGTCGTAGCGGGCATGACCGACCGCCATAATCATCGCCGTCACCGAACCGATCAGGGCGAGGATCTTCATGAACTTGGCGTAGCCGTCAGCGAGATAGGCGCCATTGAAGGCCTCTCCTTCCGCGCCGGAGAAGACCAGCCAGGCACCCGAGAAGATCAGCAGCGCGATCGCCAGTCCCGTGACGACACTGTTCGACTTCTCGCCCGAAAACACGCCGATCATGAGCAGCACCATGGCGCCCACGGCCAGGATCAATTCCGGCGTGACCAGATGCAGGCTAGCAATGAGAGTTTCAACGGTCATGTCCAAAGGATCCTGTCGTCAGTTCGCAATCAGCGCCAAGGACTGGGCTGCTTGCAAGGCTGCGGAGTAGTTGTTCACCAGATTGTCGACGGAGGCGGCTGTCGCATCGAGGATGGGAGCCGGATAGACGCCGAAGAAGATGGTGAGGGCGATCAGCGGATAAAGGGTCAGCTTTTCGCGGGTGGAAAGGTCGAGCATGCTCTTCAGGCTCTCCTTTTCGAGCGCACCGAAGACGACCCGGCGATAGAGCCAGAGCGCATAGGCTGCCGAAAGGATGACGCCGGTTGCGGCAAACAGAGCGACCCAGGTGTTGACGCGGAACACGCCGATCAGGGTCAGGAACTCGCCGACGAAGCCCGAGGTGCCCGGCAGGCCGACATTGGCCATGGTGAAGACCATGAAGGCGAGCGCGTATTTCGGCATGTTGTTGACCAGACCACCATAGGCCGCGATCTCGCGGGTATGGAGACGGTCGTAGATCACGCCGACGCAGAGGAAGAGCGCGCCGGAGACAAAGCCGTGGCTGATCATCTGGAAGATCGCACCCTGTACGCCCTGCTGGTTGGCGGCGAAGATACCCATGGTGACGTAGCCCATGTGCGCGACCGAGGAATAGGCGATCAGCTTCTTCATGTCTTCCTGCATCATCGCGACCAGCGAGGTGTAGATGATGGCAATCACGGACAGCGTGAAGACGAAGGGCGCGAAGAAGTCGGATGCCAGCGGGAACATCGGCAGCGAGAAGCGCAGGAAGCCGTAGCCGCCAAGCTTCAGGAGGATGCCGGCGAGGATCACGGAGCCTGCCGTCGGTGCTTGAACGTGCGCATCCGGCAGCCAGGTATGCACAGGCCACATAGGCATCTTCACCGCGAAGGAAGCGAAGAAAGCAAGCCATAGCCAGGTCTGCATCTGCGGCGGGAAATCGTGCTGCAGAAGCGCTGCGATGTCAGTCGTGCCGGCATCCCAGTACATTGCCATGATGGCGAGCAGCATCAGCACCGAGCCGAGCAGCGTGTAGAGGAAGAACTTGTAGGATGCGTAGACGCGATCCTTGCCACCCCAGACACCGATGATGATGAACATCGGGATGAGGCCGGCTTCGAAGAAGACGTAGAAGAGCACGATGTCGAGCGACACGAAGACGCCGATCATCAGGGTCTCGAGCACCAGGAAGGCGATCATGTATTCCTTCAGGCGCTTCTCGACCGAGGTCCAGCTCGCAAGAATGCAGAAGGGCATGAGCAGCGTCGTCAGGATGACGAACAGCATCGAGATGCCGTCGACGCCGACGTGGTAGGAGATGCCGGTACCAAGCCAGGCATGCTTCTCCACCATCTGGAAGCCGGTGTTCGAATTGTCGAAGTTGATCCAGATGAAGAGCGACACGACGAAGGTGAAGACCGTCGTCAGCAGCGAAACGTTCAGGATGTTGCGGCGGCCGAGAGAAGTATCACCACGGGTCAGCAGAAGCAGAGCCACGCCGACCAGAGGAAGGAAGGTGACCGTCGAGAGAATGGGCCAATCGGTCATCAGAGGGAGCTCCCGAGCATCATCCAGGTAACAAGTGCCGCAATGCCGATGAGCATCGCGAAGGCATAGTGATAGAGGTAACCCGACTGCAGGCGGACGACCTTCTGGGTCAGGCCGCCAACGGCAGAGGCGACGCCGTTCGGGCCATAGGCGTCGATGGTGGCGACGTCACCCTTCTTCCAGAGGAAGCGCCCGAGCGCCTTGGAGGACCGAACGAAGAGGAAGTCGTAGAGCTCGTCGAAGTACCACTTGTTGAGCAGGAACTGGTAGAGCATCCACTGCTGTTCAGCGAGCTTCTTCGGCGCCGACGGGTTCTTGATATACATGTACCAGGCGGTGACGAAGCCGAGCGTCATAGCAATGAACGGGCTCCACTTCACCCACTTCGGAACGTCATGGAACTCTTCCAGTACCGTGTTGGTCGGAAGCGTGAAGAGCGCGCCCTTCCAGAACTCGGCATAGTGATGGCCGAAGAAGTAGTCGTGGAAGATGAAGCCGGCAAACAGTGCGCCGAAACCGAGCAGGTAGAACGGGATCAGCATCACCTGCGGGCTTTCATGCACATGGTGCATGACGTCAGCAGACGCACGCGGCTTGCCGAAGAAGGTCAGGAACGCCAGGCGCCAAGAATAGAAGCTCGTGAACAGAGCCGCAATCACCAGCATTGTGAAGGCAAAACCACCGACGGCCGAGCTCGAGGCGAAGGCAGACTCGATGATGTAGTCCTTCGAGAAGAAGCCAGCGGTACCGATCAGGGTTCCCGGGATACCGACACCGGTCAGAGCGATCGTACCGATCGTCATGGCCCAGAAGGTCACGGGGATGTGCTTCCTCAGACCACCCATGTAGCGCATGTCCTGCTCGCCATCGACGGCGTGGATGACGGAGCCTGCGCCCAAGAACAGGAGTGCCTTGAAGAAGGCGTGCGTGAAGAGGTGGAAGACGGCTGCGCCATAGGCGCCGACGCCGAGCGCCACGAACATGTAGCCGAGCTGCGAGCAGGTCGAATAGGCGATGACCCGCTTGATGTCGTTCTGCACAAGGCCGACGGTCGCCGCGAAGAACGCCGTGATTGCGCCGACGATGGTGACGACGGTCAGCGCATCCGGCGACAGTTCGAAGACGGGCGACATACGGGCGACGAGGAAGACGCCGGCGGTGACCATGGTTGCGGCGTGAATGAGCGCCGAAACCGGCGTCGGGCCTTCCATGGCGTCCGGCAGCCAGGTGTGCAGCAGGAACTGCGCCGACTTACCCATCGCGCCCATGAAGAGCAGCAGGCAGGCGCCGGTCAGCGCATGGCTGCGGTCAAGCTGCATGCCGAAGAGGTTCAACACGACTTCGGGCGACGCTGCAGGATCGGTCGGCAGATAGGACTGGGCCGAGGCGAAGATCGTTTCGAGGTTGATCGAGCCGAACATCACAAAGAGCGCCGAGATGCCGAGGATGAAGCCAAAGTCACCGACGCGGTTGACGATGAAGGCCTTCATGGCAGCGGCGGAAGCGGACGGCTTCTTGTACCAGAAGCCGATCAGCAGATAGGACGCAAGACCCACGCCTTCCCAGCCGAAGAACATCTGCAGCAGGTTGTCCGACGTGATGAGCATCAGCATCGCGAAGGTGAACAGCGACAGATAGGCGAAGAAACGCGGCCGATGCGGGTCGTGGTGCATGTAGCCGATCGAGTAGAGGTGCACGAGGCACGACACCGAGTTGACCACTACGAACATCACAGCCGTCAGGGTATCGATGCGGAAGGCCCATTCGACGTCGATGCCGCCGGACTGGATCCAGCGCATCACGGGCACCTTGATGACCTCGTGGGCCTCGTGGCTCATCGCGACGTTGAAGAACACGATCCAGGAGAGGATCGCCACGATGATCATCAGACCCGTGGTGATGTATTCCGACGCCTTGGCGCCGATCTGGCGGCCAAACAAGCCGGCGATCAGGAAGCCGATCAGGGGGAGAAAGACGATAGCCTTGTAGATCATGACCCGATCAGCCCTTCATCATGTTGACGTCTTCGACGGCGATGGAGCCGCGATTACGGTAGAAGACCACCAGGATCGCGAGACCAATGGCCGCTTCGGCGGCCGCGACCGTCAGGATAAACAGCGCGAAGACCTGGCCGACGAGGTCGCCGAGGAAGCTCGAGAAGGCCACCATGTTGATGTTCACAGCGAGCAGGATCAGTTCGATCGACATCAGGATGACGATGATGTTCTTGCGGTTCAGGAAGATGCCGAAGACGCCCAGGGTGAACAGCAGTGCACTGACTGTCAGGTAGTGGGAAAGACCGATTTCCATAATTCTTGTTCCTTGACCTCGTGCTCGGCTCAGACGCCCTGGCCCGGCTTGACCTTGACAACCTTGACGGCGGTTTCCGGCGTGCGGGCGACCTGGGCGGAGATGTCCTGGCGCTTGATGTTGGTGCGGTGGCGCAGCGTCAGCACGATCGCGCCGATCATGGCGACGAACAGGACGAGACCGGCGATCTGGAAGAAGAAGACGTAGTCCGTGTAGAGCACGTCGCCAAGCGCCTGGGTATTCTGGCGGTCTGCCACAGCGGGAATAGGCTGGGTGATCGCGTTCAGGGCTTCCGGGCTGATCGTGGTTCCGCCGATGACGACGACAAGTTCAACCGCAACGATGAGGCCGACGAGCGCGCCAACCGGTGCGTATTTCGCAGCCCCTGCCCTCAGTTTCGTGAAGTCGATGTCGAGCATCATCACGACGAAGAGGAAGAGAACCGCGACCGCGCCGACGTATACGACCAGCAGGATCATCGCCAGGAATTCAGCTCCCGTGAGGAGCAGAAGACCCGCCGCGTTGATGAAGGTCAGAATGAGGAACAGGACCGAATGGACCGGGTTCCGAGCCGATATCACCATGAAGGCCGAAGCCACAGCGACAAAGGCGAAGAGATAGAAAAAGAGAGCCTGAAGACCCATGTTGGTGCCTTTTCATCTTCCCCCGGACGAGGGCCCTGCCCCGCCGCCCGATAAGGCGTGACCGATATCCCCATCGGCACGCCCGTTACAAAATTCATCATGTGCCCCGGCGAAGCCCCGCGCTCCGCCAAAGGCGATCGATCCCAAGGGATCAGCGGTAGGGCGAGTCGATCGCGATGTTGCGCGCGATTTCCCGTTCCCAGCGGTCGCCGTTGTCGAGCAGGCGCGCCTTGTCGAAGTAAAGTTCTTCGCGGGTCTCGGTGGCGAACTCGAAGTTCGGTCCCTCGACGATCGCGTCGACCGGGCAGGCTTCCTGGCAGAAACCGCAATAGATGCACTTCACCATGTCGATGTCGTAACGCACCGTGCGGCGAGTGCCGTCATTGCGGCGCGGCCCGGCCTCGATGGTGATGGCCTGGGCAGGACAGATCGCCTCGCAGAGCTTGCAGGCGATGCAGCGCTCTTCGCCATTCGGATAGCGGCGCAGCGCATGCTCGCCGCGGAAGCGCGCCGATACCGGGCCCTTTTCGAACGGGTAGTTGATCGTTGCCTTCTGCTTGAAGAAGTAGCGCATCGACAGAAAGAAAGCGCCGACGAACTCCTTCAGGAAGACCGAATTGATAGCCTGTGCAATTGCCATCTTATTCTCCAATGCAGCTGAGGTTGCGGCCGGGCGTCATCACGCCCAACCCATCAGCTTGAGCACGAATGCCGTGATGATGACCATGGCGAGCGAGATCGGAAGGAAGACCTTCCAACCAAGACGCATCAGCTGGTCATAGCGGTAGCGCGGAACGAATGCCTTCACCATGGCGAACATGAAGAAGACTATTGACGCCTTCAGCACGAACCAGACGATGCCGGGGACCCAGTTCAGGAACCAGACGTCGACCGGCGGCAGCCAGCCCCCGAGGAAGAGGATCGTGGTCAGCGAGCACATCAGGACGATGGCGGCATATTCGCCGAGCATGAACATCATGTACGGGGTCGAGCCGTATTCGACCATGAAGCCGGCGACGAGTTCGGATTCGGCTTCCGGAAGGTCGAAGGGCGGACGGTTGGTTTCTGCCAATGCCGAGATGAAGAAGATCACGAACATCGGGAAGAGTGCCAGCCAGTGCCAGTCGAGGAAGGACGCCGGAAGACCCATCATCGTGCCGAGACCGGTGTTCTGGGCAAGCACGATGTCGGTGAGGTTCAGCGAACCGACGCAGAGCAGAACGGTGACGATGACGAAGCCCATCGAGACTTCATAGGAGACCATCTGCGCTGCCGAGCGAAGCGCGCCGAGGAACGGGTACTTCGAGTTCGACGCCCAGCCACCCATGATGATGCCGTAGACTTCGAGCGAGGAGACCGCAAAGACGAAGAGGATGCCGACATTGATGTTGGCGATCACCCATCCGGCATTGACCGGAATGACGGCCCAGGTTGCGAGCGCGAGCGTCACGGCAACGAGCGGGGCGAGCAGGAAGACGCCCTTGTTGGCACCGGCCGGAATGACAGGCTCCTTGAAGACAAACTTCAGAAGGTCGGCGAAGGACTGGAACAGACCCCAGGGGCCGACGACGTTCGGGCCGCGGCGCAACTGGACGGCAGCCCAGATCTTGCGGTCTGCGAGCAGGATATAGGCGATGAAGACCAGAAGGCAGACGAGCAGAAGAAGCGACTGCCCGATCATGATGGCCGCCGGCCACACATAGGTGGAAACGAAATTATCCATGGTCCCCTGCCCTTACTCTGCCGCGGCCTTGAAATTGTTGCGGGCCAATGCCGAGCACTCTGCCATGACGGCCGAAGCGCGTGCGATCGGGTTCGTCAAATAGAAGTCTTTGACCGGCGACGCAAACAGAGACTTGCCCATCTTCCCGGGTTTTTTCGCCAGTGCAGCAATATCGGCCGAAGAGCCTGGTGCGATCTCGTCGATCTCGGCGAAATGCGGGTAGGCTTCATAAAGCTTCACGCGCAGCTGCGACAGCGAATCAAAGGGCAGCTTCTTGCCAAGCACGTCGGAGAGTGCACGCAGGATCGCCCAGTCTTCGCGGGCCTCGCCCGGCGCGAAGCCGGCGCGGTTGCCCATCTGGACGCGGCCTTCGGTATTGACCCAGGTCCCCGACTTCTCGGTGTAGGTCGCGCCCGGCAGGATGACGTCGGCATAGTGTGCGCCGTTGTCGCCATGGCTGCCGATATAGACCACGCACTTGGCGGACTTCGCGGAGAAGTCCAGCTCATCGGCACCGAGCAGGAAGACGACGTCGAGCGAGGACAGCATCTGACCGGCGGCAACAGCCCCTTCGCCCGGCACGAAGCCGAGGTCGAGAGCGCCGACGCGCGAGGCTGCGGTGTGCAGGACGCAGAAGCCGTTCCATTCGTCGGAGAGCGCGCCGACATCGGCAGCGAGCTTTGCGGCGTTTGCCAGAACGGCGTTGCCGTCGGCGCCCGAAAGCGCACCCTGGCCGATGATAACAAGCGGGTTCTTTGCGGCCTTCAGAGCTTCAGCGAAGTTGTTCTTGCCAGAAACGAGGTCAGACAGCGTCTCGGTGCCAGCACCGAGATACTCATACGGGTAACGCAGCTCACCGCCTTCGCCGATCACGCCGATCGGCAGACCGCCGCGGCGCCAGCGCTTGCGAATACGGGCGTTCAAGACAGCTGCTTCGTAGCGCGGGTTGGCGCCGACGATCAGGATTGCGTCTGCGGCTTCAATGCCTTCGATGCCGGCGTTGAAGAGGTAGGTCGAGCGGCCGAGCGACGGATCAATTGCCGTCCCATCCTGGCGACAGTCGGTATTCGAGGACCCGAGTGCGTTGACGAGCGACTTCAGCGCGAAGATTTCCTCGACGGAAGCGAGGTCTCCGGCGACAGCGCCGATCTTGTCCGCGGAGGTCGAGGCAACGGCCGACTTGATCGCCGCAAAGGCTTCGGCCCAGCTTGCGGGCTGCAGGCGGCCATCCTTCTTGACATAGGGACGGTCGAGACGCTGGGTCTTCAGGCCATCCCAGATGAAGCGGGTCTTGTCGGAGATCCACTCTTCGTTGATCTGCTCGTTGACGCGCGGCATGATGCGCATGACTTCGCGACCACGCGTATCGACGCGGATCGCCGAGCCGAGCGCGTCCATGACGTCGACCGATTCGGTCTTGTTCAGTTCCCAGGGACGAGCCGTGAAGGCGAAGGGCTTGGAGGTCAGAGCGCCGACCGGGCAGAGGTCAACGACATTGCCCTGAAGCTCCGACGTCATCGCCTGCTCGAGATAGGTGGTGATCTCGGCGTCCTCGCCACGGCCGATCAGGCCGAGTTCGGCAATGCCCGCGACTTCGGTGGTGAAGCGGACGCAGCGCGTGCAGTGAATGCAGCGGTTCATCACGGTCTTGACCAGCGGTCCGATATACTTGTCTTCGACAGCGCGCTTGTTCTCGGTGTAGCGCGAGCTATCGATACCGAAGGCCATGGCCTGGTCCTGCAGGTCGCATTCGCCACCCTGGTCGCAGATCGGGCAATCCAGAGGATGGTTGATCAGCAGGAATTCCATCACGCCTTCGCGGGCCTTCTTGACCATCGGCGTGTTGGTGAAGACTTCCGGCAGTTCGCCGTTCGGGCCGCCACGGATGTCGCGCACGCCCATGGCGCAGGAGGCTGCCGGCTTCGGCGGGCCACCCTTCACCTCGACGAGGCACATGCGGCAGTTGCCGGCAACCGACAGCCGTTCATGGAAACAAAAGCGCGGAACCTCGGCGCCAGCTTCCTCGCACGCCTGCAACAGCGTGAAATGATCCGGAACCTCGATCTCTTTTCCGTCGATCTTCAGCTTAGTCATATTCGCCTTCCTGCCTCACGCTTCCGCGCATCCTGCCGGGGCATCCCTGCCGCGACTGACAGTCTTCGTCCGCACCGGATGAAAACTGCCGGTTTTATCCCTCAAGTCCGGCGCATCGCCCCCGCGCGGCCGAACCTTAATCTTAACTGCCTGACCGAGCCTTGCCACCCGCCAACCGGCGCGCCTGGCCTGCCCAGTCGTCTCGCAGCACGCGGCCGCCGAGACCCAATTCCTTGTCCAGCGCATCAAGCGCCTTCTCATTCATCTCAGCGAGGTCCTTGAAGCGGGTAATCCCCCTGCCCTTCAGGACCTGCTCGACCTTCGGCCCGATGCCATCGATCTTCTTCAGATCGTCGACCTTGCCGCTGGCCTTCCTCGGCTTCGCCGCCGGCGCGGCGGGCTCGACCTTTGCATCCGGCAGAGCCTTCGCTTGTGCTGCGGCCTTTGCCTTTGTTCCAACGGCCGGCTTTGCAGCCGCCTTGGCCTTCGGTGCAGGCTTCGGCTTTTCAGCCTTGGCTTTCACCGGGGCTGCGGCCTTGGCCTTCGCCTTCGCCAGAACCGGCTTTTCCGCCGTCACCTTGGCCGGGGTCGGCTCAGGTTCAACCTTTTCGACCGGGGCCTCGACCTTCGTCTCAGCCCCAGCTGCCGGCTTCGCCTCCGCCGCCTTGCGCTCTTCTTCGAGTTGCCGCGCAATCTGGCCGGTTACTTCCATGGCGCCCTGAATGGAGCCAAGGAAGAGCTTGCCCATCTGCGCCGCCATGCCGAAGCCGAAGGCGGTTGCGGCGGCCATGGCGGCCGCCGGATTGGTCATCAGGTCCTCAAGGCCTTCGGAGGCGCGAGCGTCAGATGCCGGTTCGTCCGGCCCCTTTTTCCCGTCCTTGTCCGAAGAGCCTGTCATCCCCTTTGTCCCTTACTCTGCCGCTTCCATGACCACGCCATGGGCGATCGCGTTGCGGGTGTACTGGTCGATGCGCTTTTCCATCTCCGGACGGAAATGCTTGATCAGGCCCTGGATCGGCCAGGCGGCGGCATCTCCAAGCGCACAGATGGTGTGGCCCTCGACCTGCTTCGTCACCTGGAAGAGCATGTCGATTTCACGCTTTTGGGCATTGCCCTTCACCATGCGTTCCATGACGCGCATCATCCAGCCCGTGCCTTCGCGGCATGGCGTGCACTGGCCGCAGCTCTCGTGCTTGTAGAATGCCGAGAGGCGCCAGATGGCCTTCACGATGTCGGTCGACTTGTCCATGACGATGACGGCGGCGGTGCCGAGGCCGGAGCCCAGCTCGCGCAGACCGTCATAGTCCATGATGGCGTCCTTCATCTGGGTGCCCGGTACGCAAGGTACCGAGGAGCCGCCCGGGATGACGGCGAGCAGGTTGTCCCAGCCGCCGCGGATGCCGCCACAGTGCTTTTCGATCAGCTCCTGGAAGGTGATCGACATGGCTTCTTCGACCGTGCACGGCTTGTTGACGTGGCCGGAGATCGAGAACAGCTTGGTGCCGGCATTGTTCGGACGGCCGAAGCTCGAATACCAGGACGCGCCGCGACGCAGGATGGTCGGGGCAACGGCGATCGATTCGACGTTGTTGACCGTGGTCGGGCAGCCGTAGAGGCCCATGTTCGCCGGGAATGGCGGCTTCAGGCGCGGCTGGCCCTTTTTACCTTCAAGGCTTTCCAGAAGTGCGGTTTCTTCGCCGCAGATATAGGCGCCGGCGCCGTGGTGGACGACGATATCGATGTCGTAGCCGAGCTTGTTGTTCTTGCCGAGCAGGCCGTAGTCGTAGCACTCGTCGATCGCAGCCTGCAGGGCTTCGCGCTCGCGCATGAACTCGCCGCGAACATAGATGAAGGCATGATGCGCGCCCATGGCGAAGGAAGCGATGACGCAGCCTTCGATAAGGGTGTGCGGATCATGGCGCATGATCTCACGGTCCTTGCAGGTGCCAGGTTCCGACTCATCCGCATTCACGACGAGGTAATGCGGGCGGCCGTCCGATTCCTTCGGCATGAAGGACCACTTGAGACCGGTGGGGAAGCCTGCGCCGCCGCGACCGCGAAGACCCGAGGCCTTCATCTCGTTGATGATCCAGTCACGGCCCTTTTCAAGGATTTGCTTGGTGCCGTCCCAATGGCCGCGGGACATCGCGCCCTTCAGGGACTTGTCCTTGAGGCCGTAGATATTGGTAAAGATGCGATCCTGATCTCTCAACATACCCTAACCTCTCAGCGCGGCTTCTTGCCGAAGACCTTGATGTATTCCGCTTCGCCGCCCTTGGCGAGCGCCTTGGCCTGCTTGACCCAGTCGTCCCGCTCGATACGGCCGGAGAACTTGAGATAGGTGTCGACCCACTCGCGCTCTGCCTTCTTCCACTTGGCGACCTGATCGAACGTGTAGACGCCGAGGCCGTTCAGTGTCGCTTCGATCTTCGGGCCGACGCCCGAGATCATCTTCAGGTCGTCAGGCGTTTCCGGGCGCTCGATGCCGGCCGGACGGTTCTTCTCGTCCATGACCGCGGCGGGAGCCGGAGCGACTTCCTTCTCGACCGGGCGGGCCGTATCGGCAGAATCGCCCTTCTGCTTGACGTTCTCGGCAGCAGCCTTTTTGGCAGTTGCCGGGGTCTTGAGCTTCTCGTCCGTCACCGGCGCATCCGTAACCGGTTTCGCGGCGTTGGCGGGCGGTACGGACATTTCCTCGGTCTGTGCCGGGGCCGTGTCGTTGAAGCGGATCGGCTGGATGTCACCGGTCAGGGTGGTCGGACCACCGACAGGCGCCGAGAAAATGCGATCAACCTGCGGGCCAGGCTTGACGTCGGAACCCTTGCCGGCGGCGAACCGATCGATGATGTGCTCGAGCTGGGTCACGGTCAGGTCTTCATAGGCATCCTTGAAGATCATCACCATCGGCGCATTGACACAGGCGCCCTGACACTCGACTTCTTCCCAGGACAAGGTGCCGTCTTCATTGCGTTCGAAGGGCTCCGGGTGGATCTTCGACTTGCAGACGTGAATGAGGTCTTCCGCCCCCCGCAGCATGCAGGGTGTCGTGCCGCAGACCTGGATATGGGCGCGCGTACCAACAGGCTTCAGCTGGAACTGGGTGTAGAATGTCGCGACTTCGAGGACCCGAATGAAGGGCATGTCGAGCATTTGGCCGACATACTCGATCGCAGCCTTGGTGACCCAGCCTTCCTGTTCCTGTGCGCGCATCAAAAGCGGAATGACCGCCGATTGCTGGCGCCCCGCCGGATACTTGCGAATGGTGGCTTCAGCCCAGGTCGCATTCTCCGCGGAGAAGGAGAATGCTGCGGGCTGGAATTGCTCTTCGGCTAGTCGACGAACGGACATACTTCCTCACGCCTTGTCTCAGTTTATGGAACCACACCGCGTATTCGTCACATTGGCGAATTCGCAGGCATAGGCCGAGTTGTCTTTCTGAAGGAATACGAAGAGCTTCGAGCCGGTCCAGCTGGAACTCTTGATCTCGTATCCATCCCGGATCAGCTTGGCCATCGACACTGTTTCCCTCGACGATAGAGCACTGTTCTCCTGAGCCACCGCCTGGGTGGCGCCGAGACAGATCAGCAATGCTGCGAGGGTCTTAAGCATCAGCGGTCAACTTCCCCGAACACGATGTCGAGCGAGCCGAGGATCGCCGAGACGTCGGCCAGCTGGTGGCCGCGGCACAGGAAATCCATGGCCTGCAGATGCGCATAACCCGGGGCGCGGATCTTGCAGCGATAGGGCTTGTTGGTGCCGTCGGAGACGAGGAACACGCCGAACTCGCCCTTGGGGGCTTCGACAGCGGCATAAACCTCACCGGCCGGCACGTGATAGCCTTCGGTGTAAAGCTTGAAGTGGTGGATCAGGCCTTCCATCGAGCGCTTCATCTCGCCACGCTTCGGCGGAACGACCTTGCCGTCGAGCGAGGAGACCGGGCCGGTCTTGGCATCGCCCAGCAGACGGTTGACGCACTGCTTCATGATCTTCACCGACTCGCGCATTTCGAACATGCGGATCAGGTAACGGTCATAGCAGTCGCCGTTCTTGCCGACCATGATGTCGAAGTCGAGATCGGAGTAGCACTCGTAGGGCTGCGACTTGCGCAGGTCCCAGGCAGCGCCCGAACCGCGGACCATGACGCCCGAGAAGCCCCAGGCCCAGCAATCATCGAGGCTGACGACGCCGATGTCGACGTTGCGCTGCTTGAAGATGCGGTTGCCGGTCAGAAGGTCGTCAATGTCATCGAGCTTTTCCGGGAACTGGTCGCACCACTTGCCGATATCCTCGACGAGCTGATGCGGCAAATCCTGGTGCACACCACCCGGGCGGACATAAGCGGCGTGCATGCGAGCGCCGGAGGCGCGCTCATAGAACACCATGAGCTTTTCGCGCTCTTCGAAGCCCCAGAGCGGCGGCGTCAGCGCGCCGACGTCCATGGCCTGCGTGGTGACGTTGAGGAGGTGCGAGAGAATACGACCGATTTCCGAATAGAGAACGCGGATCAGCTGACCACGGATCGGAATCTGGATGTCGAGCAGCTTTTCGACGGCCAGCGAATAGGCATGTTCCTGGTTCATCGGCGCGACATAGTCGAGGCGATCGAAATAGGGCAGCGCCTGCAGATAGGTCTTGGTCTCAATCAGCTTCTCGGTGCCACGATGCAGCAGGCCGATATGCGGGTCGACGCGCTCGACGATTTCACCGTCCAGCTCAAGCACGAGGCGAAGAACGCCGTGCGCCGCCGGGTGCTGCGGGCCGAAGTTGATATTGAAGTTGCGGACGTTGTGTTCGTTCATGGTCTCTGCCCTTCCGCTCACTTGGCCGCTTTTTCATCGCCGGGCAGCACGTAATCCGTGCCTTCCCAGGGCGAGAGGAAGTCGAAATTGCGGAATTCCTGCTTGAGCTCGACGGGCTCGTAGACGACGCGCTTGGCGCTGTCGTCGTAGCGAACCTCGACGAAACCGGTCGTGGGGAAGTCCTTGCGCAGCGGATGCCCCTCGAAACCATAGTCTGTCAGGATACGGCGCAAGTCCGGGTGATCGGTGAACAGGATGCCGTACATGTCCCAGGCTTCGCGTTCGAACCAGTCGGCGCCGGCAAAGACCGGACAGGCCGACGGGACCGGCTTGAACTCGCCGGTTGCGACCTTGATGCGGATGCGCAGGTTCTGACGCGGCGAGAGCAGGTGGTAAACCACGTCGAAGCGGTCTTCGCGCTTCGGGTAGTCGACGCCGCAGATGTCGATCAGGTTGACGAAGCCGCACTGGACGTCGTCACGCAGGAAGGTCAGGAGCGGTATCAGGTTTTCCGACTTCGCCGTCAGCGTCAGTTCGCCGAAGCTGATGTCGCTCGACGAAATCAGCGCACCGCGGACCTCTGCGAGGTAGGAAGCGAGCTCGTTCAGGGCTTCACTCATGTTTTCAGTCCCTTCGCCTTACCGCTCGATCGTGCCCGTGCGCCGGATCTTCTTCTGCAGGAGCATCACACCGTAAAGCAGAGCTTCTGCCGTGGGGGGACAGCCCGGCACGTAGATATCAACCGGCACGACGCGATCGCAGCCACGCACGACGGAATAGGAGTAATGGTAGTAGCCGCCGCCATTGGCGCAGGAGCCCATCGAGATCACGTAACGCGGTTCCGGCATCTGGTCATAGACCTTGCGGAGTGCGGGCGCCATCTTGTTGGTCAGCGTGCCGGCGACGATCATGACGTCAGACTGGCGCGGTGAAGCACGCGGTGCAAAGCCGAAGCGCTCGGCGTCGTAACGCGGCATCGACAGCTGCATCATTTCGACGGCGCAGCAGGCGAGACCGAAGGTCATCCACATCAGCGAGCCGGTACGTGCCCAGTTGATCAGCTCGTCGGTCGAGGTAACCAGGAAGCCCTTGTCGGCGAGCTCGTTGTTGATCTCGCCGAAGAAGCGGTCATCGGCGCCGATCAGCTTGCCGGTGTTGGGATCGATGATGCCCTTTGCCTGTGGCGCAATCATCGTCGTATCGGACTGGATCACTCCCATTCGAGCGCCCCCTTCTTCCATTCATAGATAAAGCCGACGGTGAGAACACCGAGGAAAACCATCATCGACCAGAAGCCGAACCAGCCGATCTCACCGAAAGATACTGCCCAGGGGAACAGGAAGGCGACTTCGAGGTCGAAGATGATGAAGAGGATCGACACCAGGTAGAATCGGATGTCGAACTTCATGCGGGCATCATCGAACGCGTTGAAGCCGCACTCATAGGCCGACAGCTTCTCCGAATCGGGCGCCTTGTAGGCAACGGCAAACGGCGCCACCAGGAGCGCAATACCGATGATCAAGGATATGCCGATAAAGATGGCGATCGGAAGGTAAGAACTGAGCAGATCAGTCATCATATCACCCTGCTTGTCTCGCATGCCTGATGGCATTTAGGGCGGAGGCGACAAGCCGTAAAGAGAGTTGCAACGCGCCGTGGTTAGCGCAGGCAGCCACCCAGCGCAAGTCCAACCAAAGCCTTTTCACCCGATACCGGATTGCACCTTACCAGCGGGTAAAATGCATGTCTCGCGCAATCGAGCGTGCAGTGCAAAAAGACGCAACACACCGAGCCTGCAAGCAGGCTCGTCACATGACAAAATCGTCTGAGAGAAGAAGTGGCGCGAGTGACGGGGCTCGAACCCGCGACCTCCGGCGTGACAGGCCGGCACTCTAACCGACTGAGCTACACCCGCGCATTTCATGAGGATTTCCCCATGTCTTCGCTGCCTTAAGCAGCACGCCCTGAAGGCTTTGGAATGGCGCGAGTGACGGGGCTCGAACCCGCGACCTCCGGCGTGACAGGCCGGCACTCTAACCAACTGAGCTACACCCGCGCATTTCCAAATCGGGGTTCAAGGCGATCCCCGTCGAGCGGCTTGCCGTTCGATGAGCGGCTCTCTACGGCGTTCATCTGGAGGTGTCAAGCAGCATCTGAGACAAAACCGTGACGGCCCGATTTTTTCCCCCGCCCCTCCCCCGGGGCCATCGGACGCTCGCTGCTCGCGACAACGCGCCGCAGGCGCAAAACAAGGATTCTGCTCGGTTTTCCACAAGGCGCGATCGGCCGCATGACAAAAAAACAAAAAATCTGCACAAACACTCTTGCAGATTTTCCGCGATCCGCATAGATCACGGCCACCGACGCGGCGGACATGATCCGCAAGGCGCACGGGCGATTAGCTCAGTTGGTAGAGCGCTTCGTTTACACCGAAGATGTCGGGAGTTCGAGTCTCTCATCGCCCACCATTTTTTCTCTTCCTTCGTTCAGTTTTTCTTGCGCAGCTTGATGCGCATCGCCTTTCCGTCTGTCTGATCGACGTCGAAGGCACCCGTCTTCCGGATCAGATCGCTCAATTTTGAACATCCATAAGTTCGCGAATCGAAATCCGACTTGAGGTTGGAGAGCTGCGTCCCCAACGCAGAAAGCGCGACCCAGCCTTCCTCGCTGTCGATGTCGGACAAGACGCGTTTGATGATCGGGACGGCAGCGCTCGGCGTTTTGAGCGGCGAGAGTGCCTTCGTGTCATCGTCCGGCGATGCCTGGACACTGATGTTTTCCGTGTAGATGAAGCGTCGGCAAGCCTGACGGAAACTCTCGGGCGTTTTCTGCTCCCCAAAGCCGAAAACATCGACACCCTGCTCACGAATGCGGGAGGCGAGTCGGGTGAAATCACTATCCGACGACACGAGGCAGAAGCCATCAAATCGCCCGCTCAGCAGGAGATCCATGGCATCAATGACGAGCGCAATGTCAGAGGCATTCTTGCCGGTCGTGTAGGCAAACTGTTGCTGAGGTATGATCGCGTGCCGCGTCAGCGTTTCGATCCACCCTTTTGATCTGGGACTGGCGAAATCGCCATAGATCCGTCTGACACTAGCCTCTCCAAGGCGAGCAATTTCCTCGAATAGCCCATCGGCGATCTTGCTTGAGGTATTGTCCGCATCAATCAAAACGGCGAGACGCTTCAAACGATCGTTCGGTGCCATTCCAACTCTCCCCGTTGCAACCAGAGCCAAAGCTGCCCTCAGACTTCAGCCTCGAAGACTCGCTTCGCATTGGCAAGTGCGACAACACCGATTAGCAATAGGCCCGCCGGATTGCTCCAGCGGGCCTCATTCATATCAATGTCTCTGCTTCTTACTTCCCGCCGATCGGGCGGGTCGCCGCCGCCTTCTCCACCATGGCCGTCACCTCGGCACGGCGCGCGCCTTCGAGCGGCATGCGGGGCATGCGGACACGCTCGGAGCCGCGGCCCATGATCTGCTCGGCGAGCTTGATTGACTGCACGAGGTCGTGTTCGGCGTCGAGATGCAAGAGCGGCATGAACCAGCGATAGATGCGGCGGGCTTCCATCCAGTCGCCACGGTCGGCGGCGGCAACCAGGGCCACCGATTCGGCCGGGAAGGCACTGGTGAGGCCGGAGACCCAGCCCTTGGCGCCGAGCATCATGCCTTCGAGCGCCACGTCGTCGAGGCCGGCGAAGATGTCGTAGCGGTCACCGAAGGCGTTGATCAGGTCGGTGAAGCGGCGCGGATCGGGCGCGCTTTCCTTGACGGCCTTGATGTTCTTCACGCCGTCGAGCGCTTCCAGGACTTCCGCGCCGATGTTGACGCGGTAGGCGGGCGGGTTGTTGTAGAGCATGATCGGCAGGCCGGTTGCTTCGGCGACGGTCTTGAAATGGGCAACCAGCTCATGCGGCTTCGGCACATAGACCATGGCCGGCAGCAGCATCAGGCCATCGGCGCCGATCTTTTCCGCATCGCGGGCATAGGCTGAGGCGCGGCGGGTGTCGAATTCCGAGACGCCGGTGACGATCGGCACGCGGCCATTCACCACCTCGACGGCGGCCTTCAGGATGGTGCGCTTCTCTTCCGGATCGAGCGAGTTGTTCTCGCCGCAGGTGCCCATGACGATCAGGCCGTTTACGCCGTCGTTGACGAGGGCGTCGAGCACGCGCTGGGTGGCGTCGATGTCGACCGAGAGATCTTCATGGAATTGAGTCGTTGCGGCGGGGAAAACGCCGTGCCAGCCGGTGGTCATGGGATGCTCCTGTTGAAGTGGTGAAATCACAGTATACAGTTTGTCGACAAAATCAAGACGCATGTTTCAGCGACCGCTGAAACGGGGTCGCAGGGGTCAGATGTCGGGAAGTTCGGCTGCAGCAGTGATGTTGCGGGCGACGTAATCCTGGATCTGGCGGACGATCTGGTCAGCATGGGCGACCGACAGCCGATCGGCCTCCTCGACATCGCCTGAACGGATCGCCTCGATGATCTTCTCGTGTTCCTCGACATAGCGGCGCGGCAGACGGTCATCGAAGGTCTGATAATAAAGCCGGAGAATGCGCCGCCCCTCGTCCAGGAGCCGGGCAAAGAAGGTGGTGTAATAGGGATTGCCGGCGCGCTCGGCGATCGCGACGTGGAATTCCCGGTTGGCCTCGATCATGGCGAAGGCGTCCTGGGCCTCGACGGCGCGGGAAAAGGCTTGCTGCTGCCTTATGATCTCGGCCATCCAGGCATCGCCGGAACGCTTTGCGGCGCCACGGGTCGTCACGCGATACATCAGGCAGAGCGCCTCGAAATAGGTGGGCAAGCTGGAGAAGTCGATGACCGCGACAATCGTGTTGCGATTCGGCAGACTGGTGACCAGGCCGTCCGAGGTAAGCCGCAGAAGGGCCTCGCGAATCGGGGTGCGCGACATGCCGAAATGTTCGGAGAGGCGCGTCTCATCGAGCGGACTGCCGGGCGGGCGCTCCATGGTCAGGATTTCGTGGCGCAGCGCCTTGTAGACCGATTCGGTGCCGGAGCCCCGGGTGCGTGCCCCCTCACCCTTGCCATTGTCGGCATCCGTGCCGCCCGTCTCGTTCATGCCCATCCATCGACCTGTTTGCTGCCTCGGTTTGAAGCCAGCACAGCGACGAACGGCGCTTAAAGTCAAGCGCCGAGGAGGACGGCGCGTCAGTCAGGCGATCAGGCGAGCTGGCCTGTCGGTGCATCGTCGCCCCAAAGCAGCGGGCTCCAGGCCAGTTCGGGCGGAACGGCATGGAAAAGGGTGCGCGCCGGATAGGCAGAGCGTGGACGCTTACCGAGCGGCACGAGCTGGAAGCCATGGCCGATCATCTCGTCTTCGTCGAAGACATTGCGCAGATCGACGACGACAGGCGATTTCATCAGATCTTTCAGACGCGGCAGATCCAGCGACTTGAACTGATCCCATTCGGTCACAAGAACGACGGCGTCCGCACCCTCTGCGACCTCGTAGGCGTTGCGTCGGTATTTGACCGCACCGAGGACCGCCCTCGCCGCCTCCATGCCTGCGGGATCGTAGACATGCACATCCGCGCCGCCATCGAGCAGGGTTCTGATGATGGCGATCGACGGCGCCTCGCGCATGTCGTCGGTATTGGGCTTGAAGGTCAGGCCGAGGACACCGATTCGCTTGCCGCGCACGCTGCCGTCACAGGCGGCAATCACCCGGCGGCCCATGGCCCGCTTGCGGTTTTCGTTGATCGCGACCGTTGTCTCGATCAGCTTCAAGGGCCGGTCGTAATCCTGGGCCGTCTTCACCAGCGCCAGCGTATCCTTCGGGAAGCAGGACCCGCCGAAGCCGGGACCCGCCTGGAGAAACTTGTCACCGATGCGGCGATCCATGCCCATCCCCTTGGCGACCTTCTGCACGTCGGCGCCGAGTTCTTCGCAGAGATCGGCCATTTCGTTGATGAAGGTGATCTTCATCGCGAGAAAGGCGTTGGAGGCGTATTTGATCAGTTCGGCTGTGCGGCGCTCGCAGAAATAGAGCGGCATCTCCTTGAGATCGAGCGCCTCATAGATGTCGCGCATGACCTCGGTGGACCGTTCGTCATCCGAGCCGACCACGATCCTATCCGGACGGCGGAAATCGGAAATGGCCGCACCTTCCCGCAGGAATTCGGGATTGGAGACGACGGCGATAACCTTTTGCGGGAATTCTTCCCGGAAGATGCGTTCGATCTCGTCGCCCGTGCCGACGGGCACGGTGGACTTGGTGACCACGACGGTGAAACCAGTGGCAGCGGCAGCAATCTCGCGGGCGGCGGCGTAGACATGGCTGAGGTCGGCGTGACCATCGACGAGACGCGACGGCGTGCCGACCGCGATGAAGACCGCATCGGCCGCCGCCACCGGTCCCACGAGATCGCCGGAGAAGCTCAGGCGGCCGGCGGCACAGTTGTCGGCGATGATGATCTCCAGACCGGGCTCATAAATCGGCACTTTGCCGGCCTGCAGCGCCTCGATCTTGTCCCGGCTCTTGTCGACGCAGACCACGTCATGACCCAGCGCCGCCAGGCAGGCTCCGGAGACAAGCCCCACATATCCCGAACCGATCATCACAATGCGCATCCGTCACCCTTCCCGAAGAGAATCGAGCTTGAACCTCACGCCGTCACATGTGACCGAAAGACACGACGACTGGATGACAGCCACTCGCCAGGTCGCAGCGACGGGTGATCGGATAGCGAATCGTCTTGTTTCAGGCGCCGAGGCTTGCGCGCAGTTTCTGATGGGCCGCCTCGTCGAGGGAGAAATTCCACATCAAGGCGATGGCCGCGAGCTTGGGAAGGATCGGCAGGAAGGCGTAGAGGGCCGTCAGTGCAGTGAGTGCACCGGGCGTTTGGGTGGCCGTCTGGCTGCCGATGAAGCCGGCAAGGTCGAGGAGCGGGAAGACGACACCGGCGGAGAGCGCCACCGCAAGCTTGGTGGTGAAGCTCCAGGCGGCGAAGTAAAGGCCGGAGCGCTGCTCGCCTGATGAAACCGTGTCGTTGTCGATCACGTCGGCCTGGATCGCGGGTGGCAGCGTCAGATCGAAGCCGAGCAAAAGACCGGTCACGACGCAGACCACAGTGAAGGCGAGCACATCGCCCTCGCCAAGGAAACCCGTCACCGAGAAGACGGCACAGGCGAGCATCATGGCGTAGCACCAGGCGCGGTGCTTGCCGAGGCGCTTGGCGGTGGCAACTGCCAGCGGCACGCCGGCGATGGCGCAGAGGAAATAGGTGAAGAGCAGCGGCCCCTGCATGGCCGGCGCATCAAGACGCTGGCCGACGAAATAGATGAAGAGCGAAGCTGGGATCGCATTCGCAAAGCTGTTCAAGAGGAAGGCGCTGACCAGTCGCAGGAAGGGACCATTGGCGCGCAGATGCCGGAAGCCCTCCCGCAACGAGAGCTTCCGCTGTGAGAGATCGATCGGTTCCGGCACCACGGCCACCGCCAGCAGTCCCGCTAAGGGTAGCGCGACGGCAATGAAGACGGCGACCCAGGCAAGGCCGTGAAAGCCGGCTGCCGTGTCCAAGCCGCCGACGAATGGCAGGGTGATCGCGATCAGCGAGCCGATCAGAGTGGCGCCCTCGCGCCAGGCCGACAGCTTCACCCGCGCCTGATAACCGGTCGCGAGCTCCGCCCCCCAGGCAGTGTAGGGCAAAAGCGACCAGGTGGCGCCGATGGAGAGCGCCACGCCCCAGAAGGCGAGATAACCGACGCCCGCGTCCTCAGGTGGCCAGAAGAGCATGAAGGCGGCGAGCGCTGTCAGCGGCGTGGAGATGACGAAGAAGAAACGGCGGCGGCCATAGCGAGAGCGGACACGGTCGGACAGCCAGCCAAACAGGGGATCGGTGATCGCGTCGACCAGCCGGATGGCAAGCAGCAGCGTGCCGATGGTCGCGAGCGACAGGGCGAAGTGATCGGCGTAGAAGGTCGGCACCACGATGTAGAAGGGCAGCGCAATGGCGGCCATCGGGATTGCGGGAAGCGCGTAGAAAGCAAGGCGCTTCGACGACGGGGCCTGGTCTGTCATGGGGATCCGATCACTGAACTCTCTGGAAAGGTCTACGCCTTGTCGGCGTTAACGGTTTTGCCCGTGCGGCGGCAGCGCTCCGAACAGTAGACGACATTGTCCCAGTCCCGCTCCCACTTTTTGCGCCAGGCAAACGGTTTGCGGCAGACGGGACAGGTTTTCTGGGGCAGATCGCCCTTGCGGATCGTCTTGGGCATTCGGGGCTCGCGTTTGAATTTCACCTCCCATTTCGCATGGGCGGCGGTAGCGGATCACTTCAAGAGATTAGAGCGGTTGAAGCTTGCCACCCCCTGCCCCACTTGCTAGCTCGAAACCGCAATCACGGGAGAGACATCACGATGAGAGAACATTCCTTCGGCCGGACGGAATTCACCGTCAGCGATATCGGCTTCGGCGCCTGGCAGATCGGCGGATCCTGGGGCGAAGTCTCCGAGGCAGACGGCCGGGCGGCGCTCAATGCGGCCCTTGATGCCGGCATGACCTTTATCGATACCGCCGACGTCTATGGCGACGGTCGGTCGGAAAAAATCATTGCCGAGGTGCTGAAGGCGCGTGGCGGCAAGCGGCCGATGGTGGCGTCCAAGGCCGGTCGGAGGCTCAACCCGCATGTGGCCGATGGCTATACCAAGGCGAATATAGAAGCCTTCATCGATCGGTCGCTGAAGAACCTCGAAATCGATACTCTCGATCTGGTGCAGCTGCATTGCCCACCGACCGACGTTTACTATCGCCAGGAGATGTTCGAGGGGCTGGAAGAGATCCGCAAGGCCGGCAAGATCAAGCATTACGGCGTCTCGGTCGAAAAGGTCGAGGAAGCGCTGAAGGCAATCGAGTATCCGGGCGTCGTTTCGGTGCAGATCATCTTCAACATGTTCCGCCAGCGCCCGGCTGCCCTCTTCTTCCAGGAGGCCAGGCGCCGCAACGTCGCGGTCATCGCCCGCGTACCGCTGGCAAGCGGCCTGCTTTCGGGCAAGATCACCGCAGCCACGCAGTTTGCGGCGGAAGACCACCGCAACTTCAACCGCAATGGCGAAGCCTTCGACGTGGGCGAGACCTTTGCCGGCGTGCCATTCGAGACGGGGCTCGCGGCCGTCGAGGAAGTGCGCAAGCTGGTGCCAGCTGGCACCTCCATGGCGCAGTTTGCACTCCGCTGGATCCTGATGCATGAGGCCGTCACGGTCGTCATTCCCGGCGCCCGCAATGGCGAGCAGGCCAAGGCCAATGCGGCGGCCTCGGACCTTGCAGCGCTTTCTGCCGATGTCATGGCGGCGTCGCGCGAGGTCTATGAGCGGCTGATCGCACCGCATGTGCATCATCGCTGGTAATCCGCACCGGTGACGACATGAAAAGAGGCCGGGTGAGCGATCACCCGGCCTCTTCTGTTTCAGCTGGCCCGATCTTTCGATCAGTTGGTGCCCTGAAGGTTCACTTCCCAGAACAGGGTCTCGCCAGACGAGTCATCCACGCCGTCATTGTCGGTCACGGCAAAGGCCTTGCCCGATGCGTCGAAGGCGAAGCCTTCGAGCTTGTCGACGACATAGCCATTGGTGGCGGCCTTCAGGTCCGGGATGAAGTCATGGACTTGTTCCTTCGCAACCGTCGGGAGCTCTTCACCGATCTTGGCGGGCTTCAGATCGGCAATCGCGACGCGGTAGAGCTTCTTGAGCTTGGCGTTATCGCCGATCTGGTTGTCGCGCTCGACGATATAGACGTGGTCGCCATGGGCGGTGATTTCCGACAGACCGACCCAGCCTTCGCCAGCCGCTTCCAGCGGATAACGAACGGCACCCCATTCCTTGGACTTCGGGTTGTAGGAGAGGAGCTTCACCGAGCCCTTCTCGTCATCGCCCCATCCGCGCTGAACGGCCATCCAGAGCGTCATGTCGTCGCCGGTGCCGACAGAGGTGATGCCTTCGAGACCGAAGCGGGTCTGGCTGGCCAGGAGTTCGACCGGCAAGCCGATCTCGGCCTTGATCTCGCCCTTGGCGTCGACATTGTAGAGGCCGTGGCCGACGAGCTTGGCAGCATCGCCTTCGGAAGCCAGCCAGAAGCCGCCCTTGCCGTCGAGCGTGATACCTTCCAGGTCGAGCTTCTGGGCCGCAGCGCCACCGCGGGTGATCGGCAGGGCTGAGGTGATGACAGCCGGCTTCTGCGTTGCATCGATCGTGAAGATCGTCGGCTGCATGGCGTAGAAGCTGTCGTTGACGGCATAGAGCGTGCCGACCTTCTCGGCATCGCCGACGAGGCCAGAGAGAGCGCCCCAACCGATCGGTGCGCCATCGACCATGGCCGACTGGATCATCGGATAGGCGGGCGTACCTTCAGCCAGTTCATAGAGCATGACGTGAGAGCGCGCGCCACCGTCTTCACCGAGATCAACTTCGTTGGCGGTTACCAGAAGGTTGCGCGATGGGATGGCGACTGCGCCTTCCGGCGAGACGCCCGACGGCAGGAGCTGGGTGAGTTCAGGCTCGGCGCCCGTGTCCTTGTAGACGGCGGCAATCGAGGAACGCTCGGCGAGAACGAAGAAATAGTTCTGGTCGCCGAAGGTTGCGGCTTCCAGGCCTTCCGGCTCGACGCCCTTGGAACGGGCGCGCTTGTCCGGGAAGTGGCCGATCTGGGCGATCGCCATTTCGAGCGAGGCGCCGGCTTCGTAGGCGACCTTGCCGGTCTTGTCGAAAATGGTGAAACCGCGTGAACCGCCGTTCCAGGCGCCTTCATTGGCGATGACAAGACGATTGTCATCGAGCCACTTCACGGCGTCGGGCTCGCGCGGAACGCCGTCCTTGGTGCCGGTGAACTTCAGCGCGCCATCCGACTTGGTGTCGATGCCCGTCAGATCGACCGTACCGGCGGAGAAGTGGCTCTTCACTTCGCCGGTCTTGCCGTCGACGATGGCAATGTAGTTGTTTTCCTGCAGCGTGACGGCGATTTCGCCGAGGCTGTTGACCGAAACGAATTCCGGCTCCGGATCTTCTGGGGCGACTTCGGCGAGACCGGTCAATGCGACGCGCTTCATGGTGCCGCAATCGGCAACGCCATCCTTCAGCGAGATGATGACGAGGTCACCGGCCGGCATCTGCGGCAGGGCGCCGTCGTTGACGTCTTCGTCACGCTCGTTCTCGATGGCGATCGCGACGAAAGAGCCGTCCTTGGCAACAGCAACCGAATCCGGCTGACCGCCGATGTCGCAGGTGCCCTCGACGGTCTTGCCGGCGATGTCGACGATCGCGAGCTTGCCCGACGGGTTGGTGAAGCTCTCGGACGTGTTGACGCCGACGAGAACCTTGCCACCGGCGACGGAAACAGAAGTCGGTTCGCCGTCCATCATCAGCACACCGGCGGCCTTCGGCGCCTTGGCGTCCGTGATGTCGATGAAGCCGATGCCGCCGAGCGGGCTGTCGGAATAGATCAGGGTATTGCCGTCTTCCGAGGCCGTGATGATCTCGGCCGAGGTGGTGGAAAGCTTGTCCTTGTCAGCCGGCAGATTGGTGGCGACCGGGAAAGCGGCAATACGGTTGAAAACCTGTTCGGCTGCGGCCGGCAGGGCCACGGATGCAAAAAGCGCCGCCGTCAGGGCGACGCGGGAGAGACCATGGGTCATCGGGAAACCTCCAGTATCCAGAAATGGAACAAGAGGGTTCTGAGGCAGTCCGATGACAGTCGAATGACAAGGCGGGAATGAACGCACTTTTCATCGGTTCAGGGTTGAGGCGAAACTTCCTTGCCAGCCTCGCGCAGCATCAGGAAGAGTGATGCGCCGAGGATGAGAAGAGCGCCCAGCCAGAGATAGCCGCTCGGCGCATAGCCGAAGACGAGCCAGCCGGCAAAAACATTGAGCGGCAGTTTCAGGTCATCGAAGGGCTGAACATAGGCGGCATCCGCCGCATTGTAGGCGAGCGTCAGCAGATACTGGCCGATGGCCGTCAAAAGACCTGCGGCGAGAAGCAGCCAGAGCGCTGAACCTTCAGGAATGGCAAAGCCGGATGCTGCAGCAAGGCCGAAGTTGATCGGCGTCAGCAGCACGAGAAGCCAAACGGTCACCGTCTCCGGAGACTCGTAATGGGTGAGGTTCTTCATGATCAGCGACGAACCGCCCCAGAGAAGCGCAGAGAGAACCGGCAGCAGCGCGGCGAGCGTGAAGCTGTCCGACCAGGGCTGCAGGATGATCATCGCACCAACGAAGCCTGTGAGGGTCGCCAGCCAGCGATCGCGACCGACGGTCTCGCCGAGAAAGAGCCGCGCACCAATGATGATGAAGAAGGGCGAGGTCATGACGAGCGCGATCGCCTGCCAGATCGGCACGGTGGCAAGGCCCGTCACCCAGGCCTGGACGCCGAAAGCCGCGAGCAGGACGCGCAGGATGTGGCGGACGGGATAGGCGGTCTTCATCGCCATCAAACCGAGCCGGAACAACAGCGGAAGGGAGAGGACAAGAGCGAAGCCATATTGCCAGAAGGCCGTTGAAGCCGGCGGAAAGCCGAGCGTCATCGAGAGCCACTGGGTGACGACATTGAGAATGGCAAAGGCAACGCCTGCCAAAACCATAAAACCGGCACCAACAACGGCCCGGGAACGCAGAACAGAAACCGAGCTCTGATTCATGTCATTTTTCCTTATCCAAAGGACCAACACAAATCAGGACAGATGAGGACGACGAAAAACCGCGCCCGGACGGGCACGGACCTGCGCAGCAACGCCCAACTGATCCGCGTGACGCGGATGCAGGGCACAGCCTGACCTCATTCTCTTTCATCCGGACTTTAACCGTCGGCTCCGGAGTTACACCGGATCTGCTGACCCTGCCCTTCCCTTAGAGAAGACCAGGCGCTCGCGGGCTTGGAGTTTCCTCCTTACCGCCGGTGGGGAGTTTCACCCCGCCCTGAGAACGAATGCCGGACAATCCGGCGCAACAGAAATATGACAGCCCATGCTGCAGCGCAAGAGCGCAAAAAGAAAGCCCGGCACAGAGGCCGGGCTAACCAGGGTGTCAGCTGACCATCGGCACCGAAGGGTGGCGACGGTCACGACGGATCAGCTGTTGACAGCGTCCTTCAGGCCCTTGCCGGCCGTGAACTTCGGCACGTTGCGAGCCGGGATATCGACTTCAGCGCCGGTGGACGGATTGCGGCCCTTGGAGGCTTCGCGACGGGCGACGGTGAAGGCGCCGAAGCCAGCGAGACGAATGTCGCCGCCGTTCTTCAGTTCAGCCTGGACCGTTTCAAAAACGGCATCAACGGCAGAGGCAGCGTCAGCCTTGGTGAGGCCAGCCTTCTCGGCGACCGCGGATACGAGTTCGTTCTTGTTCATGTTTCCACCCTTTCTGATTGGTATGAAACGACTCAAATGATTAAGTCGGGCGGAGAATACGAAAGCTTCTGCCCTTCGCAACTCAAAAGCACCCGAAAGCCCCGGAAAACAAGCCTTTTAAGCGGCTTTTCACAAAAAAGGCTGGCAAAAATGCCAGCCTTTTTGTCGGTTTTGGAGCTTTGTGGCTCACTTATGGCAGAATTGCCTCAGTGAGCGACTGTTGCACCGGTTTCGTCGGTTCCATCAACCACGCCGATTGCCGGCGTTTCGACGGTTCCGTCCCATTCAATCGGTTCAGGCACGCGAACCAGAGCATGACGGATCACCTCGCCCATACGGGACACAGGGATGATCTCCATGTTGTTCTTCACGTTGTCCGGGATGTCTGCCAGATCCTTGGCGTTCTCTTCCGGGATCAGAACCTTCTTGATGCCACCACGAAGTGCTGCGAGCAGCTTTTCCTTGAGGCCACCGATCGGCAGGACGCGACCACGCAGTGTGACTTCGCCAGTCATCGCGACATCCTTCGAGACCGGAATGCCGGTCATAATCGAGACGATGGCGGTTGCCATGGCGATACCGGCGGACGGACCGTCCTTCGGGGTTGCGCCTTCCGGAACGTGAACGTGGATGTCTGACTTGTCGAAGCGCGGAGGCTCGATGCCGAAATCGACGGCGCGCGCACGGACATAGGATGCCGCAGCGGAAATCGATTCCTTCATCACTTCCTTCAGGTTGCCCGTGACCGTCATGCGGCCCTTGCCGGGCATCATCACGCCTTCGATTGTCAGCAGTTCGCCGCCCACTTCCGTCCAGGCCAGCCCCGTGACAACGCCCACCTGGTCTTCGCCCTCGGCTTCGCCGTGGCGGAAGCGCGGGACGCCCAGATATTCGTTGATGTTCTCACCGGTCACGGCAACCGAGGTCACCTTACCCTTGATGATTTCGGTGACGGCCTTACGGGCAAGCTTCATCAGTTCGCGTTCGAAGGAGCGAACGCCAGCTTCGCGGGTGTACTGCTGGATGATCGCCAGGATCGCCGAGTCGGCAACGGAGAATTCCTCCGGCCGCAGGGCATGTTCCTTGATCGCCTTCGGCAGCAGGTGCCGCTTGGCGATCTCAAGCTTCTCATCCTCGGTGTAACCGGCAATACGAATGATCTCCATACGGTCCATCAGCGGACCCGGGATATTCAGCGTGTTGGCGGTCGTCACGAACATGACGTTCGACAGGTCATATTCCACTTCGAGATAGTGGTCCATGAAGGTCGAGTTCTGTTCCGGATCCAGCACCTCGAGCAGGGCCGAAGACGGATCGCCACGGAAGTCCATGCCCATTTTGTCGATCTCGTCGAGCAGGAAGAGCGGGTTGGACTTCTTGGCCTTCTTCATTGACTGCACGATCTTGCCGGGCATCGAGCCGATATAGGTGCGGCGGTGACCACGGATTTCGGCTTCGTCACGCACACCACCGAGCGCCATGCGCACGTATTCACGGCCGGTTGCCTTGGCGATCGACTTGGCGAGCGAGGTCTTGCCGACGCCCGGAGGGCCAACGAGGCAAAGGATCGGGCCTTTAAGCTTTGTCGCACGCGCCTGGACGGCGAGATACTCGACGATGCGTTCCTTGACCTTGTCGAGACCGAAATGGTCCTCGTCGAGGGTCTTTTCAGCCGCGTTGAGGTCGATCTTGACCTTGGACTTCTTGCCCCAGGGAAGCCCCAGCAGCCAGTCGAGATAGTTGCGCACGACGGTGGCTTCCGCCGACATCGGGCTCATGTGACGCAGCTTCTTCAGCTCGGCATCGGCCTTTTCCTTGGCTTCCTTGGAAAGCTTGGTCTTGGCGATGCGCTCTTCCAGTTCGGCCATCTCGTCACGGCCGTCTTCACCGTCGCCGAGTTCCTTCTGGATCGCCTTCATCTGTTCGTTGAGGTAGTATTCGCGCTGCGTCTTCTCCATCTGGCGCTTGACGCGCGAGCGGATACGCTTCTCGACCTGGAGAACCGAGATCTCGCCTTCCATGAAGCCGAGCGCCTTTTCCAGACGCGTCTTCACGCTCACCGTTTCCAGCATTTCCTGCTTTTCGGTGATCTTGATGGAGAGATGCGAAGCAACCGTATCGGCGAGCTTCGAGTAATCCTCGATCTGGCTCGCGGCGCCGACGACCTCAGGCGAAATCTTCTTGTTCAGCTTGACGTAGTTTTCAAACTCGGAAACCACGGAGCGGGACAGGGCCTCGATCTCGACCGCATCTTCTGCCGGCTCGGCGAGGATGCTCGCCTTGGCTTCGTAGTAATCTTCGCGGCCGGTGTAGCTTTCGACCTTGGCGCGTGCACGGCCTTCGATCAGCACCTTCACGGTGCCATCTGGCAGCTTCAGCAGCTGCAGGACGTTGGCAACAGTACCGACTTCGTAAATGGCGTCCGGGGCCGGATCATCGTCGCTTGCGTTGATCTGGGTGGCCAGCATGATCTGCTTGTCGGAGCCCATCACCTCTTCCAGAGCGCGAATGGACTTTTCACGACCGACGAACAGCGGAACGATCATGTGAGGAAACACCACGATGTCGCGCAGAGGCAGCACCGGATAGGTGTTCACCTCGTTTGCAGCTGACGTATTCGTCATTTCACTTCCTTTCAAACGTCCCGGGGAAACCGGGACTCCATGCCGACCCAAAAGAGGCATCAGGCATATTTTTCGATCCTCCAACAAGTGGAGTGGCGCTCCCGCCAATTCAAGCCTGCCGCCTGTGCCCGCGCCGAATCTGTGACATCAGCATGACAGAACCTGCCCGCTTTCACACTACATTGCGGACCTGATGCGAACCATGCGCGTCACTTCGTCGCCTGAAAGGCAGCCGGTCGTCGCATGGATGATCGGGAACGCGGATACGCGGTAACGGCGACGCCGAACTCAAGCGTTCACTCGCCCCTGTTCTAGCCCAATCGACGGGCCTGACAACAGCGAATACCGTAAATGGACAAGGGCTCCGGAGATAACCACAGGCAGCACCAAAAAAGATCGCCCGAAACGGAAAAGCCCGCCACAAGGGCGGGCTTTTCGCTGCAATCGATCCGACACGATCAGGCGGAAGCGTTGGCCTTCTCTTCCTGGCGATCGGCATAGATGTAGAGCGGGCGGGAATTGCCGTTGACGACGTCGTCGGAGATGACGACTTCGCGGACGCCTTCCAGTTCCGGCAGTTCGAACATCGTGTCGAGCAGGATCTTTTCCATGATCGAACGAAGGCCACGGGCACCGGTCTTGCGGGTGATCGCCTTGCGGGCAATCTCGCGAAGCGCGTCCTCGTGGAAGGACAGTTCGACGTCCTCCATTTCGAACAGGCGCTGGTACTGCTTCACAAGGGCGTTCTTCGGCTCGGACAGGATCTGGATCAGTGCATCTTCGTCCAGGTCTTCAAGCGTCGCCAAGACTGGCAGACGCCCGATGAATTCCGGGATGAGGCCGAACTTGACGAGATCTTCCGGCTCGAGTTCACGCAGAACTTCGCCGACGCGGCGATCATCTTCCGCCTTCACCGTTGCGCCAAAACCGATCGAGGTCTTTTCGCCGCGGGCGGATATGATCTTGTCGAGGCCGGCAAAGGCGCCGCCGCAGATGAACAGGATGTTGGTCGTATCCACCTGCAGGAATTCCTGCTGCGGATGCTTGCGGCCACCCTGCGGAGGAACGGACGCGACCGTGCCTTCCATAATCTTCAGAAGCGCCTGCTGGACGCCCTCGCCCGATACGTCGCGGGTGATCGAGGGATTGTCCGACTTGCGGGAGATCTTGTCGACTTCGTCGATGTAGACGATGCCGCGCTGGGCGCGCTCGACGTTGTAATCTGCCGACTGCAGGAGCTTCAGGATGATGTTTTCGACGTCTTCACCGACATAACCGGCTTCGGTCAGAGTCGTGGCATCCGCCATGGTGAAGGGCACGTCGATGATGCGGGCAAGCGTCTGGGCAAGATAGGTCTTGCCGCAGCCGGTCGGGCCGACGAGCATGATGTTCGACTTCGCCAGTTCCACGTCGCCGCCCTTGGAGGCGTGCGAAAGGCGCTTGTAGTGGTTGTGCACGGCCACAGCGAGGATCTTCTTCGCCTGCTTTTGACCGATCACGTATTCGTCGAGGATCTTGATGATGTCCTGCGGCGTGGGAACGCCGTCACGAGACTTGACCATCGAAGACTTATTCTCTTCGCGGATGATATCCATGCAGAGTTCGACGCATTCATCGCAGATGAACACCGTCGGTCCGGCAATCAGCTTGCGGACCTCGTGCTGGCTCTTGCCGCAGAAGGAACAATAAAGGGTATTCTTGGAGTCACCGCCGTTGCTTCCGCTGACTTTGCTCATGTCTTTATCCTTCCAGCACGCCGCGCCACCGCAGTCACGGCAGGGCGGTCACTCACACTGTTCAGCTTCCACCGCCGCCTTTGGTGAAAACCTCTTCCGATCCGGAGCTACTAGCCGATCCGACCTTGTCGGAGCGGCGGCAACGAAAACTCTCAGTCTCGGCAGACTATGTCACAAAGATTCAACATAGCCTTAATCCTACTATTAGCGCTTTTGCGTCGACTTTAAACCCCGGGTGCCATCACGTCTGCCGGCATCGGTCCGATACCGGCATCCGCAACAAGGGTCACGCCGACGGTGCAGCGCCTTCCATTTCAGCGCGCGAGGTCAGGATACGGTCGATCAGACCCCATTCCTTGGCTTCGCTCGATTCCATGAAGTGGTCACGATCAAGCGTGTTCTCGACTTCGTCATACGTCTTGCCCGTATGCTTGACATAGACCTCGTTCAGGCGACGCTTCATCTTAATGATGTCACGAGCATGGCGCTCGATGTCGGAGGCCTGCCCCTGGAAGCCGCCGGAAGGCTGGTGAACCATGATCCGCGAGTTCGGGGTGGCAAAGCGCATGCCCTTCTCGCCTGCAGCGAGGAGCAAAGAGCCCATCGAAGCGGCCTGGCCGATGCAAAGCGTCGACACGGCAGGACGGATGAACTGCATCGTGTCGTAGATCGCCATGCCGGAGGTGACGACACCGCCCGGCGAATTGATGTAGATGGCGATTTCCTTCTTCGGGTTCTCGGCCTCAAGGAAGAGAAGCTGGGCACAGACGAGCGAGGCCATGGTGTCTTCGACCGGCCCCGTCAGGAAGATGATCCGCTCCTTCAGCAGTCGAGAAAAGATGTCGTAGGAGCGCTCGCCACGGTTGGTCTGCTCGACGACCATCGGCACCAGAGCGAGAGCGGTATCAACGGGATTTCTCATGTCGGTCCTTTTCAGCCTCTCCCCGGCACATCCGGTGGCGGGAATCACGTAATCTTTGTCAATCCCTACATAGAGTGTCCGCACCCAGACATTCAAGACACGAGGACCGGATATCCTTAATGGTCGCGATGCGCTCCCTGCTGGAGATCCTGGCTTTCGGCCGGCTCGACGGACGGCTGAGTGCCATGGCGCGATATCCATACACAAGAAACGGCTAACATGGTGAAATTTCGGTAAGTCTGGCCTTTGCTCAATTCCTGGCCGGGGCAGGATTCTGCACGTTTTCATAGTGACTGCTTAACCTGCTTGGCCCATTCTGCAGCGATAGACTGCCGAATTCGTTTCAGGAATTGCATCGTGATTGACGTCAAGACCGCGTTTTTGCTCTGGGTCATCCAGGCCAGCACGCTCGCGATTCTGCTCATGGCCATCTGGTGGCACGCCCGTGACCAGAAACACTTCTTATGGTTCGGCACCGGATTCCTGTTTCATGCAAGTGGCCTTGGACTGGTCGCGCTGCGCGGACAGATCCCCGATTTCGTTTCGATCCAGACGGCCAACACCATATCGCTCCTCGGCTTCAGTCTCTGGGTGAAGGGGCTCGCAGCCCTTGATCACAGGCCGGCACCGCGGCTTTTGTGGATCCCGCCCGTAGTCTGGCTCGCCGGAAACCTCGCACCCTTCATCCGGATGGAGTTCGCCTTTAGGGTCTCGCTTTACAATGTGGCCGCCGCCATCGGATTCGCGACGCTGGCCTTCATCGCCGCGCGCGCGCATTTCAGCTCCCACCGCGATCGCGCCCTGCTTGTCTGCATCTGGGGTGGTCAATCTGCGGTGACGCTGGGTTTTGCCGCGTTCGTCATTTTCCAGCGCCCCACGAGCTTTGCCGACAACTATTTCTCCATGTGGATAGGAACGCTCGCGGTCATCGGCTTTGTGACCTCGGTCGTGATACTCGCCAAGATTACAATGGACCGTTCCCAGGAACAGCTGCAGGCACTGGTCAGGACAGATCCACTGACCGGCGCGCTCAACCGGCGTGGCTTTTCCGAGGCCTATCAGGGGCTTGTGGAAAGCTCCCCCCTCAACACACTGGCAGTCCTGATCTTCGACCTCGATCATTTCAAGCAAATCAACGACCGGCACGGTCATACGGTCGGTGACCGGGTCCTGCGGGAATTTGCCGAAGTCTGCCGGTCGCTTCTGCCGCAGCGTGCGGTTTTCGCGCGGACCGGCGGTGAAGAATTTGCCGCAGTCCTCGCGATTTCGGAACCAAGGGATGCGGCGCTGTTCGCCGAGACCGTGCGGCTGGCGCTGGCAGATCGCAGCATCCCGACCGAAGACGAGGCGATCTCTGTCACCACCAGCGTCGGCATCGCGACCAGTTCTCTGCGCGACGCAGATCTGGACAAGCTCCTGTCCGAGGCCGATCTCGCGCTTTACACGGCCAAGGCGCAAGGGAGAAACCGCACCTCGCTGCGCTCGGGCAATCACACCGTGACCGTGCCGCCAGCGCGCGAAGACAACATACAGGTAGAGGTCGATCGGCAGGCGAGCCGACAGGTGGCCATTCTGAAACGCATCTCTGCCGTTGCCCACAAGCTGGACGACTGAGCGCATCCGCTTCCCCTTGCGCGCGGGAATGCAAAGGATAAACAGAACGCATGACACAGACATCCTTCCTTTCCATCGACCCCGCCACCCGTCGGGTCTCCCTCGACGCCCGCGATCCGGCCTTCTACAGCGATCCGAACCGCACCTATGCGGCCCTGCATGACAGCTGTCCGACCTTCTACTGGGAGGAACAGAAGCAATGGTTCTTCACCGGCTATGACCATGTGAACGCGCTTTTGCGCGACCGCCGCTTTGGCCGGCAGATCCTGCATATCGCGACCCGCGAGGAGCTCGGCATGCCGGAACCGGCCGAGCACACCCGTCACTTCGACAAGGCTGAGGAGCATTCCCTGCTCGAGATCGAGCCGCCGGAGCACACGCGCCTGAGGACGCTCGTCAACCGCGCCTTTGTCTCTCGCCATGTCGAGAAGATGACGCCTGAGATCGAACTGCTCGCGAACCGGCTGATCGACGATTTCGAGAAGGATGGAAAGACCGAGCTTCTGTCGACCTTTGCCGACATCATCCCGGTCACGATGATCGCGCGGATGATCGGCATCCCCGAGGACATGGGACCACAGCTCCTCAAATGGAGCCACGACTATGTCGGCATGTACATGTTCAAGCGGACGCGTGCAGACGAGGAAGCCGCAGACCGCTCGGCGAAGGAATTTGCGGATTATGTTCGGACAGTGATTGCCGAGCGCCGCGCCAATCCGAGCGACGATCTCTTGAGCCACATGATCCACACCGAGCACAAGGGCCAGTTCCTCACCGAGGACGAGCTGATCTCGACAACGATCGTGCTGCTCAATGCCGGCCATGAAGCGACCGTGCACCAGATCGGCAACTCGGTGCGCGTGATCCTCGACAGCGGCATCGATCCCTCAACGCTGTTTTCCGACGAGAAGACGACCGAGCGGACCGTCGAGGAAACACTTCGCATCTGTGCGCCGGTGCATATCTTCCAGCGCTGGTGTCTGGAGCCCTGCGAGATCGACGGCGTCAGCTTTCAGCGTGGCGACAAGGTGAGCCTGATCCTGGCTGCGGCCAATCTCGATCCGCAGAAATTCCCCGAACCACTCGCCTTCAAGCCTTCGCGCGAGGAAGGGGCCAATCTCTCCTTCGGCGCAGGCATTCATTTCTGCATCGGAGCTCCGCTCGCCAGGCTCGAGCTCAACATCGTGCTGCCGCTGCTCTTCAAGCGCTTGCCGGGGCTGAAGATTGCAGAGACGCCCACCGTCAAGGACGTCTATCACTTCCACGGGCTGGAGCGGCTCGATCTTACCTGGTGAGGGCAGTCGGCTCGGCGTAGCGGACCATCAGCGCTTCGACGGCCCGCCGCATGGCGAGCCGCAATTCTGGCGGGTCGAGGACCTCGGCTTCCGTTCCGAGCTTCAGCATTTCGGAGACGGCCATGCGCTCATGCGCCACTGGCAGGCGGACCGTCTGCCAGCCATACTCGTCAGGCTCTCCCAGCAATTCGAGATTGGCGCGCACATAGGGTGGCGCCATGTGCTCCAGCTCTTTTAGTCCCCAGGCCGAGAGCCGGATCACTGCCGAGTTCGGGTAGAGCTCGAGTTCGAGGCGCCGCGTGTTTTCGGTCCAATAGGCGGCGAGGTCAAAATCTTTCGGCCAATCGAAACGCTCTTCGGTGACGATCAGGTCGAGGACACGCGAGATCCTGTAGGTGCGGACAGTGCCGTCGACGCGGGCGGCAAGATACCAGGCTCCGCCCTTCATGACGATGCCGAGCGGTTCGGCCTCACGGTTCTTTTCCGCCTTCCACGAGCGATAGCGCATGCGGATGCGCTTGGAGTTCCAGACCGCATCGGCAATGGCCTGCAGGTAGACCGGCTGCTCCCCTTCGGCGAGCCAGGCGGGCGCGTCGAGATGGAACTTCTCCTGCATGCGGCGGGCGCTTTCGCGCAGATCTTCCGGCAAGGCGGCTGTCAGCTTCTTCTGAGCGCCAGCCATCAGGGATCCCAGGCCGAGATCGGCAGCCGCACCGGGAATGCCGGACAGAAACATGGCCTCGGCCTCGGCGGGCGTGAGGCCGTTCAGACGAACGCGGTAGCCGTCCAGCAGCCGGTAGCCACCATCGGAGCCGCGTTCGCTGTAGACGGGGATACCCGACAGCGAGAGGGCATCGATATCGCGGTAGATGGTGCGCACCGAGACGTCGTTTTCGTCGGCCAGCGCCTCGGCGGTCACCAGCCCCTTCGCCTGCAGCGTCGTGAGTATGTTGATGAGCCGGCTCGCCCGCATCGAAAATTCCTCGTTTCGACCACTATGCTAAACCAACCTGACACAATCTGACAGGTATGGTGGCGCAATCTCCCTTCATCGCCTTATGGCGTGATCATTTTCGAAAGGGAGACGTCCAATGACGCAGACACGATCAATCACCCTCTTCTACTCACCCCAGACCCGCGCCACCGGTGCGCGCGTGTTACTCGAGGAACTGAAGGTGCCTTACGATCTGCATGTGCTGAACATGAAGACGGGCGAGCAGCGCCAGCCCGCCTATCTCGCGATCAACCCGCTCGGCAAGGTGCCGGCGGTGCGAGTCGGCGATACGATGGTTACCGAACAGGGCGCAATCTACCTCTATCTCGCTGATCTCTACCCCGAAGCGGGGCTTGCCCCTGCCCTCATGGACCCGGATCGCGGCGCTTATCTGCGCTGGCTCTTCATCTATGGCAGTTGCTTCGAACCGGCAGTCGTCGATCGCTTCATGAAACGCGAGCCGGGCTCGATGAACGAAACCCCCTATGCCAGCTACGATTCGCTGATCGACATGCTGGAAGAGACGCTGAAAACAGGCCCCTACCTGCTCGGCGAGCGGTTCACGGCTGCGGATCTGCTCTGGGGGATCGCGCTGCGCTGGACGACGATGTTCGGGCTCGTCGAGGCGCGCCCGGTCTTCCAGGCTTACATGGACCGGATCGGCGATCGTGCCAGCATCCAGAAGGTGTCAGCCGAAGATGCCACGATGGCAGCAGAGCATGAGGCGGCAGCGACCCGGCTCAAGGCCGCGAGCTAGAGCCGGATGACGTAGTCCTTGCGAGTCGTTTCAAGGACTTCCCAGGTTCCCTTGAAGCCGGGTCTGAGGATCAGGCGATCACCGGCCTTCAAGTGAACGGGCTCGCCGCCATCCTCGGTGACAACAGAGTGGCCTTCGAGAATGTGGAAGTACTCCCATTCATCGTAGACGATCCGCCACTTGCCCGGCGTCGACTGCCAAATACCGGCATAGATGCCGCCGTCCGCTTCCTCGATGTTCCAGGTGATGAAGCGTGGGTCGCCTGAAATCAAGCGATCGGTGGCGGGAGCGCCCTCTTCCGGCGTGACGGTGGAGGGATCGAATGGCAGGGACAGGCTCATCATGGTCTCCAGGTGAACGAGCGGCGGTGTTTTGCACCGCCGCTCAAAGGACAGATCAGGCCGAGGCCAGCGCCTGCTCAAGATCGGCGATAATGTCTTCGGCGTCCTCGATGCCGATGGACAAGCGGACGACGTCAGGTCCGGCACCGGCTGCGATCTGCTGGGCTTCAGAGAGCTGGGCGTGGGTCGTCGACGCCGGATGGATGATCAGCGAGCGGGTGTCGCCGATGTTGGCCAGGTGCGAGAAGAGCTTCAAGCCACCGACCAGCGCTTTGCCGGCTTCAAGCCCGCCCTTGATGCCGAAGGTGAAGACGGACCCGGCGCCCTTCGGCGAGTAGCGCTTCTGCAAAGCGTTGTTCGGATCGTCGGCCAAGCCGGCATAATTGACCCAGGCGACCTTCGGGTGGCTCTTCAGCCAGGTTGCGACCTTCATGGCGTTGTCGCAATGACGCTGCATGCGCAGCGGCAGCGTCTCAATGCCGGTCAGCAGCAGGAAGGCGTTCATCGGCGCGATGGCTGGTCCAAGATCTCGCAGGCCAAGGACACGGCAGGCGATCGCGAAGGCGAAATTGCCGAAGGTCTGGTGCAGGACGACGCCGTTATATTCCGGGCGTGGCTCAGACAGCATCGGATACTTGCCGGGTTTTGCAGACCAGTCGAATGTACCGCCATCAACGATGACACCGCCCATGGAATTGCCGTGGCCGCCAAGGAACTTGGTGACGGAATGGACGATGATGTCGGCGCCATGCTCCAGCGGGCGGATCAGGTAGGGGCTCGCCATGGTGTTGTCGACGATCAGCGGCAGACCGTGGCGATGGGCGACCTCGGCGATGGCTTCGATATCGACGAAGGTGCCGCCGGGATTGGCCAAGCTTTCGATGTAGACGGCCTTGGTCTTGTCATCGATCTGGGCGGCGAAGCTCTCGGGGGCAGCAGGGTCTGCCCAGCGGACCTGCCAGCCGAAATTCTTGAAGGCATGGCCGAACTGGTTGATCGAGCCACCATAGAGCTTCTTCGCCGCAACGAAGTTGTCGCCGGGCTGCATCAGAGAGTGGAAGATCAGGAGCTGGGCCGCGTGACCTGAGGCCACAGCGAGTGCTGCCGTGCCGCCCTCTAGGGCTGCGATCCGCTCTTCCAGAACGCCCTGGGTGGGGTTCATGATGCGGGTGTAGATATTGCCGAACTCCTTGAGGGCAAAGAGATTTGCGGCATGATCGCTGTCGTTGAAGACGTAAGCCGTGGTCTGGTAGATCGGCGTGATCCGCGCGCCCGTGGTGGGGTCCGGCTGGGCGCCGGCATGGATTGCGAGCGTGGCGAAACCCGGATTGTTCTCCGACATTATTTGGTCCTCCCTATGTGACTTCGGGCCGGATCATAATCAGTCGCCGCCCGATGTCAGCCCGGATTATTCCAAAGTGCGGGGGTGATCGGGAAATTCATACTTGATCGAGGTCAATGCGGTCGTCCGTCGTGCTGGCATGCTCTTCGCAGTTAAAGGAGAGACGCATGACACTCACGATCGCCGATCCGGTCCGCCACACCGTGCAGCAAATCCTCTCCTGGTTCGCCCAGGGTTTCGAAACCGCCAATGAAAGCGACATGCTTGCCGCCTTATCCGATGCCGAAGTCGATGCGCTCGCAGACGACTGCGGCATCAGCAGCCATCAGTTGCTTGCGCTCGTGAAGGCAGGCCCGCATGCCGCCGACGAAATGCCGGCGATGATGCGGGCCTTGAACATCGATCCGGCAGAGATGGAGTACCGCATGCGTCGCCTGTTCCGCGACATGCAGGTGACCTGTGCGCAGTGTTCATCCAAGGATACCTGCCGGGCGCACCTGCACCAGGGCAAGGCCGAGCAAACCTTTGTCGACTATTGCGGCAATGCCGATACGCTGAACGCGCTGCGCGCCAATCCGGACTTGCTGGTCGGCGCCTAACGCGTCAGAGCCCGAGCCTGGGGATTTCGATCGCCGGGCAGCGGTCCATGACCACGCGGATGCCAGCCTCTTCGGCCGGCTTGACGGCTTCATCGTCGCGGACCGTAAGCTGACCCCAGATGACCTTGGGCCGGTTCGGCAAGGCAAGCGTTTCTGCGACCACCTCGCCCAGGTATTCCGGTGCCCGAAAGACGTCGACCATATCGATCGGTTCAGCAATGTCAGACATTGTGGCGTAGACGGTCTGGCCGAGAATTTCCTTGCCAGCCTGGCCCGGATTGATCGGATACACCGTGTAGCCCTTCGACAGAAGGAAACGCATGACGCCGAAGCTCGGTCGATCCGGCTTTGGAGACGCGCCGAGCAACGCGATCGTTCGAACGCTTCCGAGGATGTCCCGCAGGTCATCCGCGCTGTAGTGATCGTGATCGGCCATGTCTGTCTCCTCATCTCGCTAGATCAGGATTAAATGGTGTGGCCGCCGTCGACAACAAGGCGGAACCGCCCTGCCCGGCCACACGTTGATCTGCCGTCTCAAGGAGGACCGCCATGCGCCCGACACAGCTTGCCATCACAACCATCGCAGCCCTGCTGCTTGCCCAGCCGGCACTCGCAATTTCGCGCTACAACTCCACGGCGCTCACCTGCGACCAGGTCCGGCAGCGCGTCTTGAACGAAGGCGCGGTCATTCTGCGCTACCCGTCGACGCGCGTGAAAGGCATGACGCTCTACGACCGCTATGTCACACGCAGCGCCATGTGCGATCCGCATGAATATGCCGAGCGCGCCTATGTGCCGACGCGCGATGCCGCCTGGTGCCCGGTGCTCAACTGCCAGGACTACGATCCGGAGACGCGTCGATTCGGGTTTGGAAAACCGATCATCCGCTTCTGAATCGCCTGAGCGTATTAGGCTGCATGACCTTGCGCCGAGCCCGGATGCAGCCGCTCATAGACAAGCGGGTATTCGGACACCAGCGCGCGGTTCATGACCATGCTGATGCCTGCTGCCTCTGCCTTTTCGGCCGCCGCATCATCCCGGATCCCGAGCTGACACCAGATCGCGAAGGGCCGGGGCGACATTGCCAGGACCTCGTCGACGATGCCCGGCAGGCATTCCGTGCGGCGGAAGACATCGACGAGATGAACCGGTTCCGGAATCTCCGCCAGCGATCCGTAGACCTGCTGCCCGAGGATGCGCTCGCCGCGATGCAGCGGATTGACGGGGAAGACGTGATAGCCCTTGCCAAGCAGAAAGCCGGAGATCCAGTGACTGGGGCGCTTGTCATCCGGCGAGGCGCCGACGACGGCCACGTTCTTGGCCGTCGCAAGGATATCGGCAAGGTAGCTGTTGAGGTAGGTGTCGTGGTTCATGGACGTTCCTCCCGGCCCGCAAAGGCCCTTGGTTTACCCGTCCATCTTGTCCCAATCTCACTCTAGCGCGGACCGCTTAACGAGCGCGTATGCATATCGATCAAATGCAAGCGATCATTCCGGAAGGATGACATGTCCGTGTTCATCCTGCGGGAAGAACGGGTTGAAGGCGATCTCCCACAAATGACCATCGGGATCGGCGACGTAACCGGAGTAACCACCCCAAAAGACTTTCTCCGGCGACTTGACCAGCCTTGCCCCGCAGGACACGGCAAACTTCACGACGGCATCGACGCCGATCTCGCTCGAGACGTTGTAGGCGAGCGCGATGCCGGAAAAGCCCGGGGGCGTGTCTTCGACATGCGCATCTTCCGCCAGGCTGGCGCGCGAAAACAGACCAAGGGCCGTGCCCTTCAGCTGGATGAAGGTCACCTGGTCGTTGGACGCGGCGGATTTAGTCCAGCCCAACCTCGCATAAAACTCGGTGCTGCGAGCGATGTCGGCGACGCCGAGCGTGATGAGCGAAATTCGGCGTTCGAGCGACATGGCGATCTCCGTTGACGACCCCAGCCGGTACGTTCGGTTTATGTTTTCATTATGTTCATGCGCATATTAGCAAAATCATGGGTTGCGCTGGACAATTATGACACGTCTGTTCCATTTGCTTGCTTCGCTGGAATGCGGAATTCCGCCTTTTCCGGCCGATTAGCGCGGTCATGGAGTCTGATGCCGACAGCGATCGACATGCGGTAAAATAACACCACACCATCAAGTCATTGTTTTACCTTCGGTTTCTCCGAACCCGCCGAGCTGCCGCGATCTTGACCTCCAGCGGCACTCCCTCTATACCCCTCCTCGGAATGCGGCCCTTCGGGACCGCCTTCTTTTTTGCGTCGAAAACGGCGCGAAACAAGCAACAAGAAACGCCTGTCGCTCCCACAATTGGGAAACACAGGATCACACTGAAAGAGACCTCAATGTCTACCTTCGTTCAGAAGCCTGCAGAGGTGGAGAAGAAGTGGATCCTCATCGACGCCGAAGGGCTCGTTGTCGGCCGCCTCGCCACCATCATCGCCATGCACCTGCGTGGCAAGCACAAGGCCACCTACACCCCCCATGTTGACGACGGCGACAACGTCATCGTCATCAATGCCGAAAAGGTCGTCTTCACCGGCAAGAAGTATGCCGACAAGAAGTACTACTGGCACACCGGTTATCCGGGCGGCATCAAGGAGCGTACGGCTCGCCAGATCATCGAAGGCCGCTTCCCGGAGCGCGTTCTCGAGAAGGCCGTCGAGCGCATGATCCCGCGTGGCCCGCTCGGTCGTCGCCAGATGAAGAACCTGCGCGTCTATCCTGGCACGAACCACCCGCATGAAGCTCAGCAGCCCGTCGCTCTCGACGTTGCCAAGCTGAACGCCAAGAACACAAGGAGCGCCTAAGTATGGCCGATCTTTCTTCCCTGAAGGACCTTGCCCCGGCACAGGACGCAGCTCCGGCTCACGTCCGCAAGGTCGACTCGCTGGGTCGCTCCTACGCCACCGGCAAGCGTAAGAACGCCGTTGCCCGCGTATGGGTCAAGCCGGGCACCGGCAAGATCACCATCAACGGCCGCGAGTTCTCCACCTACTTCGCACGCCCGGTCCTGCAGATGATCCTGCAGCAGCCGATCGTCGCAGTGGCCCGTGACGGCCAGTTCGACATCATCGCGACTGTCGCCGGCGGCGGCCTCTCCGGTCAGGCCGGTGCCGTTCGTCACGGTCTCTCGAAGGCCCTCACCTACTTCGAACCGGGCCTGCGTCCGGTCCTGAAGAAGGGTGGCTTCCTGACCCGCGACAGCCGCGTCGTCGAGCGTAAGAAGTACGGCAAGGCGAAGGCCCGTCGTTCGTTCCAGTTCTCCAAGCGTTAATCGCTGGACAACCGGAAACGGAAATCAAGGCGGGGCTTCGGCTCCGCCTTTTTTCGTTCGCCTCGACCCGCGCAGCTGCTGCCGGCGATCGAGGCTTGACCGAGCAAGTCGACCAACTAACTTGATCAAATTTTCAGAGGGAGAAGAGCATCATGGCCAGCAAATCGATCGACAACGCGTTTACCGCAAAGACCCTGCGCGGTGCAGCGACCGATCCGACCTATGCGGGCGCGCTCTCCTTCATGCGCCGCAAGTATTCCAAGGACCTCACCGACGTCGATGCGGTCGTGCTCGGCATCCCTTTCGATGCCGCCGTCTCCAACCGGCCCGGCGCCCGTTTCGGGCCACAGGCAATCCGGCGCGCCTCGGCGATCTTCGACAATGATCCGCAATATCCCTTTGCGCGCGATCTCTTCGAGCAGATGGCCGTCATCGATTACGGCGACGTGCTTCTGGACTACGGCAATCATCAGAAGACCCCTGCCCTGATCGAGGACCAGGCGTCCGAGATCATCGCTTCGGGCGCCTACCTGCTTGGCCTTGGCGGCGACCACTTCGTCACCTGGCCACTTCTGAAAGCCCATGCCGCCAAACACGGACCGCTGGCGCTCGTGCATTTCGATGCCCATCAGGACACCTGGGACGATGACGGCCAGCGGATCGACCATGGTTCCTTCGTCTGCCGGGCCGTGCGCGAAGGCGTGATCGATCCGACGAAATCGATCCAGATCGGCATCCGCACGGAAGCGCCGGAGGATTTCGGCATCCGGATCATTCCAGGCTACGAGGTCGAGGACATGGGCGCGCAGGCCATCGCCGACGCGATCCTCTCGCATGTTGGCACGGCTCCGACCTATATGACCTTCGACATCGACTGCCTCGACCCGGCCTATGCTCCGGGCACGGGGACACCGGTCGCCGGCGGCCCCTCCTCCGCCAAGATGCTGTCGGTCCTGCGCAAGCTCGGGGCCCTCGACGTCCGGGGCTCCGACATCGTCGAGGTGGCGCCGGCCTATGACCATGCCGACATCACCGCAATTGCCGGTGCCACGGTTGCAATGTATATGCTGGGCCTGCGCGCCGAGAAACTCGCGACACGCGCCTGACACATTGATTCAACACACTCACAATCAGATTCCGCATTCTCATCCAAACCTCTGACAGGATTAGACAAATGGCAGCGAAGATCTTCATCGACGGCGAACACGGCACAACGGGCCTGCAGATCCGCACGCGCCTGGCCGACCGCCGCGATCTGGAGCTGCTGTCGATCCCCGAAGCGGAGCGGCGGAACGAGAAGATGCGTGAGGACATGCTGAACAGCGCCGACATCGCCATCCTCTGCCTGCCCGACGATGCGTCGAAGCAGGCCTATGAGATGACGGCAGCGAATAACAATGTCCGTTTGCTGGATGCCTCAACCGCATTTCGGGTGCATCCCGATTGGGCCTATGGCTTTGCCGAAATGGACAAGGCGCAGAAGGCGAAGATCCAATCGGCGCGCTATGTTTCCAATCCCGGCTGCTATCCGACCGGTGCGATCGGCCTCATCCGGCCGCTGCGCGCTGCCGGAATCCTGCCGGACGGCTATCCGATTTCTGTCAATGCCGTGTCGGGCTATACCGGCGGTGGCAAGCAGATGATTGCGCAGATGGAGGACAAGACCCATCCGGAGCATCTGGCGGCGAACAACTTCCTCTACGGCCTGACGCTCAAGCACAAGCATGTGCCGGAGATGCAGACCCATGGCCTGCTTGACCGCGCGCCGCTGTTTGCCCCCTCCGTCGGGCGATTTGCGCAGGGCATGATCGTCCAGGTGCCGCTCTTCCTGGAGGATCTCGCCGCAGGCACGACGGTGGAGAGCATCCATGCTGCACTCGTCGCCCATTATGCGGGCCAGGACATCGTCAGTGTGGTTCCGCTGGCGGACAGTGCCAAGCTGCCGCGCGTCGATGCAGAAGAACTGGTCGGACAGGACTCGATGAAGCTCTTCGTCTTCGGCACGCCCGGTGGTGTGCATGTGAACCTCGTGGCGCTGCTCGACAATCTCGGCAAGGGTGCGTCGGGGGCTGCCGTGCAGAACATGGATCTGATGCTGTCGGCGTGACCGGCCATCTTGATATCCCGCCAGGTCGGATATCCCGGCCTCGCGGGTCGACTCGTTCACAATTGCCGAACGAAATGTCGATCATCTGCCTCATTATCGATGACTATTCTCGGTGCTAGTGTCCTTGCGAAAGCGAGGCCACACTATGAGCAACCGTTTCCCCGTCTACTTCATTCCCCATGGTGGCGGCCCGTGGCCGTTCATGGAATTCCCGCGCGATACCGAAGGCAAGGCGCCCTGGGATGATCTTCGGGCCTTCCTCGAAGGCCTCGATGCGGAAATCGGGCGGCGGCCGAAGGCTGTGCTCGTGGTTTCAGGCCATTGGGAGAAGGAACCGGTGCCGACGGTGAGCACGGCTGCGAAGCCTGGCATGCTCTTCGACTATTACAATTTCCCGCCGCACACCTACGAACTCTCCTACCCTGCCCCGGGCTCGCCGGACCTTGCGGCCCGCGCGCGAGCGCTCCTGGCAGTGGCCGGGATCGAGAGCGCCGAGGATGCCACGCGCGGCTTCGATCATGGCGTCTTCATCCCGTTCATGCTGCTCTATCCGGATGCGGATGTGCCGCTGACGATGATCTCTCTCAAGAATACGCTGGATGTTGAAAGCCATGTGGCGATCGGCGAGGCGCTGGCGCCGTTGCGTGACGAAGACGTGCTGATCATCGCTTCGGGCATGAGCTATCACAACATGCGGATGTTCCGGCAGGCGGAACCAAATCATGTTGAGCAAGCGATCCGGTTTGACGACTGGCTGACGCAAGCGGTCTCCGCACCCGACAGCGCGCGGCGTTCAGAAGTGCTTGCGACCTGGGAGCAGAACCCGGATGCCCTGGCCTGCCATGTGCCGGACCACGATCACCTCGTGCCGCTGTTCGTCGCGTCAGGTGCAGCAGGCTCCGATGCTGGGCGGCAGGTCTTCCGGGGTGTGTTCCTCGGAAAACCTTACTCCGCCTATCGCTTCGGCTGATCTGGCTCAGTCGCGGACTTCGACCACAACCGGCTTCGGGCGCTCGCCATAGAAGGCGCGCAGATGGGCGACGGCAAAGGCGAGCACCACCAGCGCCATGCCCTGATGGATGACACCGGCAGCCAGCGGCACCTGCATCACGAGCGTCGCGATGCCGATTATCGCCTGGATGCTGATGAGGACGAAAAGCACCACGCTACGGCGGGCATGGGTGGTCTCGGGAGCCGCCCGCAGAGACTGGATCATATAGGCGAGTGCCGCCCCCCACAGAACATATGCGCCGATGCGATGGATGTACTGCACCGTCTTGGGGTTTTCGAAGATGTTGATCCACGCGGGCGATTGGATGAAGAGCCCCTGCGGCACCCAGGCGCCGTCCATAAGCGGCCAGGTGTTATAGGTGAACCCGGCATCGAGACCCGCGACAAGAGCGCCGAGATAGATCTGGACAAACGTCATGATAAGCAGAACGCCCGCGAAAAGACGGCTCTTTTCCGTCGGGACAGCATCGTCCGTATGCGGGTAAAGGCTGCGATAGATCCAGACACAGCTGGCGAAGATGAAGCAGGCCATCATCAGGTGGACGGCCAGACGATACTGGCTGACGTCAGTCCGCTCGCTGAGACCTGAGGAGACCATCCACCAGCCGATGAAGCCCTGCAGACCTCCAAGCGCGAGAAGCCCGACCAGCGGCTTGCGCAGGCTCGGCTCGATCTTGCCGCGCAGCCAGAAATAGGCGAGCGGGACGGCAAACAGCACGCCGATCAGGCGGGCGAGCAGTCGGTGTGCCCATTCCCACCAGAAGATGAACTTGAACTCGTCGAGGCTCATGCCCTTGTTGATCTGCTGATATTCCGGGATCTGACGATAGAGTTCGAGCTCTTCTTCCCACTCTGCGGCGGTCAGCGGCGGGATGACACCATGGATAGGTTCCCACTTGGTGATCGACAGGCCCGAGTCGGTCAGGCGGGTTGCGCCGCCGACCAGCACGAGACAGAACAGCGCAAGAATCACCACGCCGAGCCAGATGCGGACCGCCTTTCGGTCAGCATCCACGCGAGCGATTTCCTTGCGCACCTGCAACTCGGTTCCGGTCAATACTGCTGTCATTCGTCAATCCTCTTTTCGACCGTTGATTTGCATCAGTCAGCCGTGCAAAACAAGCCCGCCGGTTTGCGGCAAGCGGTCGCGTCGCGGAAGACGGCGACGTCGAGTAGGAATAAGGCATGACAAGGCGCCCGAAACTGAGATCCTTCATCGGTACGATCCTGATCATCCTGATCGTGTCGGTCTATGCCCTGCTCGCGACGACGATCGCGACGGCAACGCTCGCGACCGCGCCCTGGTGGGCTCATCTGCTTTACTTCCTCCTGACCGGCCTGCTCTGGGTCATTCCGGCCATGCTCGTGATCAAGTGGATGGCCGGCCCCTTCAAGAAGAAGGACGCGGATTAACTCCGCCTTTACCCTGGCAAGGTGTCAGGCTGCCCATCTGCGAAACCGATAACCGTTTGTTGGCAGTGTCCGCTTAAGCTCCTGCGCGTCAGTGAAACCGGACAGGATAGGGTACATGCGGGCCCAGATACGCCATGATGCGATGGCATTTGCCGAAGATCTGCCAGATGACGGCGCCACTGTCGAACGCAATCGAGCGGCCCTCGACAGCCCCGCTGGACGGCTCTCGCTGACGGTTCATCAGCGCATGAAGCCGCTGGAACAGGTCTGGCGGCAGCTCGAGGCCGATCCGTGGAACTCCCTGCATCATGGCTATGACTGGTGCCGCGCCTGGGTCGAGACCCATGGCCATACGCTTGCCATCGTCGAAGGACGCCTGAACGACGAGACCGCCTTCCTGCTGCCGCTCGAAATCGAACGGCACTATCTCGTGCGCAATGCCCGCTTCATCGGCTCCGCCTTCACAAACTTCAACAGCGGCCTGTTCAGCGCCCGCTTCCGATCGGTAGCATCGACGCTTCCCAGCCACTCGCTCGAAACACTGCTGGTCGAAGCGTTGCGTGACCACGCCGACCTGCTCAGCTTGACGAACATCCCCTTCAACTGGCGGGGCGAGCGGCACCCGCTTTCGGCTCTGCCGCATATTCGCAACCAGAACGCATCCTTCCAGCTGCCGCTGTGTGCGACCATGGAAGAGACGATTGCGCCGCTGAATGCCAAGAGCCGCCGCAAGAAGTATCGCGCACAGATCCGCAAGCTGGAAGCCGCAGGCGGATTCGAGCATATCCGCCCGACCAAGCTTGCCGAGCAGCAAGCCCTGCTCGAACGCTTCTTTCAGCAGAAGGCCGCCCGGTTTGCCTCAGGCGGCTTGCCGAACGTCTTCCAGCCTGCGGAGACGCAGGCCTTCTTTCGGATGCTCCTCGAAGTGGATCGCGGCGGAAGCGACGTGCCGCTCGAACTGCATGCCGTTCGCCTGAAGGGCGAGCATGACGGCAAGATCGCCGCCATCACCGGTCTCTCGCGCAAGGGCGACCACGTCATCTGTCAGTTCGGCTCAATCGACGACAGTCTGATGGCGGAGGCCAGCCCCGGCGAACTCCTGTTCTGGTTGGTCATCGAGCGCAGCGCCCTGAACGGTGCCGCCCTGTTCGACTTCGGCATTGGCGATCAGGACTACAAGCGTCGCTGGTGCTCCGTGCAAACCGTGCACCATGATGTGTTGCTGCCTCTGCGCCCTGCAGGTCACCTCGCGGCGATGACGCATCGCAGCCTCACCCGGACGAAAACCTTCATCAAGGGCAATCCGCATCTCTACACGCTCATCCAAAGGATGCGAGCCCAGAGCACGGCTGCGCCGACTGCCAAACCAGAGGATTGAGCGTTCCCGGCCCAGGGAACGGCCGATATCAGGCTGCGTCTCTCGCGTGGCGGCTTGGCGGCGTCTTCACCGAAAGCAGAACGAGATCCGAGTAGCCGACATCCTCGAAGGTCACCATGATCTCGGCAAGCTCGTCCGCCCTGGGATCGGGAGCCGAGAGGATGATCTCGTGGCGGCCATTGCGGCTGAGACGGGCGACGCTTTCTGCATTCGCAGGACCGCATTCGACCAGAACCAGATCGTAGACGTCAGCGAGTGCATCGACGATCATGGAGAGACGGTCGGCGCCACGCATGGCCTGACGGATATCCGCATTGCCCTGCGGGACGATATCGGCCGTCGAGGAACGATCAGGATGGATGCAATCGGCAAAGGCGGCTTCGCCGGTCAACAGATCCGTGATTCCAGGAAGATCCCGCCAGGACGCCATCAACCGCGTCGGGCAGGCTGATCCCGTCATGTCGACGAGAACCATGCGCTTGCCGCGTTCGGCAAGTTCGCGAGCGAGAGCGACCGTGCCGAGCGAGCCATCGTCGCCCGATGGCGAAATCGCAAAAGCGATCCGCGTTTCCTGCTCGACGAGAAAATTGGCCACGGATGCGATAGAGAACTCGTCATGCTCCTCGACAGTCTCAGCCGCAGGAATCTCGGCAGTGACGACCTGCTCCATCTCCTCGACCAGTTCGGCGTCCGGGGCAACATTCAAAAGGCTCGCGGGCGTATCGGCCGAACGCTCGGGCTTGCCCGGATCGGGAGCGGCTTCCTGACGCGGTAGCGCCTCTTCCTCACGACGGACCGCAACGGGAGCCACCGTCCCCGTGGGACGCAAGGCCCGACCGCTGAAAAGCTCGGCAAGCATCACGGCGACGGCCGCGAGAATCATGGTCGACAACGTGGCGACGATCGTAATCGGCAGAACCTTCGGGAAGTTCGGCTCCTGTGGCTCGATCGCAGTGGAAATCACACGCGCATCAGCAGGGCTCGAATCCTTGTCGAGGCGTGACGACGCCTCGCGGTAGCGGGCCAGATAGGTTTCGAGCAGCTGACGCTGGGCGGTCGCCTCGCGTTCCAGTGACTTCAAGCCGACTTCGTCCTCGCCGGCACGGGCCGTGTCAGCCTTCAAGGTATTCAGCTGGGCAAGCAGCTGTGTTTCGCGCTCACGAGCAACGGCGGCTTCATTTTCGAGGCCGGCCGCGACCTTCAGCGATTCGGCCTGTACCTGCTCGCGGATACCCGAAAGCTGGGCACGCAGGGCCTTCATCTGGGGATGACCATCGAGCAGGCGCGTGGAGAGATCGGAAATCTGGGCGCGCAGCTGCGATTCGGCGGCCCTCAGGCGCTGGATCGATTCCGAGCGGGCAACCGCATCCAGCGTTTCGGTCGACCTTCCAGCCTTGATGCTGGCACGCAGGTTCTCAGCGGTTGCTTCGGCATTCGCGCGTTCGCCACGGACCCGGGCGAGTTCCGTCGAGATATCGGAGAGCTGCTTGCTGCTGAACGAGCTTTGATCGGAGCCGAGTGACATCAAGCCCGCCGAGGAGCGATATTCCGCAACCTTCTGCTCGGCCTCACGGACCTTTTCCCGCAGGTTGGCAATCTCCGTTTCCAGCCAGCGGACGGCGTCGGAATTGCTGTCGAGCTTGGCACCGCTCTGCAAGGAGCGATAGACGTCCATCATCGTGTTCGGGACTGTTGCCGCGAGCTTCGGATCCTGCGATGTGAACTCGATCCCGATCACCCGCGACTTGTCGACCTGATAGACGGCGAGCTTTTCCTTGAAGGCGTTGATGACGCGCTCTTCGGGCGGAAGTTCCAGCGGGTTACTCTTCAGTCCAAAGAGCACGAGGAAGTCGGTGACGACGGAGGGGCTGGAGTCCGGATCGAATTCGGTGCGCTCATGCAGCTTGAGGTCCCGGGCCACCTGCTTGATCAGATCAACGGACTGGAGCAGTTGCACCTGGCTTGCGATATTCAGTTCGTCGGGCAAAGGTTCGGCGATCGAGGACGAGGTTCCCGAGGCCGAGAAGTTCGGCTCGCGCGGCTCGATCAGAAGTTTTGCATCGCCCTTGTAGGTGGGCGAGATCGCATTGGCACCAACGAAGGCCAGCACCCCGACAAGCGCAGTCGCGGCCAGGATCCTCCCCTTTCGCTCCCACACGGCGCGAAAGAGCTGGGCGAGGTCGATATCGACATCATGTTGATCGCGGTCCACACTCGGCATCACAGACTCCCGGAACATCTTGCCCGCGAAAGTAAAGGATCATGGTAACACAAGGGTTAACCGTGATGCTCCCAGTTTTGGCGTCTGAATGAGGCAATCCGCCACCAGACGTTTACCCGGCATTAACCCTAACCATTCGATAACAGGCCAACGAATGTGGGTTCAGTGGGAGCGCAGCAGCGCATGGCGATGGTCGGCAAACAGGCGATGGTTCTGATCGCAAGCGTGGTCCTGTCGATCGGCGTTTCGGGCTGCGCGAGTTATCGCCCTGCCCCGAAGGTCTTTCACGAGGCCACTATCCAGCCGTATCGGCTCGACAGCGGTGACCGTCTGCGCGTCACCGTTTTCGAACAACCGAGCCTCACCAACACCTATACCGTTGACCAGGCCGGCTACATCGCCTTCCCGCTCGTTGGTCAGGTCGCGGCTCGCGGTGCGACCCTCACCCAGCTCGAAGGCGCGATCGCCCAGAAGCTCAAGCAGGGGTACCTGCGTGATCCCGACGTCTCGATCGAAGTCGATCGCTACCGGTCCATCTTCGTCATGGGCCAGGTCGGGCAACCGGGGCAATACGCCTATGTGCCGGGCATGACGATCCTCAACGCCATCGCCGTCTCCGGCGGCTTCAACAGCCGGGCCAATCAGCGGGATGTCGACGTGACCCGCAAGATCAACGGACAGATCATCACCGGCCGCGTGCCAATCACCGACCCGATCCTTGCAGGCGACACCGTCTACGTGCGCGAACGGCTGTTCTGATCGATGGCCGAAGCCCCGTCGCTGCGCATCGTGCATTGCTTTCGGTCGCCGATCGGCGGAATCTTCCGCCATGTCCGCGATCTGGCAGAGTTGCACAGCGCGGCCGGACACAAAGTCGGCATCCTCTGCGACAGCTCGACGGGCGGCGCCCATGAAGACCGGCTCTTCGAGCAGATCATGCCGCATCTTGCGCTCGGCGTCACACGCTTCCCGATTCGGCGTTCCGTCAGTTTGAAGGACATGGCGGCGCTCGGCGAAGCTTACAAACTCATCAAGGAATTGCAGCCGGATATCCTGCATGGTCATGGCGCCAAGGGCGGCGTGATCGCGCGGTTGATCGGCTCACTGCTGCGGGTTCGAAGGTATCGCGTCGCCCGCCTCTATTCACCGCATGGCGGCAGCCTGCATTTCTCGCGGGCAAAACCGTCAGGACAGGCCGTCTTCATGGCCGAGCGCGTTCTGGAGCGGATGACGGAATCGATTTCTTTCGTCTGCGACTACGAGCGCCAGACCTACGAGACAAAGATAGGCAAACCCCATTGCCAGGCGACGCGGGTCTATAACGGCATCAGCGAGAGAGACTTCGGGCGTATCCCGGTCGAAGCCGCGGGCGTGGATTTCGCCTATATCGGAATGCTGCGCGACCTCAAGGGGCCCGATGTCTTCATCAATGCCTTCGCCGACGCTGAACGACTGGTTGGTCGACCGTTGAGCGGGGTGATCGTCGGAGACGGCCCCGACCTCGATCGCTATCGTCGAATGGTCGAACAAAAAGGCCTTAGCCGCCGGATTGGCTTCAAACCCGCCATGCCCATCGCCGAGGCCTTTGCGCTCTCCGACATCATTGTCGTTCCCTCGCGCGCCGAGGCCATGCCCTATATCGTCCTGGAGGCGCTGGCCGCAGAAAAGACGGTTATCGCCTCACGGGTCGGGGGCATTCCCGAGATCCTCGGCCCTGACTGCGAGGCCCTCGTCGAGGCCGGCCGCGCCGACCTCTTCGGCGCCGTGATGGCCAAGGCGCTCACCGATCCGGACTGGTCGAGGCGAACCATGCCGAGTCCTCAGAGCTTCCGCTCCCGTTTTTCCGCAACAGTCATGGCCAGGGACATCGAAGCGCTTTATCGGGCGCAACTCGCGCGCATTTGACCGCGGCTTGCACTGAAACGGCACAGATCACGCCATTTCTGAGGGGATCCTAAAGCGTTTCTTAGGACCTTCGCCGTAGTCTTCCCGCACACACGTGCGAGATCCAGACATGAACAAGGTCGACAAACCCGAGGCATTCGATCTTGACGCATTGCGTCGCGGTCAGACGGCCGGCGACGATCCCCTGCACAAGGTGGAAGGGGAGCGTAAAGCCGAAATCAGCGCATTGGCACGCCAGATCGCGTCACAATATGCGGTGGCCAACTATTCGCCGTCGATCGTGATCGGCCAGCTGCGTTTTCTCGAGTTCTTCAGTCTGTTCGGGATTGCGCTCGGCGCTAACTTCTTCTTCGCCTTCGATCCGGGCGCTCACTTCCTCGACACGAGCGTCAGTGCCTTTGTCGGCTCGCTGATGGCATTGCTCTTCATGCAGGCCAGCGATTGCTACCATGTCTCGATTCTGCGTTCGCCGATGGGATCCATGGCGCGGGTACTCGGAAGCTGGATGGCTTCCCTCGGTCTTGTCGCTCTGACGAACTTCCTGTTCATCGACCATGACCCCAATTACCGCAGCATACTCGCCGCATGGTTCGTGCTCGGTGCGATCTATCTCCTGATCGAGCGCAATCTGATCGGGTTTGGCTTTCGGCGCTGGGGACGCAACGGCGTGATGGAGCGCCGAGCGGTGATCGTCGGCGGCGGCAAACCTGCCAAAGACCTGATCCGCGCTCTGGAACAGCAGCCGGAAAACGACATCCGGATCTGCGGTATCTTCGACGATCGTAACTCTGCACGCTCCCCGGACGTGGTTGCCGGTTACCCGAAGCTCGGGACCGTGGCGGAACTCGTCGAATTTGCGCGTCTCGCCCATATCGACATGCTGATCATCTCGCTGCCGCTCAGCGCTGAAGCCCGCATCATGCAGCTCCTGAAGATGCTCTGGGTGCTGCCGGTCGATATCCGCCTCGCCGCCCATTCCAACAATCTGCGCTTCCGGCCTCGCGCCTATTCGCATGTCGGTGCGGTCCCGCTTCTCGACATTCTCGACAAGCCGATCCGTGACTGGGATTCCGTCGCCAAGCGCGCCTTCGACATCTTCTTCAGCGTTCTCGCCCTCATCCTGCTGTGGCCGGTTTTCATTGCCACGGCGATTGCGGTCAAGATGACATCCAAGGGACCGGTCTTCTTCGTGCAGAAGCGTCACGGCTTCAACAACGAGGTGATCAACGTCCTGAAATTCCGGTCGATGTATACGGAAATGAGCGATCCGACGGCCAAGAATGCCGTTACCAAGAACGACCCGCGCGTGACGCCGGTCGGCCGTTTCATCCGCAAGACGTCGATCGACGAGTTGCCGCAGATCTTCAACGTGCTGCGCGGCGATCTCTCGCTGGTCGGCCCCCGTCCCCATGCCATCCTCGGCCAGACCCGCGACAAGACATTCGGCGAAATCGTCGAGGGTTATTTCGCCCGCCACCGGGTCAAGCCCGGCGTCACCGGTTGGGCGCAGATCAACGGCTGGCGCGGCGAAATCGACACCGACGACAAGATCAAGTTCCGCACGGCCTATGACCTCTATTACATCGAAAACTGGTCTCTCTGGTTCGATCTGAAGATCCTGTTCCTGACCCCGCTCAGGCTTCTCAATACCGAGAACGCCTATTGAGTGCCGTCGTCAACCAAGCGAGGCCCTTCAATCCGCAGGCAGCTGCCGTTCAGCTGATGATCTCCTGGATCATGGCGTTTGGCGTCTTCCTGTCGGGCTTCGTCATATCCGAGCCTGCCCCTTATGAACTTCTGATGGTCGGCCAGGTCGCGCTCTGGTTCCTCTTCGGCCTGAAGATCTCGCGCGTCGTCGCGCCCCTGCTCGCTCTGTTGCTGATCTTCAACGTCGGCGGTTTGCTGGCACTGACCATGCTTAGGACCATCCTGACGGAGCAGGTTCTCTACGTGGCAGTGTCGATCTTCCTGGCGCTCACGGCCGTGTTTTATGCTGCGGTCATCGAGGACAGGCCGCAGCGGCTGAAACTGATCTTCCAGGCCTGGGTGGCTGCCGCCATCATCACGGGTATGCTCGGGATTCTCGGCTATTTCCACGCCTTCCCCGGAGCAGAAGTCTTCACGCGCTACGATCGCGCCATGGGTGCCTTCCAGGACCCCAATGTCTTCGGCCCGTTTCTCGTCGCGCCGACACTTTACCTGATGCATGGCATGCTGAAAGGGCGGCTGCTCGAGTCCCCGCTGCGGATTGTCGGTATTCTGATCCTTTCCTTGGCGGTGTTTCTCTCCTTCTCGCGCGCCGCCTGGGGACTGTTTCTCTTCTGCACCGTCGCCCTGGTCTTCGTCATGCTGCTCAAGGAGCGGACCAATGCCTTCCGCCTGAAGATCCTGGTGCTGTCCCTTGCTGCGGTCGTCGCCATGGTCTTGGCGCTCTCGGTCGCTCTGCAGTTCGAGAAGGTGCAAGCGCTGTTCGAGACCCGGACCCAGTTGGTACAGGAATATGACGGCGGCCACCTGGGGCGCTTCGCCCGGCACCGTCTCGGTTTTGAACTGGCGATGGAAAGGCCGCTCGGGATCGGGCCGATGATGTTCGGCCGGATCTTCCCGGAAGACGAACACAATATCTGGCTGAAATCCCTGATGGCCTATGGCTGGATCGGCTTTGTCTCTTACGTGACCCTGATGATCTGGACCGTGTCGATGGGCTTCCGCTACTTGCTGCGCGAAAGACCATGGCAACCCTATCTGATGGTCGCCTGGATCGTTCTCGTCGGGCATATCCTGGTCGGCACCGTGATCGATACCGACCACTGGCGGCATTTCTATCTCGTGCTCGGCATCGTCTGGGGCTGGGGCGCTGCCGAATGGCGTCACCAGCGCGCCTTGCGGAACTGACGCAGAAATGGCCGATTGCGGGCACTGCATTGATTTATTGCCCGCGCACCCCATACTTTACTCATGATCACACCTGCTCAGATACGCGCTGCGCGCGCCATGCTCGACGTCACCATCGACCGATTGTCGCAGGAAAGCGGCGTGCCCGCGCTGCTGATCCTCCAGATCGAAGCCGGGAATGGCTATGACGCCACACCACAGCATTACGCGGCGCTGAAGACCGCGCTCACGGATATGGGCGTCGTCTTTCTGGAGGCGGGCGAAGGCGGCCAAGGTGCAGAAGGACTTCGTCTTGCTGCGCGCGGCGGTGACGACGGCATGCGCCCCGAAGAACTCACCGCCGCCAACGACGATTGAGTTTTTCCAATATGGCGATGGAACAATAACCGGCGCCCAGACTTTCCCTGTCCGACATCATCAGACAGGAGAATTTCATGAGCCGGAACAATGGCCTCTACCTCATCATCGGCGCTCTCGTGGTCGCCGTTATCGGCCTTGGCATCTATGTCTACCAGGAAGAGCAGAAGCCTGACGGCGTCGAACTCCGGATCGGCGAGAGCGGCGTATCGATCGAGGAAAACTGAGCAACCGCCTCAGCAGCTCAAGTTCGGCCTGGCCGAATGAAAGTTTCGTAGAACTGCTGGGGCGCGCCGATGGCGCCCTCAAGCATGTAGGCCTGGCGCTCAGAGCCGGCGCGTCGCGCGATGACGGGCAGGCCATGGTCCAGGGCATTAAGCAGGCGATACTCCACCAACCGTCTGCCATTCTCATCCTTCCAGACGATCATCGATCCTTCCGGCCGGACTTCACTCTGTCCGGCGAATTCATCAAGCCCATGGAAATCCAGCCATTGGGCGAGCAGCGCCTCTCCATTGCCTGGCGACACCACCCGATCTGCCCTGCCCTGCCAGATCGCCACGGCTGGTTTGCGGCTGGACACGTCTCCTGCCGCACTCCGTGCCAGGTCACCCCATTCCCGTCTGCTGCGGCGAGGACCTGATTTCATCACTGAAAGTGCCGACATGGCGTCGCGGGCCGCGCCAAAGGGGAGCCCACCCACCACCTGACCGGCGGCAAAGAGATGCGGATATGTGACGAGGATCGCATTGGCCATGGCACCGCCCGCCGACAGCCCCTGGATGAAGACCCTGCTGTCCGCGATCCCGTGACGCTCGATCGCGTGTTCGATCATCTGGCGGATCGACATCAGCTCACCGCGATCGCGCGCCACCATGCTCGGGCGGAACCAGTTGAAGCAGAGATTGTGATTGTTCTCCTTGGTCTGCTCCGGATAGAGCAGCACGAAACCCTTTTCCCGCGCCATGCGGCTCCAACCGCTGCCACGGTCGAACTGTCTTGCGGTCTGTAGACAGCCATGCAGTACCACCACGAGCGTAGCCGGGTCCCGGCGGGCGGAGGGCACATATTCAAACATCCGCAGTCGTCCGGGATTGCTGCCGAAGGCATGCACCTGCACGAGGCCGGAGCGCGGCGCGCGGGGTTTTGCGACCTTCGGCGGCTCATACATCCTGAGCTTGGGCATCGCCTTCTCCAGCCTGCGCTGCAGACGCTTCTGGCTGCGAAGCAGCGCAGAAAGCGGAGAGATGGAGAACTTGAAGCGCATCGGATTTCGGCTCCTTTCGAACCTCTTTCCAATATAATGCTGCATTGCAGCAAACATAGGACAGAAACCAAAAGAAGCCGAGTGACATTCACGCTCGGGAGTTTTGCGACGACCTGTCGCCAACAACGAAAAAACCGGGCACCTTGCGGTACCCGGTCTCTCTAACCATGTCACGAAATCAACTGCTTGATCCCTGAGCATAAAATGGTCGGAATGGCGGGATTCGAACCCACGACCCCTTGACCCCCAGTCAAGTGCGCTACCGGGCTGCGCTACATTCCGTCATCTGCCAATCGTGCTTTTTTGGGTCACGAGTGACCCGCTCGACAGCCAGTTTCCTTTAGACAGTCAGCCATTTCTGCGCAAGGGGAAACTCCAGCGGGGACGAAAAAATGCAAGGATGATCAATTCAGACGTTGCATCAGCGCTCTGATTTCCTCGAAGCGCCGGCGTTCTTCGGGTTCTTCGCTGTTTGCGGCGTAGCAGGTCAGGTCCATGCAGAAGCGCGTGACCTGCAGCGGTTCGGCGTCACGTTCGAATTGACACTCGATCTTGTCAGAAATGTCCTGCGGTTCGCTGTCCATCCGGGTGGAATAGGTGAGCCTTGCTCCTGGCGGATCAAGCTCAGGAAAGGCCTGGACAACGCCAACCTTCAGATCTTTGACCATCAGCATGTTCTTCGCCACGAAGATGCAGGCATCCTCGACGGTAGCAGGTCTGGCCTCGGTGGCGTCAGACGACGTTGCCGCCTGCTGCGCAAGCGCCGGGGCGGCGGCGAGCAGGAAGAGAAGTGGGAGTGTGATAAAAAGCCGTTTCATGGAGCCTCGCGCGGGTTGCGTGTCGGTCCTTCAACGCCTCAAGGTCAAGCGGTGTTCCGTTCAAGGGAACGAAGTGTCATCACCGCACCTGATCGAGCAGCCGCTTGCATTCGAGCAGGTCGAAAAGTGCCTCCTGCAAGAGCGCACGGTCTTCCTTGCCGACGGAGCCCTTGCCGACCGAGCTCTCCGGTGCGTCATCATTGGCACCGCCACCGAAGCCGAAGAAACGACCGCTGGTGCGCACCTTGGGTCGGCCGACGACCTGGTCCTCGTCGAGATTGACCTTCGGCTCGTCGTTCTTAGAGGCATTGGCGGCAACAAGCGCTTCCATGGTGGCGACATCGCCGGTGGCAACCGCCATGACGAACTTGTTGCCGTTGGTCTTCAGAAGCTTCTGCACGCCCTTGATCGTATAACCCTGATCGTAGAGCAGATGGCGGATGCCCTTAAGCAGTTCGACATCGTCGGGACGATAGTAGCGCCGACCGCCGCCGCGCTTCAGGGGCTTGATCTGCGGAAAGCGGGTTTCCCAGAAGCGCAGGACATGCTGCGGCAGGTCGAGGTCATCAGCGACTTCACTGATTGTGCGGAAAGCATCCGGGCTCTTGTCCAACTGCATCACAGCGCTCCTCGAAGATCACGCGGGCGCGCGACTCGGATCACATTTCAACGGGGTGAGGGCTGGTTTTCAAGCGCTCGATGACCGGCGGCACGATGCTCCACCGATTTTGGTCTTTTCTCAGGCGGCCGGATTGACCGGCTTCTGCTTGGCCTTGCGGGCAATATGGGCCCGCAGGATGCGCTGCTTCAGCACATTCGACGCCTTGAAGGTCATGACACGACGCGGCGAGATCGGCACTTCCTCGCCGGTCTTCGGATTACGGCCGATTCGCTCGTTCTTGCTACGAACCTGAAAGGTGGCGAAGGACGAAAGCTTCACGGATTCACCACGCACAATGGCATTGCAAATCTCATCGATGACCGTTTCCACGAGTTCGGCGGATTCCGTCCGGGAGAGACCGACCTTGCGAAAGACTGATTCTGCCAAATCCGCACGCGTCACTGTCTTTCCGGCCATTGTTCTCGCCCGCCTAAATCAATGATCTTGTTGAATTGGGCAGAGACTATTGCCCTTGGCCGCAACGGTCAAGTGCTTGTCGATGCGCAATTTTTAGGGTTTCAAATGCTACCAGCGCACCAGCACGGCGCCCCAGGTGAAGCCGCCGCCCATGGCCTCGAGCATCACCAGATCTCCCTGCTTGATCCGGCCGTCGCTGGCCGCCGTCGCAAGGGCCAGCGGAATGGATGCCGCAGACGTATTTCCATGCTTGTCGACGGTGATCACGACCTTCTCATCGGGAATGCCGAGCTTCTTCGCCGAGCCGTCGATGATGCGCTTGTTGGCCTGATGCGGGACCAGCCAGTCGATGTCATCAGCGGTCGTACCGGTCGCCGTGAACGCAGCCTCGATGACGTCGGTGATCATGCCGACGGCATGCTTGAAGACTTCGCGGCCTTCCATGCGCAGATGACCAACCGTGCCTGTGGTCGAGGGACCGCCATCGACATAGAGCTTTTCACGATGGGCGCCGTCCGAGCGCAGGTTCGAGGTGAGAACGCCGCGGTCTGCAACCGTCCCCTCGCCTTCGGCCGCCTCGAGCACCAGCGCACCAGCACCGTCGCCGAACAGAACGCAGGTCGTGCGGTCGGTCCAGTCGAGGATGCGGGAGAAGGTCTCGGCGCCGATGACCAGCACCCGCTTTGCCATGCCGCCGCGGATATAGAGATCAGCCGTCGCCATGGCATAGACGAAGCCGGAACAGACGGCCTGAACGTCGAAGGCGAAGCCGTGATGCATGCCGAGACGGTTCTGGATGTTGACGGCCGTCGCCGGGAAGGTGTTGTCGGGCGTCGAGGTCGCACAGATGATCAGGTCGATGTCGGCAGCCGTCAGACCTGCGCGATCGAGCGCTTCCTGAGCTGCCGCTGCACCCAGCGATGCCGTCGTCTCGCCTTCACCTGCGATGTAACGCTGCTTGATGCCGGTACGCTGAACAATCCACTCGTCGGAGGTTTCGACCAGGCTTTCGAGATCAGCATTGGTCATAACCCGTTTCGGGAGCGCTGCTCCGAAACCGCGAACTACAGAACGGATCATTGGAGTTTCCTACCTTTCACGCCGCTTCGGGGCCGGCCGGAGACGGGTGCCGCGCGTGATATTTTTTCAAGTCGTTTTCGATCTTCTGGGTGAGACCGTTCCGGGCCATGTCATAGCCCACATCGAGAGCCGCCGCAAAGCCTTCGGCATCCGTGCCGCCGTGGCTTTTGATGACGATGCCGTTCAAGCCGAGGAAGACACCACCATTGACCTTGCGCGGGTCCATCTTCTCGCGCAGGCGATCAAAGGCGCCCTTTGCCAGGATGTAGCCAAGCTTGGCCATCCAGGTGCGCGACATGGCCGCGCGCAGGTATTCGGCAATCTGCTTGGCCGTGCCCTCTGCAGTCTTGAGGGCGATGTTGCCGGTAAAGCCTTCGGTGACGACGACGTCGACCGTGCCTTTGCCGAGGTCATCCCCTTCAACGAAGCCATAATAGTCGATCGTGTCGAGGCCGGCCTCGCGAATGAGGCGCCCGGCTTCCTTGACCTCTTCCTGGCCCTTGATCTCCTCCACGCCGACATTGAGAAGGCCAACCATGGGCTTCTCGATCTCGAAGAGCGCGCGCGCCATGGCGCCGCCCATGACGGCGAAGTCGAGCAATTGCTGCGCATCGGCACCGATGCCGGCACCGACATCGAGCACGATGCTCTCGCCCGACAACGTCGGCCAGATCGCGGCGATCGCCGGGCGCTCGATGGTCGCCATGGTGCGCAGGCAGAATTTCGCCATGGCCATAAGCGCGCCGGTGTTGCCGGCCGAGACGACCACATCGGCCTGGCCGGACTTCACCGCCTCGATCGAGCGCCACATGCTGGAGACGTAGCGGCCGCGGCGAAGCGCCTGGCTCGGCTTCTCATCCATGGTGACGGAGATGTCGCAGTGGTGGAAGGTCGACTTTTCCTTCAGCTTGGGAAACTGCGCGAGGATCGGCAGGCAGCGTTCCTGCTGGCCGAAGAGAAGGAAGGTTACATCGGGATGACGCTCAAGTGCCTTGGCGGCTCCGGGGATGACGACCTCGGGACCGAAGTCTCCACCCATGACGTCGACAGAAATTCTGATCACTTAGACCTGACCCTTCTTCATCGCTGGTCAGCGATATTTTCGGCCAAAATAGCGCTTTTCACTCGGCACACAACCCACCCGCAGGTGCAGATGGGGGATGATCAGTCCTTTTTCCAGTCTTTCAGGACCGCAAAGGGCGACGGCTTCTTGTCTTCTTCAGCCTTGCTTTCGATGTGTCCGGAGAAGGCAACGCCTTCTTTCTTCGGATAGGGATCGATGTCGAGAGCGGCGAATTCGGCGACCAGCGCGCCGGCGTCGATCGTGTCACCGGTAAACTGTTCGGGAAGGTCGGGACCATCCGGATCGAGCACCATCTCACCGGCGCCATCGAGCACGATGCGGGCAAGCTTGGATCCCTCCGGCACGAAGATCTGGTCGATCTCCTGATCGATCGTGGAGACCACCGGTTCCAGGGTGACGACGCAGGCCTGCACGAGTTCGCCCGTGACATTCCCCTTGATGCGTACACCGTCCTTTTTCCAGCGGGCGATCTGCAGGTCGGCGGACAGCCGATTGACCGCCTCCACGTTCCAGAGGTCCGCAAGGCCCGCGCGCTCACGCTCGTCGGCTTCCACATGGACCTGTACCGGGTTGGCGGAGATATGGGCGACTTTCACCAGATAGGTGAACTCGCGAGGGTCCCTTGCATTGCTGCCTGTCATGTCGTCAATCCTTGTTCTACCGTCCGGTGCGACCTCTGCGCTCCAAGCGCTTGCCGCTGCTCAGGCTCCCGGGACGGCCAGGCGGGCCATGCCCGTCTCGATTTCGTTTTCATCCAGGGCGGCCAGCGCTTGCTCGGCTGCAAACATCCAGTCGGCTAGCGCCTGCATGGAGGGAGCCGCCTCGCCTTCTTCGGGATGAATGTTGCGCTTCAGCGCGGCGCCAAGCGCTTCGCGGTCGTTTTTATCCAATGCCGCCGCGTAGGACTCCAGTCGACCATAATACATGCCGGCGAGCTTCTTCATGCGCTTCGGCACGCCGGGATCGCCGACGCCCAGTTCGCGGATGGAGTGATCGACATCCTCAAAGAAGGCGTCGATGATGTTCTGGGCGATCTCCTGGCCGCTGCGCGGAGATTTCGCCGTGCGGCGAAAATAGAGAATCAGCATGATCGTCAACAGCTCGAACCGGCCGATCACGGTGTCCGGAACATTCATGTCGAGATAGAATGCGGGCGTGCGCGCCGCCGCCGTCAAAGCCCCGTACTGGCGCTCGACGATCACCTGATTGTTTCTTTTCTGCCGAAAGAAGCCGAATACCATCCAATTCCACCAAAAAGAGCCGGCCGAAGTGGTGAGCCCGGACGTGGTCGTGTTGCATGATTGCGAAAGCTGGTTTACCGAAGCAGGCGTGAATTGCAATGCCGATATCCGGCACGGATGCCGCATCTCGTGGCAGATTGACCGGCAAATCGGCAGCGCGAGCTTTGCGGCGGCTTTCCCCGGAAAGGCCACAATGCTATGCGCAGAAGCGATCAGGCTCCGTCAGGTGCCTTCGACAGTCATGGGAGACGTTTGCGTGAATATCAGGATTTTCAAGTCGGACAGGAAGCTCCTGAGCACGACCGCACTTGCTCTTGCCGTCACCATCGGCCTCTCCGCCTGCCAGACCTCCGAGGTCTTCCACAACGGTTATGTCGTTGATCAGGCAGCGCTGGACCTGGTGCCGGTCGGTTCCAGCCGCGAACAGGTCCTTCTCTCGCTTGGCACGCCGTCGACCACGGCGACCTTCGACGGCGAAGTCTTCTACTACATCTCCCAGAAGCGCACCCGACCGGTCGCCTTCATGAAGCAGCGCCTCGTCGACCAGCAGATCCTCGCCATCTACTTCGACAAGGACGGCGTCGTTGCGCAGCGTGCGAACTACACGCTGCAGGACGGCAAGGTGTTCGATACGATTTCCCGCACGACGCCGACCGGCGGTCGCGATCTCACATTCCTGCAGCAGTTGCTGGCTGGTGGCGGTGGCGCAGCCAACAGCGTCCGCAATATCCTGAGCAACTACTAAGACCATCCACCGAGGGAGCTATGCCCTCGGCCCATAGAGACATGAAAAAGACCGCGGAAGTTTCCTTCCGCGGTCTTTTTGTTTTGGCATCTTCGCCTCAGCCCGCGAGAACGGCGAGCAGCAGCAGCGCAACGATGTTGGTGATCTTGATTGCCGGATTGACGGCAGGCCCTGCGGTATCCTTGTAGGGATCGCCGACCGTATCACCGGTGACAGAGGCCTTGTGGGCGTCCGAACCTTTCAGGTGCTTAACGCCATCCTTGTCGATGAAGCCGTCTTCGAAGCTCTTCTTGGCATTGTCCCAGGCACCACCACCGGAGGTCATCGAAATGGCGACGAACAGGCCGTTGACGATGACGCCGAGCAGCGAGGCGCCAAGGGCTGCAAAGGCGGAAGCCTTGGAGCCGGAAATCAGGAGCACGCCGAAATAGACGACGAGCGGCGCCAGAACCGGCAGCAGCGAGGGAATTATCATTTCCTTGATGGCGGCGCGGGTCAGTATGTCGACCGCCCGGCCATAGTCAGGCTTTTCGGTCCCCTGCATGATGCCCGGCTTCTCGCGGAACTGCCGGCGGACTTCCTCAACGATCGAGCCTGCCGCGCGGCCGACGGCCGTCATGGCGATCCCGCCGAAGAGGTAGGGGATCAGACCGCCGAAGATGAGGCCGGCGACGACATAGGGGTTTGAGAGATCAAAGGAGATCGGTCCCATGTCCGCGAAATACGGGTACTGGGCGCTGTTTGCGGCAAAGTAGGCCAGGTCGTTGGAATAGGCGGCAAAGAGCACGAGCGCGCCGAGGCCGGCAGAGCCGATGGCATAACCCTTGGTCACGGCCTTGGTGGTGTTGCCAACGGCATCGAGCGCGTCGGTCGACTTGCGGACTTCAGGCGGCAGATGCGACATTTCGGCGATACCGCCGGCATTGTCCGTGACCGGGCCGAAAGCGTCGAGGGCGACGATCATGCCGGCGAGGCCCAGCATGGTGGTAACCGCGATCGCCGTGCCGAAGAGGCCGGCAAGCTGGTAGGTCGAGATGATACCGCCGACGATGACAATTGCGGGAAGTGCGGTCGATTCCAGCGAGACCGCCAGACCCTGGATGACGTTGGTGCCGTGACCGGTGACCGAGGCCTGGGCGATCGAGTTGACCGGGCGCTTGTTGGTGCCGGTGTAATACTCGGTGATGACAACGATCAGCGCCGTCACCACGAGGCCCAGAATGCCGCAGATGAACAGGTTCACACCGGTGATGTCCATCCCGGCAACGGTGCCGATGGAACCCCAGCCAATGGTCAGCGACGTGGCAATGGCGAGACCTGCCACGGACAGGAGCCCGGTGACGATCAGGCCCTTGTAGAGCGCGCCCATGATCGAGCCGCTGGTGCCGAGCTTGACGAAGAAGGTGCCGATGATCGAGGTGATGATGCAGGCGCCGCAGATGGCGAGCGGATAGATCATCGCAATATCGAGCACGGCCGAACCGGCAAAGAAGATCGCAGCAAGCACCATGGTGGCAACGACGGAGACCGCATAGGTCTCGAACAGGTCGGCAGCCATGCCGGCGCAGTCGCCGACATTGTCACCGACGTTGTCGGCGATTGTTGCCGGGTTGCGCGGATCGTCTTCGGGAATGCCGGCTTCCACCTTGCCGACGAGGTCCCCACCGACGTCGGCGCCCTTGGTGAAGATACCACCGCCCAGACGGGCGAAGATCGAGATCAGCGAGGCGCCGAAGCCGAGCGCGACAAGCGCATCGATGACGGCACGCGAGCCGCTTTCATGACCGAGTATTGCGGTCAGGATGTAGAAGTAGATGGAGACGCCGAGCAAAGCGAGACCTGCGACCAACATGCCGGTGATGGCGCCGGACTTGAAGGCGATGTCGAGACCGGCCGCCAGACTGTGGGAAGCGGCCTGGGCGGTGCGCACATTGGCACGGACCGAGACATGCATGCCGATGAAGCCGGCAGCCCCCGACAAGACGGCACCGATCAGAAAGCCGATGGCAGCGGTGCCAGAGAGAAGAAGCCAGGTGGCGACGAAGACGACGGCGCCGACGATCGCGATGGTCAGGTATTGCCGAGTGAGGTAAGCTTGAGCACCCTCGCGAATATAGCCTGCAATTTCCTGCATTCGGGCATTGCCCTGATCAGCTGCAAGCACCGAGCGTGTCGCCCAGACCGCGTAGACCACCGACAGCAACCCGCATAAAATTACGCCTAGAAGAACCGTCATTCGCAATACCCTCCCGTATTGCCCGCGCCTCACTCATCGCGGGCCGTGACTCGCAGACTCAGGCCCCCTCCTCCGAGACCTCGTCAACGCGTGGCGAGATTGCGTCGCGCTTTTAGCGGCGTCAAGTACGCATATTTTGCCGTCTCAAGGGAACTCAGGCGGCTTTGCGGGCAGCCGCGCGAAGCTGGAGAACGACCAGCAGGAGGCAGGCGATCGTGATCGGCCAGATCACCAGATTCATGACCGACCATCCGAAAGCAGTAAACACCTTGCCCGAGGAGAAGGACGAAAGTGCTACGGTCGAGAACAGGATGATGTCGTGGAAACCCTGCACCTTGTCGGCCTCGGCCGGACGATAGCTCGAGGCGACGATCGCGGTCGCACCGATAAAGCCGAAGTTCCAGCCGATGCCCAGGAGAACGAGAGCGCCCCAGAAATTCCAGAGCGCAATGCCCATATGGGCGACGACCGCGCAGGCCATGAGGATCAGCAGGCCGCCCGCAACAACCTTCTCGGCACCGAAGCGGGTGATCAACATGCCGGTGAAGAAGCTCGGCGCGAACATGGCGATGACGTGCCATTGTATGCCGAGCGTCGCCAAGTCGGACGAAAATCCGCAGCCGATGACCATCGCGAGCGGCGCACCGGTCATCATGAAGGTCATCAGGGCATAGGAACTGATGCCGCAGATCATGCCGGTCATGAAGCGTTGGGTCATGACGATTTCGCGCAACGGGCGCACGGGGCCTGAGGCTTCCGCCTTCTTGTCAGCAAGGCTCGGCAGCTTCAGGAAGAACAAGACACCGATCGCGCAGAGCAGCAGAGGCACCATGCCGAGGAAGGCGCCGGCGAAGGTCACAGGTGCGAGCGCATCCTTGAACCAGATGGCGATCTGCGGTCCGACGATGGCGGAGATGATACCGGCGGCGAGGATCCAGGAGATTGCCTTGCCCTTGTAGAAGCTTGGCGATGCGTCGGCGGCGGCGAAACGGATCTTCTGGGTGAAGCCCCCAGATATGCCCATGAGCAAAAGCGAGAAGGCAAAGAGCCAGAAGTTCGACTGGATGAGCGAGAAGGCGGCCAGTGCGCTGCCGAGCGCACCCATCAATGCGCCGACCATGAAGCTTTCGCGGCGACCAAGAATCCTGGAGGCCGCTGCCACCACGATCGCGCCGACGGCCACGCCGATGTTGAAACCCGTCAGCGGAGCGGTCGACAGCGACTTGTCGGCGCCGAGCATCTGGAAACCGGCGAGACCACCGACAGCAAAGGCGAGCGGCGGTGCAGAGCCGAGGATTGCCTGGGCCACGGCAAGCAGACCGACGTTACGCTTGGCTGTCGAGAATTGTCCGTCCAGCCCTGCTCCCGTCGTCGCGTCCATCTGCCAATTCCTACTTCTGCGCCGGAGCGCGAACCTGCTTTGCAATCCGGTCGAGAACGGCGTTGACCAGCTTCGGCTCGTCTTCGGTGAAGAAGGCCTGCGCGATCTCGACATACTCCGTTACAATAACAGCGATGGGCACATCCTTGCGCTCGATCAATTCGAAGGTGCCGGAACGCAGAATGGCGCGCACGGTGCTATCCATGCGCGACAGTGACCAGTCGTCCTGCAGGGCGCCACGGATCATCGGGTCGATCTTCGTCTGGTCGCGTACGACACCGGCGACGATCGAGCGGAACCAGGAGGCGTCCGCCTTCAGATAGGTTTCTCCGTCGACCTCCTGGCCGAGGCGATGGGCTTCATATTCGGCCACAACCTCAAGCACGCCGGAGCCGGCGATGTCCATCTGATAGAGCGCCTGCACAGCTGCCAAACGAGCTGCACCGCGCTGGTTTGCCGGCTTTACCGGATGCTTGCCTTCGCCCGTCATCACTCAGCCACCCAGCTTCTTCTTCAGGTCGATCATGGACAGGGCTGCGCGCGCCGCAAAGCCGCCCTTGTCCTTTTCGCTACGCTTGACGCGTGCCCAGGCCTGCTCGTCGTTCTCAACGGTCATGATGCCGTTGCCGATCGCAAGCGATTCCGAGACGGCGAGGTCCATCAGGGCGCGCGAAGATTCGTTCGCGACGATGTCGAAGTGGTAGGTTTCGCCCCGAATGACCATGCCGAGCGCGATGAAGCCATCATACTGCGCGCCCTCGTCGTCCATCGCGTCGAGCGCCATGGCAATTGCCGGGGGGATCTCGAGTGCGCCGGGAACGGTGATCACGTCATATGTTGCGCCAACTTCTTCAAGAGCATGCTTGGCACCGTCCAGAAGGGCGTCCGACATGTCGTCATAGAAGCGTGCTTCGACGATCAGCAAATGCGGCGAAGCCGTCTTGTTTACCATGGGTCGATCCGATCTTGAATGTGATTGCGGCCGCTGGCCGAACAGAAACGCGGTCAAACCACGCCGTACCAAGGAAGGCAAGTGTTTTTGCTGATGGCCGGACCTGCGCTCCAGGCACGGCTCATCATGTCAGGCCGATCGCGGCTTTGCATCGATTGTTCCACTCTCGCTAATGCAGGCGGAAATCGGGCGACCAGCGTGACAAATGTTTAATGAAATTCAGTAACTTAGAGCCAGGATTTCGCCACAAACCGACACCACCTTCAGTCCTGCAAGCGAGCGACGGAATCCCCCGCCATCGCAAACATCCTTGAAAGGAACAGGACCATGAATCGCTTTGCAACCGTTCTGAGTGCCTCTGCACTGTCGGCCATCGCCTTCGGCGCCGAGAGCTATGCCGCCATGCCTTCTGCAGCCGGCATGTCCGGCAGCAGGATCGAAAGCACCATCCAGACCATGTCGTCCAAGGCCTTCAACGTCGTCCGCCTCGACACTCTGAAGACCCATGACACGGCGCATGAACGCTTCGCCGCGGTCTCTCCCACCTCGCAGGAAGCCCGACACATTCAGGCAGCGGTGATCGCAAACCGCTCGCTTGCCCAGAAGCTCGAAGGCCAGAAGGTCGAGCTCACCAATATCGTCGGCGCCGATCAGGCTGCCGATGGCGGCGTCACCTTCTACGTCCGCTGATCAACCTCCGCCTCCCCTCCATACCCCACCTTGCCCCCCCCGTGTCCTAGGACACGGGGCTTTTCGCGCGCAATGGAACCTTTCATGGAGCCCACGTGTTTCCGGTCATGAAAGGCGCCCGGAGGCGGTTGCCTCGAAACACGAAAGATGGAGGCACCCCATGGGTCGCGGCATTCTATTCTGGCTGATCGGCGTACCGATCCCCCTGATCATTCTGTTCCTGCTGTTCTTCCGTTAAACCCAGGCAGACGCAGGCAGTCTCTCAAAAATCTGCAGCCGGTCGCTTCCGATCTGTCTCTCGTCGATCTTGACGAAACCGGCAGGCAGGCGGCCGGCTGAAATCGGCGAAGGAATACCGCCTTCTCCGATCGTCACCGCGGAATCGTAGAGTTCGATCCGGTCGACCACTCCGCGCGCCAGCATGTCGGTCGCGACACGCGCGCCACCTTCCACCATCAGTGACGAGACACCACGCCGCGCAAGCAGCGCCAACAGTCCATCGACATCCGGAACCTCCGACACTTCGACACCCATGCTGACCAGCGCGGCGCGATTGCCTGTTGCGCCGGGTGCCACGGCGAGGAGAACGGGGACGTCCTGGGCCGTCTTGGAAAGCTTGGATGCCACCGGTAGTTCCGCCTTGCGATCAAGCACGATCCTGAGCGGCGAGGCGCTTTCGAGACCCGGCAACCGGACCGTCAATTCGGGATCGTCGGCAAGCGCGGTGCCGATGCCGACCAGGATTGCATCGCACTGCGCCCTCAGACGATGCACGGCTTCGCGTGCCTCCGGCCCCGTAATCGCGACCTGGCCTGCGCCAACGCGACCGACCATACCATCAGAAGAAACGGCAAGCTTCAGAATCACTTGCGGACGTCCCTTCGTCTGCCGGGTGAGATAGCCTGCCATCGCCCGGCGCGCCTCTTTCTGCAGGATGCCGATGGTCACCTCGATATCGGCATCCGCGAGGATCTTGAGCCCCTGGCCTGAAACCCGAGGATCGGGATCAGCAACGGCGACCACGACGCGGGCAATGCCGGCAGCAACGATGGCATTGGCACAGGGCGGGGTCTTACCATGATGCGAGCAGGGCTCGAGCGTGACATAGGCGGTCGCCCCCCTTGCCTTCTCGCCGGCTTCGGCGAGCGCCTGGGGTTCGGCATGGGGCCGCCCACCGAGCGCGGTGACGCCACGACCAACGACCTCGCCATCCTTGACGATCACGCATCCGACGGAGGGGTTGGAGCCGGTGCGACCGACATGCTTCAGGGAGAGCTCGATTGCCTCCCGCATATGCCGTTCGTCGCGGGCGGTGATGGACACGCCGTCAATCCGCCGTGCTGTCTCTGGAGATCTTGGCGTTGATCTCGGCAATGACGTTCTCGAAGTCCTCGGCATGGCTGAAGTCGCGATAGACCGAGGCGTAGCGGACGAAGGCCACGTCATCGAGGGTCTTCAGGGCTTCGAGCACCTGCAGACCGATTTCTTCCGAGGAGATCTCGGTCTCGCCGGAGCTTTCAAGGCGGCGAACGATGCCCGAAACGGCGCGCTCAATGCGGTCGGCATCAACAGGCCGCTTGCGCAGTGCGATCTGGAAGGACCGCACCAGCTTGTCGCGGGCGAAGGGTGCCTTGCGGCCAGTCTTCTTCAAGACCATCAGCTCGCGCAGCTGCACCCGTTCAAAAGTCGTGAAGCGCCCCCCGCAATCCGGACAGATGCGCCGCCGGCGGATGGAGGTGTTGTCCTCCGCCGGTCGCGAGTCCTTGACCTGGGTTTCATCCGATCCGCAGAAGGGGCAGCGCATCAGCCTTATGCCTTACATGTAGGGGTACATCGGGAAACGGTCGGTGAGAGCCACGACCTTCTCGCGAACGGCACCTTCGACGGCGGCATTGCCTTCATCCGAGTTGGCGACCTTGAGACCGTCAAGCACTTCGACGATCAGGTTGCCGATTTCGGTGAACTCGGCTTCCTTGAAACCGCGCGTGGTGCCGGCCGGCGTGCCGAGACGGATACCCGAGGTGACGAAGGGCTTTTCCGGGTCGAAGGGAATGCCGTTCTTGTTGCAGGTGATGTAGGCGCGGCCGAGGCCGGCTTCCGCACGCTTGCCGGTGGCGTTCTTCTTGCGAAGGTCGACCAGCATCAGATGGTTGTCGGTACCGCCGGAGACGATATCGAGATTGTGCTTGATCAGCGTGTCGGCCAGAACCTTGGCGTTCTTGACGACCTGGGCCGCGTAATCCTTGAATTCCGGCTTCAGCGCTTCGCCGAAGGCGACCGCCTTGGCGGCGATGACATGCATCAGCGGGCCACCCTGGAGACCCGGGAAGACGGCCGAGTTGAACTTCTTCGCCAGATCCTCGTCGTTGGTCAGGATCATGCCGCCGCGTGGGCCGCGCAGCGACTTGTGGGTCGTCGAGGTCGCGACGTGGCAATGCGGGAACGGCGACGGATGCTGGTCACCAGCGACGAGGCCGGCGATGTGGGCCATGTCGACCATGAGGTAGGCACCGACAGAGTCTGCGATCTCGCGGAAACGCTTCCAGTCCCAGGTGCGGGAGTATGCGGTACCGCCGGCGATGATCAGCTTCGGCTTGTGCTGCTCGGCCTTGCGGGCAACATCTTCCATGTCGAGCTGGTGGTCGTCTTCGCGCACGCCGTAGGAGACGACGTTGAACCACTTGCCGGACATGTTGACCGGAGAACCGTGGGTCAGGTGACCGCCCGAGTTCAGGTCGAGGCCCATGAAGGTGTCGCCGGGCTGCAGCAGCGCCAGGAAGACGGCCTGGTTCATCTGGCTACCGGAATTCGGCTGGACGTTGGCGAAGTTGACGCCGAACAGCTTCTTGGCGCGCTCGATCGCGAGTTCTTCCGCGATATCGACGAACTGGCAGCCACCGTAGTAGCGCTTGCCCGGATATCCCTCGGCGTATTTGTTGGTCATGATCGAGCCCTGGGCTTCGAGCACGGCGCGCGAGACAATGTTCTCAGAAGCGATCAGCTCGATCTCGTGGCGTTGACGACCGAGTTCCTTCTCGATCGCACCGAAAATTTCCGGGTCGGCATCGGCGAGAGAACGAGAAAAGAAGGCATCGTTGTTCGACATGATCGCTGGCTCCTCAAAAGCGTTTGATGCTGTGGGGTCTTAAACTTCCGCAGTCACGAGAGCAATACGGAGAGCGACATTTGCAGATCAATTGACGCGCGGAGGCGAATGGCCGCAGCCCCCGAAAAAGAAAAGCCGCACACGAGGCGCGGCTTGGGTTAGGTCAAGTGCGGCAGAGGCGCTTATTGCAGCGGCACGAAGTCCTCTTCGACAGAACCTGCGAACTGCTCGACGCCGATATTGGCCTGGAGCGCCAGCTGCGCATCGCCGTCCTTCTGATAGATGTCGTCACGGAACTGGACGATGTTGTCGCGGGTCGACCAGGCGCTGATGTAGACGATGTAAACCGGCACTTCTTCGGCCAGCTTGATCGGATTGTTCTGGCGGGTCGTGATGACGCGCTCGATCTCCTGACGTGACCAGCCGGGCGTGTCGCGCAGCAGCCAGGTGACGAGGTCGCGCACGTTCTGCACGCGGATGCAGCCTGAAGATTCGAAGCGCATCAGCTTGTTGAACAGGCCCTGCTGGGGCGTGTCGTGCATGTATTCGTTGTGCGGATTGTGGAAGTTGATCTTGGTGGAGGCCATGGCGTTGATCTTGCCCGGATCCTGACGGAACATCAGGTTGGGCGCCTTCTCCGCATTCCAGTCGACCGTTTCCGGCGCGACTTCATTGCCATTGCCATCGAGCAGACGGATGGCATTGCGCGTCAGATAGGTCGGATCCTTGCGCATCAGCGGGACAATGTCCTTCTCGATGATCGAGCGCGGCGCGGTCCAGTAGGGGTTGAGGATGACCTCGTAGATCTTCGAATTGATCATGTGGGTCGGGCGGTCGATACGGCCGACGACAGCGGTGTTACGCAGCGCGACGCGATCGTCTTCGACGGCTTCGACGGAGGCACCGGGAACGTTGACCGTGACGTAGCGACGACCGAGATCGCCGGACATCGACTGCAGACGCACCAGATTGGTGTTGAGCTGGTTCAGACGGACATCGGCGCTGACATTCAGTGCCTTGACGGTGAATTCGCCGAGAACACCGTCTTCCGGCAGGCCGTGACGGGCCTGGAAGCGCTTCACCGCACCTTCGACATAGGAATCGTAGGAATTGGACATGCCGGCCTCTTGCGGGAGGTCGCCTGCAATCATCAGACGCTGGCGCAGGCTCTGGACGGCTGGGTCCATGGCGCCGATCCGCAGCGCCGAAGGTGCGTTGACCATGGGCCAGCCACCGTTCGAGACGATCATCTGATACCGGCCGATCGCCTGCTGCATGTTGACGAGGTTGCCGGCGCTCAGCATCGGCGTGTTCGATGTGACGGCGGCAGCGGTGCGCGACGCCTGGGCGTCGAACTGGTCGTCCCAGTTGCCGCGACGCGGTGCGTTGATCAAGTCATTGACTGCATCCTGCGCCATGGCCTGTCCGGTGAATGCCGCAGCACCGGCAGCGGCAGCACCACGCAACAGCGAGCGGCGCGAGAGAGCAACAATTCCAGACGTCTTGGACATATTTCCTACCGTTTCATCCTGAACCTGTCCCAAACGCATACCGCGCCATGGTTAACAAAGCGCCGCCAGAGAGGCAGGGACATGCATTTCCGGGTTGATCGGAGACTGTTGACGCACCTCCGTTCCTAGCTTCGCCGGTCCCATATCAATATGGCCAATTCGTGTCACCAAGGGTTGCGTCACGGGAGTGTGTAGATCGAATTCGGGGCTGTCGGCAGCAGGCGGCCCCGTCCAAAGATCGTCGTCGAGACATCGTTCAGGCCGCTTGCTCGCGCGCGGATTTGCTGATTCCCTCGGATGTGCGCGGTGATTTGCGGGAGGCTTTTATGGAAGAGGTCGATGACAGTGTGGAGGTGTTCAGCTTTGAGGATGGGTGGCGCATCGTCGAGCTACTGACCAAATTCGACTACCAACGCGAAGGCGGTTTGATGGGCAATTGCGTCGGCATGTATTACGACGGGCCTCACACCATCTATTCCCTCCGCAACTCGCTCAACGAACCGAGAGCCAACATTTTGCTTGTGGGCCGAGAGGTCACAGAGGTCGCGGGGCGATACAATACGGTTCCCAAACCCAAGTACATAAAACGGGTGAAACGGTTCCTTGCCGAACGCGGCTACACGGTGGCGCCTACAGCGTTTCTCATTACGGAACTGCGGTCGAGAAACGGGGGACGGATCCAAAACGAGACAAGGCGCTACGGTGCAGGCTGAACCCGCGACCTAGCGCCTTCTCAATGCCACCGCATGACTGGAGGAAATGCGTGGGTGTCTCAGCCTCTCGTGGATTAGAGGCGGTACATGATGCTATCGTTCCAGAAGCGGTCGAGGCGCTGCAGAAGCTTGTTCATCTGGGTGAACTCGTCTGTGCCGATGCCGCCGACCTTCTGGATCGAGCCGATGTGGCGCTCGTAAAGCTTGGCAACAGTCTCGGCGATTTCCTGGCCGGCATCCGTCAGGCTGATGCGGACCGAGCGACGGTCGACGCGCGAGCGCTGGTGGTTGATGAAGCCGAGGTCGACGAGCTTCTTGACGTTGTAGGAAACGTTCGAGCCCAGATAATAACCGCGCGAGCGCAGTTCACCGGCGGTCAGTTCAGAATTGCCGATGTTGAAGAGCAGGAGTGCCTGGACGGCGTTGATGTCGGAGCGACCCTTGCGGTCGAACTCGTCCTTGATGACGTCGAGAAGGCGGCGGTGAAGACGCTCGACGAGGTGGAGGGATTCGAGGTAGAGCGAACGGATCGCTTCTTCCTGCGGGTCGAGAGTGGCCGGCTGCGGCTTGAGCTTGGTGTTCATATCGGTCTGCCTCACTGTTTTGTTTGGCGGTGTTGGTTTTTTCTCCCGCCTTGGTGAGGACCGTATCCAATGCGCATAAAATTCTATTTAAAACGCAGGCTTAACAGAGGCTTACTAAAGCCCAGCCTGCGATCAGGGTAAATCAACCGTTATACGCTCCTGCTTGTGTCTCCCTTCGAGCCACAACGCCAGGCGGAAAACAACGAAGACGACAAAGACCACCGAATGCATGGTGACGGCGAGCGTGTTGCGGCCGAAGATCTCCGGCCAGACGGTGAACATCAGCATCTGCCCGCCCGCTGCCAGAAGCCACATCACCGGCCCCCACGAGCCAGCAACCCAGAGGCCGAGGGCGGCGACCGGAAACACGACCGCAAGCCCTGTGGCCGCCACCCGCCAGGGTGTCGACAAGAGATCGAAGCGGCCGAGGCCGTTCTGGCTGTAGCCGACAAGGAGCGCCCAGTACTGCAGACCGAACCACAGGCAGGACAGCGCCACCACGCGCAGAAAGAGCACGAAGATGGTCTCGGTGAGACTGCGAATGGGTGTCTGCGACGAATCAGCTTCCATGGATGGAAGATAGGCTGGCGACAATGCCTCCGCCAGCACGGCTAGCCGCCCTCCCCTGCTGATGTCAGCCCCTCTGCCAGGCGCCTGCTCAACAAAACACAGATCACGCATCTTCAGGCTACTGTTTTGCAAGCCCCGGTCGGCGTGCTAATCAGCAGCCGGACAGAGACGAAGGATCGCGATCATGACGGACAAGACACATCAGGTAGACGACGTCACCGGCCACCGGCGCATGCGCCGCCTGCGCAAGGCCGACTGGCAGCGCCGCATGGTTCTGGAGAACCGCCTGACGGTCGATGACCTGATCTGGCCGATCTTTGTCGTGCCGGGCTCCGGCATCATGGAGCCGATCGCGGCAATGCCCGGCGTCTTCAGAATGAGCGTCGACAAGGCGGTCGAGGCTGCCAGGGAAGCGGCCGACCTCGGCATTCCGGCACTCGCGACTTTCCCGAATGTGGAAATGGAGCTGCGCGATCAGACCGGCTCGGAAGTCCTGAAGGGCAACAACCTCCTCAATCAGGTAACAGCTGCGATCAAGAAGGCGGTTCCCAATATCGGCGTCATCACCGATGTGGCGCTCGACCCATTCACCAGCCATGGGCATGACGGCATCCTGCGCGACGGTGAAATCGTCAATGACGAGACGGTGGATCAGCTGGTGCGCGCTGCTGTTGCCCAGGCCGATGCCGGGTCCGACATTATTGCGCCCTCCGACATGATGGATGGCCGTATCGGAGCGATCCGCCGCGGGCTGGATGCCGCCGGTCACCAGAGCGTCGGCATCATGTCCTATGCCACCAAGTTCGCCTCCTGCTACTACGGCCCTTACCGCGAGGCGATCTCGACCAGCGGCCTTTTGAAGGGTGACAAGAAGACCTATTACATCGACCCGGCCAACGGCACCGAAGCCGTGCGCGATGCAGCACTCGATGTCGAGGAAGGCGCAGACATGCTGATGGTCAAGCCTGGCCTTCCGTACCTCGACATCTGCTGGCGCCTCAAGGAAAGCTTCGGGCTTCCTGTCTTTGCCTATCAGGTGTCCGGCGAATACAGCCAGATCAAGGCTGCCGCCGCCAATGGCTGGATCGACGGCGAGCGCGCCATGCTGGAAACGCTGCTCTGCTTCAAACGGGCCGGCTGCGATGGGATCCTCACCTATTTCGCACCCGAAGTGGCACGTCTTCTGGCCAAACAGGGCTGAGGTTCACGGATTATTGTATTCGGCATCGGGCTCCCCATATCTGAGGCACAACCTCAAAGGAGCCTGATATGAGCCTCGACAGCAATTCGTCCTATGCCGCCCCCGAAGACTGGCGCGCCTATAGCGGCGTGCTTTCGCGGCGCGTCTTTGCCTTCCTCGTCGACTACCTGTTCATCGGCCTCCTCTGGATCCCGGCGGCCGTGGTGGTCTTCTTTCTCGGCATCCTGACGCTTGGCCTCGGCTGGCTTCTCTATCCGATCCTGTTCTTCGTCGTCGCCGGTCTCTATTTCGGCATGTCTCTGGCGGGTCCGTCCCAGTCCACGCCGGGCATGCGGATGATGGGCATTGCCATGGTCCGCCTCGATGGTCGCAAGATCGACTTCGTCACGGCGGTCGCCCACCTCGCACTGTTCTGGATCCTCAACTCCGTGCTGACGCCGCTCGTGCTTCTCGCCGGCCTGTTCATCGAGCGTTCGCGCCTGGTGCATGACCTGCTGCTCGGCACGGCTGCGGTACGAACCTACTAAGCGTCACAATCTCCTATTGCGACAATGCACTCCGGCATCACGCCGGAGTGTTGACCTTTTTCATTCTTGCGCCATCCTACTTCTGACAGGTCACGCCAAAGGATTCTCTTCATCCGCATATGAACACGCAGACCAGCCCCTCCCCACAATTCTACCTGACGGCGCCTGCGCCGTGCCCGTATCTTTCGGGAGAGATGGAGCGGAAGGTGTTCACCCACCTGGTTGGGCAGCGTGCGACGGAGATGAACGATCTTTTGACACAAGGCGGTTTCCGTCGGTCTCAAAATATCGCCTATCGCCCGGCCTGCGAATCCTGCCGCGCCTGTGTGTCGGTCCGGGTGCTGGTCAATGAGTTCGAACCGAGCCGTGGCTTCAAACGCGTCGAGGCCGCCAATACGGATCTGGTTTCCACCGTCTTTCCGGCCCAGCCTTCGACGGAGCAATTCTCTCTCTTCCGCCACTATCTCGACCATCGGCACCAGAACGGCGGCATGTCGGACATGTCGGCGCTCGACTATGCGATCATGGTCGAGGACAGCCATGTGCAGACGCGGGTCATCGAGTACCGGCTGCGCTCACCGGGCGACGGCATCTCGGCCCAGCCGCGGGGAGAACTGATCGCGGTTGCGCTGTCCGACCTGATGAGCGACGGGCTGTCGATGGTCTATTCGTTCTACAATCCGGAAATGGAAAAGCGGTCACTCGGCACGATGATGGTGCTCGACCACATTCGCAGGGCCAAGGCGCTCGGCCTGCCGCATGTCTATCTCGGCTACTGGGTGCAGGGCTCGAAGAAGATGGGCTACAAGACGCGCTTCCAGCCGCAGGAACACCTGATGAACCAGGGCTGGACACGTTTCCCCCTCGATTCCGAGGGCTGAATCCATAAAAAGACGTGGGACGGACGGTCCCATTTCGGGACAGGTCAGCCCTTCGCAGCTGGATCGCTGCGAAGGGCTGTCTCATATCAGGACAGTTTGCGGATAATGCCGTAGACGATGTTCTTGTTCTGGCCGAAGCGCACGGTGGCTTCGACCGGAAGGTCACCCACGCTACCGTTGATAATGCGCCTCATGTCGGTCTCTGAGCGCAACAAAAGCGCCCAATTCATGAAGGTTTCCATGTAGCCATCGACCATGATATCGGTGGCAAAATTGGCAAACAGGAAAACACCATTAGGCTTGAGCATATTCAAGCAGCGCTGGGTAAGCTTTATGGAAACTTTGTCGTTCAAGTAGTCGTATAGCCCGGCCGCGTACACAAAGTCGAACTTTCCGAAGTCATGGCGACCGGCAAGAATTCCGCGCACCGAACCATCAACTGCTTCCACGCAGGTACCACCCAAGTCCCGGCTAATCGAACCTACACTGAGTGGATCCTGATCAAGCGCGACCCAACGTTTCAGACGACCTTCCTGTAAGGCAAAAGACCGGTTGGCTTCGCGCAAGTGGCCTGCGGCAATCGTCAGAACTTCCGCTCCGCTGCCGCGCGAAGAAGCAATTTCATCAACATGTTGGGTGAGAAGATCACGACGCTCGCGGACTGCAACTGATGACGACGCATCCTTGGTGTAGTTGTAGAGAGCTTTACCCAAAGGCGACGCCCCCGCAATTCTATCGGCAACACTCGGATGCCCGTAGATGAAGTCGAGCAACTGTGCATCCCCGGAATAACCGCGTGGCTTTTCGAAGGACCAACGAGTGAACGGGTCTTCCAGGAAGTACCTAGCAACCGGATGCTGTTGGGCGATCGGTATCAGCTGCTGCCAGACGCTGGGCGAATAGCGCTTCCGGATGTCGTGTAGAGAACCTGCAATCCGATGAATGATCTGTCGAGGCTCGGCACCCTGCTCGAATTGCTGCAAAGCTATTCCGAGGGTGAGGCCCAGCGCCGTGCGGGCTGTCCTTAACTCCTCATCCCTCCATTCCGTACCCGGCGCGACGACATGGGCGGCGATCGCTTCCGGAGTAATCAAGCTCTCACCGTCGAGTGTAAATCCAGTTTGACTCATATACCGCACCACCGTGAACAACGAAAACCTCGTTAATACTTCAGTTACCATATGTGCAGCTGCGAGATTGCGCGACTCGATTTGGTAACTTTTGAGGAGTTTGGTTAACAGCGCGGTGGTCGTCGTCCTGTGACGAGCCGGACCAATGCCTAGAGACTTGAAATATGGATACGAAAACACCTGCCGGGTCCTTCGCCGATGCGGATAACGCCGGAATGTTCAGAGAAAGCACGGGTGGATGATGGCTGAGAGACGGACTAACGGGCCGATCAAGCAAGCATCCCAAACCGGCGCAGTGGAGACCAATGGAACCTTTCATGTCGCACGCTGCCCTCAACGATCTTGAAGCGACTGGCAAAACCTGCCCAAGCCAAGCGCCGGTCTCGGCGTTGCGTAGGCTGTATCAGACCCATACCGGTCCTGTCCGCGTCACTAGTGCTCGACAGGGCCTGTGGGTCGCTGTCTTCGTCTACATGCTGTTTTCCGTCAGTGACCTCGTCCTCATCCCGGACGTGGCGTCTGCCACAATCCTCGCCCGCCTCGTGGTAGGCGTGGGGTCACTTGTAGTCCTTGAGATTTTCTGCTGGGGCAAAGCAAGGGCCAGCGTGATCGAAACGATTTCCGCGGCATCAATCGTGGCAGGATATGTCGTGTGGTTGCTGCCGGCGCTTCAGACTACGGCTGTCGAGAGTATTCGCCTCTACATGATCTTCGGCACCATTTTCATGATGGGGGCCAACCTCTTTTTCATTTTTCCGTTCGTGCTGTCGGTCGTTACCTCTGTCGCGGTGTTGGGTATCCTACTTGGCAGTATGCTGGCTATGTTCCCCGGCGATCTGGTCTACGCGATCAATTTCGGGCTCTTTTACGTTTCCTGCTTCATTTTCACCTCTTACGTGAACTGGAAGCTGAACGGGGAGCGCTACAACGTATTCTTAAACGCGCTTGAAGCGGCGCACCAACATCGAGAATCGGAAAAACGTGGGCTCGCGCTCGAGCGCCTCTCCAACACTGACTATCTGACTGGCGTCGAAAACCGCCGCGCTGTCGACAAGCGACTCCGCGACTACTGGAACGACTGGCAGAGCGAAGGCAAGGCCTTTGCTGCGATCTTGGTCGATGTCGACTTCTTCAAGAAATACAACGACTTCTATGGCCATCAGGCCGGCGACCGCTGCCTGATATTGGTCGCGAGCGTGCTCAACGACACGCTGAAGCCGCTCAATGCATCGGTCGGCCGCTACGGCGGCGAAGAGTTCATCGTGCTGTCACGCGTCACGGGCCGCGATCAAGTCATGGCGCTTTGCGAGATCATCCGCAGCGCCGTGGAGGGACTGCATCTCGTCCACGACCAGCGACGTGATGGCCAGGCGGTGGTGACCGTCAGTGTCGGTGCCTCCTATACGCGTCCGCAGAGCGGCCCCAAGCTCGAACGCATCATCAACGAGGCGGACCGGGCGCTCTATTCGGCCAAGGCGAACGGTCGCAACTGCATCCGGCTGTTCAACCCGAACGATCCTCTGACCAGCGACGACAATGAGAACATCGCGGCGACGCTGAGGATGGCGGTCAAGAACGACCTGGTTCATCTCGTCTATCAGCCGATCCAGAACCTTCGCACCGGCCGCATCGAAGCGGTCGAGTCGCTGATGCGGATGAAGATGGTCGACGGCACGCCGCTGTCGCCGGCCCAGTTCATCCCGGTCGCCGAGCGCACCGGCGCCATCCTCGATCTCGGCCTCTGGGCGATCCGCCGGGCCTGCACCGAAGTGCTGGCGACCGGCATAGCGCCGATGGCGAGCGTCAATGTATCGGCCATTCAGCTCAAGTCGCGCGGCTTTGCGCTGGCCGTCTCTACGATCCTCGAAGAGACCGGCGTTTCCGGTTCGCAGCTCGCCTTCGAGATCACCGAGGGCATCGACATGGAAGGGCAGTCGGATGTCATCCGCTGCATCACCGATCTGCAGGCGCTCGGGATCCGCATCTGGCTCGACGACTTCGGCACGGGCTTTGCCGGCCTCTCCTGGCTGCGCCTGTTCCCATTCGACACCGTCAAGATCGATCGCTCCTTCCTGCAGGACGCCCGCCGTCCGGCAGGGCGCGCCATGCTCGAGGACATCATCCGCCTCATCCGCAATCGCGGCCTGAAGATCCTGATCGAGGGCCTGGAGACGGCTGACCACGTCGAGCTTATGCACGAACTCGGGATCGAACTCGGCCAGGGCTATTATCTCGGCCGTCCGGTGCCGATCGACGAAGTCAAGATCAAGTCCTTTCCGCGACTGGCGAGCGTGTCCGGCCTTTGAGGGCGAGTGCTGATTGACCCCAGAATTGGACGATCGACACCTCTGCGTTTCCTGAACGAAATCAGTAGTATCCGGCCAGATTCCAATCTGGACGGATACACGCATGAGCACGGTCGACGCAACTCAACGGACCGGACAGCCTGATTTTGCCGAGAAGCTGCTGAAAGACACCTCCATCAGGGTGAGCGACAGCTATCTCGACGCCTTCCGCAGCCATGTCGATCCGGTGCAGCATGAAGCAGGCACACTCCTCTTCCGAAAAGGCGATGACAGCAGCTTCGCCATCCTGATCGCCGAGGGCGAGATCGAGGTCTATGACGAGGAGAGCGGCAATGTTCTCGCGATCGCCGGCGAAGGGTCCCTGATCGGGGAATTGGGGCTGATCAGCGGCGATCCGCGCAGCGCTTCGGCCAGAACACTGACCCCGCTGCGTGGCTGGACAATCGACCGCGCGCAGTATCGCGAGTTCCTGAGCGATCGGCCCGAACTCGCCACCCTCTTCTTCCACAAGATCTATGCTCAGCTGTCGGCGAGTTACGGCAAGCTCAGGCAGCAGTTCGTGGCGCTCGAGCAGGCTGATCGGCGCTATCACGCGCTGGCCTTCCTCTTCGTCACCATGGTTCTGATGATCAACATCTACGCCCTGGTGAACAGCCTCATCCTGACCAATCTCAAGGAGACCCATCAGTCGCAGGTGATGTTCTGGACTTCGCGGGTGATGGAAGTCTGGGGCGCCTTCGTCATCTGGGGACTGACCGTGCGCTGCGGTCTGACGCGACACGACATGGGCATCCGGATGGAGAACCTCTGGAAGTCGATTGGCATGGGACTGGCCATCAGCGCCGTCGCTCTGGCCGCCATGGCCTATTTCCGCACCATTCTCTATCCGGAGCTTCAGGGAACGCCGATACTCGACCCGAAGCTGGTGACGATCACCGTCTACACCTACATCATCGTCGCGCCACTGCAGGAGTGGATCTGCCGCGGGGTGCTGCTGACGGCGATTGCCGATCTGATGCCGGGCAAAACCCGCCCGATGTCGGCGATCGTGATCACCTCGCTGATCTTCTCCACCCTGCATCTGCACTATTCTCAGCCGCTCGCCGTCGTCGCCCTCGTCTCCGGCATTGTCTGGGGCTGGTTGCACCTGAAGTATCGGAACCTCGCTGGCCCCATCGTATCGCACTTCATCCTCGGCAATGCAGCGACGCTGATGGGTGTCTGGTCGATTTGGGAGCGTGGCTGACAGACAAAAGCCGGACGGAAGCGACCGGCTGTCATTGTCTGAGGCCCTGGGATCAGCCCGAGAATTTGCCGCTGCGCGGGAAACCCTTCGGGACAAGGCGGCCGGCCGAGGCGCGATCACCCTGCCATTCGACGAGTTCATCCTTCGTCTTGGTGAAGGTGCGTCCGGCACTGTCGGCCCATGTCAGACCGTCTGCGATCGCGAAGAACTTGACGTCGGAGATGCCGCCATCCTTGTAGCGCTGCAGGCGCACGCCCTTGCCGCGGGTCATTTCAGGGATCTGGGTCAGGGGGAAGACCACGAGCTTGCGGTTTTCGCCAACGACCGCCAGATGATCGCCGCTGACGGGGACCACGAGCTTTGCCTCATCAGGCATGCCGACATTCATCACCTGCTTGCCCTTGCGGGTGTTGGCGACAACCTCCCCTTCCGGCACGATGAAGCCGTTGCCAGCGGTAGAGACGAAGATCAGCTTGCGGCTTGCATCATGGACAAAGGCGGTCAGCACGTCCTGATCGTTTTCCATGTCGACCATGATGCGCAGTGGCTCGCCGTGGCCACGGCCACCGGGCAGCTTGTCACCGCCGAGCGTGTAGACCTTGCCGCCCGTGGTCACGAGCAGGATCTTGTCCGTCGTCTGGGCCGGGAAGGCCACCTTCAATCCGTCGCCTTCCTTGAAGGTCAGCGACGAGGTCTCGGAGATGTGGCCCTTCAGCGCGCGGATCCAGCCCTTTTCGGAGATGACGACGGTGATCGGTTCCTTTTCGATCATCGCCTGCTGGATCGCTTCGACATCCGCACTCGGAGCGTCGGAGAAGACGGTGCGGCGGCGGCCGAGCTCGGTCGCCTTGGCGTATTTCTTCTTCACCTCGCCGATTTCCCAGGCGACGGTCTGCCACTGCTTGTCATCGGAGGCGAGCAGGGATTCGATTTCGGCCTTCTCGGCCGACAGCGCCTCATGCTCCTTGCGGATCTCGAACTCTTCGAGCTTGCGCAGATTGCGGAGCCGCATGTTGAGAATGGCTTCGGCCTGATTGTCGGTCAGATCCCATTTGGCGATCAGGACAGGCTTCGGCTCATCTTCCTCGCGGATGATCCGGATCACCTCGTCGAGGTTGAGATAGGCGATCAGCAACCCGCCGAGGATTTCAAGGCGTCTATCGATGGCAGCCAGACGGAACTTCGAACGGCGGATGAGAACGTCCTTGCGATGGGCGAGCCACTCGGTCAGCACCTCGTTGAGGGCCATGACCTTCGGCACCTTGCCCTGGGAGAGGACGTTCATGTTGAGCGGAATGCGGCTTTCGAGCTCGGTGAGCTTGAAGAGCGATTCCATCAGCAGCGTGGCGTCGACCGTGCGGCTCTTCGGGACGAGGACGAGGCGAACATCTTCCGCGCTTTCGTCGCGCACGTCTTCCAGAAGCGGCAGGCGGCGGGCTATCAGCAGTTCGGCGATCTTTTCGATCAGGCGCGACTTCTGCACCTGGAACGGGATCTGGGTGACGATGATCTGGTAGCCGCCGCGGCCGAGGTCTTCGGTCTCCCATTTGGCACGGACGCGGAAACCACCGCGACCGGTGCGATAGGTTTCGAGCATCGAGGCGCGGCTCTCGACGATCACGCCTCCAGTCGGGAAGTCGGGGCCTTCGATGCCGCCGCGTTCCGGATGGGCGGGATCTGCCAGCAGCTCCTCGACGGGAGCGCCGGGGTTCTTGATCAGGTAGAGGGCCGCGTCGCAGAGCTCATGGGCGTTGTGCGGAGGAATGGACGTCGCCATGCCGACCGCGATGCCCGAGGCGCCGTTGGCCAGCAGGTTCGGGAAGGCACCCGGCAGAACCGTCGGCTCGTCGTCTTCCTCGTTATAGGTCGGGCGAAAATCGACCGCGTCCTGATCGATGCCCTCGAGCAGCAGGGCCGCGACGTCGGTCATGCGGGCTTCGGTGTAACGATAGGCGGCTGCACTGTCGCCGTCGATGTTGCCGAAGTTGCCCTGCCCGTCCACGACCGGATAGCGCTGCGAGAAATCCTGCGCGAGGCGCACCAAGGCGTCATAGACCGACTGGTCGCCATGCGGGTGGAACTTACCGATGACGTCGCCGACGATACGGGCGCATTTCTTGAAGGCCGAGTTCGGGCGAATGCCCATCTCGCTCATCGCGTGGATGATGCGGCGATGCACGGGCTTCAGGCCGTCGCGGACGTCCGGCAGCGCACGATGCATGATCGTCGACAAGGCATAGGCGAGATAGCGCTCTTCGAGCGCCGCCTTCAGGTCAACAGGAAGAATGTGATCGCCACCCTCATCGGGCGGAAGCTGATTTGTCCCCATGGGTTTCCCCTATCGGAGAAGACCCGCAACAGCAAGGAATCCGGGGATTCTGCCTGTGGATTAAGGCGATGTGACCGCCATCACGCCGCAATCTTGCTGCATCAGGCTATGGCGAAAACCGGTGGACGTTTTTTCAATCCCACTTATAAATATCGCCGACCAATTTTGTCCGCACTTCTCGCGGAACCAGCACGAAGGACCTTCTCATGACCCAGTACAGCTCCACCCGACTTCTGCTCGCGAGCGCTGCGCTCACAGTCTTCGCCGGTCCTGCCTTTGCGCTGGACGGGCAGGATTTGTTGAAGAAGATCAATGCTGCCTTTGCGACGGGTGGCAGCAACATCACGGCTGAGAACGTCGAGGTCGATGGATCGAACGTCGTCTTCAAGGGCCTGAAGCTTGGTGTGGAAGGCGCTACGGCTGAAAAGCCCCTGATGCTCGAAGAACTGACGCTGGAAGGCGTGACCGAGGAAGAAGGCGGCGCCTATTTCATCGAACGCGTCGAATTCCCCGAGGTGAACGTCACCGAGGAGACGTCGACTTTCAAGGTCCAGGATCTCTATCTGGCCGGCGTCTATGTGCCCGGCGACGCCAATGCCGAGGGCATTGATTCGCTGATGTTCTACGAAGAAGCCCATAGCGGCCCGGTCGAAGTGACCGTCGATGGCAAGTCGGTGTTCTCGATGGCGGAAGCGGTCGGCACGATGGGTCTGTCGGACGACGAGAGCACGATCACCTTCGAAGGCAACGTCACCGGCGTGAAGGCCGATCTCAGCACCGTCGAGGACCCGCAGACCAAGGCACAGATCGAAGCGCTGGGCCTCACCACGCTCGACGGCAGCATGAACATGTCCGGCAGCTGGGAAGTCGAAAGCGGCACGATCGACATCGAGGACTACTCGATCGATTTCGCCAATGTCGGCAAGCTCTCCCTCGCCTTCTCGATGTCCGGCTACACGCTCGATCTCGTCAAGCAGATGCAGGAACAGGCCCGCATGATGCAGGCACAGCCGCAGAACGAGCAGGCCCAGCAAGCAGCGGGTCTTGCCATGCTCGGCCTCGTGCAGCAGATGACGCTGGTCGACGCCCAGATCCGCTTCGAGGATGCCGGCATCACCAAGCGCGGCCTCGACTATGCCGGCAAGAGCAACGGTGCCGACGGCGCCCAGATGGCGCAGATGGTCAAGGGCATGGTCCCGATCCTGCTTGCCCAAGCCAAGCTCGGCGCGATCCAGAACGAAATCTCTGCCGCCGTGAACACCTATATCGACGATCCGAAGGCGCTGACCATCGCTGCAGCGCCTGCCAACCCGGTCGCCTTCCCGATGATCATGGGCGCCGCCATGGGCGCACCGGAAACCATTCCGGGCCTGATCGGCCTCAAGGTCACCGCCAACGACTGATCGTTATCGATTGATGGAGAAGCCCGGCCCGCGAAAGCAGCCGGGCTTTTTTATACCTTGGATCAACGAAAAAGGCCGGGATCGCTCCCGGCCTTCGTCATTTAACGGTCCGCTCTGCGGCTCAGTCCTTCTTCGGCTGCGGCACGACGCGCAGGGCCAGATCGCGCAGCTGGGCTGGCGTTGCCGGCGACGGGGCGTTCATCAAAAGGTCCTGGGCCTGCTGGTTCATCGGGAAGATCGAGATTTCGCGCAGATTCTTCGCGCCGACGAGCAGCATGACCACGCGGTCGATGCCGAAGGCGCAGCCGCCATGCGGAGGCGCACCATACTGGAAGGCGCGGTACATGCCGCCGAAGCGTTCCTCGACATCCTGCTGGCTCAGACCGACCTTCTCGAAGGCCTTGACCATCAGTTCCGGCGACTGGTTACGGATCGAGCCCGAGGCGATTTCGAAGCCGTTGCAGACCGCGTCATACTGATAGGCCTTGAGCGACAGCGGATCCTGGCTTTCCAGCGCTTCCAGACCACCCTGCGGCATCGAGAAGGGATTGTGGGCGAAGTCGATCTTCTTTTCTTCCTCGTTGTATTCATAGAACGGGAAGTCGACGATCCAGCACATTTCGAAACGGTCGCGGTCGACGAGGTTCAGTTCCTCGCCGGCGCGGGTGCGGGCTTCACCGGCAAACTTGTAGAACTTGGCCGGATCGCCGGCGACGAAGAAGGCCGCATCGCCCGGTTCGAGGCCGAGCTGCTGACGGATCGCTTCGGTACGCTCTTCGCCGATGTTCTTGGCGAGAGGGCCGGAGCCGGCAATCTTGCCGTCCTCTTCCTTCCAGAAAATGTAACCGAGGCCCGGCTGGCCGGTCGATTGCGCCCAGGCGTTCATGCGGTCGCAGAATGCTCTGGAGCCGCCGGTCTTGGCGGGGATCGCCCAGATCTCCACCTTCGGGTTGGACGCGATCATGCCGGCAAAGACCTTGAAGCCGGAATCGCGGAAGTGGTCGGTGACGCCTTCCATGACGATCGGGTTGCGCAGGTCCGGCTTGTCGGAGCCATATTTGCGGATCGCGACATCGTAAGGAATGCGCGGCCATTCCTTGGTGACCGGCTTGCCTTCGGCGAACTGCTCGAAGACCGAGGTCATCATCGGCTCCATCGTCGACCAGACATCTTCCTGGGTGACGAAGCTCATCTCGACGTCGAGCTGGTAGAACTCGCCCGGCAGACGGTCGGCGCGCGGGTCTTCGTCGCGGAAGCAGGGCGCGATCTGGAAATAGCGGTCGAAACCGGCGACCATCAGCAGCTGCTTGTACTGTTGCGGCGCCTGGGGCAGTGCGAAGAACTTGCCTTCGTGGATGCGGCTCGGCACGAGGAAGTCGCGCGCACCTTCCGGCGACGAGGCCGTCAGGATCGGCGTCGAATATTCGGCAAAGCCGGCAGCGGCCATGCCCGTGCGCATCGACGAAATGATCTGGGTGCGCTTGACGATGTTCTTGTGCAGCGTGTCGCGGCGCAGATCGAGGAAGCGGTACTTCAGGCGCACGTCTTCCGGATAGTCGGGCTCGCCGAAGACCGGCAGCGGCAATTCCTTGGCAGCCGAGAGAACTTCGATTTCCTGAGCGTAGAGTTCGATCTCACCGGTTGCCATGGCCTTGTTGGTGGTCTCTTCCGAACGGGCCTTGACCAGGCCATCGATGCGGATGACCCATTCGCCGCGCACGGTTTCAGCCAGCTTGAAAGCCGGGCTATCCGGATCGGCCACGACCTGGGTAATGCCGTAATGGTCGCGCAGATCGATGAAGAGCACGCCGCCATGGTCACGAACGCGATGGACCCAGCCCGAGAGGCGGACGGTCTGACCGACGTCGGACTTGCGAAGAGCGGCACAGGTGTGGCTGCGGTAACGATGCATGATCAAGTGCTTTCCTGGACTGATAGACGGCTGGCGGGCACAAGAATCCGGCATACGGCCAGCCGATAGAAAATCGGGCGGAAAAGCGCATGGTGCGCCTGATTTGTCAAGGCTGCGTGGTGTTGGGGCGTAGCGGTGCGCTGAATCGGAATACAGGCAGCCCGGAGCGGATACGCTGCATATGGCTAGGCGATATGCTGCCTTTCGCGAGGCGCAGGCAAGCTAACCTTTAGGAACAGATTGCCGTCGATGTGGTATGTTTGCTTATTTCCGGCATACCGGAGGGGCTATGTCGATTGAAGAGAAGTCGCAGGATCAGTTGCGCTACCATGAATTGATGGTTGAGGCGAAAGCCCGACTGTTGGCCATTAACACCGTCACGGACAATCTGCGGGGAATACCCTCACAGATCATCCGAGAGTTCGGTATTTTACAGATCCGTATGCTCTGCGAGATAATTGGTCTCGCTTGTCTGGTCGCTCACGGCGATCTGATCGATCAAGTACCGGGCAACCTGCGCAAAGAATATAAGCCAGGGCAAATATTTGATGCACTCGGCAATTTGCACGACGACTTCTTTCCTGTGCCCGGCACTCTCAAGAAAACCGAGATAGGATGGCATCTCGATCACTGGGAGGGTGGACCATTTGCGACTAAGGAGGAGCTTGCGACTATTTGGGCAGGTAGTGGCGACTTTTTGCATAGGGGAAGCCTCAAGAACCTTATCAAAGCCAAATGTAATGGCCCCATAAATCTCCGGACACGATCTCCCACTTGATAAGTGTGCGAGGTAATGTGCCCATTATGACCAGTCACAGCCCTAAGATAGAAGTCCTGTCCGGCCCTGAGCGCCGCCGTCGCTGGTCGACGGCAGAGAAGCTTGCGATCATCCAGGAGACATATGAGCCGGACGCGACCGTCAGCATCGTTGCTCGGCGTTACGGCATTCAACCGAACCAGTTGTTCACCTGGCGCAAGCTTGCCACCCAAGGGGCTCTGACGGCAACTGCTGCGGAGGAAGACGTCGTTCCGGCGTCCGAATATCGTGCCCTTCAGAACCAGGTCAAAGAACTGCAGCGTTTGCTCGGCAAGAAGACGATGGAAGGCGAGATTCTCAAAGAGGCGCTTGAGATCGCCACCGGCCCAAAAAAACACCTGTTGCGCTCGCTGTCATTGCCGAGGGGAAGTTCCCGATGACGGCTGTGTGCGAGACTTTTGGTATCGCCCGGTCAAACATGGCAGAGCGAGTGAAACAGCATTCCTCCAAAGCCCGTGGTCGGCCTCCGTTGGCGGATGATGAGCTCGTCGATGAAATCAAAGCGATCATCTCCGAGATGCCGACCTATGGATACCGCCGGGTTCATGCGATCTTGCGACGTAAAGCCCGCAGCGAAAGCCGTCCATGGCCGAACGCCAAACGCGTTTATCGGGTGATGAAGGTGCATGGCCTGCTTCTCCAACGCCATACTGGAGCCATTGATAGCCGTCGCCATGACGGCCGTGTGGCTGTGGAGCACTCGAACCTACGTTGGTGTTCTGACGGCTTTGAAATCGGCTGCGACAACAAGGAAAAGGTGCGCGTGGCCTTTGCGCTCGACTGCTGTGACCGCGAGGCCATTGCCCATGTTGCCACAACTGAAGGCATCAAGAGCGAAGATGTTAAGGACCTTGTCATCACCGCCGTCGAGAACCGCTTCGGTCGCATTAATACCCTTCCCAAGCCCATTGAATGGCTGACCGACAATGGATCCTGCTTTATTGCGGCAGACACGAAATCGCTGCTGCGGGATATCGGGATGGAGCCTTGCACAACGCCGGTCCGCAGCCCTCAGTCAAACGGAATGGCCGAAGCATTCGTCAAAACATTCAAGCGCGACTACGTTTCGGTCAACCCCATTCCGGACGCCGAAACCGTCATCGCCCAACTGCCATTGTGGTTCGAGCATTACAACATGCTTCACCCGCACAAGGCTTTGGGATATCGGTCACCGCGCGAGTTCTTAAACCGTCAAACAGAAATCTGATCCTGTCCGGTTTTTATGGGGCAACTCCACCAAATCGCATGTGGAGAACGAGTTCTCGGAGGTCGTGGAGTGGGGGCAGAAAATTGCGAACTTGTTACAGGCCCATCGTATCGTCACTTTAGGTCGTGAATGGGCGTTCGTTTCTTTGTTGCGTAACGAGACGGAAGATGTGCAAGTCGTAACTCTTCGGGTACAGCAGTCTGCCGGGGAAGCGGTAGCTTGAGGACGAGGCCAGCGCTTGGAACCATGCGATGATCTGAGGGGGATGAACAGCGGCATGAGCTGGTTAGAATGGTCATCATCGGTCATTGGTTCGACGGCATGGCCGATCGCCCTTGTGATTGTCGCCCTGATATTTCGGGGGCACATCAACAACCTGCTGAAGCGTGTAAAAGGCGCCAAATACGGCGACGCTGAGGTACAGTTTCGGGAAGATCTTGATAAGATCGAGGCGCAAGTTGGTGACTTACCGCCGGCTCCCGAACCTGCGACGTCTAATCCTGAGCTTGAAGCTCCCTCTCCGCCTTCCCCTGATCAGCCAAGCGTAGCGGTGCCTACTGACCTTCTGGTGCCGCATATCGATATCAAGCCGGAACTTATGCGAGTTGCTAATCAGCAGCAGAAGTTCAATGAGCTTGCCAAACTCTCTCCGAGCGCGGCTGTACTGAATGCTTGGCGCGATGTGGAGCTGGAGTTGGAGCAGTCCTTCCGGAACTCAGGGCTACCGAGTCAGGAACCAAGACGTTACGCTTTTGAGACTGCCAGACAACTTCATACTTTTGGCGTTATCGACACCCCCACGATGAATATCATCAACGACCTAAGGAAATTGCGAAATAGGGCTGCGCATTTGGAGGAGGTGAGCATCACAGATGCTTTCCGGTTCGAGACGCTGGCTCGCGATGTGGTAAAACGTCTTCGAGATGCACGTGCCCGTTAGGTCAATTATCTGCAACTTTGCATGCCAATACTACAGGCTACGCGCAGAATGACGGTCACCTCGCGCTGAGACATCCCATAGCACTGTACGTCCGATAACACGGTCACTTAGGCGACCTACTGTGATACGCGGCAGTGACGGCATTCAAGAAAGCTTCGCAGTGCGTTGAATGACCTTGATAAACGCGCAAGCCAGTCTCCCCCGCCTCACTCCGGCAAAAGCACACTCGCCAGATCCAGCGGCGCCGCAAACGGCTCGCAGCCGGTGCCGCCGTCGCCTTCCGGTGGCAGCTTGCCGTCGATCATCAGATGCGCGTGGCCGTGGATCTGCGACCAGACGAGTTGCTCGACGGCCGCCCTGCCCTCCGGCGTATCCAGCTTCATCCGCTTTGCCACCGGCCACGAGACCTCTTCGAGCACGGCATGGGCAGCGTTGGCGGGCGGGCCTATGGCCGGGTCGTCCCAGTCGAGGCGGTTGGCGGTGAACATCAGGCGGAAGAGATGCGGGCGGGACCTGGCAAAGTTCAGATAGCCGCGGGAGGCGGCCCGTAGCTGCTCTGCCGGATCATCAGGGGCTGCCGCCATGGCCTCCCGCATCGAGGCGGCAAACAGCCTGAAGCCTTCGACGGCAAAGGCGGTCATCAGGTGACGCAGGGTCGGGAAATGATGTTCGGGGGCCGCATGGGAGACGCCGACCCGGGCGGCGAGTTTGCGGAGCGTCAGGCCTTCCAGGCCCTGCTCTTCGAGCATGTCGAGCCCGGTGCCGATCAGCGCCTGGCGCAGGTCGCCATGGTGATAGGATTTCTGTCTTGCCATGCCCCTTCATAACCGGTCGCACCCACGTCGTCAAAATCAATCTTGACATTGCCAAGTTATGCCGCATTGTTATCTTGTCACCGTCAAGATGAGGCTCCCATGTCCCCCGACACCGTGTTTTCGATTGCCAGCAGCACTGCGATGGCAGGCTGGATGCTGCTCATCCTCGCGCCGCGCTGGGCAGCCCTCATCGCCTTCATTCGTTTCGGCCTGATCGGGGCGCTTTCGCTCACCTATGCGGTGCTCGTCTTCGTCTACTTCTTCCGCGTCGAGGGTGGCGGCTTTGGCTCGATCGCCGAGGTTCGGGCGCTGTTCACCAGCGACCCCGTGCTTGTCGCCGGCTGGGTGCATTACCTCGCCTTCGATCTCTTCATTGGCACCTGGATTGCCGTCGAGGCGGACAGGCGCGGCTACAATCGCCTGCTGCAGGCGCCAATGCTGGTGGCGACCTTCATGTTTGGCCCGCTGGGCCTCCTGCTCTTTTATCTCACCCGCGCGAGCGAAACCGCGCTTAAGCCCCGAAAGGCCTGACCGATGACCATGCTCTTCAATGACAGCGTCATGCTCGCGCCGTCGCCGGACCTTGCTGCTGCCGAACAAAGAACCCGCCGTGTGCTGATCGTCGGCATCGGATTGTCGGTGGCGCTGGCCCTTCCGAGCCTTGTGGCGCTTAGCCTCGACGACCGGCTGATCAACGGCATCAGCGTCTGGAGCAAGCCGCTGAAGTTCCAGGCATCGCTGGCCATGATGCTTCTGACCCTCATCCTGCTCCTGCCGCTGATCGAGGCGCGCACGCGGGCCGGGCTCGGCGTTTTCCTGGCGAGCCTGATGGCGGCGATCACGGCAAATGGCGAAGTCTTCTACATCACCCTGCAGGCCGCCCGGGGCCGCGCCTCGCATTTCAACGACAGCACGCCCTTCGAGGCGATGGCCTATAGCGTGATGGGCGCGGGTGCGGCATTGCTCGTGCTGTCGAGCCTGGTGATCGGCGTCTATATCCTGCTGCGGCCAAGGCCGGATGCGCCTTCCGGGCTTCTGCTCGGCGCCGGCTGGGGCCTTGTGCTCGGCAGCATCGCCACGCTGATCACCGCCTTCGCCCTTGGCAGCGGCGAGATCGACGGACCGGGTCACTGGGTCGGCGGCATCAAGACGGATGTCGGCGGGTTGCCGCTGTTCGGCTGGTCGCGCACCGGCGGGGATCTGCGTGTGCCGCATTTCTTCGCCACCCATATCATGCAGGCCTTGCCGATCCTCGGCCTTGGCCTCGACCGCTTCACGCCCCGGCTCGCCAGACCCGGCATTGCGCTCGGCGCCTTGATCTCCATTGCCGTGGTCGTCGGCACTTTCGTTCAAGCCGTCCAGGGGCGGCCCTTCCTCTGACGGTTAAATCCGGGCGGATGGCGATGGGCCGCGATTTTAGCCTGTCGCCGTCTGTCGAACAGGTCTACGAATTCAGACCTGCCACGGCACCGACTCAATGATCACACGCCCTCGCCGCGGCCTGCAGGCCCTCACATGCACGACATCCGCCCCCTTATCCCGCTTCTCATCACCGCCGGCATCCTGATCGGCGGCAACGGATTGCAGGGCACGTTCATCGCGCTGCGCGGCATCGAGGAGGGCTTCAGCACCTCCGTGATCGGCATGGTGGGTGCGGGCTATTTCATCGGCTTTGTCTTCGGCTGCGTGTACATCACCAAGATCATGCGGGCGATCGGGCATATCCGCGCTTTCTCCGCGCTCGCGGCCATCGCATCCGCCGCCTCGATCATGATGGTGCTGGTGATCGATCCGATCTCCTGGTTCCTGATGCGTCTCGTGCAGGGTGTCTGCTTTGCCGGCTTGTTTGCCGTCGTCGAAAGCTGGCTAAACGCCCGCGTCACCAATGCCACACGAGCGCGCACACTTTCCGTCTACCGTTTCGTCGATCTCGGCTCGGTGACGGCGGCGCAATATATGATCCCGCTCTTCGGGGTCAGCGGCATCGATCTCTTTGCCATCATCGCCATGGCGCTGTCGCTTTCGCTCGTGCCGATCTCGTTTGCTGACAAGTCGAGCCCCGCGCCGCCCAAGGACGTGAAGTTCGATATCAAGGTACTCTGGTCGGTCTCGCCGCTCGCCACCGTTGGCTGCATCGTCATCGGGCTCACCAATTCGAGCTTCCGGTCGCTCGGGCCGATCTATGCCGACGGCATCGGCCTGTCGGTAACCGCGATCGCCACCTTCATGAGCATCGGCATCTTTGCCGGAATCGTGCTGCAATATCCGCTCGGGCATTATTCGGACAAACTCGACCGTCGCGTGATCATCCTTGTCTCGACGATCGGCGCTCTGCTCGCCTCGATCTATCTCGCCTTCCTTGCGGGTGACGGGGAGCTTGCCAATTTCATCGGCATCTTCGCCTTCGGCGCCTTTGCGCTGCCGCTTTATTCGCTCTGCTCGGCGCATGCTAATGACCATGCGGCACCCGGCCAGCATGCGCTGGTCTCGGCCGGCACGCTGTTCTTCTGGTCGATCGGCGCTGTCGTCGGACCGCTGATTGCCTCTTTCCTGATGGAGGCATTCGGGCCGCATGCGCTCTTCGCTTACGTCATCGTCGTGTTGACGTTTTTTGCGGCATATACGCTCGCCCGCATTCGCGTGCGCGACGCGGTGCCGACCGAAAAGCGGCGTATGCGCTTCCGCAGCCTGCTGCGCACCTCGACATTCTTCAGCAAGCTTGCGACGCCGCCGAACGAAAAGGACGGCGGCTAACCTGAGCATCGTCAGGCCTGCGACAGCATGGACGGTCAGGACTATTGCTGATCGCACGCCTCAACTTTAGAAACGGGACGTTCAGCGAGAGTTCCGACCGTGACCTTTGTTTCCCGCCGTACCCTTCTCAAATCCGCAGCCGTGCTCGGCGCTTACGGCACAGGCCTTGCGGTGATGCCGCGTCTCAGCCAGGCGCTGGCTGCCAGCGACCCGATCGAGATCGAGGCATTCACAGGCGATGTCTTGCTCGACGGCAAGCAGGCGACGCGTGGGGTGATGCGTTACGCACTGGGCGGACAGACGTCGGTCGACCCCTCCCCGCCGATCCTGCGCGCCAGACGCGGCGAAGCCTTCAAGGCGCAGCTGATCAACCGGCTGGACGAACCGACCACCATCCACTGGCACGGCATCCGGTTGCCGAACGACCAGGACGGTGTGCCCTTCGTCACCCAGCCCTACGTCTATACCGGCGACCGCTTCGACTATGCCTTCTCGCCGCCGGATGCAGGCACCTTCTGGTATCATCCGCATTGCAACACGCTGACCCAGATGGGCCGCGGCCTTGCGGGCGTGATGATCGTTGAAGACGACCGCGATCCCGTCTTCGATGGCGAGGTGGTGCTGAACCTGCGCGACTTCCGGCTTGGCGGCAACAGCCAGTTCATCGAACAGTTCAAACCGCGCGATGCGGCAAAGACGGGCACCTTCGGGACGCTCAGGACCGCCAACTGGCAGCCGGAGCCGTCCTACGACGTTCCGGCGGGCGGTGTCGTTCGGGTCCGCGTCCTTGCAGCCGATGTGACCCGGATCTACAATTTGCGCCTTGCCGGCGCTGACGCGCAGATCATCGCGATCGACGGACACCCGGTGCCTCAACGTCTGCCGCTCGACATGGCCGTCGTCTCGCCCGGCCAGCGGCTGGACCTCGCCGTCCGTATCGCCGACAGCGAAGGGTCGGAAATGGTGCTGGAGGACATCAGGCCCTCGACACCGAAGGTCGTTGCGCGGCTCCGTGCCGTTGGCTCATCGCTTAAACGCGATCTCGGGGATCTCGGGCCGCTTGTGCAAAACGCCGGCGTGGACGCCGATCTCTCCAACGCAACCCAGATCCCGCTGCTGCTCAGCGCCACCGCCGAAACTGCGGCGCGCGATTCGATCTGCGGGACGCTCGGTTATTCCTTCTGGGCGATCAACAAGGTGCCCTATCCCGGCGACACACCCGATCCGACCGCGCCGATTGCCGAGCTGAAACTCGGCCGGACCTATCTGCTCAATGTCGAGAACGTCACGCCGCATGCGCATCCGATCCATCTGCATGGCATGAATTTCAAGGCCATTTCTTCGAACAAGCGGCAGGTGCAGCCGCTCGTCTCGGACACCTATCTTGTGCTGCCGGATGAAAAGATCCAGCTTGCACTGGTGGCCGACAATCCGGGCGACTGGGTGTTCCACTGCCACATCATCGAACACCAGAAGACCGGCATGACCGGCTATTTCCGGGTAACATGAGTATGAGCCTTGCCGAGACGATGCGGATCCACGAGCCCTATCCGGGACTGTTTGCCTATTACGACGGACGCATCCTCGGCAAACGTCTGCATTCCGACAAGCCGAACTGGCTCGACGACGGCGCCTACAGCCTCGGCGTTGCGAGCTATGCAATCGTCTCGGGGCGAGAGGCGCTGGTCTATGACACGCATATCTCCTTTGACCATGCGCGGGCCATCCGCAGCCATCTCTCCAGCCTCGGCGTCACCAGCATCCGGGTCGTGCTCAGCCACTGGCATACCGATCATGTCGCCGGCAATGCCGGCTTCATCGACTGCCCGATCATCTCGAACACGCTGACGCGCAACACGCTGATCGAGAAGCGCAAGGTGCTGGCGGAGAAGGATCCGCCAATCAACCCTGTGGTCATGCCGACGGAGACCTTCGAGGGCGAGACGGTGCTTCAGGTCGGCGACATCACCGTCACGCTCATGCAGTTCGACATTCACAGCGCCGATGGGACTATTCTGCTGCTGCCGCATCTCGGTGTGCTGCTGGCCGGCGACACGCTGGAAGACAGTGTCACCTATATCTCGGAGCCCGAGAACACGGCGCGTCACATCGCCGAACTCGACCGACTGGCGAAGCTCGATTTCAGCCGCATCCTGCCCAATCATGGCGACGAGCAGGTGATCGCATCCGGCGGCTATCCGCCGTCTCTGGTGATCGCCACGCGCGACTATCTTACCCGACTGCTTGCGCGTCTGGATCATCCCGACCTAGACCAACAGAGCCTTGAAAGCTTCATCGCGCCGGAGCTTGCAGCGGGAACCCTCACCTACTTCGCACCCTACGAGGCCATCCACAACCAGAACATCGCGGCTCTCAAGGGCGCCAAATTCGACGAATAAGGGGACATCGGCCCGGGATTGCCCGCTACAGACTGCTTTCCAAGTCGTTCATATTGACAAGGAAGGCCAGAAGGGAAACTAAGGTTGATCCTGTAGTTTCCATGACCGAGCCGAAATGATCGATACCACTGCTGCGCTCGAAGAGGCCTGCCGCCTCCTCGCCCAATCCGATTTCATCACGATCGACACGGAATTTCTCCGCGAAACGACCTTCTGGCCGGAACTCTGCCTCATCCAGATGGCGAGCCCGGACCATGAATACATCGTTGACCCGATGGCCAAGGGCATCGACCTCAAGCCCTTCTTCGAACTGATGGCGAATTCCGCCGTGGTGAAGGTCTTCCATGCGGCCCGCCAGGACATCGAAATCATCTTCCATCTCGGCGATCTGATCCCGCATCCGATCTTCGATACGCAGGTTGCGGCCATGGTCTGCGGCTTCGGCGACTCGGTCTCCTATGACCAGCTCGTGCAGAAGGTGAAGAACGTCCATATCGACAAGACCTCGCGCTTCACCGACTGGAGCCGCCGTCCGCTGTCGGAAAAGCAGCTCGATTATGCGCTGGCCGATGTCACCCATCTGCGCGATGTCTATCTGAAGCTGAAAGGCCAGCTGGAAGCGGAAGGCCGGGCGGAATGGCTGACCGAGGAAATGGCGATCCTCGAATCCCGCGAGACCTATGACCTGCCGCCGGAACAAGCGTGGCAGCGATTGAAGATGCGGCTGCGCAAGCCGACCGAGCTTGCCGTCATGCAATATGTTGCCGCATGGCGTGAGCGCGAGGCGCGTGCCCGCAACGTGCCGCGTTCACGTGTGCTGAAGGACGATGCGATCTACGAAATCGCCCAGCAGCAGCCGAAGGATGTGGAGGCGCTCGGACGCTTGCGCACCATCCCCAAGGGCTGGGAACGCTCATCTTCAGGCGCCGCCATCATCGAACAGGTGAATACGGCCCTTGCACTTCCGAAGTCTGAAATGCCGCATTTGCAACGTCACGCGCATGCACCCGAAGGCACGCAGTCGGCGGTCGAACTCTTGAAGGTTCTGCTGCGCCTCACCTCGGAAAAACACGGCGTCGCCTCCAAGGTCATCGCCAACAGCGAAGACCTGGAAAAGATCGCAGCCGAAGGCGAGAAGGCCGAAGTGGCCGCTCTCCAGGGCTGGCGCAAGGAGCTGTTCGGTGACCTCGCGCTGAAGCTGATCTCCGGCGGTGTCGGCCTGCGCTTCGTCGACAAGCGCGTCGAAGCGGTGGAGTTCTGATCCGTGACGGCGCTATCCCTGCGCCGTGCAACGGAGGCCGACATCCCGTTCATCATGGAGACCGAGCGCAAGCCGGGCTATGACCAGTTCATCGGATGCTATGGCGTTGACGAGCACATGGCGCAGCTTGCGAGCCCCTCGTTTGCGTACCTGATCGGCGAGGATGACGATGGTCAAACGCTTGGCTTCGTCATCCTTATGGATCTCAATCGGCGCGACGGGAATGCCTGCGTCAAGCGCATCGCCGTTGCCAGCCCCGAAAAGGGCGTGGGCACGCCACTGCTGGCCGGCGCCGTCGACTTTGCCTTTCTCGAAACCAATGCCCATCGCCTCTGGCTCGACGTGGTGAGCGGCAATCTGCGTGCGCAGGCGGTCTACCGCAAGATCGGCTTCATCCAGGAAGGCGTGTTGCGCGAGGCAGCGCTTCTTCCCGACGGCAGCCGCTCGGATTTCCTCCTGATGTCCATTCTCCGCCCCGAATGGGCAGCGCGGCGCGGCTGAGGACATCCCATGGAACTTCCCGCCCCGCTCCGCTCCGCCGTCGACCAGATGCTCCAGGGCGAACCGCTGGAACGGCTCGCCAAGGCCAGTGCCATTCTCTCGGATCGCTATCGACGCGAGGTGCGCGACGGGCGGTTTCATATCGATGATGCGCTTGCCGCCAAGGCCTATCTTGCGACCCGCCTGCCCGCAACCTTCGCCGCCGTTCGGGCAGCACTCGCCATGGTCGAGGATGCGGCACCGGATTTCCAGCCGGAGACCCTGATCGATCTCGGCTGCGGCCCCGGCACAGCACTCTGGGCAGCAGCCGATACCTGGGGCAGCCTAAGCTCCGCAGAGATGGTGGAAGCAAGCGGCGCGATCCGAAGCGTCGGCGAAAAGCTCGCCGCCTCCGGCAGCGTGAAAAGCCACTGGCAGGCGGGTGATGTGACGGCCAAGATCCCGGCGCTTGGGCCAGCTGATCTCGTGACGCTTGCCTATGTGCTGGACGAGCTTCCGCCGGCAACCATCGGAACCGTCACGGAAAAGCTCTGGAGCCTTACCGAGGGCATGCTCGTCGTCATCGAGCCCGGCACGCCGGCCGGCTGGCAGCGCATCCTCGTGGTCCGCGACAAATTGCGATCTCTCGGAGCGCATCTCGTCGCGCCCTGCATGCATGCGGAACACTGTCCGATCGTGGCACCGGACTGGTGCCATTTCTCCCGGCGGGTGGCGCGTTCGCGCGTGCATCGTCTGGCCAAGGGCGCCGAGGTGCCGTGGGAGGACGAGAAATACATCTTCATCGCAGCTTCGCGCGAGCCTGTTGCAATAATCGGGGACCGGGTACTTTCTCCGCCGCGCGTCAATGGTGGTGTCGGGCGGGTCAAGCTCTGTCGCACCGACGGCACGGCTGCCGAGCTGACGCTCAGCAAACGCGATGGCGAGGCCTTCAAGGACATCAGGCGGGCCGACTGGGGCGACCGTCTGGAACTGGGGAATAAGGGATGACCACGCGGCTGACATCCGAGCTTGCCTCCCGCTTCGCGACGATCGCGCTGGGGCATGTCACCCGCGAATATCCCAATCATATTCTGCACGGGCTCGAAGGGCCGGAGGATGCGAAGACGCCATCCGAGCTTCATCCGGTCTTTTACGGCAGCTACGACTGGCATTCCTGCGTGCATGGCTACTGGATGCTGGCGCGTCTCTTGCGCCTCCACCCCGAGATACCCGAGGCGCAGGCGATCCACGATCTCTTCTCAACGATGCTGGTGCCCGACAGGATCGCCGGCGAATGCGCCTATTTCGACCGGCCGATGGCGCGTGGCTACGAGCGACCCTATGGCTGGGGCTGGTTGCTGAAGCTTGCCGCCGAGTTACACGGCCACGAAGATCCCACCTGGGGCGCAGCGCTGTCGCCGCTGACCGCGCGGATCGTCCAGCGTTTCCAGGACTTCCTGCCGCTTGCCACCTATCCGGTGCGGGTGGGCACGCATTTCAACACCGCCTTTGCGCTCAGGCTCGCAGCCGACTATGCCGACACCGTCGGAGATGCGGCCCTCTTCGATCTCCTGCGCGCCACGGCGCTGCGCTGGTACGGCACTGACGCCGCCTGCCCCGCCTGGGGCGAGCCCTCGGGTGACGACTTCCTGTCGCCAGCGCTGATCGAGGCGGAATGCATGCGCCGGCTTCTGCCGGCTGCCGATTTCGTCGACTGGTTCGACGGTTTCCTGCCCGACATTGCAGCCAAGCAGCCGCGCACGCTGTTTGCGCCCGCCTCCGTCTCCGATCGCTCGGATGGCAAGATTGCCCATTTGGATGGCCTGAGCCTCAGTCGCGCCTGGTGCTGGGCCTCTCTGGCGCGCACCGTGCCGGTCACCGACACACGCAGACCTGTGATGATCAAGGCCGCGCATGGGCATCTCGAAGCCGGGATCGCGCATGTGGCGGGTGACTATATGGGTGAACACTGGCTGGCGAGTTTTGCTGTCCTGGCGCTTTCGGAGACGGAATGATGAGCAGCCTCACTGACACCGTCGACATCAGGGGCCGCGTGCTCGTTTCAGGCTCGGCCGAGGGCGAGGTCTTGTTTACCGATACGGCGCTCAGCTTCTGGGGCGGTGCCGATGCCGTTACCGGCGAGATCATCGACCGGCATCACCCGTTGAGCGGCGAGCGACTGACGGGCCGCGTACTCGCCCTGCCCACCAGCCGCGGCTCCTGCACCGGCAGCGGCGTCATCCTCGAACTGATCCTCAATGGAAAAGGTCCAGCCGCGATCGTGCTTGAGCATCCCGAGGCGATCATCACACTCGGCGTCATCGTCGCCGAGGAGGTTTTCGGGCGGTCGATCCCGGTGATCGCTATCGGGAAAGAGGCGTTTGCAGGGCTGCGGACCGCGAAACGCATCCGAATCAGCGATGCGATCGCCGAGATCGGTTCAGACATCGCGCTAACGGATCAGGACCAGGCCATTCTCACGGGCGAGCGGGGCGAAGCGGCTGCTGTTGCCATGCGCATGGTGCTCAGGATGGCGGCGCTCGAAGGCGCAAAGGAGCTTATCGACATCACCCGCGCCCATATCGACGGCTGCATCTATACCGGTCCTGGAGGCCTCGCCTTTGCCGAGAAACTGCGCGATCTCGGCGGTCGCGTCGTGGTCCCGACGACGCTGAATGCGATTTCGGTCGATCACCGCCGCTGGCAGGCGCAGGGTGTTTCTGAGGATCTAGGGCGTCCGGCGTCCGCAGTGGCCGACGCCTATGTTGCGATGGGAGCTGAGCCGACCTTCACCTGCGCGCCCTACCTGCTCGACGACCGACCCGCGCACGACGAGCAGATCGTCTGGGCGGAATCGAATGCCGTCGTCTATGCCAACAGCGTGCTTGGCGCCCGGACGATGAAATATCCTGATTATCTCGACATCGCGATTGCGCTGACGGGACGGGCCCCCAAAGCGGGCTGTCATCTGCCGGAGGAGCGCGCGCCGCAGATGAAGGTCACCGTGCCGCCGCTAGAGGGCGTGGATGACAGCATCTGGCCACTGCTCGGCTATCTGATCGGGACAATCTCGCCCGATGCGATTCCGCTGATCGAGGAAGTGTCCGCGCACAGTCCTGACACGGATGCCCTGAAGGCCTTCGGGGCAGCGTTTGCCACCACCTCGGCAGCACCGATGTTTCATGTCGCTGACGTCACGCCGGAGGCACTCGACCCCAAGGCATTTGCAACGCTCGACCTGCCGACCATCTCACTCACCCATCAGGACCTGCTGCGGGCCTGGCGCGAGCTAAACGGCGCGGATGCAGGTCCAGTGCAATTGGTCTCGCTCGGCAATCCGCATTTCTCAGCCACCGAGCTTGCCGCCCTAGCAGCGCTCTGTCGGAATAAGACACGCCATCCGCAAGTGCCGCTCGTCGTCACCTGCGGGCGCGCCGAAATGGCCAAGGCGGAAGCCTCGGGCGATGTGGCTCTGCTCACGGCGTTCGGCGTCACGCTCGTCAACGACACCTGCTGGTGCATGGTGACCGAGCCGATCATTCCCGTCGATGCGACGGTGATCATGACGAATTCCGGCAAATATGCCCATTACGGCCCGGGCCTCACGGGGCGGACCATGCGCTTCGGCAGTCTGGCCGCCTGTGTGGAAGCTGCGGTCACGGGCAAGGATCGCGGCGATCTGCCCGCTTGGCTCGGCTAGCCTGTGGGTAACGGGTGACGTCATTGAAACTTCACCCAACGGCAATCGGTGCGACATGAAGGTTCCTTAAGGACAGCGGCGTTTCCTCCCTTGCAACTAGGTGACGCTATGACCAAAGCTCTTTTGACATCTGCCGCCCTCTTCATTCTCTTTGTCTCCCAGGCCTCGGCCGAGGAGAAGGCTTTCCCGGCCAAGCTCGTCAATCACGCCATCCAGCCGGGCAACACCATCATCGGCGCTCCGGCGGATGCGCCCGCTCATCTCAAGACCTCCGGCAAGTTCTCGACCGCGGACCGCAAGCGTGCGGACGCGCTTGGCAGCGTCCCCGGCAAGGACGGCGTACGCCTGACAGGCCTTTCGCTGCCCTTCGATGGCCAGCCGCTGCAGGGTTTCTCCGGCATCAAGGCCATGGAAGACGGCACATTCTGGAGCCTCTCCGACAACGGCTTCGGCTCGAAGAACAATTCAAGCGATGCCATGCTGATGCTGCATCATCTGACCTTCGACTGGGATGCCGGCGCGGTGAACGTCCAGAAGACGCTCTTCCTCACCGATCCCGACAAGAAAGCCCCCTTCCCGATCGTCATGGAAGGCTCGGACAAGCGTTACCTGACAGGCGCCGATTTCGATGTCGAATCCATCCAGCCGGTCGCGGACGGTTTCTGGGTCGGCGAAGAGTTCGGCCCCTACATGCTGAAGTTTTCGACCGAAGGCGCCCTGACCGACGTCATCGCCACCAAGGCCGGCGAGATCGAGGTGAAGTCGCCCGATAATCCCACGCTCGTCGTCCCTGCCAATCCGGCGGCGAAGATGCCGGTCTTCAACCTGCGGCGCTCCGGCGGCTACGAGGGCCTCGCAATCTCCAAGGATGGCTCGAAACTTTATGCCATGCTGGAAGGGCCGCTCTACCTCGAAGACGCTTCTGTCGAAAAGGCAGATGGCCTGACGGCGCTGCGTATCATCGAACTCGACGCCGCGTCCAAGGCCTGGACGGGGAAGACCTGGCTCTATCCGCTGTCTGAAGGCGGCGAGGCGATCGGCGATTTCAACATGATCGACGAGACGACGGCGCTCGTCATCGAGCGTGACAATGGTGCGGGTGTGGCGACAAAAGCCTGCGCCGATCCCAAGGCACCGGCTGCCGACTGCTTTGCTGTCCCGGCCAAGCACAAGCGCATCTACAAGATCGAGATGACGGAAGAAAACGCCGGCAAGGCTGTGCGCAAGATCGGTTACATCGATCTGATGAAGATCGAAGACCCCGACAACAAGAAGCGCCAGGGCGGCGGCGAAGGCTTCTACGACATGCCTTTCGTCACCATCGAGAATGTCGATGTCGTCGATCCGACCCATATCGTCGTCGGTAACGACAACAACCTGCCCTTCTCGGCCGGCCGTGCGCTCGACAAGGCCGACGACAACGAGTTCGTTCTGCTCGAAGTGGGCGAATTCCTCGCAGCAAAGTAAGCGACCACAAGATCTCGGGCCGGGCAACGAACGTGTTCGGTCTGACGCATGAAAGAGAAAAGCGCAGGGGTTCAGGATCCTGCGCTTTTTTATCGAATCTAGGACCGTGTGAGCGTCAGGTCGGCTTGGCGCAGGCCGCCTCGATCGGTCCTATGGATTCTGCCACCCCGGTCAGCGGATAGGCAAAGGTCTTCTCGCCTATGGTGAACTTCAGTTCTGTTCCCTGCTTCAGCATCCGGGCAATGGCGGCATCGAAGGCTGGGCGCGCTTCGAGGAATGTCAGCTCCATCTCTTCCAGAAACTGGATCTCTGCATCGACGACCAATTGATCGGCGAGAGGCGGCGCGGTCACCGTCAGCTTTACCGTGCCGCTCTTCGGTTCGAAATCCGGATCCAGCGAGAGCGTCATGATAAAATCACGTGCTGGCAGTTCACAGCAGAAGCTCACCGGCACATCATCGGTCTGTGGCATGCCGTAGAGGAGCACGGCGCCACCCTCTTGCGCCTCCCCCATCCATATACGCGCCTCTTCGGCGTTCACGTGAGGCACAAGGAAGATCAACGGCGAGGTGGCCACCGCCAAGGCCAGCATCGTTTTGCGGATCGCTGCAGGAAGCGGTCCTTGCTTGGGATTGCTGCTGACCGCCATGACACCCTCTCCAATCAAGGTTGCAAATCTTGGAGATTTGTAGCCCGTCCCTCAGACGCGAGCAATCGCCATAGCGATCACAGCGCTCAAGCGAGAGATGGGTGGATAGGAGTGCGCTAGCGCCCCTATTCGAAGACGAACGCCAGCCGTTTGCCGGTCAGCTTCGACAACTGCATCAGGCGGCCGTCCAGCCGCTCGCCGGCAAAGTCCTGGTAGGACTTCGGGACAACGAATTCGAGGTCGAGCTCCGGGCTGTCCGAACGCCGGAAGGTCAGGTTGTTGACGACGCCGGGCATCGAGGCCGAGAAGAGATAGACGACGCGCAGCATGCCGCCGACGAGCTTTGCCCTATCCAGCAGGCGTTCGGTGGCGATGGCAGCGAGCGGGCCGGTCTGGCCGTCGTCATGCAGGCCTTCGAAACGGTAGTAGTTGGTGAGCGCAATGAAGGCGCGGCCCGGATGCGTAATGCCGACGAAGGAGGAGTGGGCAATCACGTTCAGCGCCTGCAGGCCGCGATAGTCGGGATGGGCGCGCCAGCTGATATCGGCAAGCAGGCAGGCGGCCTGGCGATAGCGGCTTTCCTCTTCCGTCTCCTGGATGTCGAAGAAGGGCATCATGCGGCCCGTCCAGTCGGCGAGCTCACGGGCATGTTCCGGTGAGCGGGCACGCAGGATGGCGAGTTCATCGGCAGCCTCGATCAACGGATCGAGCGCTTGTTCTTCATCGAGCAACAGCGAATAGAGGTAGCCCTCACGCACCCCTTGCGCCGAGAAGCAGACGCTTTTCGGCTGCATGATCTCGATCACTTCGCGCATGGCGACGGCCCCGAAGGGGATCAGATTGCGGCGGCTCTTGGAAATGGTCGACCAGGCAGGATCGCGGCTGTTGGCGCCCGAGATGATCTCCTCCAGGAAGAAGGCGATCTCGTCATAGGGCAGTTCATAGCCCTGCATCATGTGCAGCGGGTATTTGCGAATTTCCATGTGCAGCTTGGCGATGTTGCGCCAGGTGCCACCCACTGCATAAAATGTGCGCCCCTGCCCCTTCTTTAGCAGCGATACGTCACCCATCAGTTTCTTCGCGAGCGCACGGGCCTTGGGCAGCGACCCTTCGACACTTTCCGACAGGCGCAAACCGCCGAGCGGCAGCGTGACGCCCTTGCCGAAGCTCTTGCCCTTGATGTCGATGAGTTCCAGCGATCCGCCGCCGAGGTCGCCGGCAATGCCGTCGGCATCGTGGAAGCCGCTGACGACGCCAAGGGCGGAGTATTTCGCCTCTTCCTCACCGGTCAGGACCTGAATTTCGTGACCGAGGATCTCCTCGGCTCGGGCGATGAAATCGGGACCGTTGGAGGCCTCGCGCGCTGCGGCGGTCGCCAGCACATACATGCGCGTCGCCTTCGCCTGATTGGAGAGCGCGCGGAAGCGGCGGAGCGCCACCAGCGCCCGTTCGACGCCATCCTCGTCCATCCGGCCGGTCATTGCGACGCCCTTGCCAAGGCCGCAGAGAACCTTCTCGTTGAAGAGGACCGTCGGCGCGCGGGCCAGCCCCTCATAGATCACCAGGCGGATCGAGTTGGAGCCGATGTCGACGACGGAGACAGGGGCGATACCGGGAAGACGCCCCTGCGCTTCAGATCTTGTCATGAGGTACCAGAGTTATCGTTTCCTGCCGGATATCAGACCGGCGATCAGTTTCGGTGCGCTTGATTTCAATGCTTCTCCGCGACCCGAAAGGCTCGGATTGGTCATGAAATAGTGCTGGGCGTTGAAAGGTTCCTCACCCTGTCGCACCTCGATGCGGCGTGACGTACCGTCGGCCAATATCTCGTAGCTCTGCTGGTTGTCAATCAGGTTGCCCAGCATGATCTGGGACAGGACCTGCTCATGCACAGTGGGGTTAATGAGCGGCACCAGCGTCTCGACACGGCGGTCGAGATTGCGCGGCATCATGTCGGCGGAACCGATATAGACCAGCGCCTTTTCCGACGGGAGACGATGACCGTTGCCGAAGCAAAAGATGCGGCTGTGCTCGAGGAAGCGGCCCACGATCGACTTGACCCGGATGTTGTCGGAGAGACCCGGCACGCGCGGCCGCAGGCAGCAGATGCCACGGATAACCAGATCGATCTCGACCCCTGCCCCGCTTGCCGCATAAAGCGCGTCGATGATCTCGGGGTCGACGAGCGAGTTCATCTTCATCCAGATCTGGGCCGGACGACCGGCCTTTGCGTGCGCGATCTCCTCGTGGATGTGCTTGAGGATGCGTGGACGCAACGTATAGGGCGAGACGGCCAGCTTCATGCTCTCTTCCGGTTCGCCGTAGCCGGTGATGAAGTTGAAGACATTCGCCATGTCATGGGCGATCTTCGGATTGCAGGTGAAGAAGGAGAGGTCCGTATAGATCTTCGCCGTCACCGGGTGATAGTTGCCCGTGCCCAGATGGCAGTATGTCCGGAGCTTGCCGTCTTCGCGACGCACGACCATGGACATCTTGGCGTGGGTCTTGAGTTCGATGAAACCGAAGACGACCTGCACCCCGGCGCGTTCGAGGTCGCGGGCCCAGCGGATATTGGCTTCCTCGTCAAAGCGCGCCTTGAGCTCGACGAGCGCCGTCACCGACTTGCCCGCGTCAGCGGCATCGATCAGGGCGCGCACGATCGGGCTGTCGTTCGAGGTGCGGTAGAGCGTCTGCTTGATTGCGAGAACATCGGGGTCGCGCGCGGCCTGCAGCAGGAATTGCACGACGACATCGAAGCTCTCATAGGGATGATGGACGATCATGTCCTTCTCTCGGATCGCGGCCAGGCAGTCGCCGGCATGTTCGCGGACCCGCTCGGGGAAACGGGCGTTGTACTGCTCGAAACGCAGGTCGTCGCGCGGAGCCTTGGTGATTTCCGAGATCGTATTGAGCGCGAGCAGGCCGGGGAGAACGGCGACGCGATTGTCGGCAACACCGAGTTCGTGAACGACGAACTGGCGCAGGGCCACCGGCATCTCCGAGTCGACCTCGATGCGGATCACGGAGCCGCGGCGGCGGCGCTTGAGCGCCGTCTCGAAGAAGCGGACGAGATCCTCCGCCTCTTCCTCAACCTCGATATCGCTGTCGCGGATAATGCGGAAGGTGCCGAAACCCTTGACCTCATAACCCGGGTAAAGCCGGTTGATGAACAGCCCGACCATGTCCTCGAGCGTGATGTAGCGGATCGTCACGCCCTCGTCCGGCAGACGGATGAAGCGGTCGAGCGTCGGCGGCAGACGCAGCAATGCCGTCATAGGCTCGCCGGTGCGGCTCGAGCAGAGCTGCAGGCCCATGGAGAAACCGAGATTGGGAATGAAAGGGAACGGATGCGCCGGATCGATCGAGAGGGGCGTCAAAACCGGGAAAATCGCTTCTTCGAAAGTCGTTTCAAGCCAGGTCCGGTCAGCCTCGGATAGCGCCGCCGGCCGGACAATCAGGATCTCCTCCTGAGCAAGATACTGCTGCAGTACGGCAAGCGAGGCTTGCTGCTCCATCTGCAGATTATCGATTTCCTTGAGGATGTCGTCGAGCTGCTCGGCCGGCGTCTTTCCATCGGGACTCTTGACGACGATGCCCTGCCGCACCTGCCCTTCGAGACCGGCGACGCGGACCATGAAGAACTCGTCGAGGTTCGCTGCAGAGATCGACAGGAAGCGAATACGTTCCAGCAGTGGATGGGCGGTGTTGAGGGTTTCCTCGAGGACACGCCGGTTGAACTGCAGCCAGGAGAATTCGCGATTTATGAAGCGTAGCGGGCTGGACAGCAGGTCCTCGGCCGGCGCCACCTCCAGACCGGTTTCGCCATCTGTGCCGTGTACTGCGCTGTCCATGATTCGCCCCTTGGTTATCGTTGGTGCCGATTATAACAATTTAACGACAGATCTGTGACGACTACTCCTGGGCGTCTGCCGCCTCCAGCGTTTCCAGAACCTCCGCAGCCAGGCTGCGGCTGATCTTGGCCCGGCGCGCCAGCGCCAGCTTGTCCATGCGATCGACAACAACCTGAGCGGCCAAGAAGGAACGCTCCATACGGCTGACGATATAACCGACGATCTTGTCATCGATGTAAAGCTGGCGGTCGGCGAACAGCTTGGTGATCAGCTGGCCGAGCAGGTCTTCATCCGGCGCTCCGATTTCCACGACCGTGGCCGCCTTCAGGCGCGAATTCAGATCCGGGAGCGCGACGTTCCAGGACGGGGGAAAGCTGCGCGAGGTGATCAGCAGCGTCGTACCATGCTGACGCACGGCATTGATGACATGGAAGAGCTCGACCTCGTCGAAGCCGGCGCGGTCGGCATCCTCGAAGAGCACCGGACCTGCGGCTGCCACCTGCGACGCGCCCTGCCCGGCTTGCAGCACGATATCCGTCGCGCCGCTGGTGTCGCGAAAAATCTGGGCGAGGTGAGATTTTCCCGAGCCTTCCGGCCCGGTCAGGATCACCACCGGCGACGGCCAGTTCGGCCAGGCATCGACGATCGACACGGCAGCGGCCATACGTTCGGAAACGAGCAGGTCGTCACGACCGGTCGCCGAGCCATGCTCGAAGGCGAGCGGCAATTGTTCGGCGGCTCCACGCTTTTCGGGAGCCATCTTGGCGTCAGTCATTCATGCCTCGGGCACGTCTTTGGAGCTTGGGGATGCGATCTCGCCAACGGGCTGGGAAGGCGGCGCGATGACGACCGAGGTTCCGTAATAGAGATCGCTGTCAAGATAACGCGAGATCGCGAAACGAACAAGTACGCCGACGGCCGCGGCCGCGGGCACGGCCACCAGAACACCGACGAAGCCGAAGAGCGCACCGAAAGCAAAGAGGGCGAACATCAGCCAGACCGGGTGCAGGCCAACGCTTTTACCGACGAGCTTCGGCTGCAGAATATTGCCCTCGATGAACTGGCCGAGGAAGAAGATGCCGGCGATCACGCCGACCCAGATGAAATCCGGCCAGAACTGCACAAGTGCGACACCGAGCGACAGGAGCAGACCGACTGTCGATCCGACATAGGGGATGAAGCTGATCATGCCGGTAAAGAAGCCGATCAGGAGGCCGAAATTCAGGCCAGCGGCCGAAAGCGCGACCGCATAGAAAATACCGAGGATCAGGCAGAGAGAACCCTGACCGCGCACGAAGCCCGCAATCGTGTTATCGAGTTCGTTGGCGAGCTGGCGCACTGTGCCGAGCTGGTGGCGCGGCACCCAGCTATCGACCTTCTCGATCATGCGGTCCCAATCGAGCAGCAGGTAAAAGGCAACGACAGGTGTGACCACCAGCAGCGAGGCGATGTCGAGCAGCGCCTTGCCGGAATTCCAGATCTGCTCGACAAGCGTGCCGAGGAAGCCGACGCCTTCGCTCAAATAACGGGAGAAGTTCTCCCGGATCGTGCCCATCTGACCATCCACCCAATCCGGCAGCCAGGAGGCATTCGAGGTCGCAATGAAGGTCTGCAGTTGCGTGACATATGCGGGCACGCGCTGGATGAACTCATTGAGCTGGCTGGCAAGCACGGGAATGATGATCATCAGCGACATCACGAAGACGACAACGAAAGAGACGAGAATGACCACCGTCGCCATCAGGCGGCTCAAACCGATCCGCTCCAGCCGATCGGCGACCGGATCGAGGAAATAAGCGAGCGCCATTCCGGCGATGAAGGGCAGAAGGATCGACGAGAACAACATCAGGAAGGCGACGAATATCGCAAGCGTCAGCAGCCAGAAGAAGACCTGGCGGCGGAGGCCGATTGCACTGATGTTGTGAGCCATGTGCGTCTCCGTTCGAAGTTCGAGCCCTGTGCAGGACCGCAAACCATGCTGCGGCGCCACAGTAGGAGATAGGTTACCGCAGAAGCCTTGGTCAAGAACTGCCACCCGATCGGCAGTGACAAGATGCAATCGCGGGCCAGAATGCCCGGGAAATCGTGGGCTTCTGCGGCTCGCAGCTTGCATCCAAGGGCGCTTCATGCCATGGCCAGCCGAAATTCTCGCAGGATCGGAGGCAGGCATGAGCCAGGCTGGCAAGAACGGGTTGACCTATAGCGATGCGGGCGTCGACATCGACGCGGGCAACCTGATGGTCGAGAAGATCAAGCCGGCCGTGAAGTCGACGCGCCGTCCGGGTGCGGATGGCGAGATCGGTGGCTTCGGCGGGCTCTTCGACCTCAAGGCCGCCGGCTTCAAGGATCCGATCCTGGTTGCGGCAAACGACGGCGTCGGCACCAAGCTGAAGATCGCCATCGACGCCAATATCCACGACACCGTCGGCATCGACCTTGTCGCCATGTGCGTCAACGATCTGGTCGTTCAGGGCGCCGAGCCGCTGCTCTTCCTCGACTATTTCGCCACCGGCAAGCTCGACCCGGACCAGGGTGCCGCGATCGTCCAGGGGATTGCTGCCGGCTGCCGCGAGGCGGGCTGCGCGCTGATCGGCGGCGAGACCGCTGAAATGCCGGGCATGTATTCCAAGGGCGATTATGACCTCGCGGGCTTTGCCGTGGGTGCCGCCGAGCGCGGCGAATTGCTGCCATCAGGCGACATCGCCGAAGGCGATGTAATCCTCGGGCTCTCGTCCTCGGGCGTGCATTCCAACGGCTTCTCGCTGGTGCGCAAGATCGTCGAGTTCTCGGGCCTTGCCTGGGATGCGCCGGCTCCGTTCGCTGAGGGCCAGTCGCTGGGTGCAGCGCTTCTGACCCCGACCCGCATCTATGTGAAGCCGCTCCTGAAGGCGATCAAGGAAACCAAGGCGCTCAAAGCACTCGCCCATATCACCGGCGGCGGCTTCCCTGAGAACATTCCGCGCGTGCTGCCGAAGCACCTCGCTGCCGAGATCGATCTCTCCTCCTTCCAGGTTCCGGCCGTCTTCTCCTGGCTCGCCAAGACCGGCGGCGTTGCCCAGAGCGAAATGCTGCGGACCTTCAACTGTGGCATCGGCATGATCGTCGTCGTCTCCGCCGACAAGGTGGACGAGGTGACGAAGGCGCTTGAGGCCGAAGGCGAAACCGTTGCCCGCCTCGGTCGCATGATCGCCCGCGAAGAAGGTGCGCATGGCGTGACCTACAAGGGTACGCTCGCCCTATGAACAACGCCCGCAAACGCGTCGTCGCCTTCATTTCCGGCGGCGGGTCGAACATGCTGGCGCTGGCCAAAGCTTGCGAAGCGGCGGAATATCCTGCCGAAATCGTGGCTGTCTTTTCCGACAAGCCGGAGGCCGGCGGCATCGCCAAGGCGCAAGCGCTCGGCATCCCGACGCATGTGTTCGCACGCAAGGCCTATGGCTCGAAGGCCGAGCACGAGGCGGCCATCCTTGCCGCGCTCGCCGAGATCGGTCCCGATCTGATCTGCCTTGCCGGTTATATGCGGCTTCTCTCCGGCGACTTCATCCGCCCGCATGAGGGCCGGATCCTCAACATCCACCCTTCCCTTCTGCCGCTCTTCCCCGGCCTCAACACCCATCAGCGGGCGATCGATGCCGGCATGAAGGTTGCGGGCTGCACGGTGCATTTCGTCACCGAAGGCATGGATGAGGGGCCTGTTGTCGCGCAGGCGGTCGTGCCGGTGCTGATCGATGATACGGCGGAAACCCTTGCTGGACGCGTGCTGACGGTAGAGCACCAAACCTATGCGGCGGCACTGAAGCTCGTTGCCTCCGGCAGCGTCTCCATGCTTGCCGATGGCAGCGTCGAACGTCTGGCTTCGGAGACGGATGCGGAAGCCAGGTTGATCAGCGCCTGAGGCCTGGCTTGCGATCTATTCAACCCCCTGTTTAAATCTAAGGGTTCCTCTCCCCGCTGGACTCAGCTCTATTCGTGTTCTCATTTTGATCACGTAAAGCTGTTGCCAGGGACCTCTCATGACGTTTTCCGATCGGATTTTCACCCCCTTTGAAAGGCTGCTCCGACCGCTCGAAGTGCCGTATCGAAGGATTCCGAGCGATGGCCCCCTGCGCCTGGTCCTGCATTTCGTCGCATACGCGCCGAAGTCGTTTTTGGTCGTACTTGCCCTGTCGGCCAGCGTCGAGATCGTCAACCTGACTGTCCTCTGGGGTGTCTCACACCTGATCGACGGCATCTCCAGCCAAGGTCTTCTTCCCTATCTCGATGCCCATCGCTGGCCACTCGCTGGTTTCGTCGCGCTCTTTTTCCCAATTCTGCCGCTGCTGATCTTTCTCTGCAATGCATTGGGCGTCCACGTACTCAGCGTCAGCCTTCCCACACTCATCCAGTGGCATGGTCACAAGGCGGTCGAAAGCCAGGATCTCGGCTTCTTCCATGACCAGTTTTCGGGCCAGGTGGCCAGCCGGATCGCTCAGGTGGCGGGGGCCGTCAAGCAACAGATGGCGGCGGCGGTCCGGACGCTGCCAATCTTCTTTGTGCAGATGGTCGGTTCGGTCGTGCTTTTAACCGCGCTTTCCTGGCCTTTGACGCTCCCGGTCCTGGTGTGGATCGCCATAAATGGCGTGATCGCAAAACAGGCCGTGCCGCAGTTTAGCGCAACGGCCAAGACGGCGGCTCGGGCACGCAGCCGAGTGGTCGGGGAGATGACCGATCTCTACAGCAATATCCAGACGGTCAAGCTGTTCGCCGCCGAGGACAGCGAGGCCGGTGCGCTGCGGCGTGTGATGGAGCGGTCGATGACCGCTCAGTATCGTGAGCGCCGCATCGGCCTTACGGCAGATCTCCTGGTCATTTCCTCCAACACCTTGTTGTTCATCGCCATATTTGCAGTCAGCCTCTGGGGGATTGCCGATGGCTTCGTCACACTCGGCGAATTCGTCGCAGCGATAACAATCACCCAGCGGCTGGCCTCCAATTCCCGCGGTTTCCTCAATCTTGGCCAACAGATTTCCGAAGCGATCGGCACAATTCGCGACGCCATGCCGGTCATGACCACGCCGCCGACGGTGGTTGATGTGCCGGAAGCGAAGGCGCTCATCGTCGAGCGCGGCGAAATCCGCTTCGACCGAGTGCATTTCGAGTATCACGATAGCCAGCAGGTCATTCACGACCTGTCGCTTTCTGTTTCAGCCGGCGAGAAGGTTGGGCTCGTGGGCTTGTCCGGCGCAGGCAAGACGACGCTGGTGAGCCTGCTGCTACGCCTCTACGACCTCGATAGCGGACGCATCATCATCGACGGACAGGATGTCGCCGAAGTGACCCAGGCGAGCCTCCGAGCGCAGATCGGTTTCATCGCTCAGGATGTATCGTTGCTGCATCGCTCGGTCGGCGACAACATCCGGTATGGCCGGCCGGGGGCAACACAGGCAGAGCTGGAAGCCGCGGCACAACTTGCTCAGGCCGATGCCTTCATCGCCGACCTGAGGGACCGCGAGGGACGCACCGGTTATGCGGCCTATGTCGGGGATCGTGGCGTCAAGCTCTCAGGCGGGCAACGGCAGCGGGTCGCCATCGCTAGGGTCCTTCTCAAGGATGCGCCGATCCTGGTGCTGGACGAGGCAACGTCCGCGCTCGACAGCGAAGCGGAGGCGACGATCCAAGAGAAGCTCGACCTGCTGATGGAGGGTAAAACGGTGATTGCGATTGCGCATCGGCTGTCAACCATCGCCCGCATGGACCGCATCGTCGTGCTCGACAAAGGACGGATCATCGAGGAAGGAAGACCAGACGATCTGCTGAGTGCAGGTGGTCTTTACAGCCGACTATGGGCGCGTCAGACCGGCGGCTACATCGCATCGCTGGACGACTGACCCGTGCCCCTGCCGCTCCGCTTCAGCGCGGCCCATTGCAAGAGCATGATCGTCTTCGCGTCGATGATCTCGCCGGCCTCGACCATCTCCAATGCCTCGGAGAAGGATAGCTCGATCACTTCGAGATCCTCCTGCTCGTCGTCGAGGCCACCACCTGCAGCGATGCGGTCGGCATCGGTGACGGCGGCGTAGAAGCCGTGCAGCTTCTCGGTGACGGAGCCGGGCGACATGAAGGCGGCAAAGGCCGGGGTTGCCGTTGCGATCTTGAAGCCGGTTTCCTCCTGCGCCTCACGTAGCGCCGCCTGCAACGCGGTTTCACCGTCGTCGATGAAGCCGGCCGGGACCTCGAGCAGGTAGGGATATTCGCCGCTCAAGTGAGCTGCGATGCGCAGCTGGCGGACCAGTGTGACCGTGTCGCGTTCGACATTGTGCAGGAGAATGGCTGACGCATTGCGGCGTTCGAACACCTCCCAGGAGAGCCGGTGCGGCGCCCTGCCTTCGCGGAAGAAATCGAAGGTGATGCCGCGCAGGTGGCTCCAGCCCTTCCACAGCGTCTTGTCTTCCAGGATCGCGATCCGGGCCTTGTCGAAAATGCTCATGTCTTCAAGCTTTTCTCATCCAGACCTTGTTGTCGTGGAAGGCGGCACCGCCATGGGGGGCTGCCGGGTCGGCACCGGTCAGGACGTTGATGCCCTCACCGTCGAGATGGCTCTTGTTCGGCCAGAGGCCCTCGGCCACCAGCACGCCCGGCTTCACGGCATCAGTGATCTTGGCATGAATGCGGAGCTTGCCCCTGACATTGCCGAGTTGGACGACATCGCCATCGGCGAGGCCGAGGCTCAGGGCATCGGCGGGGTTCACCATGACCTCGGGGCGGCCTTCCTTGTCACGCGAGGTCTTGGTCTCGGCGAAGGTGGAGTTGAGGAAGTTTCGGGCCGGAGACGTCGCAAGCCGAAAGGGATGTTCAGCATCTGCCACTTCGATCAGATCGACCTGGTCAGGATACACAGGCAATTCCTTCACGGGCCCGAGCGAGCCGAGCCTTGCCGGCGGCTTGTTGGGGGCTGGCGTTCCTTCCCAGTCCGGCTTGAAGCGGAACTTGCCGTCCGGATGGGCGAAACCGTTCAGATAATGGGCGTCCTCGAAGGCCGGCTGGCAGTCGAGCCACTTGTCCTCGATCAGCGTGTCGAAATCCGGCTTGCCGCTGATGTAGAGCATGTGTTCGATATGCTGGCGCTCGGTCTTGCCGAAGCCCGGGCGATCGGCGATGCCGAGGCGTTTGGCCAGCTCCTCGATGACGAAGAGATTGGTGCGCACCAGCGGCGGCGCATCGACGAGCTTCGGCCCGAGCAGGATATGGCTCTGGCCGCCGCCGCGATAGATGTCGTCATGTTCGACAAACATGGTGGCGGGCAGGACGATATCGGCGAGTTCCGCCGTCTCGGTCATGAACTGCTCGTGCACGGCAACGAAGAGGTCGTTGCGCAGGAAACCCTGCTTCACCAGCCGCTGTTCTGGCGCGACATTGACCGGATTGGTGTTCTGGATGATCAGCGCATCGACGGGCCCACGATGGCGGAGCGCTTCGGCGTCCCCGGTCAGCACGCGGCCGATCTGCGACTGGTCGAGCATGCGGATCTCGGGGTCGACCATACCAGTGCCCATCAGCTGCGCCTTGTTCAGCTGGAAGATGTCGCTGTTCGAGTGGAAGGCGCCGCCGCCCTCATATTGCCAGGAGCCGAGCACCGTTGCGAGCGACAGGGCCGCATGCATCGAGACCGCGCCATTGCGGCTGCGAGTAAAGCCGTAGCCGAGGCGGAAGAATGTTTTCTGCGTCTGGCCGACAAGGCGGGCAAAGGCCTCGATCTCCTCGACGGAAAGACCGGTGATGGCGGAGGCCCATTCCGGCGTCTTGTCCTTGAGATGCGCTTCGAGCCCTGCCGGGTCATCGGCGAACTTCGCCATGTAGTCGCGGTCGGCATAACCATCGCGGAAGGCGACATGCATGGCAGCACAGGCGAGCGCCGCATCTGTGCCGGGCTTCAGGATGAGGGCCATATCGGCCTGCTTCATCGTCGGATTGTCGTAGATGTCGATGACGACGATCTTGGCGCCGCGATCTTTCCGCGCCTTGATCGCATGGGTCATCACGTTGACCTGGGTGGCGACCGCATTGGTGCCCCAGATGACGACGCAATCGGAGACGGCCATTTCGCGCGGGTCCGGGCCGCGCAGCGTGCCCGTGCCCATGACATAGCCGGTCCAGGCCATGTTTGTGCAGATCGTGCCGAAGAAGCCGGAGTACTTCTTTGCGTGGCGCAGGCGCTCAATGGAATCGCGCTGCACCAGGCCCATGGTGCCGGCGTAGAAATATGGCCAGACGGCTTCGGAGCCGTGGCGCTGCTCGGCCTTGACGAAGGCGTCGGCAATCTCGTCAAGGGCGGCTTCCCAGTTGACGTCCTGCCACTGGCCCGCGCCCTTGGCGCCGGCCCGACGAACCGGCTTCATCAGACGATCCGGATGGTAGAGCCGCTCGGCATAACGCGCGACCTTGGCGCAGATGACGCCCGCCGTATAGCTGTTCTCGGTCGCGCCGCGCATACGGCCGATGCGACCGTCCTCGGTCAGCTCGACGTCAAGCGCGCAGGTGGATGGACAGTCATGCGGACAGGCCGTATGACCGACCGACCGGTTTCGGATGGGGCTCTGGATGTTCATGGGGCCGTTATAGGCCAAGGCCTGAACGCTCAAAAGCCCCATTCGAACAATTCATCACTGCCATCGGAACGATCAATGAATTATCGCCACATCTATCACGCGGGCAATTTCGCCGATGTCTTGAAGCATCTCGTCCTGTCGCGGCTGATCATATACCTGCAGCAGAAGGACAAGGCGTTCCGCGTGCTCGACACCCATGCCGGGATCGGGCTCTACGATCTCTCCTCCGAAGAAGCGCAGAAAACCGGCGAATGGCTTGAAGGCATCGGCAAGATCATTGATGCGGAGCTGCCGGAAAAGGTCGCGGAGATCATGGCGCCCTATCTCGATGCGGTGAAGGCGCTCAATCCGGATCGTGAGACCGGCGGCCCGCTTAGCAAATATCCGGGCTCGCCGAAGCTCGCCCGCGATCTCTTCCGCCCGCAAGACCGGCTGTCTGCGATGGAACTACATCCCGAGGACGCGCGGGCGCTTTCGCGGCTGTTCGAGGGCGATTTCCAGGTCCGCGTGACCGAACTCGACGGCTGGCTGACACTGAATGCGCATCTGCCGCCGAAGGAAAAGCGCGGCATCGTGCTGGTCGATCCGCCCTTCGAGATCGAGGGCGAATACGAGCGGCTGGTGGAAGGGCTTGCCAAGGCGCATCGCCGCTTTGCCAATGGCGTCTACTGCCTCTGGTATCCGATCAAGAAGGGCGCGCCGATCAAGGAATTCCACGAGGCCCTACAGGCGCTTGGCATCCCCAAAACGCTCTGCGCCGAGTTGCATGTGAAAAGCGACCGCGAACAGACGGGCCTTTCCGGCACCGGCCTCGTCATCGTCAACCCGCCCTTCACGCTGAAGGACGAAATGCATCTGGTGCTGCCGGAACTGAAGCGGCTGATGGCGCAGGATCGATACGCCTCACATCGCTGCTTCTGGCTGCGCGGCGAAGACTGAGCGGGAGCCGAGCAGCGCATGGGACGCTATACCGGTCTTTACGCCTTCGGCCTGCTGCTTGCGGCTTCGGTCGTCTACAGTCTGCTGCCGGCAGACGGTCCCGCCGAACGGTCCACGCCAATTGCGTCATCAACAGAAACTGCCCCGCCTCGCTCTCCCGAACAGCGTCAGCCGGCAAAGGGGACGGACACCCCGGAAGCGCCGCAAGGCAGCGGGTTCGATTTCTACGTGCTGGCGCTTTCCTGGTCGCCGACCTTCTGTGACGGCGAAGCTGCCGGCCGCAACCGCGAGCAATGCGGCGCGGGCAAGGACTTCGGATGGGTGGTGCACGGGCTTTGGCCGCAGAATGAAACGGGCTGGCCGGAGAATTGCCCGACACCGGAAGGCAGCCGTGTCCCCGAGCGGATCGGGCGAACCGTCATCGACATCATGCCGAGCATGGGGCTGATTGGCCACCAGTGGCGGAAACATGGCTCCTGTTCGGGGCTCGGCATGACCGATTACTTCAAACTCGTGCGCCAAGCGCATGATACCATTCGCCTTCCGACCGAGCTTTCCAATGTGGACATCGAAAGCCGGACATCACCGCAGGCCGTGGAGGCAGCCTTCATCCGCAGCAATCCGGGGCTCACCCGCTCGGCAGTCGCCGTGACCTGTGATAGGGAGAGAGTCGACGAAGTCAGGATATGCCTCGACCGGTCGCTTGGCTTCCGCGCCTGCCCTGAGGTCGACAGCCGGTCGTGCCGCCGCTCCGAGATCACTATCCCGCCTACGCGTTAACTCGCCACGAGAGCCACAGGAAACCATCATGAAGCTGCTCTTCGCGCCCGCCTCGCCCTATTCGTCCAAGGTTCGCATGGCGGCCCGCCATCTTGGCATCGAACTGGAAGAGGTCAGGGTCAACACGGCGGAAAACCCGTCGGAACTCGTCGACGCCAATCCGCTCGGCAAGATCCCGACGCTGATCACCGACGACGGAACGGCCATCTTCGACAGCCGCGCGATCATGCAATATCTGCATCGCGCGTCCGACAAACGTCTTTATCCAAAAAAGGACGAGAAGCGGACCGAAGCGGATGTGCTCGAGGCCCTGTCCGACGGTATCTGCGACAGCCTGCTGGCCATCGTCTACGAAAAGCGCTTCCGACCGCCGGAACTCGTCAGCCAGGATGCGATCGACCGGCAATGGGCGAAGATCAACCGCAGCCTCGATCATCTCGACAAGCACCTGCCAAAGATCGGAAAGAAGCTACATGGCGGCCACTTTGCGCTGGCGTCCACCCTCGGCTACCTGATGTTGCGCTTCCCCGGCGAATGGGAAAATGGTCGGGCCGCGCTCACGGAATGGCCGGCCAAGTTCGCGAAGGCTTTCGAGCCCTACCCGGCTCTGCGGCCGAAGGCCTGATCTGCCGAAACCTTCGACAAAAAACAGAAAAGCCGGGACGATGCCCGGCTTTTCTTCATTTCTGGATCGCGTGGATCAGAACTTCACGCCCATGCCGACCTTGACCGAGTGGTCGTCGAAGCCACGGGAAATGGTCGAACCACCGAGGTTGAAGTCGCGCTTCTGGTAGTCGCTGTAGCGATACTCGACGCGTGCCGTGATGTTGTCGGTGACGAAGGTCTCGACACCGGCACCAACCGTGTAACCGGCTGCCAGTTTCTCGTCATCGGTTCCGGCGCCGGACAGCTCATGGTTGGCAACAGCCAGACCAGCCGTACCATAGACCAGGAAGGGGTTCAGGTCGTAACCGACGCGACCGCGGACCGAGCCGTTGACGCCCTGGGTGCCAGTCAGGCCGCCAGCGACGCCAGCCTGGGTGCCAGCATTGCCTTCTTCGCCATTGTAGCTGATGTCGGCTTCAGCACCGTATACAATCGAGCCATTCTGCATGTTGTAACCGCCGTACAGGGTGCCGCCGAGGTCCTTGGCGTCACGGCCGTTGTTCGAGCCGGTGAACTTGCCGAAGTCGTAGGTCAGACCACCACCGACATAGGCACCCGACCAGTTGCCTGCCGGCGCAGAGTAGGATTCGGCGGCAGCCGGGGCTTCCGGTGCCTGGTAGATGGCGTCAGCTGCCTGGGCGGCGAAAGCTGCGACGGAGGTGGCGGATGCCAGAAGCATGATCTTGAGGGTACGCATGTTAGTCTCCTTTCGGTTCCCGGCCGCTCTTCACTAAGAACCAACGGCGGCCTGAACGTTAGTGGGTAATCTGTCCGTTCCGACTGTCTAGATGAATAGAAATTGAGGAAATGAAAGAGCGGAAATGTGAATTCATTGTGGCATCGCCATGACCAAATCGGGACGTTGCTTAAAAGACACAAACGATTCGTTAACCATAACAAATGCTTTACGCGATTTACTGAAGATTTCATCAACTTATACTTACATTATACGCGGACCCCACAAAGCAAACCCCGGGCAAAGTTTCAGGAATGCCCCGTTTAAATGTCGCCTCGGCGCCATATATGCAGCGCAACACCACTGACAGCACAAGGTAAGACACATGCAAAACGGCATCCCGAAGGTGGCTTTGGTCACCGGATCCGCAAAACGACTTGGCCGCGCCATCGCCGAAGACTTGGCGGCCCATGGCTTTGCCGTGGCATTGCATGCCAACGGTTCGCTGGATGAGGCAGAGGCCGTGGCCCACACATTGCGGTCCGAGGGAAAACGGGCAATCGCGCTGAAGGCGGACCTTGGTAACATTTCTGAGACCGGATCACTGATTGCGCAGACGGAAGCCGAATTCGGGCCTGTCGGGCTGCTCGTCAACAATGCCTCGATCTTCGAGGATGATTCCGCCATCGATTTCGATCCCGAAATCTTCGATCGGCACTTCAACGTCCATGTCCGGGCACCAGCGATCCTCAGTGGTGCGCTCGTCAAGGCGCTGCCCGAGGACAGCGCAGGCCTGATCGTCAACATCATCGATCAGCGCGTCCTGGCGCTGAAACCGACCTTCTTTTCCTATACGCTGTCGAAATCGACCCTCTGGACAGCGACGCAAACGCTGGCCCAGGCCTTTTCGCCTCGTGTTCGGGTCAATGCGATCGGCCCCGGCCCCAGCTTGATTTCGGAACGGCAGCGGCCAGAGGATTTTCAGGCGCAGATCGACAGCCTGCCCCTCAAGCGCGGCCCCTCGCTCGATGAATTCGGCCGCACGATCCGCTTTCTTTTTGACACGCCGTCGATCACCGGCCAAATGATCGCCTTGGATGGGGGCCAGCATCTGATTTGGCACGGCACGGAGATCAATGAATGAATGGAGGAAAGCTGCCCGATGGCGGCATTCTCTATGACGGTTCGGAAGAGGATGACGACGACGTCGTGGCGGAGGTGGATGCCACCCGCCCCGGCATCGAGATCGACTGGCATGTCGACGGCCTTGATGAAACAGGGCTCACCGGCGCTGACCTGATTGCCGAATTCGTCAAGCGGCTGCCCAATGCGCCCGGCGTCTACCGCATGCTGAACAAGGCCGGCGAGGTCATGTATGTCGGCAAGGCTCGAAGCCTGAAGAAGCGTGTCAGCAATTATGCCCAGGGCCGCGTTCACTCGAACCGGCTGTCGCGCATGGTGCGCGATACCGTGCACATGGAATTCGTCACGACACGCACCGAGGTCGAGGCGCTGCTGCTCGAAGCCAACCTGATCAAGCGCCTGCGCCCGCGCTTCAACGTGCTTCTGCGCGACGACAAGAGTTTTCCCTATATTCTGATCACCGGCGACAGCCGATCGCCCGCCATCTACAAGCATCGCGGGGCGCGCGCCCGCAAGGGCGACTATTTCGGCCCCTTTGCTTCGGCGAGTGCGGTTGGTCGCACGATCAATTCGCTGCAGCGCGCCTTCCTGCTGCGCACCTGCACCGACAGCGTCTTCGAGAGCCGCACGCGACCCTGCCTGCTTTATCAAATCAAGCGCTGTTCGGGTCCGTGCACACATGAGATCAGCGATCAGGATTATGCGGGCCTGGTGCGCGAAGCGAAGGACTTCCTGTCGGGCAAGAGCCAGAACGTCAAGGAAGCCATGGCGCGCGCGATGAACGAGGCGGCCGAGGATCTCGACTTCGAGCGCGCCGCCGTGTTCCGTGATCGTCTCGCGGGTCTGTCGCATGTGCAGAGCCATCAGGGCATCAATCCGGCCGGTGTGGACGAGGCCGATGTCTTTGCCATCCATCACGAAGGCGGGCTGTCCTGCATTCAGGTCTTCTTCTTCCGCGCCAGCCAGAACTGGGGCAACCAGGCCTATTTCCCGAAGGCCGATCCGCAACTGAGCGCAGCGGAAGTGCTCAACTCGTTCCTCGCGCAGTTCTATGACGACAAGCCTGTGCCGCGGCTGATCCTCTTGTCCGAAGAGGTCGAGGAGCAGGACCTGCTCGCCTCCGCCCTGTCGGAAAAGGCCGGGCACAAGGTTTCGATCAGCGTGCCGCAGCGTGGGGAAAAGAAGGATCTCGTCGATCACGTGAATGCCAATGCCCGCGAGGCACATGGGCGGAAGCTTGCCGAAACCGCGTCGCAGTCGCGTCTGCTGGCCGGTCTCGCCGAGACCTTTCAGCTGCCTTACGTGCCGCGCCGCATCGAGATCTACGACAACTCCCATATCATGGGCACCAATGCGGTGGGCGGCATGGTGGTCGCGGGGCCGGAAGGCTTCGTGAAGGGCCAGTACCGAAAGTTCAACATCAAATCGACCGACATCACGCCCGGAGATGACTTCGGCATGATGCGCGAAGTGATGACCCGACGCTTCTCGCGCCTGCTGAAGGAAGAAGGCAAGCCGGACCGCAGCGCGGCCCCGGAAGACTCTGGGGACAGCCCCTTCCCCGCCTGGCCTGATGTCATTCTGATCGACGGTGGCCAGGGCCAGATGAGTGCCGTGCGCAAGATCCTTGCCGATCTCGATATCACCGAGAGCGTGATTGCCATCGGCGTTGCCAAGGGTGTGGATCGCGATGCGGGCCGCGAGCGCTTCTTCGTCGAGGGCAAGCCCGACTTCACGCTGCCACCGCGCGACCCGGTTCTCTACTTCATCCAGCGCATGCGCGACGAAGCGCATCGGTTTGCAATCGGCTCACACCGGGCGCGGCGCAAGAAGGAAATGGTCAAGAACCCGCTCGACGAGATCGCCGGTATCGGACCGACGCGCAAACGGGCGCTGCTGCAGCATTTCGGCACGGCCAAGGCTGTATCCCGCGCCGCGGTCAGCGACTTGATGGCCGTCGAGGGCATCTCGGAAGCGGTTGCGCGGCTGATCTACAACCATTTTCACGAAAGCAGGGGTGACTGACACGGAAACGACGCATCCGGGGTCGAGATGATGATACAGACGATTCAGAATTCTTGAGTTGACGGCCTCGACGGAAACCCATCACATCACTCAGAGCACCAGACTTCAAAGACAGGGCATCATGGCTTCGCGCGCATACAACATTCCGAATCTCCTGACCTACGCTCGCATTCTCGCCGTGCCGCTCATCGTCGTGTGCTTCTTTCTGGAAGGCCGACTTCAGAGCTCAGACTTCGCCCGCTGGACGGCGCTGACGATCTTTGTCGTCGCCTCGATCACCGACTATCTCGACGGCTATCTGGCACGCATCTGGAACCAGACATCCAATATCGGCAAGATGTTGGACCCGATCGCCGACAAGCTTCTGATCGCTTCGGTGCTGCTCCTGATGGCGGCGGATGGTACGATCGCGGGCTGGTCGCTCTGGGCCGCCATCACCATTCTCTGCCGCGAGATCCTGGTCTCGGGCCTGCGTGAGTATCTGGCGGCGCTCAAGGTGTCCGTGCCAGTTACCCAGATCGCCAAGTGGAAGACGACCGCGCAGATGTTCGCACTCGCCTTCCTGCTGGCCGGCCCGGCGGGGGATAAAGTTCTACCCTATGTCGAGTTTGGCCTCGCCACCCATATCGGCATCGCGCTTCTCTGGATCGCCGCCATCCTGACCATCTATACCGGCTACGACTATTTCCGCGCCGGCGCCAAGCACATGGTGGATTGAGATGGTGAAGGTGGTCTACTTCGCCTGGGTTCGCGAGCGGATCGGCAAGGGCGAGGAAGAACTGGAGATCCCGGCCGAGGTCAAGACCGCCGGCGAGCTGGTATCCTGGCTTGCGACCCTCGGTGAAGGCTATGAGGAGGCTCTGCGCTTTCCCAAGGCGATCCGGGTCGCCATCAACCAGGAACATGTCGAGCATAACGAACTGATTGCTGGCGCCCGTGAGATCGGCATCTTCCCGCCGATGACCGGCGGCTGAGAGGCGCCCGCTGGAGGATAAGCCGTGACGATCAGGCCCGCCCCCACCATCCGCGTCCAGCGCGAGGATTTCGATCCGGCAGCCGAGTTGCAGGCTCTCTCAGCCGGGCGCAAGGACATTGGAGCGCTCGTTTCCTTTGTCGGCCTTTGCCGCGACGAGGCGGGAACGCTTTCGGCGCTCGAACTCGAACATTATCCGGGCATGGCGGAAACAGAGATGACCCGGATCGCGGAACTTGCGATCGATCGCTTCTCGCTGCTGGGGCTCACTGCCATCCACCGTTTCGGGCGGATCGAGGCGGGGGAACAGATCGTGCTCGTCCTTGCCGCTGCCCCGCATCGGCAGGCGGCTTTCGACGGCGCCAATTTCGTCATGGATTTCCTGAAGACCTCAGCGCCGTTCTGGAAGAAGGAACACGCGCAAGATGGCACCAGCGGCGACTGGGTCGCGGCAAAGGACGCCGACGATACGGCACGGGATCGCTGGAACCGATAAGCGTACGCCTCGCATGAACTGCCACAGCCGCCAATCGATCTCGACTTGGCAGGATTGCTCACGCTTTGGCCGAGCCGACGTGTGCCTTCCCTTGTCTCGACCACATGGCGGCATGAAAAAACCGGAGCCTTTCAGCCCCGGTTCTTTAATCTATCCAACGTCTTGAGGCTTCAGCCTCAGGACTTGATTCAGCCGACGATTTCGGTGTCGGCGAACCAGTAGCTGATTTCCTGGGCAGCGGTTTCCGGAGCGTCCGAACCGTGAACCGAGTTTTCGCCGATCGACAGGGCGAACATCTTGCGGATCGTGCCTTCGTCGGCATTGGCCGGGTTGGTCGCGCCCATGATTTCGCGGTTCTTCAGGATGGCGTTTTCGCCTTCGAGAACCTGAACGACGGTCGGGCCCGAGGTCATGCCTTCAACCAGTTCGCCGAAGAAGGGGCGTTCCTTGTGAACGGCGTAGAAGCCTTCAGCTTCGCGCTTGCTCATCCAAACGCGCTTCGAAGCGACGACGCGCAGGCCGTTGTCTTCGAAAACCTTGGTGATGGCGCCGGTCAGGTTGCGCTTGGTGGCATCGGGCTTGATCATCGAGAAGGTGCGTTCAATCGCCATCTGTCTCATCCTTTTGTCTGTCAGGGAAAGTGGGCGGTATCTACCCGCCCCGAATCACGAAGACAAGAGGGCTTCGACAATTTCACGACGACGTCACAATCACACGGTTTTGACCGGTCAGGCGACCGCATGGGCGACGCCGTCATGGAGTTCGAGGCAACGGTCGAACCAGAGGCTCACTGGATCATCCGCCGGCAGGTGGATGGCGCCCGTGGTGACCCTCAGCCATTGCAGCGCACCGAACAGGATATAGTCGCCGAAGAGCGGGGTTGCGCCGCCGACGAAAGGCTGGAAGACCAGCATGTGACGGAGCGGCTGGAGCGCTGCCGGAAGGGCTGCAATTGCGGCGTCGCGACCGGCGGCCATGTCCTCCAAGGTCCGTCCGAGCCTTTCCTCACGGCTTTTGCGGAAATAGGCTTGGTCAGCGGGAGCCAGCATGTCGTGGATGTCGACGAGAGCGATCTTCGTGATTGCGGTATGGACGACATGCTGGGAATAGCCCTCCACCAGGCGTGCTGCGGCGACACCGCCCTGCCCGCCAAACAGGCTCGGCTGCTCGGGATAGGCCTCCTCCAGATAGAGCGCGATCCGAAAGCTGTCGGAGATCAGTTCCTGACCGTCCCTAAGGATCGGAACCGTCTTTGAGAACCCGCCCTCGATTGTTGGGATCGCCGTGAAGGCGAGCGGCCGCTCCTCGAATACAAGGCCCTTGTGGTGGAGGGCCATCACGGTCTTCCAGCAATGGGGCGAGAAAGGACGCGCGGCATCGGCGCCGCACAGCGAATAGAGGGTCATCGTCATCGGGATCTCCTAGGTTCGCACCAAAAAAGCCGATCACGGGGCCGGATGCAAATCAGCATTTTTCATGGAACCCATAACCCCCATTTCGGTCGAAGCCGGCTAGACTGGATGCAGGACCACAATCAGGAGCGTACCATGCAGAACTATCAGATGCTCGCGGACTACAATGCTTGGGCCAACAGGCTGCTTTATTCTGCTGTCGCAGACCTCTCGACCGAAGAGCTCCACCGCGACACCGGCGCCTTCTTCGGATCAATCTTCGCCACGCTCAGCCACATCCTGACCGCAGACCGGATCTGGCTGAACCGGTTCACCGGCGAAGGCCCGATGCCCCGCTCCCTGGATGAGCGCCCCTATGATGACTTCGAGGATCTGCGGGCCGCTCGGCTGGAAGAAGACACGCGGATCATCCGTTATGCGCAGAGCCTGACTGCGGAGCGGCTGAATAGCGACTTCAGCTACACGCCGGTCACATCGCCGGAACGCGTAAGCCATAAGCTCTGGCCGGCCCTCACCCATGTCTTCAACCACCAGACCCACCATCGTGGGCAGGTTCATGCCGGATTGACCGGACTGGGCAAGCCGAGCCTCAGCCTCGACCTGATCTATTTCGTCCGCAGCCAGGGCCAGCAGTGGCTGTGAGACGCGACAGAGGCCTGACGGGGCTCTAAAACGGAAATGGGGCCACGACGATCGTGACCCCAAGTCTTTCGTGCGGATATGGGCTTGGCTGCGGTCAAGCGGCGCGACGGGTTCCGGAACCCGTCTTCGATCCGGTCTTGAACTGCGCCATCAGGTGATCCAGCGTGGTGGCCTCCTGGACGAGTTGCTGGATCGCAGCGCTTGACTCCTCCACCATCGCAGCATTCCGCTGGGTGTTCTTGTCGATGTGCCCGACCGCCTGATCAATCTCGACAAGGCCCTGTGCCTGGGTCTTGGCACCATCGATGATCTTGGAGATCTCGTGGCTGATCGACTGAACCTCGGTCGCGATCGTGCTCAAAGCCTCGCCGGCCTGGTCGACCAGTGACACACCGTTGCGCACTTCTTCCCCGGATGCGTTGATGAGGGTCTTTATCTCCTTCGCTGCATTGGCGGAGCGCTGAGCGAGTTCGCGGACCTCCTGTGCGACGACGGCAAAACCCTTTCCGGCCTCACCGGCACGCGCCGCTTCGACGCCGGCGTTCAGCGCCAGAAGATTGGTCTGGAAGGCAATCTCGTCGATGACGCCGATGATGTTCGAAATGGACTGCGACGACTGCTCGATACGGCTCATGGCAGAGACCGCGTCGGTTACGATCGTGCCGGATCGTTCCGCACCCATCCTTGCCTGGTTGACCAACTTGCCGACCGAATCCGCGACAGACGCGGTTTCCTTCACTGTGGCCATCACGCTGGACAGCGCGCTCGCGGTTTCCTCGACCGACGCGGCCTGGCGCTCGCTGCGGGCGGAGAGATCGTTGTTGGCCTGGCCGATCTGGCCCGTACCGTTGCGGAGAACTGAGGCCACCTGACCGACCTGAGAAACGACGACTTCGAGCTTCTGCACGGAGGCATTGAAGGACGTGCGCAGCTCATCAAGCGGGCCTGAGAAGGCGCTGTCGATGCGGTAGGAGAGGTCCCCTTCCGCCAGCTTCTGCAGCGATCTGGCCAGTTCGGAAACGGCGTAGTCCACCGCTTCGGCTTCCCGCGCCTTTTCCGCTTCCCGCTTGCGGCGGTCGGCATCGGCAGCGGCATCGGTTCGCTTGACGTGATCGGCCATCTCTACGGCCTCGCGCTCGGCAGCGACTGCATCGGCAACAGCCTTGTCGGAGACATCGAATGCCTTGACGACGGCCGAGGTCAGAGCGATCAGGACGATGCTCTGGACGATCAGCACCACCGCATGCAGGACGACGCGCGAGAAGTCGGAATCACCCGGGAAGACCGCCAGCGGCATCGCAACATACAGCAGCAGATGGTGGACCGCGACGAGCGCGGCGTAGCCGATAATCGCCTTCCAATCGATCCAGGCGGCACAGATCGCCAGGCTCGCGAAGAAGTACATGTGGATGTCGATTTGGAGCGGCGAGCCCTGGAAGGCGAAAACGAGAATAGCGACCGTCGCCGCATTCGCCATGGAGGTAACCATGCGGGTGGTCGCGCCGGTACGATCCCTTGTCCACAAGAGTGTGGCCGGCACCAACAGGGCGAGAGTGGCCAGGATCATGGTCCAGTCGACACCTTGCTCGCGGACGAGATTGCGGATGACGATCAGGGCAAAGTTGATCCAGAGCAGTCCGACGATGCCGTAGGAGATCCTGTCTCTGAGCTTATTCAGTTCATTCATGTGTTCATTCCTTGCAGGCAACCAAGCGCCAGATCATGGTTGATGACGAGCAAAGCGCCCGCATCGAGAAGCCGCTCCGGAAAATCCGGAGCCTGCGAATAAGCGACCGACATCCACGGGACGCTTCCAGCCCAGACGAAAGCACCGTCAGCACGGTCGATGACTGCCATCGAACCCGCCGCATGTGCCGCGGGTGAGGTTACAACGAGGACGAAGGGGCCGGACGGCCTTGCCGCTATGACAGCGACAACGGCGACCGCCAGCGAGAAGTAGACAGCGGGAATAAGGGACTTCATGGTGCCTACGTATGTTCGCCGGTCGAGTGCTGAGAAGGCTCTTCCCCAGCTGGTTTTCAGAGCATCAGCAAACCACAAACATCTCTAAAATATAATTAACCGAAGGGCGGAACCCGCTCATATTTCGGGCAATTCCGCTTTAGCAAAAGGCAAAAGGGAAGTCCCTGAAACAGGCCTTTGCCTTAACCGTTTCGTATGTGGTGCCGTGTTACGAGACCACAATTCTGCGGGAATAGTTCCGGCCTCCCACAGACCAAGCGCAACTCATCGGATGATCAGGACAAATTGATGAGCGGAATTGCAGACGATCTCCAGAAGATCACGGTCTTCATGCTGAAACATCAGATCGCCGGGATCCCCCGCAACTTCGAACTGGTTCATGAAGCCTTTGCCGGCAGCAAATCGGATCTTGCGCGTGAGCTTGCAGCCCTTGGATCCCGTCCGACGCAATCGGCGCTCGACCAACTCGGCCTCAAGCACCGGCTTGCCGGCCATTGCGGCGTCTCGGCGGAACGCTTGCAGGACGAAACGCTGAAAACGCTGAAACGGCTCAGCGACCAACTGTCGCTCGGACTGACCCAGAAGCGCGCTTTCACGAACTCGGTGGAAGGCGTCATCCGCTCGATCCGCGAGGATGTCACCGTCGGTATCGACCAGTTGCTCGGGGAGTTGGATCTGCTCTCCTCGATTGCCGGGGACATGATCAAGGCGGAAACCGCGCTGGCATCAGATGTTGCCGAGGGGCTGGACAGTCTGAATGCCGCAGACCGGGCCATTCGCGCAGCGCAGGCTGCGATGAAACGGGACCATCTGACCGGCCTCGCCAACCGGATCAGCTTCATCCAGACGCTGGAGGACGCCCATTCGGCCTCCTCGGCGGCCAAGCCGAGCGCGCTTGTGCTGATCGAAGTCCTCGATCTTCCCGGACTGCAGCACCAGTATGGCGACGAAGCGGTCAGCAAGCTCATCCGTGGTCTGGCGACGATCTTCCGCAAGGCGATCAAGAAGCACGACTTCATCGCCCGCATCGAGGCCGACACCTTTGCCTTCGTCTTCCAAGGCATCAACGCCGACGAGGCACACATCATCGCCGAACGGCTGTTCACGACGGCGGATAACAATCTCGTCTTCGCTTCCGAGACCTCGCCGGGTTCCGGCGGCCTGCCACTCGCGATCGGTCACGCCATGGCACACGAAGCCGCCGATCCGACAAGCTGGCTCGCCATTGCCAAGACCGCCACGATATTGGCACGGCAAAACCCGCGCCAGCCGATCATCGGCTACAAGCCCGGACAGCGCCAGGTCGCCTGACGAGATCGCCCGGCAGGCCCGACCGGGCGCCCTCGCCCGCTTGCCTTTGGCCGTGACATCGGCCAAAAGCCAGAACCATGATCACGATCAACGATATCTCCGCCCGCATCGCAGGCCGCCTGCTCATCGACCACGCCAGCGTCGCGCTGCCGGCCGGGACCAAGGCTGGCCTTGTCGGCAAGAATGGTGCGGGCAAATCGACGTTGTTCCGTATCATCACGGGCGATCTGGCCTCCGAAAGCGGCAATATCTCGATCCCGAAGAATGCACGCATCGGCCAGGTCGCGCAGGAAGCGCCGGGAACGGAAGACTCGCTGATCTCCATCGTGCTTGCCGCAGACAAGGAGCGCGCAGCCCTGCTCGTAGAGGCAGAGACGGCGACGGATCCGCATCGCATTGCCGAAATCCAGACACGGCTTGCCGATATCGGCGCGCATTCGGCGGAAGCGCGTGCGGCGACCATTCTCTCCGGCCTCGGTTTCGACCACGAGGCGCAGTTGCGCCCGGCCTCGTCCTTCTCCGGCGGCTGGCGCATGCGCGTGGCGCTCGCCTCGGTGCTCTTCGCCGAGCCGGATCTGCTGTTGCTCGACGAACCGACCAACTATCTCGACCTTGAAGGCACACTCTGGCTTGAGGACTATGTGCGGCGCTATCCGCACACGGTCATCATCATCAGCCATGACCGGGATCTCCTGAACACCGCCGTCAACTCGATCATCCATCTCGACCAGCAGAAGCTCACGCTCTATCGCGGCGGCTATGACAGCTTCGAACGGCAGAAGGCCGAGAACGACGAATTGCAGATGAAGGCCAAGGCGAAGAACGACGCCGCGCGCAAGCATCTGCAGAGCTTCATCGACCGCTTCCGCGCCAAGGCGACCAAGGCCAAGCAGGCCCAGAGCCGCATCAAGGCGCTGGAGCGCATGGGGACGGTTGCCGCCGTCATCGAGGACCATGTCCATCCGATCACCTTCCCGAAGCCTGAAAAGCAGCCGGCCTCGCCGATCGTTGCGATCTCGGGCGGCGTGGTCGGCTACGAGCCGGGCAAAGCGATCCTGAAGAACCTCAACCTGCGCATCGACAACGATGACCGCATCGCGCTTCTCGGTTCGAACGGCAACGGCAAGTCGACCTTCGCCAAATTCATTTCCGGACGTCTGGAAGCCCAGGGCGGCCAGCTGAAGACGGCATCGAGCCTGAAGATCGGCTTTTTCGCCCAGCACCAGCTTGACGACCTCATCCCGAACGAGAGCCCGGTTGCCCATGTGCGCCGGCTGATGCCGCTGGAGCCGGAAGCCAAGGTGCGTGCCCGCGTCGCGCAGATGGGGCTTGCAACCGAAAAGATGGAGACGGCTGCCAAGGATCTCTCGGGCGGCGAGAAGGCGCGCCTGCTGATGGGGCTTGCCGCCTTCCACGCCCCGAACCTCCTGATCCTCGACGAGCCGACGAACCACCTCGACATCGACAGCCGCAAGGCGTTGATCGAGGCGCTCAACGACTATGAGGGCGCCGTTATCCTGATCAGCCATGATCGCCACTTGATCGAGGCGACCGTCGACCGGCTCTGGCTTGTGAACAACGGCACGGTCACCAGCTTCGACGGCGACATGGAAGAGTATCGCTCGCTGATCATCGCCTCGGGCAAGAAGCCGGTGGAGAAGGACAAGGGCGACGGCGGCGCTGATACCGTCAACAAGGCCGAGCAACGCAAGGCGGCTGCCGACAGGCGCGCGAGCCTTGCACCACTCAAGAAAAAGATCAACGAAGTCGAGGCCTTGACGAAGAAGCTGGAGACTTTGATTCAGGCGCTCGACAAGGAGCTTGCCGATCCGGCTCTCTATGAGAAGGCGCCGGCCAAGGCGGCCGAGAAGGCCAAGCAGCGCGGAGAAGCGGCGGCAAAGCTTTCGGCAGCGGAAGAGCAATGGCTGGAGCTGTCCACCGAATACGAAGAGGGCATGGCGGGCTGACCGTTGGCCTTACCTCTTTGCAACCCGAAGCAGTCTAAACCCGCCTACGAGGCGGCAAGGCCCAAATCGTACGAATTTGGTTGTAATCCATAGCGTTCCCATTGTTTTCTTATAATATTTAAATCAGAAAATCGTGATGTTGCGCAACTCAGGCGCGATTTTTAGTAAACTTTTAAATTCCAGACCACATCATTCCCGCGAGTTAGTTCAGCCTACTTCAATCCAAAGTGCATTTCGTACCCATCGTCAGCCTTCTGGCCGGATGACTGTGCGCAAACGTTTTTGTCCCCGACGGGCCCCTCCGTTGCCGGGAATTGCGAAGCTGTGCGCGGAACGATCTGCACACCTGAGAAGCGCCTCGGTGATGCAACCGGGGCTCCCCCTCCCCGCGATCCATGCCATGAGGGCACGGACCCGGAGTGAACGGAAAGCTGCGGAATGTCGACGAAACCCCTGTCCATCAAAGCCTCGCTGCTCGGGGCCTTCATGCTTCTACTTGCCCTTCTCGTCGTCCAGGGTGGCTTTGCCCTCTGGTCGATGAATGGTGTCTTTTCCAATGTCCAGCGACTGGCGCAAGGCTCGGTACCGGTCGTCGACATCACCAACCGCCTGAATATCTCCATTGCCAACCTGCGTGCCTTGCAGACGCGGCATATACTGAGCACGACCCCGGAGACGCTTGCTGCAGCCGACGCGGCAGTTGCCAAAGAGGTCGATAAATTGAGGGACCGGATGGCGCGCTATGAGGCAATGATCACACTTCCGCAGGAAAGGCCCGCTTTCGAAGGATTCAAGGCCAGCGCCGAAAACTATCTTATCGCAGGCGACCGCATGATCGAACTTTCGCGCACCGGCGACAAGGCTGCCGCTGCGGCGTTGCTCACGGGGGAAATGGTTGTCGCCTATGACGAGATGGATGGCTATGCAGACACATTCCGCGACGCCAATGTCGATGCGGCTGCCGCGATGTTCGAAGAAAGCGCCAGCAGTTTCCGTCTCTCGCTTCTGAGCAATGCCGCGATCCTGGTTGTCGGTGCGCTGGCCGGCATTGCCGCCATGATCTTTGTCGCGCGCGGCGTTACCAAACCGATCGAACGCATGACACGGATCATGGGGCGCCTCGCCCGCAACGAGTTCGATGTCGAGATCGCCTATCTCGAACGGCAGAACGAGATCGGTGACATGGCGCGTGCCGTCGATGTGTTCAAGCAGAACGGTCTTCGGGTGCGGAAAATGAACGCGCAGGAGCACCGGATGAAGCAGCGCTGCGACGAGTTGCAGGAAAGCATCGGCCAGGTTTGTGCTGCGGCCATTGCCGGCGACTTCTCCCAACGGATCGATCGCGATTTCGAGTTCCCGGATCTCAATGCCTTCGCAAGCTCGATGAACGACCTGGTGCGCTCGATCGACAACGGCCTTGCGGAAACACGGCGCGTCATCGCCGGTCTGTCCGATGGCGATCTGACCGATACCATGCGCGGCGAATTCAACGGCGCCTTTGCGGAACTGCAGGGCAATGTGAACGGCACGATGCAGGTTCTCAGAACCGTCGTCGCCGAGGTTCGTACCTCAATCGATCAGATCCGCTCCGGATCGGGCGAGTTGCGTTATGCCTCCGACGACCTTGCCAAACGCACAGAACAGCAGGCGGCCGCACTTGAGCAGACCTCGTCTGCACTCGAGGAAATCACCGCAGCGGTCCGGCAATCGACCGACACGGCGCTTCAGGCGACCCGCATGGTCGACGAGGCGCGCCGCAGCACCGAGGAATCGAGTTCTGTCGTCGGCGACGCGGTCGCGGCGATGGGACGGATCGAGCAGGCGTCAGGCGAGATCGGCCAGATCATCAATGTGATCGACGAAATCGCCTTCCAGACCAATCTTCTCGCCCTCAACGCCGGCGTCGAGGCGGCGCGGGCGGGTGAGGCTGGCAAGGGCTTTGCCGTCGTTGCCCAGGAGGTCCGGGAACTCGCCCAGCGTTCGGCAGGTGCGGCCAAGGACATCAAGGCGCTGATCACCAAGTCGGGCGAGGAAGTCGGGATCGGCGTGCGCCTTGTGACGGCAACCGGGGATGCGCTGTCGCGGATCAGGGACCATGTCATGCATATCAACCAGTCGGTTCACCAGATCGCGGCAGCGGCCAGGGAACAGTCCCACAAGCTCCATGAGGTCAATACCGCCGTCGGCCAGATGGACCAGTTCACACAGCGCAATGCTGCGATGGTGGAGGAGACGACCGCCAGCACCAACAGGCTGGCCGATGATGCCGTCAACCTGTCGCACCTGATCAGCCACTTCAAGCTCGAGACCGCCTCGTCCCGGGCACGATCATCGCTGCCCGCGGCAAACGACACTGGGAACGGGCTGCGAAGAGCAGCAGCCACGCGGTGATCAAGACATCATAGCAAACTGCGAAGGGCCGCCCTGTGGCGGCCCTTCTGCATTTCTGGCATTCGACGATTTCAGGCCTTCTTCTCCCAGCGCCCCTCTGGGCTCTGTTGCCAGTAGGTCAGTGTGTGACCCTGGCTCTTCAGCCGTTTCCATTGCGAGCGGGCCCCGTCGAGCTGTTCCGCGTCGTATCCGTCGAAGACGAAGACGACGCGGTCGTAGGGCAGCTCATCCGGCGGCTCGGCGCCATCGACCAGAAAGCGGACGCTTGCCTGGTTGATGTTTTCGGTACCCGTGGTCAGCAGCACCGGCTGGCGATCCGGCGAGGCGCCGTCTTCTGTGCCATGTGGCAGAAAACTCTCGTCCCGATAGGTCCAGAGAAGCGCATCGAGCGCATCCCGGCGTTCGGGATCACGCGTCTGGACGGCCACGCGCCAGCCGCGCTCCACGCTCTTTTCCAGGAGCGGCGGGAGCGCGTCTTCCAGCTTCGATTCCGTCAGATGGTAGAAGAGAACATCGGCCACGGAGGCAGTCACCGCCATCAGGATTCGTAATGCGCGCGAACGAGCTCATCAAGCAGGCGTACGCCGTAGCCCGAGCCCCAGGACTGGTTGATCTCGTCGTTGGGTGAACCCATCGCCGTGCTGGCAATGTCGAGATGGGCCCAAGGCGTGTCCTTCACAAAGCGCTTGAGGAACTGGGCTGCCGTAATTGAGCCTGCCTGACGGCCGCCGGTGTTCTTCATGTCGGCGAACTTGGAATCGATCAGCTTGTCGTACTCCTTGCCGAGCGGCATGCGCCAAAGCCGTTCATTGGTCGCGAGGCCGGCGGCCAGCAGCCTTTCCGAAAGCTCATCGTCGTTGGAGAACAGTCCGGCATGCACACTGCCGAGTGCTACGCCGATCGCCCCCGTCAGCGTGGCAAGGTTGATCATGAAGGTCGGCTGGAAACGATCGTTGCAATACCAGAGGGCATCGCAGAGCACGAGGCGGCCTTCCGCATCGGTGTTGATCACCTCGATCGTCTGGCCGGACATCGATGTCACGATGTCGCCGGGACGCTGGGCATTGCCGTCGGGCATGTTTTCCACCAGGCCGAGGATGCCGATGACATTGACCTTGGCCTTGCGGGCGGCAAGCACATGCATCAAGCCCGCGACGGCAGCGGCACCGCCCATGTCACCCTTCATGTCCTCCATGCCGCCTGCCGGCTTGATCGAGATGCCGCCGGTGTCGAAGACCACGCCCTTGCCGACAAAGGCGATCGGCTTGTCTTTCGACTTGCCGCCCTTCCACTGCATCACAACGAGCCGCGGCGGACGAACCGAACCCTGGGCGACGCCGAGAAGCGCCCCCATGCCGAGCTTCTTCATTTCTTTTTCCGTCAGGATCTCGACCTCGACGCCGAGCTTTTCGAGCTCCTTAGCCTTGGCGGCGAATTCGAGCGGTCCCAGCACGTTGGCAGGCTCGTTGACGAGGTCGCGGGCGAGGATCACGCCGTCGGCAACCGCTTCCGTTTCCGCAAAGGCCTTCTTGGCGGCTGAGGCCTCAGCGGTGACGATCGTCACCTTCACCGTCTTTTCAGCCTTCTCTTCCTCGTCATCCGACTTCTTCTTGGTCTTGTAGGTGTCAAACTTGTAGGCGCGAAGCAGCATTCCAAGCGCGAAATCCGCGACAGCCTTCGGCGAGACCTGAAGTCCGGGGACATCGACGTAGACGGTTACGGTGTCAGCCCCCTTCACCGCCGCCGTGGCAACGCCCCCTGCCTTCAACCAATCATGCGCGGACAAGCTATCGCCCTTGCCGAGCCCGAGAACGACCAGCCGGTCGAGCGGCGAGCCATGCGGAGCAACGATGTCCAGGGTTGAAAGCGACTTGCCGGTGAACTTGCCGGACTTGGCGGCGCGGGCATAGACGCCGGCCGGATCCGCTTCAGTTGCCCCCGCCGGCATGTCTGCACCTGACGTCGTCAGGAGAATGGCGAGCCCTTCCGCAGCGGCGTGGGACTTTGCGAAGGAGACGGCGAGTTTCAGCGACATGACGGGCATCCTGGATACGTGATGAGAAGACTTACAGGGATCATGGTCTTTTCGCGAACGATGGCAAGAGTTTGACCGGGCATTCCTCATCCAATCCCCCGATTGCAGCCAGGGCCGCGCCAGCGTGTCCGATTTATCGCGGTGGAGGAAAAAACAGGATCACGAAGCCGGGGAAATTGACATCCGTCGGTCGCCAAAATGCCGCAAGCGTTGTAGAGAACGCCAATCCTCGGCGCGACGTCTGCGTGTCGCGCCTGCAAGGGAACCCTATGAAGATACTCGAACAATACATCCTGCGACGGGTCGTCCTGATGTTCACGACAGCGCTTTTACCGGTGCTGGCGATCATCTGGACGACGCAGGTGTTGCGACGTATCAACCTCGTCACCGACAGTGGCCAGTCGGTAGGGTCCTTCATGCTCTTGGCGACGATGATCCTGCCGACCATCATCGCGACCGTCCTGCCCTTCGCGCTCGTCATCGGCATCACCCATACGCTGACCACGATGAACAACGATTCGGAGCTTGCGGTCATCGATGCTGCCGGAGCACCGAGACGGACGATCCAGCGTCCTCTCCTGATGCTGGCGGGCGGCCTCAGCATTTTCTCGCTGGTCATGCTCGGCTTCGTCGAGCCGGCAATGCGCGTCAACGTGCGAAGCATGATCGCAACCGCTTATGCCGATCTGCTTTCTTCGGTGATCGAGGAAAAGACCTTCCGACAGATCGAGCCCGGCCTCTATGTGCAGATTTCCGAGCGGCAGGCAGGCCGCCAGATGAAGGGGCTGCTGGTCGCCGATTCCCGTGATCCGGCTTCCGAGCTCATCTATTATGCCCGTGAGGGCGCAGTCGAAGAGACCGGCAAGGCGCTCGTGATGCAGGATGGCGAAGTGCAGCGCAAAGCGCCGAACGGCGATGTGACCGTCATCCGCTTCGACCGCTATGCCTTCGATCTTTCGGATCTCTCCGAGGAGCGCGGCCAGGCCCGCTTCGGCGCCAAGGATCGCGACCTTTTCTATCTGATGGATCCCGATCCGCTCGACGAGCGCTATGTGAGCAATCCCAACGACTTCACGGCCGAGCTCCACCGCCGCATCAGCGCGGCCTTCTTCCCGCTCGTCTTTGCCGTGATCAGTCTGATGATGTGCGGTGATGCCCGGTCCCACCGCGAAGCGCGGCTGCATCCGATGGCGTCGACCCTGCTGATGTCGCTCACCCTCTTCTGGGCTTCGAACTACGTCACCTCGCTCGTCGAAACATCCGCGGCATACGTGCCTCTGCAGTATTTCGTGCCCCTGGCCAGCGGGGCCGCTGCCGCCTTCATGCTGGCAACGAATCGCAGTCCGCGATTGCCGCGTGCGGTCTCCATTCTGGTGAGCAAGGCGATCACACTCACGCAGAAGCGGCTTGGCGCAAGCACCGGGGGCGCGGCATGATCTGGACTCTCGGGATTTATTTCTTCCGACGCTACATGATGACGACGCTGTGGTTCTTCCTCGGCGTCATCTCGATCACCTATCTCATCGATTTCACGGAAACCTCCGGCCGCTATGACAACCTGCCGGGCTATTCCGTGACAGGCGTGCTCTACCTCACCGCCTTGCGGCTGCCGCTGATCCTGCAACAGACGGTGCCGTTCATCGGCCTTTTCGTCGGCATGGCGACGCTGATTGCGCTCAACCGCAAGTCTGAACTGGTTGTCGCGCGGGCGGCCGGCATTTCCGTCTGGCAGTTCATGGCGCCCTTTCTGATCGGCGCCACCCTGATCGGTCTGACGACGACGCTGGTGATCAATCCCCTCGCCGCCTGGGGTGAACGCCAGGGCACCGAAATCGAAGCGAAATGGCGTGAAACGGCAGGCAGTGCGAAACCGGCGCCGATTCCGTGGCTGCGCCAGTCGAGCGGCGACAATGACGTGGCGCTCGGCGCTCGTTCTGTCCTTGAGGACGGAACCCTGCTTGTCGATGCCGTTCTGCTGCATTTCGACCAGGACGGACGCATCGTGCTGCGCCAGGATGCGCGCACCGCGACTTTGAAAGATGGTTACTGGATGCTTACCGACGTTCTCGAGACGCGTCCGGGAGAAATCCAGACGCGTCTCGCCGAAGCGCGGGTTGCGACCAATCTCAACGAGGAATTCGTCCAGCAGCGTCTAGCCAGACCGGAAAGCGTTGCTTTTTATGATCTATTTCAGAAAATTGAAGTTGCCCGATCCTTCGGGATCGCACCCCATGCGCTGGAAACGCAGTTTCATTCGCTGCTTTCACTGCCGTTCCTGATGATTGCAATGACGCTGATTGCTGCAACCGTTTCGCTGAAATTCAGCCGTATCAACCAATCGAGAACGGTGATTCTCGGTGGAATATTGTCAGGCTTCGTGCTTTATGTTGTCTCTGTGCTCGTCAGGGCATTCGGAAGCAGCGGCGTCATGCCGCCATATGTTGCGGCCTGGGTCCCAGTTGTCGTAGCCATGGCACTGGGGGCAACGATTCTGCTTCACAAGGAGGATGGTTAGTGGCGGTAAAAGACCGCGGGAATATCAGGAGGCTCTCAGTAGCCCTGCTGACCAGTGTCGCTGTGTGCGCTATGGCGCCCGCTGCGCCTCTCGTGCATGCGCAGAGCCTGTCCGACTCAGCGTCGATGGCAGGCAACGTCCCTGATGACGCGAAGCTGCTTCTGGCAGCCAATGAACTCGTTTATGACCGTGATGCCGAGCGCGTTGTCGCGAACGGTGCGGTACAGATCAATTATGCCGGCTACCAGATGGTGGCCCGTCAGGTCGTGTACGACCAGAAAACGGGCCGCGTCACCGCGGCGGGCAATATCGAGCTGGTCGAGCCGACCGGAAACCGCATCTATGCGGATTCACTCGATGTCACCGACAATTTCTCCGACGGCTTCCTGCGTGCCTTGCGCGTGGAGAGCACGGACAACACCCGTCTTGTTGCCGAAAGCGCCCAGCGCGTCGGCGGCACGCAGATGATCCTGCACAAGGGTGTGTACACGGCATGTCTTCCCTGCGCGGAAAACCCCTCTCGTCCGCCGCTCTGGCAGGTGAAGGCTGAGCGCGTCGTTCAGGACGGCACCAAGAAGACAGTGCGCCTCGAAAGGGCCCGGTTCGAACTTTTCGGCAAGTCGCTTGTGACGCTGCCGTTCATCGAGGTGCCGGACAATACCGTCAAGCGGAAGTCGGGCTTCCTGTTCCCGCAGTTCCGTTCCGGCGAAAATGTCGGCTTCGGCATTGCGGTCCCCTACTACATCGCCATTGCTCCGGACCGCGACGCGACGGTCACCGCTACCGGGTTCAGCGCCCAGGGCGTGCTGCTGGAAGCGGAAGTCCGCCAGCGCTTCGAGAAGGGTCAGGCCAGCATCCGCTTCGCCGGCATCAGCCAGATGAACACCGACGAGTTCACCGCCGGCACGAGCGACGCCGCGCGCGATACGCGTGGCCTCATCGCGTCGAAGGGCGAGTTCAAGATTAATCCGCGCTGGGCATTCGGCTGGGATGTGATGGTGCAGAGCGACAACAACTTCGCGCGCACCTACGGCATTGATGGCCTCAATGCGTCCACCAACACCAATGTCGTCTATTTGACCGGCATCGGCGAACGCAATTTCTTCGACATGCGCGGCTACTATTTCGACGTTCAGGACGCGGATCTGAACAACACGTCGGAAAAGAAGCAGGCGACCGTCCTGCCGGTCATCGACTACAGCTACTACGCACCCGAACTGGTCGCCGGCGGCCAATTGTCGGGCACCTTGAACTTCACGTCCCTGTCGCGCTTCTCGAGCGAATTCGCCGACACCAATAGGGACGGCGCGTTCGATGTTTATCGCGGGCTGAAGGGCAACATGAACCGCCTGACGGGCGAACTCGAATGGGAACGCACCTACGACGGTCCGGGCGGATTGCAGATCACACCGCTTCTTGCTGCCCGTGGCGATGTCTATGGCCTGGCCATGGACGCCCCCGGAAACTACACCGGCGGCTATACAAGCAACGATGCCCTTGGTCGCTACATGCTGACCGCCGGCATCGAGGCCCGTTATCCGTGGCTGATTACCACTGCGAACAGCTCGCATATCATCGAGCCGATCGCGCAGATCTATGCCCGCAACAACGAGGGCTATGCTGGCCAGTTGCCGAACGAAGATGCGCAGAGCCTGGTGTTTGACGCCAGCAACCTCTTCTCGCGCAACAAGTTCTCCGGCTTTGACCGTGTCGAGGGCGGAACACGCGCCAATGTCGGCATGCGCTACACCGGCAGCTTCGACAACGGGATCGGTGTACGCGCGGTCATCGGTCAGTCCTACCATCTGGCGGGCCTGAACTCCTACGCGACACAGGACCTGCTGGCCGTAGGCTCCGGTTCCGGCCTCGAGACGGATGTTTCCGACTATGTGGCATCGGCTGGTTTCGAACTGCCGATCGGGCTTTCGCTGAGCGCCGGCGTGCGGCTTGATGAGAAATCGCTCGACGTTCGTCGTACCGACCTCAATGCGACCTATTCTCAGGACAGGTTCGAAACAAGCCTGACCTTCACCCAGCTCGACGCGCGCCCGGCCTACTCGTTCAACAACGACAACCAGACGATCACCAGCTCGACCACAGTGAAGGTCACCGAGAACTGGTCGGTGTTTGGTTCGTTGAACTACGATATCGATGCTGACAAGTTCAACCGTCGAAGCGTTGGCATCTCCTATGCCGACGAATGCACGGTCTTCTCGATCGCCTATTCGGACAAGTATGATCCGAATGCGGAGACCGCGAACGACTGGACGATCGGTGGAAAGCTGGTGTTCCGCACACTCGGAGAGATCAATCTCAGCGACACCTCGTTCGAGTGAGGCCAAAGCGCTGCGATGCAGGTCATTGTTTCGCCGCATGGATTGTGCAATCCGTGCGGCGGTTCTAAAATCCGTTACATGATCTACGTCCGGAGCAGGCTTCTGCAGTTCGGAGAAAGGATGACAGATGGCTCATGCAAACAAAGGCACCGGTCTGCTGCTTGCCGGCGTCATCGCGCTGTCCTTAAGCGTCAGCCCGACACCAATCTTTGCGCCGGCTCAGGCAGCAACATCGGTGGCTGCCGTTGTCAACAAGACCGCAATCACAAGTGCTGACGTCGCTCGTCGCGTGGCCTTCCTGCGACTGCAGCGTCGCACTGGCAATCTCCAGCAGATCGCCCGCGACGAACTCGTGAACGAGACGCTGAAGCGCGAGGAGATCGCGCGGGTCGGCATGTCCGTCAGCACGGCGGATGTCGATGCCTCGTTCGAACGCTTTGCGTCGTCGAACAAGATGTCGGTGTCGCAGCTCAATACCGTGCTCGATCAGGCCGGCGTCGGTGCCGCGCACTTCAAGTCCTTCATCGCCATCTCCATGAGCTGGCCGCGCCTCGTGAACGCACGCTATGGGGCGGGAGCGCGTGGCCGTTTGTCCAACCAGGATCTCGTGACGCGTCTTCTCGAAAACAAAGAGAAGCCGGTGACGACGGAGTATTTCCTCAAGCAGGTGATCTTCGTGGTGCCCGCCTCGAAGAAGGGCATCGTCGGCAAGCGCAAGGCGGAAGCCGAAAAGTCGCGCGCCTCCTTCCCCGGCTGCGATCAGGCCATGGAGTTCGCCAAGAACTATCTTGATGTGTCGATCCGCAATCTCGGCCGTGTTCTCGAGCCTGAAATGCCGCCGGAGTGGAAGCCGCTGGTGGAGAAGGCAAAAGGTGGCACGACGGCAACCCGCGTGACCGATCGCGGCGTCGAGTATCTCGCCATCTGCAACCAGCGTCAGGTTTCTGACGATGTTGCGGCTGAGGTCGTCTTCCGCGCCGAGGATATCGGCAAGGAACAGCAGGGCGAAAACCCGAATTCCGATAAGTATCTGGAAGAACTGCGCTCCAAGGCCCAGATCGTAATACAATAAGCCGCGAAAGGCCGATCCATGACCAATGGCGTCCTTCCGCTGGCGCTCAGCCAGGGCGATCCGGCCGGTATCGGGCCGGATATTGCTCTTCAGGCCTGGCTGAAACGTGATGAGCTGGCGCTTCCGCCGTTTATCTATGTCGGCGATCCCGAGGTCCTGAAGGTTCGCGCCCGCCAGTTGGAACTCGACGTTACCGTCGAGGAGACGGATGCGGCGCATGCAAGCGACGTCTTCGTCCGCGCGCTTCCGGTTCTTCCCATTCCGACGGGCGTCGATGTCTTGGCCGGAAAGCCGCATGTGGCGAATGCCCGCGGCACGATCACAGCAATCGAGACGGCCGTCGCCCTGTGCCTCTCGGGTGCAGTGCGCGCGGTCGTGACCAATCCGATTGCAAAATCCGTGCTGTACGAAGCCGGCTTCGGGTTTCCCGGGCATACCGAGTTTCTCGCCGATCTCGCGGCGCGTGCAAAGGGTGGCTCCGTAATGCCGGTCATGATGCTCGCGGGGCCGAAGCTGAAGGCCGTACCCGTGACCATACACATTCCGCTGAAAGATGTTCCCGGCGCCCTGACCGAAGCCTTGATCGTCGCCACCTGCCGGATCGTCGCGCAGGATCTCGCCGATCGGTTCGGGATCGCCTCCCCGCGACTGGCGGTCGCCGGCCTTAATCCGCATGCGGGCGAGAATGGCGCGATCGGCCATGAAGACGATGATATCATCCACCCGGCGATCGGCAGGCTGCGTGACGAGGGCATCGATGCGTTTGGCCCCCTGCCCGCCGACACCATGTTCCACGACGATGCGCGTGATCGATACGACGTGGCGATCTGCATGTATCACGACCAGGCACTGATACCGGCCAAAGCCCTCGGCTTCGACGACAGCGTCAACGTAACGCTCGGACTTCCCTTCATCCGCACCTCGCCTGACCACGGAACGGCTTTCGGTCTCGCGGGCAGCGGTTTCGCCAAGGAAACCAGCCTCGTTGCAGCCTTGCGGATGGCTGATCGAATGGCGCATGCGCGGAATGCATCTCGCTGATGGCCGCGCTCGATGGACTGCCGCCGCTGCGCGACGTGATTGCGCGCCATGGACTGGATGCCAAGAAGGCGCTCGGACAGAACTTCCTGCTCGATCTGAACCTGACCCAGAAGGTGGCCCGCAATGCCGGGTCACTTGAAGGTGTGACGGTGATCGAGGTCGGGCCGGGTCCGGGCGGCCTTACCCGGGCAATCCTTGCTTTAGGCGCGAAGAAGGTCATTGCCATCGAGCGTGATCCGCGTTGTCTTCCGGCTCTGCAGGAAATTGCCGACCATTATCCCGGTCGCCTCGAGGTGATCGAAGGTGATGCGCTGAAGACCGATTTCGAGAGCCTGGCTCCAGGCGAGCCGGTGAAGATCATCTCGAACCTGCCCTACAATGTCGGTACGCAGTTGCTCGTCAACTGGCTGTTGCCAAACCAATGGCCGCCCTTCTGGCAGTCCCTGACGCTGATGTTCCAGAAGGAAGTCGGGCAGCGGATCGTGGCCCGCGAGGACGACAATCATTACGGCAGGCTCGGCGTGCTCTGCGGCTGGCGGACAGAGGCGCACATGGCCTTCGACATCCCGCCGCAAGCCTTCACGCCGCCGCCCAAGGTGACCTCGACCGTGGTCCATCTGGTCCCGATCGAGAAGCCCCTGCCCTGTGATCCGGACAAGCTGGAAAAGGCGACGCAGGCTGCTTTCGGCCAGCGTCGCAAGATGCTCCGGCAAAGCCTCAAGCCTATCGGCGGGGAAGCATTGCTCGCCCGCGCCGATATAGATCCTCAACGCCGGGCGGAAACGCTCAGCGTCGAGGAATTCTGCCGGATCGCCAATCTGCTCTGACTACCCGGCTCTTCGTCAGGCGGCCTCGCGGCCGCGCTGACGATTCTCGTTTCCAGGCAATTTGAACATGGCGATCTGACCGTTGAGCCGGTCGGCTTCAGTCGCCACGCTCGACGTTGCTGCACTCGCTTCCTCAACCATCGCCGCATTCTGCTGGGTCACCTGGTCCATCTGGCTGACGGCCTGACTGATCTCGTTGAGGGCTGCCGACTGCTCCTTTGCAGCCGAAACGATGGCCGTGACGCGTTCGTTGATCTTCATCACATGATCTTCGATGCCCTTCAGCGTGTCGCCGGTTTCGTTGACCAGCCGAACCCCGGCCTCTACCTCCTGCGCCGAGCGATTGATCAGTGCCTTGATCTCGCGGGCAGCGTTGGCAGACCGCTGGGCGAGTTCGCGGACTTCCTGCGCGACGACGGCAAAGCCCTTGCCGGCCTCCCCTGCCCGGGCGGCCTCGACGCCCGCATTCAGGGCGAGAAGATTGGTCTGGAAGGCGATTTCATCGATGACCGAGATGATCTGGCTGATCTGCCCGGAGGACTGTTCGATATGGTGCATGGCCTTCACCGTATCCGCCACGACGGCACCGGATCTCTGGGCGGTCACGCTTGCTTCGCGCACCAGATGGCCTGCCTCTTCCGCACGTTGCGTGGAACTCGTCATGGTCGCGGTGATCTGGGTGATGGAGGCGGCAGCCTCCTCCAAAGCTGCAGCCTGACGTTCGGTACGGCGGGCGAGGTCGTCGGCTGCCAGCTGCAGTTCCTGCGAGCCGCCATGCAGCTGTCCGGTACTTTCGCGGATGGTCGACATCACGCCGCACAGCCGCTCCATCGAGCCGTTGAAGCTTATGCGAAGCGGATCGAGAGAGGGCGCAAAGGGTTTGGAGAGACGATAGCCGATTTCCCCCGCTGACAGCGCATCCAGGCCGCTGGCGAGTTGTTCAACCGCATAAGAGATCTCCGCGGCACGTTCTGCCCGTTCGCGTTCGGCCTCCAGTTCGGCCGCACGCTTGATCCGCTCGGCTGCTTCCTGCTCCTCGCGTTCCTTGACCATGCGGGCCTTGGCAAGCGCGATATATTCGGTGACGGCGCGCCCCATCTGGCCGATCTCGTCCTTGCTCTCGGCTCGGATCAAGTCGACTTCGACATTACCGGCGGCCAGATCATTCATCGTCCGTGTCAGGCGCCGCAGCGGACGCACGACGGTCAAGGACAGGGAGATAGCAAAGAAGCAGGCAAAGGTGAGCACCGTACTCGTGATCCCGGCAACACGCAGCAGATGATGGTACTCCTGATCAGCCATCCCCTGCGCATCCACGACAATGGTCGCCAGCGTCTCGTTTTCGAGTTCCTTCAGACGCTCTATACGGCGCGCCGAACGCTCCAGCCACTCACCGCTGTCGATCGCCGAGAGGTCAGCCGACAGGCCACCCACCATCATCTTCGAGCGGATATCCTCGACGGCCTCCGCATCCGGCGTATGCAGCGATTCACGGTAGTGTTCGCGATCCTCGTCCGGCAGCAGTTCGAGATACTGGTCGATCAGCGATTTCTGCGAACCGAACATACCGACGAAATCAAGATAATGCGCCTCGTCGAACTTGCCTTCGGAGATGAAGGCGTGCCCTAGATTACGCTCCTGGCCTGCCACTTCCTTGGCGTTCATAAGCAGGCTGTAGGCCATCATCTTGCCGACCACGCCCTTGGCGCCGGCAGCGAGCGAGAACTCGCGCGAGACATTCATGAGCCGGTGAACGAGATCGGTGTAGTAGACGAATACTTCTGCGGGCGCCAAGGTCAGATTGTCGGTCGAGGACCGGATCTGCGGAAGCTTCGCCAGCACCGCCGTGAGCTCCTCTTCGTGGCGCATGAGTGTCGGATCGCCCTCGGCCTTCATGTCGGCGAGAACCTGGTCCATCTTGTCGAGGGCGGGCGCACCGGCGGTTCGGGCGGCCTCAAGTTCGGCGCCATGCTCCCGTCCCCTGGAGGCGAGCAGGCCCACCGCTTCGGCGCGTTCCGCCTGGAGCGCATGCACGAAATCACCGATCACGCCGAGATCGGCGCTGACGATGTTCAGATGGCGAGCATGCTGATAGGCTGTAAACGTCGTATTGATTTCGACATAGGCCAGACCGGCCAGAGCCACGAGCGGTATGGCAAGCGCCACCGCGAGGCGCCAAGTCACTGAAACATCCGTCAGTCGCATCTCGATCCCCAGCGTTGCATCGGATTTTACTAAAATTACGCAACCATAGCGTCAAACTGATCATGCGCTGCAATGGTTAAACATTAGTCATACTGAAATTGAGAAAATTGAGAGATGAGGCCGTTTCTTTGGCTTTCAGTTCGCAAAACGTCCAGCAACTGAGCCAGCGGCCTCGTCGATCAACCATGTGGCCAGCAGATTGACGGCTTCGCTGCTGCTGCCCGGCACAAGCCAGTAACCACGCCCTTGGACCGCCATCACCTCACCCGCCACGACCAGCAAATTGGCCTCGAGCAGCTGATCCACGACGCCCAGCCAGCCGAGAGCCACACCCTGCCCAGCCATGGCGGCCTGAACCACGAGCGCATAGGTGTTGAAGCGGAGATCGCCCGGACTGTCCTGCAGGCTTTCGCCCCGTTGCAACCGCGACAAGTATGCAGGCCAGTCGAGCCAAGGCGAGACGTGCTCGGCTTCGAGATGGATCAGGGGACATTGCCGGATGGGCAGGCCCGGACCATCCTTGAGGCTGTGCGCCAGGATGGGCGTGCAGACAGGCACGACCCGTTCGGGCATCAGCAGGCGGGCGTCGGCGCCGAACTCGCTGCCCGAGCCGAAGGCGACGGCGAGATCCGCATCCTCGCGCCAATGGGGCCCGAGGCGCTGGGTTGCGACGATCTGCAAATCGATTTCCGGATGGCTTTGCCGAAAGACATGCATGCGAGGAATCAGCCAAAGGCTGGAGAAGGCGTAATCCGTGGCGAGCCGCACGGTGGGTCTTCTGCGCGCAGCACGCACGCTGCGCTGCAGGGCATCCACCTCCGACACCGTGCGTTCCGCAATCGCGAGCAGTCGCCGCCCTTCATCGGTATACCTCACGCCTCTGTGGAGCCGATGCAGCAAGGGCTGACCAAATCGCTGCTCCAGAAGGCGGATCTGATAGCTCACGGCCGGCTGGGTCAGGCCGAGCGCTTCGGCTGCGGCCGACAGGGAGCCTTTCCGGTCGATCTCGACCAGCAGTCGCATCCAGGCGAGATCGACCGGCGCCTCAGACATAAATTTTTTCTATGTGAAACATCAAAATTCTCCCGCTTCACAGGTGAATGGTGCGGCTCTTGAATAAGGGTAACCAATATCACAACAAGAGGGAACCATCATGCGCAAGACACTCACGTGCGGCACACGCCTTGGCGGGCTCGCCGCTCTGGCAATGCTGTTGATTACCACCACTGCGGCGGCTGCGGACGCCGAAAGCTGCAAGGTCGTCCGGTTGTCCGATCCGGGCTGGACCGACATCACGGCGACCAATGGTGTCGCCTCGGTCGTTCTCGATGCGCTCAGCTATGAGCCCGATGTGAAGACGCTATCCGTGCCGATCGGCTATCAGTCGATGAAGAACGGCGAGATCGACGTGTTTCTCGGCAACTGGATGCCCGCTCAGCAGGCCTTCATCGACGACCTGAACGGTGCACAGGCGATCGAAGTGCTGGCGAAGAACCTGGAAGGTGCAAAGTTCACCCTCGCTGTCCCGACCGCGGTTGCAAACAAGGGCATCAAGGATTTCGCCGATCTCGGCAAGAATCCCGACGAGTTCGAAAGCAAGATCTACGGCATCGAGCCGGGCGCGCCGGCCAATGCGAACATCCAGAAGATGATCGATGCCGGCGAATTCGGTCTGAAGGGCTGGGAACTTGTCGAGTCCGGCGAGCAGGCGATGCTGGCCCAGGTCGAGCGCGCCACGAAGGAAGGCAAGGGCGTGGTCTTCCTCGCCTGGGCGCCGCATCCGATGAACGAACGGTTCGACCTCACCTATCTTTCAGGCGGAGACACCTATTTCGGCGCGAATTTTGGCGGCGCGGAAGTCTATACGCTGGCCCGCACTGGCTGGAGCGGCAACTGCCCGAACGCTGCCACCCTCTTCAAGCAGATGACCTTCGACGTCTCGATGGAAAACGTCTTGATGGGCGAGATCCTCGGCGGCAAGGATTCGAAGGAAGCCGCAACCGAGTGGCTAAAGGCCAATCCTGCCGTCATGGATGGCTGGCTGAAGGGCGTGACGACCTTTGACGGCCAGCCGGGTGACGCGGCGGTCAAATCCGCTCTCGGTCTTTGAGGTCGTATCCAGTGACATCACGCCCCAATATTCTGATCCTGATGGTGGATCAGGCCAACGGGACCTTCTTTCCGGACGGTCCCGCTGATTTCCTGCATGCGCCGCATCTCAAGTCCCTGGCGAAGCGCTCCGTGCGCTTCGCTAACACCTATACGGCAAGCCCGCTCTGCGCACCGGCGCGTGCCTCCTTCATGTCCGGGCAATTGCCGAGCCGGACCCGCGTCTACGACAATGCAGCGGAATTCGCCTCCGATATCCCGACCTATGCGCATCACCTCAGGGCTGCCGGTTATCAAACCAGCCTGTCGGGCAAGATGCATTTCGTCGGGCCTGACCAGCTGCACGGTTTCGAGGAGCGGTTGACGACCGACATCTATCCCGCCGATTTCGGCTGGACCCCCGACTATCGCAAGCCGGGCGAGCGGATCGACTGGTGGTATCATAATCTGGGTTCCGTCACGGGCGCCGGCGTTGCCGAGATCACCAACCAGATGGAGTATGACGACGAGGTGGCCTACAACGCCACGCGACGGCTCTACGACCTGTCGCGCGGACACGACGAGCGGCCCTGGTGCCTGACGGTCAGTTTCACCCATCCGCACGACCCCTATGTTGCGCGGCGAAAATATTGGGATCTCTACGAGGGCTGCGACGCCCTGCAGCCGAGTGTGCCTGCGATCCCCTATGACGAACAGGATCCGCATTCGCAGCGCCTGATGGATGCCTGTGACCACCTCGCCTTCGACATCACGGACGAGCACATACGCCGTGCGCGGCAAGGCTACTTCGCCAATATCTCCTATGTCGACGACAAGATCGGCGAGATCCTCGACGTGCTCGAGCGCACCCGGATGGCGGACAACACCGTCATCCTCTTCGTCTCCGACCATGGCGACATGCTTGGCGAGCGAGGCCTCTGGTTCAAGATGAACTTCTTCGAGGGCTCCGCGCGGGTACCGATGATGATGGCTGTGCCCGGGATCGAGGGACGGCTGGTAACCACGCCGGTCTCGACGCTCGATGTGACGCCGACGCTTGCCGGTCTCGCGGGCATCGACATCTCGACGATCAAGGACTGGACCGACGGCGAGGACCTGATGCCGCTTGCGACCGGCACTGGCGGCCGCAGCATTGTTCCGATGGAATATGCGGCGGAGGGCACGGTGAGTCCCATGGTCGGGCTTCGAAACGAGCGTTACAAACTGACGCTCTGTGCGGCGGATCCACCGATCCTGGCCGATCTAGAAGCTGATCCCTGTGAGATGACCAACCTCGCTCACGATCCGGCGGCGGCAAGCGTGTTCGAGGCATTGCGCGAGGAAGCAGCCCGACGTTGGGATCTGATGCGTTTCGATGCCGCTGTGCGGGAAAGTCAGGCGCGGCGACACATCGTCTATACGGCACTGCGCAACGGCGCCTATTTCCCCTGGGATTACCAGCCGCTGCAGAAGGCATCGGAGCGCTATATGCGCAACCATATGGACCTCAACATTCTCGAAGAAAGTCAGCGCTTCCCAAGAGGCGAATGATCCAAACAAGAAGGGCGGCCGAGATAATCGGGCCGCCCTTTTCAATGAATCAGAGACAATCTCAGGCGATCAGACCTTCAACAAAGTCGAAGAGGCCATGGCGACGATCGCGGCGCAGGCGCTCGGCCTTGACGATGGACTGGACGGCATCGAAGGCGGAGTTCAGGTCGTCATTGACGATGACATAGTCATATTCGCGCCAGTGCTTGATCTCTGAGCGGGAATTGTTGAGGCGTGTCTGGATGACCTCCTCCGTATCCTCTGCACGGCGATGAAGGCGCGACTGCAGTTCGGCCATGGTCGGCGGCAGGATGAAGATCGAGACGACATCGGCCGACATCTTTTCCTGTAGCTGCTGGGCGCCCTGCCAATCGATATCGAAGAGCATGTCGCGGCCCTCGCCCATGGCCGTCTCGACGGCCTCACGCGGCGTACCATAGTAGTTGCCGTGCACCTGCGCCCATTCGAGCAGCGAGTCGCTATCGCGGAGCCGTTCGAATTCGCGCTGGGAGACGAAGTGGTAGTGAACACCCTCGATCTCGCTCTGGCGGCGCTGCCGGGTCGTCACACTGACCGAGAGGCTGATCTGCTGGTCGCGATCCATCAAGGTGCGGGCGATCGTCGACTTTCCGGCGCCCGAGGGCGAGGAGATGACGAGCATCAGGCCGCGCCTTGCGATCTTGACGGAGGTGGGGGCGGCAGCGGCCATGGACTACTCCAGATTCTGAACCTGTTCGCGGAACTGGTCGATGACGACCTTCAATTCGATGCCGGCGGCAGTGACTGCGACGGCATTGGACTTGGAACAGATAGTATTTGATTCGCGGTTAAATTCCTGCGCCAGGAAATCGAGCTTGCGGCCGACGGGACCACCAACGGACAACAGTTCGCGGGCCGCCGTCACATGGGCCTTGAGGCGATCGATTTCCTCACGCAGATCCGCCTTGGTGGCGATCAGGGCAATTTCCTGATGCAGGCGGTCGCGGTCGAGGCCGCTGGTCGTGTCCATCAGACTGGCGAGCTGGGCTTCAAGCCGGCGTGCGATCTCATCGGGCGAACGCGACGGATCCGCCTCGATCTGCAGGGCAAGCTCTTCGATCCTGGCGATGTGCTCTTCGAGGATCCGGCGCAGTGCCGCCCCCTCGGTCGCGCGCATGTCGACCAGTGCGGAGATAGAGCGTTCGAGGCCGGCGAGAATGTCCGCGTCACGCTCGGCGATCGCTTCGGCATCATCAGTCGCTTCGCGCATGTCGACGAGCCCTCGGATCGACAGGAGTGTGTCCAGCCTGAGCGGAGCCGGGTCCAGTACGTCGGGTCCGAGCTCGTTGCGCAACGCGAGAACGGCCGCCAGTGCATCATGATTGAGCACCGCTTCGACGCGGTTTTCACTGACCGTCACGCTAAGGCCGATCTGCAGATTGCCGCGCGTCAGGCGCTCGCTGGCAAGGCGACGGATATCCGTCTCCAGCGCTTCGTGCCCCTGCGGCAGGCGCGTGCGCAGGTCGAGCCCCTTGCCGTTCACCGAGCGCAGTTCCCAGGCCCAGCGATAACGACCGGACGAGCCCTCGACCCGGGCGAAGCCCGTCATGGATTGCAGTGTCATGTCCCCGCCCCTTACCGCCGGTGTCAGTTATTGGCCGACGGATCGACTTCCGGATCGATATCCAGTGTGGCTGGCGGCGTTTGAGCGCGCTCGGCCTCGATCTTGCGCCAGCGACGCACATTGGCATTGTGCTCGTCGAGCGTCTTGGCAAAGGCGTGACCACCGGTCCCGTCAGCGACGAAATAGAGATCATCCGTCTTCCACGGATGGGCGACCGCTTCGAGGGCAGCACGGCCCGGATTGGCGATCGGGCCTGGCGGCAGCCCCCTGATCACATAGGTGTTGTAGGGCGTTTCCTTGCGGATGTCCGACTGATAGATCGGGCGATCTGCCGGTTTGCCGTCACCACCGAACAGGCCATAGATGATCGTCGGGTCCGACTGGAGCCGCATGCGCTTGTTCAACCGGTTGATGAAGACCGAGGCGACATGGGCACGCTCGTCGTCCTTGCCGGTTTCCTTTTCGACGATCGAAGCCAGCGTGACGAACTCTTCCTTGGTCGTGACAGGCAGATCCGGATCGCGCTTCTCCCAGATCTGGTCGATCAGGCGCTCCTGGGCGGCCCGCATCTGGGCAACGATCTCGGCACGGTTCGTGCCGCGCGTGAACTTGTAGGTATCTGGACGCAGGCTGCCTTCCGGCGGAAGCTCCGCAGGCAGGTCGCCTTCAAGCACCGGATCGGCGGCAAGCCGCAGGAACATCTGTTTGACGGTCAGGCCTTCCGGGAAGGACACCGAATACAGGATGGACTTGCCGGATTCGAGAAGCGCCGTGATCTCCTTCATCGAAGAGCCGGCCTTGATCTCATATTCGCCGGCCTTCAGCGTCTGGCCGTCCGTGAGGTAGGTCGTCGTGACATAGCGATAGATGCGGGCGTCAGAGACGATGCCGTTGCGTTCCAGGTTGTTGGCGATCTCGGCGAGGCCAGCACCGCTGCGCACGACGAAATTGGTGTTGGCGACGAGCGGACCGGGCTTCTGGTAGCTGTCCATGACGTAGAAGAAGCCGGCCACGGCCACGACGCTGACAAAGACCACCATGGTCATCAGGAAGTTCAGGAAGATCACCAGCTGGCTGCGCGCCTTGCGCGACCGGCGCGGCGGCTGCGGCACGCGCTCGGGGCGCAGGGCCTCGTTCGGCGACTTCGGAATGAAGGGTCCCTTGCCCGGCTGGGTCTCGGCATCGCGGCCGAAGGAGACACCGTTGTTCTGGCTACCGCCGTTCTGGCTGTTGTCGGTCACCGGCAATCCTTCTTTGTTTCGCACTCGCGGCTGTTTTATCCAGCAATGCGGCAAAAATCCGGGTCATCGTCCGGCACAGGTGCGCCGGGCGTTGGCATGATTTCTACCCGCTAAAAGTGGTGGCGGGCAAGAGCGCCCGGCCTTCATCCAGTGCAATCGCGGGCGGCAGATCAGCGACCGGCCGCCCGGGTGCGATCAGGCCTCGTAGCGCTTCAGCACGAGCGAGGCATTGGTCCCGCCGAAGCCGAAGGAATTCGACAGGGCAACATTGATCTCGCGCTTTCTCGCCTTGTGCGGCACGAGGTCGATCTTGGTCTCGACATCGGGAGTGTCGAGGTTAAGCGTCGGCGGCGCGATGTTGTCGCGGATCGCCAGCGCCGAGAAGATTGCTTCCACCGCACCGGCCGCACCAAGCAGGTGACCGATGGCCGACTTGGTCGACGACATCGAGACATTTTCGGCATGATCGCCGAGCAGGCGCTCGACGGCACCCAGCTCGATCGTATCGGCCATGGTCGAGGTGCCATGGGCGTTGATGTAGTCGATGTCGGACGGCTTCAGACCGGCACGCTTCAGCGCCATGGTCATGCAGCGGAACGCACCGTCACCATCCTCGGAGGGAGCCGTGATGTGGAAGGCGTCGCCCGAGAGACCATAGCCGACGACTTCGGCATAGATCTTGGCGCCACGGGCCTTGGCGTGTTCCAGTTCTTCCAGAACGACGATGCCGGCGCCTTCGCCCATGACGAAGCCATCACGGTCCTTGTCATAGGGACGCGAGGCGGCGGTCGGATTGTCGTTGCGGGCGGTCGACAGCGCCTTGCAGGCGGCAAAGCCGGCGAGCGAGATGCGGCTGATTGGCGATTCGGTACCGCCGGCGACCATCACGTCGGCATCGCCGAGCGCGACCAGACGGGCAGCATCGCCGATCGCATGGGCGCCGGTCGAGCAGGCCGTCACGACGGAATGGTTCGGGCCACGCAGCTTGTGGCGGATCGAAACCTGGCCGGAGGCGAGGTTGATCAGGCGGCCCGGAATGAAGAAGGGCGAGAGGCGACGCGGCCCCTTGTCGCGCAGGATGTGGCCGGCTTCGACAATGCCTTCGAGGCCGCCGATGCCGGAGCCGATCAGGACGCCCGTGGCACACTCTTCTTCGTAGTTCTTTGGTTCCCAGCCGGCATCCTTCAACGCCATATCGGCTGCAGCAAGGGCATAGATGATGAAGGCGTCAACCTTGCGCTGGTCCTTGGGCTCCATCCAGTCGTCGGGGTTCCAGGCGCCCTCGCCTTCGGTCGGGATGCGGCAGGCGATCTTGGCCGGCAGGTCCTCAACCTCAAATTCCGTGACCAGGCGGGCACCGCTCTGGCCGGCCAGTAGCCGCTGCCAGGTCAGTTCCGTTCCACATCCCAGAGGCGATACCATGCCGGTACCGGTGATGACGACACGTCTCATCGTGCGAAGCCCACCCTAAATTGGTTGACCGAAGTCACTGTAAACAAAGGTCCAGATACAACAAGGCCCGCTCATCGCGGGCCCAAGCGGATAGGACGGGCTCGCGCCCGCCTTCCGCAGCAGTGTGATCGATCAGGCCTGGGCCTTCTCGATGAACTTGACAGCGTCGCCGACCGTCAGGATCGAGTCAGCTGCATCGTCCGGGATCTCGACGCCGAATTCTTCTTCGAAGGCCATGACGAGTTCGACGGTGTCGAGCGAGTCAGCGCCCAGATCGTCGATGAAGCTCGCGCCTTCGACGACCTTTTCAGCGTCAACGCCGAGATGATCAACTACAATTTTCTTCACGCGTTCTGCGATATCGCTCATGTCGGTATCCTCGACCTTCTAAAATTCAGAGGGAGCCTTAATGGCGTCCCTACCCTGCATTCAGCCAGTGACGCTTTCGTCCCACCAGCAAACCTGTTCGGCCCTGACCCAGAGCGGTTTATGCAAACAAAAGCATAAACTTCGGCTCATGAGACGGAGCAACTGCTCACAGTCATGGCCCGCTTAACACGGTTTAAGCGCGCCGCAAAGCCAGAAATTCGCCCCCTCGCCTTGGTCAACATCCTATTGCGCAGGGGCTGTTTCCGGCAATGTTATCAGATCATCGCCATGCCGCCATTCACGTGCAGCGTCTGGCCCGTCATGTAGGCTGCCTCGTTGGAGGCGAGGTAAACGACGGCGGAAGCGACTTCTGCGCCCGTGCCCATGCGCTTCATCGGGATGGCGCCCATGATCGCATCCTTCTGCTTGTCGTTCAGCTTGCCGGTCATGGCGCTTTCGATGAAGCCCGGCGCCACGCAGTTGACCGTCACGTTGCGGGTCGCGATTTCCTGGGCGAGCGACTTGGAAAAGCCGATCATGCCGGCCTTGGAGGCGCAGTAATTGGCCTGGCCCGGATTGCCGGTCACACCGACGATCGAGGTGATGTTGATGATGCGGCCGAAGCGGCGGCGCATCATCGGATGGGTCAGCTCGCGCGTCAGGCGGAAGACGGCGGTCAGGTTGACTTCGAGCACCGCATCCCAGTCGGCATCCGACATGCGGACGAACAGGCCGTCCTTGGTGATGCCGGCATTGTTCACGAGGATGTCGACGCCTTCGAGTTCAGCTTCGGCCTTTTCGCCGAGCGCCTTGACTTCGTCGCGATCGGAGAGGTTGGCCGGGAAGATCTTGACGCGATCGCCGAGCTCGGCGGCCAGTGCTTCCAGCTTTTCGACGCGCGTGCCGTGCAGGCCGACAATTGCGCCCTGGGCATGCAGCTGGCGGGCAATTTCTTCGCCGATGCCGCCGGTGGCGCCAGTCACGAGGGCCTTGCGGCCTGTCAGATCGAACATGGTCGGATTCCTTGTTATTCGTTGAGGCGGTCAGCCGTTGAGGGCGGCGAGCGCTGCGTCGATGTCGGCCGGGCCGTTGACGGCCACACCGCTGATGTTCTTGTCGATGCGGCGAGCAAGACCTGTCAGGACCTTGCCGGCACCCACTTCATAAAGCGTGGTGACGCCATTGGCGCCAAACCACTCCACCGTTTCGCGCCAGCGCACCTGACCGGTGACCTGCTCGACGAGCAGATCGGCGATCTCGGCAGCGGAGGTGACGGGGGCTGCACGCACATTAGCGATCAGCGGCACGATGGGGTCTTTCTTCTCGACCTTGGAAAGGGCCTCGCGCATGGCGTCGGCTGCCGGGCCCATGAGTGCCGAATGGAAGGGTGCGGAGACCGGCAGCATGATGGCGCGCTTGGCGCCCTTTTCGGTGGCGAGTGCTGCGGCCTTCTCGACGGCGGCCTTACCGCCGGAGATGACAAGCTGTCCGCCGCCATTGTCATTGGCGATCTGGCAGGGACCGATTGCGGAGGCTTCAGCGCAGATCGCCTGCACATCGCCGTGCTCCAAACCGATGATCGCGGCCATCGCGCCTTCACCCACAGGGACGGCGGCCTGCATGGCATTGCCACGAATGCGCAGGAGACGCGCGGTGTCGCCGATCGAGAAGGTGCCGGCAGCGCAGAGCGCCGAGTACTCGCCGAGCGAATGGCCGGCGACGTAGGCAACCTTGGACTTGAGATCCAGGCCCCTGGCCTCCAGCACGCGGATGACTGCCATCGAGACGGCCATCAGCGCCGGCTGGGCATTGGCGGTCAGCGTCAGCGTCTCTTCCGGACCATTCCACATGATATCGGAGAGTTTCTGGCCGAGCGCTTCATCGACTTCTTCGAAAACGGCGCGGGCCTCGGCAAAACTGTCGGCAAGGTCCTTGCCCATTCCGACAGCCTGACTGCCCTGACCCGGAAAGGTGAATGCGACTGACATGGGCGTTTCTCCCTTGGTTTTTCCCTGTCAATTCACAGTTGGCCCTTGCGAGTCAAGCCTTGGCACCATTCCTCGACCGCCCGAAACACCGGAAATAGAGGGCTGTTCCACAGCTATCGACATCTTGCGATGCATCAATTTCTGACTAGATTGCTCCGGAACTCATCCCGCCTCCCAAGGCAATCCCTCCACATCAGAGGCTTCACCCATGAAGATGAACCGGCTCGGCCGAACCGATATCCTTGTTTCCGAGATCTGCCTGGGCACCATGACCTGGGGTTCGCAGAACACGCGCGAAGAAGCCTACCAGCAGATGGATTACGCGCTCGACCACGGCGTCAATTTCTTCGACACGGCCGAGCTTTATCCGACGACGCCACTTTCGGCTGAGACCTATGCCGACACGGAACGCCTGATGGGCGACTGGTTTGAAAAGACCGGCAATCGCGACAAGGTGGTTCTGGCAACCAAGGTCGCCGGCCCCGGCCGCCCCTACATCCGCGAGGGCAAGCCGATCACCGGCGCCGTGGTCAGGCAAGCGCTCGACGCCAGCCTGACACGGCTGAAGACCGATTATGTCGACCTCTTTCAGATCCACTGGCCGAACCGCGGCCATTTCCACTTCCGCGGCGCCTGGAACTACAATCCTTACAAACAGGATAAGACAAGGGCCTCTGCCGACATCGCGGAAATCCTCGACGCGCTGGGCGATTGCGTGAAGGCCGGCAAGCTTCGTGCCGTCGGACTGTCCAACGAGACCACCTGGGGCACACAGAAATATCTGACGCTTGCCGAAGCCAACGGGCTTCCGCGTGTCGCCACGATCCAGAACGAGTATAATCTGCTCTATCGCCACTACGATCTCGATCTGGCTGAACTCTCTCATCACGAAGACGTTGGCTTGCTCGCCTATTCACCGCTCGCGGGTGGTATTCTCTCGGGCAAATATCTCGACGGAAAGAAGCCGGCGGGCTCGCGTGGCTCGATCAACGGCGATATTGGCGGCCGCCTCGTGCCGCATCAGGAAGCGGCAACGCGCGCCTATGTCGAGCTTGCGGTCAAGCATGAAATTGATCCCTCCGCCATGGCGCTCGCCTTCTGCCTGACGCGCCCGTTCATGGCCTCCGTGATCATCGGCGCCACGACGATGGAGCAGTTGAAGACCAATATCGACGCTGCGGAGCTGACACTCTCAGACGAAGTGATGCAGGAGATCGCCAAGATCCATCGTCTCTATCCGATGCCGATCTGACGACACGAATACCGGGAAGCCGTCCGACAAACAAAAGCGTGAACGGACGTGACCTAAACATCGCCGCAGTGCATCACCACCTGCGGCGACGATCACATATCGGCCGTTTGGGCCTTGTTTTATGGGGGTTTGTCTTGGATTACCTGTTCGTGGCCGGGGGCCTGGTCGGCCTTTATTTCGGGGCCGAATGGCTCTTGCGCGGTGCAATCGGCGTGGCGCAGAAGCTCGCCATACCGACGCTGATCGTTTCGCTCGTGATCGTTGGCTTCGGCACATCCATGCCGGAGCTGCTGGTCTCCGTCCGCGCCGCCCTCACCGGTTCATCCGACATCGCCATCGGCAACGTGGTCGGCTCCAATACGGCCAACATTCTCCTGATCGTCGGAGCCTGTGCGATGATTTTCCCGATCACGCATTGGGACAAGGGCGTGAAACGCGACACCTATGTGATGATCGGCGCTGCCGTTCTGCTGCTGGGTCTCGTCCAGTTCGAGGCCATCGGGCGAATCGCAGGCCTCCTTATGGTCGCGGGTCTGATCGCCTACATCGTCTACGCCTATGTTCAGGGTAAGGGCGCGGTCGAAGAACTGGCGGATGAAGACGTGAAGCACGAGACACTCGGCACGGGCTTCATGACCCTTCTGATTGTCGGCGGCCTGGCCACGCTGTTTATCGGCGCAGAACTGCTGGTCCGCGGTGCAACCAATCTCGCCCGCGACTTCGGCGTCTCCGAAGCCGTCATCGGCCTGACGGTCGTTGCCGTAGGAACGTCGCTTCCGGAGCTTGCCACCGGCATCATGTCGGCGCTGCGCAAGCATTCCGATATCATGATCGGCAACATCGTCGGATCGAACATCTTCAACATCCTGTTCATTCTGGGTGTGACCTCCGTCATTCAGCCGATCTCGGTCGATCCGCGATTCGGCAGTTTCGACGTCCCAGTCATGCTGGGCGTCACCATCGGCTTCGCCTTCCTGCTTCTTGCGCATCTGGGCGTGCGCAGACTGACGGCCGGCGCGATGCTCGTGGCCTATGTCGGATACACGCTCGCACTGGTTCAGGTCTGACGTACCAGCGCCATTGCAAACCTTGACACGGGCCGCCGGCATAAAATGCCGTGCGGCCCTTGCTTTTGTGGCTAATCCGCGTATAAGCGCGCCGTTCACAACACCCGGTCTCTGGCTGGTGGCTGAACGGAGGGCTGGCAGGCCGATAAGGCTTGCAGCAGGAACCAGAAGGGTTTCCGGTCTCCCGTGTCTCCGCTCTCGACCGTCTCGAACACAACACTTTTCTTGCCGCGGCACACGCCGCACAGGAGCAGTCTGTGAGGCTTAGCGCCGGATCCGGGTGACGACAACCGCAAGAAAAGGCAAAGCTTACATGGCTCTTTACGAACACGTATTCCTTGCCCGGCAGGATATGTCCGCTCAGCAGGTTGATGCCCTCGTCGAACAGTACAAGGGTGTCATCGAAGCTAACGGCGGCAAGGTCGGGCGCGTAGAAAACTGGGGCCTCAAGTCCCTCACCTACCGCATCAAGAAGAACCGCAAGGCTCACTACGCCCTGATGGACATCGATGCTCCGGCACCGGCCGTCCATGAAATGGAGCGCCAGATGCGCATCAACGAAGACATTCTTCGTTACATGACCATCGCTGTTGAAGCCCACGAAGAAGGCCCGTCTGCCATGATGCAGAAGCGCGACCGTGACGACCGTCCGCGTCGTGACGGCGACGATCGTGGCCCGCGTCGCGATTTCGGTGACCGTGGCGATCGTGGTCCGCGTCCGGACCGTGGCCCGCGTGAAGGTGGCTTCGAGCGTCGTCCGCGCGAAGACCGCGCGTAATCTGAGCAATAGGAGAACACACAATGGCTGATGCATCCTCTTCTCAGGCACGTCGTCCTTTCCATCGTCGTCGCAAGACCTGCCCCTTCTCGGGCGCAAACGCTCCGCGCATCGACTACAAGGACGTCCGTCTCCTGCAGCGCTACATTTCCGAGCGCGGCAAGATCGTTCCGTCGCGTATCACCGCAGTTTCCCAGAAGAAGCAGCGCGAACTGGCCCAGGCCATCAAGCGCGCCCGTTTCCTCGGCCTGCTGCCGTACGTCGTAGCGTAATCTGATCCGAAGCCTGCCGGCTCTCCGCCGGCGGGCTTCATCCCTTCCGCGTTGGGCGCGGATCGGAACCGACCGCCAGATGGCGCGATTGCCGCGACGTCAGGTGAAAACCCATGTTGGGGATGGCTCTTGCGAGATCGCGTTAGCCTCTCCCCTAACTGCTAGAACAGCAGGACAGCGACATTGAAGAACCTGGATGCGAAATCGCTGACGACCGGCTTTGTTGCCGGCATTACCGCCGCCCTGCTCGTGCTGGGTGCTGCGGCACAGCCCACGCTTGCCTCCATCCTCTATGCTGCTTCCGCCCTTCCCGTTCTGATCGTCGGCCTCGGCTGGGGCAATGCCGCCGCCATCACCGCGATGGTGACGGCCGCCCTTCTCGGTATGGTCAGCGTATCGCCGACATTTGCCTTCGGCATGACAATCTTCACGCTCGGGCCGGCCGGCTGGCTGGCACACCTGTCGAGCCTGGCGCGTCCAGCGTCCGAAATCGGCGGCCCTGACCACCTGATCGCCTGGTATCCCCTTTCCGATATTCTTCTTCAGCTCTGTGCTTTCGTGTCGATCGCCGTCGTCGTGCTCGGCGTGATCATCGGCTTTGGTCCGGAATTCACGGGCCAGCTTGTTGATGCGATGACGCAGGCGATGAGCACGCAGGATCCGGCCATGCTGCCCGATGCCGTGGCGCTCGAGCAGTTGAAGCGGACCATGGTCATCCTGCTGCCGATCATCCAGGGCGGCACCTGGGTTCTGCTGCTGACGATGATGTATTACATCGCCATGCGGATCGTCACGGCTTCCGGCCGCAACAAGCGTCCGCGCGAAGACTTTCCGTCGGCGCTCCGGATGAACCGCAACACGGTCTTCATCTTCCTCGCCGGCATTGTCGCCTGCTTCATCGGCGGCGTGCCCGCCATGATCGGGGCAGTTGTCTGCGGCACCTTCGGCGCGGGCTTCCTGATGGCTGGCTTTGCCTCCATGCATCTCAAGACCCGGGGCAAGGACTGGCGCCTGCCGGCCCTCGTGCTCGCCTATCTCTCTTCGATCATGCTGCTTCCGCTCATGATCCCCTTCATCATCGGCCTTTCGGACACACGACGGACCGTTGCCCTGACGCCGGCCGGCAAGGCCGACACTTCAAACTCCGACACTGACAACTGAAAGGAACAGGATCATGCAAGTCATTCTCCTCGAACGCATCGCAAAGCTCGGCCAGATGGGCGAAACCGTCAAGGTTCGCGACGGCTTCGCTCGTAACTTCCTGCTGCCGCAGGGCAAGGCGCTGCGCGCCAACGAAGCCAACAAGAAGCGTTTCGATGCCGAGCGCGCCACGCTCGAAGCCCGTAACCTCGAGCGCAAGTCGGAAGCCCAGACCGTTGCCGACGCTCTCGCCGGCAAGTCCTTCATCGTCGTCCGTTCGGCTGGCGAAACCGGCCAGCTCTACGGTTCGGTCGCTGCTCGTGACGTCGTCGAAATCCTGGCTGCCGAAGGCTTCAACATCGGCCGCAACCAGGTTGAACTGAACACCCCGATCAAGGCCATCGGCATCCACCAGGTCACCCTGCACCTGCATGCGGAAGTCGAACTGTCCGTCGAGCTCAACGTTGCCCGTTCGGCTGAAGAAGCCGAGCGCCAGGCCAAGGGCGAAAGCCTGACCTCGGCCGACGCCATCTACGGCGTTGACGAAGACGCTCTTCGTCCGGAAGACTTCTTCGATCCGGACGCAGACATGGACGGCGAAGACGACTGATTTTTCCGCCATCGCGGAGACGAAACGCCCGGATTTTTCCGGGCGTTTTTCGTTTGCGCTCTGCTAAAATGAACGCTCCAGATCGCCGATTCGGCTGATGTCACAGTCAACCGAAAAGATCGGATTGCTCGGCTTTTTCTAAAGTCGCGATTGGGCGCCTGTGAATCAATGTGGGTTGCTGCGCGGGCCATTCCGCTGGCCCAGGTTCTCGCTATGGTGCAGCCACCGCCGACACTCTGAACGGATATGAACGAATGAATGATGCTGCGCGCAAACTGAGCCCGGTCCAACCGACTGAGCCGCTCTATCGGGAGGCTCCGAACAATATCGAAGCCGAACAGGCACTGCTCGGCGCCATTCTCGTCAACAACGATGCCTTCTACCGCGTTTCGGACTTCCTGAAGCCCGAGCATCTCTATGAGCCGCTGCACCGCAAGATCTTCGAGGTCGCCTCCGAGATCATCCGCATGGGCAAGACAGCGAACCCGGTTACCATCAAGACCTTCCTGCCGGCCGACCAGAAGGTCGGCGACCTTACCGTTGCGCAGTATCTCGCGCGGCTTGCTTCCGAAGCGGTCACAATCATCAATGCGGAGGACTATGGTCGCGCTATCTACGATCTGGCGCTGCGCCGCTCGCTGATCCAGATTGGCGAGGACGTTGTCAACATCGCGTACGACGCGCCGCTCGACATGCCACCACAGGCGCAGATCGAAGACACCGAACGCCGCCTCTTTGCGCTGGCCGAAAACGGCCGCTACGACGGCGGCTTCCAGTCCTTCTCGGATGCGGTCGCCCAGGCCGTCGACATGGCAGGGGCTGCTTTCGAGCGTGACGGCAACCTCTCGGGCGTCTCCACCGGCATCATGTCGCTCGATGCTAAGATGGGCGGACTGCAGCGTTCCGACTTGATCGTGCTCGCCGGTCGTCCGGGTATGGGCAAGACCTCGCTTGCGACCAACATCGCCTGGAACATCGCGGCCGCCTATGAGCCGGAAGTCCTGCCCGACGGCTCCTTCAAGGCGAAAAACGGCGGCGTGGTCGGCTTCTACTCACTCGAAATGTCGGCTGAACAGCTGGCCACCCGTATCATGTCCGAGCAGACGGAAGTCTCCTCCTCTAAGATCCGCCGCGGTGACATCACCGAGCACGAATTCGAGAAGCTCGTCGGCTTTTCCCAGACCATGCAGAAGGTGCCGCTGTTCATCGACCAGACCGGTGGTATCTCGATTGCCCAGCTCGCTGCCCGTGCCCGTCGTCTGAAGCGTCAGCGCGGTCTCGACTTCCTGGTCATCGACTATATCCAGCTGATGACCGGCTCGGGCAAGTCGGGCGAAAACCGCGTGCAGGAAATCACCCAGATCACCACGGGCCTGAAATCGCTGGGCAAGGAACTGAACGTGCCGATCGTTGCACTTTCCCAGCTCTCCCGTCAGGTTGAAAACCGCGAAGACAAGCGCCCGCAGCTCTCCGACCTTCGCGAATCCGGTTCGATCGAGCAGGACGCCGACGTCGTGCTCTTCGTGTTCCGCGAGGAATACTATGTGAAGAACCTCGAGCCCCGCGACATCGCCGATCCGAAGTATCCGGAATGGGAAGCGCATATGGAGAAGGTCAAGGGTACGGCCGACGTTATCATCGCCAAGCAGCGTCACGGACCGACCGGCACCGTGAAGCTCGCCTTCCAGTCGGAATTCACCCGCTTTGCGGATCTGGCCGAACCGAGCTTCATCCAATACGAAGAACCGTGAGATCGGAGGGCGCCCCAGAGGCGCCCTACTCATTTTCGGGTCAGAGGCCGAATAGACGCAGGAGCGCTACGGAGATGACGCCGAGTACTGCTGCCGGCAACAGTGACAGACGCAGCGCCGCTGCGACAACCACCAGGCAACCGATCGTCTCAGGCCAGCCCGTTGCCAGCGCCGTCGGCGCGACCACGGCCATCAGCACGGCGGGCGGGACGGTGGCGAGTGCCTTTTCGGCGCTGGCACCGAGTTTGAGACGGCGCACGAGGAATGCGCCGGACAAGCGGGTGAAAACCGTGGCGGCCATCATGGCAAGGATGGTCGCGAGGGTTGTGGGATCGAGGCTCATGCCGCCTGCTCCTTCTGCTTCAGCGGAATGAAAGCCGCCGCAAGGCCCGCGAGTGCGCCGGCGGCAATGTACCAGGCGCCCGGCACGAACGCCTGGACGGTGAGCGCCGCAAGTCCGCTGGCCGCCAGCACCAGTCCGGTCTCCCTGCCCTTCCAGAATCCGGTCAGCAGCACGATGAAGACCGCCGGGAAGGCGAAATCCAGGCCATAGATGGCGATGTCGCCGATCAGCGCACCGAAGAGCGCGCCAGCGAGGCTCGATGCCACCCAGCCGAGATAGAAGGGCAAGGCGAGCCCGAGATAGTAGGCTGGCGTCAGCACGGTCGTCCTAGCCCGCGCCTCTGCCAGCGCCCAGTTCTCGTCCGCCATGATGAGCAGCGTCGGCAGCTTCTGCCAAGGGCGGAAGAGGTCGAGGCTGCGTTCCAGCGAGGCGCCCATCAGTACGTGGCGGAGATTGACCAGAAGTGCTGCGAAGCCGAGCGCCGTCCAGGAGGCCGGGTGGGTCCACAGATCCATGGCAACGAATTGCGAGCCGCCGGCAAAGACCAGCGCGCTCATCAGCGTCACCTCAACCGGCGAAAGACCCTTGCCAGTCGCGACCGCGCCGAAGACGAAGCCGATGGGGATTGCGGCGATGATCAGGGGAAGGATGGCGCGAAAACCGTCGAGGGCTTCGCGCCGCAATGCTTGTGCTTTCATGGGGCCTCCTGTTCACGGAGGGTCTAGCCGGTTTGGTAACGCGCCGTCTTGAACGAAAGTGACTGATATCAGCCGGCGCGGAAGACGGCTGGGGTAAGGCCGGTCCGCGCCTTGAACTGCCGGGTCATATGCGCCTGATCCGCGAAGCCACAGGCCGCTGCCGTGTCCGACGGAGTGGCGCCTGATCGGAGCAGATGCCGGGCGTGGCGGATGCGCATGTCCGTCTGGAAGGCATGCGGCGTGATGAAATACTGCTTGCGGAAGGCGCGGATCATGTGGGCACGGCTGAGGTTCGCCACTTTCGCCAGCGTCTCGAGGCCGATCTCGTCGTCGAAATGGGCGGCGATATGATCGCGGACCCGGCGCATGGCCGAGGGTTCGCTGTGGTCAGGCGCGCGGATGATCTCGCTGCCGTGGCGGGCGAACATGGTGGCGAGAACACAATACATGCTCTCCTCGCCCTCCAGTGCCGCAACCTCACCGCTCTCGATCCGGCGGTGGGCAAGGTTGAAGGCCTTGGCAAGTTCCGGGTCGGTCAGAAGCTGTCGACCGAAGCTCGCAATGCCATGGAAGGCGCGGCCCGTCACGTCCTCGATGATGTCGGTCAGCAGCGCGACCTCGGGATAGATCATCCGGTAGCGATAGCCGTCCGGCGCGCCGGGCTGGCCGTCATGGATCTCGCCCGGATTGATCAGATAGAGCGCACCGGGGCCGGTGTGTTCGCGCGTGCCACGGATGCTTGCCACCTGGCAGCCGACCTCAATCGCGCCGATCGAGAAGGTGTCGTGCGAATGGGGCGAGAATTCATGCGTGATGAAGGAAGCGGTCAGGCATTCCATGTCGCGGAAGCGCCCGTCCCGCCAGAAGCGGGTTCGCTCCTTGCGTGAGACCGGATTGGCCTCGGCGGCCTCCTGCTGCGAAACACTGTGCATAGCAGCATAATATCGGGCCGCCGCATTTTCGTCTTGAAGAAAAGTGCTAGGGTCGGCGCATCGATCAACTGACCCGAAGCCTCCATGACAGACCGTTTCACCATCCTCGATGCGCCGGAGGAATTTCTTTCGGCACCGCTGCGCCTGACCGTGGATCTCTCGGCGATTGCTGATAACTGGCGAGAGATGGCACGCCGCTCCGGCAAGGCCCGGACGGCCGCCGTCGTCAAGGCGGATGCCTATGGTCTCGGCATCGAGGATGTCGGTCAGGTTCTGTATCACGCGGGCGCCCGCGACTTCTTCGTCGCGGTGCCGGCGGAGGGGGCCACACTCCGCCCCTATGCGCCCGAGGCTCGCATCTTCGTGCTGTCAGGCATCTGGCCGGGCCAGGAAGAGATCTTCTTCCAGAACGATCTCGTGCCCGTTATCGCATCCGAGGAACAGCTTGCCTTCTGGATGGCGGTGCTCACCGAGCGCGGCCCATACCCTTGCGCCCTGCATGTCGATACCGGCTTCAACCGGCTGGGACTACCGATGGCCGACGCGCTGGCGCTGACCGACGACGTCTCGCGTCCGGCAAGCCTCGATCCGGTTCTGGTCATGAGCCATCTCGCCTGCGGCGATGATCCGTCTTCGCCGATGAACCGCCAGCAACTCGAGAAATTCCGGGAGGTTAGCGCGGCTTTCGAAGGTGTTGATTCCAGCCTCTCGGCATCTGCCGGCATCTTCCTCGGCTCGGATTACCACTTTGATCTCACCCGTCCCGGAATCGCGCTCTATGGCGGGGAGGCTGTCAGCGGCGCCAGAAACCCGATGCAGCCGGTGGTCAAGGCCGAGGCCCGCATCCTGCAGATCCGCGAGGCAAAAGCCGGCGAAAGCGTCTCTTACGGCGCAACGCATGTGCTGGCGCGCGACAGCCGGCTCGCCGTTACGAGCGTCGGTTATGCGGATGGCTATCTGCGCAATCTCTCCGGCTCGGGTATCGCCTTGCGCGGGACAGGAATTGCTGGTGCAGAGGGGGTGATCGCCGGTCGGCGTGTGCCGGTCGTCGGCCGGGTCACCATGGATCTCACCGTCTTCGACATCACCGATCTGCCCGACAATGCGGTGCGCAGCGGCGACTATATCGAACTCCTCGGCCCCTCCATGCCGCTCGACGAGGTGGCCCGCGCCGCCGGCACGATTGGTTACGAAATGCTCACCGGACTTGGGCTGCGCTATGAACGGATCTATCTCGAGGGGGAAGACTGAGGTCTGGCGCGGGTGGATTTGTTCTGCTATTGTTCCCATAAATGGAGCATCTGATGACCGAAGAAAGCCCATCCCAAGCGACTGTTCAGGTACAGCTCGAACCTGACGAATCTGCCTTTGTCGAGCAGCAGATCAGCAACGGCATCTATGCTTCTGCTGAGGATATGCTGCGGGCTGGCCTTCGTCTGCTGGCTCAGAACGAGCGGCTGGAGCGGATCAAGGAACTGCGCACGATGATCGATGACGCGGACCGATCGGTGGATGCTGGTGACTTCAGGGAGTTCTCCAAGCCCGGCGACCTCACGGCATTCATTGTCGCCGAAGCGAAAGCACGACGGTGAACAGCAGTCCCGGTCGACCGTATCGACTGTCACCCCAAGCCGTCGAGGATCTCATCGAGATCTACGCCTACCTTTATGTCCGAAGTCCTGTTCCAGCCGAGCGCTTCACGGCCGATATCGAACAAAAGATTGGCGACCTGGCTGCCTCCAGAAACCCGGGGGTCGCCAGCGATTGGGTCAAAACCGGATTGCGCGCATTTCACTATCGACGTCGATGCATCTATTTTCGTCTCGTCGACGACACTCTGGTTGTGCTGCGCATCACGCACGGCCGCCAAAATATCTCCCCCGACGATTTCCCCGAAAGCGACCTGTAATTCATGGCCAAAGCCAAGACCCAATTCATCTGCCAGAACTGCGGCACAGTGCATTCCCGCTGGGCGGGAAAATGCGATGGATGCGGCGAGTGGAACACCATCGTCGAGGAAGATCCGATGGGCGGGATCGGCTCCGGTCCCGGCAAGGCGCCAAAGAAGGGGAGGCCCGTCACCCTCACCTCGCTGTCTGGCGAGATTGAGGAAGCGCCGCGCATTCCGACAGGCATGGGTGAACTCGATCGGGCAACCGGTGGCGGTTTTGTGCGCGGTTCGGCGGTCCTTATTGGTGGGGACCCTGGCATCGGTAAGTCGACGCTCCTGATGCAGGCAGCGGCGGCGCTGGCGCGGCGTGGTCATCGGGTAATCTATGTCTCGGGCGAAGAGGCGGTCGCCCAGGTCAGGCTGCGCGCCCAGCGACTGGGCGCTGCCGATACGGATGTGCTGCTCGCCGCCGAAACCAATGTCGAGGACATCCTCGCCACCATTTCAGAGGGCAAGCGGCCGGATCTCGTGATCATCGATTCGATCCAGACGCTGTGGAGCGATACGGCTGACAGCGCGCCGGGGACCGTGACCCAGGTGCGCACCGGGGTTCAGGCAATGATCCGCTTTGCCAAGCAGACCGGGGCGACCATGGTGCTGGTCGGGCATGTCACCAAGGAAGGCCAGATCGCCGGTCCTCGCGTCGTCGAGCACATGGTCGATGCCGTCCTCTATTTCGAGGGCGATCGCGGCCATCACTATCGCATCCTGCGCACGGTGAAGAACCGCTTCGGACCGACCGACGAGATCGGCGTCTTCGAAATGTCGGACAAGGGTCTGCGCGAAGTCGCCAATCCATCCGAGCTCTTCCTCGGCGAACGCAACGAAAAAGCCCCGGGCGCGGCGGTCTTTGCCGGGATGGAAGGAACACGGCCCGTGCTGGTCGAGGTGCAGGCACTGGTGGCCGCCACCTCGCTCGGCACGCCTCGTCGTGCGGTCGTCGGTTGGGATTCGTCCCGCCTCGCCATGATTTTGGCGGTATTGGAGGCGCATTGCGGGATCAGGCTCGGTCAACATGACGTTTACCTGAACGTTGCCGGCGGCTATCGGATCAGTGAACCGGCGGCCGACATGGCGATTGCTTCGGCACTGGTTTCGTCGCTGGCCGGTATTGCCCTTCCGGCCGATTGCGTCTATTTCGGCGAAGTCAGCCTGTCGGGGGCGGTGAGGCCGGTGGCCCATACGGCCCAGAGGCTGAAAGAGGCGGAAAAGCTCGGTTTCTCCGCTGCGGTCTTGCCGGCTGCCTCCCCGGACCTTCCAAAGGGTTCGGCAGGCAAATGGAGGGAAGTGGACAGCCTTCCCGATCTCGTGGCGCGGATCGCCGGTTCCCGGCTGAAAGCCCCCACGGGTCAGGAAGACGGTTGATCCGGTCCGACGCGTGGTATCACGCGTTCCGGCGGAATCGCGGTGACATCAATGCCGGTCTTTTCCGGCAGCCTTGGAGTTGGTATTTATGCCCATCACAATTTTCGACGGTATCGTCATCGGCGTCGTCCTGTTTTCAGCGGTGCTGGCGATGGTGCGTGGCTTTTCGCGTGAAGTGCTGTCCATCGCGAGCTGGGCGGGTTCGGTTGCTGCCGCCTACTATCTCTATCCCCTGCTCGTTCCCTATCTGATGAGCTACACCAACGATCCGCGGATCGCGATGGCCGGGTCTGCCGGCATCATCTTCCTGATTGCGCTGATCGTGATTTCCTTCATCACTTCGCGCATTGCCGACTTCATCATCGACAGCCGCATCGGCGCGCTCGACCGCACGCTCGGCTTTCTCTTCGGCGCGGCCCGTGGCCTGCTGCTGCTGGTCGTTGCGGTGGCTTTCTGGAACTGGTTGATCAACGAGCCGCAGCGGCCGGACTGGGTCAACAACTCCAAGTCCAAACCCTTCCTCGACTCGCTGGTGCAGAAACTTGAGGCCGTCCTGCCGGAAGACATCGAGCCGCAGATCCGCGAGCGCATCCTCGGCCGCGACGAGCCGGAAGCCGGCGCTGCTGGCGAAACGGCTCCCGCCGAGCAGGCGCCCGAACAGGCTCCGGCCCAGAACAACTGATCCTCTCGCGGCTTCGGCCGCGCGACATGAGACAAGACACAGATGCCGCCGGATCGGGACAGACCGGCGGCTTCCCTGTTCAAAGCGCAGCATCCCGCGTCTGTCCCCGGAGCAAAGGCCCTCGCCATGAAGCAGATCAGCCCTTCTTACGTCGTCTATGGCAGCCAGGACGACAAGTTCCACGAGGAATGCGGCGTGTTCGGCATTCTCGGTCATCCGGATGCTGCGACCCTGACAGCGCTTGGCCTGCACGCCCTGCAGCATCGCGGCCAGGAAGCAGCCGGCATCGTCTCCTTCGACGGGCGCCAGTTCTATACCGAAAAGCATATGGGCCTCGTCGGTGACCACTACACCAATCCGGCGACGCTCGCGAAACTGCCCGGCCCGCAGGCGATTGGCCATACCCGCTATTCGACGACAGGGGAAGTTGCGCTGCGCAACGTCCAGCCGCTGTTTGCCGAGCTCGAAGAAGGCGGCATTGCAATCGCCCATAACGGCAACTTCACCAACGGTCTGACGCTGCGCCGCCAGATCATTGCGACCGGCGCCATCTGCCAGTCGACCTCGGATACCGAAGTGGTGCTGCATCTGATCGCCCGCTCGCGCCATGCCTCGACCACCGACCGCTTCATCGATGCGATCCGCCAGATGGAAGGCGGCTATGCGATGATCGCGCTCACCCGCACCAAGCTGATCGCCGCCCGCGACCCGATCGGCATCCGTCCGCTCGTCATGGGTGAACTCGACGGCAAGCCGATCTTCTGTTCGGAGACCTGTGCGCTCGATATCATCGGCGCGAAGTTCGTGCGCGACGTGAAGAACGGCGAAGTGGTGATCTGCGAAACGCAGGCCGACGGCTCCGTGACGATCGAGTCCCGCATGCCGGCCCGTCCCCTGCCGGAACGCGTCTGCCTGTTCGAATATGTCTATTTCGCGCGGCCTGACTCGGTCGTTGCCGGCCGCAACGTCTACACCACCCGCAAGAATGCAGGCATGAACCTGGCCAAGGAAGCGCCTGTTGAAGCCGATGTCGTGGTGCCCGTGCCGGACGGTGGCACGCCGGCGGCGCTGGGATACGCACAGCAAAGCGGCATCCCCTTCGAATACGGCATCATCCGCAACCATTATGTCGGCCGTACCTTCATCGAACCCACGCAGCAGATCCGCGCTTTCGGCGTAAAGCTCAAGCATTCGGCCAACCGGGCAATGATCGAGGGCAAGCGCGTCGTGCTGGTGGATGATTCCATCGTGCGCGGCACGACCTCGCTGAAGATCGTCCAGATGATCCGCGATGCCGGCGCCAAGGAGGTGCATATCCGCGTCGCGTCCCCGATGATCTTCCATCCTGATTTCTACGGCATCGACACGCCGGATCGGGACAAGCTGCTTGCCAACCAGTATGCCGGCGACGAGGCGATGGCGAAGTATATCGGCGCGGACTCGCTTGCCTTCCTGTCGATCGACGGCCTCTACACCGCGGTCGGCGGCGCTCCGCGCGATCCGGCCAACCCGCAATTCACCGACCACTATTTCACCGGCGACTATCCGACGCGCCTTGTCGACAAGGAAAGCGAGAAGCCGGGCCGCAAGGAAAGCATGCTCGCCGCCAACGGCTGAGCTCCAGAGCAAGTCCAGCAAAAGTGCGCCAGCGGTTTTGCGTCCGGACTGCGTTAAAACAAGGAGATAGAGCATGTGATCCGGCTTAAGCCGGACATGCTCTAGGGATATAGGACAGACCATGACCATCGACCTCAAGGGACGGCTTGCGCTCGTCACCGGCGCCTCGCGCGGCATCGGCTATTTCACCGCGATCGAACTCGCCAAGGCCGGCGCGCATGTGATCGCCTGCGCCCGCACCGTAGGTGGCCTGGAAGAGCTGGATGACGCCATCAAGGCCGTCGGCGGGTCTGCGACGCTGGTCCCCTTCGACCTGTCGGACATGGCCGCCATCGACCAGCTCGGCGGGCATATCTTCGAGCGCTGGGGCAAGCTCGACATCGCAGTCCTCAATGCCGGTGTGCTCGGTGTCATCTCGCCGATCGGCCATGTCGAGGCAAAGGTTTTCGACAAGGTCATGACGATCAACGTCACCGCCACCTGGCGCCTCATCCGCTCGCTGGAGCCGCTGCTGATCAAGTCCGACCAGGGTCGTGCTCTGATCCTGTCTTCGGGTGCGGCCCACAAGTGCCGTCCGTTCTGGGGCCCCTACTCCGCCTCCAAGGCGGCCGTCGAGGCGCTCGCCCGCACCTGGGCGGCCGAGACCCAGCGCCTCCCTTTGCGCGTGCTCTCCGTCGATCCAGGTGCTACCCGCACCGCGATGCGCGCTCAGGCCATGCCGGGCGAAGATCCAGCCACTCTGCCGCATCCGTCAGAAGTTGCCGCCAAGCTCTTGCCGCTCGTCGGCCCGGACCAGACGGAAACGGGCAAGCTGTTCATCGTTCGCGAAGGCAAGATGGTCGATTACCGGATGCCGGAGTAAGGAAGGACCACCACCCTAGCGGCGGCCGTCCCGTAGCAGGATCACCCATGTCGCCCAGAGATTTTGCCGCTTATGCCTATCTGTCCCTGGCCTGGGGACTGTCGTTCCTGCTGCTTTTGCATGTCGTCGATGCGTTCGGCTGGATCGGCGCGGTGACGTTTCGCTGCTTCATCGCAGGCGCCCTGCTTTACGTGATTGCAAGGGCTATGCGACGCCGGCTTGACTTCGGCGCAGGCTGGCTTCCTTTCGCGGTCGTAGGCGCCACGACCGTGGCCGGGCAGCTGGTGGGGCTTTCCTATGCGACGCCGCTGATCGGCACGGCGATGGCCGCAATCTTCGTCGCGTCCATCCCGCTTTTTTCCATGGTCATCGCGCAGCTCTGGGGGCTGGAGCGGATCACGCCTGCGCGTGTGCTTGGACTTGCGCTTGGAACGATCGGCATCATCATGCTGGTCGGCTTCCCGGCCGTGCCGGTCACTGGCGCCTTCCTGCTCGGCTGTGCCGCCATGGTCGGCTCAACCTTCTCGGCCGCCTTCGGCAGCAATTATGCGAGCCGGCACCTTTCCGGCACCGGCCCCTGGGAGGTGACGATCGGCTCCTTCATCGCCGGCGGTATCCTGACGCTGCCGCTTCTGTGGTTCGTGCCTGTTCCCGGAACACCTGTAGCGATCGACTACCTCTATCTCGTGGCACTGGCAGCCTTGATGAGTGCGCTGACCTATGTGCTCTATTTCGGTCTGGTCAAAAGCATCGGCGCGACCGCCGCGATCAGCGTCGAATTCGTCGTGACCGTCGTTGCCGTGCTGGTCGGGGCTCTCGTACTCGACGAACCGCTGACGGTGATGCAGCTGGCGGGTGGTGCCGTCATCATCGTCGGATGTGCTCTGGTTCTGGGCCTTGTCCGCCCGGTGCGAGCAGCTACCTGATCACTTGCCTCGCCGACGGATGCGAGGAGCCGAGCGACGCGGTTCACCCGCGACCAGGGCGAGCGTTGCTGCCGTTTGCTCCAAAAGGACTGCGGGTTCGCAGAGACGAACGCAGTTTCGTCCATCCGCCTTGGCCCGGTAGAGAGCGGCATCGGCGCTGGCCAGGAGCATATCGAGATCCGCACCGCTCGCACTGGCTTCGGCAACACCGATGCTGACGGTAACCTGCAGGGGTGAGAGCGGCGACATCGCCATGCCCGCGACTGTAAGGCGCAACTCTTCGGCCAGGGCGAGCGCCTGTTGCACGCCAATGCGCGGCAAGAGACAGGCGAATTCTTCGCCACCCAGACGGGCAAAGAGGCAGCCCTTGGGCATCCGCTGTTCGATGGCACGTGAAAAGGCAATCAGGACCTGATCGCCGGCGGCATGGCCATGGGTATCGTTGACGGTCTTGAAGTGATCGATGTCTAGCAACAGCACACTCGTGCCGCCCTCCTGGCTGAGAGCGGCCTTGGCTTCCGTGACGAAGGTGCGCCGGTTGGCGAGATTGGTCAGGGGATCGCGCTCGGAAGCCAGTCGATAACGGAGTTCGTCGCGCTCCTTCGCCAGCATCAGCAGAGCGACGAGCGTCAGCACGATCATCATGGAGTTGGCCAGCACGACATAGGCAAACCAGGGTGCCGTCGTGCCATCGGCCGCATAGGCCGGGCCCACGAGAAGAGAGAGCGGCACCGGCACCAGCCAAATCGCGCCTCGAATGAGATTTGCCACCGCTGCAATCGACCTGGACGGCAACGGCTCTCGCTTTGCCTTGCGCAAGATATCTCGCGCCGTAAGGAAGCAGTAGCCGGCAATCAGGGCGCCGAGAATAGTGGTTCTTACCTCTATCGATTGATAGACGACCGGCATCAGCCAGAGCGCCGTCCAGACAATCAGCCCGATGGCGGCCTTTGTTAGAGAGGCCTTGCCGCCCTCGAACACAACGACCGCCTGCCAGTAGAGGCCGACGGCGAAGACGCCGAGCCCGAGACCGATGCCCGACGACAAGAAAAGCGGCAACGAACTGCGGGCAGAATGCAGAAACATTGCCGTGCAGCCGGCGAGCCCGGCCGCAACGAGGAGAGGCAGGATCCGGCTGTCTCGGTTTCGCAGCCACATATAAATCGTCACGACCGTCGATATCAGTGTGATCAACGCATGGACGATCATCACTGTTGGCAGATGCAGGCTGTGGTCCATACCGAAGATCATCTCCGAGGGCGGGGGAATACCACGCTAGAATTGGGGTAGTAATCTTGAAAAAGACTTAAGCCGAGGAGCAGGTATCCACAGTGACGGACACGGACATGCCGCTTTTCGGGACGCCGCAAGCGCCCTTGACCAAAATCACGACCCGCGCCATAACACCCAGCATGAAAACGAGCCTCTGCACCATTTGCGGGATCATTATTCGCTAGCGCATTCGCTGGCCTGGCCGTTTTCGTCTCCTGCATAGCCCCAGATGACAAACGACCCTGTCCAGCCGGGTCAATCATTTTGGGAGTTTCACATGGCCGGCGGCCTCAAGCTTTACAACACGCTCACACGCGAGAAGGTCGATTTCGAACCGATCGACCCCGACAATGTGCGCATGTATGTCTGCGGGCCGACCGTCTACGACTTTGCCCATATCGGCAATGCGCGCCCCGTGATCGTCTTCGACGTGCTCTACCGGCTGCTGCGCCACACCTATGGCGCGGACAAGGTCACCTACGTTCGCAACATCACCGACGTCGACGACAAGATCAACGCGCGGGCACTGCGCGATTTCGGCGGGCAGATCGCCGACGGATCGATGAGCCTCAATGAGGCAATCCGGGCCGTCACCGGCAAGACGGAAAGCCAGTTCCACGAGGACGTCGCCTCGCTCGGTTGCCTCAAGCCGACCGTCGAGCCACGCGCCACCGACAACATTCCGCAGATGATCACGATCATCCAGCGGCTGCTCGACATGGGCCACGCCTATGTCGCCAGCGGTTCGGAAGGCCATGAAGTGCTGTTTTCGACCGCGTCGATGGCCGATTACGGCATGCTGTCAAAGCGCAAGCTCGAAGACCAGCAGGCAGGCGCCCGCGTCGCGGTCGAAAGCCACAAGATGAACCCGGCCGATTTCGTGCTGTGGAAGCAGTCCGCTGACACAGAGCCAGGCTGGCCGGCGAGCTTCACCTTCGAGAAGATCACCACGCCGATCTATGGGCGTCCCGGCTGGCATATCGAATGCTCCGCCATGTCCGACCGCTATCTCTGGGAAGAGATCAAGGATCGCCTGTCCCCCAAGGCGAAAGCCAAGCCGCACCAGTTCGACATCCATGGCGGCGGACTGGACCTGATCTTCCCGCACCACGAAAACGAGATCGCCCAGTCCTGCTGCGCCTTCGACAACGACCTGATGGCGACCGTGTGGATGCATAACGGCTTCCTGCAGGTCGAAGGCCGGAAGATGTCGAAGTCGGAGGGTAATTTCGTCACGATCAACGAGTTGCTGGCGACTGAGAAATTCGGCGGTCGCCAGTGGCCGGGCGAGGTGCTGCGGCTGGCGATGCTGATGACGCATTACCGCGAGCCGATCGATTTTTCGGTGAAGCGGCTTGAGGAGGCGGAACGCCTGCTGGCGAAGTGGCCGGCGGGTGATGCCGGGGATACCGCCCCGGATGCATCGGTTATTGAGGCCCTTTCGGACGACCTGAATACGGTTGCTGCCGTTCAGGCGATTCATGCACTCGCGCAGGCAGCGAATGCGGATCCGTCGAAGCTGCCGTTGTTCGCGGCTTCCGCCGCCTTGCTCAGTGTTGCGCCGAAGAAGGCAGAAGTCAGCGACGACCTCTCCGCCGCCGTCCAGGCCCTCGTCGACCTCAGGCTCGAAATGCTGAAGGCGAAGAACTTTGCCGAGGCCGACCGCATCCGCGACGAGCTTGGCGAAAAGGGCATTCAGCTCAAGGACGGCAAGGACAAGGATACCGGCGAGCGGGTAACGACCTGGGAGGTCAAGCGGTAGTTGCTTGGGGGAAACCGTTGGCATATGCTTGGCATATGCCAACTCAGGAGATGCGAATGGAACTGGAAAGACATGTCCGGATCTTCAAGAACGGTCGCAACCGCGCCGTTCGCATTCCCGTGGAGTTCGACTTCCCCGGTGACGAGGCGATCATGCGCAAGGAGGGTGACAAGATCACCCTAGAACCCGTCCAGGCAAAGAAGGAAAGCATGATCGAATGGCTGCGCCGCCAGGAGCCAATCGAAGAGGACTTCGACTTCGACCTTCGTGAACCGCCAACGCGGGACGTCGAGCTGTGAATACGCCTCGCTACATGCTCGACACGAATATTGTTTCGGACGTGATCCGCAACCCGCATGGATCCGCCGCCACGATGATCGAGAGCGTCGGCGACGCGCAGGTGGCGATCAGTTCGATCGTTGCGTCCGAACTGCGTTTCGGCATTCTGAAACGCAACTCCGAGCGCCTGACGTTCCTGGTCGAAAACCTTCTCGATCGGGTTTCGATCCTGCCCTACGAAGACAAGGAAGCTTCCCATTTTGCCGAGATTCGCCTCGACCTTGAACGGAATGGAACGCCGATCGGTTCGACGGATCTCTTCATCGCCGCGCATGCAAGATCTCTGGACGTGACCCTGGTGACGGCCAAGGTCCGAGAATTCGGCCGAGTATCAGGCCTCAAGGTAGAAAACTGGGTCAGGTCGAACCCATGACCCAACCCAACCCCAACACCAAAATGCCGAAATGGCTGCTTTACGGGCTGATCGCAAAGGGCGTTCTGGTGGCTGCCGTGATCATCGGCGTCACGGTCTATGTGACGATGCAATGAGGACGTCGAGATGAGCGAAATCGAAAGCGGTGGCTGTCAATGCGGCGCGGTCCGGTTCCAGGCGTCGAAGCTTGGGCGCCCGTCGATCTGCCATTGCCGTATGTGCCAGAAACAATTCGGCTCCTTCTTCGGCGCCTTTGTCACCGCCGACCAGGCGCATCTGACCTGGACGCGCGGGCAGCCGATGCTTTACCGCTCCTCGGCCAAGGTGAAGCGCGGCTTCTGCGCCAAATGTGGCACGCCGCTCTCCTATCACCACCCCAACGGTGTGGAACTTGCCATCGGCGCCTTCGACCATCCGGAGCTGTTCGAGCCGCAGATCCAGGTCAATCACCACAAGCGCCTGCCCTGGATCGACCATCTCTTCGAAAAGCCCGCATATTCCAGCCCAGAGATGGAGGCCTTTTTCGCCTCGATCGAGAGCTTCCAGCATCCCGACCATGACACGGCTGAGTGGCCGCCGGAGGATGATCAATGACCCGTCAGGTGCATTCCGGTGGCTGCCAATGCGGCGCGATCCGCTACAAGATCGCGGGCGAGCTCGGCTATCCGCATATCTGTCACTGCCGCATGTGCCAGAAGGCGAGCGGCAACTTTTTCATGGCGCTGGCCGGCTCGCGCCAGGAAGATTTTTTGCTGATGCGCGGCGAGCCAAGCTGGTTCCAGTCGTCTGATCCTTGCGGGCGCGGCTTCTGCAAGGATTGCGGTACGCCGCTCTTCTTCCGCACCAAGGGTTCGCCCTATATCAGCGTGACGATCGGCAGTCTCGATAAGCCGGAGCTAGCCCAACCCATTTCGCAGGATGGGGTCGAAAGCCGAGTGCCGTACTTCGACAGACTTTTCGGACTGCCGGAAAAGCAGACCGACCGGTCGGACCTTCCGGCGGGCAATGCCGGGATCGCCGCCACCTCACGGCAACATCCCGATCACGATACGGTGGCCTGGCCGCCGAAAAGGACATGACATGACGAATGAATTGCGGGGCTTTTATCCCGAGATCGAACCCTATGAGACCGGCATGCTAGATGTCGGCGACGGGCATCAGATCTATTGGGAGCGTTTCGGCACCAAAGGTGCCAAGCCTGCCGTCTTCCTGCATGGCGGCCCGGGCGGTGCGACCAGCCCGTCGCATCGCCGCCTCTTCGATCCCGCGCTTTATGATGTGATCCTCTTTGACCAGCGCGGCTGCGGCAAGTCCACGCCGCATGCCTCGATCGAGGCCAATACGACCTGGCACCTGGTCGCCGATATCGAGCGGCTGCGTCAGATGATCGGCGCTGAAAAGTGGCTCGTCTTCGGCGGTTCCTGGGGTTCGACGCTGGCGCTTGCCTATGCCGAAACCCATCCGGAGCGCGTGTCCGAACTCGTGCTGCGCGGCATCTACACGCTGACCAAGGCCGAGCTCGACTGGTACTACCAGTTCGGCGTCTCCGAGATGTTCCCCGACAAGTGGGAGCGTTTTTGCGCGCCGATCCCGGAAAATGAGCGTCGCGAGATGATGGCGGCCTATCGTCGCCGGCTGACCGGTACCGACCGCGAGGAGCAATTGCGCTGTGCGATGGCCTGGAGCTCCTGGGAAGGCGAGACGATCACGCTTCTGCCGAACCCTGATTATTCCGGCCATTTCTACGACGCGGACTTCGCACTCGCCTTTGCCCGCATCGAAAACCACTTCTTCGTCCATGCAGGCTGGCTGGAGGAAGGTCAGCTCTTGCGCGATGCCTACAAGCTGAAGGACATTCCCGGCGTGATCATCCACGGCCGCTACGACATGCCCTGCCCGGCGAAGTATGCTTGGGCTTTGCACAAGGCCTGGCCGAAGGCGGATTTCCACCTGATCGAGGGTGCGGGTCATGCCTATCTCGAGCCTGGCATCCTCGATCAGCTGATCCGGGCGACGGATCGGTTTGCGGGGAAGAACTGAAGTAAAGATTGCCCCTCACCCTACCCTCTCTCCGCAAGCGGGGAGAGGAAGTGAGATCACCGAGTTGCCTGAGGACAACAGCATGACGCTTGAAAAGATCACTCTGTTCGACACGACGCTCCGCGATGGCCAGCAGACGCCGGGGATTGATTTTTCCGTCGAGGACAAGATCGCGATTGCGGCCATGCTGGACGAGTTCGGCATCGACTTCATCGAGGGCGGTTATCCCGGGGCAAACCCGACGGACACGACCTTCTTTTCCAGGAAGCGCACGCAAAAGGGCGGCTTCGTCGCTTTCGGCATGACCAAGCGTGCAGGCATCTCCGCCTCCAACGATCCGGGCCTCAGCCAGCTTATCCAATCCAAGGCGGATGCCGTCTGTCTGGTCGCCAAGAGCTGGGACTATCATGTGAAGGTGGCGCTCGGCTGCACCAACGAGGAAAACCTCGAAAGCATCCGCGATAGCGTCAAGGCCGTGGTCGAAGCGGGCAAGCTTTCCATGGTCGACTGCGAGCATTTCTTCGACGGCTACAAGGCCAATCCGGACTATGCTATTGCCTGCGCGAAGGAGGCTTACGACGCCGGCGCCCGCTGGGTGGTGCTCTGCGATACCAATGGCGGCACCCAGCCGCCGGAGATCCGCGAGATCGTCTCGGCGGTGATTGCCTCCGGCATCCCCGGTTCTTCGCTCGGCATCCACGCGCATAACGACACCGGCCAGGCGGTTGCAAATTCGCTCGCCGCCGTCGAGGCAGGCGTGCGGCAGATCCAGGGGACGCTGAACGGCATCGGCGAACGTTGCGGCAATGCGGATCTCGTCACGATCATCCCCACGCTCTGTCTCAAGGAGACCTATGCGTCGCGCTTCGAAACCTCGATCGACCGGGAAAAGCTCGTCGGCCTGACCCGCCTGTCGCGCGCCTTCGACGAGTTGCTCAATCGCTCCCCTAACCACCAGTCGCCTTATGTCGGCGGCTCGGCCTTTGCCACCAAGGCTGGCATCCATGCCTCGGCGCTGCTCAAGGACCCGAAGACCTATGAGCACGTCGAGCCCGAAAGCGTCGGCAATTTCCGCAAGGTCATGGTGTCGGATCAGGGCGGCAAGGCGAACTTCCTCAACGAGCTGAAGCGTCGCGGCATCACGGTTGCCAAGGATGATCCGAAGCTCGAAACGCTGATTTCCGTCGTCAAGGAACGCGAGGCCTCGGGCTATGCCTATGAGGGGGCCGATGCGAGCTTCGAGCTTCTGGCGCTGAAGACGCTCGGCACCGTGCCTAATTTCTTCGCGGTTGAAAGCTTCCGCGTCATGGTCGAGCGGCGCTTCGATAGCCACGGCAAGCTGAAGACAGTGTCTGAAGCCGTCGTGAAGGTGCTGGTCGATGGCGAAATGGTGATGTCGGTTGCGGAAGGCGATGGTCCGGTCAACGCGCTCGACATCGCGCTGCGCAAGGATCTCGGCAAGTACCAGGCGGAAATTCTCGACCTCGAGCTGGCGGACTACAAGGTCCGTATCCTCAACGGCGGCACAGAGGCCATCACGCGCGTTCTCATCGAGTCCACCGATGCCACCGGCGCCCGCTGGTGGACGGTCGGCGTGTCCGAGAACATCATAGACGCCTCCTTCCAGGCGCTGATGGACAGTATCGTCTACAAGCTGATGAAGAACCGCGAACTGGCGGGGCAGATCGCGGCGGAGTGAGATCGGCCGCGCCCAAACGATCGGTCTGCCTGAACGATGCTTCACAGAAATGAATTGGCGCCTGCAACCTTGCAGGCGTAATCCCGTTTCCAAGCATAACAAAAGTCAGGAAACACCATGGCCGACGTCTCCGCTCCTGCCGAGAACCGGGACAGCCTGAACGGCTTTCTCTTTGCGCTCTCGGCCTATCTGCTGTGGGGCTTCCTGCCGCTCTACATGAAGGCGCTCGCGCATATCTCGCCGGCAGAGGTGATCGCGCATCGCATCCTCTGGTCGATCCCGGTTGCCGGCCTGCTCTTGATCATCCTCAAGCGCACCGACGATTTGAAGAAGGCGATCAGAAACCCGAAGATGCTCGGCATGGCCGCCGTCACCGCAACCCTGATCAGCGTCAACTGGGGCATCTATGTCTGGGCAATCGGGGCCGGCCATGCACTGGACACCGCGCTCGGCTATTTCATCAACCCGCTTTTCTCGATCCTGATGGGCGCGGTAATCTTGAAGGAAAAGCTGAAGCGCACGCAGATTGCGGCCTTGGCACTCGTCGTGCTCGCCGTCGTGATCCTGACTGTCGAAGCGGGCCGGCTGCCGGTGGTGGCGCTGGCGCTCACCTTTTCCTGGGGCTTCTATGCCTTCTTCCGCAAGACGCTGCCGATCGGACCGAACCAGGGTTTCCTGCTGGAAGTGCTGCTGCTGTCGCCGATCGCGCTCGGCTATCTGGTCTATCTCAACCTTGAGGGCGGCGGACATTTCCTGATGGGCAACACGACCGATACGGTCCTGCTCGCCTCGGCGGGGCTGGTGACGGCAGTGCCGCTGATCCTTTATGCCAACGGCGCCAAGCTGTTGCGCCTCTCGACCATCGGAATCATGCAGTATATCGCGCCATCGATGATCTTCATCACCGCCGTCTTCGTCTTCAACGAACCCTTCAGCGCCGCCAAGGCCGTCGCCTTCCCGCTGATCTGGGCAGCTCTCGTGATCTATACGCTGCCGATGCTTCGGCAGCGCTGATCAGTACTCAAGTTCAGAGCTTGGAAATCGTTTCCGGGTCGCCTTCAGGCGCCTCGGTCTCGGCCCAGCGCGTTTCGATCGCCGGCACGATATCCTCGATCCGGTCGATGACCAGCGGCCGCACGAGATGGGCCGTGTGGATGAAGCCGGAGGCCGACATGTGGTCGATCAACTCCAGCATGGGCTTCCAGAAGTCGTTCACATTGGCAAAGACCATCGGCTTGGCATGACGGCCGAGCTGGCCCCAGGTCATGATCTCGACAATCTCCTCCAGCGTGCCGATACCGCCGGGCAGCGTCACGAAGGCGTCAGAGCGCTCGAACATGGCGTGCTTGCGCTCATGCATGTCCTTGGTGATGATCAATTCGTTGAGTTGGCCGAGCGAATGGCGCGTCGCTTCCATATCGACGAGAAATTCGGGTATGATGCCGGTGACATGACCGCCGGCCGAGAGCACGCCCGAGGCAACTGCCCCCATGATGCCCTTGGTGCCACCGCCATAGACGAGGCGGAGGTTGTTTTCGGCCAGCGCTCGACCGAAATTGCGGCCGGCTTCCATGAAGTCGGGATCGCGTCCGGGCTGGGAGCCACAATAGACGCAGACGGATCGAATCGGGGTTTTCTGTTCGCTCATGCGAAGCAAAAAACAGTCTGCGCTGACCAAGGTCAACAAAATTGGCTGAAAACCCCTGTCCAGCCGGGTGGATTGATCCATCGCCGCTTGTCGATTCATCAGGTTGACGCTAGCAATTCCAAGGGAATGGCGGCTGTTCCGCCGGGAGACTTGAGAAATGAAGAACCGTGCCCTCTGGGTGGTCCTGATCGTCCTTGCCATCGTCAGCCTGCTGATGGTCTTTGTCATCATGCCGCGGCTCAACTCACCGGTGGGGGATCTGCCGACCGTGAATGCTGCCGCTGATGCCGTGAAATCGGCAGCGGATGAGGCTAAGGCCACCGCCGAGACTGCAGTCGCCGATGCCGCTGCGACCGCGAGCCAGAAGATGGATCGCCTGAAGGCCGAGGCGGAAAAGGCCGTCGATGGCATCTCGGCGCTGTTTGCCGACGGCCGCACGCCGGGCATCGAAGCCTATACCGCCGCCAAGACACTGGCTCAGGGTGCCCTGCAGGCTCTCTCTTCGATCGAGATCCCAGAAGGCCTCGATGCGACGATCATGGATGGGATCAAGACGGTACAGGCCGATGCTGCGCGGGCTCTGGAGATGCTTCAGCAGCTGCCGGCTGATCCGGCAAAGGCCGCCGGCCTCGTCGCCTCGATCAAGGATGCGCTGCTCGGCAAGCCGGTCACCACCCCTGCTCCGGTCGCCGAGACGCTGGCGGACGTCGCTCCGCGCTTCGACGTCCTTCGCGTAGAGCCAGATGGCTCCACGGTCATTGCTGGCAATGCCGTGCCCGGCGCCACCGTCGAGATCCTCAATGGTGACCAGGTCATTTCCTCGCAGACGGTCGACGGCACCGGCGATTTCGCCGCCGTGCTTGATCAGCCGCTGCCGCCCGGCGACCACGCGCTGCAGATCCGCGCCACCGCTCCCGACGGCAAGGTCGTCACCTCGGAAGAGGTTGCGACGATTTCCGTACCCGAAGGTGGCAAGGGCGAGCTCCTGGCCATGGTGTCTAAGCCTGGCGAGGCGAGCCGGTTGATCACGCTTCCCGGTTCCGAAAATGCTGCGGCATTGGCAAGCCAGCCGGCAGCAGCAACTGATACCGCCACGCCGGCTGCAGCACCTGCCACACAGGCTGGTGGCGTCACCCTGCCCGACCTTCCTGCTGCGGCGACCGAGCTTGCCGGCTCGGCACCTGCCATGCCCGGCATGACCGACACGGCTGCAGCATCCGCATCGGAACCGGTGGCCGAAGAACCCGCCGCCCTTCCCGGCGCAACCGAGGTCCAAGTCACAGCTGTGGAGATCGAAGGCGATCGTATTTTCGTCGCCGGAAAGGCACGCGCCGGAGCCACGGTTCGCGGCTTCGCAAACAAGGCCGCCATCGGTGAGGCTGTGAGTGACGGGAATGGTAATTTCGTCATTGAAGGCGAGATGAAGCTCGACGTCGGCAACCACATCATCGAGGTTGAACTGCTGGATTCCGCCGGCAAGGTTGTCTTACGCGCCTCGGTGCCGTTCGAGCGTCCCGCCGGCGAGCAGGTCTCCGTCGTTGCCCAGACGGGAGCGGGCGCGGAGTCTTCGCCGACGAGCCCCGAACAGGCGGAATTCGAGCGTCTCAGGATCTCGTTGACCAAGGCTGTGACGATCCTGGAAAACCTGTTCGCCAACGGTCAGAAGCCGGCGCTGGAGCAGGCGGCAGCGGCGCGGTCTGCAACGGAAATCGGATTGCAGTCGATCATCGGCTTCCGTCCGTCTCCGAATGTTGGTCCTGAACTTGCAGCCGCCTTTAGCAGCCACGCCGCCAAGGCACGGGAGGCGCTCGCGCTCTTGCAGCCGATTCCAAACGGCAATGTGGACGCATTGGGCGCCGCCTTACCGCAGCTCGTCGCGCTGATCCGTGATCTCCTCAACGATCCGGCACCTGCTCCTGCTGCACAAGCACCGGCCGCACAGCCGGAGGCCGGTGTTGCGTCAAGCTCGCCTGCCCCGGAAACGGCGGCGGCCTCCGGCGAGCCGAAAACCATCCAGCAGGCGCCGCTCGAACAGAGCGACAGCAGCGTCATCATCCGCCGCGGCGACACGCTCTGGCAGATTTCGCGACGGGTCTACGGTCAGGGTGTCCGCTACACCACCATCTATCTCGCCAACGAGAACCAGATCAACAATCCTGATATGATCGAGCCCGGCCAGATCTTCATGGTGCCGCGCGATGCGCTTCCCAATGCGGAAGAAATCCACCGCAAACGTCTGCGCGGCGAGGCGGTGAACTGAGCTTTCACAGTTCCGTTATTGTATTCGCGCGAACTGGAACCTAATTGAGTGATAGCGGCGACTCCTCCGAGGGGTCGCCGCTTTTTGATCTTGATACAAGTGAGAGGGTCGGGGATGGCAGAGGCGAAGAAGAAGACGGTATCGGCCGACGACGGCAACCCGATGCAGACCCTCGTCAACCTCTGGCCCTATATGTGGCCGGCGGACCGCTTCGACCTCAAGATGCGGGTCGTCTGGGCGACCGTCTTCCTGATCATCTCGAAATTCGTCCTGATCCTCGTCCCCTATTTCTTCAAATGGGCGACCGATGCGCTCGATGGGCGGCTGGACATGGCAGGCCTGCTGCCGACCTTCCTCCTCGGGGCAGTCGCGCTCGTCATCTTCTACAATCTCACCCGCATCCTGCAGGTCGGCCTCAACCAGCTGCGCGACGCGCTGTTTGCCAGCGTCGGTCAGCATGCGGTGCGCCAGCTCGCCTACAAGACTTTCGTGCATATGCATCAGCTGTCGCTGCGCTTCCACCTGGAGCGCAAGACGGGCGGGCTTTCGCGCATCATCGAGCGCGGCACGAAGGGCATCGAGACGATCGTCCGCTTCACCATTCTCAATTCGATCCCGACGTTGATCGAGTTCATCCTGACGGCCGCAATCTTCTGGTGGACCTACGGCTTCTCCTATCTCGGCGTCACCGCCTTCACCGTCTGGGCCTATATCTGGTTCACCATCCGCGCCTCCGACTGGCGCATCGGCATTCGCCGCGCGATGAACGACAGCGACACGGATGCCAACACCAAGGCGATCGACTCGCTTCTCAACTTCGAGACGGTCAAATATTTCGGCAACGAGGAGATGGAGGCCAAGCGCTTCGATGCCTCGATGGCGAAATACGAGAAGTCCGCGACCCAGGTCTGGACCTCGCTCGGCTGGCTGAACTTCGGCCAGGGACTGATCTTTGGCGTGGGCACCGCGATCATCATGGTGATGTCGGCGCTTGCCGTGCAGCGCGGCGAACAGACGATCGGCGACTTCGTCTTCGTCAACGCCATGCTGATGCAGCTGTCGATCCCGCTCAACTTCATCGGCTTCGTCTACCGCGAAATCCGCCAGGGTCTGACCGATATCGAACAGATGTTCGATCTCCTCCAAGTCGAAGCCGAAGTGGTGGACAGCCCCGCCGCCAAGCCGCTCGTCATTGCGCAGGGCGCCATCGCCTTCAAGGACGTGCATTTCCACTACGACCCTGAGCGACCGATCCTCAAAGGCGTCTCCTTCGAGGTCCCGGCCGGCAAGACGGTGGCCGTGGTCGGGCCGTCGGGTGCCGGCAAGTCCACCATTTCCCGCCTGCTCTATCGCTTCTACGATGTGCAGCAGGGCTCGATCACCATAGATGGACAGGACGTGAGGGACATCACGCAGAAATCGCTGCGCGCGGCCATCGGCATGGTGCCGCAGGATACCGTACTGTTCAACGATACCATCGCCTACAACATCCGCTATGGCCGACCGGGCGCTGCGGAAGATGACATCGTCCAGGCGGCAGAAATCGCGCAGATCTCGAACTTCATCAAGGACCTGCCCGATGGCTTCGACACCAAGGTCGGTGAACGCGGGCTTAAGCTGTCAGGCGGCGAAAAGCAGCGTGTGGCGATTGCCCGCACGGTTCTCAAGGCGCCGCCGATCCTGATCCTCGACGAGGCGACCTCGGCGCTCGATACGACCACAGAGCACGAGATCCAGTCTGCCCTCGACATCGTCTCGAAGAACCGCACGACGCTTGTCATCGCTCACCGTCTCTCGACCGTCGTTGCAGCAGACGAGATCATCGTTCTGAAGGGCGGCGAAATCGCCGAACGCGGAAGCCATAGCGAGCTTCTGGCCCAGGACGGCCTCTATGCCTCGATGTGGAACCGTCAGCGGGAGGCGACGCAGGCAGAGGAAATGCTTCGGCAGGTGCGCGAAAGCGACGAACTCGGCGTCGTTGTCCGGCGCCCGCCAGCCGTCTGACGCGGCTGGTCAGCGACAGAGGACGATCAGTCCGCCCGGCATAGCCGATTGCGCCCATCGCGCTTGGCCCGATACAGGGCGAGATCGGCCCGCCGCAGCGCGTGGTCGATCGTCTCCTGCAGCGGATCGAAATCGGCAAGGCCGATGCTGATGGTGCCGACCGTGCCTATGCCGGTCACTACCGCGCAGTAGCGAGCGATATCGGCCCGCATCCGCTCGAGGATGGCAGCGGCCTGAGACGCATTGTCGCCAGTGAAGAAGGCAAAGAACTCTTCCCCTCCGGCACGTGCAATCAGAACTCCCTCCTCCTCATGGGCCCGCAGGGTGTCGACAATCGAACAGAGGGTTACGTCTCCCTCGCCATGCCCCAGCTCGTCGTTGATCGACTTGAAGTGGTCGATGTCGATGACGGCCACGGCGAAGCTCCGCTCACCTTCATTCGCCGTCTCGATTGCGGAACCCGCTACCTGGAAGAACTTGCGGCGGTTGTAGGCATTGGTCAGCGGATCGCGTTCGGCAGCTGCGGTCAGGCGTGACTCGAGTTCCTTGCGTTCTGTAATGTCGATCAGCACACCTGCAATGCCGCGCAGGCCGCCTTCGGGAGAGGCGACACAGGCCTTGTGCAGCATGATGTGACGTACGCCCGTGTCGGGAACGCAGACATCTGTCTCGAGCCTGATGGCGCCGCCCCTGCGCATCACTTCGAGATCCGATTCCCGATGTGCTTCGGCAACATCCGGCGGGAGAAAATCGGCGAGTGTGTGACCAATGACGCGGTCGCGTTCCGTGCCGACGAAATGGCTGAACGCCGTGTTGCAGCCAAGATACCGGCCGCCAACGTCTTTCAGGTATATCGGCGTCGGCAGATGGTCCAAGCCGTCCTGCCAGGCATCGAGCTTGTCCTGCAGCGCGGCGAGCGTCTTTTCATGCGTCTGCAGCAGGGTGAGGTGACGCTTGGCGCGCAAGAGGCAGCGCAGCAGCTGTGGGGTGCCCTCCTCCATGAGAAGGTCGTCCACCCCCGCGTCGAAGAGTTCCGCCTGAAACTCTGATGTCGCCGATCCGGTCACCGCGACCAGGTAAAGGCGATCGCCGCAGATCTCACGGAGCCGAACAACCTGGGCGATCAAGCCCTTGTCAGCGCAATCAAGGAAGCAAAGCGACGAGGCTCGCAGTGCCTCCGGAGCCGCGATGCGAGACGGCGACAGCGACGCGATCAAAGCTGGCGGCGGCAGTCCGCGAGAGGAATGCCAGGATATCGTGGCGAGCGTTACCGTGTCCGAATCCGGTTCAATTTGCCTGGCGAGCTGCAACGGTCATCCCTTGCCCGGACGGCTCCGAAAACGGCACCGCATTCCGGATCCTGCTTAAATCCAACACCCCTTTTTTAGGGTGCAGTTATTTATAAAGTCTCGCCAGGCTCATGAGCAATTGAGCTTTTTTTTGGGCCAGGTGTGGATTGTCACATGTGCTTTAGCGCGCCTTGATTTGACCGGCGGCATTGCCCATCTGCGGCTTTCAGAGTAGTCACGGGCGACACAATTCAAAGACCGAGGACCCCATGGATCTGTTCGAAACCATCCGCAAGACGATCGTGCCCGTGCACAAGGAAGGCTATCCTTTCGTTGCCGCCTTCTTCGTTGCATCGCTGGTGCTCGGCTGGATCTGGGATCCGCTTTTCTGGATCGGCCTGATCCTCACCCTCTGGTGCGCCTACTTCTTCCGCGATCCCGAGCGCGTCACACCGCAGGACGACGATCTGGTCATCAGCCCGGCCGACGGCCGCGTTTCGTCGGTACAGATGGTCGTTCCGCCGCAGGAACTCAATCTCGGCACCGAGCCGATGCTGCGCATCACGGTTTTCATGAATGTCTTCAACTGCCATGTGAACCGGGCACCGATGCGCGGCCGGGTGACGACAATCGCCTATAAGGAAGGCCAGTTCCTGAATGCCGAACTGGACAAGGCAAGCACCGACAACGAGCGCAACGGCCTCGTCATCGACACCAAGCATGGTGCAATCGGCGTCGTTCAGATCGCCGGCCTCGTTGCCCGCCGGATCATCTGCTGGACGAACATGAACGAGCCGCTGGATGCCGGTGAACGCTTCGGCCTGATCCGCTTCGGCTCGCGACTCGATGTCTTCCTGCCGGCGGGTGCCGAGCCGCGTGTTTCGCTTGGCCAGACCGCGATTGCTGGCGAGACCGTGATTGCCGAGTTCGGCTCGACCAAGGGCCCGGTCATCAGCCGTCGCAGCTGAGGAGATATTGATGGACGATCAGACCCCCTCGACCGAATTACGCAGCAGCACCCAGACTGATACGGGTGCGCGCGGCCCGAGGCTCCGCGAAATTCCTCTCCGGCTGATCATTCCCAATCTGATCACTGTGCTCGCGATCTGCGCGGGCTTGACCGGGATCCGGCTGGCCTTCGAAAACCGCTATGAATTGGCGGTCGCCATGGTTCTGGCCGCCGCCTTTCTCGACGGCATCGACGGCCGCGTCGCGCGGATGATGAAGGCGACGTCGAAATTCGGCGCGCAGATGGATTCGCTCGCCGACATCATCAATTTCGGCGTGGCGCCTGCTCTCGTTCTCTATGTCTTCGTGCTCGACCAGGCCCGTTCGCTCGGCTGGATCGCCGCTCTGATCTACGCCATCGCTGCCGGGCTTCGGCTCGCGCGCTTCAACGTAATGGACGAGCGCGAGACCAAGGCACCCTGGCAGTCGGAGTTCTTTGTCGGCGTACCGGCACCTGCGGGTGCTGCCCTCGTGCTGCTCCCGGTCTATCTCGGCTTTCTCGGCGTGGCACCGGTCGGCATCTTCGCCTATGCCAGCACTGCCTATACCGTCGTCATCGGCTATCTCCTCGTCAGCCGCCTGCCGGTCTGGTCGGGCAAGTCGGAGACGAGCCACATCCGCCGCGATTTGGTTCTGCCGATGATTCTCGGCGTCGTGCTCTATGTGGCGCTTCTGATGAGCTTCACCTGGGAAGTGCTGGTTGTCAGCGTTCTTCTCTATCTCTGCTCGCTGCCGTTCGGCGCCCGAAACTGGCACCGTCGCTACGGCACGCTGACCATTGGCGAAGAATCAGCGGAAAAGGGGCTTTCGGAGATCGATCGGGGCGTCTGACCGGCATTTTCGTTCAAGCTTGAAGTATTTTTGAGCCCCGCCAAGCCGAAAAGCTTGCGCGGGGCTCTCCATATCTACTCTTTTTCTTCAAATTTGATTTGTGTCACAGCAACGGCCACGCTTTTGTCATGATCTCCGCAGAGAGAGCCGCAAACAAAAAACACCGGTCAGGAAACACTCCAAGGAACATGATGATGACGACTGAGAATCAAGCCGAGCAGCAGAAGCCGGCAAACGAGAATCTCGCCGCGAAGTACCGCCCAGTCGGCCTCAAGGCCGTTCTCGCTGCAGCTCTCATGCTGAAGCCCAAGGTGGCACCGAAGATCGCCTGAAGGCTTTCAGGAAGACCGCAATTCTGTGCATGGGAAGCTCGCTTCCCGTCCCGGAAATTGCCTAGAACAGGCTCATCTGCCCGTCGCCGGACTTGTCCGCGATGGGCTTTTGTTTTTTCGGCTGGAGCGCAACTGGGGTCTGGAGTTCCGGACCCACATTGGCGACCTTGTTGACGAGGTCGGACACCGGGATCGCCTCGAAATAGTCCTCCGCTGCGGGCTGCAGAAGATCTGCCACATCGCGCGGCTCACCATGGCGGCAATCGAGCCAGCGGCTGAAATCCTGCGGCTGGATCACCACGGGCATACGGTCATGGATCTCGCCGATGGCTTTGTTTGCGCCGACCGTGAGGATACAGCCAGTATCGAGCTCGGAGCCGTCCTTCGACATGTAGGTTTCCATCAGCCCGCCGAAACAGACGATCCCGCCGTTCCTCGGGCGGATCCAGTAGGCCTGCAGCTTTTCGCCGCTCTCCTTTGGCGGCCGGTGCCATTCGTAGAAGCCGGAGGCTGGAACCAGAATACGCCGGTGCCGCATCGCCGCGCGAAAGGATGCCTTCTCGTTTGCCGTTTCGGAACGGGCATTGATCAGCAATGTGAATTCCTTGGGGTCCTTGACCCAGGACGGGATGAGGCCCCAGCGCACCAGCACCGCCATGCGATCCGGCCGGTTCGAACCGGGCTCCGCAGGCGGGGACGCCACCGCCACGAGGATCGGCTGCGTCGGCGCGATATTGTAGCGCGGCGGAAAGCCCTCGAGCTCCATCACGCCGAGTATCTCCGCCACTTCTTCCGGGCTCGCAGTCAGGGCAAAACGTCCGCACATGTGACGTAGATGGCAGTCCCACCCGCCAGGGTCAAGGCGTGACGCGATGCTTGCAGGGGGCGGCAAAGCCCGCGATAATCGGGGCATACTGCTTCGTCGCCGCGGTGCGATCTTTCGACCGGAGTTTCCAGTTCATGAGCATGCCTCGCCTCGCCTCTTCCGCCATCGTCGAGCGGGCCGGGCGTTATCTCCTTGTCCGGCGCGGCAATCCGCCGGCGGCGGATCTCTTTGCCTTTCCGGGGGGGCGCGCCGAGCCGGGCGAGATGCCGGAGGAAACGGCACTCAGGGAGCTGTTCGAGGAAACCGGGATCGTCGGGCGTAATCCGCGTCTATTCGAGACGGTCGAGCTTCTGCCGGAGGCCGGCGTCGCGGGCAGCCATTTCCTGCTTTCTGTGTTCCAGGTGGAAGCCGATGCGACGGGCGAAGCGGAAGCTAGAAGCGACGCGCTAGAGGCAGGCTGGTTTCTTCCGGAGGAAGTGCTTGAGCTTCCCATCCCCGAGAGCGTGCGCGACTGCATCCTGCGCCTGTCGTCAGCGACCCCGCGCGAGGGTGCAGCATGAGGAAGATAACGAAGTCCCTCCTCCTCGCAGCAGTTCTTCTGGCAATCGCCGGCCCGGTGGCTGCGCAGGGCAGCACTGAGGCCATCGTTCCGCCCGTGGCAGACACCGAGAAGCCGACGCCCTACGATGACCGTCTCGCGCGGCTTTCGGAGATCATCGGAGCCGTTCACTACCTGCGCAATCTCTGCAAGGCGGATGGGGAACCGGAATGGCGTCAGTCGTTGCAGGGCCTGCTGGACGCCGAAACGCGCGCCGAGCCGAAGCGCCGGGCACGGATGACGGCTGCCTACAACCGAGGCTACCGTTCTTTCGCCTCCGTCTATACCTCTTGCACGCCGGCCGCAGTTCGTGCAGAGCAGAATTACCGTATCGAAGGCGCAACACTTGCCACAGAAATTACCGCACGTTTCGGAAATTAACGATTAATTCACCTCTTTTGGTCTGCCCCCGTGTCGTTTTGGCAAAAGGCTGATAGGGTCGTTAAGGACTGAGTAAGTGCTTCGAGGAATGCCCATGGAACCGCGCCGCAACGAAATCGACGAGATGATCGTTCACGAGAAGATGCAGGCTGCGCTGGAATACCAGAACGAGGCCTGGGCAGACGGCATGGCCGACGGAATCGAGCCCGAGATCATCGCCGAGGCGTCCTTTGCGTTGGCGATGCGCGAGACCATCCGCATTCATGGCGAACATGGCGCCGAGGCTGTTCTCGACGCGCTCAAGGCCCGGCTGCTCGCCGGCGAATTCTCGCCCGAACGCCAGCTTCAGTAAGACAGCAATCGAGGGACACAATGATGATCTCGTCGCGGGTCAGGCTCCTCCGCTTGACGAGCGCGCTGACGCTCATGCTTGCCTCCACGGTGACGGCTCTGCCTGCCTTCGCCCTCTCCGACATCAAGGATATCACGCCGCCTGCCGCCGAATCGTCAGAGCCGCCGTCGAGCGATGAACTTGATGTCATCGAGGATTCGATCCCGGTGATCCCCGATCCGGATCCGCTGATCCGTTCACCTGAGCCGGAACAGGTCGAAGATGCCGAGCGCGTCGAGCCCGCCGGTCCGCCGGCCGAAGTCATCTATGACATCGAGAAGGCGCCGGAACCCGTGCGACGGATGCGCGAACTCATCATTGAGGCCGCAAAGACTGGTGACATCTCGAAGCTGAAGCCGCTGATGAACCCTGGTCCGGACCAGACTGTCGTGCCGCTTCAAGCGCCGGACCAGGACCCGATCGAGGCGCTGAAGGCGATCTCCGGCGATAGCGACGGCGTCGAGATCCTGGCGATCCTGCTCGATATTTTCTCCACCGGCTTCGTGCAACTCGACAAGGGCACGGCGGACGAGGCCTATGTCTGGCCCTATTTCGTCGGAAAATCGCTTGGCCTGCTGACGCCGCAGGAGAAGGTCGAACTGCTGCGCATCGTGACGGCCGGTGACGTCGCGGAGATGCAGGAATACGGCAATTACAACTTCTTCCGCGTCGGCATCACACCCGACGGCCGCTGGAAGTTCCTCTCCGTCGGCGACTGACCACGATCCAGATTGTCGGCCAAACTGTGGGCTGTGATCGGAACTGCTTGTCGTCTAGACTGGCAGCGCCTAACTCAGTCGGCATCGAAACAGCCCGGTGGACCCCATGCCCTCAGCCTTCCTGCCCGATCGCGCCTTTGTCCGAATAACGGGGGCGGATGCCGAGCACTTTCTGCAGAATCTGATCACCACCGATCTCGGGGCACTTGCGGCCCATGAGTGGCGTCCAGGCGCGCTTCTGACGCCACAGGGCAAGATCTTCTATGATTTCCTGATCTCCCGCAGCGATGACGGTTTCCTGATCGATATCCGCGCCGATCAGTTGGAAGCCTTCGTCAAGCGCATGACGATGTACAAGCTGCGCGCTGCCGTGACGATCGAGACGCTGCCGGAAACGGGGGCGACGGTCATCTGGGGCGAGGCCAGCGACGGCGCCGCCGATCATCGATTCGCGCTCGCCGGAACCGAGGTTCGCCGCCAACCGGGCCGGATCGATGGTGCTGGCGACCGGGGCGCTTACGATGCGCTTCGCATTCTCCACGGCGTGCCGGAATCGGGGCAGGACTACGCGCTTCAGGATGCCTTTCCGCACGACATTCTCTTCGACAAGTCGGCTGGTGTCTCCTTCCGCAAGGGATGTTATGTCGGTCAGGAAGTGGTGTCGCGCATGCAGCATCGCTCGACCGCACGGCGGCGCGTGGTAATCGTCTCTGGCGAAGCGCCGCTTCCCGCGTCCGGCTCAGAGATCACCATTGCCGGCAAGACGATCGGCGCGCTCGGCACCGTCGCAGGCGAGCGCGGGCTTGCGATTGTCCGCATCGACAAGGCCGGCGAAGCCATGGCAGCCGGCGAGCCAATTCTTGTCGGTGACGTGCCGGTATCGGTTGCCCTTCCCGGCTGGACGGGACTGACGTTCCCCAGCTCGGCCGAGGAGGCCTGACATGGGTTCGGCTGCCGCTCTGCCCTCCGCCCGTGCCTGGCAACGCATGCTCTCCGGTCGGCGTCTCGACCTGCTCGACCCCTCGCCGCTTGATGTCGAGATCACCGATATCGCCCATGGGCTTGCCCGTGTCGCACGCTGGAACGGGCAAACCTCCGGCGATCATGCCTTTTCCGTTGCCCAGCACAGCCTGATCGTCGAGGACATCTTCCGCCGCTCAAATCCAAAAGCCACGGCCGACGATCTGATGGTCGCGCTGCTGCACGACGGGCCTGAATATGTCATCGGCGACATGATCTCGCCGTTCAAGGCCGTCGTCGGTGGCGGCTACAAGGTCGTGGAAAAACGCCTGGAGGCGGCCATCCATTTGCGCTTCGGCCTGCCTGCCCATCCGAAAGCGGCGCTGAAGGACCTGATCAAGAAAGCCGACATGATCTCTGCCTATTTCGAGGCAACCGTGCTCGCCGGCTTCGCCGAGGCCGAAGCCCGCAAGCTGTTCGGCCAGCCCAAGGGCTTCACCCGCGACACGATCCTGATCGAACCGCTGCCCGCCTATCAGGCACAGGCAAAGTTCCTCGAACGCTTCGAGGAGATCGAGGCCGGCAGGCAGTCGACGACCTGGGCCAGCGCATGAGCGTCATCGTCGTTTCACCGCTCGCCCGAATTGCCGAGATGGCTGTGCGTCACAAGGCGCGCGAAATGATCAGCCTGCTCGCTGCCAATCAGGATTTTCACCGGCCGGCGGTGATCCAGGCCGAGCGGCATCTGAAGCTTGCGATGAACGACATCAGCTTTGCCGGGACCGGCGATCTGATCGCGCCGCAGGAAGCACATGTCGCCGAGATCATCGGTTTCGCAAAGGCCTGGGATCAGACCCAGCCGCTTGTCGTTCACTGCTGGATGGGCGTGTCGCGGTCCCCGGCAGCGGCGATGATCGCAAGCCTTGCGGTTGCTCCCGACGATGACGACGACGCGCTGGCGAAGCGTTTGCGCGAAGCCTCGTCCTTTGCCACGCCCAACATGCGGCTGGTGGAGATCGGCGACGAGATGCTCGGTCGTGGCGGACGCTTCGCGAAGGCGGTGAAGGCGCTGGGGCGGGGCACCGATGCCGACGGCAACACTCCGTTTGTATTGCCGCTTCCCTCAAGGGAACCCATCCAGTCATGACGGCACCGGCGGAGATCGAGATCGGGCTCAATGCCGCGATCGTCGCCATCAACGCCCGCACCCCACGCCTGCTCGTGGTCGGAGAGGACGGCAACGCACTTGATGCGCTGCCCTTCGGCCCCTTCGATCCAAACCGGCACCGGACGATGGAAATGTCGCTTCGGCATACCGTCGAAGCACAAACGGCGCTCGAACTGGGCTACATCGAGCAGCTCTATACCTTCGGGGATCGCGGCCGCCACAAGATGCCCGGCGATCAGGGGCCGCATATCGTGTCGGTCGGCTATCTCGCGCTGACGAGGCTCGACACCGACGGCGATGCACGGCTGGAACTGTCCGGAGCCCGGTGGCGTGACTGGTACGGATATCTTCCCTGGGAGGACTGGCGGCAGGGGCGACCGGCTCTCTTGGACCGTGTCATCCTGCCAGCGCTGACCGCATGGGCAGAAGAGGCGTCGGCCGCCTCGCGCCGCTCACGGCTGCGACTTGCTTTTGGTCTCGATGACTTCCCCTTCGACGAGGAACATGTGCTGGAGCGCTACGAGCTTCTCTACGAGGCAGGGCTGGTCGAAGAAGCCGTGCAGGACGGGCGCGTCGAGCGATGCCAAACGGGGGTCACCCTGGGGCGGCCGATGCGCCATGACCACCGGCGGATCGCCGCGACGGCGCTTGCCCGGTTGCGCAGCAAGATCAAGTATCGGCCTGTCATCTTCGAACTGATGCCGCCGGAGTTCACCCTCACCGAACTGCAGGGCACGGTCGAGGCGATTGCCGGGCACCACGTGCACAAGCAGAATTTTCGGCGTCTGGTCGAAGGCGCCGAACTGGTCGAAGCGACGGGGTCGACACAGGCCGCCACCGGTGGCCGGCCGGCGGCACTCTTCCGCTTCCGTCGCCAGGTGCTCGAAGAGCGTCCGGCTCCAGGCCTGAAGGTCGGAGGCCGGACCAGCGGTTGACCTCGCCTCCCCCTGCCCCATCTAGGCCTTGGACATCAATAGCCCAAGGAGCAGTACGGCATGGATTTGGATACGAACGAAGCGATCCTCGCGACACAGGCAGCACTGGCGCAGGCAAGCCAGCTTGCCGTCCAGTATTCCTTCTCTATCGTCGGAGCGCTTCTTCTCCTGTTCATCGGCTGGTGGCTTGCCGCCCTTCTCAGCCGGTGGACCCATGCCGGTCTCATGCGCGTGCGCGGCATCGACGAGACGCTGGCGCGCTTCTTTGCCAATGTCGTGCGCTACGGCGCCCTCATTCTCGTCTTCGTCACCGTGCTTGGCCAGTTCGGCGTCCAGACCGCCTCGATCATCGCAGCGCTGGGTGCGGCCGGTCTTGCCATCGGCCTTGCGCTGCAGGGCACGCTGCAGAACATTGCCGCCGGCATCATGCTTTTGGTGCTGCGTCCATTTCGCGTCGGCGAATACATCGATACGGGCTCGATATCGGGGACCATCGTCGAGATCGGACTGTTCGCCACGGAGCTGAAGACGCCTGATGGCCTATACCGGCTCGCGCCCAATTCGACGCTGTGGAATGTGCCGATAACCAATTTCAGCCGTCTTCCAACCCGACGTTTCGAACTGAAGGTGGGCATCGATTACAATGACGACATCGACCTGGCCGAGGAGATCATGCGCGATCACGCGGAGGCGGATGCACGGGTGCTGAAGGATCCGGCCATCTCCACCCATGTCGACCAGCTGGGCGACAGCGCGGTGGTCATTACGCTGTGGTACTGGACGGCGGCTTCAGACTTCTGGTCGACGTCACGCGAGATGATCAAGAAGGTGAAGAAGTCCTTCGACGAGAACGGGATTTCCATCCCGTTCCCGCAGGTGACCTATCACGGCTCGCCGCAAATGGTCGCCCTACCCGAACGCTTCGTCGACGCTCGGGCGAAGGAAGCCTGAGCGTCACCTGCCGCCACAGGTGCAACCCAGGTTTTGAAATGAGAGGCAGCGGGGTCAGCTTTCGCTCTGCTGCCCTGCAGTCTTTTCGAGGTGCCGGTCGATGATACGCTGCATTTCGGCAAGCACTTCCAGCACGCTGACAGTGTCGTCCTCGGTCATGCCCGCAGTGGTCTCGGCTTCCGGGTCCGCCTGCACCTGTTCAGAGCCGGACACGGACTTTTGCGTCACAAGCGTTGAACGCACAGGGGAAATATCGTCGCGAGCAGATGTCGTGTCGGAGTGACGTCCGTCACAAGCGATTGCTAGATCATTTTTAGTAAAAGATGCAGGTATCGAAGCATCATGGCGGGCATCCCTGCCCAGGGGTGCGCTGTCCGGCTTCAAAAGTGTCGTCGTCATACTTGCCCCTTACACAGTCGTCGTTCCGTCTGCATTACCCCGATGCGATACAAACTGTATGCATGACAAAGGGCTAGGGGATTCGGTTTTGGCGGTCAAAAACCAGGAATCACGGGTAATAACTAGCGAAGCAAATGCTGATATATCAGCAAGGCCTTGGCACACATGGGTTTTCCAGTGCGCGCGGGATCCCAGTGCGTGCTGCACCGCAAAACAATCCGCAAACTTTGTCGTGAGTTCAGCGGAGCGAGATGTCGAGGCCGATGTCGAGTGTCGGGGCTGCCATGGTGATCTTCGAGGTCGAGATATAGTCGACACCCGTCTCGGCGATCGGTCGAATCGTCTGCAGGTTGACGTTCCCCGAGGCTTCGAGGACCACGCGCCGGACATCCGAGGCGTAGTCAGCCAGGCCCAGGCCATGATGCCCGCGATTGATCGCGACCGCCTCGCGCAGCAGATCCGGCCCCATGTTGTCGAGCAGGATCACATCCGGTCGTGCGCCGAGTGCTTCGCGCATCTGCTCCAGACCATCAACCTCAACTTCGATCTTCACGAGGTGGCCGGCATAGGCGCGCGCGGCATGGACCGCGGAGGCGACGCCACCGGCGACGGCAATGTGGTTGTCCTTGATCAGGATCGCATCGTCGAGCCCGAAGCGGTGGTTCGAACCGCCACCCAGACGCACCGCGTATTTCTCCACAGCCCTTAGCCCCGGCAGTGTCTTGCGGGTGCAGGTCACCCGCGCCTTGGTATGGGTGATCTCGGCTGCAAAGCGTGCCGTGTAGCTGGCCACGCCCGAGAGATGCATGAGGAAGTTCAGCGCGACGCGCTCGGCCGACAGGACCGACCGGGCGTTGCCGGAAACGCGGGCGATCGCCTGCCCCGGCGCTACCGTATCGCCATCGGCCACAAAGGCTTCGAAGCGCAAGGACGGATCGATCAGGCGAAAGGCCGCTTCCGCCAGCGGCAGTCCGGCGACGACGCCGTCTTCGCGACTGTTCAGATCGGCCACCGCCGTCTTCTCCGGCCCGATCGTCGCATAGGTGGTGATATCCCCGGCACGGCCCAGATCTTCAAGGAGTGCGTTGCGGACGAGGTCCTCGATCATCAGGGGCGAAAGCTGAGGGCGAAAGCTCGTGGTCATCGGCGTGGTCTCCTCAGCCGGCCAGTTCGGCGGCAATGCGGTCGGCATCTTTCAGCGTCAGATAGGTGCGATGACGCTGCGCTTCCTCAGGATGCGGATGATCAGCGCGCGTATGGGCGCCACGGCTTTCCCTGCGCAGATAGGCGCCAACGGCAATCAGCTTGGCGGTCGCCGTGATGTTGGAGAAGCGCACGCGCGGGCGCTTGCGCTCCAGAGCCACCAGTTCACGGATCAGCACCTTCAGCCCCGCCTCGTCTCTGATGACGCCCGCATGGCGGCTCATCAGACCGCGCAGGTCCTTGAGCTCGGGGCTGTCTTCGACAGTGACGAGGTCATCGTTTTCGCCGGCGCTCGTGCCCCATTCGTAAAGGGCCGATTCCGGCAGCATGCCCTTGATCGATTCGGCGATCCGACCGGCAAAGACGACGGCTTCGAGAAGCGAATTGGAGGCGAGACGGTTTGCGCCATGCACGCCGCTCGAGGTCACCTCTCCCGCTGCCCATAGGCCATCCAGCGAGGTGCGGCCATCGGCATCCACGAGCACGCCGCCCATGTGATAATGCACCGCCGGGACCACCGGAATGGGCTGGCTCACCGGATCGATGCCGGCGGCGATGCAGGAGGCAAAGACGGTCGGAAAGCGTTTGGCAAAATCCTTGCCGATCGCCTTGGTGCAATCGAGGAAGGCGCCGCGGCCGGCCGCCACTTCGGCAAAGACGCCGCGGGCCACGATGTCACGCGGTGCAAGCTCCGCGTCCACATGCAGATCGGTCATGAAACGATGGCCGGCCGCATTTACGAGCACAGCGCCATCGCCGCGCAGGGCCTCGGTCGCGAGCGGCGCCGGGTCCTGGCCGATATCGATGGCCGTCGGGTGGAACTGGACAAATTCCGGATCGGCGATCATGGCGCCGGCCTTCGCCGCCATGCCGACGCCCGTGCCGCGCGCTTCGGCCGGGTTGGTGGTCACAGAATAGAGATGACCGACGCCACCGGAGCAGAGCACCACCGCACGCGCAGGAAAGGCGACGCGCGTCTTCGACTGGCCGGCATCAGGCCTTGCGATGACGCCGGAGACGAAGCGACCTTCGGCAATCAGTTCCTCGACCACATAACCTTCCATCACGCGGATCGACGGCGTGCGGCGGACAGCCGAGATCAGCGCCTCCATGATCGCGCCACCCGCCCTGTCACCGGCCACGCGGACGATCCGACGCTCGGAATGGGCGGCCTCTCGCGACAGAAGAAGATGGCCTTCCAGATCGCGGTCGAAGGGCACGCCATAGGCGAGCAGATCATGCACCCGATCCGGCCCCTCCGAGATCATCAGCCGCGCCATCTTCTCCTCGACCAGCCCGGCACCGGCTGAGACCGTATCGGCCAGATGCTTGTCGAAACTGTCGCCGGGGCTCATGGCGGCAGCAATGCCGCCTTGCGCCCAGGCCGACGACGCGCCCTGCCCGATCGGGGCGGCGGCCAGCACCGTGACGGGGCGTGGCGCCAGTTTCAGCGCGCAAAAGAGGCCAGCCAGGCCACCACCGACGATGACGATATCGTCGATGCCCTGCCAGGATTGCGGCCGCATGGATTCAAGATTGGTTGGCATTCAGCCCTCCCCGGCCGGCCGGTATTCAATTCTTCAGATTGATCATCCGCTCCACGGCAAGCCGTGCGCGGCCGGCAATCGCCGGATCAACCGTCACTTCCTCGGTCATGAAGAGCAGGCTGTCGAGGATCTTCGGCAGGGTGATGCGCTTCATGTGCGGACAGAGATTGCAGGGTTTGACGAAGTCGACTTCGGGCACCTCGACCTGGATATTCGAGGCCATAGAGCATTCGGTAACGAGCAGCACACGGGCGGGGCGCTTCGTCTTGACGTAGTCGATCATCCCCTTGGTCGACCCGGCATAGTCCGAGACGGCAAGCACGCTCGGATGGCATTCCGGATGGGCGACGATTTCGATGCGCGGATCGGCGCGCTTGTATTCCAGAAGTTCGTCGGCCGTGAAGCGCTCATGCACTTCGCAATGGCCCTTCCAGGTGAGGATCTTCTTGCTCGTCTGGTTGGCGACGTTCATCGCCAGATATTCGTCGGGGATGCAGAGCACGGTGTCGCTGTCGAAACTGTTGACCACGTCGACGGCATTGGCCGAGGTGCAGCAAATGTCGGTTTCAGCCTTCACGTCGGCGGAGGTGTTGACATAGGTGACGACGGGCACGCCGGGATAACGCTCACGCAGCAGGCGGACATCGGCACCGGTGATCGATTCCGACAGCGAGCAACCGGCGCGGCCGTCGGGGATCAGCACGGTCTTTTGTGGATTGAGGAGCTTCGAGGTCTCGGCCATGAAATGCACACCGCATTGGACGATGATCTCGGCATCGACGCTGACGGCATCGCGGGCGAGTTGTAGCGAATCGCCCTTGATGTCGGCGACGCAGTGGAAGATCTCCGGCGTCTGGTAGTTGTGCGCCAGGATGACCGCGCCGCGTTCCTTTTTCAGCCGGTTGATCGCATGGATGTAAGGCGCAAAAATGGGCCACTCGATCGCGGGGATGAAATCGCGGACACGCTCGTAGAGGTGCTCGGTCTCCCTGGCTATGGCCGGCGTATAGGTGAGATCCGGGCGCTCCCAGACGCCAAAACGCTCGGCTGCCGTGCGGGACGTGCGGGTGGTTTGCACCGGGTGCTGCGCTTCCATGGCCATCTCCTCCATTATTTATGCTCAATTTGAGCATAACAAGCGCCAAAGAAAACCGGCGATCGCCGGTACTGCGGATGTAGAAAGTTTCGCCCTCGATTGCAAGGGAGGTTTTAACCCCGTCTTCGCGCCTCGCAAGGTCGGCCATGACCGCGGCGTGATGAGAAACGCTTTCCCTGATCGAGAAAACCGTTAGTTTGGCGGCTCCTTGAGGCACGGCTCTGTGAGGCCAAATGTTCGAACTGTTGCCGCTGATCCTGATCGGCGTTCTCTTTGTCATCAACCGGGGCGCCGCCAAACGTATCGACCGCCTTGAGAGGGAACTCGGGGAGGTCCGCGAGCGGCTGCTCAAGGTGAGCGGAGCGACAGCAACGCCATCTGCCATTCAGGTGGGCCCGGAAGAGCCGGTTGAGATCGTCCTTCCGGAGACGTCCGCAGAGACCCTGGTTGCGGAGGCGGCAGCACTCGATGGAGCGCCGTATCAAAGCGCACCAGCCTCGTTGCCGGAAGAAAACGCTGCCGCCCTCACCACGGCGGCCAGCAGCAGAGCCACCGCCGCCGCACCCGCAGAGAGCCTGGAAAATCTGCTCGGCGCACGTTGGGCCGTCTGGGCCGGCGGACTGGCTCTGGCGCTCGGCGGGGTCTTCCTCGTCCGTTATTCGATCGAAAGCGGTCTGCTCGGCCCTGGCGTGCGACTGACGCTTGCCGCCCTGTTCGGCCTCCTCCTGATCGCCGCCGGCGAACTGGTCCGCCAAAAGGCATTGCCGAAGGCCGAAGCCCTCTATGCCAATGCCATGGTGCCGGGCATCCTGACGGCAGCGGGCGCTGTCTCGCTGTTCGGGGCGATCTATGCCGCCCACGGCATCTATGAATTCATCGGCCCCACTCTCGCCTTCCTGCTCCTCGGGCTCACCGCCTTCGGTGTGCTCGGCCTTTCGCTGCTCCATGGGCAGGCTCTGGCCGGGCTCGGGCTTGTCGGGTCGATGCTGACGCCGCTTCTGATCTCGACCACGGCGCCGAGCCTTTGGACACTGTTCATCTATCTGACCGTCGCCCAGATCGCGACGGCGCTCGCCTCGCGGATCAAGGGCTGGCTGATCGTGCCGGCGATTGCCCAGGTGCTGCTCGGGCTCTGGGCGCTCGTGGCACTCATTGACTCCGCCGAGATAACGCCGATTGCCTTGTCGCTGATCGCCATGATCGCGGCCTGGATGCTGATCTGGCCGGGTGTGAAGGGTGAAGATCCGGCGGAGCCCGGCACACCTCTGTCGCTCGATGCCCTTGGTCGGCGGATGGCCTGGGGTCCGCTTGCGCTCGACATCACGCTGTCGCTCGCGGTGCTAATACCGGCGCTCGTGATGCTGGACAGCGGACCGGCGGTCTCCTTGCCGCTCTTTGCCTTCGCCGCTCTGGTCGCAGCGCTCGCCGCTGCGGGAAGTGCGCGCCATGGCGCCTTCTGGCCAACGGTACTTGCGGCCGTGGGCGCCCTGATCGGCGCCGTGGTAAAGTCCGGCTTGATCGCCCAGGCGCAGGTCCTGCTGCTCGGCTTCGGCTGGGAGGAAACGGCCGTGGTCAGCCTCGGCGGACCTGTCATGCTGATCTTCCTGGTGCTTGCCGCCGTCTTCGCCTTTATCGGTCTTGCCCAGAACCGCCGTCGCTTTGCCGATGAGCCCTTGTTCGCAACGGTCTGGGCGGTGATCGTGGCGGTCCTGCCGGTGACGCTCGCGACCATCAGCTTCCTGTTTTACGGAACCTATGCGCGGGACTGGGTGCATGGCCTCTTTGCGCTCGGCCTCGGCTCCGTGCTGCTCGCAGCCTGTGAATATCTCTATCGACAAGGCGCCCTGCCCGCTTTCCGGCGCGGGGTCGACATCTTGCTTCTCGGCAGTTTCTTTGCCTTCGTGCTCGCGCTGCATTGCCTGACCGACGGCGTTGTAACCACGATCCTGCTGGCGCTCATCGGCTTTACCTATCTGATGGCGACCCGCAAACGGGCGTGGAGCGGACTGCCCTGGGTGATGGTGGCTGCGCTCGTTGGCGTACTCTTCCGCATCTTCTGGGATCCGACGCTGGTCGGGCCGGATGCGCTGTCGCGGACGCCCGTGTTCAACCCGTTGCTGCCCGGCTACGGCATTCCGGCACTGCTGGCGCTTCTCTCGGCCTATCAGATGCGAAACTGGCCGGGCCTCAGGGTTCGCAACGCGCTTCAGGGCCTGGCCAGCCTTCTTGGCCTGCTGGCGGTCGCAATCCTGGTCCGTCATGCGATGAATGGCGGCGTGCTCGACGCCTCCGCTCCGACGCTCGGTGAACAGTCGATCTACACATTGCTGGTGGTGGGTCTCTCCGGTATCCTGATGACGCTCAATGTCAAATCACCAAGCCACGTCTTCCGCTACGGTTCGATGTTGGCCGGCGGCCTTGCCATAGCGCAGACCATCAGCCTGCATCTCGGCGCGCTCAATCCCTATTTTTCTGGCGAGAGCAGTGGCAGCTGGCCGCTGATCAACCTGCTGCTGATCGGCTATCTGCTGCCTGGCCTCGCCTATGCGGGCCTCGCCTTCTACGCCCGCGACAAGCGCCCCCTTCCCTATGTCATTCTGTTGGCACTTTCCGGTGCGTTGCTCGGCTTTGCCTGGGTGACACTGTCGGTGCGACGCTTCTGGCAGGGCGAGTTCATCGCCTACTGGAAGGGGTTCGAACAGGCGGAAACCTACAGCTATTCGGTGGCCTGGCTTGCGATCGGCGTCGGGCTTTTGGCGCTCGGCTCGCGCTTCGATGCGAGAAGCCTTCGCATCGCCTCTGCCGTCATCGTCATCCTGACAGTCGCCAAGGTCTTCCTGATCGACATGGCGAATCTCGAAGGCGTGCTACGGGCACTTTCGTTCATCGGTCTCGGCTTCGTGCTGATCGGCATCGGGCTCTTCTATCAGAGGATCTTGAGCGGCAAGTCGAGCCGATCGCCAGCCGTGGACGAGGACGAGGCGCCGACGGGGATCTGATCAAGGGCGGTTGAACAGTTTGGCCTTGCGGGGCTAGATGCGGCCAGCCGAAACGGGGAACCAACGTTTGACCGCCCTTCTCACCGCCTCTGACTTCGCCCCCCACGATGCGCTCGCCGCCGTTCTCCTCGATCACGCGACCGAGGGGGATGATGGCTCGCACGACCTTGCCCATATCCACCGCGTCTTCAGGAATGCGCTGAAGATTCAGGCCGGCGAAGGTGGAGATGCCGAGATCCTCGCCGCCGCCGTTCTGCTACATGACTGCGTCGCGGTCGAGAAGAGCTCGCCACTCCGGTCGCAGGCTTCGCGGCTGGCCGCAGATAAGGCAAGTGGCATTCTTGCCGCGCTTGGCTGGCCGAAGGAGAGGATCGAGGCCGTGGCGCATGCGATCCTCACCCATAGCTTTTCCGCCAACATCAAGCCGGAGACACTGGAAGCGAAGATGCTGCAGGATGCCGACCGGCTGGATGCGATTGGCATGGTCGGCGTAGCGCGCTGTTTCTACATCGCCGGGCGGATGGGTTCCGGCCTCTACCACCCCGGCGATCCCAGCGCCGAGAACCGCCCGCTCGACGACCGCTCCTATGCGATCGACCACTTTCCGGCCAAGCTCCTGAAGCTCTCCGACGGCTTCCAGACGGCGACCGGCCGAAAGCTGGCTGAGGAGCGGCACGAGCGGCTCAATCTGTTCTTGACCCTCTTCCGCGACGAAATCTGAAGGACGCTAATCCATGCAAGTGACCGGGCTCTCCATCTATCCCTTCAAGAGCGGGCGCGGCATTGCGCTTCCCCAGGCGCGCATCGATGCCATGGGCCTCTCCGGCGACCGGCGCATGATGCTGGTCGATCCTGATGGCCAGTTCATCACCCAGCGGGAAATGCCCGACCTTGCTCGCCTCACGGCGCTCCCGGCCGCCGCCTATCTGACGCTTCGATTGAATGACGGGCGTGAAATGATGGTCGCGCCGCCGCAGCCGGACAATCGCATGGATGTCACCATCTGGCGCTCGACCGTCAGCGCGGCGATGGCGCATGACAGCGTTAATGCCAAGCTTTCCGACTGGTTCGGCCGGCCGGTGAAACTCGCCTTCATCGACGAGGAAAGCCGCCGCGAGGCGAGCGTGGAATGGGCCGGAGAAGCCTCGCCGATGGGCTTTGCCGACGGCTATCAGATCCTCGTGACGACATCAGGCTCCTTGCGCGCGCTGAACGAGGACATGGAGCGGCACGGCGAAGGTTCTATTGGCATGGATCGGTTCCGCCCGAACATCGTCGTCGACTGCGACGAGCCCTGGGCGGAAGATGCCTGGACCGGCCTCGAGATCGGCGGCGTCCGCTTCGATTTCGTCAAACCTTGCCCGCGCTGCATCATGACCACTCAGGACCAGCAGACCGGATCGCGCGAGGGCGCCAACCCGATGCCGGCCATGGGCCGCATCCGGATGTCTGCCGATCGCCGCGTGCCGGGGGTGCTTTTCGGCTGGAACGCGGTACCGCAGGGCGAGGGTATGGTGCGGGTTGGTGATACGGTGTCTGTGCTCGGCACTCGCGAGGCTTGGGCGATCAAGCAGCGGTGAGATTACGGGGTCAGCAGAGCTTGCGGCGCCCATCTCCCCCTTGGTGGGGGAGAAAGCGATTTCGATGAGTTAGTCGTGGCGGAAGCCACGGCTAAACATCTGAAATCGCAAGCGAGGGGGGCCGTGAGTCTGCGTCCACAGGACCGATCCCCTCACCAACATAATCTGAAGTTTAGCCCTGATCGGGCTAAGCCTTCGATTTTGTAACCTCTCCCACAAGGGGGAGAGGTGGCGCGACATCCCGCGGTCCCCTTCGGTCGGACCGACCCGCCCCCCCTGACATCCATCAAATCCCCTGATGGCCAGTTCATCAAAAGGCGTTTCTGCTCATGATCCGACTGCACTAGTGTGTGATCGACAAAGGAGAATCCGCGATGAACGCTATCAGCCGTCCCGCCATGCCCTGGCTTATCATTCTTGCGGGATCGCTGATTGCGGTGATGACCTTCGGGCCGCGTTCGGCGATGGGGTTCTTCCAACTGCCAATGCTCGCGGACCGGGGTTGGGACCGCTCCACATTCGGGCTTGCCATGGCATTCCAGAACCTGTTCTGGGGCTTGAGCCAGCCGTTCTTCGGGGCGCTCGCCGACAAATACGGCACGGGTCGGGTGCTGGTCATGTCGGGCGTGCTTTATGCCGCTGGCCTGGTGATGATGGCCAATGCTTCGGCGCCTATCTGGCTGCATATGGGCGGTGGCGTGCTGATCGGTCTTGCGATCGGCGCCGGCTCTTTCAGCGTCATTCTCTCGGCCTTTGCCCGCAACGTGACGCCGGAACAGCGGTCGATGGCATTTGGCATTGGGACAGCTGCGGGTTCGGCCGGCATGTTCCTGTTTGCGCCGCTCAGCCAGGGTTTCATCTCGGCCTTCGGCTGGTCGGATAGTCTCGTGATCATCGCTGTCATGATGCTGGTCGTGCCGCTGCTTGCCTTTCCGCTGCGCGGCAATGCACAGTCGGGCACGCAGTCCGGCAACCAGTATCAGCAGACGATCGCCGAGGCGCTGAAAGAAGCTTTCGCGCACAAGAGCTATCTTCTGCTGACGACCGGCTTCTTCGTCTGCGGCTTCCAGGTCGCCTTCATCACCGCGCATTTCCCCGCCTATCTCGGCGATATCGGCATCGAGGCGAGTTATGCGGTGATCGCGATGGCGCTGATCGGCTTCTTCAACATCATCGGCTCGCTGGCGGCCGGCTGGATCGGGCAGCGCTATTCCAAACCCTATTTCCTCGCCTTCATCTATATCGGTCGCTCGATCACAGTGACGCTCTTCCTGCTCCTGCCGCAGACGCCGGCCTCGGTCGTTGTCTTTGCCGCTGTCATGGGGCTGCTCTGGCTCTCCACCGTGCCGCCGACCAACGGGCTCGTGGCGATCATGTTCGGCACGCGCCACCTCGGCCTGCTCGGAGGCCTGGTCTTCCTCTCCCACCAGATCGGGTCCTTCCTCGGCGTGTGGATGGGCGGCTATCTCTACGACCACTTCGGAACCTATGACCAGGTCTGGTGGTTGGGTGTGGCGCTCGGCATCTTCGCGGCTGTGGTGCATTGGCCGATCCGCGAACAAGCCGTCGAACGCCCGGCAACGGGCGTGGCGTAATTTTGCCCAAACTGAGATCATATTTCGGCATTTCGCTCGTGCCGGATCAAAATTCCTGTGTTTTCAGCTGAGCAAGACTGTCACAGAAAATTATTTTATTTTTCCCGCACCGCCCGTTGACGGATTCCGAGCCAGCACCTACCTTGTGCGAGCTGGTTCGGATCCTGACGACGAACCATGTACGGCCTCGCTATTGAAGGCCGCAGCCAAAGAAGGAGGTCAGCGAAATGCAAGTTGTGTTTCTTGATGCCATCCGATCCTGGCAGCCGACCCCGCGCCTCGTGATGGTGAAACGCCATCCCGACTGCATCTGTCGAATGTGACGCTGCGCAAGCACTGATTCCATTTCATCGACACCTTACACAACGCCGTGCCGCGCGCATGGGCGGGGAATATCGTTATGAAGAAGCAAGTTATCGAATATGCCGGGATCCCGGTTGGCATCACCATACCCGATGGCGACAGGGTCAAGTTCATCGCCGTCAAATATCCGGTCATCGACCTCGACGGCGGTAGCTATCGCAACATCAGCGAACTACAGGCCGCGATTCATGATCACATGGCGAAATCGGCGCCAGAAGATCAGGCCGTGTTCCTGGGCGCGGCCAATTCGCCGGGCGCTTCCAGCGAACGCAAGGTTTTCAACGCCGCCTGACAGAACCCCTCGCGTGCCGCGCCGGGCTCCAGGCCCCGCGGCCCGTAGACATGCCGATCCAAAAAATAGGATGTCAGCCGAAAGGCGGCAGCGAGGCTGTCCGGATCAGCCGCCCGGTTCGTGCCGGGCGTGAGGAAATCCGGCAGCGCCAGCATCTTGTCCGCCCAGGGCGCGCCCGCCTCGCGGCTGACCGCCCTGCCCGACTTCGGCGAGACATAAGCCAGATCATGATGCGTGCCCGTCGCGGCACATTCGGTCAGATCCAGCCCGAAGCCGAGATCATTCAGCAGCCCAAGCTCGAAGCGGACGAAGAGTTCGCCGGCCGTCGCAGGTTCCTCCAGATGATCGAGAATGACATCCAGCGCCTGAAAGAGATGCGGATGGGGATCTCGCTCCGGCAAAAGCCGCAGCAGGGCCCCGAGCGCCTGCACACCGTAGACGGCGGTCGCGCTTTCCATCAACCGGCCCGCACGCAGCATCAGAGGTTCTATGCGAAACTCGCCCAGATGTTCGTCCAGGCGGGCACGCCAGGTGACTTCCAGACGATTGCCGGGCTGCAGCACCGGCTGCATCGTGCGTGAGCGACCAGAGCGCACCATGCCCAGATGCCGGCCGCGGCTGGCCGTCATCACCTCGGCGATGACGCTTGTTTCGCCATGCCGCCGCACCCCGAGAAGGATTGCCTCGTCTGTCCATTGCATGATCAGGTTTTACCGCAGAGGCCGCTTAAGCGCGAGGAATTTCGCGAGCGGTCAGACGTCCGCGAGATAGCGTTGCACCCAGCCGCGCCAATGGGCGATCGCTTCGGGCTTTCCCGGATAGCGTTTTTCTTCATGCAGTTGCACAAGTGACTTCATCGCCTGGAAGAGCACAACCGACATGATCTCGGCCTGTTCCTCGGGCAGGTGCGGGCGCCAGAGCGTAAGGATCTCGGTGATCCGCTTGCGCAGGCTTTCGCGAAGCACGCCCGGGCGCACACCCGGCTGCTCCCATCGGGCATCGAGCAGGCTGAGCGCCAGGCTGCGCTCGGCAGCATGGGCGACGAGCACATCGAGCAGGCGGTCGGCAAGCTGGCTTCCGTCGAGGTCTCCGACCTGCGCCCTGATTCGGTCCAGCGCTGCCTCGACATGCTCGGCATAGCGGGCAACGAGCGCGTCGGCGAGCACATCCTTGTTGGGAAAGAACTGGTAGAGTGAGCCGATCGGTGCCTCGGCTCGAGCAGCGATCTCCGTCATGGTCGCGGCCCTGTAGCCCTGCTCGGCGAAGACGGCGGCACCGGCATCAAGAAGCTTTGCGACCCGGGCAATGCCGCGCTTGCGTTTGGGCTCCTTGGCGGTCGGCGCGGGCGTCGCCTGCGGCGTCGAGGCCGAACTTGACTTTTGCGAGGCCATGCTCATAAAACTCGTTTGTGAGGTCTACCTCATTTATTTGATGAAAACGCGCTTTCGTCCAGCCCTTTCCGGCAAAGGTGTCTCAGACGAAGGACGGAGACAGTCATGTCCTTGGACAAAGAGCATGGGACGCCTACCCAACCCGGCCTGCTGACACCGCTTCCGGTCGCCCTTCGCTGGCTCATTCTCTTCGCCCTGTCCGTTGCGATCTCCGGCGGGCTTTTCCTCGCGCGTATCCCGGGCGCGCTGCTGCTCGGGCCCATGGTCTCGGCCATTCTCGTGGCCACAAACGGCGCACGGCTTTCCGTTCACCGCTACCCCTACATCTTCGCCCATTCGCTGATCGGTTGCATCATCGCCCGCTCGATCGATCTGGGAACGCTGTCGATGGTCGCAGACGACTGGCCGGTCTTTCTGTCCATCGTGCTTGCGATCATCGCGGCGAGCAGCCTGCTCGGCTATTTCATGGCAAAAGCCGAGATCCTTCCGGGCACAACCGCAATCTGGGGGACATCTGCGGGAGCCGCCTCGGCCATGGTGCTGATGGCAGAAGCCCATGGCGGGGATGCGAGGCTGGTCGCCTTCATGCAGTATCTGCGCGTCGCCTTTGTCGCGACCGGCGCCTCGTTGATGGCGGCCTTCGTCTTCAACGTCGAAGGCGGTGCTGCGCAGGCCGTCGTCTGGTTTCCGGAAACCGACTGGCTCGATCTGTCCTTAACGCTGGTTGCTGCCCTTGCGGCGGCGATGGTCGGCGCACGGTTTAGGATACCGGCGGGCACCATGCTCCTGCCGCTGGTTGCAACGACGGTTCTGCATGTCATGGGCTATATCACCCTGCAACTGCCCGAATGGCTGCTGGCGCTGGGTTACGGCGTGATCGGCTGGCGGATCGGCCTGTCCTTCACGCGTCGGATCCTGAGGCATGCGGCAAGCGCCCTGCCCCAGATCGTCGGCTCGATCCTGGTGCTGATGGCGTTCAGCGGCGGGCTTGCCTTCCTGCTCTGGTCGCTGCATGGCATCGACCCGCTGACTGCCTATCTCGCGACGAGTCCAGGCGGGCTCGATTCGATCGCGATTATTGCCGCGACCACGCCGGTCGACATGTCCTTCATCATGGCGCTGCAGACCATGCGGCTGATCGTCATCATCCTGATCGGACCGACGATTTCGGACTTCGTGGCAAGGCGCGTGGCGAAGGGCTGAGCGCCCTTCGCTTGATTGCGCTTAGTCGCGGGGGAATTCGAGGCCCATTTCGCGGAAGCGTTCGGGATCGTTGCCCCAGTTCTCGCGCACCTTCACAAAGAGGAAGAGGTGGACCGGCTGTTCGAGGATCTCGGACATCTCCTTGCGGGAAGCCGTGGAAATCGCCTTGATCGCGTCGCCGTTCTTGCCCAGCACGATCTTCTTCTGGCTGTCGCGCTCGACATAGATAACCTGTTCGATACGAACAGAGCCATCCTTGCGCTCTTCCCAGGTCTCCGTCTCGACATGCGAGGAATAGGGAAGCTCCTGGTGCAGGCGCAGGAACAGCTTCTCGCGGGTGATTTCGGCTGCGAGCTGGCGCATCGGCAGATCGGAAATCTGGTCTTCCGGATAATACCAGGGACCTTCCGGGAAGGTCTCTGCCAGATAGTCCATGATGTCGTCGCAGCCCGACCCGGTCGTGGCCGAGATCATGAAGGTGCGGTCGAACTTGACCGCTTCGTTGGCCTTCTCGGCCAGCGTGAACAGATCTTCGTGGCGCACCCGGTCGATCTTGTTCAGGACCAGGATCTTCGGCTGCGGCACGTCCTTCAGAGCTTCCAGGATCGCCTCGGCATCGCCGCGCAAACCGCGTTCGCTGTCGATCAGGAGCAGGATGATATCGGCATCCTTGGCACCGCCCCAGGCAGAGGTCACCATGGCGCGGTCGAGCTTGCGGCGCGGCTTGAAGATGCCGGGCGTGTCCATGAAGACGATCTGGGCGTTCTTGTGGATCGCGATGCCGCGCATGACGGCACGGGTCGTCTGCACCTTGTGGCTGACGATCGACACCTTGGCGCCGACGAAGCGATTGACCAGCGTCGACTTGCCGGCATTGGTCGGGCCGATCAAGGCGACGAAGCCGGATCGGGTCGGGGTGTTGACGGTGGCTTCGCCGCCGTCATGGGTTTCGGTATCGGTCATATCATCCATTCAATTCGCGTCGGAGGCCTTGGCCCAGACGCCTTCGCGTTCGAGTATCTTGGTCGCGGCCACCTGTTCGGCGGCACGCTTGGAACGTTCGATGCCGATCTCCGGCTTCAGGCCCGGGATCTCTACGATCACCGTGAAGCTGGGATCATGATCCGGTCCGGAGCGATCGGCAACCTTGTATGTGGGCGGCTTGCCAAATCTGGCATGCGTCCATTCCTGCAATTCGGTCTTGGCATCGCGGCGGGCGCCGTCGGCGCGGGCAGCACGACCCTCCCAGTATTTGAGGATGAAGCCGCGCGCGGCCTCCAATCCTGCCTCAAGATAAATGGCGGCGATCAGGCTTTCAACGACGTCGGCGCGGACATTCAGCATGTTCTTCGCCGTGATCTTCTTCACGTCCGCGCCTGTGCGGATGAAGCGGTAAAGCTCGATCTCGTCGGCGACCGAGGCACAGGCCTCGGCGCTGACCAGCTGGTTGAAGCGAACCGAGAGTTCGCCCTCGGTCGCGTCGCGGAAGGTCTTGAACAGCATTTCGGCGACGCAGAGGCCAAGCACCCGGTCGCCGAGGAATTCCAGCCGCTCGTAGTCGCCCTTCTTGCCCCGCGAGACCTGGGCGCTGGCATGAGTCAGCGCCCGCTTCAGGCGGTCGCGGTCGGCGAACTTGTGGCCGATCGCAGCTTCGAGCTGCTCCCAATCCTTTTCGCCGACCACGCTCTTATTCGTCATTCGACCACCTTGAACAGGCGATCCCAGCGCATGTTGGCCGGCCACTTCCAGACTTCGCGGAAGGAGGTGTCGTTGCCAAGCGAGAAGAAGATCAGCGAGGCCTTGCCGATCAGGTTCTCGGCCGGCACGAAGCCGACATCGAAGCGGCTGTCGAGCGAGTTGTCGCGATTGTCGCCCATCGCGAAGTAGTGGCCTTCCGGCACGATGAATTCGCGCGTGTCATCGCCACGGGTGCCCTGCGCCTGGTCGAGCGTGTTGTAGCTTACGCCGTTGTCGAGCGTTTCGCGGAAGACGGGAACGTCGGTGCCCGGATCCATACGGTAATCAGAGGTGAAGACGCCGTCCTGAACCTTCGGCACGGGCTGACCGTTGACCTGCAGCACGCCGCCGATCATCTGGATCCGGTCACCCGGCAAGCCAACGATCCGCTTGATATAGTCGATGCTCGGGTTCGGCGGGAAGCGGAAGACCGCGATATCGCCGCGCTCCGGTTCGCTCTCGAAGATCCGGCCCTCGAACAGATCCGGCGAGAAGGGCAACGAGTACTTCGAATAGCCATAGGAGAACTTGTTGACGAAGATGTAGTCGCCAACCAGCAGCGTCGGCATCATCGAGCCAGACGGAATTGTAAAGGGCTGAAAGAACACGGTCCGGATCACCATCGCCAACAGCAGGGCCTGGATGATGACCTTGACGTTTTCCCAGAGGGCACTTTGCTTCTTTTCTTCGCTCACGCGGATCGGTTCCTTCTTGCGAAAATCCTGCTCTCTCTAGTCGGTTCGGGCGAGCGCGGCAACCGCGTAGCCCCGTCAACCAGCGCGACCAGTTAACTCAGCGGCTTTCCGGCAGGGCCTCGACGATGACGAATGCCTGGGCATAGGGGAATTCGTCGGTGATGGTGAGATGAATGACAGGACGATGGCCTGCCGGCAGGAGGCGTTCCAGGCATCGGGCGGCGCCACCAGTCAGTTCCAGGCCCGGCTTGCCGTTCGGCAGGTTCACGACGCCCATCTCCTTCCAGAAGACACCTTCGGCAATTCCGGTCCCCAGCGCTTTCGCCATGGCCTCCTTGGCGGCGAAACGCTTGGCATAGGAGGCAGCGCTGTCCTTGCGGCCATTCGAGCGCGCCTGCTCCTCGTCCGTGAAGCAGCGGGCGGTGAATTTCTCGCCGAAACGGGTGATCGATTTCTCGATTCTTCTGATGTCGACCAAGTCGCTGCCGATGCCGATGATCATGTCAGACGCTCGATCCCTGGAGAGCTTCGGCGAGGCGGACACGGGCGCGTTCGGCAAGCCGTTCGCGGCGACGGGCCTGGAATTTCGCCACGGTGAAATAGATGACGCAATAGATGACCGCGCCACTGACGACGGCGAGCGGGATAGCCCCCACGAGCATCGGCTTCAAGATCGGATGCCACATGCTCTCGAAGGCCGAAAGGGAAAACTTTTTCTCGAGATCTACACTATCCGTGACCGGAACCCCCTTGCCGATCAGGCGATGGCCGACCTCCCAGGTCGAGGCCCAGATGAGCGGAAAGGTCAGAGGATTGCCAAAGGCTGTTCCGATGGCAGCAGCAACCATGTTGCCGGCAATGAGATAGGCAATCGCGAAGGCGAGCAGAAAATGCAATCCGATGAATGGGGTCCAGGACGAGACGACGCCTGCCACAACGCCGGCGGCAATCGCATGCGGGGTGGCCGACAAGCGCAAGATTCGTTTGCTCAGATATTGAAACGACCGGATGAAGCCCCGGCGCGGCCAAAAAAGCTCGCGTAGCTTCGTCAGTCTGGAAATCGGTTGCCTGCGTCGAAACAGCATGCGGGATATGTAGTGGATGCCGGACGGGTTGGGCAAGGAAAAGCGGCCATCAAGGTGGCCAAAAAGCAAAGACGCCGGCAAGAACCGGCGTCGCAGCATGGACCAGATATGGTCGGTCGACGTATCAGCCGCGGCGGAACATGCCACGGTCGATTTCGCGCTGGCGGTATTCCAGGTCGACGAGATCGCGGGCGCCGTTCAGGTAGCTCATTTCACGCTCTGCAACGGTCGGAACGCGAAGGGCGCGGGCGAATTTGCGGATCGGAGTAAACATCGTTTTGTCCTCGGTTCTTTGTCTTCATCTGTTGACCGAGATATAATGGTGCGGCGCACAATCAACCAGAGACAAGAACTGACGTCAGCCATGCGCGGAACGCATAGCGAAGGGGTCGAGGTTTACGAATTAGGCAGGATTGTGATGAAAAGTGAGGCAGCGAGGGCGGCTGCGAGGCGACCGGGCGGACATTATCCGCACCGGTCATGTCTGTGAGACGGCAGATCGCCTCAGTCGTAAACGCGCTTCACCGTCGAGATGCAGTCGAGTTCCTTGAGCTCGCCAAGCAGCTGGCTCAGCTGACGAAGGTCCCAGACCTCGAGGTCGATCCCCATTTCCGTGAAGTCGGTGGCGATGCGGATCATGTTGAGCACTCGGATGTTGATATCCAGACGGGCAACGCATTGCGCAACGGTCGCCAGCGTCCCCGGCTCATTGAGCGCATTGATCAGGATTCGTGCAACGAAACGCGACTTGTTCGCCTCGTCGAGATCCCAGCGCACGTCGATCCAACGCTCCGGCTCGTTTTCAAAGCGCTGCAGGGCGGAAGCCTGGATCGGGTAGATGGTGATGCCCTTGCCATCTTCCATGATGCCGACGATTCGGTCGCCGGGCACGGCACCTGCAGGCGCGAAATGCACCTCGGCGTTTCCGGAAAGGCCGCGGATCGGCAGCGGATCCGGACCATCGCCCGCTGTCGGCACATCACCCTTCGGATGGGCGGGACCGGGGATCTTGAAGACCATGCCATTGGCGCTGTTCATCGCGAACCAGCCCTCGTCCGAGGAGGGCTTCACGGTCACACGTTCATCCTGATAGTCGGGGAAGACGGCCCTGAGAACGTCGAGCGAGGAGGTCTCGCCGCGACCGACCGAGGCGATCGCGTCTTCCACGTCGCGCTGGCCGAGACGATGCAGCGCGGGTCTCAGCGTGTCCTTGGAGAACACCTTGCCGGCGCGCTCGAAGGTGCGCTCCAGAATGCGCTGGCCAAGGCCTGCATATTGCTTGCGAATCGCCATGCGGGTGGCGCGGCGGATGGCGGCGCGGGCCTTGCCGGTGACGACAATCTCTTCCCAGGCGGCGGGCGGCACCTGCACGCCGGAGCGGATGATTTCGACCTCGTCGCCATTCGACAGACGGGTGACCAGCGGCATGATCGAACCGTTGATCTTGGCGCCGACGCAGGTATCGCCGACATTGGTGTGAACGGCGTAAGCAAAGTCGATCGGGGTGGCACCGCGCGGCAACGCAATCAGCTTGCCCTTGGGCGTGAAGCAGAAGACCTGGTCCTGGAAGAGTTCGAGCTTGGTGTGTTCGAGGAATTCTTCCGGGTTGTCCCCTTCCGCCAGCGCCTCGATGGTATGGCGGAGCCAGGAATAGGCATTGCTTTCGCGCTGCAGCGGCTCGCTCGGATCGCCGTTCTCGCCATCCTTGTAGAGGCTGTGGGCGGCAATACCGAATTCGGCGATATCGTGCATGCGCCGCGTGCGGATCTGCAGCTCGATGCGCTGGCGCGACGGGCCGACGATGGTGGTGTGGATCGAGCGGTAGTCGTTCTGCTTCGGCGTCGAGATGTAGTCCTTGAAGCGGCCCGGCACGACGCGCCAGCGAGTATGCACGATGCCAAGCGCGCGGTAGCAGCCGGGGATGTCGTCAACGAGAATGCGGAAGCCATAGACGTCCGAAAGCTGTTCGAAGGAGAGCGATTTCGACTGCATCTTGCGGAAGACGGAGTAAGGCTTCTTCTGCCGGCCCTTGACCGAGGGGGTCAAAAGGCCGTTTGCCACCAGGAGCTCGCGGAGCTCGTCCTCGATCTTGGTGATCAGGCCTTCGTTGCGGGTCGACAGCTCCGCCAAGCGATTGGTGACCGTCTCATAGGCTTCCGGGTTCATGTAGCGGAAGGACAGGTCCTCCAGCTCGTCGCGCATGTCCTGCATACCCATGCGGCCGGCGAGCGGCGCATAGATTTCCATCGTCTCTTCGGAAATTCGCGCACGCTTGTCGTCACGCATGTGCTCGAGCGTGCGCATGTTGTGCAGGCGGTCGGCGAGCTTCACCAGGAGAACGCGGACGTCATCGGAAATGGCGAGCAGGAGCTTGCGCAGGTTTTCCGCCTGCTTGGCCTTCTTGGTGACGAGGTCGAGCTTCTTAATCTTGGTGAGGCCCTCGACCAGACGGCCGATATCCTCGCCGAAGAGTTCGTCGATCTCGGCACGGGTCGCGGAGGTGTCCTCGATCGTGTCGTGCAGGAGCGCAACCGCGATCGTCGATTCGTCGAGATGCATGTCGGTCAAGATGGCGGCGACTTCGAGCGGGTGGGAGATATAGGGGTCCCCGCTGGCGCGTGTCTGCTTGCCGTGCTTCTGCATGGCATAGACATAGGCCTTGTTCAGCAGAGCTTCGTTGGCATCGGGCTTGTATTTCTGCACCCGCTCAACGAGCTCGTATTGCCGCATCATTCCGATCGTCTCCACAAACGAAAAAGCGCGCCAGTCGAGACGACTGGCGCACGTTCATCCTACAGTCAGATCAAGACTTAAGTCTGATCTGTTGACGATTAGTAATCGTCGCTCTTTTCCGGCGGAACAAGGCCTTCGATACCGGCAAGCAGCTCTTCTTCCGACATCTGGTCGAAGGTGAGCGTTTCCGGCAGTTCGTCCTCTTCCTCGCCCTTGCCGGCGGTGCCGGTATTGGCCAGCATCGAGCTCGGCTCCTGTTCCGGCTCGTCGACTTCGACGTGCTTCTGCAGCGAATGGATCAGATCTTCCTTCAGGTCGTCGGGCGAGAGGGTCTCGTCAGCGATTTCACGCAGAGCGACGACCGGGTTCTTGTCCTTGTCGCGATCGATGGTGATCGGCGCGCCCTGGGAGATCTGGCGGGCACGGTGGCTTGCGAGCAGAACGAGCTCGAAGCGGTTCTCGACTTTGTCGATGCAATCTTCAACGGTGACACGGGCCATTGCCTGTCCTTTGCGATCTTGAATGCGTGGGATTGACGGCTGCGATACAGGCAATGGCAGGCAAATTCAAGTTTTTCGTGCTGGCACCCTGCCAAGCCCAAAAATGAAGGCCGGAAAAGGCCCTCAATACACCACATTTCAACCGCAGGCTGCTTGGATTGCACCTGACGATGCCCTAGATAGATTTTTATATGATCATTTCATAATGTAAAACTGTGATCATAACTGGAGGGGCAAGGTATTGTTTTGATTGCCGATTGCCGAGACTGTTCATATTTGACGTAAGGATATCGAAATGTTCGACCCCCGTGAAAAAATTGCACTCTTCATCGATGGCGCCAATCTTTATGCCGCGTCCAAGAGCCTCGGCTTCGACATCGATTACCGCAAGCTCCTGAAAGCCTTCCAGAAGCGCGGCTATCTCCTGCGCGCCTATTACTACACCGCTCTCATCGAGGACCAGGAATACTCCTCGATCCGCCCGCTGATCGACTGGCTGGACTATAACGGCTACAAGGTGATCACCAAGCCGGCGAAGGAATTCACCGACTCCATGGGCCGCCGCAAGGTGAAGGGCAACATGGATATAGAGCTTGCCATCGACGCGATGGAACAGTCCGAAACCGTCGACCATCTCGTGCTCTTTTCCGGCGACGGCGATTTCACCACGCTGGTCGAAGCGCTGCAGCGCAAGGGCCGCAAGGTCTCTGTCGTCTCGACCATGGCGACGCAACCGCCGATGATCGCCGACGACCTGCGCCGCCAGTCCGATCACTTCATCGATCTGATGACGCTGAAGGCCGAAATCGGCCGCGATCCGTCCGAACGCGGCACCCCGCGCGCACCGGAACCGGCAACTGCGAGCGAAGACGAACACTGAAGCAGGGCTGCCGGCCTTGCCGCCTTCCCGCTGCAGACCGCCGATTGCGGTCGATCGAGCGGCGAGAAAAAATCGGCGCCCGATTTTCGGCGGCAGGGTTGAGCGGGGTGGGTTATGGTGCCGCCATGCTGTTCCAAAAACCCGACCACGACACCCTATACGACGCCCTTATCCGCCGCGATCCGGCCCATGACGGCCTGCATTTCGTCTGCGTGACCTCGACACGGGTCTTCTGCCGGCTGACCTGCAGCGCCCGCAAGCCGAAATCGGAAAACTGCATCTTCGAGGACACTATCGCCGCCTGCCTCGGTGCCGGATTCCGTCCCTGCAAACGTTGCCGACCGACGTTGCATCACGGCGGCAACGACCCGCTTGTCGCGGGCCTCGTCGAAGCCCTGGAAGCCGATCCGTGCCGACGCTGGAGCGAGCAGGACGTGATCGCCCGCGGACACGATCCCTCCACGGTGCGCCGGGCCTTCAATCGCCGTTTCGGCATGAGCTTTCTGGAAATGGCGCGCCTGCGCCGCCTTGGCAGCGGTGCCGACACATTGTCGGGCGGCGAGAGCGTGATCGAGGCGCAGCTCGATGCAGGTTACGAGTCCGGCAGCGGTTTTCGCGCGGCGATCACCCGGCTCTTCGGCACGGCCCCGGCTGGCCTACGCGGCCAGGCACTGCTGAAGGCGGATTTCCTCGAGACACCGATCGGCACGATGGTCGCAATCGCCGACGACCATGCGCTGCATCTGCTGGAATTCACCGACCGCCCTTCCCTCTCTTCCGAGATCGCACGACTGCAGGCCCGCCAGAAGCTGGGCGTGATGCTCGGCAAGATCCGTGTCATCGAACAGGTCAGAGACGAGATCGACCGCTACTTTAGCGGCCAGGGCACCGACTTCACGGTCAGGCTCGCGGGACATGGCAGCGCCTTCGAGCGCGACGTCTGGCAAGCCCTGCGGGACATTCCGGCCGGCGAGACGCGCAGCTATTCCGGGATCGCCGCCGATCTGGGCCGGGAGAGCGCCGTCAGGGCCGTGGCCCGCGCCAATGGTGCGAACCAGATCGCCATCATCATTCCCTGTCACCGAGTGATCGGCGCCGATGGAGGCCTCACCGGCTATGGTGGAGGGCTCTGGCGCAAGCGCTGGCTGCTGGAGCACGAGCGACGCATGGCATTGTCTTTGCCATCGACGGGCGCAATCTCCGTCGACACATCCGCGTCGCACCGGCGGCACATGCAATCCCTGACCACGCCTGAAGCCATGCCTTCCGGACAGATCAAGGACTGATCAAACGACCGCAAGCCGAACGCCTCCCGAACATACGACCGCAACGGCGGGGCGTGCCCGGTCGCCCATCGCCATCTAAAGCAATTGCAGCAGAAGCGCGAAGCGGTTTTGCGTCCGGAATTCCGTAAAAACAAAGAGATAGAGCATTGAAGGCGACTCCGTTTCGCCGGAAATGCTCTAGGGGATCGACACCATGCAAACCAGACACAAGTGGCTCAACGCATCCGGCATCGAAGCCTCCCAACGCGCCCCGCTCACACTTTTGATGACCGCTGTCGCATGGCTCTTTCGCCACCGCGCCCAAGGACCGGTCAACTACGTGAATCACCTCGATGCGCACGGGCTGAGGGACATAGGGCTCGACGCGCAAGATGCCGCCCGGATCCCCTCGACGGCGCGTGCGGATGCGTTGCGTCTGCTGATGATGCGGGGCAACCTGTGAATGGGGGCACGGCCGCGGCCGTCGCTCACATCGCCTCGAAAGTGATAGCCTGCGCGCCCTGCCAAAGCACCATTTTCCCCATGGCCTCCAGCTGCTCCCCACCCTTCACCACCGTCAGAAAGTGATTGCCGGCCAGCACGCCCATCTTGCTCGCAAACTGCGAGGAGCCATAGGCGAAGAGCAGTTCCGTTTCGCTGAAGCCGCCGGGATAAAGCAGGATGTCGCCGCGCGAGGGATGGGCCGTGTGATTTTCGAAACCGGCCCCGAACTGGAAATCGCCGAGCGGCACCCAGACCGCCTCGCCCGACCAGCGCGAATGGATCGCCTGGTTGCGGAACGGCAGGAAGCTTTCGAAGATGCGGCAGGTCTCGGGCGCCTTTTCGCGTTCGAAACGGGCCTCGAAGACGAAGGGGCCGACGGTCAGTCTCAGGAATTCTAGGGACATGCCACTCAACCCGTCTTCATCAGGCGCTGCTTCTGGCGGTTCCAGTCGCGTTCCTTCTCGGTCTCGCGCTTGTCATGCAGCTTCTTGCCCTTGGCGAGCGCAAGCTCCAGCTTCGCCCTGCCCTTCTCGTTGAAATAGATCTTGAGCGGCACCAGCGTCATGCCTTCGCGATTGATCGAGGCGCGCAGGCGGTTGATCTCGCGCTTGGACAAAAGCAGCTTGCGACGGCGGCGCGGCTCGTGATTGAAGCGGTTCGCCTGCAGATATTCCGGCAGATGCGAATTGATCAGCCAGATCTCCTCACCCTCGTCGGAGGCATAGGATTCGGCAATATTGGCCTTGCCCTCGCGCAACGACTTCACCTCCGTGCCGGTCAGAACCAGACCCGCCTCGTAGGTGTCGATGATCTCATAATTGAAACGCGCCTTGCGGTTCTCCGCGACAATCTTGTTGACGGTGCGCTGCGAGCCTCTGGGGGCCATGGTCAAATCTTCCGTTTCGCCCGGGATTTTGTCGTGGATCGCCTGCGCCCGGGCGGGGCGTGGCTGTTGTCAGGGATATGTAATGGAGGATGGGGGGGAAATAAAGGTGGATGAGGATTTGGGGCGGGGGATCGCGCCTCGTATGGCGACCGGGAACCCTGGCTTGGTTGCATGGCGCGCCGAATTCTCCCGTCAAAGCAGCTGTATCGGAACATCCAGCAACCGTTTTTGGGAGGAACCCTCCGCATGTCTTCATTTGCGTCGACTTTAAAAAAGCGTGGTGCAAAAAAGACGGCGTCGAACTCTCATTGCTTCAAGGACACAAGATGAAATTCCATCGCCTTCGTACTGGTATGCTGGCCATCGCTTTCGGCATCGCGGCTAACGGCATGACCGTAACTGCGGCTCATGCCGATGAATTCTCGTTCACTGCCACGAACTCGACCAACACAGCTATCACCCAGCTATTGGTGTCCGAAGACAAGGCTGAGTGGGGTTACTTCGACATCGGAAGCGGCATCAAGCCGGGCGCGACCGTCGACATCGCTTGGGATCAGAGCACCAATGGCGACAACTGCACGCAGTGGGTCAAGGCCGCCTATGCCGATGGCAGCGAGTCGGAGCCTACCAAGTTCGATTTCTGCGAAAGTGGACTTGAGCTCGAATTCTGATCGGATTCTCGTCGGTTCATGAAAAACTGGCAGGTTACTTTCGGTAACCTGCCTTTTCTTTTGCTGGGTGCGGATCTAGACGGCGCGACCTCGCCTCCTCATCCCCTCAGTTCAGCAGTCCCGCATGCTTCAGCGCCGCATCGATCGCGGCTCCCGTCGAGGCCTCCAGCGTTGCCAACAGCGGCAGGCGCCCCCCCTCACCCATAGGTGACCTTGCGCAGCAGCAGTTCCAGCGGGCCGTGGCCGAAGCGGCTCGCGAAGGCGACGACCGGGAGCATGGCGAGGATTGTAACGGCGAAGGACAGGGCAAGCAGCGTAAGGTTGCCGAGCGTGCCGAACAGGCCGAGGCCATAGCCGCCAAAAAGGAGGCCGGCGAGCAAGCCCTGGGTGACATAGCAGCTCAGCGAATTGCGTCCCGCGAGCAAGAAAAAGCGGGGAAAGCGGACACGGTCCGACAGGCTGAGGATCAGGCCGAGATAGGCGGTGGCCAGTATCGGACCGCCAAGGGCGAGGCTGCAGAAGCCGAGAGAAGCAAGGACGGGGCTTGCCTCGCCGAACGCGCCGCTCGCGACATAGAGAGCATTGATGGTAAGGCCGAGGACGAGCAGCGGCAAAACCTTGCGTCGCAGATTTTTTGCCAGGGCATTTCCGCTTTCAAAAAGACCGTTTCTGGCGGCGACGATCCCGGCGAGGAAGGCGGCGAAAGCCAGATGCCCCTGGAAGAGCAGGAGGAAGAAGAAAGTCTGCGGCCAGTCGCGCCAACGGGTCAGGACCGTCTCGGTATAGCTGCCGCCGAGATTGGGATGGGCTGGCGGAAGCGGGATTTCCGCGAAGAGGACGGCGAGCACCATGAGCGAGAGGGCGGCCACAGGGATCATGCCGCCGGCGATCAGCAACAGCCTGCGGCTGGTAGCGCCCCTGACGGCCCAGGTGATCAGACCGAGCATGGCATAGAGCAGGAGAATATCGCCCGAGAAGACCAGAACGGCATGCAGGGCGCCGAACAGCGCCAGCATGGCGAGACGCCGGGAAAAGCGGCGGGCAAAGGAAGCGCCCGCGCGCTGTGCGGCCTGGATCTGGATCTCCATGCCCCAGCCGAAGACAAAGGAGAACAGCAGGAAGAACTTCGCCTGGAACACCAACTCCACAAGATAGAGCGCGACCCGGTCCACGGCGGCGGCCGGCGTCACCAGCATGGTCTCCATGGGCTGCGCCATGAAGGGCAGATTGACCACGGCGATCCCGATAAGCGCCACGGCGCGGACGACATCCACCGCCTGGTTGCGATCCTGAGTCATTGAGGGTACTCCATTGAGCGATTGCTCTATTTTATTGAGCGACCGCTCAATCTGTCAAGTGGAGGCGCCCGTGACCGGCAAGCCTGAGATCGACATGCCCCTTGTGACCCGAAACGGCACGCCCGCGATCAGCAAGCGGGAGAGGATTTTTGCTGCCACGGTCGAATTGTTGCTGGAGGAGGGGCTCGTTGTCGTTCAGACCCGTGCGGTGACCGAGCGAGCCGGTGTCGGGACCGGCCTGCTGAACCACTACTTCCGCTGGCCGGAACTGCGCGCAGCAGCCTGGAGCGTCATTTTCGCTGACATTGCCGAGGATATGCGGCGAGCCAAGGAAAGCCCGGCACAATCGCTCGACCGCTTTTTCAAGGAGAGCTTTTCGCCTGAGGCACAACCGATCTGGCGCCTGTGGATGGAGGCGGAAAGTCTTGGCTCTCAAGACGAATGGCTGGCAAAGGCCGTGGAGACGGCACGCCATCGGCTGCGGGACGGGCTCACGGCACTTCTCGTCGAAGGCCTTGCAGAACAGGGCCTGTCACTCGCCTCCCCGCGCGATGCAGCGTTGCGGCTTGAGGCCTTGCGCGACGGGTTGATTGGGCTTTTGCTGGCTCGGGATCGCGAGATCGACAGCGCAAAAGCCGAGGCCCATTTGCGCGAGGCCTTGCGTCGGGAGACCTGACCGCCGTCTGATCAGATCAGATAAGATAAGGTCAGGTCGAGGCCGTTGCGCTCGCCGCCTGGGCGGCGAGCGGTCATCCCCTCAGTTCAGAAGTCCTGCATGCTTCAGGGCCGCGTCGATCGCGGCTTCCGTCGAAGCCTCAAGCGTTGCCAACAGCGGCAGGCGGACGGTGCGGTTCATGCCGCGGGTGCGGTTCAGCGCATATTTCGCGCCGCAGAGACCGGGCTCCAGGAAGATCGCCTTGTGCAACGGCATCAGGCGGTCCTGGTAGGCGAGTGCCTTCGTATAATCGCCGGCCAGGGTCGCTGCCTGGAATTCGGCACAGAGGCGCGGGGCAACATTGGCGGTGACCGAAATGCAGCCGGTGCCGCCATGGGCGTTGAAGCCGAGTGCGGTTGCATCCTCGCCCGAGAGCTGGACGAAATCCGGGCCACAGGTAATGCGCTGGTCGGAGACACGCTCGATCTTGCCGGTCGCATCCTTCACACCGACTATGTTCTTGTGCGCCTTGGCGAGCGCCCCCATCGTTTCCGGCGACATGTCGATCACCGAACGGCCGGGAATGTTGTAGATGATGATCGGCAGCGCGACGGCTTCTGCGATCGCCTTGTAGTGCGCGATCAGGCCCTTTTGGGTCGGCTTGTTGTAATAGGGGGTGACGACGAGCAGCGCATCGGCGCCGACGGCTTCGGCATGCTGGGCAAGCTCGATGGCCTCAAGCGTGTTGTTGGAGCCGGCACCGGCGATCACGGGCACGCGCTTGTTTGCCACTTCGACGCAGAGCTCGACCACGCGCTTGTGTTCGGCATGGGAGAGGGTCGGCGATTCACCCGTGGTGCCGACCGGCACGAGACCGGAGGAGCCTTCGGAAATCTGCCATTCGACATGGGCGGCGAAGGCTTGCTCGTCGACAGCGCCCTCTTCAGTGAACGGCGTGACGAGCGCGGGAATGGATCCCTGATACATGCAATGAACTCCTCGGGGGCCGACATCCACGCTTCGGCCGCATTCTCAGATTAAATCGGGGGCACATTACTTCGCACCATCAGGTGCGACAAGCGCATCTGCAGGAGATTTGTGACAGTTTTCCGAGGCTTCGTTCGAGAGAATGTGATCGCTGGCTTTAGGCTTTTGTTAACCGCGTGCTCGGCCTACTCTCTCGTGTGATGCCATGAGTTATAGTGTGTGGATGAAGATGTCGCTGCCTTATCGTTCTGTCCTCGGTCTCGGTCTTGCGCTCGTCCTGTCGTCGACGAGTGCGCAGGCGCTTTCCGACGTGCCTGTGCCGCCTATGAAGCCGCTCGGCTTTGCACCGAGTAAGGCGGCACCGCCGTCGCTTGAGACCACCGGCGCCATTCCGCGCGGCGAGCGGCTGGCTGCCGCCAATCCGCGGCTGAAGTCCGGCCTTGATGCTCTGTCTGATCGCAAGGGCGCCCAGGCGATCGCGATCCGCGACCGCATGCCCGCCGGGCTCGACCGGCAGATGCTGACCTGGTCGATCGCCATGTCCGGCTTGAGCGACGTACCGGCGGCCGAAATCGCCGCTGCCCAGCGGCAGCTTCAGGGCTGGCCGGGGCTCAAATCCTTCCGCGCCAATTCGGAAAAGGCGCTTTTCCGCGAAAATCCGGCGCCATCCGCCGTGCTTTCCGCCTTCGGCAATACAGCGCCGGAGACGACCGAAGGCACGATGCTTCTGGCACGCGCGCATCTCGCGACGGGTGACCGGAGCAAGGCTGCAAGCCTGATCCGCAACCTCTGGCGCACGGAGGGCCTGGACGAAGCGACGGAAGATCGGGTGAAGGGTGAGTTTTCCGGCCTGCTGCGGCCCGCCGATCACCGCGCCCGCATGGACTATCTGATGTATCGCGAGCGGGTGGGCCAGGCGAAGCGCTTTGCCTCGCTCGGTGAGGCGCAGTCGCTCTACCGCGCCTGGGCAGGGCTGATTTCGAAGGCCGACAATGTCGGCGGGCTGATCCAGGCCGTGGATGGCAAGTGGCGCAACGATCCGGCGCTGCTCTTCATCCGCATTGAAAACCTGCGCCGCCAGCAGAAATTCGAGGAAGCGGCCAAGCTACTCTCGCAGATGCCGCGTGATCGGGCCGAGTTGGTCAATACCGGCGCCTGGTGGGACGAACAGCGTATCATTGCCCGCGGGCTTGCCGATCAGGGTCAGGTCCGCGAGGCCTATCGCATCGTCTCCCGGCATGTGGCGACTCAGCCAACCGATATTGCCGATGCGGAATTCCATGCCGGCTGGTTTGCACTGCGCGCGCTGAACGATCCGGATACCGCGAGCCGGCATTTTGCCCGCATCCTCGAGGTTTCCAACCGGCCGCTGACTGCCAGCCGCGCCTGGTACTGGCTGGGTCGCGCCGCGGAAGTGTCGCGCGACCGCAAGGCGCGCGAGTATTTTGCCCGCGCCGCCGAGCATTCCAGCACCTTCTATGGCCAGCTCGCCGCCGCGCGCCTCGACCGGCCGGGGATCGAGATCCCCTATCCGCGTCCCAGCCAATCCGATCGCAACCGCTTTGCGCAGCGCGAAGCCGTTCAGGCGATTGCCCGTTACGAAGCGGCCGGTCATGGCTGGCGGGCGCAAAGCCTCTACCGTGCGCTGGCCGATCAACTGGAGAGCCCTGGCGAACTCGCTATGTTGAGTGCAAGGGCGGAGAAATCCTCCGGCGGCCATCAACTGGCGCTGCAGATCGGCAAGACAGCCTATTCGCGGGGGATCGACGTGCCGGCGCTGGCCTTCCCCGTCGGCGTCATTCCGTCCTCGGCCAATATTGCCGGCTCCGGCAAGGCGCTTGCCTATGCCATTGCCCGCCAGGAAAGCGCGTTCAACCCGACCGCCATCTCGCCGGCGGACGCGCGCGGGCTCCTGCAGCTTCTGCCGTCGACCGCAAAGGCTGTCGCGCAACGCCATGGCCTTGCCTATCGCCCGGAGAAGCTGACCAATGATCCCGGCTTCAATGCCACGCTCGGCGCCCATTATCTGGGCGAGCAGATCGACCGCTTCGACGGCTCCTATGTGCTGACCTTCATCGCTTACAATGCCGGCGCCAGCAAGGTGCCGGGCTGGATCGAGCGTTACGGCGATCCGCGTGGCAAGTCGATCGACGAGGTCGTCGATTGGATCGAGCGGATCCCCTTCCCCGAGACGCGCAACTACGTCATGCGGGTGATGGAGAATTACCAGGTCTACAAGAGCCGGCTTGGGCAAAAGACCGACATCGTGCACGACCTGCGCTTCGGCCGGTAAGCGCCCGGCCCTGTCCATTATTGCCTGGTGACCGGCGGTGAAGGCTCCGCTAGGCTCTCTTTCGACACAGCGAAGGAGAGCCGCATGGCCGATGTTATCGACCGCTTCATCACCGTTCCCGACGGACTCAACCTGCATGTGCGCATTCATGGCGCAAACAATGGCGGCACGCCAATCGTCTGCCTGCCTGGGCTCACACGCAATGTGCTCGATTTCGAAGATCTCGCGCGGATGCTGGCAGCTCCGCCCTATGATCGGCGGATCATTGCGATCTCCTCGCGCGGCCGCGGCCTGTCGGATCGGGACCCGCAGCCGGAGCGCTACACAATCCCAGTCGAAGCGGGCGACGTTGTCAGCGTGCTCGACGCCTTAGGCATCGACCGCGCCGCCTTCATCGGCACCTCGCGCGGCGGCTTGATCCTGCATGTGCTGGCAATGACGCATCTGGATCGCATCGAACGGCTGGTGCTCAACGATATCGGGCCCGTGCTGGAGACGGAGGGGCTGAGGCAAATTCAGGGCTATCTCGGCACTCGGCCTGCGCCTTCAAGTTATGCCGAAGCGGCTGACATACTCAAGGCCACCCATGGCGCAGAGTTTCCGGCGCTGAGGCCGGACGACTGGGCCGGCATGGCGCAGGCGCTCTACCGCGAGATCGATGGAAAGCTCACCGCAGATATTGACCAAGCCATCGCCGCGCAGTTTCGCGCCGCCGACTTAAGCCAGCCCTTCCCCGACCTCTGGGCGCAGTTTGCGCTGCTTGCGGACAAGCGAGTGATGGTGGTGCGGGGGGAACACTCGCGGCTTCTGTCCCGCGCCACGACTGATGACATGGCTCAGCGACATGCCCAATGCACGGTCGTCGAGGCCAAGGGACAGGGCCATGCTCCGCTGCTGCATCTCAATGGGCTTGCAGAAGCGATCGGCACGTTTCTGGGCAGCTGAACCCTGCCGCAGATCGCGCACCAGCGATCGTCACAAAACCTCTTCAAAAACGAAAAGCCCGGCACAAGGCCGGGCTTCCCTTATTCGATCTGGAGATCGAATTAGAACGAACGGATCAGGCGAACGAAGCCGGTCCACTCGCCGCTGTCGGCCTTGTTGTAGTCAACAGTGGTGTCAACCTTGAGGCCCGAAGCAACAGCGTAGGAAGCCAGAACGCCACCGGTTACGTAGTCGACGTTGTTGAACTGCTCAACAAAGTTGACAGACGGGGTGATCGTCAGCTTTTCGGTGGCCTTGAAGCCGTAAGCAGCGCCAACGGTCCACTCAACGGTGCCGACGTAAGCCGACGGGTCGGAAGCCCAACCAGCGTAGAGTTCGAACGTGCCCGGGCCGATTGCAGCAGCGCCCTTACCAACGACATAGCCTTCGTCAGCCTTGGTGTCGTAGCCGCCCCAGAGGGTCAGGGTTACGGCGCCGAGGGTCGTGGAAGCCAGACCCTGGATGCCGAATGCGCCGTCAGCCTGACGGAGTTCGTCAACGCCGAGACCAACGGTAAAGGCGTCAGCCGAGTAGGTGTAGCTGACCGAGTCAAACTTCGCGTTGTCGATGAACGTGTCGTTTTCGCCGGAGATGCCGATGTCGTCAGCCCAGGTCAGGAAGTAACCAGCCTTGAAGCCGCCAACGGTGATGTAAGCCTGGTCAAGGGTCACGCCCTGCGAACCATCGCTCGTGCCCTGAAGACGGATGTAGGAACCGATGGTGCCAACTTCCGAGTCGTTCTTGGATTCGATTACGAGACGGGCGCGGGTCTGGAAGTCGTCAGCGTTGCGAGCTGCAACGGTGTCGCTGGTGTTCCAGTCGTAAGCGAAACGAACTTCGCCGCCGATCTTGAGGCAGGTTTCGGTGCCGGGGATGTAGAAGTAGCCGGTGCCGAAGGCGTCGCAAACGCGAACGTATTCCATGGGCTCGGGCTCAGCAGCGACGATTGCGTCAGCAGCCTGGGCGCCGGAAACTACAGCGAGAGCTGCAGCGGAGCCGAGAAGAAGGCTCTTGATGTTCATTATTGACCTCCAGTCAATTATAGAGGTCGCACCAGGTGATTTCAGAATTTAATTATTATTATCAATTGCTTGCTGGTGTCGCGTGAATCTGGTCGGCAACGCGGCGGCGAGTTGCGCGTCTCGGGAAACAGGATTTCTGACGGAGCTGTGGAAGGAAGCCAGGCGCGCAAGCTCGCGCAAAAGCTCGAGACAGTGCGAACGATATGCAAAGTGTAATGGTGATGTGCAGGGGTAAAACAATGGCGGAGAGGAAGGGATTCGAACCCTCGATACGCTTTTGACGTATACTCCCTTAGCAGGGGAGCGCCTTCGACCACTCGGCCACCTCTCCGGTGACGCCTGATTATTTGCTTGAATCAGTGATTGCAAGGCCTTTTCTCCGCTCTCAACATTTTAGCGAGCGGTCGCCAATGCCAGGTGTTGATCCCATCACTCATAGGAAAAGCCGAATCGTTCCCGCCTCACGACATGATTCTGTCGCTCGGGCGGCCATCTGCTGCCGATTTTCAGGCTTAAGGTCTGAAGCTGCCATTGTCGAAGATGCAGCTTCGAGGCGAGCCGACATGGTTCTAAATGCAACTTTTTGCGGAATCCTGTGCCAAAATGAGAAGACCACCCGCATGCGAACACCTGCCCCGCATACCCAAGAGCCTGTGTAAGCGGCGGTTTTTTTTGGATTTTCTTAACAAAACCTAAATGGATATGGGGCGGCGCAAGGGAGTTTGTGGCCTTTCAGCAACAGGCCGGGTGGAAGGGTGACCACATTCTCTCCATTCCACTCTTTGGTGATTGCATGACCGACGGGGTTTTGTATTTTCAACCTCGGAAGCGAGGCGGTGGATCGTCCGTCTTCTGAAACCGACGGGGATGGGGCAGGGAATGCTGTCCTTCAGCCAATTAACCCAGACCCATACGAAACTTGACTGGAGGTCAATAATGAACATCAAGAGCCTTCTTCTCGGCTCCGCTGCAGCTCTCGCTGTAGTTTCCGGCGCCCAGGCTGCTGACGCAATCGTCGCTGCTGAGCCCGAGCCCATGGAATACGTTCGCGTTTGCGACGCTTTCGGCACCGGCTACTTCTACATCCCCGGCACCGAAACCTGCCTCAAGATCTCGGGTGAAGTCCGCGTTACTCTCTCGGCTAACGAGAACAACGCTCCTTACGGCACCCCGTCGAACGACACCTGGGATAGCGCAGTCCGTGCTCGCCTGGCATTCGACGCCAAGAACGACTCGGAAATCGGAACGATCGGTTCCTACGTCCGCATTCAGGCTGATAGCCAGGGCGCAACGACCACAGGCGCTAACATCACGCTCGATCAGGCCTACATTACTGTTGGCGGCTTCAAGGTTGGTCGTTCGCTGACCTGGGCTGACGACTGGGGTCTGGCTGGTGAGTCTGACGACTTCTTCGGCAATGCCAAGTTCAACACCGTTTCCTACACCTACTCGGCTGATGCCTTCACGGTCGGGCTCGGCGTGGACGACCTCTCCGACCAGTTTGCTGGCAACGAAGTTGGTCTGGAAGCCGTTGGTTCCGCTTCGCTCGGCGTGGCCACTGTCACCGTGAACGGCGTTTATGACTTTGGCTCGGAAGAAGGCGCGATCGCCGGCGTGGTCGCCGCTGACGTTGGTCCTGGCACCTTCGCTTTGGCCGCCGCTTGGGCGTCTGGTCAGTCGGTTGGTTACAACTTCACTTCCGAGTGGACTGTTGGCGCTGCCTACACCTTCAAGGCAACCGACAAGCTGTCGATCACCCCGCAGGTTGTTTACTGGGATAGCGTTGGCTTCACGAATGCTGACCAGTGGGGCGCAGACCTGCTCGTTGAATACGCTCTCGCTTCCGGCCTGAAAGCTTCGGCTGACGTTCGTTACCTCGATCGCGACGGCGCTGCTGACGGCAACTGGGACGGCTTCGTCCGCCTGACCCGCTCGTTCTAATCCACAGCGATTAGCGAAAAAATGCGTTGGGTCCGGCTTCATCACGAGCCGGACCCTTCGCGCATTCCGGAATGAGCTTGAATACGCGTTCTGCCAAGGGCTTGGGCAGGATCAGTCAGGCTCTTCGTCAGAACAGAAAGGAGCGCGAACGATCCATTCAGACAGTCCGATAGGGGCTTAACACGAAAGTTTGTGCTGTTCTGCACTATACTTTTTATAAGTTATAACGATATCTACGCCTGTGGGGACGGGCGGTGAGCCCGTTCGCGTGCTCGCCAAAGGGAAATTTGGGGGATACATGCAGGTGGAAATGCCGGCCGGTAAGGGTTTTGACGTCTTTGTGGGCGTGCCCGATTATTCGGTACATTATCAATACAGACAGGGAACGATCCTGCACGAGGTGCGCGAAACCAATTTGCGCGAACTGTTCGGCAAATATGGCGACCTGTTGTGGATGAATGGCAGCCACAAATATAACGTAACCAATTTTATTGGAGAGCTTCACGATCTCCTTGATTTTCCGAGCTTTTCGGCTTTTTCAGACGAGATGCTCGACCAATTGATCGGCAAATTGCGCAAACGCGGTAATAGCAATGCCACCATCAACCGAAAGATGGCGGCCTTAAGCAAACTGCTGCGAAAGGCGAACAAGATGGGAGACGTTCACAGTCTGCCTGAATTCAAGCGCCAGAAAGAGAAAGCGGGTCGCATTCGCTTCCTCGACAGGGATGAAGAGGACCTGCTGTTTTCCGAAATCCGGGCGCATTCCGAACTCTATTGCCGGTTCTGCCTCTTCCTGGTCGATACCGGCGCCCGCCTGAGCGAGGGTCTGAACCTGCGCTGGGGTGACATACATAAAGACCGCGTGACCTTCTGGGTGACAAAATCGGGACGCTCGCGCTCGGTACCGCTCACCCAGCGCGCGCTGGCTGCCATTGAAGCGTCGGATCGTCGATATTCGGGCCCGTTTGCCGAGATCGACCAGCAGCGCTTCCGCATCGCCTGGCACAACGCCAAGGATGCGGTGGGCTTTGCCGACGACAAGGATGTTGTGCCGCACGTGCTGCGCCATACCTGCGCATCCCGTCTGGTTCAGGGCGGGATCGATATCCGTCGCGTTCAGATGTGGCTTGGCCACCAGACGCTCACCATGACCATGCGTTACGCCCATCTGGCTTCGCATGATCTCGACATGTGCGTTCCGATCCTGGAACGGGCGGCGGCGTCGTGAGTCATATTGTGATGTAAGTTGCAAAAGGGCCGGCTTTGTCCGGCCCTTGATCTTTATATTGTGTCATTCCCTGCCCTGCCCCAAAGGCGGGCTCATGGCCTCAGACCATCAGGCTCTTCAGGTCGAGCGCGGGATCTGCAATCGAGACAGGATCGACCGGCCGACTGAGTTCCAGGAGCTTCTTGCCGGTCACATAGGCCTTGGCATCGTTGATCGCATCGACGGCGATGAAGACGCCCTTGCAGAAATACCAGATCGAAAGGCTTCCCTCGCGGGTACCGGGGCGGAGCACCGTCTGATCATAGCCCAGATTGAAGCCGGCGATCTGCAGCTTCACATCATACTGGTCCGACCAGAACCAGGGCTTCGGGCGATAGGGCTCGGATCCACCCGCGATCACGGCTGCGACGGCTTCGGCCTGATCCACCGCATTCTGTACGGATTCGAGTCGTACCTGCTCCCCGTTCCATGCCTGAACGGCGCAGTCGCCCATGGCGAAGATGGCAGGGTCGCTCGTGCGGCCAAAACTGTCGACGGCGATGCCGTTCTGAACCTCAAGACCGGCATCACCCGCCAGACGATCGTTTGGGGTCACACCGATCCCGACGATGACGAGGTCGACGTTGATGACGCGGCCGTCCGAGAGCTCGGCGGCCTTCACCCTGCCCTCATCGCCGATCAAACGGGTCAGACCCGTCTTTTCGTGGATGTGCACGCCCTCGGTTTCGTGGATCGTGCGGATCGCATCCGCCGTGTCGGAAGCTGCAACGCGGGACAGAATGCGGTCCGCCATTTCGATCAGCGTGACGTCGAGACCCAGCTTGCGGGCGACGGCTGCGGCCTCAAGACCGATATAACCGCCGCCGATAATGAGAAGCCGATGGCCCGGTTTCATCTCCTCGGCCAGACGATCGGCATCAGCCTTGTCACGCATCGTGTAGACGCCCTCGAGATCACCGCCGATTGCGGCCGGCAGACGGCGCGGCGTCGCTCCGGTGGCGATGGCGAGGGTCTCATAAGGGATCTCGCTGCCGTCGAAAAGCGTGACCACGCGCTTGTCACGATCGATCGCTTCGACCGGCGTCGACAGGCGGATCTCGACCCCGTTCTCGCCATACCAGGCTTCGGGCCGGAACAGCAGTCGATCGAAGTCCATGTCGCCGAGCAGATACTTCTTGGAAAGCGGAGGCCGCTGATAGGGCAGCACCGGCTCGTTGCCGACAAGGGTGATCGGCCGCTCGTCCTTCAGCGCCCTCAGTTTCGCGGCCAGAGCGAAACCCGCCTGCCCCGCTCCGATAATCACCAGTCGCTCCGCCACGTGACGCACTCCCTGCAGCATGCCGTCCAAATCAGAATCGTTGCCTGAAGACCGGCTACGATGCGATGCAGCAAGGCCTAACTTTGTGGCGGTTTGCGGTCAAGTTGGCCTGGGGCTCGCCGGTCGAAACCGCCCATTGTAAACGGCGTGCACATCCTCGCTGATTGCTACCTACGGCATTCCCGACCAAAAACGGCACAAACAGCCAACTGACGAAGTAGCTGGCAAATCTTGCCAATTTGAAAGCTCGTCTGGATTTTACGGTTTGCATGCAGGATCTGGTAACGGACATCGGCTAGCATGTCATTCTAACTTGACACCGTGGGAGGGTAACATGCCCTTGCAGAGGATACCGGACGCAAAATCGGACATCCCTCGGGATCAGATCTTCGAGAAATTCAAGATCGATCGCCCCGGCAAGATCGTGTTTGTCGGCCACCATCTCAGCATGGCACGGTCGCAGCGCTGCCTCATCCGGACGATTTCGCTCTATGGCGCCGATCTCGACGTCTCGCCGCATGTCCAGGTGCCCCCGAACTTCTTTCTGGAGATCCTCGGCATTCACGATGACATCGGCTGCACGCTGATCCGCCGCGAAGCCGAAAAGGTCACGGTCGGCTTCAACATGTTGATCGACCCCGAATTCCTGCACCGTGTCGTCAGGCTTTCCTTCGAAACAAGTCACTGACATCTCGCGCCGACTGATCACCGCTTGCGCCCTCTTGCGGGCGCCAGCGCGGCCTGCGCTTGCCGGGACGTCCGTTGAAACCGAATATTCAGTATTGGTAAAATTTGAGCGATCTTATTGATGCTACTGCAAATATTAGTGCTCACAGTGGGAGACAGAAGAGTTTGGGGAGCCGGTCATGGCGATGGAAAATGCGACGCATCTGGCTGGGGTACGCTCGGAAATGTACGAGCGCAAATGGGAGCGCTTCTATGTCCGCCGGCCGGCCAAGGTGATGTCGGTTCGCCCCGGCCTCACAGGCATCACGATCCGCAGCTGCGAAGTGGTCGACATTTCGCAAGGCGGCGCAGCGATCGAACTCACGACCGCGATTGGCCTCTCCTCTCATTATTATCTGCAGATCGTCGGCCTTGCCGACCGGATCGGATGTGCCGAGGCCTATCGCAACGGCAACAGAGTCGGCGTGAAGTTCATTGCACCGATCTCCGAGCACATGTTGCACCGGATTGTCCGCGCCGACTTCATGCTTGGCGACGCCGTCAATGCACCGCTCAAGCCTTTCCAGAACGGCAACGGTGCGCGCCTCGGTCGCTGAGAAAATCTCTGCCGGCAGATGAGGTCTGATCGCCGCGGATCCGGCTTGCTTCGGCTGCGGCGGCACTTATGGTGGGCGGATCGCTCTCGACCTCCGGATGCCGCTTCGCAATGACCGCCTTCTCACGCTTCACGCCCCTCTCCGCCTCGCTCCCCGCAACCGTGCCCTTTGTCGGTCCCGAAGCCATTGAACGGCAACGGGGCCTTGCGGTTCGCGCCCGCATCGGCGCAAACGAAAGCGGCTTCGGCCCGGCACCTTCCGTGCTCGCGAGAATCGCCGAGAAGTCAGGCGAGATCTGGAAATACAATGATCCGGAAAACCATGCCCTCAAGGTGGCGCTCGCCGCGCATCTCGGACTGAAGCCGGAGAACTTCGTGATCGGCGAAGGCATCGACGACCTGCTCGGGCTGATCGTCCGGCTGGTGATCGAGCCCGGCATGCCTGTCGTCACATCGCTCGGTGCCTATCCGACTTTCAATTTTCATGTGAACGGGTTTGGCGGGCGCCTGGTCACCGCTCCCTACCGGGACGACCGCGAAGATCTCGACGCGTTGCTCGCATTGGTGAAGCAAGAAGACGCGCCGCTCGTCTATTTCGCAAACCCCGACAATCCGATGGGAAGTTGGTGGGATTCAGACAGCATTGTCGCCTTTGCCCGCGCCCTGCCCGCTACCACGCTTCTCATCCTCGATGAAGCCTATAGCGAGACGGCACCCGAAGGGTCGATCCCATGCGCAGATGCGCTGATCGCCCTGCCGAACGTGATCCGCACGCGCACCTTTTCCAAGGCCTATGGCCTGGCGGGCGCCCGTGTCGGCTATGGCATCGGCACGCCCGGCACCGTCTCGGCCTTCGACAAGATCCGCAATCATTTCGGCATGCCACGGCTGTCGACCGAGGCGGCTCTGGCGGCGCTCGCAGACCAGGCCTATCTCGACGACGTCGTCGGGCGGATCAAGGCGGCACGGGACAGGATCGCCAGCATCGCGACCGCGAACGGTCTTAGCCCCCTGTCCTCGGCCACCAACTTCGTCGCGATCGATTGCGGCCGCGACGGGGTCTATGCCCGGGCCATCGTCGACGGCCTAATGGAGCACGGTGTCTTCATCCGCATGCCCGGCGTCGCTCCGCTCAACCGTTGCATCCGGGTCTCGGCAGGACTGCCTGAAGATCTCGACCTTTTCGAAGTGGCACTGCCGAAGGTGTTGAAGGCGCTCAACTGACCTCGCCACAATGAAAAAGACCGCGCCGGCCTTGTTCCTGCCGGTCGCGGTCTTTGAAAAGTGTTGGCCCTGGCCCCGTCCAAAGGTCCCCGCCACGTTCCCCACTCAGGGTTATTCTTGTCATTCTCCTGCCGCGATCGCGGCCGGAATTCGTCAGTGCATGGTCATCCATTCGCGGGCGGCACGAAGCGCCTCGGCGAGCTGGATCTTGCTCATCGTCTGGGCGAGATCGGCGCGAAGCTCGGCGGCGCGGTCGCAGCCCTTGATCGCGGCGATGTTCAGCCACTTGTGTGCCGACACCAGGTCAACAGGGCAACCGCGGCCGGTCGCATACATCAGACCCATGTCGCGGAAGACATCAGCCCGGGTTTCGCCACCCATCGTGGCATTTTCGGAATTGTGCATTTCAAAGCGTGCCATTGGTTTTGTCCCTGTTTGCCTAGTTTCTCGGTGGTCCCTGTTTTCCCTTGCGGGCCCTTCCGAAACGGCGCCGGATCTTTGTCCGGTCATTCTCGTATCGGTTGGGTTTGGCGGGGTTTTTCCCTGCTCGTTTGATGGGTTCACTATGCCAAACGGTCTTCAAAACTCGCTTAAAATGCATCCTTAATTTGCTGAAAACAAAGTACAAAAGCTTCGTAAACTTCGGATTCCGTTAAGCATCGCTTCCCCTGCAACCCAAGGATTTCCGCTCAAAATTTACGAAAGCTTCACGCTGACAAATCAACCGATTTTTCACCATGTTTCCCGAAGGCATTTCGCAAAAGTGCAGGATTTGCTGCGATCTGAGGCTTTCCACCGCTCGCATTTCGCGGCGGATTGCTTTTACCTTTACGTGTGCGTAAGATAATTCTTAACCGTTGGACGGCTGCGGAGAGGACCGTCTCCGACCACGGGAGAGGACCATCATCTCGGGAGGAGAGATCAGACCATGCGTTCCATCATCATTGCGGCAGCCCTTGCGCTTTCGGCCTTCACAGCCCAGGCCGCCGAGCCCATCGAAGGCAACTGGAAAACGGCATCCGGCGCCACGGCCCAGATCGCACCGTGCGGCGGCGCCTATTGCGTGACGCTGAAGAGCGGCAAGCACAACGGCAAGCAGATCGGCAAGATGTCCGGCAGCGGCGACAGCTACAAGGGCGAGATCACCGATCCGGAAACCGACAAGACCTATGCGGGCTCCGGCTCCGTCTCCGGCAATTCGCTGAAGATGAAGGGGTGCGTCATGGCCGTGCTCTGCAAGACGCAGACCTGGACACGTCTCTGAAGCGATCGACATTCGAAAATAGCAAAGGGGCGCCGGCTACAACCGGCGCCCCTTCTGCATTCAAGGATTGATCACAGGGGCTGGCCCACATCGATGCGATTGCCATCGGGATCTTCGAAGACGAAGGCCCGCAGGCCGTAATCCTTGTCCTGAAGACGCTTGACCACTTTCAACCCTCGTTGCTGCACGAGGTCATGCAGCCGGTCGATATTCTCGACCATCATGTGGGCGATGTTGAAGTCAGCGGCCTTGTGGTTCTTTTGAAGCGTGAGATGCAGTTCGGCGTCGTCGCGCTGCAGGATCATGAAGCCGACGGGGCTACCGTTCTCGAAGACCTTTCGAAATCCAAGCAGATCGACATAGAAGGCTTGGGCCCGCTCCATGTCCTTGACGGGCAAGGTCGCGGCAATGCGCCCAAACCGGAGGGCGACGTCGTGTTTTTCTGTCATGGGTGAAACCCTGTTGCCGGACGGCGGGGCGCATGGCGACGGTGCACCAAAGGCGAGGCCATTCGGTAAGGAGAGCAGGACGGGACGGTGCCCGCCGGTTTCCATTATGTCCAGAAGCCGGAGAGAGGGAAGAGGCATTTCCAGACGCCCCGCATTTCAGTTAACCCTTCTGAATGCCAGATGAACCCACATCTCAGCCAGCATTCAGACCCGCTCCGCTATACCGGTCTCAACAGATCGGAAAGGAGCAAGGACATGGCCAAGCTGGCACGGCGTCTCACCATCATCTCTTTGAGCATGGCGCTTTTCGCCTTCATGTTCGCGCAGCTCGTCGTCAACACTCAGCCGACCGTGCGGCATCTTTCTTCGGGTCTCGTCGCAAGCTGCGCGCCGACCGGCCTCAACAGCTGCCGCCCGACCTTTTGATCGAAGCCAGGCGCGCAAGCGGCTCCGAAGAAATCTTGACGCATCCCCCATGACGTCGTTTGCTTGTCAGATTTCGTCTCCTATAATGCGCCATGAACACACGAATCCTGTCCCCAGCACCCCAGAACTCCATCAGCCCCGAGCCCTTTGCGCCTCAGGTCTTCACAGATGCGACGGCGGCCGTCGACGCGCTGACGGCGCTTTACGAGCGCAATACAAATTTCCTGATCGAGGCCTTTTCGTCTCTGGCCAAGGGCGGTCCGATCGAGGGTCGATATCGCGCCTTCTACCCTCAGGTCAGCATAGAGACGACGAGCTTCGGCCATGTCGACAGCCGTCTCTCCTACGGACACGTTACCTCGCCCGGCATCTACACCACGACGATCACACGACCGCAGCTCTTCCGGCATTATCTGAAGGAACAGCTGGCGCTTCTGATGCGCAATCATCAGGTGCCGATTACGGTGTCTGAATCAGCAACCCCCATTCCGCTGCATTTTGCCTTTGCGGAAGGCGCCCATGTCGAGGCGTCTGCCGGCGGCCTCGTCGACATGCAGCTGCGCGACATCTTCGATACGCCTGATCTCACTGTTACCGATGACGAGATCGCCAATGGCGAATACGAGCCCTTGCCCGGCGAACCGCATCCGCTGGCCCCGTTTACGGCACAGCGCATCGATTATTCGCTAGCGCGCCTGTCGCATTATACCGCGACGAGCGCATCGCATTTCCAGAACTTCGTGCTGTTCACGAACTACCAATTCTATGTGGACGAGTTCTGCGCCTATGCCCGCAAGCTGATGGCGGACGGAAACAGCGACTACACGGCCTTCGTCGAGCCCGGCAACATTCTCACCCCTTCGGGCCATTCCGAACCGATCGAAGGTGTCGCCCTTGGACGCCTGCCGCAGATGCCGGCCTATCATCTGAAAAAGAAGGGGCACGGCGGCATCACGGTCGTCAATATCGGCGTCGGTCCTTCCAATGCCAAGACAATCACCGACCATATCGCAGTACTACGGCCGCATGCCTGGCTGATGCTCGGCCATTGCGCCGGACTTCGCAACAGCCAGCGGCTCGGCGACTACGTGCTCGCGCATGCCTATATGCGCGAGGACCACGTGCTCGACGACGATCTGCCGGTCTGGGTGCCGATCCCCGCTCTGTCAGAAGTGCAGCTGGCGCTGGAAGATGCGGTCGAGGAGATCACCGGCTATGAGGGCTTCGAGCTGAAGCGCATCATGCGCACAGGCACGGTCGCCACGATCGACAACCGCAACTGGGAACTGCGCGACCAGCGCGGCCCGGTAAAGCGGCTGTCCCAGGCACGCGCCATCGCACTCGACATGGAATCGGCCACCATCGCCGCCAACGGCTTCCGCTTCCGCGTGCCCTACGGCACGCTGCTCTGTGTGTCCGACAAGCCGCTGCATGGCGAGCTGAAACTGCCGGGCATGGCGACGGCCTTCTACAAGACCCAGGTCAGCCAGCATCTGCAGATCGGCATCCGGGCGCTGGAAAAGCTCGGCGCCATGCCGACCGAGAAGCTGCATTCCCGCAAGCTCAGAAGCTTCTTCGAGACGGCATTCCAGTAAGGCAGCAAGCGCAGCGGCCGGCAGAAACGGCAGAATGGTGTCCGGCAGGAATTTCCTTCCTGCCGGCAGGTGTCTGATAGGAGCCTGAATCTCAGCGCGCCAGAAATTCGCCGCGCGTCAGTTCGTACCAGACATCGCCGTGTTCGGAACCCGGGATGGGATCGGCAAAATCGGCAAACTCCGTGCGCGTGTGTTTCATGCCGATTTTTTCCATCACCCGTCGCGAACCCTGGTTCACGGCCATCGTGGTTGCCACGATTTTTTCGTAGCCACCGCTGGTGAAGCCCCATGTGACAAGCGCCGAGGCTCCTTCCGGCGCCAGTCCCTGGCCCCAGCACGCTCGGCGCAGGCGATAGCCGATCTCGGCGATCATCTCCGTTTCCGGAAACAGACAGAACCATCCGACAAACGCGCCGTCGGTCGTCATGCGTGCAGTCCACACATAGGGTTCCGTGCCTCTCGGCATCAGGAACGGCGCTTGCTCCGGATCGATCTTCTGGTGATCGACCGCGCCGCCGTTCAGAAAGCGCATCACGTCCGGGTCGCGTTCCAGCGCGATGAAATCGGCAGCGTCACTCGAGCGACAAGGAGCGAGCGTCAGGTTCGCCGTCTGCAATTGTACCATCAGGTCTCCTCGCAGGTCTTCCCGTTGCATGACGATATAGGTGGTCGACGGGAGAGCTTCCGTCGGGCAATACCTGCCCCGCCCTCACCTTTCACGCCTCGACGATCTTCGCCTCGCAGCGCACAGGGAAATTCACCGAATTGGCAATGAAACACTTCTCGTGCGCGTCGCCATGAAGGTCCAGCGCGAGTTCCGGAAAGGTGCCACGCTTGATGGTAACGGTGGGGCGAAGCACGACATCGGTAAAGCGCCCCGTACCATTGGCATCCATTTCCATGACACCTTCGGCATGGTCTTCATAAGCGATCACAATGACGCCGGAGACGGCGCAGAAGTGCAGATACCAAAGCTTGTGGCAGGCCGACAGCGAGGCGAGAAAGAGATCTTCCGGGTTCCAGCGCTTGGGATCGCCGCGAAAGGCCGGATCGGCGGAGCCGAGAATATCCGGCTTGCCTTCCGCCGAGATCAGATGATCACGTCCATAGTCGCGGTAGCCGGAGGTGCCTGTGCCGGCATTGCCCTGCCAGGTGACCGTGACTTGGTATTCGTGCCGCTTCTCGCTCATCGACGCCCTCCTCAGCGATTCCTCTTGCGATCTTAGTCCTCGCGCACAAGCCGGACCAGCATGACCCCGGAGAGATTTTTATGGCCGGGCCTTGCATCGTCCGATCTAAGATATATCTTAGATGCAATTCAAACAGAACGAGAGATGATCATGAGACATTCCCAGAGCGGCCGCGGCGAATGCGGCAATCCCTTCCACGCCTTTCGCCAGGCGATGCATGCTATGCGCAATGGCGGCCCCCAGGGCGGGCCTTTCGGCGGCCCCAGAGGGCGTGGCGAACGCCGCCGTATGTTCGACGGCGGCGAGCTGCGCCTCGTTCTCTTGAAGCTGGTCGAGGACCAGCCGCGTCACGGCTATGACCTGATCCGCGAGATCGAGAGCCTGTCGGGCGGTGCCTATGCCCCTTCGCCCGGCGTCGTCTATCCGACCATGACGCTGCTTCTCGACATGGGGCTCGCGGAAGAGCATGAGAGCGACGGCCCGCGCAAGGTGATGACCATCACCGAAGCCGGCCGGACACATCTCGCAGAGCGGGCCGACGAGGTCGCGACCGCGATGGGACGCCTGACGGCCCTTGCAAAAGTCAGCGAAAGAACCGATGCAGCCCCGGTGCGTCGCGCCATGCACAACCTGAAGCAGGCCCTGCACGACTGTCTGTCGCGCGAAACGACCACGCGCGAGACGCAATTGGAGGTCGCCCGCATTCTGGACGAGGCGGTCGGCAAGATCGAAAGGCTTTGATCATGGCAACAACGACGACAACCGTTTCCACCGAAAACGGCTGGAAATATCTGCAGCAGCTCTGCAAGCACTGGTCCCACAAGCTCGAGGTCGAGCTCGACGAGCAGAACCACAAGGCCGTGGTGAAGTTTCCCGAGGCAACAGCATCCATGCACAGCGATGCATCGAGCCTGACGGTCACGATCGAGACCGAAGATGCCGGAAAGCTCGAAACCTATCAGGGCGTGGTGGCCAGCCACCTTGACCGCTTCGCCTTCCGCGAGGCCCCCCTGCCCTTCGACTGGAAAGCGGCTTAAGCCATTCCCGACGTCACTGGTTCGCCGGCCAGAACAGTCTGCTTTTTGGATCAGTCTCCTGCGTGAGGCTGATCCCTCTGGCGGAGGATGTGCAATACGTTCTGCCCCGCCTTCGATCCCCCCAAGATAAGAACTTTCCCTGGCAACAAAACTTGCTAGAAACTCGCAACTCGGTAAGGGCGCTAGGCAATGGGGGATGCCATGAATGTGGTAACAAGGACATCGACATCTTGGTTTTCTCGTCTGGGTGGGGCACTGATGGGGGCCATATTCGGCTTCATTCTCGTCATCGTGGCAATCGTCGCGCTGCTCTGGAACGAAGGGCGATCGGTCGCGACGTATGAGTCGCTGGTGGAAGGCCAGTCGATCGTCGTCAGCACCGATGCAGCGCGGATAGACCCTGCGCTCGATGGCAAGCTGGTGCATATCGAAAGCGGCGTGGTTCCGGAGGCTGACGTCGTCGACCCGGACACGGGAATCAGCGCGAGCGGCGTGATTGGCCTGGCTCGCAAGGTCGAGATGTATCAGTGGGTCGAGGAAAAAAGCAGTAAGACCGAGAAGAAGCTGGGCGGCGGCGAAGAAACCGTGACCACCTACACCTATTCCAGGGAATGGAGTGGGGATGCGCAGGACTCCTCGAAATTCCAGGAATCTGCGGGGCATGAGAACCCCGAATTCTGGCTGCCGTCGACGGAAACGCTGGTGGAGACGGCGAAACTGGGTGCCTTCAGTGTGGAAGGCTCGCAGATTGCCTCGGCTGGCACGCGGCAAGCCTTGCCGATCACCGCTGAAACGGCAGCCGAGGCTTCCGAAGCCCTCGGCTATCCCGGCGAAGGCCGTGCCGTCACGCAGGCGCTTTATTTCGGCGCCGATGAGAAGGCGCCGGAGGTCGGGGACACCCGGATCCGCTTCGAGAAGATCGTGCTGCCCGAAGTCAGCGTCGTGGCCATGCAGCGTGGCGATCGCCTGGCCGAATACACCACGGAAAATGGCTACACGCTCTTCCTGCTCGCCGCTGGCCGCGAAACCTCGGACAAGATGTTCGCCGACAGCCAGACCGAAAACGTCATTCTGACCTGGGTTATCAGGGCAGCGGGGATCCTGGGTTTGTTCGTCGGCTTTGCCCTGATCCTGCGGATCTTCAGCGTGATCGGTGACGTCATTCCGTTCGTAGGCACCCTGATCGGCTTCGGGACGGGTCTGATTTCGTTCGTCCTGGCGATCGCGGTCGGCGTAACGGTCATTGCGATCGGCTGGTTCGCCGTCAGGCCGCTGCTGTCGATCGGGCTGATCGTGGGCGTGGTCGCAATTATCTGGGCCTATTCCAGGTATGTCCGCAAACAGACGGCCCAGCCTGCAGCGTGACCCGCGGACGGTAGAGCACTGAGCACGCCTGGGTTCACTGAAACATCCTAGGTCAAGGTGCAACGAGATGGACGAGAGCGGCCTTGCCAAATCACATCGGGGCCGCTCTAAGCTTGTCTGACAACAGGAGGACAAGCCCATGACCGCACTCACCATCCCCGACCTTTCTGGCAAGGCCGTGCTGATCACCGGCGCATCGAGCGGCATCGGCGAGGCCCTGGCACGCGGCTTTGCCGCACAAGGCGCCCTGGTCGGCCTGCACTACAATTCGAATGCGGAAGCGGCGCATGCCATCGCCCGCGACATAGAAGCCGCCGGTGGCAGCGTCGTACTGGTGAAAGCCGATGCGGCGTCATCGGAGGCCATGGCCGAGGCCGTCGAGCATGTCGCCAAGACCTTCGGTCGGCTCGATGGTGTCATCAACAATGCCGGCAGCATGATCGCCCGCGTGCTCTATGAAGAGATGACGGACGCTCATTACGACAAGGTGATGGACGTGAACGCCCGCTCGGTGATCGCTACGACACAGGCCGCCGTGCCGTATCTGAAGCGTGAGGGCGGCTTCGTCATCAATACGACGTCGGTGGCCGCTCGCACGGGCGGCACCGCAGGCTCCGGCGTCTACGGTTCCTCGAAAGCCTTTGTCGGCGCAGTCACCAAGGGCATGGCGCTGGAATTCGGCAAATACAATATCCGCGTCAACGCGGTGGCACCCGGCGTCATCACCACCCCATTCCAGGACAAATATGCCCTGCCCGGCCAACTCGATCAGGTGGCAGCCGCCGTGCCCTTGAAGCGCACCGGCACACCGGAGGACTGCGTCGGCGCCTATCTCTTCCTCGCCTCGCCGATGCTCTCCGGCTACATCACCGGACAGACGATCGACATCAATGGCGGGCAATTCATGCCGTGAGGCAAAGGGCGCCGGTCTCGCCGGCGCCTCATTGGTTGGGCCCCTTCACCCCTCGCCGCGATTGTCCTTCAACCAGTCCAGGCCGTTGCGCAACGTATCGACCGCCTGGTCGATCTCGGCGCGCGAGATGATCAGCGGCGGGGAGAAGAGCATGCGGTCGCCGGTGGCGCGCAGCACGACGCCGGCGTTCACACATTGGTTGCGGACAGCTGTCCCGGTATCGTCAGGCTTCTTGAAGCGGCGGCGGGTGGCCTTGTCGGCGGCGATCTGGACGGCGCCCATCAGGCCGACGCTGACGGCTTCGCCGACGAGCTCATGGTCGGTGAGCGAGGCGAGAGCTGCGGCGAGATAGGGGCCGGTGTCGTCGCGCACGCGCTCGACCAAGCCTTCTTCCTCGATGATGCGGATGTTTTCCAGCGCTGCAGCTGCTGCCACCGGGTGACCGGAATAGGTATAGCCGTGGTAGAAGTCGCCGAGTTCGTTGACCATGACTTCCGCCACGCGGTCGGAGACGAGAACGCCGCCAATCGGCAGATAGCCAGACGACAGGCCCTTGGCGATCGGCGCGAGGTCCGGTTCGAAATCATAATGCTGGTGGCCGAACCACGAACCCAAACGGCCAAAGCCAGAGATGACTTCGTCGGCGACAAGCAGAATCTGGTACTTGGCGCAGATTCGCTTGATTTCCGGCCAGTAGGTAGACGGCGGCACGATGACGCCGCCGGCCCCCTGGATCGGCTCGGCAACGAAGGCGGCGACATTCTCTTCGCCGAGTTCGATGATCTTCTCTTCCAGCTCGCGGGCGACTTTCAGGCCGAAATCCTCAGGTGTCAGATCGCCGCCCTGGGCATACCAGTAGGGCTGGTTGATGTGGTGGATGCCCTCGATCGGCAGGTTGCCCTGCTCGTGCATCCACTTCATGCCGCCCAGCGAGGCGCCGGCGACGGTCGAGCCATGATAGGCGTTCTTGCGGGCAATGACCTGTGTCTTCGTCTCATGGCCGAGCGCCTTCCAGTAGACGCGCGCCATGCGGAACCAGGTGTCGGAGGCTTCCGAACCGGAGTTCGAGAAGAAGACGCGGTTCAGCTTCGGACCGGCCTTTTCGGCGATCTTCTGGGCGAGCAGCGTGGTCGGCGGCGTCGTGGTGCCGAAGAAGGTGTTGTAATAGGGCAGTTCCAGCATCTGGGCGTGGACCACATCGGCGATCGACTTGCGGCCATAGCCGACATTGACGCACCAGAGCCCGGCAAAGGCATCGAGATACTGCTTGCCGGTCGAATCCCAGATATGCACGCCTTCCGCACGGGTGATGATCTTGGTGCCGGCCGCATTCAGCTTCTTCATGTCCGAGAAGGGATGAAGATGGTGGGCAGCGTCGATGGCACCGAGGTTGGAGACGGCGGTAAGCGGCTTGTTCATGGGTCGGGTCCTTGACCGGGGCGGAAGCTCTTGCTTTCACGGCCAAACATGGTCCGCGTGGCAGCCCTGCCCCGCATTGAAAGGCGGAACATTATCGGCTACGAACATGACCGTCCAAAACGCGTTTGGCAAGGCACCGATTGCCGCGTTCCTCCGGCCAAATCCGCCCCGAAAGCCAACGAGAGTTTTCCCATGACAGCACCGACCGAGGCCGCCGATCTTACCGCAGCCGACCCTTCCGCGCGCATCGAGGTGCTGCTCGTCGGCATGAATGGCGACCTGCGCGGCAAGATGATTCCGCTGAAAGCCGAGGACAAGGTCTGGAAGAACACGGTGCGCCTGCCGGCCTCGACGCAATCGCTCGACATCTGGGGCGACGACAATGACGACATTACCAAGATCTCGCTGACGCTCGGAGATCCCGATGGCATCTGCATGCCGGACAAGAACTCGCTGACGACGCTTCCCTGGGGGCCTGCCGGCTCCAAGCAGGTGCTGGCCACCATGCATACGCTCGATGGAGAGCCGCATTTCGTCTGCCCGCGCGCGATCCTCGCCAATGTGATGAAGCGCTTCGAGGAGAAGGGCCTGACGCCTGTTGTTGCCACCGAGCTTGAATTCTATGTGATGGAGCCGGATTTCCGCGAGACCGGCGTGCCGATGCCGCCGAAGGCGCTGGTCATGAATGGCGAAGTCGAGGGCTACCAGCTCTACGACATGCGTGCGACCGCCGCGATGGAAGATTTCCTCGACACGGTGCGCGAATACTGCGACCATATGGGCCTGCCGGCCGATGCGACGACCGCCGAATTCGGCCCCGGCCAGTTCGAGGTCAACCTTTTGCACAAGCCGGACGCCATGGCCGCTGCCGACGACTGCATCTACCTGAAACGCGTCGTCGATTTCGCCGCCCGCCGGCATGGTTTCAAGGCGACCTGCATGGCCAAGCCCTATGGCGATCACGCGGGTTCCGGCCTGCATGTGCATGCCTCGATCATCGACAAAGACGGCAAGAACATCCTCGACGCCAAGGGCGGCGATCCGGTGAAGCTGAAGTCGATCACCGCCGGCATGCTGAAGAGCATGCAGGATGCGCAGCTGATCTTCGCGCCCTTTGCCAATTCCTATCGCCGCTTCCAGCCGGGCTCCTTTGCGCCCGACAAGATCGACTGGGGTTTCGGCAATCGCGGCACCGCCATCCGCATTCCCGACAAGGACGGCCCCGCCGCCCGTATTGAACATCGCGTCGCCGGCGCCGATGCCAATCCGCATCTCTTGCTCGCCGCCATCCTCGGCGGCATCCTGCTTGGCCTCGACGAGGATCTTGATCCCGGCCAGGTCACGACGCCGGACAGCGCGCCTGAAAACCCCGACATGCTGACCTATGATTTCCTGACCGCCGTCGAGCGGTTCCGCGCATCCGCCTTCATCGCCGACATCTTCGGGGCCGAATATCAGCGCATCTATGGCGACACCAAGCGCAAGGAGGCCATGGCCTTCCTCAGGACCGTGTCGAGCTTCGATTACCAGACCTATCTGCCGCGCATCTGACCCCTACCGAGCCACCGGAAACCTTGCAGACGCGGCCCTCGGGCCGCGTTGTCGCATTTCGGGCAGGATTTGACGCTATAATTTTATTTCGTCACAAAACGGTCACACGAAATCTTCGTGCCAAGTCACAGGCCAACCCTCCAATTTCCTCCCAAAAATTAGGGTAGCCACAAAAAATGCGGCTTGCCACCTCCGCACGAATATTCTTCTCTCCCTTTCCGTTAACGTGAACTGGGAGTTCCAAACGATGTCTATCCAGACGCGCCGGCTGCTCGGCACCTCTCTTCTCCTCACCTCCTTGATGTTTGGCGCAAGCCAGGCGCTGGCCGAAGTCGTGCTTCATCGCGGCAATTCCGGCGAGCCGCAGACGCTCGATCAGGCCAATACCTCGATCGACATCGAAGCCTTCATTCTGAAGGATCTCTATGAGGGCCTGACGATCTACGACGCCAAGGGCGAAATCGTGCCCGGCGCTGCCGAAAGCTGGACCATCTCCGACGATGGCACGGTCTATACCTTCAAGATCCGCGAAAACGCCAAGTGGTCGGATGGCTCGCCGGTGACGGCTGAAGACTTCGTCTACTCGATCCAGCGCGTCCAGAACCCGGAAACCGCCGCGAAATACGCCAACATCCTCTACCCGATCAAGAATGCCGAAAAGGCCAACAAGGGTGAAGCGAAGCTGGAAGAAATCGGCGTCAAGGCCGTTGACGAGAAGACCCTCGAAGTGACCCTTGAGCGCGCAACGCCTTTCTTCCTCGAGCTTCTGGCCCACCAGACCGCCCTGCCCGTCTCCAAGGCAAGCGTCGAAAAGAACGGCAAGGATTTCGTCAAGCCGGGCGTGATGGTGTCGAACGGCGCCTACAAGCTCGAGAGCCACGTGCCGAATGATAACCTCGTGGTCGTGAAGAACGAAAACCACTGGGATGCCGCCAATACCCAGATCGACAAGGTTGTCTTCTACCCGATCGACGATCAGGCCGCTTCGGTCCGTCGTTTCGAAGCCAAGGAAATGGACCTCGTCTACAACTTCTCGGCCGACCAGATCGACCGGCTGAAGGACAGCTATGGCGAGCAGGTCCGCGTTTCGCCGTCGGCCTCGACCTATTACTACGTCTTCGACACCCGCCAGGAACCCTATAGCGACGTGCGCGTCCGCCAGGCCCTCTCCATGGCCGTCGATCGCGACTTCCTGGCCGAGGAGATCTATTCCGGCGCGCAGCTGCCGACCTACTCGCTGGTTCCGGATGGTCTCGGCGGCTACGAGGCAGCCAAGGCCGACTTCGCCGAGATGTCGCAGCTCGACCGCGAAGACAAGGCGATCGAACTGATGAAGGAAGCCGGTTACGGTGAAGGCGGCAAGCCGCTCAACATCGAGATCCGCTACAACACCAACCCGAACCACGAGCGTGTCGCGACCGCCGTTGCCGACATGTGGAAGAACACGTTCGGCGCAACGGTGACGATGACCAACCTCGACGTGGCCTCGCACTACGCCTACCTCCAGGAAGGCGGCGCCTTCAACGTGGCTCGTGCCGGCTGGGTCGCCGACTATGCGGATGCTGAAAACTTCCTCGGCCTCAACGTCTCGACCAACACCTCGTTCAACTACGGCAAGTACAACAACCCGGAGTTCGACGCGCTGATGGCCAAGTCCTACACCGAAGGCGATGCCGAAGCCCGCAAGAAGATCCTGCATGATGCCGAAGTCATCCTGATGCGCGACCAGCCGATCGCTCCGCTGATGAGCACGGCGAACCTGTGGCTGGTCTCCGACCGCGTCAGCGGCTGGCAGGACAACGCCGCCAACGAGCATCTCAGCCGCTTCCTCCGCGTCGCTGAATAATCTCGTCACGTGACCGGACGACGCACGGCTCCGCCGCGCGTCGTCCTTTCAGGAGCAGGACATGACATCCTTCGTTCTCCGGCGGCTAATGAGCGCCGTTCCGACGATCTTCATCGTCGTCACCATCTCATTCTTTCTGATGCGGTTTGCGCCCGGCGGCCCCTTCAATCTCGAGCGCCCGCTTCCGCCTCAGACGATGGCCAATATCATGGCCACCTACAAACTCGACCAGCCGCTGATCAGCCAGTATCTGAGCTATATCGGCAATGCCGTCACCGGCGATCTCGGTCCGAGCTTCATTTACAAGGACAACACGGTCTCCGAACTGATCGGCAAGGCCCTGCCCTATTCGATCCAGCTGGGGGGGATCGCGATCCTGGTCGCGCTCATCGGCGGCGTCCTGCTCGGGACGGTCGCAGCACTCAGGCAAAACAGCACGATCGATTTTGCGGTCATGACGTTTGCGACGGTCGGCGTTACCATTCCCAATTTCGTCGTGGGTCCGGTGCTGACGCTTCTGTTTGCCGTGATCCTCAACTGGCTGCCGGCCGGTAGCTGGGGCGACGGCTCGCTGCGTTACCTGATCCTGCCGGTCACGGCGCTCGCCCTGCCGCAGCTTGCCGTTTTCGCCCGCCTCACCCGTGGCGCGATGATCGAGGCGCTGCATACCGACCATATCCGCACGGCCAAGGCTTACGGCCTGCCCTCGCGTGTCGTCGTCGTCACGCATGCGATGCGCGGTGCGATGCTGCCGATCGTCTCCTATCTCGCACCCTGTGCCGCCGCACTTCTGACCGGTTCCGCAGTGGTGGAGACGATTTTCACCATTCCCGGCGTCGGTCGCTACTTCGTGCTCGGCGCACTCAACCGCGACTATCCCCTCGTCATGGGCACCGTCATCCTCGTCGCCGTGTTCGTGATCGTCTTCAACCTGTTGGTCGACATCGCCTATGGCCTGCTCGATCCGAGGGTTCGCAATGACTGATATCACCGCTTCCCCCCAGCCGGAGATCACCGGACGCAGCCTCGCCCAGCTCGCCATGATGCGTTTTCGACGCAACAAGGCAGCCATCTCGGGCTGCGTGCTTCTGGCGTTCGTGACCCTGTTCTCCTTCGCCGGCCCGCTGTTCGTGCCACACAGCTACGATCAGGTCTTCTCCTCCTACGTCAACGTGCCGCCGAGCCTGACCCCTCGGCCCGATCCCGAGACGCTTCAGGACGTGGCCGAAAACGTGGCCCAGCGGGCAAGAGTGACACTCGACAGCTTTACGGTCGAGGATGGCCGCTTCACGGCCGTGGTCAGCTCGGATGAGGAAATCGATCCGCGCACGATCCGCTATTTCGACCGCAACAACGAGTTCAAGAATTCGGAAGTCGTTGAACAGGCAGCGGACGGTCGAAGCCTTACCGTGTCCGGAACCGTGGATCAGCTTACCTTCCCCTTTGGCACGGATTCGAACGGCCGCGACCTCCTCGTCCGCGTCATGCTCGGCGGGCAGATCTCGCTCGCCGTCGGCCTTGCAGCCAGCCTCGTCTCGCTCGGCATCGGCGTCGTCTATGGCGCGACCTCGGGCTATCTCGGTGGCCGCGTCGACAATGTGATGATGCGTATCGTCGAGATCCTCTACTCGCTGCCCTTCGTTTTCCTCGTCGTCGTGCTCGTGGTCTTCTTCGGGCGATCGGTGATCCTGATCTTCCTGGTGATCGGGGCGGTGGAATGGCTTGAAATGGCCCGGATCGTGCGCGGCCAGACGCTGTCGCTGAAGCGCCGCGAATTCGTCGGGGCTGCGGAAGCGCTGGGCCTGACCGACTGGCAGATCATCCGGCGCCACATCATCCCGAACACGATCGGCCCGGTCATCGTCTTCGTCACCGTCATCGTGCCGAAGGTCATCCTTCTCGAGAGCTTCCTGTCCTTCCTCGGCCTCGGTGTTCAGGCGCCGCTTGCCAGCTGGGGCACGCTGATCTCGGAAGGGGCGGCCAGCATGCAGAACGCACCCTGGCTTTTGATCTTCCCGGCGATCTTCTTCGTGACAACACTGTTTTCGCTGAATTTCGTGGGCGACGGCCTGCGGGATGCACTGGATCCGAAGGACCGATGAGCATGGACGACAAGACACACAACGAAACCGTGCTCGACGTTTCCGACCTCAAGGTGACGTTCGCGACACCCGACGGCACTGTCGAGGCGGTCAAGGGCATCAACTTTTCGGTGAAGAAGGGCGAAACGCTCGCCATCGTCGGCGAAAGCGGCTCGGGCAAGAGCCAGACCATGATGGGCATCATGGGCCTGCTCGCCAAGAACGGCGACGTCAGCGGCACGGCCGTCTATGGCGGACGCAACATCGTCGGCCTGCCGATCGGCGAGTTGAACAAGGTGCGCGGTGCGAAGATCACCATGATCTTCCAGGAGCCGATGACCTCGCTCGATCCACTCTACCGGATCGGCAAGCAGATATCAGAACCGCTCATCCATCACCGCGGCATGAGCAAGACGGAAGCGCGCGCCCGCGTGCTGGAACTCTTGAAGCTCGTCGGCATTCCCGACCCCGAGCGCCGCATCGACAGCTATCCGCACGAAATGTCCGGCGGCCAGCGCCAGCGCGTGATGATCGCCATGGCCTTGGCCAACGAGCCCGACGTGCTGATCGCGGATGAACCGACGACCGCGCTTGATGTCACCATCCAGGCGCAGATCCTCGATCTGCTGGCTGACCTGCAGAAGCGCTTCGGCATGGCGATCGTGCTGATCACCCACGACCTCGGCGTGGTCAAGCACGTGGCCGACCGTGTCGCTGTCATGCGCAAGGGCGAGATCGTCGAAACGGGAAGCCGCGATGCGATCTTCGGCAACGCCCAGCACGACTACACGAAGATGCTGCTGGCGGCAGAACCCTCTGGTACAAAGCCGCCGCCGGCTGACGATGCGCCGGTCGTGCTGGAAGGTCGCAATGTCACCGTCGATTTCGACATCGGCAGCGGTGGTTTCCTGCGTCCGAACCGCACCTTCCGGGCCGTCGACCAGGTCAGCGTCCGGCTCCGTCAGGGCCAGACCATCGGCATCGTCGGGGAATCCGGATCTGGCAAATCGACGCTCGGACGGGCGCTTTTGAAGCTGCTCGCAGCCGATGGCGCCTTCCGCTTCGAGACGGCGGATATCTCGAACCTCGACCGGGCCGGCATGCGCCCCTTCCGCAAGCAGTTGCAGCTGGTATTCCAGGACCCCTATGGCTCGCTCTCGCCGCGCCAGACCGTCGGCGAGATCATCACCGAGGGTCTCTACGTGCACGAGCCGCAGCTCAGCCGCGCCGAGCGTGACGCGCGCGCCATTGCTGCTCTCAAGGAGGTCGGCCTCGATCCGGCGGCCCGCAATCGCTATCCGCACGAATTCTCCGGCGGCCAGCGTCAGCGTATCGCCATTGCCCGCTCGATGATCCTGAAGCCGAAGGTGGTCATCCTCGACGAGCCGACCTCGGCGCTAGACCGGTCGGTCCAGCGGCAGGTGATCGAACTCTTGCGCGACCTGCAGGACAAGCATGGGCTTTCTTACGTCTTCATCAGCCACGACCTGTCGGTGATCCGTGCGATGTCGGACCATGTCATCGTGATGAAGAACGGCAAGATCGTCGAACAGGGTGCGACCGAGGCGATCTTCGATCATCCGCAGGAAGACTATACCCGCGACCTGATCGCGGCTGCCTTCAGCCACTGAGCTCGGTTCATCCACAAACCAGAAAGCGGCGCCCCAATCGGGCGCCGTTTTGGTTCATGCCGGCGCCTGCGGCCGCGCCACGAGCACCTTCAGCTGTCCGGCATGGATCTTGATCTCGACGTCAGCGGGCATGCGCAGCAATTCGCCGTCGAGCACACAGGCGGCACCCTTGCGATGTTTGGGGAAATGGAGATGCACCTTCTCCGCAGTCGAGGCGGTCACTGCCTCGTTCTCCTTGAACTTGCCCCTGATGATATCAAAAGCCAGCTTGCCGACGCCTGTCGGTTCCAGCGGCTCCGCCAGATAAACGCCAAGCCTGCCGGTATCGACTCGGTCGGCGAAGAACAGCGAATTGTTGCCGAGCGGATTGTTGGAGACGGAAATCGCCGAGACCGGGCGCTCCTCGCTGCGGCCGTCTCCGTCGATATCGAAGACGACCTCGAAGCGCGGCGGATCAAGCATGACGCCGAAGGCTGCACTCGTGCTTGCCCGGATCTTGCCGATACGGGAGGCAAAATTCATCTGGTTGCGCATCCGGACCATGCGGGCGTGCAGACCTGCGGAAAACTGGTGCACGAAGGGACGACCGTTCGCCGTTGCAATATCGACGTTGACAACGGTTGCGTCGGCCAAGAGGTCGAGTACCTTCCAGATGTCGAGCGGTAGCTTCAGCGAGCGGGCAAAGAGGTTCATCGTGCCGGCGGGGATGATGCCGAGCGGCACGCCGGCTTCCCAGGCGATGCCTGCGGCCGTGGATATCGTGCCGTCCCCACCGCCGGCCAGAAGCGCATCAAGGTCGCTCTCTTTGCTCGCCTTTTCCAGAGACTGCACAACCTCGTCGCCGCCGACGACATCGCATACGAGATCATGGCCCTTCGCCGCAAAGGCGCGGGTTGCCGTCTCGCAATAGGTCTGCATGTCGGTGGTCTTGAAGGTGCCACCTTCGCGATTGAGTACCGCCTTGATTTTCATGTCGCCCTTTCGCGGCCCTTGAGAGGCCAATGCTCACAACGTGTCGACGCCTCGAAAGTTTCGAAAGCCGCCTGCAGATCGATAGCGCACGAGCAGATTTCAAGATGGCGAGCAAAAGCCTTTGCCGCAGCGCACACGGATATGATAAAAAACAGTTCCTTCTTACGGCCTGCTGGCTCCTTTCTTTCATTTCGGCTTCCTCGGAAGCGCGTTTCGCGTGGCAAGGTTCTCTTGCGCGCCCATGGTGTTTTCATGACCGAATTCGCTTCGTCCCCCACCGCAGAACTACAACAGTCCCCGGCCCTGACGCCAACGACGATCCTGCTGATCGAACTGGCGCTCGCCGCTGGCGGTTTTGGCATCGGGACCGGCGAGTTCGTGATCATGGGGCTGCTGCCGGAGGTCGCAGAGACCTACGGGGTAACGGTGCCGCAGGCAGGCCATGTGATCAGCGCCTATGCGCTGGGTGTCGTCATCGGCGCACCGATCATCGCAGCACTTGCCGCCAAACTTCCGCGCAAGACGTTGCTCTTGCTGCTCATGGGCCTCTTCGCCGTCGGCAATTTCGCCAGTGCGCTCGCCACAGAATTTGCGACATTCACGCTTCTTCGCTTCATCACCGGTCTGCCGCATGGCGCCTATTTCGGTGTGGCCGCCCTGGTTGCCGCCTCCATGGCGCCGCCGAACCGTCGCGTTAGGGCCGTTGGCCGCGTGATGCTGGGGCTGACGATCGCCACGCTGATCGGCACGCCGATCGCAACCTTCCTCGGCCAGTTGATGAGCTGGCGCGCCGCGTTCTTCCTGGTAGCAGCCATCGCGGCCATAACCGTGGCGTTGATCGCACTCTATCTGCCGAAGGACGAAGTGGCCGAGGGCGCCAGCATCCGCCGCGAACTGTCGGCCTTCGGACGCCTGCAGGTCTGGCTGTCCTTCGGTGTCGCTGCCGTCGGCTTCGGCGGCATGTTTGCGATCTTCAGCTATATCGCCAAGACCGTGACCGATACCGCGGGTCTCCCGGCCAGCATGGTGGCAGTGGTTCTTGCCCTCTTCGGTATTGGCATGAATGTCGGCAATATCGTCGGCAGCCGCATGGCCGACTATTCGCTGAAGGGGACGATCGGTGGCATGCTCGCCTTCAATATCGTGCTGATGGCAGTCTTTTCGCTCACCGCGCACAATCCGATCATGCTGTGCATCTGCGTCTTCCTCACCGGCTGCGGCTTTGCCGCCTGCCCGGCCGTGCAGACCCGTCTCATGGATGTGGCAGCCGACGCGCAGACGCTCGCCGCCGCCACCAATCATTCCGCCTTCAACATTGCGAACGCGCTCGGCGCATGGCTCGGCGGACTGGTGATTGCCGCCGGCTACGGCTACGCCGCCACCGGCTATGTCGGCTCGGTGCTCTCGGCCTTCGGCCTGATCATCTTCCTGATCTCCATTGCTTTGGAAAAGAGGCTGTCACGCGGCTGAGGCGGTCTTCAAGGTCCGCTTGAGGGGACAGCCGGGAAATTGCTGGCCATCCTTTCGCGAGGGCGTGACATAGTCGGCACTGTGAAATGAACCGAGGTTCTTTTCTGTGCCTACAGACAACATGTGCATTCTTGCAGAACTCCAATCAATGTCCTTAATGAGTAGCGTTCAAACGCCAGACAGGAGTTTTCCATGCGCGCCATCGGCTTCCATATGCCCCAGCCCATCACCTCGGAGACGGCGCTGGTCGATCTCGAGCTGCCCGTGCCGGAGGCGGCAGGCCACGATCTCCTCGTCGAGATCAAGGCGATCTCGGTAAACCCGGTCGATACCAAGGTTCGCCGCAACCAGACGCCGCCGGCAGGCGAAGCCCGGATCCTCGGCTATGATGCGGCGGGCGTGGTCAAGGCCGTCGGTCCGGATGTCAGCCTCTTCAAGCCAGGAGACGAGGTCTACTACGCCGGCGCGATCAATCGTCCGGGCACCAATGCCGAATATCACCTCGTCGACGAACGCATCGTCGGCCTGAAGCCGAAGACGCTCTCCTTCGCACAAGCCGCCGCCCTGCCGCTGACTGCCATCACCGCTTACGAGGCGCTGTTCGACAGACTGAAGGTGAGCGATCCGGTCCTCGGCGCCGGACGGTCGATCCTGATTACGGGCGGTGCCGGTGGCGTCGGCTCGATTGCCATCCAGCTTGCCAAGGAACTGACCGACCTTACCGTCATCGCCACCGCCTCGCGCCCGGAGACGGTGGACTGGGCGAAGTCTCTCGGTGCCGATCACGTCATCGACCACAGCAAGCCGCTCGCCCAGGAATTTGCCGCGCTCGGCATCGACCCGCCGGGTTTCATCTTCTCGGTGACCCATAGCGGCCAGCATCGACTGGCGATGGCCGAGATCGTCGCGCCGATGGGCCGCATCTGCCTGATCGACGACTTCCCCGAAGGCTTCGACATCCTTGCCTTCAAGCAGAAGGTCGTCTCCCTGCACTGGGAGTTCATGTTCTCCCGGCCGGTCTTCCAGACGCCTGACATGATCGAGCAGCACAAGCTCTTGACGCATGTTGCCGAACTCATCGACGCGGGCAAAATCCGCACGACGCTCGATACCGTGCTCGGGCCGATCACGGCGGAAAACCTGCGCGAGGCGCACAGGCTGATCGAGAGCAACCGCACGCGCGGCAAGATCGTGCTGGAAGGTTTTCCGGCCTGAGCCAGTTCTTACCGGCCGCCGTCTCTGCGGCGGCCACCTCTTCCGCGATCAGGTGCGAACCGGGAGCTTCAGCGGCGCGCCTGTCTTGACGCTCCTGATCGCAAAATTCGACCGGATGTCGGTCACGTTGGGCAAGACGAGCAGCTTCTCCGTCAGCAAGGTCTCGTAGGCCGAGAGATTTTCGACGACGACTTCTGCCAGGAAATCGGACTCGCCCGAAATCATGTAGCAGGCAACGACTTCGGGAATGTCGAGCAAGGCCTCGTGCAGCGCATCGGCGTTCTCGCGCGTGTGGCGCGCCACCTTGAAGGCGACGAACACGGTGAGTTCGAGCCCCAGCATCCGACGGTCAAGATCTGCACGATAGCCGCGGATGAGACCGGTCTCCTCCATCAGCCTGATACGTCTGAGGCAAGGCGATTGCGAGAGCCCGACCTTGTCGGCAATCTCGACATTGGTGATGCGTGCGTCATCCTGCAGAAGCTTGAGGATCGCGTGATCGAACTTGTCGAGTTTTGGCAGCAATTAGAACTCCAATGCTTCTTTTTGGCATATTCTGCCAAATTGCTAACCATCAGGCGTGCATTGCGCAAGGACACGTCAGAGCGAACGGCATAAGATTGGACGCAAGCATCATCTTCTGGAGCAACCATGTCCGCCGTCGGCACCACTCCCCTTCCCGGCTCCGGCCGCTCAGCGCTGGGTGCATTGTCGGCGCTGTCCGTCGTGCTCATCTGGGCGTCGTGGCTGGTTTCCACACGTCATAGCGTCGGCGCCGGGCTTGGCCCCCTCGACCTCAGTCTTCTGCGTTATGGCATTCCGGCGCTCGTGCTGGCTCCGGTCTGGTGGCGTACGGGCCTGTTTCCCAAGGGGGCCATGGGACCACTCTGCCTGATGATTCTCGGCTCCGGCGCGCCCTTCTTTCAGATCGTCGCCTTTGGCATGCGCCATACACCCGCCTCGGCGGCCGGCGTCTTGCTGCCGGGGCTGATGCCGCTTGCGGTCGCAGTCATCGGGATGGCATTCCTTGGCGAACGACCCGACAGATGGCGCAAGGCAGGCATGGTTGCGATCCTCGCAGGCGGCGGCATCCTGCTCGCGGGCAATCTGGGTGCTGACGGGCTCGGCTGGATCAGCTTCACCATCCTTCCCATCGGCGCGACGCTCTGGGCCATCTATACCCATGCCTTCCGCCGCAGCGGACTCGATGCCTTCGAAGGAGCGGCCTTGATCTGCGTCTGGTCGACCCTTCTCAACCTTGCGGCCCTGCCCTTTGTCGGCACCCAATTCCTGACGGCACCCTTGGGGGAAATCGCCCTGCAATCCGTCACACAGGGCCTGCTTTCAGGCTTAGTCGCGACCTTGCTCTATGGGACGGCAGTTCGCGCACTCGGCGGAACCCAGGCTGCCGCCTATACGGCGATCACGCCAGTGGCTGCGGCCATTGGCGGTGCCGTGCTGCTTGCGGAGCCGCTCGGCATCTCGGTTCTCGTTGCGGCGCTTGTCACCGGGCTCGGCGTCCTCTTGTCCACCGGCCTTTTGTCCCGACGTCCGCCCGCAGGCTGACGGTCGGCATTACGCAGCAGAACGCATGATCGCTGCACTGCCCGTCGGGCTCTCGCTCGGCTTCAGTGCCGCATCCTCGACGGCCACGAGGTTCTCCTGGCCCCAACGGCCGATCGCCTGAAGCACCGGCTCGAGGCTGCGGCCGAGCGGAGTCAGCGAATAGTCCACACGCGGCGGCACGACCGGATAGACGGTGCGGGCGACGAGACCGGCGACCTCCATGTCGCGCAACTGTTTCGACAACATGCGATGGGTAATCGATGGCAGGCGCTTCACCAGTTCGTTGAAGCGCAGCACTTCGTCCTTGAGGAGATGGTGGAGGATCACGCCCTTCCATTTGCCGTCGAACAGCTGCAGGGTCGCCTCGATCTGGCAACCACCGAGGTCGGACAAGCCGGCGTTCATATCGCGAGCCATTCAAAATCCCTTCTCAAATCTTCGACGCGGCCGGTCACCGGCGCATCTGTTCCCACTTAGTCCCGATCGGTCGGCGGAAAAAGCCTCCGGCCGATCGGAATTGGTCGACACAGCGTCAACCAGACATTCGACGCACAAGAGCGCCGGAAAGTTTCATTGCGGGGAGATTGGGGCAAAGACTTGGAGCTGCAAGCGTGATGGCACAGTCGTGACTGGGTGTGACAAGACAGTGCCAATCGATCACAGCAAAGTGGCGCCGGTCCGGGAACCAGCGCCACAATAAAGACGGGAAAGTCGAAGCGCCGATCAGGCCTGAATCACCACGACCTTGCTGCCGACATCGACACGCGCATAGAGATCGATCACGTCGTGGTTCATCATGCGGACGCAGCCCGAGGACATCGCCTGGCCGATCGACCAGGGCTGGTTGGTGCCATGAATGCGGAACATGGTGTCGTTGCCGCCACGATAGAGATACATGGCGCGGGCGCCGAGCGGATTGTTCGGGCCGCCGGGCACACCGCCGGCATATTTCAGGTTCCGCTCGGGGTCACGGCGGATCATGTTGGGGGTCGGCGTCCAGCTCGGCCATTCTGCCTTGCGACCGACATAAGCATTGCCGGAAAGAGCAAGGCCCGCGCGGCCGACGCCGATGCCGTAGCGCATGGCCCGACCATTGCCCATCACGTGGTAGAGCCGGCGCTCTGGCGTATTCACCACGATCGTGCCCGGAGCGTGTGGCGTCTCGTATGCCACTTCCTGACGACGCAGTTCCGGCTTGATCTTCTCGATCGGTACCTTTTTCAGCGGAAACGGCTCGTCCGGCACGTCGCCATACAGGGCCTGCTGATTGGGAACGGACTGGCAGCCGGCGATGAAGAGCGGCAGGCCAAACAAAAGACCGCGGCGGGAAATGGTCATGTTTCAGGCGTCCTCGGGATTACGATTCGTTGCCGAGGAGCCTAGGAATTTATGGTTAATGACTGGTTAAATCTAAAGGTGCTTGTTAAGATCGATGGCGAAGATGGGGCGGTGGCTGGTGGCGACACCGCACTGCAATGCAAAAAGGGCGACCTCTCGACCGCCCTTTGAATAGACATTACATGTCGGATAGACCGGCCCTTCGCCGCCAATTTGCCAGCGGCGGTCCGTGCGGGCCTGCCTCTCGAACATTTACATGTTCGGATAGACCGGCCCTTCGCCGCCTTGTGGCGGTACCCAGTTGATATTCTGGTTCGGGTCCTTGATATCGCAGGTCTTGCAGTGAACGCAGTTCTGGGCGTTGATCACGAAGGTCTGCTCGCCCTCCTTCTCCACCCATTCATAGACGCCCGCCGGACAGTAGCGGGTCGACGGACCGGCATAGACGTCGAGTTCGGATCGCTTCTGCAGATCCATGTCCTTGACCTTGAGGTGGACCGGCTGGTCTTCCTCGTGGTTGGTGTTGGAGAGGAAGACCGAGGAGAGGCGGTCGAAGGTCAACACACCATCCGGCTTCGGATAGGCGATCGGCTTGTGGCTCGCTGCCGGCTCCAGGGATTGTGCATCGGTCTTGCCATGCTTCAGCGTGCCGAAGAAGGAGAAGCCCACGAGCTGGTTCATCCACATGTCGATGCCACCGAGGCCGACGCCCAGCGCCGTACCGAGCTTCGACCAGAGCGGCTTGACGTTGCGCACGCGCTTGAGGTCCTTGCCGATGTCGGTCGAACGCCATTCGATCTCGATCTCGATCGGTTCGTCATTGGCGCGGCCGGCGGCAATCGCATCCGCAATTTTTTCTGCTGCCAGCATGCCGGAGAGCACGGCGTTATGGCTGCCCTTGATGCGGGGGACGTTGACGAGACCGGCGGAACAGCCGATCAGCGCGCCGCCCGGGAAGGAGAGCTTCGGCACGGACTGGTACCCGCCTTCGGTAATGGCGCGGGCGCCATAGGACAGGCGCTTGCCGCCTTCAAAGGTCTTGGCGATCGCCGGATGGGTCTTGAACCGCTGGAACTCCTCGAAGGGATAAAGATAGGGGTTCTTGTAGTTCAGGTGCACGACGAAGCCGACGGCAACCATGTTGTCTTCGAGATGGTAGAGGAAGGAGCCGCCGCCGGTCTTCATCCCGAGCGGCCAGCCGAAGGAATGCTGGACGAGGCCCGGCTTGTGGTGCTCGGGCTTGACCTGCCAGAGTTCCTTCAGGCCGATGCCGAACTTCTGCACGTCGCTTTCGCGCGAAAGATCGAACTTGGCAATCAGCTGCTTGGCGAGCGAGCCGCGCACGCCTTCCGAGATCAGCACATATTTGCCGAGCAGTTCCATGCCGCGCGTGTAGGCCGGACCCGGCTCGCCGTTTTTCTTGATGCCCATGTCGCCGGTCGCGACGCCGATCACGGCGCCCTGGTCATTGTAGAGCACTTCGGAGGCTGCAAAGCCCGGATAGATCTCGACGCCGAGCGCTTCCGCATGGGCGCCGAGCCAGCGACAGACATTGCCGAGCGAGACGATGTAATTGCCGTGATTGTTCATCAGCGGCGGCATCAGCATGTTGGGAAGGCGAATTGAGCCGGCCGGACCGAGGAAGAGGAACTGGTCATCGGTGACTTCCGTCTTGAACGGATGGTCGGCTTCCTCGCGCCAGCCGGGGATCAGCCGGTCGATGCCGATGGGATCCACCACGGCACCGGAGAGAATATGCGCGCCGACTTCCGCACCCTTTTCGAGCACGACGACGGTCAGATCCGGATTGACCTGTTTCAGACGGATCGCTGCCGACAGACCTGCGGGACCTGCGCCCACGATCACGACGTCGAATTCCATGCTTTCGCGTTCTGGCAGTTCCATATCCGTGCTCATCGTCATTTCCTCATCAGGCGGTCCCATCCGCCTTCCTCCTTGACAAAACCGAACCCAATTGTCGAGCCGAAGCGCGACGCGCCAAGGCGCAAATTCCGGCAGGGCGATGTGAAGCGCGAGAATATCTTACGTGAACGTAAGGGTCAATGCGACGATTTCGCTGCGTTGGCTGTAGTCACCGCTCGCCGGACCTTTCTTCTCGCTTTCCCAACGAAAAGTGCGGCGCCGTGTTCCGCCTGCGTCAAATCCTGTCGCAGGCCAAAATCTGTCTTTGAAACCTTCCCCGCTTTGTCTCAGTCTGGCGACAAAACGCCAGCAGGGGGCAGACAACATGGCATTCACATATGGTTTCATCGGGCTCGGCCATCTTGGCCGCCATCTCGCCGGCAGCCTGGTCCGGGCTGGCTTCACCGTCGTGGTCAATGATCTCGATCCCGACAATGCCAAGGAGCTGGTGGCTGCCGGCGCCAAGTTTGCCGCAAACCCTCAAGCTGTGGCTGAAGTCGCAGATGCCGTGATCACGTGTCTGCCCTCGCCCAAGGTCAGCGAACGCGTTCTGACCGGCGAGCGCGGCATTCTGAAAGGCCTGAAGCCGGGTGCCACCTGGATCGAAATGAGCACGCTCGACGAACAGGAAGTCCTGCGTCTCGGCAAGATCGCGGCCGATGCTGGCGTGCGCATGCTTGAAGCGCCCGTTACCGGAGGCGTGCATCTGGCAGCCTCAGGCGAAATCACCGTCATCATCGGCGGAGATGCCGACCTCTACGATCTGCACCGGCCGGCCTTCCAGGCGATGGGAAAGCAGATTTTTCGAGCAGGCCCGCTCGGCAAGGCTGCCGTGATCAAGGTCATCACCAACATGCTCGCCTTCATCCACCTGATCGCAACCGGCGAGGCACTGATGCTGGCGAAGAAGGGGGGCATCGACCTGACGGATGCCTTCAACATCATCAAGGCCTCCTCGGGCAACAGTTTCGTGCATGAGACCGAGGGCCAGGTGATCCTGAACGGCAGCTACAACATCAACTTCACCATGGATCTCGCCGTCAAGGATCTGGGCTTTGCGCTGGGCTTCGGCCGCGACTTCGGCGTACCCCTCGACCTTGCCTCCCATGCACTGCAGACCTTCATCCGCGCCCGCTCGACCTATGGCGGCGACGCATGGTCGTCGCAGGTCGTGAAACTTCTCGAAGATGCAACCGGCACCGATCTGCGGGCACCCGGATTTCCAGCGGAGCTTTGAGCGGTTAGAGAGGTCTTGATTGGTGGCTCGGCGCCTTGCGGCGACCGGATTTTCAGGCGAAGAAGCCGCGAACAGTTCAGGTTGCACCATGTCTTCGCATTCGACCTTCTCGCCCCTCGACCTCACCTCGGCACTTGACGGCCTGCATCCGGACCTCCGGATCCTTGGTCCCGAGGCGCTTGCTGGTCGCCATCCCGGAGAAGACCAAGCGAACCTGAATGCCGGCGTGATGGCGCAGCCGGCATCGACGGAGGCGGTCGCGGCGCTGGTATCCTGGTGCAGGGCAAACCGCGTTGCCATCGTGCCGCAAGGTGGGGTCAGCGGGCTCGTCGGCGGCGGCGTTTCCCATGCGGGTGACATCATTCTGTCCAGCGCCCGGCTTAACCGGGTGCTGGCAATTCATGCGGACGAGGAAACGGTCGAAGTGGAGGCAGGCGTCACCCTGGAGGCCCTGCGGACGGCACTGGACCCGCATGGGCTGACCACAGGCATCGACCTCGGCTCGCGTGGATCGGCGACGATCGGAGGAATGGCTGCCACCAATGCCGGCGGCATCCTTGCCTTCCGCAACGGCGTGATGCGCCATCAAATCCTGGGCCTTGAAGCCGTTCTTCCCTCGGGCGAGATCTTCTCGGACCTGACGCGGGTGGTGAAGGTCTCGGCGGGGCCGGATCTGAAGCAGTTGCTGATCGGCAGCGAGGGTGCCTTCGGTTTCGTCACGCGGCTCGTGCTGAAAGTCGAGACAATCCGCCCGCATCGTGCCGTGGCGCTCCTCGGCGTACCCGATGCGAGCCGCGGGTTGCGGGTTGCCGCGCGGCTGCGGCGCCATCCGGCGCTCCAGTTGGAAGCCGCCGAGATGATGTGGCCGCGTTATGTGCGCGATCACGCCGCGCTGAAGCGCTTCGACCTGTCCTGGCTGGAGAACAATACGCCGGTGCTGCTGCTGGAAGTCTCCGGCGAGACGGCAGAGGCCGCAACAGCGCTTCTCGAGGCAGAACTCGCCGAGATCTGGGAGGAGACCGAGCTTCAGGGCGGGATCATCGCCCAGTCCTCCGATCAGGCACGCCGCTTCTGGGAAATGCGTGAGGATTCCGGCTTCTACTTCGCCGCATTTCCCAATGCCCCGTCCTTCGACGTTTCGATGCCGCCCTCCGCCCTGGACGACTATGTCGCCGGACTGACTAATCGTCTTGACGCGATCGGCGATGGCTTGGAGGCCTATGTCTACGGGCATATCGCCGACGGCAACCTGCATATCGCAATTGCGGCTGCCGGGCCCCTGCCCTCTGAGCTGAAGGCGGCCGTCGAGGCGGCGGTCTATGATGGCATCCGTGCCTCGGGCGGCAGCTTCTCCGCAGAACACGGTGTTGGCCTCGAAAAGCGTGCCGCCTATCTGACCCACGTCGATCCGGTGAAACAGGCGCTTGCGCGCCAGATCAAGTCCGTGCTCGACCCGCACAACCTGTTCAATCCGGGCAAGGTGCCGTTCTGAAACCGGTTGATCCGCAGATCGCAGGGGTTTCGATCGCGGTCCGGCACCGATAGACTGCCGCAAAGCATATCGCATCACAGGGAAGGATACACCCATGGATCTCGGCATTTCCGGCAAACGCGCCCTCGTGCTCGCCGCCTCGCGCGGCCTTGGCCTCGGCATCGCAAAGGCGCTTGCGGCGGAGGGGTGCCATGTCCTCATCTGCGGACGCACGGAAGACAAGCTCAAGGCCAATGTCGAGGCCATCAGGGCATCTGGGGGCAAGGCGGACTATGTGGTCGCCGACCTCGCCGATGCGCATTTCGTCGACCAGATGCTGCACGCGGTCCATCACACGCTCGGCGGCATCGACATCCTCGTCAACAATACCGGCGGCCCGACGCCCGGCACCGTCGAGGACATGGATGCCGAGAAGCTCTACAACTTTTTCCAGTCCATGGTGGTCCGCGTCATCACGCTCACCAATGCGCTGGTGCCCTTGATGAAGACTCAGGGCTTTGGCCGTATCGTCACCGTCGCCTCCTCCGGCGTCTTCGAGCCGATCCCGAACCTCGCCCTCTCCAACACGCTGCGCGGTGCGCTCGTCGGCTGGAACAAGACGCTGTCGGCGGAGCTTGCCTCCTATGGCGTTACCGCGAACATGATCCTGCCCGGCCGCATTCACACGGACCGTATCGACGAGCTCGATGGCGCAAACGCCAAGAAGCACGGCAAGTCGCTGGACGAAGTACGCGCGGCATCGGTCAAGTCGATCCCCGCCCAGCGGCTCGGCCGTGTCGAGGAGTTCGCGGCCGCTGCGGCGTTCCTCTGCTCTAGCCCTGCAAGCTACATCACCGGCACCATGCTGCGCGTTGACGGCGGGGCGGCGAAATCGATCTGAGCGGCCCGCCATCGGCGTCAAATTCGCATTAGCTAAAATGAGAACAATCGACTGAACGGCTTGGAAAGCTCTTGGGTTTACTCAAACGTGAGAAACCTGGGAGATGAGAGTTCCCGTGATGACCGATGCCGGACATGAAGACCGGATGCTGCTGGCACTCGACCCGGCAGCACTCGTGACCGAACCCGAACCGACCGTCGAAGAGCGCGCGCGTGTCCCGCGCTCTCGCAACGCCAGCTATGGCCGGATAATCGACCACTTCCTGACAAAGCTTGAGGGCTTCAACGAAGAGCAAGAAGCGCCAGAGATGGCGCAGTACGCTGCCCGTCTCTATCATGAAGTCTGAGCTCGACCGGCCTCGCCTCAACGCCGCCTCAGCCAGGCAAGCCCTGCCACACCCGCAATCGCCAAGAGAATACCATATATGATCCAGGGGCTCTGATCGATCATGAAGCTCGACGCCGGATAGGGAAAGTGACCCGAGCCCTGCCCGATCCACACGAAGCCCATCAGAATTGCGAGAGCAGCAAAGCAATGCAGGGCGATGCGCATGGGTGACATCTGTCGATCTCCAGGGTGAAGCCGACCATAGACCCAGGCGCCAACAACGGCTAGAGGCGCCCGCTTCGCAGGGACCGTCGATGCAATAGTTCGTGTCTGCGCGCCCACCTGCGCTCCGATTGCAGCCGTCACAAAAAGGTCGCTTGCCCTCGCCGCCCCCCTGTGGCATCAGGCGCCCTCTTTCATGTCTCGGCATCGCCGAGCACGACCGGCTCGCCGGGTCTCACACACAATCAGGCATAGATAAAGGGAGCGATGGCCATGGCTGAAGCGCTTGGGCTCGATTTCGGCACGACCAATACCGTGATCGCCGTCGCGGAAAGCAGCGACGCGACACATTCGGTCGCCTACACCTCGCCGGCCGGCACATCCGACAGCATGCGCACCGCGCTCTCCTTCCTCAAGGATCGACAACTCGGCGCTGGCGCGCTGAAGGTCGAGGCGGGCCAGGCCGCAATCCGTGCCTTCATCGACAATCCCGGCGACTGTCGTTTCCTGCAGTCGATCAAGACCTTTGCTGCTTCCGCCCTCTTCCAGGGGACGCTGGTGCATGCAAGGCGCTTCCAGTTCGAAGACCTGATGGAGGTGTTCCTGAAGCGCCTGCAGGCCTATGCGGGCGATGGCTGGCCGGGCGAGGCCAAGCGTCTCGTCGCCGGTCGTCCCGTCCATTTCGCCGGCGCCAGTCCCGATCCGGCGCTTGCCGTCACCCGCTACAACGAAGCGCTGACGCGGCTCGGTTTTCCCGAGATCCACTATGTCTATGAGCCGGTGGCCGCCGCCTTCTACTTTGCCCGCACGCTCAAGCGTGACGCGACGGTTCTCGTCGCCGACTTCGGCGGCGGTACGACCGACTTCTCGCTGATCCGCTTCTCGACCGAAGCCGGCAAGCTCAGCGCCACGCCGATTGGCCAGTCCGGTGTCGGCATTGCCGGCGACCAGTTCGATGCGCGCATCATCGACCAGCTGGTGGCGCCGGAAATCGGCAAGGGCAGCCAGTTCAAGAGCTTCGGCAAGCTGCTCGACGTCCCAAGCAACTACTATCTCGCCTTTTCGCGCTGGAACCAGCTTTCGGTCTTCAAGACCTTGAAGGAATTCACCGACCTCAAGTCGCTGGTGCGCCAGGCGGAAGAGCCGGAGAAGCTCGAACTGTTCATCGATCTGATCGATCACGACGAAGGTTACCCGCTCTATCAGGCGGTCTCGGCCACAAAGATGGCCCTGTCTTCGGCGGAGGAAGCCGATTTCCGCTTCGCGCCGCTCGGCAAGGCCGGCGAGAAGCGCGTGACCCGCCGCGATTTCGAAAGCTGGATTGCCGACGACCTCGTCCGCATGGAAGAGGCGCTCGACGAGGTGTTGGCCAAGAGCAACACCGAGGCCGGCACGATCGACAAGATATTCCTCACCGGCGGCACATCCTTCGTGCCCGCAGTGCGTGACATCTTCCACCGCCGCTTCGACGCAAGCCGCATCGAGACCGGCGGCGAACTGGTGTCGATTGCCCATGGCTTGGCTTTGATCGGCGAGCGGGACGATATCGAACAGTGGGTGGCGTGAACCGGGCCGACTAACTCCCACGGCCAGCGCATGCCGGGGGGCTCCCCTCATCCTGAGGATGCCTGCGAAGCAGGCCTCGAAGGATCAAAGCCATACAGAAAACCACCCGCCCTCGTCCTTCAAGGGTCGCATACGCTCCCGCCTCAGGATGAGGGCTGGTCGCCAAAGTTTGTCCTACGCTTTCCATTTGCCTTCCAGCGGCCAAAGGCACTAGAACAGCCTCATGATCCAGGCCCGCGACATGTCCTCCGCAGAGCTCGCCGCGCTTCTCGCATTTCATGCAGAGGCCGGTGTCGAGTGGCTGGTGGAAGACGATCCGATCGACCGCATCGCGGCTTTTGCAGCCGAAAAGGCGGCGCGGCAGGTGGCACGCCCGGCAGCGGATACACAAGCCACCAACGCCCAGGCGCGCAGCCTGCCGGGACGCAGCGTAACTCCCCCCTCCGAACGCCAGCCGGCGCGGGCGCAACCCGCCCAAGGCTCGGCGCTGCCGGCGATCCCGGATGAGAATGCCATTGCCGAGGCGCGCTTTGCGGCCGAAAGCGCACGTTCGCTTGCCGAATTGAAAACTGCCATCGAAGCCTTCACCAGCTGCAATCTGAAAACCTCGGCACGGTCGACCATCACGGCCGAAGGTACCGGCACGGCCGGCATCATGGTGATCGGCCCCATGCCGAACGCGGATGACGACCGCGAGGGTCAGGCCTTTTCAGGGCGCGCAGGCCTTCTCCTCGACCGCATGCTTTCGGCCATCGGCCAGAGCCGCGAAAGCGCCACCATCACCACCATCATCCCCTGGCGGCCGCCTGGCGACCGTATGCCCTCCGGCCCGGAAACTGCCATTTGCCGACCCTTCATCGAACGCCAGATCGCGCTTGCTGAACCTCGCCTGGTCCTTGTGCTCGGCAATTATGCCGCCCGCTTCTTCTTCGGTGAAACCGGGACGATCCACGCTCTGCGTGGCAAGTGGCGTGATATCGGCGCCGGCGGCCATACCGTCCAGGCCATGGCGACGCTGCATCCGCAGGAGTTGCTCGCCGCCCCAGCCAGCAAGGCACTTGCCTGGATGGATCTGCTCGCCTTCTCCGAACGCGTGAATCCTGTCCAAAACGGCTAAATTATCATCAGCATGAACAAATTATGAAGACAGCCATGCGTTTGATGCAGGGCAGGATCGCAGCCTTGTTCGTTGCCGAATCTATGCTGCACTGCGATATATAAGTCTGAAAGTGGGAGGGACACTTTTAAAGGAAGACCATCGTGAGCCTTCGCACCCGCCCCATTCACTGCAAGTTCGAGACCTTGCGTCTCGCCAGCGAACACGGCCGCAGCGCAAGCCCCTACAACCGAAGCAGCGCCGCAGTTTCCGCAGAACAGCTGAGCGCGCGCTTCACCGGCCATGCCGGTCGCATAGCGCGCCCCGCCAGTGTCTTTTCCGAATTCCGCACCTGACGTTCGACGACCTCACCGGCCAAAAACCGTCGATTTGCTGGGAACGCATATCAGGGCTTCCGCATTGTGCATTGCGGCATCGGTTCATCCATGAACAGATATACCTACAAACATCGATATGCATTTAGAGCAGAGGATAAGACCATGAACATCTCGTTCCACCCCGTCCGCAGCCTGCGCCAGGCCATGCATCACATCGGCCATGCCGTCAGCGCTTCGGAAGAGTTGTCCACCGCCGCCCGCAAGCGCCAGCAGGCCCAGGATCGTGGCGTCGAGCGTGCCTTGCAGCCGCTCGGCTTCTGATCCCGTCTGAACGAACACGGTTTCGTCGGGCCCGCCTTGCGCGGGCCTTTTCGCGTCTACAGATTGGAACCGAGTTTACAAGCCGCCGACCGCCCCGAGGCGGGGATCAGGCTTTCCCAGGCGAACAGGCCCGCAGATCCGCTCATAGGCAAAGTCAACAATCGAGAATTTGATCGCCTGCCAGCCACAATACTCCTCGAGGAAGTCGCGGTTGAGGATGCAGTGGTTACGATCGCCATCGGGCCAATAGAGGCAGCCCGTCTCCACAGCGCGGCGGAAAAGCCGCTGCAGATGCGTGCGGGAGATCATGAAGTGCTCGGCCATGACACGGGCATCGATCCGACCGATATCGTACCCGTCGCTACCCGGTGAATGCTCCATCGCCCGGCGAACCAGTTCATCCATGACGAGACCACCCGCCTCGGTCCACAGGAAGAGCGCCACGCGCGGCGGAGGCTCCAGCCAACTCGGATTGAGACAGGCATGGCGGGCGATCTGCGGCTGGATGAGACGGAAGAGATCCGGCTCAGCCGCAAGGGTCTCGGCCCGGTCGCCGCCATCGAGGTAATCGAGGAGCTCCAGATTTGTCACGAGCCATTGATACATCGCGCGGGTCGGCAATTCCGTCGCCTCGTAGCGCTTCGGCCGACGGTTCGGATCGCCGACGATGCGGACGAACTTGTAGCTCAACAACTGGTCGAGGAAATTCAGGACCGTATTGCGGCTCGCAGAATTGTTCGAGGTGATGATTTCGCGGAGATTGGTCGTCGTCAGTCCGCTTCCCGGCTGTGTTGGATCATATTCAAGCTGCAGCGCAAAAGCTGCCTGGCTGAGCAGCCAGCGCTGGTGCGATGCCAGCATGCGTGAAAGCCGAGGGCTCTGGTCGAACTGGCCGCGCAACTTGCCGGCATAGGCACCCAATGCGGTGGCGAATTGAGGATGACCAACAATATCGCTGGAGGAGAGCGTCATGACGGCCTCCGCGATCCGTACTTCCAGGCTGCAAAGGAGATCGACGCAGTCAGGCATCGCAATGCGTGCCGGTCCATTCCTCTGTTCGCCGCGGTCGTCCCCATTCGATCCCTTTGGCGGACGTGGACACTGGGTCCGACGCCTCTCTGACGCTGTTAGTGTGAAGGTAAACGAATTCCTGACGACGTTTCAATCCCTTATTGCCAAAGCGCGAGGGAAGAATGATATGGCGTTCACGATTGCGCCGACTTGCGTCGTATTCGACATTTCACTTGCCCGGCTCTACTGGCACTATTCTCGTTCCCAATTGCGCCCCACGGAGGCCAAATGCTGTCCAGTCTCGCCTCCATCGCCACCCTGATGCTGTCGACGCTGCTGATGATGGCGGGCTTCGGACTGATGGGCTACATGCTGCCGATCCGCTCGCTCAACGAGGGATGGTCGACCTTCATCATCTCCGTCATCGCCACCGGCTATACCTTCGGCTTTACGATGTCGTGCATCGTCACGCCGATCTTCGTGCGCCGCGTCGGGCATGTGCGGGTCTTCGGTGCTCTGATCACGCTCCTGACCGTTTCCATCCTGCTTTGCGCGCTCGTTGTCGAATGGTGGGCCTGGATGATCTTCCGCGGTCTTTCCGGCTTTGCCATTGCTGGCGCCTATCTCCTGATCGAAAGCTGGCTCAATGAGCGGGTGACGAACGACAATCGCGGCGCCCTGTTTTCCGTCTACATGGTGACCTGCCTCGTGGGCTCGATCGGCGGCCAATACATCGTGCCGCTCGGCGACGTGAACGGACCGAACCTTTTCATCATCTGCGCGCTGATCTTCTCGCTGGCACTCTTTCCTGTCGCCCTGTCGACGGCCAAGTCGCCAAGCCCGATTGCCGAGGCGCGCTTCGATCTGAGGCGGCTCTATCGCCGGTCGCCGATTGCATTCTTCGGCTCGCTGCTTTCCGGGGCGCTATCGGGAACCTGGGGCAGTCTCGGCGGCGTCTATTCCCAGACGATCGGCATGACCACGGCGCAAGGGGCGACGCTGCTGGCTGCCTTCCTGGCCGGTGGCGCTATCTCGCAGGTGCCGATCGGACGCATATCGGACCGCATGGATCGGCGCTTCGTGATGATTGCATCCGGACTGTTCGGCGTCGGCGCCTGCGGGATGATGATCGCTTTCGGCGCGGATGACCCAACCGCGCTCTATATCGCCGGCTTCTTCGTCGGCACCGTGCTCTATCCGGTCTATTCGCTCAACGTCGCCCATGCCAACGACCTCGCCGAGCCGCATGAATATGTGACGCTGTCGAGCGCCATCATGATCCTCTACGGCATGGGTACAGTCACCGGTCCGATCATGGCGGGCACGCTGATGCAATGGTTGGGGCCGACCGCGCTTATCGGCTTCCTCGGAACGGCCTTTGCGCTTTATGCCGGCTACGCGGCCTACCGCATCACCAGACGCCCTGATGACGTGACACCGGAAGACAAGACCGATTTCCAGGCGACGATCCTGCCGATGCAGGGCGCAGACAACGCCTCTCCGCTGCCTGAGCCTGATTTGGAGGAGCAGCTAGAGCTCGGGATCGAGTCCGGGCGCTAAGCTCACCCTTGCGGGGTGGATGCCTTGCGGGCGGCCCGCCGTTCCAGGCCAAGCTGGTGTTCGCGGTAGATGATGAAGATGCCGGCCGCAACGACGATGGTCGCGCCGATCAAGGTGGTCATCGTCGGGACTTCCGAAAACAGCATATAGGCGGCAATCGAGCCGAGGATGATCGAGCAGTATTCGAAGGGTGCGATCGTCGAGACATCGGCAAAGCGATAGCTTTCGGTCAGGAAGATCTGACCCAGCCCGCCGAAGAAGCCGGCAAGGGCAAGGAGCCCGAGCCCATGCCAGGAAAGGTCGGCCCAGCCGAAGAACCAGGTAATCGCCGAGAGAAGGGCTGCGGTCAGCGAAAAGAAGAGGACGATGGTCGAGGTCTTTTCCTCGCGCACCAGCTGGCGGACCTGCAGCATGGCCCCTGCCCCGAGGACGGCTGAAACCAGCACGGCCACGGCGCCGACCGCCACGTCTGAGCCCAGCCCTTCTTCGCCGAACAGCGTAAGCTTCGGCAGGGAAATGATCAGGACACCGACAAGCCCGATCACGACCGCCGTCCAGCGATAAAGCCGGACGGTCTCCTTCAGGAAGATGGCTGCAAAGACGACGGCAATCAGCGGCATCGCATAGCCAATGGCGATCGCATCCGGCAGCGGCAGATGGACGAGCCCATAGAAGCCTGCCCCCATCGCACAAACGCCGAGCAAACCGCGCTTCACATGGCCGACCGGGTTGTCTGTCTGGAACGCCTGACGCAACTCGCCGCGCCAGGCGAGATAGACGAGGATCGGCACAATGGCGAAAGCCGACCGGTGAAAGCTGATCTGGCCCGGCGGAATGCCGCTGCCTGCGAGTTTGATGCAGGTCTGCATAGCGACGAAGACGGTCACCGAGCAGACTTTCAGCACGATGCCGCGGAGAGGATTGGGATCGGCGAAGGCCATGGCGATCAGATTCTTGCGGGCAGGCTATGCGCAATCGCATAGGGATTTTGAGCCGGCGACGACGACGCCGTGGACTCGGGCTTCCGTCTAGCATGCATGCCCGTCCGCTCCGCGCAAGTGCAGTGCAAGTGCAGATATCGGCAGGCTGAACCCAGAAATGGCCCGGAAACACCGGGTTTTTGGCCATCCATCGTTAACCGACCGTTCAAACGAGGAAATTATCTTTCCTGTCAGTAAGTCATATTATTGCGGCACCTTGCCGTCTTTGCTGCTCGCTTTTTCAAAACGGGGTTTGGCGCCATGCCGCAGGCCGAATATCAGACCAATTCCATTTCAGAGATCCGCGCCACGCCCCGGTCCATGCGCCTCGTCACCGAGAGTATCGGCACCGATCTCGAGCAATTCAGCGCCGACAACGCCCAAATCGTGCGGCAGATCCGCCTTCTCGCCATCAATGCGCTGATCGAGGCGGCGCGTGCCGGTGAGGCCGGCAAAGGTTTCGCCGTCGTCGCCAACGAGGTTCAGCGTCTGGCGCAGGGTGCCGGAGAAACCGCAGAGCGCTTCCAGGAGAACGTGCTTGGACGTATCCGGCAAAGCCGGACCATGGCGGATGATCTCGTCGACCAGATGGAAGGCGTGAGACTGATCGACCTTGCCCAGACGCTCGTGCAGTTCATCGTCCGCAATCTCTTCGAGCGGACGGCGGACGTGCGCTGGTGGGCGACCGACAGCGCGCTCTGGGAAGCCCTCGAACAGCCCTCGCCCGAGCGAGCCCAGCATGCAGCCGCGCGGCTCGGCGTCATCAATCGGTTCTACACGGTCTATCTCGATCTCGTCATGACCGATGCCGCCGGCAAGGTCATCGCCTCGGCCAATCCCCGGCATCATCGCAGCCTCAAGGACCAGGATCTCTCCAACGAAGCCTGGTTTCGGGCAGCTCGCACCTGCCAGAGCGGTGACGACTATATCGTCGACACCGTCAAGCGCAGCCTGGTGCACGATAATCGCGACGTTCTCGTCTACGCCACCGGGATCCGGGAAGGCGGCCGCAGCGATGGCGCGCTTCTCGGCACGCTCGGCGTCTATTTCGACTGGAAGGCCCAGGGCCAGGCCATCGTCGAGAAAGAGGCGAACCTGGCGCCGCAGGTCGCCGAAAAGACCGAGGTCCTGCTGCTCGACGGCAACAACATGGTGATCGCCTCATCGCGTCCGGAGCGGATCTACACCCATTTCGCGCTCAACAATCCCAAACAACTCGCCAAAGGCAGCTATTACGATCAGAGCGGCGCCATCGTCGCCTTCGCAAAGACCCTCGGCTATGAGGACTATGACGGCCTCGGCTGGTCCGGTGTCATTATCCAGAGCATGGACAGTGAGGACCTCTTGCGTCAGCGGTTGCGATTGAAGTGATGCTGCCCACCTGGCTGCCGGTATTGCCGAAGATATTCTCCTGACTATTCTTGGATTTGAAGCCCGATTTCGGCCGTGAAATCCAAGAAAACCGGCGCCAGGATCAAGAGCATCGTAAAAATAACTCGTGTTTTAACAATCATTCAGAAATTGCTGCAATCATCGCGACAACTTGACCCCAGGCGATCGCGAGCCCAAGCGCTCGTGCCGTGCCTTGGTGGCCAACCCCGTAGCGACCAGGACACATTATGCGCACAGACACGGGCCGGATCGTTCATCTGGCAGACTACCGCCCCACCGACTTCGTTCTGGAACGGGTTGATCTGACCTTCGAACTGGACCCGACGGAAACCAAGGTGGAAGCCCGGTTGATCTTCCATCGGCGCGAAGGTGTCGATGCGGCAGCCCCCCTGGTGCTCGACGGTGACGACCTCACCATGACGAGCGTTCTTTTCGACCAGATCGAGATGGACCCGTCGCGCTACACGGCGACGCCCGAGAGCCTCACCATCCGCGACCTGCCGGAATCCACGCCCTTTGAGATCACCGTCGTGACGATGATCAATCCGGAGGCCAATACCCAGTTGATGGGCCTTTACCGCTCGAACGGCATATACTGCACCCAGTGCGAGGCCGAGGGCTTCCGCCGCATCACCTATTTCCCCGACCGGCCTGACGTGCTCGCCGTCTATACGATCAACATCATTGCCGACAAGGCGGCCAATCCGCTCTTGCTTTCGAACGGCAATTTCCTCGGCGGCGCCGGCTTCGGCCCGGACAAGCATTTCGCCGCCTGGTTCGACCCGCATCCGAAGCCGTCCTATCTCTTCGCGCTGGTTGCCGGCGATCTCGGCATTGTTGAAGACACGTTCACCACCATGTCTGGCCGTGAAGTGGCGCTGAAGATCTATGTCGAGCACGGCAAGGAGCCGCGTGCGGCCTATGCCATGGATGCCTTGAAGCGTTCGATGAAGTGGGACGAAGAGGTCTTCGGCCGCGAATACGATCTGGATATTTTCATGATCGTTGCCGTCTCAGACTTCAACATGGGGGCCATGGAAAACAAGGGCCTCAACATCTTCAACGACAAATACGTGCTCGCCGACCCCGAGACCGCGACCGACCAGGACTACGCGAATATCGAGGCGATCATCGCGCATGAATACTTCCACAACTGGACCGGCAACCGCATCACCTGCCGCGACTGGTTCCAGCTCTGCCTGAAGGAAGGCCTCACCGTCTATCGCGACCATGAATTCTCCGCCGACATGCGCTCGCGTTCGGTCAAGCGGATCGCCGAAGTCCGCCACCTGCGCTCGGAGCAGTTCCCGGAAGATGCAGGTCCGCTCGCTCATCCGGTGCGGCCCAGCAAGTATCGCGAGATCAACAACTTCTACACGACGACCGTCTACGAAAAGGGCTCCGAAGTCACCCGGATGATCGCGACCATTCTCGGCCGTGACGACTTCAAAAAGGGCATGGACCTCTACTTCGATCGTCATGACGGCGATGCCGCGACCGTCGAAGACTTCGTCAAATGCTTCGAAGATGCGAGCGGCCGCGACCTCACACAGTTCTCGCTCTGGTATCATCAGGCCGGCACGCCGCAGATCACCGTTTCCTCGTCTTATGACGCCGGTGCCAAGACGCTCACGCTGTCGCTCGAGCAGATGATCCCGGCAACTCCTGGCCAGAGCGCCAAGGAGCCGATGCATATTCCGCTCCGCTTTACGCTGATCTCGGAAAACGGCTCGGAAGCCTCAGCTTCTTCCATCTCCGGCGGCGACGTCACCGGCGATGTGCTGCATCTGACCGAGCGCGCCCAGAGCTTCACCTTCTTCGGCATCGGCAGCCGCCCTGCTGTCTCGCTGAACCGCGGCTTCTCCGCTCCGGTCACCCTGCATTTCTCGCAGAGCGCTGAGGATCGCGGCCATATCGCCCGCCACGACAGCGACCTCTTCGCCCGCTGGCAGGCGATCACCGACCTCGCTCTGCCGGCCCTGATCGATGCTGCGAAGACCGCCCGTGACGGTGGTACCCTGGCGGCCGACCCCGCTTTCGTAGACGTCCTGCTTGCAGTGGCAGCGGACGAGGCGCTGGAGCCCGCCTTCCGCGCCCAGGCGCTCTCGCTTCCGAGCGAAGCCGACATCGCCCGTGAACTGGGCGGCAACAACGACCCGGATGCTATCCATGCCGGCCGCCAGGCCGTGCTCAGCGCCATTGCCACGGCAGGCGCCGATGTCTTCCGCAAGCTGCACGCCACCCATTCGGCTTCCGGCCCCTTCTCGCCAGATGCCGCAGGTGCAGGCAAGCGGGCGCTGAAGAACCTTGCGCTTTCTTTCCTGTCGCTGGCGGAAAACACCCCGGCGCTGGCCGCCGAGGCATTTGCCAAGGCGGACAACATGACGGACCTGTCGCAGGCCCTCACCATCCTCGCCCATCGCTTCCCCGATGCGGAAGAGACGAAGCAGGCGCTCACCGCTTTCGAGACCCGCTTCGCGTCGAACGCGCTCGTGCTCGACAAGTGGTTCACCATCCAAGCGACGATCCCGGGTGCGGCGAGCCTCGACCGGGTAAAGGCCTTGATGGCGAGCCCGCATTACCAGCCGACCAATCCGAACCGCGTGCGCTCTCTCGTCGGCACCTTCGCCTTCGGCAATGCGACCGGCTTCAACCGTGCGGACGGCGCGGCCTATGCCTTCTTTGCCGAGCAGATCCTCGCGATCGATCCTCGTAATCCGCAGCTTGCGGCACGCCTCCTGACCGCCCTGCGTTCCTGGCGGCTGCTGGAAGCCGGCCGAGCCGACAAGGCGCGCGCGGCGCTTGCGACCATCGAAGCCTCGGCGACGCTGTCGACCGACGTGCGCGACATCGTCGACCGCATCCTGAAGGGCTGAGCCGCCCGTCCGATCCGATGAAAAAAGGCGCCGCGCAAACCGGCGCCTTTTTTCGTCCTCGATCGTTTTCCGGCCTCCGAACGCCGGCTAATTTTCCATGAGATTCAGCCTCTTGCACTGACGCCGATAAAAAAGCGGAGTCGGAGCAATGGGTTAATATTTTCTTTACGCACCGGCTCTGGACAAGCCGAATCGGCCATGATTCCTTGGCGTCAGATTCGGGCAAGCGGCGCTCGAATCACACGAGGGACAGAGGCAGGGACGATGTTGGACGCGCGGCGGGTCACCGCAGCCGATGAGCGGCTGCGCATCAAATTTTCGGACAGGGGTGAATTCTTCGCACGGCTCGGACGGCGGTTTTTCGGCTCGTCCTCGTCCGTTCCGGGTCAGGCCGAGGTATCCGTCCGCTCGATGCGGATCGAGACCATTTTGCGTCGGGCGATCCCGATCCTCATTCTCGCTTTTCTCGCCGTCGTGGCGCTCGCCCGCACCATCGGCATCGTCAACGAACACCAGCGCATGGCAGCGGCCGCCCGCCAGTCGACGGCCCTGATCGCAGCCACGGTCAATGCCGCGCTCGGCGAGCGGCCGGCGCTATTTGAGACCCGCAATCGCGCTGAGGCAGAGAAGCGCCTCGCCACGTACCTGGATCACGAGCATTTTGCCAACGGTGCCCTCGTGCTGCTCGTCGACCCCACCGGCCGCGTCTTCGGCTCGTCGCCGGCAGCCGCAGGTCAGGTCGGCTCGATGCTCGTCAGCCTGCTGCCGGAGATGATGACGATCCGCAAATCCGGCAGCCGCGCCGGCGCAATCGAAACGGATCTGAACGGCGTGCCCCATCACGCGATCTTCACACCCGTCGGCACCGATGGCGCGATGATCGTCGCTGCCCATTCGCTGCAGGCTGTCGAAGACTTCTGGCGCCGCGAGCTGTCGCTCAACGTTACGCTGTTCACCTGCATCACCGTCATCCTCTTCGTCATCCTCTATGCCTATTTCTACCAGGTGAAGCGGGCCCGCGAGGCGGACGATACCTTCCTCGAATCCAACCTGCGGGTGGAAACGGCACTCGCCCGCGGTCGCTGCGGCCTCTGGGACTTCGATCTCGAAAGCCGAAAGCTCGTCTGGTCGCGCTCGATGTACGACATGCTCGGCCTCACGCCATCGACCCAGCCGCTGGCATTCGCCGATGCCGCCCGCCTGATGCATCCCGACGATGGCAATCTCTATGCACTCGCCCGCTCGGTCGGTCGCGGCAGCTCGCGGCATATCGACCAGATCTTCCGCATGCGCCACGCCCAGGGCCACTATGTCTGGATGCGCGCCCGCGCCCAGATCATCTCTTCCAATACCGGCGACCTGCATGTCATCGGCATTGCGATGGACGTGACCGAACAGCACCGCCTCGCCCAGCGTTACGCCGAAGCCGATCAGCGCCTCGCTGACGCGATCGAATGCACCTCGGAAGCCTTCGTACTCTGGGACAAGAACGACAAGCTCGTCGCCTGGAACGGCCATTTCCAGAAGGTCTACGGTCTGCCTGACGACGTGCTGGTGCCCGGCAAGGAGCGTTCGCTGGTGCTCGCGGCCGCCGGCAAGCCAATCATCCAGCGCCGCATCGCCGACGCCGATGACGGCACCAATTCGCGCACCTCGGAAGTACAGCTCGCCGACGAGCGTTGGCTGCAGATCAACGAGCGCCGCACCCGTGACGGTGGCCTCGTCTCGGTCGGCACAGACATCACGCTTCTGAAGCGGCACCAGGAGCGCCTGCGTGAACAGGAACGCCGCCTGATGGCCACGATCGGCGATCTCTCCGCCTCGCAGAAGATCCTCGAGCGTCAGAAGACCGAGCTCTCCGACGCCAACGAAAAGTATATCGCCGAGAAGCAGAATGCCGAAGCTGCCAACAAGGCAAAGTCGGAATTCCTAGCCAATATGAGCCACGAGCTCAGGACGCCGCTCAATGCCATCCTCGGCTTCTCGGAAATCCTGCTCGCCCGCATGTTCGGCCCGGTCGGTTCGCCGAAATACGAGGAATATGCCAAGGACATCCACGAAAGCGGCAAACACCTGTTGAACGTCATCAACGACATCCTCGACATGTCAAAGATCGAGGCGGGACAGATGAAGATCCGCTGCGAAACCATTGATCTCTGCCCACTGATTGAAGAGAGCATGCGGCTGACCGCGATCCCCGCCGAAGAAAAGAACATCACCGTCGAACAGCGTATCGAAGCCAGCCTCTCGCTTGTCGCCGACCGTCGCGCCATCAAGCAGATCCTGCTCAACATCCTGTCCAACGCCGTCAAGTTCACCGATGAAGGCGGCAAGATCGCTCTTCGGGCCCGCAAGGTTCAGGGCGCCGTGATCGTCTCCATCGCCGATACCGGCATCGGCATTCCGAAAAGCGCGCTCAGCAAGATCGGCAATCCCTTCGAACAGGTGCAGAGCCAGTATGCCAAGTCGAAGGGCGGCTCGGGTCTCGGCCTTGCCATCTCCCGTTCGCTGGTCGCGCTGCATGGCGGCTCGCTGAAGATCCGCTCCCGCGAAGGCCAGGGCACGGTCGTGTCGATGCGCATCCCGGATGTGAGCTTCGCCCAAGGCTTGAAGCGGCGCGCGTGAACGCCGGCACACTGTGAATACGAGACCTTGTCTCCGGCCCTTTTGAGGGCCGGATCGGCTTTGCGCGAGACCTTGCGATCACGAGGGTGATCGCTACGCCACCACCCGCGAAAACACCTTCCTCACCGCCTTGGACAGCCGCTTCACTTCCGACTCGGCCGTTTTCATATCGGGACTTTCGGCGGCGCGTGCCACGCGGTCGGTCAGGCCGGCCGGGACATTGGCGGGATCGAAGGGGCCGTCGATGCAGAGGCGAATGACCTGCGACAGGTCCGTGTAGAGCTTGAGCGCCGAGAGGCAGATATCGAGATCGTTGGGGTCGATCAGCGTGCCGAGTGCCTTCAGAGCATCCGCAGTGGACAATTCATTGGTGCGCACGCGGTGGCCTTTGGAGGGAGCCAGAAGCGCCAGATACTGCGCGATGAACTCGATATCAACCAGGCCGCCGGGAATAAGCTTCAGATCCCATATGTCCTTTGCCGGCTTCTCCTGTTCGATCAGGGCGCGCATTTCCAGCACGTCCTTGACGGTCTTTGCGCGATCGCGCGGGGCTGCCAGCACCTCCTCGATGATCCGCTCGGCCTCGGCCACGAGGCCTGCATCGCCGGACATCATGCGGGCCCGCGAGAGCGCCATGTGTTCCCAGGTCCAGGCCTCCTCGCGCTGATAACGGGCAAAGGCGCGAAGCCTCGTTGCGACCGGCCCCTTGTTGCCGGAGGGGCGAAGCCGCATGTCGACCTCGTAGAGCACGCCTTCTGCCGTCGGCGCCGAGAGTGCCGCGATCAGCCTTTGCGTCAACCGGGTGAAGTAACGCACCGGATCAAGCGGCTTTGCACCATCCGATTCAGAGGCATCGTCGTCATGCTCGTAGAGCAGGATCAGGTCGACGTCGGATCCTGCCGTCAGCTCGAAGGAGCCGAGCTTGCCCATGCCGGCCAGCGCCACGCGGCCGCCAGGGATCTTGCCATGCGCCGCCTCCATCTCTGCGATGACCGCCTTCAGCGCCTCGTCGATGACGAGGTCGGCGAGGTCGGTAAAGGCATGGCCTGCCTGGGCCCCGCCGATCGAGCCGGTCAGCAGGCGAATACCGATCAGGAACCGCTGTTCGGCGGCGAAGATGCGCAGCCGGTCGAGGATTTCCTCGTAGTGGCGCGCGCTGGAGAGGAAACTCTTCAGCCGCTGGCCGAGATAGTCGCGGGTGGGAAGTTCGACCAGGAGGCCCGGATCCAGCATGCCGTCGAAAACGTGCGGCCGCTCTGCGATGATCTCGGCAAGCCTTGGGGCAGCCGCCATGATGTTGACCATCAGGTCGAGAAGGGCGGGATTGTTGCCGAGCAGCGAGAAGAGCTGGATGCCGGCGGGGAGCCCTGAGAGGAAATTGTCGAAGCGCAGAAGTGCCTCGTCGGCCCGCCGGCTCTCGCCGAAGGCCTTCAAAAGATCCGGCGTCATCTCGGTCAGCCGCTCACGCGCTTCCACCGATTGCGTCGCCCGGTATCTACCGTAGTGCCAGGTGCGGATCACACCGGAGATGGCTTCGGGCCTCTCGAAGCCGAGACCCTTTAACGTCTTCAGCGTGTCTGGGTCATCCTGCTGGCCGGTAAAGACGAGATTGCCGGTCGCGCTCGACAGGCCCTCCTCCTTTTCAAAGAGACGGGCGTAGCGCTTTTCGACGGTCTTCAGCGCTGTTTCCAGCGCCCGCGAGAAGGCTGTCGTGTCGATGAAGCCCAGCATGAAGGCAATGCGCTTCAGTTCGGCCTCGGTCTCGGGCAAGACATGAGTCTGCTCGTCATGCACCATCTGGATACGGTGCTCGACATCGCGCATGAACCAGTAGCAGTCCGTCAGTTCTTCCGCCGTCTGCTCATCGATCCATCGCGCCGAGGCCAGCGCCTTCAACGCTTCTTCGGTCGGGCGGCAGCGCAGATCCGGCATGCGGCCGCCGGCGATCAACTGCTGCGTCTGGGCGAAGAACTCGATCTCGCGGATGCCGCCGCGGCCGAGCTTGACGTTGTGCCCCTTCACGGCAATCGCGCCGTGGCCCTTGTGCACATGGATCTGGCGCTTGATCGAGTGGATGTCGGCGATTGCTGCATAATCGAGATATTTGCGGAAGACGAAGGGCACGAGCTCTCTGAGGAAACCCTCGCCTGCCTTCAGGTCACCAGCCACCGGCCGCGCCTTGATGAAGGCGGCACGCTCCCAGTTCTGGCCACGGCCCTCATAGTAGATGAGCGCCGCTTCAACAGGCACGGCAAGCGGTGTCGAGCCCGGATCGGGCCGCAGACGCAGGTCGGTGCGGAAGACATAACCATCTGCCGTGCGCTCCTGCAGGATGCGCACCAGACGACGCATCATCCGACCATAGGTCTCCATGGCATCGTCGGGATCCCCAAGGATCCCGACGTCCGGGTCGTAGAAGATCACAAGGTCGATGTCGGAGGAATAGTTGAGCTCTCGGGCGCCGTGCTTGCCCATGCCGAGCACGATCAGCCCGCTGCCTTCAGCCGGATTGTCCCGGTTCTTGAGGGTGAGCTTCCCGCCCTCATGGCCCGAAAGCAGCAGATGATCGATGGTAGCAGCCACGGCTGCGTCTGCCACCGCACTCAGCCAGGCCGTGGTATCGCGGGCGGTGAAGACACGGGCAAGATCGGCAAGCGCCGTCAGAAAGGCCATCTTGCGCTTGGCGCGCCGCAGCCTCGCCATGACCTCGCCTTCGCCCGGTACAGCACCGGCGGCATCCGGCTTCCAGGCCGTGCGCGCCTCTTCGATCGCATCGACAATCTGCGGCTCGATCGGTGCCGAGACCGCATCGAGCAAAAGCGACGGCTTCAGATTGGCGACGTCGCGCAGGTAGGGAGACAATGTGAAAGCCGCAAGGATGAAGCTGCGCAGCGGCCCTTCAGCCGAAAGATGCTCGGCGAGCGCCGGCTCCTGTTTCGTCAGATCCTTGAGCAAAGCGGTGGCCGCCTTGAGCTCTGTCTGATTCAACGGACGGATTGCTCCGTCGGCCACATCGGACAATCTGCTCGTCCTGCCGTTCCCCATCAGCGTGTCCTCTCCCGGTCGAGATTTCTAGCGAATCTCCAACCGGGTAAGGTTACGACCTCATCCCGGGAAAAACCATGGTCGCGGTCAAGCCGGGATAATCGGCATGGCTGCGAGTATCCGTCAGTTGCAGCCGGCCGCCATGGAGGGCCATGATCGCCTCGACGAGCGACAGGCCCAGGCCTGTCCCCGGCTTCGACCGGCTCTTGTCCAGCCGAACGAAACGTTTGACCACCTCGGCACGTTTGTCGGCAGGCACGCCCGGCCCCTCGTCCGAGACGGAAATCTCGACACCATCCGTCCCCCGCGAGACTCGTACCCGGATCTCCGAGCCTGCCTCTCCCTGACCACCATACTTGATGGCATTGTCGATCAGGTTGGAAATCGCCTGTCCCACCAGTTCGCGATTGCCGCGCACGGACAGACCCGGCGAGATCTCGCAGATCATCGTCTGGCCGGCCTCTTCCGCCACCGGCTCGTAAAGCTCGGCGCTGTCGGCCGCGATCGCAGAGATGTCGATGTCGGAAAGCTCGGCCGCAATCGATCCGGCTTCGACGCGCGAAATCATCAGCAGCGCGTTGAAGGTGCGGATGAGCTGGTCGGATTCGCCGATGATCGTCTCAAGGGCTGCCCTGCGGGCATTCGCATCATCCTCGTTCAGCGCATCGGCCGCCTTGTTGCGCAGGCGCGTCAAGGGCGTCTTCAAGTCGTGGGCGATGTTGTCGGAAACCTGTTTCAGCCCCTCGTTCAGCTGTTCGATGCGCCCCAGCATGCCGTTCAGCGACGACGACAACCGGTCGAATTCGTCGCCCGAGCCCGATACGGGCAGTCGCTGAGACAGGTCGCCGGCCATGATCTTCTGGCTCGCTTCCGAAACACGGTCGATGCGTTTCAGCGCATTGCGGCCGATGGCGAACCAGATGACGACGGCGCCGATCCCCATGATCAACAGCGCCACCATCAGCGCCTGACGTACGAGAAGTCTGAGCTTGCCTGGCTCGCCGAGATCGCGCCCAACAAGCACACGGATGCCATTGTCCAGCACGAAGACATGGCCCGTCGCCAGATGACGTTTCACCCCGCCGCTGTCGGTATAACGCTGGTAACGGAAGGGAAAATTGGTCCAGCCCTCCTCGTCAAAGACGCCGGGTTGCAGCGAGGCGACATTGCCGGCGAGGATCTCACCGTTCGGGCTTGCGATCACATAGAGGTTCGCCCCCGGCTGGCGGGCACGCCTCTCCATGGTGCGCAAGAGCTGGTTGATGCCGCCGCGCTCGAAGGCGCCCTGGATTTCGGTCACCTCCTGGCGAAGGGCATCGCGGGTCTGGTTGTTGAGGATGCGCTCGGCGAGCCCCGTTACGTAAAAGACGAGGAAGGCGGCGCAGAGCGCAAAGAGAATGATGTAGAGCGCAGACAACCGGACGGCCGTGGACTTGGCCAGCACCCCGATGCGGGACTTCAGCCGCATGTCAGCCTTCGTCCTTGATCATGTAACCGGCACCGCGAACCGTCTTCAGAAGCGGCCGGTCGAAATCCTTTTCGATCTTCGAGCGCAGCCGCGACACATGCACGTCAATGACATTGGTCTGCGGGTCGAAGTGATAGTCCCAGACGTTTTCGAGCAGCATGGTGCGCGTCACCACCTGTCCGGCATTCTTCATCAAGTATTCCAGAAGGCGGAATTCACGCGGCTGCAGCAGGATCTCCTTGCCGGCGCGCTTCACCTCATGGGAGAGCCGGTCGAGCTCGAGATCGCCGACCCGGTAGGCCATGTCTTGCTCCGGTTTGCCCTTGCGGCGGCCAAGCACCTCGACGCGCGCCAGGAGCTCGGAAAAGGCATAGGGTTTCGGCAGGTAATCGTCGCCACCGGCGCGCAGGCCCGTGACGCGGTCATCCACCTGGCCCAACGCCGAGAGGATGAGGACGGGCGTATCGATGCCGCGCTTGCGCAGCTCGCTGATGACGGAAAGGCCATCACGGCGCGGCAGCATGCGGTCGACCACCATCACGTCATAGGCGTTTTCGGTGCCCATGAAGAGCCCGCTTTCGCCGTCGCTCGCATGGTCGGCGACGATGCCGGCCTCGCGAAAGGCCTTGGTCATGTAGGCTGCAGCTTCCAGATCGTCTTCGATGACAAGTATCTTCATGCGCGCGACATTAGCCTCAGCATCCGCCACCGTATAGCCGGTTTCGCCGGACTTCGGCTGTCCTTGTTCCGCGATCCCCATGCTTCGTCCTTTCCTTGCATCTGGCGGTCGGCGACCACCGGAAACGTCAAGGGGCGCCGCCGGTCCTCGACCGCCGGCGCCCCTTGTCAGATCACGATTAGCCCTGGGCGATCGGGAGCGCCACGAAGCGGCTGCCGCTATCCGATTCGACCTGGAAGAGCGCCCGGGTCCGGCCGTCCTTCTTCGCCTGATCCAGAACCTTCTGGACGTCAGCAGCGGACGAGACTTCCTGGTTGTTCACCGAGGTAATCGTCTCCCCGGCCTTCAGGCCCTTGTCGGCGGCGTCGCTCGACGGATCGACGTCGATGATGGCGAGCCCCTTGCCGCCATCAGCAGGGCGAACGGAAAGGCCGAGGCCCGACAGTTCCTGCTCGGCTTCCGGAGCGGGTGCGGCATCATTCTCCGTGCCGGCACTCGCAGACTGTTCCGCCGGCAGTTCACCGAGCTTGACCTCGACTTCGGTCGCCTTGCCATCGCGCCACAGCGTCACATCAACCGTGGTATCCGGGGCATAGGCGGCAATGCGGCGAGCGAGATCGCGGGGATCCTTAACCGGATCGCCGTTGACGGCAGTCACCACGTCACCCTGCTGAATGCCGGCATCTTCACCCGGCGAGCCCGCCTGCGGGGCAACAACAAGGGCACCGGCTGCCTCAGACAGGCCGAGGCTGTCGGCGATATCCTGGGTCACCGGCTGGATCTGCACGCCGAGCCAGCCGCGAGACACCGTCCCGGTTTCCTTGAGCTTGGCGATGACATCGGTTGCAACCGAGGCCGGGATCGCGAAGGCAATGCCGACATTGCCACCCGAAGGCGAGAAGATCGCGGTGTTGATGCCGACGACTTCGCCGTTCAGGTTGAAGCCGGGACCACCCGAGTTGCCGCGGTTCACCGCTGCGTCGATCTGGAGATAGTCGTCATAGGGGCCGGAGCCAATGTTGCGGCCACGAGCGGAGATGATGCCGGCAGTTACCGTGCCGCCGAGGCCGAAGGGGTTACCGACAGCGACGACCCAGTCACCGACGCGGACCTTCTCGTCGTCTGCGAACTTCACATAGGTGAACTTGGTGTCCGGCGCGTCGACCTTGAGCAGCGCAAGATCGGTTCGGCTGTCCTTGCCGACGAGCTTGGCGTCATATTCCTTGCCGTCGTTCATCACGATGGTGAAGGCGGCACCGTCATCGATGACGTGGTTGTTGGTAACGATATAGCCGTCTTCGGAGATGAAGAAGCCGGAGCCCTGCGAGGTCGGACGCAGGCGTCCCGGGCCACGCTCGGCGCGCGGACCACGGTCGCGCGGACCTTCCATGCCCGGACCGCCGAAATCACGGAAGAAGCGCTTCAACGGGTGATCGTCCGGCAGATCTTCGAAGCTGCGGCCACCGAAATTGAAGGAGAAATTGCTTTCGTCGGATGATGCCGGCTGAACATTCGACTGGACGCGGACGGAGACGACGGCCGGCAGCACGGCCTGCACGACATCGCCGAAACTCGGGACCTGCGGCGCGTTCACTTCGACCGGTGCGGCAAGCGCCGGAACTGCGGCGAAGGGAGCAGCCGTCACCAGCATCATGGCGGCAAGGCTCGCGGCGGTGGAGGTCTTGAGGATCGTCTTGAGGGAGCGACCTTTGTTCTCGGACATGTGATCTACCTTCATCTGTTCTTCTGACTGGAGCCGCCGGACAACCCGGCGGTGGGAAGCGGTGGATGAAGTGAGATATAGGGGGCGTCACGTTACGGCGAACTGTACGGCAGATGAATTCTTCGTAATCTTTGGCGAAAGCTTGGACGGGATTTGACCCCATCTCTGACCAGAGCTATCATCCGTATTACAAACGGAGCAAAAAGCGATGTCGAAACAGCATCTGTCAGATCCGATCACACTTCGCTTGCCACTTGATCTTCTCGGCGAAATCGAAGCTGTGGCCGGCGCCCGTGAACGCAGCCGCAGCTGGGTCATGGTACGGGCGTTGAAGGCCTATATGGCTCAGGAAGGCCGCGAGATCCTTGAGATCGCGCAGGCACCCAGGGCGATCGCCGACGGTGAGGTGACGGACGCCGATGATGTGCTCGCCGAACTGAACGCCATCATCAAGGGTGCCGCGGCGTGAAAGTCGTCGTTTCGCCCAGTGCCAGAGCGTATGTCGCGCGCGAGGCCGGCTACTTGAGAGAACGAAATCGGGCAGCAGGCGAGCGTTTGCTTCACGACTTCAAACAGTTCCTGACAGCGCTCGCGCAGTTTCCCATTATGGGTCAGGACGCAACTGAGCTTCCCCTTAGCGGCATCCGGCGCTTCGTCCTTGGAGATTATCTGATCCACTACGAGGTTGGGGCCGCAGCCATCGTCATTCTGACAATCCCCCACGGTCGCGAGCGGCCACCAGAACTGCCGCTCGACGATGCCTCCGACTACGAATTTCCTTGATCACTCCCGATCCAGCAGCTTGCCCAATCGCGCTTCCTCTTCGGGCGAGAGCTTCGCCACCGGCTGCACGGCGCGCCGGCGCGTATAGACCACAGCCACGATCAGCCCGATGATCGCGAGTGCCGCCGGCGCGCCCCAGAGCCCGATCGTCCGGATGCTGAGCCGCGGCTTCAACAGCACGAACTCCCCGTAGCGCGACACGACATAGTCGAGCACCTGCTCGTCGCTGTCGCCACCCACCAACCGCTCACGCACCACGACGCGCAGGTCGCGGGCGAGCTCGGCATTGGAATCGTCGATCGACTGGTTCTGGCAGACCATGCAGCGCAGCTCCGCCGAGAGCGCCCGCGCCCGCTGTTCAAGAGCAGGATCGGCGAGCACCTCGTCGGGATTGACGGCAAAGGCATGGACGGGGGTGAAGAGCAGTGCGAGCAGGAGGAAAAGGCGGTGGAGTGTAAGCCGCCGCTGCCCCTCATCCGGCTGCCGCCACCTTCTCCCCGCAAGCGGGGAGAAGGCCGAAGCCACAAGCGCCTGCCATCCCCTCTCCCCGCTTGCGGGGAGAGGGTCAGGGTGAGGGGCAATCTTCTGAAACCACGCACTCACTCCGCAGCCTCCAGCACCGGCTTTGCCGCCACCTTGGCCCGTTTCGGCGCACCGACCCGCAGTCTGCGGTCGGACAGCGACACGACACCACCGACCATCATGACGATCGTGCCGTACCAGATGCAGAGGATCCACGGCTTCCACCAGACCCGCACGACAATGCCGCCATCGGCCATCGGATCGCCCAGCGAGACATAAAGCTGACTGAAGCCGAAGGTGACGATGCCGGCTTCTGTCGTCGGCATCTGGCGGGCCGTATAGAGCCGCTTCGACGACCAGACATCGGCGACTTCGACACCGCCCTCGCGGATGGTGAAATGCCCCTGGTCTTCGGTGTAGTTCGGGCCGTTGGCAGCGCGCAGGCCATCAAAGGTGATGACATAGCCACCGGATTCCACCGTCATGCCAGGCTTCATCTCGACCACGGCTTCCGTTTCGAACGTGGTCACAGCCACGACGCCGAGCACCGTGACGCCGACACCGAAATGGCCGAGCGCCGTACCGAAGGCGGAGCGCGGCAGGCCCTTCAACCGAGCCCAAGCCGTGGCGACCGGATGTTTTCCGAAACCGGCGCGATACCAGAGATCGGAGACCGCGCCGCCCATGACGAAGAAAGCGAGTGCGAGACCGCCCACGGCCATCACGGGCCCGCCGTTCTGGGCGTACCAGAGGCCGAGACCGAGAACGAGCGAAAGTGCCGCCGCCACATACAGGCGCTGCAAGGCGCCGAGCAGATCGCCGCGCTTCCAGGCGAGGAACGGCCCAAAGGGTACCGCCAGCAGAAGCGGGATCATCAGAAGCCCGAAGGTGATGTTGAAGAAGGGCGGACCGACCGAGATCTTCTCGCCCGTCAGCGTCTCGAGCAACAACGGATAGAGCGTGCCGATCAGCACCGAGGCGGTGGACACCGTCAGGATCAGGTTGTTGAGGACGAGCGCGCCTTCACGCGAGATCGGCTGGAACAAGCCGCCGGCCTTCAAAAGCGGCGCACGCAGGGCAAAGAGCATGAAGGCGCCGCCGATGAAGATGACGAGAATGCCGAGAATGAAAACACCGCGCGTCGGGTCTGTGGCGAAGGCATGCACCGAAGTCAGAACCCCGGAGCGCACCAGGAAGGTGCCGAGCAGCGACAGCGAGAAGGCGATGATGGCGAGCAGCACCGTCCAGATTTTCAAAGCGTCACGCTTTTCCATCACGAGCGCCGAATGCAGGAGCGCCGTGCCCGCAAGCCAGGGCAGCAACGAGGCGTTTTCAACAGGATCCCAGAACCACCAGCCGCCCCAGCCGAGTTCGTAATAGGCCCAGTAGGAGCCCATGGAGATGCCGGCGGTCAGGAACACCCAGGCAGCCAGCGTCCAGGGCCGTACCCAGCGCGCCCAGGCGGCATCGATGCGACCGTCCATCAGCGCAGCGATCGCGAAAGAGAAGCAGACCGAGAAGCCGACATAGCCGAGATAGAGCAGCGGCGGATGGATCGCGAGGCCAATATCCTGCAGGACCGGATTGAGGTCCTGCCCCTCGGCCGGAATGGGCGAGAGACGGATGAAGGGGTTCGACGTCAGAAGGATGAAGAGCGTGAAGGCGGCGGTGATCCAGGCCTGCACGGCCAGCACATTCGCCCTCAGACGGTCCGGCAGGTTGGTGCCGAAAAAGGCGACCATGGCGCTGAAGAAGGCCAGGATCAACACCCAGAGCAGCATTGAGCCTTCATGGTTCCCCCAGACGCCGGAGATCTTGTAGATCATCGGCTTCAGCGAATGGGAGTTCTCGTAGACGTTCTGGACCGAAAAGTCGGAAACGACGTAGCCGTAGGTCAGAACCGCAAAGGAAAAGCCCACGAGCAGGAAGAGCGCGTAGGTGCCGGTGGTCGCGACCGCCATCATCGCCGCGTCGCCGCGGCGCGCACCGATCACCGGCAGGATGGAGACGACGAGACAGGTGGCAAGCGCCAGAACGAGGGCATAATGGCCAAGCTCGATGATCATTGGATCTTCTCCTTGCCGCTCAGTTGAACCCCTTGCGCCTCCAGACGGTCCGCAACGTCCTTCGGCATGTAGTTCTCGTCATGCTTGGCGAGAACGGTATCGGCGACGAACACCTTGCCCATGCCCTCGAAGCGACCTTCGGCGACGACCCCCTGCCCCTCGCGGAAGAGATCGGGGAGGATGCCGGTATAGGTCACGGGCAGCTGGCTCAGGGTGTCGGTCACTGTGAAGGTTACCGTCGAGCCTTCTCCGCGCACCAGCGAACCCGTCTCGACCAGTCCGCCGAGGCGGATGCGGGTGCCCGGCTGGACATCGGATTCGGCAAGATCGTTGGGCACATAGAAATAGGCGATCGACTGGCCAAAGGCGAACATCACCAGAAGCACGGCGGTCAGGATGAAACCCATGCCGCCGCCAATCACGGCCAGGCGTTTCTGTTTGCGGGTCATTGGCTCACCTCCTCAACGGACAGGTCGAGTTCCCTCGCCATTGCGAGCAGCTGCTGGCCCTCGGCGCCGTCGGCCGGGAAGGTTTTCAGGCCCTCCTTGAGCGCGGCTTCTGCCCGTTCCTTGTCTTTCAGCATCGCATAGGAGCGGACAAGCCGCATCCAGCCTTCAAAATTATTCGGATCTTCCTTCAGCCGTGCATCGAGGCTCGCCACCATGCCGCGGATCATCTCGCCGCGATCAGCCTCCGACATGGCTCCGGCATTGGCAACGTCCTCGGCCGTCGGGTTGCCCGGGGCTGCCGGGTTCTGAGCCTGAGCTTCGCCTTCCGGCGCAGTCTGTGCCGGCTGTTCGACAAGCGGCACGCCGGCGCTGTTGACCGCAATATGCTGATTGACCAGCGGCATCCACGGGGCCGTCGGCGGCGAGGCCTTGGCGATGTTCTGGAAGGCCGTGAGCGCCTCGGCGCGGCGACCGGACTGCTCGAGCGCCAGCGCCAGATAGAAGTCGGCACGCGGATTGTTGGGTTCGAGCTTCAGCGCCGCCTGGAAGGCCATCTGGGCATCGTCGGTGACGATCCCGTCATTGCGCATGACAACGGTCTCGCCGAGGCCGTTCATACGCTCGGCATCCGGCCCGAGAATGCGGATCGCATTGCGAAAGGCAAGCTCGGCATCGTCATAGCGGCCAATACGAAAATAGACGGGCGCCAGCACGTTCCAGCCGTTCCCGTCTTCCGGTGTGGTCGCGAGATGCCGCTCCACCTTGGCCACCAACAGATCGACATCGTCGCCGGGGTCGGCAATGCGTGCTTCGAGCGGCGCATCGGGTGTGCCCGGACTGCCGATTTCCAGATAGCCCGCAAGCCCGATCACGGGAAGACAGAGCAGGATGAAGACTTGCGACCAGGTGTAGCGACGGCGGCCGGAACGCTTCGCCGCGGCATCCGCGGGCTCGTCCCCCTCGCCTTCGCCACCGGCCTTCTCCCGACCTGCGATCGCCAGCAGACGACGGCCGATTTCGGCGCGCGCATAGTCGGCATCTTCGGGAGAAATAAGCCCCCCGGCCTTGTCCCGCTCCAGTTCGCGCAGCTGGTCGCGATAGACCGCCGCCTCGCCTTCGTCATAACGCGTCGCTCGGGCCGAAGCCCGCAGCAATGGGGACAGCAGGACGACGGCAACAAGGACCGTCAGAAGCGCGGAGATGATCCAGAACAACATGAAACTCAATTACGTCAAGGACAGGTGCTTTCCAACAGCCAAACCTCGCCTGACGGAAAGTTGAGGCGTTTGGCCGCAAGAATTCTCTAAGTCACCATAACCCGCCCAGCCTTGACCCAAGTCAAGTGGGAGGCGCGTTCAAATGATTGAAATCTCGGGATCAGCAGCCCCGGGTTCGCCTCAGCTCAGCGGCGTCCAGGTGCCGTTCGGGTTGCGGCAGGCAGCGCCGCGGGCCTGGCGTTCACGCCCGTCCGTAAAAACCTTGTGGGTGAACTGGCGGCAGTTCTGCTGGCCGACCTGGTAAGGGGCGGCTGCAATGACCTCCCCACGCACCTCGCCGCCTGCCCAGATTACAGGCTGGCCACCGGGGGCAGCCTCAAGCGCGCGATATTCGGCTTCGAGCGCCCGCTGCGTCTGGCTGCGCGAGAGTTCGACGCCAGTCCGGGATACGATGCCCCCCTGCAAGGCAGAAATATAGACCGCGGAATTGGCGATTGCGCTGCGTCCGCCGCCCGAAGTGGTGCAGCCCGCAAGCGCGAGCGACACGAGGCCAGTGGTTGCAAGTATCCCGAAGTGCTTCACACCCATCAGACCGTTCCAAGTCCCGTCGATTTCTGTTGTCGAGGCCGATCGTTTCGCGCGAAGCGGATCGCGGCCTTCGACCGGCTCAAGGCCATCTTATACACCTATGTAATTTCACAGGAAAATCAATCACGCAGTGTCCTTGGTCACAGCTGGTAGGATCAACTGTGCGCGAAGCCCACCGATGCCGGCGCGCGACAGGCCGAAAGAGCCTTGATATTCCCCCGAAATCTCCTTGACGATCGACAGCCCGAGCCCCGTGCCGGGCTTGCTCTCGTCGAGCCTTCGGCCGCGCTTCAGCGCCTCGCCGATCTGGTCGGGGGCAAGCCCCGGCCCGTCATCTTCGACCACCACCTCGATCCAGCCGCGCCGGCCGTCGGTCGTGTCGCCATCACGGGTCGTCATCACGGCCCGGGTGACGACCTTGGTTCGGGCAAAGCGGGAGGCGTTTTCGAGCAGGTTGCCGACAACTTCCTCGACATCCTGCTGCTCCATCGCAAAGGTCAGGTCTGCCGCGACATCGAGTTCGAACACGATATCGGCGTTCAGCTTGCGCATCACCCGCGCCAGCCGCTCCATGACAGGCTGCGCCTCGGTACGGGCCAGCACGCTGTCGCGCTGGGCTGCGATCCGCGCCCTGTTCAGATAGGAGCTTACCTGCGCCTGCATGGCCTCGGCCTGGGTCGCGATGACTTCGGCCTGGTTCTTCTCCAGGGTGCGCGCCTCGTTCAAAAGCACGGCGATTGGCGTTTTCAGGGAATGGGCGAGATTGCCGACCTGCATGCGGGCCCGCTCGACAATGCGGCGGTTGCTGTCGATCAGCGCGTTGATCTCGTTGGCAAGCGGCTGAACTTCGCTCGGGAAATCACCTTCGATCCGCTCGGCCTCGCCCCGCCGGATTCGTTCCAGCGCCCGGCGCGCGCGGTCGAGCGGTTTCAGGCCATAGAGAATGGCAAGTCCGTTGACGACGAGGCCGCCAATACCAACCACCGCGAGAGCCGCATAAAGACGGCTGGTGAAAAAGGCGATCTCGTCTTCGACCACCTGCAGATTGCCCGACACGCGGAAGCGTGCTGCCCGTCCCTGGTCGTCGAGCACCACTTCGGTTTCGGCAACCCTTATCTGGTTGCCGACATCATCCGTCATTTCGTAATAGCGTTCGTAGTTCTGGTCGAAGGGTGTTGCGTCCACGTCGGGGACGGCCAGGTTTGCGACCCCGAGCGAGGCGGAGGCGAGCGGTGCCGTGGCATAGTTGCCGAGCGGTTCAACCAGCCAGTACCAGCCGGTTGCTGGCTGGGAAAACCTGAGATCACCCAGCGCCGGCGAACCGGTCAGGCTGTCGCTATCGCCGATCGAGACCGAGTTGACCACGTTATAGAGCTGGGCACGCAGGAGATTGTTGAATCCGCGCTCGACACCCTGGCGATAGAGGGCTGAAATCGCTACCGCAATCGTCACCAGGGCCAGCGCCGACCAGAGCGTGGCGAGGATCAGGACGCGCGCGGTGAGCGAGCGGATCCTCATTTCGCCGGGGCTTGGATTCGGTAGCCGAGGCCGCGCACGGTCTCGATCATGTCGACGCCGAGCTTCTTGCGCAGACGGCCGACAAAGACCTCGATCGTGTTGGAATCGCGGTCGAAATCCTGGTCGTAGAGATGCTCGACCAGTTCGGTCCGCGACACGACCTCGCCCATATGGTGCATGAGATAGGACAGAAGCCGGTACTCATGCGAGGTGAGCTTCAGCGTCACGCCTTCGACAGTGGCTTTCGAGCTTTTGGTGTCGAGCCGGACGGGGCCGCAGACGATTTCCGAGGATGCATGGCCTGCCGCACGGCGGATCAGGGCGCGGATACGGGCGAGCACTTCCTCGACATGAAAAGGCTTGGTGACATAGTCATCGGCGCCTGCATCGATGCCGGCCACCTTGTCCGACCAGCGGTCGCGCGCGGTCAAAATCAGTACCGGCATGCCCCGGCTTGCGGCGCGCCATTTCTCCAGCACCGTAATGCCGTCCATCTCGGGAAGGCCGATGTCGAGGATGACGGCGTCATAGGGTTCGGTCTCGCCGAGGAAATGGCCTTCCTCGCCGTCAAAGGCCTTGTCGACGACATATCCCGCTTCCTGCAGGGCCTCGACAAGCTGGCGGTTCAGATTGACATCGTCTTCGACGACGAGAATGCGCATGCGTTCACCCCTCGGTGCGGAAAGCTCTTCAATCCCGGAGGCGGGTCACTCGGCGACCCGCATCGTGACCTTGCGCGGCCGTTCGTTGCCGTTGCCCGGCACGAGCACGACGATCACGCATTCACCGCCCGATTCGTGCACGGAAAGCAACTGCCCGCCAACTTCGGCGACCACGCGTTCCGCGGCTTGTCTGCAATCCGCCGCCACGGCATCGCCCACCGTCGCCGGCAGAGCCGCCACGGTCACGGCCAATGCCAGGCCCGCGTATTTCATGAAAGATGCCATTGCTGCTTCTTCTTGGATGACGTCCACTTTGGCAAATTATGTACCGCAAGGCGTCTGAATGGCAAATGAATGCGTGGACTCAGAGTGTGGATCACGGTCGGGAGCCAATCACGACCGTCACACAGGGGGCAAGACGCAGAGGTCACCTTGTCGGTCCCCTCTCCAACAAAATCTGAGGCTTAGCCCTCATCGGGCTAAGCCCTCGATTTTGTAACCTCTCCCAAACGGGCAGAGGAGATGATGCGGCCGGCCCCTCCCTTCCTCTCCCCCCCATCGTGGGGGAGAAAGCGAAATCGAAGGCTTAGGCGAGCGTAAGCCGCCTAAACTTCAGATTTCGCAAGTGAGGGGATCGGTGCAGTTGGCAACATCGGCCCGCCCTCACCCACCCACGCCCTTCGTCGCCGTCAGTCTGCCATAAAGCGCCAGCAACCCTCCGACCGTGCCGGCAAGCGTCGTCAGTGCGTCGGCGATTTCCGCCTGCTCGGCGCCGCCGAGTTCCAGTCCGGCCCGGCCGAGAAGCGGGGCGGCAATGGCGATCAGGGCGCCCCAGACGGTCTTCGACTGGTACCAGGGTTTCATCTCCAGCATGTCATCCTCCTGTTGAATGGTTTTCAATCGATGGGAACCACAGCCTCCAGCGGCAGACCGGCGGCCAGCCGTCCGAGTTGGCGGATGCGGAGGCCAAGCGCCGTCTGCGGCGCGCCGAAATCTGCCAGTTCATCGGCGACGGCATAGGTCCAGGCGGGCTCGGTCACCTCGGCCACACGAAGCACGGTGCCGCCATCAAGGATCTCCAGCCGGTAGCGCTCCTGCGCCTCGTCGAGCGGCACCTCCCCGTCTGTCCAGGCATCGGCCTCGATACGGCCGCGCCGGATCCAGGTGATCGAAAGACCGCCCGCGGCCTGCCGCAGCACCTTCGCATGCACAGGCGATAGCGGCGTCTCCGCCCGCAATCCGCCGGCAAAGACATGTGGCCCCGAAAGCTCTGTCACGAGCCCCATCGGCTCGAGGATCCAGTTTTGTGCGGCCCCGCGTTCGGCATTCCCGAGCCCCAGCGACCGGACCGCTTCGTCGAGCGCCACGATGTCGGCCCCGGCTGCGGCACCAGCCACGACTGCGTCCTCCGTGCCCCCCAGCCCCCGCAAGAGGTCTGTCAGTCGGAAGCATCCGACCGTAATCTCCTCGGCCTCGACAAAGCCGACGACCTCCCAGCCGCCGGTATTGGCCCGGACCGCGAGCCGGTTCGCGCCGGAGAGAACAGCCATGTGGCTCGCCGAGGCAAAGGCTCCTGCTAGAACCTCGACTACAAGGGCATTCGCCCCATCGAAGCGCCCGACAGGTCCGGGGGCAAGCGGCTCCAGAAGCCGTCCCAGGGGCGCTGGCCGATCCAGCGTCAGCCTGAGCCGATAGCCCTCGGCTTCCGGAGAGCTCGATACCGCAAGCCGCCGCCAGGGACGGCCATATGCCGCAACGCTCGCGTCACCGGCATGGCTTGCACCCTCCAGCCTCGGCAGATCGAGAAATTGCACGACCGGCGCAAAGCCGGCCGCACCGCCACCGTCGACCACCCGTCCGGGTTCAACCACCGGCACGGGTGCGGAGACCTTGCCCGCGAAGGCCCTGAGGGTCAGGCGTCGCTCGAAGCCCTCGTCGATGCCCTGCACCAGAAAACGCCCGTCCGGTCCTTCGGGGAAGCGCAGCACGTCACCTGGTTCGACCGCAATCTCCTGCGGCCCGAGCGCCAGCTGAACCGTGCGCCGCGCCAGCCGGTTGTCACGCAGCCAGCCTTCGGCGGCAGCAAGTGCTGTCTCCTCCGGCATCGCCGCCGGCAGGTCGCGCGCAAGCTGCCGATCGGTCGCGGCCTCCACCTTGCGCGAGCGCACGCTCGCCTCGACATAATCCGCCGCCGGATCATAAAAGGTCACCAGCGCCTCGGAGGCGAAATCGCTGTCATGGCCGCGCGTCTCGCTCCAGAGCGGGCGATCGGCGATGTCGGCGAGGACGGTGATCTCGCGGGCAGCCGGGCTCGCCGTCGGCCGAGTGCGGAATTTCAGCCGCCCGGCGTCCTCGATCACGTCGATCTGGAAGAGGTCGAGCAAGGGCTCGATCAGGTCGCGCGCCGAGGTCAGATCCCCCTTTACATAGCCGCCGAGATCGCCTGCCACTTCCGACACGTCGAAATCGGAAAAGCCATGATCCCTGAGGATCGCCGCAATCGTGTCGGCCAGTGTCGCCGTACCCAGGCGGCCGTTCAACCAATGCCCTGTCCGCCAGTTCGATCCGTCTGCCCAGAGCGCCGTGTTCTGCGGAAAGGCCGGATAGGGCCGCGCATCCCAGGTCCAGGAATAGACATGCGATGGATCAACCATATTAGGCGGCAGAAGACTGCCAGCCCAGTGGTCGAGATGGGCCTCCAGAAACCGACGCTGCTGGCTGTCGCTGCGCGCGCCCGCCGAGAAGTGAGGCATTCCGCTCTCGGCCGATTTGGCATCGACGAAGATGTTCGGCTGGTTCGCCCCCTTGTCGACTGCGCCGCAACCGACTTCGGTCATCCAGAAGGGTTTCATCCCGGGTATCCAGGCCGTCGGGCTCGCCTGCTCGACGCCGCCGATCCGGTTGAAATGGGGGTTCTCCCACCAGGATTTCAGGTCCTTGAACCTGAAGACCCAGGGCTTGCCATAGGCGCCATCGGTGATCGGCGTCCGCACCCGCGCCCGGCGGTCTGCCTCGCTGGCATAAAACCAGTCGAAGCCCTCACCCGATGTCAGCGTCCGGGCAAAACCTTCGGCATCGTCGGCACCGGTGAAGCCATCGGGGCTCTCCGCCTCGAGATCCTCGTCACGCCAGTCGGCGAGCGGCATATAGTTGTCGATCCCGACGGCGGTGATGTGAGGGCTCGCCCAGAGCGGATCGAGATGGAAGAAGACATCGCCCGAGCCATCCGCCGGCTGATGGCCGAAATACTCGGTCCAGTCGGCGCCATAGGAAATCGCCGTCCCGCCGCCGAGCAGACCGCGCACTTCACCGGCGAGCGCCACCAGCGCCTCGACGAATGGAAAGGCGTTGGCCTCGTCGCGCAGGGCGGTCAGCCCGCGCAGTTCCGAGCCCAGCAGAAAGGCGTCGACCCCGCCAGCAGCGGCGGCAAGCGCCGCATAATGCAATACGAGACGTCGATAGCCGTCACCGCGGTAGACGAAGCTTGAGACCTGCGCCTGCGCCGAGGCCGTCTTGTCGCTTCCGGGAGGATAGGCCGTGATCCGCCCCCGCCAAGGATAGGCCGCCTGCTCGGCGCCGCCATAGGGGTCGGGCAGGCCGTTGCCGGCGGGAATATCCATCAGCACGAAGGGATAGAGCGTCACCTTCAGCCCGCGCGCCTTGATGTCCCTGATCGCCTCGATGACGCTCTCGTCGCTCGGCGAGCCGCCATAGGCCGGACCACCGCTGTGGCGCGACACCACATAGGCATCGCCCCGCGCCAGCCCCGCGACACTCCAGGGCCGGCTCTCCTCGTTGCGGTAGCCGACCTCCACCCCCGGCAGCACCCGGCAATCACCGGCGCGCAAATCCGTGCCGAACCAGGCCACCACCAGGGCCACGCTTTCGAGATCAGGGCAAAGCGCCTGCAATTCGTCCAGCGAGGCCTGCCAGTCCGTCGCCGCAACAAGCGTGTTGCGGTTCAGCCAGCGTTTCGCGCCCTCGCTCGGCGCATCCGAGATCCTCACCGTCGCATAACCGTGTTCGGTCGCGCCGGGAATCATCGTCACCGCCCGGATCTTCTCCTCCAGCGCGCCGACCGGTCGGATCACCTCAAACTGGATCAGCGGAATGCGGTTGCCGAAATCATCGAGCGGCAGCCGCTCGAAGACGACATAGGCTAGCCCCCGATAGGCCGGCGCATTGGCCGCCCCTTGCTTGGCCGCAATCAGCGGATCGGCCGGCTGGCTTTCCGATCCGCGATAGACGCGCATCTCGATTTCGGTCGTGTCGAGCTCGCGCCCGTCCGCCCAGACCCGCCGCACGCCCGCAATCGGCCCCTCGCAGAGCCCAAAAGCCAGATTGGCATAGTAGCGATAGGTCGTGGTGCGCGTGCCGCCGGAGGATTTTCCGCCGCTACGCTCGGTCACAGTCTCTTCCTCGAAACGCGTCGCCCAGATCAGCGTGCCGCCCAGCCGCGCGGTGCCGTAGAGCCTCGGAATGACACTGCCTTCGCTGGCGCCTGAAATACGCGCCGAAGACAGCCGTGCACCGTTCACTTCGCGGGTGCCCGACAGCAGGCTCCGATCGATCATGCTGCCGGCAAGCGCGCCTGCCGCCTGGCCGATCGCCGCTCCGACCGGACCGAAGACGGAGCCGAGGGCAGCACCCGCCGCCTGCAGAAGAATGGTCGCCATCTTCAGATCCTTTCGGGGAAGCGGTAGATGCCGGCAATCCTGCGCTGCCAGGCCGGCACGAGCGCCGATAGCGTCACCGCCGATTGTTCATAAGCATGGATGAAGGCGTCGGGCGGCGGCTGACTGGAAGCGTATTCCGCCGAAAAGCGCGGCCCGTCGGCGTCCATGGCACCACCGCCCCCTTCCGGCACCATGGAGGCCAGAATGCCCGCATGTTTCGCCGCCAGATGCGGCCGAAAGCGAAACAGCACGAGATCGCCCGGCCGGCTCTCCGCAAAAGAAGCCACGGCCAGAAAATGCCGCCCGGCCGCCGCGATCAACCGCTCCTCGCCCGCCCGCTCCGCCCAATCAGGCGCATAGGCCGGCACGGCCTCGGGCTCTTTGCCATAGAGTTCCCGCCAGATCCCGCGAACAAGCCCCAGGCAGTCGCAGCCCACCCCCTTCACCGATCCCTGATGCCGATAGGGCGTGCCGATCCAGGTCCCGGCAATCGCCAGGACGGATGTGTTGACGGACATGGGGAAGCTCCGGAGGGAAGGTAATGACCGGGAAGCGGCGGGTGGGGGTGAACCGAAGAGAAGCAAGCCAGGCTCACCCCACCCCAAACCTCCGGTCCGCCCCTCCCCCTCAAGGGGAGGGTAGAGCGAGCCTCACCGATACAACACCCCGCCATCATGGGTGCTATCGCCACTGACATAGGAATAGGCAAAGTCGCTGCCCGGCATGTGCGGAAAACCGCGGAAATTCAATTGATTGCCAAAGACTGCTCGACAGGTGGCAAAACTCTTGTCACAGCCGACCGTCAGCGTCACGGCATTCCCTTCGGCCGGCCGCGCCTCCAGCGGCAACCACAGCCTCAGCGTCATCAGCCCACCCACCACAGCACTGCTCTCCTCGATGGCCAGCCGCTTGCCGGCCAGAGGCCCGTCGTCGAACCTCACATGCCCGAGCCGGAAATGCCCCTCGCCCAGACCCGGCAGGCCAGAGACCGTCAGCCGGTCCCCCGCCAACACCGCCGCAACGACGCCCAAAACCCGGCGGTTCGCAACGTCCATGTTCACCCGGCACCTGTCATCGCCGAGATCGGCGTCGCAGCGGCGGTTGTAGATCCGCCCCTCCGCCTGCTGCAGGCGATGGGCAAAGCTGCGGAGCTCCGCCGAAAAGCCCGGCCCCGCGCGGCTCACCTCGCCGATTTCCTGCACCGTAACAAGCGCGTGCTGCTCTTCCGGCGCCTGCCAGTTGATCAAAAAACACTCGACCCGCGCCCCGTCAAAGCGCCCGGCTGCGAGATCGGCTTCGGTAATCGCCTCGCTCGAAAATCCGCCCCGCACCTCAGCCCCCGGCGCAGCAAGACCGCTTGCACCACTGGCCTCGGTCGCTGAGAAGCCGGTACCCGGCTCGAACACCGTGCCGGCGAAGTCGAGCCGCTGGTCATGTTCGGTGAACCCGAGCCGAAAACCGTCCCGGCAGGTGACGCGCCAGGCGCGGCACAGCGTCGTCTCGCCGGTCGCAACATGGGTGGCAAGCGCTTCAGGAAGCCTTCTCATGGGATTACCTCGATCAGCGGAATGGAGGGAATGCGCCCGGCCCGAAAGGCTTCGAGATCAATCTCGATCCGGTCGGCGTCGAAACGAACGGGCACGTCATAGTCGAAACCCGCCCGGATCTCCGTTCCCTCTTCCGGCACATGACCGGGTCCAAAGGTGACGACCCCGGTGGCCGCATCGACGGAAAAACCACCCGTCTGCTCCACCCCGTCAAGCGCAACCCGAACCGATCCCGCCGCCGGCTTCACCACCGGCCGCCGCTCGACCGCCGCGCCATCGCCATAGGCCTTCACCAGCTGGAAAGCCGCAGTCTCGCCGTCACCTGCCCCGATCCACTGGTCGAGCGGCGTCACCGCCATCCCGGGTCGGGCCGACGAACCATCGACTGGATCGCGAAAGCGAAACCCATGCAGCTGCCCGCCGCACGCCTCGAAGAATTCCAGCACGGCATAGAGATCCGCGACCGAGCGCACTGAGGTGCCGACATCATAGCGGCGCCTGGAAAACCGCCAGCGCCGATTGCGCGCCTCGCGACCATTGGAGAGCGAAATGATATCCGTCTGCCGCCCCGGCCCGCCGCTCGTGGACAGCGACAGACGCAGCGGAAAACGCTGTTCGTGAAAGGCCATGATGGGCTCCGTTCGATAAAACTGCGAGAAAGAGAAAAGAGAAATGTCAGACGGGCGCCTGAGCGGTGAGCTGTAGGGCTGACGACATCTGTCTTTGGCGGCAGCGCACGCGGATATTCCGGACGGCAGCGCGCCTGGCGCCCCTTGGAAAACCGGCCACGACCATCTACATTGAAAGCGGAAAACATCTACATGGAGCCGTCATGGCCATCAACGTCAACAATCCGGAAGCCGATGCGCTGACGCGGCAGTTTGCGCAGATGGCAGGCGTCGGCATCACCGATGCGATCGTGATCGCCATGAAGGAGGCGATCGAACGGCGCAATCGCGCCGAAACAGCGCTGGAAACGGCCGCGCGCCTCAGGACAAAACACCAGGTCGTGCTGGCGGAGCGGGCCCGGAGCCCCCTTCCCCGCGAGGTCTTCAATGACCTGTGGGACGACAACTGATGTTCGTCGACGCCTGCGCGATCATCGCCCTTCTCTCGGACGAGCCGGAAGCACAGCGCGTGTCCGATGCGCTCGCGTCCGCCACCCGGCCGTTCACTTCCCCGGTCGCGGTCCTCGAAACGGTTCTCGGTCTCGCCCGCCCGGACAAGCTAGACCTTCCAGTGACTGCGGTCGAAGCCCTGGTGACGGAATTTCTCGAAGCCCGCGGCATCGACATCCGCGATCTGCCGCCAGCCGCAGAGACGGTGCGGCTCTCCTCGGAGGCCGCCCATCGCTTCCGCCAGGGTCGCCACGGCCTGAACCTCGGCGACTGCCTGCATTATGCCTGCGCCAAATTCCACGGTGTCCCGATCCTTGCCACCGCCGACGAGTTTCGCGCCACGGATCTGGAGGTCGTTGCCTGAGCACAGGCTGGACGCCGGCCGCCCTTTCCTTCTCCCCGCCTGCGAGGAAAAGGTGGCCCGTAGGGCCGGATGAGGGGCAAGCCACTCGCTACTCACTACCCCACTCACATCCCCCGCCGTCCGCGCCCCACGGAGCGCGCCAGCATCGCCGTGATCTGCCCCTCACTTCTGGCGAAACTCGCCGCATCGCTCGCCGTCACCTGGAAATGGATGACCGTGGTTGCACCGCCGCCCTCGGACGCCACCCCGAGCGCGCCGTCCGCACCGCGTTTCAGTGGCAAAATCGCCTCCGCCCCGGCCTCGCCCATCAGCCCGGTCCCACCGGCCATCGGAAAGTAAGTCGGTGCCGCCACGACGCCGCCGTCGGCAAAAGGGGTGACCCGCCCCGGCACGCCGCCTTGGGCAAAGGCCGTGACCCCGCCCGAAATCGACGATCCGAGCCCGGCGGAGAGACTGCCGATCAGGTTCCCCGCTGCATTTCCAAGCATTGTCTCGAGCGGCTTCAGACCCGAAGCGAGCGCAATATCGGTCAATCGCAGACCGACCCCGCGCAACACTTCCTCCAGCCCCTTGCCGCCTGTCGTCGCGCCCTTCAACGCCGAGGTCAGCGCCCGGCCGAAACTCGCCGACCGGCTTTCGAGATCGTCGAGCACGGAGAGCGCTGCCGCCGCATCGAGGTCGACTGCGACCGCCAATGTGTCGTCATCGGTCATGGAAACGTCCTTTCGTGAAAGGGTCTGACGGACAGGCAAGAGACATCCGTGATGCCTGGCAGCACTTTCCCCTCACCCTGAGGCGCCCTCGCCCGTGAGGGCCTCGAAGGGCGAGGGGGTGCAATCTGCAACACACCTCCTCCCCGAAGGGAGAGTCGGTCACGCCGACGCTCAATCTGGAAATTTCTGCATCAGGGTCTCCACCTCCCGCCGCGACAGGCCGGTAGGCTCACCGAAAGCCCCCGCCATCGCCGCCAGCTCCGGCAAGCTCAGCCCCCAGAACACATCAGGAGAAAGCCGCAGGCGGGAGAGGCCGAGCGTCATCACCGTTCCCCAGGGAAACGGCCGCACGTCTCGCCCGCCTGCGGCCCTCAAGGGGAGGTGCCGCCCTCGCCTGATCTCAGATCCTGCGCGCCTGGTTCAGACCCAAAGGTCACCGCCAGCAACTCGCCCACCAGTTTCGCTGCACCCGCCACGCCGCCCTCGACCGCCATCTCGGCGACATCGGCATCGGAAACCCGGTTGCCCCCACCGCGCAATCCGCAGGCGAGGATTCGGGTCAGATCGGCGCTCTTCAGCCGGCCACTGGCAAAACGTGTCGCGAGATCCGTGAGACTGTCAGCGCCGAAAGCAGTCTCGAGCTCGGCAAGCGCGCCGAGCGTCAGACACAGGATGCGCCGCTCACCGTCGATGACGCCTTCGACCTCGCCGCGATGGCGGTTGGCGCGGTTGACCGTCACCGGCTCGCGCATCTCGCGTTCATAGCCCCGCATCGCCGCCTCACAGCGCCGCGAAAGAAACGGCACCGGCCGATTCCAGCGCGATTTCGAAGGTCACCTCGCCGTCGTGATTGCCGGCATAATCCAGCGCCGTCACCTGAAACGGCGCCGTCACCGTGCCGAAATCCGGGATCACCACCTGATAGGTCAGGATGGAGCCGGCAAAAAAGGCCGCCCTTATCAGCGCATCGGAGGCGGCATCCTTGAACAGGCCGGAGCCCGTCAGACCGGCGCGCCGCACGCCGGCGCCCTCCAGCAGTTCCCGCCAGCGCCCGGCGCTTTCACTATCGGTCACGTCAACCGATTGCGCATTGAAGGCGAGACGTCTGGCCCTCAAGCCCGCCACCGTCACAAACTCCGCCCCATCCTCGACCTTCAGCAACAGATCCTTGCCCTTCTGCGCGCCCATGGCGTCTCTCCTTTGATGATGTCTGTGATCGCCTGTCAGCCGAGGCGCCGGCGTCGCTCCCACCTCCCCCTTGAGGGGGGAGGTCGCCGCAAAGCGGCGGGTGGGGGTGACCACCGTCAGAAAGAGCGCAACCGGAATCTGGATCACCCCACCCGGGACCTGCGGTCCGACCCTCCCCCTCAAGGGGAGGGTGGAGACGGCACACTCGAACGTCCCCTCACCCTGAGGTGCCCGGCAACGCCGGGCCTCGAAGGGCCGAGGCTCAGCCGGCGCCCCATCTCTCCCCCGGCGGGGGCGAACGGAAAATCGAAGGCTTAGGCGAACCCGGAAAAGCCCCAACACCGCAGCCCCTGAGATTTCGCCCTATCGCCCGCCCCACAACCGGCCTAGAAGAAACACTCCCGCCGATTGCAAACTCCCCCTCGAGTCTCCCATGAACATGCCCCGCACCCTCCTCGTCGCCGCGCTTGCGGTCTCGCAGATCCTTGGCTGGGGCACGACCTATGAAATGCCGGCCGTCTTCGGCCGGGCCATGGCGTCCGATCTCGGGCTTGCCAACGAGACCGCCTTTGCCGGGCTCACCGTGATGATGCTCGTCATGGCCTTTCTCGGCCCCTGGACCGGCCGGATGATCGCCCGTCATGGCGCTGCCCGCGTGCTCGCCATGGGCTCGGTCCTGATGGCATCCGGTCTTGCCATGCTGGCGCTCTCGACCGGCATCGTCACCTATGCGATCGCCTGGCTGATCCTCGGCGCCGGCGGATCATTTGCCCTGACGGTCCCGGCCTTTGCCGCCGTCGTCGAGCGCGAGGGCCACAATTCCCGCCGCGCCATCGGCATACTGATGATCTTCACCGGGCTTTCCTCGGCGGTCTGCTGGCCGCTGCTGACGCTCGCCGGTGAGGCGTTCGGCTGGCGCGGGGCGCTTTTCGCCGCCGCCGCCGCCCAGCTCGCGCTGGCGCTTCCGATCCATCTGTCGCTCGGCCGCATCGCGATCACCCGCTCTGCGGAAGACCTCGCCGCGGACGCCAGGGAACCGCTGGAGTTGAGCCGTCGCATGGCGACGCTTGCCTTCCTCATGATTGCGCTCTCGACCTCACTCGCCAGCCTGATGACCTTTGGTCTCTCGCCGCAGCTCCTGCATATCCTCGAACTCTCCGGCGCGACGCCGGCACTGGCGCTGCAGCTCGGATCGCTGCGCGCCGTCTTCGGCATTGCCGCCCGCGCCTTCGATCTGGTGCTCGGCAAGCGCTCCTCGCCTGTGACCACCGGGCTTGCCGGCATGGCCATGCTCACGGGCTCCACCCTGCTATTGATCTTCTCATGCGGCACGCCCTCGAGCCTGCTGATGTTCACCGCGCTCTACGGCTTCGGCTCCGGCGTCACGACACTCGCCCGCGCCACGCTGCCGCTCGCCTTCTTCTCCGCCAGCCGCTTCGCCCGCCAGTCGGCGCGCCTCGCTCTGCCGCAAAACCTCGCCAATGCGACCGCCCCCGTTCTGATGACGGCCGTCATCGACCGCGCCGGCATCGATGCCGGCCTCGTGCTTGCCACCCTCTTCGCCACCACGGGTTTCGCGGCCATCCTGGCGCTGGCGGTGATTGCGAAGCGGGGACAGGTCAAGGTCTAGGCGCGCGGTGGGCTCGACGTCGCTGCTGGCAATCGATCCGAGGCGAGAAGCTCGACGCCACAATGCCCCGCGAGATCGGTCAGGATTTGCTTCAGCGTTGCGAGTGCCGCTTCCAATTCAACGCGCTCGGCCCGCGCCGGAATTCGACCGGCATCCTTGGGATAGCGACAGGTGGTCGCGAACACCGTCAAGAAAGTCAGTGTTGCAAACCGCGCCTTGAATGGATCCGTGTCGGGCAGAAGCTCCCGCAACACGTCGATACGGTGGCTGTCCCGGCGCTCGGCCCTGATACCTTCCGCCGTCAGAAGGGCCAGGAGCATTTTCTTCGCAGCCTGTTGTGCATGATAGGCGTCATTGCGGTTATCGGCAGCCGCAAGCAAGGTCGCCGCCTCCAGATCCTCACGCGCCAACCGCAGCGCGTTGGCGATATGCAGTTCAGCGGACAAGCAGGATACCGTCGTCTACGATATGGCTGGCCGCAGAATTTGCGACTTCGAGGTCCGCCTGGAATTCCGAAAGGCGCGCAACGGAAACGTCTGCATGCACCCCTGAGCCTTCCTGCAGACGCCAGCCGAACAGCGGCGACATCACCGTCTCCGGCGCGTCATCCGAAACGATTACCTTCAGATCCCAGTCGCTCTGAGCGTTGGCGTCACCGCGCGCACGGCTCCCATAAAGGATCACCTCGATGGGATTGCAGGCCGCGTCGATCCGCGCAAGCAAGGTCTGCAGCTCCGGAAACCTCTCAGGATCCGCCACCCGCCCGCTCAAGCTCTGCGCGATCTCGCCCATGGATCTTCCCATTGAAAAACCACCGCGAAGATACAGTATTCTGCCTTTGCGTTCCACAGCCTTGTTGTCTTGATGTCGTCAGCGCTTCAGCGCGTGACTGTCCGTCCAGGCACTGGTGATACCTCCGTCCGCACTGACGACCGCGCGCATCCACATCGACTCGCCTCGAATCATGAAGCCATTGCCAAAATCACTCGTCTGCTTCGATATCTCGCCGGTAACAGCAGTCTTAAGATCGGTCTCGAACGTTTCAGCCTCCTGCGCGCCGCAGGCAGTCGTACCGCCGAGGGCACCGATGGAGCTCATGACCTCGAAAGTACAGGTCACGGACGCAAATGAACCGTAGTCCTGATAGAATACAGCGAAGGCAAAGCCGTCAGGAGAGGTGGCCGTAAACGAGCCAGATCGAGGTATGGGTCGATCCACCCGGTCTGTGTTTGCGTCCTTGGTCCAGCCTGGTCGCTCCGCCAGTTCTCGAAGGCGCTCGATGTCGGCGGCACCTGTAACGCAAAAATCGATCATTGCCGGCAACGGGCACGACGATGCCAGACTGACCGAATGCGTGGATGACAAAAGGACCATGGAGAGAAAAGCCCGCTTCATCGAAACTCCTTTCAACGCAAATGTATGGAATCGAACGTCAATCGACAGAAACAAGCCTGCCACCGCACCCTTGAGGACACAACCATTTGTCCGCAGGCGGTCCAACATAGACACCTGGCATCCCAGCCCCACGTGACGCCCGGCTCCGAGCTTCGCTACCTCACTCCACCACCGCCCGATACACGGCCTCGGCCACGAACAACCCCGTCTTCACCTCGCGCCGGCTCACCGTCCGACGGTGGCGAAAGTTGACCAGTCGAAACTCACCCAGCATCTCGGGCAAGCTGTCGGCCAGCCGCCTCACCTCCGCCACCAGCCCTTCGGCCTCGCGGCGCGACACCGCGCTCCAGGCCTCGAGCGTCAACAGGATCTCAGCCCCCTCCGCCTCCCCGGTTGAAAAATCCCGCGCCTCGACCGCGCCGACGACAAGTGCCGGAAAGCGTTGCGGCCGGATCGTCCGGTCGGACAGTCCCTAGGGTCCGAGCGCGGTCGTCAGCGCCGTGTCCGCCTTGACCGCCTGTTGAAGCGCTGCAAGCAAGGCATTGACCGCATTCGTCATATTCCAGTCTCCCCAAGCTGTGCCAAGCAACACCTACCGGCGCCTTTGTGCCCCTCGCGCACAGCCGGTGTCCGCGAAGCTTCCATTTGCCTAGCGGCCCGTCTGCGCCTCACCCGTCACCCGGTTATAGCGTCCGTCAGCGCCCAGTCCGTCGGTTGCCGACCCATCCGGCTCCATCGAGCCCCCGTCTTTCGATGCCGGCTCGCTGCGCTTTGCCACACGGACTGCCAGCGCCCGCCGCAAGATCGCGGCAAGCTGCGTGCCCGTCTCCTCCAGCGCCACGCCCCGCCGCCCGGATCCGCGCCCTTGTCCGGCGCCGCGGCTCATCCCGTCACCTCGCGGCAAAGCGCCAGCTGAAACCGGCCCGTCTCGTCGGGGTCGCGCACCGCCAGGATCTCGAACACCCGCGCGCCTTTGCGAAATCGCTGCCCGGCCACGAGATCGCCACGCGAGCGCACCGTCACATGATGCGTGACGGTCGCCACAAGCCCCGGCCCCTTTTCCTCTTCGGCAAAGCTGCGCGGCTCGACCAGTGCCCAGACGCGGGCAATTTCAACGAAGCCCGTCACCGCCCCGCCCTGCCCGTCCTCGGCCACATCCGGTCGCTCCAGCGTAAGCCGCGCCGTCAGCCGCCCGGCATCGATATCCAGCATGACCATGGTCAGAGCCCCCTTTGGCAGAAGGGCGCGATCAGCCGGTCATAACCCGGCGGCACCATAGCCGGCTGCGCCTCGACCGCGACCACACCGCGGCAGGCATACATCGCCGCGACATGCGTGAGCATCGCCCGCTTCAGCGTCTCCGGCACATCCTGGCCGCTCTCGCCGAAGCCGGCTGACAATTCCACCTCGATCCCGTTCATTGCCCGCCCCGGCTGCGGCACGTCCCGCAGCCAGAGCCGCGCTGGACGCGCCTGACCGTCGAGCAAGTGGCCATCAAGATCCACAGCCTGCGGCTCGCCATCCCCGTCATAGACTGTCACCGCGGTCACCACCCGGACAGGCCCACGCGGAATGGTCACAATCCCATCCGCCGGCCAGTCGTCGAGGCAGAGCCGGAAATTCCTTTCCGCCAGCACCAGTCCCGTCCCCCGCTCCAGATGCTCGCGGGCGACGATGGCAAGCGCTGAAAGCAGCGCATCCTCCTCCTCCGTATCGAGCCTCAGATGCGCCCTGATCTCGACAAGCGTCAGCGGCTCCACCGTGGGTGGATTAAGTTCGATGATGGTCATGGGAGGTTCCTTGAAAACGAATTGCAGGTAGCCCCTCACCCTGAGGCGCCGGGCCACGCCCGGCCTCGAAGGGCGAGGCCACCCTGAAGAGTTGAGAGATGGATGCTTCGAGGGGCGCTCCGCGCCCACCTCAGCATGAGGGCGGTGGCGGGCCTCCCTCTCTTCTCCCCAGCGGGGAGAAGGTGGCGCGCAGCGCTCAGGTGCAACTTTTTGCACCGGGGATGAGGGGGAGCGAAGCTCAGGCTTACTATTCAACGCTTCGCCGCCCCCCCTCACCTCGCCTCCGCTGCGCTCGGCGCTCCTCTCCCCGAGGGGAGAGGCGGTCACGCGGCCGCAAAACCACCTCGCCCTCAAGCGGAGGGACACGCCACCCTCACGCCCCGAACTTCACCAGCTTGATCGCCTCGAAGTCCTGCACCCCGCCGCCCACACGCTTCGTCGTGTAAAACAGCACGTAAGGCTTCGCCGAATAGGGATCGCGGAGCACGCGGACGCCAACGCGATCCACCACGAGATAACCCGCGCGGAAATCACCGAAGGCGATTGCCGTCGCATTGGCCGCAATCTCCGGCATGTCCTCGGATTCGGCGACCGGGAAGCCCATCAGCGAAGCGGGATCACCCGCCCGCGCCGGTGGCGCCCAGAGATAGTTGCCGTCGGCATCCTTCAGCTTGCGCACCGCGCCCTGGCTGCGACGGCTCATGACGAAGGTGCCGTTCTGCCGGTGTCCCGCCTTCAGCGCATAGACCACGTTGATCAGCACATCGGATGCACCGCTTGCCGCGAAAGCCCCCGCCGCCCCCGTGGCAACGGTGCCGATCTTGCCCCATTCCCAGGCGCCGTCATCCACCTGGTCATAGGCCAGGAACCCCTTCGGCTTCAGCACGCCGTCACCCGACACGAAGGCCTCGCCTTCCTGTTCGGCAAAGGCGATGTCGACTTCCGCCGCAATCCAGGCCTCGATATCGACAGCCGCATCGTCGAGCAGGCCTTGGGTCGCCGCCGGCATGGCATAGAGCTCCATGGTCGGGAAGGCGAGTTCGGCCAGTTCCGGCGTGCCGGTTTGCGTGCGCGCCGCCGTCTCCGCCACCCAGCCCGAGGCAAAACCCGAGGCGGCAAACGGCTTCTTCAGCACCGCGCCCGAGACCTGCCGCACGGTCGCCAGCGACCGGATCGGCGAGATCACGCGCAGCCTGCGGCCGATCTCCTCGTCCACCTGCTGCGGCACCAGATAGCCCCCGTCGCCGGAGACCCCCGCCGACAGCGCCTTCTGGTCGAGATCGCGCAGGGCCTGGTCGTCGCCGCGCCGCACATAGGCCTCGAAGGCCGCCTTGTGTTCGGCCAATCCCGCCTCGTCGCGACCGGGCCGCTCCAGCGCCGGACGGCGCTTCTTCAAGACGAGTTCGTCCAGCAGCCGGCTCTGCTCGTCGATCGCCTTGTTGATCCGCTCGACCTTGTCGCGGGTCACGACATCGCTCGACAGCTTCTCCTCGATCTCGCCCAGCCGCTCGTCATTGGCCTCCTTGAAGGCCTCGAAGGCATTCATGAATTCGGCAAAGGCCGCCGTCACCGTATCGGGCGCCGCCTTCACCTCGGGTGCTAGCCTCGCCGGCGCCCCCTTGGCCCGCTTGCCGCCTCGCCCGCCTGCAGCGGAGGCCCCACGCCCCACCGCATCCGTCCTGTCCTGCCCCGTCATCATTGCGTCTTCCATGTCGCTCATCCTTTCGTGAAGTGATTGTTCGCCATCGACCGAGCCGCCCGGCGCATCAGCCGGACAAGCTCGGTTTCCCTGTCGCGGCAAAACCGCCTGTGCTTGACATTGGACACTCTCGCTGTCGGCAGCATGGGAAAGGTCACCACCGAGATCTCCCAGAGATCGGCCTCGAGAATCCGCCGCACGCCCGTCTTGCGGTCCGCCCTCGTCTTGACCGCCCGAAACCCAATCGACAGCCCGTCGAGCGCGCCGGCCTTCATCAGCGCATGCACCTCGCGGGCGCGGCCGACATCGGTTGCAAGCTTGCCCTCGACATAAAGCCCCCGCTCATCCTCGCGGATGACAGTCCAGCGGCCGATCACCTCGGCCGGATCATGCTGAAAGAGCATGCGCACGCCGCCCGCCCCGCGCTTCGTCAGCGACGCGGCAAAGGCCCCGGGCTCGATCGCATCGCGGCCAAGATCGACCTCGCCGAACAGGCTCGCATAACCCGAAAACCGCCCGTCGCCCGCCACGCCCTTCAGCGTCAGCCCGGCATACCAAAACCGCGGCGCACCCGCCGTTTCCAAAGCCTGCATGGCTTGTCTCCTCGTGATGTTGATTTGGTTTGGTCTCCTTGCGACGCGCAAAGGCGGTGCCCACCTGCCTGCCCCTTGAGGGGGGAGGTCGCCGCAATGCGGCGGGTGGGGGTGACGTGCGGACGCAGAACGGTTGGCACGGCAGCGGCGGGTCCCTCCCTCTTCTCCCCAGCGGGGAGAAGGTGCCCGAAGGTCTCAGGTGCAACTTGTTGCACCGGGGATGAGGGGGAGCGAAGCTTAAGTTGAACCTTCGACGCCTCGTCGATCCGCCCCCTCACCTCGCCTCCGCTGCGCTCGGCGATCCTCTCCCCAAGGGGAGAGGCGGTCACACAACCGCTCCCGGCTCCCCGTCAAGGGGAGGGTAGAGACCGGCGTCCCCCATCGCCCTCACCCTGAGGTGCCCTCGCCATGCGAGGGCCTCGAAGGGTCGAGGCCAGCCGTATCACGCACACAGCATCCTTCGAGGCCCCTGCCTGCGCAGGGGCTCCTCAGGATGAGGGGTCACTGCGTCACCCACCCACCCTGTCCCCCGCCCGGCACGTCAGCCGCACCAGTACACCCAGCCCCCACCAGGCGGTAAACGACGCCAATGTCGCCCCCGCCAGCATGATCTCCGCCGTCGAGAGCCGCCCCTCAAGCCCCAGCTGTCCGGCGCCCCAGAGACCCGTCGGCCCGCCAAAGATCAGCCCGCAGGCAACCCCGGTCAGAAAACGCACGGCCGCCTCGCGGCGATGTTTGGGGAGGAGATAGACCAGCGAGATCGCGGAGCCCGCGACAGCACCGATCAGACGCGCGGAGGTCACCCCGCCATCATGGCCGAAGTCAGTCATTTGTTCATCTTTCGCAGTTAGCTTTTAGGAGAGCGCCGGCCGGAACGATCCCGCCCTCAAGGCTGCGGCCGGCGCCCTTTTCCCCTTCAGCCCGAGCCGAGCGCTTCACCCGTCAGGTGAAGTGGCAGCGAATTGCCGAGTCAGTGGAGTCGCTTGACGGCGAAAATTCACAATCTGATTCCGCCGGTTGAATTGATAGATGAAGCCGTGGCTGGCCCTGCCTGCCACGAACTGCGGTCAAAACCGCATCGTCCGAAACGTCAGCGACACCAGCCGCACGCGCATCAATCACGTCCGACCGCCGCGCCGGGATCGCATGCGTCCAGTCGCGCCGCGCTGGTCCCGCGAGCACCAGCAGCGAACGCGGCTGCAAGATGACTGCGCGCGTCTCGCCGCTTGCAAGGCATCCAAACCGCATCTCGCAGCCCGACAGCAGACTGAGCGAGGCTATCACCTCGCCGAAACAGGGCTCGCAATCGACATGCGCGCTGATCCCCTGCCCGGGCAGATATTCATTGGCAATCACCTGGTCCGGCACGTCTGAGAAAAACCCGTCCGCCACCAGCCGCTCCGCCAGCCCCTTGAGCATGTCCGGCAGCGGCCCGATCCGGCTCTCCGCCGTGGCGCTCCTCGCCCGGTAGTCATAGCGATGGCCGAAATGCCGCACCCGCCGCTTCAGCTCGCCGCTCCACGCACCGGCGTCGAGGAAGGCGGCAAGCGCTACTTCCTGCAGAGGGATGATCCAGTCGGCGGTGAGGCTGGCACCGGGTGGCAGGTGGGGCTGGGTTTCCATAGGCGGTGTCCGTATCGGTAGAGCAAGCATCCTAGTGCGGACATCTGTAACTGGCATCCGTGTGATGCTGGGGGATATTGCCAGCGGAACTGATCCCCTCACTTGCGAAATCTGAAGTTTAGGCGGCTTGCGCTCGCCTAAGCCTTCGATTTCGCTTTCTCCCCCAAAGAGGGGGAGAGGGAGCCGAGGCCCGCAGCATCGACACCTCTCCCCTTTGTGGGAGAGGTTACAAAATCGAGGGCTTAGCCCGATCAGGGCTAAACCTCAGATTTTGTTGGTGAGGGGATCAGCGCTTTTGGCACAACCAACCCCTCAATACCCCACCGCCTCGCGCTTCTCCTCGTCCGTCAAAAACGCCGCCGCCCCCACCCGCGCCCAGAGCGCATCGCGCTCGGCCGAAAGCCCCGCCACCGTATCGAGATCCGGCACCAGCCGCAGCCCCTCGCCGGTCAGCTCGCCCAGAAACACCGAAAGCGACGCCCCCGTCCGCGTCACCAGAGGCAGCACGGTCAGCCGATAGAAGGCGCGGTTCGCCTCCTGGTAATTGGCATAGGTGTTGTCGCCGGGAATGCCGAGCAGCATCGGCGGCACGCCGAAGGCGAGTGCGATGTCGCGGGCAGCCCCATTCTTCGCCTCGACAAAATCCATGTCCTTCGGAGAAAGCCCCATCGACTTCCAGTCAAGCCCGCCTTCCAAGAGCAGCGGCCGCCCGGCGCGCATCGGGCCGGAATAGCCCTCGTCGAGCTCCACCTTCAGCCGCTGATACTGGTCGGCGGAGAGGTTGCCGCCCTCCTTGGGCTGATAGACCAGCGCGCCGGAAGGCCGTGCCGAATTGTCGAGCAGCGCCTTGTTCCAGCGCCCCGCCGCGTTATGCAGATCGAGTGCCACCTGCGCTGCCGCCAGCGGCGCAAAACCCTCGTGATCATCGAGCGGATGAAACAGCTTCAGATGCAGGAGACCATCGAGCGCGATCCGCCTGGCCTTGGTGCCGGCGCGATAGTCATAGGCAGACGGCCAGCCATCCGCCCCGGTCACCACGCTCACCCGGTCTGGCCGAAGCAGATGCAGCTCCACCGCCCGCTCCGCACTGCGCCCGCCGGTCGCCACCGCCTCGACATAGGCATTGCCCGAAAGCAGCAGCTGGCCATAAAGCGTTTCGAGAAAATCCGCCCCTGTCATCGCGCCGTTGGGCCGTGCCAGCAGAGCAAGCGCCGGATGCTCCGGCCGCTCGGTCTCGCTGTTATAGGCGAGGAACGCGATGCTGGCCGCCGCCTCTGACACCAAACGCACGCAGCGATGCGCGACCGGGTTCTTCATGAACCCCTCGCGCGAAAGTGCCGCATAGGACCTGCCCGTCCACCGCGCCTCGCCCTCGCCCGCAATCAGCGCCAGCGCCGTCCCGGGTCGCGGATGAAGCGCCTTTTCCTCGGGCACGGAGGTTCGATCCCGGGCTTGCGCCCAGGGCATTCGGAAGGGAAGTTTCATGGGGATGTCCTCGACAGAAATGAAATCGATCAGGCAGCCTGCCGCGATCGGCCCGGCCCCCGCCTATGCCGTCTCTTGCAAGCGATCGCCGGCCTCAGCCTGCAGCCGGCGGTACCTTGCCCGCACTTAAGCGCAGTCCGTCGATCAGCAGCTCGACCATCACTGATGTCTCGCCCTCCGGCTCCGCGCCCTTGATCGCCGCGAGATTGCCGATGGCGCGCAGCAGTTCGTAGGGCTCAATGCCTGAACGAACGGCCCCGACATCGACAGCTGCGTCCAGGAGCCCGGCTAAAGCCGGTTCGAAATTCTGACGGAAATAATCGGGCAGCGCCTGAAAGGCCGGATCGCCGGAATGCAGCGCCTGAGCCAGCCCACGCTTGGCGGCAATGAACCTGGTGAAACGGCGCAGCCAGAGCGCCAGCGCCTCGCCCGGCGGATGCCCTGATGCGAGCACCACCGCCTCCGCCGTACAGGCGTCCACCTCGCGCTTGAACACTGCGATGACGAGATCCGCGCGGCTCGGAAAGCGCCGGTAGAGTGTGCCCACACCCACTCCGGCGCGTGCCGCGATCTCGCGGGCCGGCGCGTCGACACCGCTCGCGGCAAAGATCGCCTTGGCCGCCTCGATCAGCGCATCCTCGTTGCGCTGCGCATCGGCGCGCACCCGCGATCCGCCTGCGTCCTGTCCGTGATTCCCGTCCAATTCGGCCTCTTTATCCATGCTCAGTTTGGAGCAGCACGGAGAAATCCCGCGCAGCCCTTGCTAAACGGAACGGCGTTCCGTATATAGCCTCAACATTCGGAACGACGTTCCGCTTAATCCTTATCCCCTTCACCCCGCAATTTCCAGAGCCCGGAGCTTCATTCCATGAACGATCTCGTCACAAAAGCACGCACCATCCCGACGCCGACCCCGCAAGCCACCATAACCATCAACCCGGTCACGCTGCCGGCGCCCGGTCGCGGCCGCCCGCTCGATCTGCGCATCACCACACCGCTCTCCGGCGACAGCCTGCCGATCATCCTTCTCTCGCATGGCCACGGCCCATCGCTCTATATTCCCTCCAAGGACGGCTATGGCCCACTCGTCGATTTCTATGCCGCCCATGGTTTCGTCGTCATCCAGCCGACCCATGCCAATTCGAAGGTCGCGGGCCTCGGCCAGGATGCGCCCGGCTATCCCTTCTTCTGGCAGTCGCGGCTCGACGACATGACGCTCATCCTCGACAGTCTCGCCACCATCGAACAGGCCGTGCCGCTGCTATCAGGCCGCCTCGATCACACTCGGATCGCGGCCGTCGGCCATTCGCTCGGCGGCCAGACCGTCGGCATGCTGCTCGGCGCGGGCCTCACGGATACCGCCGATCCGGCCGTCACCCGCGTCCGCCGTCCGGAACCGCGCATCAAGGCCGGCGTGCTTCTCGCCGCCCCCGGCCTCGGCGGCGAGAGCCTCAGCGATCACGCGCGGGCAAACTACACCACCCTCAACCCGGATTTCTCGACGCTCACCACCCGCACCCTGGTGGTAACAGGCGATGCCGACGACAATCCGCATCTGACACCGCGCGGCGCCGACTGGCACGTCGATCCCTATCGCCACGCCCCGGGTGCGGAAGCGCTGCTCACACTCTTTGGCGGAAAACACGGCCTCGGCGGCATCGCCGGCTATGATGCCAAGGAAACCGACGACGAAGACCCTGATCGCCTCACTGTTACCCAGCGCATAACACTCGCATGGCTGAGAACTGCGCTCGATATCGACGCCAAGAGCTGGCCGGACGCGATGGCTGCGCTTGAGGCCCATGCTGCGGATCTCGGCAAAGTCGAGCAGAAGCAGATGTGAACTGGGTGCCCCGCTGCGGCGCGTGTCTCGTGCCGCAGCGGGACGGTTTGTCAGCAGACCGTTCCCGTGCAAAACTGCGCAGCACCCTTACCGGCACGAACATTTCTCTCGGACCTTGAGGAAGCACCATGATGGACATCACTGCCACTAGCGGTTTTTTCAACCAGGCCGGTCTCTTCCTGCTCGGCTTATCGGTCCTCGCCGGTCTCCATCTCTTGCTGCGCCGGCGCCAGAGCCGCTGAGCCCTCACACCCGCGCCGTCACCGCATCCCCCACCACATAATCCGCCGCATAGCGCTCCTCGCGCAGCGGCTTCACCCGGCGGATGCTCTCCTCATAAAGCGGATGCGCCTTGTAGGCAGCGAGTGCCGCCTCGTCCTCGAATTCGCCGTAAACCACCAGATCGATGCTGCGGTGAAAACGGTCGGTCTTCACATTCGTGCCGATCTCCAGCCGTGTTGCACTCGGGATCTCCGTCAAGATCGATAGCCCCGCACGCACGGCCTCGAGATGTTCGGGGCTGACGGTGAAGAAGACGATGTGGCGGATCATGAGGCACCTCAAAGAGCTATTGCAGCGCAAAAGCCGATAGCATCGCGCGGGCCTCCGCTCAATGCGCCGCTTGGCCGCCTCACACCACCAGCCCCGCCCTGACAGCCGCGTCGAAGATCCTCGCCGTCACCGCGATCTTTTTCGCCCGGTCGGTGCCGTTGACGATCTTTCGCGCCCCCGTCCAGTCGGCCTTGGTGCCGGAGAAAAAGTCGGAGAGCCTTGCCCCCGAAAACAGGCCTTCGGTCATGCCGACCACCAGGATGGTGGCGGATACGTCGAGCCTGAGCGCCAGATCCGGCTCGGCCACGAGGTCGAGCCCGGTCACCCGGCTCATCTTCGCGTAGTTCTCGCGATGGGTGATCTGCACAAGACCCCGCCCATAATAGCTGCGGCCCGCCGCATCGCGGCGCCAATAGGGTGTCGTCACCGTCGGCAGCCTGCCCGCCCGCCAGGCCCGTTCCAGCCGGTTGACGGCCTCCGCATCGTCAGGCGCAAAGGTCTCGCGCACCGCCTGCATGGTGCCGCCGGTCTCGTGATGCGCGGTCGCCAGCATATAGGCGAGCCAGCGCGGATCGCCCCAGCCGCGCGCCGAAAACCGCGTCAGCACCGCCTCCACGCCGTCCACCTGCCCTTGAGAAAGCCGCCCGCCGAACACGGCATTGCGCAGCCCCGCGAAGACGATTCGCCGGTCGATCCGCATGATGAAATCCTCGATGTCGGGAAGAAAGCTGCCGGCTACGCCGTATCGGGCGCTGCGGCCCTGCGAAAAAGTTCGGAATTAAAACGATTGAAGAAATTTCAATCGTTTAGAGCTCGTTCCGTTCATATTTACAAAGGTTTAACGCTGTGGAACTTTCAGCCTACAGACACGTTTGGAGGCCAGACTTCCAAACCCGAGGAGGGAAGACATGCAGACGAACACTTCGACCAAGACCGCCGCCCCGGCAACGATCCCGGCCCATGTCCTGCAGCGCCTCGAAAACGAATGGCGCCAGGTCCGCCAGCCGGCAGCCCCCGCAACGGCTGCGAAGTAAACCTACCCACCGCATTGCGTGATCAACCGGCGTCCGAAAGGGCGCCGGTTTTTTCGTGTGGTGGATAATGGAACGGATCCCCTCACTTGCGAAATCTGAAGTTTAGCCGGCTTGCGCTCGCCAAAGCCTTCGATTTCGCTTTCTCCCCCACAGTGGGGGGAGAGGGAGCGCGGGGCCAGCCGCATCGACACCTCTCCCCCTTGTGGGAGAGGTTACAAAATCGAGGGCTTAGCCCGATCAGGGCTAAACCTCAGATTTTGTTGGTGAGGGGACCCGTTCCGTTAGCACCACACCTCTTGTCCCCACACCCCAAAGGCGCATACTGAGCCAATCCAACAGGCCAGTCCCATGCGCCACGAACCAAAACCCCTTGCTCGAGCCCGGGCGCGCCAGATGCACGCCGACCCGACCACACCCGAAGCCATGCTCTGGCGCGCGCTCCGCGACCGCCAGCTCTCCGGCGCCAAATTCCGCCGACAGGTACCGTTGCGCGGCTACATCCTCGATTTCGTCTGCTTCGAAGCCAGGCTGATCGTTGAGGTCGACGGCGGCCAGCACGGCGACAGCCTCCACGACCTTAATCGTGACGCCCTCTTCCGTGCCGAAGGCTTCCGCATCCTGCGCTTCTGGAACGACGAGGTCCTGCAGCATCTCGACGATGTCTGCCGTCATATTCTGTCGGAGCTGCGCAATTCGGGCGAGTGAGAGTGCCAACGGAACCGATCCCCTCACTTGCGAAATCTGAAGTTTAGGCGGCTTGCGCTCGCCTAAGCCTTCGATTTCGCTTTCTCCCCCACAGAGGGGGGAGAGGGAGCGCGGGGCCAGCTGCATCGACACCTCTCCCCTCTGTGGGAGAGGTTACAAAATCGAGGGCTTAGCCCGATCAGGGCTAAACCTCAGATTTTGTTGGTGAGGGGATCGGCACCATGGGCACATACCCACCTCACACCCCCCGGATCCTTGGCTCGCCGCCACCCTCCAGCATCAGCGCCGTCAGCGCCCAGACCAGCGCATCCAGCCGGTCCGGCGAGCGCCCGTTCGACAGTCCCTCCGGGCCAAAATCACACATCTGGTCCTCGAGCTCGGTAAACCGCCCCGCATGCAAAACCCGCCCCTGCTCGTAGAGCGCCGCCACCGGTTCGGCGCGCAGGAACTTGCCGCGCGTCGCCCGCACCGTCGTCACCGGCAGCCGCGCTTCGATGCCCTCGAGCACGGCGCGCACCATGTCGCCGCCCTGGTTCACCTCGGCCACCACCCGGTCGGCCTCGAACCGCCTGTAGGCAGAGACCACCGCGCGCGCCCAGCCCGCCGGGCCCTGCCCCTCCACAGAACAATCGGACAGCACCACCGCCTGGCCGTTTTCCTTCAGCCCGGCCACCACGATGCCGCAGCAGGCAGAGACCCCGCCGGCCGGCGGATCGACCGCAACCACGATGCGCCGCAAGGGCTCTGAAAGCTTCACCACGATCTCATCGAGCCGCGCGCGCTTCCAGAGCGCATCCGGCCGGTCCTCGATCAGCTCGCCATCGAGCTCCTGCCGCCCGAGCCTTGTCCCGCCATAACGGGCGCTGAGCGCGCTCAGGAACCCCGGCGCCAGATGCCTCGCATTGGCAGCCGTCGCCATCCTTGTCAAAACCGTCGCCTCGTCCGCCATCAGCCGCTTTACCAGCGGCACGGGCCGCGGCGTCGTCGTCACCACCTGGCGCGGATCATCACCCAACCTCAGCGCAAACTGCAGCATGTCGAAGGTCTCGTCGGCATGTTTCCATTTGGCGAGCTCGTCGCACCAGGCGAGATGAAACTGCGGCCCGCGCAGGCTTTCGGGATCCTCTGATGAAAAGATCTGGGCGATCGCCCCGTTCGGCCATACCAGCCGCCGCCGCGAAATCTCCACCTCCGGCCGCATGCGTCTCGCAATCCTTGCCAGCCCCGAGTCGCCGTCGATCATCACCTCACGCGCATCGCCGAGCGTCTCCGCCACCAGCGCAATGCGCAAATCCGTCCGTTTGCCCGCCGCCAGCACCTGCGCCTGCACCCATTCGGCCCCCGCCCGCGTCTTGCCCGATCCCCGCCCGCCGAGGATCAGCCAGCTGCGCCAGTCTCCGTCAGGCGGAAGTTGTTCGGGCCGCGCCAGAAGCAGCCAGTCACGGGAGAGAAAGGCGAGATCGGAAGGTGAGAGCTGCGAGAGGTTGAGTGGTCCCTCCGGGCGAGCAGCGACACCTGCACCATCCTCAATCGCCCCTGCCGTCACCCTCACGTCCCGCACCCGATGCCCTATGCCAGCCACAACAACCTCTGGAGCATCAAGCCCCGCCGCCGCCCAGCTTTCGGGCGCCATGGTCGTGGAAACAGTCTCCAGAGCGGCTGTGGTCCTCCTGCCATTCACGGCCAGCGCCTCGGCTTCCACCGCGACCTGCCCGATCATGACGGATGCGGCCCGTTCAGTCTCGACCACCCGATCCCTCATCCGCCGCCCCAGCGATTTCGGCGTCATCGGCAGTCTCCTTGGGCGATTATGCAAAACAGCGTCAGCCCTCAGGGCGCCCCTCATGCCGAGGTGTTCGCAACAGCTAGTTACGAAGCATCCGTTTGATCCGGTGCCTGTGTAACCGATCCCCTCACCAACAAAATCTGAGGTTTAGCAAGTGAGGGGACCGGTTCAGTTGGCAAGCCTCCTTCAGCATCAGACCTCGAAAGCTTGGCTCAATCACCCCTCAAGGCGGCCCCCGCCCCTCGGCGAGGCCAGCCACCTCCGCCATCCGCGCGGCCACCGCCGCCTCCAGCCGTGCCGCCACCTCAGCCTCGACCCGTGCCGCAATCAGCGCCTGGACCTCGCCCCGCAAAACCTCCGGATCGCGCGCCTCGATCAGCCGTTCCTCGGCATCCAGTCGGTCGCGCTCCATCTGGCGCAAAAGCGCATCGATCTTCTCCAGGGTGCGCACGATCAGCGCAATCGCATCGGTCGCCGCCTTGATGTCGGCCCGCGCCAGTTTCGCCAGCGCCTCGTCGGCCCCGTCGATCAGGCTCTCGGCCCCGGCCCTGAGGCGGCGAAACAGCTCGAACTGGGCGCGCATCTCGGTGGTGAATTCGTTGAGCAGGGTCACCAGATCGCCCGCGCCCGCCGCCTTCACCTCGATGACATCAGGCAGCGCCTCGTCCAGACCCGCACGTCGATCCTCGCCCAGCATGGCCCCCTCCGAAACGAAAGAAGGGCCCGCCAAGCGGACCCTTTCCAAACCTCTCCGGATCACCTTGGCCCTCAAGGCCACAGCTTCCCGATCATGTCAAAATCCTATCCGACGACCGTCACGGTGTCAAGGATTATTTTCCTATTTTGGTTATGACCCACCTCCCCCCTTGCGGGGGAGGACGGAAAATCGAAGGCTTAGGCGAGCGCAAGCCGCCTAAACTTCAGATTTTCCAGGAGAGGGGCGCAGTTCCGTTGCATCTGCCTTACCGATCCCCCCTCACCCTGCCTTCGACCTGTTGCGCCCCGCGTTCTTCGCCTCATAGAGCGCCAGATCCGCCCGGGTGATGAGATCGCGCGCTTCCCGCACGCCGCCCTCACCCGTGCCAGCGTAACCGACGGAGACGGTGACGGTCGTAAGCCCGTCGGCGCGGGCCGGATGCGGGATCGAAAGCTCGCGCACGGTGCGGACCAGCCGGTCGGCCAGGAAGGCGCCGCCGGTCTCTTTGTCCACGGCAAAGAGCAGCGTGAACTCCTCGCCGCCATAGCGGGCGGCAAAGCCGTCGTGGCGGGCGGCGAAGGTTGCGAGCGTCGAGGCGATGCGGCGCAGGCAGTCGTCGCCGGCGACATGGCCGAAGCGGTCGTTGAAGGCCTTGAAGTGGTCGACATCGACCATCAGCAAGAGCACGTCGCTGCGCGTCTCGAGCCAGGCATGCAGCGTCTCGTCGATATGCCGGCGGTTGGCAATCCCGGTCAGCATGTCGGTCAGCGTCAGGTCGCGCAATTGGTCGCCGCGGCGCTCGGCAATGTCGGCACGGTTTTGCGCATCGTAGCGGGCGAGATAGGTGAGACAGCGCTGTCTCTCGACATGCCAGTTGCCGTAGAGCGTGAAGAAGAGGCCGGTCACCACCTGCACGGTCAGGGGAAAGATCAGGTTCTCGTCCAGCCCCGGCTTGGCGTGGATGACAAAAAGCGCCGTCAGGCAGGTACCGGCGGTGAAGATCAGCGCAAGGCGAAAACGCAGCACCAGCAACATGTTGCCGAAGAGCAGCACGAGCGGCAGTTCACCCAGCGTATAGGTCGCATAGCTCGATTGCGAGATGTAAACCAAATAGAGCGGCAGCAGGCTCGCGACGAACATACCGCCGAGCAAGAGCAATTCGCGGATCGCCGGCGGCACGCGGGGCACGAGATAGAAGATCACCAGCGAGCCCGGCACCAGCACCAAGAGGCGCATGGCGACCGTGAAGGGCTGGATGTCGGCCATCAGGTGCAGGCTGGTGAGATTGTAGATGTTGTAGACGATCAGGCCGACGATGATCGCATGGCGCAGATGCCGGATGCGTTCGGCGCCGAAATCCCGTTCCTCTGCGCGTTCCACTTCGGGCGCCATGCGCAACAGCCAGTTCAACCGCCCTCTTGCGCCCGTCTCCGTCTGCATGCCCCCGCCATTGCTCCCTCGCGACGCTCGAACAGCGCCGCATCGGGTTTCACCATGGCGGAAGGCGGCAAATTTTTCGCTAATTTAGAGCGCGCAAAATGAAGCTGGCCCGGTATTTTTTGGGCCGCGACCTAGCGCCGTCGCACCAGACTTTGCCCCTGCTTGACCCCAGCTCGGGGCCGGGTTGCGCCTGCCTTCAGGCCTCCGGCCCGCCGAACTGCTCCCAGGCGGCCATGGCGTCGCCGGCATACATCAGCGAGGGGCCACCGCCCATATAGACGGCGAGCCCCAGCGCCTCCTCGAATTCCGCCTTTGTGCAACCAAGCTTGATCAGCGCTTCGGTGTGAAACCCAATGCAGCCGTCGCAGCGGGTGGAAATCGCAATGCCGAGCGCCACCAGTTCCTTCACCTTCTTCGACAGCGCCCCATCCTTGGTCGCCGCGCCCGCCATGGCTGAAAAGCCCTGCATCACATCGGGAATGTCCTTGCGCAGGGTCTTGATTCCGCTTGAGATATCCCGGGTGATGGCGATGTAGTCCTTGCCCATGGCGGCGTCTCCATAATATATACGACGCTACATATATATTGAGGTTCGAGGAGATTGCAAGACATTCAGCGGGTACCGGGTACCGGGTACCGGGTAGCGGGTAGCGGGTAGCGGGTAGCGGGTAGAATGCAAGTCGCCTATAGGCCGATCAAGCCCTTGTCTGTTCGACCTGCCCCCTTCCAACTCTTCGCTACTCCCTCCACCCTCACACTTCCCGCACCGGCGTGTAACCCGCCTCACGGATCGCCTGTTCGGCAAGGACCGCATCGCCTTCGATAAAAGCCTTGCGGGCGGCGAGATCGATCGTGACCGCCTTGCCCGGCAACACCTCCGCCAAGGCCTTGACCACGGTCTTCTCGCAATGCCCGCAGGTCATGTCCTCGATCTTGAAAACCGTCTGTCCAATCATGGTCTTGTCCTTTCCATTTGCCGACCGCTTCAAGCCGTCGCTTCCAATCCCTTTCTGCACCTTCCCATGGGGGCAAGGTCAATCCCCGCAGCAGTCCCCGGCCTTGTCCTTTCCGGCGGTCTTTTGCCGCAGCGGCTTGCCCTCGAGATCGGCGAGGATCGGGCAGGTGGGTCGATCATTGCCGAGGCAGCGCTCGGCGAGATGGGCCAGCGTGTCACGCATCGCCTGCATCTCGGCGATCTTCTGTTCCAGCTCCTCGACATGGGCGAGCGCCAAGGCCTTTACCTCGGCACTTGCCCGCTCCTTGTCGTCCCAGAGTTTCAAGAGCCGTTCGGTCTCTTCAAGCGAAAAGCCGAGATTGCGCGATCGCCGCACGAAACGCAGCCGGTTGACGCTGTCGGCATCATAGACCCGGTAATTCGAGGCCGTCCGGCCCGCCGGCGCAATCAGCCCGATCTCCTCATAGTAGCGGATCATCTTGGCCGAAACGCCCGAGGCATGCGAGGCTTCGCCGATATTCATCGTCATCGTCGTTTCTCCTTTCGTCGCCGCCCCCACAGGGGGAGAGGCGGAAATTGCCGACCTCCGCGCACGCCACCCTCCCCTTGAGGGGGAGGGTCGGAGCGAAGCTCCGGGGTGGGGTGACCCAGCGGCGCACATCAACTCACCCCACCCGCGCGTTCCGCGCGACCTCCCCCTCAAGGGGAGGTCAAGAACCCCGTCACCTTCGCCGTCCGCAACCGCAATGCATTCGTCAACACAAACACGCTCGACAACCCCATGGCCGCCGCCCCCAGCATCGGCGAAAAGGTGATGCCGAGGAGCGGATAGAGCAGCCCCGCCGCCACCGGGATCAGCGCAACATTGTAGCCGAAGGCCCAGAACAGGTTCTGGCGGATATTGGCCATGACCTTGTCCGAGAGCTCGATCGCATGCAGCGCACCCATCAGGTCGCCGCCGACCAGCACGACATCGGCGCTTTCAATCGCCACGTCGGTGCCGGTGCCGATGGCAATCCCGGCATCCGCCGTGGCGAGCGCCGGCGCATCGTTGATGCCGTCGCCGACAAAGGCGACCTTACCACCCTTCGCCTGCAGCGCCTTGATCGCGCTCACCTTTCCCTCCGGCAGCACTTCCGCCACCACAGCATCGATGCCGGCCTTCCTCGCCACGGCCTCTGCCGTGCGCCTGTTGTCGCCGGTCACCATCATCAGCTTCAGACCGCGGGCCTTCAGGGCTGCAATCGCCTGTTCACTCGTCTCCTTGATCGGATCGGCGACCGCAATCGCCGCTGCCAGCTTGCCGTCGATGGCAACGTAGAGCGGGCTTGCGCCTTCATCGGCAAGACGGGTGACGGCGGCGGTGAGATCCGATGTCTCGCCCTCTGCCATCACCCCGAGCTTCACCATGAACCGGTCAGCCCCCGCTGCAATCTTCCGCCCGTCAACGATCCCGGTCACGCCAAACCCTGCCACCGCCTCGACATTCTCCACGGCAGACAGGGCGATCCCCCGCGCCTCCGCCGCCCGCACGATGGCATCCGCCAGGGGATGCTCCGAGCGCGCCTCAAGGCTTGCGGTCAGCCGCAGCACCTCGGCCTCGTCGAACCCCTCTGATGTCACGATCTCGCTCACTTCGGGCTTTCCGGCCGTGATCGTGCCGGTCTTGTCCATCACCACCCAGTCGATGTCCGCCAGGCTCTGCAGCGCCTCCCCCTTGCGGAAGAGCACGCCGAGTTCGGCGGCGCGGCCGGTTCCGACCATGATCGAGGTGGGCGTGGCGAGCCCCATGGCACAAGGGCAGGCGATGATCAGCACGGCCACCGCCGCCACGAGCCCGTGCGTATAGGCGGGCTCCGGCCCGAAGATCAGCCATAGGAAAAAAGTCACAACTGCGATACCGATGACTGCGGGCACGAACCAGGCGGTCACCTCATCGACCAGTTTCTGGATCGGCAGTTTCGCCCCTTGCGCTTCCTGGACCATGCGGATGATGCGCGAGAGCATCATGTCGGCGCCAATGCCTGTCGCCTCGAAGCGGAAGGAGCCGGAACCGTTGACCGTACCGCCGATGACGGTGGCGCCCGGCCCCTTTTCGACAGGGATCGGCTCGCCCGAGATCATCGCCTCGTCAACGGCACTTGCCCCGTCGATCACCCGGCCATCGACCGGAATACGCTCGCCCGGACGGACCACGACGGTGTCACCGAGCTTCACCTCCGACAGCGGCACGTCGCGCGTCGCCCCGTCTCGCTCGACCCGCGCAGTCTTTGCCTGGAGGCCTGCCAGCTTGCGGATCGCAGCCCCCGTCCGGCCCTTGGCGCGCGCTTCCAGCAGCCGGCCGAGCAGGATCAGCGAGACGATGACGGTCGCGGCCTCGTAATAGACATGCCGGGCATCGACAGGCAGGATTTCAGGCGCAAAGGTGGTCACGACGGAATAGAGATAGGCGGCGCCCGTGCCGATCGCGACGAGTGCGTTCATGTCGGGCGCCAGACGCAAGAGCGCCGGAATGCCCTTCAGATAGAAGCGCCGGCCGGGGCCGACAAGCACCGCCGTCGCAAGCGCAAACTGCAGGAGATACAGACTGTTGCCGGGGAAAATCTGCATCAACACATGATGCAGCGGCGGATAAATATGCGCGCCCATTTCCATGACGAAGAGCGGCAGTGTCAGGACAAACGCGATCAGGAAATCGCGCTTCAGCCCCGATATCTCCTTCTCCCGGCGCGCCTCGCGGCTGTCGTCGGCCTGGCCTGTCGAGACCGCCGGATGCGCCGCCCCGGGAACCTCACCGGGTCTGGCCTGGCCAGCGCCCCCCTGCCCTTGTTCGGCCGCGGCTTCATCCGTCGAAGCACCGACGAGCCTGACCGCGTAACCTGCCTTGGCCACGGCTGCGGTAAGCGCCGGCAAGGCATCGGCCCCGCCCAGCACCTTCACCACCGCCTCGCCGGTCGCCAGATTGACGCTTGCGCTCTCGACGGCGGCCACGGATTTCAAGGCCTTCTCAACCCGCGACACGCAGGAGGCGCAGGTCATGTCCTCGACCTCCAGCACCAGCGTCTCGGCCTTGGCCTCATAGCCGGCCTTGTCGATCGCTTCGAGCAGAGCGCCTGCCGAGAAGCCCTTTCCCGGGGTCACAGACAACGTCTCGGTCGCAAAATTCACCGCGCTCGCCTCGACCCCCGGCACGGATGCCACGGCCTTTTCCACCCGCCGCACACAGGATGCGCAGGTCATGCCCTCGACAGGCAAAAGGATGGTTTCGTTCTTGTTCTTGGCCACATCTGGCTTGGACTGCATATTCATAGCGGTCACCTCCGCCACCATAGATGGACCTTCCCATCATGGGAGGGTCAAGGGCGGGGGTGCCAATTAGTTCTCGAGAGCTGAAAAATCCGTGCGAAGAGACTCAATAAGGTTCTTCAAGTGAACACGTCTCTCGTCGGGCAAATGCCAGAACGGCCAAGGATCGGCTGCAATTCTTCCAATCAAGGTAACAATTTCCACCGCCATTCGCGGTAAGCCGGCCAACTCGATCGACCATCCCGCTGGCTCAAAGTGGACAAAACGATTTCGGAGTTCATGAAGCAGCTCAAAAGCACGCTTTTCGCCAGCGGAAATCTCTATTGGTTGACCCGCTCCCAACTCCGTCATCTCGTCCCTGGTTTGAACCCGAGAGAAAAGTGTCTTCATGTCAGCGAGACGGGACGACGGAAACGGATCCGAGATATTCTTTGGCTTACCAGCAATATGGCGCTCACGATCTCGCTCATGCCACTCCAGCTGTCTGTCGACGGATCTCTGATCGAGCGCACCCACGCCGGCTGTGCCGTTCAAATGACAGACTAAAGCTCCCTGTAGCGCGTTGTGAAGGCAGATGACGAGGTATTTCCAGTTTAAGGGCTTGGACTGAAGATCCTCAAGGAAGGTTTTGCAAGCTTCCAGCGATCCCAATACGTCTTCACGTTCATCGACGCGCAGCCAAACGTCGGAACGGGCAGTTACAGACGACGGAACTTTTTGAACATCCGTGAGCTTTTCTACAGCGTCATCCTCGACATCATCGCGCAGATCCTCCAGCGCCTCGCGCACCTTGGCGCGGAACCAGGCATCATGAACAGCGGGATCCGAGAGGAGTTCGATCGGAAGAGCACCTTCATTGGCGGTGCGTGTCAGCAGAATGCGCACGGCATCGGATACCGTCAGCCCCATGCTCTCCAGCACAGCGGCCGCGCGGTCGCGGATATCGGGATCGATGCGTGTCTGGACGAGTGCGTTGGTCATGCCGGCCTCCAAGAAGGCAGCGTAATTCAATTGAATGACGGCGGCAATGGACGTTCGGTGGTGCCGCGCCACACTCCCTCAAACGCGCGATCCTCGTCGCCTGCCGCGCCATCCCGTGCTTGCCGCCAAACCGCCGTTGCCTTAGGCATGAACGCATGTCCGGAGGAAACGAGATGCCCGCCAGATGCAGCATCGGCGACACGCCATTTGCCGATAAATCGCACATCCCCACCCTCTATGCAGCCGCCTTTCCGCAGGAGGATCTTGTGCCGCTGGTCGAGGCTTTGCTCGCCGATCCAACCGTCCTTTCGCTCTCAGCCCATATAGACGACAGGCTGATCGGGCACGTTCTTTTCACCCACGGAAAGCTCGAAGACCGGTCCGAGACCGTCGCCCTGCTCGGACCACTCGCCGTTCATCCCGATCATCAGCGCCAGGGGATCGGCAAGGCCTTGATCGCCGCAGGTTTGAGCCGCCTAAAGGCCACGGGTGTGGCGGAGGTGCTGGTGCTCGGCGACCCCGCCTATTACAGCCGTTCAGGTTTCAGATCTGCAAGCCATGTCATTCCACCCTATCCACTGCCCGCCGAATGGACAGAGGCCTGGCAATGGCTGAGGCTTGATGGCGGCGAGGACGATCTCGCCGGGCGGCTGCTGCTGCCGGAGGCCTGGATGCGTGCGGAATTGTGGAGCTAAAGGGCTTCGAGGTCCACGGGCCGCGAAGTAGCCAGCATGACGATGGTTTCCATCATCAGCATGATAAAACCTGGCCCACCGCCCGCGAGCCCCTCAATCCCGTTCCTCTCCAACTCGCATCGGCCAGTCGACCACGTAATCCTCGAGATCCTCGACATCGAGCCCCTCCTCCGAGATCGTCCGGCCGCGGGCGGAAATCCCGGCCTGATGCACCGTTTCCGCACTGCCCGAGACCAGCGGGTGCCACCAATAGAGGTCGAGGCCTTCATCGATCAGCCGGTAGCCGCAGGTCGGCGGGAGCCACTGGATTTCGCGCAGACCCTTCAGTGTCAGCTGGATGCAGTCAGGCACGGTTTCCTGGCGGTTCTCGTAGTCGGAGCAGCGACAGCTGTCGCCATCGAGCAGCTTGCAGGCAACCGAGGTGAAGACCACCTCGCCGGTGTCCCAGTCCTCGAGTTTGTTGAGACAACAGAGGCCACAGCCATCGCAGAGGCTTTCCCATTCTGCGTTGCTCATTTCGGCCAGCGTCTTGGTCTTCCAGAAGGGCTGTTCGGTCATCGTCTCGTTCAACTGACTGTGGTCTTTCGGTCTTGCTGTGGCATCTGGCTGCGGTGCTGGCCGCTATCCTCGACCAGTCGGTGGCCGGGGTGCAACGCCCGCCGCCAAAAGCGCGTCCGGGGCCGCGCCGGGTTCACCATGGCCGGCGAAACCGCTTGTTCTTTTACGGCAAATCGACCATCACTCACATAATGACGACACGCCCGTAATCTCTCCGGGTCCTGATCCCAATCGGCGGGCGCGTCAAGGGAGCCGACAACAAGTTTTCGGGAAAAGCCACGGTGGCCGACAACGACAAGCCTGACGATCTTCAGCCTGCGGAGCGCCTCGGCGGCGCCGACAGCGGCGATCGGCCAGCTTCGGGCGCTGCTGGGACCAGCACCGAAAAGCCACAGAAGCTGAAGCGTCACATCTTTCTCAAGATCGACAGCTGGCTCGACTCGACGCTGTGGAATGCCGGTTACGACCTCGCCGAGGCCTGGGAAGAAATCACCATCTTCTTTCGCCGCTTCCGTGTGCGCGGCCTCAAGAAGCTCGGCTTCGAGATCGCCGGCGAAGCCATGACGCTCGGCACGGCGGGCATGGTGCTCTTGCTCGCGCTTGCCCAGCCGGCCTTCGAGGAAACCAAGAAGGACTGGCGCAACCACGACAATTTCGCCGTCACCTTCCTCGATCGCTACGGCAACACGATCGGCCATCGCGGCATCATTCATGAAAACTCCGTTCCGGTCGACGAATTGCCGGACCACCTGGTCAAGGCGGTTCTGGCGACGGAAGACCGGCGCTTCTTCGATCACTTCGGCATCGACTTCATCGGTCTTGCGCGCGCCATGACGGAGAATGCCAAGGCCGGCGAAGTGGTGCAGGGCGGCTCGACGCTGACGCAGCAGCTGGCGAAGAACCTCTTCCTCACCAATGAGCGGTCGATCGAGCGCAAGATCAAGGAAGCCTATCTCGCGCTCTGGCTCGAGGCGAACCTGTCGAAGAAGGAAATCCTGTCGCTCTATCTCGACCGCGCCTATATGGGCGGTGGCACGTTTGGCGCAGCAGCCGCCTCGCAATTCTACTTCGGCAAGAACATCACCGAAGTGACGCTTGCCGAAGCGGCGATGCTGGCCGGCCTGTTCAAGGCGCCGGCGAAATATGCCCCGCATGTCAACCTGCCGGCGGCGCGTGCCCGCGCCAACGACGTTCTCACCAACATGGTGCAGAGCGGGCTGATGACCGAGGGCCAGGTGGTCGCGGCACGCCGCAATCCGGCTTCCGTCATCGACCGCGACGAAAAGGATGCGCCCGATTTCTTCCTCGACTGGGCCTTCGAGGAGGTGCAGCGCATCGCGGCCCGCTTCAAGGATCATACGCTGGTCGTGCGCACGACAATCGATCTTGGCCTGCAGCAGGCAGCCGAAGAGGCGGTCGCCTCGTCTCTGCGCGAATATGGCGAGAGCTACAACGTCAAGCAGGGCGCCCTGGTGATGGTCGAAAACGGCGGGGCGGTGCGCGCCATGGTCGGCGGACGCGACTATGGCGAGAGCCAGTTCAACCGCGCGACAAGGGCGCTGCGCCAGCCCGGTTCGTCCTTCAAGATGTACACCTACGCGCTGGCCATGGAGAACGGCTATACGCCGGAAACCGTGGTTGTCGATGCGCCGGTCGCCTGGGGCAACTGGAGCCCGCAGAACTACGGTCGCAGCTTTTCCGGCCGGGTGACCATGGAAACGGCGCTGGCGAAATCGATCAACACGATCCCGGTCCGGCTCGCCAAGGAAAAATTCGGCATCGACGCGATCATCCAGACGACCAAGGCGATGGGTGTGGAGACGCCGATCAAGAAGGACGTGACGATCCCGCTCGGCACGTCGGAAGTCACCGTCATGGATCAGGCGACCGCCTATGCCGTGCTACCGGCCGACGGTTATGCCTCGCGCCGCCACGGCATCGCGCAGATCGTCAATTATGCCGGCGAGGTGCTTTACGACTTCGAGCGCGACGCGCCCGCGCCCGAGCGCATCCTGTCGGAACAGGCCGCCCGCTCGATGAACCAGATGATGACCAAGATCCCCTATATCGGCACGGCACGGCGCGCGGCGGTTGACGGGATCCTGACCGCCGGCAAGACCGGTACGACCCAGGCTTACCGCGATGCCTGGTTCGTCGGCTATACCGGCAATTACACCGCCGCCGTCTGGTTCGGAAACGACGACTATACCTCGACCAACAACATGACGGGCGGCTCGCTGCCGGCCATGACCTTCAAGAAGCTGATGGACTATGCCCATCAGGGCATCGACATCAAGCCGATCCCCGGCGTCGACCAGCCGATGCCGGAGAGGGAGGCCAAGCCCGAAGTCGCAGATGCCGCCAATCCGGATGCTCTGCCGCCGATGGTGCGTCCGCGCTCGCTGTCATCGCAATCGACCCGCCTGATCCGGGAGCTTGCAACGCGGCTGAAATCTGCCGACGCGCTTTCGGCACCGGCGGGCACGGCACAGGCGGCGATAGAGCCCGAAACGACGGGATCGACCGGTCGTTAAGACAATCACAAGTTTACTTCATCTCAAGCACGGTGGCTGCGAATCACGACAGCGGCGCGTCGGCTTTCGGCACTCTGTGCGTCCCATCGAGGCACAGGCCTGCGCCCGCACTTCCCTACCATCCTGAATTGAAACAGGTTGCAGTTTCCAAGGCGTTCCAGGTCGTCAAGCGTTCACCAACGGTTAACCATGTCGCTTGTGTTCATCCATGATTTCTCGTATTGGCACATCGCCTTCACCCCAAATTAAGGGGGCCAGACATACATTTCGGCTGTTTCGACGGTTCATATATTTCAATCGGTGATTGGACATCCATGATGAGATGGCTCGGACTTCCCGCTAGGCCCCGATTGACGGTGGAGCAGTATGCGGCGTTTCTCGAAGATCGCGCAGCTTTGCGCAGCCGAATGCTGAAGGCTGCCGTTGTCTGTGTTCTGATCTTCTATCTCACCTGCTTTCTCTTCGATCTGTGGTTGCTCGGCGATGTCACCATGCTGTCGGCGGTTCTGCGCTTCGGCGTGATGCTGCCGATCGCGATTGGCCTGCTCGTCTACATTGCCGGCAAACATCCGATCGAGAAGAAGGAGATCGCGGCGATCCTCGTCGCGCTTCTCGCCAATGTCTGCTGGTGCGCGATCCTCGTCTCCAGTTCGAGCCCGGGCGTGCTCACCTATTTCTACGCGGCCGCGACCTTCCAGATGGCAATCACGATTGCCGCCGCCTCGCCGTTCCGTCCGGCGCTGCGCGCCAGCATCTTCACCTTCTGCCTCAACTATTCGGTCATCTGGTTCCTGGAGGGGGCCAGCCCCTCCTATGTCATCCAGCATCTGGCGGTCTACATGCCGACGGTGTTGATGACGCTGCTGGTCTCCTATCAGCTCGAGGTGGAGGCGCTTACCAGCCATCTGCAGATGCAGGAAAACGAAGCGCTTAAGCGGGAGTTGTCGCGGCAGAACAAGGATCTCGCCCGGCTCTCGGTCACCGACCCGCTGACCAGGCTTGCAAACCGTCGCGGCACCGAGATGGAGTTGATGCGGCTTGCGACGGACGTGCCGGACGAGGCGCGGCGCGTGGTGCTGCTGGTCGCCGATGTCGATCACTTCAAGGCCTATAACGACGCCTATGGCCACGGCGCGGGCGACGAATGTCTGAAACGGGTGGCCCGCGCCATGCGCCGGGCCCTGCCGATGGAGGCGCATCTCGCCCGCCATGGCGGCGAGGAATTCCTCGCCATCTTCTCCGACGCCGACAGGGACATGGCACCGACGCTGGCCGAGAGCCTGCGTCGCGCAGTGCGCCAGCTCGGCATCGCCCACGGCTTTACCGGCGACCGGAACACCTATGTGACGATCAGCGTCGGCGCGGTCTCGGGCACGATCCAGTCCGAGGGCGACTTCGAGCGCCTGCTCGACATGGCCGACCGCGCGCTCTACGCCGCCAAGGCCGACGGCCGCAACACCTGGCGCGTCAGCCTCGATGAGGACGAGGCGCGGGTGGTGGCGTGAGGGTGAGTGCGGGGCTTTCGCCGACTGCGCCTCCCCTGTTGCCGCCGCGAGTTCTGTTGCGTCCCGCCCTCTTGGCTTCGTAAAGCAGCTTGTCGGCCCGTTCGTACAAAGCGGGAAAGCCTTCATCGCCAGAGATCGAGGTGATGCCCATGCTTGCAGTCACGGCCCCGGCGAGTGCTGGAACGGCGCTGGCGACGGTCGTCGGGATCGCCTGGCGGCGTAGCTCGGCCTCTCCATCGACGTCATGCCCGCGCAGCACCAGCAGGAACTCTTCGCCACCCAGGCGATAGGCGCGGACGTCCGGCCCGGCCTTGAGTGCGGCAGCGACTGCCTTCAGCACCTCATCGCCAACACCATGCCCGTAGCCATCATTGATCGCCTTGAAATGATCGACGTCGATGACAGCCAGTGCGGTAAAGCGGTCGGTGCGAAGCTGCTCGAAATGGCGCTCGATCGCGCGTCTGTTGAGCAAACCCGTCAACGGATCGGTTTCAGACAGACGCTCGAGCAGCTCCGCCTCGTTCAGCGCACGATCCCGCTCACGTCTGATCAGTACAAAACGATCTGCCACGCCAAGCGTTGTGAGCAGCACTTCAAACATGCAGCCGAAATAGAACAGCAGCATGGCATCCTGGCTGGGCAGTCCCGGCATTACGCCCGTCACCAACCGTATCAGTCCGACCAGTATCAATGGCGCGTAGCCAATGGCCTGGAACCTTGCGGCGCGGCTTCCGCGGCGCAATGAGTCGATCATGGAGAAGAGAAAGACGGCAAGAACCGGGGTAAATGCTGCCGTGTAGACGGTCGATTGCACCGGACGGGCCACGAAGGGGAAGCTCGCGTGGAAGACACTGAGGAAGATCGCCCATGCGGCACAATAGGGAAGGATGCGCCGCAGGAGGGGATGCAGCATTCCTTGCTCGATGAAGCTGTAGGTGAACATCGCGCCTGAAGCGATCGTCAAACCGAAGATCAGCGTCGTCATCCAGCTTAGCGTCATGGGCGGAGGATTGAAGAACACGACCGACAGACCTGATGTGACGACAAGCGTCATCAGCAGCGACAATGTCAGCGCCGAGTGCCAGAGAACGAAGGGTTGCCGGAGGGCTCGATAGAATGCTGCATTGAAAATGAGGGGCATGACGAGCATGCCGGAGAGCCCGGCCATCAACAGCAGAAACCGCAGATCGTCACGGCCAGCGCCTGCGTCCGCAGGTGAAAGATAGGCTTGCTCCAATGTCATCTGGTGAGAGGGCAGATCAAAGACCGCGACGACATGCCGGGTCATCTCCGTGACATCAGGCAGGGCTGCATTGAAGTAGCCACCAGCCATCGAGCTGCGCAAGGAGGCGGAAGGATAGGACGTCTGGCGAATTCCACCATCCTTGTCGATCGCCAGCAGATGCACGGCTTCGAGCGCGCTTCGCCTCGAGAGAAGATATTGCGGCGGTGTCCTATCGGGTTCGATATCGAAGCGAAGCAGCACACGCTCGGCAGCGATCGAGAACGCCTGGCCCGCGCCGGAGCAGGACCATCTTTGTTCATCGCGCGCCACCGCAACGGGATCATCCGCCAGCGTGGCTTCAGCCCAGCAGGACGGGCGAAGGCTGGTCGCATCGCTCGCATAGGCGGTGTCGGCACCCAGTTTTGCCAGCACCACCAGAAACAGACATGCCAATAAATTCTTAAAGAAACCGTTGGAAATCATGGACTTTTCGATAGCGGAGAAAGCTTTTGATGCCGTTAAGAGGGGCATCTGCTTCTGATGGCGACAAATCAGGCATTCGGAGCCAAGGGGCGGTGTTGGCGCGTGTCGAGCATGGCTGCCGTCGGCCCGGAGCAGACATACGCGGCATGTGGTATCGGAAAGCCAGACGCATCAATGATATCATCGTCCGCGATGCGAAGGGCCGTTATTCCTAACTGAGTAATGCGGCAGTCGAGTAGATAGAAAGGCAGAGGATGGGGATGCAGCATTTTCCCGATGATGCGTGGGATGCCTGGACACCGGAACTGCTTTTCCAGCGCTTCCGCTACCAGAGTTCACCCTGGTATGTGGTCGGAGGCTGGGCACTGGACCTGTGGCAGGGCTACCAGTCTCGCGATCATGAGGACCTGGAGTTCTGCATACTTTCGGATGATCTCGATCTCTTTCGCGCCCAGTTACCCGAGCTAGATTTCTTCGAGGTCCATAACGGCATGTTTGCTTATCTTGCTCCTGAAATGAGGCCTCGACCAGAGACCCACCAATTGTGGGGAGCCGACACGGCCAACGCTTGCTGGCGAATAGACATGATGATCGAACATGGCACCCCGGAAATCTGGATTTACAAGCGCGACCCATCGTTGCAGTTGCCTAGATCGACTGTCGTTCGAGAAACACCATCCGGAATTCCTTATCTCGCTCCTGCTCTCGTCCTTTTGTTTAAGGCAAAACACATTCGGCCCAAAGATGCTGCAGACTTCCAGGCTGCGTTGCCGAAGCTTCACGTTCAGGAAAAAGCCGACCTACGATGTTGGCTGGAGGCGATGTATCCCGGACATGAATGGATCACACAGCTTTAAGGAAAGGCAGGATGACCGCTGTTGGCGCAAAGCCGCCATCTGCTCTGCCCCCCACGACCACCCGCCTTGATGCGTTCCCCCTCCGGCGTTAGGTCCGCAGGCCAATCATGCGAGGGGGCGAGCCAGTGTCGCGGACCGACTATCAGACTGCCGTGCATCAAATCGGCATCCTGGAGGCGCTTGCGGCCTATGATCCGCATGTCGCGGGGACGCCGCCGCTCGGGGTCGACACCCTGACCAGCGACATCGATATTCTCTGCTGTGCGCCGGATGACGAGGCCTTTGTTGCCGATGTGCTGCGGTTCTATGGCGAAATGAGCGGGATTCGCATCTGGCAGTGGATCGCGAGAGACCGGCCGGTGATTGCGACGTTTCGAGCATGCGGGTGGGATTTCGAAATCTTCGCCAGCCCCCTGCCTGTCGCCGAGCAGTTCGGCTGGCGCCATTTCGAGATGGAACGGCGCTTGCTGGGTCTCGGCGGTGACGGGTTCAAAAGCGCCATTCAGGCGCTGCGGCGGCAGGGTTTGAAGACCGAGCCGGCCTTCTGGTCGGCGCTGGGCCAAGAGGGCGATGCCTATCTCGGCCTGCTGTCTCTGGAACAGGCGACGGATGATGAGCTTCGGGCCAAGCTTGAAGCGGCCGGCTTCGGGTCACGTTGATCCGCGCTGCGGTGCCGGTGGCCTCGGACCTGAGGCGCCAACGGTGCTGGATACGGCTGCCCCTGGCGTCCCCTGCCCTCATCCGGCCTTTGGTCCGCTTCTCCCCGCCTGTGGGCAGAAGGCAAGACCTCACCCCTCCTGCGCCTTGCCGATCGGATAGAGGAAGAGCCGTGTCTTGCGGGTGTCCGACAGTTCCCAGATCTCGTCGGGATCGACATCCGGCACGGCAAAGCTGTTGGAGACGAAGAGGCTACCGGGCTTCATTTCGCTCGACAGTTTCTGCCAGAGGGCGGCCATGGGGGCGGGCGAGAGGAAGGCATAGACCAAGTCTTCCTGCGCGACATTCGTCTTCCAGAGATCGCCGCGGCGGATCTCGCCCTTGCCCGAGATACGCGACATGAGGCGGGCTGCGAGATAGACGGCCGGCGCGTTCTCCACACCGCGCGCCCGCCTTCCCTCGCCGTCCAGCGCGCGGACCACGCCGCCGAGGCCGCAGCCGAGGTCGAGCATGCGGGTCGCGCCGCGATCGCGCATCATGTCCTTCAGGACCGAGGCCGTTTCGGGGTTGGTGAGATAGAGCGGCACGCGGCCGCGAGTGGTGTTGGAAAAGACCAGCGCCAGTAGGAGGAAGGCAAGGCCGAAGGGCCAGGCCGGCAGATTGCCGAGCAGCATGACCGAGCCCATGGCGAGCGGAAAGAGGAAGGCGATCAGCAGCCACCAGCGCGGAAGGCGCAGAAGCGCACAGATCAGTGCGGCAAGCGCGCCCTGCAGGACGAGCGCGATCGCGATCAGCGGCAGGCGCTCGACCGAGGTCGACAGCGGCGCCGTCACGGTGGCCACCACCGGCAGGGCGACGACCTGGGCGAGAAGCGCGCCGAGGATCGGCGTCTTGCGGAAAAGGGCGAGCATTCGGTCTCCGGCAGGTTTCGAACCGCGCGACACTGGCAGGTGGTGGGGCGATTCTCAAGGGCGGACCCTACCCTTGCGGGGAAGCGCTGGAGCAAAGTTCCGGGGTGGGTGGCCGCTTGAGCATGCCTGAGGCGTGATCACCTCCACGCGCCGCTTCGCGGGCGATCTCCACCCTCATCCTGAGGTGCCCTCACAAGGCGAGGCCTCGAAGGATCGAGGCCTCAGCTTTGCCACCCGCCCTCGTCCTTCGAGGGTCGCTTCGCTCCCGCCTCAGGACGAGGGCAAGCCAACGGACAGGAACGGGAACGGGAACGGGAACGGGAACGGGAACGGGCAAGTAACGCAAGGTTCGCGTCCGGGCTACAGGTGGACCGGGTGCGGCGGGTTTATCGCGCCGGTCTTGCGCCCTCTCTTTGCGGCTGGCATCGTCGCGTGCGACCAGCCAAGGCCGTTCGGTCGCCACAGGTCACTTAGGGAATATGCATGGATTTCATGAGGCTGTTGAAGTCGCTGGAGGAACTGCTCTACGAGCTCGTTTCCTGGCTGGTCTTCTATCCGATGACCTTCTGGCGCGCCTTCACCCGGCCGCTTAGCATGATGCGCTATGCCGATGACGAGCTGGAGGACCGGCCGGAAGACCAGTATGACGATACGATCAGCCCGCCCCTGTTTCTCTTGATCACGCTGTTGCTTTCGCAGGCTCTGTCGACGGCGTTTCCGAGCGTGGCCTCGCCGACGGAGGTCACCGCACTCACCCATTCCTTCTCCAACTTGCTCATCGTGCGCGGGGTCATCTTCGGGATCTTTCCGATGGTCATGGCCGTGACGCTGATCCTGCACAAAAGGCTGATCCTGAAGCGGTCGACGCTGCGGCCGCCCTTCTTCAGCCAGTGTTATGTGGCTGCGCCCTTCGTCTTCCTGGTCGGTCTTTCGGTTGATTTTCTGGCCATACCGGGGGAGCGAGGTACCGCCTATGCGGCGGCCGTCTTCGTCGGTGCGGTCGTCTGGTATGGGCAGGCGGAAATCCGCTGGTTCCGCCGCGATCTGGGGATCGGCAGCGCCCGGGCGACGGGGCTGTTTCTGCTCGCCTTTTTCGTGGCAATCACGACCGCTCTAGCCTTGGCGGTCGGTGTGGCGCTGCAACTGCCGCGCTGGATTGCGCCGGGTTGACGATCAGTGCCAGCTGACAGGGCGTTCGTCCCGCTCGCCGTTTTCTGCGGTATTGTCGCCAACCAAAATGCGGCCGACCTCGACTTCCAACTCCGTGCGTTCCCGCGGATCGAAATCTCGATAGCCATGGATCGCCGCGTGGGACCAGAGGATGCGCCCCGACAGCAACGGCGCATCAATCGTCGAGATCACGTGACCCTGCATCGCCACATCGAAGGTGACGAAGCTCTGGCCGCGCACTTCGATCTGCGCGCAATTGGCGATTTCCATGCGCTTTTCGTGCATGACTGTTCTTCAGGCCGTCGACAAACCCTAGAAATGAAGGGTTTTTCTATATTCCTCATATGTGAAAAACCCGCGCATTTCATCCACCAATTTAGGATTTTACCCGTAAAAATTCACAGGCAATGAGCGTTCCCCACCTTATGCGCCGATGGGGGACGCGACCTGGGTGTCAGCGGCTGTCGCGCCGTGCGCATGCCCTTGTTCGCACGGCGCGAGGTCGCCTCAGACCTTCACGTATTTCCGCCAGTCGTGCTCTTCCTTGAAGCCGAGGAGTTCGCGGATCTTGCGGTTCGACAGCGGCGCATCGAAGCCGTCGATCTCGCCGGTGATCGGCGTGTTCGGCGCCCATTTGGCGAGGAATTCGCGGGTCGGTACGGTCGCGGTGATCGTGTCGTTGACGGCGTTGAAGACCTGGAAACCGAGGCCGTCCTTTGCCACGCAGAGGTCGACGATCTGGCCGAGATCGCGGGCATCGATATAGGCCCAGGCATTGCGCTTGCGGCATGGCGGATCGGCGAGATAGCCGGGGAAGTTTGCATAGTCCTCAGGCGAAATGACATTGCCGATGCGCAGGGCGTAGACATCGATGCCGAACCGCATGGCAAAGGCGCGGGCGGTCTTTTCGTTGACGACCTTGGACAGGCCGTAAGAGTCCATCGGATCGACGTCATACTCCTCGGTCAGGGGGAATTCCTTGTAATCCTTGTCGCCTTCGGCGAAGCAGACCCCATAGGTGGTCTCGGAAGAGGCGATGATCACCTTCTTGATGCCGAGCTTTGCAGCGGATTCGATGACGTTGTAGGTCGAGACGGTGTTTTCCGCGAAGGTCTTGTTATCGGGATGCATCAGGATGCGGGGAACCGCTGCGAAATGCACGACAGCATCGGCCGGCTTCGGGCCGCCCGCTTCTTCATAGCCCTCATAGCCGAAATGGCAGCAGAGCGCGTTGAAGACCTCACCGGCATCGGTGACGTCCGTCAGGAGCGTGTGCACGCCCGGCACGTCGAGCACGGCGCGGTCGACATTCAGCACCTTGTGGCCCTTACCTAAGAGATAGGGCACGACATGGCGCCCCGCCTTGCCGCTGCCGCCGGTGAATACGATCCGCTTGCCCATGGTGATCCTCCTCGTGGATTGGGTTGTCTGACGACCAGATAGCGCGGCGGAGGCAAAAGCGTAAGGGGCCAAAGCGCCTCTTTGAACCCCAAGGGAACCGGAGCCGCCTACCTCGTGTTTCACCGGACCAATCGGCAAACCAGGAGAGATGCCTTGAAACTCGAGGATTTTGCAGACAGAGAGCCCAGGTTCGTTCTGGAGGAGTTTTTCTCCGGCACGCTGCGCGGCTATGGGATGACCATCGGTCGCCTCGGCGGCTTCCAGAACCGGTTCACGATCGACGCCCGCGGGCGCTTCGACACGAGCGCCAATGTGCTGTCGCTGACGGAAGACTATTTCTTCGACGACGGTCATTCCGACACGCTCAACTGGACGATCCTGAAGCGCGGCGAAAACCGCTATGAGGGCCGCGAAACGCTGATCGACGGCACGGCAGAGGGCGAACAGGCCGGCTGCGCCTTCCGCTGGCAATATGCCCGCGACGTGCCGGATGCCGATGGTTCGAAGACGCGGTTCGGTTTCGACGACTGGTTCATACTGCATGACGAACGCCACATGAGCGTGCATGCCTCGCTCACCAAGCTTGGGGTGGAGGTGGCGACGCTGGAGGCATTTTACGAGAAGGTGGGGTAGTCGCACGAAAGGCGGAGGCAGCGCTTGACGCTCTGCCAGTCCCATACTCTTGTCATGCGGTCAGGCTCTGCTAGTCTCGGATCTGGCCGATGCAGCCTGCCGCTCCGCGGCGCTTATTCCAGAGCGCGATGGTGAACGCATCACGAAACGACGTCCTTATCCTTGCCCTTTCAAATGGTGGCGACGGATCAGCAGATGCGGACACTGATCGGACCGTTTGCCACTGCGGAGGGACGACGATGCGCGACATGCGTGACGCCAAACTGATGGCCAGAACGCTAAAGGCGGAGCTGGCCAAGAGCAATCTCGAGATCAGCCATTCCCAGGCCCTGGAACTCGTCGCAAGACAGCTGGGCTTCGAACAATGGAACATCCTAGCGGCCCGGATTGACGCTGGAGAGACGCCGCCAGCCAAGATCTCTTTCGAGCCGCCTATCCCGATTTTCCGCATTTTCGATGTCGACAAGGCGATGGAATTCTACCGCGACTATCTCGGCTTCACCGTCGACTTCGAACATCGCTTCGGCGAGAATTTTCCGCTCTACTGCCAGGTGTCGCGAGGCGCTTGCGTGCTGCACCTGTCGGAGCACGCGGGTGATGCCTCGCCCGGCGCCAAGGCCTTCACCTGGATGCGGGGCGTGAAGAGCTTCCATGCGGATCTGACGGTCAAGGACTATCGCTACCTCAAACCGGGGCTGGAGGACGCGCCATGGGGGCTCCAGATGACGGTAACGGATCCATTCAGCAACCGCATTGCCTTTTGCGAGCGGGTGTGAGGGGCAGAGAGCGCGCCCCTACCTTGACCGCGTCGCCGCCTCTTCCCATCTCCGCTCTAACCACAGATGGAGGATCACAATGGGTTTGTTCGACGGATTGCTGGGCCATGGATCGAGCGTCGATCCTTCCGATCTCGCCAAACGGCTGGATGGCGTGTTGATCGACGGCGAGCGGGTTTCGTTCGCTTTCCGTGTCATCCGCGACGTCTTTGTCTTCACTGACAAGCGGCTGATCCTGATCGACGTGCAGGGCATAACCGGCTCGAAGGTCGACTACATGTCCGTCCCCTACCGCGCCATCACCCGCTTTTCCGTCGAAACCGCCGGCACCTTCGACCTCGACAGCGAGCTGAAGATCTGGGTGTCGGGCAGCCATGAACCGGTGACCAAGACCTTGAAGAAGGGCACGGATGTGAGAGGCATCCAGCGGGCGCTGGCGACGGGCGTGTTGAGGTAGGCGAACGGGAGCTCGGACCTTTATTCACCAAGCTGTCTACCAGCGCCCGTATCTTGTCTTCCTTCCAAGCAGAGACAGGTGCCGCCCCTCTCTAGCTCAGGCGGCGGATGAGCGGCCGATAATGCTGAAGGACAGCAGACTCATATCTGCAGTTGCACTTCCTCACGACACATCTACACTGCTCATTGGCGGAATTGCTCATTGCCGGCCTGAGATCTATTGCACTAGGTGCTAGCTTATGACATCATATCGGGTGTTCAAGACGGCATGGTTTGCTAGAGCGGCACGGAAAGCCCGGATCGATGATTTGGCTCTATGCCAAGCTGTTGTTCAGACCGTTCGCGGACAAGCCGATGATCTGGGCGGCGGCGTATTCAAGAAGCGGTTGGACGACAACAGGCACCGCGCAATTCTTCTGACCAAGGCGGGCGAATTCTGGGTGTTCGCCTACCTGTTTGCGAAGCAGGACAGGGCGAACATCGATGACGACGAGCTCAAGGCTTTTCGTTCACTGGCCATGCTTTACCGCCGCAAGACGACGGACGATATAGCAGCGGAATTGGAGAGCGGTGCAATAACGGAGATCTGCAATGACAGCTAAAGCGGACTATAAGTCTGACGCATTCGAGGCGATTCACAGCGCCGTTGCAGGCATGCTGGAAGCAGGCACCATTGACAAGCAGACGATGCGCCGATTTGACGAGACCTGCCTCGTTGTTCCGGACGCCATGTCGCCGGATGCCATCAAGGCGCTGCGCGAGCGCAACCATGTAAGCCAACCGGTTTTTGCCCGTTATCTCAACATCAGCCCCTCTACCGTGCAGAAATGGGAAAATGGCTCGAAACGCCCCAGTGGCCCGGCCCTGAAGCTTCTCGCAATCGTAGAGAAGCACGGGATTGGAGTTCTGGTGTGACAGTAAGCGTTCCGAACTGAGGGGACGAAAGACACTCGGTGCGACGTGCAGCAACGGCTGTGTCAAGTTTCGCCCCCTCCCGCCTCAAACTTCCCTCACTCCCGAATCAGTGATACCCCTCGGGCACTGCCGCCCGGCGCGAATGCGCCTGCATTGCCGAAGGTCTCGACCCGCCCGTGTTTCGTGTTCCCCTCATCGTCGCCACTGCGCTCGTCATCGCCTTCGGAGGCGGGATCCTGTCGGCGTTGTCGATGTTGAATGCCTCCGTCGGGTTCGGGGCAATCGAGGTGGCGGGATGGCGGGCGTTTCCGGCGGCGCAGACGGCGTCTGCCGATCCTTACGCCAAGGCGCACCGGGCCAAGGGTGGGCGACTGCTTTACGGGTCTGCCGAAGGGCTGCAGTTCACTGCCTCTCGCGACAAGGACGGATTGACGCTGACGGGGACCTGCTCCTACCGGATGAGCGGGCGCACACCCACGGCGAGGCTGTGGACGCTCTATGCCGCCGATGCCGACGGCAATCCCCTGGATGCAGGTCCCGAACTTCCGGCGGCTAAGAATTCCCAAACGGTTCTGAGGCGCCGTGACGGGACATTCGACATCACGATCTCGCGCACGGCAAAATCAGGCAACTGGCTCGCAATCCCCGATGCCGGCTCATTCCAGCTGGTGCTGACACTGCTCGACACCCCGGCGGCCGCCTCGACGGGCCTGTCCGGTCTTGCCATGCCGGTCATCGAGCAGATCGGATGTGGCCAATGAGCAAGCTTCTCTATGCCATCCTGACCGGTTTCTTCGGTGCGGTGCTCCTGCACATCATCATCATTCTCGGCGTGCCGCATTTCACAGGGCGCGACGCCTATACAAGGGTGACAGCCGAAGGCACACCCTTTGTCTTCCACCCGCTGTCAGCTGCGCCCGATGCGGTGGGCCTGTCTAACCTCGATCCTTATCTTCGGGTCGCGGTCTGCCATTTCGACATTGCCCGCCAGCCGCTGTCCCTCATTGCCCTTGGCGGCGGCGTCGATTTCTGGTCGGTCGCGATCTACGATCGGGACGCCAACGAAGTCTTCTCGATGAACGACCGCACCTCCGTTGCCGGCGATCTCGACGTGCTGGTCGCGACCCCGGTGCAGGTGGCGCAGCTCCGCAAGACGCCGATCGCGGCGCTCGCCGAAACCATCCTGGTCGAGCATCCGGGCATGGAAGGCTATGTGGTTCTGCGGGTACTGGCGCCGCAGGCAAGCTATGAGGCGGATGCCAGGGCGTTTCTCGCCGATGCGGAATGCATGCCGTTTACCGGGCGCTGAACAAGTCTTAGCCGATCGGCCCGTCGCTGAGCACGCTGCCCAAACGGATGACCATCTTGCGATCGAAATGATGGGGACGGGCAAACATCCAGTCGAGCGCCTGTGATGTCGACCAGGGACGCTTGTAGGGACGCACGGATGTCAGGGCCTCGAAGACATCGCAGACCGCGCTCAGTTGAACGGGCAGGCTCAAGTCCTTCTGCTTCAGACCGAGCGGATAGCCGGAGCCATCGAGAACCTCATGATGCAGGCGGCAGACGTCGAGAACAACTTGCGGGATCTCCGGATAGGACTTCAGAAGCTGGTAACCCGCCTCCGGGTGGCTGCGGATGACCACGCGCTCGCGGTCCGTCAGATTGCCGGGCTTGTTGAGGATTTCGTTCGGGATCAGCAGCTTGCCGATATCGTGCATCATGCCGGCGACACCGAGGATGCGCACCGTTTCATCGTCCATCTGCAATGAGCGTCCGAGAAGCGTCATCAAACCGCTGACGGCGAGCGAGTGGACATAGGTGGTCTCGTCCTTGCTCTTGAGGCGGGTCACCTCCAGAGCGATCGCGGTGCTGTCGGACCAGAGTTCGCCATTGTCATCTGCGGCGCGTGACAGCTCGGACATGTCGAGGGAGCGGCCGGACACGATATCGCGGAGGCTGGAGCGCAGCGCACTTGCCGATTGGCTGACCGTCCCGCGCACGGCTTCCCTGCGGGCGCGATCGCCTGTTGCGGATTTGGCCGTTGCAGGGGCGACAGCGGGTTTGCGTCCGTCCAGATCAACACCAAGGCTGAGATTGATCGATACGTTGGTCGCGGAGGAGGCGAGGATCGCCGTGATGTCCTTGTCCGTTTTCAGGACGAAGCGGCGTCTTGGGAATTCCTGGCTGGGGCACGCGACGCTTTCGATGAACATTCCCTTGCGAATGCGATCCTTGGCAATCTTCATCAGCATGGGCCGTCGACCTGGCTCCGCAATAGGCGCCCGTACCGAGGGGGCAGCGGTTGATCGCAGCGTCCTGCCACGACTTCTTATTTTATCTTATCCTACTTAAACGATTTACAACCGGTGAATCGCTGGAATCGGATTGACGACTTGGCCTGGATCGCGGAACAGCGAACAGCCGTAGAAGGCCGGACGATGACCGGCAACGGCGAATGATGAGAGGATCTTGCTCAGCAAGGCCGGCGGTCGGGTCCGAAAAAAGGTCCCTTTGGTGACGGTAGAGCCGGCAAGGTCGGCAATTCCACCCGCGGCCAGATGGCGTTGGGATCCAGCCGCTCGTAGCGGATGCCGGTGAAGAAGAGGATCTCCGCCTTATGCTCACGCGTGCCTGCTGAGCGGCGCGAGGGGTTCAGCCGGTCCGAAATCCTGATGATATCCGCCATGCTCGTCTCCTTTCGAGAAGAAAGATCGAGAGGGTCGAGAGGGTCATCTCGCCCTGCCCTCCATTTACGAGGGCCGGCACAATCCGGTTCATGCTGCGGAAAGTCTCACACAAACCAGGGTCATCTGCGCCTTTCTCCGACGCGTTCCCCCTGTCGCGGTTCACCCCACGAAACGGGGTACGCATATGCCTAATATCAGAAACATGCGGCGAATCTTCTGACTTGACCATCCGCTTGTCCACAAGAAGCCATAGGTTAGTTAACAGCTTGCTAACAAATTCGTTCTAATCTCGCACACATCTGTATTGCGTTGGAGTGGGTAGTCGTGAGCGAACAGTTCAGGGAGCTTGAAAGGCCAGCCGGCGCGCGGAACAAGGATGTCGTTCTGATGGCCACGGTCACGAGTTTCCAGGCGCTCTCCTTTCCCGGCAAGTCGGAACTCCGACAATTTGCCGAGCTGTTTCAGCCACTGTTTGCCGGATCCTCTGCCGAAGCGCGGCGGGAAGCTGTCGCGGCCCTGTCGCAGAGCCCGAACCTGCCGCTCTCGGTCGCCGCCTTCATCGCCTCTCAGCCGATTTCGGTCGCCGCCACCTTTCTTGCCTCGTCGCCTGCGCTGTCTGACGACATGCTGATCATGATCGCGCGCACGCAAGGCGCCGACCATGCCCGCGCCATCGTCAAGCGCGAGCGGCTGTCGCCGACGGTCATCGATGCGCTGGTGTCGCTGCGCCATGCCCTGCCGCCGCGGCCGGAAAAGGTGAAGGCAGATGAGCAGACACCGGAAATGCAGCCTCTGCAGGCGGCCAAGATGCCGGCTTCGAGCTTCGACACCGTGATGGCAGATCTCGAGATGCGCGACCTGCCGGGCGCCGCATCAGACGCTGTGGCCGAGCCTGCAGCAGAGAGCCGCGAAGAGGCGCTGCGCCAGACGATCAAGCGCATGGCCGCTCAACAGCGGCCGCCCCGCAGCGATCGGCTCGGCCGACGCCAGGCGACGCTGGTGCAGACCGCCCTGCTCGTCCGCTTTGCCCGCACCCATGACGGTGGCTTCTTTGCCACGACGCTCGCCGACATGCTGACCTCGAGCCGCTGGCTTGCCGAGCGCATCCTGCTCGACATTTCCGGGCGTCAGCTCGCAACGACGCTTGCCGGCGTTGCGATGGAGGATCGCGAGGCGATCTTCATCCTGGAGCACATCTACCCGCATCTCGCGCGTCGCGAGAATGGTGCAAGCCGGGCGGAGAGCCTCTTGTTCGGCATTGACCCGGACCAGGCCGAAGCCCGGATCGACAGCTGGATCCGTGCCGACCGCTATACCTTTGCCGGCGACGAGATGCAGGCCGAGGTGCGTGACGGCGTTGAGCACCCGGCGGCACCGAGCAGTATCCCGCTCGTCGCTGCCAACCAGGCCGCCCCCAAGCGTCAGCCCGTGGGCGACGAGCATGGGCGGCAGGTGCTCAGGGCGCGCAAGCGGTAGACCTAGGACATAAGCGGTAGGCGGTAGGCAGTAGGCAGTAGGCAATAGTCGTGCCTGTTTGTGGGTTTTCGCAGCCGCCATCGGCGGTCACCCCACCCCGGCGCTTTGCGCCGACCCTCCCCTCAAGGGGAGGGTGGAATGTCGCCTTGTTGGCCGCTCAATCCTTCGTATCCGCCAGTGTCAGGTATGTACCGAGATCCTCCACCTCGATCTCGACCAGCCAGAGGTCACTGTCGAACTTCTGTTCACGCGCGATCAGAGCCTCCACGGTCTCGGGTTCGGCTCGCACGAGGCGGGGCTCGAACACGCGGTCGTCGCGTGTCTCGTCATCGATCATGGCCTGAGGGGCTGGGCCATACAGTGTCTCCAGACCATCGCGGAAGCGCTGGCGCACGAAGACCGCTCCCGAGGCCTCCGAGCCCTTGGCGACAACAGCGGCATAACCGCCGTCGGAGAAGACGCGACGGGTCAGGGCCGAGACGAAGATGTCGGAGCGAATGCGCATGGGCAAGGGTTTAGGGGATTGCGCGGGCGGCGTCGAGGGTTGGAAGGGGCTCAGGATTCGTTGACCGGCCTTATCAATTGCGCAAAGCGAGCGGCTGCCCCTTTGGCCTCTTTCAGGACCGCATCGAAATCGTCTGGCGGATGCCCATTGTCGAGCATGCCCTTGACGACCGAATAGGCATCGGATCGACTGCCGTAGGCGCGAAGTGTATCTTCATCGTTGACCCAGACGAAAACGATGATCTTTCGGCTGCTGTCGAAGCGAAAGAACAGCCTGTATTGCTGGAAGAACTTTGCCCGGAACCAGTATTTGCGGTGACTGCCCAGCGTGTCACCCTGACGGAATTGCGGGGCGCCCGGATCGGCCGGGATATCAGTCGTCACGAGCTTGAGGATGGCGGCCAGCCGTTTCGAGGCATTCTTCCGGCGCCAAGTCTCCGGGTCACGGCGCTTGCGCACTTCGACTTCGTCCGTGAGGGTCATCAACTGATCGAGAAAGAGCGGGTGAGCATAGATGGCCCAGCCGTTGGCGGCGAAGGGCGCGCGGACTTCACTCATCTTCGGGCGACAGAGGCGCGTCGAGATCGACGGCGATATCTCCGACCAGCGCTCCGATCCGCTGCACCAGCGCTCCCTCCATCGGCTTCAGCCGTTCGGGATGATCCATCACATCTCGTTCCAGAAGATCCAGGAATGAGCCGAGGGCCGGATCGCGCTCCTCAGCCATGGCTTCGATATACACCCGACCGCTCGCATCGGTACGATAACGGATCTGGTCGCCCTTACGAAGCTGCAACTGCTTGCGCACTCCCGTCGGCACCGTCGTCTGGTACCGGTCGGTGAGCTTCGAAATCTCGTCGGGTCGCATAGTCATCGCCGGCCTCGCAGGAAACAAGGCTCAAAGTAATGCATCTGCATTGCCTGCGCAAGACAATGAAAAGGCGATCCGACTTAGAAGACCGATACGCTGCATCTACTTGGGTTTCCCTGGCCCAGGCACACGCCGATCTTGATCAATCGTTGCCAACTGCAATCGGACGATTACACCTTCACCGCCAGCCGCAGCCCACCCCAATGCCTTCCGGCGACGAAGATCGGGGCGGAGATGTCCTTCATCAGGACGAAATTGCCGCCGCCCATGTCGCGGCGGTAGGTCTGGACGAGGAAGGGGGCCGTCGACCGCCCGGCGGCGAGGCCGACGCGGTCATTGAAGATGCGGCGGTTGCGGCAGTTGGCGGTGTTCCACACCGTATCGCCCGGGCGCTGTGGCGCCGAGAACTTCTTGTTGTGGGTCGGCAGGTAGCCGTTTTCGTCGACGGCGGCACAGAAGCCGATACGGTCCGACGAGGCGGCAACCGGCTCGATGATTCCGGGCAGGACCTGGTCGGTGAAATCGGTGAAACCGGTCATCATCTGCACAGGATCAGTTCCCGGGATCGGACGATAATTGCGATCGAAAAGGTCGGCCGTACGGATCCGGCCGCTGTCGACGCCCTGCTGGAAGGCGTGGGAAATGCGGGCGGCAACATCGACGGCGGTGTCGATCCAGTCACTGTCGGCCGTGCGGATGCCGGCACTTGCGGTCAGCTGGATCAGCGTTTCCGAGAGAGCCACCACCTTGTCCACACGGCCTGCGGTCTGCTGCAGGTGATGGTCGGACTGGCGGACTTCGGCGGACATGTCGCTCAAGGTCGCGACGAATTCCGAGCACTGGCGATCGACCCGGTCGGTTGTCTGGGCCATCGCAGAGGAGCCGTCGAGAATGCGGGTGATGACCTGCTCCATGGCGGAGAAGGAGTGGTTCATCGCCTGGGAGGTCTCGCGCACGTCGCGGGCGCTGGCGGTCGCACCACGGCCGGCATCGTTCAGGCGGACGATCTTCTGGCGGATCTGGTTCAGGGTTTCCTGGATGGCACCGGTCGCCTGGGACGTCTGCAGCGCGAGCGCGCGGACTTCGGCTGCAACTACGGCAAAACCCTTGCCGGCTTCGCCCGCACGGGCAGCTTCGATCGCGGCATTCAGCGCCAGGAGATTGGTCTGCCGGGCGATCGTGCCGATCTCTTCGGCGACCTTGTCGACCTCGGCGAGCGACTGGGAGAAGCTGCCGATCTCTGTGCCGATTTCCTCTGATGTCTCGACCATGTGGTCGATCTTGTCGATGGCGCCGGTCAGGCGGGTCGCGCTGTCGGTCAGCATCCGGCGGGCTTCGCCCGCAGTCTGATCCGTTTCGCGCAGAGAGCTTGCGACATCGCGATTGGTTTCGGCGATCGACAGCGCTGTTCGGGTAATGCCGTCGAAGGTCACCGCATGGCGTTTGGAAATGCCGGCCACGTCCTGGATCGCTCCAGCGATATCAACGAGATCGACGCCGAGCGTCGAGGCCTCTTCAGCCAGGCGCTGGACTATGCCGCGCAAGGTGGCAGCATCGATTTCCGGTGGCCGCGGGGTCTCCGCCACATCCTGCTGGTCATCATCGTAGCGCGCGTTCATCGCTGCAGTCATGGATCATCCTCCTCCAATCGACGGATGCTAACATCTGTATGATTAATGAGGCCTTTCTTTAGGCACCACGAGAACTCACCTAGACTAAAGTTTCAGGGAGCGCTGGTCGAAAGCCATCCGCACATGGCGTTGGAGAATTGTCGGACACCGATCCGGCATGCTAAATCACAGAAACGTGAACCAGGGCTGCCATGCACATTGTCCTCGCCACTCATACCCGCATTCCCGCGCTGCGTTACGGCGGGACGGAACGCATCATCGCCTGGCTTGGCCGCGCGCTTGCGGAAAAGGGTCATGTGATCGGGCTCCTGGGGCCGGCGGGCTCGACCTGGCACTATGGGCCACTCACCGTCATCGAGCCCGCTCGGCCGCTCGAGGCGCAGATCCCGCGTGAGGCGGATGTCTTTCACAGTCATATCGGGCTCGATCCGGATTTCGACGGCAAGGCCTGTCAGACGATCCATGGCAATGCGGCCGGTGCCCGGCTGCACCGCAACTCGATCTTCGTCTCTGCCGACCATGCCGCGCGCCATGGCGGCACGGCCTTCGTGCATAACGGGCTCGATCCGCGCGTCTATCCCGAGCCGGACCTTGGCCATGGCGGTAAGTCCCTCGCCTTTCTCGCCAAGGCGGCCTGGAAGGTGAAGAATGTGCGAGGCGCGATCCGGGTCGCCCGCAAGGCCGGGCGGCGGCTTGATGTGCTCGGAGGGTATCGCCTGAACCTGAAAATGGGGCTGCGCCTGACGCTTGATCCCAATGCTCGTTTCCACGGCATGGTCGATGATGCGGGCAAGGCTGACGTTCTCGGGCGATCTGCTGGCCTGCTCTTCCCGGTGCGCTGGCACGAACCTTTCGGGCTTGCGGTGATCGAGGCGATGTATTTCGGCCTGCCCGTCTTTGCCACGCCTTACGGTTCCCTGCCGGAACTGGTGCCGGAGCATGTGGGTTGCCTGTCGGACAAGGGCGACGTGCTGGCGGAGGCAATACGAGATATCGGGCGGTTCGACCGCGCGGCGATCCATCAGCATTTCCAGGAGAATTTCACGGCGGAGCGCATGACCGCGCGCTATCTGTCTCTCTACGAACGCATCGAGGCGGGGGAGAGCCTGCATTCGACAAGCTTCACCGCGCCGATCGCCCCCCATCAGGGCTTGCTGCCCTGGACGGACTGAAGCGTCGCCGCTTCAGGGGAGCAAGATCACAGGGCGCCGATGGATTTCAGCTTCTTCAGGACCGCCGCGCTCGGCTCGCCGGTTTCCGGCAGCTGGTAGTGGCGCTCGAAGCGTCGGATGGCGGCACGGGTGTCTTCGCCGGGCACGCCATCGATGCGGATGTTCTTGTAGGCCATGTTGGAGAGGCCACGCTGGATTTCCATGACGAGGCCCGGATCGAAGTTCGCCTGCTGGACCGGCGGCGGGGCCGTCGGTTCGACGGTTTTCGGTGGAACCGGCTGGCTGGCTGTCACCGGACGCCGCGGCGCGGTGACAACCTGGGTTTCAGCGCTGCGGATCGCGGCGGCAACCGGGTCTTCGCCTGGCGCATCCACATCCATCACTGGGCGCTGCGCCGGAACGGCGGCGGTGATGCCGCGATCAAGCGTCAGCGCCGCCAGGAGTTCCGGCGTCACGAGGCCGTTTGCCTCCATGCCGACGGTTTTCTGGAAGATGGCAATCGCGGTCTCGGTGCGCGGCCCGATGACGCCGTCGGCATCGCCATCATAGAGGCCGCGGCGCAGGAGTTCACCCTGGACCTGGCGAATGAGGCCAGCCGTTTCCGCGGCATTGGCGGGAAGGCTGGCGGGCACGGGAGACACGGACGTCGCGGTTTGAGCCGGTGCGATCGCCGGGCGGGCATCGGTCGTATCCGAGGGCGCCGCCTCGCTGCCCGGCTTTTCGCGTTCGATGCGGAAGGTGGTTACGTTTTCTGCGTCCTGCTCGCTCAACAGCGGGCTACGCGGCGTGCCGGCGAGTACGCTAAAATCGGCAGCATCTCGGGTGCGCAGGAATGGCGAGGGATGCTGGCCAGGCTGGTACCAGAGGGCATTGGCGGCGATCGTTCCGAAGACCAGCGTAAAGCAGAAGGCGCCACCCACGGCGCGCGGATGACGTCCGGCAAGCCGCGCAAGGGCGCCAGCGCCCGTCGAGAGAACCAGGAGGACCTTTGAGCCCGCCTTCTTCTTCTCAGGCGATTTTCGCTTTCGCTTCGTCATGCCCCGGTGCTTTCCCACCCCTTGTCAGATCACTCCCCGCTTCGGCAAGGCGCGGCGGGAATTCGACCATGTTCGTTTCACGGGCAGCCCTGGCACCCGAACCGTCCGCCGGCAGCGTCACCAGGACCACGGTGCCCTCGCCTGCTCGGCTTTCGATCCTGAACGTGCCGCCATGGAGAGCCGTCAATCCCTTTACCAGCGAAAGCCCAAGGCCGGAACCCTCGTAGTTGCGATTGAGATCGTTCTGCACTTGTGTAAACGGGCGACCGATCAGCGCCATCTTGTCCGGCGAGATGCCGATACCTGTATCGCTGATGCTGATCGTGACTTCGTTGCCCTGTCTTGTGGCATCAATGTTCACGGCGCCACCGGCATCGGTGAACTTGATGGCATTGCCGACGAGGTTGATGACGATCTGGCGCAGTGCCCGGCCATCGGCCGAGATCTCGCCGAGGCCCTTGGGCAGACGGCTGCTCAGCTTGACGCCCTTGGTCTGGGCCTGCAGCGAAAGCATGCGTTCGCATTCGGTCAGCGACTGCGCGAGATCGACATCCTCGAGCATCAGTTCGTAGCGGCCGGCCTCGATCTTCGACATGTCGAGCATGGTGTTGACGACAGAGAGCAGGTGCGCGCCGGACTGGCGGATCAGCTGGACGTATTCGCGCTGGCGGTCGTTTTCGAGCTTGCCGAAATATTCACCGGCCAGGATATCGGAAAAGCCGAGGATGGCGTTGAGCGGTGTGCGCATCTCATGGCTGACGGCAGCGAGGAAGCGGCTCTTGATCTCGTGGGCGGCGCTTGCCTCTTCTTCCTTGCGGGCCACCTCGTCGCGCATCAGCATCTCGCCTTCGATATCGAGCATCTGGGCGCGGACACCGGCAAGCGTGCCATCGTCGGAGCGGACGGCGGTCATGTCGAGACGGACGTTGAGGAACTGTGCCTGATCGAGGCCGATCACCGGGCGATCGAGCCTTAGATCGGTTACTACGACATCGGCACCGAGGCGCAGCTCGTCGAGCGCCTGGACGAAGGCCAGACGGTCGGAGACATGCACCTGTTCGACGAAGGCACGCGACAGCGGCTCGCGCAGGAAAGACAGGAACATCTGGCGGTCACGACCACCGGCCGCGCGCACGATGCCGGTCGCGTCGAGTGTCAGGAACAGGCCGGGGCAGTATTCATAAGGGTCGGCCGTGGTGGTGGCGATCGCCGTCTCGGCCTCGTCCTGCTCGCTTCCGAGGCGAAGGCCCGAGACCAGCGCCAGGGCTGCGAGCAGATAAAGAGCGGTGACGAGGGCAAAACCGATCGGCAGGCCGGTCGCAACGCCAAAGACCAGAGTGAGGATGGCGGGCACGGCGACGACCGCGGGCAGAACAGCAAGGGTTAGGCGGCGCAAGGCGACGATCTCGGCCCGGTCGACCGGACGGCCGACAGCATGACGCACCAGAAGGCGGGCCAGGAGCCCGTCCATCTTTACCGTCAGTGCAGCCGACATTTTACGCAATACAACCACGCCAGAAATCCGCGACCGGTTCATCTGATTTATGCGTCTGAGGATAGGCCGACGCGCTTAAGGAATAGATAAGGCAGAGCCCCGGAAGGGCCCCGGCCTAGCCGTTCTGACCCGAAACAGGACAGCCTAACGAGGCTTTCCAAATCATGGTTAACGGGGCGTAAGCACTGAAATCATTCAAGTTTTCTGATGGCCGTTAAGATTTGTGTCGGCGCCATCAGGCCAAAAGCGGTGGATTGCGGGGCCAGCGCCACATTTATGCTTAACGGTGACCGCTAAAGTTTTACCGACGCGTCCCGAAATGGGGAGATCACTCAAATTTTAGTCGAATTCGCATCAAAACCGACCGTCTTTCGCAAATCGATTTTGGCGAATCAAACCTAGGGTGGAATTCACGAGTTTGGGGAGAAACCCGGACCGTTCCGGCAAAGACCGGCAACAGGGATTTGGTGAAGACCATGTGGTTTCTGATCAAGGGAACTTTCTATTGTACCGCGACGCTTGTCGCACTGTCCTTCCTCGCGGCCCCGCCTGCAGAGGAAAAGGATGGCGCCAGCTTCGACATGGGTGCCGCCATCACCGCCGCAAGCGGTGCCTATGAGTATGTCACCTCGCTCTGCGTCGAGAAGCCCGAGGTTTGCGAAAAGGGTGCCCAGACTTTCCAGGCGCTCGGTCAGCGTGCCCGCGAAGGGGCGCTCGTCGCCTACCAGCTGCTCGACCAGCAGTTTACCGATGAGGGCACGGCAGTTGTGGCCGACGGGATCCAGACGCCGAAGAGTGGCGCAGTCGAGATCATCAGGCCTCACGTAGAGAGCCCGCAGCTCGTCAGTGCCGAAACCGAAGCGCCCGTTATCACCGGCACGGTGACACCGACGGAACGGCCGAAGCATCTGCCGAAACCCTACCAGCCGCCGAAGCCCTGAGGGCTTGAGGCGCATGACCGACGCTCACGCGGTCATCTGACGAAATCCGGGGCGGACAGCCGCCCCCTCCCCGCCTTGCAGCCGGTTCTGCCATAGACCGGATGCCTGTCTGCCTGTCCCTGACTGAATTCGGCATTTGCCGGGCCGCGTGGCGCAAGCTGCGCGGCTTTTTTCTTTTCCAGACCCCACGCCTGAAGCATCGACAGCTTTCATTGCCGCAGCCAGTTCAAAAGCCTGTCGGTCTCAACTATATGGGTCCGACGTAACAAGCAGGTGCAGCATGGCTAACTTGAACGAGATGATCGACGACTTCGGCTTCCTGGATGATTGGGAGGACCGGATGCGCTATGTCATCGAGCTCGGCAAGGCACTGCCGGATCTGCCCGACAGCGAGAAGTCCGCCGAGAACAAGGTGCAGGGCTGCGCGAGCCAGGTCTGGCTCTCGGTGTCCTCAAGCGACGGCGCCGATCCCGAAATGACCTTCCGTGGCGACAGCGACGCCTTCATCGTGCGCGGTCTCGTCGCGATCGTGCTTGCCGCCTATTCCGGCAAGAAGGCGTCCGACGTGGTCAGCTTCGATGCGCTCGACCTCTTCAAGCAGCTCGGCCTTCTCGAACACCTGACGGCGCAGCGCGCCAACGGTTTGCGCTCGATGATCCAGCGGATCCGCGAAGAGGCGGCACGCCGGCTGGTGTGACTGTCCCTCAACCGATCTCCGGGCGAAAGCCCTCGTCGCCCCAGTGTCGGGCGCGGAGCCGGACGGGCGGCGGGGCATAATGGCGGGCGAGCGACAACAAGGCGGTGCGCAGCATCAGCTTGGCGGAACGGGCCGGCCATTGGCGCTCGTGTTCGACGGTTTCCAGGCCCTTGCCGAAGCAGCAGACATCGAGCGCCACGCCTGAAAGCTCCGGCCCCATGGCCTGGACGGCACGATTGACGCGGGTGCGGGCGGAGAGCGTCGCATCGGCCAAGTCGGTTGCCGGCGGGGCTGCGCCCTTGTTGCGGGTCGCGAGCCGCGGCTGCCAGCTGGCGGTGATGCGCGGCTGCAGACCGGCAAAGTCGAAATCGGCTGCCAGACGCTCGCCGGCGGCAACAGCCTCCTCTGGCAGAAACGGACGACCGTCCTTCTCCTTGAGGCGCAGCAGGGGAAAGAGCGGCGATTCCTGCAGGTTGCGGCGCACGGACTGGCGGCCCTGCGGCATATCGAGCGTACCGACCTCGACCGTGCGGTGCTGAGCGGCATGGGCCTCCTCGGGCAGGTCGCAGAGATCGCGGCGAAGCCAGGCGGCTGTCTCGGGGCTAGCTGCCAGTCCGTCGGGCGTGCGGAGAAGCAGGCAATCGGCCACCAGGCGAGCGAGGAGCTCGGGCGTAGCCTCGGCCGGCGACGCGGCGACCCGAACGGTGGTACCGTGCGGAGGCTGTTCCAGAGGGCCGGCCAAAGCCCGTCGGAGGATCTGGCGGATCTGCTTTCGTTCGCTGCGGGTCATGACCTGCCTTCTCCTTCAGATGCGCTTGCCGGCGATGAGATGGACGGCGCTTGCCATGCGCTCGACGATCGCGACAAAGGTGTCGTAAGCGCGGTCGTCGCGGCGGTCTTCGACCATGCGGCAGGCATGTCCAACGGTGGTGCGATCGCGGCCGAAGGCTTGGGCGACCTCTCCCATGGGCATCGAATAGGCGACGTGGCAGACATACATCGCCACCTGGCGGACATGGCTCGTGGCCCGGCGGCCAGGCTCCTGATCATGTTCGAGGCCTGTGGCGCGCAGCAATTCCTCGGTCAATTGCCGGACAATCATGCAGAGCAGCCGTCGCTCGGGCGTCAGGGGACGCTCGGAGAAATCATCCGCCTCGGCTGCGGGCTGCCATTCAACCGATGGTGCGGCGGGAAGGATCGCGGGTGGCGGGCTGATGGGGTCGTCGGGGGTCATGGCGCGCTCCAAGAAAGGATTTTATTCCTATCAAAGCTAGCAGAGCTTGAGAGAATGTGAACCCCATGATTTTAGGGGCATCGCTGTGATCCCACAAATCATCGAAAGGTGACTGCCGCCGCGGCGAGCATGGCAGCCGACAATTGGAAGAGGATCTTTTTCCTATCCGCCAATGCAAAAAAAGGCCGGTCGCGGGACCGGCCTGATCTTCCTCGCGTCGCGAGAAACCAAAGAAGGCTTACTTGGCGCGCTTGCGGCGCTGGCCGAGGCCCATTTCCTTTGCGAGACGCGAGCGCGCTTCGGCATAGGCCGGGGCAACCATCGGGTAGTCGGCCGGCAGGCCCCACTTCTCGCGGTACTCTTCCGGGGTCATGTTGTAGTGGGTCATCAGGTGTCGCTTCAGCGACTTGAACTTCTGGCCGTCTTCGAGGCAGATCAGATAATCATCCTCGATCGACTTGCGGATCGGAACAGGCGGCTTCGGCTTTTCGACGACCACGGGGGCTGGAACCGGCGAAGCGGTGTTGTTCAGGGCCATATGCACATCGGCAATCAGGTTGGTCAGGTCGCTGACCTGGACGACGTGGTTGCTGACATAGGCAGAGACGATGTCAGCGGTCAGTTCGACCAGCAACTGCTGGCTTGGGCCCTGCTGGGTTTCAGTCATTCAATTCTCCTGTTCAGATCCCGAAGGGGCCGCCGCCCCTACAGACAATAGTTTACATGTCTTCCCGATCCGGCCGGACAGGGAAGGCGAAAGACACCCCCATGAAGATCACCAATTTGCCGGGTCGGCCCCAAACCGTCCGGCATTTTGCTACGCAGAATTCAGCCAAGATCACGTGTTAGACTTGCCAATAGCTGGCAGTTCACTTCGCCTACATACCACGAACGCAACAGACCAGCGCTCTCAAAAGTGAATTAACACCCCTGCCGCAAATGTCCACCTGATATTTCTACTAGATTTGACGGGTATAAATCTTTTCTATTTGCCGATCAGGCATTTTGCACTGGGCAGGATAGCTAGGATTTCAATAGAGACGCTCACTCAACCAGAAATATCAGCCGTTTCATCATGACATCATATCGTCACGTACCGATGCGGATGACAGCTTATAGCCAACCTTGTGGGCCGCACGGGCAAGAAGATGAGCGGAAATCGGGGCCGTCAGGACGAAAAAGATGATGCCGGCCAGGGCACGGCCGAAGGTCGCGACATCGGCCGCATGCAGGCCAACGGCGAGCAGCAGCAGGCCGGACCCGACCGTGCCGGCCTTGGAGGCCGCATGCATCCGCGTATAGAGGTCCGGCAGGCGATTGAGGCCGATTGCGGCGATGAGGGAGAAGAGCGCGCCGCCGATGGTCAGAACGGCAATGGCGATGGCTGCAAGAAGCGAAATCATTTTCCCTCCTTGCCGAGAGATCCGGCCGGTTTGCTTGCCTTGACGTTCTTGGCCGTCTTTGTCTTTGCCGGCTTCGACGGTCCGCGACCAGCCTCAACCCGCTCCCCTTCGCCGACGCAGCCGCGCGCCAGGATGAAGCGGGCAAAGGCGACGGTCGCCAGGAAGCCGACGAGACCAAGCGCAATCGCGATGTCGATATAGAGCGTATAGCCGGTTCTGAGCGCAATGACGGCGATGAAGCCGATGACGATGCCGACCAGCATGTCGAGGGCGATGACGCGGTCCGGCAGGGTCGGACCGACGACGACGCGGTAGACGGTCATCAACAGGGCAATCACGAGGATGACGATGGCGACGACGGATGCGTATTCGACGATGAGTTCAGGGGTCATCAGGCAAATGCCTCCATGATCTTCTTCTCGAAGCCCTCGGCGATGTCACGGCGGGCGGCCTCGACGTCGGAGCAGTCAATCGCGTGGATGTAAAGGGTTGTGCGGTCATCGGACACGTCGACCGAGAGCGTGCCCGGGGTCAGCGTGATGAGATTGGCGAGAAGCGAGATCTCCCAATCGCTCTTGACCGTCAGCGGAAAGGCGAAGATCCCGGGCTTCAGATCCATTTTCGGCTGTAGCACGAGCGTCGCGACACGCCAGGCGGACTTGGCGAGCTCGACGAGAAAGAGCAGGACCAGAGCCAGCACGCGGCGGAAGCGGCTCGTGTAGTCGCGACCGACGAAACGCTCGCGCAACAGGTAGAGCGTCAAGAGCGAGATGACGAAGCCGAAGATCAGATTGGGGACCGTGAAGCTGCCGGAGACGGTGGCCCAGATCACCGTCATCAGCATGCTAAGTGCATAAAGGCTCATCGGGCACCTCCTTCAGGGAAGACGGAGCGGATATAGGCGGTGGGATCCGAAAGACCGGCGGCTGCCTGCTGCGTGACGACGATCAAGCTGTCCGGGAAGAGGCCGAACCAGACCACGAAACCGGTCAGGATGACAATCGGCGTGAAACGCCAGCGTAGCGCACCCGCCGAGGCCGGGACAGCCGTTGGCTGCTCGCGGCCTGCGGCAGCGACCGGTCGCCAAAAGGAGAACAGAAAGACGCGGCCAAAGGCGATCGTTGTCAGGAAGCCGGAGACGAGCACGGAAGCGGCCAGCCACCAGGCACCAATGTCGATGGAGGCCTTGACCAGGAGCGCCTTTGGCCAGAAGCCGGAGAAGGGCGGAAGACCGCTTGCGGCGAAGAACAGCGCGAGCGAAATCGCGGCGAAGGCAGGTGCGGCCGTCCAGAGGCCGGCCACACGATCGAGACGGAAGCTGCCGCCGATGCGGCCGATCTCACCGGCGACCAGATAGAGTGCCGTCATCAGAAGGATGGAGTGCAGCGCATAGAAGATCGCCGCGCCCACGGCCATGTCGCCGCCGATCGCCACGCCGGCCATCATGTTGCCGATGCCGGCAACGACGACGAAACCGAGGAAGCGGCGGATATCGTTCTGTGCGAGTGCGCCGATCGCGCCGAAGATCATGGTGAGTGCTGCGACGATCGCGATGACGAGGCTCAGCGCCTCACGTTCGACGGGGAAGAGCATGACCACGACGCGGAACAGCGCGTAGACACCGACCTTGGTGAGCAGGCCGGCAAACAGCGCCGACACGACGACGCGCGGCGTGTGATAGGAGGCCGGCAGCCAGAAATTTACCGGGAAGGCCGCAGCCTTCATCGAGAAGGCCAGAATGAAGAGCGCCGTCAGCGTCATCAGCGGCGCGGTCTCGGCATATTGCGGAACCTTCATGGCGATATCAGCCATGTTGAGCGTGCCGAAGATGGCGTAGAGATAACCGACAGCGATCAGGAAGAGCGTCGTCGCCATCAGGTTGAGGACCGCATATTTCAGCGCGCCATCGATCTGCTCCCGCTCCGAACCGAGGATCAAGAGACCGAAGGAGGAGATCAGCAGCACTTCGAACCAGACATAGAGGTTGAAGATGTCGCCGGTCAGGAAAGCACCGCAGACGCCGGCCATCAGCAGCATCAAAAGCGGGTAGAAGCCATAGCGGCGACCGCTGTTGTTGATCTCGACATGGGCGTAGAGCGCGCCGCAGAAGGCGACGATGGCGGCGGACAGCGCCAGCAACGCACCGGAAAGGTCGACGGTGATGGCAATGCCGAAGGGTGGCAGCCAGCGGCCCATCATCATGGTCAGGGGGCCATCGGCCATGACCTTGGCGAGCAGCAGCCCGTTGTTGAGGACGAGTAGCGCCAGTCCCGTCAGTGCCACCGGCGGATGCCAGTGGGTGCGGTGGCGGATCATCATCAGGATCGCGCCGAAGGCAATGCAGAGCGCCATCGGCGTAACCGCGAGCCAGTCGGCAGCCGTCATCGGCTCCATGACATAGGCGGCGGCGTAGTCGGCAGGGGTCGTTGTGGGGGCAGCCATGTGGTCCTCGTGTCTCCCGCTCAGTAGCCGCTCGGCGGCAGCGGCTCGTCCATCGGCTCGGCGACACGCATTTCACCCGTGTCGTCGGTGCCAAGGTCCTGATAGGCGCGATAGCTCAGCACCAGCAGGAAGCAGAAGAAGGAGAAGGAAATGACGATCGCCGTCAGGATGAGAGCCTGCGGCAGCGGATTGGCGGTGCCAGCCGGCAGCACGTCGACGCCGCCCGGAATGATCGGCGGAATCGACGGGGTCAGTCGACCGGCGGTGAAGAGCAGCATGTTGACGGCATTGCCGAGCAACACGATGCCCAGCAGGATGCGGACGATCTTTTTCGACAGCATCAGATAGACGGCGGCGGCAAAGAAAATACCGACGACGAGCGAGAAGATGACTTCCATCAGCCGTCATCCCTTTCTTCGAGTGCAAGCGCGATCGACGCGAAGGTGCCGACGACCACGAGATAGACGCCAATGTCGAAGGAAATCACCGTCGCCAGCGGCACTTCGACACCGAAGAGGCTCGGATAGACCCAGATACCGGTCATGAAGGGGTAACCGAGCGGCGCGGAGATGAAGCCGGACAGGGTCGAGACCAGCAGGCCAAAGCCGGCGATCGACATCGGATGGAACACCATGGCGCGGCGCACGGCCTGGACGCCGAAGGCGATGCCGTACATGGCAAAGGCCGCAGCGCCGATCAGCCCACCAATGAAGCCACCACCGGGCTCGTTATGGCCGCGCAACAGGACGAAGATCGAAAAGACCAGCATCAGCGCGGTGAGAAAGGGTGCGAAGGTTCGGAAGATCAGGGTGTTCATGAGCGCTTGCCACCTTTCGTCTTGCTCGGACGGGCCACCGCGGCGGAGGGGGTCGTCGAGGTCACGGCCGCAACTGCCGGAGCGCCACCCACCCGGATGCGGATCAAGGCCAGGATCGACAGGCCGGTGATCATCACGACAGCGATCTCACCCAGGGTATCAACACCGCGGTAATCGACGATGATGACGTTCACGACATTGGCGCCGTGGGCGATGATCTTGGAGTGCTCGCCAAAGAAGGCGGACAGCGAACCATCAAAGGGACCCGAAGTCGAGGCCACCAGCATCAGGCCGAAGCCGAGACCGCAGGCGATGGCCAGCGAACCATCGAACAGGCGCGCCGCCATCGGGCGATGGTCGGCGAGCGACAGCCTGAGGCGGGTCATGACGAGCGCCAGAATGATGACCGACAGTGTTTCGACCATGAACTGGGTGAAGGAGAGGTCCGGCGCGCCATACAGCAGGAAGATGACGGCGATGGCAAAGCCCTGGATGCCAAGGCAGACGATGGCGGTCAGGCGGTCCTTGGCCGTGAGCACGGCAATGACGCCGATGACCGCGATCACCAGGATCGCCATTTCATGCAGATCGATTTCCGACGGTAGTGGAATCGCCGTCGGAAGTTCGCCGAACATCACCGGTGTCGCCAGAAGCACGACCGCAACGAAGATGAAGGAGAGAGTGACATAGGTTTCGAGCCGGCCGTTCTGGACGAAGCGCGTAACGCTGGTCGAGAAACGCACGAGGCCGGAGATGAAATGGTCGAAGCCGCGATCGGGGCTGATGCCGAGGCCGATGACGAGACGATCGACGGCGGCCCTCAGGCGCTCGAGGCCGAGATAGAGAACGAGGCCGATCACCACCGTCAGCACGGACAGCGCGAGGGCCGCCCCCAGCGAGGGGATCAGGCCGATGGTCACGGTCTGCGCCTCGCCATCGACGGCGCTTGCCATGGGCGACGAGATGAAGCGATGGGCAAGGCCGGAGAAGAGCGCGCCGCCGAGCGACAGGAGGGCGAGCGTCAGCGGGCCGATCCACAGGAGCACGGGGCCCTCATGGGCATGTTTCGGGGTCTTGTCTTCCTTGCCAATGAAGGGCTTGAGCCCGACGGCAAAGGCGATGACGAACATCAGCGCATTGCCGATGACGGCCACGGCCGTGAAGAGGATGGCGCGCGGCTCGGCGCCAGCCAGCGCATAATAGATCTCTTCTTTGGCGAGGAAGCCGAAGAGCGGCGGCAGGCCGGCCATGGAGACGCCGGAGAGAATGGCGGCGGCGAAGGTGATCGGCATCAGCTTGCCGAGGCCACCCAGTTTCGTGATGTCACGCGTGCCGGCCTCGTGATCGATCGCGCCCGCGACCATGAAGAGCGCGCCCTTGAACAGCGAATGGGCGACGAGATAGAGCACCGCCGCCTCGACCGCATGCTCGGTGTCGAAGCCGGTCAGCATGACGAGCAGGCCGAGCGAGGCGACCGTCGTATAGGCGAGCATCAGCTTAAGATCGGTCTGGCGGACGGCGAGCACCGAGCCGACGATCAGGGTGATGCCCCCGAAGAAGGGCAGCAGGATTTCCCATGCAGGCGTTTCGCCCATGACCGGGTTCAAGCGCATCAGGAGATAGACGCCGGCCTTCACCATGGTGGCCGAATGCAGATAGGCGGAGACCGGGGTCGGCGCCTCCATGGCGTTGGGCAGCCAGAAATGGAAGGGGAACTGGGCCGACTTGGTGAAGGCGCCGCCGAGCACGAGCAGCAGGGCTGCAAGATAGAAGGGACTTTCGCGTAGCGCATCGCCGGTCGAGAGCAGCAACGACAGCTGGCTGACGCCGGTGATGTTCCAGATGAAGATCATGCCGGCGAGCAGGATGAGGCCACCGCCGCCGGTGACGACCAGCGCCTGCAAGGCCGCGCGGCGCGAGGCTTCCCGCGTGTGGTCGAAGCCGATCAGCAGGAAGGAGGTGATCGAGGTCAACTCCCAGAAGACGAAGAGCATCAGGAAGCTGTCGGAGACGACGAGGCCCAGCATGGCGCCCATGAAGAGCAGAATGAAGCCGATGAACCGGCCCTGCTGCGGATGGCCCTTCATGTAGCCGCCGGCATAGAGCACGATCAGCGTGCCGATGCCGGTGATCAGCAGCGCGAAGGTGAGCGACAGTCCGTCGATGAACCAGGAGAAGGAGAGGTTCAGGCTCGGCACCCAGGCATAACCGCCAGTCACCCGCTCGCCGTTGGCGATCTCGGTCAGGAAGCCGGCGAAATGGGCAAAGGCGAGCGCCGGCGCCAGCGCCAGGACCCAGGCGCCGTTTGCACCGAGACGGGAGACGATCCACGGCGCCAGAACGGCGGCGGCAAACGGCAACAGCATGGCGACCCAGGTCATGTCGCTCGTCATCTCAGGCATTCCATCTCCCCGTGGGCAACGATCAGCGCTCGATCATCAGTCGATACAAGGTGGCACGTGTTAGGACAAGCCAACCTTTGTCTCAAGCGAAAACGGAACCTTGTCCCTTCACGGACGCGTCAACCCACGATTCTGTGAGTTCCCGGTGAGGGGGTTCAGTTTCTCGTGAAAGAAACGGGAGGTGCGAACGACCAAAGCTCAGTGACAGACAATTGCCGCCTTGCCTCTGGCTCCCTATCTATCATGCAACACCCGCGAGGCTTTGCCCTGCCCCGCGCCTGGCCAAGGAGATCATCATGACCGCTTCCACAACTGCCCCGAAGATCGTCAAGTCGGATGCCGAATGGCGCGACCAGCTGACGCCGGAGCAATACCGGATCCTGCGCGAGCACGGCACCGAGCGCGCCTTTACCGGGCCCTATTGGGACAATTTCGACAAGGGCCTTTATCGCTGTGCGGCCTGCGACGAACCGCTCTTCGTCTCCGACACCAAGTTCGACGCCGGTTGCGGCTGGCCGAGCTATTTCGAGCCGGTGAAGGCGGATGCCGTGACCGAGCATCGCGACACCGCTTTCGGCATGGTGCGCACGGAAATCCGCTGCGCCAATTGCGGCGGGCATCTGGGACACGTCTTTCCCGACGGCCCGAAGCCCACGGGCTTGCGCTACTGCATCAACGGGCACTCGATGGTGTTTACGCCGATCGAGTGATGGGCAAGACCGGCGCCGGAAGACGCGCCTGGCCGAACGGCCGGGCGGCTTCCAGTCCGGCAGAGCCGCTTTCGCGCGGCAGAAAATAGCCCGAGCGAGACCTGCTTGAAGACAAAGATCATCCTCTTTATCGGCGTCGCTGCCGTCGCCCTGGTCATCGGCTTTACGGCCGTCAGGTTCGCCGGAGGCGAAGCTCAGGCGACGGCATCGCTGCCGCACAAGCACTGCCCCGTGATCGGTTGCGCCTTGCCGTGAACGGCGGCCGACATGCGGCCTGAAGCGCATTGCTGCCGTTCTTGGCTGTGGAAAGCCTCATCTTAAAGCTCAAGTTGTAATCTTTGCATTTGACCGGCAAACGCGATGATGGAACCCCATTCAGGTCAACAACCTGGGGGTCTACCATGCATACCAAACTCGCGACCGTTCTCGGCCTCGCCGCCGTGCTCTCATCCTGCGCCAGCAAACCGCAGGACATCGAAGCGGCCTATGTCTCGCCGACACTCTATGAAAGCCTCTCCTGCGACCGGCTGCGGGAAGAAGCGACCGCCGTTTCGGCCCGTGCCATTGCGGCAAGCGGCGCGCAGCAGAAGAAGGCCGACAATGATGCGGTCGCTGTCGGGGTCGGCCTCGTTCTCTTCTGGCCGGCGCTGTTCTTCGCCAAGGGCGACGGTGCCTCGGCCGCGGAAGTCGCGCGGTTGAAGGGCGAGATGAAGGCGATCGAGGCCGCCTCGATCAAGAACAATTGCGGCATCCGCTTCGAGGACCCGACTGCGAAGCCGGCGGCCAAGAAAGCCTGACGCGGGCAACCACCCTCCCCGCTGCGGGGAGGGTCGGCCCTGCGGCGCGGTAGATTGCACCGAAGATCATCCGCTCGCTCTCATCAACCCTTGGGCGTTTTGAGGCCATCAGAACGGCAGGGTAGCCGAGCGCTGTCTCAGGCCCTTGCCGCCAGCGCCTTAAGGCACTGCTCGAAGGCCGTCAGATCGGTGAAGAGCTTTTCGGGTTCGGCCGCATGCACGGCCACCGGGCCGCCGCGGCGCTCAACGCCGCCATGCAGCATCAGGTTCTCGATCATGTCGAAGTCTTCAAGCGAGTGGCCATCCGGCCCGCGCATTCGGCCTTCGGCGTCACGGCTGAGCTTGCCCTCATACCAGGCGAGCGTGCGCTGGTAATGGGTTTCTGCGACATTGGTGTAGCAGGCGACGATCTTGCCGGCGCCACACATGTAGCCAAGTTCGAAGACCGTACCCGGATCAGCGGCAATGCCGCGAAAGGGGGTCAGGTTGGCGATCACGCCATCCGCCCGGTTCATGAAGCTCTCGTCGATCTCCGAAATGTTGAGCCCGAACTGACGTTTGGTCGGGGCCGGCGGGATGGCGAGGTCTCCCGGGCACATCGGCTCGAAGCCATAGGCACGCGTCATCGCGGCCTTTTCATCGAGCACTGCGCGGGCATCCGGCAGGAAGACTTCCGGGCCGGCGAGGTAGAGTTTCAAGGGAGAGGACATCAGGGAATGGCAATCTTCTGGTCGGTGCGGAAATGGGTCGAAGGGAACATGGAGGCCCACGTCCGGCAAGGGCCTTTCGGCGCTGTGCACAGGCTTGGACGATCCGCAGAGGCGCGACGCGGCCGGGGCTGAGACGCGGACCGCCCGCCTGCGGCAGATCAGGCTCGGGCAAGACACTGCGGGTACTGCTGATCAAGCTAAAACTCCGGCGCCAAAGGGCACTCACGACCATGGAAGCGATTACAATAGGCAGCCCGCAATTCGTCCAATATATCGCAATGATCGTCAATGAGATGACCGGCAAGAAGCCGGGCGGCTCTTTCAATCTGGAATCCATCGCGAACCTCACCGCCGCAATTTCCTCTTCGCAGTATCTGTTCACGCGGATGACCGGCGCCAAGCGCCTGAACACGCCGACCGAGGTGCTGGATTATGCGCTGTCCTGTGCCACTGTTCCGGGGCTCTGCCTCGAATTCGGCGTCTTCTCGGGAAGGTCCATCAACCAGACTGCCCTGCAGCGGTCGGATACCGTTTACGGTTTCGACAGCTTCGAAGGGCTGCCGGAGGGCTGGCGTGAGGGTTATGAAAAGGGCGCGTTTGCCCGCACCGACCTGCCGGCAGTGGAGCCGAATGTCGAGCTCGTCATCGGCTGGTTCGACCGCACGCTGCCGACCTTCCTCGACTCGCATCCGGGGCCGCTCTCCTTCCTGCATGTCGACTGCGATCTCTATTCGTCGACGCAGACCGTCTTCACGCAGCTGCGCGAGCGCATCGTGCCCGGCACGATCATCCTGTTCGACGAATACTTCAACTATCCCGGCTGGGAGCTGCATGAATTCAAGGCGTTCCAGGAATTCGCGGTGAGCACCGGTCTGCAATACGAATACATCGCACTGAACCTCAACCACCAGCAGGTGGCTGTGCGGGTCAACGGCTGCTTCAACCGCTGGGTTTAAACGGCGTTTCACCACGTTCATTGTAAGGGCGCCTTCTGGGCGCCCTTCTGCTTTGCTGTGGCCATCCCCTGCCCTCTCGGCTAAACCCTCTGATCATGCCGACTCACTCCCTTACCGATCCGCTCTTTTCCGCCCAGGCTGAGGAAGGCCCGCTTTCCGTTCTGAAGCGCGTCTATGGCTATTCCGCTTTCCGCGGGCGCCAGGCCGAAGTGGTCAGCCAGGTAGTGTCCGGCGGCGATGCCGTGGTGCTGTTTCCGACGGGGGCTGGCAAATCGCTCTGTTTCCAGGTGCCCGCACTCTGCCGGCCGGGCGTCGGCGTTGTCGTGTCGCCGCTGATTGCCCTGATGCGCGATCAGGTGGAGGCCTTGAAAGGCCTCGGCGTCAAGGCGGCGGCTCTCAACTCGACGCTGAGCCGCGAGGAGTATGTCGAGATCCGCCGGGCGCTCGATCGCGGCGAGCTCGACTTTCTCTATGTGACGCCGGAGCGGACCGCGACCCCAGGCTTCATCGAGATGATGCAAGGCGTGGAAATCGCGCTCTTTGCCATCGACGAGGCCCATTGCGTTTCGCAATGGGGGCATGATTTCCGACCTGAATATCGCGAACTCGGCAAGCTTGCCGATCTCTTTCCGGGCGTGCCGCGACTGGCGCTGACCGCCACCGCCGATCCGCATACGCGCGAAGACATCATTGCCCGACTGCGGTTGGAAGAGGCAGAAGTCTTTACCACCTCCTTCGACAGGCCGAACATCGCCTATGAGATCGTCGAGCGTGATCAGCCGCGCCAGCAGCTGCTCCGTTTTCTCTCGCGCCACAAGGGATCGAGCGGCATCGTCTATTGCCTGTCGCGCGCCAAGGTCGAGGAGACTGCCAGCTGGCTCGACGACCAGGGGATCCGGGCACTGCCCTATCACGCCGGCATGGACCGGGCGATCCGAGACGCCAATCAGGATGCCTTCCTGAAAGAAGAAGACCTTTGCCTGGTTGCCACGGTTGCGTTTGGGATGGGGATCGACAAGCCGAATGTGCGTTACGTCGCGCATCTGGATCTGCCGGGTTCGGTCGAGGCCTATTATCAGGAGACGGGCCGCGCGGGGCGTGACGGTCTGCCCTCCGAGGTGTGGATGGCCTATGGCATGGCCGATGTCATCCAGCGCGGGCGGATGATCGACGAGGGCGGGGCCGCCGACGACATCAAGCGGGTGGAGCGCGCCAAGCTCAATGCGCTGCTCGCCATCTGCGAAACGCCCGGCTGCCGGCGCCAGGCAATCCTCAAGCATTTCGGCGAGAGCCACGCCGGCGGCTGCGGCAATTGCGATACCTGCCTGAAACCTGTCGAGACCTGGGACGGCTCCGAGGCGGCGATCAAGGCGCTGGCCGCCATCTACCGGACAGGCGAGCGCTTCGGCACCGGGCATCTGATCGACGTGCTCATGGGCAACGAAAACGACAAGACGATGCGTTTCGGCCATACGGACATGCCGGTCTTCGGCGCGGGCAAGGATCTATCCGCGAAGACCTGGCAATCGGTCTATCGCCAGCTGCTTGCCGCCGGATACATTCGCGTCGATCACACGGCCTTTGGTGCACTGACGCTCGAGGAAAGCGCACGCGCGGTCTTCAAGCGCGAGGTCGATGTGCGCTTCCGCAAGGACCGGCCGACGACGGGCAAGGCAGCGCGCGGCCAGTCCTCGCGCACGGCGCAGGCCAAGGCGGGGCTCGACCAGGCGGATCAGGAACTGTTCGAGGCCCTGCGCGCCAAGCGCATGGAGCTTGCAAAAGAACAAGGCGTGCCGCCTTACGTCATCTTCCCCGACACGACGCTGGTTGCACTCGCGACCGAACGGCCGATGGACGAGGATGAGATGCTCTCGATTTCCGGCATCGGGCAATCGAAGCTGGAGCGTTACGGCGATGCGTTTCTTGAGGTGATCACGGCCTATTCGCGGTGAGTGCGTCAGTCTCCCCTTGAGGGGAATTGACCGCGACGATGGAGTACCACCTCCTCTCCCCTCGGGGAGAGGGAAGCCGAGCGTAGCGGAGGCAGGGTGAGGGGGCGGACCGGCAAAGCGTTTTCCACATGGCGTTGCGCAATGCGCCCCCCTCATCCGGCGCTTTCGCGCCACCTTCTCCCCGCTGGGGAGAAGAGGGAGAGCACCGCTCGCGACACCGCGTGCCCTCAAGGGGAAAGTTGGGTGATCACCAGCCGATATCGGTGTGGACGAAATCGTCACCCTTGTAGGCGACCCTCGTCTGGCTTGCTGTCGCGCAGGCATGAGCGAAACAATCGCCCATGTTGAGGCGGGCTGCATGGTTGACGATCTTGCCGAACCGCTGGGCGGCATCCAGAGCTTTATTGGCAACGTCGTCCGCAATGTTAACATCACGGGCCTCCAGATCGGTAATGAACTGGTCGACGAGACGCCTGGCCGTGGCGACCATGTCGGCGGTCGCGGGATTGCCCGGACCCGCCAGTCGGCGCGCGACAGAAATGCTCGTTTCGAGTTTCATGACTGCGGAAACGTAAAACGGCCCGCCTTCTTTCTCCAATCGATCCATGAGCGCATCGGCATCATCCTCCCGGGCGATGATCGCGACGGCAACGGAGGCGTCGATGAAAATCATCAGTCGTCCTCGCCCCACATCTCGTCGGATTCCCGCTTGTGATCACCAGGATGGAAGGGGCCGGCTGCGTCGGCCATGGCAAGCGTGGTGGCAAGGCGATTGCGAACCGATAGCTTCGCCTTGCGGCTTGCAATGGCGTCCTTCAGCGCATCCCTCACCGCCTCCACCTTGGTCGTCCGGGTGAGGCCGATCAGTTCGTTGGTGAGTTGGTCCACCTCGGGATCCCTGATGTAAAGTGGCATGCCAGCATATCCTCTTGAGGATTTGAATATATCCTCGCTAGCAGGTCTTTGCCAGTCCAAGGTTTTGTGCGCGTCGCCAGTCGCTCGGGCTTTCGCCTGTCACGCGCAGGAATTCCCGGTTGAAGTTGGATTTGGTCATGAAGCCCGCCTCGAAGAGGATGCGGGTGACGGGCATGTCGGTGTCGCTAAGCAGGCGGCAGGCCTCTGTGATGCGGTGGTTGTTGACGTAATGCGAAACGCTGATGCCGTGGACGCGGTTGACGGCTTCGGAGACGGCACGGGCGGGCAGGCCGAGGCGGCGAGCAAGACGGGCAAGGTTGAGATCCGGATCCGCCCAGAGGCGTTTCTCCCGCATCAGGTCATCAAGCGCGGTTGCGATCTGGCGGTGATCTTCGGTGGCGGTCCTCGTCGGTGTGGAAGAAGCAGGGACAGAGGCGGAGGTGTTCGCCGCATCCATGGGCACGGCTGACGGCCGGTCGCGATCGGACATCGGGCGAGGCTCAAGAGCGCTCGCCCGATCGACCGTCGCATCAGCCCCCTCGCCTGCCTCTTCCTGGCCGGCGGTGACGGCGCTGATGCCGAGGAGCAGCAGGATCAGCGTGGTGGCGGCCGAGACGACCATGGGCGAATAGCGACCGCCGGACCACAGCATGTCGAGGCTGATCACGACATCCGTCAGCGCCGAGGCAATGAGGGCGATGCCGGTCAGCATCAGGGCGCGGAAGGAACGCAGCGAGCCATCGAGGCGGGCGGCGATCAGCCCATCGGGACCAAGGCGGGCGAGCCAGAGCAGCCCCAGACCATAACCGAGGAAGTTGGCGATGATGACGAGATCGACCGGCGCCCGGCCAATCAGAAGCAGCATCAGCGTCGCGGCTGTCGGGAGAAGATGGGGCCAGTCGCGGACCGAGAGCCCAGGTTCTTCACGGGTGAGATCGCGGAAGGCGAGGAAGGAGAGCGCCGGCACGAGGCTCGCCATCACCGGCAAGGCCGGCAGCACGGCCATCACCCCATAGCCCCAGCGCAACCCGACCAGCAGGCTCTGCACGACGTAAAGCGCCAGCAGCGCGAGGAAGAGGCTGTTGCGGCGCCAGCTTTCGCGGCCTTCACCGAGAAGGCGGACGAGGAAGACGGCAAGGAACAGGGCGACGAGGAAGGAGAGCGGGACGAGCAGCATGCGGATGTTTCGATCATGGAGGCCAAGTGAGCGTGGTGCGACCATGACCGAAAGCGCGATCCCGGTCGACCCGGATCGCGATCGAGGTCGCGGATGCCAGGTTTATCGACGGAAGTTAGGGCATCGAAACCGGCCGGCCGAAACGGACGCGCCAAACCAGGAGTGCCCTTCATGCGCAAACGAGCCATCCTTCTTTCCATCCTCGGCGGGATCATCGGCCTCGCCGTCATCGACGGCAGCGTGCAGATGATCCGGGCCAGCGACGCGTTGTCAGGGCCGATCGATCTCACCGGCGTGACCCAGCTTTCGGTGACCGGGGCTGCGAGCGACATCGCCATTTCCACCGGGGGCGACGGCGCGCGGGAGGCCCTCCTCTCAGGCACGCGGCATGGCTGGGGCGCGATCTGGCGGTCCGGCTGGTTTGCCGGCGACTGCATGGGTGAGGCTCAGATGCGGCGGGACGGCGATACGCTTCATGTCGACATGGGCGATCGGGGCGGCTTCTTCGGCTGGAACGATTGGGACGACTGCACGCTGTCTTTGACGGCGACGCTACCGCCGGAGACCCGGATCTCGATCCGCCAAGATGCCGCGCGCATGCGACTTGCCGGCGACTTCGATGCCATCACCGTCGATAGCGATGCCGGCGACTTCGCCCTGACCGGCCATGCCGCGTCCGTCGCCGTATCGGGTGCGGCCTTACGTGCACGGCTCGCTTTCGAGCGGGTGATGAACACCGAGGAGATCCGCATTTCAGGCCAGATGCTGGATGCCACGGTGAAGTTCCTTGTGCCGACACCGATCTCCTATGGCGTCGAGGCCGTCGCCTCCTTCGTCGACAGCGCCTTGCCGAACACGCCTGGCGCCAAGCCCGAGATCCGCATTCGCGGCGAGATGGCGCGGGTGCGGATCGAGTGAGGCGGCGCGGGACGCCGACGTTGACCGCAGCGCAGCAGGCTGAGGGGGTGGGCGGACCCGTGATGACTTGCTTGCGCTCCGCGCCCCCTCATCCGGCGCTCGCGCGCCACCTTCTCCCCGCTGGGGAGAAGAGGGAGGTCGCGGCCTTCGAAGCGCCTCCCCCCTCCCCTTGAGGGGGAGGGTCGGAGCGGAGCTCCGGGGTGGGGTGGATGGGCAAAGCACCGGCTCTGCCCAGTGCATTGTAGCCGCCGGACGTTTCACCCCCACCCGCCGCTTTCGCGGCGACCTCCCCCCCTCAAGGGGGAGGTGGAGAGCGCTAGCCCTGCCTGCCGTCACAGCCGCGACAGGATGTCATGGAACAACGCCATTCGGGTGCCGTTGTCATGGCTCATGGCCGTCGTCTTCGATGAGCGCTGAGGCGCGATCGATGATCGAACGGACAGCGTGCTCATGGCCCGGCCGAGACGGACGGGCTTTGCAAGACAGGAGAATTTCCATGCCGCAATCGACCACGACCAACCGCCGCTTCGTTCTGGCAGAGCGCCCCAAGGGCGAACCCAATGATCAGACGCTGCGGCTTGAGACCGTCGACATTCCCGAACCGGCAGACGGCCAGATGCTGCTGCGCACCGTCTTTCTTTCGCTCGACCCTTACATGCGCGGGCGGATGAGTGATGCTCCCTCCTATGCGGCGCCGGTCGAGATCGGCCAGACCATGGTCGGTGGTACCGTGTCGCGCGTGGTGACCTCGAAGCTCGATGGCTTCCAGGAGGGTGACTGGGTCGTCGGCTTCACCGGCTGGCAGGACTATGCGCTTTCCGACGGCCGGGGCGTGACGCCGCTTGGCGCCCATCCCAGCCATCCCTCGTGGGCGCTCGGGGTGACCGGCATGCCCGGCTTTACCGCCTGGTCGGGCCTCAAGGAAATCGGCAAACCCAAGGCCGGCGAAACGCTGGTGGTAGCAGGTGCGACCGGTCCCGTCGGCTCGACCGTCGGCCAGATCGGCAAGATCCTCGGGTTGAAGGTCGTCGGCATCGCCGGTGGACGGGACAAATGCGCCCATGCCACCGACACGCTGGGCTTCGATGCCTGTGTCGACTACAAGGCGGACGGCTTTGCAGAAGCATTGAAGCAGGCAGTGCCTGATGGCATCGACATCTATTTCGAGAATGTCGGCGGCCAGGTGTTCGATGCGGTCGCACCGCTTCTCAACACGGCTGCGCGCATCCCGCTTTGCGGACTGATCGCCCAGTATAATGCGACCTCGCTTCCCGAGGGGCCGGACCGGTTGGGCTGGCTGATGGGGCTCTTCCTGAAGAAGCGCGTCACCGTTCACGGCTTCATCGTCTTCGACGACTTCGGCCATCTTTATCCGGAATTTTCCAAGGAGATGGCCGGCTGGGTCGAGGCCGGCAAAATCAAATACCGCGAAGAGATGATCGACGGGCTGGAACAGGCGCCGAGCGCCTTTATCGGTCTGCTTCGTGGCGAGGCCTTCGGCAAGCGGGTGATCCGCGTCGGGCCGGATGATTGACCCCGCGGGTGGTTCGATCCTTCGAGGCCCTCGCTTCTGCGAGGGCGCCTCAGGGTGAGGGCCGCATCAATCTCCTGACATACGACTTCCCAGACAGATCAACACAAAGGACAAGCCACAATGAAAATCCTCATGGTTCTCACCTCGCATGACCAGCTCGGCGACACCGGCAAGAAGACCGGCTTCTGGCTCGAAGAATTCGCCGCCCCCTACTACGTGATGAAGGATGCAGGTGCGGACATCACGATCGCCTCGCCGAAGGGCGGCCAGCCGCCGCTCGATCCGAAGAGCGACGAGCCGGATGCACAGACCGAAGCGACCGATCGGTTCAAGGCGGACCAGACGGCGCAGCAGCTGCTGGCCTCGACCACGCCGCTGTCGCATATCGATCCCGCCGATTTCGACGCGGTCTTTTATCCGGGTGGCCACGGCCCGCTCTGGGATCTGGCCGAAGACCGGGACAGCATCGCGCTGATCGAGGCTTTCGCCGCCAAGGATCTGCCGATCGGTGCTGTCTGCCACGCGCCGGGCGTGCTGCGTCACGTCAAGGGCAAGGACGGCCAGCCGCTCGTTTCAGGCCGCAAGGTGACGGGCTTCACCAATTCGGAAGAAGAAGCCGTTGGCCTGACGGAGGTCGTGCCCTTCCTCGTCGAGGACATGCTGCAGGAGCGCGGCGGGCATTATGAAAAGGGCGCCGACTGGAGCGTGTATGTCATGACCGACGGCAAGCTGGTGACCGGCCAGAACCCGGCCTCATCGGAAGAGGCGGCAAAGGCGCTGCTGAAGCTGCTTTAAGGCAACTCGTCCACCCTCCTCTTGGGGGGAGGGTCGGAGCGGAGCTCCGGGGTGGGGTGAACTTCGGGGCGGACTCGAAGCTATCACCCCCACCCGCCGCTTTGCGGCGACCTCCCCCCTCAAGGGGAGGTGGAGGCCTCAAGGAGAGGTGGTGCGTCAGGCCAGCTTCAGTTCCATCATCGTCAGGTCCAGCCAGCGGCCGAATTTCTGGCCGACCTCGTGGTGGGTGCCGACGAGGCGGAAGCCGAGCGAGGTGTGGAGCGCGATTGAGCCCTTGTTGCCGGCTTCGATGGCGGCGACCATGACGTGGATGCCACCTGTCTTCGCGCGCTCGATCAGCGCCGTCATCAGCGCCTTGCCGAGCCCCTGGCCGTAGTGATCCTTCTCGACATAGACGGAATGTTCGACCGAGGCGCGGAAGCCATCGAAGGGCCGCCAGTCGCCATAGGAGGCGTAACCGGCGATCGTTCCGTCGATATCCGCAACCAGGATCGGGAAGCCTCTCGTCTGGCGGAGATCGAACCAGGCGCGACGGTTGTCGAGATCGACCAACGTCTCGTTCCAGATCGCGGTGGTCTCGGCGACGGCGTTATTGTAGATGGCGAGGATGGCGGGAAGATCAGCTGGCGTTGCGTCGCGGAGAATGAGGGGCATGATACGGCTTTTGCAATTTGTGGCGGAAAAACCGCCCTGCGGGAACGAGATGTGACGGGCGATACTTCGCCGCATCGACACATCGGGCAACAAGGGTGCAAAGGCAAGACCATCACAGACGGAAAACAGATTTCATGACCTCCATGCTTCCCGGCCTCCTCACCCGCTATGTGCTCGTCTTTGTCGCAGCACAGCTGTTCATCTATCTCCTCGTGCTGGTCCTCGACAATTTCGGCTGGGGCGACAGTCTGTCTTCGGCGGGCAATGTGGCCGTGCTGATGGCCGCCGGCTCGTCTGCGGGTACGTTCGTGGCCCAGCGGCTGAAAGGCCGACCGAGCTGGGGATTGAGCCTCAAGCTTTCGGCCCTGCTTGCCGTCGTCGCTGTGCTCATCGGCTCCTTGATCCTTCTCGCGATCGTCTGGGTGAACGGGATCAGCGGCGCGGAATTGCAGCTCCTCGCCGCGCAGATGGGCATGACGCCAGTCATGGCGACGCTGGTGTTGGCGGCGGTGTCGCTGACGCTCAGTTTTCCGATGACGCTTGCGGGCTTTCGCATCGGTGCCGGTCAGGTGGCCAAGCAGATCGAGAAGCAGGCGAAGATGACGGGGATCTGAGGCAACCCACCTCTCGGCGTCATGCTCGGCCTTGCGCCGAGCATCTGCTGCCGGTGGATTGTGTGGGACAGGAGCGGAGGCGTTGAGGCCGAAGCAGACCTCAGTAGATCCTCGGGACAAGCCCGAGGATGACGATCGGGGAAAGGTTGAGGCCCCTCAGCCCAGGCTGATGGCCGTGAACACCGCCGAATAGTGGACGATGGCGGCCGTTACCACGAAGGCGTGCCAGATGGCGTTCTGGAAGCGCAGGCGTTCCCAGACATGGAAGACGACGCCGGCGGAATAGATGCAGCCGCCGACGATGATCAGTGTCAGGGTCACGCCCGGGATGATCTCGGAGATCGGGCCCATGGCCAGCGCCCCGCTCCAGCCCATGCCGAGATAGAGCAGAATGGCGAGGCGATCATAGCGGCCGGGAAAGCGGAACTTCAGCCAGATGCCGGTGAACGCCGTGATCCAGATGCCGATCAGGAGCGCGAGGATCAGGGGACGATCGGCCCCCTGGATGAGGAAGGGCGTGTAGGTCGAGGCGATCAGGATGAAGATCGCGGAGTGGTCGAAGCGGCGCAGGATCCACTTCACCCGCGAATGCGGCCACATGTTGTAGGTGAAGGAAACCCCCAGCGAGATGATCAGGCCGAGGCCATAGATCCAGCTGGCGGCGATGTTGGCGTAGTCCGAATAGACGGTTGCGTAGAAGATCAGCGCGGTGGCGCCGACCAGCGCAAAGACCACGCCGATGCCATGGATGATCCCGTCGGCGACCAGCTCGTGCAGGTCGTAGGCGCGGCCAAACTTGAAAGGATCGGTGGTCATCGGGGCTCTTCGTTTCTCGGCAGGGGACGGATCGGCGGGCAGTCGAAGCATTGCGGCAATGATGGCGGAAAAGCCCGCAACCGACAAGCCGAAGCACCATCACGAACATGTCGATCCGGTAATCTTGCTTGCTTGCCTTCTCAGCTCACGCCGCCTACCAATCAATGATTACTAATGCCTTTTCACGCTTCGGATAGACAATGCGTTTCACCATTCTCGCGACGTTTGCCGCCCTCCTCACCTATTGCTGGTTCCTGCTCAAGGTCGGCCAGGCGCGCAAGAAGTTCCGCGTCGAGGCGCCGAAGACGACCGGCAATGCCGATTTCGAGCGGATCTTCCGGGTGCAGCAGAACACGGTGGAGCAAATGGTGCTCTTTCTGCCGTCGCTGTGGATCTTCGGTTTTTACGTCTCCGACATGCTGGCCGGGCTGCTCGGCCTTTCCTGGACAGCGGCGCGGGTGCTCTATGCTGCGGAATACTATGCCGATGCGAAGACGCGCGGACCGGGGGCGGCGCTGACCTTCCTGATTGGCATCGTGCTGCTGGTCGGCGGCACGGTAGGCGCGCTGCTGGGCGGAGCGTGAGGCCCGGGGGGCGGGCTCGGCCAGCTAGACACAACTCTCCGGCTACAGAAGCGGCATTTGCCGATTATAGAGGCAATTTTATGCCCGCAAGGGTTGCGGCGTTAACACAATATTCTTCTGCATTTGCGTAGATACTTACGTACGGTGCGTGTTTGAGCCCAGAGTTTAATAAGTCGTAAACGAATCACTACTAGATCTTGCAGAGATCGGCACACGCGACGGCCTTGCCTTTCGTTGCGTAGACCGACGTGCATGCTGCCCATGACGGGTGCCGCAGCCAGATAAGGGCTGCGCCCATGACCCGTGATGCAATGACCTGCGCCGTTGTGAATTCAATCCCTCCAGGCTTCTGAGGTAATCATGACCATCCGATTGAAATTGCTGGCCTGCATCTCCCTTCTGACCACGGTGATTGTGGTGATTTCCGCCTTTTCCTTCTTCACCATGAACGAGCAATCGAAGCTTGCGAATTCGATTGTGGCTGATCGCGTCATTCCGATGGAGCAGCTCAAGGTGATTGCTGATGCCTATGCGGTGGAGATCGTCGACGCGGTCCACAAGGTGCGGTCTGGCGCCTTCAGCGTCGAACAGGGGCAGCAAAGCGTCGATGCCGCGATGGGCAAGATCGAAAGCAAGTGGGCGGAATACGTCGCCACCTACCTGACGCCAGAGGAGAAGGCCATTGCCGACGAGTTTCTCAAGGTCCAGCAGGAGGCTGATGCCGGTGTGAAGGAGTTGCAGGCGCTGCTTGTGGCCAAGGACATGCAGGGACTGGCCAGCTTCGCCGACAAGCAGCTCTATCCGACCATCGATCCGCTCGGCACCGAGATTTCCCGGCTGATCGAATTGCAGATCCGGGTGGCGAAGGAGAATCTGGCGGCCGGCAACGCATTGAAGTCCATGCTGACGACGCTGATGGTGGTGCTGTCAGTGGTGGCGGCCGGCATTGCCGCCTTCTCGATCTGGACCGTCACGGTCGGCGTCATCCGGCCGGTCAGTTCGATCACCACTGCCATGGACCGTCTGGCGCATGGCGATCTTGATGTCGCCATCTATGGCGAGGGCCGGCGCGACGAGATCGGCGTGATGGCCTCGACGGTCGTCGTGTTCCGCGACAATGCCCGCGAGCGGGTGCGGCTGGAGAAAGAGGCCGACGACAATCGTCAGGCCGCGGAAGCGGAGCGCCTCGCGCATGAGCGCCAGCAGGCTGTGGAAGCAGCGGAAGTGCACTTTGCCGTCGAACGGATCGGCCATGCACTCGGAGAATTGTCGGATGGCAAGCTGACCTATCGGATCACGGAAGCCTTTGCCGAGCGGCTGGATGCGATCCGGGTAAATTTCAACGATGCGGTGGCGAAGCTCGAGGATGCGATGCGCCGTGTCGGCCAGAACGCGCAGGTGATCGCAGCCGGATCTGGCCAGATCCATGCCGCCGCCGACGACCTGTCGAAGCGCACCGAGCGCCAGGCCGCTTCCGTCGAGGAGACAGCCGCAGCGCTCGAGCAGATCACCACCACCATCGGCGAAACCAGCCATCGGGCCCGAGAGGCCGGGCGGCAGGTGACCGAGACACGCGGGGCTGCGGAAAGGTCCGGATCGATCGTCCAGCGGGCGGTTTCCGCCATGCAGGAGATCGAAGGCTCGTCGAAGGAAATCACCACGATCATCACCGTGATCGACGAGATCGCCTTCCAGACCAATCTACTCGCCCTGAATGCCGGCGTCGAAGCCGCGCGTGCCGGCGAGGCCGGCAAGGGCTTTGCCGTCGTGGCGCAGGAAGTGCGCGAACTTGCCCAGCGTTCGGCGAGTGCTGCAAAGGAAATCCGCTCACTGATCGGCAAGTCGGGCGACCAGGTGAAAAACGGCGTCGAGCTCGTGGTGGCGACCGGCAAGGCGCTGGATGAAATCGTCGCCAAGGTTCAGGCGGTCAGCATCAACGTGAATGCGATCGTCGAAGCCTCCGGCGACCAGGCGACAGGCCTCAAGGAGATCAACACCGCCGTCGCCGTCATGGATCAGGGTACGCAGCAGAATGCCGCCATGGTCGAGGAATCGACTGCGGCCAGCCACTCGCTGGCCAAGGAGGCGGAGGCGCTGTTCCAGCTCATCGCGCGCTTCGAGATCGGCGGGCAGAGCCGTCCGGGTGAGCCGGGCATGCGTCGGGCGGCATAACTGCCCCCCCCTATGGCGACCCCAGTCGATGAGCGACGCTCACGGCTGCGGTTTGCCTGTCTCCAGGTTCGGCGCAAGATCAGGCGCTTCAGCCGGGATCGGATTGGCTTCGAGATCGGCGATCAAGGCCTTCATCTCGGCGATCTCGCGCACCTGTGCCTCGATGATCTCGTCGGCGAGCTCTCGCACGCGCGGGTCACGAATATGGGCGCGCGCGCTGGTCATGATCGCAATCGAATGGTGCGGGATCATCGCCTTCATGTAGCTCACGTCGTCTACCGTCTCCTGACTGCGCACGAGCCAGAGCGCGAAGGCAAAGACGATGACGCTGCCGGCGATGATCACCGCGTTCAGCCGCTGGTTCTTGTACATGGACGCCATGAACCCCATCATGATCACCGCCATGACGGCGCCCATCAGAATCGCCATCCAGGTACGGGTCTGACTGTAGGTCACATGATCGAGCGCATAGGTGTTGAGATACATCAGGCCAAACATCACCACCGTCGAAGTGGCAATCATGGCAGCAAAACGGGTGTAGGTCATGGAGGCCTCCGGGACAGACTTCGGTGCCGGGTAGGCTCGAGGGTGCCCCGGCTAAGAATGCCAACAGCGGGGACGGGTGATTGTTCCATGGGTGGCGGGCTGACCGGCAGAGGACGAGGAGCCACGCCTCTGAAGTTGTATTGCGATTTGCATTACATTTGTAAAAGCAAAACTCTACGAGGTAATTCCGATGCCCCTCCCCGATCGCAAGGACTACCCCATTTCCATGCGCCTGCCGGAAGCGGATGTGGCGATGATCGACCGCGCGGCGGCTCTTAAAGGCCGGTCGCGGACAGACTTCGTCCGCGATGCGGCCGTGCGCGCCGCCGAAGAAGCACTCATGGAACAACAGCTAATCCGGATGACGGAGGAAGGCTTTGCCGACTTCATGGCGCTGATGGCGGCGCCGGTGGAGGTTGTGCCTGAACTGGTTGAGGTCATGCGCCGCCCTGCCCCCTGGGAGGCGGGTTACAGAGCGAAGGACTGAGCATGGCGCTTTCCGCTCCCGAGCCGCTCGATGATGCACACGATCTGAGCGCCTTTTCCTGTGGCAAGCCTGCGCTCGACATCTGGCTGAAAACACGGGCGCGTGCCAATCAGGAGAACGGCTTTACCGTCGTGATCGTGGTGCATGATGCAGGCCGCATCGTCGGCTATTACGGCCACTCGCCGACGGCCGCGCTGCCGGCGTCCCTGCCCCGCCCGATCCGCACCGGCCAGCCGCCCAACCCCGTCCCATGCCTGCTGCTCGGGCAGCTTGCCGTCGATCAATCCTATGCCGGGCATGGGATCGGGACAGGTCTGATCAAACATGCGCTTACCCGCTGCGTGCAGGGCGCAGCGCTTATTGGCGGGCGGGCGCTGATCGTCAATGCGATTGATGAGGAGGCGCGGCTGTTCTGGACGCGGCGTGGATTTCTGCCGTCGAAAGATGATCCGTTTCGGCTGTTGCGGCCGATCTCGCATATTGCGGCGGCGCTTGAGGCGACGGAAAAGCATCACGGGTAACCTGCCCTCTGGTTACTGCGCGCGCCAAACATAAACGAGGGGACTTTCGCCCCCTCGCCTATCTCAGTTCAGTGTCACAACGCTCACGCCGTCTGCATGGCACCAGGGCCAGGCACCGCCCCCGGGGGGCACTTGCCGAGGATGATCATGCCGAGAACTTCATCCTTGGTGACATCCTCTGTGCGGGCATGGCCCACCACGCGGCCGTTCTTCATGACGAAGACGCGGTCGGCGAGGTCGAAGACGTCGTGGATGTCGTGGCTGATCAGGAAGATGCCGATCCCGTCCTTCTTCAGCTGCTGGATGAGATCGCCGACCTGGGCGGTTTCCTGCGGGCCCAAGGCGGCCGTCGGTTCGTCCATGATCAGGATCTGGGCGTCGAATAGGATCGCGCGGGCGATCGCCACCGACTGGCGCTGACCACCGGAGAGCGCCTTGACCGGCTCCTTGAAGCGCTGGAAGTTGGGGTTCAGGCGACCCATGACTTCACGCGCCTTGGCTTCCATCGCGACATCATCGAGCGTGCCCCAGGCGGTGCGCAGCTCGCGGCCGAGATAGAGGTTGGCCGCGGCATCGACGTTATCGGCGACGGCGAGCGTCTGGTAGATCGTCTCGATGCCATATTTCTTGGCGTCGCGCGGGTTGTTGATGTCGGCAAAATCGCCGCGGACCAGGATATCGCCGTTGTCGCGCTTGTAGGCGCCCGAGAGTATCTTGATCAGGGTCGACTTGCCGGCACCGTTATGCCCGAGCAGGGCCACGACTTCGCCGGGGAAGAGGTCGATCGAGGCGTCGTCGACGGCGTGAATGCCGCCGAAGGAAATGGAAACGTTGCGCATTTCCACGAGGGGGGTGCGGTTTTCTGACATGAGTTCAACTCCCCTTACTTCGCACGCGAGCGGTAGACGGTGTCGAGCCAGACCGCGACGACAAGCACGATACCGATGACGATGCTCTGGAGCGGTGTGTCGAGACCGAGCAGAACCATGCCCGAGTTCAGTGATTGCATGACGATGGCGCCGAGCATGGCGCCGGCGATTGTGCCGACACCGCCGGCAAGCGAGGTGCCGCCGATGACGGCTGCCGCGATTGTGTAGAGCTCGTCGAGCGTGCCCTGGGCATTGGTCGCAGCATTCAGGCGGGCCGTCGAGATGGCGGCGGCGATGGCGCAGAGCGCACCCATCAGCGCGAACAGCTTGACGGTAACCCACTTGACCTTGATGCCGGCGAGTTCTGCGGCTTCCGGGTTGCCACCGATCGCGAAGACATAGCGGCCGAAGCGGGTGCGGTTGGTGATGAAGGCCATGACCATGGCGATGCCGATGGCGATCAGAACCGGCACGGCGATGCCGAGACCGATCTGCAGACCACCTTCCGGCCAGGCAATGCCGTTTTCTTCAGCATAGCGGCGGGCCAGATTGACCGGCATGTAATAGCTGTTGGCGACCCAGACGGCGCCGAGAACGGCCGCGCAGCCGGAGGCAACGAGGAAATATTCCGCCCAGACCGGGCGCAGCGGGAAGCCGAAGCGGCGGCGCTGGCGACGGGTGTTGAGGATCGACAGGACGATCATCAGGCAGGCGACAAGGCCGACAATCCAGCTTGCCGTGACGCCGATCGAACCATCGGCACCGCCGCCCATCAGACGATAGGTGGTGTCCATCGGAGCGACGGTGGCACCCGAGGTGACCATCCAGGCCGCACCACGCCAGACGAGCAGGCCGCCGAGGGTGACGATGAAGGCGGGCACGCCGAGGAAGGCGATGATGGCGCCATGCAGCGCGCCGATCGCCGTGCCAACGAGGATGCCGGCGGACAGCGCGATGATCCACATCATCGGATGTTCGAAGCCGATGATCGGCGGCAGGATGCGGGCCTGAAGCACCGCCATGATCATGCCGACGAAACCGAGAATGGAGCCGACCGAGAGGTCGATGTTGCGGGTGACGATGACCAGCACCATGCCCGTGGCCATGACCGAGACGGAAGCCGCCTGAACCGAAAGGTTCCAGAGGTTACGCGGGGTCAGGAACAGGCCGTTCGACAGGATGTCGAAGCCGACCCAGATGAACCCAAGAGCGATGACCATGCCCAGCAGGCGCGTGTCGATTTCGGTGGCTTGAAAGAAGCGCTTCAGCGCTGAAACATTGGATGCCCGAGCACCATGCGCGGGTGTGGCAAGGCTGTGATCCGCCATACGAAAAATTCTCCCCAGTCGTTTGTCGGCTTGCGAAGGGCCGCGCCTTGCGCGGACTTGCGGGCATTGGACCCGCCATGCGGATCGAGGCATCTGACGTTCTTCGGCGGCTGTTGCCTGGTCGTGCGGCGGCCCCTTAAAGCCGGCCGATACCTTGCTGCCGCGATGCTCTCGACCAGTCGAAACGCCGCAGCGCAAAAGGCTGCGGCGTTCCGGCTCAAGCTCTGTGGTCAGTCACTTCAGGATCAGTTGCAGGCGGCAACAGAACCGGCGGCAACGCCCTGGCATGCTTCTTCCTTGGAGATCCAGCCAGCGTCGATGACGACGTTGAGGTTGTCCTTGGTGATCGGCAGCGGAGCGATGAAGAAGGAGTTCATTTCGACACCCTTCGGGCCGCCAGCGAACTTCACGGTGCCTTCGATCTCGTCCATCGACTTGCCGGCGGCGAGTTCGTTGGCGATTTCAGCAGCACGCTTACCGAGTTCGCGGCTGTCCTTCCAGACAGACACGGTCTGGGTGCCGAGAGCGACGCGGTTCAGAGCGGCCTTGTCGCCGTCCTGACCGGAGACCGGAACGGAACCGGCGAGACCCTGGGCTTCCAGAGCAGCAACCACACCGCCGGCCATGCCGTCGTTCGACGAGACAACAGCGTCAACGGCGTTGTTGTTGGCGGTCAGGAACTGCTCCATGTTCTTCTGGGCAGCTTCCGGCTTCCAGCCGTCCGTGTAGGCTTCGCCGACGTTCTTGATCTTGCCGCCGTCAATGGCTTCCTTCAGGACTTCGATCTGACCCGAATAGAGGAAGTCAGAGTTCGGATCGGTCGAGGCGCCCTTGATGAAGACGTAATTGCCTTCCGGCTTCGCCTTGAACACTTCGCGAGCCTGCATGCGGCCCACTTCCTTGTTGTCGAAGGTGATGTAGTAGGCGTCCGGGTTCTCGATCAGACGGTCGTAACCGACGACCGGGATACCTTCAGCCGTTGCCTTTTCGATCGCCGGAGCAATGGCTTCCGAATCCTGGGCCAGAACGATCAGAGCGTTTGCGCCCTGGGCGATCAGGCTTTCGATGTCGGTGAGCTGCTTGGCGGCAGACGTCTGGGCGTCGGCAGAGATGTACTTGTTGCCGGCTGCTTCGAGGGCTGCCTTGATCGCTGCCTCGTCCGTCTTCCAACGCTCTTCCTGGAAGTTCGACCAGGAAACGCCGACGGTCAGACCTTCGGCATTGGCGACAGAATGCAGGCTCACGATGACGGCAGTTGCTGCCATCAGCTTCATAACGGATTTCATTTTTAAAACCTCCCAAGGTGATAGCGGACCGTCGGAAGACCTCCCAACCTACGACCCGCTGCGAAACTGTCCTTACCCCATGGACCCCCGTCCAATGGTTTTTCTCGACAGTCGAGAAAATAACTGGCAGAAGATTCTCACGCTGTCAACACGGCCCGGAGGAGGCTTGCAAAGACAGTTGCCAAATGCTTTGGGAGGAGCATGCGGTGGACCATACGAGAGCGGGCGACAAGCCCATCATGACAGCCAGTCCGAGGGCGAGCACGGAGGCCGTTCGCCATCAGAACAACGGGCTTGTGCTCAAGGTGCTCAGGCGCGAAGGGCCGCTTGCCCATACCGATCTGTCGACGGCGACGGGGCTTTCCTCGGCGACCGTATCGGCAATTACCTCGCATCTCGAGAAAAATGGCTTGCTGGAACGGCGCGAGGTCGCGAATGCCGGCCAGCGCGGACGTCCGCGGGCACTCTTTGCCCGTCGCCGTGACGCCGCCCATGTGATTGCGGTGCGCATCTCCTCGCATGCGGTGCAATATTCGCTCGCCGATTATCGCGGCACGATGATCGACCGTTTCGAGGAGGCGCGCGAACAGGGGGCGGAATCGCCCAAGCACTTCATTGAGGGCTTCCGGGCGGCGCTTGAGCGCCTGATCCAGCGGTCGCGCCTGCCAGCGTCTTCGATCTCGACCATCTCGATCTCCAGCAAGGGGCTGGTGGACCGCGAGGGGGCGAAGCTTCTGTGGTCGCCGGTGTTCGGCTATCAGGAGCTCGACTTCGTGACGGCGCTTTCCGACTTCAGCGGCAGCCGGATTCACCTCTTCAACGAGAGCCTGCTCGTCACCCATGCGCTGGCGCTCAGGCTGGAGAAGAACAGGGGCGCACCGCTCGCCTCGCTTGCCACGCTGTCGCTCGGCCATTCGATCGGGCTCGGGATTGCCTATCGCGACCAGCATGGCGATCTCGAAATCCGGGCGCCGAATTTCGGCCACATGCTGCATGCGAGCGACGGCAAGCTCTGTCGCTGCGGCGCGATCGGCTGCATCGAGGCCTCTGCCGGCTTTTACGGCATCCTGCGCATGGCATTCGAAGTGCCGCCGGACACGATCCCGGCGAAATTCGTGCCGCTTGCCGAGATGGAAAAGATCGCAAGCCGCGCCCGCCAGGGACACCGCGCCTCCGAATATGCCTTCCGCCAGGCAGGACTTGCGCTTGGCCAGGGATTGTCACGCATGCTGAGCCTCGCCGAGGAGACCATGCCGATCGCGATCACCGGCCCCGGCACACGTTTCATGGATCTCTTGACACGCGGCCTCGACGAGGGGCTGGCGCAATCGCAACATGTGCGCGTGCGCGGCGCGCCGGAGATCCTTATTATCACCGAGGAAGAGACGCTTGTCTTCGAGGGGCATGTGGACCGGGCGCTGACGGAGATTGATCAGGATCTGGGTGGGTAGCGGACGCCGCACTCGGCTTCCGGGCCAGAGATGGCCCGGGGAAGTCATTTTTTGGATCGACGCCTCTGTAAAGCTCAGGCATAGCAGCAGGCGATTACAATTGAAGTGCTGACTTGCAGTTATCGTCGTGTAGCTGCGTCAACCGATCGAGCGCCCGACCGGGCAGCGGGAGATCGGCCGTGCCCAGAGAGAGACCCCGATGATCAAGATCATGGTATTGCTGCATGCGGCTCAAGGCCGGGACTGGCAGACGCCGCCGAAGGGCACCAGCCTGAAGACCCTGGGCGAGGCCGAGGAACAGGGGCTGATCGAGATCAGGGGCGAGTTTCAGAAGCGCCAGTTCCGGCTGACGACCCGCGGCTTTTCGACCGTCGAACACGACCGAAAGCGGCTCGCGGCACGCCGCAGCTGATTGTGGTCAGAGGTTGGCCCCTGCCCGCTTGAACGGCAGACGCCTGAGCCCTACCCTCCTTCAAGGAGGAACATTCATGACAGACGCGATCGCATCCCATGCTGACGCCAGGACCGGGTCCGGGCGCCAAGCCTATGTCTTCGATGCCTATGGCACTCTCTTTGACGTGCATGCAGCCGTGCGCCGGCATGCGACGGCGATCGGGCCGGATGCCCCGGCACTCTCCGATCTCTGGCGGGTGAAGCAGCTGGAATATACCTGGGTGACCAGTCTGATGGGGCATTATCGGGATTTTCGCGCGCTGACCGAAGATGCGCTCGACTTTTGCCTCGCGCGGTTTCCCGGTGTCGACAAGGCCTTGCGGGCGGATCTGCTCGACGCCTATCGCAAGCTCGACTGTTTTGCCGAGGTGCCAGAGGTGCTGGCGGCGTTGCGCAAGACCGGGGCACGGATCGCGATCCTCTCCAACGGCACGCCCACCATGCTGGATGAAGCGGTTGTTGCGGCCCGGATTGGGCACTTGATCGACGACATCTTCTCGGTCGATCCCTTGAAGATCTACAAGACGGCGCCTGCGGCTTATGCGCTGGTCACCTCGGCCTACAAGATTGCCGCCCCGGATATCGCGTTCCAGTCCTCGAACCGCTGGGACATTGCCGGTGCCAAGGCCTTCGGCATGACCTGCCACTGGATCAACAGAAGCGGTGCGCCGAACGAATACGCCGATTTTGCACCCGACAAGGTGTTGTCGTCGCTTTCGGGACTCGTCGAGATTGCCGGATGAACTGGTCAGCGCGCAATATCTGCAGTTCGAGGACGAACGGACGCGGCCGGCGCGGGATCTGCTTGCGCGTGTGCGCGACGATCCGCCGATGGCGGGCGGACGGGCCGCGCTAGCCTTGCCCCGGCTCTTTATCGTGGCCTAGACAAACCGAGCGTATCTGGCGTGATGGCATCGTGACCGCTATAGAGACCGCCACGATCCGGCGCTGACGCGCCACAGACTTCACGAAAGATGAAAACGCTGATGACGAAGACCTGGAGCAAGCCCGTGATCCTGCACGGGATCGGCGAAGAGGGCGAGGATGTTGTGGTCGACAGTTCACTCGGCGCCTCATGGGCGCTGATCGAGGACTGGCCGGAAGAGGAGAGCGAGGCGCTGGATAAGGCGCTTCTGGTGCTCGGCGCCGTCGCCCAGGGCAAAGCCGGGGAAGAGGATGGTCGCAGAGCCCTGATTTCGGCGGCGACGGCAGCAGGCGTGAAGTTTACCGCCTGAGCGGCACCTTTGACTTAAGGCGTGACGCTTGCGGTATCGGTGGTATCGGTCGGCAGGACGACATCATCGGCAGACGTTGGCGCCAGCGGATCCGGCGCACTGACGATCTCGTCAGCCGGATCGGGGGCCGGGTCCGTCACAGGATCGACAACGGGATCCAGCACGGGAACAACGACCGGCTCGACCGGCATTGCCGCAGCAAGTTCTTCCCGGATCTCATCGATCTTGCCGACGGCTGGACCGACACCGAGAAGCTCCTTGGCCCAATCGAGCGTTGCGTCGTCGACGATGGCACCTGGCTTTGCTGCGGCCTGAAGGGCCGCCCTCAGCGCCTCGTCGTCAAGCGCCGCATCTGTCGGCACCGTGTCGATACCGCTGGCCAGTTCATAGGTGGCATAGGCGGTGACATAATTCCTGATCGCGCTCATGCGGGGATCGGAGTTGTTGAGATAGGCGCGATAGTTGCGAGTGAGCGAGTTCAATCCGGCGAGTTCTGCCCTGAGCGGTCCGACGGCAGGCTTCATCTTAGGCACCGAGGCGAGCGTGGTGATCGGCTCAAGCGGTTGGCGAGTGGCAGACTTTGTTTCGGTGCGCCCCTGGCGACGCTCCACGCTCTGGGCCTTGCTCGATTTCTGGCCCTTGCCTGTCAGTGTCGCGAATGCATCGGTGAAGAAATTACCCGACTTGCCCCTCTCGCCGGCCTTGCCGGAAGATTTTCCACGCTCTGCGGACTTTGCTTCGCGGGTCTCGGCGCTGCGACCATTGCCACCTCCATTGCCGCCACCGCCACCGCCGCCGCCGCCGCCGTTACCGCCACCATTTCCTCCGCCGTTGCCGCCACCATTGCCACCACCGTTATCCTTGGCGAGGGCAGTCTTTTCGGAGAGGCTGTAATGATCGGGAGAAAGCCCGAAGGGTGCGGTCGCCAGAGCGATGGCAAATGTGGCGACAACTGCCGAGTTCGAGATCCGCATAAGTTTCCTCCGCGCTGATCGGTTGGGCGCAGTGACGAGATTCCGACGTCAGAATTTCACGCGGATTTGACAATCTCGTCAACACATCCATTAGAATTTTAGCAGGCTCGACTTTTAATGACCCGGTTGATGGCAGATGGCTCAGGTGGAGACCTGCAATGTCAGGAACGCCAGAACCGCATAGCGCCCGGCCTTGGCGATCGTGACGAGGATCAGGAAGGTGAGAAAGGGTGTGCGCAAGAGGCCGGCGACGACCGTCAAGGGATCGCCGATAATCGGCACCCAGGACAAGAGCAGCGACCAGATGCCGAAGCGCCGGTACCAGGCTTCGGCGCGAGCGAGCTTTTGTTCTGAGACGGGAAACCAGGGCCGGTCGCGGAAATGCTCGATAAAGCGGCCGAGCAGCCAGTTGACGACCGAGCCCAGCACATTGCCTGTCGTCGCGACGAGAAGCAGCAGGACAACCGGCTGATCTTCGGCGAGGATCAGGCCGACCAGCACGGCCTCGGACTGCGCCGGGACGATGGTCGCGGCGAGGAAGGCTGCCAAGAAAAGGGCTGTATAGGCGGCGAATGCTGTGATCACCGGCCCGGTCTAGCGCGGCGAGTTCCCGCTGGCAATGTGGTGGGTTCGCGCGACGGCACCTGCGTCGGTTCAGACGCTTCCGGTCTTTGCAAACGAAGGCTTCGAAAAGGGCTTCGAAACTGACCAAAAGAATGGCCGCCACGCATCCGGGGGCGATGCATGGCGGCCGGATGGCCGGGGGCTGGCCATCGAGACTCTTTCTGTCAGACGCTTTTCGTCAGACGACGCGGCGGGCGGCGTGCTCGATATCAGTGCCTGCGGCCTCGTCGGCATCGATCACGCGGCTTCCTTCAACGCGTGCGCCCGGCTCCAGACCCTTCGGCCCCTGGTCACGGACCTGATGCGGGGCGGGCGTGGTGATGGCGCCGTGTTTCGGATCGTTGACGTCCTGGCCGCGGACCCCATCGGCATCAGCCTTGCGTTCATCCGGATTGCTGCGCGTTTCGCGTTCGCGGGTCGCATCGGCAATCAGGCGGTCGAGCTCGTCTTTGCTCATGGCGCTCAGATCGAAATCCTGCATCTTGGTCTCCCTGCTTTTCGTGATGAAAGGTGTTCGTCTCATCAACGCGCGACGCGGCGAAAGGTGCCGTCACTGCTGTCGATTGTGGAAACCGATCGGCCGGGGCTACGTTGCATCCTTATCAAAGGGGAGCCGGATCCATGGATTTCGTCAGCATCATGCACATCATCACCCGGGCGATCGAGGCCGTCGGCGTCGCGGTTATCGTCATCGGCATTGCGGTCTCGGGATTTGCCTATCTGAAGAGCCCGCGCGGCCTGGACGCCTACGGGGATCTGAGGGCCGGCATGGGACGGGCGATACTGCTCGGGCTCGAGCTGATGGTGGCCGGCGACATCATCAATACGGTGGCGATCGAGCCGACGCTCGATTCGGTGCTGGTGCTCGGCGTGATCGTCATCATCAGAACCTTTCTCAGTCTGTCGCTGGAGGTGGAGATTTCCGGTCGCTGGCCCTGGCAGGGCAAAGGCGGCGAACAAAGCCTGCATCGCGGCAAGACGGACGGCGGAGAGGATGAAAAGGCGTGATCATCCCGGCTTGCCGATGATGCTGAGCGTACCGTCACTCTCCAGCACCACGGCCGCTACCTCATCGAGACTGTCGCGGCCATTGGAGCGCGCCGCGCTCATGATCTCGTCTTCGGTGATGCGCTGTCGCATCATGGCGTCGTGGCAGTAACTGCCGTTGCGTACGAGAAGTGTCGGCTCCGAGCGGATGGCCTTCGCCACGCTTTTCGATCGAACCGAGGCGAACGTGACGATGTATTGCAGGAAGATCAGCAATCCGAGCGCCGTTGCCCCTTCGGCGAGCGCAATCGATTCCTGCAGGAGAACGGCAGAGAGCGTCGAGCCGAGCGCCACCGTCACCACCAGATCGAAGGCATTGAGCTTCGCGAGCGTTCGTTTGCCAGAGATGCGCAGGAAGAGCACCAGGGTGATATAGGCGAGCGTTCCAACAAATATGGTGCGCGCCATGCCTGTCCAGCCCTGAAACAGCATCTCCTGCCAGTCCATGCCTTCGCTCCTTCCCGGTCATTCAGCGCTGCGGATTGTCGGCGTTGGCAAGCGGCGATGGGCGACCGTCAGGTCCGTCCTGTCCCTCGCGCTGGTCGCTGTCTTCCATATCCTGATCCACCAGGTAGGTGTCGGAGCCGAGCCGGTTCGCCTCGCGCAGGGCATCGTTGCGGGGTGTGGTGCCAGTGGTCTCGGGCAGCTTGCGAACGCCTTCCTCGCGATGGTTTTCATGGTCAGACGTCATCGTCTTTCTCCTTGAATGTCCTTGGGTTTTTATCTCCTTGTCGAACGGCGGTTGACGCAATTCGTTCCGACCCACGGCGGCGAAACTGTCGCGGCAGACCGGTCATCGTGTTGCAATGGTGGTTCCAAACTGCTCTATAAGGACAGCCTTGAACAATTTTCGACGCAATTTCGAAAGGGCGCACGGCTTGGCAGTCTGGGGTCCCGACATGGTGTTACGCTGGTTCCGGACCATTCAAATCGGGAGTGTCCTGATCCCGGTCGTTGGCGGGCTGATCTGGGGCGGGATCGCCTGGCAGGAGCAGAAGGCGATCGCCACCGATCATGCGGTCGATACCGTCACGCTTGTCCGTCAATACTCGCAGCGGCTGATCGAGACCGAGATCATCAAGCATGGCGCGGCCCGCAGCCGGGTGAACGGCGAGCCTGCGGACTTCCTGCTTTCAGAAGCCTTTCACAGTTTTCTCGCCGGCCTTGACGGTCGCCAGCCGGATAATTTCGGACTGGCTGTTATCAGCGACGAAGGGCGGATGATTGCTTCGAGCCGTGCCTTCCCCGTCGATACGCCGATGGGCGCGCGCGACTATGTCGATGCGATCCGGGAAGGCAGCCGGCTCTATATTGACCGGATCAAGCTGGAACCGGGCGGCGAGGACGCGATCATCGTGGCGACACCCTTCGTCACCAATGATTTCCGCGGCATGATCGTCTCCTCGATCGCCACCGACACCAGCCGCACCTTCCTGCGCGATGTCGCAGCGCAGGATAATGAGGCGGCGTCGCTTACCCGCGACGATGGCAAGCTCCTGGTCCGCCAGGTCCCGTCCGAGCCTATCTTCCTTACCCCGGACACACAGGCGCGGCAGAACATGGCGCTCGGCAATGAAGGGGTTTACGAGGCGCTGGCGATCTCCGACGGTATCAGGCGCATCTACGCCTTCAGCCGGCTCGGCGGCATACCCCTCGTCGCCAATTTCGGTGTGCCGATCGACGGCATCCGTGCAGCCACGATCCGCAGCGCCCTGCCCGTCTGGCTGCTGATGCTTGCCATCAGCGCCTTCACGCTGGTTGCGACGTCGCTTGCGAGACGCAGCATGCTGGCACAGCGCGAAAGCGACCGGCAGGCGCTGAAGCGGGCAGAAGCTGAGAACCTCGCGCATCAACGGGCCGAACTCATGCGCGAGATGAATCACCGGGTGAAAAACAATCTCGCGCTGGTGACGAGCCTCATCAACATGCAGGCCCGACGCGGCAGCTTCGACGTGCAGGCGCTGCAGATGCGGGTCAGAGCGCTCGCCGAGGTGCATGACCTGCTCTACCGCTCCAGCCACGGCGAGAAAATCGATCTCGGCGAGCTCCTGACCCGCGCCTGCGATCCGGCGACGCTGGTGCCGGAAGACCGGGCCATCACGCTCCAAGCCGTTCTGCCGAGCGGCATTCTCCTGCCTGCCGACCGGGCCTCGCCGCTGGCGCTTGCTGCGCTGGAACTGGTGACCAATGCGGTGAAACATGCCTTTGCCGACCGAGAGACCGGCACGATCCGCCTGACGCTGACAGCAGAAAACGACGGCCAGGCCAGCCTCACCATCGCCGATGACGGCATCGGCATGGAGGAGGAGACCGCGCGGCGCTCCGGCACCCGCCTCGTCGATGCCTTCGTCAAGCAGGTGGGCGGCGAGATCACCCGCGAGATGGACGGCGGCACGCGCTATGTGATCCGGTTCGGCCTGTGAGGGAAGCCACGTCGGGGGTTCCGCGACTTCCCTCGCCTCCCCTCAGAGCGTCATCTTTTCCTTCGGGTGCGGGCTGTCCTCATAGGCGCCCCAGATCGACTGGTCGAAATTGATCGTGGCGCCCGTCATCAGGCCGCTTTCCTCCGACGACAGATAGGCGCAGGCGCGGGCGACCTCGGCCGGATCGACGAGGCGGCCGAAGGGCTGGCGGGCGGCCGCTTCCTTCAGCCAGTCGGCGGGCGCGCCGTGATATTCCCGCTGGATGCGATCTTCGCCGTCGCTCGCCATCCAGCCGATGTTGAGGGCATTGCAGCGGATGCGGTTCTTCAAAAGGCCGAAGGCGACATTGCGGGTCAAGGTGTCGAGTGCGCCCTTGGAGGCGCAATAGGCGGCGATGAAGGGCTGGCCGGCCATTGCGGACATCGAGGAGATGTTGACGATGGTGCCCTCGATACCATCACGCAACATCAGCTTCACCGCATCCTGGATCAGGAAGAAGGGCGCGCGGGTGTTGATCGCGAACATGCGGTCGAACAGCGCCTCGTCGGTGTCGAGGATGGTGCCGCGATCGGTGATGGCAGCGACATTGACCAGCGCGTCGATGCGGCCGAATTTCTCATCGGCGGCGGCAATCACCCGGCGGCAGTCGGCGACCTCGCCGAGATCGGCTGAGATTAAATGCACCGGGGTGCCGTAGCGCTCGGTGATCTCACGCGCCTTGGCCTCACCCTTGTCGCGGCTGCGACCGCAGATGACCAGGCCTTTTGCGCCGCGCTCGGCAAACAGCCGGGCGACTTCCGCGCCGAGCCCCTGCGTGCCGCCGGTAACGACGGCGATCTTGTTGTCCAGTCTTCCCATTGTCTTCCTCATGCCCTGCGCTTGGCAGCCTGTGTCTCGACGAGCGCTGCGAAGGCCTCCGGTTCCATGCCCGCCTTGAGCGCTTCCGCCATCATGGTGTTCTGTGTCTTCGGCGCAAGGCCACCGACCGGCGGATCGCTGTCGAGATTGGTCGGGAAGGCATAGCCTTCCGCCGTTGCGGCCATGGCATTGGCGATTTCGGCCAAGGTCAGCGCGCCCGCCCTCTCGGCCGCCAGCAGCGCCGGATAGACCGCCTTGCACATGGCATCGCGGTCGACGCTTTCCATGGCGCGGCCGAAGGCGGAGGACACCTGCAGCAGGTTTGCCATGCGCCAGATATCGGCGGACACATTGTTGCCGGCGCCGTGCATCAGGGCCGGATTGAAGAAGACGGCGTCGCCCTTCGAGAGCGGCAATTGCACGTGGCTCTCGGCAAAGACGGCCTGGAATTCGGGACGGCCGAAGGCGAGATAACCTTCGAAGAAGGACTGCGAATAGGGCAGGAAGAGCGTCGGGCCGCTTTCGACGGGCATGTCGCAATGGGCGACCGCGCCCTGCAGGGTGAGCAGTGGCGAGACGGCGTGGATGTGGCCCGGATAGGCCTGCATCTGTTCCGGCGACATGAAGCCGAGGTGATAATCGCGATGCGGGACCTGCGCCTTGCCGCCGGGGTTTACCCGGTTCATCTGCGCAGTCATCTGGTAGCCCCGGCCGAGCCAGGCTTCCGACGCCATGGCGATCGCGTCCGAGGCATAGTAGCGGGCGAAATTGTCGGGGTCGGCGAGCGCGTGTTTCTGCAGCGAATTCCAGATGCGGTCATTGGCGCCGGGTTTGGCGAAATGGTCGGCGGCCGCCTTGCCGCCTTCCTTCTCGGCCTTGACGATGGCGTTGAAGACTTCGGTGGCGCGATCGACGACCGACAGGTCGGCAATGGCATTGCGGATGACGATGACGCCGGGGCCATTCGAGAAGGCTTCGACCCACTCGGCCATCAATTCGCGGCGGGCCTCCGGGTCGCGGGCGATGTCGCGCACGGCCGATCCATCATAGAAGAGCACGTTCTTCTCGACGCCGGCGGCGAATGGCCAGTCTTCGCGCCTGGTCTTTAGCGCCACCAGCGCCTTGAAGGCCTCGATGTCGCCGGCCTGGCTGTCGAGCCAGACCTTGTCGCGGCGACGGCTGGTCAGTGTTCTCTGGTCCATGATGTCCTCCCGAATTCCTCATCCACCTTGACCATAGTCAGGCGACGGGCGAGAGATGAGCGGCAAAACACCTCAAAAACACCTCAAGGCCGATCCCATGCGCCCGCCCTTTCCGCTCAAGGACATCGCCCTGCAATCGGGCCTCAGTCTCGCCACCGTCGATCGGGCCCTGCACCGACGCGGGCATGTGGCGAAGGCGACGGGGCTTCGCATCGAGGCGGCGATCGCGGAACTGGAGCGGCAATATGCCGAGGCACGCATCGGCGGGCGGCGCCTCATCATCGACGTGGTCATGGAAACGCCGCAGCGATTTTCGAACGCCGTGCGCGCGGCCTTCGAAGCCGAGCTGCCGGGCATGCGGCCGGCTTCGCTTTCGGCGCGCTTTCACGTGGCCGAGACCATGGAGGAGCGCGATCTTCTCGCCATCCTCAAGCGCATCCGCCGGCGCGGCAGCCATGGCGTCGTCGTCAAGGTGCCCTCGACGCCAGCGATCGCCGAGATGGCGGCGGAGCTGATGGACAGCGGCATTCCTGTGGTGACGCTGGTGACCGACCTGCCCGCCACTGTGCGGCAGGGTTACGTCGGCATGGACAATCGGGTGGCGGGGGCAACGGCCGCCTATCTGCTGGCCCGCATGGCGGGGCCAGCTGCGGGCAAGGTGCTGGTCACGCTATCGAGCGCCCGATTTTCCGGCGAGGAAGAGCGCCAGCGCGGCTTTCGCGATGCGCTCAAAAAGGACGCGCCGCATCTGGGCATCGTGACGATATCAGAGGGGTTCGGCGTCGACCGCACGACGGAAAGGCTGGTGAAGGCGGCGCTTGTCGCGGATCCCGAGATCCGCGCCGTCTATTCGATCGGCGGCGGCAACCGGGCGATCCTGCGCGCCTTTGCCGAGGAGCGGCGCCGGATCGACGTCATCGCCGCCCATGACCTCGACGCCGATAACAAGGCGCTTTTGGCGGAGGGCCGCCTGACCTTTGTCATCCATCACGATCTGCGCCAGGATGCCCGCAGCGCCTGCCAGATGGTCATGGCGCATCACCGCATGCTGCCCCGGGATTTCCAGGTGGCACCATCGCGGGTGGCAATCGCCACGCCGCATGAGGGGATGTGAGGGGATTAGTCGTCGCGGCGGATCATGCCGGAGATGGCGGCGGCGGCGATAGAGGTGACGACCCAGCCTGCGACGATGAACATCTTCTGGAGGTAGAAGAGCCGGTAGCCCCACTCGCCACGCGCCGGGGACGGTGCCCAGGCATCGGTCTGGCCGAGGTCGAGGACGGGCACGACGACATCGAGGGCATAGGCGAAGGCGTAGAAGGTCTCGTAGTCCTTGCCGGGGGCTTGGGGAGCGGTCCAGTCGGCGGCGGGGTTTTCGGAGGGGCCGTCGGCGATGGCTTTCCAGTCTTGCGATGTGAGGATGACGGCGGAGTTGGGGGCGAAGTCGCCGGCGTTCCAGGTGAGTTGTGCGGCGATCATCATCAGGCCAACGAGACCAGCGATACTGCTACTTAGGAGCAACCGCTCAGCCTCACTGAGCGCGTCCTCGCCCTCCAGCTTCTCGATATCGGCATAGGTTCGGATCAGTATGCTCACCCCAGCGTTTCAAGTGATCGCGACACTAGCTGCGGGTTTCGGCGCCCGCAACCATAGGGCGGCAAGGTGCTTGTGGTTCCCCCTCACCCGGCCTCCGCTTCGCTCGGCCACCCTCTCCCCGAGGGGAGAGGAGCAGTCGCAAGCGTCGTGGCGCCGGTGACGAGAACGCAAAAAGCCGCCAGGTTGCCCCGGCGGCTTTTGTCATTTCACACCTATCGCTCGTCTCAGACGAACTGGCTGAGGCCCGGGACCGAGGCGACGACTTCGTCGACAACGTCTGCGCCAGCGTATTCGCGGGCAACCGCCATGGTTTCCTTGGCAAGCGTCGAGATTTCGCCCATGCCGAGGCCTTGCGACATCAGCTGCTGGCCGAGGCCCATGATGCCGCCGCCGCCGATGGCGCTCATCAGGCCGCCGAGCAGGCCGCCGCCGCCAGAGCCTTCGCCATTGTGCTTGGCGACCAGTTCAGCGGCACCGGGGATGGCTTCGATCATGCGGGCGACCGGGCCGTCGGCTGCTTCGCGCTGCAGGAAGCCGAGCATCATGCCAAGGGCTGTTTCAGCCTTTTCCGGGGAAATGCCGACACTGTCGGCGATGCGGGTGACGATTTCGCTCATTCTCGAAGTCCTCCTGAGGCGATTTTGACGTTAACGTCAACGTAATGGATGTTCACGGTGAACTCAAGCGGTCCAGCCCTGGGGTGACAAAAATTGCCGGGGACAGGACGGACCCGGCAGAGCACCCGAGACCGCCTTGACGCCAAGGACCGTACCAAGGTGAGACATCCGACCGTTGTCGATGTTCCACACTCCTCCTATAAGAGCAAGCTGAAGTCCTGATGACGATGGGAGAAACGTCCGCATGCTGCAAGAAGGCTCGCTCTATCTCGGCACCAGCCGCAACCCGGACGACAGCCTCAACAAGGCTGAATACATGGCGCTGAAATACGGCAACCGCCACGGCATCGTCACCGGCGCGACGGGTACCGGCAAGACGGTGACGCTACAGGTGCTGGCCGAGAGCTTTTCCGAGGCCGGCGTTCCCGTCTTTGCCTCCGATATCAAGGGCGACCTTTCCGGCGTTGCCGCCATGGGCGAGCCGAAGGACTGGATCACGCAACGTGCGACACAGATCGGCTTTACCGATTACGCACCCGCCGAATTCCCCGTCATCTTCTGGGATCTCTATGGCGAGAAGGGCCATCGGGTGCGCACCACCGTCGCCGAGATGGGACCGTTGTTGCTCTCGCGCCTGATGAACGCTTCGGAGGCACAGGAAGGCGCGCTCAACATCGCCTTCAAGATTGCCGATGAGGGTGGGCTGCCGCTGATGGATCTCAAGGATCTGCAGGCGCTGCTCAATTACATGGCCGAGCATGCGACCGAGCTTTCGAGCCAGTTCGGTCTCATCTCCAAGGCCTCGATCGCGACACTTCAACGGGGATTGCTGATCCTCGAGCAGCAGGGCGCGGAGAATTTCTTCGGCGAGCCGGCGCTCAAGGTGACCGACATCATGCGCACCACCCATGACGGGCGTGGGGCGATTTCGATTCTGGCCGCCGACAAGCTGATGATGAACCCGCGTCTTTACGCGACCTTCCTGCTCTGGCTGCTCTCTGAGCTGTTCGAGGAACTGCCTGAGGTGGGCGATCTCGACAAGCCGAAGCTCGTCTTCTTCTTCGACGAGGCGCATCTTCTCTTCAATGACGCGCCAAAAGTGCTGATCGAGCGGGTCGAGCAGGTGGTGCGGCTGATCCGTTCCAAGGGCGTCGGCGTCTATTTCGTCACGCAGAACCCGCTCGACGTGCCGGAAACCGTGCTCGCCCAGCTCGGCAACCGGGTGCAGCACGCGCTTCGCGCCTATACGCCGCGCGAGCAGAAGGCGGTCAAGACAGCGGCCGACACCTTCCGGCCGAACCCCGCTTTCGACTGTGCTGATACCATCACCCAGCTCGGCATCGGCGAGGCGCTGGTGTCGACGCTCGAAGCCAAGGGCATTCCTTCCATGGTCGAGCGGACGCTGATCCGCCCGCCCTCGGGCAAGGTGGGACCGATCGACGACGCCACACGGCAGAAGGTGATGAACCTGTCGCCGGTCGCCGGGCAATACGACATCGATCTCGATTCGGAATCGGCTTACGAGATCCTCACCGCCCGGGCGAAGAAGGCCGCAGACGCCGAGGCAGCGCGGCGCGCGGCGGAGGAGAAGGCGGAAAGCGGAGACAGCGCTGCCGGTCGCTGGACCCTGCCCGGCTTCGGCGACGAGCCCGAGGAGACGCAGAACAGCCGCAAGACGACAACGACGAAACGCTCCGGCGGCTATCAGCGCGAAACGGTGATCGAGGCCGCCATGAAAAGTGCGGCACGCTCCGTTGCGACCTCGGTTGGCCGTGCCTTGGTTCGCGGTATCCTCGGCAGTCTTCGCCGGTGACGGCTCGCGTTTTTCTCGCGCGCCACAAGAACTGAGTGACGAAAGCTCGCCGTTATCGGCGGGTTTTTGTTCACTTCCGTGCAACCATACCTGATATATACTCATCACTGATACAATTCGCGGACCTGTCTCCGGGAATTCATGGGGTCGAGCTTGGACAGCAGTCTGGATCACGTCGTTCTGGTCAACAATGCAAAGCGCGCGCTGGAACGCGGACGCTTTGAGCTCACCTACCAACCCATCTATTCCGTCGACAACCGGGAAGTGGACAGTGTGGAAACACTGCTGCGCTGGCGCATTGCGCCTGGTCGACTGGCGGCCGCGCAGGACTTCCGCGCCGTCTTTCGCGATCCCATGATGTCGCTGTCGATCCGTGATTTCGTGCTATCGACGACACTGCGCCAGGCGGCGCGTTGGCGGGCCGAGGGCCACGACATGGGGCGGATCAGTGTCAATGCCACGGCCTTCGATCTGTGTTCCGGCGATTTTGCCCTGCGGCTGACCGACATGGTGCAGGGTTTCGGGCTGACACCCGATATGCTGGAGATCGAGGTTGCAGAGCCGGCTTTCTATGGCCCGCTGGCCAAGCCGGTCAGTCTGGCGCTCGAAGCCTTGCATTACTGCGGCTTTTCGCTGGCCATGGACAATTTCGGCGCGACCCATGCCGGGCTTACGGCGCTCCGCAACCACAGCTTCCGGCGCTTGAAGATCGACCATTCGCTGATGCGCAGCGCGCTCACCAATGCCGTCGACAAGGCGATCGTGCGCCATGTCATCGCGCTCGGCCACGATCTCGGCATGATCGTCACGGCAGCCGGCGTCGAGAACGAAGACCAGATGGAAATCGCCGTGCAGCTCGGCTTCGACAGCGTGCAAGGCTTCTTCGTCTGCTTCCCGAAGGAAGCGGAGCTTCTCCCGCGCGTCTGTCATGTACTCAACCTTCAGGGCCGATCCGCCTGAGCCTCTGACCTCATGCCATTATGCCCTTCCGCCCTCGCCGATGAGATGGCAGGATGGCGCCCATGACCTTGCTGATCTATCCGCTGGCTGCCCTTGCCGAAATCGCCGGATGTTTTGCCTTCTGGGCCTGGCTGAAACTCGACCGCTCGCCACTCTGGCTCGTGCCCGGCCTTCTGTCGCTTGCGGTGTTCGCGTGGCTGTTGACACTGGTCCCCTCCGAGGCAGCGGGCCGCGCCTATGCCGCCTATGGCGGGGTCTATATCGCCGCATCGCTTGTCTGGCTCTGGCTGATCGAGGGGCAGCGGCCGGATCGCTTCGACCTGACGGGTGCCGCGATCTGCCTTGTCGGCGCAGCGGTGATCCTGTTGCCTGCCCGGGGCTGAACGAAAAGACCCCAGATTGGCAGGATGCCGGCTTGCGGAATTTCCGTATATACATGAACTACGGTGATTGTCTGGGATGAACCGAAGCGGCAGCAGAATCTGGCGAAGCACAGCCTCGACTTTGCCGAACTCGATCTGTCGTTTTTTCCTGACTGCTTCGATCCGGATGGCGAAGACCGGTCGGGCGATCGCGGTCGGAGAGTTCCAGGGTCGCGCTATCGTCGCAGTCGTCTTTCTTCCGATGGGGCGCGAAGCAATCTCCATCATCTCCATGCGTCCGGCGAGCCGTCGGGAAAGGAGCGAGGCATGAAGGACAAATTCTCATCGGCCCGCCCGCTTACGGACGCGGAAGAGGCCGATATTCAGGCGATGATTGCGTCTGATCCCGACAACCCGGAAATGACGGAAGAGGAATTGAAGGAGTTCCGCCCCTTCCGCGAGGTGTTTCCGGATCTCGCGGAGGCAATCGACCGCAAGCTTGGTCGTCCCAAGGCGAAGACGACGAAAAAGGCGATCAGCCTGCGGCTCGACCAAGAGGTGATCGAGCGGTTCAAGGCGGGTGGCGAGGGATGGCAGTCGCGGATGAACGAGGTGCTGCGAAAGGCGGTGGGGCTTTAAGACCCCTGCCCCGTTCCGCCCTCCCGAGCCATTCACCAACTCCTCCACCCTTCCACCAGCATCAGCGCCGCCACGGCAACCAGCAGCCAGCCGGCGGCGCGGCCGATCCAGATGGTGACTTCAGGCTTCGAGACCAGCGCATCCCGCCCCTTGGCCGCAGCGAAAGCAAGCCCGCCATAGACCAGCCCCTGCAGCATGAGGGTGAGCGCGCCCATGACGAGCGCCTGACGCCAGAAGGGCCCATATTCAGGGCGCATGAATTGCGGATACACGGCGAGGATGAAGAGCCAGGCCTTCGGGTTGAGCAGGCAGGTGATCAGTCCCTGGCCGAAGATGCGGGCCGTCCGGTGCAGGTTTGAGGCTTCAATGCCGTCGATGACGATGGCGCTTCTGGCCAGCGTATAGCCGATCCAGATCATATAGGCCGAACCGATCACCAGCATGGGGCCGGCAAGCTGCGGGACCAGCGTCGAGAGGACTGTCACGGCGATGGTGCCGAAAAGCGTGTGGAAGACGCCGCCCAGCATGATGCCGGACGTGGCGGCCACGCCTGCGCGGCGGCCGCCGGTCAGGCCATTGGCGATAACGAAGATCATGTCCATGCCGGGCACGATGATGATGCCCGCCAGCAGGGCGGAGAAGAGCCAGAGGTTTTCGGCATAGGTCATGTCAGTAGGATCTCCTTAAATGGGCAGGCCATGCGCGGGGAATGGCCTGTTTTCAATGCTTTGGAGATGCTTTAGACAAGGGCTACTGACAAAGGTGTGTCAGTTGAGATGAGGTCTGACCCATGCGCAAGGCGTCCCGGCTGTTCGAGATCATCCAGACCTTAAGGCTTGCTGCCCACCCGATAACGGCGCAGCAGATCGCGGAAAAACTGGAGGTCACGCAGCGGTCGATCTACCGCGATATTGCAGCCCTCCAGGCGATGCGCGTGCCGATCGAGGGCGAGCGCGGGATTGGCTATATCCTGAGGCCCGGCTTTCACCTGCCGCCCCTGATGTTCACGCCGGAGGAAACCGAGGCGATCGTGCTTGGCATGGCGCTGACCAAACGCACGGCGGACCCAGAGCTGCGCGAGGCGTCGGTCCGCGTGCTCGACAAGATCGCGGCTGCCGTGCCCGCCCCGCTGAAGGAGGCGATCGTGTCGCGCACGCTCTATGCCTGGGGGCGTGTGGCCGAGGCCCCTGAGACCATCGACTTTTCGATGATCCGCCGCGCCATCCGTGACGAGCGGACGCTCGAGATCGACTATGTCAGCGAGCAGCGGGAGGAAACGACACGGCGGATCCGGCCGATCGCGCTGATTTATTACTCGGAGGCGGCGGTGGTCGTCGGCTGGTGCGAGCTGCGCGAGGGCATCCGTAATTTCCGGGTTGACCGGATGAGAGACTGCCGGGCGACAGGCGCACATTTCCGCCGCGAGGGGGACCGGCTGCGGAAGTTGTGGGTGGCGGGGTGGGACACCTCCGGCCAGGGCGGTTAGAGACGTGCCAGCACTACTGCAAATGAAACGCCCGCCGCTTCTGGAGCGACGGGCGTAAAGACTTTGCGAAAAACCGGTAGTCGTGTCGTGGACTCAGGCGACCGCCATCCGCCTGGCTTCCCGGAACGACACCAGACGACCGCGGGCTTCGTCCCAGAGAACCAACTTCACGCAGGCGAAGCTTTGCATCAGTGTGATGCGGCTGATCGTCTTCAGCTCCGGATGATCGCGCAGGACTTCCGGCAGACGGTAGAAGGGGATCTTGCTCGACAGGTGATGCACATGGTGCACGCCGATATGGCCGGTCAGCCAGCGCAGGCCCCAGGGCAGATCGTAGTGCGAGGCGCCGTGGAGAGCGGCGTGCTGGAACTGCCACTCCGGAGGGTTGGACCAATGGGTGTCTTCGAACTGGTGCTGGACGTAGAAGAGCCAGATGCCCAATGCGCCGGCGAGCAGCACGATCGGCAGATGCACGATGAGGAAAGCATCGAGGCCTGCAAGCCAGATCATCAGCGCCGCCATGATAACCATGCCGGCATTCGTTGCCATGGTGGAGACCCAGGGCAAAGCGCCGTCCTTCATCATGCCGAAGGGCAAACGCTGCTTCAAGAGGAAGACCCAGATCGGGCCGATGCCGAAGAGCACGACCGGATTGCGATAGAGGCGGTAGCCGAGGCGGCCCATCGGGGACAGGGCCTTGTATTCGGCAACGGTCAGCGTGGTGATGTCACCGACGCCACGTTCCTCGAGATTGCCGGCGGTCGCATGGTGTTCGGCATGGGCCCGGCGCCAGTAGTCGTAGGGCGTAAAGGTCAGGACGCCGAGCAGGCGACCGGTCCAGTCGTCGATCGAGCGACGGGCGAAGAAGGCGCCGTGGCCGCAGTCATGCTGGATGATGAAGAGGCGCAGCAGGAAGGCTGCCGCCGGCACGACGAGCACGAGGCCCGGCCAGAAGGCGTATTCGAAGCTTGCCCAGGCACCGAGCCAGAGCAGGACGAAGGGCACGAGCGTGACGCCGAGCTCGAAGCTCGAGCGCGTCAGGTCCGGTTTGCGATAAGTATTGACGATTTTCAGCCAGGCCTTGGCGTCAGGGGTCTCGTCTTCGACGATTTGATCGTCGCGGTAATCGAATGCAGCGCTCACAGGCCGGCCTCCGAAAGGTTGGTTTGATCGGGGAAGGCGGCAGAGAGGCTAATGACGCCCGATATCGGGGCGCGCGACACGGGGCATCCGAAGGAGAGGCCCGCAGCAATGGTCATGGTCGGCTGGCTTTCGTGACTTAGAGATCGCCCGTCACTCCTGGAACGGGTGGCCTCTCCTATCAGATCATGGAGGCCTTGTCGCCATGGAACACTGTCGCTTGTCCGGCTGCGGCATTTCGCCGGCCATTGTGCATGGCGTCCCGGAACACTTGTGAACCGGGACGCTGGTCTTCTGGTCAGGGACGAGCGGCGCTCATCAGCCGGCCGGCTTCAGTGTTGCGAGGATCTTTCCGACTTCGGGCATGTTCTGGGCTTCGGTTTCCGTGGATGCCCAGTAGGTGACGATGGCGATCTTTTCGTCAGAAAGGCCAATGATGCCCACGCCGATGGAGACGGGACCGTCCTTGTCCGTCCCCTTCCAGTCGATGGTCTCGAACGGCATGCCGTTCAGCTGGTCCTTTGATTCTTTCTGAGACGCCGGATCGGGCACGACACCGTTTTCTTCCAGGAAGCCGAAAACGTCGGTCATGACCTGGTCCATGTCTTCGGCGCCTGCAATGTCGAAGGAGATATAGGTGCCGGCGTCAGGAGAGTTCGCCTCGACGCCGTAATCGGTCTCGGTCGGCTGCCAGTCATCGGGGATTTCCACGGTTGCGGCCGGCTCGTCGGAGGGGAAGGTAAAACTGCCTGCAAGTGCGGTGGACGCGGTGATCAGGAGGATTGCGGTTGCGGCGAGAAACTTGTTCATCGGAGGGTCCGTTGATGAGGGATGAGACGTGCCAGATGGTGGCTTTTTCAAGCCGCAGGTGGCGCGTTGTCGTAGCAAGCAGAGGTCAAGAAAGTCGTACTGTTTTTGCGTGAAACGGCCTACAGCGTTGAAAAAAATATCGATCCTTCACGATATGATGAAGAAATATTGAAGGAGCGTATTCCACGGCTTGCCACATCACTTTTTCGCCGCGGTGCAAAAGCCGCTTTCTGCAATGTTTTCCGCCGCTTCCCGCGCGCCTTTCGCTTCGTGAACAGCCTTGAAACAGCGGTTTTCCGGTTTTTGCTTGTATCGACGCCATCCTTTCCCTATATTGCCGGCATCGAAGATTGCGAGCGACTTTGTCTACGCGCTTTTAGCGCACGCCAGATTTCCTTCAACGTCGATATACCAGCCGTCGAATGTCTCGGCGGCAAGCCCAACGATTGAAAGGAAATCGTTATGAACACAGGTACCGTAAAGTGGTTCAACAGCACCAAGGGTTTTGGTTTCATCCAGCCGGATGAAGGCTCTGCCGACGTGTTTGTCCACATCTCTGCAGTTCAGCGCGCCGGCATGCGCGACCTCGTCGAAGGCCAGAAGATCGGCTACGACATCGTCCAGGACAAGCGTTCTGGCAAGAGCTCGGCCGACAACCTGCGCGCCGCTTAATAATTTGTCGCTCGCCCCCGCTGATAACGGATTTACCGGCAGAGGGGGCTGAGTGGCGAGGGAAGGTCGGGTTCCGCCCGGCCTTTTTTGTTTATCCTGTGATCGAAGCCATCAGCCGCGATCCACATCTTTGCCCGATTTTGTCGGGATCTTCGCCGGGGCATGGCGCGTTAGCCTGTCGTATCCCCTCCTTTGAAACTCGAAAACAAGCGGGCATCAACGCCCGGAAAGGAAACGACCGTGCAAGTTCTCGTTCGTGACAACAATGTCGACCAAGCACTCCGCGTGCTGAAGAAGAAGATGCAGCGCGAAGGTCTCTTCCGCGAGATGAAGGCCCGCAGCGCCTTTGAAAAGCCGTCGGAGAAGCGCGTGCGCGAAAAGGCGGAAGCCATTCGTCGCCAGCGCAAGCTCGCGCGTAAGAAGATGCAGCGCGAAGGCCTTCTGCCGGCTCCGAAGAAGGCAGTGCGTACGCGCTAATGACGCTATGATCCGTGCGCCTTCGGGCGCGCGGACCCGCCCTCCCCGCCACGAAGGCGCAACGCAGTTTGCGACGCGGGCAGGGACCAGACATGCCGAGACAGGCAGCCAGGCTGCAGGAAGGATCCGGACATGACCGCCACCAAAGAGACCTTCTTCAAGCCTGAAAAGGTTTCCCCGCAGGACAAGGCAGCCACGACCGACAGCGTCGCCCGTTCGCTGATCGCTCAGGAAGCGACCGCGCGCGAACGCAAGACGGAAACGCTGAAGGCGCTGCGCATGCAACGTGAAGCGCTCGAAGCCGAGCAGGCCCCTGCACCGAAGAAGCGTGCCGTGAAAAAGGCCGTGAAGCGCGGCTGAGCCGAGCGCAAACGACCACCAAGTCAGAAATTCCAGGAAGCCGGGGCTGCGGATGCTGCCCCGGCTTCTTTCATGTCATTTCTTCGCCGCCGTCAGATTGAAATAGGCGCCTTGCGGGTCCTGGCAGGCTGCGATCCAGGCGCCACCGGGGACCTCATGGGGGCCGAACATCAGCTGCCCGCCGAGAGACTTCATCCTGTCGATCGCCGAGTCGATGGCCGGGACGATGAAGAAGAAGCCCCAATAGGGCATGGGCATCTCCGGCGTCTTGTTCATCATGCCGCCGATGCCCCGATCGCCGAGCTTGAAGGTTTGATACGTCCCCAAATCACCCATATCGACTGCCATGTCCTTTTCCCAGCCGAATCGGCCGGCGTAGAAGTCCCAGACCTTTTCCCAATCACCGGCCATCAACTCGTTCCAGCCGACCGTGCCGGTGCTGCCGGGGGTCGGCCAGCTGCCGGTTTCACCATCCGGCATCTTCGGCGTCATGAGGCAGACGACGGCGCCTTGCGGATCGGCGACGACGGCGAAACGGCCAATGCCGGGGATATCCTCCGGCGGGCGGTGGATCGCGCCGCCGTTCGACTCGTATTCGGCGGCCGTCTTGTCGACATCGTCGACGGCGATATAGCCGGTCCAGTTGGGTGGTATGCCCTGCCCTTTCATGTCCTCGGTCAATGCCATCATTCCGGCCACGCCGGAAGGGAAACCGGGTACGGCGAAGGTGGTGTAGGTAAAGCCCTCCATCTCCATATCGGTCGGCTCCCAGCCGAGCAGCGGGCCATAAAAGGCCTTGGCCGCGGCCGGATCGGGGGTCATCAGCTCGTGCCAGATGAATGTGCCATGCATGCGCAGTCCCTCTCTCAATCTGTCGGCGATCAGCCGATGCGTTTTGCTTCGCTGGTCATGAAGGTGTGAAAGCTGCCGTCGGGTTGGCGAACGCTGCCCGAGAAGGTTCTGGTGTCATCATCGACGAAGTGGATGACATCACGATAGGTCTCGGTCCGCGACGGATCCTGCATGCTCGGCCCCTCGGCCTCGAGCACCAGCGTCTGGCCGTCATCTTCCAGCCAGCCCTTGTAGACCCAGAACTTGTCCATCATCGAGCCGATCCAGCTGCCGACATAATGGCCGAGGCTCGGATCGTAACCGATGGTCATGATCATGGTAGCACGGCCGCCTCTCGTACCCATACCGCCCTCACCTTCCGCGACCACCCAGAGGCCGCCGATGGAGCGGATCTTTTCGGTCCATCGCTTCTCGGGATCGTCGGGGTCGTAGCCTTCCATCCCGGTCGAGGTCAGGAAGAGCCAGTCGCCGACCAGCCGGTCGAGGACACGGTGATGTTCGCTGGGTTTGGCAAACTCCATGATACCCTCCTTAGTGGCAGCAACCGGCCTTTTCAGCCGGCTTGGCGACATACTCGTCCTTGCGCTTGACGAAACTCAGCGTGCCCGTCTCGTTGCGGCCGAGCGGCGCGTGGTCGAGGATCATCAGTGTGCCCAGCGCCTCCTCCCCGCCCCGGGCATATTGCGAATAGGTATGGAAGATCTCGCCCTCGTCGTTGCGGTAGAAGGCGGACAAACCCGGCAGCTCGTCGAAGGCCCGGTCGCTCGGCGTTTCGCGGAAGTTGTAGTTCACCGCGCCGGAAGCGAGCTCCTCCTTGGTGAAGGAGACGTGGAAATCGTAGTTGAAGTCGCTGCCTGCGGACGAGACCCAGGGGAAGCGCCAGTTCATACGGCGCTTATAGGCCTCGATCTTTTCGAGCGGCGCCCGCGATACGGTGACGAGGGTAACGTCGTGATTGTTGAGATGCGGCAACATGCCGTCGATATGATCGGCGAAGAAGGAGCAGCCCTCGCAGCCGGCCTCCCAATCCGGATGAAACATGAAATGGTTGATCATCAGCTGGCTGCGACCATCGAACAGGTCGGCAAGCGTCTTTTCGCCCGATGGCGACTGGAAGCGGTAATCCTTCTCCATGCGCACCCAGGGCAAGGCGAGGCGCGCGGCATTCACCCGGTCGCGCTGACGGGTCAGTTCTTTTTCCTGCTCAAGCAAGGTTTTGCGGGCCTCCAACCATCCTTCCCGCGAAACAACCGAATATTCCATTTTCCCGATCCTCCTCTTGACAATTAGGTTGATATCAACATATTTAGTCCATGTCAAACATGCCCCTGATTCCTTACGCCACGACCATCCACGTCAAAGATACCTGCCTTTGCCTGCATGCCCAGCGCGCGGCGCGCGCGCTCGCTCGTCGCTTCGATCTAGCACTGAAGCCGGTCGGACTGACCAACCAGCAATTTTCCCTGATGATGGCGCTGAACCGGCCGGAACCGCCGCCCATGGGGCCTGTTGCCAGACTTCTGGCCATGGATCGCACCACGCTGACGGCCGCGCTGAAGCCGCTTTCGGCGCGCGGTTGGGTATCGATCGAGCCGGATCCGAAGGACAAGCGCGGCAAGCGGCTGCGGCTCACGGAGGAAGGTGCGCGTACGCTGTCCAGCGCAGTGCCGATCTGGACCGATCTGCATGGCGAGATCGAGGCCGGCATGCAGGCCGACCCCGCGATCCTTCGCCGCGGACTGCTGGAGGTCAGTGCCTGACGGCTGCCTCAGCCGAGGCCAAGCGGCAGGGCGACCAGCGGACCGATCAACATGACTGTCGCCATGGCGAGCGCCACACGGTCGCGGCCCTCGAACAGCGGCCCGCGGAAGGCGGATGCCGGGTAGCTGCGGCGAATCTCGTGACGGGTCACCTCGTTGACCGGAAGATCCGGCGACAGGCGATGATCCTCATAGATTGCATTGGCTGTGGTGGTTTGCATGGTTTCGTCCTCGATTGTGGGTATCGAGGTCCAACCGGGAACAAGGGCAAAGGGTTCCCCTCCGCGCTTATTGCGCTTTCCGCTGGACTGGCGGTTGCGATTGGCACCGGCGCAGTGACGGCGCCCGGCCCGGACAATTGACGCGGCTCAAGAGCATGCGACGCGGACATGAAAAAGGCCGGCGCGAGGCCGGCCTTCGGGCGGTGGATATCTCAATTGAGACCGATCAGATGACCGAGACCGGAACTTCGGTCGAGGTGCGCATGGCGTGGCTGTAGGGGCAGACGATGTGGGCGGCCGCAACCAGCTTCTCGGCCAGTTCGCGCTCCATGCCGGGGATCTCGACCGAAAGCTTCACTTCGATGCCGAAGCCAGTGCCGTCTTCGCGGGGGCCGATGCCGACTTCGGCGTGGACCTTGGCGTTTTCCGGGATCTTCACCTTTTCCTTGCCGGCAACAGCCTTCAACGCGCCGAGGAAGCAGGCTGAATAGCCGACAGCAAAGAGCTGCTCGGGATTGGTGCCGGTTGCGCCGTCGCCGCCGAGTTCCTTCGGGGTGGTGAGCGTGACATCGAGGACGCCATTGTCGGAGGCGCCATGACCGGAGCGGCCGCCGGTGGCATGTCCGTGTGCGGTGTAAAGAATAGCCATTGGATGTTCTCCTTGTTTTGCGGTTGGTGAATTTCTATATAGCGCACAATTGAATTGCGCGCAATTGTTTTTTGCGCATTGAAATGTGCGCCAGTTTTGGTCACTGTGGAAACAATAGATGCCGAAAGGGGTTCATCAAGGGCTATGGATGACGAAACGCTGGAAAAGGAACTGAGGCTGGACAAGCAGCTGTGCTTTGCGCTCTACGGCGCCGCACATGCCTTCACGCGCGCCTACAAGCCATTGCTCACGCCTCTAGGACTGACCTATCCGCAATATGTGGTGATGATGGCGCTGTGGGAGGAGGACGATCTCTCGGTGAAGGCGCTGGGTGAAAAGGTCGGCCTGGATTCCGGCACGCTGTCGCCGCTTCTGAAGCGGCTCGAACAGATCCATTACGTCTCGCGCCGCCGGGATGCGGCCGACGAACGCGTGGTGTTCATCACGCTCACCGAGGAAGGGCGCGCCCTGAAGGGTCGAGCGCTCGAAGTCTTTTCGACGATCGGCAACCAGATCGGCTGCGACATTGCCGAGATCGAGAGCCTGCGTGACAGTCTCAAGCGGCTGAAAGGCCATCTCGAGGCGATCGAGGAGAACCGATCCTGAAAAGGCGCTCCTTGAGCCTCGACAGCTTGTCTGATTCTCACTCTTGGTTACGGAGCAAACTGCCGCCTTGTACGTTGTGGAACAATGGACAAGGCGCGCAATCTTTTCGATATCGTCAGTGGCAAGCTATGGCTTCTGCCTCTCATCTTTTCGGGCCTTTCGGCCCTACTCGCCATACTGCTGATCAGCTATGGACACCTTCTGGGGCCCGATGTCGTGAGCGCGGGATGGTGGCTCTATAGCGGCGAGGCCGAGACAGCGCGGCAACTGCTGAGCAGCCTGTTGGCCGGGTTGATGACGATGACGTCGCTCGTTGTCTCCGTGACCTTCGTCATCCTGACGCTTGCCGCCAGCCAGCTCGGTCCGCGGCTGATTTCGCAGTTCATGTCCGACCGGCAGATCCAGTCCGTCATCGGTCTATTCATCGGCACGATCCTCTACCTCATTCTCGTTTTGCGGATGATTTCCGACACGCTGGGCAAAGACGGCGTTCCGCATCTGGCGATCTCGGTCGGCAGCCTGCTGACCGTGATCTGCCTGATGTCGCTCTTGTTCTACATTCACAAGGTGGCGCGGCTGATCATCGCCGACAACATGGTGCAGGCTCTGCATCGCAATCTGCTGGTGACCCTTGATGAGGTTTTGCCCGGCGAACCGACGAAACATGTCGAAGAGGCTGCCCGTTTTGCAGGCATAGGTCAGCCGGTGGCATTAAGGACGGTCGGGCACGTACAGGTGATCGATTATGCCGCGTTGACCCGCATCGCGGTAGAAAAGGATCTGCGGATCGACGTGGCCGTGAGGGCCGGTCAGTATCTGTTGGCGGAAGGCGATCATTTCACGATTTTTACCGGAGACACCGGCGAAGGGACTGACATAGACGACGAGACGATCGCAGCCTTGCGTGCCTGCTTCACCATCGGGCTGCAGAACACCACCGCGCAGGACCTCGAATTCAGCATACGACAGCTGACCGAGATCGCGGTTCGGGCCCTTTCGCCGGGGATCAACGACCCCTTCACAGCAGTCGCCGTGGTCGACCGGCTGGCGGCCTCCTTCGAGGCGGTGCAGCAGCGCCCCCTGCCCTATCGGCAGTATCACGATGACGATGGAGTGCTGCGTCTGATCGTCAGCCGTTCCGACTATCGCCGCATGCTCAACACCGGCTTCCGATCGATCCGCCAGGCGGGCGCCGACCAGCCGCTCGTGCTGATGCGGATTGCCGCCCGGCTCGCGGACCTCTCCCATTCCGTCCGCTCGCCCGACCAGGCAGATGCGCTGAGGGAGCAGTTGGCGGCGCTGGAACAGACGGTCGAGGAATGCCATTCCATCGAGCACGACAAGTCGTCCATGCAGGTCTACCTCAGCGAAACTCGGCAGGTTCTGGCCGCGATCGAGACGGCGGCGGCTGACAATCCGGCTTGATCGCTGGCCCTCCGCCTCTCCTGCCGCGTGCCTCCCTGATGCCTTGATTGCCCCCGATGCAGGCAGCAGAAGGAGAGATTCGCATGACACCATCGAGAACCCTTACCGCTCGCCGTATCACCGCCCAAATCCAGCTTCTCGTTCTGCCGCTGATGCTCCTGGGCATAGCTATGCCAGCGTCCGTGCAGGCTGCCGAAGGCCAGATCGTCGCGGCGGCCAAGCGCGTGGAGCAGAAGCTCGGCATGCGGGTCGGGCTTTCGGTCATCGACACGGGCAGCGGCGCAGTCGTCGCCTACCGGGACGATGAGCGCTTCGCCATGGCAAGCACCTTCAAGTCGCTCGCCTGCGCGGCAGCCCTGTCGGGTGGCGATGCGGTTCTCGAGCAGACGACACGCATCACAAAAGCGGACCTGCGACCGCATTCGCCGGTGACGGAGACGCGGGTCGGCACGAGCCTCTCCACGCGAGAGCTCTGCGAGATCACGCTGCGGACCAGTGACAATGCCGCCGCCAATGCGATCCTCAAAGTGCTCGGCGGGCCGGCCGAAGTGACAGGCTTCCTGCGCGGCATCGGCGATGCGACCACGCGGCTTGACCGTTATGAGCCAGAGGTCAACAAGGCGAAACCCGGCGACCCGCGCGACACGACGACACCGCAGGCGATGGCGCAGACGCTTCACCGGCTGTTGCTGGACGGCGCGCTCCCGCCACCGGCCCGCGACCAGCTGGAAGCCTGGATGGCGGCGAATGCCGTGGCCGGCGGCCTGCTGCAGGCCAAGCTGCCAAAGGGCTGGACAATCGCCGATCGCGGCGGTGCGGGCGGGCATGGCACGCGTGGGGTGGTGGCGCTCCTGCGCCCGCCGCAAGGCGCGCCGCTCGTCATTGCGATCTACATGGACGGCAGGAAACATCCGCTGATGACGCGGGACGCGGCGATTGCCGAGATCGGTGAAGCGGTCTTTGAAGAGTTTGCGCGATGACTGGGCGGACGATTGTCCGTCTGGCTTTCACGCTGTCGCTGGCAACGACACTGATGGCGCCCGGCACGCATGCCATGGCGCAGGAAGCCGGCACCACGGCAGAAGCACGGTCGGACTGGCAGCGGAAGAAATGCGACGTCTACCGGCAGGCCTTTGCCGAGATCCTCGACCATGTCGGACGCGAGGGCGTTTCGGACATATTCCTGGTCCGGAACCAGGCATTCATCGACAGCGGCTGTCTTGCCGATATCGATGCCTGTCCGCAGACGGAGGCCGACATCGAGGTCGCCAATGGCCTGACCATCGCCAGCATGAATGCGGGTGCTGCGAGCTCGTTCAGCCCATTTCGCTGTCGGGAATAAGCCGCGTCAATCCGCCCCTCGGCCGGCGGGTGGAACGAGGAACCGATCTGCACGCGAAGGGTTGTCCTTCGGTCAACTGCGGTGACGACACCTCCGGGTGAGCGCCGCACAGACCATCAAGGAGAATGCCCATGCAAGTACCGCAGAATGCCGTGATTGCCGTTGCCGACGGCGAGAAGCTGAGCCTCTTCCAGAACGAAGGGAATGCTCTTGATATCAAGCTGAAGGCCATTCCGTCCGACGAGATTGACGGTTCGAAAATCCCGTCCGGCGCCCGCCATTCCAGCAGCGCCGCCAATCCCGACGACAGCCAGCAGGACGAGGACGGCTTCAGCAACGGTGTCACCGAAATGCTGAACAAGCAGGTGCTCGACGGCAAGATCAAGAGCCTCGTGATCGTTGCTGCGCCGCGGACGCTCGGCGAGATGCGCAAGAGCTACCACAAGCAGCTCTCCGCGGTGCTGGTCGGCGAACTCGACAAGGACCTGACCGGCCACACGGTTCAGGAGATCGAAAAGGCGCTTGAAGCCGCCTGATCTCGACGAGCATTCGAGACCCCGCAATGCAAACAGGCCCCGCCGTCACCGGCGGGGCCTTCTGTCTTCTTGCGGTGATTGCCGCGCGCGATCCGATCAAGAACGCCGGTTACTGGCGGACGACGATCTTTGCCTTGGTCGGCACGCGTTCGTAGAGATCGATGATGTCCTGGTTCATCAGACGGACGCAGCCGGAGGAGACGGCCTTGCCGATGGAGCTCCATTCCGGCGAACCGTGCAGACGGTAGAGCGTGTCCTGACCATTCTGGAAGATGTAAAGCGCACGTGCACCCAGCGGATTGTCGAGGCCGCCGGGCTTGCCGCCGTTGCGGACCGAGTATTTCTCCAGTTCCGGCTGACGGGCGATCATCTCATCCGGCGGGGTCCATTTTGGCCATTTCTGACGCCACTGGATGACGCCGGCGCCACCCCAGGCAAAACCGTCGCGACCAATGCCGACACCATAGCGCATGGCGGTTCCGCCACGCTCGACAAGGTAGAGAAAGCGGTTCGGGGTATCGACGACAACGGTGCCGGGGGCTTCGCCGGTGGGATCGATCACCTGCTGGCGATAGAAGCGCTCCGGAATGCGCCAGTACGGGACGGCCGGAATGACGTAGCCGCCATCATAGACCTCGCCATACATTGCATCGAGTTCGGGCGTGCGGCCGCTCGGTGCGGCCGGCACGACCGGCCCTTCCAGACGGGTGCCCGGCGGGAGCGGACGGGAGGTGGTCGTGCAGCTGGCCAGCAGGGATGCCGCGCCGAGGCCTGTCAGGGACAGAAGCGAACGGCGGGTCAAATTGGGTGTAGAGGACATTTAGGTATGAGTTTCCTGTAGCAGTTCTGCGGATGAAGACGCTGGGAGGTGCGCTTTGTTCCGCGATGATGCGATGCAAACAGGAAAGGTTCAATTAAAGCAACGCTACCACCCCCTCACGTTTTGGAGAGAGGGCTAAGGTCGCAAATGAGTGTCGCTAAATGACAACAATCGGGGTGTTGTCGGGCACGCGATCAAAGAGGTCGATGACATCCTGATTGAACATCCGCACACAGCCCGAGGACGTCGCCTTGCCGACCGACTGCCAGTCCGGCGTGCCGTGGACACGGTAGAGCGTATCCTTGCCGTCCTGATAGATGTAGAGCGCACGCGCGCCGAGGGGATTGTTGAGGCCTGCGACTAGACCGCCGCGGGCTGCGGAAACGGGCCTGAGGTTGGGATTGTTCTCGACCATGTTGTCGGTCGGCGTCCAGTGCGGCCATTTCGCCTTGCGCTGGATCACGCCCCGGCCCGACCAGGCATAACCGTCACGGCCGAGCCCGACGCCGTAGCGGATCGCCTTGCCGTTCGGCTGGACGAGATAGAGGTAGTGCGCCCTGGTGTCGACGACGATGGTGCCCGGGGCTTCCGTCGACTGGTAGCTCACCTCCTGGCGCAGCATGTCGGAGCGTACGCGGTCGAGCGGGATGGCGGGAAGCGTGTGGCCGTCATCGACCATCACGCCGTAGAGCGTCCGATGCAGCGGGTTGGAGACCGGCAGACCATAGGTCTGGTGGAACTGGGTGCGGTAAAGGTCGCGCTTTTGCGGTGCGCTCTGGTCGGCGGCCGGCGGCGTGCGGGCCGGATCGTACCAGACCGGGGCCACCTCATCCTGGAAGACCTCGATGTTCATGCGGCTGGTATCGGTCATCAGGATGCAGCCTGAGAGCGAGCCGACAAGAGCCGTACCGAGGCCGAGCGACAAGAGCCGCTTCGACAGGAGGGAGGCCGGGCCGGACGGGAGAGGCTTCAACATGCTGCACCGATTCACTGACATCGTTGCCGGCACCCTGTCAGCTGCGGCTGGCGCGAAGCTTATGACCGGGGGTGACTTGCGTGCGCCGTCATGTTGCCCCCCCGAATTGGAGCTGTGACGTCGTGGTGCCCGCATGTGGGGAATTGCTTCGGATAGACTTTTACCGGAAGTCGTATTTCCCCTTCAGATCGGCACGCAACTATGATCTTTAGTATTGCAGATATTAGTGTTTCATAACTTTTTAAGGCGTCTCGATCACGATCCGTTCAACATTTCACATCTGGGCAGGGCGAACGAACGTGCTTCACAACATGAAGATTGGCAGCAAGATCTATCTGGGCTTTGGGTCGGTGCTGGTCGTGCTCGGCGTCATCGCCGGGGCCGGCGTCTATTCAAACCTCAGCAACGAGGCGTCATTCGCGGAATATCGCGAGAGCGCGAGGCAGACGAACGAAGCGGGCCGTATCCAGGCCAATATGCTGGAAGCGCGGCTCGCCTTCCGCAAGTTTCGCGCCGACCCTTCGGACGAACTGAAGCAGGATGTGACGACGCGGCTTGCGACGACAAAGGCATCGGTCGACACCATGCTGAGCTATAAGCTGAGCGACACGGCAAAAACGGCCGTTTCCGGCTACCACGGCATCATCGACACCTATGCGCAGGGCTTCGACAAGGTCGTGACGCTGCAGACCCAGCGCGAAGAACTCGTGGACGGAACGCTCGACACACTCGGGCCGAAGATGGCCGCGGAACTGGAGGCAATCAGCGAGTCTGTTGCGACCTCCGGGAACGTCGAGGCGGTCGCTACGCTCGAGCGATTGAAGTATGACATCAGCAGCCTCCGCCTGGGAACCAACAAGTTCCTGCTGAACAACAGCGATGACGCATTCGAAAACGCCAAGACGTTTGCCGAAAAGGCGCGTGAGGAAGTCGCAGAAATCAAAGCGAGCTCAACCGATCCCGCCGCGACTGCTACGCTCGACAGGCTTGCGACCGAATTGGCGACCTACGAAGCCGCCATCCAGTCGGTATATGAGGTGATCAAGAGCCGGAACCAGTTGATCAGCGAGACGATGAACGTCGCCGGGGATCAGCTGTCGAAATCGGTGGAGCAGCTCAAGCTAGACCTGAAGAAGCAACAGGACACGCTGGGGCCGAACATCCAGTCGACGATGGAGACCGCCGTCGTGATCGGCAGCACGCTCGCGGCCGTCGGCATCTTCATGGCCGGTTTCATCGCCTTCTTCATTGCGCGCAGCATCACGCAGCCGATTGGCCAGATTACCGGCGCCATGGGTTCGCTCGCCGACAACAAGCTCGACACCGCTATTCCAGGGCTCGACCACCAAAGCGAAATCGGTCTGATGGCCAAGGCCGTCGACGTCTTCAAGCAGAACGCCATCAAGATCCGTGACATCGCTGCCCAGGAAGCAGCCCTGCAGGAGAAGAATGCCGACCTGCAGTCGAACATTGCGACCGTGGTCGATGCCGCCGTTGCCGGCGACTTCACCCGTCGCATCACCAAGCGCTACGACAATCCGGACCTCGACCGTTTCGCCGCCAACGTCAACACGCTGGTTCAATCCGTCGATGCCGGCATCGCCGAGACCGGCAGGGTGATCTCCGCGCTTGCCCAGGGCGACCTGACCGAGAGCATGGAAGGACACTATCAAGGCGTCTTTGCCAGCTTGCAGACGAATGTGAACGAGGCCATGGCCAGCCTGCGCAACCTGATGCAGCAGGTTCGCCAGTCGGCCGATGCGATCAATGGTGGCGCCGACGAGATCCGCCAGGCCTCGAATGACCTGTCGCGCCGCACCGAGAACCAGGCCGCCTCGCTGGAGGAAACCTCTTCGGCGCTTGAGGAAATCACGGTCGCCGTCAAGACCTCGACCGAGCGGGCGCAGGATTCGAGCAAGATGGTGACGGAAGCCCGGCAGTTCGCAGAGGCTTCTTCCGGCGTGGTCGGCGAGGCGACGTCGGCGATGAGCCGGATCGAACAGGCCTCGAAGGAAATCTCGCAGATCATCAACGTGATCGACGAAATCGCCTTCCAGACCAACCTTCTGGCCTTGAATGCCGGCGTTGAAGCGGCGCGGGCCGGCGAAGCGGGCAAGGGTTTTGCCGTCGTCGCCCAGGAAGTGCGCGAACTCGCCCAGCGTTCGGCAACGGCTGCCAAGGACATCAAGACGCTGATCACCAAGTCCTCGCAAGAGGTGCGGACAGGTGTCGACCTCGTCGGCTCAACCGGCCAGGCGCTGAGCGACATCCAGACGAAGGTTGTCGGTATTGCGAGCCAGGTGACCTCGATCGCAACGGCCGCCCAGGAGCAGTCGACGGGTCTCGCCGAGGTCAACATGGCCGTCAACCAGATGGACCAGATGACCCAGCAGAATGCGGCGATGGTGGAAGAAGCCGCCGCCAGCACCGCAAAGCTCGCCGAAGAGACCGCGCATCTACGCGCCCTCGTCGCGCGCTTCAAGGTCCAGAAGGACGGTAACGCCCAGCGCTACGCGGCCTGATCGACCCAAAAGCTATCCTGCAAGACAAGACCCCGGCGCTTCGCACGCCGGGGTCTTTCATTTCTGTCTCAACGTTTAAGCGCCGGCAGCGGCCGCGGGCTTGCCCTCGCCTTCGCGCGGCAGGCGGATATTGGGGAGGAGGAGCGCCGCGATCAGGCCGATCACCATCATGCCGGAGGCCGTCAGGAAGAGCGGCACGAAGGCGTCGGAATAGGCGTTGGCAACCAGGGCACGGGCGGCCTCCGGCAGGGCGGCGAGCCCTTCGGGTGTGAGGTTGCGGAAATCGACGCCACCGGGAAGCGCGATCTGGACCTGGGTGAGGCCGGAGCTGACGATAGCGCCGTAGATGGAGATTGCGATCGCGGCGCCGCCCATGCGCGTCAGCGTGACCGTTCCGGTGGCGGCGCCGACATCAGCGCGGGAAGCGGCATTCTGGACGCCGATGACCGGAACCTGCTGGCCGATGCCGACGCCAAAGCCCTGGAACAGCATGACCAGCGCGATGAAGATCAGCGGGGTTCCGGCATGCAGGAAGGAGAAGATGCCAAGACTGACAACGCCGAGGGCTGCAGACGCAATCGAGAAGGGTTTGTAGCGGCCGCTTTTCGCGATCAGCCGACCGGCGGCGATCGAGCCGATGGCGATGCCGCCTGTTGTCGCGACGAAGAGCAGGCCGGCCATGGAGGGCGAGAGGCCCGTCGTCGTTTGCAGATAGAGGGCGATGTAGTTGACCGATCCGATGCCGATGGCGCCCGAGACCAGCGAGATGACCAGCAGCAGGTTGATCGTCGGCTTGGCAAACAGCGAAAGCGGCACGACGGGCTCGGGGGCACGACGCTCGACAAGCACCCAGCCGATGGCGCAGAGCGCACCGAAGGCGACGACGGCAAGGCTTTGCCAGGCGATCAGCGAGCCGAAGATCTGGCTGCTATCGGCCCAGAAAACGATGGAGGCGACGGCACCGGCGAGCAGGATCGCACCGGCATAGTCGATCTTCGGTTTGCGGTTCGGCTTGCGATAAGGCAGCAGAAAGGCAAGGCCGATCAGGACGGCGATGCCGATCGGCAGGTTGACGAGGAAGATCGAGCGCCAGCCGAAGAGATCCGACAGCGTGCCGCCGAGGACTGGACCAAGCGCGCCAGAGGCCATTAGCACGAGGCTAGAATAGCTCTGGTAGCGGGCCCGTTCGCGCGGTTCGAAAAGATCGGCATTGATCGAGAAGATCGAGACCATGATGCCGCCGCCGCCGAGCGCCTGCAGCACGCGGGCGGCAATCAGCGTATCCATGGAGACGGCAAGACCGCAGACCAGAGAGCCGAGCGTGAAGATCGCGATGGCTGCCATGATCACATACTTGCGGCCGAAGAGATCGCCGAGTTTGCCATAGAGCGGCATGACGGCGCTGGTCGTGAGCAGATAGGCGGAGCCGACCCAGCCGAAGCGTTCCAACTCGCCGAACTCGCCGACAATGGTCGGAAGCGCCGTCGAGACGATCTGGTTGTCGAGGGTCGCCATGAACATGGCGGACATCAGCAGGAGATAGACGAAAAGGCGGAGCCTGGGATCAGTGACCAGCGGCGTATTGTCCGCTGTCGGCGCGGCGGTGGCGCTCGCTGTCGGATGCGGTTCGAAACGGGGATCGGGCCCGGTGGGGGCGGCGGTGGTGGCTCTGGTCATGGATCGGGGGCTCCTGTCTGGCCACAAAATGTGCCCCTCGCATTTATATGTCAATAGCACATATTTGCTAAAAGCATTCATTTTGCTTTCCGCACCGTTCAACTTTTGCTATGCTGGAACCATGATGCCTGCTTCGCACACCAAACTCTCGAACACTGAGCCCGAAACCGCGGATGCCCTGCCCGACAGCCTGCCGGAAGGGGGCGACGCCTCGCTGGCTGCCATCGGGCAAGCCATGACGCGCATGCGGCTGTTGATCGGCCGCCGCTTCATCGGGCGCATGGCCTTGCAACGCATCGGGACGGGGCTCGAACTGTCGGACCTCGATGCCATCGGCGTAATCAAGCGGATCGGCAGCCAGCAGGAGGTGACGGTCGGCACGATCGCCGAACAGCTGAGGATCGATCCTTCGCGGGGCAGCCGGATCGTTGCGGATCTCGTCAAACAGGGGCTTCTGGAGCGCGCGGCCTCGCAGGAGGACGGCCGCCGCAGCCTTGTCAGGGTGACGGCTGCGGGCCGCAAGGTGCTCGATGACATCGAGGCCATCAAGCGCGAGACGATCACCGAGGCGACCGCCGGTTGGTCCGACGCGGATGTGGAGACATTCGGGCGGCTCTATGCCCGCTTTACCGAGGGCCTGGAGGCGCAATTCAAGCGCTTCGAGCAGGACGAAGGCTGACGGTCTCAGGGCGGCACGGCAGCGCGCAGCTGGAACGGAAACGACCCGACCGGCACTCCCTCCCCCGAGAAAATGCCGGCCGGTCGTCATGGGACTGGTTGTTCACCACCCTCCCCGCTCCGCCAGGACAGGAAGGGCTTGCGTCCCACGCCGAAGGGAATGGCTCAGACCGGTTTCGGCCCTTGCAAGGCGTTGTAGATCTTCTTCGCCAGGATTGCCGAAATCGGGACCGAAAGGACGAGACCGGCTGCGAAGGCGGATGCGATCTGCCAGCCTTCGCGCATGTCGAGCGACAGAACCGCGATCACCGCCGCACCGCCAACGGCGCTGGCGACGAGGATATAGAGAACTGCAGCGAGGCGAAGCATGATCGTTTTCCTTCGTGTTCATGTCTTTCTGTTGTGACAATAGGATCAACCCGGCAAGTTTCCTTGATCTGGCTCAAGTCTTTGCCTGAAATTGCTTAGACCAAAGGCGAAGCGCTTCACGTGCACCGTTAACACTGTTTTAAGCCTGTTCTTGCCGGGGCTGCACGCTTCCTCCAAGGTTCTGGCCTGACAGTGAAAGCCGTAAACGGAACGGACACATGCCTTCTCGACGCTCGGTCATGATCGGCCTTGGCGGGCTCTTTGCGACAGCGGGCCTGCCCGGCGGCCTGCGCCTTGCATCCGCCCAGACGCTTGCCATGGCGGAACTGCGCGGCGGCTTCGACGCGGCCGAAGCCGGGATCCTGCCGGGCACCGAAGACGACCAGAGCGCCAAGCTGCAGGATCTGATCGACCGAGCGGCGGCCATGGGCCAGCCGGTCTTCCTGCCGGCCGGCACCTATGAGGTCGCCAATCTCGAATTGCGCGATGGCAGCCGGATCGTCGGCGTGCCGGGACTGACGCGACTTGTCTATCGCGGCGACGGACATCTGATCGCAGCCCAGGACATCCGACGCCTCAGCCTGTCGGGCCTCACCTTCGATGGCGCCAATCGCTGGCTTGCCGATTATACCGAGGGGCTCCTCTCCTTCCGCAGTGTCGACGACGTGACGATCGAGGCTTGCGAGATCACCGGCAGCCGCAAATGCGGGATCTATCTGGCACGCTGCGGCGGCCGCATTGATACCACGCGCATCTCGGGCGCTACTGATGCCGGCATCTGGGCGATCGAAGGCAAGGCCTTCTCGATCCGCAACAACCAGATCTTCGACTGCGGCAATGGCGGCATCCTCGTGCATCGCTGGACGAAGGGCGAAGACGGCAGCGTCATTGCGGGCAACAGGGTGGCACGGATCGGCGCGACCAATGGCGGCACCGGGCAGTATGGCAACGGGATCAACGTCTTTCGCGCCGACAATGTGCTGGTGTCGCAAAACCATGTGTCGGACTGCGCCTTCTCGGCGATCCGGGCCAACTCTGCCTCCAACATCACGATCAGCGGCAACCAGGCCTTCCGGTCCGGCGAAACGGCCATCTATGCCGAATTCGAGTTCGAGGGCGCGCTGATATCCGGCAACATCATCGATGGCGCAGCGATCGGCATTTCGGTCGCCAATTTCGACCATGGCGGGCGCCTGTCCACCGTCAGCAACAACATCATCAGGCGGATCGTCAACAAGGGCCCCTATGTGCCGACGATCAGCAGCTTCGGCTTCGGCATCTCGGTCGAGGCCGACACGCTGGTCAGCGGCAATCTCGTCGAAGGCGCTGAGACGGCGGCGCTCGCGATCGGCTGGGGGCCCTATCTGCGCAATGTCATCGTCAGTGACAACATCCTGCGCGACAGCCCGGAAGGCATACGGGTGAGCGTGGTCGAGGGCGCCGGCCAAACTGTGATCCGCGGCAATATCGTCGAGGGTGCGGATAAGGGCGCGATCCTCGGATATCGCTGGAAGGAGCGCGTCGGCGACAAGCTTTCGGATGGAGAGACCGACTACAGGCATCTCAGTATCGCAGATAATGCGCGCATTACGCGGTGACACGATCAAGGCCATGCTTGTGCGTTAACCAAGTGGAAACCAACACCGGTATTTTCGGGTAGTCGTAATCTCTGTTTAAGGTCGCGCTGATCTAATCGCCGACGACCCTAATGCAGCGAAGCCCATGTTCCTGAAACTGCAGAACACCATTCTCGAGATGATCGCGACGGGGCATCCCCTGGCGGAGACGGTCGATAGACTCTGCCGCGAGGTGGAAGCGATCAGCGACGATGTCGTCTGCTCGGTGCTGCTGCTCGACGACGAGCGGCGGCTGAGGCATCTTGCCGGTCCATCGCTGCCGCTCGAATACACCTCCGCCATCGATGGCACCGCGATCGGACCCGGCGTCGGCTCCTGCGGGACCGCCGCGCATTTCGGCGAGCCGGTTCTGGTCGAGGATATCGACACACATCCCTACTGGCAGCCCTACAAAGGCCTGGCTTTGCCGAACGGCCTGAGGGCCTGCTGGTCTACACCGATCATCGGCGCCGGAAAGGTGCTCGGCACCTTCGCCTTCTACTACCGTGTCACGCGCGGTCCCTCGGATGCAGAAAAGGCGGCCGTCGAAGCCTGCGTGCATCTCTGCGCCATCGCCATAGAGCGCGACCAGCGGATCGCCGAGCGACGCAAGCTCGCTGAAACCGACAACCTGACCGGCCTGCCCAACCGCAGCCGCTTCAACGAGACGATCGATGACGTGTCGCGCCGCGGCCAGGACTGGGCGCTGATGCTGATCGACCTCGACAATCTGAAAATGGTCAACGACACCTTCGGCCACAGCGCCGGCGATGACCTGATCCGGATCGTGGCGCATCGCTTGCAGGATCGCGCTCCCGCAGAGATGACCTTCCGCCTCGGAGGTGACGAGTTTGCCGTGATCGTGCCTTGTCTGGAGGCAACGGACCCGACAGAACTCGCCGAAGCGTTGATCCAGCGGATCAAGGAGCCGGCCGACTGCGCTGGGCACCTGATCTATCCTGCCGCCACACTCGGCGGCGCAAAGGCCGGCCTGGAGCGCAGCCCGCAACAGGTGCGCCAGAACGCCGACTACGCGCTCTATCACGCCAAGGAACGGGCACGCGGGCGCTATCTCGAATATGCACCGGGTCTCGGCACTTCCATCGTCAAGCGCTTCCGCGCCGTGCAGGAGGTGGATCGGGCGCTGCGCGAGGACCGCATCGACGCCCATTACCAGCCGATCGTCGAACTCGCCACCGGGCGGATCATGGGATTTGAGTCGCTCTGCCGGATGAAGATGGCCGATGGCAGCATCGTCGCTGCCGCCCATTTTCAGGAGGCGATGAAGGATGCGCATGTGGCGATCGAGATCACCGAGCGCATGCTGGAGCGCATTGCGGCGGCTTGCAACGAATGGCAGCGAGACGGGCTGCAATTCTCGCGTATCGGTCTCAACCTGTCCGCCGCCGATTTCCACCGTGGTGGACTGACGCAGCGGATCGTCGATGCGGTGAGCCGCGTCGGCCTGCAGCCCAGCTCGATCGTCGCCGAGGTCACCGAATCCGTCTATCTCGCCCAGAAGGACAACGTGATTGCCGAAGAGATCCGCGCCATGCGCGAGGCCGGCATCAAGGTGGCGCTCGACGATTTCGGCACCGGTTTTGCGTCGCTCACCCATCTGCTGACGGTCCCGGTCGATGTCATCAAGATCGACAAGTGCTTCGTTCGCCGCCTGGCCGACGCCGGAAGCGGATCGGTGATCACCAAAGGGTTGCTCGACATCGCACGAGGGCTCGGCATCTGGGTGATTGCAGAGGGCATCGAAGAAGAGGGCCAGGCCGAGCATCTGTTGTCGCTCGATTGCAAGGCAGGCCAGGGCTATTATTTCTCGCGTCCCATGGATCGCGACAGCGTGCGGGAGATGCTTGAAGTCAGCCAGTTCCATCCGGACTGGTCACGCATTCTCCTGGAACGCGAACGGCAATTTCTTCCCAAGGTCGGTTGAGAGACCGGCGGCCACGGCCGCCCGTCCCTGCAACCTCTCTCCGCTTCAGTTCCGTGCGGTCTGGCGACTGCCGACCCAGCGGATCAGTTCGCGCGCCTCCGGTGGCGGGCGCTTTTCGACCCTACGATAGAGGCGGCAATCGCGGGTGCGGGTGAGAAGCCCCATATTGACCAGTTCCCGGCGGATCAGCACGTGATCGCCAAAGCCGTTGTGGCGCATCAGCACCGCATTGACCGCCTTTTCCGGCATGTCCTCGCCCGCGGGCAGGAAGGACCAGAGCACCCAGAGCGCCAGTTGCTGCTGGTTGAGCTTGCCCGGCCAACGGACGAGGATGTCGGTTCCGGCGAAGCAGCGGGCGGTGAGTTCGACGCGGCGGAAATCCACGGCGGGCTCTGCTTCGACCACCACTGGATGGGCCAGACGATCTTCGGCCGCGCGGCTTGCCTTGAAATGCTGGTAGTTGCGAAAGCCGACGGCGCGGGTCAGCATGTTCAGGAGCTCGACATGGCCGGGCAAGTCTGCCCGCGCTTCAAGTTCGCGTTTCAGGTTTTTGGCAAGCGCCGACAGATCGGGGGCTGCGAAGGCATGTGTTGTCTTCGACATCTCATTTCTCCTGGTCGTGCCCGGTCTTTGAAAGGACCACATGGCCGGTGGTCACCGACTTCCGACGGGGCACGGGAAAACGAGCTTCGTCGATCAGAAGAAAGGCAGGTTTAGCTCCCCTTGTCGGGGCGGTGACGCCTGGGTGAACTGCAGACCCTGGAGGCTCAGCAATAAACGCAGCTCGGGCATGCTGTCAATTGCGGCGACGATCAGCAAAATTCATCGATCCCATCAGCGCGAACGGCTTTTCCAGAGCCCATCGGCGCGATAGCCTCCGGCCCACCAATCAAGGAGACCGGCATGCTGAAGATCTATGGCGTCTACAAGTCGCGCGCGACGCGCATCCTCTGGCTCGTGGAAGAGCTCGGCATACCCTTCGAGCTGGTGCCGGTCATCCAGGCTTACAAGCTCAAGGATCCGACGGCGTCGGATGCGCGGCTCAATACGCGGTCGCCGGAATTCCTCGCTGTGAACCCGATGGGCAGCATTCCGACCATCGAGGATGACGGGCTGGTCTTGAACGAGTCGCTGGCCCAGACGCTTTATGTGGCGAAGAAGCAGGGCGGCACGATTGCGCCGCGCGATCTCAACGAAGAAGCGCAGATGCTGCAATGGTCGCTGTTTGCAGCAACCTCGATCGAAACGGATGCACTCAAGATCTCCATGGCCAATGCCAGCGGCAAGCTGGCTTCGGCAGAGGGACAGGCGGAAGCGGCCGAGGTCGCCAAGATGCTCGCGCGGCCGTTCGGCGTGCTTGAGGCACATTTCTCGCACAATGATTATACGGTCGGCGGACGTTTTACCGTTGCCGATATCAACCTGGCCGAGGTCGTTCGCTACGCTCAGGCCTATCAGCCCATCTTCGAAGCGCATCCGAAGACCGCCGAATGGCTGGCACGCATCCAGTCGCGGCCGGGCTTCAAGGCGATGTGGGAGAAGCGGCTGGCCGAGGTGGAGTAACTACTCTGGTCCCTATCGATTAGCCCGTGCAAAGGGACGCACCAGCACCCAATAACCCGTGTGGCGGTGGACCAGCCCAGTGACCACCACCAGCCGGATGAGCTGCACGAGGACCATGGCGGCGGCAGCGCCGGTGATCCCGTAGAGGGGGACCAGCAGCAGCATCAGGCCGAGGCAGGCTGCGACCGAAATGGAGACGATGGCAAGGCTCAGGCGATAGCGGCCCTGGACCACGAGAAGTTCAGCTGCCTGGCCGGTAGCGGCGCGGACGATATAGGCAAGCCCCAAAAGGACAAGACAGGGATAGGCGGAGACGAAGGCCTCTCCGAAAAGGTGCAGCAGCGGATAGCCGGCGGCAAGCGTCAGCGCCACCGAGGGGATGGTGAGCCAGAAGGTGGCATTGGTCGAGCGGGTGATGCGGGCCTGTAGCCCTGCCCTGTCGGCAGAGGCGAGCGAGAGTGAAAAGCCACGCGCTGCGACCAGCATGAAGCCATATTGCACGAAGGCGGCGAGCGAGAGCGAACGCTGGGCGGCGAAATAGAGCGAGGCCTGATCAGGGCTTACCAGAAAGCCGAGGATGAGCACGTCGATCCAGACGAAGAGCTCCTCCGCCGTCATTGCCGGCATCATCAGCACCGAAGCGAGCAGCCAGAAGCGGCGGCGCTCCGGTGTCGTTGCGGTGGGCGCGGCTTTCTTCGGGAGGCGGGCGCGCAGGAGGAGTGCCTGGACGATGAGGACGACGATCGAGGAGAGCACGACGAGAGCAAGGACGGTTACCGCATCGAGGGGCAGGCCCGAAAGCCTCGCCAGACCGACACCGGTCATGACCAATACGGGCCGCAGGATGAAACCCGGCACGGTCGAGAGCGCATACCAGCCGAAGCCGCGGGCAACACCCGTCACATAGGTTTCGAGCGACAGGACGGGGAAGCCGAGGGCCAGCACGCCGATCGGCAGCAGGAAGGCCGGATCGACGAGGCCCGGCAGGACAAGCAGGAAGGCAATGGCAAGAGCCGCCAGCAGGCCGGATCCAAGGATGACGGCGCGGAAGCCGGTCGCGAGATAGCCCGTCAGATGCGCGTGTTTTTCGCGCCGGCCATAGCGGGGAATGAAGCGGGCGGCGGAATCGTAGAAGCCGAGCACGCCGATCTGTCCAACGACGCTGACCCAGGTCCAGAGGATGACATAGACGCCGTAGTCCTCGAGCGCCATCAGCCGGGCGAGCAGGATCTGCAGGCCGAGCCCGACAAAGGCGGCAGCGATGCGGACGGAAATGCTGACAAGCGCCCCGCGCAGGCCGGGGTCACGCACCGCCTGCTGCAGCCTGGCGACAAACCGGGCGATCATGGGATGCAGCACAGGACCAGGACCATGCTGCCGCCATGGCGCCCAAGGAGGCGCTGGACCGCGTCGACCGCGGACAGGAGGCGGGCTCGAATTTGCGCCCCGAAGCGATGGTAGATAGACCGGACATGCGGGCGAAGGCCTGCCATCCAATGATGGCAATAGAGCCGGCCGAGGCTGGTCAAGGGAACATAGAAGGCCGTCAGCGGCTCCGTGGCGTTGGTCCAGCTCGACTTGTAGGCGGAGGGATCATTGAGAAAATCGAAGCGGCGGATCCCGGTTTCGATCGCCCAGCGCTGGGCGCTCTCCATCTGCACCTTGCCCGGCGAGTGTTTCTGATAGGCAAGATCGATGGCGCCGAGGAAGCAGTAATAGTCATCGCGGAAGCGCATGCCGATTTCCATGGCGATCGGGCTGCCGTCGAGCGTCAGCGCATGCAGGTAGACGCCGTCATCGCCCTCGTTCGCCCTGGTGCCGAGATCGCGGAGGAAGGCGGCAAAACGTGGATCAAACACGTCGCGCCCGAGGCGGCCGGTGTCTCTCAACCAGGCCTGTTTGAGGGCAATGCAGCGATCGACGTTGTCAGCGTAACCTGCACTTCCTGCCGGATAGACGCGATAATCGAGGGCGCCCAGCTTTTCCAATCGGTTGCGGCGGCTGTTGCGCTGCAGGCGCTGTTTCTTCGGCAAGGCGCGGTGATGGCTTTCCCAGTCAGTGATAGCAGAGAGATCGAGGATGGAGGATTGCTGACCGTCTTCGGGGCTTACGCCCTGGCCTTGCAGAATATCTGCGAGCAGGGCTGATTGTGGTACATGGTCGAGGCAGACGGCATCGAGCCCACGATCCCTGCGGATCTCATCGAGGACTGCGCGACCAGCGTCACGATCAAAACGAGCGGGATCGTAAAGCAGCGTCGAATACTGGTTCATCGGTGCCGTCAGCGGAACGAGAAGCGTGATCGCCGGACTGATGCGGCGGGTCATCATCGGCCAGATCATCACGCAATCGGCGCCATCCCACAGTACATAGACCCGGGCGCGCACATCCGTCTTTTCCGGCGCGAGGAAAACCCTGCACCAGGACAAACACCAGTCGAAGCTCTGGAAATAACCGAAAGGCTCCGGGCAGCGCGTTTCAAGCCCCTGCCAGACATCCCTCAATGCTTCGAGTTCATTGAGCGTTTCGAGGCATTCGAGCTCCAGGTGGCGGCCATGGCGCACGAGCGGAATGGCCCAGCTACGGCCGGCGCTGGCCACGGCGACGCGGTCTCGCCCTCTGATCGCAACAGTCATGAAACTCGGCCTCGTCGTTTGCCCACGATGGGTCGTGGCCGCAGTCTAGACCGACAAGGGTTAAACCTCCCTTGAAGCAGGTGACCCCGACGGGACCGCCCGGCAAGGGCGCTCGAGGCTCAGGCGAACAGGACGTCCGTCGTGCGGATCGCGCCGACCGGCATGCCATTCCAGTTCGACATGCCGTGATGGGCAAGCGTCATCAGGGCCGCCCGCTCTTCGCTATCGGCGTCGAAATGGCGGGCAAGTAGGGCTGCGATCATCGCTTCTGCGGCGCGGGTTGCGCCATCCTCGGCCTTGACGGCGAAGGAAAGGCCCTTGTCCGGGAGAAGCGCGCAGAAGACGCCCTCGGCGCCGGTCTTGGCGAAGATCCTGCCCGGTGCGACCTGCATCAGCTTGGTGCAGAAACGCTTGGTGCCGGCGACGTAGAAAGGTTCTGCCATGCAGGCATTGATCAGGCGGCGGGCGGCAGCGGCGCGCAAGGGTTCCAGGCCCTTGCCGGTGACCAGCTTGCCGAAGCCGCGCGCAAGGCCCGTGAGCGGCACGGCATAGGTCGGGATCGAGCAGCCGTCGGTGCCGCAATTGTCTCTTGAGAGCACGGCCCCGGTCAGATCCGTCATGATGGCGCGGATCGCCTCCTGCAGCGGGTGGTCGAAGCCGGCATAGCCGCGCGGGTCCTCGCCGGTGTGGCAGCATGTGCAGACGAAGCCGGAATGTTTGCCGGAGCAGTTGTTGTGGAGGGCGGTCGGCTTATCCAGCGTGCGGGCCTGATCGATCAGTACGTGTTGGTGCGAGGACCAGTGGGCGCCGCATTCGAGCACGCTTTCGTCCCTGCCGGCGGCCTTCAGCATGAAGGCTGCGGTTGCGACATGTTCCGGTTCGCCCGAATGGGAGGCGCAGGCGAGTGCGAGTTCGCGGTTTCCGAAGCCATAGGCATCCGCCGCACCGCTTTCGACCAGCGGCAGGGCCTGCATGGCCTTGCAGGCGGAACGCGGGAAAACACCGGAATCGACATCGCCGGCGGAAAAGACGATCGCGCCCTCCGCATCGATCACGACGGCCATGCCGCGATGGCGGCTCTCGACGAGTTGACCGCGCGTGACCTCGACCGTGATTGGATTTTCCATGACGTGCCTCAAAATGCCAATATTCCCTGATGCTTCTTAAAGCATGCATCGTCCTGCTGTTCGAGGTCCGGATTGAAATTTCTGCTGCGCATCGTTTCCGTCATCCTGCTTGTTTTCGTCCTGCCGACGCTGGTTTCGGCCGGGCTTTGGGCGACACGCGACCATCCGGAAGGCTGGAGTTCGGCACGATGGAGCTCGTCCGGGCTGCTGCCGACGGCCGAAGAAAGTCCGGAAGCGGCGATCTACATATTCTCGGCGATGACCGGGGGACTGAAGGGCGCGATCGCCAGCCATGCCTGGATCGTCACCAAGAACGAAAACGGCGACTATCAGCGCTATGACAAGGTGGGCTGGGGCTCACCGATCCGCCGGAACCACCGGGCACCCGATGCCTTCTGGTATTCCAACCCGCCGCGGCTCGTGGCGGAGGTGAAGGGCGAGGAGGCCAAGCGGCTGATTCCGATGGTGGAGGCGGCGATTGCCGGCTATCAATATGGCCAGCCGGGCGGCTACCGGATCTATCCGGGGCCGAACTCCAACACTTTCGTCGCGCATGTGTTGCGTGAAGTGCCGGAGCTGGGAGCAGTGCTTCCGGCCGATGCGGTCGGCCGCGACTATCTGCCTGATGGCGCCTTCTACCATCTCGACAAGGATGGCCGCGACCTGCACTTAAGCCTCGGCGGCTTTGCCGGGCTGTCGGTCGGGGTGCGCAGCGGGCTGGAGGTGAATTTCCTCGGCCTCGTGGCCGGCATCGATGTCGCGCGGCCGGGCATCAAGGTTCCGGGCTTCGGGACTGTGGGGCTTTGAGCGCCCTGCCCTTACAACAAATCCCCTGAATCAAAAGAGCCACCCGCGAGGGTGGCTCCCATGAGTTTTAGTCCTTTGTCTGGACCCGGACGGGGAAACCGCCCGAAGGAAGGCTGGATCAGGCCGAGGGCTGCCCCGTCAAAACCGCACCCTTTCCAAAGTCACACACGCAGACCGAAATCTCATTAGACATTGGATCACCTTCCTTTCGTTACGTTGCCGATGACTTGAAGGTAGGGCGGAGAAATGGATTCGACAAGGCACGTTATGTGACGTTTTGTTTGGATAATTGTGTTGCATTGCAGCGGAGTGCGATCATAATTCGCGCGCCGGCGGTTCGATCACTCGCTCTTGTGCAAGGGGCGTCAGGAACAGGCGCTCATAGCTGGTAAACGGTGGGGACTTGCCGAACCTTTGGTTGGCAGCCAAGCCATCCGGATCTTGCGCAACCTTTTGACGGTACTTCAAGTAGGATTGCTCATCTGGAAAGGTGAAGATCGCGACCACTGTGTTGGCCTCGCCATCTTGACCGGTCCCAAGAAAGCTCATCTGGGCATCGTCAGGCCTTTTCCGGGGCATGAAGTAGCCAAGGTGGTGACCTCCATGGCGCTCGATGAGTCCAACCCAGATCCTTGCATATTCTTCGAAATCTGCGATCCGGCCGGGGTCCAGCCGATAACGAATCTCACATGTGATTGGACGTCTCAGCATGGGACCTCTCGTCGGTGTCTTGGCGGTTCGCCACTGTTGGTGCAACGCCTTGCCATGGCGCAATTCGTGTTGACCGCCCAGCCTCCGGCAGCGACACTCCTGCCTGCAATGGGAGGAGCATATCATGGACGAATCCATCCGCTGGCGAAACATGCGCTCGGCGCCGCGCGACGGCAGCCGCATTCTCGTGACCATCCGCGCATCCGAACAGGGGCCTGGCGCCGTCGATCTCGTCTACTGGTCGAAGGGCGACCGGTTCGGGGCGGACGGCTGGCGGTCCTCCGACTCGACGCCGGGACTGATCGTTGCCTATGCGGAGCCGGAGCTCAAATGCTGGATGCCGCTGCCGGGGGTCAACATGGATGCCATGGTCCGTCCGCCGGCCTGGGAAGGCGAGGACGAAAAGGAGCTGGATGGCTCGGGGATCTGAGCCTCAGCGCCTCAGTCGAATATCTTGGCGATGGCGGCCTGTTCGGCCTTCTCCCAACGAGCCACGACATCTGCGACCTTGTCGATCTCCTTGTCGGTCAGGTGATGGGCGCCGTCCTTGGTGATGCGGCACAGGCTGAATGGCTTGCCGACGCTGGCGGAGGTGAGGTCGAGCGACTGCAACACGCGCAACACCGCCGCACAGCCGACATCGACAGAGCGCTTGCCGAGGCTAAAATGCGAGAGCAGCGAGCCCGCCTGCTGGGCCATGGCCGCCCCACTGCCGATCGCGTGGAAACCAATATCTGCATAATGTCCGATCATGCCCGACGGGGTGATTTCGATGATCCACGGCTCACCATCCCGCCATCCGGCCGCCATGACATAGGCCGAGGGCGTGCCGCCGCCTTCCTCGCCGGGCACGTCGAGAATGAAGGTGTCGTAGTGATGGCGAAGGATCGGCAGGACCTGGCTCTGCAGGGCACGGCCGATGTCCGGCGCCTCGAGGATCGCCGCACTGTTTTCGTTGAAGCTGCGCTCTACGTCTGTCAGCACCGAGCGGGCGCCGCTGCCGGCCCAGGCGGCGTCGGTGCCGAGAGGGTGAAGCTTCTGGGCCGGATAGGTCATACCGCGCCCCTTGTCGGTGATCTGGGAATCCGATCCCATGACCACGCCATCTTCACACACGGTGGCAAGCACGACAGTCATGTTGCAGTCCTTTCAATTTCAGCGTCTCCGACGCCCGACTAGCCACCTCTCAGCGGCCGCGATAGATCGTCGTCTCGACGTTCAGAACAATGTGGGGGAACACATCATCCGCTTCTCCTAGACGCCTTCGGCCCTCAAGCCGTTCCAATCAGGCCCCGCTTTTCGCCTCCACCGGCGCAGACTTGGCCGGGCATGGCCTGCACAGACGGCCTGCCCAGAGAGGGGCTTTTCGCGCTAAGCTCCGACCAGCCAAAGATTCTCGAGGGAGGAAACATTGAGCCGCGATATCATTCTGGTCGATCCATTGCCGAGGACACTCGACCTGATCATGGAACCGTCCGTCCGGGCACGGCTCGAGGCGCTGGGCGAGGTGATCGTGTCAGAGGATCGCCCAATGCCGGCCGAAGACGTAGAGCGGTATCTTGCCGATACCGTCTTGATCTTCGGCCAGACCGACATGCCGAGAGAGCGTCTGGACAGGGCGCCGAGGCTGAAGGCGATCATCAATGTCGAATCGAATTTCCTGCCCAACATCGACTATCAGGCCTGTGTCGAACGCGGGATCTGGGTGATCACGCCGGCCTCGGCCTTTGCCTCGCCGGTGGCGGAGGCAGCACTTGCCATGGCGCTCGATCTCGCCCGCGGGATCACGGCGGCGGATCGTGATTTTCGCCAGGGCGTCGAGCGCTATGGGCTGGAGGGCAACGCGCACACCTTCCGTTTTGCCGGCGCACCCGTCGGGATCATAGGCTTTGGCGATCTCGGCCATGCATTTCGTGACCTGATCCGCCCGTTCAAGAACAGGGTTCGCGTCTTCGATCCCTGGCTTCCCCGGGAGATCATCGAAGGCCAGGATTGCGAACCGTCGACGCTCGACGAGGTGCTCAGCGAAAGCCAGGTGGTCTTCGTGTTTGCGAGCGTCACCAGCGAGAATGAAGGCTTCATCGGCAGCAGAGAATTCGCGATGATGAAGCCGGGGGCCGCCTTCCTGCTGATGAGCAGGGCTGCCGTCGTCGACTTTCCGGCGATGATCGAAGCGGCGCAATCCGGCCATATCAAGGTGGCAACGGACGTCTTTCCGGAGGAGCCTGTTGCGGCCGACGATCCCGTGCGCCAGGCGGCGGGCATTCTCTTATCTGCCCACAGAACCGGCGGCACGCGGGACGCCTTCTATGCGCTGGGGTCGATGGCCGTTGCCGATGCCGAACTGATCATGAAGGGCCTGCCGCCCCGCCTCTGCCGCCGCGCCGACCCGGCAACGGCCAGCCGGCTGCGGTCGAAGCCGGTGACGGTGTCGTGATGGTGGGGTCGGCATTGAATGGGTAGCCGGCATCCGGTCCAAAGGTCATCGCGTATCGAGATATCAGATTTTACCGTCCGGCCTGACCGAATGTTAAGCTCCCCTGCCTCAAGATCCTGGTCGTTGTGTGCCCCTTGCGGGTTCAAACATGTCCGTGAGGGATTTGACGTGCGTGACAGAGAGACCGACGATGTCTTCAAGACGCTGGTATCGGAGTTGCATTCAACGCTCACCCCGACGACGATCATGGGGATCACCATCCTTGCCGTCGGGCTTTTCGCCTATGAGAGCCTTCAGAGCACACCGCTCCTGATTGCGACGATCGCCGCTACCCTTGCCTCCCTTGGCAAGATCGCCGTTTCCCTGGCGCATAGACGCGCTGACGCTACGAAGCGCTCAACGGTTGCGGATGCCGCGCGCTGGGAAAAGCTGCAGGGCCTTTTCATCTTTGTCATTGCGGCTTGTGTGGGTACTCTCGCCACCGTCGCCTTTGCCTACCGGGACCTGTCGGTCCATATGCTTGCCGTAGCGCTCACCTTTGGATACTGCGCCGGAGTGACGGTCAGGATATCCGTTCGGCCATTTATCGCCGCGACCGCCATCTTGCTTGCAGCCCTGCCGCCGACACTCTCGGTCATGCTGTATGGCGATACGGCCCACTGGATTTTGAGCCTGCTGTGCGTGATCTTCCTGATTGCCGCAATGCAGAGCATGCTGCATGTGTATCGAACGACCATACGGCAAATCCGCCTGTTTCTCGACATGGAGCATCAGGCACGCCACGATCCGCTGACGGGGCTTTTGAACCGCAAAGCGCTGTGCGAGGCCTATCTGAGCCTCGGTACCGCTGACGATGTGCTCACCTGCGTGCATTGTTTCGACCTTGACGGTTTCAAGAGCGTCAATGATCGCTTTGGCCATGCGGTGGGCGATACCTTGCTGGCTGAGATCGCCGGGCGGCTGCGGGAGAGCCTGGATCCACCTGCTCTTGCCATTCGGATTGGCGGCGATGAATTTGTCATCCTTCACCCCGATGTTCGGGATCCCGCCGATGCCGAAGCCCTGGCGCGCAGGGTCGTTGCACTTCTCGGCATGCCTTACCAGATTGCCGGTGATGAGATCACCATCGGCATCAGCCTCGGTTATACGATGGCCATTTCCGGATCTGTGGATCTGGAACAGATGATGGTCACAGCGGATAAGGCGTCTTACCGCGCCAAACGAAACGGCGGCGGCATTGACCGTGAAATTCCCGCAACGCTGGACCTTGGGAAGTTCTCTGTAGCCGCATGATCGCCGCTCGTGACGCGCCCGCCTCTCTCAAGCGGCGCTCGCCTCACCCCAGCTTCAGCACGATCTTGCCGATATGTTCTGAGCTTTCCATCAGCCGGTGCGCCTCGACGACTTGCTCGAAGGGAAGGACCGTATGGATGACCGGGCCGAGTTCGCCGCTTTCCAGGCGGGGCCAGACTTCCGTCATCAGATCATCGCGAATGGCGCGTTTTTCTTCCGGGCTGCGCGGGCGCATGGTCGAGCCGGTGACCGTGAGGCGCTTGGTCATGATCGGGGCAAGGCTCGCCTTTTCGACGGTCGAGCCGCCGAGGAAGGCGATGATCGAGAGACAGCCGTCCTTGGCGAGGACCTGGAGATTGCGGTCGAAATAGGCAGCACCGATCATGTCGAGCACGACATCAACGCCCTTGCCTTGGGTCTCTTCCTTGACGATCTCGACGAAATCCTCGGCCTTGTAATTGATCGCCCTTGCGGCACCGAGATCCATGCAGGCGGCACATTTTTCCGCCGAGCCGGCGGTGGTGTAGACGGTTGCGCCGAAGGACTTTGCGAGCTGGATGGCCGTCGTGCCGATGCCTGAGGATCCGCCATGGATGAGGACGGTCTCGCCTTCGGTCAGCCCGGCCATCTGGAAGAGATTGGCCCAGACGGTGAAGAAGGTTTCCGGCAGTGCTGCCGCCTTCACGGCATCATAACCCTTCGGAAACGGCATGGCCTGACTTGCCGGCACGGCACAGTATTCGGCGTAACCGCCGCCATTCGCCAGCGCACAGATCCGGTCGCCGAGCTGGAAATCGGTGACGCCGGCACCGAGACCGACGATCTCGCCTGCGATCTCCAGGCCGAGAATGGGGCTTGCATCCTTCGGTGGCGGATAGGCGCCCTGGCGCTGGGCGACATCCGGCCGGTTGACGCCCGCCGCCTCGACCCTGACCAGCACTTCGCCGGGCCTCGGGCTCGGCAGCGGCCCCTCGACGAGGCGCATGACCTCCGGACCCCCATGGGTGGGCAGGTCGACATGGCGCATGGTGGCGGGCAGAGACATGGGCGGGTTCCTCGGATCAATTGCTCAAGGTGAGGCATAGAGCCTCTGAAATGCGATGAAAAGGAGGCCCTTTGTCCGACGTGACAAATGGTATCGGGTATCAGTTTCGCCGGCGTCCGCCTGCACGGCCCCTTGCCGTCAGACCCGTGGAAACCTCATTCCGAGCCACGGACTGCGATGAGCTCCGGATAGGGATAATAGCGTAGACGCTTGTCGCGGCAGCGATAATCATGAAGCGTCGAGCCGAGGATCTTGTTGTCCCGCATCGATATACCGATCACGTCAGGCTGACGCTGGCGTTCCGCGTGCCAGGCACGGACGCAAAAGGCATAAGTCTCGGTCTGCGGATCAAGCAACACGACGCTTGAAATTTCAGGTCTGACGAAATCGCCGATCTTGCCACCGTTATCCCTTACGATTTGCACGACCTGATTGCGGACAGACGACGGGGGCGGAACCTGCGATTCGGCAACGGATTGCGGCACGTCTGTCTGACAGCCCGCCAGCAGGATCAGGCAGCCGATAAAGGTTATCGATTTTTTCATAAGAGAATCCCGTTTAAAGTGCGGCGCAATCTTGCGCATCTCAAGCGGGCATTCAAGTCGTGCCGCAGGTGGCGCCATCGATCCATGGGAGGATTGCGCCGTCGAGCCCTATCAGACGTCAATCAATCCGAAGGAAAGCCCACCCTCATTCTCCTTCGCCTGCTTCTTCAAATCCGCGATCTCGCCGCTGATGCGGCTGACATCGTCGATGACGAGACCGGCGGGGAGTTCCAGCACGCCGATCGAGCAGCGCATCAGGGGGAAATCGCGTTCCAGGCCCTGGCGGTCGAGGCCCTTGATGTGTCCAGTTTGGCGATCGGCTTCGGAATAGAGGTCGATGACGTCGTCGTGGAAATCCGACAGCAGGCGGTCGAGGATTTCGGTCAGCTCCTCGCGGGACCAGTCGGTGACGCCGATGAAGAAATCATCGCCGCCGACATGGCCGAGGAAATCGCCTTCGGAGAAGAAATAGCGGCGCAGGAGGGCTGCGAAAAGCGAGATGGCGTGGTCGCCCTGGTGGAAGCCGTAATGGTCGTTGAACGGCTTGAAGTGGTCGAAATCGCAGTAGCAGAAGAAGCGGGCGCCATCGCCATCCAGTGCTGCGGAACGCATGAAATCGCGGATGGCGCGGTTGCCGGGCAGGCTCGTCAGCGGGTTCTGATCCTGGGCGGTCTTCAGCTGCTTCTCGCTCATGATGCGGATCAGCGAGGCGGCGGAGACAACGCCGGCATAGCGCATGTTTTCCGTCAGGATGACGCAGTCCGAGCCCTCCATATTGGCAAACATCGTCATCAACCGCTCGGCATCGGCATCCAGGCCGACGATCGGGGCGCGGTCGACGAAGTGCGAGATCGAGCGCTCATAGAGCTTGTTCTTCAAAAGGTCGCGGCCGAAGGGCTGATAGATGTATTCCTTCAGATGCCGCTCGTTGATGATGCCGCGCGGCTCGCCATTGGCGTTCAACACCGGGAAGAAGGACTGGCCGGGATTGCGGCGGAAGAGATCGAAGACGTGGTCGATGTTCTCGTGCTCGAAGACGGTCGGCAGCGTCTCGATCTGCTTGCGGATCAGGATCTCGTCGAGCGACTGGGTGGCGCGGCGGGCCTTGCCGACATCCTGGAGATGGGGAAAGGCGCTTTTCAGTTCCGAGACGATGGTGCTGGGGCGGGCGATATACCAGCCCTGGACGAGATCGACGCCGAATTCGCGGCAGGCGAGGAACTCGCCCTCGGTCTCGATGCCTTCGGCGATGACACGGACGCCGAGCACGTGGCAGAAGTTGACGATGTTCTTGACCAGATGGCGCTTGCGCGGATTGCTGTCGAGGCCGGCGATGAAGTGACGGTCGATCTTCACATAGTCGACTGGAAAGTCGCAGAGCAGCTTCATCTCGCCATGGCCGACGCCGAAATCATCGATGGCGAGCTTGAAGCCGGATCGGCGCAGGCGCTCGACGAGGGCCGCGAATTCCGGAACGCGCGTGTTGTCGAAGCGCTCGGAAAGCTCGAAGCAGACGGAGGACGGCGGCACATGGGCCTTGCGCAGCTGGTCGAGCAACGTATCGACGAGCGCATTGCCTTCAGGGATCAGGCGGACGTCGAGATTGAGAAAGAGTGTGGCGCCGGCGCAATCCGGCAGGGTCGCGAACTTGGCAAGCGCCCGACTTGCGACCATCTGTTCGAGGGCTAAAAGCTGGCCGGTCGAGGCCGCCTGATCGAGCAGATCGAGCGGGCTTTCGAAGCCGATCCGGTCCTGGCCGCGCATCAGGCTTTCATGGCCGAAGACAGCACCTGTGCCGACCTCGACGATCGGCTGGAAGGCGTTTTCCACGACGAGCTTGGCCAGTGTGACGAGCTGGTCACTGGCAAAACGCCTGAGCGCCCCCAAATCTTCCGCGACCCCCGCACCCATCCGCGATACTCCCAGTATGCATTTGTTTTTATGGGCGGAAATGTGGCTGAACAATCGTCAATAAAAGCTTTCCGTTGTGTGACAGTGGGATGAAAGTTTCTCGACACGACAACTGCTGGAACGGGCCCTCACCTGCCTGGATCATGACGCGAAAGGCCATGAAACGCAGGCCGTCCAGCGTTGGGTTCCGGGTCGGCAAGCAGCCAGATCGCTGGATCACCGACCGGCTTTCCGGTCTCGCTTTACCGTTAACGGCTGATCTCCACGGCCAGGAATCGCGCTGCCGTAGATTTTTTATTGATTGATCAGTCAATCAAAATTATCATGGGCGGGATAGGAGAAACCGGATGCCCAAGGTCGGAATGGAGCCAGTGCGTCGCAAGGCCCTTGTCGATGCCGCGTTGAAGACGATCGGCCATCACGGCTCGCTCACGGTCACCATGTCGGAGATCGCGCGCGAGGCGGGTGTTTCTCCGGCGCTAGCGCATCACTATTTCGGCTCGAAGGACCGCTTGCTGATCGAGACCATCCGCTCGCTGCTGCGGCAATTGCGGGCGGATGCAGTCGGCGCGCTCGGCCGGGCGCAGATGCCGCGGGAACGGGTCTCGGCGGTGATCCGCATCTCCTTCAATGCCGACCAGTTCGACCCACAGGTGGTCGCCGCCTGGCTTGCCTTCTATTCGGAGGCGCAGCGCTCGGAAGAGGTGCGTCGGCTGCTCGCGCTCTATGCGCGGCGACTGCATTCGAACCTGATGTCGGGCTTGGGGCCGCTTTGTGGCGCTGAAGACGCGGGCAGGATTGCGGATGGCGCAGCCGCCATGATCGACGGGCTCTATATCCGCCAGTCTCTGAAGGCAGCGCCGCTTTCGATTGATGCCTCTGTCGCATTGGTCGAGGATTATGTGACGGGGCAGCTGCAAGCCTTGACCGCCGAAACAATTGCCCCTCACCCTACCCTCTCCCCGCAAGCGGGGAGAGGGTGCCCAAAGGGCGGATGAGGGGCATCGCCCGACAACAAGAACATTCGAACACCCGTCTGGAGACAGGACATGAAAGCCCAACCGCAAGCCTCCCACTTCATCGACGGCGAGTATGTCGAGGATACCGATGGCACCGTCATCGAGAGCATCTATCCCGCCACCGGCGAGGTGATCGCAAGACTGCATGCGGCAACGCCTGCGATCATCGAAAAGGCGATTGCATCGGCCAAGCGGGCGCAGAAGGAATGGGCGTCCTGGAGCCCGACCGCACGGGGCCGCGTGCTCAAGAAGGCGGCCGAGATCATGCGTGAGCGCAATCGCGAGCTGTCCGAGCTCGAAACGCTCGACACCGGAAAGCCGATCCAGGAGACCATCGTCGCCGATCCGACTTCGGGCGCCGACAGTTTCGAATTCTTCGGCGGCATCATCGCGAGTGCGATGAATGGCAGCCAGATCCCGCTCGGCGGCGACTGGGCCTATACCAAGCGCGTGCCGCTCGGCGTCGTCGTCGGCATCGGTGCCTGGAACTATCCGCAGCAGATCGCCTGCTGGAAGGGGGCGCCTGCGCTTGCCGCCGGCAATGCAATCGTGTTCAAGCCGTCGGAAGTCACGCCGCTCGGCGCCTTGAAGATTGCCGAGATCCTGATCGAGGCCGGCGCGCCGAAGGGCGTCTACAATGTCATCCAGGGGGACCGCGAGACCGGGCCGCTGCTCGTTTCGCATCCTGACGTCGCCAAGGTGTCGCTGACGGGCTCCGTGCCGACGGGGCGCAAGGTGGCAGGCGCGGCTGCGTCGCAGCTGAAGCACGTGACGATGGAACTCGGCGGCAAATCGCCAATCGTCGTCTTCGACGATGCCGATATCGACAGCGCGATCTCAGGCGCCATGCTCGGCAATTTCTATTCGACCGGCCAGGTCTGCTCGAACGGCACACGCGTCTTCGTGCACAAGGCGATCAAGGAGACGTTTCTTGCGCGCCTCAAGGCCCGCACCGAGGCGATCCTGATCGGTGATCCGCAGGACGAGGCAACCCAGATGGGGCCGATGGTGTCGCTCGCTCAGCGCGAGAAGGTCCTGTCCTATATCGACAAGGGCAAGGCAGAAGGGGCGACGCTCGTGACCGGCGGCGGCATTCCGAACAGCGTGACCGGCGAAGGCTTCTACATCCAGCCGACGGTGTTTGCCGATGTCACCGACGACATGACCATCGCCCGCGAGGAGATCTTCGGGCCCGTGATGTGCGTGCTGGATTTCGAGGACGAGGCAGAGGTGATCTCGCGCGCCAACGCCACCGAATTCGGCCTGTCGGCGGGCGTGTTCACGGCGGATTTCTCGCGTGCGCACCGGGTGGTGGATCAGCTGGAGGCGGGCACGCTGTGGATCAACACCTACAATCTCTGCCCGGTCGAGATCCCCTTCGGCGGGTCCAAGCAGTCGGGCTTTGGCCGCGAAAACTCGGCAGCGGCACTGGAGCATTATTCCGAGCTGAAGACGGTTTATGTCGGCATGGGCAAGTGCGAGGCGCCGTATTGAGATGACCAGCAACACCTTCCCTCCGGGGGAGGTCCCGGGACATCACCATATTCTAGAGGCTGGGATTTTACAGCAATGAACCAAGCAGACTTCATCATCATCGGTTCCGGCTCTGCCGGTTCGGCGCTGGCCTACCGCCTCTCCGAGGACGGCAAGAACAGCGTCATGGTGCTCGAATATGGGGGATCGGATATCGGGCCGTTCATCCAGATGCCGGCGGCACTTGCCTGGCCGATGAGCATGAAGCGCTACAACTGGGGCTACCTCTCCGAGCCCGAGCCGAACCTCAACAATCGGCGCATCACAGCGCCGCGCGGCAAGGTGATCGGCGGCTCCTCTTCGATCAACGGCATGGTCTATGTGCGCGGATCGGCCGAGGATTTCGACGGCTGGGAGGAGAGTGGCGCCAAGGGCTGGGGCTATGCGGACGTGTTGCCCTACTTCAAACGCATGGAGAACTCGCATGGCGGCCAGGAAGGCTGGCGCGGCACCGACGGGCCGCTGCATGTCCAGCGTGGCCCCGCGAAGAACCCGCTGGTGCGCGCTTTCGTCGAGGCGGGACGCGAGGCAGGCTTCGAGACGACGGAAGACTATAACGGCGAGAAGCAGGAGGGCTTCGGCCTGATGGAACAGACCATCTGGCGCTCGCGCCGCTGGTCTGCCGCCAATGCCTATCTCAAACCGGCGATGAAGCGGGGCAATGTCGAGTTGGTGCGCTGCTTTGCCCGCAAGATCGTCATCGAAAATGGCCGGGCCACTGGCGTCGAAATCGAGCGCAATGGCAAAATCGAGGTGGTGAAGGCCAATCGGGAGGTCATCGTTTCCGCTTCAACCTTCAACTCGCCGAAGCTCCTGATGCTGTCAGGCATCGGCCCGGCTTATCATCTGAAGGAGATGGGCATCGAGGTGAAGCTCGACCGGCCCGGCGTTGGCGCCAACCTCATGGACCACATGGAATTCTACTTCCAGCAGGTCGCCACCAAACCCGTCTCGCTCTATTCATGGCTGCCCTGGTTCTGGCAGGGGGTTGCAGGGGCGCAATGGCTGTTCTCGGGCACCGGGCTTGGCAGCTCCAACCAGTTCGAATCCTGCGCCTTCGTGCGCTCGGCAGCCGGCGTCAAGCAGCCTGACATCCAGTTCCACTTCCTGCCCGTCGCGATCTCCTATGACGGCAAGGCGGCAGCGAGAAGCCATGGCTTCCAGGTGCATGTCGGCTACAACCACTCGAAGTCGCGCGGCGCCGTCACCTTGCGCTCGTCCGATCCGATGGCCGATCCGGTCATCAAGTTCAATTACATGAGCCACGAGGAAGACTGGATCAAGTTCCGCCATTGCGTGCGGCTCACGCGCGAAATCTTCGGGCAGAAGGCTTTCGACCCCTTCCGCGGACCGGAAATCCAGCCGGGTGAGAGCGTGCAGAGCGACGAGCAGATCGATGCCTTCCTGCGCGAGCATCTGGAGAGCGCCTATCACCCCTGCGGCACGTCGAAGATGGGCGCGAAGGACGATCCGACGGCCGTGGTCGATCCGGAATGCCGCGTCATCGGTGTCGATGGCCTGCGTGTCGTGGACTCGTCGATCTTTCCGCGGCTGACCTATGGCAACCTGAATGGTCCCTCGATCATGACGGGCGAGAAGGCGGCCGATCACATCCTTGGCAAGCAGCCCCTGCCCCGAAGCAATCAGGAGCCATGGGTCAACCCGCGCTGGGAGACCAGCGACCGGTAGCTCGGACGGCTTGAGAATTATCGATGATCTCAGCGGCACGCCGCAGCTGATTGTCACGGCTCCGGCAGGCGTCGGGGAAAAGCTGATCATGGATGACAACACGCTGATCGGCAATCCGGATGTCGAGATCTATCCGAACGAGGCCACTGCGGTGCTGGTCGACTAAAGGTCCGGCCTCTCTTCAGACGACATGGGAACGGAGCAGTCACAACCGCCCCCGCCAACTCAATGTGCCATGACCCGCCTCAGGATGCGGTCCGCCACGAGCTCGTAATTCTCGTCGAAGTGATGGCCGCCGGGGCGGGCGATGAGTTCGAGGCCATCCGTGACGCGCCCCTCAAGTGCCGGGCAGGCGGTGTCCTGCTCTTCCAGCCCGTAGACGCATTGGATCTTGGCGGTCTCGACTGTCTCGAGGTGATCGACGGGATCGCCGTGCCTGCCTTGACCGGCGGCGCCGAGCCAGCCGGAAACTGCGATTTCGAAATCGGCCTGAAGCGAGAGCGCCAGCAGCGAGAGCAGCGTGACGGAGTTTCGGTCGGGCTCGGGCAACAGGCCGTAGACACGCGGCAGGATGTTGGCGCCGAAGGAATAGCCGATCAGCACGACCCTGGAGACACCCAGCCGGTTGCGGTAGTGGGCGATGATCCGGGCCAGGTCAGCCGCGGTCTCCTCGGGCGTTTTTTCGCTCCAGAAATAGCGAAGTGCATCGACGCCGATGACGGGCACGCCGTTTGCGTTGAGGCGTGCAGAGATGCGCTGGTCGATCTCGCGCCAGCCGCCATCACCCGAATAGAAGATCGCGACGGTGTCGTGATCTGGCGCAACGATGTCCTCCACCAGCGGCAGGTCGAGTGCGGCGTCAGCGGGTGCAAGGCGGGCGACGAGGGTCGAGGCTTCGGCGGAGAGCATGCGGGCGGGACCGCCCTCCCCCTCACCGATCACCACGTCCGGATGGCTCGCCTTGAGCGATGCCGCATGCTGCCGCGCGCTTGCCTGCGCCGCTGGCGAAAAGGCGATACGGACGGGATTCGGCAGTTTCCCGGCTGTCAGACCATAGGCGGTGCCATGCTGTGTGTCGCGGCGTGGGGCGGACGTGCAGAGTGGTTTTGGAAGGGACACGGCCTCGGTCGGATCGACTGCCACCGTCTCGCCAATGGTTTCGGCGAAACTGCCATTGGGTGTCTGGGCCGCCATGGCGAGCACCAGTGCGCCCCCTTCGCCAAAGCCCAGCAATCGTGGTGGGCGATAGAACACAGCAGTATGGCTGCGGTGCAATTGGCGGGTCAGGCGCTCGATGTCGGCTGGGAGGAAAAGACAGTCGCGCTCGGTCTCGCGCGACAGTGCAGCGCGCCAGACATTGAGGTCGACGCCAACGCCGATCGCGCCGCCCAAAACAGCCGTTTCCAGCGCCGCCTGCTCGACAGCGTCCCAACCATTCACATCAGAGACGATGATCACGACACCGGTCATGCTGCCATCATCGGGCACCGAGATGCGGTCCTGTGGCAGACTGACGATGCCGTCACCGCTGGCGGCGGCAGGAGCGGCGGAAACCTGCACCGATACGGCGAGGCAGGCCATGAGGAGCATCGCCCGCAGCCTGTGCGGCAGTTGCCTGTGCCGCATACCGCTGATGTCGACAGCGGTCACCTGCGCGTCAGGCCCTTGAGGCCGCCACCGATGAGCAGGGTGACGTCGAGCAGTGACAGGACGGGCAGGCCCTGGCCGGTCACGACGAGATAACGGGCCTGCCAGTCCGGATCGAACTTCTCCTTGAAGGCGCGCACGCCACGGAAATTGTAGAAGCGCTCGCCGTGTTCGAAGATCTGGCGGGCAACGTGGTTCCAGACGGGGGCGCGACGATTGCCTGACAGACCGGCCAGCGGCGCCATGCCGAGGTTCAGCGTGGCGAAGCCCTCTGCCTTCAGGGTTTCCATGATCTTGACGAAGAGGAGGTCCATCATGCCGCGATGGACACCGGGAACATGGCGCATCAGGTCGATGAAGGCGTCGCCGCTTGACGATGCGGTCATCAGGCTGGCGAAGGCAACGATGCGCCCGTCGAGGCGGATGAGTGCAACGGGGCCGGAGGCGATATAGGCGCGATCGAAGGTGCCGAGCGAGAAGCCCTTCTCGGCAGCCTGGTGGGCAGAGAGCCAGCTGTCGGAGACGGTCTGCAGCTCATCGAGAACTGGCGGCACGGCGTCAGCAGCCAGCATCTCAAAGCGCAAACCGTCGCGTTCGGCGCGGTTGATCGACCGGCGCAGCTTCAGCCAGTCGCCGCCGGCGAGCGTGAAGCGGGAGAGATCGACGACCGCCTGCTCGCCGAGTTTCAACGCCTGCAGCCGCATTTCGACGACGATCGGCAGGAAGTCGGGGGAGACCTGGTAGAAGACCGGGCGGCTTCGACTGCGGCGTGCTTCGGCGATGAACTTTTCGACCAGCGGCGCCCAGAGATGCTTCGGCGCGACGGGATCGAAGAGGGCGACGAGTGAGCGCCCCCGGCGTGCATACATGATGAAGCCCTGGCCGCAATCAGAGAACAGGACACGCTTGTCGCCGAGACGCACGAGACCGGCGCTGGCATTCGCCTGGGCCGGCAGCAGGGAGACGGCGCGGGCGAGATCGTCTTCGACATCCTTCGGTTCACGCCGGCGGCGCGGATTGCGGACGAGGCCGCGCGAGGCGATGACGCCGAGCACCATGGAGAGCCCGAGCGTACCCTCGGTCACGTCGATGCCGTGGCGGGCGAGCACGAGGCCCCAGCCGAATTTCAGCAGGTTCTCTTCAGCCAGGATCGGACCGAGCAGCGCCAGCATGACAAGCGCGCCAAACACGGCGCCGCTGCGGGGCGCCCGCAAGACAAGCTTCGGGATCAGGGAAAGAACGACGAAAGATAGGGGCTTGGCATGACGTGCGGCTTGAGCAGGCGCAGGCGCTTCGGCATCGGACAATGAAGAGGCCATGATTGGAACCAAGTAACGAAGGGGGGATCGAACGCTTATTAGCGCGCATGCATGGACCGAAGCTTGTGACACCCAGGGGTAAACGAGTCGGTAAACCAACGCATAAATTGCGCAAGACACCGAATTTCGTCCATCGTCAACCTGACGAAACGCAAGGCTGACTTGCAAGTCGTGTCTTATGTCTCAGATAGCTGCGCTCAGTGCACCGTCATTGCTGACGCAGAACCCTGGCGGCCAGCGAGAAGGGACTGGAGACGGTCTGGGCGGCGGCATCCAGCACGAAGGCACCGGCATCTCCGAGCGTTGCACTCGAGGTCGGTTTGCCCAAGGTCGCAGCCAGTTGCTTCACGTCGAAGAAGCGGTTGTGATTGGTGGCGTCGATCGACTCGAGTGACGAGATATCGATGATTGTCACGCCATAACGCTTGGCCGCCTCTGCCACTTCCGGATTGCGCGCATCCAGTGCTCCGACACGCTGGGTACCGGCGCCGAGAATGCTCGAGACTTGTAGCGCCCGGTCGTCCGGCGAGACGAGGATGGTGATCGGAATGCGCATGCGACCGATGACATCGAGCTGGGCCGTGAAGACGTCTCCATCAATGTCGGGTGCAGCCATGATGACCCTCAGCCGATCGAGGACGTCACACTTGCCCTGCAGTCTCAACTGGCGCAGCGCCTCGACCGTCAGCCAGCCGCCCATCGAATGGGCAAAGACATCGACCGCACCCTTGCGCGCCCGCACCATGTCGGTCAGCAGGTCGGCAAGCGCATCGCGGGAATAGGTGGCGGCTTCCTTGTCGGCGACATAGGCCGGCAGAGCGGCAAGCGAAGGCCAGGAGAACAGGACCGGTGTGCCGTCGAAATTGCTGTCCGTCTTCAGCTGCGCCAGACGGAACAATGCTTCCTGGAAATTGTAGTTGTAGCCATGCACAAAGACGACCGGCGTGGCGGCCTCGCGGGCGCGGATCGCCTGCAGGAGGCCTGGGCGATCCAGCACGGACTGCGAAACGACCGCGAAGTCGGTCCTTGGATCGACCTTTCGGCCGGGCTTCGGCCATTCGATATTGGCCGGCTTGTGATTTGGCGGGATGGAAACGGCGAAGCTCGCATAATTGGGCTCCCGGGTCTTGGTCGTCGTGAAGACGTTCTCGCCGGGTTCCGCGCGATCGCGTGTCGTCACCGTATAGAGCGTTTCGACCCGCGTAGGCTTGTAGTCACCGAGCGCTACCGTCCCCAGCGTCTCAGGGCCCGGTCGACCGGCACAGGAGGCCAAGCCCGTTGCCGAAAGCAGGCAGAGTGCCACGAAGGCCGCGCGCGACCGACGATAGGGGCCGAAGGAAAGAAGACGCATCCGGGATCATCCTTGCAGATCGACAATCGCCCGCCTCGTGTCGTCATGACCGGGCCGGAGCGGCGAGCTATAACCGGAGACGAGGATGGAGCCAAGGCCCGGCAGCCGGCCCGTCGTCGCGATCGCGGCACGGGGCCGCGACGCGCGGCTTTGCACCGCGCCATGCATACTAATCTGGTTATGATTTCCGGCCACATAATTATTTGCGTGCCCGCATCCCATCTGTAATCATAACTTACAAGGAAGAGTTTGCCGGATGGGAGTGAGGAACCGGGCGACGCGATCTTTACATGACTTTCGTCGTGTTTTCTGATTGCTCTGTTGCCTCGAGCCGGTCGATTTTTCCAGATCAACAAGACATGGGAGGAAATCATGTTGCGCCAGTTTCTTATCGCCGGATTGTCCGGTGCCGCATTGTCGATGATGGCGTCCGCCAGCTTCGCCGCAGACGTTACCCTCAAGCTTCACCAGATGTTGCCGCCACAGGCGACGATCCCTGCCAAGGTACTGCAGCCCTGGGCGGAAAAGATTCAGGCTGATTCCGGCGGCCGCATCGCCGTCGAGCTCTACCCGGCCATGCAGCTGGGCGGCAAGCCGGCTGACCTGGTGGATCAGGTCAAGGACGGCGTGGTCGATCTGACCTGGACGCTGTTCGGCTACACGCCCGGCCGTTTCCCGAAGTCGGAAGCGTTTGAGCTTCCCTTCATGGTGACAACAGCGGAGGCCACCTCGGTCGCCTTCCAGGAGTATTATGAGAAGCACCTCAAGGACGAGCTGACCGACTATCACGTGCTGGCGGTCCATACCCATGGTCCGGGCCTCATCCACACCATCGCCTCCAAGCCGGTCGAAAAGCTCGAGGACATGCAGGGGCTGAAGCTGCGCGGCACCTCGAAGGTGATCAACCAGATGCTCGAAGCCATGGGCGCGTCTGCCATCGGCATGCCAGTCACGGCTGTTCCGGAAAGCCTGTCGAAGAGCGTCATCGACGGTTCGGTCGTTCCGTGGGAAGTGACCCCCGCAATCAAGATCGCCGAGCTCGCGCCGAACCATACCGGCTTCTCCGGTCCGAACGGACTTTACACCGGTACCTTCGTGTTCGCGATGAACAAGGACAGCTATGACGCGATGCCGGACGACCTGAAGAAGGTGATCGACGACAATTCCGGCAAGGAACTCGCCCGCCTCTTCGGCCAGGCCATGGACGCAGGCGACATCCGCGGCAAGGAAATTGCCGAGAAGAGCGGCAACAAGATCATCAACCTGGACGAGACCGAGACTGCACGCTGGAAAGCTGCGGGCGAGGCAGTGACCAAGGCGTGGATCGCCGAAATGGACGGCAAGGGTCTCGATGGCACGATGCTCTACAACGACGCCCTTTCGCTTATCCAGGCGAATACCCAATAACCTCCCCGCCTTGTCCGGGCGCTTGTCGGAAGGCGCCCGGACCCTTTGCACGGACTTTCAAAGGACTTTCTGATGGCGACTGCCGTTTCCACCAGCTTCGAACGACTGGAGCGGGCTTGCCATAGCCTGGCCTCCGCCCTCGTTCTGTTCGGCGGCCTCTGTCTCGTGGTTGCCTGTGCGCTGACCGTCGCGTCGATCTTCGGCTCTGTCGCCATCCGCCCCCTGCCCGGTGAAATCGAACTGGTCGAAGCGCTCTGCGGTCTCGCAGTCTTTGCCTTCCTGCCCTTTTGCCAGTTGAAGCGTGGCCATGTGGGCGTCGACATCCTGATTTCCGCCTTCGGACCGAAGGCGATGAACTGGACCCAGCTCATCGGCGACATCATCATCGCCGCGCTGATCGGGCTCGTTACCTGGCGCCATGCTATCGGCACCATGGACAAGTTCGGCAATGGCGAAACCACGCCGCTGCTTCTTCTGCCTGTCTGGTGGGGCTTTGCCATCGCGCTCGCCCTTCTTATCGCCAATCTCCTCGTCTGCCTGTATGTGATCGCTGCCGATATCCGCGACATCCGCCGCGGCAAGACGATCGTCGCTGCGATGGGAGCGCACTGATGAGCAGCATTGAAATCGGCCTCTGGTCTTTCCCCGTCCTCATTCTGCTGATTTTCCTGCGCGTGCCGATCGGCGCCGCCATGCTGGCGACCGGCGTCGTCGGCACCTATCTGGTGCTCGACCGCTGGACGCCGATCATGGCGCAGATGAAGGTTCTGGCCTGGAACACGAACGCGAATTATTCGCTGTCGATCATCCCGCTCTTCCTGCTGATGGGTCAGTTCGCGGCCCGCGGTGGCATGAGCCAGGCCCTGTTCAACGCGGCTGCGGCCTTTGTCGGCCATCGCAAGGGCGGGGTTGCCATGGCGGCGATCGGTGCGTCTGCCGGCTTCGGCTCGATCTGCGGCTCGTCGCTCGCGACCGCTGCGACCATGGCGCAGGTGGCGCTTCCGGAACTGAAGCGCAACGGCTATGCAGGCGGGCTTGCAACCGCGACGCTGGCCGCCGGCGGCACGCTCGGCATTCTCATCCCGCCGTCCGTGGTGCTGGTCATCTATGCAATCCTCGCCGAGCAGAACATCGCCAAGCTCTTCCTCGCCGCCTTCGTGCCGGGGATCATCGCCGCGATCTCCTATCTGGTCGTCATCGCCATCTATGTCCGACTGAAGCCGGAAAGTGCGGGCCAGGCGCCGCGCATTCCGTGGAAGGACCGCGTCCCGGCACTGATTGCCGTCTGGCCGGTCGTCGCAATCTTCTTTGCCGTCGTCGGCGGCATCTATCTCGGCTGGTTTACGCCGACACAGGCCGCCGCCGTGGGTGCCGTTGGTGCCGGCCTGGTCGCCTTTGCCAATGGCGGGCTCGACCGCACGTCGCTGATCGCCTGCTTCAAGGAGACGGCGGTTTCCACCGGCATGATCTTCTTCATCATTCTCGGCGCCTCGGTGTTCAACTCCTTCCTCGCCTTCTCCCGCCTGCCGCAGGTCGGCGCGGAATGGGTGACGGCGCAGGGCTTTGCGCCGATGACGGTACTGATCATCATTCTCCTGCTCTACATCATCTTCGGCTGCATCATGGATTCGCTCTCCATGATCGTGCTCACCATCCCGATCTTCTTCCCGATCGTGACGGCGATGGATTTCGGCATGAGCCCGGAGCACTTCGCCATCTGGTTCGGCATCCTGGTGCTGATGGTGGCCGAGATCGGCATGATCACGCCACCGGTGGGCTTAAATCTTTTCATCATCTCGGCGATGTCGCGCGACGTGCCGATCCGCGAGACCTACAAGGGGATCGTGCCATTCGTCGGGGCTGATATCTTCCGCATCGTGCTTCTGACGGCCTTTCCGATCATCTCGATCTTCCTGGTGTGAGACGGCGGTCAACCGGCTCGGCCCAGGTTTCAGGCTTATCCGAACGGCAGCGCAAACAGGCACGGAAGCCGCCTTCACGGGCGGCTTCCCTCGTTTCGTAGAAGGTGACATTTTCCGGTCGCGCCGGACGCGAGGGGCAAGACGGTCGGCAGAAAATCCCGGTCGAAAGCACGCCATAGACGAAATGGCCGTCCATCGCGGCATCACGGGTGCGGACCGCCTGCCAGCGGGTATCATCTTCGGTCAAATCGGGGTTCATGCGGGGGCGTCCTCTCGGCTACCGGATCCAAGGATCGCGGGAGAAGACCGGAAGGGCCACCCGTTTCCTGTGCCTCGCCGGAGATTTCCTGATGACGCTCACCGACAAAGCAGGCTAGAGCATCTCCGGTGATACGAGATCACCCGAGATGCTCTATCTATTTGTTTTTACGCAGTCCGGACGCAAAACCGCTAACGCACTTTTGCTGGACGTGCTCTATGTGTCAGCTCTTGCGCAACCTGATCCCGAGCCCCATGGAAACCTCGCTCTATCTGCCGGTCAAAGTCTTTCTCGAACAGGCCGGCTATACCGTGAAGGGCGAGATCGGCGGCTGCGATATCGTGGGCCTCAGCGACGAGGACCCGCCCGTGGTGGTCGTCTGCGAGCTGAAGCTCAGCTTCAATCTCGAACTCATCCTGCAGGCAGTCGACCGGGCATCCGTCGCAGACGAGGTGTGGATCGCGGGGCGCGTCTCGGCCAAGGGCAAGGGACGCGAGAGCGACAGACGCTACCGCGATCTTTGCCGCCGGCTCGGGATCGGCATGCTCGGCGTTGCCGACAATGGCACGGTCAATGTCATCGTCGCTTCGGTCACGCCGATGCCGCGGACCAATCCGAAGCGGCGTTCGCGGCTGATGCGCGAACACCAGAAGCGAAAGGGCGATCCAGTCATCGGCGGCAGCACACGCACACCGCAAATGACCGCCTATCGCCAGCAGGCGCTCGCCTGCGCGGCGGCACTTGCCGCAAGTCCGCTGAAGGTGCGTGACATCAGGGCGAGCGTTCCCGAAGCGGGCAAGATCCTGCAGGCGAATGTCTATGGCTGGTTCGAACGGGTCGAGCGCGGCGTCTATGGCTTGACGCCTGCGGGACAAGAGGCGCTGGAGCGGTGGCAGAAGCCGTGACCACACGCCTGCCCTAGAGAAAGCCGATCCAGCGACCGGCGAGGACGGCCGACAGCCAGATTGCCAAAGAGAAGACAGCGCCGAGTTTCAGCAGAAGCGACGCCTCCTCTGCCACGATCATCTCGGCCCAGTCCCGGGAGAGATGAACGGAGACGGCATTCGCGGTTCCGAGCCCGACGAGCAGGAGCTTGATCAGAAAGGCGGTATTGCCGGCATATTCGACCGGACGCACGGAAAAGAGAAGGGACCCCGTCAGCACCGCGCAGCCGAGCGCCACGGCTGCGATGCGGGAGAACAGTTCGGCGCTCTCGGCGAGCGGCAGGCTCTTGAACCGGCCGAGCAGACGCAGATCGAGGATCACGCTCGCCCCGATCAGCATGGCGAGCGACAGGATGTGTGCTGCATTGGCAACGATGTAGAGCACCGGCGACCGGATGAGCGCTTGCGCGACCAGCGACTCGCCGAGGATTGCCAGCCACTCCATGCCGTCAGTTTGTCACGATGCGACTGGGATAGATGTCGTAGTTCTTGCCCTCGACGATGACGCGCACGGCCTTCAGGCGCTTTTCATCCGGATCGAGCGAGCGGTTGCCGCGCACGGTGATCGCATCGCCGACCGTAGCGACACCCTCGACAAAGCCGGAACGCTGGGTCAGGTTCGGATTGCCGAGTTCGATGCGCCAGGGGCCTTCTGCCGTCTCCAGTTCGAGCGTCGGATGCGGCGGGGCAAAGGAGATCGCGGTGATCGTGCCGGTCAGGTCGATCTGGTCGGCCTCGGCCCATGACCAGCCGTGATGGGCCATGGCGGAGCCGGCAAAGAGTGCGGCGCCGGCCAGGCCCGCGAGGGAGAGTGCGCGGTTCATGATCGTTCTCCGGGTTGGGACACAACGTTTAAGAGAGAGTAATGCGCCCGACCGGCATTTCGACGTCACCTTTGCTTGATCGACGGGTGAGGTTTAGGCCGAGGACAAAAGGCGGCCCTTTCGGAACCGCCTTCCTGACCCTTGGGAGGAGACGGCCGTCAGAGGCGGTAGATCTGATCGAAGACACCGCCTTCGCCGAAATGCTGTGCTTGCGCCTTGGCCCAGTCGCCGAAGAGCGGATCGTCGATGGTGACGAGATCAAGCTTGGGCAGGTGGGGGCCGGAGCCTCGGCGACGAGGTCGGGGCGCGAGGGGCGGTAGACGTGCTCTCGAGAGATTTTCCTCCCCTTTCACCCCACCAGGCTGTCACAAAAGGGTGATGATGACAAAAAATAATCGTTGTATGCCATAGTTAAATGACAGTGCATTTGCAGCCTAACCCGCTGTTTTTCCTCACCTCACCCTTCAAGTATCCTCCGTGATACCGGGTACTCTCACCGAACCAATCAGTTCGATTGTGCGCAAAGGGGTATTGATTTCTCCAGCGCCATACGCCAAATACATCTCATCGAACCGAGCAGTTCGATAAAGCAAGGCTCTAAAGGCTTACACACTATGAAGACCATCGCAGCAGCACTCCTGACCACCATCGCAGCCGCTTCGGCCGCTTTCGCGATCGAGCCAGTCCCAGGCTCAATCACCTATGGCGGTGCGCAGCCAAGGCTCGAACAGGCACCCGCCGGTTCGAACTTCTTCCACACCTTCCATCTCAACGGCACGGAAGTCCATGAGATCTACAAGGTGAATGCAGACCGGACCGTCTCCATCGTCTCCCGTTCCATGGCGAACGACTGACGGCACGCAAGACGATCCCCATCACGGGTAGATGCTACCCATCAATACAATCTAGAGCTGAACGCCTGAGGCTAAGCTCAATTCAAGATAAGGAACTATCACCATGAAGACCATCATCTCTGCCGCCCTCATCACCCTCGCAGCCGGCTCGGCCGCTTTCGCTTCCGTCCAGCCGATCCCGGGCTCGATCACCTATGACAACGCCAATGTTCAGCTCGAGAAGGCACCTGTTGGTTCGACCTTGTTCCACACCTTCTCCAACGGCGACGGCCGCGACGTTCGCGAAGTCTACAAGGTCAACGCCGACCAGACGGTAACCCTGGTCGATCGTCAGATCTCCAACGCTTCGTAATCGAAGCGTTCAACCCAACACGCCTCCCAAGACGTGAAGACCTCCAGCGGCAGGCTCGACCCTCTCCACCGCCCCGAGCCGCCGCCCACAAAACGCTACACAAGGAATACGACCATGAAGACCATCATCTCTGCAGCCCTCATCGCCCTCGCTGCCGGCACCTCCGCTTTCGCCTCCGTCCAGCCGATCCCGGGCTCGATCACTTATGACAATGCCAATGTTCAGCTGGAAAAGGCCCCGGCCGGTTCGACCTTCTTCCACAACTTCACTGACGGCAGCGGCCATGACGTCAGCGAAGTCTACAAGGTCAATGCCGACAAGTCGGTGACCCTCGTTAACCGCCAGATCTCCAACGCTTCGTAATCAGCGTCTCCCAGGACGCAAAACCCTTCGGCGGCAGGCTCGGCCCCTCCCCTCTGGCACTGAGCCGCCGCCAACCCAACGCACAAAGGAATATAACCATGAAGACCATCATCTCTGCAGCCCTCATCGCCCTCGCTGCCGGCACCTCCGCTTTCGCCTCCGTCCAGCCGATCCCGGGCTCGATCACCTATGACAACGCCAATGTTCAGCTGGAAAAGGCACCTGTTGGTTCGACCTTCTTCCACACCTTCTCAGACGGCAGTGGTCGTGACGTGAACGAAGTCTATAAGGTCAATGCCGACCAGACGGTGACCCTCGTCACCCGCACAGTTTCCAACGCTTCCTGATTCCAGGGTGCGTGGTGGGCCTCGGGGCATCAGTCCCGGGGCCTTTTTTTGCGTTTATAGGGATGGCGTGAAGGGCCTTCGGCAGTTCCGGTTAGTGGGGAGGTTCGCTGACCTCGCCTGCGGCATCTGCAAGGCTCGTCGAGAGCAGCACGGCCCGGGTTTCATCGGCGACACGCGCGAAGACGCGGCGGATCTCGCAATCGTTTTCGCCGTCGCAATCCTCGCAGCGGCGATAGGCTGTCAGTGACAGGCAGGGCAGAGGTGCCACCGGACCATCGATCAGGCGCAGCACTTCGCCATAGGTGATGTCGTTGGCCGGGCGCAGCAGGAGATAGCCGCCCTGCTTACCACGCCGGCTTTCGACCATGCCGCCGCGTTTCAGGTCGAGCATGATCTGCTCGAGGAATTTCTTCGGGATCTTTTGTTTGTCGGCAATATCAGGGATCTGGATCGGCTCGCCCGGCTCGGCGCGGGCGAGAAGCGTGAGCGCCCTCAGCGCATATTTGGCTTTCTGTGTGATCATCGAGCGTCAAAGTCTGCCAGAACCGGTGCCACAAACATGGGTCCGGCCATAGCGTAATTTGCCATGGCATTCCATGGATCATTTGAGCCCTGCGGCACGAATTGCCGCGATATCGGCGCGCAAGAGAGATATTTGCTCTTTGTCTCCGCCTCGGCGCATGTCGATTTCTGTCCGTCCCCCCGCTCATGCCGGATAATGGCACCACTGAGTAGGGACCCTATGATGACCATCAACACCTCCGCAGATCTGGCCAGGGCACTGGACCAGCAACTCGCATCGGCAGACCTCACCGAACGCCTGCGTATCGTTTCAGCTCTCGATGGCCGTGCCGTCTTCACCACGTCGCTCGGCATCGAGGACCAGGTGATCACGGCGGCGATCGGGCTTGGCCAGCTGCCGATCGATGTCTCGACGCTGGAGACGGGGCGACTTTTCAAGGAGACGGTCGAGTTGATCGCCGAGACTGAAGAGCGCTTCGGGATTTCGATCAAGCGCTTTTATCCGCGCCAGGACGATATCGACGCCTATGCGGCAAAGTATGGGCTGAACGGCTTCTATGAAAGCGTCGAAGCCCGCCACGCCTGCTGTCATGTGCGCAAGCTGGTGCCTTTGGCGGAGGCGCTCACCGGCGCCCGCTTCTGGATCACCGGCTTGCGCCGCTCCCAGTCCGGCAACCGTGCGGCCACGCCCTTTGCCGAATATGACGCCGAGCGCGACCTGATCAAGGTGAACCCGCTGGCCGACTGGTCGCTCGACGACATCAACGCTTACGTCGACACCGAGAGCGTGCCGGTCAATCCGCTGCATGCGCGCGGCTATCCGTCGATCGGCTGCGAGCCCTGCACCCGGGCGATCAAGCCCGGCGAGCCGGAGCGCGCCGGGCGCTGGTGGTGGGAGAATGACGAGAAGCGGGAATGCGGGCTGCACGTTCCGGAGGCGGCAGCGTCTTCGGTGCCGACGCCGGCTTGAACAACTGAATGCCCTTGGATTTGCCCCTCATCCCCCTGCCGGGACCTTCTCCCCGCAGGCGGGGAGAAGGGGATAGCCGCAGACGGCGCCACAAGGCTCTTCTCCCCGTTTACGGGGAGAAGGTGGCGGCAGCTCAGGCGCAACTTGTTGCGCCGGGGATGAGGGGCAACCCCAAAAGACACATGCGGGCGGAAGCTCAAAGGAAGAAAAATGCACGTACACACATCCGAATTTGATCCGCATTCCAAGGATCCCGTCACCAAGCCGCCGCTTGATCCGCATCTGAAGGCGCTGGAGAACGAGGCGATCTACATCTTCCGCGAAGTGGCGGCCGAGTTTGAAAAGCCGGTCATGCTCTATTCGATCGGCAAGGATAGTTCGGTGCTCCTGCACTTGGCGCGCAAGGCCTTCTTCCCCGGCCGCGTGCCCTTCCCGCTGTTGCACATCGACACCGGCTGGAAATTCCCGGAGATGATCGCGTTTCGCGATGCGACGGCGGAAAAGTTCGATCTCGACCTGATCGTGCATACCAATCCGCGCGGCAAGCAAGAGGGCATCGGCCCGTTCAGCCATGGCTCGTCCTATCATACCGACGTGATGAAGACGGAAGCGCTGCGCCAGGCGCTCGATGCCGGCAAGTATGACGCGGCCTTTGGCGGCGCGCGCCGCGACGAGGAAGCGAGCCGCGCCAAGGAGCGCATCTATTCCTTCCGCACGCCCGACCACAAATGGGATCCGCGCAACCAGCGCCCGGAACTCTGGAACATCTATAACGGCATGATCCGCCGCGGTGAAAGCGTGCGCGCCTTCCCGCTGTCGAACTGGACCGAAGTCGACATCTGGCGCTACATCCAGGCCGAAAACATCGAGCTGCCGCCGCTCTACTATGCGAAGAGCCAAAAGTATGTGGAGCGCGACGGCATGCTGATGTGGGCGGAAGATCCCCGCTTCGAGCCGCTGCCGGGCGAACAGATCCAGGAAGGGAACCTACGCTTCCGCACGCTCGGTTGCTGGCCGCTGACCGGCGGCATCCGCTCCAATGCGACCACCCTCGACGAGGTAATCGCCGAACTCGAAATCGCCACCGTCTCCGAACGCCAGGGCCGCGCCATCGACCGCGACCAGTCCGGCTCGATGGAAAAGAAGAAGCGCGAAGGATATTTCTGAGATGATCGCAGCTGCCAATACCGCCCTCGCCTCCGAGGCAACCCAAACCGAAGCCGCACCCGTCATCCGCGACTCGCGTCCCCTTCGCCTGATCACCTGCGGCTCCGTCGATGACGGCAAGTCGACGCTGATCGGTCGCCTGCTCTGGGATACCAAGGCCGTCAAGGAAGACCAGGCGGCGACGCTTCGTCGTGATAGCGGCCAGCAGAACGATCTCGGCCTGCCCGACTTCGCGCTGCTGCTCGACGGTCTGCAGGCGGAGCGCGAACAGGGCATCACCATCGATGTCGCCTATCGCTATTTCGCCACCGACCGCCGCTCCTTCATCGTGGCCGATACCCCCGGCCACGAGCAGTATACCCGCAACATGGCAACCGGCGCCTCGACGGCGGATCTTGCGATCCTTCTGGTTGACGCCCGCGCCGGCCTGCTCGAACAGACCCGCCGCCATGCCACCATCGCCTCGCTGATGGGCATCAAGCAGTTCGTGCTGGCGGTCAACAAGTTCGACCTCGTCTCATACGACAAGGCCGTGTTCGACCAGATCAGCACCGAGTTCAAGGCTCTGGCGCTGACGCTCGGCGTGCGCCAGGTGACCGCGATCCCGATGTCGGCGCTGAAGGGCGAGAACGTCGTCTATTCCGGCCGCTCGGTGATCCCGTGGTATGAAGGCCCGACGCTGGTCGAGACGCTTGAACTCGCCACGTTGCGCTCCGGCCAGTCGACCGGCTTCCGCCTGCCCGTCCAGCGCGTCTCGCGTCCGGGCGAGAGCTTCCGTGGCTATCAGGGCACGGTTGCCGGCGGTGCGGTGAAGCCCGGCGACAGTGTCGCCATCCTTCCATCCGGGCAGATCGCCAACGTCAAGCAGATCGTCACCTTCGACCTCGTGCGCAATGCCGCCGTTTCAGGCGATGCGATCACGCTGGTGCTCGACCGGCAGGTGGACGTGGCGCGTGGCGACATGATCGTTTCGCTCGACGCCCAGCCGCAGACGGGGCTTGCGTTCGACGCACAGATCGTCGCCCTGCAGCCGGATGGCATCGTGCCGGGTAAGCGCTACTGGCTGAAAGCCGGCTCGCGGCGCCAGCGCGTGCAGGTCCAGCCTGTGCAGCAGCTCGACCTCAAGTCCGGCAAGTGGCAGGCGGCCGAGATGCTGCAGATGAACGCGATCGGCAAGGTGCAGCTTGCCTTCGACGAAACCGCGATCTTCGATCCTTACGAGCTCAACCGCGGCACCGGCGCCTTCATCCTGATCGATCCTGATACCAACAACACGGTGGCCGGCGGCATGATTAGCGCCAAGCGCACCGAACTTAGCGGGCTCAACGCCCATGAGGGGCGCGTGATCCTGTCGCTGCCGGCAGATCTTGCAGAACAGCTGCTGGCAACCGAATTGCTCGCCAGCCGCCGCGACGAAGTCGAGACACGCCGTGTCACGACGAGCGCCGCCCGTCAGCTGCTGGATGATATCGACGGTTGATCGGCAGACCAGGCCACAAGGTCGCACCGATACCGAACGGCTCGCCTTGCGCGGGCCGTTTGCGTTTCAAGTCGCGACAACCAGCCCGCTTTCCTTCCTGAAATGCCACGCTAATATGTGCTGCAAATCAGCTAGGGGTGGGCATGCATCGCAACAGGCAGCAGGAGAGGGAAGTGCTGATTGGCCTGGCCGAAACACTTGCCACGAGCGGGATCTCGAAACTGCTGCTGCATGCCTGGGAGCGGCGCTATGGACTTGAGCCTACGGAGCGCAGCCCCACGGGACGGCGTTTCTACACCCGCGAACAGGTGGAACGGCTACGGCTGTTGAAGACCTGCAGCGACGGCGGCCACCGGATCAGCTCGCTCGTGCCATTGTCCAACGAGGCCTTGTCGCGGCTCGAATGCGAACTGGCGGGCCGGCAAACCATTTCGGAGATCATCGAAGCGATAAAGGACATGGACAGTGATCGTCTGCAGGCGCTCTTGCAGGCACGCGCTGAAACCGAAGCGCCCGAAGATTTCATTCGCGTCACCGCGCTGCCGCTGATGCGCGAAGTCGGCTCGAAATGGGCCGCCGGCGAGGTCTCGATCGCGGCGGAGCATATGACGACAGCGTATATCAAGCGCGTCCTCGGCGGGCTCTTCGACCGATGTCCGATGCCGTCACCTGACGCGCCGCGCCTGATCGCCACGACCCCGGAAAAGGAAGATCACGACGTCGGAGCGCTGGTCGTGACCCTGCTCGCGCGGCTCAGGGGCTGGAACGCGCTGTTTCTCGGCGCGAGCCTGCCGGCCAGAGACATCGCCGATGCGGCCCGTCGGCGTGAGGTCGTCTGCGTCTGCCTGAGTGCGCTTGTCGGACGCAGGGCGACTTTGCAGCTCCATCTCGAGACGCTGCGATCGTCGCTTTCGCCCTATATCGACATCTGGATCGGCGGCGCGGCCTACGGGAACCTCCCTCCGATCACCGGCGTCTCCTTCATGTCGAACATGGATGTCTTCCTGGAGGCGCTGGCAACGGCGGCCCCGGCCCTTCAAAAGGCTGAGTGAGCGCACTCGTCAATCTCGCCTCGGGTTCCCCTCGTTGTGGCTCCTGTTCGCGACAGTACGCGTTGGTAGTTCTTCGCTGGTCCTCCGACCTGTCATCCCCTGCCCCGTCCGCGCCGCTTCAAGGCTTGCTCGGCCCAGGGCACTACAAAAAATCGCATGAAAGGTAGACAGGGCGCTCGTATTTTAGCTCTTCATTTATTTCTTGCATGCATTTTTTTCCGCCTCTAATTTTCGCGGATGCGCTGCAGGCCAATGTCATGGTTGCGGACGCCAATCCCAACGTCACCTATATGAACCCTGCGGTCATGGACCTGCTGAAGGAAGCCGAAGTCGACCTGAAGAAGGAGTTGCCGAAGTTCAGTGTTGCGACCCTGATCGGCAGCAATATCGACGTCTTCCACAAGAACCCCTCGCATCAGCGCAACATGCTGGCCGCGCTGAAGTCCGCCACAGCGCAACGATCACCGTCGGCACCCGGGTGTTCGACCTGCTCGTCACGCCGTTGAAGCATGGCGCGAAAAAGGTCGGGTTCATGGTCGAATGGGCCGACGCCAAGGCGCGTCTGCTGAATGTCGACTATGCGGCCCAGATCGCGGCGATCTCCCGCTCCCAGGCGATCATCGAATTGTCTGTCGATGGCAAGATCATGAGCGTCAATCAGAACTTCTTCAACATGATGGGCTATTCGCCGGCGGAAATCATCGGACAGCATCACAGCATGCTCGTCGACAAGCCGCATGCAAATTCCGAGGACGACAAGACGTTCTGGCAGAGGCTGCGTGATGGCCAATATATCGCCGCCGAATTCCCGCGCATGATGAAGGCCGGCAAGAAGATGATCATGTCCGCCTCCTACAATCCGATCCTCGACATCCATGGCAAGGTGGTGATGTTCGCGACCGACGCGACGGCACGCGTCCGGACCGTGAGCTCGCTCAGGGACGCGCTGAAGCGGCTCTGTTCCGGTGACTTCGGCTTCCAGCTGACCGAGCCGTTTGCCGACGAGATCGCCTTCCAGACCAACCTGCTGGCGCTGAATGCCGGCGTCGAGGCAGCGCGCGCCGGTGAAGCCGGCCGTGGATTTGCCGTCGTTGCCCAGGAAGTTCGCGAGCTCGCACAACGTTCGGCAAAGGCAGCGAAGGAGATCAAGGATCTCATCCAGAACTCCGCAAGCGAGGTAGCCTCAGGGGTCAAGCTGATCAGCGATACCGGTGGGGCACTGAAATCCATCAGTCAGCCGATCGTCGAGATCAACGACCATGTCGTTGCCATTTCGACGGCGGCGCGCGAACAGTCGTCCGGTCTGGTCGAGGTCAACAGCGCCGTGAACGGCATGGACCAGATGACCCAGCAGAACGCGGCGATGGTCGAGGAAAACAGTGCTGCCGCCTCGACGCTGTCGACGGAAACAGACAAGCTGCGCGGCATGATCGGGCAGTTCAATCTCGGCAACCAGCAGTCCGGCGCGGCTTCCTTCCGGATGAACCGGGCCGCCTGAGCGGCCCAGACACACGTGCCCGCGCGGACGACCCTGGTGTCATCCGTCGCGGGCCGTCGATCCGCGCGACACGAGCTGGTAGCCGAGATCGACGACCTTTGCCGGATAGGCGCCCGATCCGGAGGCGCGGATGATCATGTCCACGGCACGATAGCCGATCTCGTAACGGGGAACGCGCACCGACGTGATCGCCGGGAAGGCAAAGCCGGCATATTCGAGATCGTTGAAGCCGCAGATGCCGAAATCATCGGGGACGCCGAGACCGCGCCTCTGGCATTCGAACAACGCGCCGAGCGCAATGTCGTCATTGTGGCAAAAGGCGGCATCGGCATCCGGAAACTCGCTCCTCAGCCGATCCAGCAAATGACAGCCGAGACCAACGCTCGTGCTGCTGTCGATCGAGAGCACGAGGGCCGGATCATAAAGCCCGGCTTCCTCCAGCACGGCCTGAAAGCCCTCCTGTCGGCGCCGGGCACGAAAATCCCAGGCACCACCCAGCATGGCAATGCGTCTGTAGCCCTTCGCCAGCAGATGCCGCGTCGCCGTCTCTGCGGCCAGACGGTGGTCGATCCCAACCGCCATATCCGTCGGCTGACGGCTGATATCCATGATCTCGACAACGGGGCACGGCGCGCGACGCAGGAGATCGTCGATCGCGGGGTCGCCGATCTGGCCGACATGGATGAGGCCGGCGGGGTTCTGTGACATGAAGAAGCGCAACTGGTGCAACTGATCTTCGCTGTCGCTGTCTGCGCTGGCATATTGAATGCGCAGATCGGAGGGACGAACGCGATCTTCGATACCGCGGATCAGGGCGAGGAAGGCGTGGCTGGTCAGGCCGGGCGAGAGCACGCCAACGAGACCGCTGTTCTTGCTGGCAAGGGCACGGGCCGCGAGATCGGGCACGTAGCCCATCTCTTCGACAACCTTGAGGATCGTGTCCCGCAGTTGCGGCGAGACCTTTTCGGGATCGCGCAAGGCCCGGGAGACGGTGATCGCGCTGACACCGGCCCTTTGGGCCACATCCGATAGGGTCACCTTGTCCTGGCGCTGACGACGTTTTCTCGTCCCTGGGATCATGCTCACCCGACCATCCCGATTGCAATCAATGGTGGCATTTTCAGCCGGGCCGATCCCTGCCTGCGTCGCCGAATACAATTCAAGATAGACTAATCTGCGTTCCTCAGCAATGACTTACTGAGGCAATCCCCATCTGGGAGCGAAATGGGAGATGCGTATCCACTACCACTGTCTGCAGGATATACAACTTGACCGGGCTAGAGATACAGCAAGCCGACGCCGCACATCGTCTACCGGGCATCCTATTATGGGGGACAAGCGGGGGAGATTTCGGGAAATCAAACTGGTCGGAGTGGAGTGATTCGAACACTCGACCCCCACGTCCCGAACGTGGTGCGCTACCAGACTGCGCTACACTCCGTGACCAGCGGCGCTTCTATAGACCAGCGATTTTCGTTGCACAAGCAGGGAAACGCAAAAAGCGGCGAGAAAGTTGAAGTTTTCGTGACGCGAACTGCATGCTGCTGAATTCATTGGCTTAATTGTCGATGATCGACGGCTGTCCGCAAGGCTGCGGGGATCGTCTGGCGCTGGAGCGGCGCGCCGTTGCGGGCAAGTCACCGTCGTAAAAATTGCGTCGCACAAGGAGCCACGACCATTTCGTCTGTGCCGGTTTCGCAGTAAAGCAGGTGTGGGCCGAATGCGCCCGGCGGCATGGCGCCGACGACGGCCCTCATGGGGTTCAAGGGACAGTGACAATGAATTTGCTGAAAAGCACGACGACGGGACTGATCGCAACGCTTTGCCTGGCTGCTGCAGGCTGCACGACGGTGGGTGGAGCACCGACGAACGAGATAGAAACGCGCTGGAACGGCCAACAGGCAGGCGCCTTCTTCGCCAAGTTCGGACCGCCCGTCTCGGATGCGGCCTCCGGTTCGGCGACGCTCTATACCTGGCGCGGTGGCTTCAAGACCCGGGTCGTGCCGGCGACATACGAGGATCTCGGCGACGGCAAGAGGGGCAAGCTTCTCACCCGCGCGCGCACCGAATATCTGCGCTGCGAGGTCCAGCTCACGGTCTCTTCCGACTATATCATCCGCAGCGTTCGCACGGTCGTCGACCGGCCGGGCACAAATGGCGGCAAGAGCTATTGCGCGGAATTCCTGACGGCAAGCTGATACCCCCCGCGCGCTTCAGAAAATGGAAAAGCCTCCCGCCAGCATGGCGTGGAGGCTTTTTGTTTCCAGGTCCGGTCCAACCGGACGGGCTTCGTGGCATGCGCCGTGCACCAATCGCCGCCGGGGCCTCATGCCCTCTGAACACCCGGTATATGGCGTGCGCGGGAGGACGCCGTGGATGACGCCCTCCCCGATACGCAATACAGAAACCGAGCGCTTCGCGACGCACTACCTTGGTGGAAGCGCATTCTTTATAGGGAGATCAAGGTTAACAGTTACCTTACAACCGGCAGAATTTATGGTTAATTTTCAGTGACCTAGCCGCCAAGAGAAATGCCGCGCCCGCGGGGCTCCGCTCCCTTGCAAAAAGCCTTGAAAACCAGGGGCAGCAGCGTTTCGTGATCATGTGCGCACTTGACGATGTTCTTGTTTTGTTCAAGATCGCAGTCATGACCCAGACGATCGATACCCTTGGAAAAGCGCTTCGCCACAACATGCTGGTGGTTGCCACCTGTCGTGAATGTCAGAACCAGGGGCGGTTTCTCGCCAAGGATCTCGCCAGCTTCTACGGCCACGGCCGCGACCCGTTCTCGCTCAAGTTCCGCTGCAAGCAGTGCGACACGCGAAACTGCAAGATCACCCTGATGGACAACCCTTACGACCGCACGCCGGAGACCATCGTCTGGCGCCCGGTCAAGGTGAAGCTATAAGTTAAGGGGTCTTTCCGACCTGCCACAGTTTCGGAAGGAAGCCTAACGCAGATCCGGATAGCCCGCTGCGATCGCTGCCTGTTCATGCGCGAGCAGGATGTCGTAGGCGCTCTCGTGCAGCACGACCACCTCCTTAAGCCCAAGCGTCTGACGGACACCTCCGAGTTCGGGTGCAGCGATGGCGGCCTTCAGTGCGGCGCGGAGCAAGGCGATCTCATGATCCGAGGCAGACAGCCTGGTGATGAAAGGCAGATTGGGTCCGCGTGGGGTTTCAGTGAGGATGACAAGGCCTTCGATCTCTTCCGGGGCATGGCGGCGCAGGAGATCATAGGTGATGCAATCGATCGCCGCGAGATCGGCCTGACCATTTCGCACGGCCTCGATGCTGGCGAGATGGCCGCCGGTCTCGAGGATGTCGGTGAAGAAGGCGCGACCGCCGGCATGCGGGGCAATTGCCGCGCGCAGCAGATTGTAGCCGGAATTGCTGCCGGTTTCGTTGATCGCAGCCCTCAGTCCCCGGCAGGCCGCAAGGTCTGTTGGTGTGCCCCTCTCGCGGGCGACGATGAAACTGCACATGTCAGCGCCGGAGCAGCCCGGGGCCTCGTAGACCGGGGTCGCGACGAGGCGGACCCTGCCCTTCAGATGTTTGACGAAGGGGAAGCCGCAGGTCTGGGCAAGCACGAGGCGCGGATCGAGCCAGGCCTCGTGGTGGGGCAAGGCCTCGTCCAGGATCTCGGGCAGGCCGACCATGCCTGCACTGCGCAGATGGTCGCGCAGGAAGGCCCAGAGCACCCGCTGCGCCTCCGCCACCACGGATGGCGCGACATACATCCGAAGGCTTACGAGCCTGGTGTCAGAGGCCGCTGTCAGGAGTGCCTCGGATGGGTCGGGCGGTCGTGTTGCCGGAAGAGGAAACGGCGCGCGACATCGAAATAGCCGCGATAGACCAGACCACCGTTCAGCCGCACGAGGAAATCGCGGTGGCGCTCATAGATGCCGGGGAGCATGTACCAGGGCAGCGCCGGCACGCGGTGATGCAGCACATGCAGGTTGTTGTAGAGAAAGAGCAGGCCGAAGAGCGGGCTTTTCTCGACGATCGCCGTGCGCTCCTCGTGATTGTCGGCAAAGCGGTGTTCGGCATAGGAGCGCAGACGAGACAGCGCCGTGCCGCAATAGACGAAGCCGAAGAAGAAGAGCAGGAAAGGCATGTCGCAGACGACGAGCACCCACCAGAGCACGATGGCCACACCGACACCATGCCAGGCCCAGAGGCGCCGGCTGTCGCCCTCGCCGCGGATCACCTTGATCGCCTCATGCCAGAGGAAGGAGGCGAGGATGATGGCCGGACCAACCGTCAGGCGGCCGATCAGGGTCAGATTGAACTCCCACAGCGTGCGACCAGCCCAGCCGAAGCGGTCCCAGTCCTTGGCGGTGAAGTAATAGGATTCCGGATCCTCGATCGGATCGGTCAGATGCTCGTCGCGGTGATGGGCGAGATGGCTTGCCCTGTAGACATGATAGGGCAGCCACAGCGAAATCGGCGGGACGCCGATCGCATCATTGATCAGGTCGTGGCGGGTCGGATGATGGTGGATCACCTCATGCTGCAGCGACCCGTGCCAGGCAATCAACCAGGCTCCCAATGGCACGAGAATCAGAAGCGGAATGTCGCGCCAGAAATATGTGAGGGCGATAAATCCCCCGTAGATCAAAAAGGCCAATGCGACGGTCGGCCATTCGATGCGCGCAATGCGCGGTATTACGATCTCACCCTCGGCAAGATGTGCCATGCAGTCCCCATAGACGAATCCCCTATGGACGTTCAGAGTAACTGTGTGCTTGCAGGCCTGATAGAATAAAAGCGGCAGAAAATGACGCGATATGATCACAAAGCGGCGGAAATCGGCAAAAAGCGCGGATCCAGCCTCGGCGGGCGGCTCCTTTGATGGGTTGCGAGCAAGTCAACCGCATCCCGACATCTCCCACGATTGAAACCATCTGGTGAATGGGATAAGCGAAAGCTTCATTCCACACTCAGATTTTAATCCGGTGACATCGAACGCCCCATGGCTGCAGAAACCAAGAGCCATCTTGAGGTTTTCCTCGAGAACAGAACGGCCCTGGTGAGCTATGCCGCCCGGCTTCTGGGTTCGCGTGACCAGGCGGAAGACATCGTGCAGGATGCCTTTCTGCGGCTGAAGCCGGAGGATGGCGTCGGCTATGCGCCGCGCCAGATCCTCGCCTATCTGTACAGCATCGTGCGCAATCTCGCCTTCGATCAGCTGAAGCGGCGCAATGTCGAGACGCGCGGGCGCGATATCGATCCGCCCTTCTGGATCCTGCCGCAAGATCCGGGCTCGCCCGAAGAGACGGTTCTTTTTGCCGACCAGGCCCGCGTCGCCCGTGAGGCGCTGGAGGGGCTGCCTGCGGATATGCGCCGGGCGATCGAACTCTATCGCATCGAAGGCTGGACGCTGGAGGCGATTGCGGGCGAACTCGGGATCTCGGTTGCGACCGCCCATCGGCTGATCCGCAGCGGCATGGTCAAGATCGCGCTCTCCATGGATCGGGCGAGCCATTGATGGGGGCGACACGGAAAAATGCCGGGGGCAAGATGAAAAAAAGCAGGGCGTCGATCGTATCTTCAATAGGCACGGAGAAGTGTGCGATAGGCGCTGCCATGTCGCGCGGAGGCGGCGGAACACTTGCAGTCCTCGCACAACACGAACGCAGCAGTCAGGGAACGGTCGGCCGGTGAGCGTCACGGATCATTCACAGCAGCAGCAGGAGCGGCTTCTCGACGAGGCGATGGACTGGCTGATGCGCCTCAACGAGGCACCGACCGACGCGGCGCTGATCGCTGCCTGGGACGACTGGCTGCAGGCCTCGGAGGCCCATGCCGGCGCCTGGGCCCGGATCTGTCGCACCTGGGCGGCCCTGGGCGACATGCCGACTGCCGCGCCTGAAGCCGTTCCGCCGGTCATCGATGCCGTTCCAAACCGGTCGGCTCACCCTCAAGGCTGGCGCGTCTCGCGCCGCAGCCTCGGTATCGTCTCCGCCAGCTTGATGTCTGCGGCACTGGTCGCCGTTCTCGTTGCTCCTACCCTCCAGATGCGCTTCGAGGCAGATTTCCGCACAGGGGTCGGCGAGACGCAGATCGTGACACTGGCGGATGGCTCCAAGGTGACGCTCGCTCCGGAAACGGCGTTGGCCGAGGACTTCGATGGCGGCGCGCGGCATGTCCGGCTGCTCGCCGGCGAGGCCTTTTTCGAGGTGGAGCGCGATAGCGCCCGCCCCTTTGTCGTTGCGGCACCGGATGTATCGGTCCGGGTGCTCGGCACAGCCTTCAGCGTGCGCGACACCGGTCATGGCACGCGCGTGGAGCTGGCGCATGGGGCGATCGCGCTGACGCCGGATAAGGCAGAAGCCGGCGCCGAACTGACACTGCAACCCGGTGACGTGGTCAACGTCGAGCGTGCCGATGGCAAGACGGAGCGGAGCCAGGTCGACCCCGCCGACATCGCGCTCTGGCGGACGGGTCAGCTTGCCGTCACCGACCAACCGCTGGGCGACGTCGTGGCGCTCATCCAGCGCCAGCACTCCGGCTGGATCGTCATGCCCGAGAGCGACGTTGCCGCTCTCAGAGTGACCGGCCTCTATGATCTCAGCGCCCCCGACAAGGCACTAATGGCGCTTGTCGCACCCTTCGGGCTGCAGGTCCGCAAGGCCTCGCCCTATCTGCGGATCATCTCCAGCCGATAATTTTTTCGTTCAATATCAATCCACTAAATGGACTTAGGCATACCAGACGCAAAAAATTTGGACGATGCTGAAAAACTTGTCTGAATTACTCGTATTTTCATCTAAGCAGAGCCGAGATCGGTTTCTGCATGGGAATGAGTATGCGTTCGACGAGACTGCCCGCGAAGCAGGACGCCTTGATCAGCGCGGCGTGGCGCCGCCGGCTGACGGCGACCGCTTGCGCGCTTACGCTTCTGGCGGGGGCCTCCAGCCTGCCTGTGGCGGCGCAGACGGCGGCCGGTAGCGAGACCGTGCAGGCTTATGACATTCCGGCACAGCCACTTGCGAACGCATTGCGCGCCTTTGGGCAGCAGTCCGGGCTGCAGGTGTCGCTCGCCGCGGAGCTTGCCCGCCACACGCGCTCGGTCGCCGTCTCCGGCGCCCTGACGATGGACACGGCGCTCGCGCAAATGCTCACCGGAACCGGCCTTGCCTATCGCATCGACAATGGCGTCGTCGTCATCGGCGACACGTCGCCCGCCCTGCCCGGCGATATCTCCGCGACGGATGGTTCGACCGTGATCGAAGAGATCAACGTGACCGATCGGCGGATCCAAGGCGGCATCAGCACAATCACTGTTGACGCCGAAGCGCTTGCGGAGCGCAATCCGTCCGACATCGCCGATGTCTTCCGCGACACGGCAGGCGTCAGCGTCGGAAGCTCGATCGCGACCTCGCAGAAGGTCTTCGTCAACGGCCTCGAAGAGACGACGCTTGCCGTCACCATCGACGGCAGCCGGCAGAACAACCGCGTCTTCCACCACAATGCCACCAACCTGATCGACCCCGCGCTGTTGCGCAGCGTCACCATCGACGCCGGCATCGCGCCGGCCGATGCCGGTCCCGGCGCACTCACCGGCTCGATCGCCTATGAGACCCGGACCGTGAAGGACCTTCTGTCCGAGGATGGTTTCGGCGGACTGGTGTCGGAGACCTATGACAGCAACGCCGAGACCTTCACCACCGGGCTCGGCGGCTGGGCGATGCAGGACGGTTTCGAGTTCCTTGGTTTCCTGAACTACGGCAGGGGCGAGAACTATCATGCCGGCGACAGCGAGGAGGTGCGTGGGACCGCGACCAACCTTTTGAGCGGGCTTGGCAAATTCGCCTACGAAGCAGAGAGCGGCGAGCGTTTCGAGATCAGCCACGAGCGGATCCGCGACGATGCGGAGCGGCCATTCCGTGCCAATGCCAGCGTGGTCACAACTGGCCGAGCCTGGGAACCTCGCTACAGAAACTACAAGCTGGACCGGGACAACACCGTCTTCACCTATAGCGACACCGCGCCGGAGGGCTGGTGGGACCCGTTGGTGCGTCTCGCCTTTAGCCACAGCGCGGTCGAAACGCCTGTTTATTTCGATGACGGCAGCGGAAACCCGGCTTCCTATGCGGGCCGGGGCGCAAGCGGAAGCCTGAACGGGCGCCTGCAGAACAGGTTCGCGCTGGAGGATGGCGATCTGGTTGCCGGTCTCGATTTCTACAGCGACCGGATCGAGCTCGACACCGCACGCAACGCGGAGGACGCGGCGGAGACTGCCCGGAACATCGGGGTCTATGCCCAGGCCCGTCTCGAACCCTTCGAGGCAACGCGGCTGTCCTTCGGCGGGCGGGCTGACCGGCAGTGGTTCGAAGGCACCACCGGCCAGAGGTGGCGCCATGCCGGCCTCAGCGGCAATGCCGCGATCGAATACGACCTCACGCGCTTCCTCACGGTAAAAGCCGGCGCCTCGCATGTCTGGGCCGGCATTCCGCTGGCGGAAGCCTTCATCATGAACCCCGGCTGGACCTATGGCGCGGCAGGGCCGGAGGTGACGACCGCCGACAACCTGATGGCCGGCCTCGAATTCCATCACGACGGCTTCACGGCGGAAGCGAGCCTTTTCCGCAGTCGCATCCACAATGCCCGCGTTGCGAAATTCGCGGTCGCGCTGGGCAATCAGAATCACGAAGTGGAGACTGATGGCTTCGAGCTTGCGGCGGGCTACGACTGGATCGACGGCTTCATCAAGGTCAAATATGCGCATGTCGATGCGGAGATCGACGGCCGGCCGGCGGATTCCGATACCGGCAATTACCTGACCACGCCGGTTGGCGACATCATCGTGCTTTCGGCGGGCCACAGCTTTGCTGACTGGGGTCTGACCATCGGCGGCGATGTCGAAATCGCGCCGGAATACACTTCCGGGGACGCGACCTACCGGTCCTATGAGGTTGTGAACCTCTTTGGCGAATGGAACCCTGAGAGCCTGCCGCACATGACCCTTCGCGCGGAGGTGCAGAACCTCCTGAACGAGACCTATGCCAGCCGCGCAACCTACGGCCAGGAGTTCGGCAATGTGACGCCGCTGCATGAGAAGGGGCGAAGCTTCCTTCTCTCCGTCAAGGCGACCTTCTGACAACAAGACCGCATCGCGCCTGAAGGCGCGGGGCTAAACGACGACCACCCGCTTACGTTTCGGAGAGACCAGAATGACCACCCGCTCCTTTACCCGCCGCGCACTGATCGCCGCCGGCCTCACCCTTGCCGCCCTGCCGGCGCTGGCGCTCGATGTCGAGACCTATGCCGGCAAGGTCACCGTCGAGGGCACGCCGTCGAAGGTTGCCGTCTTCGATATCGCCGCGCTCGATACGCTGCTGGCGATCGGCGTGATGCCATCAGGCATTCCGGAAAACCTGTATCTGCCGGAACTGTCTGATCTGAAGGGCAAGGCCGAGGTGGTGGGCGATATCTTCGAGCCCGATCTCGAAGCCTTGAGCGCGCTTGCCCCTGACCTGATCATCGTCGGCGGGCGCTCCTCCGGCAAGGAAAAGGAGACGGTGAAAGTCGCGCCCTCGCTCGACATGACCATGGACGGCGTCAATGTGGTCGACCAGGCGCGAGAGCGCGCCTTCACCTATGGCGCGATCCTCGGCAAGCAGGTGGAGGCAGAAAAGGCGGTTGCCGATTTCGACGCCGCACTTGCCCGCGCCAAGGCCGCCGTTCAGGGCAAGGGCAAGGGCCTGATCCTGATGACCAACGGGCCGAAGATCACCGCTTACGGGATCGATTCCCGCTTCGGCTGGGTGCACAAGGCGCTTGACCTGCCGCCGGCAGTCGAAGATGTCGAGGCCGCCACCCATGGCGAGCCGGTCTCCTTCGAATTCATCGCCAAGGCCAATCCCGACTGGCTGCTGGTGCTCGACCGGGCCGCCGCCATCGGCGCCAATGACCAGAATGCCAAGGCAACGCTCGACAATGCGCTGGTCGCCGAGACCACGGCCTGGAAGAGCGGCCAGGTGATCTATCTGCCGTCGGCCGACTTCTACATCGCAGCCGGCGGATTGAAGGCCACCGAGCGGGTGCTGGCGACGATCGAGGTCGGTTTCTCCGCCAGCCAGTGATGTCTGCCATCGCTGATACACACCATCGCCGCGTGATGATTGGCGCCGGGCTCTGCCTGGCGCTTCTCGTCGTCATGAGCCTTGCCATCGGCGTGCAGGAGCTGTCGCTCTCTGGGACCGAGGGCACGATGCCCTTTGCCGATCTCATGGCCATCAGCCGGCTGCCGCGCACGCTCGCCGCCGTGCTCTGCGGTGCGGGGCTCGCCGTTGCCGGCCAGATCATGCAGACGCTGACGCGCAACCGCTTCGTCGAGCCCTCGACGGCGGGTACCGCCCAGAGTGCAGCACTCGGCATCCTGATCGTGACGCTCTTTCTGCCGGCCGCAGGTCTGGGCCTGAAGGCACTGGTCGCCAGCGGCTGTGCGCTTGCCGGCACGGCGCTGTTCCTCGCCACAGCCCATCGCCTGCCACCGGAACAGCCGCATCTCGTGCCGCTCTTTGGCCTCGTCTATGGCGGCGTGGTGGGGGCGGCCGTCACCTATGTCGCCTGGCAGACTGATCTCCTGCAATATCTCGACATCTGGACCAATGGCGAATTCTCCGGCGTGCTGAAGGGTCGCTACGAGCTTCTCTTCGTCGCCGTGGTCATCGTCGCGGCGGCGATGCTGATTGCCGACCGGCTGACGATCATGGCGCTTGGCGAGGACCAGGCGACCAGCCTCGGCATCGATTATCGCCGCATGACGCAGATCGGGCTGGTGCTGGTCTCGGTCATGTCGGCGCTCTCGGTCGTCGTCGTCGGGCTCATCCCCTTTGTCGGCCTCGTCGTGCCCAATCTCGTCTCGCGTATCTCGGGCGACAATCTGCGCGGCACGCTGCCGCTTGTGGCACTCGGCGGGGCGATCCTCGTTCTTGCCTCCGACATCGCCGGGCGCGTCATGCGCTTTCCTTACGAGATCCCCGTCGGCACCGTGATGGGCGTGATCGGACCTGCTGTCTTCCTCTGGTTCATCCTTCGGGAGCGTCGCGATGCGTGACCGGATCGTGATCGGCCTCCTCCTCTGTCTGGCGCTCTTGGCCGTCATCGCCTTCATGACGGTCAACCTGCGCGGCAACATCGCTTTTGCGCTGGAGCTGCGCGGCATCCGGCTTGCAGCACTTGTGACAGTCGCGGTTGCCATCGCGCTCTCGACCGTCACCTTCCAGACGATCACCGGCAACCGCATTCTCACACCCTCGATCATGGGGCTCGACGCGCTCTACCAGTTCGGCCAAGTGGCCCTTGTCTTTGCGCTGGGCGGGCTGGGTTATGTCTCGCTCTCGCCGCAACTGAAATTCGGCATGGAAGCATCCGCCCTGATGCTGCTGGCCATGGTCATCCTCTGGCCGGCGCTCAAAAGCCGGATGGACCTGACGCTGATGCTGCTCGCTGGCGTCGTCATCGGCGGCCTCTTCCGCAGCCTGACCAATCTCCTGGCGCGGCTGATCGATCCGCAGGAATTCGCCGTGGCGCAGCGGGCGATGTATGCCAACTTCTCCGCGCCGAACACCGATCTGCTCGCCATCGCAGCGCTCGTCACGATCCTCGCCGGCGGCTTCCTCTTCTCGCGCCGCCATCTGCTCGATATCGCAGCGCTGGGTCGCGACACGGCCATCGGCCTTGGCGTCGACTGGAACCGGCTGGTGCTGCTGCAGCTCATCACCGTGTCACTGCTGGTCGCCGTTTCCACCGCGCTTGTCGGCCCCGTCACCTTTTTCGGCCTGCTGATCGCAGCACTTGCCGAACGGCTCACATCCTCGCGCCGGCATGCCTCCGTCTTCGTGGTTGCCATGTTGCTCGGCGTCATCGTGCTGGTCGGCGGACAGACGCTGTTGCAGCACGGGCTTGGCCAGGCCGGCACTCTCTCTGTTGTCGTCGATTTCCTCGGCGGCCTTGTCTTCATCCTGCTTCTGTTTGCGAGGCGCACCCGATGATCGAAATCACATCCGTCAGCCTTACTCGCGAGGGACAGCGCGTGCTTGAGGGCATTGACCTCGTTCTGCCCAAGGGTGGCCTTACCGCCCTGGTCGGCCCAAACGGGGCTGGCAAATCGACGCTGCTCTCGCTTGCCGCCCGGCTGTTACCGCTGCAGCAGGGATCCGTCACCATCGACGGGCTGCCGGTCGGCTCGACACCCGGCAAGGTGCTGGCCAAGAAGCTCGCGATCCTCCGGCAGGAGTCCGGCTCGCCGCCACGCGTCAGCGTGCGCGAAATGGTCGGCTTCGGCCGCTTTCCGCATAGCGGCGGGCGGATGACGGCGGAGGACAAGGCGATGGTCGAGGAGGCACTTGGCCGCTTCGAGCTCGAAGGCCTTGCCAACCGCTCGCTCGACCGGCTCTCCGGCGGCCAAAGGCAGCGGGTGATGGTGGCGATGACCTATGCGCAAGGGACCGACTATATCCTGCTCGACGAGCCCCTGAACAATCTGGACATGTATCACGCCCGCCAGCTGATGCTGGAACTGCGCCGGCTTGCCGATGAGACCGGCCGCACCATCGTCATCGTGCTGCACGACATCAACCATGCCTCTGCGAGCGCCGACCGGATCATCGCCATGAAGGACGGCCGGATCGCCGCCGACGGTCCGCCCGGTGCGATTATGCGAACCGAGGTGCTGGAGGCGATCTACGGGTTTTCGGTGCCGGTGGTCGAAACGGGCGGCATGCGGCTTGCGCTGCAATATGCCCGGATGAGTTAGGCGTAAGCAGTCATTGGTCCGAAGCGCGCTTTTGTGGACGGCAGCAGATCGGCCGCCGGAAGAGACTTTCCCCGACGGATCATCGGGGGGATCATCCGGCGCCCTTGGTCAGGCTTACCCCGTCACTGCGTTTCGACCCTGCCCTTCTTCTCGTCCTTCTTGTTCTTCTGCAGCAGCCAGGTCAGCAGGTCGGGTGTTTCCTTCGGCTTGGCCGGCGGCCGCTTTGCGACAACCCTCGGGCGATAGACCTTGACGTTGTCGAGGGCTGCGAACTTCTCGCCATACTGCTTCTTGATCGATGCGACCCGTCCCCAGTTCTTTGCGCGCGAGGCCAGAACCGCAAGGCCCACGACGCCGCCTTCGGTCGGCTCCCATTCCACCGATTGCTGGAAGAGGCGCGTTGCGTCCTTGGTGGCCTTGTTGTCCAGGCGGTGCCAGGCAAGCGCCTGGGCGCCCAGTGCCGATTTCTGCTCGAAGACATAGGCTTCGAAGGTCTTCAGCTCCTCCTCTGTGGGTACCAGAGGGGTATCCTGATCGGTGAGGCCGGCCGATAGCAGCTCGATATAGATCTTCTTCAGCTCCGGGGTCTGGGTTGCATACTGACGGGCCAGTTGAAGCGCTTCGTCGCGATGCTCCATGTTGCGCAGCGTGAGGATGACGCCTTCGATGCTCTTCAGGCTGGTTGTCATGCGCGTGGCGCTGACGAACCAGTGATAGGAGGCCTCCCAGCTCTGCTGGCCATAGTAGAACCAGCCAAACAGCTCCGCATCGGCGGCCGAGAACGAGCGCTGGGCATAGTCGCTGAAGCGCTGCAACTCGTCGAGCGTCAGACCGGTCGCGGCATTGCCCTGAGCAATCTGGCCCATCTTGCGGCGCACGAGATCGAAGGAGACATTGTCGAACTCACCCGTGCCGTCAGGCAGGACAGAGCCGAGGGCGACCAGCGAACGGGTTCCGGCTTCGGGCAGCAGAAGGCTTGCCTTCTGCACCGTCGACAGCCGCTCGCTCGGATCCTCGCAGGTCGTGACGATGTATTTGTAGAGATCGAAGGCACGGGCAAAGTCCCGGGACTGGGCAAGTGCTTCGGCCGTGATCCACATGGTATTCATCTCGGCACAGACCATCAGCTGCGGCGAGCCCTCGGCCAGGCTGACCACCTGGGCCCAGTTGCGCTGGGCGTGCGAGCGCTCCATCAGCCTGCGGGTTTCGGCCTGGGCCAGCTTGTCGAGGAGTTCCTGGCTAGGCTTCCAGTTGGGGTTCTCGCTCTGCAGCCTCGCCATCTCCGTGCGGACGCGCACATAGTCGCCGCTCCCGAAGATATCCCAGAGCGGCTGTTCGGAGATGTTGTTCGGAGCGTCAAACAGATCCTCCGGCGCATCCCAGTTGGGATAGAGAGCCTTCAGGCGGCGCAGCTCCGCGCCAAGACGTTTCAGGTCGCGTGTCTGGGCATAGTAACGCAGCGCCGTGTCATCGACCTCGGGCCGGGTCGCAACCACGGGCTCCTCGGTCTGCTGGCTGAGGCGGGCGATCTGGAGCTCGACACTGTCGCGACGCGATACCGCTGCGGGCGCCTGGGCGCTGACGGCGACGGGCGCCGGCTGAACAGCCGGTCTTTTCGCCGCTGTCGCCTGGCTCGGCCCAAACGGGTTTTCACCCGGCGCGACATCGCGGATCACAGGTGAGGCAGCCTGCGGCGCCATGGCCATGGGGGTTGTCGGCTCCGGCATAGGGGTGGGCAGAACGATCTGGGCGGCAGCCGGTGCGACGGGCATCACCGGCTGCGGCGCTGCGATGGTCGGCGGCACGACGGGCGGAAGGGTCGGCGCCGCGACCGGCGCGAAGCTCGGCATCGCCGGCTGGACGCCAGCTGGCACGGAGACGTTGGAGAGCACCACGCCGCCCGGAACGACAACGCCCATGGCCGGGAAGTTGTTGAACCCATCTCCCGTGGCCTGGCTGATCGGGATGGTGATGCAGGCGCCGAGAAGAAGGGCAGTCTTCAGGGGAAATCGGTCAAACATGTGGGATACCTTTCAGCGATCGCCATGAGGCTGAGCACATGGAGCGTGGCGGGGTAGTAGTCTTGGGAGCTGAAGTCAGAGAGAAGGGCGACATCGGGACGTCGGCCCAGGCTGCATTCGACGAGGCCGGCGACGGCCTGGTAGCCGGGGCCGGGCATTGGGGCGAGACGCGTGGCGGTTGAAAGTTCGACCACGGACATCGAGGCTTGACCGAACTGCTTCCAGTGGGCGGCAAAAACCTCGAGAATGTCCGGGTAGTCGCGCGAATACCAGGCCAGATAAAGCGGGACGCGGATTGCATCATAGCCGAACTGCGAGGGGTAGCCGCTTGCCGGACGTGGCGTCTCACCCGAGAGAGACACCCAGTCCGCCGGCAATCTTGCCGGACCGAAGCGGGCCTCGCGCAGCAGACGCACACCGCTGTCCATGAGGGCTGCGGAGGGGAAACGGTTCGACAAACGTCCGAGATCGACGATCGCCGGAAATATCCAGTAGGCCATGTTGACCACCGGACCGTCCGCCTGATCGTTTTCTCCGAAACCCTGAACACCGGGTAGCATGACGAGGCCATGCGCCGTGTCGATCGCGGTCCGGGCGATGATGGCGTCTGAAATCCGCCGGGCCTCGCGCTGCAGGTCGGCATCCCCCCAACGCTTCCCGGCCCGCATCAGCGCCCATGCGATGAGCAGATCGCCATCGGTCGCGTTGTTGCGATCCGTAATCGGCGGCATCTGCGTCGGATCCCAGCGCCAGGCGGCGAGACCGTCCTCGCGGACGAAGAGGTTTGCCTTCGTCCACTGCCAGATGCGATCGAAGCTGTCGCGATCGTCAGCCGCCTCGGCCATCAGCATGCCATAGCCCTGGCTCTCGCTGTGACTGATGCCACCGGCCCGGTTGTCGACCACCCGCCCCTCTTCGGTGAGGAAGTTGTGGCGGTAGACCAGCCAGGCGCCGGCGGCGAGATCGGCGGCAACATTTTCCTCCGGCTGCGAGCGCACCGCAGTCGCAGCACCCGTAAACAGGGAGCAACCCAACAGCAGAAGCGACAGGAGACGCGTGCGTGTCTTCACGATTTCCGTCCCTGCCGCAGAACGACGAAGGTCGACGCGCCGAGAAGGATTGCGGCGAGGATCTGCGCGATGGTGAACTCCCGAGCATTGTTGGAGAACCAGCCGGCCACGATCAGACGGCCGTTCTGCAGGCTGAGCGGCTTCGTCTCATAAAGACGCTCGTGGGCCGCCACCTTGCGCTCGACGAAGGTCCCGTCACCCTTGAGGGCGTTGACAGACCCGCCGAGACGACCCCAGACATCTGCCTCAACGAGGCTTCTCAAGCCGTCTGAAAGCAGAGCCGGGTCTCGAACGGCGACCACAGTCCAGGCATCCCTGTCGTTGACGAGACGCTGGGCGAGCAGCATGTCTGCTTCACCGCTGACCTGGTAGACGGCGTCGGCTGAGAGGACATTGCTGTCTTCGACAAGTCCGAGCTGAGCGGCCTGGATGCGGATGCGGGTGCTGATCCCATCGTAAAGATTGTTGGTTCCCTCCCGCAGGCGGGCAACGAGAGACGTCGGCCCCGGTTCGTCCACCGTCACCGGACTGCCGTCAACGGAGAGTGCGGGGGCGGCCACTTCGACCGGCGCGCCGCTCGGATCCGCAGAAGTCTGATCGAGCGAAAGGCTCAGATCGCTCGCGATCGGATTGAGGTTGATTCCGAGATCCGACTGCAATTGGCCGGAAAAACCGGAGAAGGTTCCGAAGGCCAGCAGAGACCCCTGGCGGTCCAGCGGCCAGCCGGAGGTGACCGAAACGGGGCTGACCTCGCGCGACACATAGGCCATCTTGGCGAGGAAGGTGCCGGCTGCACCAAGGACAGCGTTGTCCATGTTTTCGACGTAGAGCGGCATGGCCGCATCGTCGTCAAAGTCCGCCTTGCCTGCGGAGACCACCGCGAGATCCGGGGCGTGGCCGATCTGGGCGAAAGCCGGGATATTGAGGGTGCTGTCACCCTTGATGAAGAAGCGCGCGGTAGTGTTGCCGAGGGTCGAGGGGTCGCAGACCATGTCGGAGGCCGCATGCAGCTCCGCCTCGAACTCGATGACATTGTAACCGGGTCTCAGCTTGTCGAGCGGGATCGGCAGGACCTGGCCGTCGATGCGGCCTGAGCGCGCCTCGCCGAGGCGGATATTGGCGACGGTGTCACCGTTTGCGCGGATGACCATCTGGGCCGTCGGCGAAAGACCGGCGGCGTATTCGGCATTCAGTTTCAGGTTCGCGGCACCATAGTCACCCGGGTAGAAGTCCGCCGGAAGGCTGAAGGCGATCGCCTGCTGGAAATGGCGGCCGGCAAAGGGACGAGACACGAAGCCGAGTTCGGCCAGGGTGTTTGCGCTGCCGGATTCGAGCAGGCGTCCCCGACGATTGCCAAGCGCGCGACGCCCCTGGGGCGAGCCGTCGGTCACTTCCGTCTGGGCACGCAGGGTAAAGTCCCGGATCGTGCTGGCGAGTTCATCGGCGGTACGGGCCGCCACCACCATGCGGCTCCGGCCCGTGGCCGGATCGATGTCGAACTCGACGCCGGACTGCTGCGGTACAACACCGATCAGGTCGCGCACCGTACCGAAGGTGCCGACCACCAGGTCGATGCCGGGACCGGAGCCGGCACTGTTGCCGACGGTGACCACCGGACGATCGAAATGGCCAAGGATCGAGAGCGCCTGCACAACGGCAAAGGTACGGTCAATGTCTTCGCCGGCGGCACCGCGGGGGATCAGGCCGTTGATGGCGGCATGACCGTTGACGTCGCGGCTATAGGCGAGAAGCGTCGAGACATCGCTCGGATCGTCCTTGGCGTTGCGGGTGAAGACGAAGCCGCTGCGGGCAGGATCGATCTGGGTCCACAATTCATAGGTCGCCTCGACCGAGCAATCGACGCGATGCGACTGGTCCATGAGGACCGTCACGGCATTGTAGCCGGGCTGAAGAAGCCCCTTCGGCAGCTCGAGCTCGACCTGATGGGCGTCACCGGACTTCAGGTTGACCGACCCGATGTCCCGGTCGTTGACGAAGATGCGCATCGCAGAGCGTTCCGGCGCGACCGAAATGGCCGTCTGCAAAGTCAGGATCAGCTTGGCCGATCCCGTCATTTCCGAGGGCAGCACGACGAAAGGATATTCGCGATTGGCGGTCTCGCCGGTGAAGAACAGGTCCTGCTTGTCTGCAATCAGACGGCGGATCTGGCCCTCGTCCTGGAAATATTCCTTGGCTTCGGTCTCAACCTTGACCTGCGGTGCCAGAACGAAGCCGGCGGAGGTGGATGCAGCGGACGGCGAGGCTGCGAAGAGCAGACCGACGGTCGCCAGCGAAGAGAGGTGTTGCCTGATCATTCTCCGGCCTCCTGGTGACGGACCGGGGCAGCGGCCAGGGCCGCACCGGCAAGAGGTTTCAGTCTCTGCGGCTCGGCCTTGTCGGCCGGCTTGCCACCGAGCGCGACGCCGATCGCGGCGAGCGGGCACATGATCGCCCAGCGCAGGATGCGAATGCTGCCGGCGATCATGCTCTTTGGGCGCTGGCGCAGGGCACGCTGTTCCCGGACCACCGACATGTCGTGCATCAGCAGTTCCGCGATGATCGGGAAGTGATAGGGCTCAGCATCGAAGCGCAGTGCAATCGCGCCGTCTTCGTCGGGTGCTCCGCCGGCAATGCTGACGGGCAGCGAGGTGACGAGCATGGTGGAGGAGACGTTGAGCAGCTGGAGGCGGCCGTATTCGCCCTTGCGCAACATGCGGGAGGCGCCCTGTGCCGGGATGAGCTTGGCACCCTTGGCGGAAGCCTCGGTGATTGCCCCGCGCAGGACGGTCTCGCCGAACTGCAACTCGACATTGGTGCGCAGCGGCAGCTCGACGCCGGCGAGGTCCTGGCTGCGTTCGGTGACGACGCCCAGCGCACAGCCGGCGATCATCAGGTTCATCCAGTTCCAGGCACCGACGATCAGGAGCAGGCTCGAGATCTCGGGCTCGGTGTTGTAGCGATAGGCCGCGACAAACAGCGTGAAGCACAGGATACCGAAGATGATGAAGTAGGGCAGCGAAAGTTCCGAAAGCCGGTCCTGCTTCAGGGAGACGCCCTTGGCTGTCACCTTGAATGTCGGGCTCTTCGGCTTCAGGAGCACGCTGATGATCGCCTGGAACAGATAGACCGACTGGACATATTCGTAGAGTTCGGAAATCCAGGGCCAGCGAACGCTGCCATAGAGATAGCTGCGGACCATTTCCCCGACGATCAGGTACATGACCGTATAGGCGAAGAAGTCTTCGAAGGACGCGACGAAGATCTTCATGTCGAAGAGGATGAAGAGCAGCGGCGCGACGAAGAAGACGGCGCGTACGAAGGGGAAGAACCAGAAGAGCGAGCTCGAGATATAGCTCAGGCGCTGCGGCAGGGAGAGGCCACGCTTGAAGAGCGGGTTCTTGAGCATCAGGATCTGCACCATGCCCTGGCACCAGCGGGAACGCTGGCCGACGAAGCTGGCGAAGGTTTCCGGCTGCAGGCCCGAAATCAGCGGCTTGTCGATATAGAGGCTGTTCCAGCCGCGGGCGTGGAGCTCGAGGGCGGTCTCGCAATCCTCGGTGATGGTGATGCCCGAAAAGCCACCGACCTCTTCCAGAGCCTCACGGCGCAGGACAGCGGCCGATCCGCAGAAGAAGGAGGCATTCCAGCGGTCGAGGCCCTTCTGGATCTTGCCGTAGAACATCTCGTTCTCGGACGGCATGCGGCCGAAGGTACCGAGATTGCGCTCGATCGGATCCGGGTTGGAGAAGAAGTGCGGCGTCTGGACGAGGAACAGGCGCTCGTCCTCCAGGAAGTAGCCGACGGTCTCGCGCAGAAAGTTGCGTTCCGGAGCATGGTCGGCATCGAAGACGACCACGAGATCGGCATGGGTGCGCCAAAGCGCGGCATTCAGATTGCCGGCCTTGGCATGCACGTTCTCCTGACGGGTCATGTAGACGGCGCCGAGGTCGCTGCAGAGATCCTTGAGGATTGCCGCGCGCTCCTTCGCCTGGGCTGCGGCGACCGGATCGTCGGCATTGCGCTTCTGATCGGTGCCGCCGTCGTCGAGGAGATAGACGGTGAACTTGTCCGAGGGATAGTCCATCGCCCTGGCTGCCGCCACGGTGAGCGCCAGGATCTCGCGATCTTCATTGTAGGTGGGGATGAAGACGTCGACGGTCGGGCTCTCGTCGTCGGCCAGCTGCGGCGCCCGCGGGCGATCAATCGGATCGGCGACGACGAAGAGGCTGATGCCGAGCATCAAGATGCAGTACATCTCGGCGGCGTAGAGAATGACACCGGGAATGAAGGAATAGAGATCCTCCAGCGGCGGCAGGGTGCTCGTCGTGCGCCAATAGGCATATTGCAGGATCACGACGCTCGCCAGCGCCAGGAAGATGTGGCGCCAGAAGCCATCGAGCTTCAGCAGCATGATGGCGCCGAGAAGGGCGATCACGATGATGGAAAGGCTGAAGCGCGCGGCATGGCCGACGGGCTGGGCGATCAAAACGAACATCGCCACGACGATGGCCAACCAGGTTGCATAGCGAAGCAAATCTCGCACGGGCTCGGACTCCTCATGAGTTCAATCGTCGATTGACCCGGGATGGCCCTGCCCGCTTCGCCGCGCTCTCGAATGCGTCCTCGAATTGAGACACGTCAAGCAAGATGGGGAAGCGGCAAGACCCGAAAGGTTAATCTTGACTTAACGTTAGGAGCCGTTCGCGGAGAATGGGAAGTGCAGTGTGTCACTGACTTGCGCAGTTGTCGGAATCTTGTCGCAAAATGTCCGAATAGTTGCGGTGCAACATAGAATTCACACGCCGACACCATGCAATTAATAACCAAAAAAGGTCTGCAGCGCCATTCAAATTGTCATATATTATTTGTTATAACCGGACTCGAAGTCATCAACGAAATCCAATGCAACAACACATCAATACAATTTGGTTTATACTGATACCATAATTCGCAAATAATCATACTGACTAGTTTTTAGACATTCCTAGGTCAAAATTTGTTCATAAATTCGCATTTTTCATCAAGATGAGCACATTACGACCATTGGCGCCCTAAGGACCGGACAGCGATGCGGACAGTGATGATTGTGCTGCGCAGCAATTGCGGAATGTTAGATCTGGCGTCCTTCGTCGAGGCACTTCGGTCAGCACGCGACCCGAATGGCGAAGCATCCTATCTGCTCACGACCTGCGCCTATGGGCAGGACAGCCTTCAGGCCGAGGAGCCCTGGATCAGGGTCCAGGCCGCCCATGACATCACCAGCGCGCCCCTGGACATTGATACGCTGATCCTGCCGAACTCCTCGGTGAGCGACCTGCAGGATCAGGATCTCGAATGCAGCGTATTTCTCGCCCGGCGCGGCAAGTCGATCCGCCGGATTGTGGCACTCGGAAACGGCGTCCTTTTGGCTGCTGCCGCCGGGATGACGCGCGGACAGACCGTGGCGGCGGACAGCGCGGTCGAGGAACGTCTCGCGACGCTCTGCGACCAGACGATCGTCGACGCCAATTACGATCTGCACAAGAGCGGCAAGATCTGGAGTGCACGCGGGCCGGCCGTCGGGCTGTCGCTCGCTTTGGCCCTCATCGAGGAAGACCTTGGCCATGAGGCGGCGATGGATGTCAGCCAGCGTTTTGCCGACCGGTTTCCGGACATGCGTCCTCGCTTCGCCAATGGCGGCACACATCTGGTGCATGGCGATCGACGCAGCCCGGTCGAGCGTATCCAGGAATGGGTAATCGCAAACCCCTCGGCCGACCTCACCGTCAGCCGACTTGCCAGCATGGTCGCGATGAGTGAGCGCACCCTGTCACGCGCCTTCAAGCAAAGGACCGGCCAGACGGTGGGTGATTTCGTGCTGTCCGTCCGCTTGGCCTATGCCCGTGAAATGCTCCGGTCAGGGGAGCGCAAGATCAAGGATGTCGCGCGCCTCGCCGGCCTTGGCAGCCAGACAAACATGCGCCAGCTGTTCGTCAGCCGCTATGGACGTCCGCCTTCGGAATTTCGCAAGATCGAGGCGGAACCGGCGATCGACGACGAGCGAGCGGCGCCCCTGGGCGTAGCATTATCAGCCCGCATTTGAACGCCTGATCGACTGCCACGCGCGCCGCAGCCTATCGGAACTGATGTGCCGGGCGCCTGCCCTTTGTCCATCAGGCCGCAAGCTTTGCGTAGGCGCCCTGCCGCTTCATCAGTTCGGCATGGTTGCCGACTTCGACGATGCGGCCCTGCTGCATGACGACGATGCGATCGGCATTGCGGATGGTGCCAAGCCTATGGGCGACGACAAGCGTCGTGCGGCCCTTGGACAGCTCCTCCAGCGCAGACTGGATCTCGCGCTCCGTCGTGCTGTCCAGCGCTGACGTCGCTTCGTCGAGCAGCAGGATCGGCGGATCCTTGAGGAAGGCGCGGGCAATCGCCACACGCTGTTTCTGGCCGCCGGACAGCATGATGCCGCGCTCGCCGACGATGGTGTCGAGGCCCTCGGGAAGGTTTTCCAGCATGGTCGAGAGCTGGGCCCGGCGGCAGGCCTCCAGCACCTCGTCGTCGCTTGCACCGATGCGACCATAGACGATGTTTTCCCGCAGCGTTCCACCAAACAGGAAGACATCCTGCGAGACGAGGCCGATCTGGCGACGCAGGCTCTCGACGGTCATGTCCGGCAGAGCCAGACCGTCGATGGTGATGGTGCCCGAGGTCGGCTCGTAGAAGCGCGGCAAAAGCGACAGAAGCGTCGATTTGCCGGCACCGGACTCGCCGACGAAGGCGATCGTTTCCCCCGGCCTCACATGCAGCGAAATGTCGTGCAACACGGGGCGGCCGGGCGTGAAGGCAAAGGTGAGGTTGGAGAAGGCGATTTCGCCGCTGAGCGTCGAGACCGGGCGGGCGTTCGGGCTGTCGGTGATCTCCGGTTCGGTTGCGAGCAGATCAAGGTAACGACGGAAGCCGGCGATGCCGCGCGGATAGGTTTCGATGACGGCGCTGATCTTGTCGAGCGGGCGGAAGAAGACGCCGACCAGAAGCAGGAAACCGACAAAGCTGCCGGTCGTCATGGCGCCCGAGAGCACATAGGCCGAGCCGATCACCATGATCACCACCTGGACGAAGCGCATGCCCATGTAGTGCAGGGAGGACGAGGCGGCCATCACCTTGTAGGCGTCGAGCTTGGTCTTGCGGTAGCTGGCATTGTCTTTGGCAAAGAGTTTCCGCTCATGATCTTCATTCGCATAGGCCTGGACGACGCGAATGCCACCGATCGTTTCTTCCAGGCGCACATTGAAGGCGCCAATGCGGCCATAGATCTCCTGCCAGGTGCGGGTCATGCGGCTGCCATAGATCGAGACGATAGCAACCGTGCCCGGCACGATGAGGGCCGTGACCAGCGCGAGTTCGACATGCATGTTGAGCATCAGGATGAAGGCGCCGACAAAGGTCATGATGGCGATGAAGAGATCTTCTGGCCCGTGATGGGCGACCTCTCCCACTTCTTCTAGGTCACGCGTGACGCGGGCGACCAGCTTGCCGGTGCGGGCCGTATCATACCAGCGCCAGGAGAGCGTCGTCAGATGCTCGAAGGCCCTGGCGCGCATCGCCGTCTCGATATTGATGCCGAGCTTGTGACCCCAATAGATGACGATTGCCATCAGGGCTGCATTGACGACATAGATCGCGAGCAGGCCGGCGGCGGCAATCAGCGTCAGCGTCCAGTTGCCGGTCGGCAGCAGCCTGTCGATGAAAGCGGTGACGGCGAGCGGGAAGGCAAGCTCCAGCAGGCCAGAAACAACGGCACAGGAAAAATCCAGCCAGAACAGACCTTTCCACGGGCGGTAATAGGCGAAAAACTGTTTCAGCATGCGATGATCCTGCAATGGTCCATGGCACCCGCAAAGGGCACTGGCAAGCGGCCGGGACGTGTCACCTCATCCATGGCAAGACCCGGGACGCGCGACAAGGCTTCCAGCGGCTTCAGCGCGCCGGATGTGCCGTTGAGCACAACCTTTCCGTTTCAGTCAAGTTTAGACGGCTTGTGCATGATCCCGCGCAGAATGAAGGGTCACGACAAGTATGGACAGGCTGCGTGGCATGACGGACGCGCGAGCCGCAACCGCAGTACGTATATCACTTTTAAAAGACCGCCTGTGGATATGGCTGGGGCGCCAGGATTCGAACCTGGGAATGCCGGTACCAAAAACCGGTGCCTTACCGCTTGGCGACGCCCCAACAGAGTTGCAGGCGAAAAAGCAGCGCTGCAAATCGCGGCCTGATTAGCAAAGCGAAAGCCGGGCGGCAACACCTTCGGAAGGAGGAACGTGCGTTTTTCCCGGAACGATGCTGCGGCCACGTCGTTTCCTTTTCATCCCCCACGACAAAAACCAACGAAAAGGACATCCCATGCCCTCCATCACATCCGCCCGCATCCTTATCCTCGCCACCCATGGCTATGAGCGCTCCGAGCTGCGCGTGCCGCTGGAACAGCTCTCCGCCAAGGGTGCCAAGGTCAAGATCGCCTCGCTGGAAAAGGCGCCGATCAAGAGCTGGGACGAGAACAACTGGGGCGACACTGTCGATGTCGATCTCACCCTCGACGAGGTGAAAATCGATGATTTCGATGCTCTGGTCATTCCGGGCGGCCAGATCAATCCCGACCTCCTGCGCAAGGAGCAGAAGGCCGTCGACGTGGTGAAGACTTTCGTCAATTCCGGCAAGGCCGTTGCCGCCATCTGTCACGGCCCATGGCTTCTGATCGAGGCCGGTGCCGTCAAGGGCCGCAAGGCGACCTCCTTCCCCTCGATCAAGACCGACATGATCAATGCCGGTGCCGACTGGCGCGATGAGGCCGTGGTTACGGATCAGGCGATCATCACCTCGCGCAATCCCGGCGATCTCGATGCCTTCGTGGCGAAGATCGTCGAGGAGATCGAGGAAGGCCGGCATCAGCGCCGCGCCGCCTGATCGCGTCTGCCAGACAACACGAGAGACCCGGCGGGCAACCGCCGGGTTTTTTGTGTTATGCCTGTGCTCACGGCATCTTCAGCCCGGAACCGAGGGCACTTCGCGCTTCAGGTCCGGCTCGTCGTGGATGAAGGTGAGCTGCAGCGTTGCCATACGCTCAATAGCGGGATCGCTGAAATCACCCAGCCCCTCTGGTGGCCCAACGGAAATGCCGCCCTCTTCCAATACGTCGACCAGCGTGCCAAATGCGCCGGCCGGAAGCGTCATCCGGATCGTGTTCATCAGGTTCGAATACATGCGCGTGTCGTCGATCCAGCCGCCGAGGCGGTTGACGGTGTCAAAGACGAAACTCGTTGCGGCCTTGCGCTCGACGCGCGTGATGGCCGTCAGCATGACGATGGCCATGGCCCGGACCCTCCCTCTCACGAGAGAGTGCAGCGGCAAGCGGTGACAAATCAAGCCTCATGTGAAATAGGCTGAGGGCTGCGGCTTGCCGCGCAAGCTCGGACCCTGGACATGAAGAAGCAGAAGCAGCCACACAGGAAAACGGGGCGGGTTGTCGCGAAGAGCGGGCCTTCAGGGGCCGTCCGCAGCGTGGCTCATGGCGAGGGCAGCGGCGCGGCGATCCGCGACCCGGCCACCGTCAACGGCGCCGAGGACAAGGCGAGCGCTGCTGCCGAACGCTTCCGCGCTGGAGTTCGCACGCCTGGCTTCCGGATCGCCTTATCGGTATTTCTCGCCGGTGTTCTGACGGTTGCAGGTTCGCTTGCCATTCCACATGAATTCGCCTTCTTCGAGCTCGGCTATCTCTTCACGCTGTCGATCTATGATCTGGTTCTGGCCATGCTTGGCCTGTCAGTCGCCATTGGCATGGCCGAGCGGCGAGGCGAGGTCGTCTCGATTGTCGTCGCCTTTCTTGGCGTGATCACGCCGATGCTCCTCTTCTTCGACCCGATCTTCAGCGCCATCCTGCAGAGCCCGCTCGGGCACGAGCTCTTCCTGATCGCACCCATTGCCGTGATGCTGTCCGGCGTGGTCCTGTGGCTGCCGGCGCGGGTGCGCCGGATTGCAGCCCCGCTTGCGGCCGCTGTCGTCGGCTTCTCCTTCGCGCTGTTCATCGGGCTCGACGACTTCGGCATCGGCATCAAGGAGTTCGCTTTCGCCGCCGTGCTCGGCGCGCTGTGGATCCTCGTCATCCCCGGCTTGATGCTGCGCCCGTTCCGCGGCGCCTGGCTCACCATCCCGGCACGGATCATCGGTTCCTGGCTGATGGTAATCGCGGTCATCGTTACCGTTTCGCTCTACGTGCCGTTTTCACCCGATGCCCCGCCGCTGCCCGAGCTCCTCGATGACCCGTCGCTTGCGCCGCTCGATCCGGCGGTCGAGGACGGGCTTACGGAGGCGCCAGAGAGCTTCGACAGTCCAGTCGACGACAACGCCATTCCGCCACCGGAGTTCGGCGACAATCCGCTTCTCGGCGGCCGGCGCAACGGTGAGCCGTGAGGCGAAGCAGACCGCATTGCCAGTCGACGCCTTCCACGTCAGCCGTTACAAGCGGTCAGTGTCGCCTCTGATTCCGGTAGATCCTGATGCATATCCGCTATGACCGTCCGGTGTCCCGTTCCGCCTTTCTCGCGCGACGGCTGGCGCTGTTTTCGCTCGGCTTGCTGCTGATCGTCGTGCTGGCGCATCGCTTCGGGCCGCTCTCGACGCCGGATTTCGTGCTTTTGGTGCTGGCAGCTGCCGTGCCGGCGGCGCTTGCCGTTCCGCTTGCGCTTCTCGGCCTTGCCCGGCTCTGGCAGATCGGTGCGCTCGGGGGCGTGGCTTCCGCCTGGGCGCTGATCTATGCGGCCGTGCCGCTCGCCCTGCCCGGCTATGGCTACTACCTCTATGTCACCAAGCCGAAACTGACCGAGGTTTCGACCGATCTCGCCGATCGGCCGGCCTTCGTGTCCCTGCCGGATGCGCCGCAAAATCTCTTGCCCCGCCCTGCCCTGCCTGACAATGCCGGCGAGGCGCAGCTTGCCGCCTATCCGGGTTTGAACGGCCGGCGCTATGAAGGGGCAATCGACCGCGTCTATGAGGCGGTGCGCAAGGTGGCGGGCGAAAACCGGCTGGTGGTGACGGCAAGCCGGGGCGAGGAATATGGCCTGCCGGCGCTGGAACTGCGGCCGACGACGGAAGTCCCGGTCGAGGCGGAAGCCCAGGGCGCAGCACTCGCGTCCCAGGACGCACTGCCGGAAAGTGGGCCGCTGCCCACCGCGCGCCCCGAGCCGAGCCTGCTCGTGCCGCTGGATGACGGCGAACCGGAGGGGACTGCCCGGCTGCAGTTTGCCACCCGCACGCTGGTGCTTGGGCTGCCCTTCAATGCCGTCGTGCGGCTTCGCGAAGAAGCGGAGATGACGCTCGTCGACATCCGCGTCGCCTCACGCTACGGGCCGCATGATCTGGGGATCAGCGATGAGATTGCCGAGGGCTTCCTGCATGCGCTGGATGCGGAGCTTCTGGGGATTGCCGGGAACTGAGGCTGGCCTTGTGCCGCTTGGCACCCCTTCTGGCCTCCTGAGCTTGTCGAAGGGCGGCCATCTCCCCCACACGGGGGGAGAGCGGAAAACGCCGGCGCTGCCGCACCCTCCACTCTCCCCACCTGTGGGGGAGATGTCGGCGCAGCGGACAGAGGGGGCAAGCCGAAGGCTCATGACCTCTCAAGCCGGCCGATACTCTCCCGACAGCTTCGCCGGACCGTCCGTAGCGATCAGGCCCTTCTCCACGAGGTCCTCGAGATGGGCGAGCACTGAAAGGGCAGCTGCCCCATGCAGGCGGGCATCGGTGGTGGCGTAGATGACCTTGACCATGTCCGATATCCGGCGATCGCCTTGTCGAATGCGCTCCAGCACGGCGCGCTCGCGCATCAGACGATGGGTGCGCAGCGCCCGGACAAAAGCGCGGGGCTCGCTGACCGGACCGCCATGGCCGGGCAGATACAGGCGGTCGTCACGCGTGAGCAGCCGGTCGAGCGAGGCCATATAGTCGGCCATGGCGCCATCCGGGGGTGCGACGATCGAGGTGGCCCAGGCCATGACGTGATCGGCGGAAAAGAGGATGCCGGTGTTCTCAAGCGCAAAGGCTGCGTGGTTGGCGGTGTGGCCGGGGGTATGCACGGCGGTGAGCTTCCAGCCATCACCTTCGACGGTCTCGCCGTCGGCAAGGGCAAGGTCGGGGACAAAATCGGTGTCGGAGCTTTCGGCGAAGGGGTTCACCTCGCCTTCAAAGAGCGGACGCGACGGGCGATGCGGGCCTTCGGCGACGATGATCGCATCGGTCGCTTCCTTTAGCCGACGGGCGAGCGGGGAATGGTCGCGATGGGTGTGGCTGACGGCGATATGGGTGACCTCACGGCCCTCAAGCACTGCCATCAGCGCCTCGAAATGGGCTTCATTGTCGGGACCGGGATCGATGACGCAGACGGATTTCTGACCGACGATATAGGTGTTTGTGCCGTGGAATGTGAAAGGGCTCGGATTGGGCGCTGTGAGACGCTCGACGCCGTCTGCCACGGGCACCGCCACGCCATGCTGCGGCTCGAAGGCGGTAACGAATTGCGGCACCGGCTGATCGCCAGCCGGATCTTCCGTCTTGCTCATTTATACTCGATCTCGATGAAGCTCATCGGCTGGTCGCCGCCATTGACGACATTGTGTTCGACGCCGGCATCCCGGCGATAGGCCTCGCCGGCCTTGCTCGTGACGCGGCGCTCGCCTTCGGCATCCTCGATCAGGAAATGGCAATCGGTGAGCGGCACGACGACATAACCGAGGCCATGGGTGTGATGCCCCGTTGCGGCGCCTGGTTCGAAATCCCAGCGGGTGATGCGGGTGACGGCATCATCGAGAACAACGGTCGGGATGGCTGGCGGACGGGCGGAATAGCCGGGCATGGGTATCTCCGGGTGGGTGGCGGGCACGGGCGGTGCCCGTGATGTCCGGACGTTAGCCTCTGGCCGTCCCGGGGGCAATCGCGCTGCAGGAACGGGCGCGGGCTCTAAGGCCATTTGCGATCCGCAGATTGATCGCAAACATCGGGATCCTTGGCGCGCGCCAGTTCAGTGTTCAGGTCGGAACCATGGCGGCAACCGTGATGTCGTGTCGCTCCCCCCGTTCCTTAAGGCCGCGCCTGACGCCGTCCCGATCCGCCTCGGGCCGATTCTGGCTCATCTTGCGTTTGCCCTCGAGAGCGACGATCGGCATGCGCATGCCGATGATGCCGCGCAACTGTCCGCTGACGAAGCTCTCCGGAGCGTCCGCGACGGTCCAGGGCTGCTTGCGGGAGGATTCGTGGTGATTGGTCAGGCGGTTGACGACCTCGAGCAGGCGCTCGGCATCATCAAAGAACTCGACCGGACCCGAGGCGTGCACGGCTGCGTAGTTCCAGGTTGGCACCACTTTTCCATGCTCGGCTTTCGTCGCGTACCAGGATGGCGTGACATAGGCATCGGGGCCCATGAACACGGCCAGGCCGTGTCCGAGGACATCCGCCTGCCATTGCGGATTGGGTCTTGCGAGATGGCCGTAGAGCACCCCCATTTCGCCCTCGGTTTCATCAAGCAACAGCGGCAGGGGCGTTGCCATCGGCCCTGTCTCTGTCGCGGTGATGAAGTTCGCCAGATGACACTGGCGCATCATCTCATAGAGTTCGGACCTTTCGGAAACAACGAATGCTGGAGGCGTGTACATTTGGATCTCCGGTGACGTCTTCGGATTATCGCATCCAACTGGCATCAAACGAAGGACCAGTTTCCGGCAAAAAGCATGGACCATTTGAGCCGTGACAGGCGGTGAAATTGGCCCGGGGATGTCTTATGTCGGCCCGCAGGTGTCGGCGTAGCGGCAGAGGGCGGACGGCGTTATCATGCCAGCACCGTCAGGAAGGATCGTTATGTCCAGACACCAGACCGTGACCGTAACATTGCCCGAAGATCTTCTCGACCTGATCCGCTCTAAGGTGGCGTCTGGGGACTATGCCAATGAAAGCCAGGTTGTTTCGGAAGGGCTGAGACTGCTCGCGTCAAACGAAGACGCGCTGGAGGACTGGCTTCGCGACGAGGTAGCGCCGACCTATGACAGGGCGATGGCCGAGCCTGAGAGCTTGCTGGATCTGGATGCAGCGTTTGATGGTATCCGCGAGGGGCTGAAGTCCGGCAAGGCTTCGGCTGCAGAATGAAATATCGGCTTCGCCTGACACGCGAGGCGAGACAGGATATCGACGCACTGGCGCGATACATCGCGGAGCGTGCGGTCCAGACAGTGGCTCTTGCCTATGTCGATCGATTGCAGGCATTTCTTGTCGCGACTCGCTCCGACCTCCCAAGCACAAATGCAATCCAAGGATGGCACGATGCGCACTAAGGTATGCGGTCTAAATTTGGCATGGGCACTGATCCAATTGCCTTGCAAAATAATAGTAACGGCTTCCGGCAACGGTATCTCGATTCAGTTGCGCAAGGTTATCTTGATTTATCGAGCTATCTGAGACGTTTCCGATTAATGCTAAATCAGGGGTGAGCGGTATAATCCATTGCGTTGGTACGTCAGGAACAATGTACTGGCCGCCTTCAGATACAACGACCCGCCAAGTCGAAACAGGCTTAAAGCGTTTATAGAACTCGTCAACGCTCTGCTGAATCCAAATGCCATTAAGGTGTCTGGTCGGCACGAAACCGCCGCTCCTAACAAAAACATAGTGGTCCCGCTCCAAATTCTCTTCTTGCTCCAATGTGAGTTCATCACCATCTAAGCCGACTAATTCAGTTTCCTGATCCCTCAATTGATTGAATCGGGATCTCACGTACCAAAGCGCAAAAAAATCATCAACACTGCGCCTATCCGGCCCTTGAACCAAGCCGCATCGTTTCGCGATAACGGCTTCTGCAGCTGCTTGAAATCTAATTTCTATATCTCGCATATATCCGGACTCAGATCGTTGATCCCAAGCCCTTCTGGCGCAGAAAATTTGGTCCTTGGGCTTTGCTTTGCGCGTTCGCCCCCAAGCAGATCATGCACCTGCAGTGTACCGCCGGCATCCGTGAATCTTGCGATGCACTTGGCTGGAAACACATGTTGCGACAACGTTAGCCCGCTGGGATTTCCCGGACGGGTCTTTGCCGGTTTGGACCATTTGGTTTCGTCTTCGTAGTCCGGTCGACCAGAGGCAATTGCTCCCGCAATGGCGGCTGCGGAATATTCTCCGCTCCGACTGTACACCTGAATAGTCCTAGTGAAATGCTTCGGTTTATTCATTGACTTTACAAGCCTCAATGATCAGCTGTTAGAATACGTCGCGCAGGTCGTTTTGGCACCACCCCTCAAGAGGCAGATATCCCATTGCCCCATCACCCCCGCGCCTTGATCGCCGCCTGGGCCGCCCAGAGCCTCGCAATCGGCACACGAAACGGCGAGCAGGAGACATGATCCAGGCCGACATCCTCGCAGAAGTCGATTGAGGTCGGGTCGCCGCCGTGTTCGCCGCAGATGCCGAGTTTCATGTCGGGGCGGGTGTTGCGGACACATCCGCCGTCAGCGAAATCCCGAGCGCCTTCATCACTGCAAGCGTGGTCTTGAGCGTCGGATTACCCTCGCTGGACAGCGTGGTCACCTCGGCAATCCCGGCCATGCCACTTGCTCTGGCGCAGACACCGAGTGCGTGCGCGATATAGTCTGCATTTCGGTCTTCAGCGCCTCATTGACGAAGACGGAAAGCGCTTCCGGTGAAGTGAGGTCTTCGGCTGGATCGTAGTCAGAAACACTCTCAGCCATCCCCTCACCCCCGCGCCTTGATCGCCGCCTGGGCCGCCGACAACCTCGCGATCGGCACGCGGAACGGCGAGCACGAGACATAATCCAGCCCGACATCCTCGCAGAAGTGGATCGAGGTCGGGTCGCCGCCGTGTTCGCCGCAGATGCCGAGTTTCATGTCCGGGCGGGTTTTGCGGCCGCGTTCGGCGGCGATGCGGATGAGTTCGCCGACGCCGTCGAAATCCAGCGATACGAAGGGATCCTGCACGATGATCCCCTTCTTCTGATAGGTCGGGATGAAGCGGGCGGCGTCGTCGCGGGACATTCCGAAGGTGGTCTGGGTCAGGTCGTTGGTGCCGAAGGAGAAGAATTCGGCAGCTTCCGCGATGATATGGGCGCGGATGGCGGCGCGGGGCAGTTCGATCATCGTGCCGACGAGATAGGAGATCTCGAGTTCGGCTTCGCCCATGACTTCGGCGGCCACGCGGTCGATGACGGCCTTGACGTAATCGAGCTCGGATCGCAGGCCGACCAGGGGCACCATGACCTCAGGGACCACGGGGGCGCCCGTTTCGCGTGCGGCGGCAACGGCTGCCTCGAAGATGGCGCGGGCCTGCATTTCGGCGATCTCGGGATAGGAGATGGCAAGACGGCAGCCGCGATGGCCGAGCATGGGGTTGAACTCGTGCAGGGCATCGATGCGGCGGCGCATGAAGCCGGGTTCCAGGCCCATGGCGTTTGCCACTTCCTCGATCTCGTCATCGCTCTTCGGCAGGAATTCGTGCAGCGGCGGGTCGAGCATGCGGATCGTCACCGGCAGGCCATGCATGATGGTGAAGAGCTCGGTGAAGTCAGAGCGCTGCATGGGCAAGAGCTTGTCGAGCGCGGCGCGGCGGCCGGCTTCGTCTTCGGCGAGGATCATCTCGCGCATCACATGGATGCGCTCGCCCTCGAAGAACATGTGTTCGGTGCGGCAGAGCCCAATGCCCTCTGCCCCGAAAGAGCGGGCGGCGCGGGCGTCGGCGGGCGTGTCTGCATTGGTGCGCACCGTCATGCGGCGGGTGCGGTCGGCCCATTGCATCAACTGGGCGAAATCGCCCGAGAGTTCCGGCTGAAGCATGGGCACTTCGCCCTTCAGTACCTGGCCGGAGGAGCCGTCGATGGTGATGATGTCGCCCTTGGTGAGGGTGACACCCATGCCAACCAGCTTCTCATTGCGCAGGTCGACGCGCATGGTGCCGGCACCGGAGACGCAAGGGATGCCCATGCCACGGGCAACGACGGCCGCATGGCTGGTCATGCCGCCACGGGTCGTCAGGATGCCCTGGGCTGCATGCATGCCGTGGATGTCTTCGGGGCTGGTTTCGACGCGCACGAGAATGACCTTGCGGCCTTCGCTTTCGGCTTCGACCGCCTCTTCCGCCGTAAACACGATGGCGCCGGTCGCCGCGCCCGGCGAGGCGGGCAGGCCCGAGCCGATGACATGGCGGGTGACGCGCGGATCAATGGTCGGGTGCAGCAGCTGGTCGAGCGATGAGGGCTCGATGCGCATCACCGCCTCTTCCTCCGAGATCAGCCCTTCCGCCACCATATCGACGGCGATCTTCATCGCGGCCTTGGTCGTGCGCTTGCCCGAGCGGGCCTGCAGCATCCAGAGCTTGCCGCGCTCGATGGTGAATTCGAGATCCTGCATGTCGCGGTAATGGGCCTCGAGCCGGTCGCAGATCGCGCAGAATTCGGCAAACGCCTCCGGCATCAGCTTTTCGAGCGAGGGCTTGTCGGAGCCTGAATCGATGCGGGCCGCCTCGGTGATCGATTGCGGCGTGCGGATGCCGGCAACGACGTCTTCGCCTTGCGCATTGACCAGGAATTCGCCGTAGAGTTCCTTGGCGCCCGTGGAAGGGTTCCGGGTAAAGGCGACGCCGGTGGCGGAGGTGGAGCCCAGGTTGCCGAAGACCATGGTCTGCACGGTGACGGATGTGCCCCAGCCTTCGGGGATCGAATGCAGCATGCGATAGGTCTGGGCGCGCGGGTTCATCCAGCTGGAAAAGACCGCGCCGATCGCGCCCCAGAGCTGGACATGCGGATCCTGCGGAAAGGGCTCGCCCAGTTCCTGTTCCAGCACTTCCTTGTAGAGTTTCACGACCTGCTGCCACTCGGAGGCCGAGAGATCGGTGTCGAGTTCGTGGCCAAGCCTTGCCTTTTCGTCCTCCAGGATTTCCTCGAAGACCTCGTGATCGAGGCCCATAACGACATCGCCATACATCTGGATGAAGCGGCGATAGCTGTCCCAGGCGAAACGGGCGTCACCCGAATGCTCCGCGAGCGCCTCGACCGTGTGGTCGTTGAGGCCGAGATTGAGGACGGTGTCCATCATGCCGGGCATGGAGGTGCGCGAGCCGGAGCGGACGGACAAGAGAAGCGGCTGGCTGGTGTCGCCAAAGGCGCGGCCTGTTGCGGCCTCGATGCCGGATATGCCGCGGAGAACCTGGGTCTTCAGTTCGTCGGCGAGCGTCTTTCCACTCTTGTAGAAAAGGCCACAGGCATCTGACACGATCGTGAGGCCGGGCGGAACCGGCAGGCCAAGCGCCGCCATTTCGGCGAGATTGGCCCCCTTGCCTCCCAGCTGCTCGATCTCGGCCCTACTCCCCTCGGCCGCTCCTCCGCCGAAGGTGTAAACCCACTTGCGCATTGCCCTCTCCACCCGAACAGGCTTGTTTTTCCACCGTTTACAGCAATTGTGACGGATTGGAAATGTTCAACAGACAAGTTTATGCTGCAATGCATCATAATTACGGCAGATCTCGCCTCGAAGGCTCACGCGGATGTGAAATTGCGTGGAGAGACGTGAAAGACAGATTTCGACGCGGCATTGTAAGCAAGGCCTACAAGTGCAGGGATAGATGGGGACCGAAATGACTGTTCACTGGACGCGGCGCCAGCTTTTGCGGCTGGCCGGAGCGGCAACACTGACCGGAGCGCTCACCGGAGCGCTGAGGGCGGAGGGGATCGAGACCCAGACCGCGCTTCCGGCGGCGCAGACGCCACAGCTGCCTTTCGGTCTGACGCGCCCAGTGCATGTCGGCGAGGTTTGCCTGCGGGCGAAGGATGTCGCGCGGCTCAAGGCCTATTACACCAGCATGCTGGGGCTCGACGTGCTGACGGATGCGCCCGATGCCGTGACGCTCGGGGCGGGCGGGACGCCGCTCCTGCATATCCTTGCCCGGCCGGATGCGACGCCCGAGGCGCCGGGCCAGGCCGGCCTTTATCATACCGCCTTCCTGATGCCTGACCGTGCCGATCTCGCCCGCTGGCTGGTGCATGTGGCCCGCAGCCAAATTCCGCTCACCGGCTTTGCCGATCACTCGGTGTCGGAAGCGGTTTATCTGACGGATCCCGAGGGGAATGGCGTCGAGGTCTATAGCGATCGCCCGCAGGAGACCTGGCTCTGGGCCGGCAATACGGTGACCATGGGCAGTCGTGAACTCAACATCGACGACATCTTCATCAAGACGAAGACGCGCACGGACCGCGACGAGTATACGACCGTCCCGGCCGCGCTGCGGATCGGTCATATCCATCTGAGGGTCGGCGGGCTGGAAACGGCGCGCGCCTTTTATGCCGATGGGCTTGGTCTGGACGTGGTGGCCGGCAGCGATCAGCGTGGCGCGACCTTCCTGTCGTCGGGTCGCTATCACCACCATATCGGCGCCAATATCTGGGAAAGCCGTGATGCCGGCCCGCGTCAGGAGGCCATGACCGGGCTCGACTGGTTCTCGCTGCACACGACCGATGAAGCGATCCTTGAAGGGCGCCGCGCAGATCTTCAGGCGAAGGGCTTTGCCGTCAGCGCCATCGAGGGCGGGTTCGAGGCACTGGATCCCTGGGGCACAAGGGTCAGGCTCAAGCGGGTTTGACGTGCCAGGACCGGGCTGATGTTACAGGGTCATCACGCAATGCAATAAACGGTCACGCAAAATGACCAGACAAATCAATTGAGGGTGATGCGCTCCGGTCCAGCGTTTGCTAGTTGGCATTCTAGTAAATTGTAATCCGGAATCAAACATGACCCTGACCAGCCCGGTTTCACTGACTGAGATCCCGCAGAACAACCTTTACCAGAAGGGCGACGTCTTCGTTCTCTTCGGCGAATTGTTCGGTCGTGGCTATGTCACTGGCCTGCTCGACCAGGCCAAGAAGGCCGGCATGGAGATCATAGGGATCACCGTCGGTCGCCGTGACGAGAACAACAAGCTGCGTCCGCTGACCGACGAAGAGCTTGCCCAGGCGGAAGCCAATCTCGGTGGCCGGATCATCAATATTCCCGCCATGGCCGGCTTCGATCTTGATGCGCCCGAAGGCGAGAAGACACCGACGGACCTGCTTGCTTCGCTGACGCTGGAAAACTGGGAAACGGAAAAGCTCGACTGGGCGCATATCGAAAAGTGCCGCCAGGTTGGCGTGTCGCGTTTCCAGGATGCTGTTGCCAAGATCATGGGCGAGCTGGAAGGCATGATTGCCGATGGCCGGAATGTGCATTTCGCCCACACGATGGCCGGCGGCATTCCGAAGGCCAAGGTCTTCCTCGTTCTTGCCAACCGCATCTACAAGGGCCGTGGCGCGCGCCACATGTCCTCTCAGGTGCTGCTCGACAGCGATCTCGGCAAGCTGATCCTGCAGAACTTCGACGAAGTCTCCGCCAACACCTTCCGTCACCTGATCGAGGGCAGCACTGCTATCCGCAACCGCATCGAAAAGAGCGGCGGCCAGGTGCGTTATTCGGCCTATGGCTATCACGGCACGGGCATCCTGATCGGCGACGAATATCGCTGGCAGACCTATACGAACTACACCCAGGGCTATGCCAAGATGAAGCTCGAGGCGATTGCCGAAGAGGCTTACGCTTCCGGCATCAAGGCCGCTGTCTTCAACTGCCCTGAGATCCGCACCAACTCCTCCGATGTCTTCGCCGGCATCGAGCTGCCGCTTCTGCCGCTCCTGAAGGCACTGAAGAAGGAAAATCCCGGCGCCCGCGCCGAGAAGATCTGGGCCGACTGCGAGGCGCTTCTGGTCGAGGGTGCGACCGTCGAGGACGTGCTCAAGAAGATCGCCGACTTTCAGGCAAGCGACGTGATGATCCCGTTCTACGACTTCAACAACTGGCCGATGCCCAACAGCCAGGGCCAGTCCGACATCACCATCGGCACCTCGCAGGAGATTGCGCAGATGCACAAGGACGGCAAGGCGCTGATCTCGGACTATCTGAGCGTGCTCGTGGTCGAAGCAACCGGCGCGCTGATCTTTGGCGAAATGGCCAATCCGTCTGCGCCGGTGCTCTGGCTGAACCATGACATGGTCGCGCGGCAGATCAACAAGGCCGGCTGAGCGCGCGAAGCGAATAGGCAGTAGCCAAGGTCTGATGGTGCCGGGAGCCTCGCTTCCGGCATTTTTCGTTTCGCGAGGCCCCCTCCTTCGTCATCCTCGGGCTTGTCCCGAGGATCTACTGCCGCTGCTATTGGCTCGACCTTTCAGTCCGCTCCATAAGCCTCCAATCCATGGCAAGCCTTGGCAGATCCTCGGGACAAGCCCGAGGATGACGGCGTGTGTGGGGCGGCGAGCACCAGCCTGAACCTGGCATAGCCCGTGAGCTGACCTGTCGAGACGCACGGTCTTTTCCGGGGGAGAACCAATCGGCCGCCGCAACGGCTGGACTTGGCACACCGATGCTGGCACGCACATGACTGGTCATCAGACAAATCGAGTCTCCCCGATGCATTTCCAGCCGCAGTATCGTGTCTATATCGCCTTCTTTCTGTTTGCCATGTGTACGGGATCGCTGTTCTCCCGGCTGCCCGACCTTCAGCTGCAACTCGGGGTCAACAAGGCCGAACTGGGGCTGACGCTGATCGGCATGGCGATCGGCTCGCTGATTTCGCTCACCCTCTCCTCGCCGCTGATCGTCCGGCTCGGGTCGCGCACGACGTTGGCCATCTGTCTGCTCGGCGTGATGGCGCTCTTGTCCCTCATCTCGCTCCTGCCGTCCGCCCCTCTCGTCTTTGCCACGCTCTTCGCCGTCGGACTTCTCGCCGGCGCTTTGGAGATCTGCCTTAATGTCGAGATCGGGCGGATCGAGGCGCAGGCCGGATTCGGCATCATGAACCGCGCGCATGGCTGCTGGAGCCTCGGCTTCTTCGTCACGGCGATCACTGCCTCGCTGGTCCGGCAGGCGGGGGTGACGATGCAGGTGCATATGCATGTGCTGCTGGGACTGATGTTCGTCATCGGTTCGATCACGATCGCGGGCATGAAGAATGCGCCTGTCCTCACCACCGCCGGAGCCGAGGACAAGGCACCGCATTTCGCGCTGCCGACGCTTGCTCTACTACCGCTCTGCATCATCGGCACCTCGGCCTTCCTGATCGAAGGGGCCGGCATCGACTGGTCGACGATCTATATGGAAGAAGTCTTCGACGTCTCGCCCTTCATCTCGGGTTCGGGGCTGACGCTGTTTGCCTTCTTCATGGCGCTGGCACGCCTGACGGTCGACCCGGCCGTCGATCGCTACGGCGCACGGCTCGTCGGGCGGGTGTTGCTTTCGGTCGCTGCATTAGGCATCGCCATGGCCTGGATTGCGCCGTCTCCGACGATTGCCCTTCTCGGCTTCGCTCTGATGGGCGCCGGCTGCAGCGCAGTCTATCCGATGGCGGTCTCGGCCGCGGCCCAACGCACCGATCGCCCCGCCGTGATCAATGTCGCGGCAATCGCGCAGATGGCCTTCGTCGTCTTCTTCCTCGGGCCGCCGCTTCTGGGCTTCGTGGCCGAGGCCTTCGGCATCCGCAACGCCTATCTCGTCTGCCTGCCCCTGGTGCTCGGATCGATCCTCGCCAGCGGCGCGCTGCCGGTTGGGCCTGCTCGGCGGCAGAAGCTGGCGGCTTGATTCAAGAGCGCGTCAGAAACGTCAACTCCTCCGGCGTCGGATCGCCGAAGATCTTGATGCCGAGCTTGGCGTCAGAGACATAAAGCAGGGCACGCTTGCCGTCCTTGGAGTAAAGCACCCGGATCCAGCTTGTTTCGCAGGTCCGCGGCTCGCAGGCGCGGAACAGCTGCATGCGCTTGTCCTTGACCGCGACCTCCTCGGAGGCAAGCGCCACGTAACGCGGCTGGCGCACCAGGGCGCGCACCCAGAAGGGCAGCCCCGGCTGGCCCTTGAGCATCTCCATCAGGCTGTCGCGATGGGCCGGCGAGGTTGCCAGCACGCTCGGCAGGTAGTTGCCGGCGAGCGAGGGGGATGCGGTCTGGGCGTGGAGGGGGGCGGCGCTCACAGCCGCCAGGAGGCCAAGGGCGATGAGGTAGCGTTTCATACTACCTCCCTCTCGCGCAGGGCCTCCGCCGTCTGCAGGTCGACGGAGACGAGCTGGCTGACCCCCTGCTCTGCCATGGTGACGCCGAAGAGGCGGTTCATGCGGGCCATGGTGATGGGGTTGTGTGTGATGATGACGAAGCGGGTCTCGGTCGAGGCGGCCATTTCGTCCATCAGGTTGCAGTAGCGCTCGACATTGTGGTCGTCGAGCGGCGCGTCGACTTCGTCCAGCACGCAGATCGGCGCAGGGTTCGTTAGGAAGACGGCGAAGATCAGGGCCATCGCGGTCAGCGCCTGTTCGCCGCCCGAGAGCAGCGTCATCGTCTGCGGTTTCTTACCCGGCGGGCGGGCGAGGATTTCGAGGCCGGCTTCGAGCGGATCGTCGCTTTCGATCAGCTGCAGTTCAGCCGTGCCGCCATTGAAGAGGTGGGTGAAGAGGCGCTGGAACTGGGCATTGACGACGTCAAAGGCGGCGATCAGGCGTTCGCGACCTTCGCGGTTGAGGCTCTGGATGGCACCACGCAGCTTGCGGATCGCGTCGATGATATCGTCGCGCTCCTTGATGAGGGCGGCGAGCTTGTCCGACAGTTCCTTCTGCTCTTCCTCGGCGCGCAGGTTGACGGCGCCGAGCCGCTCGCGCTCCATCTTCAGACGGTCGAGATTGCGCTCGACCTCGCGCAGGTCGCCGATCTCGGAGGGGTCCTTGAGACCGGTCAGGCGGAAGGCCTCATGCGGGCTGACATTTAGCGTATCGCCGATACGGGTCTCGGCCTCGATGCGCCATTCGCGGGCAGAGACCAGACGCTCTTCGGCGCGGCCGCGCTTTTCTCTGCTTTCGGCGAGTTCAGCCAGGGCGGCTGCCGCCTTCTGGTCGGCCTCGCGCTGGCGGGTTTCTGCCTCGATCAGGCGATCGGCGGCATCGCGGCGGTCCTTCTCGGCCTTATCGAGGGCGGTCATCAGATTGCGCCGCTTGTCCTCGAATTCGTCGGGCGCCATTTCGAGATCGGTGATCTCGTCGCGGGCCTCGGCCTCACGCTCGCGCAGCGTTGCGATGTGTTCTTCCGCAGACTTGGCTCGGTTCTGCCAGTTCTGCTTTTCCTGGCGGATCGAGAGGATGCGGCGGCGGCGCATTTCATCTTCGCGGGCGAGGCCCTCGAAACGGGCGCGCGCTTCGGCGAGCAGGCCACGATCGCGGGCAACGACGGCCTCAGCTTCCCGCAGGCGGGCGTCGAGAGCAGAGAGGTCAGGCGTCTCCTCCATCTCGATGCGGGCGGTTTCTTCCTGCTCGACGATCTCCTCGATCTGGGCCTTCAACCCGTTCACCGCCTCCTCGATCACCTCGCGGCGGCGGATGAGATCGCCGGAGGCGCGTTCGGCCTGGGCAAGGGCATCGCGGGCTTCGGCCAGGCTTCGAACCGTCAGGCGGCTGCGGTCGCGGGCTTGCGTGAGGCGGGCTTCCTCGGTGCGGATGGCATCTGCGGCTTCGGCGAGACGATCCTCGGCCTCGACCATCTGGTCGCGGGCTTCCTCGGTTTCGATCTCGATTTCGGCAAGCCGGTTCTTCTGGGCCAAGCGCAGGGCGGCGGCACTCGGGGCATCGGCGCCGGTGACATGGCCGTCCCAGCGATAAACCGCACCATCGCGGGTGACGAGGCGCTGGCCGGGGGCGAGTTTGGGCATCAGGGCAAGCGCTTCGGCTTCCTCGACGACGCCGATTTGGCGAAGCGCGCGGTTGAGCGCTGCGGGTGCGCGGACATGGGTGATCAGGGGCTTCGCGCCAGACGGCAGGCCTGCGTCCCCTGCCCCGTCACCATTGCCATGCCAATGGGCCGGGGCTGTGGGATCAAGCGCGCTGTCGAGATCGTCGCCGAGGGCGGCACCGAGGGCCGTTTCATAACCGCGATCGACGGAGAGTTCGTCGGCGACCGGCGGGAAGTCGCCCGTGGTCGTTGAGGCGAGGATGCGGGCGATGGTGCGGGCTTCGGTCTCCAGCCCGTTGACGCGGGCACGCGCGGCGTCCAGCGGCTGGCGCAGATGGCTTTCGGTGCGGCGGGCTTCGGTCAGCGCTGCTTCCGCCTCCATGGCCGCACTTTCGGCGTCAGCGACGGCCTGTTCGGCGATCTCGACCATTTCGCGCTTTTCGTCCGGATCAGGCAAGGCTGCTATGCGGTCGGAGATGTCGGAGAGTTCACGGGAGGCATCGGAGACCTGACGCTCCAGCCTTGCGCGGCGCTCCGTGAGGTCGCGGATGGCACGTTCCAGCTGGTTGCGGCCGGCAGCGGCTTCGGCGCGCTCTGCGGTCAACCGGGTGAAGTCGCGTTCACTATCGGCAATCGTTGCAGCAGCGGCGTCGAAGGTCTCCTTCGCCTCCTCACCGAAGCGGCCGGCATCGGCGAGGATTTCCTCGAGTTCGGCTTCTTCCTCGGAAAGACGGGAAATGACCTCGGCATTCTCAGAGACGAGGCGTTCCTCACGGCGGATGTCTTCATCGAGCTGGGCAAGGCGGCGGGTCAGCTCATCGCGGCGACGGAGAATCCGGTTCGCTTCTTCGTCGAGTTGGCTGCGGGCGATCTGCAGGCGCTGCAAGGCGGCGGCGCATTTTGCCTCCTCCTCGCGCAGTTCCGGCATCTTCAGGCTTGCGATGGCCTGGAGCTTGGCCGCCTCCATCTGGTGGTTCGCCTTTTCCGCGACCGTGGACATGGCCTGGTTCAAGGCGCTCTCGGCCTCGCCTTCAGCCTGCTTGGCCTGCGACCAGCGGATATGCAGGAGCATGGCGTCATGGGCGCGGATGTCGGCCGACAGTTGCTTGAAACGGTTGGCCTGCCGGGCCTGGCGCTTGAGGCTCTCGATCTGGCTTTCCAGCTGGGCGGTGATGTCTTCCAGTCGCTCGAGATTGGTTTCCGCCGCACGCAGCCTGAGTTCCGCCTCGTGGCGGCGGGAATGCAGGCCGGAAATGCCAGCGGCTTCTTCGAGCAATTGCCGCCGCGCCTGGGGTTTGGCCGAAATCAGTTCGCCGATACGACCCTGGCCGACCATGGAAGGCGAGCGAGCCCCCGTCGAGGCATCGGCAAACAGAAGCTGCACATCCTTGGCGCGGGCCTCCTTGCCGTTGATGCGATAGACCGAGCCATTGCCGCGCTCGATGCGGCGGGTCACCTGGATCTCATCGGCATCGTTGAAGGCCGCCGGTGCCGTGCGGTCGGAATTGTCGAGATAGAGGCCGACTTCGGCCGAGTTGCGTGCAGGACGATTGCCGGAACCGGAGAAGATCACGTCGTCCATGCCGGACGCGCGCATGTTCTTGTAGGAATTCTCGCCCATCACCCAGCGGAGCGCTTCGACGAGGTTCGACTTGCCGCAGCCATTCGGTCCTACAATGCCGGTAAGGCCCCGTTCGATGACGAATTCGGAGGGTTCGACGAAGGACTTGAAGCCGACAACGCGGAGGCGGTTGAATTTCATGGCGCCACCCCCCGCCGAAGAAACGCACGAAAAACGGGCGCACGGGTTTCCCCGGCGCCCGTCGTCAGGACGGATCGTCGATCAGAGCATGCTGTCGATGAGGGCCGACATGGAGTCAACCGACATGTCCCCCGAATAGGCCTTGCCATTGATCAGGAAGGTCGGGGTCGACTGGACACCGAATTCCTGGGCGCCGCGGTCGCGGACTGCCGACACATCACCGGCAAGCTGGGCGTTCGTCAAGCAGGCGTCGAAGCTCTCCTGTGTAAAACCGGCAAGCTTGGACATTTGCAGCATGGCATTGCGCACGTCGCCGTCGGCCGGCGCGGCCCAGGCGGACTGCTGCTTGAGAAGCGTGGAGACGAAGGGGAAGTAGCGCTCTTCGGTCGTGCAACGCGCCAGCATGAAGGCCGCCAGCGATGCGGTGTCCTGCGGGAACGGGAATTCGCGCACGACGAAATAGACCTTGCCGGTGTCGACATAACGCGCCTTGATTTCGTCGAAGGTGCGAACGTGGAAGTTTGCACAATGCGAGCAGGTCATCGACATGTATTCGATGATCTTGACCGGCGCGTTCGGGTCACCGAGCGCCATTTCCTTCAGCGGGCCGGGCTTCAATGCCTCTTCCATGTCGACGTCGCGATCGGCAGTCGGGATCTCGGCAGAGGTCGTCGAGGCGGTCGTCTCGTTGCTGACAGCGGGTTTGGGCTCGGCACTGGCGGCCTTGTCTTCTGCGTCGCTGCAGGCGGTGAGTGCCAGACCGACGGCGGCAATGGCGATACCGCCGAGGAGGCGGCGCTTGGTGATCGAGAGTTCGGATGTCGACATGGGTCAGTTACCTGCGTTGCAAGGATCTTGGATGGCTTCACCGTTATAACGGCAAAAGGCGCCAAACAAGGCAGGCTCCCACCTGAAAAATCAAAGATCCGTGACCTTTTAACCGTAGCCACGGCAAAATTGCCGAGACCGGCAAGTCATGTGCCTGCCGGTCCAGCATCAGTTTAAGGTGCGTTTTCAGCGAACCACGGGACGGCTCACCAGCGACTGCACCGTGTAAACGAGGATCGCGATGCCGATGGCCCCCATGGCGGCGACGCCGAGCAGCACGATGATATCGACGGGACCGCCGATGTCACCAAAGCCGGAGCGGGTGACGGCCTGGACGAACCAGACGGCGCCGATCGCGCCGAGCGGCATGGCAAGCTGGGCCAGCAGGAACTTCTTCCAGGAGACCTGGCGATCGCGGATCAGCACGTAAAGATAGGCGAGCGTGATCACGGCTGCAACCGCGACCATGACCCAGAACAGGGTATGGCCGAAGATCTCTTCGAGAACCGCGACGATCATTCCGACAGTCATGTCCTTCATGGCATCCTCCTCAGGCGCGACCGCGCAGCATGGCGTTATAGGTGGGTTTCAAGGCGATCTCCTTCATCAGCCAGGAAATCCAGAGCTCTTCCAGCGGGGCGATCAGTCCGGGGAAGGACGGGACGAGATTGTCCTTGTAGTCGAACTCGACCAGCATCGCCGAGCCGATGCGGGTGATCAGCGGGCAGGACGTATAGCCATCGTAACTTTCCTTGCTCTCGCGCCCCTCGATCTGGGCGACGAGCTGGTCGACGGCGACGGGCACCTGCCATTTGACGCTGGCCGCCGTCTTGCCCTTCGGCACGCCGGCGATGTCGCCGACCGCGAAGACCTCGGGATAACGCATGTGGCGCAGGGTGTGCTTGTCGACCTCGACCCAGCCCTGGCCCACCCATTTGTCGGCCCAGGGCAGCGGGCTGTTCAGGATGACATCGGGCGCCCGCATCGGCGGGATGACATTGGTGAAGTCATAGCCGAGTTCCTTGTCGCCTTCCGGCGTGGTGAAGGTGGCGATCTTGCGCACGGGATCGATCTTCTTCATCACGTGTTCGTAGACCGTGTCGATGCCACGCTCCTCATAGAGCATGCGCACTTTTTCGGAGACGATCGGCACCCCGAAAAGCGCCTTGTTGTGGGCAGCATAGACGATCTTGGAGTTGCTGCGGGTACCCTTGCGGGTCAGGTAGTCCTCGGTGAGGAAGGTGTATTTCAGCGGGGCGCCGGCGCATTTCATCTCGGTCGCCGGGCGCGAGAAGAGGGCAAGACCGCCCTTGTCGGTGAAGCGGTCCATCTCCGCCCAGGTCTTCTCGGCGTAATCAGGGCCTGCATAGACAGAACCGATGCCGTCCTTGCCGATCAGGTCGAGCGACATGCCTTCGATGGCTGCGTAGTCGAGCTTGAGACCGGTTGCGACGAACAGGAAATCGTATTCGATCGCCTTGCCGCTTTCCGTCACCACCTTCTTGCCGTCGGGATCAACTTCGGCCGCACCTTCCTCGATCCATTCGACGCCGGAAGGCAGCCAGTCGGCCGTGCCGGACACGGAATAGGACGCGGGCTTGAGGCCTGCGGCGATCAGCGTGAAGCCCGGCTGGTACCAATGCTGCTTGCGCGGATCGAGAATGGTGATCCTGGCGCCGTCGAGTCGGTTGGACAACTGGTTGGCAAGCGCCGTTCCGGCCGCACCCGCACCAAGGATCAGAATTCGGGCATTGGTCTTGACGGGTTGTGCCGTCGCGCTGTGCAAAGGTGCCGCGGCCAGTGCCGCACCACCGGCCGCCAGACCGAAAAATTGTCGTCTGCTGGTTTTCATTGCTTCCTCCCCCGGGGTGCAGCAAGTGCCCCCTTGCCTGTTCTGGATAACGCCTCGCCGACACAGCATCGCCTACGGCTGGGCCTCCCAACGCTGATCGTTAAATATATATACTATTTCGTATCTTCGACGCAACGTAGTTATTGAAATTTCACACTAGACTGTCGTCGGGGATTTCCCTGCCCGCGCATTGCCGCGGGATCATCAGGCCTGTAACAATTCATCGCGGATGACCGATGAAGACGGCAAAGACCCAAACTTGGCCGGTCCAGTCGCGTTTGAGTTATTCTAACAAGATCTTAACGTGCCCTAGAGATTTCAGCTCGATCACAGTCAGAGTTCCTTTTCCCATGACGTTGCCGAAGAGCCGGGAGACTTTCTCTCTCGCTACCCATAATCTGAGCCTTGCACTTGCCACCTTTTGCGTGGCGTTGTCCGTGGGCGGAGCCCTGGCGCAGCAATCCCAAAACGTTGCGCCGCGGACGGGCAGCGCATCGATCGACGAGGTCGAGGCCAAGCGAGAAGCCTTGTTCGGCCGGATGATGGCAGCACCCGACGATCTCGACACCGCTTTCGAATATGCAGCGCTGTCCTCCGAGGCCGGCGATCTGGAAGGGGCGATCTCGACGCTCGAACGTATGCTGATCTACGCGCCCGGCCTGCCACGACTGCAGCTTGAGCTCGGCGTTCTCTATTATCGCCTCGGCGCCTACGAGACCGCGCGCCAGTATTTCGACGCGGCGAAGTCCGCAGGCGACATGCCACCGGAGGTCTCCGCCAAGGTCGATCAGTATCTTTCGGCCATCGACCAGCGCGGCGCCCCCTCGCAATTCTCCGGCATGATCAGGACCGGCATCCGGTATCAGAGCAATGCCAATGCGGGCCCGGGCAATTCGACGGTGACGCTGAATGGCCTGTCCTACACACTGGACGGCTTGAGCGTCGCCGGCAAGGACTTCAACGGCTTCGTCAATGGCGGGCTGCGCTATCGCCATGACACCGATATCCAGGGACTATCGCTGGAGGCAGGCCTTTCCGGCTATGCCGCCGGCTACCGCGACCGCAACACACTGAACACGGCTGCGGTCGAGGCCTATGCCGGCCCGGTCTTCGATCTTGGACGTTTCGGGCTCGACGACCGGACGCTCTCCGTCCTCCTGACCACCAGCGGCGTGCTGATCGAGGGCGACCGGTATATGGCATCCGCGGGGGTCTCGACGACGATCGACTGGCAGGTGACACCGGTCGACAGTCTTTCGGGCAGCCTGCAATACCGCTACGAGGATTTTTCCAACACCAAGTCCCGCCGGACCGCAAATCTGCAGAGCGGCCATCGTTTCGATGGCCAGTTTTCCTGGTCGCACAATCTCACTGAAGACTTCAGCCTGACGGGGCGCATTCTTGCGACCCGGCGCGACGCGGAGGTGGGTTACCTGTCCTCCAGCGAACTGGGCGGGGCGATCTCCGGTACCTATCGCTATGCCGCCCTTATCGGCGACGGGCCGGCCTGGATCACCGGGGTGGAAGCGGCCGTCGCCGGACGCGGCTACGACGATCCCGACAGCATGATCAATTCGGCGACGCGTCAGCGAGACACCGACTTCAGCCTCAACCTGCGCCAGATCGTGCCGTTCAACGAGCGCGTGGCGCTCGTCGCAGAGGCCGGCTACCGCAAGGTCTGGTCGAACTATGACATCAAGAGCTTTGACAACATCTCGCTGTCGATCGGCATCCAGTCCGCGTTCTAGGAGCATCACGATGAAGCCAAACACCCGTCATGCCCTGCTGGCCGCATCCGCGGCACTCTTCGTTGTCGTGGCGTTTCCCGTCAGCGCAGAGACCGATGTCGCTGGCGTCACCGCGGCGGTCAATCCCGATGCAAGCACCATCGACCGCGCTGGCAAGACGCGCCTGATCTCGCTCGGCGACCCCGTGATCCGCAATCACCGCATCGAGACGAGTGGTGCCGGCCTTGTGCAGATCCTGCTGGCCGACGGCACCTCGTTCACGGTCGGTCCGAACTCGTCCGTGGTGATCGACAGCTTCGTCTATGATCCGGAGAAGAACACGGCTGCGCTGGCGGCGACCATGAGCAAGGGGGCGCTGCGCTTCATCGGCGGCAAGGCATCGAAGGCGAGCGGCAATGTAACGATCAAGACGCCGATCGGTACGGCCGGCATCCGTGGCGCGGTGGTCGACATCAACCTCAGCGGCCAGACGTCCGACGACCAGCCCCTGCCACCGCACATGACGCTGGTCTATGGCAAGGAAGTGCAGCTCACCGGCAATGGCGCGCCGCAGCGGCTGTTCAAACAGGGCTTCTCCATCGTTGCCGGCGACGGACAGCCGCGCGTCCAGCGCACCCCGCCGCAATGGGTGAGCGGGCTGCAGCAGGTGCTCGCCGGCCGGCCTGGCCAGAGCGGTGGCGCGAGCAATGCGCCGACGGAGCAGACAGTGGCCAGCAGCCCGGTTGCCGAGAGCAATTCTGCCCAGTTGCCTTCGGATAACGCCATCCCCGTGCCAACACCGCGCCCGATCGTGACGACACCGGTCGAAGAGGTGGCGAGTGCGTCGCAGCGGGATGTGGGGACAAGGCCGCAGGTGCCGGGCAGCAACGATAATGGTAACGGCGGCGGTGGTACCGACAATGCGGAGACTGCGGTTTCCGTGCTCTCGCCGAAGGAAAATTCCGGAGGCATTGGCTCCAGTGGGCCGAGGCTTACTGCATCGCGCGGGACACTCACCCGCAACGCTGACGGGACACTGAGCGGGACCGATGGTGACAACAACAGCTTCACCCTGCCGGCGCTGAGCGCGACCAGCGTCTTCACCGAGCGCAACGTTTCGGCCGCGGTCAACGGCACAGCCGTGAGCGGTACGGCCTATACCGGAAGCGGTGGTTTCTTCACCTATATGCTGACGGCCGGCAACGACGATCCCAAGGCCTTCTACGTCATCGGCGGCACGCCTGCCGATGCACGGGTAACACTCTCGACCGGGGAAATCCTGTCCTATGTGCTGGAACCGGATCTGCTTGCTGCGCTGACGAATGGCAGTGGCACAACGATCCCGTTCACCGGCAGTTTCGACGCGGGCAGCGACGCAGCCGTGGTGAGCGATCTTCTCATAAGCGGAGTGTCGGATACCAGTGACGGCGTCATAGGACGTGCGCTACAGGCATCGCTCGTCATCAGCGGCACTGGAGCCGGCCAGCAGAGTGCCATCAATGTCTTTAGCGGTAGCGTCGAGTCCTTGTCCGGCGGGGGATATGGCCTCGTTGCTTCGACAGCGGGATCGATCCGCACCAATGCAATCGAGCTCGCCGAGAACAGCCAGGGTCAGGCCGGGAGTATTGGCTCGACCGCCGGGAAGGATCACTTCCTCGGTTCAAACGGCGAGTATCTGGTGATCGGGTCGGGATCGATCGGCGCAACAGAATTCGGCGATCCTGCTCCCGCTTTTCAGGGCTACGAGCAGGTACATGTTGCGAGCCGTGACGACACGGCAACTGTTTCAGGCAGTCGCACATTCAGCGGGAATGTTGACGGCTTCTCCTCCGCCGTGATCCGGCAGTGGGGCAGCAACAATCTGACGCGCGGCAGCTTCAGCCTCAACTTCGACAATGCTGCGGGCACATTCACCGGGGGCATCAGCACGGGCGGCGGCAGCTACTTCGCCGAATTCTACGGAGAAGCCGACCGATCCTATTTGTCCGACCAAGTGATTGCCGGAACCAATTCAAAGGACGGCGCCTATATGGTGTCGTCTGCCGTGGTGCCGGCGAAGATCTTCAACAACAGTACCAGCTCCACAATCTGCAATGCCTGTGAATTCATGACCTGGGGCTGGTGGGGTCGCAATGTCTATGGCGAAGTCAACTACACGGTCCATCTCGGCAACTGGATCATCGGCAAACAGCCTGAGAACAGCGCCTTGCCGACCTCCGGCACCGCCACCTATAACGGCAATGCCGTAGGGACGGTCGTCAATGGCAGCGCCCAATATATCGCTACGGGGACAATGACCTCGACGATGGATTTCGGCGCGCGGTCAGGGACAGTTTCTGTGTCCAACTATGACAGCAAGAGCTTCAGCGCCGGGGTGAACTTCGGCAGCGGCGCGGCGACTTTCAGCGGCAACGTGACGAGCGGCGTTGCCTCGGGCAGCGTCACCGGCGCCTTCGCCGCCAACGGCACCGATCCCGTCAAGGGCATCATGGGCAACTTCACGGTAACGGACGGCAGCTGGGAGTCGACCGGGATCTTCGCAGGCAGCACGACAGGCGTCGTTCCGTGACCAAGGCAGCCGGAGGCCTGCGCCCCGAACAGAGACAAGGGCGGCCGACATCACGCCGCCTGTCTTCCTCGCAGCGCCGCAAGTTCGGCGTCGTGCTGGTCGGCCTTGCAGCGCTCATGATGGTCATTCTCGGCCACGCAGCTTTCTCCTCCCAGGCCTTTCGGCTCACGGCGCTGGTCTTCGACACCTATCAGGTGATGAAACCGCGTGACGCGACTGATCCACCGGTTGCGGTCATCGACATCGACGAAGTGTCGATCGGCAAGCTCGGACAATGGCCCTGGTCGCGCGGCACTGTGGCCGAGATGGTGACCAAGGCAAGCGGTCTTGGCGCGGCAGCCATCGGCTTCGACATCGTGTTTTCCGAGCCGGACCGGACGGCACCGGCGCGGCTCGTCGAGGCGATGCGGCGCCAGGGGATCGCCATCGACATCGGCGCCGACCTGCCGGACCCGGACGCCCAGCTGGCCGACGCGGTCGCCTCGAACGCCGTGGCGCTCGGGATCGCGCTCAGCAACGAGACCACCGCGCCGGTACCGGAGCCGAAGGCGGGGTTCTCGTTTCTCGGACCTGATCCGCGGGCGCGGCTCACACCCTATTCAGGCGCCTTGTCCAACCTCTCCGCGTTGACCGAACGCGCAACCGCAATGGGCTATTTTTCCTTCCCGCCGACGCCTGACAACATCATCCGCACCTTTCCACTCGTCTCCATGAGCGGCGACCGGCTCTACCCGGCCCTTTCGATCGAGGCGCTGAGGATCGCACAAGAGGAGGGCTCCTTCATCCTGCGCTCCGCAGGCGCGGAAGACGGCTCGGCCTTCACCGACTTGAGGGTCGGTGCGCTCGATGTGCCGCTCTCGGCCGACGGCGAGATCTGGATCTACTATTCCGGCCTTCCGAACATGCCGGTGATTTCCGCCGCCGATCTCTTCGATCCGGAGAAGGCCGAAACATTGGCAGGGCTGATCCAGGGACGCATCATGCTGGTCGGCACAAGTGCGGTGGGACTGCGCGATATCGTGGCGACCCCGGTCGACCCCGCCATGCCGGGCGTCAAGGTGCATGCCGAGATCATCGACCAGATCGCCAGCGGGGTATTCCTTCAGCGGCCCGACTGGATCATGGGGGCAGAACGGGCGGCAGCTGTTATCGTCGGCCTGATCCTGCTGACGGTCCTTGCAACAGCCGCGCCGGCCGTTTCGGTGGTGACGGGCCTGCTGCTGGCCGGACTTGTCGCCAGCGGATCCTGGCTTGCCTTTTCCCGGGCGTTCACGCTTTTCGATCCGTTGCTACCACTTTTCGCCCTCGGCGCGGTGTTGCTGACAGCGTTGCCGCTGCTCCTGATGCTCACCCATCGGGAGAAACGCTTCGTACGTGAAAGCTTCGGCCGCTATCTGTCGCCGACCCTGGTCGAACGCCTGTCTGAAAACCCAGAAGGTCTTACGCTGGGCGGCGAGGACCGCGAACTCACGATTCTCTTTTCCGACATCAGAGGCTTTACCGGCCTCTCCGAAAAATTGACGCCGACCGAGCTCACCGGGCTGCTCAACAACTTCCTGACGCCCATGACCGACGTGCTTTTGGAGCGCGAGGCGACGATCGACAAATATATCGGCGATGCGATCATGGCCTTCTGGAACGCGCCGCTCGACATTGCGGAGCATCCGCAGAAGGCGTGTCTGGCGGCGCTCGACATGGTCTCAGCCCTCGACCGGCTCAACCGCGAGAGCGGCATGAACCTCAAGATCGGCATAGGTCTCAACTCCGGCATGGCCTGTGTCGGCAATCTCGGCTCCGACCAACGCTTCAGCTATTCCTGCCTCGGCGACAGCGTCAATCTTGCGTCGCGCGTCGAGGGCATGACCAAGCTTTACGAGGTCTCGATCCTGGTGACGGAGGATGTCAGAGCGCGGACGAAAGGGCTGGTCTTCGCCGAAGTCGACCGGGTGCGTGTCGTGGGGCGGCAGGCGCCGGTGACGCTGCATGCGCTGCTCGGTGCCGCCGATGCGAAGAGCTCGGATCAGGCTGATCTGCTACAAGCCCACGCGGCTTTCATCGCTGCCTGGCAGGCGGGCGATCTCGGAACTGCACGCAACCTGCTGAAAGACCTCCTGACACTGCCGCAGAACACGCTCTCCGGCACGCACAGGCTCTACAGTGAGCGGCTCGCCATGCTACCAGAAACCGCTCCAGAAGACTGGGATGGCGTGTTTACCGCGAGCCGCAAGTAAAGGTCCTTACTCGTGCAGCGACTGCACCACGCGGTTGGCAATGGTGAGCCGCTCGGCGAGCGTGGTTGCGCAGAGGCGGTGGACGAGAAGCGCGAGCTCGGGGTCAGCCTGCTCGAGGTAACGCAGCTGGCGCCGGGCGAGGCGATAAACGGTCGAGGGCACCTCCGCCACGACATCGGCCGTGCGCGCGCCACCGCGATAGATGGCGATCTCGCCGAGCACGACGCCGGGCTTGACGGTTCTCAAACGCAGGCGCTTGCCGTTGGCGAGCACGGCCTCGACCTTGGCGCGGCCGGTCCAGAGCAGGAAGAGATCCTCCCCCGGTTCCCCCGCCCGGATGAAGCGGTCGCCTGGCTGGAGGCGGATTTCCTCCATCGAGGCGACCAGGTCCCTCAGCCGTGCGCTCGGACCAATGGTCTGGGCAAAGTAATCCTCGATATCCTGCCAGGTCTCTTCGCGGGCGATGTCTTGCAGTAGATTTTGCTCGCAATATTCGATGGCATGATCAAGATCGGGCTCGAGACGGAGGGCTGGGCCATGTGGCTCGCCGAGACCATTGCGGCGGAGCGTAGCCTGGCTCTCGGATGACAGACCACTGAGGAGCAATTCAGCGCCAGCTTCTGCCAAGAGGTTGCGGATCTTGACGAAAGCAGCGGCTGCCGCAGCGTCCATGCCGCTGACGCGGCGGAAGTCGACGATTGCATGGCGCAGCGTGGGACGATGCTGGTCCTGCAAACGCCGGCGCACAGCCGCGACCACCTGTTCCGCCGTCCCGAAGAACAGATACTCCTGGAGCTCCAGCACCTGGACCTGATCACCAACCGCATCCAGATGGCTTGTCTCGACGGGCGGGCGATCCGTGCTGCTGCGGCGAGCATGCAGGGACGTGTCGCTGCGGATGACCGACAATCGCGCATAGTTGTAGACGAAGGACAGGATGGCGAGCGCAAGGCCTATCATCATGCCGGTCAGGAAGCCGAAGACCAGCATGCAGAAGGGAATGGTGAGAATAACCAGCCATTCGTTGCGCGGAAGTTGGCGGCGCGCTCCCCAGAGCCATTCCTCCGCCATGTCATAGCCCAGTGTGATCATAAGGCCGGCAGCCACGAAGGTAGGCATGGCACCGGCGAGTTGTCCGGCAAAGGGCAGCATCAAGACCAGTACCAGCGTGGTTGCTAAGCCTGGAAGGCGGCTTACACCGCCCATGCGGGTCGCAAGCATTGTCATGCTCATGCTGCTGAACCCCGGCGCGCCGCCGAAGCCGCCAACCAAGAGATTGGCGAACCCGGTGGTGCGCAATTCGCTATCGGCGTCGATCTCGCGTCGCGTGGCGACCTCCTGGCCACTCGTGTTCAGAAGAAGCCCGACCATACTGAGAAGCACGACGGAAGCGATGGCGGGCGCTGCGTGAATAACGGCAGACCAATCGGCATGCGTGAAGATGGCGATGGGCGACGGCAGTTCGAGGCCGGCCTCAGCCGGCAGGGCGGGCAGCCAGTGGAAGCTCCGCGCTGTTTCAGCGTCCACGCCGAGGCCGATTAGCATCAGGTAAAAGAGGACTGCAGCCGCCAGCATGATGCCGGGGGCGACCAGCGGGCTCGAAGAGCGGCGAAGCGCAAAGTTTAAAATGAAAGCGAAGATCAGGGCAATGTGCAGATTTGCGATCGCCTGACGGCCATCCACCGTCGTGAACAAGTCGATGACCGGATACCCCGCGACAAGCATGTTTACGGCCCCCTGAATCATCAGGCATCCGGACCCCGCCAGGAACCCGGCAGTGACCGAGAAGGGCATGAAACGGACGAGCTTGCCGAAGCCGAATGCGCCCGACAGCACGAAGACGAGACCGGTTGCGACCGCACTGGCGCCGAGGACGGCGAAGGCGGTCATGATGCGCACATCTTCCGGCGCATCCATCAACGAGGGAGAGGCCAGTGCGGCTGCAATCGCGGCAGCCAGAATAGCGACATTCGGCTTGCGCACCTGGCCGATGCTCGTCGGGTAACGACTGCCGAGCGCGATGACGAGCGTGAGCAGGACGCTGGACATCAGGATTGCGCCGACGCCCATGCCGAAGCCGGTGGAAACGGAGCCGGTGAAGATGAGGGCGGCAAAGGCGATACTTGTACCGAGGCCATCGATGCCGGCAATCACCGCGAACAGCAGCGGCGCAATGAGACCGGTGAGCCTCGCCATGCGAGGCCGCATGGATCTCTCCGGCGCAGTCTCGGCCGGCAGTCTGTCCGGCTTTTGCGGATACGAGGCGTCCTGTAGCATCACGAGCGTCGACGTCCTTACTCGTGCAGAGACTGCACCACGCGGTTGGCAATGGTGAGCCGCTCGGCGAGCGTGGTTGCGCAGAGGCGGTGGACGAGAAGCGCCAGCTCGGGGTCTGCCTGTTCAAGATAACGCAGCTGGCGCCGGGCCAGGCGATAGACGGTCGAGGGAACTTCGGCCACGACATCTGCCGTGCGTGGTCCACCGCGATAGATGGCGATCTCGCCGAGCACGACGCCGGGCTTGACGGTTCTCAAACGCAGGCGCTTGCCATTGGCGAGCACGGCCTCGACCTTGGCGCGGCCGGTCCAGAGCAGGAAGAGATCCTCTCCCGGTTCCCCCGCCCGGATGAAGCGGTCGCCCGGCTGCAGGCGGATTTCCTCCATCGAGGCGACCAGGTCCTTCAGCCGTGCGCTCGGACCAATGGTCTGGGCGAAATAGTCCTCGATATCCTGCCAGGTGTCTTCGCGACTGATGGCGGCGATCAGCCGTTCCTCGCAGCGTTCCAGGGCATGGTCGAGGTCACGCTCCCGGCCGACGGAAGGGTCGGAGACGAAATCGATGCCGTTTCTGGCCAGGGCTTGCTCGATCTCGGGCGAGAGGCTGCTGAAGACGAGCTCGACCTCGCTTCCGGCCAGCAGGTTGCGGATCTTCACGAAGGTGGCGGCAGCGGCCGCATCCATGCCGCTGACGCGGCGGAAATCGATGACGACGAAGCGCAGCGACAGGCGGCTGCGATCCTGCTGGCGGCGGCGTATCGCCTCTATGATCTGTTCTGCCGTGCCGAAGAACAGGAATTCCTGCAGTTCAAGGACCTGGACCTGCTCGCCTTCCAGCTCGATCAGGCTGTTTTCTGCCGGCGGTCGGTCGATGCTGCTCTTGCGTTCGCGTAGCGAAGCGTTGACGCGGATGACCGAGAGACGGGCATAGTTGTAGACGAAGCTGGCGATGGACAGCGCAAGTCCAAGCGCCATGCCGCCCATGAAGCCGAAGGCTGCCATGCCGAGGGGAATGGCGAGGACGACCAGCCACTCCATGCGCGGCAGTTGGGTGCGCGTGCGCCACAGCCAGTCCTGGATCAGCTCGACGCCGAGTGCGATCATCAGACCGGCTGCTACGAAAGTGGGCATGGCGCCGGCCAGTTCGCCGGCAAAGGGCAGCATCAGCGCCAGCATCAGGGCAGTCGCGATACCGACGGAACGGGCCTTCGCCCCCATGCGGTTTGCGAGCAGTGTCATCGACAGGCCGGTGAAGCCGGGCGCACCGCCGAAGCCGCCGGCAACGATATTGGCAATGCCGGTCGTGCGCAGTTCGGCATCGGCGTCGATCTCCTGGCGGGTGGCAACTTCGAGACCGCTGGTGTTGAGAAGCAGCCCGACCATGCCGAGCAGCGCGACGGAAATGATCGCCGGCATAGCCTGCAGGACAACAGACCAATTGGCAGTAGAAACGATTTCAAGCGGTTGCGGGAGGGCAAAGCCCGGCCCTGAGGGCATGGCAGGCAGCCATTGCATTGCCCTCGCCTGCTCGCTGTCGACCCCGATCACCGCGAGCATGCCATAGAAGAGAAGACCGCCGCCAAGGAGGACGAGCGGCATGGTCAAAGGGCTCGTCGAGCGGCGCAGGGCAAAGACCATGACGATGGCGAAGACGACGGCGACATAGAGATTGGCGACCGCCTGCTGCCCCTCGGGGCGGACGAGAAGATCGACGAGGTTGCGGTCGCCGATGATCATCATCACCGCGCCCTGGATGAGCAGCCAGCCGGAGCCGGCGAGGAAACCGGCGACGACCGGATAGGGCATGAAGCGCACGAGCCGGCCGAAGCGGCCAAGGCCGAAGAGCCAGAAGACCACACCGGTGACCACGGCACTCGATCCGAGAATGGCAAAGGCGGTGGCGACCTTGACCTCCTCGGGGGCCAGTTCGAGCTGCAGGGTCGCAGTTGCAATCGCGGTCGCAAGGATGGCGATGCTCGCTTCCTGCACCTGGCCGATGCTTGAGGGATAGCGGCTGCGCAGCGCAATCCACAGCGCCATGACGATGCTGGACATGAGGATGACGCCGACGCCCATGGAGAAGCCGGCAGCCAGCGGCCCGGCAAAGATCAGCGCGGCGAAGGCGATGCTGGTGCCGAGGCCATCGATGCCGGCGATCAGTGCAAACAGCACGGGAGCGACATAGCGCCTCGCCGCGCTCGGAACAGGATAACGCCATGCACGCTGCCGTGGGACGACATCGACCGCGGTCTTGCGATCCGGGGCGGGCGCTGGATTGTGGATGTTCACGGCTTTTCCTGCTCTTGAAAAGGCATTCGCCGCCGGGGACGACATGCCGGCTCACCGACTGGTAGACGGCGCTGGCGTGGCGGGCAACGCGACCATCCGGATCGGCCCAAACTTGGCCGGATCAGCTGCAGGAAAGGCGGAGTACGACGGGGAAAACCCGCAGGTTTAACGGGTCGGGGCCAGTGGGGAGAGCCGGTGGCTATTTGCGTTTCGCCTGCAAGACGGCGGTGCCCAGACGCTCGACGGCGCGGCGCAGGTTCTCGTTTTCAATGCCGTCCATCATCGCTTCGAGCCGGCGGGCCTTCTCACCTTCCAGCTTGCGGATGCGGGGTCTCGTAATCGCCACCGAAACAGGTTTCTGGACGATGCGAACCTGGCCGATCGCGGGATAGCCGAAGAAGCCGTTGATGCGGGCGATCAGCTCGCCCTGGGCATGGGAGAGAAAGAGCGCACGCGCGCCTTCGCAGGCAACCGTCAGCACGCCTGGACGATGGCCGCCATCCTCAGGCAGATCGGAGCGGCGTGGCCAGGCGATCTTTTCGGGCCGGGTACAATCGGCAAAACCTTCGCCAACGATGTCTTCCCAGGAGCCGAGCAGCGCCGTGTTGATGCCCGCACGCCTTGCCAGCACCGGGTCGACGATGCCGTTGGCAATCTCGGAAATCTGGTTTGCGCCCTTGAATGTGGCCATGGCCTCTGGGGATCCTTCACATCGGCCCTTGAACGGGCGACTGCTTTGGTCAGATATAGGCCATCCTCCCCTCTCTTCGCAAATGACCGGCGTGACACTCCCCAGCAAAGCATCGACAAGACCGACGGCTCCCATGCTTCTCGCCTGGTATGACCGGCATCACCGCGAGCTTCCCTGGCGCATCTCGCCCGCTGCGGCGAAGCGTGGTGTGAGACCCGATCCCTATCACATCTGGATGTCGGAGGTGATGCTGCAGCAGACGACGGTTGCCGCGGTGAAGGCCTATTTTGCCAAGTTCATTGCGAGATGGCCGACGGTCAGGGATCTGGCAGAAGCGCCCACCGAGGATGTGATGGCGGCCTGGGCGGGGCTCGGCTACTACGCCCGCGCCCGCAATCTGAAGAAATGCGCAGAGGCCGTGGCTTTCGATCATGGCGGCGTCTTTCCCGATACCGAAGAGGGTTTAAGGGCACTGCCCGGCATCGGCGACTATACCTCGGCTGCGGTTGCGGCAATCGCCTTCAACCGGCCATCCGCTGTCATGGACGGCAATGTCGAGCGGGTGATCTCACGGCTTTTTGCCATCGAGGCGCCGCTTCCGGGATCGAAGCCGCAGATGAAGGCGAAGGTCGCGGAACTCACGCCGACCGACCGGCCCGGGGACTTTGCCCAGGCGATGATGGATCTCGGCGCCACGATCTGCACTCCGAAGCGGCCGGCCTGCGCGCTCTGTCCGTTCAACGGTGCCTGTCTGGCGCTCGCCACCGACGAGCCGGAGCGTTTTCCGGTGAAGGCGGCAAAGAAGGCGAAACCGGTGCGGCTCGGGGCGGCCTTCATCGCTGTTGATCGCGATGGCAACATCCTGCTGCGCAAGCGGGTGGAAAGCGGGCTGCTCGGGGGGATGACGGAGGTGCCGACGACCGAGTGGACCTCGCGGCAGGACGGGGAAACGGGGACGGAGGCAGCCCCCTTCCCGGCCGAGTGGCAGGCGGCGGGCGCGATCTCCCATGTCTTCACCCATTTCGAGCTTCGGCTCTCGATCTTCCGCGTCGGCCCGATCGACCGCCCCTCTGTCAATCACGGTTTCTGGGTGCCCGTCACCGAACTTGATGGGCAAGCGCTGCCGACTGTCATGAAGAAGGCAATTGCGGCGGCTATTCCAACCGCCTTTCCAACTCCTAAGGGCTAAGACATGACCGAAATCCGCCATATCGTTTTCGACATCGGCAAGGTGCTGATCCATTACGATCCGAACCTGCCGTATCAGCGGATCATCCCGGACCCAGCAGAACGGGCGGATTTCTTCGCCCGGGTCTGTACCCATGACTGGAACATCGAGCAGGATCGCGGCCGCAACTGGGCCGACGCCGAGGCGCTGCTGATCGAGCAGTTTCCCGAGAAGGAAGCGCATATCCGCGCCTTCCGGAAGCACTGGGCCGAGATGGTGCCGCATGCCTATGACGACAGCGTTTCCATCATGACCGGGCTGATCGATTCGGGCCGGGACGTGACGATGCTCACCAATTTCGCCGCCGATACATTTGCGGAAGCGCGCAAGATGTATCCCTTCCTGAACCTGCCGCGCGGCGTGACGGTGTCAGGCGAGGTGGGGCTGATCAAGCCTGACGTCGCGATCTACGAGCGGCATGTCGCGAATTTCGGACTGTCTCCTGCGCATTCCGTCTTCATCGACGACAGTCTGGCGAATGTCGAAGGCGCGCGGGCTGCCGGTTGGCACGCGGTGCATTTTACCGGGGCGGAGACGCTGAAGGCGGATCTGCAGGGGCTGGGCATCAGCCTTTAATCTTTTACACGAAGGCATATCGGGCGGCCTGCTGATGCGGGCCGCGTTCCCTCAACCGGGTCGTTCAACCAGCTCCACGCGGCGGTTCATGGCTCGGCCAGGCTCGGTCTGGTTACTGGCGCGCGGTGCGAGCATGCCCATTCCGGCAGCGGCGAGGCGTTCTTTCGAGATGCCCGCCGACACCAGGGCTCCCATGACCGCTTGCGCACGCTTTTGTGACAGCGACAGGTTCGTCTCGGCATCCCCGATCCAATCGGTGTGGCCGACGATATAGACCTGCAGCGCCGGGTTGGAGGTCAAGAGCTTTGCCATTTCGGCGATAGCGGGTGCCGCTTCCGGCGACAGGTTTGCCGTGCCGAAGTCGAAATAGACATTGTCGAGCGCGATATGGCCCTCGTCCGAAATACCCTTGGCCATGGCTGCGGCATCGATCATGCGGCTTTCGAGGGCTGAAGACGTGACGAGATCCAGATGCACGGCGGCACGCTCGGATGCATTGCCGGAAAGCGGCGCTTTCTGGTTCTGCGCGACATAGAGCGCCACGTGACGCGCGCCATCTGCCGAAACGGCGGCCATGTAATGCTCGTCGCCGTCAATATAGAGCGCGAATTCCGACGCCTTGCCCAGATTCTTCAGCTTCCGCTCCGGCGGATAGATGATGAGCTTGCCAAGCAGGGCATTGTTGCTGCCACAGGTTCGCGCGGAACATTCAAACAGGGAGGAGAAGCCGGCCCCCACCAGGGCCGTGCGGTAGTTGAGAAAGACATCGGCTGCGCTTGCGCCTTCAGGGGCCACATAAAGGCGGCGCTGCAACTGGCCCTCGATCGGCTTGACCTCGGACACGGTCCGGCCCTTCATCGGGCCGACCGGCAGCTCGAACCGGGTAAAGCCTGCGTCTTCGGCGCCATAAAGGCAGGCCCCGTCATAGACCGCCAGCGCATCGAGCGGTGCAAAGCCTTCGAGGACAGGACAGGTTTCGGCGGCACTGGTGCGGGCAAAGCCGAAAAGGACAAACGCGACGATGCTGATGAATTTCAGTGAATGCCGGGCCATGGAGCACCTTTTTCCGGGCATTCCCCCAATGGCCTGCCGGCAGTCAGGATCGTGGCGCTATAGCGATCGCTGATCAAGTGTTTCCTGTCACTCTCTCCGGATTCTAGGACCGTGAGAGTGCGAATGTCGACTTTTGGGGTGAGCGCCCGACCAGAGGGGCGAATAAGGCGCTGGCGCGGGTGGAGTTGGCGGACCCCTGCCCGCGCCAGATCGATCCCTTGAGATCGAATTCAGCCCGATTAAAGGCTTCGACTTGCTCGAAGCTGATCACAAGAATGTGAAGTTATTCTAATCTATATGAAGATCGGATCGGCGCGATCCAGGCGCCGATCCGTTGCTTTTACTCCAGGCCGCCCATGCGGCTGCGGATGATCGAGCGCAAATCGTCGATCGGCTTCAGGGCACCCTTTTCTTCGGTATGCCAGAAGGTCCAGCCATTGCAGGCATCAAGCCCTTGCACCTTGGCACCAACACGGTGGATGGAGCCGGCCTCGCCGTTTGCCGTCAGCGTGCCATCGGCGCGGATGATGGCGGAGTGGCGGCGCTTGGCATCGGTCAGGATCTGGCCGGGCTTCACGAGACCGGCTTCCAGCAGAACGTTGAAGGCAACGCGGGGCTCGGCCTTCTTGCCGGTCAGGACGGTCAGCTCGACCTTGCCCAAAGGCTCGACGGCGGCGATGCGGGCAGAGGCTGCATCGATGTAATCCTGCTCGCGCTCGATGCCGACGAAATGACGGCCGAGGCGCTTGGCAACGGCACCCGTCGTGCCGGAGCCGAAGAAGGGATCGAGCACGATATCGCCCGGCTTGGTCGAGGCCATGATGACACGGGCGAGAAGGGCTTCCGGTTTCTGGGTCGGATGGACCTTCTTGCCGTCATCGCCCTTCAGCCGCTCGCCACCCGAGCAGATCGGGAAGAGCCAGTCGGAGCGCATCTGGACATCGTCGTTCGAGGCCTTCAGCGCATCGTAATTGAAGGTGTAACCCTTGGCCTTCGGATCGGGCGAGGCCCAGATCATCGTCTCATGGGCGTTCTGGAAACGACGGCCCTTGAAGTTCGGCATCGGGTTGGTCTTGCGCCAGACGATGTCGTTGAGGATCCAGAAGTTGAGATCCTGCAGCGTCGCGCCGACACGGAAGATGTTGTGATAGCTGCCGATGACCCAGATCGTGCCGGTCGGCTTCAGTACGCGGCGGCAGGCGAGCAACCAGGCGCGGGTGAAGGCGTCATAGGCTTCGAACGAGGCGAACTGGTCCCATTCGTCGTCGCAGGCATCGACGAGGCTCTGGTCGGGACGATGCAGAGCGCCGCCAAGCTGAAGATTGTACGGCGGATCGGCGAAGATGACGTCGACGGATTTATCGGGAAGGGCTTCGAGGGCGGAAACGCAATCGCCCTTGATGATGCTGTCGACCCAGGCCAGCGGGTCGGACGAACGGCGGAGTTCGGCAATCGGAAATACAGAAGCCATCGGTTACTCACTCTTACGCTGACGCAGCACGGGATGTGAGGCTTATGGTTACCGAACTTGGTTACTGAAGGGTGAAGACGGGGTGAGAATTTGTGCGGGGGTGGGATGGCGTGGCTGCGTTTGTTGGGCCACGTGGAAGACCAAACCGTTCTGAAGCGCAAAGGTGTTACTTACTCACAGCTTGCGGAGAAGCTGGCGTCTATTGGCGTAGACGAAAAGGAAGTGAGCATCAGAAACAAGCTAAGCCGTGGCAAGTTCACGGCTTCGTTCGTGCTCCAATGCCTTTCGGCTATTAGCGCATCCAGTATTTCGATTTCTTAGATCGTTCGGGACATCTCATTTCTGCGGATGGTCTCAAGAAGGCCTAGGAACTCTCGCCCTACTAACTGCCTCAACTGTCCTATGGCCTTCCGGCAGGCCTCAATATCCGGTTCGACTAGCGCCACAGAAAGCTCGTCGAACCTATAAGAGAGGCGCTCTGCCTTTTCTCTGGCGGGCGCAAGAGCTGTGCCCGGTGCGTTGATTTTTGAGGCAATCGCGTCCTCGTATAAAAAAATCTTGTCGTAGAATTTATACCGTTGCATCAGCTTTCTTATCGGCTCGTATGCCTGGGCTACGTTCTGTGTCTCTTCGTGCATCATGCGAAAATAATCAACAGCTTGACCGCTTAGGAAATACTCTCGCCAAGCACCTGACCTATTACCCATGGCGTCGACATACACCTCAGATAGATCGTGTGCCAAAGGGTATATTTCATCTATAAGCGCGATCAATTTAAGATCTGCAGGGCGTTTCTGTTTGTCGACAACTTGGGTTTGATCCTCACGACTATCGCCCGCCAAGGTTTCCTCACCACGGCCCCACTTCGCCAACTGCCGTGCAAGAAAGTCCCAAAATCCAAATATCAGCGCACCAATAACGAACCCTAAGAATATTTGAGACGACAAACCAGAAATAACCCAGTTTATCCATTCAAGACCGGATGCTAGATATGGGAGCACGTTCTGTCCCCCATCAACAAGCTCGTCGTCGATGCCTTTTGAAACAGCCCAGGTCTCAATGTTGACGCTGACGACGGGGGAGATAAATATGTCGTATATCTTCCCAAACACGAACAGCAAAAGTAGCCAAAAGCTGAGTTCGCGTTTGCTGAAGATTTTCCACATAATGTGAAAGATGCCCCAATATATGGAAGTTGTGGAGTCCTCATTTTTCCACTCCATTCCGTATTGGTGCGCTTGCTACATAAGACCGGAGCATTGAAGCGATGCCTTATGTGAACATCAAGATTACCCGCGAGGGCGCAACAGCTGCACAGAAGGCCGAACTCATCCAGGGAGTGACGAAACTGCTCGTGGACGTGCTGAACAAGACCCCCGCGACAACCTTTGTCGTCATCGATGAGGTCGCGATGGAGGACTGGGGTATCGGTGGCCTGCCTGTCGAGGCGTATCGACAGGCTTCGAAGCGGGGCGCCTGAAGCTTCATGGCTCTCAGAACCCGCATTACCGAAAACTTTGGTCTCTCGGTACCGATCCTGTCGGCGCCGATGGCTGGCATCGCAGGCGGCGCCCTCGCGGCGGCGGTCGGTCATTCCGGAGGCCTGGGGCTGATCGGCGGCGGCTATGGCGACCGGCGCTGGCTGGAGCAGGAATTCGAACGCGCCGGCAATACCAAGGTCGGCGTCGGCTTCATCAGCTGGGCACTCGCCAGGGATCCCGGCCTGCTTGATATCGCCCTCGATCGATCTCCAAGAGCGATCTTCCTTTCGTTCGGCGATGTCGGGCAGTTTGCACCGGCAATCGCGCGCGCGGGCATCGCTCTCATCGCGCAGGTTCAAACGGTAAAGGCGGCGAAGATTGCCGTCGCCGAAGGGGCGCAGGTGATCGTCGCACAGGGCACCGAGGCCGGTGGCCATGGCGGCAGCCGCGCGACGCTTCCGCTCGTCCCGGCTGTCGTCGATGCCGTCCCCGGAACGCCCGTCATCGCTGCAGGCGGCATTGCAGACGGCCGGGGCCTGGCTGCTGCGCTCATGCTCGGAGCAGACGGCGTGCTGTGCGGCACGGCACTCTACGCGACACGGGAATCGCTTGCCAACATCCCGGCAAAGAACGCCGCGATCACCGGCTCCGGGGACGAGACCGTCAAGGGCACGGTCTTCGATCTGATACGCGGCCATGATTGGCCAACGCAATGGCAATTGCGGACACTCGACAACGGCTTGTACCGCGCATGGCACGACCGTCTCGCAATGCTGAAAGACAGTATCGATCAGGTTCGCCATCGCTATCTTGACGCCCAGGCGACCGGCGATACCGAGCAGTTGCCGGTCATCGTCGGCGAGGCTGTCGACCTTGTGCGGTCCCTGGAACCTGCCTCCCTCGTCATCGAACGCATGGCGCGCGAGGCCGAGGAGCGGATGCGAAACATCGTCAGAGACTGTATCACGCGCTAGTCGCGGGCATCCCAGGCCTTCACCACGGCCTTCTTCGCCTGCGTCCGCCAGACACGCGTCAGGTTTTCCCGCGCCCATTCGAGGTCGAGCCGGTCCGGACGGGCGAGCACCAGCCTATGGGGTCGGTGATGATCGGTGGTGAAAAAGGTGTCGGGGTCGATCTCAATCAGGTGGTCGCGCTCCTCGAAAGGGACTTTGAAGACCGGGCAGTCATGGGTCGGGTTCCAGAACAGCATGGCCTTGCCGTTGACCTTGAAGGACGGATGCCCCCAGGAGGTCGTTTCCTCCGTGGTCGGGAGAGCAAGGATGATCTGGCGCAGGGTATCGAGGGTGATCATGGCGGGGCCTCCGGAGGTCAGTCTGCCAGAGGCTTTAGGACGTGTCATCAGGTCCAGATACGCCCCCTCATCCGCCCTTCGGGCACCTTCTCCCCGCGAGCGGGGAGAAGGAGACGCCGCCAGCCTCAGGGGGCAACACGCACACTCAGATATCCGCCGTCCGCGACGCTGTCGCAAAGCTCCGACCATTCGCAGCCGGAACAAGCGGAGCGGATCTCACCGGTGGCGAAGGTCTTCCTCAGACGCGCCAGCAGTGCGGCTGAGGGTGCGATGCGAGCGCCCGGTGGAAGCGGGCTGCCGATCAGGCGGGCGACGGCGTCTGCCGCTGCCCGGTCCCGTTCGATGACGCTTGTCCCATGGCAATGAGCCCCAGGGTCTGCGGTCAGCGGGCCGCAGATATCGTCCGGCCCCGCCACCAGCTCGATCTCCTCGCCGGCCGAGAGCCTTGCGGCAATCACCTCGTAGTTCTCGACGAAGGCGTGCGAATAGCCCTTGCCGACATAAGTCAGCATGCAGAGCAGGTGGTGGGCGCGGAGCCGGACGGTCATTCTTGCTGCAGTCGGTTGTTATGGGTTCAGAGGTCGAGCGGCTTTGCCTTGCGGCGGGCCAGCGCCATCAGCAGGGCGGCGGCGAGTGCGGATTTCAGCACGGCACCCAGGATGAAGGGCGTGACGCCGAGAGCCAAGCCCTTTTCGGCTCCGATAAGATAGGCAAGCCAGGCACCGCCGATGGCGAGGCACAGGATGTTGGCGGAGAGATGGGCGAGGAAGCTTTTGACGACTTGGCTGCCCGTCCAGCCCTTTTCGGCGAGGTAACCGGCGAGCGCTGCGATGATCGGGAAGGAGACCAGATAGCCGGCGGTCGGGCCGACGAAGGGCGCAAGACCGCCACCGCCATTGGCGAGAACCGGCAGGCCCATCATCGCCTCGCCGAGCCAGGCAAGCACGGTGAGCGCGCCCAGACGCCAGCCATAGAGCACGCCGATCATGGTCAGCGCAAAGGTCTGCATGGTGATCGGCACCGGCACCATGGGCACGGAGATCTGCGAGGCAAGGGCCAATACGCCCGTGCCAAAGAGGAGAAGAGCGGCCTGCACGGGAAGCGAACGGCCCGATATGCCAAGCGGATCGAAACCGCGGCCGGCGGGCGCAAGAATGGTCGTCATGGGCAATCTCCATTTTATAGATAATTTGAAGTGGCGGAGAATCTTTTATCTATGGAATCGACGAATGCCAAGATGAAGACTGCAAGAATCTCGGAGAAGGTCGCTGGGGTGGGGATCAAGATTGCCGAGCATGGCATAGCTTTGCGCCTCTTCTCTCTTTTTATCTATAATTTTAGAACGAGGCCGCGCGCCTCACCCTACCCTCTGCCCGCAAGCGGGGAGAGGGAGGTGCGCGCGGTCAGCGTTTTGGCCTTCTCCTCGGCAGCCAAGGAGAAGGTGCCGCCCTTCGGCGGGCTCAGGAGGCGGATGAGGGGCAAAGGATCACCCCTCACCCTGAGGTGCCTGCGCCCGCAGGCCTCGAAGGGCGAGGCCACGGAAGAGCCACCCGCCCTCCTCCTTCGAGGGGAGCGCTCGCTCCCGCCTCAGGATGAGGGCTTGCCAGCAGAGAGGGCGCATCCATCACAGGACGGTGGCTGGTCAGCAGAGAGCGGCACCCTTCTGCCTGGATGAGGGCTTGCCTGAGGCGGCGGCGCCAACACCCTCCCCTTGAGGGGGAGGGTCGGACCGCAGGTCCGGGGTGGGGTGACAGCGACGCTGGCCGGGATCGATGGCGGAGGTGGTTTTCGCCCCACAAAGCGGCCCGTGGCGGAAGTCGGACAGGTCGGCGGGCTTCACCCCCACCCGCCGCTTTGCGGCGACCTCCCCCCTCAAGGGGGAGGCGGAGTGCGGCGGAACGGCTCGGCGACGCTCACCCGACGATGGCGAAACCTTCCGTCTCGGCGCGACCCGGCACCGGCATCGGCGCGCGGCCGATCCATTGGACGTGACGCTCCAGGATGCGGGCGGCTTCTGCCGCGTCGCCTGATTTCAGGGCTTCGAGGATGGCGCGGTGGTCGTGGTCGGTGCGGGCTTCCCAGGTGGCGCGCCAGGCGACGAAGAGGAAGCGGGCGGAGACGGCGTGGAGATCGTCGATGACGGACAGCAGGCGCGGCATACCACAGGTGGAGACGATCAGCCGGTGGAAGCGGCGGTTGGCCTCCTCCCAGGTGCGAACATCCTTGGCGTCATCCGCGTCGGCTGCGGCCTGTTCGGCAGCGGCCAGCACCTCCGGCGTCAGGTTGGGGGCGGCGTGGCGCAGGGCGAGCACTTCAAGTGCTGCGCGCATCTCGGCGACTTCGCGCACCTGTTTGAGATCAAAGCTGGCGACCCGCACGCCCCGACGGGGCAGCGAGACGACCAGGCCTTGCGCCTCCAGCCGGCGGAAGGCCTCGCGCACGGGCACATGGCTTGCGCCGAATTCCTCGGCGATATGGTCCTGCGCCAGACGCGAACCGGGCACGAGTTCGCCATGGATGATACGCTCCGCAAGCGCGCGGCTGATGCGGCTCGCCACCGTGTCCTTCAAGGAATCGTCGCGGGTCTTGGGCATGCGGTCATGCATAGTCAGCGGGGCATGGCTTGTCGAGGGAGTGGCAGGACGCGCGTCAGTCGAGCGCCCTTAGGATCGCCTGCCAATCCTGCCGCCCGCCGAGAATACGCAGGATGGTCACCTGCCCTTCGAGATCCACATAGACAATAAGATGACTGCGATAGGGATAAATCCGGACCAGAGGCATGAATTCGAGGCACTCGCGAAACAACGCCGGAGACCGAGCAACCCGGTCAAAGGCCTGCACGAGTTCGTCGAGATAGCGATCGGCCTGATCGGCGGACCAGGTTTCCGCACCATAGGCCCAGACGGTTTCGAGGTCACGCAGGCCTTCAGGCGCGATCGCATAACCGCGACTATCGGGCGCCATGGCTCTCGCGCATCCGCCGCTTGAAGGCCTCGGGATCGAAGGGCTCCGGCGGGCCGCTTTCGATCCCCTTGGTGATGGCGGCCTGAAGCTGGTCGAAGGCTGCGAGACGCTCCTGATCCTTGCGGATCAGGTCGCGGATATAGTCGCTGGCATTGCCGTAGCGGCCGCTCTCGGCCTGACGCTCGACCCAGGCCTTCATCGGATCGGGAAGGGATACGTTCATCGTTGCCATGGCCTGCCTCCAGTCATGAGCCAAAGATGGCGCGGATGGCAAAGTTTGTCAAAACCCCACCCTCACCCATGTCTCGCGCGGCTGTCCTCCGGCGCCTCGGCCCGGTCTTCGAGACCGTAGTCGCGCAGCACTTGGGCGACGCGCAGGCGATAGGCGGCGAAGACGCCGCCCCTGCCGGCCGCTTGCGCGGCGCGGTGTTCTTCCGTTTCGCGCCAGCGGCGGACGGCCTCTTCGTCGCGCCAGAAGGAGAGCGACAAGAGCTTGCCACGGGTCGACAGGCTCTCGAAGCGCTCAACGGAGAGGAAGCCGTCGGCCGCCTCCAGTTGGGCGCGCAGTTCACCGGCCAAATCGAGATAGCGGTGGCGTTCTCCGACAAATGGCACCACCTCGAAGATGACGGCGATCATGGCTGGACTTTCGACGATGGCGAGCTGGAGACATTCTTCAGGAAGAGGCGGTCCTCCTCCAGGATGAAGCGGGCGTTCCTGGCGAATTCATAATTGGCCTTGCCGAGCGGATCGGCAGCAAGCTTCGCGCGATAGGCTTCATAGGCCGCCAGATTTTCGATGTGGTAGATGCCGTAGGCCGTGGTTGCCGAGCCCTCGTGCGGGGCGAAATAGCCGACCAGATCGGCGCCGCAGCGGGGGATCGCCTCGCCCCAGTTGCGAGCGTAAGTGGCGAAGTCGTCGCGACCGAAGGGGTCGATGCGGTAACGGATGATGCAGGTGATCATGGGTTGTTCCTCGTGGTTTGCGAGGTGGGTTTGCCACGGCACCGACGCCTGATGCTTCGATCGGGGTCGAAGTTTTGCCCAACCCTTTCCTTCAACAGTTCGACCCGGATCGAAGCATTGGCTACACTTGCGATGCAGACTGCGCTTTCTAACGGGGAGAACATCATATGGCGGAAGGACCTGACATCGCGCGCATCGCTTCACTGATCGGCGATCCGGCGCGCTCGAACATGCTCTTGGCGCTGATCGGCGGCAAGGCGTTGACCGCGACGGAACTTGCGGGCGCGGCAGGCGTGACGCTGCAGACGGCGAGTTCGCATCTGTCGAAGCTCGAAGAGGGTGGCCTCCTCTCCCAGCGCAAACAGGGGCGGCATCGCTATTTTGCACTGGCCGACGGTCATGTCGGGACGATGATCGAGAGCCTGATGAGCTTTTCAGCGACGCGCGGGCACCTGCGCCACCGCACCGGGCCGAAGGAGCCGGAGCTGCGCAAGGCGCGGATCTGCTACGACCATCTGGCCGGCGATTTTGGCGTGCGCATGCTGGACAGCCTGGTTGGGCAGGGCGCAATCCGGGCGGAGGACGAGGCGCTGACGCTGACAACTGTGGGCGAGAGCTTGCTCGAAGGTCGCGGCCTCGATATCGGCAGCCTTAGAGCCAAGCGACGCCCGCTCTGCCGCGCATGCCTCGACTGGAGCGAGCGGCGGACGCATCTCGCGGGCGCGCTGGGGGCGGCGCTGCTCACACATTTCCTCGATCGGGGACTGGCGCGGCGGGTGGAGGAGAGCCGGATCATCCGGTTCTCACCCGAGGGCGAGCGGCATTTTCTCAAGTGGTTTCCCCTGCCCGACTGAGTTCGACATGCATGCGTCACAGGCACCTTGAAAAGAAACCAACCATACGGTATGTTTTAACATTCTCTTTTCCGGAGCCCCGTCCATGAACCCCACACTGACCGCCTATGGCGCGCTGGCTGCCGCCATCGTGCTCGAAGTCATCGGCACGACGTTGCTACAGAAATCGGCGCAGTTCACCAAGCTTCTGCCGACGGCTGGCATGGTGATGTTTTATGTCGCCTCCTTCTACCTTCTGTCACAGGCGCTGAAGGGCATGCCGCTTGGCATCGCCTATGCGATGTGGGGTGGGCTAGGCATCGTGCTGACCGCTCTGATCAGCGTGTTCTACCTCAAGCAGAGCCTGGACCTTGCGGCGCTTGTGGGTATCGCCCTGATCGTTGCCGGCGTCATCGTGATGAACACGCTGTCGAGCACGGTGTCGCACTGATGGCGGCCTCTCCCTCGCGCGGAGACAAAACGCTTTCCGCGCATCACCGCAAGAAACAGCCGGAGCAGGTGCGCCGGGCATTGCTTGACTGTGCGGCGCAGATCGCCGCCGAACAGGGATCGTCGGCCATCACGATCCAGGCGGTCGCCGAACGGGCCGGCGTGACCAAGGGCGGGCTGCTGCATCATTTCGATAGCAAGCAGGCGCTGCTGGCCGCCGTCTTTGAGGATCTTCTCGACAAGATGGATCAGGAAATCGACCGGACTCTGGCGGATGATCCCACGTCGCGGGGACGCTTCACGCGGGCCTATGTGCGTGCCTGCTTCTCCGACCGCCTGCTGGGCGACCGCAGCCTCTGGGGTGCACTGTCGGTCGCAATCGTCTCGGAACCGGCGCTGCGCGCGCTCTGGTCGGCCTGGCTCGACGGGCGCATGGCGCGGCATGCCGAGACCGACGGCGATCCGAGGCTGGTTGCCGTGCGGCTTGCAGCCGACGGCGTCTGGCTCGCTGACATGATGGAAAAGGCGGGCGGGCTCAAACGTTATCCGCAGGATTTCGAGGTCGTGCTGCTCGCGATGGCTGAGGCTTGAAACTAGACGGCCATGCGATGTTCGGCACGGCAGCCGTGCATGACGCGTGATTGTCCTTGCCCTTCCGATCGTGTAGGGAGCGACTTTCCCTGGACCACATGACGGATGTTTCCATGAGCGGCTTCGACCTCACCCTTTTCGATTGCGACGGCGTGCTCGTCGATTCCGAGATCATCGCGGCCAAGGTCGAATCGAAGCTTCTGACGGAAGCGGGTTATCCGATTTCGGTCGAGGAGATGGGCGAGCGCTTCGCCGGCATGACCTGGAAGAACATTCTGCTGTCGATCGAGAAGGAGATCGACATTCCGCTCTCCGCAAGCCTGATCGACAAGTCGGAACAGCTGCTCGACCAGAAACTCGCCCGCGAGGTGAAGGCGATCGAAGGCGTGCAGTATGCCCTGGCGCGTCTCGCCGGTCCGCGCTGCATCTGCTCCAACTCCTCCTCGCATCGTCTCGACATGATGCTGACCAAGGTCGGCCTCAAGGAGTTCTTCGCGCCGCATATCTATTCGGCCAAGGATCTCGGCGCTGACAGGGTCAAGCCGAAGCCGGACATCTTCCTGCATGGCGCCCAGCAGTTCAATGTCAGCCCATCCAAATGCATCGTGATCGAGGATTCCGTGCACGGCGTACATGCGGCACGCGAAGCCGGCATGCGCGTCATCGGCTTTACCGGCGCCTCGCACACCTATCCCTCGCACGCGGACCGGCTGACGGATGCCGGTGCCGAGACGGTGATTGCCCGCATGCAGGATCTGCCGGGCGTGATCGCCGCCATGGCCGAGTGGGAAGGCGCGTTTTAATTCTCTGACGAGCGACTGGCTCAGGTCTTGATGGTCAACGCCTGGGGCAGGATTTCTGCGACGAAACCGCCCCGGATTGGCATTTCGCCGTCGATTTCCACCGGGAAACGCTGGGGATCACGCGGCCGCACCTCGACGCGACGTCCTTTATGAAAACTTAAGAGCGGATGGCCGACATGGCCGGCGGAATGCAGGCGTCCCAGTAAATTGAGAAGGCCGAGGATCTTTTCCTCGCGCATCACGGCAATGTCGAACAGGCCATCGGCGACATCGGCATCCGGCGTGATGTGCATGCCGCCGCCAAACCAGCCGCCATTGGCAATCGCTGCGATTGCCAGCCGCCCCTGATGCACCTGCATGCCATCGATCAGCACTTCGAAATCATAGGGACGATAGCGCAGGATCGCGCGTGCCGCATGGACAAGGAAGCGGAGGGGGCCGTTCAAGATGCGTCTGCGTCCAGGCGCGTTCACAGCATCGACGATTTCGCCGGAAATGCCGACACTGGCGATATTGGCAAAGTGGCGACGCTGCTCGTTGCCGGCAGCATCGCGGCTGACGAGCAACCCGGCGTCAATCTTGCGGACAGGGGCGTTTGCGATGTGTTCTGCGAGGGCCGCCGGATCGCTCGGTAGCTTGAAGTTTCGGATGAAATCGCAGCCCGTGCCGATCGGCAGAAAGGCGAGCGGCATCTCGGGGCGCGACGAGGTCAGCACACCATCGACGACGTCGCTGATCGTGCCGTCACCGCCGGCGACCACAACAACGTCGTAAGGCCCCACTGCCAGCTCGCGGGCGAGCCTTCTCACGTCCCCGCTGGAGCGGCTTTCATGGATTTCCAGATCCGGGAAACGATGGCGGAAGGCGGCAAGCAGGGGAGCCCATTGCTTCTGGCCTGCTCGGCCGCCCGCAATGGGATTTCTCACGACAGCAATTTTCAACAAGGCCTCCCTGGGGACACCGCCTTAGTGGCCCACTCCCTCTAAATGCCAGCGCGTGCATCCCGAGGGGGCGCATGCTCCGCCATGTGGCTTGCACGCTAGCATCCGCCGAGCAGAGAGAGCAAGGCGAGGCACCGGCCCGGACCGATGCCTTGCACAACATGAGAAAGACGTGATCAGCCCCGCTGATGCCGGTGGGTGGAGGCAATGTGGCGATCGGTCAGACGGGCGTTGCCGAAGAGCTTTTGCCGCAGCGGCCCTTCGCGGTATTCGGTCTTGTAGAGACCTTTCTCCTGCAGGCGGGGAACGACCAACTCGATGATGTCGTCGAAGCATTCCGGCACGACCGTGCGCGACAGGTTGAAGCCGTCGACGCCGGTGTCTTCCACCCAGTCCACCAGCCAGTCGACGACCTGATCTGCGGAGGCGACGAGTGGCGGCTGGCGGCTGCCGAGCACCATCTGTTCGATCAGTTTGCGCTTCGTCCATTGCGGCCCGGCCGCGCGGTCCATGGCCTTGATGTTGGAGATAATCGCCTGGCTCTTGCCCGTCTCGACCGGTTCGTCCATGTCGAATTTGTCGAAGTCGATGCCCATCGAGGCGGCAGCATGGGTGAGCGCGGCCTCGGAGCTCACGTACTGGCGGTAGTCCTCGAACTTTTCGCGGGCCTCCTTTTCGGTACGGCCGGTGACGATGGTGGCACCAAGGAAGACCTTGATGTCATCGCCTTGACGCCCCAGTCCCTCGGCACGTGCCCGGATGTCGGAGACGATTTCGCGCACGCCCTCCTTCTTCTGGCCGTTGACGAAGACGCATTCAGCGTGTGTTGCGGCGAACTGTCGGCCACGCGGCGAGGAACCGGCCTGATACAGCACCGGCGTGCGCTGGGGCGAGGGTTCTGAGAGGTGATAGGCATCGACCTTATATTGGCGTCCATGATGATGGACGGGATGGACACGCTGCGGATCGGCATAAACCTTTGCCGCCTTGTCGGCCACCACAGCGCCGTCTTCCCAGCTCCCTTCAAGGAGCTTGTAGATCACCTCCATGTATTCATCTGCGAGGTCGTAGCGATCGTCATGGGCCATCTGCCCGTCGAGGCCGATGGCGCGTGCGGCACTGTCGAGATAGCCGGTCACGATGTTCCAGCCGATGCGGCCACCGGTCAGATGATCGAGCGTCGCCATGCGGCGGGCAAAGAGGAAGGGCTGTTCGTAAGTGAGGTTGGCCGTGACGCCGAAGCCGAGATGGCGGGTGGCCGCGGCCATGGCCGGAACCAGCATCATCGGATCGTTGACCGGCACCTGCACGGCACCGCGAAGTGCTGGCGCCGGACTGCCGCTCAGAACGTCGTAGATACCGACGACATCGGCGAGAAAGATACCGTCGAAGAGGCCAGCTTCCAAGCGCTTCGCGTAGTCGGTCCAGTAGGCGAGGTTCGTATATTCCATCGAGCGATCTCGCGGATGGCTCCAGAGACCCTGCTGGATATGCCCGACGCAATTCATGTCGAAGGCGTTGAAACGGATTTCGCGTGCCATGCTGGGTTTGTCCCTTCCAGTGTTCGACAGGCGGCGACTTGTGGATGCGCCGTTATCTATCGTATGCTCCTGTCCACTATAGAAGACGCGGCCGGAGAATTTGGCAAGGGTCGAGATGAAAAACACGGTGCAGAGAAACGATGTTCACGACGAGGACCGTCAGGCGCGGGCGATCGCCGAGCGTATCCGGCTGGAGCGGGAAACACGCGGCTGGTCGCTTGCCGAGCTTGCGGCGCGTTCGGGCGTCTCCAAGGCAATGATCAGCAAGGTGGAGCGCTGCGAGGCGAGCCCGACGGCAACCGTGCTCGGCCGCCTCTCCGGCGCCTTCGGCCTGCCGCTCTCGGTTCTTCTTGCGCTCGCCGAACGCGAGGGGGATCGACTGGCGCGCCACAACGAGCAACCGCTCTGGATCGATCCGGATACGGGCTATACGCGGCGGACGCTTTCCCCTGGAAACGGAGGCCAGCTTGAATTGCTGGAAGTGGTCTTGCCGCCTGGCGTCCGAGTGCCCTACCCGGCCTCTGCCTTCAGCTTCCAGCACCAGCAGATCTACGTGCTCGAAGGCCGCCTCGACTTTATGGAAGGCACACGCAGCCATCAGCTATCGACGGGTGACTGCCTGCAACTCGGCGCGCCCAGCGATTGCGTGTTCGTCAACGCCAGCGACCACGCAACCCGCTATTTGGTGGCCCTGACGCGTCGGGGCTAGGCGCCGATCTTCAGATCCGGCGCCGTCCTCGGGAACTTACTTCTTCTTCGGCTGTTCGAAGCCGATGAAGACGCGGGCCGTGCCGGAGATATTGCCGGGAACGGTTGCCACCTTGCTGTAAATGAACTGCGTCGGCTGGTTCACATCGGCAAGTGTGACGGCATACTGCTCGACTTCGTTGAAGACTTCCTGACCGCCATCCACGACGGTGACGCGCACCGGCAGATTGATCGTGCCGGCCTTGCCCTGCGGGCCTGCGACGAGTCGGCCCTGAACAAGCGCGTTGATCGTCAGTGATGTTTCGGTGCGAGCGCAGGAGCGCGTGGTGTCGGCGAGCGAGGCCTGGAAGATGACCTGCTCGGCATCGCCGTCCTTGCCGCGCGCATAGGTGCGATAGGCGGCGGTTCCGTCACGCAGAGAGATCTGCGGGCAGAAGCCCTGCACGAAAGCCTGCTGAGTTGCGGCTGCAGCCGCGTTGCCTGGCTCCGACGGCGAAAGGCCGAGGCCACTGCCGAGACCGCCGGCGTTGCAGCCCGAAAGAACCATCATCAGCGAAACGGCGATCACACCGCGCGACACGTTTACAGACACGAGACTTCACCTTCCGCATGCTCGGCCCGAGGCCGAAAAACAGTCAAACTTGAGGCTTTTCAGCGCCCTCGCGGATGGTCTATACCAGCGGCCACGACAAAAATCGATTGGGTAGCCGGCAATTTGCTTCAATTTTCGATGGACCTTCGAGAGCCGGCAGGAGTCTCGGTATCAGCGCGTGAATGCACGACTGCCGGGCTTGCGAAATCCTGGCCGGTGCACTGGCGCAAACGGGCAAACCTCTTTATCCGAAACGCCATAGGTTTGACGGCGGCTTCGGCTCCGAATTCTTGAACTTTAGGGATGAGCGACGTGGAATATGTTTCGACCCGCGGCGAGGCTCCGAGCCTCGGCTTTTGTGACGCACTTCTGGCAGGCCTTGCCCGGGACGGCGGGCTCTATGTGCCGCGCGAATGGCCGCAGATGTCGAAAAAGGCGATCCGCGGGTTGCGCGGCAAGTCCTATGAAGAGGTCGCCTTCGAGGTGCTCCTGCCCTTTACGAACGGGGAGATCGAGCCCGACACCTTCCGCGCGATGATCGACGAGGCTTATTCGACCTTCAAGCATCCGGCCGTCGCACCGCTGGTGCAGACGGGGCCGAATTCCTTCGTGCTTGAGCTCTTCCATGGCACGACGCTCGCCTTCAAGGACGTGGCGATGCAGCTGCTCGCCCGCCTGATGGACCATGTTCTGGAAAAACGCGGCGAGCGGGCAACCATCGTCGGCGCGACCTCAGGCGACACCGGTGGGGCCGCGATCGATGCCTTTGCGGGTCGTGCGCGCACCGACATCTTCATCCTTTTCCCGCATGGCAAGGTTTCGCCGGTGCAGCAGCGCCAGATGACCTCGTCGCAGGACGAAAACGTGCATGCCATCGCCGTCGAAGGCAATTTCGACGACTGCCAGAACCTGGTAAAGGCGATGTTCAACGACGTACCGTTCCGCGATCGCGTCGGTCTTTCCGGCGTCAACTCGATCAACTGGGCGCGCATCATGGCGCAGGTGGTCTACTACTTCACCTCTGCAGTCGCGCTTGGCGCCCCCGACCGGAAGGTGTCGTTCACGGTTCCCACCGGCAATTTCGGCGACATCTTCGCCGGTTATGTCGCCAAGAAGATGGGCCTGCCGATCGACAAGCTGGTCATTGCCACCAATGACAATGACATTCTGGCGCGCACGATGAAAACCGGCCGCTACGAGATGAAGGGCGTCTCGGCGACCACCTCGCCGTCAATGGACATCCAGATCTCGTCGAACTTCGAACGCCTGCTGTTCGAGGCCTATGGGCGCGATGCTTCCGCGATCCGTTCGGCGATGGAGGGACTGAAGCAGTCCGGCGCCTTCGAGATCCAGCCGGAAGCACTGAAGTTCATCCGCAAGGATTTCCGCGCCGGGCGCGCGACGCAGAAGGAAGTGGCGAAGACGATCCGCACCGTTCTCGACGAGACCGGGTACCTGCTCGACCCGCATACGGCCGTCGGCGTGCATGTGGCAAGCAAGTTCGAAAAGCCGCAAAGCCCGATGGTTGTGCTGGCGACGGCCCATCCGGCCAAGTTCCCGGCGGCAGTAAAATCGGCCTCCGGTATTGACCCCGCGCTTCCGGCGTGGCTTGCTGATCTGATGGACAGGGAGGAGCGCTTCGAAGTCCTGCCCGCGGAACTGAAAGCCATCGAAAGCTTTGTCAGCAAACAGGCGCGAGCAGTCAGGTAGGAAGTGCGGAAAGACGGACCATGAATGTTGAATGCACCCGGCTTCCATCGGGTTTGACTGTCGTAACCGAAAACATGCCCCATCTGGAAAGCGTGGCTCTCGGAACCTGGATCAAGTCCGGCTCGCGTAACGAGACCGAAGCCGAGCATGGCATTGCGCATCTGCTCGAGCATATGGCGTTCAAGGGTACGAATACGCGCACGGCCCGGCAGATCGCCGAGCAGATCGAGAATGTCGGCGGCGAAGTGAACGCCGCCACCTCGACGGAAACGACCTCCTATTACGCCCGCGTGCTGAAGGACAATGTTCCGCTCGCGGTCGATATCCTCGCCGACATCCTGACCGACAGCGTCTTCGACGAGGAGGAACTGGAGCGCGAGAAGCACGTCATCCTGCAGGAAATCGGCGCAGCCGACGATACCCCAGACGACGTGGTCTTCGACCGTTTCTCCGAACAGGCCTATCGCGGCCAGACGATCGGCCGTAGCATTCTTGGCACGCCCGAGACGGTGCAGTCCTTCTCCAGCGACCAGATCCGCGCCTATCTGTCGCGCAACTACACGACCGACCGGATGTTCGTCGTGGCCGCCGGCAAGGTCGACCACGATGCCTTCGTCAAGCAGGTGGAGCAGCGTTTCGCCTCGCTGCCGACAAAGCCGTCTGCGACGCCGGTGATGGATGCCGCGCACTATACCGGTGGCGAGTCGCGGGAAGAACGCGACCTGATGGATACCCAGGTCCTGCTCGGCTTCGAGGGCAAGGCCTATCACATGCGCGACTTCTACTGCTCGCAGATCCTCGCCAACATTCTCGGTGGCGGCATGTCTTCGCGGCTGTTCCAGGAAGTGCGCGAGATCCGTGGCCTGTGCTATTCGGTCTACGCCTTCCACTGGGGCTTTTCGGATACCGGCATTTTCGGCATCCATGCCGCGACCGGCGGCGAGAACCTGCCGGAACTGGTGCCCGTGATCATCGATGAGCTGCGCAAGGTCTCCGACCGCATCGACCAGCAGGAAATCGAGCGTTCGCGGGCGCAGATCCGCGCCCAGCTTCTGATGGGCCAGGAGAGCCCGGCTGCCCGCGCCGGTCAGATCGCCCGGCAGATGATGCTCTACGGACGCACCATTCCGAACCAGGAAATGATGGAACGGCTTGCCGGCATCACCACCGAACGCCTGACGGACCTTGCCGGTCGGCTGTTCTTCGACACGGTTCCGACGCTGTCGGCCATTGGCCCGGTCGATCATCTGGTTCCGCTCGACGATATCAGAGGCGCGCTGACGACACAGCCTGCCGGTATCCGCAAGGCCGTCGGCTAAGGGCCGCCGGCACAGACTGCGACCGGCGGGGACCCCGCCGGACATCGCTTGGGGATTGACGATGACGCGCTCGGTGTTTCGGTTTCTGTCCCGGCAGCCGGATATGCCGGAAATCACCAGCGAACGACTCCTCCTTCGCCTGCCCCGCTTCCGCGATTTCGAGCAATGGCACCAGCTGCGCAAAGAGAGCCGTGCATTTCTGCAGCCATGGGAGCCGTCCTGGCGCACCGACGAGCTGACCGAGCGCGCGTTTCGGCAGCGTGTGCTGCGTAATGAACAGGAATTTCACTCCGGCATGGCAGTGCCCTTCTTTGTCTTCGATCGGGCCGAGGACACCTTGCTGGGCGGGCTCACCATCGGTCTCATCCGCCGCGGAGCGGCTCAAAGCTGCATGATCGGCTACTGGATGGGCGAACGTCATGCCGGCCAGGGCCACATGTTTGCCGCACTTCAGCTGGCTATTCCCTACATCTTCGGGCCACTCGAGTTGCACCGTATCGAAGCAGCCTGTATTCCGGACAACGTCAACAGCCTGAGGCTACTCGAAAAAGCGGGATTTGAGCGGGAAGGTCTTTTGCGCGATTATCTGAAAATCAACGGGGAATGGCGCGACCATCTGCTGTATTCCCGGATCGGCGGCCATAAGGCGCGGAACGGCAAGACGCCCTCATGACGAATACCCGAACCCTTTCGCGCGCCGTGCCTCGCCTCGCCGCCCTTTGGATTGCTGCGCTTACGACAGCATATCTGTGCCTCGCTGCATCGGCGGCATTCGCCGTCGAGCCGGTGAAGATTGCGCGCGACGACACTGCGCTCGACCTGACGGCAACCACCGAGATCTACACGAACCAGGGCGAGGCCTTCCAGGTTTCGACCGCCGCCGGTGCCGACGGCATTCGCCGGCGCATCGAGGTGCGTTCGAGCTCCGAGGAGCATCAGGGCGACTGGGCTGTCTTTGCGCTCGCCAATGTCTCGGAAGAACAGCTGGAGCGCGTGATCGTCGCACCGCATTTCCGTCTTTCCGGTTCCAGGATGTTCTGGCCGGATCTCGGCTCCCAGCGCATCATGGCGATCACGCCATCGGAAGGCTTTGCGCTCGACCGCGTGCCGGGCCCCGATGCCGACGTCTTCCGCATTACGCTCAATCCGGGCACGGTCATCACCTTTGTTGCCGAGCTCGCGACGCCGGAGTTGCCGCAGATCTATCTCTGGGAGCCGGACGCCTACAAGGACACGGTCAACGCCTTCACCCTCTATCGCGGTATCGTGCTCGGCATTGCCGGTCTGCTCGCGGTGTTCCTGACGATCCTTTTCGTGGTCAAGGGAACGTCGATGCTGCCGGCCGCGGCAGCGCTTGCCTGGGCGGTTCTCGCCTATATCTGCGTCGACTTCGGCTTCCTCGAAAAGCTGATCTCGCTCACCTCGTCCGACATCCGAATGTGGCGCGCCGGAGCGGAAGTGGCGCTTGCCTCGTCGCTGGTCATCTTCCTCTTCACCTATCTCAACCTCAACCGCTGGCATGTGCATCTGGGCTACGCGACGCTTGCCTGGATGCTCGGCCTTACCGTGCTCTTCGGCGTAGCGATCTTCGACCCATCGATTGCTGCTGGCATCGCGCGTGTCTCCTTTGCGCTGACGGGCGTGGTCGGCATCGGGCTGATCATCTATCTCGGCTTCAATCGCTACGACCGCGCCGTGCTTCTGGTGCCGACCTGGGCCCTGATCCTGGTCTGGCTCTTCGCGGGCTGGCTGACCGTGACCGGCCAGCTCGACAACGACATCATCCAGCCGGCGCTTGGCGGTGGTCTGGTTCTCATCGTTCTCCTGATCGGCTTTACGGTCATGCAGCACGCCTTTGCCGGCGGCGCCTATCAGCAGGGTCTGTTCTCAGACCTCGAACGCCAGTCGCTGGCGCTCACCGGGTCCGGCGACACCGTCTGGGACTGGGACGTGGCGCGCGACCGCGTGGTGACGAGCCCTGATGTCTCGATACGTCTCGGCCTGTCGCCCGGCACCATGCATGGTCCAGCGCGCAACTGGCTGCCGCGCCTGCATCCCGACGACCGGGACCGCTTTCGTGCGACGCTCGACGTGCTACTCGAACATCGCAAGGGCCGGCTGAGTCACGAATTTCGGATCCGCGCCGAGGATGGCCACTTCCACTGGCTGAAGATCCGGGCGCGGCCGGTGCTCGGCTCGAACGGCGAGGTCATCCGCTGCGTCGGCACGATCATCGATGTCACCGAGCAGAAGAACTCGATCGACCGGCTGCTGGTCGATGCCATGCACGACAATCTGACGGGCCTGCCGAACCGCGAGGTCTTCCTCGACCGGCTGCAGGCGATCCTGTCGCTTGCCTCGACATCAGAGAGCGTGCGGCCTACCGTACTCGCGATCGATATCGACCGTTACAAGCAGGTCAATGACGCGCTGGGCATTGCAGCCGGTGACAATATCCTGATCGCCATCACGCGCCGCCTGCGCCGGCTCCTGAAGCCGCAGGATACGCTGGCGCGCCTTTCCGGCGACGAGTTCGGGCTGATCCTGGTGTCGGAAAAGGATCCGGCCAAGATCGCCGACTTTGCGGATGCCATTTCCAAGGCGATCATGGTGCCGCTGAATTTCGCCAATCGCGAGATCAGCCTGACAGCCTCGATCGGCCTCGTGTCCTGGGTCGACCAGCAAGAGAGCGCGGCCAGCCTGCTCGCCGACGCGGAGCTTGCCATGTACCGGGCGAAACGATCAGGTGGCAATCGCGTCGAGCCCTTCCGTCCGGCCTTCCGCACCGTCAGCACCGACCGCCTACAGCTGGAGACGGATCTCCGCCGCACCATCGAGCGCAAGGAGCTGTCGATGGCCTATCAGCCGATCGTCAGGCTTGCGAATGGCGAGATCGCCGGCTTCGAGGCGCTGATGCGCTGGGATCATCCGAAGCGCGGCAACATCTCGCCGACGGAGTTCATTCCGATCGCGGAAATGTCGGACCTGATCGAGCCGCTCGGCATGTTCGCGCTGGAGCGCGCATCGGGTGACCTGATGGACTGGGAACGCCAGACGGGCGAACTGCCGATCTTCGTCTCGGTCAACCTCTCTTCGGCGCAGCTGATCTCGAGCGAGATCTACAACGACATCCGCGCCATGCTGGTGAAGACCCAGTGCGATCCGAAGCGGATCAAGCTGGAGCTGACCGAAAGCGTCGTGATGGAAAATCCGGAACAGGCGCGCCTGATGCTGGAAAAGCTGAAGGACACCGGCATCAGCCTGGCGCTCGACGATTTCGGCACCGGCTATTCATCGCTTGCCTATCTCACTCGCTTCCCCTTCGACACGATCAAGCTCGACAAGGCGCTGGTCTGCGACCAGTCGGACAAGAAGTCCGTGCTGTTACGCTCCGTCGTCTCGATGGCGCGCGGGCTCGACATGCAGGTGGTGGCCGAGGGCATCCAGACCGACCAGGACGCCGCAGACCTTGCGATGATGGGCTGCGACTTCGGCCAGAGCTATCTGTTCGGCCCGCCCTTGGGTTCGGAGTCGGTGCTGAGGCTGCTCAAGGAACGGTTTCCGCTGATGAAGCGGGCGTGAGGCGGAAGGGCCTCACGTGCGTTGGAAGGCGACCTGGAGGCCCAGCCCGACGAGGATCGCGCCCCCTGTCCTTTGCAGATTGCGCTGCAGCGCCGAGACCCGTGATAGACGCGCGGTGATCGCGCCGGCCGCCAGGACGCAGACAATATCGGCGATGGTGAACATCGCATTGACCAGCGTGCCGAGGATCAGGAACTGCAGCCAGACTGGAAAGCCTGCCGTCGCATCGATGAACTGCGGCAGGAAGGCCAGGAAGAAAATCGCCGTCTTCGGGTTGAGTATTTCAACAAGCATGCTCTCCAGGAATGCACGGCCTGCTGATTTTACGGGCGGCAGTGCGCCGCTCATGCCACCAGCCGCGCGGGCGGCACGGAACATGCGGACACCGAGATAGATCAGATAGGCAGCGCCTGCGAGCTTCACCGCGACATAGAGCGTGGGGACCAGGTGGAAAAGGATGGACAGGCCTGCGGCGGCGGCCACCACATGCACATAACATCCGACATGAATGCCAAGCGTCGCCATCAGGCCCGCGCGGCGATCCGCAGCCAGCGTGCGGGCCGCGACATAGAGCATGGCGGGCCCCGGGATGAAGGCGAAGACGGTCGTGGTGAGGAAGAAAGCGAAGAGGATCTCGACGGCAGGCATGGATGGGCCTCACTGTGATCTGGGCATGATGGCCAGACGCTCGGAACATTGACCTCTCAGGTGGAGAGATGCAAGCCTTGCAACTGGGGCCGACGACAAAGCATGGGCCAGTTCCGCAGGATTTATCGGTCGGGATCGTGCAAGACTTCAGACGACTTCAATCACGCCAGAGAGTTCTCATGCATCGCCAGAAAGCTTATCACGACCGTCTCGATCGGGTCCTCGACTACATCTACACCCATCTGGACGATGATCTCTCTTTCGACCGTCTGGCGGACGTCGCCTGCCTTTCGTCCCATCATTGGAGCCGCATCTATTCAGCCATGCGCGGAGAGACGATTGTCGCCACGATCCGGCGGCTGAGGCTCCAGCGTGCGGCTGATCAACTCGCGAATTCCGATGCGGATATACAGGCCATCACCCGGCGCGCCCGCTACAGCTCTGCCGACAGCTTCGGGCGGGCATTCAAGGAGGCCTTCGGTACGAGCCCGACTGCTTACCGCGAGATGGGCTCGCATGCCGCGTTCAAAGCCGCCAGCATGGCCAGCGACGGCCGCGGTTTTCCCGTGACGGTGGAAACCTTGCCGGAGCGCCGCTGCGCTGGGATCGATCACACAGGATCTTACATGAACATCGACCATGCCATGGGCAAACTGTTCGGCGAACTTGTCCAGCGATCTCTTCTACCGGAGGAGCCTGCCATGATCGGCATGTTTTTCGACGATCCCGATTTCGGGCCAGAGCACGCCCTGCGTTCGCGGGCCTGCTTGCCGATACCCGTTTCCATTGCCATCGAAATGCCGCTGGTGGAGACAGTTCTGCGCGGTGGGGCCTACGCCAAGCTCAGCTACAAGGGGCCTTATGCCGATATGCGGGGTGCCTATCGCTGGCTGCTTGGCACTTGGTTGCCCGCCTCCGGTTACGAGCCGGATGATGCGCCAATCTTCGAAGCCTATCTCAACGACGCGCGTCACGTGCCGCAAGCGGAACTGCGCACAGACATTCACCTGCCGCTGAAAGCCGCGCCATGACTGTGCAGCCCGTACCGGACGCCATTTACCGCGCACTCTCTCGCCACCCGGAACATGTGCGGGGGCGTCTCCTCGAGATCCGCCAGTTGATCTTCACGGTCGCGGCAGAGATCGGAAATGTCGGTCCACTCACGGAAACGCTCAAATGGGGCGAGCCCGCCTACCTGACCGAGTTCAGCCGAAGCGGAACCACCATTCGGCTGGGCGCCACCAGAGAGGCGCCCCAGGACAGCGCGGTGCTGTTCAACTGCAAGACAAGCCTCATCGCCATGGCTCGCACTGCATTTCCTGCAGATTTCAAGTTCGAGGGAAACCGCGCGCTCGTGATCCCTGCCGAACTCGCAATGCCTTGCACGCCGTTGCTATTCTGCCTGAGTGCAGCTTTGACCTATCATCGGCAGAGAGGCACAGGCTCTCGCAACTAACGGGAGGAAAAACTCCAGGACGCCTGGCCCTCAGGCGTGCCCCGCCTCCATCGACAGCATGGCCGGATTGATCCCCATCAAGGCGAGTGCCCTGTCGTATTTGTTGTCGAGGCTGCGGTCGAAGATCAGGCTTTCGGTGGCAGCGCAATGCAGCCAGCCGTTCTGGGCGATCTCTTCTTCCAGCTGCCCCGGGCCCCAGCCGGCATAGCCGAGCAGCATGGTGGCGTGGCGGGGACCGCGCCCGTCCGAAATGGCGCGGACGATATCGAGCGTGGCGGTAAGCGAGATGTCGTCGCTGACGGGGATGGAGCTGTCCGACAGATAATCGTCGGAATGCAGCACGAAGCCACGGTTCTGCTCGACCGGGCCGCCGCACTGGATGGGAAAATGGCGGGCGTGATCGGGCAGCATGATCGCGTCGTTGCGGTCGATCAGCTCCAGGTGCAGGAGGAGATCCGCGAAGGTCACCGATTGCGAGCGGTTGATGATGAAGCCCATGGCACCGGCATCGGAATGGGCGCAGATATAGACGACCGCGCGGGCAAAGTTGCCATCGGGCATGCCCGGCATGGCAATCAGCAGCTGTCCATCGAGGAAGCCGCGTTCTCTCAGATCGGTTTTCGACGACAATGCCATGCCCGCCTCCTTAGTTCGCCTTATCGGCAATCGGCTTCACGCGTGGTTCTGATGTAGTCTCCCATTCAAGATGGGCCAGAAGCGGGTTCCGATCAACCCAAAATGATTGGCATGAAGCAAGCGTGACTGGCCAAGCCGACAGCGATCTTCTAGAGCCGGAGGCATGATCTCCAAAATGAACCCAGCGATGTCTTGTTCCCATCTCCGAGGCTTTTCTCGCAGCAGCCGCGCATCGGTAGTTGCAGCAGCCCTTGGCCTGTTCTCGCTGGCGTCCGCCATGCCGGCGCTGGCGGCGAGCAGCGACTGGGCGGTGAACGAAGGCGGACGGATGCGCCTGATCCTGCTGCCCCCGGAGGCAGACGGGACGCGACACGGCGCGCTCGTGATCGAGCCCAAACCGGGCTGGATCACCTACTGGAAAGAGCCCGGCGATGTCGGCATTCCGCCCGCAATCACGCCTCAGCCGGGCGCGTCCTACACCGTGGAGCTTATCGGTTTTCCCGTGCCGAAGGTCCTCTCAAACGACGAGATGACCGATGTCGGCTATGACCAACCTGTTACCCTGCCGCTCCGCCTGAAGAATGCGCCTGATGACACCGGCGTGACGCTGAGTGCCTTTGTCGGAGTCTGCCAAAACATCTGCATCCCCTTCCAGGCCGATCTCAGCGTGCCGCCAGACGCAGACGGGATCGCCAATGCCGTCGAAACCGCCCTCGTCCGCTCGGCACAGGCCCAGGTGCCGCCAGGTCCCTCTCCCGACTTTCACGTCATCGACCACCAGCTGGGAGCCGGCCACAGAGAGCTCGTCGTGCGGCTGAAGATGCCAGCTGGCGCCGACAGTCCGAAGGCCTTTGTCAGCGGGCCGAGCGGCCATGTCTTCGTCGATTCCGTCGCCTCCCGAGGCGCCGATGGCGAGACGATTCTGACGTTGCCGATCGGCAAGCTGCCGAAGAAATACAAGATTGCCGGCAAACACTGGGGAATTCTCGTGATCAGCGGCGACCGCGCCATGGAAACCACGCTTGCCTTTGATTGACCCATTCCTATATTCGCCTCGATTGCCATTCGGAGGGGTTCTGGATGGAGCAACCAAGCGAGGACGATTTCATGACCATTGCCATTGGCGACAAGCTGCCCCAGGCCACCTTCAAGGAAAAGACCGCTGACGGTCCGGTGGAGATCACCACGGAACAGCTGTTTGCGGGCAAGAAGGTCGTCGTCTTCGCCGTTCCGGGTGCGTTTACCCCTACCTGCACGCTGAACCACCTGCCGGGCTACCTGGAAAACCGTGATGCGCTGATCGCGCGTGGCGTCGACGACATCGCCGTCGTCTCCGTCAACGACTGGCATGTCATGGGCGCCTGGGCTCAGCATTCGGGTGGCCAGGGCAAGATCCATTTCCTCGCCGACTGGGACGCCTCCTTCACCAAGGCGCTCGGCCTCGACATCGACCTGTCGGGCGGCGGGCTCGGCGTACGTTCGAAGCGCTATTCGATGCTGGTCGAGGACGGCGTGCTGAAGAGCCTCAACATCGAAGAGAACCCGGGCCAGGCGACGGTCTCCTCGGCCGCGACGATGATCGAGCAGCTCAGCGCCTGAGACAGCAAGAGATTTTTTAGAACTGAAGAGGCTCGGGAAACCGGGCCTCTTCTCGTTTTGGGAAGCGTCAGTGCGCCAGATCGAAGACGAGGATGCCGGCCAGGCCACCATCGGTTGCGCCGACGATGCGTTCGCCGACTTCGACATGCTTCGGATGCTTCAGATAGTAGTCGCGGACCATCTCGTCCTCGAAGGTGACGATGAAGCCGTCATTGTAGCCGCCTGCCAGCCCTTCCGGCGAGACATTTGCCCCGGCCTTCACCTCCAGCATGCCCGGTACCACGTCCTTCAGATCGGCAATGGCCGCATAGATCGCCTGCTTCTCGGCCTCCTGGACGGCCGCCTTGAAGCGCAGGAACACGCAGTGCTGGATCATGGATGTCTCCCGTATGTTGTTTTGACGGGAGCATAGGGTCAACGGGGGAAAGGGCAAGGGGATGATGCGTGGCGCCCTCCTCGCCCCTTCAATCACTTCACCATCAGGGACTTGGGAAAGCCGCCCGACTTCTTGAACGGCTCCATGCCCTTACGGGCAAGCTCGTCGGCGCGTTCGTTCTCCGGGTGGCCGGCATGGCCCTTGACCCAGTGCCACTTCACCTTGTGGCGCTGGTTGGCGACGTCAAGCGCCTGCCACAGCTCGCCATTCTTCACCGGCTTCCTGTCTGCGGTCTTCCAGCCATTCTTCTTCCAGCCGAAGATCCACTTGGAGATGCCGTCCATCACGTATTTGCTGTCGGTGTAGAGGTCGACTTCGCAGGCGTCTTTCAGCGCATTCAGCGCAGTGATCGTGGCGAGCAGCTCCATTCGGTTGTTGGTGGTGTCGGCCTCGCCGCCGGAAAGCTCCTTCTCGGTTTCGCCGTAGCGCAGCACAGCACCCCAGCCGCCGGGGCCGGGATTGCCCGAACAGGCGCCGTCTGTGTAGATCTCGACATGTTTCATGCGATCAGTCCGTATTCCGAGGCATTGGTAACGGCGCGGTGGAAGCGCAGCTTCTTCAGATATTCGAGCGGGTCCTTCTTGACCACCAGGGCTCCGGCGGGCGTCGTCAGCCAGTCGTAGAGGCGGGTCAGGAAGAAGCGGAGAGCAGATCCGCGGCAGAGGATCGGCAGGGCCTCGATTTCGGCGGCCGACAGCGGGCGCACGGACTGGTAGCCTTCGATCATCGCCTTGCCCTTGGTGATGTTGTAGGCGCCATCTTTCTCGAAGCACCAGGAATTGAGGCAAATCGAGAGGTCGTAGACCAGGAGATCGTTGCAGGCGAAATAGAAGTCGATCAGGCCCGACAGGGTGTCGCCGAGGAAGAAGACGTTATCCGGGAAGAGATCGGCATGGATGACGCCTGTGGCCAAGTCCTTCGGCCAATGGGTCGAGAGGAAGTCCAGCTCGGCGCCGATCTCGGCTTCCAGCCCCTCCTCCACCTCGTCGGCCCGTGCCTCGGACTTTGCCCAGAGCAGCTGCCAGCCTTCAAGCGACAAGGCATTCGGACGCGTAAGTTCAAAGCCTTCGCTGGCGATGTGCATCTTGGCAAGGGCTGCGCCCACCTCGCGGCAATGCTGCGCTTCCGGCTTTCGCAGCCACATGCCTTCAAGGAAGGAGATCAGCGCTGCCGGGCGGCCCGAGAGTTCGCCGAGCAGTTCGCCATCCTTGCGCGGCAGGGGCAGCGGGCAGTTGAGCCCGCGCTCCGAGAGGTGATGCATCAGGCCGAGAAAGAAGGGCAGGTCGGACTTTTCGACCCGCTTCTCGTAGAGCGTCAGGATCAGCGGGGACTTCGAGGTGTGCAGCAGGAAGTTGGAATTCTCCACGCCTTCGGCGATGCCCTTGTAGGAGAGCAGTTCGCCTGCATCATACTGCGCCAGAAAGGCCTTGAGGTCGACTTCGTTGATATCGGTATAGACTGCCACAGCGTGAGGTTCCGTGCCGCTTCGGGGATGAAAGCAGTCCTATAACGGGCGCGGCGCCCATGCCAGCCCTGCTGCGACACGGGGCACAGGAAATGGTACTCACAGGTGCTGAGATCGCATGACTGCAATGTCACGCTGAGAGCGCATAGCCCCGGATGTTGTTCGGATTGTTGTCGCTCGTCATCTGCTGCTCTGCCGCCCTGGCCAAGAAACCAGAGCGCGTCAGACCATGCGCCTCGGCATGAGCGTCAATGGCACGCAGGAGGTCTTCGGCCAGAGTGATGTTGACGCGGACTGCCTTCTTCGCAGGGGTTCTCAGCGGGATGAGAACGGCCACGGCATCGCTATTTCCAGGATCAGACATGATTGCCTCGAGCGACGAAGGCTCCGGAATGGCCTCACCATCCTCAATCATGCCTTCGACATGGAATGCCAGAGCTTCCTCCGCCATGCGGCGTGCATCGTCCAGATCCGTACCCGCCGTGGCGACACCGGGGAAATCGGGGAAGGAGACGCCGTAATCGCTGTCGGGATCCTTGTGAATGAGGCCAATGAAATTCTGCATGAGCTCACCTCAGCTTCAACGAAGACTGTTTCTCGATATTTTTCAGGGTGCCGATTGGCAGATCTCTCTTCGGATGAGGGACAGTGACGCGGCCGGGCTTCTTCTCATGCTTGAACTGCACATGACTGCCCTTGGTGGAGACTTCATACCACCCGTCAGCTTTCAACGCGGCGATAACTGCTGAACTCCTCATGTTAAATATTATACACACCCGATGCGCACGTCTCAAGATGCTCACCCTGTGCCGATCTTGGACGAACACTTTACGAACTGCTAATATCGATCCGATAGCATTTCCGAAACAACGCGGGACTGTTGCAATGGATCTCCCTCCGACTGCTCGCCTGGCACATGACTTTGCTGCAACAATGAACCTCGCGCTCATCGTGGTCGACAGCCAAGGCAACATCCGCTTCGCCAATGCCGCCTTCTGCGCCATGTTCGGTTACGAAGCCGAGCAGGTTCGTGGCCGACAGATCACGATGATCATCCCAGAGCGCATGCGCGGCGCCCATTCTGCCGGCATGGCCAATGCTGCGTCGGGCGCCAAGCCGGGGCTGGCGGGAAAACCGGTGGAAGTGTCCGCGCTGAAGAGCGACGGAACGGAATTTCCGATCGAGATCACGCTTTCCATGTGGACTTCAGAGGGCGAATTCTGGGCCGGGGCCACCATTCGTGACATCTCCGAGCGGCGCGAGCGCGACGCGCGGTTGATGCGCCTTGCCTCGCATGACACGCTGACCGGCCTGCGAAACCGCCACGAATTCATGACCGTTCTTGCTGAAAAGCTGTCGTCGGGTGCTGCCTGCTCTCTCCTGATGATTGATCTGGACGGCTTCAAGGACGTCAACGATATGCATGGCCATCTTGTCGGTGACAGCCTCCTGCAAGCGGTCGGGGTGCGCCTGCCCTATCTGCTCGGCGACAAGACGGTGATCGGACGCCTCGGCGGCGACGAGTTTGCAGTGCTCTTCCCCGACAGTGGTGATCCGGTCGTTGCAAAAAGAGAGGCAGCGCGAATTCTCGACGCCTTTCGCAAGCCCTTCAGCCTTGGTGGTCTGGAGCTGGAACTGGGGGCGAGCATCGGCATCGCGCTTGCGCCTGCGCATGGACGTGAGGCCGAGGAATTGCTGGCCTCGGCCGATTTTGCCCTCTACCGCGCCAAGGCGGCCGGCGGTCGTGCCTATCGGTTCTTCGAGACATCCATGCGCAACGAGAGCCAGGCCAAACGCGACATGCGCGACCGGCTGCGCCGCGCGTTGCACAAGAATGAACTCGAAATCTATTACCAGCCACAGGTGGATCTGAGCACGCGCAAAGTGGTCGGTTTCGAAGCGCTGATCCGATGGAACCATCCCGACCTCGGTCTCCTTTTGCCCGGCGCATTCCTGCCTTCCCTGGAGCAAAGCTCATTGGCCAGCGATATCGGCTGGTGGACCATCGAAGAAGCCTGCCAGATGGCGGCAGACCTCAATCGGCAGGACGGCCGATACCGGATCGCCGTCAATCTTTTCCCGCAACAGTTCCGGTCGCCACATCTATGCGACCGTGTGAGCGATGCACTGGAACGCCACCAGGTGGCGCCGGAGTGGCTGGAACTGGAAATCACCGAAGAGGTGGCGTTGAACGATGCGGACGCGAGTGTGCAGGCTCTGAAGGCGATCCGCGATATCGGTGTCGGCGTCGCATTCGACGATTTCGGGACAGGTTTTGCATCGCTGAGTTCGTTGCAGCGCTACCCGCTGACCACCCTGAAAATTGACCGAGGCTTCATCCGCGACATTCGCACGCGCACCTCGGACGCGGCAATTACCCGCGCGCTCGTCGCGATGAGCACGGAAATGGGCTTGCGGACGGTGGCCGAGGGGATCGAGGGCCCCGAACAAGAAAGCGTCTTGCGCGATATCGGCTGCCAGGAAGGCCAGGGTTATCTGTATGGTCGGCCGATGCGGAAAGAGGATGCGCTGAGATGCATAAACAATGCTGGAACGATCGGCAAACCCCTCCGCGTCAACGGACTCTGACGTCCGTGTTCAAGCTAGTCCGCGCGGAGTTGCAGAAGTCGGCCGGTTCTGGTCTTGGCGGCAATCTGCTTCTTGCCAAAGGCGCAGTCGAAAGTTTCCGCCAGCCGGCCCTTATCTATGCTGTTGGCGGCTAGCCGCGCCTGTGAGCCTGCCAATTGCGAGCGCGATCTTGTTTCAGCCATCAGGCCATCGAATTTCATGGCGAGCTTCGGAGACTTGCGCTTCAGGAGGCACTCAAAATTTCAGACTGCGCGGCAGGTCAGCCATTGACCCAGGCCATGTCCTCCCGTGTCAGTTCGACATCGCGCAATTCGCGGTTCACGAGGAAATGTTCGTTTTCTTCCGCCGTTATGGCCAGTTCGACCTTGGCATCGAAGCGCTGGCGGAAGGCGTCGATGATCTCGTCGACGATGACCTCAGGCGCTGAGGCGCCGGCGGAAATGCCGAGGGTTCCGATCTCGCCGATTTCAGACCAGTCGATTTCGGATGCGCGCTGGACCAGCATCGAGCGCGTCGCCCCTGCCCTCAAGGCGACTTCGACGAGGCGCTTCGAGTTCGACGAATTGGGAGCGCCGACGACGATGAAGAGATCGCAGCCGGGGGCGGCTTGCTTTACGGCTTCCTGGCGGTTGGTCGTCGCGTAGCAGATGCTATCGGCGGAGGGCGCCGTCAGGTTGGGGAAGCGCTCCATGAGGCGGGCGATGACGCCTGCCGTGTCATCAACGGACAACGTCGTCTGCGTGACATAGCCGAGATTGTCGGGATTGGCGGGCTCGTAGGCATCCGCATCCTCGACCGTTTCGATCAGCGAGACGCTTCCCGGCGGCAGCTGGCCCATGGTGCCAATGACTTCCGGATGGCCTTCGTGACCAATCAGGATGACATGGCGGCCAAGGCGCTCATGGCGCATGGCCTGCTTGTGGACCTTGGAGACCAGCGGACAGGTGGCATCGAGATAGAAGAGGTTGCGGCTTGCCGCATCCTCCGGCACCGATTTCGGCACGCCATGGGCGGAGAAGACCACCGGCTGCTGGCGATGTTCGGCGGGGATCTCGTCGAGTTCCTCGACGAAGATCGCGCCCTTGGCTTCCAGCCCCTCCACGACATAGCGGTTATGCACGATCTCGTGCCGCACATAAACCGGCGCGCCATAACGCTTGAGGGCGAGCACGACGATCTGGATCGCGCGATCGACGCCGGCGCAGAAGCCGCGCGGGCCGCAAAGCCTGATCGTCAGAGGGGGGCGGTTCAGGTGCATGTTCATCGGTTCAACCGGCAATCAGGACAGCGATAATGGCGAGTGCCGCCGGAAGAGCCTGAATGACAAAGATCTTCCGCGAGGCCGTTGCTCCCCCATATAGGCCCGCGACCAGTACACAGCCAAGGAAAAACAACTGAATTTGAAAACCGAAGGCGACATCCGGGTGCAGCAGGCCCCAGATCAGGCCTGCGGCGAGGAAGCCGTTATAGAGGCCCTGGTTGGCCGCCATGACCTTGGTCGCTTCGGCCTGTTCGGGTTTCATGCCGAAGGCACGGCGGCCGGTCGGCGTGGTCCAGAGAAACATCTCGAGGATCAGAATATAGATGTGTTCAAGCGCGACGAGCGCGACCAGTGTCGAAGCGAGATAGGACATGCATGTACCCCTTGGCGGCGATCGATCGGGACCGCACGGCCTTGCGTGTTTAGCCGAAAAGCTCTCTTCGGACTATCGGGTTTTGCGCCTGAACAGACCTGCGACCGCGACGGCCACGAGGGCAACTGCCAGACCGTACCAGGTGATGACATATTGCATGTGATTGTTGGGCAGGTCGATCTGCGTCACGCCGCCCCGGGGCAGACCACCGGCGACCGGGGTCGAATCGGCATCGAGGAAGAAGGGCAGAACGCGATCGGCCGGCAGATCCACGGAAGCGGCCATGCGGCTTAGATCCTTCCAGTAGAAGATGTTCGCCTGCTCGTCATTGTCGGGAACAAGCGAAGAGGGCTTTTCCGTCAACTCCGCCCGGGCAAGGCCGGTGACCGTCTGCGCACCTTCGATCTGTCCTTCGGCACGTCCGGCGGACTCCTTGCGGTCATAGGGAACGAAGCCGCGGTTGACGAGGAGATAGCGGCCGTCCGCGAGTTCGAGCGGGGTGTAGATGTAAAAGCCTGACTGGCCCTGGAAGGTCGCCAGGAAATGGCGCTCCTTGTCATGCAGGTAGCGGCCGCCGGCGGTGGCGTGACGATAGTCGACAGGTTCGCCGGTCGAGAGCAGGCGCTCCAACGTGGCAACATCCACGGGGGCGGCCGTGCTGCGTTCCTGGATGTCCGCGAGCAGACTTTCCTTCCAGTGCAGCCGGTTGACCTGCCAGGTGCCGAGCGACAGCAGGATGGCGAGCGCTGCCGGCACCAGAACCAGGGCAAGCCAGAAACGCCAGGTGCGGCGACCCTCGCGATTTGCCTCGTTCATCCGTGTCTCAGCCACGATCGATCACCCCTTGGGAGGCATTGTGCTTGTATTGCAGGGCGATCAGCAATGCCTTCAGGAAACGCATGAGCCAGAGAGTCAGCGCCACACCGAGCGGAGCAAAAACGAGGATGTGCAGCCACATCGAGGGCTGATAGGTGAGTTCCACCCAGACCGCGAAGCCAACGACGAGCAAGTCGGCAAGCAGGATGACGAAGATTGCCGGACCATCGCCGGCGTCGACCCAGGAGAGATCGAGGCCGCAGGAATTGCAGCGTGCCCTCGGTTTACTGAAGCCGTCGAAGAGCTTGCCATTGCCGCAGCGGGGGCACGACGCGGTCAGTGCCGCCTTGACCGGATCCACCGGCGGGAATTTTGCGCTGTCTTCGGTCACTGAACCTCTCCTTGATGCTGCTACGTGTCCCCGGCCAACCCTTAGAGCAAGCAGTGGTTCCCGACGAGTGCCGGATCGTCGCACGGGCCGAAAACACGAAGGGCGGCTTTCGCCGCCCTTCTGAAACTTTCGTCACCCGGATCAATGGGCGAGCGGTGCACCCCAGTCGCCCCAGATGTAGATGGCGAAGAAGAGGAACAGCCAGACCACGTCGACGAAGTGCCAGTACCAGGCGGCGGCTTCGAAGCCGAAGTGCTGCTGCGGGGTAAAGTGGCCGGCAAGCGCACGGAACAGGCAGACGATCAGGAAGATCGTACCGACCAGAACGTGGAAACCGTGGAAGCCCGTCGCCATGAAGAAGGTCGCGCCATAGATCGAGTTCTTGAAGTCGAAGGGCGAGACTGCGTATTCATAGGCCTGCACGAAGGAGAACAGGACGCCGAGCAGCACGGTCAAGAGCAAGCCGTAGACGAGGCCCTTGCGGTCGTTGTGCAGCATGGCATGGTGGGCCCAGGTCACACAGGTGCCCGAGAGCAGCAGGATGACGGTGTTGTAGAGCGGCAGGTGCCAGGGATCGACAACCTCGATGCCAACGGGCGGCCACTGGCCACCGGTGAACTCGACGCGGCTCGTCTGGATCGCTTCGTTGGCGAAGAGGCTGGCATCGAAGAAGGCCCAGAACCAGGCAACGAAGAACATCACTTCAGAAGCGATGAACATGATCATGCCATAGCGCAGGTGCAGCGACACGACGCGGGTGTGATGACCTTCGTGGGCTTCCTTGATGGTGTCTGCCCACCAGGCGAACATGGTGAAAAGCACGATCGCAAGGCCGATGTAGAAGAGCCAAGGGTTGGCCCAATCCACGCCGAACAGGTTCAGCGAACCGCCGTTGAGGTAGCGCATGTAGCCGACGCCACCGAAGGTGAGGACGAAGGCGCCGATCGAGGCCAGAAGCGGCCAGGGGCTCGGATCGATGATGTGGTAGTCGTGGTTCTTCTGGTGCGCTTCGGCCATTTCAGCAATCCCCGAATGTCAATTTCATTACGAGTTCCGGCGAGCCGGAGCCCTCTCACAGTTTCGGCTGTCCTTTGTCTTCCTCGACCGCGAGTGCGGCCACCGGCGCCTGATCTGCGCGCGGATAGAAGGTGTAGGACAGGGTAATCGTTCCGATGCCCTTTGTCTCATCCGCCTCGACGATGGCGGGGTCAACGAAGAAGACGACCGGCATTTCCAGTGTCTCGCCCGGCTGCAACGTGGTTTCAGTGAAGCAGAAGCACTGGACTTTATTGAAGTAGGCTCCGGCTTCGCCGGGGGTGACGTTGAAGACCGCCTCACCCGTGACCGGATGGGGCGAATTGTTCGTCGCGGTATAGGTGATCTGAACGGTCTCGCCGATCTTCGGCGTCACCTTCTTGTCGACCGCCTTGAAATCCCAGTTCAGACCGGACGCTGCATTGGCGTCGAAGGTCACGTTGATCGTACGATCCAGGACCACGTCCGAGACCTGCTCCACCCGCTGGGTCGTGCCGCCATAGCCGGTCACCTGGCAGAACAGCTGATAGAGCGGAACGGCCGCATAGGCCATACCCACCATGCCGCCGACGAAGACGACACAGGCGGTCGCTACGCCAACATTGCGGCGGTTCGAAACCTTGATGTTCTCGTTCGATACAGTCACGGTGCGAAGCCTCATTAACCCACGTTGCCGATCTTGATGATGGTTACGACGTAGAAGATCACCACCAGAGCTGCGAGCACCACGCCAAGCGCGATGTTGCGGCCGCGACGGGACTTCTTCTGCTTGTCATTCAGTTGCACGGTCTCCATCAGGCGGCACCTCCGAGGCTTGCCGCAAAGGGCGCGACGTAAAAGTCGATCATCAGGGCCGAGAAGATCGCGAAGAGATAGAAGATCGAATAGGCGAACAGCTTCTTGGCCGGCACCATCTTTTCGTCGCCGTCGGCCATGCGCCAGACGGCGATGGAACAGTGCACGAAGATTGCGCCAAGAAGGGCTGCTACAATGCCGTAACCGATCGAAGACAGGCCGGTGAAGGTCGGCAGCACACCGGTGATGGCCGTCAGCACGGCGTATACCGCGATCTGACGCTTGGTCGACGGGATGCCTGCGACGTTCGGCATCATAGGCACGCCGACATCACCGTAATCCTTCATCTTGAACAGCGCGAGCGCCCAGAAATGCGCCGGCGTCCAAAGGAAGATGATCATGAAGAGGATGAAGCTGTCGAGCGACACACCACCCGTCACGCAGGCCCAGCCGACCATGGGCGGAAAGGCGCCGGCCGCACCGCCGATGACGATGTTCTGCGAGGTCGAGCGCTTCAGCCACATCGTATAGACGACGGCGTAGAAGAAGATGGTGAAGGCGAGCAGACCGGCGGCAAACCAGTTCACGGCGAGGCCAAGCACGCCGACCGAAAACACCGAGAGGACGAGGCCGAAGGCGAGCGCCTCTTCCGGCGTGACGCGACCGGCCGGTACCGGACGGGTCGCCGTGCGGCTCATGATGGCGTCGATGTCGGCATCGTACCACATGTTCAGCGCGCCGGATGCGCCGGCGCCAACTGCGATGCAGAGGATCGCGATGAAGCCGATGATCGGATTGATTTCGCCGGGCGCAAGAACCAAGCCGGCAAGCGCCGTGAAGACGACGAGCGACATGACCCGCGGCTTCAGGAGCGCGAAGAAATCGCGCGGGTTCGCTTCGGACAGGCGAACCTCGCCTTCGATGCCGAATACGTCGCGATTGTCGATGACCGTCATGCTTTCGAATTCCGTCTTTCGTTTGGCTTTGCGGGCGCCGCGATCCCGAAGATCGCGGCGCCCGTTAGCGTTTCGCAGGTTAGGCGCTGCTTACTTGATCTTCGGCAGCTGTTCCCACTGGTGGTACGGCGGCGGCGAAGACAGCTGCCATTCCAGCGTGGTCGCACCTTCACCCCAGGGGTTGTCGCCAGCGACGCGCTTCTTGGCGAAGGCTTCGAAGACGCCGTAGAGGAAGACGAGAACCGCAAAGGCCGAGATGTAGGAGCCGATCGACGAGACATAGTTCCAGCCGGCATAGGCATCCGGATAGTCGATGTAGCGGCGCGGCATGCCGGCAAGGCCGAGGAAGTGCTGCGGGAAGAACACCAGGTTCACGCCGATGAACATGACCCAGAAGTGAAGGTGGCCAACGAACTCGTTGTACATGTAGCCGGTGATCTTCGGGAACCAGTAGTACCAGCCGGCGAAGATCGCGAAGACGGCGCCGAGCGACAGAACGTAGTGGAAGTGGGCCACGACGTAGTAGGTGTCATGCAGCGAACGGTCGAGGCCGGCATTGGCGAGCTGGACGCCCGTGACGCCACCGACGGTGAACAGGAAGATGAAGCCGATCGACCAGACCATCGGGGTCTTGAAGGTCAGCGAACCGCCCCACATCGTTGCAATCCACGAGAAGATCTTGATGCCGGTCGGCACCGCGATGACCATGGTTGCGAAGAGGAAGTAGCGCTGCGCCTGGAGCGACAGGCCGACCGTGTACATGTGGTGAGCCCACACGACGAAGCCGACAGCACCGATGCCGACCATGGCATAGGCCATGCCGAGATAACCGAAGACCGGCTTCTTCGAGAAGGTCGAGATGATGTGGCTGACAATGCCGAAACCGGGCAGGATCAGGATGTAGACTTCCGGGTGACCGAAGAACCAGAACAGGTGCTGGTAGAGAACCGGGTCACCACCGCCTTCAGGCGAGAAGAAGGCCGTGCCGAAGTTGCGGTCGGTCAGCAGCATGGTGATGCCGCCGGCGAGAACCGGGAGCGACAGCAGCAGCAGGAAGGCGGTGACCAGAACGGCCCATGCAAAGAGCGGCATCTTGTGCAGCGTCATGCCCGGAGCGCGCATGTTCAGGATCGTGGTGATGAAGTTGATTGCACCGAGGATCGAGGACGCACCGGAGACGTGAAGCGCGAAGATCGCGAGGTCAACCGCCGGTCCAGGCTGTCCAGAGGTCGCCAGCGGCGGATAGAGCGTCCAGCCGCCACCGACGCCATAGGCGCCTGCCGGACCTTCGACGAACATCGAGAGGACGAGCAGCAGGAAGGCCGGGACGATCAGCCAGAACGAGATGTTGTTGAGGCGCGGGAAGGCCATGTCCGGTGCGCCGATCATGATCGGGATCATCCAGTTGGCGAAGCCGCCGATCAGCGCCGGCATGACCATGAAGAAGATCATGATCAGGGCGTGCGCCGTCGTGAAGACGTTGTACATGTGCTTGCCGCCGTCGATGGCAGCATCACCTTCGAAGCCGTAGACCATCTGGGCCAGACCGTGGAAGATCTGGATGCCCGGGTCCTGGAGCTCCATACGCATGGCAACCGAGAGGGCGGCACCGATGATACCCGCGACGATCGCGAAGATCAGGTAGAGGGTACCAATGTCCTTGTGGTTGGTGGACAGAAACCAGCGAGCGAAGAAGCCCGGCTTATGGTCGTGATGTGCGTGTTCGTCGTGGGCAACAGAGCCAGCCATTGACCTCACTCCTCTCAGTTCGTTGTGTTTTCGGCAGTCTGGACGGCGGGAGCGCCGTCAACAGCAGCCATGAGAGCGCGGTTGGCGCCCGACAGATCCGAGGTCGCAGCCTCAAGCCAGGTCGCATACTGCTCGTCGGTGACGACGCGGATGGCGATCGGCATGTAGGCGTGGTCCTTGCCACACAGCTCCGAACACTGGCCGTAGTAGAGACCTTCACGGTCGGCGCGGAACCAGGTTTCGTTCAGGCGGCCCGGGATGGCGTCGATCTTGATGCCGAAGGCCGGCATTGCGAAAGCGTGAATAACGTCGGTGGGGGCGGCCGTGACAAGCAGACGAACCGTCTTGCCGACGGGAACGACGACTTCGTTGTCGACGGCCAGAAGGCGCGGATAACGTGCGACATCTTCCTTGCCGGCGTCGGCGCGGTCGGTTTCCTTCAGCATGTAGCTGTCGAAGGAGACGGCCTGCTCGCCCTCATATTCGTAGGACCAGAGCCATTGGGTGGCGGTCGCCTTGATGGTGATGTCGGGGTTTTCCGGCATCTTCAGCTGGTAGGTCAGCAGGTTGAAGGACGGGATCGCAATCGCGAAGAGAATGAGAACCGGAGCAACCGTCCAGACGATCTCGATCGTCGTATTGTGGCTCGTCTTCGACGGCACCGGATTGGCGGCGGCGCGGAACTTCACGACCACGACGATCAGGAGAATCAGAACAAAGATGGTGATCGGAACGATGAACCACAGTGTGTACTGCTCGAACCAGCTGTTGAACTCCATGATGGAGGTGGCTGGTTCCTGCATACCCATCTGCCAGGGCTTCGGCTGATCGGCGAAGCCTACAGAAGCGAAAAGCAGACAGGCCAAAGCGGCCAAGGCTGCATAGGTTCTCTTCATCACGGTTTGGTCTCCCACAAGCGCTTGATCCACATCAAACCATAGCGCAAAAATCATGCTAGTGTCGCCGTTTCAAATCACAGATTGGCCGCAATCGCAATACGCCCGCGCGAAAGGCGGTGCGGCATTTTTGCGCTTCATCAAATACATGCGACCGCGATACACAGGCTTTAACCAGTTGGGGCACCATGAGGCGCATGATTGCGCTTCTACATCCAAAAACGCAGTCCCAATTATGCCGCACTCGACCTTAAAACAGGGGTCGGGGCTTCCATTTGCGGACCCTCGCGACAAGAATGTCGTCAATGATTCGTTTTCCAGAGGTTTTCATGGGTCTGCCTAGACTTGCCTGGTCGAGCCTGACCGCGAGCGCCGTGCTGATGGCCGCACTCGCCACTCCGGCGCTGAGCCAGCAACAGCAACAACAGCCGGGCTCGATCCGCTCCAACCACGGCGCCTGGTCTGTCATCTGCGACAAGCCGGCCGGCGCTTCGGAAGAACAATGTGCGCTGATGCAGAACGTTATTGCGGAAGACAGGCCGGAAGTCGGCCTTTCCGTCGTCGTGCTGAAGACCGCTGATCGCAAGGCCCGCATCCTGCGCATTCTCGCACCGCTCGGCGTTCTCCTGAAGGACGGCATGGAGCTCTTCGTCGACGGCAACAATATCGGTCGGGCCTATTTCACCCGCTGTTTCTCAGAAGGCTGCTATGTCGAAGTCGAGATCGACGAAGAGCTGATGAAGATCCTGCGGGCCGGCCAGGCAGCCGTCTTTGCGCTTCGCGAATCGGCAGACCAGGACCGCGTCGGCATTCCGATCGAGCTTGCCGGCTTCGGCGAAGGCTATGACACACTGCCGTAAGGGCGCGGTCGCCTGATCGTGATGACATTATAGACAGGGGCAAGTCCGGCGGGCTTGCCCCTCTTTCGTTGCGCGCCTACATGCTGAAGGCCAGCGCCCAAGGAGACATTCATGACCCAGGACCTTATCTCCCTCTTCGATTGCGACGAAGCCACGCTGACGCGGCGCGTTGCGGATGCTCTCAAGGGCGCCGACGACGGAGAGTTGTTCGTCGAACATGCCCAGGCGGAATCGCTGACCTTCGACAATGGTCGCCTGAAGGGTGGCTCTTTCAACACGGACCAGGGGTTCGGCCTGCGCGCCGTGGCCGACGAAGCGGTCGGTTATGCCCATTCCGGCGAGCTGTCTCTGGCCGCGCTTTCCCGCGCGGCGGACGCCGTGGGTGCTGTGACCCATGGCTATTCCGGCTCGTATGCGACGGCGCCACAGAGGACCAATGCCAAACTCTATGGTGACGGCAACCCGATCGGCTCCCCGACCTTCGAGGAGAAGGTGAAGCTGCTCTCGGAGATCGATGCCTATCTGCGCGACAAGGATCCCAAGGTGCGGCAGGTCACGGCAACCGTCGGCGCAAGCTGGCAGGTGGTCGAGATCCTGCGTGCCGACGGCCACCGGGTGCGCGACATCCGGCCGATGACCCGCATCAACATTTCCGTTGTCACCGGCCAGGGCGACCGCCAGGAAAGCGGCTCCTTTGGCACTGGCGGCCGCATGAGCTTCAACGAGTTCCTGACCGAGGAGAGCTGGCGCCGTGGTGCCGACGACGCACTGCGTCAGGCGCTGATCAATCTCGAAGCCCAGGAGGCGCCGGCCGGCACCATGGACATCGTGCTCGGCAATGGCTGGCCGGGCGTCATGCTGCACGAGGCAGTCGGCCACGGGCTGGAAGGTGACTTCAACCGCAAGAAAACCTCCGCCTTTGCCGGCCTGATGGGCGAGATGGTGGCGGCTCCCGGCGTCACCGTCGTTGACGATGGCACGATCAACGACCGGCGCGGATCGATCACCGTCGACGACGAGGGCACGCCGTCCGCCTACAACGTTCTGATCGAGAACGGCAAACTGGTCGGCTACATGCAGGATCGGCAGAATGCCCGGTTGATGGGCATGAAGGCGACCGGCAACGGACGTCGCCAGGGTTATGCCCACCAGCCCATGCCGCGCATGACCAATACCTACATGCTCTCGGGCGACAAGACGCCGGAGGAGATCATCGCCTCCGTCAAGAAGGGCATTTATGCCGTCTCCTTCGGCGGCGGACAGGTGGACATCACCTCGGGCAAGTTCGTCTTCGGCTGCACCGAGGCCTATCTGATCGAAAACGGCAAGATCGGCGCACCGGTCAAGGGCGCCATGCTGATCGGCAACGGTCCCGATGCGATGAAGCGCATCTCGATGATCGGCAACGACACCAAGCTTGACACGGGCATCGGCAATTGTGGCAAGGCCGGTCAATGGGTCCCCGTCGGCGTTGGTCAGCCGCATCTGCGGATGGACCAGATCACGGTGGGCGGGACGAAGGCTTGAGGGAAAACGCGCTCGTCCCCGAACTGGCGGTCAGCGACTGGCGGACGAGCCGCGCCTTCTACTGCGATCTTGTTGGATTCGAGGTTGCCTATGAGCGGCCCGAAGAGGGCTTCAGTTTTCTGACCCTCGGAGACGCGCAGCTGATGATCGACCAGATTGGGATCGGGCGGACCTTCGAGGTTCAGGACGCTCCTGTCGAACGGTCACTTGGCCGCGGCCTGAATCTGCAGATCCTGGTGCCGCAGGTTGCACCCGTTCTGAAGCGGCTTGCTACGGCCGGAGTGTCTCTATATCTGCCGCTCGAAGAGAAGTGGTACCGGCGCGGCGATCGTGAGGTCGGCAACCGGCAGTTCGTCGTGCCGGATCCGGATGGTTACCTGCTAAGGCTCTACGAAGACTTGGGTGAACGCGATCTAGACCGCTAGCCTTCGCAGTCACCACTCGATAGCCGCTGCGGAAGCCCGCATCGAACCCCTCACCCCCGCGCGGGCATCAGGACGCAGTCGTAGCGCTGGCGCACCAGCTTATCGCAGGCCGCACGAGCCGCTTCCTTGGTCTCGAATCCGGTGAAACGGGCGCGGTAGAAGGTGATGCCGTTGCGGGTGACCATTTCGGTATAGGTGTCGAGCCCCTGAAGCGGGCCACCGACCTTCTGGCGGGCCTGGGACAGCAAGTCCATGGCTGCCTGGGCGGATGTCGCGGCGGCAATCTGGACCTGCCATCTGCGTTCGAAAGAGGTCGCGGGCGTGCTGGCGGTCTGCTGCGGGTCGACGGCAGCAAAGCGGCTTGCCGGTGTCGCGACGAGGTCTGCGGTTTCGGCCTGTGACGATGGCGCATAAGCCGAGGCGGTGCCCGGCGTCGCGGTCCCTGTGGCTCCGGCGAGCCCCTGCACTGCGGCCAGCGCCGACTGGCGGGAAACCGGAACCGGTACCTCGTCGCCAAGGCGGGCTAGATCCATCTGCGCGCCGGTCGAACGGGAGACGAGAAGCTGTTGGCCGGTCGAGGCCTTCTTGATGCTGGCGTCGATCAGACGCTCCATGATCTTGTCGCGGCTGGCAGCCGTGCGGCCGCCCATGACGACGCCGATGACGCGGCGGCCATCATGCTCGACTGCGCTGACCAGATTGAAGCCTGACGCGTTGGTATAGCCGGTCTTGATGCCGTCCATGCCCTTGTAGCGATACATGAGGTTGTTGTGACCGTTGATCGTCTTGCCGCGGAACTTGAAGCTCTTGGTGGCGAAGAGTTCGTATTCCTTCGGGAAGTCGCGCATCAGGGCGACACCGAGGGTCGACATGTCGCGGGCTGTGGTAAACTGCCGGGGATGCGGCAGGCCGGAGGCATTGAAGAAGGTGGTGTTCATCATGCCGAGCGAACGGGCCTTGCGCGTCATGAGGGCCGCAAAGCCCTCTTCACTGCCGCCGATCTTCTCGCCGATCGCAGCCGAGGCGTCATTGGCCGAGCGGACGATCATGGCGAGTACGGCTTCGCGGACGGTGATGCTGTCGCCTGCCTTGACGAAGAGCTTGGTCGGCGGGCGGGAGGCGGCATGTTTCGAAAAGGGAACGGGGCTATCCCAGCTGAGCTTGCCGGCCTTGATCGCGTCGAAAACCATGTAGACGGACATCATCTTGGTCAGCGATGCCGGGTGATTGAGCACGTCCGCGTTTTCGGAGGCGAGGACTTCGCCGGTGCGGGCATCGAGCAGAAGCTGGGCACTTCCTGCCTGGGCTGTCGTCGAGAGGGAGAGGATCGCCACGCAAAACGAGAACGCGATCAGCAACTTGCTCATGAAAACTCCAATGCCGCCCGGATTTCAATGATGACTGCGACTGGTTCGATTCGATCGATCCGCCGTCTTCGGGTTGAGGCCCTATGGCAAGAATGGGGCGACAATCAGCCGATCGGAATCAAATGCAACCATCGATCCACAGAAGGTCGCCCGATCATGGTCAACAGATGGTTAATCGATTGCGCGAATGCTGGCACGGACGGTCACGAAGGCGTCAGCGGGCGAAGGTCACAGCGCCAGTCCCTTCTTCACCCAGCCGGTCTGCGGGATTGACCAGATGGCAGCGCTGGAGAGACAGGCAGCCACAGCCAATGCAGCCGTCGAGATCATGCCGCAGGCCTTCGAGAATGCGGATGCGCTGGTCGAGCCTCTCGGCCCAGCGGGTGGCAATCTCACGCCAGTCTTGGGGCGTCGGCGTGCGCTTCTGCGGCAGTGCGGACAGCGCCGCGGCGACTTCCGAGAGCGGAAGCCCCACCTCTTGCGCGGCGCGGATCAAGGCGAGCCTGCGCAGCACGTCGCGGCCGTAGCGGCGCTGATTGCCGCCCGTCCTGTCGGCGAAGATCAGACCCTTGCGCTCGTAGAAATGGATGGCGGACACGGCCAGTCCGCTGCGGCGGGCGACATCTCCGACGGTCAGATGGTTTTTTTGTTCGGGCATGGCTTTACCTCAACCTTTGTTGAGGTTGTAGCATCGCGTCAAATCGCATCCAATGCCATTTCGCAAAGTGAGTTCACGAATGACCGACAGCACGACCGACAAATCGGCCGGCCCTTCCCTACCGTCGATTCCGGACATGATTGATGAGTTCAAGACGCCGCCGAGCGAGCCGGGCGGCTGGCTCGATCTTCTGTCGCGCGAACACCTATCCACCACGCTGATGCTGAGCATGGGGGTTGCGCTCTTTGCCTTTAACGGCTTCTTCGTTTCCACCGTGCTGCCGAGCGCGATTGCCGAGATCGGCGGCGGCCACCTCATCGCCTGGTCCGTCTCACTTTACCTGATCGGGTCAATCGTCGCCGGCGTGACCGCAGCCCAGTTCAAACAACGCTTCGGCGCCCGCCGCGCCTTGGTCGTGGCGACACTGGTCTTCCTCGTCGGCACTCTGACGGCAGCGTTTGCGTCGACGATGGAGCAGGTTCTGCTCGGGCGGCTCGGACAGGGGCTCGGCGAAGGCGTGGTCGCCGCGATCTGTTACGCGCTCATTCCAGCCCTCTATCCGTCGCGTCTGGTGCCCAAGGTCTTTGGCGTGGAAGCGCTGGTGTGGACATGTGCTTCCTTCGGCGGACCGTTTGCGGCCGGCTGGCTGGCGGAAAGCTTTTCCTGGAGGACGGCCTTCCTGATCAATCTGCCGTTCGGGCTCGTCTTTCTTCTTCTCGCACTGTTCACGGCAAGGCCGCGTGATGAGACAGTCGCCGCGTTTGCCAGGGTGCCGCTCTCCCCGCTGGTGCTGCTGTCAGTGGGCCTTCTGATGATCCTGTCCTCAGGAGTGATGGCCGAGCCTCTGACCTCGGCCGTGCTCGTAGTGTTCGGCATTGCCCTTCTGGTCGCAAGCGTTCGCCGCGATCGGGTACTTCCAACGGGTCTGATGCCGGCGGAAGCCTTTGGTCTTTCGTCAACGGTCGGGGCGGGTCTTTGGCTGGTTCTTCTCATGCCCGTCGCCCAAGCGACCAGCAGCGTCTATTTCGTCTTGGGGCTGCAGCATGGCTTCGGCTTCGGTCCGCTGGCGGCCGGTGGGCTTGGTGCGATCATGGCGATGAGCTGGAGCCTGGTCGCCGTACTCGTTGCTCATGTCGGGACGGAACGCGCGCGGCGGCGGGCAATCGAGTCCGGACCGCTCCTGCAATGCTGCGGCATGCTCCTGGTTGCCCCCGGCTTTCAGCAGGGATCGCTTTTCCTTCTGGTCACGGGCCAGATCGTGGTCGGTGCAGCTTTCGGCGCCAGCTGGGCCTTTCTGAGCCAGATGCTTATGGAAACGAGTACGCGTACCGAGCGAGACAAGACTTCGGGGCTTATTCCGACGCTGCAATCCGCGGGCTTCGCAATCGGTGCGGCCTTTGCCGGCCTGGCGGGCAACAGTCTCGGCTTGGCAGAGACCTCTACAAGCGAGACCTCCCGGGCCGCTTTCTCGGCGACATTCCTCATTCCGGTACTGTGGACGATCCCTGCCATGCTGCTTGCTCGACGGGCAACCCGGCTGGCTGCGGAGCTGCCGCCGCATTCGCCATAATATTGAGACGACGTGTTGAACCTGCCTTAAGGGTTCGGGGGTAGCCTGTCTGGCATTGCAGTCAATGACATTTCAGGCAGAGGTTATGGCGGGACGGTTCAAACATAAGCTGAAGCGAGTGGCAATCACGGGGGGGCTGGAGGCGTCCTTTCTGTTGTCGCGGCTCGGGCTGGCGGCTGGTCTTCGGGGCCGCGGGGTGATCTTCACGCTGCATCATGTCCGGCCGGCCAATGCCAGACCGTTCCAGCCGAACCGGCATCTCGACATCACGCCCGACTTCCTCGACGCAGCGATCCAGACGCTAATCCGGCGCGGCTATCGCTTCCTCCGACTGGACGAGGTGCCGGCGGCTCTTGCCGAACCCGAAGGCGGACAGCCCTTTGCCGTCTTCACACTCGACGACGGGTTTCGCGACAATCGCGACCATGCTCTGCCGGTCTTCGAGCGCCACGGGGTTCCTTTCACCATCTTCGTCTGCAAGGGGCTTTCGGAGCGCAGCCATACGATGTGGTGGGAGACGCTTGCGGCCCTGATCGGGGCCCGGCAAAGGGTGGCTCTCTGCCTGCCGGCAGGGCGGATAGACATCGACTGCAGCTCGACTAGCGCCAAGTGTGCCGCATTCGACGCCGCCGCGCGCCTGCTGATGGCGGGCGACGAAGCGAAGGGAGTGGCGCAACTCGATGCGGCGGCGAATGCTGCCGGTATCAACCCGCATGCGCTGGTTTCCGAAACGGTCATGGATCGGGAGGAACTTGCCGCCCTGACCCGCAACCCGCTGGTCTCCTACGGAGCGCATACCGTGAGCCATCGCGGCCTCGCCGATCTTAACGACGAGGCATTGTTGCAGGAGTATAACGAGAGCGCCGAATATGTTGCCGGCATCACCGGCACGCGCGCCGTCACCTTCGCTTATCCTTATGGCGATGCGCGGAGCGCAACGGTCCGGACGGCAGGCTATGCCGACTGGGCGGGCTTCAAGCTGTCGGTGACCACACGGCCGGGCACATTGACGCCCGCCTCGATGGCGAGCCCGCAGCTTCTGCCGCGGATCTCGCTGAACGGGCTCTATCAGAAGCCGCGCTATGTCGAGGCGCTGGCGTCGGGGCTGCCGTCGAAGCTTGTCGGCGGCTGAGCCCATCCCCCCTGATCAGGGATACATCCGGACCTTGGACCAGCCGTCGCCTTCCGCGTCGCGACGGAACTCGATGCGGTCATGCAGGCGGAACTTGCGATCGTGCCAGAACTCGATCGAGCGCGGAATGATGCGGAGGCCCGACCAATGGGGCGGGCGTGGGACGTTTCCGAGCGCATATTTCGCGGTGTATTCGGCGACCGCCTTTTCCAGCGCGAAGCGGCCTTCGAGCGGCCGGGACTGCTTCGAAGCCCAGGCACCGATCCGGCTGCCAAGCGGCCGGGACTGGTAATATTCGTCTGCCTCCTCATCGGAAACCACCTCGACATCGCCCCTCAGGCGGATCTGGCGGCGCAGCGATTTCCAATGAAAACACATGGCTGCCTTTTTCTGGCCGAGAATTTCCTGTCCCTTCTGGCTCTCGAAATTCGTGTAGAAAACGAAACCCCTGACATCGAAACCCTTGAGCAGCACCATACGGACATTCGGCAGGCCATCCGCATCCACGGTGGCGAGTGCCACCGCATTGGGATCGTTGATCTCCGAGGCCTCGGCATCCTTCAGCCAGGTGGCGAAGAGCGCAAAGGGTTCGCTCTCTTCGGTGAAGTCACCAGTTGTTAACCCGATATCTGACATATTGTGTAAAATGCTCCCGATATGCATATTGGCCGTCGATGACGAAGCACTGGATCGCAGGCCCCTTGGCAGACATAGCAAAATCGGTCGAGCGGACAAAGGGTTGGTGCATGCGTAGAAGCTCGATCTTGCTCATCATCACTGCGACACTTCCGCTCAGCGGTTGCTTCGGCAGCAGCATGGACCTGTTCGGCTCGGATACGGTCGACAGTTCGATCTCCACATCGACTGTCGTGAAGAGTGGCAACCCCACGAGCCGTTCTGACGAGCTCACGGTACAAAGCGCTGTTTCGTCCGCGGATCTGTCCAAGACCGAGGGCAAGCCGCTTCCCTGGGCCAATGCGACGACCGGCAGTGCGGGTGTCGTGACCGCCATCCAGGAAGAGAAAGGTGACGGCGTCATCTGCCGCAACTTCTCGACGACCCGACATTCCTATGAAGGCATCGCCTACTTCTCCGGCAAGACGTGCACATCCGGCACCGGCAACTGGCAGCTGTTGAGCTTCGACCGCCGATCGTAAACGGCGGATCGATTTCGGTCGCATTCGAAAGACTTGCTTAAGCAAACCGGAAGAATGAGGTCGCCCTGACGGCCGACAGCTAACCTTCGATTAGCATATGGCATGCAACGGTTCCCGGGACTGTAGCGTCCGGATCTGCATGAATTCGGCAGGACGGCAGGAAAGTTTTGCGGACCGGGCCCGATGAAGGGACCTTTTCCGCCTGAGGTGTGTTGGTGTCCTCGATGCGAGATTTTTATTCGATCCTTGGCGTGAAACGCGATGCCGGCTCTGACGAGATCAAGGCAGCATGGCGCACGAAGGCGAAATCCGTACATCCGGACAAGAACCGTGACGATCCGCAGGCCCACAACAGGTTTGCCGAGATCGGCCGCGCCTACGAAGTGCTCAAGGATCCGGCCAAGCGGAACCGGTACGATCAACAGCGCATGAAGGTGGAAGCCTTGGAACGCGAACAGACGATCATGCAGCAGCGCCAGGCAGCGCGCGAGGCGGCGGAAAAAGCCAAGCAGGCCAAGATAAATGCCGAGCGCGTGCTTGAGGAGCTGGCGCGCGCCGAGGCGGAGAAAGCCAAGGCGGATGCGACCCAGGCCGCCAAGGCGAAGGCTGCAAAGGAACAGGCCGCCGAGGCAAAGACCAAAGCCCAGGCCGAATCCGGTGCGAAGGATGCAGCCGCAGAAACGGCTTCTGCGACCGGCACCGACAAGACTTCGACTGCCGGTGCAAGCGCTGGCCCTAAATCGGGTCCGAGCGCTACCGTCGGCGGCACGGCTTCAGGCCCGGAGGAAGCCGCTTCACGCATTTTCGGCGATAGCCCGGAAGCAGCCGCAGCCGCTGAAAGCCTGCGCCGCGAGCAGGAGGCCGCAGAGCTTCAGGAGGGCATTCCCCTGAAGCCGGCGGCATCGCCCCTGCTGGCGCCGATCGAGCTCTTCAGTTCGCTGGTGCGTCGCCTGCGCGGCGCCCCGCCGCCGCTGCCGGAAAAGGCACCCGATATCTTTGCGGATGCCGTGGTCGCGATTGCCGATCTGCTCGAGCAGAAATCCGTGTCGATCACCCTGAACGACGGGCGCGAAGTGCGCGTGCCGCTCAACGGTGTGACCGAGGGCCATGTCGTGCGCCTCAAGGGTCAGGGGCTGAAGTTCCAGGGCCTGCAGCGCGGCGATGTCGCCGTGACGATCAAGGTGCTGCGCGCCGATCGCTTCGCGGTCGACCAGTTCGATATCCGCACCGTGTTGCCGATCACACTCGAAAACGCCGTGCTGGGCTGCGAGACCCAGGTCGAAGGACCTGACGGGACCATGGTGCCCGTCACGGTGCCCGCCTGGTCGAACTCCGATCAGGTCATCCGAATCGACGACCTCGGCCTTCCCAACGCCGAAGACGGCCGTGGCGCGCTTGTCGTCGAACTGCGCGTGATGCTCTGGGAAAAGCCGGACGAGAAGGTCACCGACCTGATGCGGCTGATGCGCGAGGGGCTCTATATCTGAGCCCCTTCGGTCCCGGTGACGGGTCTCCAGGTTTCGACCTCCTATTGTGCACAGCATTTTCGGCGAGCCTGTCGTTTGGGCCCGGCGGCAATTGTTGCGCTTCAGCCCTGCAGATTTCCGCCTGCTAAATGAGTGATTTCTGACGTTGTGATGGATGTCGGGGCCGTGTTCCGTCGATCTGAGCCTGCAATCTTGAACCCCGGATCGGCCTATGCCATAGGCAACTCCACCGAACGTCTTAAAGGGTCTCGATATGGTTCAGGGTTCCGGCCTTATGGCAGGCAAGCGCGGCGTCATCATGGGTGTCGCCAACAATCGCTCCATCGCTTGGGGCATCGCGAAGGCCTGTCGTGACCAGGGTGCCGAGATTGCCCTCACATGGCAGGGCGATGCGCTGAAGAAGCGTGTCGAGCCGCTCGCACAGGAACTGGATGCCTTTCTTGCCGGCGACTGCGACGTGACCAATCTTGAGAGCATCGACGCCGTCTTCAACAATATCGAAGCCAAGTGGGGCAAGATCGACTTCGTCGTGCATGCCATCGCCTTTTCCGACAAGGACGAGCTGACGGGCCGCTACATCGAGACGACGCGCGACAACTTCGCCCGGACGATGGATATCTCCGTTTATTCCTTCACCGCCGTTGCGGCGCGTGCCGAGAAGATCATGAATGATGGCGGTTCGCTTCTGACGCTCACCTATTACGGCGCCGAAAAGGTCATGCCGCACTACAACGTCATGGGTGTGGCAAAGGCCGCACTCGAAGCGTCCGTGCGCTATCTCGCCGTCGACATGGGTGGCCGCGGCATCCGCGTCAACGCGATCTCGGCCGGCCCGATCAAGACGCTTGCGGCTTCCGGCATCGGTGATTTCCGCTATATCCTCAAGTGGAACGAGTATCATTCGCCGCTGAAGCGCAACGTCACGACCGACGAAGTCGGCAAGTCGGGCATGTATCTCTTGTCCGACCTCTCGACCGGCGTTTCCGGCGAAGTGCATCATGTCGACTGCGGTTATCACACGGTCGGCATGAAGTCGGTCGATGCGCCCGACATCGTTCTCGGCAAAGACTGAATTCGGAGACTGCGCCGTGCTCATCTACATGATCCGTCACGGCCAGACCGATTGGAATGCCGAGGGCCGGATGCAAGGCCAGAAGGATATCGGCCTCAACGACACCGGCCGTCAGCAGGCCAGCGAAAACGGGCGCAAGCTCGCCCAGATCCTCGGCGGCCGCGCCGGGGATTTCGACTTTGTGAGCTCCCCGCTCGGACGCACGCGCGACACCATGGAACGGGTGCGCACAGCCATGGGCCTTCCCCCTGCCGACTACCGGCTTGACGAGCGGCTGAAGGAGCTTTCCTTCGGCGATTGGGAAGGCTCGACCCTGCCGGAACTGGCAGAGGTCTCGCCAGAGCGGGTCGAGGAACGGGCGCGCCAGAAATGGGGCTTCATTCCGCCCGGCGACGATGCGGAAAGCTATGAGATCCTGTCCTGGCGGATCGGCGCCTGGCTGACCTCTGTCGAACGGCCGACCGTCTGCGTCAGCCATGGTGGCGTTATCCGCAGCTGCTTCCGGCTGATTGGCAATGTCAGTGAGGACGAGGCCTGCGAGATGAACATTCCGCAGGATCGGATCCTGAAAATCGATCGCGACCGAAAATTGATAGACTGGATCTGAGATCGACCGTGCCGCCCTCTTCGGGCGGCCCCGCGCTTGCTACTGCAGCAGTTCCAGATCGTCGACGACCCGCTTGCCGTCCACTTCCGTGTAGAAGACGAGAACCTTCTGGCCCGGTTCGAGACCCTCGAAGTTGAATTCTGAGGGAACGGCATAGGTCTTGCCGTCATCGAGAACGAGGTTCATTCCATCGATGTTCACATCACGAATGGTGGCTTCCACATCGGCGCTGCCGGCATAGACGCTGACCGGCGACAGGAAGCCTGCGGTGGCGAGAAGCAGGGATATAACGACACGCATGCAAACCACCCTCGACCAAATCACTGCTGAAACCGACTGCAAACTAGCCTCCTGAATGTGGCGGAATTCGCCCCTGACAAACTCATTTCGGGGGATAGTGGACCCGAAGGGCAACCGGGATCAAGCGCGTTCGCCGCTGTCCCCCGACAATCTGTGGGCTCGTGCTCTGGCTCAAGGACCATGTGCGCCCCCTAAACAGAGAAACGATAAAAAAACCTGCCCCTGACGAAATCCTAAATTAACCGCAGCCCCATAGGCTTAGCGCAATCGGGATCAGGGGAAGCATACACTTGCGCAAGTTGACGATGGACGCGCGTGCCGACAGGCGACTGAGCAACGGCATGCTCTGGCTGATCGGCGCGGCTGTGCTGAGCGTGCTCATCGTGTCCGCAGGACTGATGATCGACCGCCAGACCGCGCTTACCGAACGCGGGCGCATCGAGCACGGGATCCTGGATCGCCTGCTGCGTGTGCAGTCCGACATCGAGACTCATCTGGATCAAGACATCAACATTGCTCTTTCCCTGGCGGACGACATCGCCGACGACGGCCTGCTTTCTCCGTTGGAGTTCAATCGGACGGTCAATCGCCTGATCACCGACAACCCGCAGCTTGACAGCATTCGCCTCGCCCCACTCGACGATCCCGCTCGCATGGCCTTTACGCCGAAGGTCACAAGGGACTCGCGGACCATCAGCGTCGACATCCCGGTCCCGCCTGTCTCATGGCAGTCCAGTACGGCATGGATTTCACTGGTCGTCGACATCGACGCTGGCCGCTTCTTCGACCATCACGGACTGCTGACCGAGGTCGACGTGCCAGACCATGAAGGGCATGACCACACCAAGGTCGCCATCGTCATGCCATCCGCCGATGGCACCGATGAAGTCTTCGGTGACGAGACGATTTTCGATGACAACCCGATCAGCACCGCGTCTGTCGGCGGGCGTCTGGGCTACAATCTCTATGGCGTACCAGCCGATGGCTGGGATGCGGCAATGAACAGGCTGCTACCGAGCCGCCTTCTGGTCCTGGCCGGCGTCATCGCGATGACGAGTTCCGTGCTGCTCGCCCTCTTCCTGCTGCGCGAGCGCAACCTGAACATCAAGCGTCTGAGAGCGCGCGAACAGCGGCTTGTCGAACTGTCGCAGCGTTTTCAACTCGCACTGGAAACCTCCAATATCGGCATCTGGGAGATCGACGCATCGACCCATGCGCTCATTTGGGACAGCCGCAGCGCCGGCCTGCATGGCCTGCCCAACAGCCTGACCGACGAAGAAGACCGCCTGGCAGACTGGTTCGCCTGTCTGCATGCCGACGATATCGGTCGCGCCGAACAATTCTACTTCGATTCCGTTGTGGCCGCGACCGCCGACCAATGGGACATCAGCTACCGCGTTCCGCTCTCCGACGACAGTTTCCGCTATCTGCGTTCAGTTGGCGCCCGCACGAGCGACGGCAGCATCACCGGTATCGTCTGCGACGTGACGACCGATACGCTGGTCACCCAGTCGCTGAGCCGCGCGAAGGAAAACAGCGACATCAAGAACGCCGAGCTGGAGCTTGCCCTTGAGGAACTCTCAAGCCGCGAGCACCAGCTGGCGGAAGCCTCGCAGCGTCTGGATCTGGCACTCGGCTCATACAATTGCGGCACCTGGGAAGGCGATCCCGTTACGAAGAGCGCCATCTGGGACGAGCGCATGCATCAGCTCTACGGCATACCGTTCAGCGACAAGCCCGTTGCCGAACACGTCTGGCTGTCACGCCTTCATCCGGACGACCGCGGCGAGATCCAGCTTGCCACAAAGCGGGCGGTCACGCTCGACCAGATCATCAACACGACACAGAGAGTGGTGTTGCAGAATGGCGAAATTCGCTACATCCGCTCGGTCGGCCAGCCGCATATCGGGCGCGACGGCAAGAAGAAGCTGATCGGCATTGCCTTCGACGTGACCGCCGACGCGCTGCTTGCCGAACAACTGCGCAATGCCAAGGCGGAAGCCGACATGCGCAACATCGAGCTGGAGCTCGCCAAGAACCGCATCGAGTTCAACGCCCTGCACGACCCGCTGACATCGCTCGCGAACCGCCGTAAGCTCGACCTCGAACTCGACACGCTGGCACGCAATGGCAACCGCCAATCGTCGAAGTTCGCGATCCTGCATCTCGACCTCGACCGCTTCAAGGAAATCAACGACACGCTCGGCCATGCGGCTGGTGATGCCATGCTGGTGCATGCTTCCCGCATCCTGATGAAACACGTGCCGCGCGGCGATCTCGTCGCCCGCATCGGCGGCGATGAATTCGTGGTGCTGGCACGGCGGCAGACTTCGGTCGACGAGCTGGCGACGCTCGCCAACAAGATCATCGACGAGATGCGCCAGCCGCTCGACTTCGAAGGCTTCGATTGCCGCTGCGGCGTCTCGATCGGGGTTGCGCAATCCCAGGGCGCGGCACCCGACCCGCGCAAGGTGCTGATCAACGCCGATATCGCGCTGTACCAGGCCAAGGAAAAGGGCCGGAACTGCTACGAGTTCTTCACCCCGGACCTGCAGGCCAACATCGTCGCCAAGAAACGCATGGCCGACGACATGCTGGCCGGTCTCGACCGCGACGAATTCATCGTCTGGTACCAGCCGCAATTCGAGGCCTCCAGCATGCAGCTCTGTGGCGCCGAAGCCCTGATCCGCTGGCGCCATCCGGACCGCGGCATCCTCGCCTCCGGCAACTTCCTGAAGGTCGCCGAAGACCTGAACGTGATGGCACGCATCGACGAACTCGTGCTGCAGACGGCACTCAAGGACCAGATGCGCTGGACGGCGCTCGGCATGCAGGTACCGCGCATTTCGGTCAACGTCTCCTCCAAGCGCCTGCATGACGACAACCTGATCGACCAGTTGAAGGGCCTTTCGATCACGCCCGGTTCGATCTGTTTCGAACTGGTGGAGTCGATCTTCCTCGACGATAGCGACACGTTCGCCTCCGAGAATATCGAGAGGATCAAGGCGCTCGGCATCGACATCGAAATCGACGATTTCGGAACCGGCCATACCTCGATCGTATCGCTCCTGAAGCTCAAGCCGAAGCGGCTGAAGATCGACCGCCAGCTGGTCATGCCGGTCACGGTCCAGCCGCAGGAACGAAGCCTGGTGCGCAATATCGTCGAGATTGCCCGCTCGCTCGGCATCGAGACCGTTGCCGAAGGCGTCGAAACCCATGAACATGCAGGCATCCTGCGTCAACTCGGATGTGACTACCTGCAGGGTTACGCCTTCGCCAAGCCCCTCTCGTTTGAGGATTTCACCCGCTTCGTCGACCGCCTGCCGCAGCGCAAGGCGTCTTGAGCCGGCGCACGGCCGGATCACAAACGCTTCGGTGACACTGTGTCGTCGCAAATCGGCGGCGCGCGGCGCAAAAGCGCTTCACAGAAATTGTCAATTTGCTCTATGAGTGACGCCATCCAAGGCAGGGCCCGCCGGAAGACGTTCCGGCGGACGAGAATGGGACGGTAGCATACGCATGTCGCACAATACCTTCGGTCATCTCTTCCGCGTCACCACCTGGGGCGAAAGCCACGGGCCGGCGCTTGGCGCTGTTGTCGACGGCTGCCCTCCGGGTGTCCGCTTTGCCCAGGAGGATCTGCAGGTCTTCATGGACAAGCGCAAGCCCGGCCAGTCGCGCTTCGTCACCCAGCGGCGCGAAGACGACATCGTCAAGGTGCTCTCCGGCGTCATGCCGCAGGAAGACGGCACGATGATCACGACGGGCACGCCGGTCTCGCTGTTCATCGAGAATACCGACCAGCGCTCCAAGGATTACGGCGAGATCGCCAAGCGTTATCGCCCCGGCCATGCCGACTATACCTATGATCTGAAATACGGGATCCGCGACTATCGTGGCGGCGGACGCTCTTCCGCTCGCGAGACGGCCGCCCGCGTGGCAGCCGGTGCGCTGGCCCGGCTTGCCATGCCCGGCGTCACCATTCGTGGCGCGCTGGTGCAGATCGGCACGCACAAGATCAACCGCGAGAACTGGGACTGGGCGCAGGTCGACCAAAACCCGTTCTTCTGCCCTGATGCCGCGATGGTTCCCGTCTTCGAGGAGTATCTCGACGGCATTCGCAAGGCAGGCTCCTCTGTCGGTGCCGTGATCGAAGTGGTAGCCGAAGGCGTGCCGGCCGGCATCGGCGCACCCGTCTATGGCAAGCTCGACCAGGAGATCGCAGCCGGCCTCATGTCGATCAATGCGGTGAAGGGCGTCGAGGTCGGAAACGGCTTCCAGGCCGCCGAAATCACCGGTGAGGAGAACGCCGACGAGATGCGGATCGGGGCGGACGGCAAGCCCGTATTCCTGTCGAACCATGCCGGCGGCGTGCTCGGCGGTATTTCGACCGGTGAGCCGATCGTTGCGCGCTTCGCCATCAAGCCGACTTCATCGATCCTGACCGAGAAGCGCTCCATTGATGCCGATGGCAACGAAGTCGATGTGCGCACCAAGGGTCGCCATGACCCTTGCGTCGGTATCCGGGCCGTGCCTGTCGGCGAGGCCATGCTCGCCTGCATCCTTCTCGACCATATTTTGAGAGACCGCGGCCAGAACGGCCGGACCAGATAAGGACTTGCCCCATGAGCTATGACCAGAAGCGCGTCGTCGAGGCGATCCGCGCCTTTGAAGCCGGCGAGATCGTCGTCGTCACCGACGATGACGGCCGCGAGAACGAAGGGGACTTGATTGTTGCGGCCGTTCACTGCACCGCCGACAAGATGGCCTTCATCGTGCGCCACACCTCGGGCATCGTCTGTACGCCGATGCCGAAGGAAGAGGCCAAGCGCCTGAACCTCTCGGCGATGGTGGCGGAGAACGACAGCGCGCATACCACGGCCTTCACCGTCTCCGTCGACTTCAAGCACGGCACGACAACCGGCATTTCGGCAGACGACCGGACGCTGACGGTGCGGAATCTAGCCAACCCGAATGTCGGCCCTTCAGATTTCGTTCGCCCCGGGCACATCTTCCCGCTGGTCGCTCGCGAAGGCGGGGTTCTGATGCGCTCGGGTCATACCGAAGCCGCCGTCGACCTTTGCAAGCTTGCGGGCCTGCCACCGATCGGCGTCATCTGCGAACTCGTCAATGACGACGGCACCGTGACGCGTGGCCAGCAGGTTGCCGATTTTGCCGTGAAACATGGCTTGAAGCAGGTGTCGGTCGCCGACCTCATCGCCTATCGCCAGCGCAAGGAGACGCTGATCCAGCTGGTCTCCAAGTTCGATCTGCAGACGCCCTATGGCGCGGCCAAGGCCTATGCCTATTCCCTGCCCTGGGACCCGATGCAGCATCTCGCCGTCGTCTTCGGCGACATCCGGGACGGCGAGGACATTCCGGTTCGCCTGCATCTCGAGCATGTCGGCCAGGATGTCTTCGGCACCAACCGGCAGGTCGATGGCATCATGAAGCGGATCGCCGACAAGGGCCGCGGCGTGATCGTCTATCTGCGCGAGGGGTCCGTCGGTGTGGGTGTCTCCACCACCGCACGCAGCGGCAAGCATGACCGCGAAGATCATTCGGAAGCCCAGGCACGCGAAAGCGAATGGCTGGAAATCGGGCTCGGCGCGCAGATCCTGAAGGACCTCGGCGTCACCTCGATCCGGCTCTTCTCGTCGCGCGAGCGCCACTATGTCGGGCTCGAAGGTTTTGGCATCAAGATTTCGGCGACGGAGATCGTCTGAGGGCCTTGCCTCTCGATTGATGCGATGTGGCGGCTGACAGCCGCCTGATCACCCCACCCCGGACCTTCGGTCCGACCCTCCCCCTCAAGGGGAGGGTGGAGTGACCCGAGTGCCGCCGAAAAGCTCAGAACCCGATCGGCCCCTCGATTACCGGCTCTGGCCTGCCTTTCCAGCTCAGCCGCCAGACGTCCCCCTGGCGCACCGACTGGACGGCAGCGGGCCGCAATATGGCAAAGCAGGTTCCGCTATCGTGGCGGACTGACGGGTAGACGATGCCGTTCAGCCCGGACCGTCTGGCTTCGAGGGCCAGGCGGTTGCCCTCCGGGTAGCCGAGCGCCTTATCCAGCGAGAGCGCCGGATGATCGGGCAGCGTCCTCAGGTCGAGGAACTCTCCCGACGTGCTGCAGAGCATTTCCGCATAATCGGCCACCGCTTCATAGACGCCCGTTCGTGACAGGAATTCCGTCATGTGAAAGGCGATTTCGGCGAGGCATGTGTCTACGCCGAGCGCCGCATACCAGGCACCCCGGGTCTCACCGTTGAAGCGATTGGGTTCGCGCGGCTTGGCATAGGCGAAGCTAGCATTGATGAAATGCGCATGCGGCACGTCATAGACGAGTTCGTTGGCAGCCAGCCCGGAAATACCTGTTGACTGGGCCTGGATGCGGGTCGACGTGGCCGCCTCGATCTCGGCGAGTTCGGCGAGTTCATCGGCCGTATCGGCGAGTGGCGCGAGCACGGCTTGGCGCAAGCGTGCGGTGGAGACGAGACGCACGGTCCTTGGATAGGCGACAATGCTCACCGGAACGCCGGCGACCTCCAAGTCAGAGCCCCCCGCGCACGGCGTCGAGATAGCGGCGGACCTCCAGCATATGCGGGATCCCGCCTTCGATCATGGCGGCGACGGGCGTGCGGCGATCAAAGAGCGGCCCGGTATTTTCCAGCATCGGCCAGCGGTCGGCCATGGTATCGACGAAGAGCAGATGCAGCGCCTTGTAGATGCCGGTCAGCGCCGAGATCCGGGTCATCTGATCCTGGCTCAGGGTTTTCGTGACGCTCTCAGGCTTCAACCGTTCCCAGGTGCTGAGCGAGACCCCGAGCAAGGCCGCCGCCTGCTGGCTCGTCAGGTCCCACTGAATGACCAGACGGCGAAAGGCTTTCAGCGCAGTCGTCGAAAGACGCTTCCGATCGGCTTCGATCGAGAAGCCCTGAGGCGGAGCGGCATCCGAGACGGCCTTGCGTTCGACAGCATGGAGCATAATCGACATCCTTCAAGTGACATATGAAAATTACGTCATTTGAAGGTTTTTTCAAGTGGACGGCACCACTGGGGCCAACAAAGTGGACATTGTGGAACGCCGGCGGCGGCTTGTCCTGCCTCAAACCACCCGGCGCGCCATGCCGACCGAACGCGGTGCAGTCTCGTCGAAGCCGAACTGGCTGTAGAGGCGATTGGCGGGCACGTCGGCGATCAGGCTGACATAGGCGGACTTCGGCAGCGTGGCGATGAAGTCGGAGAGTGCCGCCATGATCCATTTCGCGAGCCCCCTGCCCTGATGCGCGGGCAGGATGGCGATGTCGGTCACCTGGAAGAAGCAGCCGCCATCGCCGATGATGCGGCCCATGCCAACGGTCTGGTCTCCCAGCATCAGGCTGACGCCAAAGATCGAGTTCGGCAGGCCTTTTTCCGCAGCTTCGCGGGCAAACGGCGTGAGGCCGGATTCAAGGCGAAGACGCATGTAGTCGTCGACGGCGGGCACACGGGGTTCGATGCGGTAGGCGCTGTTGTCGGTCACGTCTGGTTTTCCTGTTGATTGTGTCTTGATCAGCCGAGCCAGCCGGGCTGCAGGCGCACGGTTTCCATGCCGGCAAAGCGGGCGATACGCTGGAGTTCGGCTTCCAGCTTATCGAGGCGACCGGCCGTCGGCTTCACGCCCGGCTCCAGCCAGAGGCGGCGGACATGGAGAAGACCTTCCCTGCGTTCCGCCTTGATGTCGATGCGACCGATGAGGCGGTCGCCCTCCAGCAGCGGGAAAACGTAGTAGCCATATTGCCGCTTCGGCTCGGGCACGAAGACTTCGATGCGATAGAAGAAGCCGAAGAGACGTTCGGTGCGATTGCGGTCGCGGATCAGGGGGTCGAAGGGCGAGAGCACGCGGATGCGGGCCGGCGGCTCGGGAGCGTCGAGGAGCGATGCCACGTGGTTCGCGAAGGCAAAGGAGGCGCGCGGCTTGCCGTCGACGGTTTCCAGTTGCAACTCCTGAAGTTCGTCGCGATGGGCGGCGACCCAGGCCTTGGCCTCGTCGGGAGTGACGATATCGAAAAAGGCGGCGATTTCGCCCGAGGTGGCGAAGCCGAGGCGGGTGAGAGCTGCCCGGCAGGCCCAGTCGACGAAGGTTTCGTGATCGACTTCAGCGGTGTGATGTTCGGTTGGGATCACGCGTTCGGAGAGGTCATAGACCTTCTGGAAGCCTTCGCGGCGTGCAATCGACAGTTTGCCGGTGTGCCACAGAAATTCCAGCGCCGTCTTCGAGGGATGCCAGTTCCACCAGCCACCGGACTTGTGGTCCTCGGCCTTCACGTCACGGGCCAGGACCGGACCGTGGTCACGGATGCGGGCATAGGTCTCCTCGAAGGCCTGATCGAAGCCCTCCCCTCGCCACTTCGCCCAGTTCTGCCGGATGCGCTCTTCACGTCGGACGAAGCGGTGCTTCCAATAGGGGAAGAAGGCCGAGGGAATGACCGAGGCGTCATGCGTCCAGTGTTCGAAAAGCGAGCGATCCTTCTCAAGAAGGTGCTGCAGATCTTTGGTCCGATAGGTCTGGTTGCGGGAGAACAGGATCTGGTGATGGGCCCGCTCGACCCACTGGATGCTATCAACCTGAACGAAGCCGAGATCGTGGATCAGGTCGTAAAGCCCCTGACGCCCGAGCGCCTTTGTCGGCGAGCGGGACAGTCCCTGCCGTTCCAGGAAGATCTTTCGCGCGAGCGTGTTGGGGACGGGAATCGTCATGGTTGAGAGGCTAGGACATGTTCGCGGTTTGTTCAATGGGCAAAGACTTGTGGTAGTGGAGAGCTGCCGCGTCAGGTCGCGTCACGGTCGGCATGTTCTAAGACGTACTGGTCTCTGGCACCATGATCTCTGTCGGTCTATAGGATCACGGACTGCCCTCGGAGAATCTCCGCCTTGCATATCCGTTTCGATCAGGCCGAATTGCGCTTCGGCGACCGCGTGGCTCTCTTGCCGCTGTCGCTGTCGCTCGTCGAGCCGCGCATCGGCGTGATCGGGCTTAATGGTTCCGGCAAGACGAGTTTCGCGCGGCTTATTGCGGGCCTCGCCAAGCCGACATCGGGCACGGTGACGCTGGACGGGCTCGATACCGTTACCGACGAAAAGGCGGCGCGGGCGAAGACGGGATTCATCTTCCAGAACCCGGGCCATCAGATCATTTTGCCGGTCATTCGCGAGGATATCGCACTCGGGCCGAAGGCGCGGGGGCTGGCCGCTCCCGAAGTGGATCGACTGGTGGATGAGGTCCTCGCCCGCTTCGGGATCGGTGATTTCGCGGCGAGACGTCCCCACGAGCTATCGGGCGGTGAGCTGCAGTTGGCGGCGCTTGCAGCGGTCTGCGTCAACAGGCCTGACGTCGTCATCTTCGACGAGCCGACCAATCAGCTCGACCTCAGAAACCGCGCCCGCGTCAAGGCGGCGATCGACGGGCTGGGCGAACAGGCCGTGGTCATCAGCCACGACCTCGATCTGGTGGCGGATTTTTCCCGCGTGCTGGTCTTCCACGAAGGGGCGCTCGTCTCTGACGGAGAGGCTACCGAAGCGATCGCCCGCTACCGGGAGATCGCCGGATGCTGACGAGCCTGCATGTGGAGGGCCAGAGCCTTCTCCATCGCATCCCGGTCAAGCCGAAGCTTGTCGGGCTGATGGCTTTCGGGTTGGCGCTCTATCTTGTCGATCAACCGCTCGCCCTGACCCTGGCCCTGGTCACCACCGGCACTCTCTATCTGTCGACCGGTGTCGGCCTGTCGGAAGGATTTCGGCGGCTGAAGCCGGTTCTCTTCACGATCACCTTCCTCGTTGTGGTCAATCTCTTGCTGCTGTCGCCGCATGAGGCCCTCGTGATCACGCTCAGGCTTGTTGCGATCCTGTTGCTCGCGGCTGCCGTTACGGCTTCCACCAGCATTGCCGACTTCATGGCCGCCGTCACCGATCTTGCCCGACCACTCGAGCGGCTCGGGCTCCTCAAAGCCGCCGATCTCGGTCTCGCGCTCGGGCTGGTGCTGCGTTTCGTGCCGGAGATTGCCGGGCGTTACGAAGCGCTGAAAGAGGCACATGCGGCGCGCGGCATTCCGGTGAAGCTCTCGCGCATGCTCGGGCCCCTCATCATTTCGACGTTGAAGGATGCCGATCGGATCGCCGAAGCGATTGACGCCCGGGGGATTAGGGGTCAGTAAAAACCCCAGAAAGTTTACCGGGGACCCGTTCAATGACCACCAGAGACATCGTGCTCGCCGCCCTCTTCACCGCGATCATCATCGTGCTCGGCTTCATTCCGCCGGTGCCGATCCCGCTGCTGCCGGTGCCGATCACGGCGCAGTCCATGGGCGTCATGCTCGCCGGCTGCATCATCGGGGCGAAGCGCGGTGCGGCCGCCTATGCCCTGCTCGTCGTGCTCGTCGCCGTCGGCCTGCCGGTGCTTTCGGGTGGTCGCGGTGGCATCAACGTGCTTATGGGCCCGACGGGCGGTTACATCTTCGGCTGGATCATCGGTGCTTTCGTCACTGGCTTCCTCGCCGAAAAGCTCGTGCGCGAAGGCCAGTCGGCTGCCAAGCAAATGGCCGGCTTCTTCATTGCTTCCATCGTCGGCGGCATCGGCGTGGTCTATCTCTGCGGCATGCCGTGGCTCTCGGTCGCGGCCGGCACGCCCTTCGACAAGGTCGTCCTGGGCTCGCTGGCCTTCATTCCCGGCGACCTGGTCAAGGCGGCGATTGCCACGCTTGCAGCGCGCGCCGTGCTCGTCGGCTACCCGCTTCTGCCGGCCCGCGCATAACACCCAGAAAGCGTCGTTCAAGAATCGAAATGCCACCGCTAAGGTGGCATTTTCCGTTCTTGGGTCTGGGGGATTTCGAACCGTGACGACCGTGCCGACACTGATGCTCGCCTGCGCTCTGCAGGCACTCGCCACAATGACAGTTCTCGCCAATGACTCCATGGCGACGTTGGAAGCAGGCGGTCTCGTCTTCACGCGCAGCGACGAGATCACCATGGCAAAGGAAGATCTCTACATCTCGCCGGAGAAGGTGCAGGTGAAATACCTCTACCGCAATACCAGCAACAAGCCGGTGACGACCATCGTTGCCTTCCCAATGCCGAAAATCGGCGGGCCGATCGAGATCATGTCGGCGGTGCCCGACGAGCAGAGCGACAACTTCATGGACTTCTCGGTCATTCAGGAGGGCGCGGAGATCGAGCCGAACTTGCAACAGCGTGTGCTCGTTCGCGGCATCGACTTCACCGCAGATGTCGAAGAGCAGGAAATCCCGCTGCAGCCTCTCCTCAAGGAAACGACGGAAGCGCTGAAGACGCTGGAACCCGATGTTATCAAGGATTGGCTGGCCAAGGGCCTGATCGCCGACATCAATTACGGCACGGGTGGCGAGGCTTCTCCGGAATATGTGCCCGTCTGGGAACTCGAATCCATCTACTGGTGGGAGACGACCTTCCCGGCCGGCGCAGACGTTGAAGTCGAGCATCGCTATCGCCCGAGTGTCGGCGGGAGTGCCGGTCTCGTGTTCATGTGGGACGGCAAACCATCGGATGCCTATGCCGAGTACCAGGAGCGCTACTGCGTCGATGACAACTTTCTGAAGGCTGCGATCAAGCTGGAGAAGAAGCAGAACCCGGATGCCGGGATCTACTATTTCGAGCAGTGGCTCTCCTACATCCTGACTACAGGCAACAACTGGTATGGACCGATTGGCGACTTTCGCCTGACCATCGACAAGCTAAACCCGAACTCGATCGTCAGCTTCTGCGGGCAAGGCGTGAAGAAGACCGGGCCGACGACATTCGAAATGCGCGCCAAGGACTTCTATCCCGAACGCGACCTCAACATCCTTCTCGTCGTTTCGAACAAGGTGGCCACGCAAGGCCCGTAAAATGGTCGCATTTGCTACCAAATTCGGCGACTGCGGTCATTCGGCCATGTCTTGGTAACGGCTTGTAAAATCGTTTCCGACAGGATTGCCAGCGATCGATCGTTTCCGGTGTCCCCCTGAGCACTCCATGATGGAGGCGCAAACGCCCGAACGGATCATGTCACCGCTGCATCTGGACGCCGGGATTCCGGCTGTCCCGCCATTTTCGCGCGCCCGAAAGTCATGATCATGTTCCTCAAAAACCTTTCGCTCAGCAAAAAGCTGATCCTCACCTTTTGCACCATCATGGCCGGATGTTTCCTGGCCTCCGTCGTCGTTTTCCTGCAGGCCTATACGGCCAAGTCCGCGCTGATCGATCAGGACCGCGCCCAGCGTATCGTCAATCTCGTCGACGCCGCGAAGACCGCGATGGCCGAGCAAGCTGCAAACGAACGCGGCTACCTGCTGTTCGGCAGCGAAAGCACGCTTGCCGCGGTGACCACCGAGCGTCAAGCCCTTGATGCAGCGATCATCGACGCGAAAACGCTGGCGGCAAGCGACAATGCGCTCATCTCCCGACTTGATGCCATGCGGGCCGCCGCCGAAACCTATGCAAAACAGGTCGCCGATCCGCAGATCGCCGCTCGCAAGGCCGGCCAGACATCCGTCGAAGACATCGCGACGATCGGCAGCTCTGGCGCTGCGGGCGCCCTCGATTCCTTCCGGGCTGCGGCCGCCGACATCAAGACTTTGCTGGCAACGGAGACGGCGGCCACCCGCGCCCGTCTTGACGCGGCACATTTCGCCCTCGAACTGGCGCTGATCCTCGGTGCGGCCGTCGCCGGCGTGTTTGCGGTCGGGCTGATCTGGCTGCTTGCCCGCTCGATCGTCACGCCGATCACCGGCATGACCGATGCCATGGCCCGTCTCGCCGCTGGCGACCACGCCGTCGAAGTGCCGGCCGTCGACCGTGGCGATGAGGTCGGCCGCATGGCCAAAGCCGTGCTGGTGTTCAAGGATGCGGCGATCGAAAGCGCGCGCATGTCCGACGAGCGCCGCGCGATGCGTGAGCAGGCCGAGGCCGACCGCCAGAAGGCGGAAGCGGAAAAGGCCCGAGAGGCGGAAGAAGTGCGCTTCGCGATGACCGAACTCGCCAAGGGCCTCTCGGCACTCTCGGAAGGTGACGTCGTGTTCCGGCTCGAAAAGCCCTTCGCAGCCCATCTCGACAGTCTGCGTGGCAACTTCAATGATTCACTCGAAAAGCTTCATGCGGCGCTGAGAACCGTGGGCGCCAACGCCCATGCGATCCATGCCGGTGCCGCCGAAATCCGCGCTTCCGCGGACGATCTTGCGCGGCGCACGGAACAGCAGGCAGCGTCTGTCGAGGAGACGGCCGCTGCCGTCGAGCAGGTCACAAAGACCGTACGCGACACGGCCAAACGCGCCGAAGATGTCGGTCAGCTCGTCGACAGCACGCGTTCCGGTGCCGAACGCTCCGGTGAGGTTGTCCGGAACGCCGTTCAGGCGATGACGGAGATCGAGCAGTCGTCGCAGTCGATCTCCAGCATCATCGGCGTGATCGAAGACATCGCCTTCCAGACCAATCTCCTGGCACTGAATGCCGGCGTCGAGGCGGCCCGTGCCGGCGAGGCCGGCAAGGGTTTTGCCGTTGTCGCCCAGGAAGTGCGCGAGCTGGCGCAACGCTCGGCCAATGCCGCAAAGGAGATCAAGTCGCTGATTTCACGTTCGACCGCGCAGGTCGGCAATGGCGTGGCGCTGGTCGGCGAGACCGGCACGGAACTCGAAAAGATCGTCAGCGCCGTTCAGGAGATCAGCCACCATGTCGGCGCGATCGTCACCGCAGCGCGCGAACAGGCCACGGGTCTGCAGGAAATCAACCTCGCTGTCACCGCGATGGACCAGGGCACGCAGCAGAATGCCGCCATGGTCGAAGAACAGACAGCCGCTTCGCATACGCTGGCGGCGGAGGCGGATTCGCTCAACACGCTGCTCGCCCAGTTCCGTCTGGGTCAGGGCGCATCAGCGGCCGCGCCTATCCGGACGCAGCACCGCGCAACGGCGCCCGCGTATGCGGTGCCTGCACCCGCTGCTCGGCCGGCAACGCGACAGCCGGCTGCTGCCTCCGCCGCCAATACGCCTGCCCCGTCGCCGGCGCGCGCGCTCGCGAGCAAACTCGGCCGCGCCTTCAGCATGGGTTCTGCGGCGCCCGCAGAACCGGCAAAGCAGGACTGGACGGAATTCTGATCGGCACGCGCCGGCGACCTTCCAGCGGAATCAGGAAAGCCCGTGGCTTGCGCCACGGGCTTTCCCTTTTGCCTGAACTCGAAACCGTCAGGCTACCGGTCGTCCTCGACATCATCGACGACGTCCGTCATGGGGCGGTCCGCACCGTCCGCATGTTCGTGATGCCACTCGCCTTCGGCGTCCTGCCAGCTGATTTCGGCGTCGCCATCGGCAAGCTGCTGGGCGCCTGCGGCCTTGCGGGCTGCAGCCACCGCTTCGTCGTGTGTCGGAAAGGGCTCAGAATAGACGTTGCCAAGACGGTAGGCATAACCTTCGTCATGCTCCACGACGTGATAGGTGACCTTGACCATGGCCGGTCTCAGTTCCAGCGCCAGCGGCCGTCACGGGCCGGAGGAGTGGAATTGGCAAGCAGGTAGCCGACGATACCGCCGACGATGCCGAGCGTGATCAGGCCGGCGGAGGTGGCGGCTGCCGGATGACGGCGAACCACGCCAGCGACCGTATCGGCGCCTTCGCGAGCATAATCAGCCACAACATGGGCCGTGCGCGAGGCACCGTTGACGACATCAGACGCCCGGTTGCGGATGTCATCGCGGTCGTAGCCGGTCACGGAAGAAGCCGCGCGGCCTGCTTCGTCCAGCGCTTCGGAGGCGCGGTTGCGCATGTTGCGGCTGCTTCGGCCCGCTTCGCGGCTGATCATGTCCTTCAGATCATTCATCTGTTCGCGCAGTTCACGAAGTTCTGCCTGGAGGTTGGAAGACGCCATGGTGATACCCTTTCCGTTGTTCGTGTTGTTGCCGAGGAAACGTTGTGAATGCCGGATGGTTCCATTTGCAGAATGTGAGAGCACGTCAGAAACGAAAAACGCCCGGTGCGAGGCACCGGGCGTCAAAAAGCGCATTTTGCTGGACGATTACTTCGTCGCGGCTTCGTACATTTCCAGGACATAGTCCCAGTTGATCAGGCTGTCGACGAAGGCTTCGAGGTACTTCGGACGGGCGTTGCGGTAGTCGATGTAGTAGGAGTGTTCCCAAACGTCGACGCCGAGGATCGGGGACGCGCCGTGGATCAGCGGGCTTTCGCCATTCGGGGTCTTGGAGATTTCGAGCTTGCCGTCCTTGACGGAGAGCCAGGCCCAACCCGAGCCGAACTGGGTGGTGCCGGCTGCGACGAAATCGGCCTTGAACTTGTCATAGCCGCCGAGATCGCTGTCGACTGCAGCCTGAAGCTTGCCGGGCAGCTTGTTGCCGCCGCCATCCTTCTTCATCCAGTTCCAGAAGTGGATGTGGTTGTAGTGCTGGCCGGCATTGTTGAAGAGGCCGGCGTTCTTGCCGTAGGACTGCTTGACGACTTCCTCGAGCGACAGGCCTTCGAGGCCCGAATCCTTCAGGAGGTTGTTGCCGTTGGTCACATAGGCCTGGTGGTGCTTGTCGTGGTGAAACTCGAGCGTTTCAGCCGACATGAACGGTGCCAGCGAGTCGTAAGCATACGGGAGGGCGGGCAATTCGAAGGCCATGGTGAGATCTCCTTTTGGCAAATGGATTGCGGTTTGGCAGGTGACGGGAACATAGGTGCGGAACATCGCTCAGGCAACCTTTGCCCTTCCAAATTCCGGCCTCCAAGGGAAAGAAATGTCTTCCGTTTTTGGACTTGCACGACTTGGCGTTCCGGCCGACGCTCCGCGCCACAATGCACCCAACCGAGGTCCCCCATGTTCCGTTCCCACCCGCTTCTTGTGGCTACCGCGCTCGCCTTGCTCACACTCTCTTCGCCGGCAATCGCCTCGTCGGGTGATGCCTGGGACGCGTTTACGAAGGATGTTGCGGCGAAATGTACTGCGCTTGCCGCGGGGCGTATCGAACAGCCGAAGGTGATCGTCGATGCCTTGGGCACGGAGAGCTACGGGGTCGCGATCCTGACCGGCAAGGCCGTCGGGGCGGATGCGGTCGTCAGCTCGATCTGCGTCTATGACAAGAAGAGCGAGGCGGCAGAGATCGGTGGCGAGCTGCCGGCTGACCAGGTGGTCATCAGCATGCCCTGAAGAGGTCAGGCCTCGTAGATATCGGGCTCCGGCAGGCCATCGATCGGAAAGCCGAACTCGGCGCGGGCAATCTTGCATTCCTCGTCGCCGGGCATGCAGGTGCGGCAGACATGCGGGCGCACGGAATAAACCGCGCAGCCGACATGTTTGCCGACCTCGCCGGTCAGCGCCGCACAGCGCCCATTCTCAAACTTCATGCCGCTTTCGTCCTTGGCGATCATCGCTTCAGGGATGGCGGCGATCTCCTCATCGCTTTCCATGGAAAAGCGCGGCCAATCGGCGGAATAGGCGCAACAGGCGCCGCAGGCCTGGCAGTCGAAGATCTCGGGCGGAGAGGTTTCGAGCATGGCTCAGCGCCTCGCGGCGCGGACGCGCATCAGGTTCATGGCGAAGAAACCGGTGAAGACCAACATCAAGAGGCCGACGAAGACGGGGCCGGCATCGACGGAGATCAGATCCATGGTGAGCCCCGTGCTGCCGGAGCCGGCGGCGCTGCCGATCGCGTAAGCCAGCGCAAAGACGGCGGCACCCGACACCAGAAGACCGCCACGGAAACGTTCGCCGAGCAGGGTGAGCGCTGCGGTGTAGAGCGAGAAGCTTGCAGCACCGAGGATCGAGATGGTGACCAGCAGCGCTGCCTGCGAGGTCATGAAGGGCAGAGCGAGGAAAGCAACGGCGGCGATGGCTGAGCCGGAGACAGCGATGACGGGCCGCGACAGCCGGTCGAGCAGCCAGCCGACAAAGGGCTGGGCAAGCGCCGTCGGCAAGGCCACCATGGTAACGACGAAGGCCGCAAAGTTCTGGCTGTAGCCGCGTTCGACGAAATAGAGCGGGATCATCGAGATCGCCGCGATATCCGAAAAGCCGAAGGCGACGACCATCAGGGTGAGGACCGGCGCCATTTTGACGAAGGTGAGGAGCCCGCCGGCTTCCGAGGCTTCCGGCTTGGTCTTGGCGTAACGACCGAGCATGACCGAGGCAAAGGCGACGAGTGCCACATAGGCCGCCGTCAGCGCGAAGGCGAAGCCATCCTCAATGCCGAGAAGCGGAATGGCGAGCGGACCTGCGGCAAAGCCTGCACACATGCCAGCGCTATAGGCGCCGGAGACGCGGCCGCGCAGGCGGTCCGGACAGGCGGTGTTCAGCCAGGCTTCGCTAACCGTGTAAATGATGCTTGTGCAGAAGCCGAGCAGGAAGCGGGCGACGAACCAGACCCAGAGCTGGTCAAAGGCTGCGAAGGTGGCGAGGCAGACAGACACCCCTAGCAGCGAGGCCACGATCAGCCGGTCGCCGCGTATCCTCTGCGTCAGTCTGCCGATCAGCAGCGTCGACGAGGCGAGGCCGAGGGCAAAGACCGAGGCGTTCAAGCCCGCCATGCTGGAGGAGACACCCCGGCTTTCGAGGATCAGCGAGATCAACGGATAGGTGAGCCCCTGCCCCACAGCAAAGGCGGTGACGCCCAGAATGACAACCGCGATCGCCGCCCAATCAGGCGCGATGTCGGCTGCGATATCCGTGGTGCGTGCCGTCTGCATGGAGCCTCCGAGGCGCGCTTCAGCGCCCGTCGATTGAAGGTCCGGTCTAGCGGGGCGTTTGGGGGAAGTCCAGAGAGGGAGGCGAGAGCGTCACGGCTATCATGCCTGTAACAATACCCCCCTCTGTCACTGCGTGACATCTCCCCCACAAGGGGGGAGAGCGGAGCGCCACGTATGACGCTGCGTTTAACGCCCTCAAAGGCGGGCAATAGGCCGGCCGGTCAGTCGCTCTCCCCCCATGTGGGGGAGATGCCCGGCAGGGCAGAGGGGGGCTTGCCTGAGACAGGTTAGGGTCGCATCAAACCCATAGGTCAACCCGCCGCAATAACCCCCGGCACGTCCTGGCCCAACGCCGCGAAAACCGTCTTCAGGATGCCGGCAGCATCCAGGCCGGCCTTGGCATACATGGTTTCCGGCTTGGCCTGGTCCATCCAGACATCGGGGAGCACGAGCGAGCGGACCTTCAGGCCGTTGTCGAGCAGGCCCTCGTTGACGAGGAAATGCATGACATGGCTGCCGAAGCCGCCGACGGCGCCTTCTTCGACCGTAACCACCACCTGATGGTGGCGGGCGAGCTGGCGGATCAGGTCGTGGTCCAGAGGCTTGGCGAAACGGGCATCGGCAACCGTGGTCGAGAGGCCTGATGCGTCGAGGTCTTCCGCGGCCAGCAGGCAGTCGGCCAGACGCGTGCCGAAGGAGAGGAGTGCGACCTTGGAGCCCTGCTTGACGATGCGGCCACGGCCGATCTCAAGGATTTCGCCGCGTTCGGGCATGGGAACGCCCACACCTTCGCCGCGCGGATAGCGGAAGGAGATCGGACCTTCGTCATAGGCAGCTGCGGTCCGGACCATGTGCTTCAGCTCCGCCTCGTCGGCCGCGGCCATGACCACGAAGCCGGGGAGAGCCGCAAGGAAACCGGTATCGAAGGAGCCGGCATGGGTCGGGCCATCGGCGCCGACGAAACCGGCGCGGTCGATGGGAAATCGCACCGGCAGCCCCTGGATGCCGACGTCATGCACGACCTGGTCGTAGCCGCGCTGCAGGAAGGTCGAATAGAGCGCGCAGAATGGCTTGAAACCTTCGGCTGCGAGGCCAGCCGCAAAGGTCACCGCATGCTGTTCGGCGATGCCGACATCGAAGGTGCGCTCGGGGAACAGCGACTGAAGCTTGTCGAGACCCGTGCCCGAGGGCATGGCGGCGGTGATGCCGACGATCTTCTCGTCATGGCGGGCTTCCTCGACCAGCGCGTCGGCGAAGACGGCGGTGTAAGCCGGTGCGTTCGGCTTGGCCTTGGCCTGGGTGCCGGTGATCACGTCGAACTTGTTGACGCCGTGATACTTGTCGGCGGCGGCCTCTGCCGGAGCGTAGCCCTTGCCCTTCTGGGTCACGACATGGATCAGCACGGGGCCCTTGGCGTTGTCGCGGACATTGCGCAGAACGGGCAGCAGGTGATCGAAGGAATGACCGTCGATCGGGCCGATGTGGTAGAAGCCGAGCTCTTCAAACATGGTGCCGCCGGTGACGTAACCACGGGCGTGCTCAACGGCGCGGGTGATCGCGCGGTCGACGGTCTTGCCGAGATAGGCGGTCAGTTTCTTGCCGAATTCGCGGAAGCCCATGTAGCTGCGGCCGGAGGCGAGGCGCGCGAGATAGGCGCTCATCGCGCCGGTCGGCGGAGCGATCGACATATCGTTGTCGTTGAGGATGACGATCAGGCGAGCGTCGAGGGCGCCGGCATTGTTCAGTGCCTCATAGGCCATGCCGGCGGACATCGCGCCGTCGCCGATCACGGCGATCACCTTGCGGTCGGTCTTTGATAGCTCGGCCGCGACCGCCATGCCGAGGCCTGCGGAAATCGAGGTCGAGGAATGGGCCGCGCCGAAGGGGTCGTATTCGCTTTCCGCGCGCTTGGTGAAGCCGGAGAGGCCGTCTTCCTGGCGCAGCGTGCGGATCCGCTCGCGGCGACCGGTCAGGATCTTGTGCGGATAACACTGGTGTCCGACGTCGAAGATCAGCCGATCATCCGGCGTTTCGAAGACCTTGTGGATGGCGATCGTCAGTTCGACGACGCCGAGGCCGGCGCCCAGATGCCCTCCCGTTTTCGACACCGCGTCGATCATCTCGTCGCGGACCTCGCGCGCCAGCTGCGGCAGATCGCGATCCTCAATGGCCTTCAAGTCTTTCGGGAGCTTGACCTTGTCCAGGAGCGGGGTATCGGGCAGAGATGTCACGGGCTGATGCCTCTTCAGTCTGTTTGGATGCGCGATACCATCCCCCGACGATCAGGGCAATTCCACGTCATCAAGCGCATATATAGCGGTCAACGGCCCTCCGGCAAAGGTACGAACTCGTCTTCGTCGCCGGGAACGATGTCAAAACGGCCAGTTCTCCACTCTTCCTTGGCCTGTTCGATGCGTTCCTTGGACGACGATACAAAGTTCCACCAGATATGTTTCCTGGTTTCCATGGCCGCACCGCCGAAGAGCATGACGTGACAGCCTGTCGCGCCGCCGATCAGGGTGATCTCGTCGCCGGGGCGGAAGACGAGAAGCTGGTCCTGGGCAAAGCGGTCGCCGGCGATCTCGATCTCGCCGGAGAGAATGTAGAGCGCGCGCTCTTCCTGGCCGGCGTCGAAGGGAAAGCGGGCACCGGGCTCGAGAGTGAGGTCAACATAGAGGGTCTCGGAGAAAGTCGTGACCGGCGAACGCAATCCGCCCATGCCGCCGATGACGAGGCGACCGGAAGCGCCGTGATCGCTGAAGGTCGGCAGTTCGCCCTTCGCCGTATGGGCGAAGGCCGGGTCGATCTCCTCCAGATGATCCGGGAGCGCGATCCAGGTCTGCAGCCCCGACATCGAGAGTGGATGACCGCGCAGGTTCTCCGGCGTGCGCTCGGAATGGACGATGCCAGAGCCTGATGTCATCAGGTTGATGTCGCCCGGAGCGATCACCAGCTCCGTGCCGAGGCTGTCGCGATGCTTGATCTCGCCGTCGAAGAGATAGGTGACGGTCGAGAGGCCGATGTGCGGATGCGGACGGACATCCATGGCTTCGCCCGCCTTCAGAACGGCAGGTCCCATGCGGTCGAAGAAGATGAAGGGCCCGACGAGACGGCGCCGGACAGAGGGGAGCGCGCGCCGCACCGCGAAACCGCCGATGTCGCTGGAACGGGGAATGATCAGGTGTTCGATGGCGTCACAGGCAAAGGCATCGCCGGGGACGGGGTCATTTCCGGGAAAGAAGGACATGAAAAACCTCTTCGTTTGCGTGCAGAACGCGCCGCTCTCGTGGGGTGATGCTCCCATCATAGGGCTCTCTCGAGCGACCACCGAGGTCTTTTTTCGATGGTCACGAGAACGGAAAGAGACGTGATCTGCCTCTGAATCGGATAACCATCGAAGATCAGAAGCTTCCGAAGCTGATGCCCAATGCGACGATCGCCGCACAGGCGACCAGAGGCACCAGGACAGCGACGACGAAGATGTCGCCGTAAGCCCGACGGTGGGTCATGCCACAGATCCCGAGCAGGGTAATGACGGCGCCGTTGTGCGGCAAGGTATCGAGCCCTCCCGTCGCAACGGCAATCACCCTGTGCAGGAGAGCGGGATCCACGTTCTGGCTTACCGCCTGCGCAACGAGCGTCGGACCCAGTACGTCCAGCGCGATCGACATTCCGCCAGAGGCCGAGCCCGTAATCCCGGAGAGAAGCCCCGAGGACAGTGCTGCCGATATCACGACATTGCCGCCGGACAGGCCGTCGATCGCCGACCGCAAGACTTCGAAGCCCGGGAGGATGGCAATCACGGCGCCGAAGCCAACGAGGCTTGCCGTATTGAACAGTGGAAGGAGCGAGCTTTCTGCGCCCGCCCCAGTCGTTTCGAGGATCTTCGGTGGTGGGCTGACGACAAGGGCGAGCATCAGACCGAAGGTCAGGGCCGCAATGACGGACCAGAGCCCCTTGACCCTGGCCAGCTCCGTTGCACCATAAACCGGGTCTGCCAGATAGCTGGTATCGAGACCCGGCAGGATGAACTGATCCATCAGCAGCGTCATGGGCGCCACCGATGCAATCGGCAGGGCCGCCCGCCACAGGGGCAGCGCAACCGTCTCCGACGAGGCACCGTTTCGAACAGGTGGCGGCTCTCCGGCCAGACGTGCGGTTCTTGTCCGAAGCCAGAGAAGTCCAAGACCAAGCATGATGCCGCCAGCAATCAGGCCGAGACCCGGGGCCGCAAAAGGCGTCGTGGCAAATGTCGCCATCGGAATGGCGTTCTGGATCGACGGCGTTCCGGGAAGTGCCGTCATGGTGAAGGTGAAGGCACCGAGCGCAATGGTCGCCGGGATCAGCCGGGCTGGAAGGCCGGTCTGAATGAAGAGGGCACGCGCCAAAGGCCAGGCAGTGAACGCCACGACGAACAGCGAGACGCCACCATAGGTCAAAACAGCGCAGGCAAGCACCACGGCAGGTATCGCGTTCTTGCGGCCCACCAGGTCCGCAATCGCCCTTGCCAGTGTGTCTGCTGCCCCGGACATCTCCATCACCCGCCCGAACATGGCCCCTAGCAAAAAGAGCGGGAAGAAGGAGATGACGAACCCTCCCGCTCCCTTCATGAAGACCTGGGTATAGCTGGCCAGCGCCGGATCTCCGGACAGAAAGGCGGCGACCACGGCAAGCAGCGGCGCAAGTGCCAGGACGGATGCGCCAGCCCAAGCCCCGGCAATGAGCAGCGTCAGGGCAAGCAGGATGATGAGGACAGACATGGGGGCCCCTCTTTATTGCGCTGCAATAGATAGAGGAATCCGACCCGGTGAGCTACCGGCAACTCGCCCGCATCATCGGCCATTCTTGCAAGGCAAGGAGATGAGCATGAAGCAAATCTGCAACGTCGAGATCAGACCAGGAGCAGGCTTTCATGCATTAATTCTTCATCAGTTATATCTAATGATTTTCATCGTAGCCGATTGATCCGTCCGGTATGGCTCGCCCGACAGACGAAGGAAGCGAGGTAATCTTGGTGAAGAAAATTCTAGCGGTTGATGATTCGAAAACCATCTTGTCCATGGTCACCCAGACGCTTGAAAACGCAGGCTATGAGACGCTGCAGGCGGAAGATGGCATCCAGGGTCTGGAAGTGCTGGAAGGCAGCGCCCCTGACCTCATCATCACCGACATCAACATGCCAAGGCTTGACGGGTTCGGGTTCATCGAGCGAATTCGCCGCAGCGATCGCTACAGAGCCATCCCCATCCTTGTGCTCACGACGGAAAACGATCCTCAGAAGCGCGAACGCGCCCGCAAAGCCGGCGCCACAGGCTGGATCGTCAAGCCTTTCGAAGCGGCCAAACTTGTCGACGCTGTAGGACGGCTGAGCGCCTGAGCTTCCGATGCCAGCCCCCTTGCAAACCTCATTCTGACGCAACCCTCATCAGGGGACGGAAGCCGGCGTGCAGGGGGATATCACGCTGTCCTCGCCGGCCTGTCTGCCCAATATCAGGCACCCAGTTTCGTGGCAGAGTTGCCAACCGCCCGGTGTTTCTCCAGAGGCGGCGAGGCGTATCTCGGAAAGTGGTGCCAGCGTCGGCGTCCAGCGCCACCAGCCATCTTCAAGCGCCGCCCCCTCGCCCGGCTCCATGCCGGCGCCGGATCCCTTGACGCTTGCCCGCTTCAGCTGCAGCCCGGGAGACGTCACCGCCCACTCTTCACGCCACTCGACCTTCTCGACCGAATGCTCCCAGGAGAGTGAGAAGGTCGTGGTCGGAATTGTCAGAACTGTTGCAGCAAGCGCGACGCAAAGGCTCATGGCGTCTCGGTCCGGGGCGGAGCCGTTCCGACTGGTGCGGGCGCCTTGCCCGGGAACTTCCAGGCCATGAGGGCAAAGAGCAGAACGAGTGCTCCACCGATCTCGTCGGTGACGGGCAGGGCCGCTACCAGGAAGAAGGCGGCGGCAGCCGCGACCAGGCGGTGCAAGATTGGCAGCGGCCGGTTGAGATAGCCGATCACGGCGATACCCCAGAGACCGATCGACAGGCTGGCCTTGATGACGATGTAGAGGACTGCAAGCGGATAGCCGATGGCCTCGGCCAGCGGACCGCCATCCTGCAGCATCAGGGCCGGCGTGTAGACGGCCATGAAGGGAATGACGAAGCCGGCGGCTGCCACCTTCACTGCTTCGAAGGAGATGCGCAGGCCCGATTCCCGGGCAATGGGGGCCGCCGCGAAGCAGGCGAGTGCCACCGGCGGGGTCAGGTCGGCGAGGATGCCGAAGTAGAAGACGAACATGTGGCTGACGATCAGCGGCACGCCGAGTTCGAGCAGTGCGGGGCCGGCGATCGAGGAAGTGATGATGTAATTCGGGATGGTCGGGATGCCCATGCCGAGTAGGATGCAGGTGAGCATGGTGAGGACCAGCGACAGGAAGAGGCTGTGCTGTCCGACCGCGACGACGAACTGGCCAAATGTGTTGGCAGCGCCTGTGAGCGTCATGGTGCCGACGATGATGCCGACCACGGCACAGGCGACGCCGACGGGCAACGCCGTCTTCGCGCCATCCGCCAGGCTGTCAACGCTGAGTTTCAGGGCTTGCCGGCCCCCCTTGACCAGGAAATTCCAGGCAATCAGCACCAGGATGGCGATCAGGACCGCGCGGAAGCCATACTGGAAGAAGGAGGCACCGGCGAGGCCGATGCCGATCCAGAAGATGGTGCGCACAGCCGTGTTCGACATGCCGATGGCAATCGAGCTGCCGAGGATGAGCAGCATGGTGAGCGCGAGGCCTGCGGTGCCCGCGAAAAGTGGCGTGTAGCCGGAGAAGAGGAGCCAGACGAGGGCTGCGAGCGGCAGCAGCAAATACCAGTGCTGGCGGATGGCGGCGAGCGGTGAGGGCAAATCCTTCGGATCCAGACCGCTGAGGCCCCGTTTGCCGGCCTCGAGATGCACCATCCAGAAGACCGAAGCGAAGTAAAGGATGGCCGGGATCAGCGCTGCCTTGACGATCTCGGCATATTCCACACCCAGCGTCTCAGCCATGATGAAGGCAACGGCGCCCATGACAGGCGGCATGATCTGTCCGCCCATGGACGATGTCGCCTCGACGCCGCCGGCAAAGGCAGGGCGGTAGCCGAAGCGCTTCATCAGTGGGATCGTGAACTGGCCGGTGGTGACGACATTGGCGACACCGGAGCCTGAGATGGTGCCCATCAGGCCGGAAGAGATGACCGAGACCTTGGCGGGCCCGCCGCGCTTGTGACCGACGAGGCCGAGGGACACATCGGTGAACAGCTTGATCATCCCGGCCCGCTCCAGGAAGGAGCCGAACAGGATGAAGAGGAAAATATAGGACGACGACACATAGGTCGGCACGCCGTAGATGCCCTCGGTGCCATAGGCCATATGGTCGATGACCTGGGAAAAATCGTAGCCGCGGTGATTGAGCGGCGAAGGCAGATATTCGCCAAACAGGCAGTAGGCGAGGAATAGGCCCGAAATGATCGGCAGCGCCGGACCCATGATCACCCAGGCACCGATGAAGACGGTGGCGATGGCAAGGACCCCGAAATAGAGATCCATGGTGATGAGATCACCAGCGCGCAGGATCAGCGGCTCATATTCGACAAACTGGTAGACGGCGACGGCGACGCCGATCGTCGCGAGCGCCCAGGCGCCTGCGGTGTAGAGCGCGCCCTTGCGCAGATTGGCGGCTACCAGCGGGAAGCCGAGAAGCAGAAGAAAGGCGACATGGGTAGAGCGGACGAGCTGGCTCGGCAGGTCGATCAGATGAGCCGCGGTCGCGATCTGAAAGAGCGAGAAGGCAACGGCGATGCCGTAGAGCAGCTTGCCCTCGGCGGTCGCCGGAAAAAGCTGCTCATGGGTGTTCGGTTCATGCGACAGGGTCTGGTCCGCAGTCGTAGCGCTCATGGGTATCCGTCCGAAGGGTAAGCCAAGGGGCAAAGGACCGGACGGCATATCGGCCGCCCGGTCCCTCAGAGGTTTTCAGAAGCCCGAGGGGCTCACAGCATTCCCTTTTCCTTGTAGTAGCGCTCAGCACCCGGATGCAGCGGGATCGGCATGCCCTTGGTGGCATCTTCCAGCTTGATGTCCTTGGCGGCGTTATGCGCGGCCTGCATCTCCGGCAGGTTCTCGAACAGCTGCTTGGTCATCTCGTAGGCGAGATCGTCGGACACCTCGGAATGGGTCACAAGGAAGTTGACGACGGCGACCGTCGGCACGTCCTCCGTCTGGCCCTCATAGGTACCGGCCGGGATGGTGGCGGCGATATAGGGTGCACCGAGCGAATTGGCGACATCGGCCGGAACGGCAACCAGAGAGACCGGCAGCGAGGTGGACAAGTCCTTGAGCGAGGCGACCCCGAGGCCGGCGGATTGGAGCGTGGCGTCGAGCTGGCGATTCTTGATCAGTTCGACAGACTCCGCAAAGGGCAGATATTCCGTCTTGCCAAGATCTTCGTAGCTCATGCTGGCCGCACCGAGGATGGCGCGGGCGTTGAGTTCCGTGCCGGACTTCGGTGCACCGACGGACAGGCTCTTGCCCTTGAGATCGGCAAGCGAGGTGATGCCAGAATCCTTCGTCGCGACGATCTGAATGAAGTTCGGATAGATGGCAGCAATGCCGCGCAGTTTGTCGAGCGGTGCCTTGAAGCCTGCATCCGCATTGCCTTCCGCTGCCAGCTTGACGCTATCGCCGAGCGAGAAGCCGATCTCGCCCTTGCCCTGCTGCAACAGATTGAGGTTTTCGACCGAAGCCTTGGTGGCCTGCACCTGGGTGCGGACATCCGGGATCTTCTCGCCGTAGATCTTCGACAGGGCGACGCCCAGTGGATAGTAGACGCCCGAGGTTCCACCGGTCAGGACGTTGACGAATTGCTCGGCGCGCGCGCCGGATGTGCCAAATGCGACAGACGCGGCCAGGGCGGCTGCGACCAAGGTGCTAAGTCTCGAAAAATGCATGATTGTCCTCCCAAACAATGTAAGCAATTGCGACATCATGGGCAGGCGAAAGAGGAGCGTCAACCTCGTATTTACCGAAGTTCAGGGATATCCCGGCGGATACTGAAATCTGCGCTCATTCCCGGACTGGAATATGCAGGCCGACCTTGACGTCACGCAGCACGACATTCGTGTGCATCCGGCGGATCTGCGGGTTTTCCGCCATCAATTGCGCGCTGATATCGTCGTAATGCTCGACGTCGCGGGCGGTGATGATGGCGACGAGGTCGACCTGGCCAGTGACGTAATAGACCTGCTGCACATGCTCCTGCTTGTCGGCCCAGGCTCGGAAGCGGGTGAGCGCATCGTAATTGTCGCGTTCGATTTCCATGCCGGTGATGAAGGTCATCGGGAAGCTCGTCGCCTTGCGGTTCACCACGGCGATCTCGGCAGTGATGATGCCCTCGTCACGGAGACGGCGAAGCCTGCGCTGCACGGCGGACGGCGACAGGCCGACCTTGTCGGCGATGGCTTCCGCCTTCAACTGGCAATCCCGCTGCACCACTTCGAGAATGCTGCGGTCGAATTGATCGAGCTTGTCCGGCATGGCTCCCCCTCCTTGCGCGACCTCGTTTTCGCCCCCTTAGCCCATTTCATTCAACTGCGCCATCTTTCCGCATCATTCGACGCCATCGCGCAGGATTTCCCCACATCGCCGCTGAAATGCGCTCGAAATCCGCAGCTTTGGCCTCCTATGGTCTCGCAATTGTCAAACTACCTGGGATCAAGATGACAGGAACCGCCCCGGCCGCGCTCGACGTGCACGACATCCACAAGAGTTTCGCCGGCATCGAGGTTCTCAAGGGCATCTCTGCCACGGCCCAACGCGGGGACGTGATCTCGATCATCGGTTCGTCCGGTTCCGGCAAGAGTACCTTCCTGCGCTGCATCAACCTTTTGGAAGCGCCCGACCGCGGCCGCATCGTGGTGGGAGGCGAAGAGCTGAAACTCAAGCCGTCTCGCAAGGGCAGCCTCGAGGCCGCCGACCGAAAACAGTTGGAGCGGCTGCGCACCGGGCTTGGCATGGTGTTCCAGAGCTTCAATCTCTGGGCTCATCGAACTGTGCTGGAAAACGTCATCGAGGCGCCCGTTCACGTTCTGAAAATGCCGCGCGGCGAAGCGATCGAAAAGGCGCAAGCGCTGCTTGCCAAGGTCGGTCTCTACGACAAGCGCGATGCCTATCCCGCCTTTCTCTCCGGCGGCCAGCAGCAGCGTGCGGCAATTGCCCGCGCGCTCTGCGTCGATCCGGCCGTCATGCTGTTCGACGAGCCGACCTCGGCGCTCGATCCGGAGCTTGTCGGCGAAGTGCTGAAGGTGATCCGGGATCTGGCCGAAGAGGGCCGCACCATGCTCATCGTCACGCATGAGATGAGCTTTGCCCGCGAGGTCTCCAGCCATGTGATGTTCCTCGACAAGGGCCGCGTCGAGGAAGAGGGACCGCCGGACCAGGTTTTCGGCGATCCGAAAAGCGCCCGATGCCGCGAATTCACCCGCAGCCTTGGTGGGCGCGGGACTGCTTGAACACAGATCCAGAACCATCCAACCACTCGGGGAAAACAATGATGAAAATGATCTCCCTTCTGCTCGCCGGTGCAGCCTTTGCCGCAACCGCCGTCACCGCCCAGGCCGAAGTCCGCTTCGGCATCATGAACGAGGCCTATCCGCCCTTCTTCGCCAAGGATGCCTCCGGCACCTGGAAGGGCTGGGAAATCGATCTGATGAACGCCGTCTGCGCGGAAATGAAGGAGACCTGCTCGGTCGTCGACGTCTCCTGGGACGGCCTGATCCCGGCACTGCAGACGAAGAAGTTCGACGTCATCTGGTCGTCGATGTCGATCACCGAGGAGCGGTTGAAGACCATCGACTTCACCGACAAATACTACAACACGCCGAGCAAGCTGATCGGACCGAAGGATGCGACGCCGGGTGCCTCGCCTGAGGCGGTCGACGGGAAAACGATCGGCATTCAGGTCTCGACCGTGCAGTCGGCCTACTATGCGAAGCACTTTGCGGACAAGGCCGAAGAGCAGACCTATCAGACGCTGGACGAGGCCTTCCAGGATCTGTCTGCCGGCCGCATCGACTATGTCTTTGGCGACGCGATCCCGCTTGCCGACTTCTTGAAGACCGATTTCGGCAAGGATTGCTGCGCCGACATGGGCGACGTGGCGGCTGATCCGTCGGTTCTCGGCACCGGCATCGGCGGAGGCCTGCGCAAGGAAGATACCGAACTGAAGGCCAAGCTGAATGCGGCGATCGCCGCGGTCCGCGCCTCCGGCAAGTATGACGAGATCACGAAGGCTTACTTCACCTTCGACGTCTACGGCCAGTAATCGACAGGGATTGCGGACGAGATGGCGACTGGGTCAATGACGGCATGGCAATTGCTGGCGCTTCAGCCTCCGGGCTGGGGCGGCGCGCTGTTGACCGGTGCTGCCACCACCGTCGCCATCTCGGCTTGCGCCTATTCGATCGGCCTCGTCATCGGGCTGTTCGGGGCGCTCGGCAAGCTTTCCGACAACCGCCCGGTGGGACTGATCCTCAAGGCTTACACCTCTGTCATCCGGGCGGTGCCGGAACTGATCCTGATCGTCGGGCTCTATTATGCCGGGACCGATGGCCTCAACCGACTGCTGATGGCCTTCGGCCTGCCGCCGATAGAGGTCAATGGCTTTGTTGCTGCCGTCGCCGTGCTCGGCTTCGTGCAGGGCGCCTATATGACCGAGGTGCTGCGCGGCGCGATCCTGGCGATCCCGACAGGACAGCTCGAGGCGGCGCGGGCCTTCGGCATGTCGCCGCTCTTGCGCTTTCGCCGGGTGACGCTGCCGGCACTGCTTCCCAACGCCCTGCCCGGCATGGCCAATCTTTGGATGTCGGTCACCAAGGACAGCGCGCTGGTCGCCGTCGTCGGCTATCAGGAACTAGCGCTGACGACGCGTCTGGCGGGTGCCAATACCAAGGAATATTTCCTCTTCTTCCTGGCGGCAGCGGTTCTATATCTGGTCATCACGCTTCTCTCCAACCTCGTCTTCCATGGCATCGAGCGCCGCGTGCGCCGGGGCCAGAAGCCGGCGCATTGAAGGGACGTGAGATGAATTTCGAATGGATCGCGAAATACTGGCCGCTGCTGATCGAGGGCGCCTTCCAGACCGTTTCGCTGCTGGTCATCTCGGTCGGCTTCGGCTTTGTGCTGGCGGTGGGGCTCGCCTTTGCACGGGTGAGCGGCGGGCCAGTTATCCGCAATCTCGCGCTCGGTTATTCGACGGTGTTTCGCGGGACACCATTGCTGATCCAGCTCTGGCTCCTTTATTACGGCGTGGGCTCACTGCTGCCGATGGTGCCGGGACTCCGCGAGAGCTTCCTCTGGCCGATCCTGCGCGAAGGCTTCTTCTTCGCCGCCGTCTCCTTCACCCTCAACTTTGCCGCCTATCAGTCGGAAGTGCTGCGCGGTGCGCTCTTGTCCGTGCCGAAGGGGGAGCTTGAAGCAGGACGCTCGCTCGGCATGAGCCCCTTGATGCTGATCCGGCGCATCTGGTTGCCGCGGGCGATCCGCACGGCGCTGCCGACGATTGCCGGCGAGATCGTGCTGCAGCTGAAAGCCACGCCGCTCGCCTTCACCGTCACCGTGATGGATCTCTATGCGGTCGCCTTCAAGGTCCGCCAGGACACGCTTCTCGTCTACGAGCCGCTGCTCGTGGTCACCCTCTTCTACGTCGCGCTGACTGCGCTCATCACCCGCGCCTTTGGGGTGGTCGAGGCGCAGGTGCCGATCCGCCGCTGAGGCGGCCCGAAAGTAAAATGCCATGACGAAAGCCTTCGTGACCCATCCCCTGCCCGCGTCTGCTGGTCCTGAAACCCGGGCGCTCGATGCCGGCCTGGTGATCGATCCGGCGACCGGGGCGATTGCGCCCAATATCTCGATGTCGGTCAACAATGCGCTGATGCCCGGCGATGGTGCCTTTTCCGCCGATGGCGTCGAGGATCTCGCCGATCTTCCCTATCTCTATGCCCGCTGGACGAACCCCACCGTGCGGCAACTGGAACAGCGGCTGGCAGCCCTCGAAGGCGCCGAGGAGGCGCTGGCGACGGCAACCGGCATGGCGGCGATCGCCGGGACGCTGTTCACCTTTCTCAAGGCCGGCGACCATCTCGTCGTCTCGGATGTGTGTTACGCGGGCGCCGTCGAACTGACGCAGCGGGTGCTGCCCGATTTCGGCATCGAGGTCACGCCTGTTAACATGGCGCGGCTCGATCTGGTTGAAGCCGCCATGCGGCCGAACACGCGGCTCGTCCATTGCGAAAGCCCCGTCAATCCGATCCTGCGCATCGTCGATCTCGAAGCGCTGGCGGCCATTGCCCACAGGCATGGGGCGCTGATCTCGGTCGATTCGACCTTTGCGACCCCGGTCGCCACGCGGCCGCTGTCGCTCGGCGTCGATCTCGTCATCCATTCGCTGACCAAGTTCATCAATGGCCATGGCGACGTGCTGGGCGGGGCCGTGATCGGGCGGAAGGAACTGATCGCCCGTATCAGGGGTCGAGCCGGAGTCTATCTCGGGGCGACACTCTCGGCCCAGTCGGCCTGGCTGATCATGCGCGGCATCGACACGCTCTATCCACGCCTGCGCATGGCGTCGGATAGCGCCCTTGCCGTCGCCACCTTCCTGGAAGGGCATCCGCAGGTCGAGCGTGTGATCTACCCGGGCCTAACCTCCCACCCGCAGCATGACCTCGCCAAGCGCCAGATGGATGTGTTCGGCGGCATGATTGCGTTTCGCACGCGCGAGCCGAAAGCCGCCGCAGAGCGGTTGGCGACGCGACTGCGTGTTGCCCACTATGCCTTTTCGCTCGGTCACCAGCGCAGCCTCGTGGTGCTGCTCGATACCGAGGAAATGATGACCTCCACCTTCCGCCTCACCGGCGAGGCCCTCACCGATTACCGCGCCTATGCTGGCGACGGGCTCTTCCGCCTGTCGATCGGCCTCGAGACCACAGGCGACATCATCGCCGATCTCGATCAGGCGCTTATCCCTTGACCGTATCTGACGGAGACCTTTCCATGGCTGACACACTGATCCTCGACGGCGGCATGAGCCGCGAACTGCTTCGCCTCGGGGCGGAGCTGAAACAGCCGGAATGGTCGGCGCTGGCGCTGATGAACAGCCCCGAGATCGTGCGCCAAGTGCATGAGGAGTTCATTGCCGCAGGCGCCGATGTCGTCACCACCAATTCCTATGCGCTGGTGCCCTTTCATATCGGCGAAGAGCGGTTCCGCAAGGACGGTCCGGCCCTGATCGCATTGGCGGGTCAACTGGCAAGGGAGGCGGCCGACGGCGCTTGCCGCAAGGTCGTGGTCGCCGGCTCACTGCCGCCGATCTTTGGCTCCTATGAACCAGAGAATTTCGATCCCTCGACGGTGCAGGATTACCTGAAGGTGCTGGTCGAGAACCTTGCCCCTCATGTGGATGTCTGGCTCGGGGAAACGCTCAGCCTGATTGCCGAGGGCGAGGCCGTGCGCAAGGCTATCCAGGCGCAGCCGAAACCGTTCTGGATCTCCTTTACGCTGGGCGACGATGCCGCCCAGATCGCGGGTGGCGAGCCGAAGCTGCGCTCGGGCGAGACCGTGCAGGCGGCAGCGGAATGGGCCGCAGACTCGGGTGCCTCGGCGCTGCTGTTCAACTGTGCAAAGCCCGAAGTGATGAGACGCGCGGTCGAGACGGCGGCAGCGGTTTTTGCCGAAAAGGGTTCGACGCTCAAGATCGGCGTCTACGCCAATGCCTTCGAAAGCGACACCGACGACAAGGCCGCCAATGAGGGGCTGCATGATACCCGTGGTGATCTGACCGGCGACGTCTATTCCCGTTTCGCCTGCGACTGGGCAGACGCGGGTGCGACCATGATCGGCGGCTGCTGCGGGATCGGGGCGGAGCATATTCACAGGGTCGCAGGGGCGCTCAGAGCGAAGGGCTGATTGCCCTTCAGCGCCACGCTCAACAGGCGGCGCTCCAATTGTGGCATTCCTGTGTTTTTTTCTCGGCGGCGCTCTTGAACTCCTGATGGCAGGCCCCATTTGAGCATCTGCGGACCGGGCCCCTCTGACGACGGATTACCCTCGTGATGTCGGACCGCATCGAGCACGCTCGATGCCATGCCCGGACCGGACCTCTGTTCAGCGAGACCGTGCGCGCATTGCATCGAGCCCGGTCAATGCAACAGAGGTCATACAATTGGAACTCCTGCTCATTCTGTTTCTCGGCAAGCCACTCTGGATGTGGTTGCTGTTCATCCTGCTGGTCGTAGCACTTCTTGCCTTCGACCTTGGCGTCCTCAACAAGAAGGACCATGAAATCGGCATCGCCGAAAGTTTGAAGCTTTCGGCCATGTACATCACGCTGGGCGTGCTCTTCTCCGGCTTCATCTACTGGCAGATGGATACGACCGCGACCGCGCAGTATCTGACCGCCTTTGTGGTCGAAAAGACGCTGGCGATGGACAATATCTTCGTCATCGCGCTGATCTTTAGCTTCTTCGCCATCCCGCGCGAATATCAGCACCGCGTGCTGTTCTGGGGCATTCTCGGGGTCATCGTGCTGCGCGGCATCATGATCGGGCTAGGTGCGACGATCGTCGACCAGTATCATTGGGTTCTCTACTTCTTCGCCGGCTTCCTGATCCTGACGGGCGTCAAGATGCTGTTCGTCGCCGACAAGGAGCACAAGATCGAGGACAATGCCCTGATCCGCTTCCTCAAGCGCCGGATGAACGTGACGGAAGAGATCGACGGCCACAACTTCATCGTCAAAAAGCCGGACCCGGTGACGGGCAAGATCAAGCGTTTTGCCACGCCGCTTCTGCTGGCGCTCGTCATGATCGAGATCGCGGACCTGGTGTTCGCCGTCGACTCCGTACCGGCCGTCTTCACGATCACGACCGATCCGTACATCGTCTACACGTCGAACATCTTCGCGATCCTGGGTCTGCGCGCCCTCTATTTCGCGCTGGATGCCATCCTGCACCGCTTCGCCTATCTGAAGTATGCCCTGTCGGTGCTGCTGATGTTCATCGGCTCGAAGATCTTCATCGCCTGGGGCATGGGCTGGGAGAAGTTTCCGCCGGAGTGGTCGCTCGGCATCACCTTCCTCATCCTCGGCGTGGGCGTCGGCTATTCCCTGTGGAAGACCGGTCCTTCGAAGGCCGTGGAAGCCAAGAGCCCGGCCGAGTAAGCCTGAGGTTTCCAGACACCGAACGACGAATGGCCCCGCAAGGGGCCATTCTGATGTCTGGGGGATCGTTTGTCTTCAGAGGCTGGCGGCCATGCAAAAGGCGGCGGATGCACAATCCGCCGCCTTTTGTCTGCAAATCGACATGTCGGCCCGGGGACGCCTCCCGATGACTGCTTACGCGCCGTCGAGCGGCTCGACGGCGGTCGGCTTGCCGGCGCGGTCGAGACGGATCTTTTCGATGCGGTTTTCGGCCGCGGACAAGAGCTGCTCGCAATGCTTCTTCAGAAGCTCGCCGCGCTCGTAGATGGCGATGGATTCGTCAAGCGCCACGTCGCCGCGTTCCAGGCGCGCCACGATGCTTTCGAGCTCGGCCACGGCCTTTTCGAAGGAATAGCCGGTGAGATCGGCGGTTACGGCGTCGGACATACTCAACCCTTCATCAGTCTTAAGATGTGCAGGCCCGCCGATTCGGCGAGGCCTTCGAGATCATAGCCGCCTTCGAGCAGGCTGACGACCCGGTTATGGGCGAAACGGTCGGCGACTTCCAGGAGCCTTCCCGTCGCCCAGTCGAAATCCTCGCCGACCAGATTGATCTGTGCCAGGGGATCGCGATGATGGGCGTCGAAGCCGGCGGAGATCAGGATGAAGTCGGGGGAAAAGTCGTTAAGCGCCGGCAGAACGCGGCTCTTGAAGGCTTCGCGGAAATGATCGGAGCCGACATTGGGCGAGAGCGGCGCATTGACGATGTTGCGATGCTTGCCCGTCTCGTCCTTGGCGCCACTGTAGGGATAGAGCGGCATCTGGTGTGTCGAGCAGAACAGAACCGACGGATCGTCCCAGAAGATGTCCTGGGTGCCGTTGCCGTGGTGAACGTCCCAATCGACGATCGCGACGCGCTCCACGCCATAGGTCTTCTGCACATGGCGGGCGGCGATCGCGACCGTGTTGAACAGGCAGAAGCCCATGGCCTTCGACTTTTCGGCATGGTGGCCCGGTGGGCGACCGGCGACGAAGGCGTTGTCGGCCTTGCCGGTCATCACGTCATCGACCGCTGACATCGCCCCGCCGATGGCGGTCAGCGCCACCTGCAGGCTCTTTTGCGAGGCATAGGTGTCGGCTTCGAGCTGGTTGATCTCGCCTTCCTCCTCGGGGATCTGTCGCATGACAGCGAAGAGATGCTCCTCCGGATGGGCGAGTGTCACAGCATCCTCATTGGCCTGAACAGCGTTGATCCGCTCCAGACGGGCGAAGTTCGGGTGTTCGAGCGCGATGTTGAGCGAACGCAGCCGATCGGCCCGTTCGGGGTGGCCTTCCGGCGTGTTGTGTTCAAGGAAGATCGGGTTCTCATAGAGACGGGTGGCCATGGGCATCCTTCCGGGGTTGCGCAGAAGATAATGCGGCCGCCTGTCATCTTCCACCTCATATCCGGGTTTTACCCAGTCCATGCGGGGCAGCATGCCGGTGTCTGCCGCTCTGAGCGCTTGTGAAGCCAGCCCCTATGCCGTTAGATGCCGCTAACACATGAAAACACCAGGGGAACTGCATGGACGAGACGGAACGGGTGGAGGTGAGCGCGCTGGTTGTCGCCTATCGCGACATTGCTCCGACCGGTGAAATGCAGGCTGCCGCCTATGTCATCCATGCCGAAGAGGCGGTGCGCCACTTCTGGCGCTATCGCCCACCGCTCGAAGACGAGCCGCATTACAGCCCGACCAAGTTCGAGGTCCGCCTGCATCAGCCGCTCAGAGCAGAGGATCAGGTGCGCATGACCGTGCAGGTCGACAAGATCGGCGGCAAATCTGTCGGGTTTGAAGTCGCGATGGAGAAGGACGGACAGACCGTCGCCGAGGTCGACATCACCTGGACTGCCCGGGAGCCGGAGACGGGCGAACCAATCGCCCTGCCCGAAGACATCCGCGACTGGCTCTATCGTTACGTGCCCTGAGCAGGGATCAGGCTGGCGGGTATGTTACTCAGGCAGCAGCGCTCTGTCGGCCGCGCAGATGCGAACCAGTTGCTGCTGCCGCAGAGCCCGGCTCGCGCCGGGCGCTACGGCGATTGAGCTTGAAAATGTCGACCAGCGTCTTCATCTTGCCGGCGCCGAGTGCCATGATGTCGCTTGCCGCAGTGATACTCGACACCAGACCAGCATTCTGTTGCGTCGCCTGATCGAGCTGGTTCACCGCATTGTTGATCTCGCTCAGGCTGGATGCCTGCTCATTGGCACCCGTGGCGATGGCATCGACATTGGTGTTGATCTCGTTGACGAATTTCTCAATGCGCTCAAGCGAAGCGCCGGTGGCATTAACCAGCCGAACCCCTTCGGAGACCTCGTTCGTCGAGTTGAGAATGAGGGCGGATATCTCGCGCGCCGCCGCGGCCGAGCGCTGTGCCAGTTCGCGAACTTCCTGGGCCACAACGGCGAAGCCCTTGCCGGCATCGCCGGCACGGGCGGCTTCTACACCGGCATTCAGAGCAAGAAGATTGGTCTGGAAGGCGATCTGGTCGATTACGTCGATGATACTGCCGATCTCTTTAGAGGCATTTTCGATACGACCGATTGCCTCGACGGTGGAGCGCACCACCTCTACAGACTGACCAGTTGCCGCACGCGCCTCCTTGACGATCTCGCGCGTGTCGCGGGCCCTTACCGAGGCCTCCTTCACCGTGGCTGTAATCTGTTCCAAAGCGGCGGATGCCTGTTCGAGTGCCGCTGCCTGTTGCTCTGTACGGCGTCCAAGCGACTCGGCGTCACCCTTCAGGCTCTCGCTGTTTTCCGTCAGTGAACCGGTTTCACCAAGCACGCTTTCCAGTGTTTTCTGGAACTCCTCGATTGCCTTGTTGAAGTCATTGCGGAGCCGTTCGAATTCCGGAATGAAGGGATCGTCGATCGTGATGCGAATGTTGCATTCGGAGAGACGGGCGAGACCGGCTGCGATGGCATCCACCGCCTGGACACGCCCCGTCACGTCGATGGCAAACTTCACCACCTTGAAGACCCGGCCGTCCTCGTCGAAGATCGGGTTGTAGGATGCCTGGATGTAGAGCTTGCTGCCGTCTTTGCGAATGCGGGTGAACTCGCTCGACTTGAACTCGCCGGCGCGCAGATCCTTCCAGAAAGCATGATATTCGGGCGACCGGGCGTACTCGCCCTCACAAAATATCGCATGGTGCTTGCCCATGATCTCTTCCAGCTTGTACCCGATGGCAGAGAGGAAATTCGGGTTGGCGGTCAGGATCTGTCCGTCCGGCGTGAACTCGATTGTCGCCTGAGCGCGGGAGATAGCGTTCAGTTTGCCGCTGTTTTCCAGTTCTGCCCGCTTCCGCTCGGTGATGTCTGTGGCAAACTTGACGACCTTGTAGGGCTTTCCGCCGCGCATGATCGGATTGTAGGAGGCCTCGATCCAGATCTCTCGGCCGCCCTTGCCGAAACGCTTGTACTGAGCACTGAAGAACTCGCCACGGGAAAGGCGGCTCCAAAATGTCTTGTATTCCGGCGAATTCGCATAGTCTTGCCCGACAAACATGCTGTGATGCTTGCCCACGATTTCTGCCAGTTCATAGCCGACTGTCAGGCAAAAATTCCGATTTGCGCTGAGAATAGTGCCAGTCAGATCAAATTCGATCACGGCCTGTGATCGATCAAGGGCATTGAGAATTGACCTGGATTCATTGCCGAAGAAAGGGAGAAGAGACATGGTTGCACCTCTGCATAACAATTCACTCAGAGTTTAATTCACCCTTCCTATATAAATACTTACTAAAATTTACGATTTATTTTAATCGATCGATGCGTCTATGGTTGTTGAGATCGAGACTTGGCCCCAAAACAAATGAAGCCCCCCGGGCCCGAAACCGGGGGGCTTCTATTCCTGCAGGCCAGAAGGAGGAGGAGGAGGGCCTGCAGTTTTGTGTCGGAGCGCGCTGCTTGGGAGGATCACATCGCGCCAGCCATTGAACATTAGGATAAATTGCTTAAAGCATCTCTAATAAAACCTTGAATGGATCGGCGATCGAAAATCGCAACTCCTCGCCCGCGTCGCTCAAGCGGCAGAAGGCGATCCCGCGAAAAAGACTTGCGCGAAGGCGCATCTCCCCGCATTGACGGGGCATGAAGAAGCTCCCAGAACCCCAGCGCCTCGACCAGCTCCTGGTCGCCCTCGGCCTTTTCGCCAGCCGCTCCCGCTCCCGTGACGCCATCCAGCGTGGCACGGTGAAGGTGGACGGCAAGGTGGTGGCGAAGCCCAGCCTCGTCTTTGCCGCCACGCACCAGTTCGATATCGACGATCCGGCACAGGATTACGTCTCGCGCGCGGCGCTGAAGCTCGACGCCGCACTCGACCATTTCAACCTCTCGCCGGAAGGCTGCCACTGTCTGGATGTCGGCGCCTCCACCGGTGGGTTTACCGAGGTCCTGCTGAAGCGGGGCGCGGCGCATGTGACGGCGATCGATGTCGGCCACGACCAGCTGCATCCGCGACTGGCCAGCGACCCGCGCGTGACCAATCTGGAGGGATTGAATGCGCGTTACCTGGAGCCTGAGGATTACGACGATCAGCCTTTCGACTTTCTCGTCTCCGACGTTTCGTTCATCTCGCTGAAGCTGGCGCTGGCGCCGGCTCTCGATCAGGCCGAGCCGGGCGCGCATTGCCTGCTGTTGGTCAAGCCGCAATTCGAGGCGGGCCGTGAAGCGATCAGCAAGGCTGGGCTTTTGAAAGAACCGGAAACGGCGCCGCTGGTGGCCGCCGAACTGGAGCGCTGGCTGACAGAGGACATGGGCTGGACCAGCCTCGGCCTCATCCCCTCCCCGATCGCCGGTGGCGATGGGAACGAGGAATTCCTGCTCGCCGGCGTCAAGCCTGATGATGCCGAAGATGGCGACGACGATCAGGACGACCAAGAGGACGCAGCATGAGCGCCGAAACCGTCACGATTTCAAGCCTCGGCGCCAAAGGCGACGGGGTGGCGCATGGCGCTGATGGTCCCGTGTTTGTGCCCTTCGCCCTGCCCGGCGAAACCGTCTCGATCGCCAAGGTGAAGAACGAGGGCACGATCATGTCCTTCGCCACCACCTCGCCAGATCGCGTTCAGCCGCGTTGCAAGCATTTCGGTCCTGATGGCGTCGGTGGTGTATGCGGCGGTTGTTCGCTGCAGCATATGGCAAAACCCGCCTACAATGCCTTCAAGCGGCAGATTCTGATCGACGCCCTGAAGTCGAAGGGGATCGAGGCTCCCGTTGGCGAGATCTTCGAGGCGCATCCGCATCAGCGGCGCCGCCTCGTCTTCACCGCTAGGCGGCGTGAGACAGGCCTGGTCATGGGTTTCATGCAGGCGGAGACGCATCATGTCGTGCCGGTCGAGGAATGTCCCATCGCGTCGGACGGGCTGATCTCCCGGCTGGACGCGATCAAGATCATCGCCAATGCCTGTGGTGCCGAGCACTTCCGCGTCACAGTGACCGAGACGACCACCGGCCTCGACATCTCGCTCGACGGTTTGCGTGGCGGGCTCGGCGACCAGGAACGGCGCGCGGTCACCAATGCCGTGATCCGGCTCAAGGACATCGCCCGCGTCTCGGCCAATGGCGAGATCGTCATCGAGCCGCACAAGCCGCTGCTCGATTTCGCCGGCGCCCGCGTCGTGCTGCCGCCGGGTGGCTTCACCCAGGCAACGCATGAGGCGGAAGACCACATGGCGGCGCTTGCCATTGCCCATATCGGCAAGGCCAAGAAGGTTGCTGATCTGTTTGCCGGCGTCGGTACCTTCGCATTGCGGTTCGCCCGCTCATATTCCGTGCTCGCGGTCGAGTCTGACGAGAAGGCGGTAAAGTCGCTGGATTTTGCCGCCCGTAACACGCAGGGGCTGAAGCCTGTGAGCGTCGAGCGGCGCGACCTCTTCCGCCGTCCGCTGATGACCTCCGAATTCAAGGGCTTCGACGCCGTCGTCTTCGACCCGCCACGGGCGGGTGCCGAGGTGCAGTGTGCGGAACTGGCGAAAAGCCAGGTGAAGAAGGTGGTCGCGATCAGTTGCAATCCGCTGACGCTTGCCCGGGACCTCTCAATCCTGATCGCTGGCGGCTACCGGGTCGATAAGGTGACACCGATCGATCAGTTCCTCTGGTCACCGCATGTCGAGGCGGTTGCAACGCTCAGCAAGAAATAGGCGGAAATACAGCTTATAGCTGCATTCGATTTCTTGCGCCACCCCCGATAATCATCTCTGATCACATCATCGAGAAAATGACGTGATCAGAGGGGGAATGACGATGTCTGAAGTCGCAGCCCACGGACATGGCGTTCGTGGCATGAGCCGTGAATCCCTGCTGGCCCTGGCCGGCAATGCCGATCCCGGAAAATTCGGCAAAATGTTTCCGCGGCTTCGGCCACTGCATGCAGAGGATGACGCGCTTTTCGATCTCGCAGAGGCCATGCGGGATAACAATGTCGACACGGGCGACCATCCGAAACTGCCGGCCGGATATACCTATCTTGGTCAGTTCGTCGACCACGACATTACGCTCGACACGACCCCGCTCGACAAGCAGCGCGCCGATCCGCTGGCGACAGAGAACTTCCGCACGCCGGCGCTGGACCTCGACTCCCTCTACGGCGACGGGCCGGGCCTGCACACGTATCTCTATGCCAAGGAGAGTCTCCGCGCCCCACCGGGGCCGAAATTTCTGATCGGCAAGGCGCAGATTTCCGACGCACTTCCCCGACCGGAAGAGGAACCGCCCCGGAAGATCCCAGAGCTCGACAACGACCTACCGCGCAATGCCCATGGCCGCGCACTGATCTTTGACGAGCGCAATGACGAGAACCTGCTGGTGGCGCAGTTTCACCTGCTGATGCTGAAGTTCCACAATGCGGTGGTGGATCATCTCAAGAAGACGACGACCGGCCTCAAGGACCCAGAGCTGTTTAAGGAAGCGCGACGGATCGTGACCTGGCACTATCAATGGATCGTGCTCTTCGATTTCGTCGAACGCCTGACCGAGCCAGGGTTGATCCGCAAGATCAAACATGAGGGCCGGCGCTTCTATCGCTTCCGCAGCCGGCCTTACATGCCGGCCGAGTTCGCAGCTGCCGCCTATCGTCTTGGGCATTCCATGGTCCGGGAAAACTACAGCCACAACGCCGTTTTTCGTCCCGGCGGCCTTGCCGACGGCACACTCGAACTCATGTTCAACTTCACGGGCAAATCCGGTCTGATCGTGGGGGACCTCGCGCCTAAGCCGCCTCCACCATCGCCGCTTGGACCGCATCGCACGCTGCCGTCCAACTGGGCGATCGACTGGCGCCGCTTTTTCGATCTTGAAACCCCTCTCGAAGAAAACTTCACGCTCAATCATGCCCGCCGGCTTGACCCGCTGATCGTGCCCGCCCTGCATACACTTCCCGATCATCCCGAAGACATGAGCACAGTGGCTGCGCGGGAGTTCGTCCTGCCGTTTCGAAATCTCAGACGCGGTTCGCAGATCGGCCTGCCATCGGGCCAGGATGTCGCACGCGCCATGGGCTTCGAGCCACTCAGCGAAAAGCAGCTTTCCGGGGGTAGAGACGGCGAGGCTGCGGCGCGAAACGGCTTTCACAAGGCGACACCGCTTTGGTACTACATCCTGAAGGAAGCCGAGCAGCTTCATGAGGGATTGAGGCTCGGACCGGTTGGATCAACTATTGTTGCGGAGACGTTCCTCGGCCTTGTGCACGGCGATCAGAATTCCTTCCTCTGGCAGAAATCCAACTGGACGCCGCACCTGCCGGCAAAGACGCCAGGGCATTTCACCATGGCGGATCTGATCACCTTCGTCGATGATATCAATCCGGTTGGCAACGGCGTCGGGGTGGTGCCCGAGGAAAAGCCCGCTCAGTAGGTCAAAAGCGTGCCGGAGCCCGTAACATTCGCGCAACGGCAGCGTCCACCGACGCGGCCGGGATTGGCCGGGCAGGACACCTGCCCACCACCGCCGACGCTACCGGACTGGTCGACAACACAGATATAGCGCTGCGGGCGGACCGGCCGGTTCTGACGCGGGGTATTCTGGCTTTCGCTGATCGCGCCGCTGGTATCATTGACCAGGACAAAGGGGAGCGACGAGCTTGCTGCCGCTTCGGCTGAAGCCGGCGCGGCGATGACAAGCAGGCTGAGTGCGACACAGAACAAACGCAACATGAGAACCTCGGCAAGACTGGTGACAGCTGGACTTTTGCAAATGACGACGACCCGCGGACCGTTCCGGACAAGACCCGAACGGCCTAGGACCACTGTGGTTGCAGAGATTAGAGCCAAACACTGAATACAGGCTGAACCCTCGCACCCAGTAACGAGAAACGGCGCCGCAGGGGCGCCGTTTCATTCTGTAGATTATCGATCGCCCGATCAGGCGGCGCGACGCTGGCCAGACGATGCGCCTGCCGAGCGTTCGTCGATACGGAACTGGTTGAGCAGAGCCGTCAGCGCCGCCGCTTCCTGAGCAAGGCCGTGGCTGGCTGCCGTCTGTTCCTCGACCATGGCGGCGTTCTGCTGGGTGCCCTGGTCCATGGTGTTAACAGCCGTGTTGATCTCCTGCAGGCCGGTCGATTGTTCGCGCGAGGCGGTCACGATGGCGTTGACGTGGCCATTGATCTCCTGGACCTCGCGAACGATCACGTCGAGCGCCTTGCCGGTCTCGTTGACCAGATCGACGCCGACCTTGACCTGGTCGCCGGAGGCGCTGATCAGGGCCTTGATCTCCTTGGCAGCATTCGCGGATCGCTGGGCAAGTTCGCGGACTTCCTGAGCAACAACGGCAAAGCCCTTGCCGGCTTCACCAGCGCGTGCGGCCTCGACACCGGCATTCAGCGCCAACAGGTTGGTCTGGAAGGCGATCTCGTCGATGACACCGATGATGTTGGAGATCTCGCCCGAAGACTTCTCGATGCCCTGCATGGCACCGACGGCCTTTTCGACGATCTCGCCGGACTTTTCGGCACCGGCACGCGCGCGGGTCACCAGCTGGCCGACTTCCTCGGCACGGCGGGCGCTGTCCTTGACCGTGGTGGTGATTTCCTCAAGTGCTGCTGCCGTTTCTTCGACCGAGGCGGCCTGCTGCTCGGTGCGGCGGGCGAGGTTGTCGGCAGAGGAGCGGATTTCGGCAGCACCACCGTCGATAGCGCGGGCATTGCGGCCGACAGTGGCGAGCGCGTCATGCAGCTTCTCGACGGAGGCATTGAAGTCGACGCGCAGGCGGTCGAGATCACCGGCGAACGGGGTCTCGATGCGCGAGACCAGGTCGCCATTGGCGAGGCGGCCGAGGCCATCGGCCAGCGAATGCACGGCAAACGAGACCTGCTCTGCCTCGCGGGCCCTTGCGGTTTCGCGCTCGCGGCGTTCCTGTTCGGTCATCGAGCGGGTCTCGTCCGCTTCGCGGGCGAGGCGTCCGCGCTCGATGATGTTGTCGCGGAAGACGGCGACGGCTGCGGCCATCTGGCCGATTTCGTCCTTGCGCGCAGTGCCCGGAATTTCAGCCGAGACATCACCACCGGCGAGCTTGCCCATGACGCCAGTCATATCGACAACGGGGCGAACAACGAGGCGCGACAGGAGCGCTGCCAGGATGCCGATCATGGCGACCACGCCGACGAGGGTGGCAACCGCGGCTGCGGTGCGGAACTCGCCGATCGCTGCGAAAGCGAGATCGCGGTCGATCTGCACGCCGAGATACCAGTCTTCCCGCGGCAGGCCCTTGATCGGCAGGAAGGAGACGAGAACATTGGCATCGGCGAAGGTGGTTTCGGTGATGCCGGAGCCAACAGTGGGTGTCTGGTTCGGGAAGGCATCCTTCAACGTCTTGGTGACGAGGTTGCCATCGCGATGAACGAGGATCGTGCCGTCCTGCTTGACGAGGAAGGCCGAACCCTTGCCGCCCATGTCGACCGAGTTGACCATGTTGACGAGCGAGGTCAGCGAGAAGTCGGAAGCCGCCACGCCATAGAGCTTGCCGTCCTTCTTGACGGGAATGGCGGCGCTGATGATCAGATTGCCGGTCGAAGCGTCGGCATAGGGGTCTGTCAGGACCATCTTGTCGGCCTTGACGGCATCCTGGTACCAGGGACGCTTGCGCGGATCGTAACCCTCCGGCAGCGGCTGGTTGGGAACGCTGGTAAAGACGCCCTGCTCGTCGCCGACATAGGTCGACATGAATTCGCGGATCAGGACCGGGTTGTCGAAAGCCGCGATGATGGCGGCCGCATCGGGCGCCTTGGCGGCGGCATTGCCGGCGAGTTCGGTCAGCATGACGCGGGCGCTCAGCCAGTTGGCGATGCTCTGCGAAGCCTGGAGACCGGAGCTATCGATCTCACTCTTGACGGCCGCACTCGTAGCGTTGCGCTGGAGGCTGTCTATGTAGAAGGAGAAACCGGAAAGGGCAGCGACCACCACGAGGGAGGCGACCACCAGGATCTTGGTCATCAGGTTGGAACTGGTCTTCACGATACGGTCCTGCAAAAACTCTTCGCGCAACTTTGGCGCGAGGGCGTCATGGGGCATTGTGTGCTCACGACACCATCATGGTGAGGAGACGGCAAGATCGCCGCCTATCCATGTTTAGCCTGCAGGATTTAATGGGTAATTAAGAAGAACCGAAAGGACTCGTAAGCCCTGCGTACGAGCCTTTCATCCGCGTCCCTTCATGAAGGCTTCGAAGGCGGCGCGGGCTTCGGCGCTCTTCAGCTGCGCAACGAAGTGAACGAGCTCTTCCTGCATACGGGTGCGGACCTCGTCGGCACTGCCCTTGACCAGGGCGCGTGCGATCTTCATCGCGGCCGGCGGCTTGGACGCGAGCGAGGACGCGATCTTCAGGGTCTCTGTCTCGACCTGATCGGGTGAGACCACCTTCCAGATGAGACCAGCCTCGCGCGCCTGTTCGGCCGAGAAGCCTTCGCTTGCAGCGAGCATGGCAAACGCGCGCTGGTGGCCCATGACGCGTGGCGCGATCAGGCTGGAGGCGGCTTCGGGCACGAGCGCCAGATCGACGAAGGGGGTCTTGAACAGGCTGCGATCGGAGGCAACCGTCAGGTCGCAATGCATGTGCAGCGTCGTGCCGATGCCGATTGCCAGGCCATCGACGCCAGAGACGAGCGGCTTGGTGACTTCGGTCAGGACCTTGAGAAGGCCGAAGGCTGCTGGCTCGCCGACGGCGCCGGCCATGGCGAAGCCCAAGAAATCGGCCATGTCATTGCCGGCGGAGAAACAGCCTTCGGTGCCGAGGAAGACGATGGCACGGATCGTGTCGTCCTGCTCGCCCTCCAGCAGGCCTGCGGTCAGCTTCTCGTACATGGCTTGCGTGATCGCGTTCTTCTTGTCCGGGCGGTTGAAGCGCAGGACGAGGACGCCGGGATGGGCTTCTGGGCGGGTGATCTCAATGTGGTCGGTCATGGGGTTCTCCTTCTCTTCTCCCCAGCGGGGAGAAGTGCCGAGCGAATGCGAGGCGATGAGGGGGTCTTGTGAGGCTTCGCCTCCCCCTCATCTCAAGCGCAAAGTATTGCGCTGAGGCCTTCGGCCACCTTCTCCCCGCTGGGGAGAAGAGGACGCGGGGCCAGCGTCTTATGCGAACAATGCCCGTGCCGCTTCTAGGCTCGCCGCACCATTGACGACGCGATCCTTGAGAGCCGCCGTCTCGGCGATCAGGTTCTCGGCGGCGAAGCGGCAGAGCGCCAGGCGGTTGTCGCGGCCGTGGTCCTCGTCGGCAAGTGCGCCCTTGGCGAGGTAGACGCCGGTCAATGCGAGGCCAAAGAGACGCTGGTAGGGTGTCGCCCCTGCGAGCGCTGCCGACGTGTTGCCTGCGGCCATCTGCGAGAGCAGCCATTCGGTGGTGTCTTCGAGATCCGACAGGCTCGCGTCGAGGCGGGCGGCGGTGTCACCGAAGCCTTCGAGATTCGAGGCGCGCACGGCATTGACCACCTGCTTCAGCTCGGTGATGTAGCCCCTGATATGGTTGCCGTTCGACAGCGGCAGCTTGCGGGTGACGAGGTCGGCAGCCTGGATGCCGTTGGTGCCCTCGTAGATCGGGGCGATGCGGCTGTCGCGCCAGAAACGGGCGGCACCCGTTTCTTCGATGAAGCCCATGCCGCCATGGGTCTGGATGCCGAGCGAGGCGACATCGACACCGGCGTCGGTGGCGAAGGACTTGGCAATCGGGGTCAAGAGGGCTGCGCGCTCGGCCCAGTGGCGGGCCTCATCGCCGTCAGCGTGGTGGCTCATATCGGTGGCGTGGGCGCAGACATAGCAGATGGCGCGCGAGCCTTGGGTCAGCGCCTTCATCGTCACCAGCATGCGGGCGACATCAGGGTGCTCGATGATCGGCGACATGCCCTGCCCCGTCCAGCCAGGAGCCTTCCCTTGCGTGCGGTCCTTGGCATACTGAACGGCCTTCTGGGTGGCGGCTTCGCAGATAGCGACGCCCTGCATGCCGACGGCGAGGCGGGCATTGTTCATCATCGTGAACATGCAGGCGAGACCCTTGTTCTCCTCGCCGATCAGCCAGCCGATTGCGCCGGCTTCATCGCCATACTTGCCGTCGCCGTAGATCATCGTGCAGGTCGGCGAGCCGTGGATGCCCACCTTGTGCTCCAGCGAATGGCAATGAAGGTCGTTTCGGGCGCCGATAGAGCCATCGTCGTTGACGAGATACTTGGGCACGAGGAAGAGCGAGATGCCGCGCGTACCGGCCGGCGCATCGGGGAGACGGGCGAGCACCAGATGGATGATGTTCTCGGTGATCTCGTGTTCGCCCCAGGTGATGTAGATCTTCTGGCCGAAGATGCGGTAGGTGCCGTCATCGCGGCGTTCGGCGCGGGACTTCATGACGCCAAGATCCGAACCGGCATGCGGCTCGGTCAGGTTCATGGTGCCTGTCCATTCGCCGGAGACCATCTTCGGCAGATACTTCGCCTTCAGTTCCTCGGAGCCGTGGGCGGTGACAGCGTCGACCGCACCCATGGTCAGCGTCGGGCCAAGTGCGAAGCCCATGGAGCCGGAATTCCACATTTCCAGCGCAGCAACATTCAGCATATGGGGAAGGCCCTGCCCGCCGAAATCTTCGGACGCCGTCAGCGAGTTCCAGCCGCCTTCTGCCCAGGCGCGGTAGAGATTGTCCCAGCCATCGGGAACGATGACCTTGCCGTCAACCATGCGGGCGCCCTGCTTGTCGCCAATTTCGGCAAGCGGGGCGACTTCGTCACTGGCAAAGCGGCCGGCTTCGGAGAGGATGGCATCAACGAGGTCGTCGCTCAGCTCACCGAGCTTGCCGTCTTCGATGGCCTTGGTGAGGCCAGCGACATGCTTCAGGGTGAACGCGATCTCTTCTACGGGCGCCTTGTACATGACGTGCTCCTCCATCTGGCGTATGCTTCATGCCACGCCCAGTCTCCCACCCAGGAGGCGCGGCTCACTCTCACTTCTGGCTAATTGATTTTTACGTAAACGTCAAATCTTTTGCATGCGACAGGAGGCCTCGTTCCCGGCGCCACGCAGGTGAAAGTCGAGGTGAAGATTCCGCCGAAACAAAGATGCGTGAGCGGTCGGACGTCTCGCTTCTGGAGAGAACGGCAGTTTTCGGATCAAAGCCAAGATGCACCAATGACTTAAAGCGGCGACCGGCAGGACCTTCGCTGGAATGCCTAAATCAGCACCTTCACAACTACCGGACTGCCCCGATTTCGTCACATCCCTGTTATCTGTCCTGACTAGTCGGAGAGTAGACTTCATCCAAAAGGAGGCTCTGCCATGACCGACACCAACACCAACCATCTGTCCTGGGACGAGTGGGACGAGCTGCACAATCCGCCGCCGGCTGTGACCGACTTCGACCGCGTCGTCGAACGCGCGATCTCGCGCCGTGGTTTCCTCGGCGTGCTGGCCATGGGTTCGGCTGCCGTAGCCATGGGCTCCGTCGGCAACCTGATGAGCTCGACCTCGGCTCAGGCGCAGGAAGCCGCCTCGCGCTTTGCTTTCAAGCCGATCGACATTGCGACCGACAACACCATCCATGTGCCGGAAGGCTACAACTGGAAGCCCCTCGCCCGTTGGGGTGAGCCCCTGTTCTCCACGGCTTCCGACATCGATCCGATGAAGGGTGTGTCGCTAGAGAATTCCGACAAGGTCTTCGGTGAGAACACCGACGGCATGGAGCTGTTCGCCATCGGCAACGCCCAGGTGATCGCGGTCAACCACGAATACGTCAACAACGAAACCAACCTGCCGCACGCGCCGGAAGGCATGCCGCAGTCGCTCGACGACGTGAAGATCCTGCAGAACATGCAGGGCGTCACCGTCATGGAAGTGGCCGAAGGCGAAAATGGCTGGGCGATCGTCGTCGACAGCAAGTTCAACCGCCGCATCCACCACAACACGCCGATGAAGCTTTCGGGTCCGGCTGCCGGCTCCGAGCTCGTCAAGACGGCTGCCGATCCCGCTGGTGTCGACTGTCTCGGGACCTTCAACAACTGCGGCGCTGGCAAGACGCCTTGGGGCACCTACCTCACCTGCGAAGAGAACTTCAACGGCTACTTCGGCTCCACCAATGCCGAGTTCAAAATGCCTGAGGACTTTAAGCGCTACGGCATCGTCGCCGAGACCCGCTATGGCTACGAGAAGTTCGACGAGCGCTTCGACGTTTCAAAGAACCCGAACGAACCGCGCCGCGCCGGCTATATCGTCGAAATCGATCCGTCTGACGCCTCCTCGACGCCGATCAAGCGTACAGCACTTGGCCGCATCAAGCATGAGAACGCCGCCGTCGTGATTGCACGCGATGGTCGCGTGGTCGTCTATATGGGCGACGACGAGCGTGGCGAGTTCCTCTACAAATTCGTCTCCAACGGGATCTATGTCCCGGGTGGCGACACCTCCAAGCTGCTTGATGAAGGCACGCTTTACGTTGCCAAGTTCTCCGACGAAGGTACCGGCGAGTGGCTGGCTCTCACCGAAGAGACCACCGGCATGAAGGCCGACGAAATCGCTGTCTTCACGCGCCAGGCTGCTTCCAAGGTTGGTGCCACCACCATGGACCGTCCGGAATGGGTTGCGGTCAATCCGGTTGCGGTCGAAGCCTATTGCTGCCTCACCAACAACAGCCGTCGCGGCGAAGTCAAGGACGGCAAGCTGCGCACCAATGCCGGCGGCGACGAGATGGCCATCAACGCGGCCAATCCGCGTGAGAAGAACGAATACGGCCAGATCGTCCGCTGGTATCCGGCCAATGACGACCACACGGATTCCGCCTTCAGCTGGGATCTCTTCGCGATGGCCGGCAATCCGGCCGTGCACAAGGACGGCGCCTATGCCGGCTCGTCGAACATCAACGAAGGCAACATGTTCAACTCGCCTGACGGCATGATGTTCGATTCGACCGGTCTCGTCTGGATCCAGACCGACGGCGAGGATTCGAACGAAGGCGATTTCGCTGGCCAGGGCAACAACCAGATGCTTGCTGGCGACCCGGTCACCGGCCGCATCGAGCGTTTCATGACCGGCCCGAAGGGTTCGGAAGTCACGGGCCTCACCTGGTCGGCCGACAAGCGCACCATGTTTGCCGGCATCCAGCATCCCGACGCGCCCTTCCCGGATGGCGAAGGCAAGCTGCCGCGCTCGACGATCGTGGCGATCAAGCGCGACGACAACGCTCTGGTGGGCTGATGGTTCGGTCGGCAGGGCGGATGTGATCTGCCCTGCCCTTCCACCCAAACGAAGAAGGCCGCCGACCGGGATACCGGCGGCGGCCTTTCTCATTCGTGACGACCTGGTCGATCAGGCGGCGAGGCGCTGGGCGTTGCGCGGGATCTCGACGTCGATCTCGAGGATCGAGACGTCTTCGTCACGGTCCATCTTGATCTGCACCTTGTCGCGGTCGAATTCGACATGCTTGGCGATCACGGCAAGGATTTCCTCGCGCAGGATGGCCACCAGATCACTTTCGAGCGAGGCGCGCTCATGGGCGAGCAGAACCTGCAGGCGTTCCCGCGCCATCGGTGCGGACCGCTGTTTGCGGAACAGAGAGAAAATGCTCATGCGGCCCTCCGCGCGAAGATCTTGTCGAGGAGACCACGCTTCTCGCCAGGGATGGTGATCGGAACGTTTTCGCCGGCCAGACGACGGGCGGCGTCGAAATAGGCCATGGCAGGCGCGCTGCGGGCATCGGCGAGCGTTACCGGAGCGCCGATGTTGGAGGCGCGTAGCACGTCCATGCTTTCCGGGATGATGCCGAGCAGCGGGATCGAAAGGATCTCGAGCACGTCATCGACCTTCAGCATGTCGCCACGCTGGGCGCGATTGGCGTCGTAGCGGGTCAGCAGTAGATGCTTCTCCATGCGCTCGCCGCGCTCCGCTTTCAGCGTCTTGGAATCGAGCAGACCGATGATGCGGTCGGAGTCACGTACCGAGGAGACTTCCGGATTGGTGACGACGACGGCCATGTCGGCATGGCGCATGGCAAGCGTTGCACCGCGTTCGATACCGGCGGGGCTGTCGCAGATGATCCAGTCGAAATACTTCTTCAGCTCGTTGATGACCTGCTCGACGCCCTCGGCGGTCAGGTTATCCTTGTCGCGAGTCTGCGAGGCCGGCAGCAGGAACAGGGTTTCAAGCCGCTTGTCGCGGATCAGCGCCTGCGGCAGCTTGGCGTCGCCCTGTATGACATTGACGAGATCGTAGACGACGCGGCGCTCGGCGCCCATCACCAGATCTAGATTGCGAAGGCCTACGTCGAAATCGACGACGACGACTTTTTCATTGCGCTGTGCCAGCGCTGCACCGAGAGCGGCCGTCGAGGTCGTCTTGCCGACCCCGCCCTTGCCGGATGTCACGACTATCACCTTGCCCATGTGGTTCTCCTGTCTGTCCCCGCTCAAGTTCACGTCATTCTCTCTGTCATGATTGCATCCCCCTCCAGCCAAAGCTGAACAGGATGCCCCTTCAATTCTGGATCCATATCGTCGGTCATCGCGTAGACGCCGTCGATCGCAACCAGCTCGGATTCGAACTTACGACAGAAGATCCTTGCGTCGGCATTGCCAACGCATCCGGCGAGCGCTCTGCCGCGCAACGCACCGTAGATGTGGACGGAGCCTCCGGCGATCACTTCGGCGCCCGACTGGACCGAACCGATGACCGTGACATCGCCCTGGGTGTAGATGACCGACTGACCGGAGCGGATGGTCTCGCGCACGATCATCGATGGGGCCGAAACCGGACTTTGCTGCACCACGACCTGAGGGGCTGCCTGCCCTGCATGCTCGCGTGCGGCCTCTTCCGTACCGGTTGCCTTTTCCGATTCGCCCACCTCGTTGCGCGGCACCTCGTAGTCGGCGGCCGGCTTTCCACCCTTGAGCTGCGGCGGCATGCCCGGCTCGACCAGCGAAGGACGACCGCCCTCGATGCCCATGATCGAGACGTTGCGCGCTGCGAGCTCGGCGATCAGCGCCTTCAGCTGTGGACGGTCGATCTCGATCTCGGACACGTCGAGCACGACGGGACGACCGAGGAAGAACCCGGCCGAACGGGCCGCGAGATCATCGAGCCGGACGAGCCAGTCGTCGAATGGCGGATCCGGCGTCAGGACGACGGCCAGGAAGGATCTACCCTTGATGCGGATGGAGCGAGGTTCGGTTAGCACTTTGGTCATCTATGTAAACAAATCGTTGATGAAAGGAGTAGCGCCGATTTGGTTAACAAATGGTTAACGCGGCGATTTTGCCGTTAGGAAACAGGCGGATCGGGGCTACGAAAAAACCGCCCGCGGCAAAGGCCGGGGCGGCTAGAAATTAACCCTTTCCGGCTCCTTGTGGAAGCCGGATCAGAGGGGTCTGCCGATCAATAATAGGGCGAATAGCACTGCTGACGGGGGCCGTTATACGGCTGGAAGGTGTTGGAGCGGCTATCGTAGGAGCGGTAGCGGGCATTGCACCAGTCGTAGTGGCGCGGGTTGAGACCGGCTGCGCGGGGCGCTACCGGGGCCGGACGCGGCTGTGCAATCGCACCGCCGATGATGGCGCCGGCTGCGAAGGCTGCGAGCGGATACCAGTAGCCGTTGTGGTAGCGGTAGCCCGCGCGGCGATCACGATAGCCACGATGACCGTTGTAATAACGAGCGCGCTCGTAGCGATCGATGCGGCGGTCAATACGACGGTCCACGCGTCGGTCGAAGCGACGCTCGTAGCGGTCTCGATACTGCACGGTGGTGGCATCGGTCGTTGCCGCGATTGGCGCGACCGGGCGAATGACCTGGGCCTGGGCCGGGATCATGCCGGTAATCGCCATGATGGACGCGAGTGCTGCCACGGCGGTCGTCTTCAATGCAGTCTTCATGATGCTTCTCCCTGCATGTTTATCCGGTCGACCGAAGCGGGCGATGATGCCCGGTCCTCGACCTTGGGACAGAAATTAGCGAAGCCAGCCTGAACTCAGGATTAACATGGTGTTCATACTTCGCGTTCCGCGCGCAACGGTCCAGCGACCGTTCTCGCGCACAAGTGCCCGTCAACGGAGGGAAAGGCCAATTGTTCCCGAACGGCTCAGTAATAGGGCGACAGGCAGGTCCGGCGCGGCCCGTGATACGGCTGGAAGCTGTTGCTGCGCCAGTGATAGGAGCGGTAGCGTTCGGCGCACCAGCTGTAGTGCTTCGGGTTGATGCCCGCACTATACTGAACGACGTGGCGGCGCGGCACCGGCCGATCGACAATCACGCCGGCTCGCATGGAGCGCGGCGAGATCCAGAGACCATTGTGATAGATATAGCCCGGGCGGTGCAGCCGTTGGCGATGGCCATGGCCACGGTAGACGTGATGGCGCGAGTAGACGGTCACGCGCTCGTAGTGACGGTAGCTGGTATGGCGCTCATAGATGCGGACTTCGATGCCGCCGGCGCGGACTTCGGTGCCAGACGCCATAAACCCGGCCAAAGCCAGGCATGCAACGGCGAAAGCAGAGATAAGCTTCATGCGTGATCCCCCTTGACCCGGAGACACCCGTCGACCAGCCGGCCCTCATGGCCGAGGCCAAGTCCGATCACATGCAGCGATCGTGAGCCTCCATCAGCAGATGCTAACCCCTTGGGGAATGCGCTGCAAGTGGTTGAGGGGTAGCGAGATCCCGCAGAAAAACGGAAGGGCGAGCCCCATCCGGACCCGCCCTATCTTCAAGGTCAATTGGTGGCTTGGCCGACTGCTAGGCTTCGATCTCGATGTCGCCCTTCGGCCGCGAACAGCAGGCGAGGATGTAACCTTCATCGATCTCGTCATCGAGAATGCCGCCATTGTGGTCCATCTCGACTTCGCCCGAGAGTTTCATGACCTTGCAGGTGCCGCAAAGGCCGGATTCGCAGGCCGCCCCGATGCGGACACCGGCAGCACGGGCCGCCTGGAGGACCGTATGGCCGGGAGCGCAGAGGCCGTCCTTGCCGGACATGGCAAAGGTCACCTTGGTGGCCTGTTCGCCATCGCCATGGTCGGCGACGACCACCAGGGGCTCCGCCTTCACCGGCTGGAAGGCTTCCTCGTGATACTGTTTCATGTCGAAGCCTGCGCCTTCGAGCGCCTCGCGCACGGTCGCCATGAAGGGCGCTGGGCCGCAGCAAAAGACAGTGCGCTCCAGGAAGTCAGGCGCCAAAAGGGCGATCTTTGCCTTATCGATGCGACCCTTCAGGCCCGACCAGAGCTGGCCGCGGCCGAGCTGCTCGATGATGAAGCCGAGCTGGAAGTTCGGCATGTCGCGGGCCTTGGCCTCCAGCTCCCAGCGGAAGATGATGTCATCAGGCGAGCGCGCGCAGTTGAGGAAAGTGATGTCGCTGTCTGGCGCGCGGTCGCTGAGGTCGCGCGTCATCGACATCATCGGCGTCACGCCGGAGCCGGCGGAAACGAAAAGGTATTTCTTGCCGGGGTGCTTGGCATAGGAGAAGTCGCCGAGCGGACCGAAGGCCTTCAGCGCCATGCCGGGCTTCAGGTTGTCGAACATCCAGCGCGTGCCAATCGAGTCCTTCTGCGCCTTGACCGTCACGGCGACCGTATAGGGCCGCGAGGGGCTGGAGGAGAGCGTGTAGGTGCGCATCACCGGCTCAGGCCCGACGGGGATCTCGAGCGTGACGAACTGGCCCGGCATGTAGCGGAACCAAAGGTTCGGCTTGTTCGGCTTGAAGGTGAAGGTCATCACGTCGGCGGCTTCCGGCGTGACGGCGACGCATTCGAGCAGATGCTCCCGGTCGGACCAGGGGCGCATCTCATCGACATGGCGATACTGGGTGACGGCGATGTTCATGGTCAAGCCACCGCAGACAGGCGGGCCTTGTCGCCCTGCAGGCGGCCCGTCATGAAGTTGGAATACCACTCGACGAACTGCATGACGCCACCTTCGTGATCTACGGAATAGGGACCGGGCTCATAGGCCGGCGAGCGGATGCCAAACGCGTTTTCCTCGACGATGGAGCGGTCCTGGTCGTTGGTCATGTTCCAGACATGGGTCAGCTCTTCGAGGTCGTAATCGACGCCTTCGACCGCGTCCTTGTTGACCAGCCAGGTGGTGGTGACGGCCGTCTCTTCGGCCGAGAGCGGCAGGACACGGAAGGAGATCGCATGGTCGCCGAGGATGTGGTTCCAGGTCGTCGGATAGTGGAAGAGCAGCATGGTGCCGATATGGCTGATCGGAACATCGGCGGAGAGCGGCTTCTTGACGGCGCGCTTGCCGGACATGGTGTAGCTCTCGGCATCTTCTATCAGCGGCATGCGGGCCGTGCGGAACTGGCCCGACGGGTCCATATTGAAGGCGGACGGGAGGTCTGCGGCTTCGCAGCGCGCCCAGTGCTTGGAGATGAACGGGTCATCACCCGCACCCTGGACGCCGGTTGCGGTCGGGGCTTCCGGATAGGTGCGGCAGAGCTCCGGGTGATTGCCGGCGCAGTGGTAGCATTCGCGGTTGTTTTCCCAGACGAGCTTCCAGTTGCCCTTCTCGATGATCGTGTTCTTGTGGGCGACCTTGGCTTCCCACAGGCGGTGCGGGCGCAGATAGGGTTCGATCGAGGCGCGCATCGGCGCGAAATCAGGGGCTTCGTTGGCGAGACAGACGAAGATGTAACCACCGACGCTTTCGCAATGGACGGTCTTCAGGCCGAATTCGGCCTTGTCGAAAGTCTCACCCATCTGGCGCGCGAAGACGAGCGATCCGTCGAGGTCATAGGTCCAGTTGTGATAGGGGCAGACGAGCTTGGCAGCTGCGCCCTTGTCCTTGGTGCAGACGCGATGGCCGCGATGGCGACAGGTGTTGTGGAAGGCGCGGATGACCTGATCCTTGCCGCGGACGATGACAACCGGGTAGTCGCCGATCTGGGCGGTAAAATAGTTGCCGGCGCGCGGGATCTCGCAGTCATGGCCGATGAACAGCCAATCGCGATACCAGATCATCTCCATGTCGAGTTTGAAGTAGTCCTGGTCGATGTAAAATGGCTGTTCGAGCGAGAAACCCTCGCGGCGGTTCTTCAGCTGGCGCAGCACGTTGGCCTGCAGATCCATGTCGTCCTCGTGTTTCAAAAACTCGGGGGAGATGAGAGCGCAGCCTGCCGTCGCCCTGGGAAGGCGGTGTGCATGGCTATCTCTGGTCGCCCTCCGCAACCTCAAATGTCCGTCTGCCAAGGCTGGTTTCCGGGCTCAGGAGTGGTCCATTTGCGGACCGCGTCGGCGCCTTCCCAGGGTTACCCCCAGTGGCCTTCTGCCAAAACGCATTCTCCACCACCGTTGCGGGGGCAGCGCCGGATTTTGACCGGCTTCCCGATTTCCCACCCTCCCTAGCAGGGCAGCACCTCGAGCTTGCCTGCATCTAATCACAGGCGGCAGGCCTCCGCTGCATTGCAGAACGACACGGCCCAAATCGTTTGCGACATCCCACAGGCGACGATAAAGGGCGGCAAGCTCGGGAATTTCCCATTGTTTTCCGGGAGGTGCGGCGGCTGCGCTTCTCTGGCCGCTGAAATCATGGCGCAAACGGGCGATTTGAGGCAGTTGCACGGAACTGCACTGCGGCAAGCCTCGCGAAACCTCGCTGATGTAGAATACCATCAAATCATGATTAACCATGCTGCGTTAAGCTCAAGCAATCAGTCCGGGTACCGTCAGAGCGTCAAGATGCAGAAACTCAGATACTACGCGGCTCCCAAAGCGGAAACGCAAACGCCGCCCTCGTCAAAGGCAGTCCATACCGAGTTCCTGAGAACCGGTCGGATCTCGCGCAGCCGCGAGGACTGGCTGCCGGACGAGCGCCGGTATCTTTCCTATGAGGAAGTTGCGGCGCGGACCGGGCGGCGGCTGGAGCGGGCGGCCGAGACGACGCATGAGCGCATCAACGGCTTTCACCGTTCGATCAAGTTCCCCAAAGTCATCTTCCACCGCACACTGAACAACAGCCCACATCTGGGCTACTGTCACGTGACGGCGGCGCGCACGAATTTCGCGCAGTATGCCGATGTCAAATGGGCCTTCTACATCGCCAATTTCTTTGCCGAACTCGGTGGGGAAGAGGTGTTCTTCGAGCAGATCAAGCAGAATTACGGACGGATGTATTTCGCCGTGGCGATCAAGCCGGAGGCGGAGGCCAAGGCGATGACCATCGACCGTTCGTTCCGCAACAACGGACTTTTATTCCAGACAGTGGATCCGAAAGAGGCGCTGCGGAACGTACTGATGCTCGGCGCACGAGACGCCGAGCTCAGGAAGATCATCGCAAAACTTTGAAAGTGGACTTCGACGCTCAGGCGCCGAAACCGCCCACCGGCTTCTTCTTGTAGAGCAGCCAGTCCTTCGAGACATAATCGCTTGCACCGTAGATCGTCACGGTGTCGCCGCCGGCTGCCTTCGAGGTGGCGAGCGCCTTTTCGGCGAAGTTGGTGAAGTCGAAGGCGTTCGGGGCCTGCTCGGAGAAGCAGATGCCGAAGGACATGCCTAGCTGGCCCATGCGGGCACCGGTCGACGAGCCTACGAAATTGGTGGCCTTGAGCTTGGCGCGAACGAGATCGACCACGCGGCTGATCTCTTCCTGGTCCGAAGTGTAAAGCAGCAGTCCGAAGCGGCCGGCATCGAAGCGGCAGGCGAGATCGCCACCGCCGGAGACGGCTTCCAGCACCTTGGCGACCTGCATCAGGAAACGCTCGGCAACGGCCGGGCCCATCTGCTCCTGGATGCGCGCATAGTCGTCGATTTCGCCGATGGCGACACCGCAGAGTACCGGCATTTCCGGGTTCACATAGATCTTCGCGACCGCCTTGTTGAAGGCACGGCGGCTGGCAAGGCGGGTGACCGGATCAACGAATTTCGCGGCTTCGGCCTCTTCGGCCTCGCGCTGCAGGTCGGCAAGGGCTGCGGTCTTGTCGACCACGGCGCGCACGACATTGCTGTTCTGGTGAGCGCGCTTTTCGGTCGCGGCCTTCAGCATCTTGATCGACTGGCCGAGCGGCGTACCTTCGAGATCGGCTTCGGTCAGGATGGTCTTGGAAGCATGGCCGATGACGCGGCCGTAGTCGGTGAGCGAAATCTTCTCTTCGTTCAGCAGACTGATGAAATTGCTCATCTCGGCGCGAACCTGACCATTTTGGCGGCTCAGCAGCCCGTCTTCATGGTGGTGCGGCAGGTATTTGCGGCCGAGTTCGTCGAGGGCCTCCTGGGTCTTTATCTTGCCCAGCGCAATGAACTCGCGGACAAGTTCCGGATTGCTGCCGGAATAGGCCTCGTAAACCAGTTCGTAATTGCGCGGCAAACCGTCGATGCCCATCTGATGCATGGCGGTCGCGACACGAAGCGCAATGCTGGCGGCCGGATTCTTGACTTGCTGCATCTGTCCACTTCCCCGAATGAGGCTTTCCCGTCTCTTAGTCCAGACCATAGGCGAACAGTTCTTTCTTTCAGTTACGCCGGTAGTTAAAATTCGAACGATTTGGGCTCCCCTTTAAAAATTAGGGTAGAAACTACCCCTGGCTCGGCCGAAAAGAGGTTTGCCGCCTCCTTCCGCACGCGATAAGGACGGTCGAAGGCAGACTGGAAGGCTCTCGAAAATGGCGCGGATCATCCCGATCGCTACCGACAAGGACAAGGCGGAGGCCATTGCGGCGGCGACCGAGGTGCTGCTGCGCCACCTTCCCGTGGCGATCCCCACCGAGACCGTCTACGGGCTTGCAGCCGACGCAACCCATCCGGCGGCCATCACGTCGATCTACGAAACAAAGGGGCGGCCGCGCTTCAATCCGCTGATCTGCCACATGGCGGATCTCGAGATGGCGGAACGCTACGCCGACTTCGATCCGATCTCACGGCAACTGGCGAAGGCCTTCTGGCCGGGGCCGATGACGCTCGTTCTGCCGCTCAAGGACAATTGCGGCATTCATCCGCTGGCGACCGCGGGGCTCGATAGCGTGGGCATACGCGTGCCTGTCGGCTTTACCGCAGAACTCATTCGCAGTCTCGACCGGCCGCTTGCAGCACCGAGCGCCAATTCCTCCGGACGGATCAGCCCGACGACAGCGCGGCATGTGGAGGCCGATCTCGGCCAGAAGATCGAGGTCATCGTCGATGGCGGCCCCTGCCCCGTCGGCGTGGAATCGACGATCGTGAAAGTCGAGGGCGGCGAAATCCGGCTGCTCAGACCGGGCGGCATCGCCGTCGAGGCAATTGAGGCCGTAACGGGCAAGTCGGTCATGCGTCCAAAGACGTCTGGAACGGCAGCGATCGAGGCGCCGGGCATGCTCGCTTCGCACTATGCGCCCAATGCTGCCGTGCGACTGAATGCGACAGAGGTCTCCGGTCGGGAAGCCTTGATCGCCTTTGGTCCCTACGACATATCCGGCGCCTCGACCGCGCATGCCGTTTTCAACCTGAGCCCCACGGCGGACCTCGCTGAAGCGGCCAGCAATCTCTTCGATTATCTGAAGCGTGCCGATGCAAGCGGGGCTGCGGGCATTGCCGTAGCGCCCATCCCTGACGAGGGTCTGGGTGAGGCGATCAATGACCGGCTGATGCGGGCGGCTGCACCACGTGGCTCGGGGGGATGACAAAGATGAATGTGACCATGAGCCTTGCGGACCGTCTGCGCGCCTTCGTCGATATCGTCGGCGAGGCCAATGCGCTGACCACGGCTGCTGATATCAAACCCTATCTGACGGAGAACCGGGGGCTTTATCACGGCGCCTCGCCGCTGGTGCTGAAGCCCGGCTCGACCCAGGAGGTTTCAGCCATCCTCAAGCTCGCCTCTGAAACGGGCACATCGATCGTGCCGGTCAGCGGCCGCACCGGACTTGTCGGAGGGCAAGTGCCCCGCGAAGACGGACACGACGTGCTGCTCTCGCTGGAGCGAATGAACAAGATCCGGGAAGTCGATCCCGTCGCCGATGTGATCGTTGCCGATGGCGGGGCTGTTCTGGCCGATGTGCAGAAGGCGGCAGAGGCGCATGACCGACTGTTTCCGCTGTCGCTGGGTTCCGAAGGCTCGTGCCGGATCGGCGGCAATCTTGCGACCAATGCCGGCGGAACGGCGGTGCTTGCCTATGGTAATATGCGCCAGCTCTGCCTCGGGCTCGAAGTCGTGCTGCCGACGGGCGAGATCTGGGATGGTCTAAGGCGCCTGAAGAAGGACAATAGCGGTTACGACCTGCGCGATCTCTTCATCGGCGCGGAGGGCACGCTCGGCGTGATCACCGGCGCCGTTTTGAAGATGGTGCCGCGTCCGCGCGGGCGGCAGGTGGCCTATGCGGGCCTCGCTTCACCGGAGGCAGCCCTTGCCCTGTTCGAGAAGGCGTCGCAGCGCTGCGGCTCGGCACTGACAGGCTTCGAGCTGATGCCACGCATCGGCGTGGAATTCACCACCAAGCATATTGTCGGCGTGCGTGACCCGCTCGCCTCGATCCATCCCTGGTATGCGCTCATCGACATCTCGACTTCGGATTCGGCCGAGACCGCAGATACGATGATGCATGAGCTTTTAGCAGAAGCGCATGAGGCCGGTCTCGTGTCTGATGCAGCGATCGCCAGTTCGCTCGCCCAGCAGGATGCCTTCTGGCACCTGCGCGAGAGCATGTCCGAAGCGCAGAGACCGGAGGGCGGATCGATCAAGCATGATGTTTCGGTGCCCGTCTCCCGCATCCCGGCCTTCCTCAAAGAGGCGGATGTCGCCGTGCATGCCTTGATGCCGGATGCACGGATCTGCGCCTTCGGGCATCTCGGCGATGGCAATATCCATTATAACATCAGCCAGCCTGTGGGTGCCGACAAGGCAGAGTTCATTGGTCGCTGGCGCGAGGTCAATGCCGTGGTGCATGCGGTCGTTCACAAGCATACGGGCTCGATTTCGGCGGAGCATGGCGTCGGTCAGCTAAAGCGTGACGAACTGGCGGCCAGCCGGCCGGCGATCGAAACGGAGCTGATGCGGCGCATCAAGCAGGCCTTCGACCCGGCAGGCATCATGAACCCCGGCAAGGTGATCGGCTGATCCTATGAGCGGCGCCCCTCGCCTTTCGCTCCGGATCGATCTTTCCAATGGCGCAAGGCTCGGGCCGGGCAAGGCGCAGTTGCTTTTGCTGATTGAGGAGCACGGCTCGATCCGGGCGGCGGGGGCGGCAATGGGCATGTCCTATCGGCGGGCCTGGCTGCTGGCGGACGAGATCAACCGCATGTTCAAGGAGCCTTCGATCTTCACCCGCCACGGGGGCAGAAGCGGCGGCGGTGCCGGGCTGACGCCGTTCGGCGAGTTGCTGATCGGCGCCTGCAGGCGCATGGATGCGGAGAGCCGCAAAGCAATCCAGACTGATCTCGCCTGGCTTGAAAGCATGCAGGCGGCGGAATTTGTCGCCGGCGGCCGCAAGAGCGACGACGACGGCTGAAGCATCAGCCTCGCGCCTGACGAAACAGAGCGTCCGAGGCAATCGAGACCGTCTTGAACAGCAGATGCACGCGCATTCCAGGCGCGAGTGCGAGTTGGCGGCACGAGCGCCGTGTTACCTCTGCGATGAGAGTCTGGCCGTGGCAATCGACGGTCAGCGTTACGCTGCCGCCGTCGCGCTCGGCAAGCTGGACGATTTCACCCGATAGCCGGTTGAGCGCCGAAAGCCCCTCGCCTGCCTCGGTCGCGACGACGATATCGGAGACGGGAACGAAAACGCGGACACGGGTGCCAACCGGCAGCGGCGTTTGCCGCAGAAGGATCGGGCCGGCGGCCGACTGCGCTTCTGTCAGGCCGTCGTCCTCGTGAAGACCGGTGATCTCGGCTTCGATGAAATTACCTGCCGGAAGCTCCCCGGAGGCCTTAGCCACCATCGCGAGCGCCTCATCGGGGCGTCCGACGGCGATCGCTTTGCCGGCGTCGAAGGTGACGACGGCCGTCGCCAGCCGTGCCACCTCCTCGACGGAGTGGCTGACATAGAGGATCGGCACCCCGAATTCGTCGCGGATGCTCTCGATATAGGGCAGGATCTGCGCCTTTAGCGCGCCATCGAGCGCCGAGAGCGGCTCGTCCATCAGGAGCAGTTTCGGGCTTGCCATCAGCGCACGGCCAAGGGCCACGCGCTGCTTTTCGCCGCCGGAGAGATTTGCCGGGCGGCGGGCGAGCAGATCGGTGATGCCGAGGAGCGACGTGATGCGGGTGAGATCCTCGCGACGTTCGGCGCGCGGAAGCAGGCGTTCGCCGTAGCACAGGTTCTGCAGGACCGTCAGATGCGGAAAGAGGCGCCCTTCCTGGAAGACATAGCCGATGCGGCGGCGATGTGGCTGCACGAAGATCGAGGCGTCGCTCCAGGTCTCGCCGTTGAAGCTGATGCGCCCCTCCTGAGGTCGGATCAGGCCGGCAACAATATTGATCAACGTCGTCTTACCGGAGCCGGAAGCGCCGAACAGGGCTGTCAGCCCCTCGCCCACCGCAAGATCGGCTGCAAGCGTGAAATCACCCTGACGATGGCGGATCGACAGCTCCAGCATCAGGCGGCTCCCACACGAGCGGCGATGCGGCGTGACAGAAACTCGGAAGCGATGAGGGCACCGAGCGACAGGACGATCGAGATCACGGTGAGGCGCATGGCGGCGATGTCACCACCGGGCACCTGGGTATAGGTATAGATCGCCGATGCCAGCGTCTGGGTTTCGCCGGGAATGTTGGAGACGAACGTGATCGTCGCGCCGAATTCGCCCATCGATTTGGCGAAGGCAAGGATAACGCCGGCGGCGATGCCGGGCAGGATCAACGGCAGGGTCACCGTGAAGAAGACGTAAGGTGGCGGTGCGCCAAGGGTGGAAGCGGCAGCCTCCAGCCGGCGATCGACGGCATCCAGCGACAGGCGGATCGAACGCACCAGCAGCGGGAAACCCATGACGGCGGCAGCAAGGGCCGCTCCCGTCCACCTGAAGGAGAAGACGAGGCCAAAGGTCTCTTCCAGGAAGGCGCCGACGGCGCCTCTGCGGCCAAAGGTGATGAGAAGAAGGTAGCCAGTGACAACAGGCGGCAGGATCAGCGGCAGATGCACAAGGCCGTTGAGGAGCGACTTGCCCCAGAACTCCTTGCGCGACAAAAGCCAGGCCACGAGAAGCCCCAAAGGGAGCGAAAAGGTCACGGCAACGGCCGCGACCTTCAGGCTCAAGAGCATCGCGGTCCATTCTTCGGCCGTCAGGGTCAAATGTGGCATCCCGGATGCTTGGTCGTGGCCATGTCAGTTTGTCTTGGCCAGCACTGTGAAGCCGGCGGCGATGAAGATGGCATGGGCGTCCGCGCCCTGCAAGTAAGCGAGGAATTCGGCGGCGCGCGGGTTCTTGCTATCCGTCGTGAGAGCTGCCGGATAGACGATGGCGGGATGGCTGTCCTCGGGGAAGCGGTCGAGGATCTTCACGCCGGGATCAACCCTGGCATCCGTTTCGTAGACGATGCCGAAAGGCGCCTCGCCGCGGGAGACGAGCAGCAAGGCAGCACGGACGTTCTCGGCCTGGGCAACCTTGTCCTTGACGCTCTCCCAGACGCCGAGGCTTTCGAGCGCGGCCTTGCCATAGGCTCCGGCGGGGACGGCATCGACATTGGCCATGGCCAGACGTTCATCGCCAAGAAGGGATGCGAGCGGGAAGCCAGGGGCGATGGTCGCCGTCGTGGCCGCATCCGTCGGCGCGACAAGAACGATCCGGTTGCCGAGCAGGTTCACCCGGCTGTCCGCCTTTACCTGGCCCACCGTCTCAAGGTGGTCCATCCATTTGAGATCGGCAGAAATGAAGAGGTCGGCTGGCGCGCCCTGCTCGATCTGCCTGGCGAGCGCCGAGCTGCCGGCGAGGGAGAGCCGGACCTCCGTTCCGCCCGCTTGCTTCCACGCAGCGGCAATCTCTTCGAGGCTCTCCTTCAGACTTGCGGCGGCGAAGACCGTGACCGGGTGTTCGGCGCGCCCACCCGACGGAGCAAGGATCATGACGCCTACTGCCAGGAGCATGGCCAGCGCCAAAGCTTTCGTCTTCAACCGGTTGATCACAAAGCCCCCCGTAGCGATATATCCCAACGGATATATCGATAGCCAAAAGCAAACCCGCAGACAAGAGGCCTGCGGGTTGCGGGAATGAACGTTGATCAGGCCTTCAGCTGCGCCAGGCTGAACAGCAGATCTGCCGAGATGCTGCCACTGCCGCCGCTCAGAATGGAGACGGCGGAATTGCTGAAACTGGCGTTTTCCGTGTCGTACATGGCAGTGTAGCGCTGCAAGAACCGCTCCAGTTTGGTTGGATCCTGCAGGTCGGCCAGGTCGAGGTTGTCGTTGATGATGCGCGCCTGCTGGTCGACGTCCATGTTGGAGAACTCGTCCGAGAAACCGAACGTCGTCCGGAAGACCGCCATGAGCGCGTCGTCGGCGATGAGGCCATAGGCATCGGTGATGTTCGGCGCGGTGCGCTCGAAATAGAGCGCCAGGCGGACAGCCTCGTTGCTTGCGCCTTCGGTTTCTTCCAGTGTCTGCCGGAGATACTTGTTCACGGTTTCCAGGGTCTCGCCACGCTGCTGGACCGTACCGATCGTCTCGCGGGTCAGATTGCCATTGGCGTCAAAGTTGAAGGAAGCGACAAGTTCGGCCCAGCGGCTGTCCGGCTGCTGATTGACGAAGCTCTTGGGATCGGACAGGTCCGATGCGAAAACCTGCTTGAGGAAGTCATCGGTGACATCCTCTGGATCCAGGCCGTAGGCGCCGATGACCACGTCGATAACGTCGCGATCGGCGAGCAGCTCCTTGACGGTGTCGATCGACTGAATGCGCTCCTGGTAAACCTCGGCCTTTTTGGTCGCGGCTTCGCGTGCGGCGGTTCTCTCGTTGTCGTCGAGGAAGCGGACTTCGTTGATGACATATTGCTTCGCGATCATCGTCGCCGTCAGCGTATTGTGCGGCGAAAGCGGCACGGCGGCATTGCCCTCGCCGTCGAAGTTGAAGAGCTTCGACATCTCGATCAGACGCGTGTCCTTCGACTTGTTGGCAAAACTGTTTGGATCGGTGAAATCGCTGGTCAGGGCCTGCCTCAGTTCGCGCACCGAGAATTCATTGGCCTCGAAACCAAACGTACGCTGCAGGACAAGGCGCATCGTCGTGTCAGTCAGAATGTCATCGACGTTTTCGGCCTCGGAGATATTGGTCTTGAAGAGCTCGGTCAAAGCCTCTTTGCGCTCTTCATCCGCATCGTCGTAGAAGGTTGCAAAGCCCGAATTCGTCGATGCGAGCTGTGTGGAACCCTGCGCGGTCATGCCGCTTTCGACCGTTCCGTCGCTGGCGAAGTTGAACTTGCCGGCAATGGCCACCCACGCATCGCCGCCATTGGTGGCCGCGTAGCTGTTCGGGTCGGAGGTGTCGCTCGTTACGATCCGCTTGAAGGTCGAAGCCCCCATCGAGCCCAGCTCGAATGCAGTCTTGACGTAATTGAACAGGCGCGTATCGGCGGTCAGTTCATCGACCGACGTGATCGTCGCGATCTTCTGCTCATAATAGGCGCGCTCGCGCTGACGATAGTAATCGGTGACGTAGATCTGCTCTTCGTCGACATACAGCGAGACGGTGGCCTCCTTCTGGGCCGCCGTCTGGGCAGTCGCGCCAGAGAGCGAGCCATCGGCATTGAAGTCGAAGGCTTCGGCGAGCTTCAGGAATTTCGACGCGTTGGCAGCGCCATTGGCGACCAACTGATTGACATAGCTGTTCGGATCCGAGGTGTCGCTCGTGAGGACCTTGGTCAAATGATCCTTGGTATAGACGTTGCCGTCGATGCCATAGGCGTCGAGTGCGAAGGTCATCAGGCGGCTATTGTTGACCAAGCCGCTGACGCTGGTGATGTTGTCGATCACGGCCTCGTAGTAGAAGGCTTCCGCCTCCAGCGTGTCGCTCTGGGCGGCAAGCGAGGCTTCGTATCTTTCGAGCAAAATCGTCTGCTGGGAGTCCGTCTGCAAATCGGTCTTTTCCGCCGAGAACTGGAAAGAAGCGGCGAAATTGCGGTAGCGCTCGTCGGTCAGCTGGTTGGCGAAGCTCGCTTCGTCGGAAAGATCGCTTTCCAGCACCTTTTTCATGAAGGCCTTGGCATAGGTCATCTCTTCGAGACCATGGGCCTTCATCGCATAGGAATAGAGCTGGTAGTCGTCGAGGAATTCCTCGAGGTTCGTGACCTTGCCGATGTTCTCCTTGAAGTACTCGGTCTGGCGCGCGACAACCGGATCGGAAGCGGTGCGGTTGATGCTCCCCTTGATGTCACGGTTGACGAGATTGTAGCTCAGATAGGTCGAGACCATCGGAATTCCTTAGAGAACACAGCGCGCGCGAATCACAGTATGGCGCAAAATCCTTGCCTCAAGCTTTATGAATTCATGAAGAAGCCTCAGGTCGTTTCTGCGCTCCAAAGTCGATGATCAGACCAGTCAGGCGGTATTCGTTTCGTGTCGGTACAGATCGAAGAGGAGTTTCACCTTTTCGAAACCGTGACCGGTACGACAAAACTAACCATTTGACCGCGCAAGGTTTTCTTTACCGCATCTTTTAAGCTGTCTCCAACAGCGGCTGGCTATCTTGCACCCACAGAGGACGAAAAGTCCCGAACAGACGAGCACATGACGCGCTCTCGGGTAAAACAAGGGTAGCATGAAGATGACGAACACGGTTTTGAAGCCAGCATGGGCCGGCGCCACTCTGCGTCTGGATCCCTCGCGGTTCCCCCAGCAGGTGACTTACGCATTGCGGGGCGCTCTGGGCGACGTCACGATCACCATCGATGAGCGCGGCGCCGTTCTGCGCAAGATCCTCCCCGGCAGTGGCTTGCCGCTGTCCTTTGCTCTTCCGGCGCGGGCCTTCAAGGGCGTCGCTGCGCGTGCCATCGACCATGGCGACGGTGAAGTCACCGTGACGCTTGAACTGCATCACGACGATCCGGATCTCTGCATTCCGCTGCTCGTGGCTCATGATCTCTGCGATATCGCTGCCGACTGGCGCGGCTGGGCGGATGCGTTCCGCATTCCCATGCTGATGGTCGAGGCCGATGGCGTGGCTCGTCCGCTTGAAGAGCATCTCGGCGATATCCGCACCAAGGAAACGCAGCCGCGTCGCCGCCATTCCTACTTCGCGGAGCGTCGCCCGCGCTTCCTGGTGCGCCGTACAACCGGCAAGCTGGGTGTAACCATGAAGATTTCCGGAAAGGAAATCATCGCACGCAACTGATCGCGTCCCAAGACTGAACAGCCAGAGGCCCGGAAGGCAACTTCCGGGCCTCTGGCTTTTGAGGGACATCGGCTACCGGCGTCTCGAAATGGAACGAGATCAGCGCCTGGATTAGCGAGAACTGTACAAAGCTCAGGCGAAAGGAAGGGCGGCGACGAGGCCTAAGAAAATGATCAGGCCGACGCGGTTGTTCGACTTGAACAGCGCCAGGCACTGCGCTCCATCATCGATGTCGAGCACCTTGATCTGCCAGGCGAAGAGCGCAGCTGCAATCAAGAGACCTATGATTGCGGGGAAAGCCGCACCGGCAGCGATGAAAGCCGACAGGAGTAGCACCAGCGTCAACCCATAGAGCCCGCTCAGCCAGATCTTGGTCTCGCGATCGAAGAGACGCGCCGTCGAGCGGACGCCGACCAGCGCATCATCCTCGCGGTCCTGATGGGCGTAGATCGTGTCGTAGCCGATCGTCCAGGCGACCGCCCCGACATAGACGAGAATGGCAGCGAGCGAGAGATTGCCGTGCAGGCCGGCCCAACCCATCAGGCCGCCCCAGGAAAAAGCCAGCCCGAGGAAGAATTGCGGCCAGTCGGTGAAGCGCTTGGCGAAGGGATAGATCGCGACGACGGCGAGCGACAGGATGCCGAGCATGATCGAGAAGCTGTTGAAGCAGAGGAGCACGACGAGCCCGACCAGGGACTGCACGACCATGAAGATCTTGGCGTTGCGGCGCGAGATGCGCCCCGACGGCAGCGGACGCGACCGCGTGCGGGCGACCATGTTGTCGATCTCATGGTCGACGAGGTCGTTATAGGTGCAGCCTGCGCCGCGCATGGCGACAGAACCGACGAAGAACAGGAAGAGGTGGAAGACGAAAAGCAGAAGGTTCAGGCGCCCCTCGGCCGCAAGCGCATTGGCGGCAAGCGCCGAGGACCAGAAGCAGGGCCACATCAGGAGCTGCCAGCCGATCGGCCGATCCCAGCGGGCGAGCTGGGCATGCGGCCAGAGCCATCGCGGCAGAATGCGATATACGAAGTTGTCGGAGGGCGCGTCGATGACGCGATCGATGTTCGGCTCAGTGGTGCTCATGGCCCAACTGATAGAGCATGGGCGGGTTCAAGAAAACCGCCCGCTCCCATCGCCGCTGCAAAATCGGCTGCGGCCTTTTCGTCAGTTGAAGCTGACGCCGAACTTATAGCTGGCAGAGACGCCGAACATCAGCTGATTCTTGCTGCCGCGTTCCTGCACGAGGCTCGAATCGGCAGCCGGGCCGGCGAGCCGCTTGTATTCGGTAAAGGCGCTCATGGTGATCTTGTCGGTGGCGTTCCAGGTGATCGCCCCGCCCGCACCATAGGAGGTCACGCCACCGTCCGGATTGTACTGGCTGAGCCCCGACGCGGCAGATTCGGCCGCGTCCACGCCGTAGTAAGCGCTGGTGTAACCGCTGGTGGCGAAGGTCATGCGCGGACCGGCCGAGACCCTGAGATCGGGCGCGATATCGGTGAAGGCATCGACCGCGATATCGGCGACCAAGCCATCATGGGCGCGGATGCCCTGACGCACTTCGGCACGGGCCCGCATCCAGTCGGTGACATAGACATCGGCGAAACCGCCGAGTTCACCGCCCCACTTGACCTCGGAGAGGCCCCGCAGCGCATCGTCAGTACCGGCGTCGCGCGAGGGCACGAACTTGCCGACAACACCGGCACGCAGAACGTCCGTGTTGTAGATTGCGAAAGACGGATTGTCGTTGCGCGAGGAGAAGCGCGGCGCACCGCCACGGCCGACCGAAATGATCGGCTGGAAGAAGAGCTTGCGGTTCTTGGAGCCTTCGAAGGTCGGCGCGGAGATGCCGGCGCCGCCGAGGGTGACATACCAGTTTCCGGAGAAGAGACCATCGGCGAAGGCCGGCGAAGACGAGACCGCAACCGATGCGGAAAGCAGGGCGATAAGACGCAGCCTGTTCATGAAGACCCCCAAGAAAACGCAGTACACGAGACCGAAGATCGCGATCTCAACTTCGTTCAATATTTCAGGAATCCGTTACAGGATCTTTAACCACATCGGCGGCTCAGGACACTTCGGCTGCCAGGACCATCAGGTGCACTGATCGATCCATCAGCCAAGCTTCTGGATTCATGTGGAAATCCACCTCGCGAGGCGGTTTTGACCTGGATCGTTGCCAAATCGTGTCCTGAGGGCGTGTTTCACCTTGACCTTGGAGCCTGAGGCGACTTTGCTGCGAAGCAACGAGAACAGGAGACCCGCCATGGCCGTCGATACATCCGCCCGCACCCCTACCTTCACCTATGTCGACGGAGAATGGTTTGCCGGCAACCCGCCGCTGATCGGGCCGGTCTCGCATGCGATGTGGCTGGGCTCGACGGTGTTTGATGGCGCGCGCTGGTTCGACGGCATTGCCCCGGATCTCGACCTGCATTGCCAGCGCGTCAATCGCTCGGCCGCCAACATGGGCATGAAGGCGACCATGGAGGCCGAGGAGATCGAGCGCCTCGCCTGGGAAGGCATCGAGAAGTTCGACGGCAAGACCGCGATCTACATCAAGCCGATGTATTGGGCCGAACACGGCCAGATGGGCTCGGTGGTCGCAGCCGATCCGGAATCGACGCGCTTTGCGCTCTGCCTTTTTGAGGCGCCGATGCACACGGCAAAGCCCTCCTCGCTGACGGTTTCCCCCTTCCGGCGTCCGACGCCGGAATGCGCGATGACCGATGCCAAGACCGGCAGCCTTTACCCGAATTCCGGCCGCATGATCATCGACGCCCGCAAACGCGGCTTCGACAATGCGCTGGTGCGCGACATGAACGGCAATGTCGTGGAGACGGCCTCCTCCAACGTCTTCATGGTGAAGGATGGCGTGGTCTTCACCCCTGCGGCGAACCGCACCTTCCTTGCCGGCATCACCCGTGCGCGCATCATGGGCCTGCTGCGCCAGGCCGGCTTCGAGGTGCGCGAGGTGACGCTGTCTGTCGAGGACTTCATGAATGCCGACGAGATCTTCCAGACCGGCAATTATTCCAAGGTCGTGCCTGTGACGCGTCTCGATGACGCGCAGTTCCAGGAAGGCCCGGTGACGCGCAAGGCACTGGAACTCTACATGGACTGGGCGAAATCGACTGCCGGCACGGACGGCTGACCCCTCGCAACGCGCCTGCCCCGCGTCCCGGCCGCTTGATCGCGGCCCCTCGCCTCTCTATCTCTCGCTGAGCTGAATGTTTCCATTTTCGGAAGGATCTCCCTTGTCCGTCTTCAAGAACCTGCCCGCCGCACCCGCCGCCGCCAAGAAGCCCGTTTCCGATACCCGTCACGGCATCACGAGAACGGACGAATATGCCTGGCTGCGCGCCGACAACTGGCAGGCCATGTTCAAGGATACCTCGATCCTCGATCCGGAAATCCGCTCCACTCTCGAAGCCGAGAACGCCTATATGGAAGCGGCGATGGCGGACACCAAGGAGCTGCAGAAGACGCTGTTTGCCGAGATGAAGGGTCGTATCAAGGAAGACGATTCGTCGATCCCGATGAAGGACGGTCTGTTTGCCTATGGTTCGGCCTTTGTCACCGGCGGCGAGCAGCCGCGCTATTTCCGCATTCCACGTGACGGCAGCCCGAAGGACGAGTCGATCCGCGACCTGCTGCTCGATGGCGACAAGGAAGCTGTCGGCAAGGACTATTTCCGTCTGTCCGGCATCGATCACACGACAGACCACGCCTTCGGCATCTGGGGTTATGACGACAAGGGCTCGGAATACTACACGCTGCGCATCCGCGATCTCTCCACCAAGCAGGATCTGGACGATGTGCTCGAAAATACCGCCGGCGGCGGTGTCTGGGCGCCTGATGGCAAGAGCTTCTTCTATACGCTGCAGGATGAGAACCACCGTCCGTCCAAGGTCTTCCACCATATCGTGGGTCAACCGCAGTCGTCTGACCGGCTGGTGTATGAGGAAAAGGACCCCGGTTTCTTCATGGGCGTCGGCGGCTCGTTGCTCGACGACTTCATCTTCATCGACATCCACGACCACGAAACATCCGAATACCGCCTGCTGTCCACCTTGGATTTGACGGCTGAGCCCGTGCTGGTCGCCGAGCGCGAAGAGGGCGTGGAATATTCGATGACGGAAGGCGGCGATGTCTTCTACATCCTGACCAATGCCGACGGCGCCAAGGACTTCAAGATCGTCGAGGCGCCGGTGTCTGCACCGGGCAAGGCAAACTGGAAAGACCTCGTGCCGCATGAGCCGGGCCGGCTGATCCTCAACCACATGGCGTTCGTGCGCCATCTCGTCTGGCTGGAGCGTCGCGAGGGTCTGCCTGTCATCATGATCCGCGACCGCAAGTCGGGCGAGGAGCACTCGATTGCCTTTGCGGAAGAAGCCTATTCGCTGGGACTTCAGGGCGCTGCGGAATACGAAACCGATATCATCCGCTTCTCCTATTCGTCGATGACGACGCCAAGCCAGCTGTTCGACTACAACATGGCGACGCGCGAGCGCACACTTCTGAAGACCCAGGAAGTACCATCAGGCCATAACCCGGCGGATTATGTCACCCGCCGCGTCTTTGCCGAAGCGCATGACGGCGAGACGGTGCCGGTTACCCTGCTCTACCGGAAGGACACGAAGCTCGACGGCTCCGCCCCCTGCCTGCTCTATGGCTATGGCGCCTATGGCATCACCATTCCCGCCGGCTTCAACACCAATTGCCTGTCGCTTGCCGATCGCGGCTTCGTCTATGCAATCGCCCATATCCGCGGCGGCAAGGACAAGGGATTTTCCTGGTACGAAGACGGCAAAATGGAAAAGAAGGTCAATACCTTCAAGGACTTCATCTCGGCTGCCGACCACCTGGTGAGGCAAGGCTTCACCGCATACGACCGGATCATCGCCGAAGGCGGATCGGCCGGCGGCATGCTGATGGGAGCGGTCGCCAACATGGCACCGGAAAAATTCGCCGGCATCATCGCCGCCGTACCCTTCGTCGACGTGCTCAACACCATGCTCGACGACACGCTGCCGCTCACCCCGCCGGAATGGCCGGAATGGGGCAATCCGATCGAGTCGGAAGAAGAGTATCGCTGGATCGCGGCCTATAGCCCTTACGACAACGTCGATAAGAAGCCCTACCCGCCGATCATCGCTCTTTCAGGCCTCACCGACCCGCGCGTCACCTATTGGGAGCCCACCAAGTGGATCGCGCGGCTGCGGGATACGGCGCCGGATGCCGGCCCCTTCCTGCTGAAGACCAACATGGCCGCAGGCCATGGCGGCAAGTCGGGACGTTTCCAGCGATTGGAAGAGATCGCGTTTGAATATGCCTATGCGATCAAGGTGGCGGGGAAGGTCTAAAGCGGCAGCGCGGTCGCAGACTCCAAGCAATAACGGGTGCGTTTTCGGCATTGTTTCGGCAATGCCTGAAACAGCCGCGCCTTAAAATTTCGATTCGCCGCCCGTACTTTCAGTCGCGACATTGCGCAAGGGGCAATTCTCATGGCGACATCGCCGGCGCAAGCTTCGCGCAAAGTTGAAAGGTTAACAAAAGGTTAATTCTTCAACTGAGGTGTCCGCCATGAGGATCGAAAGCGGCCTGAGCGGCTACTCCTACCAAAGCCGATACGTGCCGAACACGGCAGGCGCGGAGGATGCTGCCCCCGAAACGTCCAACACCAGCGCACCCCGCGGAAGCGGTGCGAGCACGTTTTCCAGTACGCTCCTGTCGAACCAGCTGGCTTCGGCCTTGTGGACCGTCGAAGGCTCGCGCAAGGCGATCGTCGACATCGGCAATGGCCCGAACCGGGATCGCCAGCCTGCCGATTCCCGGGTGCAGATGGTGGAAGCCGCCTACCGGGAATACGAGATACCCCCTTCGCCCTATCAGGAATTCTGATGAGACGATGCGGTCAAGAAGGCCGGCCGGCATGATGCCAGGCCGGCTTTCTTGCGTCTGGACATCCGTCAGGGGTGACGATGCACGTGCTCTGCGCCGTGCTCATGCTGAGCGTGATCATGATCATGCCCCGACCCGCAGGATGCCTTCCCCGTCCCGCAGCAGGACGATGACAGGGTTATTGCTTCGCCCGCCCTCCACTCGCGGTAACTCTGGTTGAGGATCTGGACGGAGGAACTGAGGAACAGGCCTGCCATGATGCCGGCGACAATCAGGTCGGGCCAGGCAGTCGCGGTGCCCCAGACGCCGAGGGCCGCGATCATGACGATGACATTGCCGATCGCATCGTTGCGCGAGCAGAGCCAGACAGAACGCACATTGGCGTCCCCGTCCTTGTAGGACATCAGGAGAAGCACGCTCGCGACATTGGCGCCAAGCGCCAGGAAGCCGATGAGGCCCATGACCGGCGCCTCTGGCACGCCGCCTTCAAAGGCCCGCCAGACTGTGGAGCCGAAGACCCAGAGGCCCATCAGGAAGAGGCTCACACCCTTGGCGGCGGCAGCCATGCTGCGGGTTTTCAGCGAGGCGCCGATCACGGCGAGCGAAATGCCGTAGGTTACGGCATCGGCGAAGAAATCCAGCGCATCGGCCTGCAATGCCTGGGAACGTGCCAGCTGTCCGGCCGTCATTTCCACGGCGAACATGGCGGCATTGATGGCAATCACCAGCCAGAGCCGGCGCTTGTAGGTGTCGGACATGCCGTCGAAAGGGGCATGGTCATGGCCGCAAGCAGCACTCATCTTTGATATCCTTCAGGTCTTGATGTGGTCATGCATCGACCTTAGGATCTATAGTGACTAGAGGTTCAAGGGGTTATTTCATGTTTTCGATCGGGGATCTGTCCCGGCGCGCGGGGGTCAAGGTGCCGACCATCCGTTACTACGAGCAGATGGGGCTGATCTCGGCCCCGGATCGCACGGAAGGCAATCAGCGGCGCTACGAGAAGGCCGATCTTGAGCGACTGACCTTCATCCGCCATGCGCGGGATCTCGGATTTCCGATCGAGGCGATTCGGGAGTTGCTGACGCTCAGCGGCCATCCGGAAGAGCCCTGCGAGCGGGCAGACCACATCGCCCGGGAACAGCTCGATGATGTCAGGGAAAAGATTGCGCGGCTGAAGAAGCTGGAGGCGGAGCTCGCCCGCATCGTCTCGCATGGGGAATGCCATACGATCGGCGACTGTTATGTGATCCGGGCACTGTCCGATCACGGGCTGTGCGAGCACGAGCATTGAGGACCGATGCTCACGGCCCAGCGCCGGGGCAGAGGTGGAGCGGTGATGGTCAAGGGCCCTCGGTTGGATTGGCCCGCTGGTCGAGCAGTGCCGCATCAATATTGCGACCTGCATAGAAGAAGCCGAGCACCAAGACGTCACCTTCCCGGGCGACGAAGGCAATGCTCAGGCGTCGGCGGAAGCCGATGATCCGAAGCCCGTCTACCGCGCCGCTTCGCAAACTTCCACGCTCAGGGTAGGCGCAGAGATCGGCGAGGAAGGATTTTACGGCACTGACATAGCTCCACGCCCTGTCCGAGCCTGAGCGTTCCGCGATGTAATCGTATAGGTCATTGAGCTCTCCGGCCGCATCCGGATGGATAATCAGCGGCCGGGTCATGTTACCGGTCACTCACGCGACTGCGGTGGCGCGCCTCAAGTCGCGCAAATACCTCGTCGCCAGAGATCAGCCGGTCGGGATTTTGTTTGGCATCGGCGAAACGAGCAGGAATTTCGACGTCGAGCCAGCGATCTCTTGCACCATCAAGCTCATCAAGTAGTTCCAAGCCGGCGCGGACAACCGCCGAGGCATCGGAAAACCGACCGCTCGCCAGCTGACGTTCGATCCTCTCCCGATCATTGTCGTCGAGTTTAAGACTAATGGTCATCTGTCGACCTCCATGGAGACAAGCATACCATATCGCCAGCTTCAAAACAGCTGACAGTTCCCCCGTTGACAATCGATTTAAACTGGCGCATCACACCCGCCATGATCGATATCCGCGCAACCATCTCCTGCACGTATTTTTGGGCCTACCGGTAACCGGCGGCCTGACAAGATCACATTGTCAACAGGCCGCCGTCAGGCGGCCTTGTTGTTTTCCGGACGACTTTCCCCTGACGGCACGAAATGAGACCAAGGGAAAGCAACATGACCGAAGATACAAACCTTACACTCCCCCGCCCGCCGATCGTGGCCATCCGCCATGCCAAGCCGCGCGACCTGCCGGAACTCAACGCGATGATCCTGGCGCTCGCGCAGCATCACGGCGATGCTTCGGCGATGACGCCTGATGTTCTGGAGCGCGACCTGTTCGGGCCCATGCCCTGGATCCAGGCGCTGGTTGCCGACAGCGGCGAAGAGGGCCTGATCGGCTACGCCATCCTCGTGCCGCTCTACAAGGCGCAGGAAGGCAAGCGCGGCATGGAGCTGCATCATCTCTTCGTGCGCGACGGACAGCGGGGCAACGGCATCGGCCAGCATCTCGTCGACCGGGCCCGCCAGATCGCCCGCGCTTCCGGCTGTGACTTCCTTTCGGTATCGGCTGCCACCGGCAATTTTGCCGCCCACCGCTTCTACGAAAACATGGACTTCATTCCGCGCCCGGTCACCGGCATGCGCTACCTGCAGGCCTTGAGCTGAGCCTCACCCGACAGAGACGCAAGGAGGAACCTCATGCCCCGCATCGTGATTGCCCTGCAGAACGACTATGCCGACTGGGAACCCGCGCTCCTGATGGCGGCAACGCGTTACTGGCTCGACTGCGAAGTGGTGACGGCAAGCCCGGATGGCAAACCCGTCATCTCCATGGGCGGGCTGAAGGTCACACCCGACGTCGGCTTTGACGCGATCAATGCCGAGCAGTTCGATGCGCTGATCATTCCCGGCGGCTATGCCTGGGAAAAGGGTGTGGCGTTCGACTTCACAGCGCTCGCCACGGCGTTTCGTGACAAAGGCAAGGTTCTCGGCGGGATCTGTGCGGCCGCGAGCGCGCTGGCGGCGACAGGCGTGCTCGACGACGTCGCGCATACCGGAAATGCGCTCGCGTCGCACAAGAAGTATCCCGGTTATCGCGGGGAGGCTCGGTATGTGGACCAACCACAGGCGGCGCGCGACGGAAAGATCGTGACCGCAGCCGGCTCGGCACCGGATACCTTTACGATCGAAGTGCTGAAGGCGCTTGATCTCTTCGGGCCCGAAGCCGAGGAAGAGCTGACGATGTTTGCCGCCGAGCATCGCCGTTGAGAACTGATGTCGTCCGCATCAGTGCCTGACGGGCGGATTCTCCGACCATTTCTGCAGCGTTGTCTTGATCAGGATGAGAGCCGCCTGCTGGGCGTGATCGCGCTCGCGCGGGTCAACGATGGCCGAGAGGCGCTTCTCAAAAGCACCAACAGTCTCATGCACCCAGCGGTGCAGAGCGGGGTCCGGATAGTTGTCGAGCAGGGACCGGAGCGCATTCTCCATCCGCCGGCGTTCGATGCTCATATCCCCTCCGCAGTCATTTCGACGACAGAAAGATGACAGACAAGGCTTGCGCGATGCTGAACAGAGCCGTGAAAGCTTGTACCAAGTGTCGATGATAAGAACCCATAGGATGGCTTATTGCGGGTTGCTGGCTAGGCGCGGCGCGCCGGGCGATGCTCCCGCATCGGCCAAGCGGCGCAACAACGCCAGGGGCCTGCAACAAGCCACCCTTGGTCGGCTTCCCGCCTATTCTGGCGTCGCCGAGTTCCTTGACCGATGCGTCAGCATCGCTCTTCGGACCTCTCCTAGCCAGAAATTGCGGTCGAGCCGATCCTATAGATCCCTATCATCGACACTTGGTATCATTGCACCGCCGGGATCGCCTTCAGATAGGCGGCAATCGCCTCGCGATCGGCGGCCGTCAGTTCCGCCATGTTCTTCTGCACCTCGACCATGGAACCGCCGACACTGTCGTAATCGGGTGTGAAACCGGTTTCGAGATAGGTGACGATATCGCCTTCGCTCCACGACCCCATGCTCTTCGAGCCCGGCGTGATGTTGGGGATCGTGCCCTCGCCGTCCGGATTGGGACCACCGGCGAGCCACTGGCCGGAAAGGAAGCCTCCGAGCGCATTGCGCGGCGTATGGCATTCGCCGCAGTGGCCAGGGCCTTCGACGAGATACTGGCCACGCTTCAGCATGTCGGAGGCATCGGCCAGTTCAACGCGCGGGGCATCGCTGAAGAACAGGAATTTCCAGCCGCCGAGCGCGATGCGCTGGTTGAATGGGAAGCCCAACTCATGCGCAGGTGCTACGGCATCACTCGCCGGCAGCGTCTTCATGAAACCGTAGAGGTCGTTGATATCCTTCGGCGTCATGCGCGCATAGGAGCCGTAGGGGAAGGACGGGTAAAGGTGTTCGCCCGCGCGACCCACTCCACGGGTCATGGCATCGCCGAACTCGGCGAGTGTCCAGGCGCCGATACCGGCTTGCGGGTCGCGGGAAATGTTGGGTGCGTGGAAGGTGCCGAAATCGCTCTTCAGCGGTGCGCCGCCCGAAAGGACCAGCCGCGCATCGCCCGTGGCTCCGACCGGCGCATGGCAACTCGCACAACCACCGGCAAAGAACACTTCCCGTCCATGGGTGAGATCTGGTTCGCCGAGATTGGCCCAGACCGCAGGGTCCTGGCGCTGAGGCGCGGTGATGAAAAGGAACGTGCCGAAACCGGCTGCACCGAGCACGGCGAGCGTACCGAGCCCCTTTACCCATGTCGATGCCATCTCAGGCCTCCGTCTACTGCATGCACACGCCTGGAAGCGTGCAATTCGGCGGGCGATCCAGGTCGTCCGGAGATCACCCGCCGGGAGGGCCTTACTTCTTCAGACGGTAGGTCTGGTGGCAATCGCCGCAAGTGGCACCGACGGCCTGCATCGTAGCACCGACGCCGGCCTGATCAGCCGGAAGTGCGGCGAGCTGGGCTTCCGCGATGGAAGCGAGCTTGGCGGACTTGGCCTTGAAGTCGTCCATGTTCTGCCAGATCGCCGGCGCGGCTTCGGATTCCATGCCGGTTTCGGTGCCCGCGGGAAAATGGTCGGGGAAGGTCTTGCCGACTTCGGCGAGCGTAGTAAGGGCTGCCTTCACGGCTTCCGCGTCATAGGGCTTCTCGCCCTTGGCGATACCGCCGAGCGCGCCCATGGCACCGCCGACCTTCTTCATTTCATCCTGACGCACGGCCTGCGGTTCGCCCGCAGCAATGGCTGCGGTCACGCCAAGACAGATCGCCGTCGCGGCAGACAGAACGAGTTTCAACTTCATCAGCTTTTCTCCAGGGGCTCAGCCGGACGCACCGGCGATCGTTAGCAGGGCATCCTATGTTTGACGCCTTGGAACATCCGATTGAAGTCACAAAGGAGTGATGAGCATCACCCTTGGCAAGTTTCAGATATTTATGACGAATTCACGTCAGCAGGCTGTCAGTGAATTGTCAGCGAAGATGCCTGTACGGCGCTTGCCGGGACGCAGCTGAAGGCTGCGGTCGGGTTCGCGCCCATGTCCCGCGATCTCGATCCGGTCATCGAAGATGGAAAGGACCGCGAAGGCGTTCTGATGCTCCGTATCGACCATGCCACGGAAGTTGACGAAGTGAACGCCGTTCTTCTCGGCATAATTGCCGGTGTGCTGGTGGCCGTTTAGGTAGGCCAGGGCCGAGGGGGACTCGGCGATGAGACCGGAGAGAGCCTCTGCACCCCAAAGCGCATGATCGGATGGCGGGTAGATGGGGTAGTGCCCGAGAAGAATGACGTCTTCGCCGCTTTCCTCGGCGGCCGCAAGTTGATCGGCGATCCAGGTCATCTGACGATCGGAAATGCCGGCATTCCACCTGTTGGCGTTCGGCGCACCTTGTTCCCGCAACGCAGCAAGACGCTGCTCGGCTTCGATCCGCCTTGGGTCGCCTTCCGGCGGAGCGAAGAGCGAGATCTCGTTGCCATCTGTGACCAGTAGACGAAGGCCCTTCATTCGCACTGCATGATAGGGCGCCGGCATCCCGAGCCTGGGGTAAACCTGCGCCAGGCGCGCAGGGTCGACCATGAAGTCGTGATTGCCCGGCAGGAGAATGCGCGGCGCCTGCAACGTCTCGAGAAGATCGAGAACGGGTGGGAAATTCTCCCAACCGCGGTCGATCAGGTCGCCCAGCACCACCACGGCATCGAGGTTCTGCGCATTGAAGTGCTGCACGGCTTCACCGAGCTTGTCGAGCGAGCGGCGGAAGTAGCGGTCCCGCTCCCGATCCGGGTCGAGGTCGGCATATTGGGGATCTGCGATGATGCCGAGCCGCAGGCGGGCGAGAGTGTCAGTCATGGATGCACCGTTTGTGGTTTTCGGCGGTGCATAGGCCCTGGCCATGACGGGTGAATGACAGTCCCTCAGCCAGGAAGATTGGGCTGTATCCGGGTCTGCGGCACGATCCCGCCATACAGCGTCATGCAGATCAAGGTCAGCGGGACTGCGAGCATGGCGCCCACGGCACCCCATAACCAGGTCCAGAAGACGATGGCGACAAAGAGCATGAAGGCGTTCATCTGCAGCCGCTTGCCCATTACCGCCGGGATCAGCAGGTTTTCCAGGAGACCATCGAGAAGGAAGAAGACAAAGGCCGGCAGGAGGCCGATAAAGAGGCTTTCATGCACCAGCAAGCCGGCGATCGCCATGGCTATGGTGACCATGGCAATGCCGAGAAACGGGATAAAGCTGAGCAGGAAGGCCGCCACACCCCAAAGCGCCGGTGTACCCAGACCGCCGATCCACGCGACCACTGCGGCGACAGCACCGAAGATACCGTAAACGACGACCGCCGTCGCAAAATAATAGCCGAGTGCTTCCTCGACCTCGTTGAAAAGGCGGATGGCCTTCAGACGACGCGCACGGTCGGAAAAGGCGCGGATCAGTTCTCGACGCAGTGCCAACCGACAGGACAGGAAAAGCAACAGGCCGGCGATGAAGATTAAGAGCTGGAGAAGGGCTGGCGTCACGCCGGCTGCAACGGTCGAAAGAATGGTGCCGGAATTCTCCAGCATTGTTTCCATGGAATCCGGCCCGCGCGACAGGATCGCCAGGGGCCGCTGCATCCACGGAATACCCTCAAGATATTCGATCGTGCGATTGATCATGTCCGGACCATTTTCGACCAACATGTTGATCGGCGTCCAGACGATGCTGACCAGAACGAGTAGCAGGACCAGGAAAAGGCCGGACAAGATGACGGCCGTCACAGTGGGCGGCATGCCGAGCTTGCCGAGACGGTCAGCCGCAATTCCGAGGATGAGGCCGACGACGATCGCCATGGTCAGCGGGATGAGGATGAACGAAGCCAGATGCAGCGCGACAAGCGCAAAGATCAGAAAAAGACCAATGACCGACCAGGACACGACATAGTCGAGCCCCGTCTTCTTGAATCGGACCTTGCGAGAGGGGCTATGGCGATGGTTGACCTGCACGTTCACCGGACGCTCCCGGACAGGCATTTCTCTCGGCTGATAGATGATGACATGATGTTGTTCCCTCGCGACGTCCTTCAACGTGCGGGAACAACATCCGTTCCACCGGGAATAACACGGTCAGTGTTTCGGATACGGCAGATCAGCTCTGAGGTGCGACCAGCGTCAGACCGATGCCCCATGGATCTGCGAGACTGAAGCCGCGCGCGGTCCGCTCCACCCTGATTTCCAGGCTTTCCAGAGTGGTCAGCACGTCGGTCAGAACAGAGTGATCGTTGAAGGCGAGTTCGTAGTCCTGGAGCCCGGTCATTGCCCCTGTGCGAGCTGGCGCCTTGCGGCTGTTCCAGATGTTGGCGGCCACATGATGGTGGTAGCTGCCGGAGGCATAGAAGCTCGCTCCCGGATAGCTCGCCATCTTCTTCAGACCAAGCACGCCTTCGTAGAAACGGTCCGCTTCAGGCACGTCGCCGACCTGGAGATGAATATGTCCAAGAGCCGCGTCCGGCGAGATGCCGGCCCACGGGGTCTTCGGAGCACCGTCATAGAGCGCCTGCAGATCAAGCCGGCGCGTGTCCATCTCGACGGTCCCATCAGGATGATAGGTCCATTCGCTCGGCTGGCGATCCCGGTAGACCTCGATGCCGTTGCCTTCCGGGTCGGAGAGGTAGATCGCCTCGCTCACAAGGTGGTCGCTGGCACCTTCGAACTGGAGGCCGAGATTGGCAGCGTGCGCCAGCCAGTGGGCCAACTCGGCGCGATCGGGCATGAGGAAGGCGTTGTGAAAGAGACCGGCTGCATTGCGGGGTGCAGCGGCTGCATCGCCGCGCGTCGTCAGGGTCAGAAGAACGCGATCACCGGCGCCGAGCTCGACACCACTCGGTCCATGCGCCAAGCGCTTCAGCCCGAGGGCCTTCTCATAGAAGCCGGCCATCATCTCCAGATCACGCACGACGAGATGGGCGCGGCCGACATGCACGGGGCGGCTTAAGGCAAAGGATGCGGTTTCTGCATGGGCGGATGTCATCACGTTTCTCCTGCGGCCGAAAGCGACCTCTGGACACAGATATGGGATAAAACCGTCGTTCACAAAAGACGACATTTCTTCGAAACATCGTTCGATAAAGATTGACGACCCGACACGCCTCAAAGTTGATCCTGATCAATGCGGCGCGGCCACGCGGGACGCATTCTGCTCCCATAAAGAGGAAACACCCGGTGGGTGACAAAGGAGAGCAAGATGTACAAGAAGATCATCGTTCCGGTCGATCCGGCAGCCATTGCGGTCGGCGAGACGATCCTGACCAAGGCCAAGTCCCTGCTCGACGCAGGCGGCGAGATCGTGCTTCTGACCATCATCGAGGACATCCCCGGCTACCTGGCGATCGACGTTCCGGTCGACCTCATCGAGGGAGCGATCAACGACGCCAAGGCCAAGCTCGTCACGCTCAAGGAAACGACAGGGGTCAGCGCCCATATCGAGATCCGCTCCGGCGCCCCAGCCCGCGAGATCCTGGCGACAGCCGAGGAGCACAAGGCGGACCTGATCATCGTTGGTTCGCATGTGCCCGACTTCTCGAACTATTTCATCGGCGCCACGGCAGACCGGGTGGTGCGCCACTCGAAGATCTCCGTGCTGGTCGATCGGTGATGCTATGATGGAGAACCCCGTACAAGCCATGGACACAGCCCATTTCGAACGCATCCTGCTCGCCCGCAAGGACGAGATCGAGCGGCGGCTGAAAAAGATCGATACCGATCTCGGCACCCTGAAGAGTGCCGACAGCACCGAACGCGCCACCGAGGCGGAGAACGACGAAGTGCTGGAGGAATTCGGCCAGGTCGGCGAGGAGGAATTGCGAGCGATCGATGCCGCTCTGGACCGAATTGCCAAGGGGCGGTATGGTCAATGCGTGACATGCGGCGAGCCGATTTCGATCGAGCGGCTGAAAGCCGTGCCGCATACGCCATTCTGCCAGGACTGTGCAGCCGCTCATTGAGCGGTAGCTTTCGAGGGGCGATGGGCAGGCCGGAGTGATGAGCTCCGGCCTGTTTTTTTATGCTATTTCTTGCGCATGGCCTCGGCAAGCGCCGCACCCAGACCACCCATCGCCGGCTGTTCCGGCTTCGGCGGGCGAGCGTTGGAATGCTTCATGGCGCTGGCATTGCCCTTGGCATCGCCGCGCATCGAGGGCTGTTGCGCCTCGCCGCCGTCTTTCCGCATGGTGAGGGCAATGCGCTTGCGCTTGACGTCGACCTCGACGACGCGGACCTTCACGACATCGCCTGCCTTCACCACCTCATGCGGATCCTTGACGAAGCGATCGGCCAGTTGGGAAACGTGGACCAGGCCATCCTGATGCACGCCGATATCGACGAAGGCACCGAAGGCGGCGACATTGGTGACGGTGCCTTCGAGCGTCATTCCGATTTTCAGGTCGGTGATCTCGTCGACGCCCTCCGCAAAGGTCGCGGTCTTGAAGCTTGGACGCGGGTCGCGGCCGGGCTTTTCGAGTTCGGCAAGGATGTCCTTCACCGTCGGCAGACCGAACTGCTCGTCGATAAAGCGCTTCGGATCGAGGCCTTTCAGCGTCGCGCTGTCGCCCATCAGCGAGCGCAGGTCGCGGCCACAGGCGGCAACGATCTTCTTCGCCACGCCGTAGGCTTCCGGGTGGACGGAGGAGGCGTCGAGCGGCTCCTTGCCGTTCGGAATGCGCAGGAAGCCGGCGCATTGCTCAAACGTGCGGGCGCCGAGGCGCGGGACTTTCAGGAGATCCTTGCGGCTTGCGAAAGGGCCGGTCTCGTCGCGATGGGCAACAATCGCCTCCGCCGTCGTCTTGCCGAGGCCGGAGACGCGGGCGAGCAGCGGGGCGGAGGCCGTGTTGACGTCCACGCCGACGGCATTCACCGCGTCTTCGACGACAGCATCGAGCGAGCGGCCGAGGCGGCCCTGGTCGACGTCATGCTGATACTGACCGACGCCGATCGACTTCGGCTCGATCTTGACGAGTTCGGCCAGCGGGTCCTGCAGGCGACGGGCAATCGAGACGGCGCCGCGTAGGGAGACGTCGAGATTGGGGAATTCCTTGGCTGCTGTTTCAGACGCAGAATACACGGAGGCGCCGGCTTCCGAGACGATGACCTTGGTCGGCTTCGGCGCGGTCGCCGGGAACTGGGCGAGCATGTCGGCCACCAGCTTTTCCGTCTCGCGGCTGCCGGTGCCATTGCCAATCGAGATCAGCTCGACCTTGTGCTTGCGGATCAGGCTGGCAAGCTCGGTCTGGCTGCCACGGATGTCGTTCTTCGGCGGGAAGGGATAGACGGTCGTCGTCTCGACCACCTTGCCGGTGCCATCGATGACGGCGACCTTGACGCCGGTGCGGATGCCAGGGTCAAGGCCCATGGTCGGGCGAGAGCCTGCGGGGGCGGCGAGCAGCAGGTCTTTCAGGTTTCGGGCGAAGACGTGGATCGCCTCTTCCTCGGAGCGTTCACGCAGATCGCGCATCAGGTCGAGCGACAGCGACACGGAGAGCTTCACCCGCCATGTCCAGCCGGCAACCTCCAGCAGCCACTGGTCGGCGGGGCCTTTGCCGGCGACCTGATAGGCGGCGGCGATCATGCGCTGGCTGGTTTTAACAGGGGACGTGTCGTCACGGTCGACCTCGATCGAGAGCGACAGGAACTCCTCGTTCCAGCCGCGCAGCATGGCGAGCGCCCGATGGCCGGGGACGGTTGCCCAGCGTTCGAAATGGTCGAAATAGTCCGAGAATTTCGCACCCGCCTCGGCCTTGCCATCGACGAGCTTGGAATAGAGGATCGCGCGATCCTTCATGTCGTTGCGCAACCGGCCAATGAGATCGGCGTTTTCGGAGATCTGCTCGGCGATGATGTCGCGGGCGCCTTCAAGCGCTGCCTTCACGTCGAGGACTTCCTCGGTGATGTAGGCCGTAGCCAGCTTCTGCGGGTCGCTGGTGCGGTCGGCGAGGATCGCGTCGGCGAGCGGCTGCAGACCCTTCTCGCGGGCGATCCCGGCGCGGGTGCGGCGCTTAGGCTTGTAAGGCAGATAAAGATCTTCGAGCTCGGCCTTGGTGGTGACCTGAGCGATCTTGCGGGCGAGATCGTCGGTCATCTTGCCTTGGCCGTCGATGCTTTCGAAGATCGATTTGCGGCGGGCGGCCAGCTCGCGCAGATAGATCAGCCGTTCGGCAAGATTGCGCAGCTGGGTATCGTCGAGGCCGCCGGTCACTTCCTTGCGGTAGCGGGCGATGAAGGGAACCGTGGCACCCTCATCCAGCAGGCCAACGGCGGATATGACCTGATCGGGCCTTGCGTTGATCTCGGTGGCGATGAGGGCGGCAATGGATCTGATGTCGTCGGCCATGGGTGTTCCATTCATTCATTCAGGGTGCGGACCATAGCGGGCGAATGCGGCAAGGCAACGGGCATGCGCCCCACTTCACAGGAAAGCAGGGCCGTCCAAGGTCAATTCGGCTTGACCTTTCTCCCCTTCCCCCTTAACCGCCGGGCATTCCCTTGTGGCACTGGAGGCTGGCGATGAAGGTTTTGTTGATCGGGTCGGGTGGACGCGAGCATGCGCTGGCCTGGAAGATTGCCCAGTCGCCGCTTTTGACGAAGCTTTATGCCTCACCGGGCAATCCTGGGATCGCCGAAGAGGCGGAACTTGTTGCGCTCGATATCGAGGATCACGGCGCGGTCGTCACCTTCTGCAAGGACAAGGGCATCGATTTCGTCGTCGTCGGGCCGGAAGCGCCGCTGGTGGCTGGTATCGCCGACAGGCTGCGCGAGGCGGGCATTGCCGTGTTCGGGCCATCGGCTGCCGCAGCACAGCTCGAGGGCTCCAAGGGCTTTACCAAGGATGTCTGCGCCCGCTTCAACATTCCGACCGGTGCTTACCAGCGCTTCAACAACGCGCCGAAGGCCAAGGCCTATGTGCGGGAACAGGGCGCGCCGATCGTCATCAAGGCCGATGGCCTGGCCGCCGGCAAGGGCGTGACGGTTGCCATGACGCTGGACGAGGCGCTGGCTGCCATTGACGATTGCTTTGAGGGCGCGTTTGGGGCTGCCGGTGCAGAAGTCGTGGTCGAAGCCTTCCTCGACGGCGAAGAAGCGAGCTTCTTCTGCCTCTCCGACGGCAAGTCGCTGCTGCCGCTTGCGACCGCCCAGGACCACAAGCGCGTCGGCGACGGCGATACCGGGCCGAATACCGGCGGCATGGGCGCCTATTCGCCGGCACCTGTGATGACACCTGAGATGGTCGAACGGACGATGAAGGAGATCATCGAGCCGACGATGCGCGGCATGGCCGAGATGGGCCACCCCTTCCAGGGCGTATTCTTCGCCGGGCTGATGATCACCGAGAAGGGTCCCGAACTGATCGAATACAATGTCCGCTTTGGCGATCCGGAATGCCAGGTGCTGATGATGCGGCTGAAGAGCGATCTTTTGGCCATCCTCCATGCCTCGGCCACCGGCACGCTGGATCAAGTGACGGCCGAGTGGAGCGAGGACCCGGCACTGACCGTGGTGCTGGCGTCCAAAGGCTATCCGGGTGCCTATGACAAGGCGACGCCGATTGCCTCGCTTCCTGAGGCGCGCGATGGTGCCAAGGTCTTTCATGCGGGAACGGCGATCAAAGACGGCCAGCTGGTGGCAACGGGTGGACGTGTGCTCAACGCCACGGCCCGCGGCACGAGCGTAGCCGAGGCTCAGGCTGCGGCCTATGGCCTGGTTGATGCTGTAAAATGGGAGAACGGCTTCTGCCGCCGCGACATCGGCTGGCGGGCGATCGAGCGCGAAAAGGCCTGACGGGCAAGCGCTCTCCCACTGCCGGGAGCATGAAATCGATCATTCGTTCAAATTTTACCAAAGCTCCTGACCGGATCGAAAGAAACGATCGCTAATGTTCATCCCAACAATCGGGGAATAACGTGATGCGTTTCATCGTTTCGACATCCATGATGCTTGCCGTCTCGGCGCTTGCCATGCCGGCTCAAGCCGGTTCGATCTCGACCGTGACGGGGCTTTCCGCGAGCCAGCCGAGCATTTTGACGATCGATTGTGCCCACTGCCCGCCGCCCGCTGCGCGGGTTGGACGGACAGATTATCAGGTCCCCACCGTTCCAAGCGGCAGCCAGACCGCGGAAGTGGTCGATGTAGATGGCGAAAAGAAGCTGAAGCGGGTGGAGAGCTGGCTCGGCGGCTCGCCAGTCGTGGTCTACACATCCGCGACAGGCTGGGCCACCGACGGCTCGACCATCGTCGCAGGCGGCCTGCCCGCAGTCAACGAAATCGACCATGGCGCAACGACCGCCGCCGTCGATGCACAGATCGAGGCCGACAAGGCACCGGCGCTGGCAGGCTTCGACCTGCGTCTAAACTAATCCCCCCATCCGCCCGCCTAACGATCCGGGCGCGGCGGTCTCTCGTGGTCGACACGGACATAACGCCCGGCCCAGTCCCGGGCGTTATGCCGTGAGCCCTTCCCGCATATATCATCGGTATTTTTTCATATCGCCGCATCTGTGGACGCTTAAATTCATTTAAATCTTTAAAGGCGAGGCTGTGTTGCAAATACTCGGGACATGACGTGCCGATCCGTTCGACTGTTCCACCTCCCTGGCGCCCGAACCGCACGACAGACGAAAGCTCCCTCGCCCATGAAAAACCTCCGGATTTCCTTCCAGCTGATCTTGCTGATCGGTGGCCTGATGGCGGCTTTTGCCGCCGCCACTTATCTGCAGGTCCGTTCCTCCACCGAGACCATCTACCAGCAGCGCTATGAACTTCTGAGAACACAGGTGGAATCGGCGCTCTCGGTCATGAAGGACTACAACGACCGCGCCGCGGCTGGCGAGTTCTCCGTCGAGGAGGCCCAGAAGCTCGCTTACGGGCAGGTTGGAAAGATGCGCTTCGAGCCGGACGGCTATTTCTTCGCCTATGACTACGACGTCGTGATGGTTTTTCATCCCAATACCAAACTGGTCGGCAATTCCGGCAAGGGCAAGGGCGACCCCAACGGCTTCCTCTACCGCGACGAACTGGTCAAGCTCGGTCGCGCCGGCGGCGGTTTCGTAGAGTTCATCGGTCCCAAGCCGGGCCAGGATCCGAACGATTACAGCTTCCCGAAGGCCGCTTACGGCAAGGCGTTCGAGCCCTGGAACCTCGTCGTTGTCACGGGCCTCTATACCGACGACCTGAAGGCCGAGATCCGGTCCAGCATCATGAAGACGGTCGGCATGTCCGCCGGGATCTTCTTCCTTGCTCTGATCGCGGCCTATTTCGTCATCCGCAACATCACCACCCCGCTCAAGGCGATCCATGACGCGCTGGAAGCCGTGGCCGACGAGAATGTCAACATTGCCATCCCGCATACCGACCTCAGCAACGAGATCGGCATGATGGCGACCGCCACGAAGAGCCTGCAGGACAAGGTGCGCGAGCGCCATGCGCTCGCCGCCCGCCAGGAAGAGCAGAAACGCGAACTCGACAGCGAACGCAGCCAGAATGCAGAAGCGCAGCTTGCTGAAGCTCGCCAGCAGGCGCATGTCGTTTCGACCATCGGCAAGTCGCTGGAACAGCTCGCCCATGGCGACCTGACGGTGCGTTGCGCCGATCTGGGCCCGAAATATGCGGCACTCCGTGACAACTTCAACGATGCGCTCGCCCGTCTCGAAGAGGCCATGGCCCGCGTCAACCTCAAGGGCAACGATATTGCCGTATCGAAGGAAGAGATCCGTCGGGCCTCGGGTGAGCTTGCCACCCGCACCGAACGTCAGGCCGCCAATCTGGAGGAGACGTCTGCCGCCCTCGACGAGCTCACCGTCGCAGTTCGCCAGACGGCGGATGGCGCACGGGAAGCCGCCAATCGCGTCGGCACGGTCAGCGACGAGGCCCGCCAGAGCGACGAGATCGTTACCAAGGCGATCAACGCCATGAGCGGCATCGAGCAGTCTTCCGCCGAGATCACCAAGATCATCGGCGTGATCGACGAAATCGCTTTCCAGACCAACCTGCTTGCACTGAACGCCGGTGTCGAGGCGGCCCGTGCGGGCGAAAGCGGCAAGGGCTTCGCCGTCGTTGCGCAGGAAGTTCGCGAGCTTGCCCAGCGCTCCGCGGCTGCCGCCAAGGAGATCAAGGACCAGATCGCCCGCTCGTCGGCTCAGGTCGAACAGGGCGTGCAGCTGGTCGGCCAGACCGGCGAAGCGCTGAAGCGCATTTCCGACCAGATCGCCAGCGCCAACGACATCGTCTCGAAGATCTCGCACAGCGCCCAGGAGCAGGACACGACGCTTCGGTCGATCTCGTCCGCAGTCAACCAGCTCGATACGGCAACCCAGCAGAATGCGGCAATGGCCGAGGAAACGACAGCTTCGGCCGAGGTTCTCGCCAACGACACCGGCGACCTGCTGGACCTGATCCGCAGCTTCAAGACCAGCCAGGCTGGTGCCGGCCAGCCGCAGTATCGCATGGCGAGCTGAGCGAACACCGCTTCCATGAACACAAGGCCGCCGGAGCAATCCGGCGGCCTTCCTCGTTTCAGCGGATGCTTTTGATGTGCGCTTCGAGCTTGTCGAGTTCCAGGTCCGAGAAGACTTCGATGCCTGCCTGGCGCATTAGGGCTGCCGTGACGCCGAAACCGGGATGGCGGGTGCCGGAAAACGAGCCGTCATAGATGAAGTCGGAACCGCAGGACGGGCTGCCGTCGATGAGAAGGGCTACGTCGCAGCCCTGCTCCCGGGCAAAGGCGACGGCCTTGCGGCCACCCTCGATAAATTCCGCAGTGACGTCGCCGCCTGTCACTTCCAACACCCGGGCCCGACCGGCAAGGACATCGTCACCGTTTTTGCCGCCTTCGATTTCAGCGGGTGGACGTGGCGTCGGCAGGCCGCCGGCCTGTTCGGGGCAGTAACCGACGAGCCGGCCCTCGGTCTTCCAACGCTCAATCAGGGGATCGTGGAGGGGCTTGCCCTTGCCGTCGTAACGGACAGGGCGCCCGAGCAGGCAGGCGCTTATGAGAATCTTGGGGGGCATCAAGGTCAGTCGTCCAGTTTACCCAGATAGTCGGCTCGCTCGTGAATGATGCGCACAACTTCCACCATGCTATCCTCCAGAATGACGTAGAAGATCAGATGTGAGCCGCAACGCCTGCGGCGGTAACCAGGCCGCAATGAACGTACCTCGCTGCCTAAAAACGGATGGACTCCGATTTCCCCGATCATCGCAAGGATCTGCCTGAGGTATCGCTCGGCTTGAGCCTCAGACCATCGATCCCGCGTGTAGTCACCGATTTCGAGAAAATCCTGGCGTGCGGCCGGACTGAGCCGGATCTCAGCCACGGCTTTTCCATCTTTCGCGAACGGAAGTCATGAGATCTTCTGGATCGAAAGAAACGGAGGGCCCACTGTTTTCCCCCTCGATCAGCGCGTTGCGCAGCCATTCGACCCTGGCCTGCTCCTCCTTCAAAAGCTGCAGACCGGCTTCGACCACCTCTTGCGCCGACTTAAACTGGCCGCTTTCGAGCTGGGCGTCGATGAAGCTGTCAAAGGGCTCAGCGATGGTCACCTGGACGGGCTTGTTCATGCGAGTGGCCTCCGGCTTTCTTCGCGTCAAGAATAACACAAGATATCGCGGTCAGAAAACGGTCACTGGAAATGAAAAACCCCGCCGAAGCGGGGTCTCAAATCATCAGCCTGTGATCTTGGAGAAGTCGGCGACCGTTGCAGTCGCCTCGCGGATCGCCTTCAGGAGCGCCAGACGGTTGGCACGGATGGCGGCGTCCTCGTCGTTGACCAGGACGTCCTCGAAGAACTTGTCGACCGGGCCGCGCAGCGTCGAGAGTGCCTGCATGGCGGAGCGGAAGTCTTCCGATGCCACGGCCTCGGCGGCGGATTTCGAGGCGGACTGGATGGCGGCAAAGAGGGACTTTTCCGCGTCGAGCTTCAACAGCGCTTCCGAGACGCCATCGGCGACGACGGTGCCCTTCTTCTCTTCGGCTGCCAGCAACTGGGTGGCGCGCTTGGTGCCGGACAAGAGGTTCAGGCCGTCTTCCGAGGTGATGAAGGCGGTCAAGGCCTCTGCCTTGCGAGCGACCATCAGGAGATCGTCGGCCTCAGGCGTCAGCACGGCATCGATGATGTCGTGGCGGGCGCCCTGGTCGCGGAGATAGACCTTGAGGCGGTCGTGGAAGAAGGAGAGGAGGTCGGCATCCTTGGCGACCGATGCGATCGGCAGCCGGATACCCTTCTCCAAAATCATCCGCACAACACCCAGCGCCGCACGACGCAGCGCATAGGGATCCTTCGAGCCGGTCGGCTTTTCGTTGATCGCCCAAAAGCCCACAAGCGTGTCCAGCTTGTCCGCGAGCGCGACTGTCAGGCCGACCTTGTCTTCCGGCAGGCGGTCGGAAGGGCCATTCGGCTTCCAGTGATCTTCGATCGCGGCAGCGATAGAGGCGTTCTCGCCCTGCAGAAGTGCGTATTTGCGGCCCATCGCGCCCTGGAGTTCGGGGAATTCGCCGACGGCTTCGGTGCGCAGGTCGGCTTTCGCCAGCACCACGGCGCGGTCGACGAGGGCGGCATCGGCGCCCACGATCGGAGCCAGCACCTTGGCCAGCGCCCGGATGCGCGCGACGCGCTCGCCTTGCGTGCCGAGCTTGGCGTGGAAGGTGACGTTCAGCGCGTCGAGCTTCGCCATGCGCTGGTCGAGCGGCTTCCTGAGATCCAGATCGAACTTGGCGGCGGATGCCTTCAGCGTGTCGAGGTCCGGCAGGTCGCCCTGGTCGCGCTTCCAGAAATGGAGGGCATCGGACAGGCGGGCGCGCACGACCTTGCCATTGCCATGCATGATCTCGCGGCCGCCGTCGGTGGCCTGTATGTTGGAGATCAGGATGAAATGGTTGGAGAGCTTGTCCGGCTGCCCTTGAGGGCGCACGACAAAGCACTTCTGGTTGGTCTTGATCGTCAGGCGGATGATCTCGGCAGGGATCGAGAGGTAATCCTCTTCGAACGTGCCGAGCAGGACCTGCGGCCATTCGACGAGGCCGGAGACTTCCTCCAGCAGGCCCTCGTCCTCGACCAGTTCCAGGCCATTGGCAAAGGCGATGTCGCGGGCGTCATGCAGGATCATGTCCTTGCGGCGCTCGGCATCGAGGATGACCTTGGCGCGTTCCAGGCTCGAAACGTAGTCGTCGAAGCGCTTGACGGTGATGGCGTCGGGCGCGTGGAAGCGGTGGCCATAGGTGACGTTGCCCGCCACAATGCCATCGATCTCGAAGGGGATGACCTGCACTTCGTCATGCTCGGGGCCGAAGGTGCAGACGATCGACTGCAGCGGGCGCACCCAGCGCAGGCTTTCCATGCCCTTGCCCTCGATGCCGCCAAAGCTTGAGCCCTTGGGCATCGAGGCAAAGCCCGAGCGCATCGACTTCGGCCAGGGGAAGGCCCTGATGATGCCGGGCATGACATCGGCGATGATCTCTTCGGCCGCACGGCCGGGCTTTTCCATGTAGGCGACGTAGAAATCGCCCTTCTTCGGATCGGTCTTGATGATGGCCTGGTCGATCGAGGTGAGGCCAGCGCCGCGCAGGAAGCCGTCGATCGCTCCTTGAGGCGCCGAGACGCTTGGGCCCTTCTTCTCTTCCTTGATGTCGGCGGAACGGGCGGTTAGGCCACGGATATCCAGCGTCAGGCGCCGGGGCGTCCAGTATTCGCGCGCGCCCTCATAGGTGAGACCCGCATCGACAAGCGCATCGGTGACCATCTTCTTCAGATCGCCAGCCGCCTTGCGCTGCATGCGGGCGGGGATTTCTTCGGAGCGGAGTTCGAGCAGGAGATCGGGCATCGGGTCTGACTTTTCGAGATGTTGCTTGAGGCTGCGGCGGACTTAGCAAGCCCTGCGACAAAAGTCATCCATGGATCGGCGCAAAATGGCGGGTGGATCAGGCGGCGGCCAGGGGATCCCCCCCACCCGCGCGTTACGCGCGACCTCCTCCCACAAGGGGGAGGTGGATGGCTACCACCCTCCCCCGCCACCGCCGCCGCCGCCACCGCCGGAGGAGCCGCCGGAGAAGCCTGACGAGGACGAGGAGCTGGAAGGCGGTGGCGTCGGGATGGTGGAGGCGATGGTTGAGGCCATGGACGATGAGAAGCCGCCGATGCGGTCACCGAACCCGCCGGGATTGCTGCCGTGATACCAGCCGGGGCTGTAGGCGGCGGTCGCGGCGCCTGCGGCAGCGGTTGCGAGCCAGGTTTCGAAGGTCCGCGACCAGGGCTTTTCGACGCCGAGGGCCACCGCGTAAGGCAGGAGCTTTTCGAAATGGCTGGGCGACATCGTCGGCGCGCCGGCCATGTTCATCCGGTCCTTTTCGGCCAATGTCAGATAAATGCGCAGGCCCTCGATGCCGTCCATCAGCTTGCGGCCGAGCGGCGTCGGCGCGCCCATCAGGAAGAAGAAGAGCAGGTTGACCAGGAGGATGCCACCGAAGGCGATGAGCACCGGGAATTGGTGGGTGGATTCGAGGTCCATCCACATGGAGATCAGCATCAGGCTCATGGTGGAGAGCGCGACAAAGCCGATCAGGGCCAGCGCCAGGACGGCGATGATCTTGCTGAAGAGAGAGCGGCCCCGCCTGAACGAGTTGACCAGCCCGATGGTGAAAGTACCGAAGAACACCGAGAAGAAGGTCGGCACGAAGATCAGCGCATAGACGTCCTCGTCGAGGTCTCCGAAAATGAAAAGTGCTGCGACCACGGCAATCGAGAGGCCGATGCCGAGCGAAGTGTAGCCGGGATTGCCATTGTAGTACTTGTTGCGGTGTTCCTTTTCGATGGCCTGGCGGAAGCGGTTACCGACCGATTGCACCTTTTTGCCGTTGGCCTTGTCGATGACGAGCGTGTCGCCGCTTGACGGAATTTCCGCAATCAGAGCAGCCTCACCGGACTGCAGCTTGCTGGTGACGGTCTTCTTCGTGCGGCGGATGGTGATGCTGCTGTCGAGATCATCGAGCTCGACATAGCCAGCAACTGCGAGATTGAGTGCTGCGGCGGAAAGTGCTGTCCAGCCGGCACCTGAGAAGCCTTTGTTATCGATGTAATTAACTAGCGCAGGAGAGATGCCTTCCGGCGGATCCCAGCGGGGGACCACGATACCTTTTGGCGGATCGCGGCCGACGGCGACCCAGGAGCGCAGGTAATAGAGGAAGATGACGGCCAGGCCGCCGAAGCCGATGATGGTGTTGAGGTTGTCGCGGATGAACCACCAGGTGCTGTCTTCCGACGAGGGCGCTGCCACCACGCCCTTGTCGAAGGCGAGCACGATGGTCAGGCCTTCGTTCGGGCTCAGTGGCTGCGTGGTCTGGAATTCGAGACCGTTCGATCCCGGGATTTCACGGGCGTTCTGAGCGGTGGAACCCGATGGACCGGTGTAGACGGTGGTTCTTGTCGGAACGGCATCATCTGGAAGCGTGACGGTCGCGCCCGCGCGATCGATCGGGAAGAGCCAGCCATTGCCTGTCACGTTCCAATAGAGCTCGTCGTGATCGTCGAAGTAACGGATTTGCCGGCCGGTCCGGTAGGTTATGGTGTAGGTGTATTCGCCTGGCTGGAGGAAGACGTCGGCTGAGCCGGTATAGATACGGATGCCGCCGGAGACGGTTTCGGTATGGTTGGCTTCCGGCCGACCGTCCCGTTCAACCGAAATCAGCTCGAAATCGACCTTCTGGCGAAAGCCCCGCGCATCCTGGGCATAAAGCGGGAAGTCGCGGAAAATTCCGCGCCTGATCTCGTTGCCCTCGGCATTGACGGTGATCGTTTCCGTCATCTCGATCGTAGCGTCGGGCAGGACCACGATATCGGCGTGGTAGTCGCGGATGACCTCTTCAGCCTGCGCGCCGCATGCCATCCAGAGAAAGAGAAGGAAGGCGGAGCACAGGCGAAGCAGTGAGGTCATTTCGGATCGTTCCTGACGAGTTCGACGCCGAGTGAGGCGAGCGCATCCCAGTAGGCGGGATAGGTCTTGGCGACACAACCGGGGTCGAGGATGGTGATGTCGCGGATCTTGAGACCCGCGAGCGCAAAGCTCATGGCGATGCGGTGATCGGCGAAGGTATCGATGTCAGCCGGCAGCGACTGGCCTGCGAGCGACGGGTCCGAGAAGACCACGAGGTCGTCGCCCTCTTCCTTGGCCAGGCCCTCGCGGATGTTGTTGAGGCCAGTGGAGACGGCGCGGATGCGGTCGCATTCCTTGACGCGCAAGTTCTCGATGCCAACGAAGCGCACGGGCGTCTCGTTGAAGGCGGCGAGCACGGCAATCGTCGGGATCGCATCCTGCATCTGACTGCCATCGATCACGGCCGGCATGTTCGGGAACTGGGCGATCACGTCATAGGCCTTTGCGTCCGGCTGGGTGAAGGCATCCGATGGCGTGCCGATATCGATCTGGCCGTTGGTCAGGACTTCCGCGCCCCAGAGATAGGTGGCGGCAGAGGCATCCGGCTCGATGTGGAAATCGGTCGCGGTATAGCCGGTTGGCTGGATGACCCAGGAGGCCGATGTCGGCTGCTCGACCCTGGCGCCGAAGGCGCGCATGGCCGACATCGTCAGGTCGATGTAGCCTCGGGCGCCGATATCGGCACCGGCAAGCTCGATGGTGAACGGCTCCGAACCGCAGGCCGCCGCCATCTGGAGGGCCGAGACATACTGGCTCGAAAGGCCGGCATCGATGACCACGTGGTTCTTCTTGAAAGCGCCGTTGGCGTCGATCGCGACCGGAGGGCAACCGGAGGGCGCGGCGATGGCAACGCCGAGCGATTGCAGCGCCTCGACCAGCGGCTTGATCGGCCGCTTGCGCATGTGCTCGTCGCCATCAACGACGTAGCGGCCCTTGCCCAAAGCGAGTGCTGCGGTGAGGAATCGAGTGGCTGTGCCGGCATTGCCCAGGAAAAGCGGTTCCGCAGGCGACTTCAACTCGCCCGTGCTGGTGACGACGAAGGTGGTCGCATCCGGCTCCTCGACGGTGACGCCCATCTGACGGAGCGCTTCGGCCATGTAGCGGGTGTCGTCGCTCTTCAGCGCGCCGGTCAGGCGGCTCGTCCCCTTGGCGAGGCCTGCGAGCAGCAAAGCACGGTTGGTGATGGATTTCGAACCCGGAGGGCTCACCTTGCCGGTGAGGGCATGGGTGGGCGGAAGGATGGTCACACTGTCAGTCGTCATTGATCTCAGTCTCTATGCATGGTCTTCAGCAGGCCTGCAAAGAAGCATGCTTTGCCTGTTTAACCGGTCGCGGGTTCTGGTTGGAAAACCTTAGAACAGTTTTCCGGAACCCGCTGGAAGTGGACGTCAGAACTTGACCGTCGGTACCGCACGGTCGGCCTCGTTGGCAATCTCGAAATAGGGTTTCTTCGAGAAGCCGAACTGGCCGGCGACGAGGTTGTTGGGGAAGCTCTCGACCTTGACGTTCAGATCGCGGGCCGCGCCATTGTAATAGCGGCGCGACATCTGGATCTCGCCTTCAACGGTTTCGAGCGAACGCTGCAGCTCGAGGAAGTTCTCGTTGGCCTTCAGATCCGGATAGGCTTCGGCCAGCGCGATGATCCGGCCCAGCGCCGCCCCGAGCAGGCCTTCGGCCTGGGCGCGGCCAGCGACATCGCCCGCCGGCACGGCCTGGGCCTTGTTGCGCAATTCGACGACGTTCTCCAGCGTCTCCTTCTCATGGCCGGCATACCCCTTCACCGTCTCGATCAGATTGGGGATGAGATCTGCCCGGCGCTTCAACTGCACATCAATGCCCGACCAGGCTTCCTCCGCCATCTGCCGGGCCTTGACCAGACCGTTGTAGATGAAGACGAGGTAGGCGCCGATGGCGGCGATGATGGCCAGTGTCGTAAACATGAATGGCAGGCTCCCAGCTGATATGGCCGCACGTTAGCGGGTCAATATGGGAAAGTCATGATCGAAGTTCCGGCAAGCCCGAGACGGCGAGCCGGAAAACGCCATGGAAGTTTGCTTCAAATTCGACACATACGGGAGCCGCTCTGTTAATCCGAGACCACTAATGTGAGCATTCGGTAGGTTTTTGCAGCGGAGCTGTCGCATGCAAGCTATGACCTGGAATACTCTGCCCTCGTGGGCCCTGCTCGCCAGCCGCGAAATTCTGAAGGCGGCGATCCCAGATCGACGGCTCAGCGATACGCTGAAGGAAATTCTTTCGATCATCACTGCGCTACCGCAACTCGATCTTTCGGAGATGGCGGCGATCTATGTGCGCGACGCGGGACAGGACCGGCAACGGCTGCTGCATCACAACACGGCGGACCAGTTGGACCTGCCGATCGACCTGCCGCCGGGCGTGTGCATGCCCGAATGTATCGCCGAGCGCGAAGACCTCCACCCCTACTGGATACCCATTAGCCTGCCCGGCAATCCGGATTTCGGCATCGGCGTCTTCTTCAGCCGGAGCGAAAGGCCCATCAATCTGGAAAGCCTGTCGGCACTCCGGCTGCTCGCCCAGGACATCGGGCCGATCATCCAGCAGCGCAATGGCTGCACGTCTTCCCTTCTCGACATGGTCGAGCTCTCGACCGACGAGATCTATATATTCGAGCCGCAGCGCTTCACGATCAGCCGGACGAATGCGACGGCGAGTGTCCGGACGGGTTATGCGCGCGAAGCCCTGACCGGCATGACACCTGCTTCGCTCAAGGTGGGCATCTCCGAACTCGATTATCGCGCCAAGCTCATGCCGCTCGTCGAAGGCACTGCCCAGAGCGTCACCTTCGACGCGATCCAGCGGCGGCGGAACGGGACTGTCTATCCGGTCAAGGTGCATGTCTGGCGGATCCGCGGCCCCTCCTCCGACCTCTTTGCCGAGGTTGCAATCGCAACTGCCGACCAGCGCAAGGCCTTTGGGCTGCTGGAACAGGTGTTCGATGCCATTCCCGGCGGGATCGGCGTCTTCGACAATCGCTCGCGGCTCTTGATGGCAAACCGGCGACTCTACGACCTGATGAACATTCCGCCGGAGATGTTTCCGCCTGGTTCCAAGTTCGAAGACATCCTCCGCTACAATGCCAACCGCGGAGAATGGGGCGATGGCGACCCAGAAGTCATGGTGCGCGAGCGGATTGAGCAGGCAGCACTCGGCCTGCCCTACAGCTTTGAGCGCGAACGCAAAAGTGGCAAGGTACTGGCCGTGCGCTCGGAGCCGCTGTCGAATGGCGGCTATGTGTTGAGTTACTCCGACATCACGCTGCGCAAGCGGGCCGAAAAGGATCTCATCCGCCACCGCGACGCGCTCGAAAGAACGGTCCATCAGCGCACCGCCGAAATCGCCGCCCAGGCAGCAGCGCTGGAAGAGGCACTGCAGCAGGAGAAGAACATCAACGCGATGCAGCGGCAGTTCGTGGCGATGACCAGCCACGAATTCCGCACGCCGCTCGCGATCATCGACGGTGCTGCGCAGCGCATCCAGCGCAAGAAAGGCGAGATGGAGACGCGCTTTCTCGCGGACAAGACGCAGCAGATCCGATCGGCCGTTGCCCGCATGGTGGTGCTGATGGAGAGCTTCCTGTCTGCCGGGCGCATGGACACCGGCAAGATCGAGCTGACATTGGTCGACTGCTCTCTGCACAAGTTGATCGAGCAGGCCATCAAGCGGCAGAAGCTCTCATCTCAGCATCACCGGTTCGACGCCGAAATCGAGGCTTTGCCGCCCGTCATCCGTTGCGATGCGCTGGGGATTTCCCAGGTGCTGACCAACCTGCTGTCCAACGCCGTCAAATATGCGCCGCGCGCGCCCGACATCACCATTCGCGGCTGGGAGGAAGACGGCTTTGTCTTTCTCTCAGTCAAGGACGAAGGCGTCGGCATCGACGCGGAGGATGTGCCGAAACTCTTCCAGCCCTATTTCCGCGCCCGCACCTCGACCGGCATTGCCGGCACGGGGATCGGCCTGTCGCTCGTCAAGCAGATCGTGACCCTGCATGACGGCGACATCTTTGTCGAAAGCGAACGGGGAAAGGGCACCTGTTTCACGCTTGTGCTGCCGGTACAGGGACCTGCAGCCAAAGACACTGCCGAACCGGCGCCGGAGGTCAGCGCCGCCTGAACCAAGGGTCAGAAAGGAAAACTGCCATGATCACCGTGCTTTGCGTCGAAGACGAAAGAGACGTCCGCGAACTGATCGCCGAGGAACTGGAGGATGCCGGAATTCGCGTGCTGCAGGCGGAAAACGGCAAGGAGGGCCTCGACAAGATCCTCACCCATCGGCCTGATATCGTGATTTCCGACATCACCATGCCGGAGATGGACGGTATCTCCATGCTCGGCGAATTGCAGATCAACCACCCGCAATTCTCCAACATGCCCTTCCTCTTCCTGACGGCGCTCGCAGACCGGGAAAAGATGATCGAGGGCTTAGGCGCAGGTGCCGAGAGCTACCTTACCAAGCCCATCGACTTCGACGTGCTGATTGCGAAGATCCACGGCCTGGTCGTCCGGATCGAGAACCGCGTGGCGGCGGGGCTGGAGTTTTAGAAAGCTCAGGCAGCCCGGCCAAAATTCGCCCCACCGGCATCCGTCAGCAGGAACGCCTCGCCGCAGCTTTTCGCCAGCGCGCGGACGCGGCCGATATAGGCCTGGCGTTCGGTGACCGAGATGACGCCGCGGGCGTCGAGCAGGTTGAAGATGTGGGAGGCCTTGATGCACTGGTCATAGGCCGGGAAGACGCATTTGTGCAGACGCTGGTTTTCCGAGTCAGAAGGCGCGCCGGCCGCGAGCAGGGCCTGGCATTCCTTCTCGGCATCGATGAAATGGCGATGCAGCATCTCGGTGTTGGCGAATTCGAAGTTGTGGCGGGAATACTCCTGCTCGGCCTGCAGGAAAACGTCGCCGTAGGAGATCTTCTCTTCGCCTTCGCGGCCGTTGAAGTTCAGGTCGTAGACGTTGTCGACGCCCTGGACATACATGGCGAGGCGCTCGAGACCATAGGTGAGTTCACCTGCAACCGGCGAGCAGTCGATGCCGCAAACAGCCTGGAAGTAGGTGAACTGCGAGACTTCCATGCCATCGCACCAGCATTCCCAGCCGAGACCCCAGGCACCCAGCGTCGGGCTTTCCCAGTCGTCTTCGACAAAGCGAATGTCATGCAGCAGCGGATCAAGGCCGATCGCCTTCAGCGAGCCGAGATAGAGCTCCTGCAGGTTGGACGGGTTCGGCTTCAGGATGACCTGATACTGGTAATAATGCTGCAACCGGTTCGGGTTTTCGCCGTAGCGTCCGTCCGAGGGGCGACGCGAGGGCTGGACGTAAGCGGCACGCCAGGGCTTCGGCCCGAGCGCCCGCAGCGTCGTTGCCGGATGGAAGGTGCCGGCGCCGACTTCCATGTCGTAGGGCTGCAGCACCGCGCATCCCTTGTCTGCCCAGTAGGCGTGCAGCGTCAGGATCAGCGCCTGAAAGGAGCGCTTGGGGTCCATATGCGGGGCAAGGGGCGTGGTCATCGGGCTATCCATCGGGTTGGCTCAGGTTGCGGCCCGTCTGGTGCCATGAGCGGGCGGAAGGGTCAAGCGTCTCGGCTCTCGGCTTGGCAAGCCCGCATGGATCAGTTGTCGAGATCATCCGCATCGTGCAGCTTGCCGATCAGGGAAAAGGACACGCCCGTGGGCTCGAAGCGGATAGCGGCCTGCCCCTGGAAGAGATCGGAGACGACACGTTCAGTGAGCCGCGAGCCGAAACCGCGAAGGGTCGGCTCCGTCACCGGCGGGCCGCCGCTTTCCTGCCAGTCGAAGGTGAAACGGTTGTCCTCGCCCTTGCTCCAGCGGACGCTGATGCGGCCTTCCGGTCGCGAAAGGGCGCCGTATTTTGTGGCGTTGGTGGCAAGCTCGTGGATCGCGAGCGATAGACCAAGAGCCTGCTGGGCGGAGAGATAGACCTCAGGCCCGACGATCGAGATCCGATCGTCGCCATCGATATGGGGCGCGACAGCCGTTCGCGTGATTGCGGTAATCTCGGCGGCGGTGACACTCATCCCGGTGAGCACGTCCTGCGCCTTGGCGAGCGTCTGGATGCGTCCGCCGATCGTCGCAGCCGCTTCCGGGATCGAGGTTGCGCCGCGCAGGCTCTGGCTGACGATCGACTGGACCATGGCGAGCGTATTCTTCATCCGGTGCGCAAGTTCGCGGTTCAACAGCTTGAGTTCGTCCTCATACTGTTCTCGCTCATCGAGGTGCTTTTGCGCTTCGAGATAGGCCTCTTCAAGCGCCTGACGGTCTAAAACCGCGCTCGTGGTCTCGGTGACAACGTTCAAGAGGCCAGCAATCTTTCCTTGGTCGTCGTAGAGAGGACTGTAGGAGAAGGTCCAGAAGCTGTCCTGCATGATCCCGTTGCGCAAAATTCGCAAGGGAAGGTTCTCGATCCAAGTGCCCTCGCCCGCCTGCGCACGCAGCACGAAAGGCTCGATGCCGTCCCAGACATCGGCCCAATACTCCCGAAACGGCTGACCGAGCGCGCTTTTCTCCCGACCGGCGAGCATCGGCAGATAGGCGTCGTTGTAGAACTGGAGAAGATCGTCTCCCCACCAGAAGCACGTGGGTTGGCGGGTGGCGAGAACCTGCCGAAGCGTCGTCACCAAGGCGGGCGGCCAGTATTCCGCCCCCCCAAGTGATGTGCTGCTCCAGTCGAATGCACTGATTTCGTCTGCCACCTGTCCCGGCATACCGAGAAAATGCATTGTCTGGCTCATGGGACTCCGGGACTGGGCGATACGCGAAGTGGGGCTCAAAACGCCCGGAACGCCGCTTGTTTCCTTAGGTATCGTCTCGACGTGCCGTACTCAAGCCACGGCATGCCGATTAGTCATCATCCTCGCGGCGAGGGCGATACTCCCCCGTTTCCGGATCCTGAATGAGCGTCCCGATTGCCTGGTTCTCGCGTTCTTTTTCCTCAGCACGCGATTTTGCCACCAGTTTCTCCGCATCCGCGACGAAGCGGCGATAGAGCAGCCAGGCGCCCCCCACCAGGATCGTCAGAAATATCAGCTGCGCCATGTCCCCTCGCCGTTAAGCCCTTCTTCGTCATTCCGGTCAAAGACCGTAGCGACCCCATAGTGCCTTTTCTTCGAGTGTCTCGGCAAGGCCGGCGACTGCCTGAACCGCGATCTGGTCAGGCGCAGCAAAAGCACCGATACCTGCCGCGCGGCGGCCGAAAAGGCCCTTATGGGCACCGATCAGTTCGAGGCGCGCATCCTTGCCATAGCGGGTCTTGATTTCTTCACGCAGGCCGCCGAGGCGATCGACGAGGCCGAGTTCCAGGCCTTTGCGGCCCGTCCAGAACAGACCGGAGAAGATTGCCGGATCGTCTGCAAGCACCGTGCTGCGGCGCGCCTTGACCATGTCGATGAAGATTTCGTGGATCTCAAGCTGCAGGGTCTTCAGGTATTCGATATCGCTTTCCTTCTCCGGCTGGAAAGGATCGAGGATCACCTTGTTCTCACCCGCCGTGTAGACACGGCGTTCAACGCCGATCTTCTTCAGGAGTTCGGGGAAGCCGAAACCGCCAGAGACGACACCGATCGAGCCGACAATCGAGGTCGCATCGGCGATGATCTCGTCGCCGGCGATCGCGATCATGTAGCCGCCGGACGCTGCGACATCCTCGACGAAGACGAGCACACGCTTATTCTTTTCTTCGGCCAGCGCCCGGATGCGATCATAGATCATCCGCGACTGGACGGGGGAACCGCCCGGCGAGTTGATCGACAGGGCCACGGCGGGGCTATCCTTCATGCCGAATGCCTTTTCCAGCTGGCCGGCAACCGAGGAGAGGTTCAAGGCAGGGCGAAAGCGCGAGCCGCCGCTCATGATCGGTCCGTGCAGCCTGACGACCGGAATGACGACGCCCTTTTTCTGGAAGCGCTTGGGAACCAGCCGTTTCAGAAAGTCTGCCATGGTCGCGTTTCAACTCCTCAGGATCATCACTCTGAGCGGAGATGTAAGGAGCCGGAGAGCGAACACAATGGTTCTGCTAAAAAATCAGTGTTTTCAACGCAGGCGCCGATAGCCCACGCGGCCGTTGTTCAGGTCGTCGACCAAGGGGGCGAAGGCGTGACTGTCGGGCTTGTCGTGCATCAGCAGCGGCGCGCGCAGCTGTAGCTTCGCCCGTGACCCCTTGATTGCGGTAACCAGGATGCGGGTTGCGTTTTCGCCGGGTCTTGGGTGGATCGCCGTGATCTCCAGGCCGCCGAAGCGCCTGCCGCAAGCGGCGATGATCTCGGCGATCGACTGTGGTCTGGCAATCAGGGAGAGTTGACCGCCGGGCATCACGATCGCGCCTGCCGTGCGGATCCAGCTCTCGAACAGGTTCTCCGTCATCGCATGGGCTTCCGCCTTCAGGGCATCCGGCGTCTTGCGGTCGCCGGGATCGTTGAAGGGTGGGTTCATGATGACGTGGTGGAAGCTGTCGTCAGGGAGGCCCGCTGCGAAGCGCGCCTTGCCGGTCAAGGTGACATCGGCCTCGATAACCTCGGCGCGCTGCGCGAACTTAACGTTTTCCGGCAGTGCGAGGCTCTTGCGGGCAAAGGCGGCCATATCGCTCGAGCGCTCGACAAGCACGACGGAAGCATCGGGAAGGCGGGTGGCGACAGCCAGACCGGCGGCTCCTGCTCCAGCACCGAGATCGGCAACCCGGATCGGGCGATCGTCCACAACGAGAGAGGCGAGCAGCATGGCATCCATGCCGGCGCGATGGCCGCGTCCAACCGGCTGCACGAGATAAAAGCGGCCACGATGAAAGGCGTCGACCGTTTCGGCCAAGGGCTTGTCGACGAGGGGCTCTAGTCTTGTGACCATCGCGCCCTCACGCTTCGCGGTCGCGCAGTTCTGCCCCAAGGCCGGCATCGGTCAGGATGCGGCGGGCCTGGTCGACACAGTCCGAATCGACCAACAGGCGGCGCTGCAGCATGCCGAGCGAACCCTCGAGGATGCTCATGGACTGGTCTGCGATCATCGAAGCGATCCCGGCGTCGCGCATCAGGCTTTCGGCAAAGGAGAGCAGGACGACGTCGTTGCTGCGAATGATCTCATGCATCGATTTCAGAACTCACTGTTAACAGCTAAACCGGCTTTCAGGCCCAGACCGAGGCAATTCGCCCCTTGCCGTGGCCTTCCGGGCTTTTTATGGTCGGCGACCAAACTGAACAGGAGTCCGGTGCGTTGGGCGTAGTCATACCGCTTGAGGAAAGCAAAAACAAACAGGCATCCGTCAAGCCTCTGGTGGACCTGACCAAAAGCGGCATGGAGCGCGTCAATCAGCTGATCCTGTCGAAGGCAGGCTCTGACGTTCAGATGATCCCGGAGGTGGCAAACCACCTGATCTCATCGGGCGGCAAGCGACTACGCCCGATGCTCACGCTCGCGACAGCCGCCATGTTCGGCTACGAGGGCGACCATCACATCAAGCTCGCGACCTCCGTTGAGTTCATGCACACGGCAACGCTGCTGCATGACGACGTGGTGGACGAGAGCGATCTTCGCCGTGGCAAAAACACAGCCCGCACCATCTGGGGCAACCAGGCAAGCGTGCTGGTCGGCGACTTCCTGCTCGGTCAGGCATTTCGCATGATGGTCGAAGTCGGCTCGCTCGAGGCGCTCGACGTGCTCTCGACCGCGGCCTGCGTGATCGCCGAGGGTGAGGTGCTGCAGCTCTCCGTCGCCAAGAACATGGAGACGACGGAAGACGATTATCTCGCTGTCATCCGCGCCAAGACGGCAGCGCTGTTTGCGGCTGCCGCCGAAGTCGGCCCGATTGTCGCCGGCACTGACAAGGCGACCCGCAGCGCCATGAAATCCTATGGCATGAATCTCGGCCTTGCCTTCCAGCTGGTCGACGACGTGCTCGACTACGGCGGCAAGGCTGCCGAGACCGGCAAGAATGTCGGAGATGATTTCCGCGAGGGCAAGATTACCCTGCCGGTCATCCTCTCCTATCGCCGTGGCACGGCTGCCGAGCGGGAATTCTGGAAGGAATCGATCGAAGGCGGGCTGAACGATGATGTGCGGCTCGAAAGGGCGCTCGGCCTGATCGGCAAGTATGGCGCGCTCACCGACACGATCCAGCGAGCACAGCATTACGGCACCATCGCACGCGATGCACTGGCGCCGCTACCCGAGACGCCGTGGAAGAGCGCCCTCAACGACGTGATCGACTTCTGCATCTCCCGCGTGAATTGACGCAGATCCCGTGATTGCCTTGCGGGGCTGCTTCAAAAAAGCCATTCTATTCGTGAATCATCGCCAATTGCCCGCGCGCGGGCGACCTGCGCTTGCTCTCGGTTCTTGAAAGGCTCGTCCATGCGGCAAAGCTTTGCCCTTCGCACTCTCGCCGGCACCGCGCTCGCGCTGCTGCTCAGCGTCTCGCAGGCGCCGCTGGCGCTTGCTGCTGCCACTGCCCAGTCCACAGAGGCCGAGAGCTTCGATATCGGTAGCGTCGAATCCTTTGCGGGCGCCTTCCTGGCAGCCCGGACTGCGGAAACGGATCGCGATTATCCGAGCGCGGTGAAGTTCTACAAGAAGGCCCTGGAATTCACGCCGAACGAGCTGGAGCTTCAGCAGCGTCTGATGATCGCGCTCATCATGAACGGTGAGTTCGACGAGGGCGCGGATCTCGCCAAGGTTCTGGAAAACGATCCGGCCGTGGAGCGCGTCACCTCCGTAGCCCTCGGATTTCGAGCCATGCGAGACGGCGACTATGCCCAAGCCCTGAAGCATTTCAAATATCAGGGGCCGAACGATCTCGACCGGCTGATGAACCAGCTGCTGATCGCCTGGAGCAAGGTCGGCGAAGGCAAGGGCGAGGAAGCTCTGAAGCTCGTGCAGGATCTCGATGGTCCGAGCTGGTACGGCATTTTCCGCAACTACAATGCTGGCGTGATGGCCGCCATGATCGGCGACGTCGATGCCGCGCGCAGCGCGCTGACCGACACGGTCACCGATCGCAATGGCGGTGCGACGGCGCCCGATACCTTTGCCCGTTCGGTGATCGCGCTTGCGACACTTGAGGCGCAGGCCGGCAACAAGCAGAAGGCACTCGATGCTCTCGCGGCCGGCGACGAACTGATCACCAACTTCGCCCCCTTCAAGGCGCTCCGCACCGAGATCGAATCCGGCAGCCAGCCGAAACCGGTTGTCACAACGGCGGCGCAGGGGGCGGCCGGTGTTCTCTTCTCGATCGGAGGCGCGCTGAACCGTGAAGGCGCCGAAGACACTGTCATGCTGTATCTCCAGCTTTCCCATGCGCTGGACAAGGATGCCGCCGACACGCTGATCCTGCTCGGCGGGATCGCCGAGAATGCAAAGCAGCCGGAAAAGGCGATCGCGTTTTACCGGCAGGTGCCGGAGACCTCGCCGATGCGGCGCATTTCCGAGCTCCAGCTTGGCCTGACGCTCGCCGAAACCGGAAAAGTTCAGGAAGCGCGCGAACATCTGCTCGCCCTGATTGCCTCCGATCCGCAGGATATCAGAAGCTACCTCGCCTATGGCAGCGTGCTGTCCGATGCCAAGGATTATGCGGCCATGGCGGAGAATTATGACAAGGCGATCGAGATCATCGGTCCGAACCCGGCGCGGAACCACTGGTCGGTGTTCTTCCAGCGTGGCATCGCCTATGAGCGGCTGAAGAAGTGGGACACGGCGGAGCCAAACTTCCACAAGGCGCTGGAGCTCAACCCCGATCAGCCGCAGGTGCTGAATTATCTCGGCTATTCCTGGGTCGACATGAACCGCAATCTCCAGGAAGGTCTGGAGATGATCAAGAAGGCGGTCGAGCTTCGGCCGGACGACGGCTACATCGTCGATTCGCTCGGCTGGGCCTATTATCGCCTTGGTCGCTTCGAAGAGGCGGTGGTCGAACTGGAACGCGCCGTCGAGCTGCGTGCCGGTGACCCGACGATCAACGACCATCTGGGCGATGCCTACTGGCGCGTCGGGCGCAAGCTGGAAGCCAAGTATCAGTGGAAGCGGGCGCTGGCCTCCGAGCCGGAAGAGGTCGAAGTTCCGAAGATCCAGGCAAAGATCGACAAGGGCCTTCCGGCGATCGAGTCTGATGCCGCCAAGGTCGAGACCAAACCGGTCGAAGAGCCCAAGAAAGACGACAAGAAGACCTGAGCCGAATGAAAGACATTGCAGAGCGCCGGCCGGAGCGGATCGTCGAGACGGCTCCGGCCAAGATCAACCTTGCTTTGCACGTCACAGGTCGGCGGGACGACGGCTATCATCTTCTCGACAGTCTCGTGACCTTTGCCGAGGACGGCGACGAACTCACCTTCGAGACGGCAGACACAGACAGTTTCCGTATCGTCGGGCGCTTTGGGGCTGCGCTTTCAGGCGATGACAATCTGGTTCTGAATGCGCGCGATCTGCTTCGGGCCGCCCTCGATGAATGCGGCCAGCCACATGGCGCTGTTTCCATTCTTCTCGACAAGAGCCTGCCGATCGCGTCGGGGATCGGCGGTGGTTCGGCGGATGCCGCAGCGACATTGCGCGGTCTCCTCAGGCTCTGGAAGGCGGAGCTGCCGGCGGAGACGTTGCAGCAGATCGCAGTGCAGCTAGGCGCCGATGTGCCGATGTGCCTTGCCTCGACGCCGCTGCGCGCGCGCGGGATCGGCGAGACGATCGAGACAGTTGCCATGCCCTCCGTACCGCTGGTGCTGATCAATCCGCTGAAGCCCGTTTCCACGCCGGAGATCTTTCGCAGCCTTCAGCGCCGCGACAATGATCCGATCGGCGAGATGGACCAATCTTCCAGTCTCTCTGCGTGGATGCAGTCGCTCTCCGCCCTGCGCAACGACCTGCAGCCGCCGGCAGAAGCGCTGGTGCCCGAGATTGCCGAGGCCTGCGATCTGCTGCGGCAGAGCCTGGCAGGTTTTGTGCGCATGTCTGGCTCTGGCGCCACCTGTTTCGGGCTCTACGAGACCGAGGCTGCGGCGATGAAGGCGGCCTTGGCGCTTTCGGCCTATCGGCCGAACTGGTATGTGCTCCTCACACGTACCGTTCAGGGAGAGAGCCGATGAGCCGCATCGACGAAAGCCGCCCCTTCATTCCCGTTGGCATTGCGGTGCTCACCGTTTCCGACACCCGCAGCCTTTCCGACGACAAATCCGGGGACACGCTGGTCGCGCGCATCGAAGAGGCTGGTCACCGGCTTGTTGCCCGGGCGATCGTCAAGGACGACAAGACGACGATCCGGGACCAGGTCGAGACCTGGACGAAGACGCCCGAGATCGATGTCGTCATCACCACCGGTGGCACGGGCTTTACCGGGCGGGATGTCACGCCCGAGGCCTTGGAGCCGCTGTTCGAAAAGCGCATGGACGGCTTTTCCGAAGTCTTCCACCGCATCTCTTATGACAAGATCGGCACCTCGACGATCCAGTCCCGCGCGACGGGTGGCGTTGCCAACGCCACATTCATCTTCGTGCTGCCGGGCTCGCCCGGCGCCTGCAAGGATGCGTGGGACGGTATCATCAAGCCGCAGCTCGACTATCGGCACATGCCCTGCAATTTCGTGGAAATCATGCCCAGGCTCGACGAGCATCTGAAGCGCAGCCAAGGCTGATCAGCGGCGCGCCTCACGGGCGACCCAGGACGGAATGATCTCGGAGGCGAGACGGCGCGGCTTGTGACCGCGCGCAAGCTGAAGCAGTTCCCTGCCCTCGCCAGCCAACCCCTGTGCCTGACGCTTCGGGATCAGCAGGCCATTCTCGAGCAGCGGCGTCGAGCGGGTCAGCCGCCGGTAGAAGGGCTGCCGGTAAAGCCGCGATTCGGAGAAACGGGCGGGCGCCTTATTGAGCGCGACATATTCCGCGACCTCGTCCACCCAGCCCTGGCCGAGCCGCGCACCGGGTTCGATGAGGAGCAGCCATTCGCCGCGCGCTGTCGCCAGCACGTCCTTCATGTCCCACTGCTGATAAAATCGGCATCCGGCAGCGTCGGCAACCAAGGACGAACCATCGGTCGAGCCGTGGTCAAGCACGATGACATCGCTGACCAGACCCTCGACAGCGCCGGCCACCAGCACGGACAAGGTCTGTGCGAGCTCGGGTTCCTGGTCGTGGCATTCCATGATCACTGTCAGCATTGCCTATATCTATCGCATTGCACAAAGTTTTGCCACAGACAGTTTTCCGAAGTTTGTTCTTGCATTGTTCTCTTTTTGCCGCTAGGAATAAAGTCATTGAGCGAGGCTTGAACGCCCGCGAGGAGCCAAACATGACCGAGCTGTCTCTTGTGAGCCAGGCTGCCTTTCAGCCCGGCAATACGGCAGATATTGCCGATGCGCTGATGAACGCGTCCGGCATGCGGATCGAGATCGATCGGCGGCGCGGACGTGCGGCCGGGATCAATCCGGCCGGCCGGTTCGAGAGCCAGGAGCGCGTCGCCTTCGATGACGGCTGGCATACGCTCGAGGACATGCCGCCCTTCAGGACCGAAGTTCAGGTCGAGAAGCCGCGCACGGTCATCACCCGCAACGATTCACCCGACATTCCCTTCGACCGTTCGATCAACCCCTATCGCGGCTGCGAGCATGGCTGCATCTACTGCTTCGCCCGGCCGACCCACAGCTATATGGGCCTGTCGGCAGGCCTCGACTTCGAGGCCAAGCTGTTTGCCAAGCCGGATGCGCCACGCCTGCTGGAACGGGAACTGTCGAAGCCGGGCTACAAGGTGAAACCGATCGCGATCGGCACCAATACCGATCCATATCAGCCGATTGAACGGGAATGGCGCATCATGCGACAGATCCTGGAAGTCCTGGACAAGGCGAACCATCCGGTTGTGATCGTGACGAAGTCCGCGCTCATCCTGCGCGATATCGACATCCTGACGTCGATGGCAGAGCGCGGGCTGGTGAAAGTCGGCATCTCGGTGACGACGCTGGATCGCAAACTGGCACGGACGATGGAGCCCCGTGCCTCGACACCGGCCAAACGGCTGGAGGCGATCAAGACGCTTTCAGAGGCCGGCATTCCTGTGGCCGTTATGATGGCGCCGATCATTCCCGCTCTCAACGATCACGAAATCGAACGCATTCTCGACAGCGGCAAGGCCGCAGGGGCGACTGAGGCGAGTTATGTGCTGTTGCGCCTGCCGCTCGAAGTGAGCCCGCTATTTCGCGACTGGCTGCTGCAGAACTATCCGGACCGCTATCGTCACGTGATGTCACTGGTTCGCTCGATGCGCGACGGCAAGGATTATGATGCCGAATTCGGCAAGCGGATGAAGGGAGCCGGTCCCTATGCCTGGCAGATCAGCCGTCGCTTCGAGATGACGACCAAGCGGCTCGGCCTGATGCGCCGCAGCCTGCATCTCAGGGAAGACCTGTTCATCTCGCCCGACAGCGACGGAGTGCAGCTCTCGCTGCTCTGACTTGGGTTTGTTTTCGTATTCCGGTGCTGTTGTCCGCCGCCTCGCACCGGATTTAGTCCCTGGTAAGCCGCCCCTTTCGCCATGATCGCGATTGGGACCGGGGACTTGCAGGAGGTCGGGTGCGCGTGCGATTTCTGCCGCATGAAACGACGCACGCCACCCGATTCTCCTGGCCTCTTTCCAGACTTGCCCCTCGTCCCGGATTTCTCACTTGAGAGCCGCGCCAAGCGCCAGGGCCTTTGGCCGGTGGCCGGGACCGACGAAGCAGGACGCGGGCCTCTGGCAGGCCCGGTGGTCGCCGCAGCCGTGATCCTCGATCCGAAGCGGATCCCCGACGGGCTGAACGACTCCAAGAAGCTTTCCGCCGCCCAGCGTGAGGTCCTCTATGAGCATATCCTGGCCGAAGCGACCGTTTCGATTGCGTCCTCCTCGCCCAAGCGCATCGATCTCATCGACATCCGCAAGGCGAGCCTCGATGCCATGCGCCGGGCCGTGGCCGGCCTCGATCAGGAGGCCCGGCATGTGCTCGCCGATGGTCGCGATGTGCCGCTCGGCCTTTTGTGCTCGGGTGAAGCGGTGGTCAAGGGCGATGCGCGTTCCGTCTCGATCGCTGCCGCCTCGATCGTCGCCAAAGTGATGCGGGACCGGATGATGGTGAGAGCTGGCCTCGTCTATCCCGATTACGGCTTTGAGGTCCATGCGGGCTACGGCACGGACCGCCACCGCAGCGCGATCGTGACCCACGGCCCCTGCCCCTTGCACCGGATGAGTTTCCGACCGCTGAAGATCACCGCCACGCCAGCGGACGCAGACCTCTAGACCTCATATCTGCGCGCACCTGCAACCGTAACCGGGCGTACATGCCACAGAGCACTGACGACCATACTTCGCGCTTCATCCATCTCGACAGGCTACACAGCGAAAAAGAAAACGCCCCGACCGGAGACCGGTCGGGGCGTCACAATCAGCAACTTGTCCGCGGTCGGCCGAACTCAGTTCAGGCGCGACTTCACTTCACCGACGGAGGCCTTGAACAGCGACTGCTGCACGGCTTCGTCGGACTTCTTGGCCAGGACCTTCTCGGCAGCTGCGATCGCAAGGTCGACGGCTGCAGCGCGAACGGCGTTCACGGCTTCGGTCTCGGCCTGCTTGATCTTCTGCTCGGAGAGTGCGTTGCGGCGTGCAACAAACTCTTCGGTCTTCTGCTTGGCTTCCGCGGTCAGGGCAGCGGCCTCGCGCTCGGCGGCGGCCACGATGGCTGCAGCCTCGGCTTCGGCTTCCTTGCGCTTGCGCTGGTATTCGGCCAGCAGGTGCTGAGCCTCTTCGCGCAGGCGCTTGGCTTCGGCCAGCTCGTCGCGGATCTTGTCGGCGCGCTCATCCAGAGCCTTCGCCATCATGCCCGGTACCTTCAGGTAGGCGAGCAGGAGGAAGAAGAGGACGAGGGCAACGAGCGCGAAAAATGAAGAGTCCATGATGCTTAGGCCCCCTGCTTTGCGACGCCGGAGACGGCGGCCTTGATGTCGGCCGCGGTCGACTTGGCGCCGATCAGTTCTTCAACGATTGCGCCGACAGTGTCGATCGCGATCGTGTCGACTTCAGCAAAAGCGCGAGCCTTGATGTCGGCGATGCGGCTTTCGGCAGCGGCGATCTTGGCGGACAGTTCCGTCTCGATCGCAGCACGCTCCGCATCGGCCTTGGCCTTGGATGCATCACGAGCGGCAGAAGCGATCTGGCCGGCTTTCGCCTTGGCCGCAGTCAATTCGCGCTCGTAGGTTTCGATGGCAGCATCGGCTTCGGACTTCAGACGAGAAGCCTCGTCGAGATCCTGGGCGATGCGGTCGTGGCGGTTCTCAAGAATGCCGCCGACGCGCGGGACGATGACCTTCTGCATGAGCATGTAGAACACGCCGAACGTGATCACCAGCCACAGAAGCTGCGACGGATAGGTCGAAAAATCGAACGGCGGGAACACGCCGCCGCCATGAGCCTCGTCGTGGGCCACGCCGGTCTCTGTGTGAAGCTGGCCTTCTGCCGGGGTTTCCTGGGCAAAGGCGGGGGTCACAAACATGCTCACCTCCAGGTGTATGCTCAAATGCGCGAGATCACGGCTGCCTTGTCGGCGCGCCGTGATCTCAAACTCCAGCCGTTATCAGACGGCGAACAGGAGAAGGAGAGCGATGAGCAGCGAGAAGATGCCCAGAGCTTCCGTAACGGCGAAGCCGAATACCAGACGGCCGAACTGGCTGTCAGCAGCAGACGGGTTGCGCAGTGCCCCGGTCAGGTAGTCACCGAAGATACGGCCGAGAGCGAGGGACGTACCAGCCATGCCGAGGCATGCGAGACCCGCGCCGATGTACTTTGCTGCTTCCGCTTCCATATGGATACTCCTTCGAATGGGTTGTTGCGGCTGTTTTTGACACCCGGGAAACCGGGGCCAGCGACTTTATTCTCAGTGACCACCATGCACGGCGTCGTTCAGGTACATGCAAGTCAGTACCGCGAAGACGTAAGCCTGCAGGAAGGCAACGAGAAACTCGAGAGCGGTCATGGCGACCGTCATGATGAGGGGCAGGATGGAGCCTGCGACGCCGACGGCACCGGCAGCACTCATCGACACCACGAAGCCCGCGAAGACCTTCAGCGTGATGTGACCGGCCAGCATGTTGGCGAAGAGACGAACCGAAAGGCTGATCGGGCGCGACAGGAAGGACACGACCTCAATCGTCGACACGAGCGGCAAAAGTGCGCCCGGAACGCCGGATGGCGCAAAGATCGAGAGGAAGTGCAGACCGTGCTTGTAGAAGCCGTAGATCAGGACCGTCAGGATGACGAACAGCGCCAGGGCAAAAGTGACGATGATCTGGCTGGTGATCGTGAAGAAGTAGGGGAACATGCCGAGCAGGTTTGCCGTCAGGACGAACATGAACAGCGAGAAGACCATCGGGAAGAAGTGCATGCCCTTGGAGCCCGCGCCTTCGCGCAGCATGGAGGCAATGAACTCGTAGGCCATTTCGGCGACCGACTGCATGCGCGTCGGGATGAGACCGCGATTGGCGGTCGAGAAGTAGAGGAAGCCCGAGGCGGCAGCCACGGTTGCCACCATGAACAGGGAGGCGTTGGTGAACGAAAAATCAATCCCGCCGATTTCGATCGGTACAATCGGCTTCACAAGGAACTGGGAAGTGGGATCGTTTGCCACGTTCTGCTCTTTCGCTTTCGCCGCCGAAGCGGTCATTCTCGTTTCCGGGCCGGCGCGTCAGCGACCGTTGCCCTTGTCGTCCAAGTCCAGTCTGCGATCCGCCGGATGTGGCGATGCCACGATCCCGACGACGCGCATGACGTTCAACACGCCGGCGCAGAAACCGATAAGAAGCATGACGATCATGCCCCATGGCCCCGTGCCCACAAAGTAGTCGAAAAGATAACCCAGGATGGCACCAACAATGATGGCGGAGATGAATTCGCTCGAGATCTTCATTGCCATACCATATCCCTTGCGGGTCTGGTCGGCATTGATCTCGGCTCGCTCCTCGTCCTTGACCTTGGCATCCCGCTCAGCGAGTTCCGTGGTCAGCCGTCTGCGGCGCTCTTCCAGATCTTCTTCCCGGTGGTCCGTCATGGCTTTCTCCGACCGTCGCCTGTCTCATGGGCCGTTTATGCGCCCGAATTGAATGCAGAAACGGCGAGATAGAAACCCTTCTGGCCCGCTTTGAAGTCGGCCGCACCATAATTTTGAGCCCCTGCATAGTCAAGGCGTGACAGCACCAAGTTTCACCACAAATTAACCCCGAAAAATCATAGACTTAAGTCCAAGATGCAGAATCGTCGCAGATGACGGACGACAAATCCGGTCAATCCGTCGCAAGCATGGACCAGAATCTGCCACATTCACGGAGTCGTGTGACTTGCGTCATCGTCGGCCCGCATGGGCCATGCTGGGAAGATTGCGGAACGGGGACAGACATGGGAGGCTCCAGGGAGAAGTCCTGCCCGGGGGAACCATGACACGCTTCATCGTCCGCATTCTAACCAGCCTTGCCCTTGGCTGGATGATCGGCGTGCAGGCGGCATTCGCGTTTGGCCCGGAGGGCAATCTGACGCCGATGCTATACATCTTCGTCACGGTGCCACTCACCTATGCGGCATCCTTCCTGATCGTACCGCTGCTGTCGAACTGGCTCGACCGGCTGCGCTGATCGGATCAGCTCCAGCCGCCTCCATAGGTGCGGTAGAAGATGTGCTTGCCGATCTTTTCAACGCGCTTCATCGTCGGGCCCCAGGCCGGGCTGACATAGGTTGCGTGGTAATGGGTGGCGGAACCGACATCCTTGAACCAGATCTTACCGGCGGTGACAGCCATGGCAATTTCCTTGGCGATCTTCCAATGGCGAGGCGACGTGACGATGTCGGGAATGCGATCACAGGCGAAGGAGAACTGGCAACGGTTGCGCCAGTTTTCGTTCTGATAGACCACGCCGCAAATCGTATCGGGATAATGCGGATTGCGCACGCGGTTGAGGATGACCTGGGCGACCGCGGCTTGACCCTTCACCGATTCGCCCCGGGCTTCGAAGTAGATGCCTTCCGCCAGGCACTTCTGTTCCTTGTCGGAAAATACGGCTGCCGGCAGCGGCGTCGCGGCCCAGGCGTGATCCTTCGGGTCGATATCGGGGATGAAACGGCCCTGGTCTTCCTGCTGGTCGGTCAGGATGCTGTCGAAGGGCGAAACGCTCGCGTAGTCCGGGGCCGGCGGCGCATAGGCGGTCGCCAGCACGTCAGGCACGGAATTGGTCACAAGATCAGCAATCATAGGTGACAGGGAGGGATCGGCGGCCGGCTTTTCGCGCTTGAAATAGAAGCTTGCGAGCTCGACGGGCTTGGTCTTGTCTTCCTCGTGGGCAAAGACGGATGGTGCTCCAAGCTCGGGCTCCATCAGCGAGCTCGTCCGCTGCAGGATAGATCCGGCCGAGAAGGCGCGCGGCGGCAGCATGGGCTCGACGGCCATGACCCGGCCCTTCTTCTGGTCGCGGGTGACACGCATTTCATCCGGCAACGAATCAGGGGCGGCCTTGCCGCCGTCGAAGGCGATGCGGCGGCCGTCGGGCAGGATCAAGCCAGCGCCACCGGACAGCGCCTCGGACGCCTCCGCTTCCGAGAAGGCAAGATTGGCTTCGTGGATCGAGCCGGCCGGCGTTGATGTCATCACCATGCGCCAGTTGCTGGCACCACGGTCGAGACCGGTCAGAAGGCCCGCCATATCGGCCTGGGCGGCAACGGAGGGGAAAATCAGCCAGGACGCGAGGCCGAAGACCAGGGGAGAGGTCCAGTTCTCCAGTCGGAAGAGGACCTTCTTCGAAGGACGAAACTTGGGACGCAAGGCCACACTCCAACACACGCTGACACGGGTCCGATGCTTCGAACCCAAACAGGATTACATTAGAGGAATATCTCTCGTTAACCTTGATGCTTGGTTAATGCGCGATCACAGCTTTGGGAGCATCCGGACAAATGCGGCAGGACCGCCGGGCGTGCCGACGGTCCTGAAGCTCACGGAGGGACGCTGGGCCCGTCAGATGATGACGTGTGACCCGAGTTCGATCACCCGGTTGGCCGGCAGGCGGAAATAGTCGGACGGGTCTGCTGCGGCTTCCGCAAGCACGATATAGAGCCGGTCCTGCCAATGGGGCATGCCCATGCCCTGCCCTGCCACCAGCTTGCGACGGCCGAGATAGAAGGAGGTCGACATGATGTCGAACTTCAACCCGCCGCGGCGCAGGCTGGCCAGCGTCTTGGAGACGTTCTGCGTTTCCATGAAGCCGAAGCGGATCTCGACGCGCGAGAAGCGTTCCGACAGTTCCTCGACCTCGAACCTATCCTCCTCGGCAATGCGAGGGCGTCCCAGCGTGCGGATGGTCAGGATGATATTGCGCTCATGGATGACGTGGTTGTGCTTCAGATTGTGCATCAAGGCGGCCGGCGCGCGGGTCGGGTCGCTGGTCAGGAAGATTGCCGTGCCGGGCACGCGGGCCGGGCTGTGCTCGCCCTTCTTCTCGATCATGGCGACAAAGGCTTCGAGCGGGACATCGTCGCGGCGGGTCTTCTGGAAGAGGATTGCCGTGCCACGACGCCAGGTCCACATGACCACCGTGAAGGCTGCGGCGAAGAGAACCGGTATGTAGCCGCCATCATGGATCTTCAAAAGGTTGGCGCCGAGGAAGACCAGTTCGAGCAGAAGGAGCGGGGTCAGGACTGCTGCAGCAAGCACCAGACTCCAGTTCCATTTCTTGCGGACGAATTCGAAAGCCATGATGGTCGTCACCACCATGGCGCCGGTCACCGAGATGCCGTAGGCCGTGGCCAGCGCTTCCGAGCTTTCAAAGAGAAGAACCAGCGAGAGAACGCCGACGAGCAGAAGCGTGTTGACCGAGGGCAGGTAGATTTGGCCGCTCTGGGTTTCGGACGTGAACAGGATCTGCATGCGCGGCAGGAAGCCGAGGTGGATCGCCTGGCGAACCAGCGAAAACGCACCCGTGATCACCGCCTGGCTGGCAATGATGGTGGCGAAGGTCGCGAGGATGACAATCGGCAGCAGCGCCCAAGATGGAAACATCAGGAAGAATGGATCCGAGGCCGTGGAGGGATCGCTGAGGACCAGCGCGCCCTGCCCCAGATAATTCAGCACGAGCGCCGGAAAGACGAGCGCGAACCAGGCGAGCTGGATCGGCTTGCGGCCGAAATGTCCAAGGTCGGCATAGAGCGCTTCCGCACCCGTGACGGTGAGGAACACGGCGCCGAGGACAACAATGCCGAGGAAGCCTTCGTGCAGCAGGAAGCTTACCGCATACCATGGATTGAAGGCGGCAAAGATGCCGACGTCGTCGAAGATATGGATAATGCCGCCAGCTGCCATGACGATAAACCAGAGCGCCGTGATCGGCCCGAAGAAGCGGGCCACCGCCCCCGTTCCTCGTGACTGGACCGCGAAGAGGCCGATCAGGATCGCAAGCGAGATCGGCACGATGTAATCGGACATGTCCGGCGCGACGAGTTTCAATCCCTCGACGGCCGACAAGACCGAGAGCGCCGGCGTGATCATGGAATCGCCGAGGAAGAGTGCGGCGCCGATCAGGCCCAGCACCATCAGGACCGGACCGTGACCGTTTGCCGACTTCGAGAGCAGCGCCAGAAGCGACAGGGTGCCGCCTTCGCCGTCATTGTCGGCACGCAGCAGGAAGAGGACATATTTGAGCGTCACGATGATCGTGAGCGACCAGATCATCAGCGAGATGAGGCCAATGATTTCGACGCGGGTGATGCCGTCGACACCGATCGGCTTCAGCGCCTCGCGGAAGGCGTAAAGCGGGCTGGTGCCGATGTCGCCATAGACGACACCGACAGAACCGAGCGCGAGAAGAAAAAGACTGCGTGCATCCTTCGGACCAGCCGCAGGCTGGTGATCGAGTTGTGGCATGGGATACCAGGCTCTTTAGAGCCAGCCTTTCCAACGGAAAAACAAGAAGGGGATGATGGCGGAGAGCAGCATGGCAAAAAGCGCCATGGGGTATCCGAAGTTCCATCCGAGTTCCGGCATGAACTGAAAATTCATGCCGTAGATCGACGCGACAAGGGTCGGTGGCAGGAAGACAACCGAGGCGATCGAGAAGATCTTGATGATGGCATTCTGCTCGACATTGATGAGGCCGAGCGAGGCATCGAGCATGAAGGTGATGTTGTTGGCGACAAAAGCCGCGTGCTCGCCAAGCGATTGAAGGTCGCGGACAACCAGGCCGCAGAGTTCTGCGGCTTCTTCCTCCCGGCGCACCGCCGGCTGCGACTGCAGGAAAAGAACCAGGCGAGACAAGGAGACGAGGCTGTCACGCACCTTCCCCACGAGCTGATGATGGCTGGCGATATCGAGCAGCTTGTCTTCCAGGAAGCGCGGCGGACGACGCTTGGCGGCCTTGCGATTGACAAAGACCGTGATCGAGAGCGCATCGAGGCGTGCGGCCAGCGTTTCCAGGATCTCGGCAGTCCGGTCGACGATCGTCTCCAAGAGATGGCCGAGAAGTTTCGCGCCGGTGTCGCACTGTCCGTTCAGGCGCAGGAGACTCGCACTGAAGAGTTCGAAGGCCTTGGGCTCGGCATAGCGGATGGTGATGAGGCGCCCGCGATGGAGAATGAAGGCGACGTCGGTGAGCAGCGGATAGCTGGAATCGGCCCTGTAGAGCAGCGAGGCCGTCATGTAGATCGCATCGTGCTCGACATAGAGCCGGCTGGACGGTTCGATGTCCTTCAGCTCATCCGGGGTCGGCAGCGGAATGCCGATCCGGCTCTCGACGAAGTGTTCCTCGTCGCGGCTCGGCTTGATCAGGTCGATCCAGATGATGTCATCGGGGAAATTGCTGGCTTGAGGCTCGATGCCGATGATTTCGGCACTTCCGTCTCGTCGATAGGCCCTTATCAAGGACTGGTCACCTTCATGGCACGCCGCGCGGTTAAGCTCCGGAGACAATCATAGTCCCGAATGGAATGCCAAAGCAATTGTTGCAGCACAGCAATGCAGCCGACGCACGCCTCGACGGGGCAAAGCAATGGCCGGTCGAGGCCGCTGCTCAGCGATTATTCGAAGACGATCGCCGGCGCTGCGCGACCCGATCGAGCCTTGACCTGTTCCCAGGCCTTGGTCGCGATGTCGCGGTAGATCTTCGCCTGCGGCCCGTCCGGTTCGCTCACTACGACCGGAGTTCCCGCATCCGAGGTCTCGCGGATCGAGATGGTGAGCGGCACTTCGCCGAGGAAGGGCACGCCGATCTTCTCGGCCTCCGCCCTCGCGCCACCATGGCCGAAGATATCGTAGCGGTTTCCGGTGTCGGGCGCGATGAAATAGCTCATATTCTCGACGATGCCGAGCACGGGTACTTCGACCTTGTTGAACATGTTCAGGCCCTTGCGCGCGTCGATGAGGGCAAGGTCCTGCGGGGTGGAGACGATGACCGCCCCCGACAGCGGCACCTGCTGGGCCATGGTCAGCTGCGCATCACCGGTGCCCGGCGGCATGTCGACGACCAGCACGTCGAGATCGCCCCAGGCGACTTCGCGCAGCATCTGCATGAGGGCCGACTGGACCATCGGGCCGCGCCAGATCATCGCGGTCCCTTCATCGACGAGGAAGCCCATCGACATGACCTTGATGCCGTAATTTTCCATCGGCACGATGATGCGGTTCTCGATCTGCTGCGGGCGTCCGGTAATGCCGAGAAGGCGCGGCATGGAAGGGCCGTAGACATCGGCGTCGAGAATGCCGACCCGCAGGCCGTTTGCCTTCATGGCCAGGGCCAGGTTGACCGCCGTGGTCGACTTGCCGACGCCACCCTTGCCGGAGGCGACCGCGATGATGGCTTCGATGCCGGGGACGCCGGCCTTCGTGCGCTGAGGTCCGCTCTGCGCCGGGCCATGACTGTGGCCGTGGCTGTGGGTGGGCGCTGCAGGCTGCGGGCGTGGCGGCGGCGGCGTGGAGCCCTGCTTGCGCTCGGCGGTCAGACTGACGACCGCACCGTTCACACCGGGCAATGCCTTCACCGTCCGCTCAGCCGCCTGGCGCAGCGGTTCCAGTTCCTGGGCGCGCTCGGCCGGCACATTGATGGAGAAGTAGACCTTTCCGTCGGAGATGAAGACATCCGAGACCATGCCGAGGTCGACAATGTTGCCATCGAGATCCGGTCCGCGGATTCCCTTCAGCGCCTCAATCACCCGATCACGCGACAGTTCGGCCATTTCAATCTTCTTTCCGCTTACGTCTTTTAAGTCTGGGAAATCAGATAATGGAGCATGAGACATTCGCCAACAACAAATGCGGCTTAGGGCTGCGACCTTTGTGGCAGAAACAGACAAGCCGCCTGCGGAGAGCACCCCCCGCGGCGGCTTGTCAGGCTGCACCCTTTGACGGGTGTCGTGCAACGTCCCCTCTGGACTAACACTAGCAATGCAGAAAGCGTGCCAGTTTTGAAAGGGCGGGAAATGCGGCCTTGAAGCATGCCACGGGCGTCACCAGATCGGGATTGTGCCGGGAAACTAGGCTGACATGATGTGTGGCGCACAAAAATGCACCAGCGTTTACCCTTACTTTATCAAGCCGAGCCGGAGGGCCTTGGCGACGGCCTGGGTGCGGTTGACCGCGTCCAGCTTCTTCGTCGCGCGGTTCAGGTAGTGGTTGATCGTGTGCTCGGAGAGCGTCAGGATTTCCGCGATCTCGACGCTGGTCTTGCCGGCCGCCGTCCAGTTGAGGCAGTCGAGCTCCCGTTCGGTCAGCATGTCACTGTTGCGGCTGTCCATCTCGCGGATTTCAGCGAGGCGGTTGAACACATGCGTCGCGATATAGGCGAGCTCCATCATCTCGAGCGTGTTGAAGGGCTCGCGGTCGCCAATGAAGGAGACAGCCCCTCGGGCACCCGTTGCATCATGGACGGGGAAATAGGATCCGCGGTTCATGCGGAAGCGGGTAAACAGCGCCTTGGAGATTTCGCCGGAGCGGCTGTCGCGCTGCTGCGCCACGTCATCGATGTCGAAACGCAAGGGGATCGATGAGCGACGCAGATGGGCCAGCACAGGGCTGCCCGACAACAGGGAAATTTGATCGAACTCGGTCAGGAGATCGGAAGGCCAGTTGGTGATGATCGAGCTGCTGCCGAGTTCCTGTGCCGTAGCACCCGGCATGTTCAGCACCATGAAGGCACGGGCGCCGTAGAGCTCCGTCACCCGCTTCATGAAGCGGAAGACGTCGAACTGGGTCTTGAACCCCTTCACGTCCGTGATCAGACCCTCGACACGCTCCGCGGCTGCCATGTCCTGGTTCGTCATCACACACCCGTCCATACCGGGTCACCGGTCGTGATTATCGAGGAGATTGTCCAAGACGTATACGTCAACTGCTACAATACCTGCCATTGGCTGCGGATCGAAGGCGTGGGTAACCTGGCTGCAGCCGGTCCTTTATCTCGCCTGCTCCCGTGTCAGAGAACTTGCGATCGGAATGCTTGAAGGAACACCCAAAGGCGACATCAAAGCCGAATCTGTTCCCCTGAGTTGGCGAAGCATAGACTTGTAAAGCGCCGAGGGTCCAGATACCCCATAAATTTTACCGTAAACCCCTGTTTGCGACCTTAGTCGCACGGCAGATTTAGAAGAAATCGACAAGGAGGAAGAGCGTGATCGCGACAGAGAGCTTTACCGGCAGGACGCTAACCGAAGAGCGCATGGAACTGGGAGAGGGCCCGACCTATGACCCGACGACTGGTGCGCTGTTCTGGTTCGACATCCTCGGCAAGACGCTGTGCGAGCTCGATGTTGCCGGCGGCCGTCTGAAGAGACACGCCCTGCCCTTCCTCGGCAGCGTGCTCGCTATCGTCGACGAGAAGCGGCAACTGATCGCCTCCGACCAGGGGCTCTTCCTGCGCGATGCTACAAGCGGCACCCTCTCGCCCTATGGAAAAATCGAGGACAAGCCGCAGAACCGCTCGAATGACGGCCGCGTGCATCCGAGCGGCGCCCTGTGGATCGGGACGATGAGCCGGACTGCCGAAACCGGCGCCGGCGCCATCTACCATGTCGCGGGAACGACCGTGACCAAGCTCTTTGACGCCGTCAGCATTCCGAACGGCATCTGCTTCTCGCCGGATGGCAGCGTCGGCTACTTCAACGATTCGAAGATCAACCACATGATGCGGGTCGAACTCGATGCAGCGAATGGCCTTCCCACTGGCGCTCCGACGGTGTTCATCGATCAGTCTCAGCGTCAGGGCGTCATAGACGGATCGGTCGTCGATCTCGAAGGCACGATCTGGAACGCCAACTGGGACGGCGGCGCAGTGGATCGCTATGCGCCCGACGGTCGGCATATCGCCCGCTACGCAGCCCCAATGCGCCGGCCGACCTGCCCGGCATTCTATGGCGTCAATCTCGATCGCCTCGCAGTGACCTCCTGCTGGGAGGGGCTGAGCGACGCAGAACGGGCCGAAGACAGGCTTGCAGGCATGACCTTCGATCTCGGCGTGAGCGTCAAGGGCAAGGCAGAACCGCGGTTCAAACTCTGAGTAAAACGGATTGACGACGCGGGGCCAAAAGCGGCCCCGCAAACTGCTTTCATTGCATTTTGTTCCTGCAACCCCCTCAAAATATTCAGGACTTCGCCAGCGGAACGATCCAGGCCGCCGGACATTTTCCTCTCGAACCGACGCCGCCCAGCACTTCAGCAAGGGCAGTGTCAGTCGCAGACCATCTCAGAGGAAAGGTAGGTCCACCATGAACAAGTCTCTCAAGACCCTCGCCGCAGCCATGCTGCTCGGTTCCACCGCCATGGCCCCGTTTGCCGTCGCTCAGGACGCAACTCCGGGCACAACGACCACGCCGCCGGCTGCTACGGACGGCACCACCACGATGCCTGCTCCGGCCACCCCGGATGCTTCGATGGATGGCACGTCGGGCTCGATGGGCACCACGGCCCAGGCTCCGGCTGACGCCGCCGGCTCGGCCACTTACCTGACGGAACAGGCTGAAAGCCAGATCTCGGTCAGCGATTTCATGGGCCAGGCGATCTATACTGCCGACAACCAGTCGATCGGTGACATCAACGACCTGCTCGTAGAGAAAGACGGTGGCATTGTTGCTGCAGTCGTCGGCGTTGGTGGCTTCCTCGGCATCGGCGAAAAGGATGTCGCCATCCCGTTCGACAAGATCACCATCACCCGCGAAATGGATGATGCAGCAATGACCGGTACGGGCGATGCTGCCACGACGACGACCACCACCACCACCGAGGCCGTCGCTGACGCAGAAGTCCGCCTGACGACCACGGAAACGGCTGACAGCCTGCGCAACGCTCCGGAGTTCCGTACTCTGGATGACCAGGCTGCAGATGCTGGCACCACCGGCACAATGGCTCCGACCGACGGCACCACCACCTCGTCGACGGATAACTAATCCCGGAACGTGGGACGTGTTAAGGTCCTAAGGGGCGGCGCTTCGGCGCCGCCTTTTGCTATGCGCTAAAGCAGGCTGCAAAAGCGCAGGGCATCGTAGACGGCAGCGTGGATGTTGCGGCTTTCGACCGCATCCCCGATGCGTACAAGGTCGAAGCTGGCGGCCTCATCCTTGAGCGGCAGCGGCCCGCGTCTCGCGATCAGCGCGGCATAGTCGACAGCGCCGCGATTGCGTGAAAGCGGCTTGAGTTCGAGATAGAGATCCGCATTGGCCATGGTGCCGTGCTCCACCACCACCTGCGCGACGCGCCGCTCCACCCTCACATCTGAAAAGTCGGAGCCGAGTGTCGCGAGCAGAGCATTACCATCGCGGCGGACGCCAACCAGCTTGGTGTTGATCGTGACGCGGACATTCTTTTCGGCAAAGGTCTTGGCATAGGGCACATGGTTCATGCCGCCCATCTCCGGCGCGAAAAAGCGTTCCGGCGAGACCACTTCGAGTTCGACGCCTGCATTGGCGATGACCTCTGCGGCACTCATGCCGGGATGCCCGCCATTGTCGTCGTAGAGCAGAACCGGCCCCTCGGGCTTCACGCTGCCGGCCAGGATGTCCCAGCTCGAGGTGACGAGATCATCGCCCGTCTCCAGTTCCGGCGACTGGGCGATGCCGCCGGTCGCGATGACCACCAGATCGGGATTGAAGGCGAGCACGTCGTCGGCACCGGCATAGGTGTCATAGTAGATGGTCACGCCGAGGCGTTCGAGTTCCGCCAGACGCCAGTCGATGATGCCGACCATTTCCTTGCGGCGCGGATTGCGGGTGAGCAGGTTCACCTGGCCGCCGGCGCGGCTCGATGCCTCCAGCACCTCGACATGGTGTCCGCGTTCGGCGAGCACGCGCGCGGCTTCGAGACCTGCCGGCCCTGCCCCAACCACGACCGCCTTGCGAGGTTTGTCTGCCTTGAGCAGATCATGCGGGATCAGCGCCTCTCGGCTGGTGGCGGCATTGTGGATGCAGAGCGCCTCGCCGCCTTCATAGATGCGGTCCAGACAGTATGTCGCGCCGACGCAGGGGCGGATCTTGTGCTCGCGGCCCTCGATGATCTTTCTCACGATATGCGGATCGGCGATATGGGCGCGGGTCATGCCGACCATGTCGAGCTTGCCCTCGGCAATCGCATGGCGAGCCGTCGCGACATCGGCGATGCGCGCGGCGTGGAAGACCGGGAATTTAGTTGCCGCCCTGATATCACCGGCGAAATCGAGATGCGGGGAAGCCGCCATGCCCTGGATGGGGATCACGTTGTTCAGCGCCACGTCGTGCTCGATGTGTCCCCTGATGATGTTGAGGAAGTCGATCTTGCCGCCAGCCGCGAAACGGCGGGCGATCTCGACACCCTCGTCGCGGCTCAAGCCCTTGTCCCAATCCTCGTCGGCGACCATGCGGATGCCGACGATGAAATCCGGGCCGACGGCCTTTCTGACGGCTGATATCACCAGGTTGGAGAAGCGCATGCGGTTGTCGAGCGAGCCGCCGAATTCATCTTCGCGCCGGTTGGTGGCCGGTGACCAGAAGCTGTCCATCAGGTGGCCATAGGCCTCGAACTCGATGCCATCGAGGCCGGCTTCCTGCATGCGCGCGGCGGCCGTCGCATAGTCCTCGACGATGCGCTCAATGTCCCAATCCTCGATCTCCTTGGGAAAATGGCGGTGGGCGGGCTCGCGGATCGGAGAGGGGCTAAGCACCGGCAGCCAGTCCCCCTTGTTCCAGTTGGTGCGGCGGCCGAGATGGGTGAGCTGGATCATCACGGCGCAGCCATGCTCGTGACAGTCGTCCGTCAGGCGCTTCAGATGCGGGACGATCTCGTCCTTCCAGGCGAGCAGATTGCCAAAGGCGGGCGGGCTGTCGCGGCTGACACTGGCGGAGCCTGCGGTCATGGTCAGCGCCATGCCGCCCTTGGCCTTTTCGACATGATAGAGCCGGTAGCGCTCGGTCGGCATGCCCCCTTCCGAATAGGCCGGCTCATGCGCCGTCGACATGATGCGGTTCTTCAGCGTCAGGTGCTTCAGCTGGAAGGGCTGGAGAAGCGGATCACGGTTCCCGGTCATTTGTCATGCGTTCCCGTTCAATACCAGGCGTCCGGCTTGGCGCGCTTTGTGCGATCCACATAGTCTAGAAGCGCCTCGTCGATGGCGATGTCCAAAGGCGGCGCTTCGTATTCGGCGAGCGTCTTTTTCCAACGCAGATTGGCCCGTGTCGCCATGTCCGTGGAGCCGGCTTCCGACCACTTTTCGAAAGGCTCGTTGTCGGACAGGGCCGAATCCCAGAAGGCGGTCTGGTAGTTGCGCATGGTGTGGGCGGAGCCCAAGAAATGACTGCCCGGACCAACCTCTTCGAAGGCATCCATGGCAAGTGTGTTGTCGTCGACGACGACGCCGGCGAGGTATGAATGCAGGGCGCCGCAGAAGTCGGTGTCCATCACGAACTTCTCGTAGGACATGGCGAGCAGTCCATCGACGAAACCGGCCGAATGCAGGATGAAGTTTGCGCCACAATGCACTGCCGACATCATCGACATGACGCCCTCCTGCATGGCCTGGGCATCCGGCAGCTTGGAATTGGAGAAGTTTCCAGCACAGCGCAGCGGCAGTTTCAGTCGCCGGGCAAGCTGGCCGATGACCATGGAGCCGATCGCAGGTTCCGGCGTGCCGAAGGTCGGCGAACCCGAGCGCAGGGACATCGAGGAGAGGAAGTTGCCGAAGATGACGGGCGCGCCGCGGCGTTCCAGCTGGGTGAGCGCGCAGCCGGCCATGGTTTCGGCCAGCGACTGGGCAATGGCGCCGGCATTGGTGACCGGGCCCATGGCACCGCCCAGGATGAAGGGCACGATGACGGCCGCCTGATTGGCGCGGGCATAGGCGCGCAGCGCCCGCGTCATGGTGCCGTCCCAGACGAGCGGCGAGTTGACGTTGACATTGCCGAGGATGACGCAGTTCCGATCGACAAAGTCGGCTCCGAACAGAATGCGCGCCATCTCGATCGATTCCTCGGCGCGCTCTTCTGCCGTCACCGAGCCCATGAACGGGCGGTCGGAGTATTTGATGTGGCTGTAGACCATGTCGAGGTGGCGCTTGTTGACGGGTACATCGACCGGTTCGCAGATCGTGCCGCCGGAATGGTGCAGCCAGGGCGAGGACTGGGCAAGCTTGATCAGATTGCGGAAGTCCTCGATCGTTCCGTAGCGGCGACCCTTGTCGAGGTCCATGACGAAGGGCGAGCCATAGGCCGGCGAGAAGACGACGGCATTGCCGCCGATCTCGACAGTGTTTGCGGGGTTGCGGGCATGCTGGGTGAAGGTTGCAGGCGCCGAGCTCAGGATTTCGCGCAGCATGCCCTTCGGGAACCGCACCCGTAGCCCATCCATCTCGGCGCCCGCCTTGCGCCAGAGTTCAAGCGCTGCCGGATCGTCACGGAACTCGATGCCGATCTCGGCGAGGATGCGATCGGCCACCGCTTCGATCCGCAGAAGGTTTTCTTCCGACAGGATGTCGTAGGTCGGGATGTTGCGTCGGATGTACGGAACCACCAGAGGCGAGACCAAGGCTCCCCCTCGTCGAGCCGATCGCTGCCTGCGCGTGCCCGTGTTTTCCGCAAGTGCCTGGTCCATGACGCTTCCCCTCGTTTTGTCGCAGGGTAGTTCAAGGCAAATTGGCTGTGACGCTGGAAAATTGCTGGAGATGCAATAAGCTCGGCTTATGACACCATTTCGCAGCCTCATCCCCTCTGCTAATGCCCTTGTGATTTTCGAAGCGGCCGGGCGACACGAGAACTTCACCCGGGCGGCGGAAGAACTCGGCATGTCGCAGGTGGCGGTCTCCTATGCCATCCGTGGGCTTGAACAGCAGCTCGGGACGCAGCTCTTCGAGCGGCAGCATCGGGCAGCCCGCCTGACGGAGGTCGGCGAGCGGTTTCATGCCGATGTCTCAGCCGGGCTCTCACGGATTGGCCGGGCGGCGGAGGAAATCCGGATGAAGGGCCGTGAGGTGAATGTGACGCTTGCCGCCTCGACTGCCTTTGCTTCGATGTGGATGCTGCCGCGTCTTTCTGCCCTCAGGGACGACCTGCCCGATATCGATCTCAGAATCCAGACCAGCGTGCGGGATCTCGACCTCGACGAGGAGGATATCCCGCTCGGGGTGCGCGGTGGTAATCCGCAGGACTGGCCGCATTATCATTCAGCCGAACTGGCGCCGGAGATCGTCACCGCCGTGGCGAGCCCCGCCTTCGTCGAGGCGAACGGCTTGCCGGACAGTCCCGAAGCCATCGCCCGGCACCGGCTGATCTGGCTGGAGGAACCGGTGCGGCAGGCCTGTAGCTGGCCGGAATGGTTTGCCTCGGCCGGCATCGACTATCGGCCGACCGGGCGGCGGCTGGCGATCAACGATTATGTTCTGGTCATCCAGGCGGTACTCGCCGGCCAGGGCATTTCGCTTGGCTGGCGGCATCTGGTCGAGCGGCTGATCGAGCAAGGGCAACTCGTCGAAGTGGGTGGCCATGCGCTCCGGACCGGCCAGGCCTTCCATGTCGTCTGGCCGAGGTCACGAGACCTCAGTGCGGCGGCCACGCGGGTGCGCGACTGGTTGCTGAAGCAGACCTGAGGGAACAGAGGATCAGGCGGAGGCGCGGTCGACGAGCGCGAAGTCGTGGTGGTTCTCGGCGAGGTAGCGCAGGGTGGCGGCAGCATCGACCGGCTTGCCGAAATAATAGCCCTGCCCCATGCCACAGCCGAGTTCGCGCAGCTTCTGGGCTTCGGCCTCCGTCTCGATGCCTTCGGCGACCACTTCGAGATCGAGGCCCTCGCACATGCTGACGATCGCCTTGATGATGTGCTCGGAGGTGCGGTCCGTGGTGATGGCCGAGACGAAGGCGCGGTCGATCTTCACCTTGTCGAAGGTGAATTCGCGCAGACGGCCAAGGCTCGACTGGCCCGTGCCGAAATCGTCGAGCGAAATGCGTATGCCGGCGTCCTTCAATTCCTTGATGATGCGCCGTGCCGTATCGGCCGAGGACATCACCGCCGTCTCGGTGATTTCCATCTCAAGGCGGCGCGGGTCAAAGCCGACGCTGTTCAGGATCGAGAGCGTATTGAACGAGGTCCTAAGGTCCATCAGCTGGACCGAGGAGAGATTGAAGGACAGGAAGAGATCACGCGGCCAGGCGAGCGTCGCTTCGGCTGCCTTGCGCAAAAGCGTCTCGGACAGCGTGTCGATGAAACCGCGCTCTTCGGCGAGCGGCACGAAGACGGCAGGCGAGACGAAGCCGAGATCGGGATCGATCCAGCGGGCCAGCGCCTCGAAGCCGACGATGCGGTTGTCGCGCAGCCGCACGATCGGCTGGAAGTGGACGTCCACCGTATCGTTGATGATGGCATTGCGCAGCGCCTGTTCGAGCTGCGTCGCCTGTTTCATCTCCTGAGCGATCTCGCGGGAATAGACGGTGATCTGGCCACGGCCACGACGCTTGGAGCGGTAAAGCGCCGTCTCGGCACTCTTCATCAGCTCTTCGAAATCCTCGCCGGCAAAAGGATAGACGGCAAATCCGAGGGAGGCGGAGAGGCGCACATTGCGGTCACCGAGATCGTAAGGCGCAGACAGCACATCCTTGATCAACTGGCCGGCGCGCTCCGCACCAATGCGCTCGAAGACCAGCGGCAGGACGATGGCAAACTCATCGCCATCGTGACGGGTCACCGTCGCACCGTCGGGCACGCAGGCCTTCAGGCGATGAGCGACCTGACAGAGGATCTCGTCGCCGGCAGCCTGGCCGAACAGGTCGTTGATCGGTTTGAAGCCGTCGAGATTGACGATGCCGACGGTGAAAGGGGCAGGGTCGGACGCGCGGTCGGCTGCAAGCTGGCGCACCTTGTCGCCCAGCCGATGGCGATTGCCAAGGCCGGTCAAGCGGTCGCTGTAGCCTGTCGTCTTGTGGTCGCTCTGGCCCATGGGGTCAGAGACGATTCCGGCGGCACCCATTCATGCTTCCTGGTACGGTTCTTTCACACGTCCCAGAATGGGTCCAAAACATTAAAATTATCATATCGATGCATGTAAAGCGGCGGCCGCAGGCACCCCAAAAATCGGGTATCGGGTCAGGCTGTGGACGCCAGTCTTGCGATATCGGGAACGAGGCGGCGAATGGCCTGATCGACGACATCAGGGCTTAGCGGCTTCAGGATGACCTCGTTCATGCCCGATGCGAAGCAGGCTTCGCGGTCCCTGTCGAAGGCCTGGGCGAGAACACCGATGATCGGCGTCGGAAGCGATGTGTCCCCCGGGGACTGGCGGATGCGGCGGGCCGCCTCGAAGCCGTTCAGACCCGGCAGCGTCACATCCATGAGCACGATGGCCGGCTTCAGTTCAGAGCAGAGGTTTACCGCCGCTTCGCCGTCGGCGCAGATTCGATAGGCATAGCCAAGCCCTTCGAGGATCTGCGAAAAGACGATCTGGTTGATCTCGTTGTCTTCGGCCACGAGCACGAGAGAGGGCTGGCGTGGTGGTGAGACCTTCACCGGAGCTGGCGTAGCCATCGTCTGCGGCGGGATTGCCGAGGGGAACTCCGGTGGTGCGGGACCGTCCTCCGTGGTGATTTCCCAGTCGTCCGCTGGAGATGGTCGCGCCTGCAAGGCGGTCATGCGATCGAGAACAGTAAAGGCCAGATCCGTGGCGATTTCGTTTTCCGCCAGCGTCAGATAATCGATATCGACGGCCTGAAGCAGCTCCAGGCACTGCATGTCGAGATCGACATCGACGATGGCAAGGTCGATGACCACACCCACCGAGCGGGCCACGGACAGAAAGGCATCGAGTTCTTCATCATTGCGCACACAGCAACTGTCGAGGCCGAGGAGTTGCAGGATCTCCAGCGCGCGCGCCTCAAATTCGCGATCGCCGGTGATGAGCAATGCCTTGCGGCCGTTCAACCGTCCGTCAAGCGCGGCGTATCCACCATCCTCATATTCGCGCGTCTCAGGCATTTCGGCCGGGTATGACTGCAGGTCAGCGCCACTGCCGACTTCGCCAAGGCTCGAGACAATCAGGTAGCGGCCGGGCGTCCCGACCCGCTGGACATGCAGGAGGATCGGCCGCGGTAGATCTCCGTAGAGACGCATGGGCAGGGTCAGCGAGGATGTGAGACCGGTTTCCAGCACTTGACGAGAAACCATTGCGAGGCGCGCGGCGACCTCTGCCTCGAACAAGGACGCGATCGTGCCGCCCAGCGCGTTGTCGGCGCCGACGGAGATAGCCGAACAGAAGACCTTGTTGACCGCTACCAGCTGAAGGTTGCGGTCCTGAACGAAGACAGGATGGGCAAGATTGTCGAGGATTTCTTCGGTGAGCTGGACGCGCTCGATATCAGCGCGCCACTGCTCTTCCCGACGCTTCTGCTCGGTGATGTCGCTCATGACGCAGAAGCCGAAACCGGAGGGCAGACGACGCTTGGAGAACCGGGTCCAGCGCTTGCTGTCGTCGCAGGACTGAATTTCGTAGCGTTCCTTCCAGTGGGCGGCGATCTGGCGGGTCAGCCATTCCTCGCGACTGAGAATCGCCTCCGACTGGCCGCTCGCCGCCTGGCGCAGGCCGAGGTCATAGGCGGCGCCGAGAATGTCTCTCAGGCGCGTGCCGGGCTCGAAGAAGGAGGCCGGAAGCGGCAGGAACTGACGGGCGCTGCGGCTGGCAAAGATCAGATGATCGTTGCGATCATAGACAATGAAGGCGGAGGAGAAGGCCTCGGACACCGCATCCAACAGGGCAGCATCGAGCGCAGCTTCAGCCGACGGATTGTCGTGCCCCTGCCGTCTCTTGTCCTGGTCGGGGGCCGGTGGAAACTCGCTCACACTGCTGCCTCTTGGAACCTCGTTGCTGAACGCAACGAGACTTTTGTGGGGCTGATGCCATAACGGAGACATGCCGAACCATGCTTCTGGCGGGAACCCACACGAGAGACACCGCGGCTGTGTCCTCATTCCGCTGCCAGCGGACCTGCGCTCAGAGACATTGCAAGTCATTGTTCAGATTAGAGACATTCCGTTAAGGCCCGCTTAATGATGGACATCGTCCGCACGCACTTACGATTTCGTCTTTCGTCGCAGCCAAGAATCCGCGAAAATGGGTTCATGATCATCAAGCAGCTCTCCGAAACGCTCATCAACCAGATCGCCGCCGGCGAGGTCATCGAAAGACCGGCCAGTGCGGCGAAGGAATTGATCGAGAATGCGATTGACGCAGGCGCCACCCGGATCGAGGTGGCAACGGCTGGCGGCGGCAAGACGCTACTGCGCGTCATCGACAATGGCTGCGGCATGGGGCCTGAGGATCTTGCGCTTGCGATCCGGCGGCACTGCACGTCGAAGCTCAACGAAACCTTGTTCGACATCCGCTCGCTCGGCTTCCGGGGCGAGGCCCTGCCCTCGATCGGCTCGGTCGCCAAGCTGACGATCACCAGCCGTCCCGCCGGCGCCGACAGCGGCGCCGAGATCGCCGTGGTCGGCGGCAAGGTGGGGGACGTGCGCCCGGCAGCCGCCAATCCCGGCACGACGGTCGAGGTGCGTGATCTGTTCTTCGCCACACCGGCGCGGCTGAAATTCATGAAGACGGAAAAGGCGGAAGCCGGCGCGATCACCGAGATCGTCAAGCGCATGGCGATTGCCTTTCCGGCGATCCGCTTCGTGCTCTCGGGAACGGACCGTTCGACACTCGAGTTTCCCGGCACCGGCGACGATCATCTGGCGCGTATCGCCCAGATACTGGGTGCCGATTTCAAGGACAATGCGATCGAGCTCGATGCCGAGCGGGAGGATGTGCGGCTCACAGGCTTTGCCGGCGTGCCGACCTTCAATCGGGGCAACTCCGCCCATCAATATGCCTTCGTCAACGGCCGCCCCGTGCAGGACAAGCAGATCCTGTCGGCCATTCGCGGCGCCTATGCCGAGACGATCCCGCAGGGACGTTATCCGGTGGCGGTGCTCTCATTGACGCTGGACCCGGCGCTGGTCGACGTCAACGTGCATCCGGCGAAGTCGGATGTGCGTTTCCGTGACCCGGCCCTGGTGCGCGGCCTGATCGTCGGGGCCATCCGGCAATCCCTGCAGCGCGAAGGCGACCGGGCGGCAACAACGGGTGCCGGCGGCATGCTGCGCGCCTTCCGGCCCGGGTTCTCGCCGCAGCCGGCACAGGCGTGGTCTCCAGCCAGTTCCCCGTCTCGGCCTCTTTATGGCGGTGCGCCAAGCTATGGCGGCGGGCTTGCGGCTGCGGCCGCACCGGCTGCGCGCGGTTTTGGCGAGGCGGCGCAGGCAGCATTCGACAGCCTGTCCGTGCCGACCGCCCGCAGCGAACCGGTCGTGACCGCCCCTGCCCCCGCAAGCGCTTCTGTCGAGGCAATCTCGAACTATCCGCTGGGTGCAGCGCGGGCACAGGTGCATGCCAACTATATCGTCGCTCAGACGGAGGACGGGCTCGTCATCGTCGACCAGCATGCCGCTCATGAACGCCTGGTCTTCGAGCAGATGCGCAAGGCGTTGACGGGCCGACGACTCCCCTCGCAGGGTCTGCTCATCCCTGAGATCGTCGACCTGCCGGAAGAAGACTGCGACCGGCTGATGACCCATGCGGAAAGCCTGGAACAGCTGGGGCTTGCAATCGAACGCTTCGGCCCGGGCGCAATCGCGGTGCGTGAGACACCGGCGATGCTCGGCGAAATGGATGCGACGCAGCTGGTGCGCGATCTCGCCGACGAAATCGCCGAATGGGATACGGCCGACCGGCTGTCGGCCAAGCTCGAACATGTCGCGGCGACCATGGCCTGCCATGGTTCGGTGCGATCAGGCCGGCGGCTTCGGGTCGAGGAAATGAACGCGCTTCTGCGCCAGATGGAGCAGACGCCGGGCTCCGGTCAGTGCAATCATGGACGACCCACCTATGTGGAACTCAAGCTCTCTGATATCGAACGGCTGTTCGGACGTAGCTGAGCCGCCGCAGATGGTGGGTTTTGCGGCGAGCCATCTTTCAATCGCCCGGAGGGCGCTGTATTGCAGTTCCGTGACACGCGGCGCAGGAGAAGAGTGATGAACCGTTTCGAAGGCGGCGGAAACCGCGAGGCCAAGATCCGCTATCTCGATGCCGATTTCCAGATCCTGACACCGGGGGCCTTCGTCACCTGCGCGATCACCGGACGGCCCGTGCTGGTCGATGAACTACGCTACTGGAGCGTCGTCCGGCAGGAGCCTTACGCGGATGCAGCAGCATCACTCGAAGCCGAGAAGCGCGCGGGCGCGCTGCCCAACCAGCGGCGCTGAGCCTCAGGCCTTCTTGCCGAGACGCCTGCGTCTGCAGGCTTCGATTGCCCGGTCGATGATCAGGTCCGGCGCCTTCGGGTCGTCGAAGAGCATGTCGACATCGACGACCCTCGATTTTTCCCGAAGCTCCTCCGAACGTCCATGACCGCCTGACAGGCGGACGCTGTCCTTGGCCGTCGTGACGAGTTGCAGGCCCTGTCTTTCGGCGCGAGCGATGAGATCCGATATCTCGTCCTCGGCGAGGTGATGGTGATCGGGGAAATCCTGACGATCGGCGATGACGGCGCCGAGCTCGCCCAAGGTCCGATAGAATTTGTTGGGGTCGGCGATGCCGGCATAGGCAAGCACGGATAAACCGACGAGTTCGCGGCCGGTGCTCGGCACGACATTGGCGACCAGGACCGGCTTGCCGCTGCGGGATGCCTTGCGGACGAACTGGTCGGCGGCATCGCCCTTGCCGACCTTCAGGATCGCATCAAGGTGGCGCATCTGGATGCCGATCGGGGCCCGCACAGGGCCCGACGGGACGACCCAGCCATTGCCGATGCCACGCTGGCTGTCGATGACAATCAGGGCGTAGTCGACCATGAGGCGCGCACTCTGGAAGCCGTCATCCATGATGATGATATCGGCACCCTCGGCCACCAGCTTCTCGGCCCCGGCAACCCGCCGGCGGGAGATGACCGTCAGCGCCTCGCGGGCGAGCAGCAAGGGCTCGTCACCAACGGCCGTCGAACGATGATGATGCGGGTCGACGACCGTCGTGACATCGAGAGAGCCACCGTAACCACGGCTGAGAAAACCGGGCTTCAGCCCACGCGCCTTCGCGGCCCTGGCGATCGCGATCGCGGTCGGCGTCTTGCCGGCGCCGCCGACGGTAAAGTTGCCCACGCAGATGACTGGGACGGATAAGACATGCCGGCGGCGATGGCGCATGACGGCACCGGAAATGCGGCCATAGGCGAAGGAGAGCGGATAGAGGCAGATTGCCTGCCAGCCGGTCTTTGTCCACCAGAAGGGCGGTGCCTCGGATACCATTCTTGTCCCTGTCGTGACCTCAGCGCCCCGCGGACGCCTCCTTATCGGCGGAACAAGAACCATTGCAACGCTTGATGGTCAAGCGCGAGCGTGCCGAAATGGCACGGCGTGTCTCAGGCAAAAAGCGCTTCGAGCCCCGAGATATCGCCCAAGATCATGTCAGAGTGAAGGGTCAGCGTTTCTCGCGAGCCGGTTCCTGAGAGGACTCCGATCTTCAAGCCGGCACCGGCATTCAGCCCCATGTGCAGATCGTGATTGTTGTCGCCGACGACGGCGACTTCCGACGGGGCAAGACCCGTTGCCGCGCAAAAGCCGAGCACCATGCCGGCCTCCGGCTTCTTGCCGTGGCCGCTGTCATAACCGGCGATGTAGTCGACGAAGGGCATGATGCCGAACCGTTCGGCAGCAACCCGGATCGAGCGTTCGTTGTCGCTGGAGGCAATTCCCAGGCGAAGGCCCTTGCCATGCAGACGGGCGAAAAGCGGTTGAAGCTCGGTCACTGGCACGGAGAACTCTGCGGCCTTGGCGAAGCACGCGTCGATCTTCGGCACCAGAACGTCGAGCGCAATGGGCGAACCCGCCGCAATCATGCCTTCGGCGATCTCGACCGTATTGCCGGCCGCAAACAGGCTGTCCGGTACGATGTCGCCGGACACCGGATCCATGCCGCATGCTAGAAGCAACGCATCGGCAAGTGCTTGATCACCATCCGCCGCCATCAGGGCCACTTCCCGGTTGACCGGTCCCCAGCTCGCGTCAAAATCGAGCAGCGTCCCGTCCTTGTCGAACAGGATGCCGGCGATCCGGGGTTTGTCGTTCATGAAAGAGGTCCTGAGGTGAGTGTCAGCTCTGGCCCGCAGCGCGCGGCTCGAGCTTGGCCTTGACGGAGAGAGGGCTGATATAGGGTTCGAGCCCCTTGAGGGTCGTCGTCAGCGCACCGCGCATTTCCTGCATGCTCTCGATGCCGGCGTCGATCATCTTGGCGCGGGCGACTTCATTGTTGAGCAGGAAATGGACGGCCTTGGCCAGCATTTCGGCATCACGGACAATGCGGGCCGAGCCCTTGCGCACGAGGCGCTGGTAGCTTTCGCGGAAATTGCTGACCTGCGGGCCCGACAGCACGGCGCAGCCGAGCATGGCCGGCTCCAGCGGGTTCTGACCACCTTCTGCCGAAAGCGAACGGCCGACGAATGCGACCTCCGTCAGGCGCAGATAAAGCCCCATCTCGCCGATGGTGTCGCCGAGGAACACATCGGTCTCGGGCGTGATGACATCGCCGCGCGTGCGGCGCGCGACCACCAGACCCTTTTCGACCAGCATAGCCTCGATTTCGTCGCAGCGATCGGGATGGCGCGGCACCAGAACGGTTAGCATGCCGGTATGGGCCTTGAGTGCCCGGTGGACCATGGAGGCGATCTTCTCTTCGCCCTCGAAGGTCGAGATCGCCGCCCAGGTCTTGCGGTCGCCGATCTGCTGACGATAGCGCTCCAGCACCTGCTCATCGCAGGGCGGCGCGTCGCTGTCGACCTTGATATTGCCCGACACGCTGACCGGCCAGGCGGCCAGATCACGGAAGCGTTCCGCATCGAGGTCGGACTGGGCAATCACCAGCGCCAGTTTGCCAAACAGTGTTTCGGCAATCGAGGGATGGCGCTTCCAGCGATCAAAGGACCGATCGGACATGCGGGCATTGACCAGGATCTGCGGGATATGACGCCGATGCAGTTCGGCAAGCGTCGTCGGCCAGATCTCGGACTCCACACCGATTGCAACATCTGGCTGCCAGTAGTCGAGGAAACGACGGATGCAGGGGAGAAGGTCGAGCGGCACATACTGGTGCAGGACCATGTCGCCGAGGCGGTTCTTTGCGACTTCCGCCGAGGTGACCGTGCCGGTGGTCAAGAGTACATGAATGTCACGACGGCGCAGCTCGCGCATCAGGGCGACGACGGCCGTCGTTTCACCGACGCTTGCGGCGTGGATCCAGACGAGCGGACCGGCGGGTCGGGCAAGGCTCGCATGGCCGAAGCGTTCGCTGCGGCGGGCGCGGTCTTCCTTGCCCTTGGCGGCACGATAGGCAAGCAGGGGGCGTGACAGTGGGTAGGCGGCGAGACCCAGCCAGCCATAGGACGTCAGAGCGAGGGATGCGAGACCGTCGCTCAGTGCCATCGATCAAACCTGCTCATCTTCATCGACAATGCCGTTCTTCCCGTTCAGGAGGCGTCGCTACGCAACAAGAGAGATGCAAGAAGACTGAGTTGAAACCGTGACCATTGGAGGTCGAATGCAGCGGCGGCGCGGTGGCCGCCTACCCGTCCTTACTTCTCTGAAGGATTGAGCAGCCGGTGCATGTGGACGATGAAGTAACGCATATGGGCGTTGTCGACCGTCTCCTGTGCCTTCGCCTTCCAGGCGACAAGCGCGCTGGCATAGTCCGGGAAAATGCCGACGATATCGAGCTTGGTCAGATCACGGAACTGCACCTGTTCAAGGTTTGACAATTCACCGCCAAAAACGAGATGGAGAAGCTGCTTGTTTTCGTTGGATTCCGTCATGTTTGCGGCCTTTTTCTCATTCCTAGTCTGTTGGGAACCATCTGCGCGATTTCGCCCCAAAGGTCAACTCCGGGGAATTCGGGAGATGTTCTTGAGCAAGGCTGGAAGTAGCTCTCGCGATGCTGCGCAGAGCACCGGATGCGTCACCTCTTGCCTGTTGTAGACGAGCGCTTCGCCGGCGAGATCGGTGATCGCCCCGCCGGCACGCGCAAGGATCAGATCGGCAGCAGCCAGATCCCAGTCATGGCTGCTCTTCTTCACCAGCGTCGCATCGATGCGGCCGTCCGCCACCAGCGCCAGCCGGTAGGCGAGCGAGGGTATGTGATCGACGCGCTCGATGCGGGGTCTGATCGCCGAACTGAAACTTGCCACCATGTCCTGCGCCGAGGCGAACTTCAGGCTGCCCTCGATGCCGGCCGTCGAGACCGAAATGTCCTGGCCGTTGCGGCGCGCGGGGCCCTCGATCGTTGCGGTAAACTCTTCGCCCAGGGACGGCGCGACCAGAATACCGGCGACGGGCGCTCCCTTGTGGACGACGGCCACCGAGACGCACCAGGTATCCTTGCCTGCGAGGAAAGCCCGGGTGCCATCGATCGGGTCGATAACGAAAAGCGTGTCGCAGGAGAGCCGTGCCGGATCGTCGTCCGTTTCTTCCGACAGCCAGCCGTAATTCGGCCGTGCCTGACGGAGGATCTCCTCAAGGATGCGGTTCGCGGCATAGTCGGCTGCGCTGACCGGCGAGCGACCCTCGTTCTTCCACCAGACCTCCGGCGACTGGCCGAAATGCGCCATTGCCACCTTGCCGGCCTCGCGAGCAGCGTCCGTGATCAGCGCAAGGTCCGCCTGCCAGTCGAATTGCGGCATGGCCTCGGGCTTTAGATCAGGTTCCGGCAAGGGTCATGCCCTCGATGGCAAGTGTGGGAGCTGCGACACCGAACTTGCGGTCGATGTCATTGGCCACCGTGATCCGCATGAACATGTCCTTCAGGTTGGACGCGATCGTGATCTCAGAGACCGGATAGGTGAGTTCACCGTTTTCGATCCAGAAGCCACTCGCACCACGGCTATATTCGCCGGTGATCATATCGACGCCACTGCCGATCATATCGGTGATGTAGAGACCCGTGCCGACGCTGCGGATCAGTTCATCAGGCGAAATGTCGCCCGGCTCCAGGGCGAGATTGGTTGAAGACGGCGAGACCGAAGTGCCGCCGCGTACGCCACGGCCATTGGTCTTGAGGCCAAGCTCCCGAGCGGCAGACGAGGACAGGAACCAGTGTTTCAGCACACCGTCCTCGATCATCGTTAGCGGCTTGCCCGAGATGCCCTCACCATCGAAGGGGCGCGACGAGGAGCCGCGGACCTTCAGCGGATCATCGGTGATGTTGAGGCCTGCCTTCAGGACCTGCTGTCCCATCTTGTCGCGCAGGAAGGAGGTCTTGCGGGCGACTGACGCACCATTGATGGCGCCGGCGATCGTGCCCGCGAAGCCTCTGGCGACGCGCGGGTCGAAGACGACAGTGAGGTTGGAGGCAGTCGGCACCTGGCGCGGGTTCAGCCGCCGGATCGCGCGCTCGGCGGCGCGGCGACCGATTTCTTCCGGGCTGTGGAGATCGGCGAAATAGAGTCGGCTGTCGAAATCGTGGTCGCGCTCCATCTTGGTCCCCTCGCCGGCGATGACGCCAACCGAGCGGGAGAAGCGCGAACCGGCATAGCTGCCGGAAAAGCCATGTGAGGTGACGAGCACGAGGCCACCCATGCCGGCCGAGGCTCCGGCGCCCAGAGAATTGCTGACGCCGCTGACCGAACGGGCCGCTTCTTCCATGGCGAGTGCGCTTTCGCGCAACTGGTCGCCAGAGACTTCCGTCTCATCAAAGAGCTGCAGGTCGGGAATGTCACGGGCGAGATCGCTCTCGTCGGCGAGACCGGCAAAGGGATCTTCGGGCGAGACCTTGGCCATCGCGACGGCGCGTTCGGCGAGCGCCTTGAGGTCGAAGCCCGGATTGGCCGACACGCTTGCCACCTGGCGACCGATGAAGACGCGCAGCGAAAAGTCGTCACTCTCGGATGCTTCGGTCGACTCGACCTTGCCGAGCCGGACACTGACCCCCTTGGAACGAGAGCGCACGACGACCGCATCTGCCTTGTCGGCCCCTGCCTTGACGGCGAGGTCGACGAGTTGCTCGGCGCGTTCGAGGAGGTTGGCGGAATCGATTTGATTGGGCATAGGTTGGCCTTTCCTTCAAGCTCCATTTATTGTGCCTGTGAAGGGGCATCAAGGGTGGATCGGGCTTTTCCGTTCACGAGCCCGGCATAGGTCCATTTCAGGTCAGCCAGATCCGGCAAAACGAGGAGACAGAACTCTTGGCCAGCGCAACCGAAGCACTGTTCGCCCAACCCTTGCTCCTCCTCGGGGGGGCTGTCATTGCAGCCCCGATTTTCCGCAAGCTCGGGCTTGGAACCGTGCTCGGCTATCTCGCCGCCGGCGTGGTGATCGGCCCGGTCCTGCACCTGATCGGAGGCTCGGGAGAAATCCTGGCGGTCGCCGAACTCGGTGTTGTGCTGCTGCTCTTCATCATCGGACTGGAACTGAAGCCCAGCCGATTGTGGCACATGCGACGCGACATTTTCGGGCTTGGGACCAGCCAGGTCGTGCTCACGGGCCTCCTGCTGACGGCGCTGGTCTATGCGGCAGGCCTGCTCGACTGGCGCGGCGCGTTGGTTGCCGGCTTCGGGCTTGCGCTGTCGTCGACCGCCTTTGCGCTGCAATTGCTCGAAGACTATGGCGACATGAACAGCCGCTACGGACAGCGCTCCTTCTCCATCCTGCTCTTCCAGGACCTCGCCATCGTGCCACTGCTGGCCATGGTGACGGTCCTGAGCTCCCAGGGTGGCGAAGCGCAGCAATCTCCGCTGATCGAAATCGGGATCGCGATCGGCGCGGTGATCGGCATGATCCTGGCCGGGCGCTACCTGCTCACCCCGATGTTCCAGATCATCGCGCGGACGGGTGCGCGCGAGGTGATGATCGCGGCAGCCCTCTTCGTTGTTCTCGGATCGGCCTATTTGATGCAGGTGGCTGGCCTTTCGATGGCCATGGGCGCATTCCTCGCCGGCGTGATGCTGGCCGAGTCTTCCTATCGCCACGAACTGGAGGCCGATATCGAGCCCTTCCGCGGACTGCTGCTGGCGCTCTTCTTCATCGCTGTCGGCCTGTCGATGGAGTTGCAGGTCATCGTCGACAATCTGGTCCTGATTGCCATTGCGGTACCGGTGCTGATGGCGGTGAAGGCGCTCGTGATCTACGCGATCTGCCGCGCTTCGGGCTCGTCGCGCAACGATGCGATCCGTATCGGCATGTTGTTGCCGCAAGGTGGCGAGTTCGGTTTCGTGCTCTTCACCACGGCTGCGGCCGCCGGCCTCTTTTCGGGCGCGCAGTCATCCCTGCTCATTTCCATCGTCACCCTGTCCATGGCCCTCACACCGTTGACGGCGCTCATCGGCCAGCGCCTGCTGGCCCGCGAGACGTCGGACAAGGAGGAGATGGACGAGGATTTCGAAGGTGCCGGATCGGATGTGCTGATGGTCGGCTTCTCCCGCTTCGGTCAGATCGCCGCGCAAATCCTGCTCGCGAGCGGGCGGGACGTGACCATTCTCGACGACAGTCCGGATCGGGTGCGCCAGGCGGGAACCTTCGGCTTCCGGATCTATTTCGGCGACGGCACGCGGCTGGACATGCTGCGGGCGGCCGGGATCGAAAAGGCGAAGATTGTCGCCGTTTGTACCCACAGGAAGGATATCACCGACAAGATCGTCGATCTCATCCGCTCCGAATATCCCGATGTGCGCCTTTTTGTACGGTCCTATGACCGCATCCACAGCCTGGAACTGCGGGCCCGAGACGTGGAATACGAGCTGCGTGAAACCTTCGAGTCCGGTCTGCTCTTCGGGCGCCGGACACTGCAAGGTCTCGGCGCCACGGAAGACGAGGCCTATGAGATCGGCGAGGACATCCGACGCCGCGACGAGGAGCGCTTAAGGCTTCAGGCGCAGGAAGGTATCCTCGCGGGCCGGGAACTCATGCACAAACGACCGGTCAAGCCGGAGCCGCTGATCAAGCCGAAGAAGCAGATCCACGCCGTCGAAGACGAAGAAAAGTCCCCGGCTGCCTGATCCTCACCGGCGGACAAAATCCTCGATGCGGGCGGAAAGATCTCGCTTCAGCGGCTCCTTCATGCGGTCGCAGATTTCAAGGATCTGCCGGGCCTTGAAGAAATCGAGGACCTTGTAGCTGTTGACCTCCGGCCGGATATAGATGTCCGGCTGGCAGATCTTCATCTTCAGCGCGATATGCGACTGCATCATCAGCTGCGATGCCCCGAAGAGACTGTCGATACGGTTCGGCATCAGCGAACCATCGCCTTCCGGCGCGCCGATCACATCAATAGCGACCATGATGTCGACCTTGCCGACGAGGTGGTCGTAAGGCACCGGATTGAAGATGCCGCCGTCGATCATCAGGCGGCCACCAATAGTGACGGGAGCAAAGAGCGCCGGAATGGCGGCCGAGGCAGATAGCGCCTCGTGAAGATCGCCCTCGGTTCGGACCAGTTCGCACTGGCCGTAATAATCGGTGGCGATGACGGTCAGCGGTAGCCGCAGCTCCGCAAAGTTCTCGGGGATCTCAGGCGGCAGGAAGGCGCGCAAAAGCCGCGGCAGGTTGAACTGCCCGAGGCGGACGCCACCGAGCGCCCGAATGCTTGCCGGGCGCATGCCCCAGAAGCGGTTGAGCACAAGGCCCCTGTTGTCGGCAAGTTCGAGCGTATAGTCCCTGATGTCGCGGCCGCTCATGCCGGCGGCATAACCGGCGCCGAGGATTGCGCCCATAGAGGAGCCGGCGATCAGCGTTGGCTTAATGCCGAGTTCGTCGAAGACTTCGAGCACCGGGATATGGGCAAAGCCGCGCGCGCCCCCTGCCCCGAGTGCCAGACCGATGGTCGGGTCGGCCTTGACAGCTTCGGAGGGAATGGGCGTTTCGGCGACGAGATCCATGGGCTGAGCCTTTTTCCGCTGAGGGGATCAGGACTGCCTATAGGAAAAGAAGTACATTTTCGTGTCACCGAAGGTCCGCTCCTCGATGAAGGCGAAAACCGGGTCGACAGAAACTTGAACATCGGCGCGCTCTTCGAGGATGACGAGAGCATCTTTCGCCAGCCAACCGCCCAGATGGGCCGAAAGCAGCGCCTTCTCACCCAGCCCCTTGCCATAGGGTGGATCAGCAAAAACCAGTTCGAAGGGTTCGATGTTGTTGGATGGGCCGAGATCGGTGGCGTCGCGTCTCAACATGCGGGCGCGGCCATGCAGGCCGAACGCATCGATATTCTCCCAGAGCAGGCTGCGACCCTCGACGCTGTTTTCGACGAAAAGCGCCGACTTGCAGCCGCGCGACAGCGCCTCGATGCCGACAGCACCGGTGCCGGCAAAGAGATCGAGGATGCGGGTGCCATCGAGCACGCCCGGATGGGCATGCGCGAGGATGTTGAACAGGCTTTCCCGCGTCCGATCGAAGGTCGGCCGGATGTCATTCGACTTCGGCGTGGCCAGGTTACGGCCACGAAACTCACCGCCGACGATGCGCATGACGGCTTACCTCTTGCCCTTGGGGGCGCCCGTGCGGGGACCGGAGGGCTTGCCACCCGGGCCGCCGGAGCGTGGGCCACCTGCAGGGCGTCCGCCCGGCTTGCCGCCGAAGCTTTTGCCGCCACCAGGCTTGCCGCCAAATGACTTGCCAGCAGGTTTGCCAGCCGGCTTGCCGAAGGACTTGCCAGCGGGCCGATCACCAAAGGGACGATCGCCCGCAGGTCTCGCGCCGCGCGGCTTGTCACTAAAAGGCCTGTCGCCGGCCGGACGCTCGCCCCGGGGGCGATCATCACGGGGACGGTCATCACGCGGTCTGGCGTCACGAGGGCGGTCATCACGGGCGCGGTCTGGCGTGAACCGTTCCGTACGCGGACGATCCGGTTTGTCGCCGAAAGGTTTGCGAGGACCACGATCGCCAAAATCCTTGCGAGGTCCGCGGTCGCCGAAGTCCTTGCGCGGACCTCGATCTGCACCCTCGCGACGTGGACCGCCGGGCGCGCCTTCGCGGCGAGGGCCGCGGTCTTCGCCTTCACGACGCGGTGCGCGCTCGGCGCGATCGCCGAAATCGCGCTTGGGGCCGCGATCCGCCCCCTCACGACGAGGTGCACGATCATCACCGTCGCGGCGGGGCGCACGCGCGCCAAAACCACCGGGCTTTGCACCACGATCACCACCGCGACCGCCGGGCTTCTGATCCGGGCCGTCGGCGCGGATCCAATCGCCCTCCTCGTCCCGGGCGCGGGTAATCTGAACGGTGGACGTCGGACGATCGTCGAAGCGTTCGGCAGGCTTTGCGCCGCGCGGATCGGGCTTGCGACGGGCAGCCGCTGCTGCCGCCTTCTCGCCGAGCGGACGTGCGCCAGGCGCCATCCAGACATTGGCGGTGCGGCCCTTGGTGTTGCCTGCCGGGCGCTTCGGCTTGTCGGAGAACTTGTCGCCTGTTTTCGCAGCCTCGTCGCGGCGGGTGTCGAGGCGTCCGAGTACCTTCTCGCGGCGGTCGCCCTTGTCGGACCAGTCTTTCGGCGCGCGCTTCTTTTCGGCCGGACGCTCGTCGCGGCCCCAGTCGGGCTTCGCTTCGCGCGCAGGCTTTCTAGCAGGAGCTTCTTCCTCGTCCGTCTCAACGCCGTGGGCATAGATCGGAGCGTCGAAATTGGCCTTGGATTCCTCGATCAGGCGCGGGCCCAGCTGGTCGCGCAACATGCGGCCGCGGACTTCGAGCACCTTGCCTTCCGGGAGGTCGCCAAGCTGGAACGGGCCATAGGAGATGCGGATCAGGCGGTTGACCTCGAGACCGAGTGCGCCGAGCACGTTCTTGATCTCGCGGTTCTTGCCTTCGCGCAGACCCATGGTGATCCAGACATTGTGGCCCTGCTTCCGGTCAAGCGTGGCATCGATCGCGCCGTAGAGCACGCCGTCGACGGCGATGCCTTCCTTCAGCGCATCCAATGCCGGCTGGTCGACCTCACCATAGGCGCGCACGCGGTAACGGCGCAGCCAGCCGGTGGTCGGAAGTTCGAGCACGCGGGCAAGGCCCCCGTCATTGGTCAGAAGCAGCAGGCCCTCTGTGTTGATATCGAGGCGGCCGATCGACATGACGCGCGGCAGCTCTTCCGGCAGGTTCTCGAACACTGTCGGGCGGCCTTCCGGATCGGAATTGGTGGTCACCAGGCCGGCTGGCTTGTGATAGAGCCAGAGGCGCGTGCGCTCGATGCCGCGGATCGGCTGGCCATCGACCTCGATCGTGTCGGCAAGCGTCGCGTTGTGGACCGGGGTCTCCAGCACCTTGCCGTTCACGGAAACGCGGCCTTCCATGATCATGCGCTCAATATCACGGCGCGACGCGACGCCGGCGCGGGCGAGCAGCTTGGAAATGCGTTCGGGTTTCATCGTCTCTTCGCCGGCGGGCGCATCGGCGCGCGGCGCGCGGGCGGGCTTGTCTGCGGCGGCTGCGGACGGCTTGGCGGACGGTTTTCTGGTTTGCGGCTTGCCGCTGCGGTCGGAGGACTGTGCCCCCGGACGCCTGGACTTGTCTTTGAATGTCATTTGTTGTTTGCCTGTGGTTTGGGCTGTCGTATCAGGTCGCGCGGCTCTGGTTAAGTGGAAAGTTCGTGCATGGGGAAGACAAACGGCTTCATGGAGGCGGCCTTCGAGGAGGCGCGTGCGGCCGGCGCGCGCGGCGAGGTTCCAATCGGCGCCGTGGTGGTGCGCGACGGCGAGATCCTCGGGCGGGCGGGCAATGAGTCCCGGGCGCTCAGCGACGTGACCGCCCACGCGGAAATCCTCGCCATTCGCCGCGCGGCAGCAGCTGTCGGAGACGAGCGTCTCATCGATGCCGATCTCTATGTTACGCTCGAGCCCTGCACGATGTGTGCGGCCGCGATCTCCTTCGCTCGAATTCGCCGTCTCTACTATGCTGCGCAGGATATCAAGGGCGGCGGGGTCGAGAACGGCGTGCGCTTCTACCAGCAGCCGACATGCCACCATATTCCGGAGGTCTATTCCGGCATTCGCGAAAGCGAGGCCGCGGACCTGTTGCGGAACTTCTTTCAGGAAAGAAGGGATTGATGATCTATGTCCTGCTTCCCGTGTCGATTGCGGCCATGGCTGGTATCGCGATCTGGGCCTATCGCAACGTCGCTCCCGATGCCGAGCGGCTGCCGATGCAGTGGTCTTTACGCGGCGAGATCAACTGGCGGGCGCCGCGCCTGATTGCGATCGCGGTAACCCCGCTGCTGATGCTGGCACTGATCGTCGCGATTTTCATCTTCTCGCGCCATGATCATGCCGAGCGGAACATGGCACTCCTGTGGATCTCCGTTCTGGGGCCGGCGCTTCAGGCCTTGCACATGGCATTGGTGGCGCGGACGGCCGAGAACGGGGAGTGAGCCAACCTCACTCGGCGCCGGCAAAGGCTTTCAGCTTGTCGCCGGCCAGGCGGTAGCGGATCCATTCGTTCTGCGGCTCGGCACCGACAGCGTCGTAGACGCGAATGGCAGGTTCGTTCCAGTCGAGCACGCTCCATTCGAAGCGGCCGCAGCCTTTCGCCACCGCAACCTTTGCCAAATACCGGAGCAGAAGCTTGCCGGCGCCTGATCCGCGGTGATCGGGCGAAACATAGAGATCCTCAAGATAGAGGCCGTTTTTCGCCTGCCAGGTGGAATAGCTGTAGAACCAGACGGCAAAACCCGCCGGGCTTCCATCATGCTCCAGAATCACCGCTTCGGTGACCGAGCCCTCGCCGAAGATCGAGGCGCGGATCGTTTCCTCCGTCGCCTCCACCTCGTGCCCCGCCTTTTCATAGACGGCAAGTTCGGTGATGAAGCCGAGAATGATCGCGGCATCGTCTGGAGTTGCTGGACGGATGGTAAAGGACATGGGTCTACCTCAAGCAAAAGGGCAGGTCGTTTCCGCCCTGCCCTGAAATTCACGATGTCGGAGAAAACTTACTGGAAGGGCATCCACCAGGAGCTGCCCTGACGCGCTGCCTTGGCTTCGGCCTTGCGGCGCTTTTCCTTCTTCAGTTCCGGCTCGCCCAGATCGCTCAGAGCCACGTCCTGGGTCTGACGATATTCGGTCGGCGGATCGGAGAGAAGACGACGCTGGTCGATATAGGCGCCCTTCTGCAGCGCGCGCGCATCACGGAAGGCCTGCCATTTCTGGGTCTCGGTCATCGTGCCGGCCGTGCCGTAACCGGCAAGCAACGGCGAGCGATAACGCGGGTTGTCGGCATTGGCGTCGGCCTCGGCAACGAGACGTTCGCGGGCCTCTTCCGGCGATTCAACCCATTCAGGATTATTCTCGCGGCTGGCAACCGACTGCTGCGGCGCGACGAGCCCGGCCGTCTGCGCACCACCCGGCGGCAGCACGAGATCCGGACGCGGATTGTACTTGGTGCCCTTGTTGGCAGGCTCGCGCGGCGCGAGCGACACGGCCGAGCCGACGTCGTCCACCAGCTGCTCCATCGCCGTCTTGTCGGTGCCATAGGTCGGGCTGCCGACGCAGCCGGACAAGCCTGCCGTGACGCCGAAGAGGCCAACCAGACCGAGGCCAACTCTGAACAGATATGCCGAATTCATGAATGCCTACCAGCCTCGCCGCAGTTTCATCAGTCATGCCGAATGCTAGCGACCAGCCCTGCCGGTCGATTTCGGCCAATTTCAGGCAGTTTTACCGGATGACCCGCAAAAGCGCAAATCATCCGGTCACATTTCCTCAACCTGCCCTTACCCGGCCGTCTGAGCGAGTTCGCGCAGCGCCTGAGCATCACGGGCCGAGACGTCAGGATAGTCAGGATCGGAACCGACATCCCTAGTGATCTTCCAGGAGCGGGCGCACTTGGTGCCTTCGGCCAGCTTCGGCTCAACAGCGACCTTGGTGCCATCGTCCAGACGGAAGGCTTGATCAGGGCCTTCACCCGAGACAACCTGGATATCCGAGGTGATGCAGATCTCGGCGAAGTCGAGACCGTCGAGCGCCTTCAGGAGCTCGGCATCCGCCACATGGACGACCGGGGCTGCTTCCAGCGAGGAGCCGATGCGCTTTTCCTTGCGCTCGATTTCCAGGGCACCAGTGACGGCACGACGGACGGCGCGAACGCCCTTCCACTTTTCGGCAACCGCCTCGTTCGACCAGTCGGACGGAACCGTCGGGAACTGTTCGAGATGCACGGACTCAGCCTTCGGGTCACGCGACAGCCAGGCCTCTTCCGTCGTGAACGGCATCATCGGGGCAAACCACAGGACCAGGCAGTCGAAGAGCTTGCGGATGACGAAGAGGGAAGACCGGCGCTTGAGGCTCGACGGAGCGTCGCAATAGAGCGTGTCCTTGCGGATGTCGAAGTAGAAGGCCGAGAGCTCGACATTGGCGAAGTCGCTGAGAGCGCGGACGATGCGCTTGAAATCGAACTCGTCGTAACCCTTGCGGACGATCTGATCCAACTCGGAGAGCCGATGCAGCATCAGCTTTTCGAGTTCCGGCAGATCGGCATAGGCGATCTCGTCGCCATGGTCATGGGCAAGCGTGCCGAGCATCCAGCGGATGGTGTTGCGGATCTTGCGGTAGCTGTCGATGTTCGTCTGGATGATCGTCTTGCCGAGACGCTGATCTTCCCAATAGTCGGTGTTCATCACCCATAGGCGCAGGATATCGGCGCCGGATTCCTTCATCACATCCTGCGGCGTCACGGTGTTGCCGAGCGACTTCGACATCTTGCGGCCGTCTTCCGCCATCGTAAACCCGTGGGTGACGACAGCATTGTAGGGCGCGCGGCCACGGGTGGCGCAGCTTTCGAGCAGCGACGAATGGAACCAGCCGCGATGCTGGTCGGAGCCTTCGAGATAGACGTCGGCCGGCCATTTCAGGTCCGGGCGATCTTCCAGCGTGAAGGTATGCGTCGAGCCTGAATCGAACCAGACGTCGAGGATGTCGGTCACCATCTGCCACTTGTCGCCATCATGCTCGTTTCCAAGGAAGCGTTCCTTGGCACCTTCGGCGAACCAGGCGTCGGCACCTTCGACTTCAAAGGCTTCGAGGATGCGGGCGTTGACCTTCTCATCCTGCAGCACATTGCCTTCGGCATCGGCGAAGACGCAGATCGGCACGCCCCATGCTCTTTGACGAGAAAGAACCCAGTCCGGGCGCTGCTCGATCATGGCGCGGAGACGGTTCTGGCCACCAGCGGGGACAAAACGGGTCTGGTCGATAGCGTTAAGTGCGCGGGTGCGCAGCGTCGTGCCGTCGGCAAGGTCCTTGTCCATGTAGACGAACCACTGCGGCGTGTTGCGGAAGATGACCGGCTTCTTGGAGCGCCAGGAATGCGGGTATTCGTGCTTGATGCGGCCACGGGCAAAGAGGTTGTTCGCCTTGATAAGAGCGTCCATGACGCGCTTGTTGGCATCGCCCTTCTTGCCGTTGTCGTCGAGCACGCGGGCAGCACCACCTTCGGCCGAGGGGCCGAAACCGGGGGCGTCTTCGGTGTAGAAGCCGGCGTCATCGACCGGGAACGGGATCTTGGTGTCGATGCCGCGGGCTTCAAGGGCACGCACATTGGCCATCCAGGCTTCAAAGTCTTCGCGACCGTGCGAGGGCGCCGTGTGGACGAAACCTGTACCGGCATCGTCGGTGACGTGGTCGCCGTCGAGCATAGGGACGGCGAAGGTGTAGCCCAAATCGGCCAGCGGGTGGGCGCAGGTGATCGCGCCGAGTTCAGCACCGGTCACGTCGCGGACGAGCTTGAACGTCACCTTGGCCTTGGTGGCTGCGTCTTCGGCAAGGCGCTTGGCGAAGATCAGCTTCTCGCCCGGCTGCGGGCCGAAGTCATTGGTGGCTTCCGTGATCTCGTAGAGACCGTATTCGATCTTCGAGGAGTAGGAGATCGCGCGGTTGCCCGGGATGGTCCAGGGCGTGGTGGTCCAGATGACGACGGAGGCGGATTTCAGCTCGTCAGCGCCTTCAACCACCGGGAACTTCACCCAGATCGTATCACTCTCGACTTCGGCATATTCCACTTCGGCTTCGGCCAGCGCCGTGCGCTCGACGACCGACCACATGATCGGCTTGGAGCCGCGATAGAGCTGGCCGGACATGGCGATTTTCAAGAGTTCGCCGGCGATGCGGGCTTCCGAGTGGAAAGCCATGGTCGTGTAGGGATTGTCGAAATCACCCTCGATGCCGAGGCGGCGGAACTCGTCCGACTGCTTGTCGATCCAGCCTTGCGCAAACTCACGGCATTCCTGGCGGAATTCGTTGACCGGGACCTCGTTCTTGTCCTTGCCCTTTTCGCGATACTTTTCCTCGATCTTCCACTCGATCGGCAGGCCGTGGCAGTCCCAGCCGGGCACGTAGTTCGAGTCGAAGCCGCGCATCTGGAACGAGCGGGTGATGACGTCCTTCAGCACCTTGTTCAGCGCATGGCCGATATGGATGTTGCCGTTGGCGTAAGGAGGGCCGTCATGCAGGACGAATTTCTCGCGGCCGGCGGCCGAGGCGCGCAGGCGCTTGTAGAGACCCATCTCTTTCCACTTCGCCGCCATTTCCGGCTCCTTCTGGGGAAGGCCGGCGCGCATCGGGAATTCGGTTTCGGGCAGATAGAGGGTCTTGGAGTAGTCGGGTTTTTCTGGGGTATCGGTCATGGATCAGCCATCGGATGGGGCGACCTCAAGCGGTCGCGGAATTATGTCATGGATTGGCGGCAAGCGGGCGCTAAGGCTTTCAGACCCAACGCCAAAAACCCGGACCTTCCCGCAGCTCTTCAAGCCGCCGGGAGGGCCGGGCCAATAATTCGAATGATCCGGGCCGCCGAAAGATACGTCATGGCCGCGTTCTTTAGGGGTTTTTCGCGTTAAAAGGAAGGGGCAAGATGGGCGAGATGGACAGGTCGACGGGACATGCCTAGACTGTGTTCATCACCCCATGTCAGCGGGCCACACAGGATCAGGGCGGAGATGGCATGACACGCAAAGCGCAGCTCCAGGTCCACCTAGACGCCAAGCTCGCCGATGATTTTGCTGCTGCGGTCACCACCGCACAGACGTCGGAAAGCGAAGTTCTGCGGGAAATGGTGCAGGATTATGTCGAACGGCAGAAGGTCGACAGCAACTATCGTCAATTTTTGGAGGCCAAGGTTGCGCGTGGTCGCGACGAAGTGGCAGCAGGAGAGGTCGTCGCGGCGGACGATGCCGAGCGGATGTTTGCGGAGCGCAGGGACCTGGCTCTCAAAGCGAGCCGCTCATGATCGTTCGATGGACGCGCCAGGCCATTCGTGACCGCGCTTCCATCTTCGACTACCTCGTGGCGAAGAATCCGCTGGCCGCACTGTCCATCGACCACAGCTTCGAACAGGCTGCCATCCAGCTTGGCCAATTTCCCCATGCCGGCAAAATCGGCCTGATCCCTGGCACCCGCGAACTTCTGCCGCATCCCAGCTATCGTCTCATTTATGAGGTGACTAACGGCCAGCTGGCCATCCTCGCGATCGTCCATACCTCACGGCAATGGCCACCAACTGGCCGCGACTGACGCAAACCGCCGCTTTTACTCGCTGCCGTCTGCCTCGATGACCGCACGCAAGGCATCGTTGATGCGGTCCTGCCAGCCGGGGCCGTCCTTCTGGAAATGGGCGAGCACTGCGCTGTCGAGCTTGATCGAGACGAGTTCTTTGACGTCCGGTGCCGAGCGGCGCTCGACCACCGGGGCTGCCGGCTTTTTCACGGGTTTGAACAGGGCCTCGGCCGCATCCTTCGGGTTCACGGGTCTGCGCGGCGTCATGGCCATAGGGTGCCTTTCGGGCTGTCTGAAGTGATTTGCTGGGCCGCACTAGGCTTTAATGTGTGCCAGGCGTCAAGCCGTAATGGCCGACTTGCCGTCCGGCCCTCTCAGCCCGAACGTCCGACCGCATCGGCAAAAAAATCTGCCCTGGCAAGCCTTCGGGCGATCAGAATGCCGACGAGCAGGGCGGCCACGAAGATGGCGGCCGAGGCGTGGCCGAGGCCGAGTGCGGGGATCGAGGCGCCGGGGCAAAAGCCGGCAATGCCCCAGCCAATGCCGAAGACGGCCGAGCCGCCGATCAGCCGCGCATCGATCGCCTTTGCCTTGGGCAGGCGAAAGCTCTGGTCGAAGAGCGGCTTCTCGCGCATCCGGAACAGGATCGCATAGCCGGGGGCGGCAACAGAGAGAGCACCGGCCATGACGAAGGCGAGGCTCGGGTCGAAGCTGCCAGCGAAGTCGAAGAAGTTCAGCACCTTGGCGGGGTTCGCCATGCCGGAAAGGGCGATGCCCGTTCCGAAGAGGGCACCGATGAGGAAGACCAGGAGCAAACGCATCAGATCGCGCCTCCAAAGACGTGGCGGATGACGAAGACGGTGAGCACGGCGAATGCCATGAAGGTGGCGGTTGCTGCAATCGAGCGACGCGACAGGCGCGCCATGCCGCAAATGCCGTGGCCCGAGGTGCAGCCGGAGCCGAAGGTGACGCCGATGCCAGCAATCAGGCCGCCGATCACGAGAGCCGTGGTCGAAACCGGAACCGAATACTCGACCTCGTAACCGCCGAGCGTCAGGGCAAGCGGCGCAAGAATTGCCCCGGCGAGGAAGGCGGCCTTCCACGACCAGTCGGAACCGAGCGGCGGCAGGATGCCGCCAATGATGGCGGTCATGCCGGCAATCCGGCCCCAAGTGAGCATCAAGAGGAGCGCCGAGAGGCCGATCAGCAGACCACCGGCAAAGGACATCAGGGGGGTGAATTCGGTCAAGATAAACTCCGGAATTGCCGTTTCGAGACGGGGCATTAATCACATAGGCGCATCCATATGTGAGGCAATACCGGGCGGCAATTCAAATCGGCGAGACCGAGTTGCCTCAGAACGCGATGGCGGCGTCGAGGGCGCCAATTGGCTTGACGCCTGAGAGCAGTGCCCTCGCCTCGTCCGCATCCTTGCGGATCTGTGCCACCAACGGATCGAGCCCATCGAATTTCCATTCGTCGCGCAGGAAGCCGAAGAGCGAGACCGAACAGATCTCACCGTAGAGATCGCCGGCGAAATCGAAGACGAAGGTTTCGAGCCAGGGGTCACCATTGCTGGTGACGGTCGGGCGATAGCCGAAGCTTGCGACGCCATCACGAATGATGCCATCGGGACGGCGGAAGCGTACGGCGTAGATGCCTGGCTTGAGCGTTGCTTCCGGCGGGAGATGCATGTTGGCTGTCGGAAAGCCCAGCGTGCGGCCGAGCTGCTGGCCCTTCATGATCTCCGCCTCGACCGTATAGCGATAGCCAAGGAGACCGGCCGCCTGGGCGACGTCGCCTTCTGCGATCAGGCCGCGGATGCGGCTTGAGGAAATGACCTCGGCTCCCTCGTCGCGGAAGGCATCGACTAGACAGACACCAAAACCATGACGACTGCCGGCCTGCATGAGATAGGCGGGGCCGCCTTCCCTGCCCTTGCCGAAATGGAAATCGAAGCCGGTCACGACTTCTTTTGCACCCAGCCAGTCGCCCAGGATCGACTGGACGAAATCCTCGGCCGAGCGCTGCGAGAACTCCCGATCAAAGGGATATTCGATGACCGAATGGAAGCCCATGGCTTCCAGGATGCGGGCGCGAAGAGGCGGCGGCGTCAGACGGAAGACCGGCTTGTCGGGGTTGAAGACAGTGCGCGGATGCGGCTCGAAGGTGAGGACCAAGGCGGGAACGCCAAGCGCTTCCGCGCGCTCCAGCGCACGGCTCAAGACTGCCTGATGACCGCGATGCACGCCATCGAAATTGCCGATTGCGACCACGCCACCGCGCAGGGCTGATGGCAGCGGTTCTTTCTTCTCATTGCGGTGAAAGACGGTCATCGCAGGTCCCGCCTCATGCCAGCCTGTGCATCCAGTATTGCGGCGCGACCTTCTCGCGGTCGAGGAAGAGCTTGAGCCGGGCCTCGTCGGTCACATTGTTCGTCGCATAGTCGGCGGCGTGAATGCCACCGGAGATGTAGAGGAGATCGAGGCCTGCATCCACCGCGCCCTTGACGTCGGTCGGCATGCCGTCGCCGATGGCGAGCACGCGGGACTTGTCGAACTCGCCGCGAGCTTCGCGGGCAGCCGCCAGCGTCGCGTCATAAATCGGGCTGTGGGGCTTGCCGGCAATGCGGGTCTCGCCGCCGAGTGCGGTGTAGAAGGCAGCGACTGCGCCAGCGCAAGGGATGATGCGGTGGCCACGCTCGACCACGAGATCGGGATTGGCGCAGATAAACGGCACCTTGCGGGCGACGAAGGCGGTCAGCATGTCGCGGTAATCTTCCGGCGTCTCGACTTCATCGTCGAAGAAACCGGTGCAGACGACGCAATCGGCTTCGTCAGCCGAAACAACCGTCACGTCGAGACCGTCGAAGAGCGGCATGTCACGCTCGGGGCCGAGCAGGAAAACCTTCTTCGGGCCGGCGGCAATCAGTGTCCGGGTCACGTCACCCGAGGTGACGATGCGGTCATAGGCGGTATCCGGCACGCCGATGGCGCGCAATTGCGGGATGACGCCGATGGCCGGTCGGGGCGAGTTGGTGATCAGCACCACCGTCAGCCCCTTTTCGCGCGCCGCCGTCAGCGCTTCGCCGGCAAGCGGAAAGGCATCGATGCCGTTGTGCAGCACGCCCCAGACATCACAGAGAATGACGTCATAGGAGCCGGTCACGTCGCCGAGGGTGGAAATGCTGCGGGTCATCGTCTGTCCTGACTGGTCAAAGTGTGACCGGTGACATGGCAAAGGACGGGCGGCAAGGCAAGGGGCAAGCGTGATGGAGATCGAAATTGCTCCGGCTTCTCGCACCGCTTCAGAGCAGGAAACGCGCCGCAAGGCCAAGCGCTGCGGCGGCCAGAAGCGTCTTGCCGATGCCAAGGTGGAAGCGGAAAATCATCACTGCAGAGAGGACGGCGATGACCAATGCCTGCCAATCGAGGGTCGACCAGACGGGTTGGGGTACCGATAGCGTGAGTGGTCCGAAACTGGCGATCTTGGTCGGTTCCACCTGCATGAAGATCACGTGCAGCGCGAACCAGACCGCCAGGTTGAGGATGACGCCGACCACGGCAGCGGTGATGGCGGAGAGCGCTGCGCTGAGGAGCCGATTGCCGCGCAGTCGCTCGATGTAGGGGGCGCCGGCGAAGATCCAGATGAAGCTTGGGATGAAGGTGGCCCAGGCGGCGATCAGGCCGCCGAGGAGACCGCCAATCAACGGGTCGAGCCCGCCGCTTTCGCGGAAGCCGGCGAGAAAGCCGACATAGGAGAGCACGAGCACCAGCGGTCCTGGCGTCGTTTCCGCCAGCGCCAGGCCATCGAGCATTTCGCCGGGTTTCAGCCAGGCATAGTGATCGACGGCGACCTGGGCGACATAGGCGAGCACAGCATAGGCGCCGCCGAAGGTGACGAGCGCCATCTTCGAGAAGAAGCTCTGGATTTCGGGAAGTGCCGTTTCCGGCAGCAGCAGCCACAGAAGTGGCAGGGGTGCGAGCCAGACGGCGACCCAGAAGAGGAGCGTTGCGAGTTGGCTGAACAGAGGCGGACGGACGCCAATCTCTTGCGAGTTCTCTTCCGCCGCAGATGACGCGCCCCGCGCATGGAGCAGGCCGATCAAGGCAGCCGCAAGCACGACGAGGGGGAACGGCACCGAGAAGAGGAAAAGGGCAAGGAATGCACCTGCGGCCAGCCATCGGTGGAAGCTTGTCTTCAGGGCCCGCTTGCCGATGCGGATGACGGCTTCCACGACGATTGCAAGCACTGCGGCCTTCAGGCCGAAGAACAGGCCGGCGACAAGGCTCGCCTCCTGATAGAGCGCATAGAGCGTCGAGAGGCCGAGGATGACGGCGAGGCCTGGCAGAACGAAAAGAAGGCCGGCAACGATGCCGCCGCGCACGCCATGCAGGAGCCACCCGATATAGGTAGCAAGCTGCTGCGCTTCTGGGCCTGGCAGGAGCATGCAGTAGTTCAGCGCATGGAGATAACGGGCCTCGTCGACCCAACGTTTTTCCTCGACGCAGATTTTATGCATCAGCGCGATCTGCGCCGCCGGGCCGCCGAAGGACATCAGGCCGATGCGGGCAAAGGCGGAGACGAGCTCTGAGAAAGAAGGCGAAAGTGGAGGATCGATGGCCGCACTGCTTGTGTGAATGTCGGTGGATTTCGCCGGCATGCAGCAGTCCCTTTTTTCACGAGCGAGCTTGACTCGTCCGCAGGCTGTTCTTATCTCAGCCTCGCTGGCACTCTCCAGGGGGGAGTGCTAACAAATTCCGATGCGATGCCCTCCAGGGATCGCGAGTGTCATTTGATCGAGGGATTAGACAATGGCAAGCACCAATTTCCGTCCGCTGCACGACCGCGTTGTAGTCAAGCGCGTCGAGTCCGAAGAAAAGACCAAGGGCGGCATCATCATTCCTGACACTGCCAAGGAAAAGCCGGCTGAAGGCGAAGTCATCGCTGTTGGCCCGGGCGCCCGCGACGAAAGCGGCAAGCAGGTTGCTCTCGACGTCAAGGTCGGCGACCGCGTCCTGTTCGGCAAGTGGTCCGGCACCGAGGTCAAGCTCGATGGCGTCGACCTGCTGATCATGAAGGAAGCCGACATCATGGGCGTCATCGGCTGATTTCAGCGCGATCACCCCTCTTCCTTTTTAACCAAGTCAACAATGGGCTAGAAGCCCGGGAGTTTGAACATGGCTGCTAAAGAAATCAAGTTTGGCCGCACCGCGCGCGAAAAGATGCTGCATGGCGTCGACATCCTCGCAGACGCCGTGAAGGTAACGCTCGGCCCGAAGGGTCGTAACGTCATCATCGACAAGTCCTTCGGCGCTCCGCGCATCACCAAGGACGGTGTATCGGTTGCCAAGGAAATCGAACTGGAAGACAAGTTCGAGAACATGGGCGCCCAGATGGTCCGCGAAGTTGCTTCGAAGACCAACGACATCGCCGGCGACGGCACCACGACCGCAACCGTTCTTGCCCAGGCCATCGTTCGCGAAGGCAACAAGGCCGTTGCTGCCGGCATGAACCCGATGGACCTGAAGCGCGGCATCGATCTGGCCGTTCTCGAAGTCGTCAAGGACCTTCAGGCCAAGGCCAAGAAGATCTCGACTTCGGAAGAAGTAGCCCAGGTCGGCACGATCTCGGCAAACGGCGACACGCAGGTCGGCAAGGACATTGCCGAAGCCATGCAGAAGGTCGGCAACGAAGGCGTTATCACCGTCGAAGAAGCCAAGACCGCTGAAACCGAACTCGAAGTCGTCGAAGGCATGCAGTTCGACCGCGGCTACCTGTCGCCCTACTTCGTGACCAACCCGGAAAAGATGGTCGCCGATCTCGACGACGCCTACATCCTTCTGCACGAAAAGAAGCTCTCGAACCTCCAGGCCATGCTGCCGGTTCTCGAAGCCGTCGTACAGACCGGCAAGCCGCTCGTCATCATCGCTGAAGACGTCGAAGGCGAAGCTCTTGCTACGCTCGTCGTCAACAAGCTGCGTGGCGGCCTGAAGATCGCTGCAGTCAAGGCTCCTGGCTTCGGCGATCGCCGCAAGGCCATGCTGGAAGACATCGCCATCCTGTCGGGCGGCACTGTCATCTCGGAAGACCTCGGCATCAAGCTCGAGTCTGTTACCCTCGACATGCTCGGCCGCGCCAAGAAGGTCTCGATCACCAAGGAAAACACCACCATCGTTGATGGTGCTGGCCAGAAGTCGGACATCGAAGGCCGCGTTGCCCAGATCAAGGCGCAGATCGAAGAAACCTCTTCGGACTACGACCGCGAAAAGCTGCAGGAACGTCTTGCCAAGCTCGCTGGCGGCGTCGCCGTCATCCGCGTTGGCGGCTCGACCGAGATCGAAGTCAAGGAACGCAAGGACCGCATCGACGACGCGCTGAACGCAACGCGCGCCGCCGTTCAGGAAGGCATCGTACCGGGCGGTGGTACCGCTCTGCTGCGTTCTTCCACGAAGATCACCGTCAAGGGTGCAAACGACGACCAGGAAGCCGGCATCAACATCGTTCGCCGCGCTCTCCAGTCGCTGGTTCGCCAGATCGCCACCAACGCTGGTGACGAAGCTTCGATCATCGTCGGCAAGATCCTCGACAAGAACGAAGAGAACTACGGCTACAACGCCCAGACCGGCGAATTCGGCGACATGATCGCCATGGGTATCGTCGATCCGGTCAAGGTTGTCCGTACGGCTCTGCAGAACGCAGCTTCGGTTGCTTCGCTGCTGATCACGACCGAAGCCATGATTGCCGAGCTTCCGAAGAAGGAATCTGCTGGCGGCATGCCGGGCGGCATGGGCGGTATGGGCGGCATGGACATGATGTAAGACCCATCGGGTCTTACCATCGGGTCCATCAAAGCCGCCCATCACTCTAAGTGGTTCAGCGCGTCAAGCGCGCTGAACAGGCGGCATGGACATGATGTAAGACCCATCGGGTCTGACATCTGAGCCATCCGGTTCAGTCTTTCGGAAGGGCGGCCCTCGGGCCGCCCTTTTGCTTGGGTGCCGCGCAAATGCCCAAAATTGGAGCGGCGACTATTGGCTCAGTGCGCTTGACACAAAACTGTCCCCTACTTCATGGTACGCACAATCACTCGGAAGAAGTGCCCCCTAACGGGAATGACCTCTTCTCTTAAAGCTCTTATTTTATTTTATTCTAATATTTGTCTATATTGCATGGCTCAAGAGTCTTGTGCCAAATTCAGACATGAGCCGTTTTCAGGCGAAATAAATCATGGTATCCATTCTATTACTTCCGGGGCACTCTACGTGTTCTTCTTTGACCTTCTTGTGGGGGAAGGTCGAAAACCTGGCGGGTGCAGCAAGCGTCGCCACGGTCAAAGACATGGCTGCGGTCGGATCAATATGCGGCGATTGACTTCGTCCAGGTCTGTCGGTCGGTCGGCCGTCGGATCTGGATCACGATGCTGTGCAGGCTCGATCAGGGGCGAGTGGGCACGGTGATTGCGGTGGCCGATTTCACCGCGCGATGACCTGAGAGGCGGGATCGTTCTTTCGGGGGGTGCCGGCCGAGGCCGGATGGGGTTCGGCTGCGGGGTTCACACACTCCGGGCCGGGGAAATTGGGGCCAGCGCTGGCTATCGACTTGGGGAACGCCTTGTTCAAAATAGCAAATGCCAATCTTGCGACCACCTTCAGGGTGAGCGAACAGGATGGAAACGGCCTGCTGGGGCAGCACGCCTGCCGCGTCGGGCTGTCCGAGGACTGGACCGGCGACCTGACCAACGGCCTGCTGAAACTCGGGAACCACGCACGCAACCTGCATGGCCTCGAAAACCATGAATGCGGCCTGCTGACCGTGATGCGCTGCTATGATCAGGCCGATCGCGGCCACATCCTTCGACTGTTCGAGCAGGCGGCCACGCAGCCGTCGCGCTTCTGCTATTCGACGACCATCGTGGCTGGCGCACAGCACCGGCAACCGGTGTTCTGCATCGGCGAATCCTCCGGATTCGAAGGCAGCGGCGGCAACATGGTCGGGCTGTTCATCTTCCCGCGTTTCCAACTGCCAACGACAGCATCCGTCATGCCGAGCTGAGCGCTCGCAGAGATACGGGAGAAGGCGCCGCGTCCGGCACCTTCTCCCGTATAGTCAGTCTCGCGCCGGAATGTTCAACCCCTTCTGGCTTGCGGGACGCGCTTCGGCACGCGCCCACCAGTCAAGCACTTGCGGGAAGTCGGCAAGGCCGAGATCGGTTTCACCGGCATAGAAGATCTTGAGCGCACGCACCCAAGGCCATGTGGCGATATCGGCGATCGTATAGTCCTCGCCCGTCAACCACTGCCCCTTTTCGAGCTGAGCCTCCAGCACGCCCAGCAAGCGACGGGTCTCGTCACGGTAGCGCTCCGCCGGATAGGGATTGTTCTTCACCTTGTCGGCGGCGAACTTATAGAAGTGGCCATACTGGCCGAACATCGGCCCGACACCGCCCATCTGGAACATCAACCATTGCAGGACCTTGTAACGGGCAGCCCCGTCCTTGGGCAGCAACTTGCCGGTCTTGTCCGCGAGGTAGATCAGGATCGCGCCGGATTCAAAGATGCCGATCGGCTCGCCGTCCGGGCCATTGGGGTCGATCAGGGCCGGTATGCGACCATTCGGATTGAGCGAGACGAATTCAGGGCTCTTCTGCGCGTTACTGCCGAAGTCCACCAGATGCGGTTCATAGGCGAGCCCGAGCTCTTCCAGAGCGATGGAGACCTTCACACCGTTCGGCGTCGGCAGGGAATAGAGCTGGATAATGCCGGGATCGGCGGGCGGCCATTTGGCGGTGATGGGAAAGGTCGAAAGATCTGCCATGGGGGAGGCTCCTTTGCGGTTTGAACAGGACAGAGGTAGGGAGCGCGGGTGGCGGCGGAAAGGGTTCGCGGAAAACGAAACCGCCGTGAGCGTTTCATTTTTGTGAACGATCAGTCAAAGACTGTTTACCTATGCCTGCGACAAAAAAGCATGCATCAAGGCGGCACTGACTGAGGCCGCCACCGATGGGGGTTTCAGCGTCAACGCTCAACGGAGTTCCCCCATGTCCGCGACCAATAACGGCCTTCTCGTTCTCGTCCGTATCCTTCTCTCCTTCATGTTCATCATGTCCGGCTTCGGCAAGCTGACCGATCCGGCCGGCACTGCCGGCATGATCTCCGGCGCCGGCCTGCCTGCCGCCGACCTCTTGGCCTATGCCGCCGGCCTCTATGAGCTGGTTGCCGGTCTCTTCATCCTCGTTGGCTTCCAGACCAAGGTCACTGCCTGGACCATTGCACTCTTCTGTGTGTTCACCGGTCTCGTCTTCCATTCCGGTACGGTTGCCATCGAAGGCTGGCCGGAAGGTGCTCTCGGCTGGATCAACACGCTGAACCAGATCATGATGATGAAGAACATCACCCTGGCCGGCGGCTATATCGCGCTCGCCATCGTCGGCGCCGGCGCCTACTCGCTCGATGCCCGCCGCGGTTCGGCCCACGCCGTCGCTGCCTGATATCCCTGCCCCACAAGGCAAAATGAAACCCGCTGGAGCGATCCGGCGGGTTTTTTTTCGTGTCTGCATTTCCAACTAAGACCTTTGCGTCAGCCAGACTGTCGCGCCACCGCATAAGGGATCTTCGACCACATGTCGCAGGACCACAAAGCCGTTTTCCGACAGGAGGGACCGATACTCTTCGGGATCGAGGCTCGCGTGATAGAGTGGCTCGCCCTCGAACTCGCCGATTGCCACACCGGCTACCGGTCCCGATGTGAACATCAGGGTGCCGCCGCTGGCCGCATGTGATGCGAAGCGCGGAAACATGGCCCGCTGGGCATCGGGCGTGAGATGGAAGAAGCTGTGCCAGGCCACGATCGCCTCGAATGTCCGACCGAGGGACAGATCCCGCATGTCCCCCACCCGCCAGTCATGCGCCGGGAACCTCTCACGGCAAAGACGGATCAGAGGTTCGGAAACGTCCAACCCGGTGACGAGAAAGCCCCGGTCGATCAGATCCGCGGCGATGGGTTCGCCGGAGCCGCATCCGAGGTCGAGCACATGGGCACCTGCATGCAACGGCGCGACAAGGAGGTCCAACCAGGGACGCTCGAAGCCGTCCTTTCCCCGCACGCGATCAAAGGCCTCAGCGTGACGCGCATATAATCCGGGGATGGCATCCGCGTGTGACATGGGGCCCTCAGAGCACGCCGCGCACAGCCTCGATGATGCGGCCGATCATGGGATTGCCGTCATGCTCGGGCTTCCTGGCGCGCACGAGGCAAGCTTCGGAGCGCAGGATCACACCGTCGGAAAGCACCTTCAGGTGATTGGCGCGCAGCGTCGAACCGGTCGAGGTGATGTCCACGATGATGTCGGCCTGGCCGGCAGCGGGCGCGCCTTCGGTCGCTCCTAAGCTTTCGACGATGCGATAGAGCTGGATGCCGTGCTGGCGCGAAAAGTGCTGCTGCGTCAGGCGCCAGTATTTGGTGGCGATCGCGAGGCGCCGGCCATGGCGTGTACGGAATTCGGCGGCGACATCGCCGAGGTCGGCCATGGTGTCGACGTCGTACCAGACCTCGGGAACGGCAACGATGACATCGGCATGGCCGAAGCCCAGGCGGGCGGAGATTTCGACACGGGCGTCTGCTTCGGCAAGCCCCTCGCGGATCAGGTCTTCGCCGGTCACGCCGAAATCGACGGTGCCATTGCCGATCTCGCGCGAGATCTCGGAAGCCGAGAGATAGGCGATCTCGACATCGTCGAAGCCTTCGACTCGCCCGCGATAGGAGCGGTCATTGCCAACGGCGACGATCTTCATGCCGGCCTTTTCGAAGATGGCGGAGGCATCGTCCTTCATGCGGCCCTTGGAGGGCAGACCGATGGTGATGGTCATGACGCGCTCCTCTCGCTCTCAATTCGATCCAGCCAAAGCGAGAAGCCGACGGCCGGGATATGTGTCTCGGCGCCGAGAAGCGTCAGCAGCCGGTCGAAGCGGCCACCACCGGCGAGGACTGCGGACCTGCCCTGGACAGCCACCTCGAAGACGAGGCCGGTGTAATAGTCGAGCGGGCGACCGAAGGCGGCGCGGTAGGTGATCAGATCGAGATCGACCCCGGTGCTGGCAAGCGCTGCGACGCGCTCGTCGAAACGGCTGAGAGCTGATCCAAGCTTCAGGCCCGCAGCATCGGCAAAGCCGGCAAGGGCTGCCGAGGCATCGGCGAGCGGCAATTCGAGCGAGAGGAATTCACGCAGGAGCAGCAGGGCGGCGCCATCGAGTCGCGTCTCCGAGAGCTCCAGCTTCTCCTTCAGGCGACGGGCGATTTCGGCGGGCGTGCGGCTGGCATTGGTGAGATAGCCGGTTTCCTGCATGGTCGCATCGATATGGGCGATCAGGGCGTTCTGGTTGCCGCTTGCGAGCAGGGCGGAAACCTCTGGGTCGAGCCCTGGAACCGGCGTCGGGGTCGCAAGCCGGCGCAGGAGTTGGTCGATCTGATCGGGATTGCCAAAGGCCTGGATCAGGCGCTTCTGCCAGCCGGCGGGCAGGCCGAGAGCCTTGACCACGGCTTCGAAGACGGCCTGGTCGCCGAGGGTGACGGCAAGCGGCTTTGTCGGCAGCAGGCGGGTGAGGATGGCGACGCTATCGGCAATCGCCCGAGCGTCGGCAGCAGCGGTTGCGATGTCGCCGAGATCTTCGATGCCGGCCTGGTAGAATTCCTGCGGGCCTTCGCGGCGCTGGCGGAAGACCTCGCCGAGATAGGCATAACGCTTCGGGGTACCGGTAGCGGTTTCGATGTGGCGCAGGCAGACGGGGATGGTGAATTCCGGGCGCAGGCAGAGGCCTTCGCCGCGCTCATTTTCGGTGAGGAAAATGCGCCGGCGCAGATCCTCGCCCGCCATGTCGAGGAAGGGGGCAGCCGGCTGGATCACGGGCGTGTCCACCCGCGTGGTGCCGCGCGAGACGAATTCCTGCAGGATGGTGCCGGCGAAATCGGGCATGTCGGTCAGGGGCATGGGGAAGGTCCTGCGAGTGCGGTTAGCTGCCCCTCATCCCCGGCGCAAAATTTGCGCCTGACCTGCCGGCACCTTCTCCCCGCAAGCGGGGAGAAGACGAAAACCGCAGCGTATAGACCAGACGCCGTCAGCGCCTGGGGCACGTCCCCTCTCCCCGCTTGCGGGGAGAGGGTTAGGGTGAGGGGCAAGCTTCGCATAGGGTGCTTTATCCCTTCGCCCGACGACGATCTTCCGCCTGGGCGGACAGGATTTCCTTGACCTTGGCGACCAGATCCGCCTCGGCCACGACGTCCTGGGCAACGCGGGCCTCGCGCCATTCGGCGTTGTCGGTGATCTCGCCGGAGAGGCGCTTGCCCTCGATCAGGTCCTTGATCTGGACGACGCCTTGCGCCCGCTCGTCACCGCCCTGAATGATCGCGATCGGGGCTCCACGGCGGTCGGCATATTTCAGCTGGTTGCCAAACTTCTTCCAGTTGCCCTGGTACATTTCGGCGCGGATGCCAGCATTGCGCAGGTCCTGCGTGAAGCGCTGGTAGCGGCCCATGCTCTCGACATCGCCATCCATGACGGTGACGAGCACAGGACCAAGCACTTCGTCCTGACCGAGCTTGCCGAGGTTCTTCAGCGCCGTCATCAGGCGCGAGACGCCGATGGAGAAGCCCGTGGCCGGCACCGGCTGACCCATGAAGCGCGAGACGAGACCATCATAGCGACCACCGCCGCCAACCGAGCCGAAGACGACCTTTTCGCCCTTTTCATTGGTGACGTCGAAGGTGAGTTCGGCTTCGTAGACGGGGCCGGTGTAATATTCGAGACCGCGGACGACGGAGGGGTCGATCTTGATCCGGGTCGCATCGTAGCCGGCGCCCGCAACAAGTGCGCCGATCATGTTCAGCTCCTCGACGCCCTCTTCGCCCTTGGAGGTTCCGGCAACGAGAGCGGCAAGTTCGGCTGCGCTTTCGGCATAGGACTTGATGCCCACGAAAAAGAGGACTTTGGCGATCTGGTCTTCGTTCAAGCCAGCGCCCTTCGTGAAGTCGCCAGACTCATCCTTGCGGCCTTCGCCGAGCAACAGCCTCACGCCTTCCGGGCCGAACTTGTCGAGCTTGTCGATCGCCCGCAGCACGTTCAGCCTACGCCCAGCATTCTCCTCGCCGCCGAGGCCAATCGCTTCCATGACGCCGTCGAGAACCTTGCGGTTGTTGACCCGGATGACATAGTCGCCGCGCTTGATGCCGAGCGCTTCCAGCGTGTCGGCCATCATCATGCACATTTCGGCATCGGACTGGACGCCCGGCGCGCCGACGGTGTCGGCATCAAACTGCATGAACTGGCGGAAACGGCCCGGGCCGGGCTTCTCGTTGCGGAAGACGTAGCCGGCGCGATAGGTGCGGAACGGCAGCTGGATTTCCTGAAAATTTTCCGCGACATGACGGGCCATCGGTGCCGTCAAGTCGTAGCGCAGCGACATCCACTGGTCGTCGTCGTCCTGCAGCGAAAAGACGCCTTCGTTCGGGCGGTCGCTGTCGGGAAGGAACTTGCCGAGCGCATCGGTGTATTCAAAGAGCGGGGTCTCGATCGGGTCGAAGCCGTAGCGCTCATAGACCTCGCGGATGGTCTCCATCATCTGGTTGGCGGCACGGATGTCGGCAGCCTCGCGATCGACGAAGCCGCGCGGCAGGCGGGCCTTCAGCTTCTGGGGCTTCTTGTTCTTATCGCTCATGATGACAACCGGAATTTCGTTTCAAAAAGGTGCCGGTGTCTTAGAGGATCAAGGATTTGGCGGCAAGGGCGAAGGCGGGCGGGTGCGAGGGCGGATGCTGGAAAATGGGTGTGCGAGGTGGTATGATCGTGTGCGAAGCCAGAGGTTGGACCGATGAACAAGCGCGTTCCCATCCAAATTCCGGATGATCTGTATCGGGTTATTTCCCGGTATGGAGACCTTCATGGGCTCGATCCGGATGACTACGCGACGATGGCGCTGCAGCGACATCTGGAGGACCTCCAGGATATCGCCGCCGCAGAAGCGGCGATGAAGACCATTCAGAGCGGTGAAGACCGCGTTGTGAGTTCGAAAGAATTCTGGCATGGCCTGGACGATTGAGTATCGCCAGCCAGTTCGGAAATCACTGGAAAACTGGACCCGGTTTCTCGCAAGCGCATCCGGAAATTCCCAGAAGAGCGCGTGGCAGGGCTCGATGATCCCAGACAAATCGCCGATCGCCTGCAGGGCTCTGAGCTGGGTCAGTTCTGGCGTTACCGTGTTGGCGACTACCGCATCATCTGCGATATCCAGAACGGCAAACTCATCGTGCTTGTGGTCGAGATCGGCCATCGCAGCACCGTCTATCGGTAAGACATGATCCTTGAAGCTCTGAATTACGCCGCGACATGGCCGCTGACCTCGGCTGGCCATCGTCCGTTCATCCGTTCATCCGTCAATCTCTGGGCGCGTGCCAATCGCTGTCGTGCGGCGTGGGCCGAGCACGAGCGCCGGACGAAGGCGGCCATTCTCGAGGCTGCGCAGGCGTGCCGGCAGCGGCGGACGGTGGTGGTGCTCGGTTCCGGGCTGTTGCGGGATGTGCCAGTGACCGAGCTTTCACGGCTGTTCGACACGGTGGTGCTGGTCGATCTCGTGCATCTGGCGAGCGTAAGAAGCTGGCTCACGGTCAAGCGGTTGAAGAATATCCGGCTGATCGAGCGGGATCTTTCCGGGCTGGATACGCTGCTTGCCGGCCAGCCTTTGGAGCCGCTCGCGTTTCTCCGACAGGTGCCCTACCTCGATCTCGTCGTCTCTGCCAATCTCTTGTCGCAGATCGGGATCGGCATGAGCCGGCGTCTCGAAGGTCACGCCGAGGAAGAAGCGCTGATCCGTCAGGCGATCGCCGCGCATGTCGAGGGGCTGGCACAGGTTTCGGCCGAGACCTGCCTCGTGACAGACGTGAGCTGTACCGTAATCGACCGCTCCGGAGCAGCGCAGGAGACTGTAGACCTGATGCACGGCGTCGATACGGGCGCAGCTCGGGAGCGTTGGGACTGGCCGGTGGTTCCCTTCGGTGAGGAAAGCCGCGACTATCAGATCGTGCATCACGTGATTGCGCATTGAGCGGCGGCACTGTCGGCCTTGTATTCGCCTCGATCCAGCATCATCTTCATCGCATGCAATTGCTCGCCCGCCTCCTGCTGCTGATCGCGGCTTTCGCCTATGGCACCATGCCGATGACCGGCATGTCGGTGATGGCAATGCCCGTGGCACATGCGATGGACGCCAGCGATCCGCATGGGACGGTTTCCGCACCCAAGATCCAAGACATGGTCGATGTCGATTGTCCTCATTCGGTCAGCCGCATGACGGTTGCCGATGGTGGTGATGCTAGTGAGCACAGCTCCAAGCCGATGAAGATAAGCTGGCATTGCTCAGCCTGTCTGACGCTGCCGGCCCTTCCCGTCGTTGCCGACAGCGGAAAGCCGGCGCGCGCCGCCGAAGCAGCCACTCTTGCGCCAAGGCTCGTGTCACAGCTGATGGCACCGCAGACGCCCCCTCCCCGCGCCTGATCCGATGACACCGCGCGGCCTTGAGGCTTGCACATTTCTCTCATCAGATCACTACAGGAGACTTCAATGCTTAGGAACATTCTCGTTGCGGCGTCGCTTGCGACCGCGCTTTCCGCCTCTGTCCTCGTTGCGCAGGACAATACCATGCATCAGGGGCATGACATGTCAGCCATGGGCCACGGCATGATGGATGAAAGCCCATCCTCCAAGGCCTTTGCCGAGGCCAATGCCAAGATGCACAAGGACATGGCCGTGCCGCTCACCGGCAATGCCGATGTCGATTTCGTGCAGGGCATGATTCCGCACCATCAGGGTGCCATCGACATGGCGAAGATCGTACTCGAGCACGGCAAGGATCCCGAGATCCGCAAGCTGGCCGAAGAGGTGATCGCTGCCCAGGAAGGTGAGATCGCCATGATGAAGGCCTGGCTTGCCAAGAACGGGCAGTAAGCTCTCAAACCCATATAGAAACTGTGATGGCGCCTTTGGGCGCCATTGCTTTGCCCGAGAGAGGGAATAGTCTCTCGCTTCCTGATCGAAAAAGGAGGCGTCATGCCCAACCGCCCTGTCTCCGTCATCGGCTTCGACGCCGACGACACGCTCTGGCAGAACGAGCAATACTACAAGCTGACGGAGCACCATTTTCGCAGTCTGCTCTCCGAGTTTGCCGAGGGCGAACATGTGTCCGAGCGCTTGCTCGAGGCCGAGAAGCGCAATCTTGCCCACTACGGCTTCGGCATCAAAGGCTTCACACTATCGATGATCGAGACGGCGCTGGAGATCACCGAGGGGCGCGTGCCCTCTTCCGTGATCAGCGAAATCCTTGGCATCGGACGCGATCTGCTCGGCCACCCCGTCGAATGCCTGCCGCATGCGCGTGATACGCTGGAGGCGCTTTCGGGCAAATATTTCCTGGTGCTGATCACCAAAGGCGACCTTTTCGACCAGGAACGCAAGCTCGCACAATCCGGCCTCGGCGACTATTTCGATGCGGTCGAGATCGTCTCGGACAAGACGGCCACCACCTATCGTCGGGTGTTCGGCAAACATGGCGAGGGACCTGAGCGCTCGATGATGATCGGAAATTCGCTGAAATCCGACATCGTGCCGGCCATCGCCGCCGGCGCCTGGGGTGTCTTCGTGCCGCATGAACTGACCTGGGTGCTGGAGCATGTCGACAAGCCCGAGGAGGCGCCGCGCTTTCGCGAGATCCCGGATCTCGGGCATGTGCCTGATCTCGTCGCCAGCCTCGCCTGATCAGGGGCGAACGAGGCGGATCCGTAATTCCTCGGTCGGCGCGCGTCGGCAGCAGCCTTCGATGTGGTCATTGACCAGGCCCATGGCCTGCATGAAGGCATAGACGGTGGTCGGGCCGACGAAGGTCCAGCCGCGTCTCTTCAGATCCTTCGACAGGCGGATCGAGGTGGGCGATGTCGGATTGGCCCTTAGAGTGGCATAGTCCATCCGCTCCGGGCGTTCCGAGGCGTCAGGTTCGTAACTCCAGAAGTAACCAGACAGCGAGCCGAATTCCGCCGTGAGGTCGATCGCGCGGCGGGCGTTGTTGATCGTTGAGACGATCTTGCCGCGATGGCGGATGATGCCGGCATCGGCGAGGCATCGGGCGATGTCGTCATCGCCAAACGCGGCCACTGCGTGAAAGTCGAAACCGGCAAAGGCTGCTCGGAAATTTTCCCGCTTCCTGAGGATCGTCAGCCAGGACAGGCCGGACTGGAAACCTTCGAGGCAGATCTTCTCGAACAGCCTCACATCGTCGGTGACCGGTCGCCCCCATTCCTCGTCATGGTAGTGGCGATAGTCTTCGAGGCCGCCATGCCAGAAGCAACGGTCAAGGCCGTCGTCTCCCCGGATCAGGCCTTCCGCGATCATGTCCATGCGATTCTCTCCGATGCGGAAATTCGTTTACCATTTGTTCACGAGTTTTCCAAACCGGACGCTAACCCTTCCGAAAGGTTTACAGCCTTGATCGCATTTTCATGAACGCCTCTTTACCAATTGGCGGCCTTCGCTCTGGCACCATCGGCTCGAATTGGCGGCATGTTGTGCCGCCGCATCCGGTCCCTAGTTCGTGAGTTGTCCGATGTCGAAGAGTTCCCTGTTACTGGCCTTGCTGACCAGCCTGTCGATTGCCCTGCCTGTCCATGCGAGTGATCGCTACAAGAGCCGTCCGCCTGTGATGGTCAGTCCCGACCTCCAGGCATCCTGGGTCCTGCAACTCGGCGGCGTTCCGGCACAGACGCGCAGTTCTGCCACGCCACAGCGCATGCGTCAGGCCGTTCCGGCAGGGCGTCAGCGGGTGGTGCAGCAGCCGCAACAGGTGCTGCGTCAGCAGCCGGTGCAGCAGCAGCGTCGTCTCGTGCAGCAGCGGCGTGTTCTTTTCCCGCAGCAGCAGCCGGCGCCGCAACAGGTCGCGATGCGGCCGGACAAGCCGGTGCGCACGCAGATCGAGCCGAAATTCCTGCCGCAGATGGTCCAGTACCAGACCAAGCACAAGCCGGGGACGATCGTCATCGATACGCGCGAGCGCTTCCTGTACCTGGTGATGGCCGACGGCATGGCAAAGCGCTACGGTGTAGGCGTTGGCAAGCCAGGCTTCGAATGGGCCGGCACGCACAAGGTGACCGCGAAGCGCGAATGGCCGGACTGGCGCCCACCGCAGGAGATGATCGCCCGCGAGGCAGCCAAGGGGCACTTCCTGCCTGCCCACATGCCGGGCGGCCCGGAAAATCCGCTGGGTGCCCGCGCGCTCTATCTCGGCTCGACGCTGTATCGCATTCATGGAACCAACGCGCCTTGGTCGATCGGCAACGGCGTTTCCTCCGGCTGCATCCGCATGCGCAACGAGGATGTGACGGATCTCTACGAGCGCGTGAAGGTCGGCACCAGGGTCATTGTGATCTAGGGCACAGGCAATATCACAATACATCGATTAGCGCTTGCTTTGATAGGCGAAGCGGCTAGGCTCTCAGCCCTGAAAATCAGGGGGATTGTCTATGTTCAACACGACTCTTCGCAAGGCGGCGGTGGCGGTCATCGCGCTTACCATCGCCTTGCCGGCGCCCGCCAGCGCCATCAGCCTTAATCGCATTCAGACGACCAGCGATGTGACGCTTGTTGCCCAGCAGCGCAAGGAAGTACCGGAAAAATTCAAGCGCAAGGTCGTGCGCCTGACAACGGACGAAAAGCCGGGCACGATCATCATCGATACGAACAACAAGTTTCTCTACTATGTAGAAGGCAACAACCGCGCGACCCGTTACGGCGTCGGCGTCGGCCGCGAAGGCTTCGGCTGGTCGGGCGTGGTGAAGATCGGCCGCAAGGCGGAATGGCCGTCATGGCGCCCGCCGGCAGAAATGCGCCGCCGCGAAGCCGCCAAGGGCCATATCCTGCCGGTCGTGCAGGAAGGCGGACCGGACAATCCGCTCGGCGCGCGCGCCATGTATCTCTACAAGGGCGGCCGTGACACGATCTTCCGCATCCATGGCACGAACCAGCCCTGGACCATCGGCCTCAACATGTCGTCCGGCTGCATTCGGATGATGAACAAGGATGTCGAGCATCTCTACGAGCGCGCCGATATCGGCTCCAAGGTGATCGTGATCGGCCCGGGCAATCGCCAGGGCGACGTCTCCTTCGACGACAAGGGCGTGGACATCCTGCGCACGATCTTCGGCGGCTGAGCCCAAACATTACTCATGAAATGCAGACGGCCCCATCGCCAAGATGCGGCCGTTGTCGTTTCGGTTCGTGTCACTCGGTCAACGCTTGATGTCGCAGAAGATATCACCCTCGTGGGAGAGGATCTGCTCGCCGCCGACGGCGCTGCCCATCTTCAGCTTGACGACCTTCAGGTCGTAGCGCCCGGTAAACCGCTTTGTGGTGCTCGAATTACGGTCGGTGATCATCGCCACAGACACGCGATAGAGCGGCTCCCTTTCCGGGGCAAAGGCATGGATGCTGAAGCGCAGGTCGCGCTCATCGATCCAGTATTGCTTCAGCATTTTCGAGGTGATCTGGAAGCGCTGGAAGCCCGCTGGCGCCGCCTTGTCCTTCACGCCAGCCATGCCGCGGAAATGGACGATCCTTTCCTGATCCTTATTGCTGAAGCCACTTTCCAGCGACATGTCGAGGATCGGGTCGGAACTGGCGCAATAGATGCGCTCTATGGCTGCAGCCGGCACCGCCATGGGACACAGAAACAGGAATACAAAGGGCAGTGTTCTCTTGGCCATGACGATCTCCCGGGATGCTTCATCCCGGGACAAGTCTTACAGAAACCGCTTAACAATTCGCCTAAACCGCCGTGCGGCGATCCAGCGCTTTCGGACGAGGACCGCCATAGGCCCAGTTCAGAAGCTCGACCGTATGGACGACGGGAATGCCGGTCGCCGAGCCGATCTGGGTCATGCAGCCGATGTTGCCGGCAGAGATTATATCGGGTTTCGTCGCCTCGATATTCTTCACCTTGCGGGCCTTCAGCCTGGCTGAAATCTCAGGCTGCATGATGTTGTAGGTGCCGGCTGAACCGCAGCAGAGATGGCCTTCCGGCGGATCCTTGACCGTGAAGCCGGCCGACTTCAACAGAAGTTTTGGCGCCATCGTCACCTTCTGGCCATGCTGCAGCGAGCAGGCGGAATGATAGGCGACGGTCAGCCCCTTCGTCTCCGCGACCGGCAGATCGAGGGTCGAAAGATACTCGGTGACGTCCTTGGCGAGTGCCGAAACGCGCGCTGCCTTTTCAGCATAGGCCGGATCGAGGCGCAGCATGTGGCCGTAGTCCTTGATCGTCGTACCGCAGCCAGACGTCGTCACGATGATCGCGTCGAGACCGCCCGCTTCGATGGCGCGGGTCCAGACATCGACATTGCGGCGAGCGCTGTCGAGGGCCTGTTCCTCGCGGCCCATATGGTGGACGAGTGCGCCACAGCAGCCCTCGCCTTGCGGTACAACGACTTCGACGCCAAGACGGGTGAGCAGCGAGATCGCGGCTTCGTTGATACCGGGATCGAGGACGGGCTGGGCGCAGCCAGTGAGGATCGCGACACGGCCACGGCGGGTTGCAGCTGGGGCATGGATAGCGGGCTTGGCGAAGTTCGAGGGTGGTGCGACCTTGGAAGGCGCGAGCCTCAACATGGCGGCCATCGGCTTGAGTGACTTTACCTGATCGAAGATGCCGGCGAAGGGGCGCCCGAGGGCGGCGAGCTTCAAGGCCAGACGGAAGCGGCCCGGATAGGGCAGAACCATGGCCAGCATATTGCGCGTCAGCCGGTTCATCAGCGGGCGGCGATAGGTCTTTTCGATATGGATGCGGGCATGATCGACCAGATGCATGTAGTCGACGCCGGAGGGACATGTCGTCGTACAGGCAAGGCAGGAGAGACAGCGGTCGATATGGGTGACGATCTGGTCATCCGCCGGACGGCCGTTCTCCAGCATGTCCTTGATCAGGTAGATGCGGCCGCGCGGGCTGTCGAGCTCGTTGCCAAGCGTCACATAGGTGGGACAGGTGGCAGTGCAGAAGCCACAATGCACGCATTTGCGCAAGATGGCTTCGGCTTCCGCGACGTGGGGATCGGCGAGCTGCTCGGCGGTGAAATTGGTCTGCACGCAAATCCTCCCAAAGCGCGGCCGGCAGGGCCGCTCCCTTCATTCGTTTTCAGATCCACCAGCTGGTGGGACGGGCGATCGGCTCGCCGGCCGAGGCCTTCTGCAGGCCGATGACGCAGCGGACGACGATCCAGATGGCGACGCCGAAAATCAGGATGACGCCGACGGCAACAAGCATCAGGATGCTTGATATCAGCGCATAGAGCAGCCCGATCCAGAATGTTCTGATGGCATAGGTATAATGAGTGTCGACCCAAGGCTCGCTCTTGCCGCGGTTCACATAGGCCATGATCAGACCTACGATGCCGGTGAGGCCGACGACGAAGCTGACGAGATAGAGGCAGTAGACCACCTGCACATTCATACGCCCAGGGGAGAACCAGCCCTCGCCGGATGAAACGGGCGGCTGGTAATTCGGATCAGTCATGACAAAACTCCTTCATGCAATCAGTCCGGGATTGAAAATCCCGTGAGGATCGAGTTTTGCCCTGACCCGGCCCGAAAGCAAGGCAACCGCCGGAGCCTGCGGCTCGAAGCTGGCCACTTCGGCGCGGATCTGAGGTGCTGCCCGGAGCAGCGTCGCATGGCCGCCGCCAAGGGTGCGGATGCCATGGCGCAAGACCTCTGCCTCGGGATCAGCCTCCATACGCATCCAGACGAGACCGCCCTGCCAGTCGTAATAGGCGTCGATGCCGGCGCGGAGCCTGAGGCCCGCGACCAGCTTCCAGGCTTGCGACGGAGCCATGGACAGGCGCCAGAGCGGCCGGGCCGTGCCATCGGCATAGGGCATGACATCGCGGATTTCTGCCCAGAGCGCTTTGGTGTCTTCAGCGTCGAGACGGCTGACCGGGCCGAAACCAGCAACGGCGGCCATCAGCTTTTCCGCACGCACGGCTACCGAGGCTTCGAGCCCCTCCAGGCGCATGACCGTGGCCGCACCTTGAGGAAGCTTGCCGCCAATGAATCGGCCACGCACGCTTTCCGGCAGATGGGCCGCACCGGAGACCTCGACGGAGAGCGACAGGGCAGCGGCGAGCGCCTTCATCGCCTGCTCGTCTTCCAGGCCCGAGAGAACGATGGTGGTCGCCGTTTTCGGCACGGGCAGAACCTTGAAAGTGACTTCGGTGAGGAAACCGAGCGTGCCGTGGGAGCCGGCGAGCAGCTTGACGAGATCGAGGCCCGTGACGTTCTTCATCACCTTGCCACCGGCCTTCACGACGTCCCCTGCCCCGTTGACGAAGCGCACACCGAGCAGATGGTCACGGGCGGCACCTGCCGTGAAGCGACGCGGACCGGAGCTGTTGACCGCGAACAGGCCGCCAATGGTGGGCGTGCCCGAGGTGCCCATGGCACCCCGATGGTCCATGGGTTCGAAGGCCATGCCTTGCCCGTTTTCGGCAAGGGCCGCCTCGATCTCCGCAACGGGTGTGCCGGCACGGGCCGTGATGACCATTTCGGCGGGATTGTATTCGACGATGCCGGTGAGGGCTGCGGAAGAGAGAGTGGCGTCTGCGGCTGTAGGATTGCCAAAGCCCGCACGGCTGCCACCGCCGCGGATGTGGAGCGGGGTCTTGCGGGAGGCATGATCGCGGATGACGTCGGCGGCTTCGATTTCGGTCGAGGGGTTCAGCATACTCGTCATCATCCTCTCCCCTCCAGCGGAAAGACCTTCGACGGATTGAGAATCCAGTCCGCATCGAACGCCGAGCGCACGGCCATCTGCTGGTCAAGGTCGACCTGGGTGAACTGGTGCAGCATCAGGTCTCGCTTCTCAATGCCGACGCCGTGTTCGCCGGTGAGGCAACCGCCGGCGTCGACGCAGAGTTTGAGGATCTCCATGCCGGCGGCTTCGGCCTTCGCTGCGTCATCAGGGTCGTTGATGTTGTAGAGGATCAGTGGGTGCATATTGCCGTCACCGGCGTGGAAGACATTGGCGACGCGCAGGCCGTAGCGGTCGATGATCTCGGAGGTCTTGCGCAACACGTAAGCGAGCTGGCTGAGCGGCACGGTTCCGTCCATGCAGATGTAATCGGCGATGCGGCCGGTGGCGCCGAAGGCGGATTTGCGGCCTTTCCAGATGAGGGCGGCCTCGTTGGCGGACTGGCTTTCTCGCACGGTCTTGACCCCATGGCGCTTGGCGATCTCGACGATGGCGGCCAGCATCGCGTCCATCTCGGCTTCGGAGCCCTCGACCTCGACGATCAGCAGGGCCTCCACGTCGAGCGGATATCCGGCCTTGGCGAAGGCCTCGCAGATCTCGATCGCGGGCTTGTCCATAAATTCGATGGCGACCGGAATGATGCCGGCGCCGATGACATCGGCGACGCAAGAGCCGGCTTCCTCGGCGCTGTCGAAACCGAAGAGCACGGGGCGCGCGCCTTCGGGTTTGGCGAGGAGGCGAACGGTGGCTTCGGTGACGATACCGAGCTGGCCCTCGGAGCCGCAGACGAGGCCGAGCAGGTCATAACCCTCGGCGTCCAGATGCTTGCCGCCGAGATCGACCACCGTGCCGTCGACGAGGACCAATTTCACGCCGAGCAGGTTGTTGGTGGTCACACCGTATTTCAAACAGTGGGCGCCGCCAGAATTCATGGCGATATTGCCGCCGATGGTGCAGGCGAGCTGCGAGCTTGGATCGGGAGCGTAGAAATAGCCGTCAGAGCCAACGGCATCCGATATCGCGAGATTGGTGACGCCGGCCTGAACGGTCGCGCAGCGATTGGCGTAGTCGACCTCAAGGATCCGGGTCATGGCGGAGAGGCCGAGCACGACGGCATCTTCCTGCGGAATGGCGCCGCCTGATAGCGAGGTGCCGGCGCCACGGGGCACGACGGGGATGCCGTAGCGATGGCAGTATTTCATGACGGCAGCCACCTGGGCTGTCGTCTCGGGCAGGACGACCGCGAGCGGGCGGCGGCGATAGGCGATGAAGCCGTCGGTCTCGAAGGGGACGAGTGCGTTTCGCTCCTCGACGAGCCGCCCTTGCGGCACCAGCTCCTTCAAGTCGGCGAGGATCTCGGCGCGGCGCGACAGGACGTCGGGCCTCGGCGGCAGAAAGGCGATGGCTTCGCTCATGAAATGTCTCCCCTCTTTGCCCAGATCCTAGCTGCGCAGCGGCCGCCGCTCAACTGGTCTATTTTTATTACCACTAGGACTTTCGTGGAGCAAATGCTATGCACTTATGACCAAATCGGAAACAGTGGCGCTCACTCATGACCAATCTCGGTGATCTCGAAGTCTTCGTCCGTGTGATTGCGGCCGGCAGCATGTCGACCGCGGCACGCGACCTCGGTCTGTCGCCCGCCGTTGTGTCCAAACGCATCAAGCGGCTGGAGGACAAGCTCGGCACACGGCTCCTGCAGCGCACGACACGGCAGATCTCGCTGACGGAAGCCGGCCAGGGATTTCACGAGCGGGTGCTGACCGTGCTGGGCGGGCTGGAAGAGGCCGAAGCCTTCGCGTCGGGTCGCTCCTCGGAGGTCAACGGCACGCTGAAGATCTCGGCATCGACCTCGTTTGGCCGCATGCATGTGGCGCCGCACTTGAAGCCCTTCATGGAGGCGCATCCGGACCTCGCCATCCATCTGGTGCTGTCGGATGACTTCACCGACATCGTCGGCGGCGGCTTCGATCTCGCGATCCGCATCGCGGAGTTGAACGATTCATCGCTCGTTGCGCGCAGGCTCGCCCCGGTGCGCCGCGTGCTCTGCGCGGCTCCCAGCTATCTTGCTGCGCACGGGACGCCTGAAACCCTCGACGACCTGAAGAAGCATCGCTGCCTGCCAGCACACAATCACGATTCATGGCGCCTGGAAGGTCCGACCGGGCCGGTGACACTCAGGCCCGAGGGCATGCTGATCACCAATTCCAGCGAGGTGCTCCGCGAAGCAGTCATTGCCGGCCTCGGGATCGCGCTGCGCTCCACCTGGGATGTCGGCGCGGAACTGAAGAGCGGCAAGCTGGCGCAGGTGCTGCCGCAATATGAAAGCTCGCGCAACGTGGCCCTGTCGGCCGTCTATCCGAGCCGCCAGTTCCTGCCCGCAAAAGTACGGCTGTTCATCGATTATCTGGCGGAGCTTTACGGGCCGGTGCCCTATTGGGAACGTTAGGACTAGCCCGATAGCCCGCCTGGCACCGAACTCCAGAACCCGTATTTCTTCGAATGATTGCGCCGCAGTTCGGCGAGGAAGGCGGCGTGGGTCGAGAGGCCGAGACCTTCGGGCAGGTTCGGCATGAGGCGCGCGAGCTCGCCGACGTAACGGCCAGCATGGGGATAGGCCACGCCGATGCCGCGCCTGAGGATATCTTCGACTAGTACACGGTAGAGCACGACGGCGGCCAGCGGCTCCTTTGCCGACAGCGCTTCGGCGGCTGGGGCGAGATCGTCGTAGTGGCGGCCTTCCCAATCATGCTGGTGGCGCAGGACGTGGGCGGCGGCAAGATCGAGACGCGGCCAGGCGAGGAAGAAATCAAGCGCGAGATAGATGTCCTCGTGCTCTTTCGCCAGCGCCAAGGCACGGTCGAGCTCATCGAATTCGGCGAAATCGTCGAGCTTCGACAGGTAGAGTTTCAGTACGGATGGATCGAGGGTTTCGCCGAATTCGCGCCAGCGCAGTTCCTGCGCGTCTTCGCGGCGCTTCAGCTTTTCGAGGATCTCGGCTTCCAGCAGACGGCGCTCATGGGCGCCATAATCCGGACCGACGGAGGCAAGAACTCCGTTGACCGGGATCAGGCGGACGCCACGCGGGCGCTCGCGCACCCATTCCAGCGCGGCCTCGAAACGACCGGCCTGATGCAGCAATTCGGCGACAGCGAGCGTATCGCGGCGGTTTTCGGGCTTCTGGCGTTCGAGCACCAGGAAATCGTCGATATCGCCCTGATGCAAAGCGAGCGACTGCAGGAGGTCAAGAGCGCCGAGCTTCAGGGGTTCGGAGGGCAGGACTTCGGCCAATACCTTGCGCCATGCCTTCGCGGCCGGGCCTGAGACGACGCCGGTCAGCGCACGCAGGAAACCGGTGTGCTCACCGTAGCGATCGCGCAACCGCAGGCGCTCGATATGCGGCACGAGAAGGACCTGCTCCTCGGCCCCGACGGTCTTGATGAGGTCGAGTGTCGCCAGTTCCGTGTCGTCAAAAACCTTCCACAGGCGAGCATTGTCCGTGGCCAAACGTGCGGAGACCGGAAAGCGCAGGCCGAGGAAACGAACAATACGCTCGGCTGCGGCCTGAGGATCGGCTGACCCAAGTTCGGAGAGGATGTTGCGGGCAAGGGCTGCAAATTCCCCGGCGAGATCACGGGCGCGTGCCTTGTTGATCCGCGTCGTCGCCTGGTCGATCGCATCGAGGCGCTTGTCGATCAGGCGGGCCATCTCATCCGGCCCGGTTTCGCCGGCGAGCGCCGTCTGGAGGCGTGCCTTCAGCGCCTTGTTGGCCGCGGATTCCTCCAAGAGGATATCGACCAGTTTCTCGAGCCCAAGGCCTGACAGCCCCTTCTTGTCGAGTTTCGCCTTGGTCTGCTTCGCCATTCTGCCTGTCATCCGCCGCTTGTCTGCGATCATATATCGATCCGCAGGGCGCGTCAGCAAGAGCTGATCAGCCTTGCCGTTCGTGGCTCCTACGGATCCGTCGAACCACCCACCAGACGCCAAGCACGGAGAGCGGCACCGAAATACCGGTGATGATGGCCGTGTCGAAGGGCAGGAGGTCGTGCGGGATGGCTTTGGCGGCATAACCGACGAGGCCGACAACATAGTAGGAGATGGCGGCGACCGAGAGGCCTTCGACGGTCTGCTGCAGGCGCAGCTGCATTTCGGCGCGGCTGTTCATGGCGGTCAGCAGGTCGGAATTCTGCCGTTCCAGCTCGACATCGATCCAGGACCGGACGAGAGCCGTCGCACGCGAGAGTTTCCGCGAGAGGTTGGCCTGACGTTCCTCGATCGACTGGCAGGTGCGCATGGCGGGCGCCAGGCGCCGTTCGAGGAAGGAGCCCAGCGTCTCGTGACCGGGCACCGGCGTTTCATCCAGCGTCTTGATACGCTCGCGCACGATGCCGTCATAGGCGCGGCTGGCCCCAAACCGATAGAGGCTCAAAGCGGCATTGGCCTCGAGTTCGGCGGCAAGGCGTGTGAGCTCGGAAAGCATCTCGTCGGATTCGTCGCGGGCGTGTGCCTTCATCCGCTGGGTGACGGCGGTCAGACCGTCCTCGATGCGGCGGATCTCGGGCGAGAGTGTCTGGGCGAGCGGCAGGCCGAGCATGGCCATGGTGCGATAGGTCTCGATGTCGAGCAGGCGCTGGACCACGGCGCCGCGGCCAGCTTCGGTCATGCCTCTGTCAATGACGAGGATCTGGGTGAGGCCATGACCGTCCTGGCGAAAGTCGGTGAGCACAGCCGCCTGGCCGTTCTTCAATTCGCTATAGCAAAGGCTTGCCGGATCGAAGGCGGCATGGGCATCGGCGATTTCGGGACCATCAGGGCGAAGTTCGAGGCGGATCCCCGAAATCAGCGGACCGGGGGCGATGAAGCCGTCGCCGAAGGGATGGATCGGCACTTCGCCACCGAAGCTCTCCGGCAGCGGCCCATCCCAGAACCAGGTGGAAAACTCGGTATGCCTTTCCCAACGCAGCGTCCCCTGCCCCCAGGCGAGCGAATGATAGCGTCCATTCTTCTCCGGCGGGGCGACGCCGCGGGCGCGGGACAATTCGGAAATGGCCGCATGATGCACGGCCGAACCGCCATCCATCATGAAGGCAAGTTGGAAGATGACCCGGCCGGATTTGACCAGCGCATAGGGTCTGGCATGGATTTCTCCGAGCGCCAGCGCCCGCTCCGGCGCCATTGGAAATGCAAAATCACCCTTTGCCACGCCGACCGTCTCCCTTGCCCTATCGCAAGCTAGCAGTGCGCTCGCGTCAGCGCAAAGGTGCAAACGTCACAGCCCCGCTTTCGACGAATTGCGCAGCAGTCAACTGGACAACAAAGTTGACCACTTGTCATTCCGCTTGCTATGAAACGGCATGGAGAGGGTAATGATCGAGAGCGACCAGACACTGTTTTCCGGCGTCAGCCACAGCCGCACCGCCGACGAGGTGGTGCAGCAGATCGAGCTTTTGATCCTCGACGGCGTGTTGCGTGATGGTGACCGGCTGCCGGGCGAGCGGGAATTGTCCCAGTCGCTCGAGGTGTCGCGGCCAATCCTTCGCGATGCGCTCAAGGAGCTGGAAAACCGGGGACTGCTGATCAGCCATCATGGCGGCGGTACCTTCGTTGCCGACATCATCGGCCAGGTGTTTTCCAAGCCGATCACCGATCTCATTTCTCGGCATGCCCGCGCCACGCGCGACTATCTCGAATATCGCCGTGAACTCGAGGGCCTGACGGCAGAGTTGGCGGCCCAACGGGCGACGGAGACCGACAAGGCGCTGTTGTCCCGGATCATCGAGGACATGCGTCACGCCCACGGGATCCAGGAGCCGGAAGACGAACTCGCGGCCGACGTGGAATTCCACAATGCCGTCGGTGAGGCGGCGCACAACATCATTCTCCTGCACACCATGCGGGCCTGCTACCGGCTCCTGTCGGAGGGCATCTTCTTCAACCGCAAGGCCGTCTTCTCGCTACCCAATGCGCGGGAGCGGCTTCTGGATCAGCATGTAGCGATCCATGACGCGATCCTCGCCGGCGATCCGGAAGCGGCCAAGGCTGCAGCCCAGGCGCATATCGATTTCGTCATGCGGGCGGCCGACGAAAGCGCGCGAGCCGGCGAATGGGGACGGGTCGCGAAACTCAGGCTCATCCGGCGCGACGGCGGTCGCACGGGCCGTACGGCTAACCTTTCGAAAACGGAGACAAAAGCGTGAGCCAAGCCCAAATCCGGCCGAAGGTCGGCCTCTTCGCTACCTGTCTTGTGGACCTCTTCCGGCCGAGCGTCGGCTTTTCTGCGGCAAAGCTGATCGAGGATGCCGGCTGCGACGTGCACGTGCCGATCGCCCAGACCTGTTGCGGTCAACCGGCCTACAATTCCGGTGACACCAAGGATACGCGTGATCTGGCAAAGCAGGTGATCGAGCAGTTCGAAGGCTTCGACTATGTCGTTCTCCCCTCCGGGTCCTGCGGGGCCATGCTGAAGATGCATTATCCCGAGCTCTTCAAGGGCGATCCGCTCTGGGAGGAGCGCTGTCGGCGCTTCTCGGACAAGGTGTTCGAGCTCGTTTCCTTTCTCACTGATGTCAGAGGGATGACCGAGGTCAAGGTCCAGCTCGGCAAGAGCGTGACCTATCACGACAGCTGTTCTGGCCTCAGGGAACTCGGCATCGCAAAGCAACCGCGCGCGCTTCTGTCCAGCGTCGAGGGGCTGGAACTGAAAGAGATGACAGGCTCGGATGTCTGCTGTGGCTTCGGCGGCACCTTCTGCGTCAAATATCCCGATATCTCAGGCAAGATCGTGTCGAAGAAGACGGCGATGATTGGGGAGACCGGCGCCGATCTGCTGCTCGCCGGCGACATGGGCTGTCTGATGAACATGGCGGGCAAGCTCAAGCGCGAGGGCTCGACCATCGAGGTTCGGCACGTCGCGGAAGTGCTGGCCGGGATGACCGACAGCCGGCCGATTGCCGGCAGCGGCAAGTAACGGACACCAAGGGAGGAGGAAGGCATGCAATTCACCGCCCCGCAGTTCAAGGACAATGCAGCCCGAGCGCTGGCCGACGGCCAGTTGCAGAAGGCGCTGACAAATGTCGAGAAGGGTTTCATCGCCAAGCGTGCGGCCGCAGTCGCTGCCCTTCCCGAATTCGACGCCCTGCGTGACAAGGGCCGCGAGATCAAGAACCACACGCTCGCCCATCTCGACCTCTATCTCGAAGCCTATGAGCACAAGGTGACGGAATCCGGCGGCCATGTGCACTGGGCCGAGAGCGCCGAGGATGCGCGCCAGCTGGTGCTCGACATCTGCCGGCGGGTCGGGGCAAAGACCGTGACCAAGGGCAAATCGATGATCACGGAGGAGATCAATCTCAACGACTTCCTCTCCGAACATGCGATCGAACCGGTCGAGACTGATCTCGGTGAATACATCATCCAGCTTCGCGGCGAGCATCCGAGCCATATCATTGCGCCTGCGGTGCATCTCAACAAGGAGCAGGTGGAAGAGGATTTCCGCCGGGTGCACACGCATCTCGACCCGAAGCGCGACCTCACAGCACCGGAAACGCTTTTGTCCGAAGCGCGGCAGGTGCTGCGCAAGCGTTACTTCCAGGCAGATGTCGGGATCACCGGCGCCAACTTCCTGATCGCCGAGACCGGCACCTCCGTGATCGTCACCAACGAGGGCAATGGCGACCTGACACAATCGCTGCCGAAGGTGCACATCGTCGTCGCCTCGATCGAGAAGCTGGTGCCGACGCTTGAAGACTGTTCGCAGATCCTCAGGCTTCTCGCCCGCTCGGCGACCGGCCAGGACATTTCCGTCTATACGACCTTTTCCACCGGGCCGCGCCGGGCCGAAGATCCTGATGGGCCGGAGGAGTATCACGTCATCCTGCTCGACAACGGCCGTACCGCCATGCTCGGCAGCGAGTTCCAGGACATGCTGCGCTGCATCCGCTGCGGCGCCTGCATGAACCACTGTCCAGTCTACCACGCCGTCGGCGGCCATGCCTATGGCTCGGTCTATCCGGGGCCCATGGGGGCGGTGCTGACGCCGTCGCTGTTCGGTGTCGACATTTCAGGGCATCTGCCGAATGCCTCGACCTTCTGCGGGCGCTGCGAAAGCGTCTGCCCCATGCACATCCCGCTGCCGAAGATGATGCGGCACTGGCGCGAGCGCGAGTTCGAGAAACATCTGAACCCGGCCACGGCGCGCTACGGGCTGGGTGTCTGGGCCTTCTTTGCCAAGCGACCGAAGCTCTATCGTATGGCGACATCGATCGGCGCGCGTATGCTGAGCTTGATCGGCGGCAGTCGGGGACGCATCGCGTCCCTGCCCTTTGCCTCGGGCTGGACCGACATTCGCGATCTGCCGGCACCGGAGGGGCAGACCTTTGCCCAGCAATGGGCCGCACGCCAGAAGCAGGGAGCCTGAACCATGGACAGCCGCCAGGCCATTCTTTCCCGCATCCGCACCTCGCTGAAAGCGACCGGAGGCGACGGCGAGCGAGCAGCAGTCGTAGCAAATCGCCTTGTCGAGCGCCCGCAAGGAATCATTCCGAAGCGCGGCCAGCTTCCGGCCGATGAGCGGCTCGCCCTCTTCATCGCCATGGCGGAAAAATACAATGCGACGACGGAGCGGCTCGCGACATCCGGCAGCGTGCCGGCTGCCGTCGCGGAGTATCTGAAGCAGCGCAACCTGCCGGCCTCCATCCGCATCGGTGGCGATCCCCGTTTGACATCACTTTCCTGGCAAACAGCCGGCACGCTGGAGGTCCGATCTGGCGCGTCCGACGGCAATGACCTTGTCGCGGTCAGTCACGCCTTCGGCGGGATCGCCGAGACGGGTACGCTCTGCGTTCTCTCTGGGCCCGACAACCCGGTGACACTCAACTTCCTGCCCGACCATCACATCGTCGTCGTCGAGGCGGCCGCGATTGTCGGGGATATGGAAAGCCTCTGGGCGAACCTCCGGAAGGCTCAGGGCGAGACGATGCCGCGCACGGTGAACATGATCACCGGGCCGTCTCGCTCTGCCGATATCGAACAGACATTGCTGCTGGGTGCCCACGGCCCACGGGCACTCCATATCGTCATCGTCGGGACGACGGCGTGAGCGCTTGCGAAGGCCCGGACGTAAAGGTTCCGGTTCGTCGCGAAAATTTCATCTAAAAAACGAAACAATTCCCGACCTAGTGCGTTACTATTCCCGCTTCTTAAGAACGAAATTTTCAGAAGGTGGGGATTATGGCACTTCAAACGGATCCGCATGAGACGCCGCGCATCGCGCTCGTCTCAACGCATGGCTACGTCGCAGCCCAGCCGCCACTCGGAGCCGCCGATACCGGCGGCCAGGTGGTCTATGTTCTCGAACTTGCAAAGAAACTCGCCCAGCTCGGCCACAAGGTCGATATCTTCACCCGCCGCTTTGAAGACCAGCCTGAGATCGACGAGGTGGACGAAAACGTGCGCGTCGTGCGCATTCCCTGTGGCGGACGGGATTTCATTCCCAAGGAATATCTGCACCGGCATCTGACCGAATGGAACGAGAAGGCTCTGCGCTGGATCAAGCGCGAGAGACTGACCTACCTCTTCATCAACAGCCATTACTGGGATGCCGGCGTTGCCGGACAGCGCCTGTCGGAAGCGCTTCGCGTGCCGCATATCCACACGCCGCATTCGCTTGGGATGTGGAAAAAGCGGCAGATGGAAACCGACTATCCGGAGCGCGCCGACAGGTTCGACGAGGAATTCAACTTCAAGGAACGCATCCAGCACGAGTTGATCGTCTATCGCAGCTGCCAGCTGGTGATTGCCACCACGCCGATCCAGCTGGACATGCTGACCGAGGATTATGGACTGGCACGCAATCGCGTGCACATGATCCCGCCTGGCTATGACGACAATCGCTTCTATCCGGTCTCGGAATCCTCTCGGCAGATGGTGCGCCAACGCTTCGGCTTCGAAGGCAAAACGGTTCTGGCACTCGGGCGACTGGCAACCAACAAGGGCTATGATCTCCTGATCGACGGCTTTGCCGTCATGGCGGAGCGCGTGCCGGACGCGCGGTTGCGGCTGGCGCTCGGTGGGGAAAGCCTCGATGCGCAGGAAGAGACGATCCTAGCCCAGCTTAAGCAGCAGGTGACCGATCTCGGCATCTCAGACAAGGTCGAGTTCTCCGGCTTCATTCCCGACGAAGACCTGCCTGACATGTATCGCGCCGCCGATCTCTTTGTACTCTCCAGTCGCTACGAGCCCTTCGGCATGACGGCCATCGAGGCCATGGCGAGCGGCACGCCGACGATCGTCACCATTCATGGCGGCCTCTTCCGCGCCGTCAGTTATGGTCGTCATGCGCTGTTTGCCGACCCCTTCGACAAATATGATCTCGGCATCACCATGATGAAGCCCTTCAAGCATCCGAGGCTTTACGGGCGGTTGTCGCGCATGGGTGCGCACAAGGCTCGCAGTCTTTTCACCTGGACCGGGATCGCTCAGCAACTCGTGGCTCTTGTGGAAGGCCGTCCGGTGGCGCAAGCTCTTGAAGAAAGCGACTGGGCAGAACCATGGAACGACGGGGATTGAAACCGATCCGGCTCTTTTCGTCCGATCTCGACGGGACGCTCGCGGGGGACCGCGATGCGTCAGTCGAGTTCGCGCGGCTGTGGCAGACCTTGCCGGACGGCGAGCGACCGCTGTTGGTCTACAACAGTGGCCGCCTGCTCGAGGACATCATGGAATTCACATGGGAACAAGGTTTGCCGCAAGCCGATTTTCTGATCGGCGGCGTCGGCACCATGGTGCATTCGTATGACCATCCTCATCTGTCGGACCAGTATACGGCGCTGATCGCTGATGGCTTCGATGTCGACCTGATCGAGGCGGAACTCGTGATGATGGAGCGGCTGACGCGGCAACCGGCACAATATCAGCATGACTACAAGTCGAGCTGGTATCTCCATGATGCGACGGCGCAGGATATTCTGGAACTGGAACAGATGCTCGCCAGTTCTGGTCATCGAGCACGGGTCATCTATTCCAGCGGCCGCGATCTCGACGTTCTGCCTGATGTCGCCGACAAGGGAAAGGCGCTCACCTGGCTCTGCGGCGAGCTTGAGATCGGCCTGGACGAGGTGGTGGTTGCGGGCGACACCGGCAATGACAGGGCGATGTTCGAGCTCGATGGCGTGCGCGGCATCATGCCGGGCAATGCGCTTCCCGAACTCGTCAGCCTCGCGCAGGCACGGCCGGGCATGATCGCCACTCAAGGGACCGCGGCCCGCGGCGTGATTGACGGGCTGAAGGAATTCGGCGTGTTTGCGACGTCGAAAGACAACTAGATGTCGGCAAATGCGACTTTCGAGTACCGAATGTCGCATTGAATTGAACACATGGCGCCTACACCTGATAGGCAGCGATAACCATCGTGTGAAAAGCGTATCATCCACGCAAGATTGGCCGCAAGCGAGCGGCGTTTTGGCGTAGTCTTAAAAACGAATCGAGGTGCAAGTTCATTGGGTATCATTGGCCGTATCACATCTGACCTCAGGCTCATGCTGCAGCGTCCGCCGCGGCAGCAGTTTGCTGCGATCTGTCACCGGACGCGCAAGAAGACCGGCGAGCTCGAGGTGCTGCTGATCACAAGCCGGGATACCGGGCGTTGGGTCATCCCGAAGGGCTGGCACATGCCGGGCAAGCAGCCCCATGCCATCGCCGAGCGAGAGGCCTTTGAAGAGGCTGGCGTCAAGGGCAAGGCGGGCATCGAGCCCGTCGGCTATTATACCTACATGAAGAAGATGCGTGGCGGGCACAAGGTGCCTACCCGCGTTCAGGTCCACGCGCTCGACGTGAAAGGCTTCGTCAAGGAGTTCCCCGAGAAGGGCGTTCGTCGTCTCGAGTGGGTCAGTTGCGCGGAAGCAGCCACCCGCGTCGAGGAATCGGAACTCAAGTCACTGTTCCTGGAATTCCCGAAGCTGACACAAATGCCCGCGCCAATCCCAGAAAAGGCTGCAAAACGGGCCTGAAAGCGACTGTCACAAAACTGTCATATTGCAGCGCAGCCCCTTTGTCGCTAGGGGCTTCTGCGACCCGATGAGATATGCCGTGACGTGCCTGTGGCCCACGGACTATGCGTCATCATCTGCCGCTACAACAAGAGAATGAGGAAACCGGACAGGGACCCTCTTCCGGAGACACCCGCCATGGGCAAGCCAAAGCCAAAACTCGTGAAGCCGACGCTCGACAAGGATCTCGACAAGATCGCCCATGTCGAGGAAGCGGCGCAGCACGTCTCACGAGGTTTTGCACCGCTTGGCATCGCGCTTATCTTCATGGTGCTCGCCACCGTGTTTGCCGGAGCGCTTGCCATGGACCGGCCGGGCGCGTGGATCATCGTCGCGGCGGCCGCGATCGGCGCCTACATGGCGATGAACATCGGCGCCAATGATGTGACCAACAATGTCGGACCTGCCGTTGGATCACGCGCCATGACCATGGGCGTGGCTCTGACCATCGCCGTGATCTTCGAAACGGCAGGGGCTCTGATTGCCGGCGGTGACGTCGTGTCGACGATCTCGCGCGGGATCGTGGATCCGGCCAAGATGCCGAGTGCCGATGTCTTCATCTGGGCGATGATGGCGTCGCTGCTCTCCTCGGCTCTCTGGGTCAACCTTGCGACCTGGATCGGCGCACCTGTATCCACGACCCATGCCGTGGTGGGCGGCGTGCTGGGCGCAGGTGTCGCGGCAGCGGGCATGTCTGCCGTCGACTGGGGCGTCATGGGCGGCATCGCGGCAAGCTGGGTCGTTTCGCCTATCCTCGGCGGTGTGATCGCGGCGCTCTTCCTCGCCTTCATCAAGGAATTCATCGTCTACCGCGAGGACAAGATCTTGGCGGCACAACGCTGGGTGCCCTTGCTGATCGGGATCATGACCGGCTCCTTCACTGCCTATCTGGCGCTCAAGGGCCTCAACAAGCTCATTTCCATCAGCCTGTTGCAGGCCTGCCTGATCGGCCTTGCCTTCGGCTTCCTGTCGTGGTGGCTCAGCGTGCCGCTGATCCGCAGACAGTCGCGCGGGCTGGAGAACCGAAACCAGTCGCTGCGCAAGCTCTTCCAGTTGCCGCTGATCTTTGCAGCTGCCCTGCTTTCCTTCGCCCATGGCGCAAACGACGTGGCGAACGCCATCGGTCCGCTGTCTGCCATCGTGCATGCCGCGCAGGACAGCGAGATTTCCGGGCAGGTCACAGTGCCTTTCTGGGTCATGATCATCGGTGCTGCCGGCATCTCGCTGGGGCTGCTGCTCTTCGGTCCGCGCCTGATCCGGCTCGTCGGCGAACAGATCACCAAGCTCAACCCGATGCGTGCCTTCTGCGTCTCGCTTTCGGCAGCCATCACCGTCATCGTCGCCTCCGCGCTTGGCTTGCCCGTCAGCTCCACGCACATCGCCGTCGGTGCCGTGTTCGGCGTCGGCTTCTTCCGTGAGTGGTACACGCGCAATTCCAAGCGGCGCATGGAATATATGCGCAACAAGGCCGAGCGCTTTGTGATCGAGCCGAAGCCGGAGCGCAATCCGGAAGAGATCCGCCGTCGCTATCTGGTGCGCCGCTCACACTTCATGACGATCGTAGCGGCGTGGATCATCACCGTTCCGGCATCTGCCGGCCTTGCAGCCGTGCTGTATTGGGTTATGTCTCTGATCGCTCTTTGATCCCGGAGACGAGACCATCATGCGTGCCAATTACCGGATGCAGCGGCTCTACGTGACCGCCGACCTTGCTCTTGCCCAAGCCTTCGAGGCGACGGCGGAGCAGTTCAACTACCTCGCCAATGTGCTTCGTTTCGAAGAGGGTGCCGAATTGCTCGTCTTCAACGGACGGCATGGCGAGTGGAAGGCGCGCGTGCATTTTCCGACACGCAAAAAGATCATGATCACGCCGGCCGAAGAGACGCGTCCGCAGCCTGATGATTGCGACCTGCATTTCCTGTTTGCGCCGCTCAAGGTCGGTCGCATGGACTATCTGGTGCAGAAGGCGGTCGAGATGGGCGCCGGCATCCTGCAGCCGGTGATGACGCAACACGTCCAGGGCAAGATCGGCAATATCGATCGCCTGCAGGCGAATGCCGTGGAAGCTGCCGAGCAATGCGGTGTGCTTGCCATTCCGAAGGTCACCGAGCCGGTGAAGCTTCGCGACCTCCTCGAGCGCTGGCCCGCAGAACGCCGGATCATCTATTGCGACGAAGACAGCACCACGCAAAATCCCCTGCCCGCGCTGTCGCGGATCGAGGAAAAGTCGCTCGCGCTTCTGGTCGGCCCAGAGGGCGGCTTCTCCGACGAGGAGCGTCAGTTGCTGAGGTCCCTGCCCTTCGTGACGGCCATTCCGCTCGGGCCCCGCATCCTCAGAGCCGACACGGCCGCAGTCGCCGCAATGGCCGTCGTGCAGGCCGCCATCGGCGACTGGCGCTAAGCTTTATTTCCGCTTCACTTCGTTCCAGTTTTTTGAGCCGAGCATGAGAGATTTTCACTTGCACGGCACAGAAATCCGGTTCAATCAGCCTCAGTGATGGGCTCAACTGTGCCCACCGACGACGCCCAGCAAGGTAGCTTCCATGGCCCGTGACACGACCGACCAGACCCCTCTCGGCACTCTCGACGACATGGCGGCCTATCTGGCCGAAGGGTCGAAGCCTAAGGAGCAGTTCCGGATCGGCACCGAGCACGAGAAGTTCGCCTTCTTCCGGGCCGACAACAGCCCGGTTCCCTATCATGGGGAGGCCAGCATCTCGGCGCTCCTCAAGGGCATGCAGTCCAAGCTCGGCTGGGAGCCGATCATGGACGGCGATAACATCATCGGGCTCGGCGAGCAGCATGGCATGGGCGCAATCTCGATCGAACCGGGCGGCCAGTTCGAGCTTTCCGGCGCACCCGTGGAAACGCTGCACCAGACCTGCAAGGAATCGAACCAGCATCTCGCGGTGCTGCGGGAAGTCGCGGAGCCGATGGGCATCCGCTTCCTCGGGATCGGTGGCAGCCCGAAATGGACGCTGGCCGAGACGCCGCGCATGCCGAAGTCACGCTACGACATCATGACCCGCTACATGCCGAAGGTCGGCAGCCAGGGGCTGGACATGATGTACCGGACCTGCACGATCCAGGTGAATCTCGACTTCTCCTCGGAAGCCGACATGCGGCAGAAGATGCGGGTGTCGATGAAGCTGCAGTCGCTGGCAACCGCGCTGTTCGCCTCCTCGCCGTTTACGGAAGGCAAGCCGAACGGGCTTCTCTCCTGGCGGGGCGACATCTGGCGCGACACCGACAATCGCCGCGCCGGCGTGCTGCCCTTCACCTTCTCGAAGGACTTCTCGTTCGGCGATTACGTCGCCTGGGCCATCGATGCCCCGATGTATTTCATAGTGCGCGACGGGCGCTACCACGACTGCACCCACATCACCTTCCGCCAGTTCATGGATGGTGCGCTAAAGGGCGAAGTCGCCGACTGGGCGCCGCAGCTGGGCGACTGGACCAACCACCTCTCCACCCTCTTCCCCGACGTGCGCCTGAAGCGCTTCCTCGAAATGCGTGGCGCCGACGGTGGCCCGTGGCGGCGCATCTGCGCGCTGCCGGCGCTCTGGGTCGGCCTGCTCTACGACGAAACGGCGCTGGCTGCGGCCGACGAACTGACTGCCGACTGGACCGTCGACGACGTGATTGCCATGCGCGATGCGGTTCCGGTCCAGGGGCTCAAGGCTTCGGTCGCGGGGCGCCCGCTGATGGAGGTAGCACGCGAAGTCGTCGAAATGTCACGCGCGGGGCTCAAGGCGCGCGGCCAATTGAATTCCGAAGGCCAGGACGAGACTGTGTTCCTAAACACGCTGGACGAGGTTCTTGCCAAGCGGATGACGCTGGCCGATGACATGCTGGCTCTCTACCACGGACGCTGGAACGGGTCGGTCGAGCCGGTATTCGAAGACTATCAGTACTGAGCAAGCGGTCGCGCCGCGCCTGGCATTGAGCCATCCGGCAAAAAGCGGTTTGCCTGATGGCCATTCCGGATATAGTGCTGAATCAACTGCACGCATCCGGGGAGAAATGCCATGCTGCCGCTGTTCGACATGATGATGCAGGCGCAGAACGGCATGGCGATGGACGCCATGGCCAAACAATATGGTCTGGCGCAGGAACAGGCCGCCAAGGCAGTTGCTGCGCTGATGCCGGCCTTCGCCTCGGGCTTCAAGCGCAACACCACCAATCCTTACGATTTCTCGGCCCTCGTCCAGGCGATGACTTCGGGCAACTATGCCAAATATTTCGAGGACATGAGCTCGGCCTTCACGCCACAGGGCATCGCCGACGGCAATCAGGTTCTGCAGCAACTCTTCGGCTCCAAGGAAGTGTCGCGGGCCATCGCCGCGCAGGCCGCCCAACTGACGGGCGTTGGGCAGGACATCCTGAAACAGATGATGCCTGTCATGGCGGATACATTGATGGGTGGACTCTTCAAGCAGACCACCGGGCAGTTCTCTGGCGCCAATGCCTTTGCCGGAACACCGATGGGCGCAATGATGCAGCAATGGCTGGAAAATACCGGGCTGCAGCCGAAGCCTCAGCCCCAACCGGCGGCAATGGCAGCGGCGATGTTCGACAATCCATTCATGCGCGCCTTCCAGGACATGATGGGCGGACAGAAGAAGCCGGAACCACAGGCAGCCGCCAACCCCTTCATCGACAACCCCTTCACCAAGGCCTTCCAGGACATGGCGGCCGCCTATACTGCGCAAATGACCGGGCAACCGACCGGGGCAGTGAAAGCCCAGCCAGAGCCGGCAAAGGCTCCGGAGAAGGAAGCGCAGGAAAGCTTTGCGGCCATGGTCAACACCATGTTCGACAGCGGGCTTGAAGTGCAGAAGAGCTACCAGAAGAGCATGGAGCAGATCTTCGACACCTATCTTTCCGCTTCGCGCAAGGAAACGCCCGAGCGTTCCGATCAGGCTCCGGTCGACAAGGCCTGAGCGGCCGAAGCATCGCAGGTACACGAAAACGGCGCGGTTTCCCGCGCCGTTGTGCATTTTAGCTGTTGTAGCGGCTCAGAATTCTTCCCATTCGCCGTCCGGCTTGCCGTCCTTCGCCTGGTTCAGCTTGGCGCCAAGGCCGATCGAGATCTTGTCCATCAGCGAGCGCGCCGGAGAGGCAACGGCACGGCTTCCGGCTTCTGCCGGTGCCACCTTCGGCTTGAGGAAAGATCGCGTTGCGGGTTTCGCCGCGCTTCCGGCAACAGGCGCCGGCTGCGGTGCTGACGGCGGAACAGGGCGGCCGAAGCTCGTGTCGCGCTGGTCGGCGAAGCGGTTCTGAATGGTCGAGGCATTGGCTTCAAGAGTGAACTGCCCGACGAGGCCGGACAGCATCTCCGCATCGCGGGTCAGCCCCGCCATGTCGGCATTGGTCTGCTCAGCCGCCCGTGCGTTCTGCTGGGTGACGTTCTCCATGCGGGCAACCGCATCATTGATCTCGTTGAGGCTTGCCGACTGCTGCTTGGCAGCCGAGGCGATCGAGTGGATGTGATCGCCGATCTGCACCACCTGGCCTGCGATCGAGGAAAGCACAGTGCCAGTCTCGCGAACCATTCCGACCCCGGTTGCCACTTCCTCACCCGACTTGGTGATCAGCGCCTTGATGTCCTTGGCAGCGGTCGCCGAGCGCTGCGCGAGTTCGCGGACTTCCTGGGCAACGACGGCAAAGCCCTTGCCGGCTTCGCCGGCACGGGCTGCCTCGACACCTGCGTTCAGGGCCAGCAGATTGGTCTGGAAGGCGATCTCGTCGATGACGTTGATGATCTTGGAGATCTCGCTTGAGGCATTCTCGATGCGCTGCATGGCATCGACGGCGCCGCCGACGATTTCGCCCGAGCGGTCGGAATTGGCCCGCGCTTCGCGAGCGAGACGCGAGGCATTCTCGGCGCGTTCCGACGAGTGGCGGATCGCATCCATGATCTGCCGGATCGCGGTCGAGGTCTCGACCAGGGCGGCGGCCTGCTGTTCGGTGCGCTGGCTGAGGTCAGCTGTGGACGAGCTGACGGTGCTGCTCTTGCGGTTGATCTCGATGACGTTGCCGTGCACAGCGGCAACGGTGCCCGACAAGCGTTCGAGCGAGGCATTGAAGTCGAGACGCAAGCGGTCAAGATTGCCGGCGAGCGGCTTGCGGATCGTGCCGGTCAGATCACCGTTGGCCAGACGCTGCAGCCCTGCTCCGAGCACGTCGATCGCTTCGGTCAGCTCTGCCTGGGCGGCGGCACGTTCTGCCTCGCGCTGGTGACGCTCGCTTTCGGTGGCCGTGCGCCGGCTTTCGTTTTCCGCCTCGAGTTGGCGCTTGTCGATCTCGGCCTGACGGAAAACGGCGACTGACCGCACCATATCGCCGATCTCGTCGGAGCGGTCGATGCCCTTGAGGTCGATACCGGTATTGCCGTCGGCAAGCTGCCCCATGGAGGTGACCAGCTCGGAAATCGGACGGGTGAGGCTGCGGGAGAAGATGAAGCCGACGAGCGAGCCGACCAGCACGAGCACCGCACCGATGCCGACTGATTTCAGGCCCGCGGTGACCAGCTGCGCGGCGACTTCGTCCTCGCCGATGAGCGCCACGACGGACCAGCGGACATCGCCGAAATCGAGCGGCACGACGGCGGCATAGCTCGTCATGTCGCGATAGCCGGTGATGTCGCCGCTCGCATCCTGGCCACTGATGGCACTGGCCACCATCGACGATGACAGGCTCACCTTCAAACTCTCGACGTCTGCCGTCCGAGGGCTGTCCGAAACCAGCATGCCGGACTTGTCGACCAGCACCGTTTCCCCAGTCTGACCGAGGCCTCGGGTATTGGCAAAGATGGTGTTCAGCTGATCGTTCGGCAGCTGATAGGCAAGCACACCGAGCTTGCGCTCGTTCATGATGATGGGAACAGCGACGAAGGCGGCGGGTGCGCCAGCAGAAGGCTCGTAGGCCTCGAATTCCGAATTGGCGAAACTCTCGGGATCGTCGCTCGCGATCGCCTTCTTGAAGACCTGTGCGAGGCCTGTATCCTTGTAGGGACCATTAAGAAGGTTGGTACCGAAGTCGCGCTCCTTCATGACGGTGTAGACGATGTTGCCGTCCGCATCGATGAGGAAGATGTCGTAATAACCCTGCGCCTTAAGATGCTTGAGGAAGGTCGCGTGCCCCTGGCGGTGGGCGCGGTCGTAGCTGTCCTTCTTCGCGCTGTCGAGATTGTACTTCTCACCGACTGGGTTCGGGTTTTCGTCGATGTAGCGCCTCTGCAGTTCGCCGGCCGGATCGTCACCCAGCTTGGTCCAGGCACCGGTGATGCCGAACAGCGCCTGCTGGGTCATCATGTCGGCGGCGGTACCACGGGCATCGAGCCTGATGGCTTCGAGGAAGCGGCGTGCCTCGTTGCGGCGACCGTCGGCTGTCGCCTCCAGCTTCTGGTAGACCTGCTCATCGAGGATGCGGCTTTGCTGAACCAGACCGATGGCCACGGAGGCACTCAGGATCACGAGGGCAAACAGCGTGGCGGCCAGGGGCAGCTTGGTCGATATACGCATGAGGGGTCTCCGAAAAAGGTAGCACGTCAGGCATTTTCATCGCTGACATACGCTCGTTAGCAACAGGTTACTTCCGGTCGCTTTTCCCCTCGTATTTCACACCCTTCATAGTTATTTTAGCGTTTACAAAAAAGCCCGGTCCAGAATAATCGGACCGGGCAAGAGGCAGGGCTATTGGCTATCACCCTGCGGGGTTGGATCAGAGTGTCTCAATCGGTCTTGTGACCGCGAAGGGATCGCTCGGCGCGGCGGCGCGCCAGGCGGGTCAGCTGCTGCGAAGGATCGTCAGCATAGCCGTGTCCACGCAGCACATCCTGGACATCACCCCGGCTGAGGCCGAGGTCGTTCAGAAGGCGCTCGTCGAGATCGACCAGGCTGTTCGCGGCAAGTCGGTTGCGCACGCCCACGCGAAGGGATCCGATCCAGGCCTGAAGGCGGAACAGACGCGCGGCAAGCGTCCGGGCCGGCCGGTCAACGGCGAGGTCGAGGTCAAATTCGAGGATCCGATCGTTCGTGCGCATGGCTATTTCCTTTCAGCGGGCACGAGAAATTTCTCCCGTCCGCGAGAAAGCGGACAGGCGACGAGGGTTGGAAGTGGATGCTTGGCCGGAGACCGGTCGGTGAGGATTACGATCATGAAGATGCCGAAAGGATATTGATCAGTCCAACGAATGTTTCTAATGGTAGCCATCAACCCTTCTGATGGATCACTCTCATGTCGGCTCCCCTCGATATCGATCAGTTGCAGACCTTCATTGCCATCGTCGATACCGGCAGCTTCACCAAGGCTGCTGGGCGTGTTTTCAAGACACAATCCGCCGTTTCCATGCAGATGCGCCGCCTGGAAGAACGGGTCGGAAAGCAGCTGTTCATCAAGGACGGCCGGGGCAACCGGCTCACAGCCGATGGCGACAAGCTGCTGAATTACGCGCGGCGCATCATCCGGCTGAATTCCGAGGCGATCGCGGCCTTCGACGACAACAGGCTCGAGGGAACGCTGCGGATCGGCACGCCGGATGACTATGCCGACCGCTACATGCCCGAGATCATCGGTCGCTTCGCCAAGACCCATCCGAATGTAGAGCTCTACATCGTCTGCGAGCCCTCCATGGATCTCGCTGACAAGATGGGCAAGGGCGAACTCGATATCGCGCTCGTCACGCACAATCCGCTGCTCAGACAGTCCGATGTCGTGCGGACCGAACCGCTCTGCTGGGTGGGATCGGCCAATCATCCGCTGAAGGATGATGCGCCCGTGCCACTCGCGGTCGGACGACGCGACTGCCAGTGGCGGCAGCTCGCCTGCTCGGCGCTGGATGCGGATGGTCGTGACTATCAGATCCTATTCACCAGCTGGTCATCGACCGTGGTCGCGGCAGCGGTGCTCGCCGGCATGGCGGTGTCGATCCTGCCGGAATCGGCCCTGCGAACAGGCATGAAGGTCCTGACGGCCAATGACGGCTTCCCGCCGCTGCCGCCGGTGCAGATCGGTCTGATGAAGCGGCCAGGGCTTTCGACCTCGCTCGTCAATGCGATCACAGACCACATCACTGCCTGCCTCGACAACATTACGCCGGCACAGGTCGAAGACGACATGGACGGCGAGCCGAAGACCTATTCGCGCTACTATCCACGGCTGCGCGCCGGCAACATGATCCCCGGCTGGTGAGGCGGATCAGAAGGCGAAGATGCTGCCGCGTACGATGCGGCGCCACTGGTCGAGGTGAACCCGGGCGACCTCGTCCGGCTGCTGGGTGGTGAAGCGAATGACCTCGCCGGTTGCAAGGATCATCAGCTTGATGTTGACCCGGAAACGCTCGAATTCGCTTTGCGGGACGAGATGGGCCAGATCGCGGTAGAAGCTTGCGATTAGCTGTTCGTGGAATTCGTTCGACAACTGGGAAAGGTCCTTGTCGACGACGATCGCCTGCCACAAGGCCATGTAGATGCGCTGCTCGCGGAACATCGCATGAAGCTCAATCAGACTTTCGGAAGCGCGCTCCGCCGCCTCGTCCAGCGTCTTCACCTCTGCAAAGATCTGGCGGATGAAGCCTTCCAACTGGGCCGAGAAACGTTCGTGCAGCGCCTTGATGACGGCCGCCTTCTGGGGAAAGAACTGGTAGAGCGAGCCGATCGAAATACCGGCCCGCAAGGCGATTTCGCTCATGGTTGTCTCGACGACGCCCTTTTCGAGAAAAAGCTCGACGGCGGCCTCGAGAATCGCCTCCAATCGCTGGATGCTTCGTTCCTGCTGCGGCTTCTTGCGAAGTTGCAGCCGCCCCTCCACGGCGTGGTCGTTCATCATTCTTCCCCATCCGCTGCAACCATCATGGCTGTCAGACTTGTGTCATCGACATAAGTGAGCGGTCTGGCAAAAGTGTTAATGGCAGAGGGAGCACCCATCTTTGGTTGCTTCCCCCACAAAAAAGGTCACGATCCTCAGGCTTCCAATTGCAGGTGACGCTCGCGCGCGAGGTCGAAGATCTGGATGCCGTCTTTGGGGCGACCGCGATTGCGCCACTTCGGATGCTTCAGCGTGTAGGAGGCGTCGTCGTAGCCTGCCTTCCAATGCTCTTCGATCGAACGGCGGGAGAATTCCGCATCCATGGCATGGGTCGCATGCGAGGCGCGGCGGTGGATCAGGTGAACGATGGTAACGTCGTATTCGTGACCGATGGAGCGGAGGATCTGCGCGTCCTCGTCGTCACGGAATTCCGGCGGCAGCTTTTCGAGGAGACGCTTGGCAGCGCGGCGGACGATCTGACGCCTGGCAAAATCGTCGGTGTTCATGCGGGTGCGGCTGGAATAGCGTATCTCCTTGATCCGGCTTTCCACCTCAAACTGGTCGCGCGGCATGTCGCCCCGCGCATTGAAGAGATCCACCTGGAAGATTTCGAGATCGCGCGAGGCATCGTTGACGTTCAGGACATGCTGCAACGGCGTGTTGGAGACGAGGCCGCCGTCCCAATAGTGTCGGCCATCGATTTCGATCGGCGGAAATCCCGGCGGCAGGGCGCCGGAGGCTGCAATATGGCGCGCGTCGAGACGGCCCCTGCGATTGTCGAAATAGGCGAAATTGCCGGAGCGGATTTCCACTGCACCGAGGCTCAGCCGCGTCTGGCAGTCGTTGAGGAGGTCGAAATCGATCAGACGGTCGAGCGTCTTCATCAGCGGCTCGGTGTCGTAGAAGCTGACGCGGTGATCCGGATTGGCGAACAACTGCTGGAAGGTCGGTAGACGCGGCGAGAAGAAACCCGGAATGCCAAAGGCCATGGCGGCCGTGGCCGCGGCGTCGTTCTGCATCCGGCGCAGCGTATTGTCCTGAGCCGTCCAGCCGAAATCGAGGTTGGACGAAACGGTGTGCCAGAAGTCGCGAAGATTGGCGATGCGCGTTTCGCGCGGGCTGCCGGCGATGATAGCGGCATTGATGGCGCCGATCGAAATGCCAGCCAGCCAGTCAGGCTCCACCTCGTTTTCATGCAAGGCCTCGTAGGCGCCCGCCTGATAGGCGCCGAGCGCGCCACCGCCCTGAAAGACGAAGATCCTGTCCGTTGCGGCGTTGGTCTCTGCTTGCGTCATGTGACAATCCCTATCTTGCTGCAGTGCAATATATAGCGACCTGTCAGGCCGGCAACCAGACCCGCCTCCTTCACTCTGCGTTCACAATTGCCGCGCTCTATTGCAGATCCCTCCAAAAGTGATGCGATGCACCGTCGCAGATCTGGATTATCAGGTGGGTGAAGCTTGTTTGGGGACCAACATCACATGATCAGATCGACTGCCATTTTCTTTTCCGCCGCGCTCGCCGCAGCTGTCCTTACGACCCAGGTCGCGCGAGCCGACGAAGCCTCGGTCGATCAACAGATCGAAACCCTTCTCGGGGATGTCGCAGACTACAAGGAGCTGTTTTATGCCTTCAAGGTGGCGCTCGAGGAAGGCAAGTCCGACATAGTGGTCAGCCTGGTGAGCTATCCGATCACCGTGACCATCGACGGCGAAGAGGCGACCTATAGTTCGGAACAGGAATTGCTGGACGGCTATGACAGCGTGTTTACCGAAACGATCGTCGAGGCCGTATCGAACCAGAACTATGGCGATCTCTTCGTCAATTCCGAAGGCGTCATGATCGGCAATGGCGAGGTCTGGCTCTCGGGGATCTGCGAAGACACGGCCTGCACCAGTGCTCTTCCGCGCGTCGCCGTCATCCAGTCGGGCAACTGACCCGCGCGTCGGACGAAAACGCACGAGGGGCGGCATACGCGATGCCGCCCCTCGACTTGTCGTTTTGAATCAGGCTGCGAGATCGAGGACGATACGACCGTCGATCTTGCCTTCTTTCATGCGGTCGAAAATCGCGTTGATGTTCTCCAGCTTGTCCCAGCTGAAATGGGAGGCGACCTTGCCTTCGCCAGCAAACTGCAGGCTCTCCTCGAGATCCTGACGCGTGCCGACGATCGAGCCACGCACGGTGATGCGCTTCAGCACCGTCTCGAAGACCGGCAGCGAGATGAAGCCGGGCGGCAGACCGACCAGCGCCATGGTGCCCTTGGAGCGCAGGAAGCCATAGGCCTGCTCCATGGCCTTGGGCGAAACCGCCGTGACGAGCGCGCCATGCACCCCGCCGGTCGCCTTCTGCACTTGTTCGATCGCATCTGCCGCCGTGCCGTTCACGACGACATCGGCGCCGAGATCCTTGGCAAGCTTCAGCTTGTCCTCGAAAATGTCGGCGGCGACCACGTGCATGCCCATGGCCTTGGCATATTGCACGGCCATGTGGCCGAGGCCGCCGATGCCCGAAATGACGACCCATTCACCGGGCTTGACCTCAGTTTCCTTCAGGCCCTTGTAGACGGTGACACCGGCGCAGAGAATGGGAGCGGCGGCGCCAAATTCGAGATTGTCCGGCAGGCGACCGACATAATCCGGGTCCGCCAGACCATACTGGGCGAAGGTGCCATTGACGGAATAACCGGTATTCTGCTGACTGCCGCAGAGCGTTTCCCAGCCGGTGCGGCACGGCGAGCAGCAGCCGCAGGCGGTGTGAAGCCACGGCACGCCGATCCGGTCGCCTTCCTTGATGCGCGAGACGCCGGAGCCGAGCTTCGCAACATAGCCGACACCTTCATGGCCGGGAATGAAGGGCGGGTTGGGCTTGACCGGCCAGTCGCCATTGGCGGCATGCAAGTCGGTGTGGCAAACGCCCGTCGCCTCGTATTTCACCAGGATCTGGCCAGGGCCCGGATCCGGGATGGGCATTTCCTCGATCACCAACGGCTTGCCGAATTCGCGGACCACCGCAGCCTTCATCATCGATGCCATGTCAATCTCCCTCGCTTGATTGCGCGCGGCGCGTGTGCCGGCGAATTGAGGGCAAGCTAGGCGCAGGAGAGGTGAAGCGGTTTGATCGGTGTCAAAGGCAGGGAGATTTCATCGAAATGTCATGGATGGGGGGGAGCGCGACGCTCCCCCCCATCCGATCAGGCAAGGTTCTTCTTGAGGAACTCGATAGTGCGCGACCAGGCAAGGTCTGCGGCGGCCTTGTCGTAGCGGGCAGACGAGGTGTCGTTGTTGAAGGCGTGGTTGACGCCCTCATACATGTGCAGCTCGTAGGTCTTGCCGTTGGCGTCGAGTGCCGCCTTGTAGGCGTCGATGCCGGCATTGATGCGATCGTCGAGGCTCGCATAGTGCAACATCAGCGGCGCCTTGATCGCAGGCACCTGATCGGCAGGGGCCTGCGAGCCGTAATAGGCGACGCCGGCGCCAAGCTCCGGAGAGGCGACCGCCATGCGGTTGACCATGCCGCCGCCCCAGCAGAAGCCGATCGCGCCGACCTTGCCATTGGTCTTCTCATGGCCTGCGAGGAAGGCGCGTGTTGCCTCGCCGTTGGCCGTGGCACCGGCCATGTCCAGCGACTGGAACATGTTGCGCGCCTCGTCCTCATTGGCGGGCGTGCCGCCATTGGGCGACAGGAAATCGGGGGCGAGTGCGACGAAACCTTCGAGTGCCATGCGGCGGGCGACATCGCGGATGTGCGGGTTGAGGCCACGGTTTTCGTGGATGACGATCACTGCGGGCAGCCGGTCGGCGGCATCCTTCGGGATCGCCAGATATCCCTTCATCTCGCCGGATGCGCCGGGATAGGTCACGTCCGACACGTCGAGCCGCGCGTCGGTCTCCTCGACCATGGCGGCATTTGCCTGATTGGCGGCAAGCATGGGCATGATGGCAGCGGCGGCGGCACCGGAGCCGGCGAGCGCCGTCAGCTTCTGCATGAAGCCTCGGCGATCGAGGGTCAGGTGGGTGTATTCGTCATAGGCATCGATCATACCTTGCGTGATTTCGGGCTTCGACATGACACTCTCCTCGGGGGATGGATGGGATGCCACGCCAAGATAGGGCCGAGGCACGGAGCGCCCAGACACGTTGCCGTGAAGGGTGAAGTCGTCAGCTGGTGGCCATCCAGACGACAAGCCAGAGCCACATCAAGAATAGCGTCGCGAACCCGACCATGAAGAACAGGCGGCGCAGCGGCAGATTGCCGATCAGCTGCATTGCGGCCTGAACGTAACGTGCTGCGACGAAGATCCAGGCGAGAACAACGGCAACGATATTGTCGGCCTCGGTGATGAAGAGCAGCACCGAGAGTGCATAGAACAGGACCGGCAGCTCGAACTGGTTGGCGATTGTCCTGTTCACCACCCTGCTTTCCTCTGGTTCGGCCAGGTTCTCGCGGAAGGCGATGCGCTCGACCTTGCCCGAACGGACGACCGAGGCGCGGCGCATGACCAGCAGGGCATAGAGGCAGAAGACGAGGAAGGCATGGGCCATCAGCGGCCAGAACATCTCAAAACCGGTCATGGAAAATCACGTCCTTGAATTGATGCGGCGGAGGAATCAGGGCTCGTTTGCGGGCTTCGGACCAAACGTCAGCCGCAGAATGAGGATGCCCGAAATGACGAGAGCGGCAAACTTCAGACGCGTGAGCCAGGAGATGGCTTCCGCAAAAAGGTCTGCGGTGCCCGGCGCGGGCATCGCGGGGGGAAAGAGCATCAGGCTCAGGATGTTTTCGGCATAGTCGACTGCCACATAGGCCACGGGCAGAGCCGTCAGTGCCGGCAGCAGACGCTCGGCCGCGCGTCCGTAGAGGCTCGCACCCGGCGCGGCCTGTCGCATCAGCAGGAAGAGAAACAGGCCAAGCACCGCCGGTAGCAGGAGGTCGGGACCAAGATGCATGGCGCGCAAGAGTTCGGCCGCTTCCGGCCTCGTCTCCAGAAGCGACTTCAGCGCAAGTAGCCCCTGCCCCGTGCTCTCGATATCCAGGTCGGGCATGGCCCGTCCGCCGGTCAATCCAGCGAACGGTCGTGCGAAGCCGATATGCATCCAGGCAAGCAGCCCGGCCGAGAGGACGCCGCTTGTCCAGAGCAGCGGCGCCCGGCGCGGTCCGGGTGTTCGTTCCAGGATCACGCGGCGCCCGGGTAGTTCGGGCTTTCGCGGGTGATGGTCACGCCATGCGGATGGCTTTCACGAAGGCCGGCACCGGAGATGCGCACAAAGGTCGCCTTTTCCTGGAAGTCCTTGATGTCCTTGCCGCCGACATAACCCATGGCGGCCTTCAGGCCACCGGCGAGCTGGTGCAGCACGGCCGAGACCGGGCCCTTGTAGGGCACCTGGCCTTCGATGCCTTCCGGCACGAGCTTCAGCGTGTCGCGCACTTCCGCCTGGAAGTAGCGGTCAGCCGAACCACGGGCCATGGCACCGACGGAGCCCATGCCGCGATAGGCCTTGAACGAACGGCCCTGGTAGAGATAGACCTCGCCGGGGCTTTCATCCGTGCCGGCGAGCAGCGAGCCGACCATGACGGCCGAGGCGCCGGCGGCAATCGCCTTGGCGACATCGCCCGAGAACTTGATGCCACCGTCGGCGATGACCGGGATGTCGTGCTTGTTGCCTTCTTCGACGGCGGCCATGACAGCTGCGAGCTGCGGCACGCCGACGCCGGCGACGACGCGCGTGGTGCAGATCGAGCCCGGGCCGATGCCGACCTTGATGCAATCTGCGCCGGCATCGATCAGCGCACGGGTGCCCTCGCTCGTGGCGACGTTGCCGGCGATGATGCGGATGGCGTTCGACATCTTCTTTACATGGGCAACGGCATCCAGGACCTTCTGACTATGGCCGTGGGCGGTATCGACGACGATCACGTCGCAGCCGGCATCGATCAGGCGCTCGGCGCGCTCGACGCCATCATCACCGGTGGAGATGGCAGCGGCGACGCGCAGGCGGCCTTGCGCATCCTTGGCGGCATGCGGGTTGAGCTGCGACTTCTCGATATCCTTGACGGTGATCAGGCCAACGCAGCGGCCTTCATTGTCGATGACGAGGAGCTTCTCGATGCGGTGCGAATGCAGCAAGCGCTTGGCTTCCTGCTGATCGACACCGTCCTTGACCGTCACGAGGTTCTCGCGGGTCATCAGTTCGTAAATCTTCTGGCTCGGGTCAGACGCAAAGCGCACGTCGCGGTTGGTCAGGATGCCGACGAGGCGACCGGGGCGGCTTGCACCCTCGACAACCGGAATGCCGGAAATGCCGTGTGCGCCCATCAGCGCCTTGGCTTCCGCCAAAGTTGCCTCTGGGCCGATGGTCACCGGATTGACGACCATGCCGCTTTCGAACTTCTTGACCTGGCGGACTTCTTCAGCCTGCTCGGTGGGTGTCAGGTTGCGGTGGATGACGCCGATGCCGCCGGCCTGGGCCATGGCGATCGCCAGCCGGCTTTCGGTGACGGTATCCATGGCGGAGGAGAGGATCGGAAGGGAGAGGTCGATATCCCGGGCAATCCGCGTCGCGATGTTGGTCTGCCCCGGCATCACTTCGGAGTGCCCCGGCTGCAGGAGGACGTCGTCAAAGGTGAGCGCTTCTGCGCCAGTTGCCGACATTACGATGCGTGCCATTGCCAATTCCTTCGTTTGAATAGGCAGAATCCGGCCGGAAAACGAGAAATCCCGTTCGGTCGCTTCTGCATGAAATGCTTGGAAGTTGGCGAGGGCTGGTAACACGTTCATGACAGGAAAGGAATAGCAAAAGCTGGCAAAGTTCCCAGGTCGCGGATCGAGGCTTCGCCAATACAGAAAAATCCGCGATCGTTAGAATTGTATCGACCCGCTACACGGTCCTTGAAGCCCTTGCTTATATAACGGGTCTGCTCTCGGGGCTGGGGGCACAACCAAGAACAAGAAGACCAGGGGATCGACAATGACTGCATTGAAGAAGCGTGCTCAGGCACTCGAAAACCAGTTCGCCCGCCAGGCGGAAATCCAGTTCAAGGCCCGCGTGCGCGGCAGCAAGATGGTCGGCCGATGGGCTGCCTATACGATGGGGCTCGACGATGTCGAAGCCTATGCGCGCACCGTTGCCGTCAAGCAGGTCGTGGAGCCGCATCGGCTGCTTGAGCAGTTGCGCCAGGACTTTTCCTCGGCAGGTGTCGTTGTGAGCGATGCCGACCTCGACAGCCGCATCCATCAGTTCATCGAGCAGGCCACCGACGAAATCTTCGCCGGTCAGTAAACCTCAGAATAAAGGGGCCGCACCTCGGCGCGGCCCCTGATCAGGCTCAGATATCGAACTGGTAGGCCTTCGGCACGTAGCGATAGCCCTGGTCGACCTTCTCGACGAAACCGACGGCCGGGAACGGCATGTGGTAGCCGAGGAAAGCGAGCTTGTCGGTCGCCAGCATGTCGAAGACCTTGGCACGGGTCGCGGCGGCTGCGGCCTTGTCCATGTCGAAGCGGACTTCCCAATCCGGACGCTGCAGCGAGAGGACGAAGTGGTTCGCGGTGTCGGCCGTTAGAACCAGCTGGCGACCTTCCGACTCCAGGCGGTAGATCATGTGGCCCGGCGAATGGCCGAATGCCGCCATGCCGGTAATCCCGGAGACCACTTCGCCACCGTCGCCGATGAAGGTCATCTTTTCGGCCATCGGCTGGACATTGGCGAGCACACCCTTGTGGCCGTTCTCGGCCGGTGTTCCGACGCGGGCCGGATCGGCCCAGAAGTCATATTCGGCCTGGCCCGTCACATAACGCGCATTTGGGAAGGTCGGCTGGCCACCTTCCATCAAACCGCCGATATGGTCGCCATGCATATGGGTGAGCACTACCGTCGTCACATCTTCGCGCTTGTAGCCGGCGGCCGTCAGGCCTTCAACCAGGCGACCGAGGCCGTTTGCACGTCCGCCCTCACCGAGACCGGTGTCGAACAGGATCACGTCGGAAGCGGTATTGACCAGCACCGGGGCGAAGCTGTTGACGAACTTGTCGGAGGGCAGGAAGTTTGCCTCGAGCAGCGCGCCCACGGTTTCCGGCGACTGGTTGGTGCCGAAGGTTTCCTGCGGATTTTCCGAGGGGCGCGCGCCATCCTTGACCACCACGACCTCGAACTTGCCGACATTGAAGCGGTGCGTTTCCGGCGGCATTGCATGGTCGATATTCATCGAGGTCTCCGCACCCGACTGCTGCGCCACAGCAGCACGCGTCATGATCAAGGGAGCCGCCAGTGCTACACCGGCACCGCCGAGCAGCATACGTCTTTTCATAGAAATCATCGCAATCTCCTCAAACAAATTTCGCCTAGGCCCTGCGCAGGCTCACCACGACATAGGGGAAAGGCGGGCGGCGGGTAGCGGCCTCACACCATCGTGATGCTTTCTGATCCAGACGACGGGAACCTCGCTTCCTTGGGGGTCCGTTTCGCTGGCGATCGGCGGTTTCAACCCGGGCTTGTCTGCGCTATGTGACGCTTAAGACCGGCCGCAGTCGCGGCATCTTCCGGAATGCCGATGAATCGCATCACACCGCTTATTCTCGCCGTAGCCCTGTTCATGGAACAGATGGACTCGACCGTGATCGCCACGGCCCTTCCGACGATCGCGGCCGATCTCGGCGTGGGGCCGATCACGCTGAAGCTCGCACTCACCTCCTATATGGTGGCGCTTGCGATCTTTATTCCCGCGAGCGGCTGGATGGCGGATCGTTACGGCGCCAAGCGGGTGTTCCGGGCGGCGATTGTCGTCTTCATGCTCGGTTCGCTGTTCTGCGCCATCTCCGATTCGCTTCTTACCTTCGTTTCTGCCCGCTTCCTGCAGGGTATGGGCGGGGCAATGATGACGCCGGTCGGACGTCTCGTTCTCTTGCGCACCACGAAGAAGAGCGAACTGGTCTCCGCAATGGCGCTGCTGACCATTCCCGGCCTGCTTGGCCCGATCACCGGGCCGCCGGTCGGCGGGTTCATCACGACATTCTTCAGCTGGCACTGGATCTTCCTGATCAATCTCCCGATCGGTCTCCTCGGCCTCTGGCTGTCCAGCGTCTACCTTCCCGAGATCGAGCCGGTCGAGACGGCGCGGATCGACTGGAAGGGCTTTCTCCTGAGTGCGGTGGCGGCATCCGGACTGGTCTTCGGCCTTTCGGTGATGAGCCTGCCGGCTTTGCCCGTCTGGGTCGGTGCTGCCGCAACCTTGATCGGCATCTTGTCGATGATCCTCTACGTGCTGCATGCCCGGCGACATCCCGCACCAATTTTGAACCTCACCCTCTTTGCCAACAGGAGCTTCCGCGCCTCGATCGTCGGCGGCACGCTGTTCCGGATCGCCGCCGGCGCCACGCCTTTCCTGCTGCCGCTGATGCTGCAACTTGGCTTCGGCATGACCGCCTTCGAATCCGGCATGATCACCTTCATTGCCGCCGTCGGAGCGATCACCACCAAGTTCATCGCAAGACGTGCCTTTGCCGCTCTGGGCTTTCGCAATGTGCTGATCATGGCCGGCATATTCGGCGCGCTGACGACGGCTGCCAATGCGCTGTTCACACCGGCGACACCTGTTCTTCTGATCATGGCGATCCTGCTTGTCGGCGGTTTCTGCCGCTCGTTCTTCTTCACAGGAGTGAACACTCTTGGCTATGCGGAGATCGAGGATCGCGCCGCCTCCCAGGCGACCTCGCTTACCTCCGTGCTGCAGCAGGTGAGCCTGGCGCTCGGCGTCGCCGCCGCTGCCTCGATCCTCGAGGCCAGCACGCGGATGTCCGGCGAGGGCCTGTCGCTCGGTGATTTCCACCTGGCGTTTGCGATTGTCGCGGGTCTTTCGCTGTTTGCGGTCGTCCCCTTCTTCGGCCTGCCACGCGATGTCGGCTCGGCCGTCTCCGGCTACCGGCGGGCAAGCGAAGACGAGACGATCAACGTCAAGTGACTATTCCGGTCGCTCGCAAAGCGCCGAAAGCTTGTTGCCGTCGGGATCCCGGACGTAACAGGCATAGAAATTGGGGTGAAAGTGGCGAATGCCGGGGGCGCCGTCGTCCGTGCCGCCATGGGCGATTGCTGCGGCATGGAACGCATCGACTGCCGCGCGCGAAGACGCCTCGAAGGCCGGCATGGAGCCATTGCCCACCGTTGCCGCGCGGCGATCGAAGGGATGATTGATCCAGAACCGGCAGCGGCTATCGCCGGCGGTGGCATAACCCGCCTCGTTCTCGTCCGTTTCACGGCGCTCGATGCCGAGCGTCGCCAGGACAGCATCATAGAAGCGGATGGCGCCGGTCAGATCGTTGATGCCGACGGTGATGTAAGTAAACATGACAGATGCCCCTCCGCTTGGCCCAGGCTTAAGACACCGCGCTTCCACCTTGACCTCAGTCCTGATCCAGATCCTCGGTGGCGGGCATATCTTCGCGCGGATCGCGGGCGAAACCTTCCTCGTCGAGTTCGACAACGCCTGGGCCATTGCGGCCCTTGAAGCCCTTGGCGAGCAGGAACATCTCGACCGATTCCTGGCGCGACGAGGCTGGCTTGATATGCAGGACCTGGCGAAAATTCTGCTTCAACATGTTGAGCAGATCCTTTTCCGTGCCGCCCTGGAAGGTCTTGGCGAGAAAATGGCCGCCTTCCGCCAGAACCTCGACGGCAAAGTGTGCCGCCACTTCGCACAGATGCATGGTGCGAATATGGTCGGTCTTCTGGTGGCCGGTGGTGGGGGCTGCCATGTCCGACAGGACCAGGTTCGGCGTGCCACCGACGGCCTCGATCAGCTGGCGGGGTGCATCCGGATCAAGGAAGTCGAGCTGCAGGATCTTCACGCCCGGAATCTGCGCCATTTCCAGGAAATCGATCGCGGCGACGCGGATATCGTCGTCGGTGGAATCGGTGACCTTGGCGGCGATCTGCGACCAGCTTCCGGGGGCCGCACCTAAGTCGATGATGCGCTTGGCGCCCTTCAGCACCTGATGCTTCTCGTCGATCTCCAGCAGCTTGAAGGCGGCACGGGCGCGATAGCCCTCGAGCTTGGCCCGCTGGACATAGGGATCATTGATATGCCGCTCGAGCCAGCGTCTGGACGAGGCCTTGAGCTTGCCCTTCTTGACCTTCTGGCCGAGCTTGCGGCCCGTGCGGTTGCCGCCGATGGGTGGTTTCGCCATGGTCAGCGCTCCCTGGATACTGGAGGACGTCGATTGCGGCCGCGGCGCCAAACGCCGTCATCGGCCATCATGTCGGTGAGCAGGCCTTCGCGAAGGCCGCGGTCGGCGACGCGCATGCGGCTCGAGGGCCAGCGACGGCGGATCGCTTCGAGGATCGCGCAGCCGGCCAGAACGAGGTCGGCGCGATCAGGGCCAATGCAGGGATTGGCGGCGCGACCGGCATAATCCCAGGAGAGGAGCTTTGCCTGCATCGCCGTCACCTCGGCATCGGAGAGCCAGAGGCCGTCGACCTTGCGGCGATCGTAGCGCGGCAGGTCGAGATGCACGCCGGCGAGCGTCGTCACCGTTCCCGAGGTGCCGATCAGGTGGAAATCATCCATGCTGCGCGGGATATCGGGGCATTCGAACTTGGCCAGCATGCCCTCGACCTCGCGGGTCATGCCTTCGAAGATATCAGGCGTGACGTCGCGACCGCCATGCCGTTCGGAGAGCGTCACCACGCCCACGGGCAGCGATGTCCAGTGGGTGATGTGGTTGGCAAGCCGGCTGGAGCGGTTGTCGTGGATGCGGATGACCGCAATCTCCGAGGAGCCGCCGCCGATGTCGAAGAGCACCACGGAGCGCGCTTCCCGGCCGACGAGCGAAGAGCAGCCGGAGACGGCAAGCCGTGCCTCGGTTTCCCGGTTGATGATTTCGAGCTGCAAGCCTGTCTCGGCGGTGACCCTCTCCAGGAAAAGCTCACCGTTTTCCGCCGCACGGCAGGCTTCGGTTGCGATCAGCCGCATGCGCCTGATGTCACGGCCGGACAGCTTGCTGGCGCAGACGCGCAGGGCATCGACCGCGCGGTCCATGGCGTCCTGCGACAGGCGGCCGGTGGAGCCAAGGCCTTCGCCGAGACGCACGATGCGGGAAAAGGCATCCACGACACGGAACTGGCCAGGCCGGGTCGGCTGGGCAATCAGCAGGCGGCAATTGTTGGTGCCAAGATCGAGTGCCGCATAGAGGTCATCCGGTCCGCCGTCCTGGGCCGGGCGGCCCCGCTCAACAGCGGGCACGGTCTTTTGCTGCACATGGGCAACCGGATGCGCGTTGGATGCAGCATGCGCCTGGGCTCGACCCGGCTTTGCCGCGGCGGCCGAGGGCGGCTCGGAACCGGCCAGCGGGCGAACATGGCCCGGCTTCTGGGCTACCGCATGGCGGTTTCGATTGCGCTTGCGCTTGCGACCGGGGCGCGGGCTTGCCGGATCCGACCCGCCCTGCTCTCCGATCCGCGCCGCACGCGACTGAGGCTGCATGCCCTGCCCGCCGCGGCCGCTGTCCCGCAGGTTCGCGGACGCCACAGTCTCTGTGCTGCCCGTCGCGTCTTGGTCATGGATCTTGCCGTTGGGATTGGCACTGGTCGCAGCCGCCGCGCCGGGACCGCCGCCCTTGCCGCGACGACGGCGCTTTCGCTTGCGGATGGGACCATCCGCAAAGACTGATTCGGAACGTCGCTCGGCGACCGGCGTGCCCGCCGATCCTGCCGAGGCAGAAGCCTCGTGACCGTTTTTAACCGGCCCCGTCTTCTTGCCCTTGCCGCGCCGACGGGGAGACCCGCCCTTGCGCTTGCCTGTCGACGCCCCCTCGCTGTTCGGCTGTCCGCCGCGATTGGGGTCTGTCACTGAAGTTTTCCACTGCACCGCGCAAGGCGCCAAGATCGACGCATGCCGCTGGTGTCATCATTCGTTTCGTTGGGCAAAGCATACCAGCGCCTGCCCGGAGCACCAAACGGTTTTTCAAAAGGGCCGCCGGGAGCATGGGGCACGGCTGCGAGCGGCCGGCCATGGCGCTCAACGGGCGGCCGCCGACCTCGCGTCACGCTCTTTTGCGAAAGCTGTCATTTTTTTTGAAATTCAGTCTTTGCAATGCCGGATGTTTTGGCTATAAGCCCGCTCACCGATCGCCGCGGCGATACCCTGGTGGGGAATAGTTCAACGGTAGAACGACGGACTCTGACTCCGTTAATCTTGGTTCGAATCCAGGTTCCCCAGCCATTTCTCCCAAAAAGCCTTGATTCTCATGTTTTTCCGTCGTGCCGGATCCCGTTTTGGCGTCATCGGCGACCTGATGCCCAAAACTGATGCCCAAAGGTGATGCCCAAGCCGAAATCGGCCCGGGGTGACCTTCGGGCCTGATACAGGGTGTCTTCGTCATGGCAGTCCGCCAAGGCACAAAGATGGTGTCCATGGTCGCTTGCGGCAGTAAAACAGAGGAAAATCAAAGGCGAATTTTTTAAGTCTTTGAAATCATGTGAGAATCCACGTTCCCCAGGCAAGCCAGTTTAGGTCGGTTTTCCGCTGAAAATCAGCGACTATTTCTCAAAGAAAAAAGCGACGCCTTCTCAACAACTTGAGCAGTCACGGCTGCTGTTCTTCAGTCCATCCGTCGTGCTGCCACGGGTCTCGCGAAAAAGGCTGGGGACCCAAGAACGATAACTGCAAAGGGGCCGAGAGCGGACTGGGTGCTGGGCTGCTGCATTCACCCAACGGATCGATAATTACCAGGTCCTGTTGACTAAGTAAGGCAGCCAAATCTTTGCGGCGGCCCGAGCAAGAAATGCGGAGAAGGATTCTCGGGTTTTGTCAAATCGGGTCGCATGCGACGCAACTGCTTGAGACGATTGCACATCCGCTCGATGATCATGTCCCGCCGCGAGCCCAATTTGCCTGCCAAAAAAGCAGTCTTGAATTACGTTTCCCTTGATTTTGGAACCAATTTTGACAACAGTTCCTGTAATCAAGCCGGGACAGCCAAACTCTGCTTTCGCCGAAGCCTATGCAGTTCCGGCCTTGTTTGCGAAACCGGATGTGACCAAGTAAAGCTTCCAATATGGATCTTGGTCGAATGAGCGGCGATATTCGTCGGTTGCGTATAGCCGGGACGGGACATTTTGTTCCGTGCCGGGTCCTTTTGTCGACGGACCTCGATCGGGAACTGGGCTTAGAAGAAGGTTCTCTTGAGCGACTATCCGGCGTGTTCAGCCGACATGTGTGTCAGGCAGAGGACGATCAGATTGAAATGGCTGTCGCCGCTGCAAACCTTGCGATGCAAAAGGCGGGCATGGGCCCTGAGGACATTGATCTTGTCATCGGCGCTTGTGGTGTTCCCTATCAGCCCCTGCCGACAACCGCCCCGCTGGTGATGGACCGGCTCGGCATTGCCGCTGGCCGTGCTGCCGCCTTCGATGTCAATGCGAGCTGTCTCAGCTTCCTGGCCGCTGTTGATCTGGCCGCCGACCGTATCGCGATGGGACGGGCACAGGTCGCCATTGTCTTTTCTGCAGATATTGCCTCGAGGGCGCTGCCTTGGCACGATCAGCCGGATGTTGCGGCATTGTTCGGCGATGGGGCGGCTGCAATCGTGCTGGCGGCCGCTTCCGAGGGTGACAGTTCAATCCGTGCCAGTCTCATGCGCAGCTATCCTTCAGCCTATGACGCTTGCGGAATCGGTGCGGGCGGTACGCGCTTCGATTTTCACCGGCAGCCGGATGAATTCGCCGCCCATGCCTCCTTCCGTATGGATGGCAAAGCGCTGTTTCGCGTCACGCATCGTCATTTCCCCCGCTTCGTCGACGAGCTTCTCACCGCTGCCGGATGGACGGCCGATGATGTTGATCTGGTGGTGCCGCATCAGGCCAGCCCTTTGGCGCTGGAGCACATGATCAGGCAGACCGGGATGGCGGCTAATCGGGTGGTCAATATTACGACGCGATTTGGCAATCAGATAGCAGCCTCTATTCCGACGGCGCTCGATATCGCCTGGGCTGACGGGCGGATCAGCAAGGGAAGCAAGCTTCTCATGCTCGGCACATCGGCCGGTGTGTCCTTTGGCGGCATGGCGATAGAGGTTTGAATCCCATGCGTGTTCTCGTCACAGGCGCCACGGGTTTTCTGGGCGGTCGGCTGATCCGGTATCTGGCGGCCCGCGGATTTGAGACGGTCGGGCTCGGTCGTGATGAGGCCCGTTGCCGTCATCTCCAGGATCTGGGTTTCGCGACCGTTTGCGCGGATATGTCCCGACCCGTGCTTCACCTTGTCGATGAGATCGGCACCGTGGATGCTGTGGTGCATTGTGCGGCACTCTCGGCATCCTGGGGAAAGCCTGCAGCCTTTCGCCTGGCCAATGTCGAGGGCACGGGCCATGTGCTTGATCTGGCTCATGCGCTCAAGGTCCGTCGCTTCGTCAACATATCCTCGCCGACGGTTTATTTCGAACTCAAGGACAAGACCGACGTCGCCGAAACGGCGCTGCTGCCGCCTCCGATCAACGCCTATGCCCGAACCAAGGCCGAGGCCGAAGCAATGGTTCTTGCCCGAGGGAGTGTCGGCCCGGTGAACCTGCGGCCGCGTGGCATCTATGGCCTTGGCGACCAGACGCTGCTGCCTCGGATCACGGCTGCTGCCCGCCATGGTCCCCTGCCGCTGTTGCGGTCCGGCGCGGCCGCCATCGATCTTACCCATGTTGATGATGTTGTGCAGGCCATCGAGGCGGCTTTGACGATCAGTGATATCGAGGGGCAGACCTTCAACATTTCGAGTGGCGAAATGGTGCCGGTGCGTCACATCGTCGAGCGTGTTTGTTCAAGGCTTGCAATCGAGCTGCGCTGGAGACGCGTGCCGTTTTATCCGGCGCTGGCGGCTGCTCGCCTGGTGGAACTGGTGAGCCTTGCCCGTTCGGCCTCAACCGAGCCCCTGGTTACGCCCTATACGCTCGGTCTGTTTGCGTTTCGCCAGAGCCTCGATATCTCCAAGGCCCGCCGGATGCTTGGCTGGCGACCTCGGATCTCATTCGAAGAGGGGCTTGCAATGACGATTGCCCAGGGGCGCGGGCCATGAGACCGGTGTTTGCCAACAGCGCCTTTGTCAGCGCGCCGGAACGCTTTTATCTTCGCGGCGGGGGCTGGCGGCCCGTGCCTCTGAGGGTGCGCTATGGTCTTTTCGAGCATCCGACAGCGGGGCTTGTGCTGATCGATACGGGCTATGGGCCGCGGGTGACGCAGGGCAAGCGCAGCCTCGGCTTGCGCCTCTATAACGCAATCCTCGGTCCGGATCTGGTGACGAGCGGGCAGCCCGCAGCGGTTTTGCAAAGGCTCGGATTTACGCCCGATGATGTCTCTATCGTCATCGTCACCCATTTCCATGCCGATCATGTCGCGGGTCTCGATGCGTTTGCCAATGCGCGGATCATCGCAAAGCAAGAGATGCTGGGACGCGTCCTGCGGGCGCCCGTTCGGGCCAATCTGCGCCACGGCATATTCACCGAGCTTCTGCCTGCCGGCCTTCTTTCGCGAACGGTCGATGTCGACGGATTTGCCCTGATCGAGGCGCCGCTTGGTCTCGGGAAAGGCCGCGACCTTTTCGGTGACGGCAGCGTGCTTGCCATCGATCTTCCGGGGCATGCCGCCGGCCATTTCGGTCTGTGCTTTAGCGCCATGCCACGGCCACTTCTCTATGCAGTCGATGCACAATGGTGCGGGGATGCATTGGTGCCGGAGCGGCGTCCGGGCTTTCCCGCAAGCCTCGTGGCTGACGATCCCTTGGCCCTTGCCGAGAGCACCCGTCGCGTCCTTGCCTTTCAGGAGGCGAGCGGTGAGGTGCTTTTGTGTCACGACCCTGCGGTCAGCCCGCACGATCTGAGTAAGGGCATGCCGTGACCTCCCCCCTTCGCATTGCATCCGCCTTTGCGCAAACGCTCTGGGCCTCGCGGGCCGGGCGCCCGCGTGCCGCGTTCAAGCGCTGGCAGTCCTTGGCGCTTCAGCGCTGGCTCGACCACAACCTGCCCGCTGTTGATTTCTACGAGGGTGCAACACGTCGGCTGGAGACGCTGCCCATCGTCGACAAGGCCGTGGTCATGGCAGATTTTGCCGCCTTCAATCGAGGGCGGATCAGCGCCGAGGACGGATGGCGCGCTTTTGAGACCACCGGCCAGATCGGGAAGGTCAGTCTTGGCGCAAGCACCGGCACGAGTGGCAATCGCGCGCTTTATGCTGTTGATGCTTGCGACAAGGACCGCTGGCTGGGCACCATTCTCTCAAAAGCCGTGCCGCGGTTCCTTCTTGATCCCGAAAGGGTTGCCGTCATCCTGCCGCAGAACTCCGCGCTTTATGACGGTGCCAATCGCTCCCGCTTGCTGCGACTGATGTCTTTCGATCTCAACCGGGGTATCGAAGCCTGGCTTGACGATCTGGAGCGGTTTGCACCCACCACCATCGTCGCGCCGCCTCGGGTTTTGCGCCATCTTGCCGAGCACGCCGAACGGCTGCAGCCGAGACGCATCTTTGCCGGTGGCGAAACGCTGGATCCCTTCGACCGCACGATCATCGAGACCCGCTTTGGCACGAGGCTGGGGCAGATCTACATGGCGACGGAAGGGCTTTTCGCTGTCTCCTGCTCGCATGGGGCCCTGCATCTTGCCGAAGACGCCAATTTCTTCGAATTCGAGGCCGTGGAGGGCGGGCTGGTTTCTCCCCGCGTCACCTGCTTCCGGCGCTGCTTCCAGATCATGGCGCGGTACCGCATGAACGATCTTCTGCGCCTGTCCGATAGCCCCTGCGCCTGTGGATCGCCGCTCCAGGTTGTCGACGAGGTCGTCGGTCGGCTGGATGACGCCTTTGTTTTTGACCGTGGGGATGGCGTGCGACTTCTGGTGACGCCTGATGTGATGCGCAATGCCGTGCTTGAGGCCGATCGCTCGATCACCGATTTTCGCATCCTGCGGGAGGGGGCCGAGCAAATCGCGCTTGTGCTGGAGCCGAAACTTGCCGCCCATGGTGCAAAGGCGGCCCGGGATGCACTCGCCGATGTGTTTTCGCGGCGCGGGCTGTCCCCGACACTTATCCTTCGACAGCAGGCGATGGAATTTGAGCCTCACCGGAAGCTTCGACGGGTGGAAAATCGGCTTCCGCCTGAGGATGCACGATGATGACACTTTCTGGAGCGGGTAGCGCGGTGTCCAATGAGCCGCAGGCGGTTCGTCGTTTCGTGGCGCTTTTCAACGCCTATCCCGTCCCGGACCTCATTGGCAACCTCTCGACAAAGGTTGATGCGATCGACGTGGAAGGGCGTCATTTTCCGATTACCCTCAACGAGCAACGCGATGCTCCGACCTGCTATATCTGTTGCCCAAGCAGCGCCTATATCGACTATGCCCTCGACGAGACACGCAATTTTGCCAGCGCTCCCCTCTTGCGTTGGGCTGCATCTGGCCTGATCCGTGCCTGCGGCCCGCTTTTGAGGGCCAGTGGGCTCGATCAGCAGGTGCAGGTCAACAACTGGCTGCTGTCCACCAATCCGGTGCCGGCCATCAGCGCCTCGGGGGCCTCCGGGCTGGTGGCAGAGTTGTGCGAGCGATATCCCAATCGGGCGATTATCATCCGCTCATTGAACGAAATGGCTGACGGGTCTTCGATCCGTCATCTGAGGGCGGCGGGATTTCGCATGATCGCGGCGCGGCGGATCTATCTGTTTTCCGGCAATGACGGACGCAAGACGCAGAACCAAGGGTATGACCGCAAGCTCATCAGTCGGACAGCCTACCGGTTTGCTGCCGGAGAAAGCTTTACCGAAGCGGATTACGAGCGTGCAGCCGAGCTTTACGCGCTGCTGTATCTGGAAAAATATACCCCGCTCAATCCGCAATATACCGCGCTTTACATCAGGGAGATGCACAGGCGCGGCCTGTTTGACCTCGTAGGCTTCCGGGACGGCGCGGGCAGGCTTGCGGCGGTGTCCGGCTTTTTCGCCAATGGTCGCACGCTGACGCAACCGATCGTCGGCTATGATACGAGCCTTCCATTGAAGGATGGACTTTATCGGCTGGTCATGGCGACAGGCCAGATGATCGCGGCCGAGCGTGGGCTGTTTTTCAACATGAGTGCCGGGGCGGGCCGTTTCAAAAGCCTGCGCGGAGCAGTACCCGTCATCGAATACAATGCCGTCTATGTCGCGCATCTTCCGGCACGCCAGCGCCTGGCGGTGCGGGTCATGGAGGCGTTGCTGCGGCGTATAGGCATTCCGCTTCTGGAGGGTTTTGACCTGTGAGCATGTCTCCCGACACCTGGCAGGCCGTTGCCATTGCCTCTGAGATTGGCAAGAGACCGCGGCGGATATTGCTGGCAGGACTGCCTGTGGTGCTGTTTCGCAGCGGCGAGACGATTGCCGCTTTGCATGATCGCTGCCCCCACCGGCATGTGGAACTCTCGAAGGGCAAAGTCAAAGACGGTGAGATCGAGTGTCCGTATCACGGCTGGCGATTCAACGCGGCAGGTTTCTGTACGGCCATTCCCGGTCATACGGGTGCCGTGCCCGGCTATCGCGTGCCACGATTGACGACATTCGTGAAGGAGGGTGTGGTGTTCGTGGCAAGCGGCGCGCCCAAGGACGAGCCCTATCTGCACTGCGCCGAGGGGCAGAAGATCATCGTCAAGCTTGTGAGCAGCAGCACGCGCTCGACGCTGGTCGATGCCGCCGAGAACATTCTCGATGCAACACACACCCATTTCATCCACAAGGGCCTTCTGCGCGGATTGAGCAGCGAGCGGCAGCGCGTGCGTGTCGATGTCACCGGCGGTCCCGGCTGGGTCGAGGCGTGTTATACCGGCGAAGAACGGCAAAACGGCCTGATCAGCCGTTTGCTGGAGGGGGAGCGGGTGAGGACGATTGGGCGTTTCCGCTATCCCGGTATTGCCGAACTGGAATACTGGGGGCCGAAGGGCCTGGTACTTGCGACGACATTCCATCTCCGTCAGGCGGCGGAGAGCCAGGTGGATGGGATCGGTTGCCTGATCGGGCCGCAGGGCGGTCTGCTTGATCACCTGAAGTCTCTGGCTTTCCGGCCCATGTTCCGCATTGCCCTGGAACAGGACCGGCGGGTACTGGCATCGGCAAGCCGGAATGCGGCTTACTGGCCGCAGGCATCGGCGATCATCGGACCGCTTGATTTCCTGCGTCGAAGCATCGAGGCGATCATGGACGGTGCAGCGCCGCCTGCTGCCAATCAGCCGGAGAGTTTCTCTTTCGAACTCTGATCCGGCCCGTCCCATTCGATATCGCGGGTGGAGGCGCGTTGAAGGGAAATGCGGTGGCGAAGGGCGAGCGCCGCGATTTCGCCAAGCGCACGCCATTGCGCGCGTTTTGGTTCAGGGTCTTGCGGCCAGTCGAGAAGCTCCTCCGCGCTTTTGAGGTCATGCATAAAGCTGCGGAGATCGCCACGGCGCAGAGCGGCTGGTAGCCCGTAGATCCACAAGGCAAGGCGGACTGTCTGCGGGCTGGATATATCCGGTTTCAGGCTGCCTTCGCCTGTCCAGATCGCCTGTGCGAATGGCTTTGGATCGCAGAAGAAATGCAGCCCGCTTGTAGCGCGCGGATTGCATTCAAGCGGCAGTACGGCACCGTCGGTCTTGAGGATCAGGTCGAAGGAAAGCTGGCCCGTCCAACCGGTGCCGGCGGCAAAATCCGTCACGAAAGCATTGGCCGCCTCGTTCTCAACAGGCTTGAAATAAATGCCCGCGCCCTTGCCGGCACGGTAGATTGAGCTGTAGAGCGAAAGCGCCTGCAGACGGCCATTCTGCGCGATGGCGTAGGCACTGATCTCCTGTCCCGCGATGAATTCCTGGGCGAGCCAGGGTGCCTGAGGCGTTGGCGCAAGAGCGTCTACCTCTTCAGGTTTCGGCTGAAGCAGCACCCGGCTCGCAAAGCGCGACCAGGCGGGTTTGAAAACCATCTGAGACGCCATCGAGCGGATAGCGGCAAGGTCGGCTCTGTTCTGCAGGAGCACCGTATGCGGCGCTGCCAGTTTGAGGCTTTTGCAGATTTCGATGAAATCAAACTTGTTGTGCGCCCGTGTAAGGACATCTGCGTCTGGCGCGAACAGCCGTGCCGTCATCCCCCGTTCGCGCCAGAGTGCAGCCAGATAAAAGATCTCCTCGCAGGTCGGCACGACCAATGAGACATTTTCCCGTTTCACCAGGTCTTCGACCACATCGGCATAGCGTTTCGGTTCAAAACGCGGCGGCGGCAAACGAAAATAGCCATCGCAGGCACGGCTGGCGGCTGAAATCGGTTTGGCTGGCGTGTCGGCAAGCAGCACGCGCCAACCTGCGCCGTGGAAGAGCCGCGCGAGGTGCAATGCCACCGGTGCCCTCGCCCCGGTGATTAAAATTGATCGACTTAAAACCGAAGCCACCATCGTTGCTGCGTCCTACTGTACTGGTGTCGTAGCGGAGATACTGGCATGCCGCAGAGCTTTGCCTGACGCATTAGCCAACAGACGTTCCAGGCACAAGATCATCGAGCCGCAACGTTGCGGTTGCTAGGCCCTGTTGACAAATTGGCGGCTTCACGACGAAAATCCACGCCCGAGCAGACGGTCATCCTTCTCATTCGAGGTCAGGACGTGGATGCACAGGCCGAGTTTAGCCGCCAAGCAATCCCAGCCACCGTCGCCAATGCGGTTCCGGGTCTCGCAGGGCCAGTGACAACGAGCATGGGCATCACGCCTATCTCTAACGACGATGCCTTGACGACCTTGTATGAACGAGCGGACAAGCTTCTTTACGAAGCCAAGAGTGCGGGACGAAATAGAACCCGCAGCGCGATAGGTCCCATGCATTCATCGAAATCCGCCCAGATCGATAGGGTCATGATTGCATAGCCCGCGGCAGCGCCGGCCATGCGGTTCATAACGACGAACTGTTTTGCAGAGATCTCACTGTCTGCAAGTGGCGGAAAGGCTACGAGCCACTTGCGCGAGCCGCGTCTGATTTCAGGTGCCTGCCGCGAAGTTTCTACGACCGAGATGGTGGAGGGTTTCGGGTGCCGTCAGGCGTACGAAAGCATCCACCATTGCCGTCATTCGCTTTTGCAATTCGCTAAATCGAAAGCTGTCGTTCAATTAATTGCGCTGGTAATAGGATGAAACGGGGGGAAACCCTCGGCGTTTGGGCCGAAACAACAGAGACTAATCGATGGTATTGCCCACGGTGTATTGCGACTATTGGCTGTGGGCCAAGGGGCAAGACCATCGCCTCCAACAGCCGTCCCCCTTCACCCAACGTACCGCTGTTCGAGGCGCACGGCTTTGTCTCGCGCGAAGCTGGCATCACCACGACACCCTGCATTCTGAATACCAACCAGAGCGCAACATTGCACAAATGCCGAGTGAGACATCCAAGGGGAGAGGTATGAAATCGAGGATCGTATCGGCGCTGCTGGGCACGGCGCTGCTGAGTTTGGCTGCGGCTGGTCCAGCCCATGCGGTGATCATTCTCGACAGCACCTGGGCCGATCAGGGCGGGGCGGATGGTGCGGAAGGCGACGGATTCGGCGCCGCCAAGGCGCTGGCCATGGAGCCGCAATTTTGCGCCATTATGAGCTTTTTCGACGGCGAGCAGATTGGCGCCTCCGGCACCTGGATCGGCAATGACCAGAACGGCAATGCTTATGTACTGACTGCTGCGCATAACTTCGGCGACGGCGACGACCCTGACACCTGGACCTACTACACCCGCGCTGGTGCCGAATTTACCGGCAAGGCCGTGCATATCCATCCCAATTACGACGCCAATAGCGACGAAACGCCGGGCTATGACTTGGCCATCGTGAAATTGAACGGACCGGTAGAGGATTGCGATAGGCCGCCGCTCCTTTATGGCGGGGACGATGAACTGGGACAACGCGCCACCATGGTCGGCTTTGGCTCGAGGGGCATCGGCTCGGTCGGCCAGGATGACAAATATTACAGTAGCGAAGATGCCGCTGCGGCGCGCAACATCATCGACGTGGTCGAGGACCCCGCCCCCGACGGCAAAGGCGGCAATCAGTTGCTGGTCGACTTCGACAGCGAGGACGGTTCCACCAATGTCTTCGAGGACGGCAATTCCCTGCCGGTTGATGAATATGAAGGCGTGCTGGGCTCGGGTGACAGCGGCGGCTCGCTCTGGATCGAGACCGACGAGGGTTGGGCTATTGTCGGGGTCAACGCCTGGGGCGACGATGCGGTTTATGGTTCGACCGGCGGTTTCGGCCGGATCAGCACGCAATATGACTGGGTCAAGTCCATCTTCGATGCGAACTTCACCAACGAGTAAGCACCGGTGCGGCGAACGCCGCCTGACCGTTTGGCGACCCACCACGGGCCTTCCGCCCTTGAGACATTTGCAAGCACGACATTCGGTTACCGAGCCATTGAACCACCAGGTAAAGCGTCCCGGTACCACCGTTAAGCTCGGCCAAGGATCATGGCTGATAGGGCGATTTTCTGCCTGTCCGCCGGCAGCCCTCTTTCGCCCATCTGCCTATGTCCGCTTTTCAAGCAGTGGAACCATTAACGGACAGGCAGGCCCCCCATCACGGACATCGGAGTTACGCAAACAGACCAGCAGCTTTCCACTATTCGGCGTTTCGGCTTGAATGGCCGACATGAAGGCGCAAAGCTGCCACGCGAAAATGCTCACCTCGTCTCCAGCTTTACGCCCCCGAGCGGAAATTATTGCCGCTCTCCGCCATGTTGACGTCAGCCCAAAGCCAGGGGACAAAGATGGCATCCACGGTCGCTCGCGGCGCAAAAATATAGGGAATTCAAAGGCATTTTTTATAAGCCTTTGAAATCATGTGAGAATCCAGGCTCTCCAGGCGGGCCATTTTAGGTCGCTTTTCCGCTCAAAATCAGCGACTGTTTCTCACAGAAAAAAGCGACGCCTTCTCAACAACTTGAGCAATCCCGGCTGCTGGTCTTAGGTTATCTGAAGTGCTTAGACGGGTCTCGCAAAATCGGCTGGGGACCGCCAAGCGATGTACCTTATGGGGCCGTTTCCGGACATCCAGTTCCAGCCACTTCTTCCGAAAAGCAGACACTTGGCGCCCCACTTGCTTGGGGCCATGGAGGACAAGCGCGGGCAAAGGCCCAGGCTCGCTGCTTGAGATATGATTCGCCGGAGGTCTTCACTGCCGAATAGGTCGCCAAACCGATCGCGAGCTTAAGCAGGATATGTTTGGCGAACAGCCGTCAAGACGACCCGCCTTCTTGAAGCGACCCAATCAACTCATGATCACGAAATCCGTGCCCGTCCGGCTGTCTGGAGCAAGCGGAGCGTCCGTCAGAATGAGGACTGCGCCGGGGTGCAGAACCCTTTGCATGGCCGACACGAAAGGCGGGTCGGCGGATATCCGGGAGAGAAGGTTTGCGGTCGTGCTGACAACAGCCTCGTCCTCGTTCGGATTGGCAAACGCAATCCAGCGCATGCCCAGGACGGCGTCATCGAGGTCGTCGAGCAGGAACACATGGCTCCCAAACTTGTCCCTGCCGCTCACGGTGATTCTTCCCTCGGCGCGGATTTCAGAGTTTTCGACCAGCAAGGCCCGCCCATCGAAGGTCGACATGATGACCGAAACCACGGGCTGCTTCTTCAGGTCCGTCCAGTCGTTCGGCCGCTGTTTGCCGTGCAGCGCCGCCACGGCATCGCCGAATTCCCGGGCGGCGTAGGCACCGAGCACCATGCCCGGATGGGTGAGTTCCTGCGGATCTGCGGCAGCGCCCGAAATGATGACGGGTGTGCCGAGATGGGTGATGTCGAAGAGACGTTCGGAAAAGGCCATAGGCAGGCGCACGCAGCCATGTGAGGCCGGATATCCCGGCAGATTGCCGGCATGAAGCGCGATGCCAGACCACGTCAGCCGGCTCATGTTTGGCATTGGCGCGTCGTCATAGGTGCTGGACTTGTGGTGCTTGTCCTTCTGCAGCACGACGAAAACGCCGGTCGGCGTCTCATGCCCCGGCTTTCCGGTGGAACAGGTGGCGACCGCTATGCGGATACCGTTGCGATAGACATGCACGCGCTGCTCCGGCAGCGAGACGACGATCGCCACCGGCCCGGTCCGCTGTCGTTCGGGATGCCAGGTGAATTCGCCGGGCTTCAAGGCCGCGACCTCCTTCATCACCTCCCCGGCCAAGAGTGCGACCGGACTGCCTAGAAGCGCGACCGCCGAAATGCCCTTCACAAAAAGACGCCTGTCATCGTCTGTCTTCGTCATGGTCGATCTCTCGTTCACAATTTCGACGTGAGAGACCATTTCAGGGCCGACCGCGGGTGTCCAATGAGTTTCTCTCTTGAACTTTAAATAATCCTCATGAAACGTTAGTTTCAGGCGCACCCACTCTCGCTTGTGCCGGGGTGCAGGGCGCCCGATATCGAGCGCATTGCCGCATCAAGGATTACGCGATGGATTTCAGGCATAATCTCAGGGCCTTGCACACGTTTGAAACGGTATCCCGCCATCTGTCCGTGGCGGCGGCGGCGGACGAACTGGGCGTCACGCAAAGTGCCGTCAGCCATCAGTTGCGGCTGCTCGGAGAGATCGTCGGAGAACGACTGATCCAGAAAAGTGGTCGCGGCATCGCATTGACAGACGCTGGCCGGGACCTTGCGCGACGGCTGCAGCCGGCCTTTGCCGAGATCGACCGATCCTTGGCCGTAGCGATCGGCGGCACACGCGATCGGGTGCGGCTCGCGATTTGCAGCAGTTTCGCCCAGGCCTGGCTGGTACCGCGGCTGCATTCCTTCTATGCGGCCCATCCGGATATCGATCTGCAGATCATCATGTATGCGCAGGATCCGGAACTCACGGATGCAACGGGTGATGCGTTCGTGACGACGCTCCCCAAGGATCGCGGCTATCACGCGCAACTGCTCTGGCCGGAGAATCTGGTTGCAGTCGTGTCGTCAACAGTTGCAGCGCGAAACAAGAGCTTCGATTACATTACCACCGAACTGCAGCCTGGAAAGATCGGCTCGGACTGGCAGACCTATGCGCGACACAGCGGCCGGGCGGATCTCCTTCCCCTCACCTGCCGCTGGCTGTTCGCATCCCACTATGTAATCGCGCTCGACATGGTTCGCCAGAACCTCGGTGCGGCGCTCGTACCAGACTTTCTCGCACAGCCCGACATAGAAACGGGAAGAATGGTGCTTCTGGACGAAGCACTGCTTCCCACCCACGAGGATTATCACCTGTGCATCAAGGAAAGCCGCAGAACTGAACCTGCTCTCGACGCCTTGCTGCGGTGGTTCAAGCAGGAGCTCGGCAGATCGGAGCGCCGCGCGACGGACAACCGTTTGAAACTGGTGCAACCATGAAACCCTCTCACATTGGACGAATATAATTCACTGGTTCGCAGGCTTTAGGCATGTCAGTCTCGGGACATCGAGAGGTTGCAATTCGATCTCTTGAAGCCTTCCCAACGGGAGATGTCGGATGCGTATGTGGCGTGCGTTCGTGGGTGTAGTGGTCGCGATGGCGCTTGTCGTCATTGCAGATTTCGGGCAGCAAGCGGCACTCGCGCAGGAACGCAGCGCCCGGGTCGAATTCGGCCGGGGCCAGAGCTCGACGACCATCCGCGGGACGGTCCGGGGCTACGAAGGCGCCAATTACCGCATCAATGTCCGTGGAGGCCAGAGGCTCGCCGTCACCATGGATAGCTCGAACAGCAGCAACTACTTCAACATTCTCGGCCCCGGCGGTGGCGAGGCCCTGTTCAACGGCTCAATCTCGGGCGATTTTGCCGACATCATCGTTCCCGGTAGCGGCGACTATGTCGTGCAGGTCTACCTGATGCGCAATGCCGCGCGCCGCAATGAGCAGGCGCGCTTCACGCTGCGGATCGAGGTCACTGGCGGCAGGCCGATTGCGCCGCCCGCACCCGATTTCGCCGACGGCCTGTCCGGCGGCCCGGACTTCTTCCAGGTGGCCGACATTTCGCGTGGCGATGCCCTTAACATCCGTACCCGCCCGAGTGCCCAGAGCCCGATCGTGACGCGCGTGGTCAATGGCGAGATCCTGCGCAATGGCGGCTGCCGCATGACCGGACAAACACGATGGTGCCGGGTTTCCCGGCCTGATGGCAGCAATGCCGGCTGGGCGGCTGGACGGTTCCTGGTCGAGGCGAGCAACTGAGCCCGATCAGGCCCTGATGAAGTAAAACAGGAGGGGAGACGCATGATCAGGTTCATCACGACTTTAGGAACGATCTGCATCGCTTTGGGGCTGCTTGCGGGCTGCACCTCGGACGGAACATCGCAACTGCCGCCAACGGCTGCCGCCACTCCGAGGTTGATGGACGAGAGCGTGCCGCCAGCGGCCCGTAGCGCCTGTCTGGCAGCAGTATCCAACACCACGAATAATGGCGATGTCGAGATCATCGAAATGATCTTCTCGGAAGCCAACTCTCAGGTCACCGTTGGCGTTGGACCGACGCGCGCACCGTGGAACTGCATCGTCTCCAATAGCGGAGTGGTCGCCAACGTGATGTCCATGACGAACGAGGGCGCTCTGTGAGGCCCGCTTCCTAACGGTGCCGGCTCGCTCCGGCACCGGATCTCCGCGCCATGAGCGGAGGACTTGGCCACGACACCTTTTCATCATTGACCAAAAACGAGGACCCTCATGCAACGCCTGACGCCTCTCGTCCTGCTGTGCCTGTCTGCGGCCATGTCCGCGCAGGCTGCCGACATGGTTCCGGTGCCAGAGATCGGCCCGGACCAGCTATCGTTCTCTGTGACCAACATGGACATGTCGGTCGATCCGGGCACCGATTTCTACCGCTATGCGGTGGGCGGCTGGCTTGACCGTGTCGAACGTCCCGCCGACCGCGTCAGCATCGGGACCTTCGACTTCATGGGGCTGAGACTGACGGCGCAGATGAAGAACCTGATCGCGGAGGCCGGGGAGAAATCCGCAACCGCGACAAAGGGAAGTCCGCTGCAGCAGGTCGGCGCTTTTTACAACTCCTACATGGATGTTGCCGCCCTCGACGCGAAGGGCATAGCGCCCATCGAGCCTGAACTGGCCAGGATCGACGCCATCGCGAGCCTCAACGATCTCGCGACCTATCTCGGGCACTATGTTTCCGTTGCTGGAGAGGTTCCCCTGGTCGGCATCGTTCCCTCGGCAGATCAGGCTGACACGACGAAGATGGTGCTCTTCATCGTCAAGGGTTCCCTGATCTTCAATCAGGAAAACCTCTACGAGGCTCCGGCGGGTTCGGCACTCGATATTGCTCTGAGGGGCAACCTGAAGACCGTGCTGGAACAGGCCGGATACGAAACTGCCCGTGCGGCGACCGTCGTCGACATGGTGGCCGATCTGGAGCGCGAGCTGCATGGAGCGATGCTGACGCCGGTCGAATCGATGAACCCGGACAACAGCTACCAGCCCAAACCCTTCGACGCTGTTCAGGCCGAGATCCCGGCACTCGATCTCACGAAAATCCTTGCAGCCGTCAACGTCGCGGTGCCGGAAACGATTGTCCAGACGCAACCCCGCTACCTTGCGGCACTTTCGCGGGTGCTGGCGGACAGGCCACTCTCCGACATCAAGGACTACCTCAAGGTCAGGGTCATCAACCACTTCAAGCCGTTCCTTGGGACACGCTTCGATGGCAGTGCCCGCGAATGGAACCGGATCGTCTTTGGCATTGACCGGCTCCCGCCGCGCGAGGAGCTCGTCCAACAGAGCCTGCAGGCCAACATCGGTCATCCCGTTTCGCGTCTCTATGTCGAGCGCCACTTCTCCGAGGAGACGAAGGTCAAGGCGACAGACATGGTGGAGCGTGTTCATCAAACCTTCGAGAACCGCATGAATCGCCTGACCTGGCTCAACGACGACACCAAGAAAGCGGCCCTCACAAAGCTTGAAAAACTTTCTTACAAGATCGGCTATCCGGAAAACTGGATCGACTATTCGACTGTCGACATCCGCGCGGACGATCTGATCGGCAACATCATGCGGATCAATGCTTTCGATACCGCGCGCTCCTATGCGAAACTCGGCAAGCCGGTGGAACACGAGGCCTTCGCGGATTCCACCTCGACATTGCCCGTGATCATCAATGCCGGCTACGACATGCAGATCAACGGCTTTGAGGTGCCAGCCGCGATCCTGCAGCCGGCGGCTTTCGAGGCGACGAAAGATGCGCCCACCTATTTCTGCCGCATAGGTGCTGTGCTCGGGCACGAGATGACCCATGGCTTCGACAGCCGGGGCCGGCTCTATGATGCCGATGGCAATCTCAACAACTGGTGGAAGCCGGAGGACGCGAGCGCCTTCGACAAAGAGGCCGCCAAACTCATCGAACAGGCCGGTGCCTACGAGGTGTTGCCGGGCCTCAAGCTGAACGGTGCGCTGAGCGTCGGCGAAAACATGGCCGATGTCGGCGGCATCAACTTCGCCTTCGACGCACTGAAGGATTACCTGGCGGAGCATCCGGAAGAAAATGTCTCGATCGATGGCCTGACGCCCGAGCAACGCTGCTTCATCTCCTGGGCCCAGTTCTGGGCGATGAAGGTGACGGACGAGGCCATCCGCAGCGTCTACATGAGCAATGCGCATCCGCCGGGCTTCTACCGCGCAACCGCGGCCCTCAAGCATGTCGACGGGTTTTACGAGGCCTTCGACATCAAGGAGGGCGACAAGGAATGGGTGCCGCCGGAACGGCGGGTGAAAGCTTGGTGAGCAGATCGCCGACCGGCAGACATCAGGATCATGAACCAGAAAAGTCCAAAGGAGAGGGACTATGAAACGCATCGTCGCATTGCTGGCTGCCACGACACTGGCTTTTCAGATGGGTCTCCAGCCGGTTGAGGCCGGCATGAGCGACAAGGACAAGGCGGCCGCGGCCGCTGCAGCCATCGCCATCCTCGGCATCGCCGCTCTCGCCCACAACAAGCATCATTATGAGGAGGGCTATGAGCCGGGCGGCGGCGAGGAGACGGCTGAATTCGAGCGCGGCTATCGCGACGGCGTTCACGGTTACCCCTATTGGGAAGGAAACCGGACAAGCGGTTATGCCGCAGGCTATCAGGCCGGTGATCGGGAGCGCGAGAATTCGATGGCGCATCGCCAGCAGGCGTCCGCTGCCAAGGCGCCACCCATGGCCTATCAGGGTTGCGCCCAGATTGTGGCCCGCAACTTCGCGGTCGGCACCCATCAGGTCCACTTCACCAAGGCGCGCTCGCCGGGCAAGCATGAATGGATGATCGAGGCCGCAGTCGGACGGCAGTACATGACCTGCAAGATGCGTGACAGCGGTGAGTTGATCGACCTGAGGGGCGGCCGCCTCTAACGCCTGCTGGCAGGTCGCGGACACAGGTGCCGCGACCCGTTTCATGACCGAAGATGCAGTAAAACAGGGGTTTTACGATGGACTATACCGGCATACTGGCCTTGATCTCCTTCCTCACCGGCAACGCCGAGGACGGGTTCGCCACGTTGAAAGCGGGTACGGCTGGAAGCACGCAGATCACCCAGATCGTCTGCCCCCGCCCGCTCCCGGTGGACGAGATCGAAGGTAAGACAGTATTTTGCGGCAGGGTCCAGGTTCCGGAGGATCATGCCAAGACGGACGGAAAGAAAATCAGCCTCGACTTCGCGATCCTAAAATCGCATTCGCTCTATCCGGAACCCGATCCGGTCGTCTATCTGCAGGGTGGGCCAGGCGCGAGCGCAATGGTGCAGATCCCGCTTCTGGCCCAGACCTTCGAACCCTTCCGGAAGACCCGCGACGTGGTGTTCTGGGACCAGCGCTCGGCAGGCCTGTCTGGTCATTCGGTGAAGTGCTTCAACGCTCTGGCAGCCAATGCCGCCAGCATCGCCAAGAAGCAGTATACGACCACCGCCATTGACGGATCGAACGTCAACAACAATACGATTGCCGATTGCCTGCGGGAGATCGAGGCCGCCGGCATCGACATCTCCAAGTACAACACAACGGAAAACGCCAGGGACATCCCGACAATCATCAAGGCTCTCGGCTACGAGAGCTACAACATGTATGGCATTTCCTACGGCACGAAGCTGGCTCTGGAAGCCATGCGGGTCGCACCCGAGGGCATCCGCTCGGTCATCATAGACGGTGTGGCGCCTTCCTGGGTAAAGCTCTACGACACCTTCGCGCTCAAGGTCAGCGAGCCAATCGAACACGTGGTCGAACAGTGCAAGGCGGATGAGACCTGCAATGCGACCTTCCCGGAGCTCGACAAGATCATCATCGAGACCCTGCATGCGGCCAAGGCCGGCAAGGTCATCCACCAGGGCAAGCCAGTGGAGCCGAAGACGATCTTCCGCCCTTTCGAGGAGCGCAATGCAAAATACGGCAACCTGTCGATGACGCCCTATCTGCCTGCCTTCATCTACGAATTGCATCGCGGTAAGGAGATGCCGACCGTCGACCTGCTGGTCGGTCGCGACTTCATCATGCCGATGCCGGGCGATGACGACGTTGCCAAGGCTTCCGCGACACTGCCCAAGGCGCAACGCGCCCTGATCGGCACATTGGCCGACAATGCCATGATTTCTGCCAGGATCGCCCGTTCCAACCAGAACGTCATCGAAGAACTGCGCGACGAGATCGATGCGGAAAAGAACTATGGCCCCGTCGCCATCTTGTTCGACACCGAGCTCGAGAAAGCGCTGATTGCCGCGCGCGGAACCGATGCGACAAAAGGTGCCAGCATGGTGGCCGATTACGCCGCACTGCAGGTCATCACTCCATCAAAGGAAGCCCTCGGCACCTTCGTCAAAACCCATACCACGGGCGAAGCCACGGCCCGGTTGACCGCTCTGATTGACAGCATGAGCGAGGCCGAACTCGCCGGCTACTTCGCCATCATCCAGCGGGATGTCGCAAGATCAGAGGAAGGTTTCTTCGGCGACCTCTATCTCTTCAACTACGCCTGCCAGGAGGACCTGCCGTTCAACAGTTTCGAGGGCTACCAAGCCTTCACCGCTGCCCAGAAATACCCCTATATCGGGGATGACGCCGACGAAGCGGCCCGCTTCGTCTTCGGTTCCTGCATTCCCTTCAAGCAGGTTCAGCGCGACAACTGGCAGGTCCCGGTCAAGAGCGACATTCCGACCCTGTCGATCGGCAGCCTCTATGACAGCCAGACGCCGGCGAGCTGGGCCGAGATCGCGACCGAGGAGCTGAGCAATGCTCAGGTCTTCATGATCCCCGAGGCCGGCCATGGCGCCCTAATCTACCAGTCCTGCGTGGCCGACATGGGCGTGGCCTTCATCAACCAACCCGGGCGCAAGCTGTCGAACGATTGCGCGGAAAGCATCAGCATCGAGTGGCACATCCCCGACTGGGCAAAGGCAGCGAAGTGAGGTCAGGCACTTTGGCCCGTCAGGAACAGACGAGGGATTTAGGGGATGCAACAAAGGGTGCGCCGCCACTCTGGCTGCGCATCCTGCAGTTTCCGCTGACACGCATCCTTGTGCTCGCCCCACTGCTATTCCTCTTGATGGGCATCAGCAATGGGTTCTGGAGCGTCCAATTTGCCGATCGGCCTCTGCTGGCGATTGCCAGCGCGGCCCTCATGGCGGCGCTGGCCATTGCCGTCTATGTGGGCTTCGTCCGTTTCGTGGAAAGGCGCCCCGTGGACGAACTGGCCCTGCCGGCGATGGGCCGCGAACTGGGCCTCGGCCTGTTCGCTGGCGCCGGCCTATACACACTGTGTGTCGTGATCCTGGTCCTTCTCGGGGTCTACAGCATCGACGGCATCAATCCCGCTTCGCTCATGCTTCCGTCCGTGGCGATGGCATTGAGTTCGGGTGTCTTCGAGGAACTGCTGCACCGGGGCACGATCTTTCGCAATGTCGAAGCGCTTGCGGGAAGCTGGATTGCGCTGGTTGCCTCGGCGCTGATCTTCGGCCTGGTGCATCTTGGTAACCCGGACGGCAACATCATCGGCGCGCTCGCCATCACCATCGAGGCGGGCCTGCTGCTTGCCGCTCTTTATCTGGTCACGCGAAGGCTTTGGTTGAGCATCGGTGCCCACATCGCGTGGAACTTCACCCAGGGCGGCATCTTCTCCGGCTCGGTGTCAGGCGCCTTCGAACAGCCAGGCCTGTTCAAGGCCGTGATCGAAGGGCCGCAGCTTTTGACCGGCGGAAAATTCGGGATGGAAGCGAGCCTTGTCGCGCTCGTCATCTGTACTGCGACGGGCCTTTTGGTCCTACTCATGGCCGTGAAGCGCAAAAACATGGTGCCGCCGATGTGGAAACGGACCTGACGAGATGCCGGGAAGAGGCGCAATACTGCCGAGTATCGCCACGGCAAAGGCAAGTGAACAAAGGTAGGTTCAAATGAATTTTGCACACGGGAAGGCCCGTCTCCCTCTCAGCCTCATCGTCTACGTGCTCTGGGCCGCGATCACCATTGGCGGCGGGATCTGGCTGAGCGGCGGGCAAAAGCAGTCCTTGATTGAAGGCCTTTCCAAGGGACCACTGTGGAACGTTATCGCAGCCTTTCTCTTCCTCGTCCTCGTCATCATCACGGCGGGTTGGCGCGATATGAAATTCGGGGCGCCCGACCCGATGAGCTCGCTTCGGATCATGTGGTTCCCGGCACTTTACGTCATTGCGTTCCTCAGCATGGCAGGCCTCCTCGGCTTGCCACCGTTGAGCTTGATGCTTCTGATTTTTCTCAGCACCGCATTCGTCGGCCTGTCAGAGGAGACAATGTTCCGTGGTGTGCTGTTTGAGGCTCTGCGGACCCGGGTGAAGATCTGGCCCGCGATGATCTGGACATCGATCCTGTTCGGCTCCGTCCACATCCTCAACGCATTGACGACGGGCGAATTCCTGAACGCCTTGCTGCAGGCCTTTACCGCGACCCTGAGCGGCTTCGCCTTCATCGCCATTCTCGTTCGCACCGGCTCGATCTGGCCGGCGATCATCTATCATGCGCTGTGGGACTTCGGCACATTCGCGATCTCTGCCAGCAGCGAGGCAAGCGGTGCCGCGTCGAGCGGCGAAGTCGACAGATGGGCCTTCCTGCTGCCTGTACTGCTCGTCCTGCCAAACTTTCTCTATGGGATGTACCTTCTGCGACACGTTCGGAACGAGGATGTTTGAGTAGGAAGAAGCCTTTCGCCCAGTGACTAGAAAATGGCTTCACTGTGCCTTTGTGCCAGCAGCGTTTGTCGCCGACGTCATGGTCTCTGCCGTAGTCGATGCCAAAAGTCGGGAATGCGGCGTGATGCCACTCCCGCGCTGTGTCCGCTGCCAGGCGAGGGCAATGAAGACCGAACGACCGAAATGGAGGCGCATAGCAGAAATCATTACGGCAGGGGGGCCTGGGCATACTGCTGGGCTCGAAGCTGATCTGGCTGACCGTCGAGAACGCATTCCTCCATAAGCAACGTTCAGGTGTCTGTCAGCTTTGCACGGCAGTGCATCGGATCTTGGGATCCATGCACGAAAGGAAGCGGGCTTGTTGAAGACGCTTTTGAAGTTCAGACCGCGCTTGCGCAGCGAATGGCTGAGCATACTCACCGCAGTCTATCTGCTGTTTTTCATGAACGGGACTTTCTGGGGCAAGTCCTTCCTCTACCTCCAGGGGCAAGGCTTCGCGCTTGTTGGGCTGGCGGTCGGTCTTTTGGCCGCCTTTGTCGCGCTGACCGTCACGTTCTCAGCCAAATACCTGATCAAGCCGGCCCTGATCCTCATGGTGATCACCAGCGTGGCGAGTGCGTGGTTCATGGATCGTTTCGGCGTGATCGTCGACACTGAGATGATCCGCAACGCGGCCGAGACCAACACGGCCGAGGCCGGCCACCTGATGACCGGTGCCTTTGTCCTTCATATGGGGCTCTTTGGTATCCTGCCCTCGCTGTTCATCGCCTGGGTCGAGGTCGTGCACCGTCCACTCCTCAAAAAATTCATAGTCAATCTGATGATCATCGCGCCGTCTCTGCTGGTATTTGCTGGTGCTGGCCTCTCGAACAGCGGCACATTCATCTTCAGCACCCGTGAGCACCGTGACTGGTTCCGAACGCTGAACCCGATCTTTCCGGTCGGAAGCGCGGCCAGCTTCCTGATTGGACGATCACGCGAGCAAGCGATTGTTCTCCAGCCGATCGGTACCGATGCCAGGGTTTTGGATGCTCTGCCGGCCAATGGCCGCCGACCACGCGTCACGATCATCGTCGTTGGCGAAACCGCGCGGGCGCAGAGTTTCCAGCTCGGCGGCTACGAGCGCCCGACGAACCCTCAGCTTTCGAAGCGCGACATCACCTATTTCAGCGACACTTCTAGCTGCGGAACGGCGACGGCTGTCTCAGTGCCCTGCATGTTTTCGGTCTATGGTCGACGGGACTACTCGCACGCAAAAGCCTTGGCGACAGAGGACCTGATGGATGTCCTCACCCATGCCGGCATCAAGACCGAATGGTGGGACAACAACACCGGCGACAAACATGTCGCCGATCGAATCCAGAAGACCGATTTCTTCAAATCGAACGATCCGCGTTTCTGCCATGGCGGTGAGTGTCTGGACCAAATCCTGGTCGACGGCCTCGATGCCTGGCTGGACAAGGTGGATGGCGACGCCGTTCTGGTCCTCCACCAGCTCGGCAATCACGGCCCCGCCTATTATCTCCGCTATCCCGACGAGTTCCGCAAATTCGTGCCGGATTGCCGCTCGGCAAACTTTGATGCCTGTACGCCGGAGACCATCAGGAACGCCTATGACAACGCCCTGCTCTACACCGACCATATTCTCTCCGAGGTAATCGACAAGCTGAGCACCCATGCCAAAACGCTGGATACGGCGATGATCTACATGTCTGACCATGGCGAGTCGCTGGGCGAAAACGGTCTCTATCTGCACGGCGCGCCGTATATGTTTGCGCCAGCCGAACAGACCCATGTTCCGCTTGTTCTCTGGACGTCACCCGACCTTCGACAGTCGACCGGCATCGACAAACCGTGCCTCACATCCAAGGCGGATTTGCCCCATTCGCACGACAACCTCTTCCACAGTGTGCTCGGCCTGATGCAGGTGAAGACTGCGGTCTATGACCCGGCCCTCGACATTTTTGCAGCCTGCCGCAGCAGAGTCTCGTCTTGAGGGGCACTTCAGAGATTCGGTCCATCAAACCCATCAAACCCATCAAGCCTACTCACGACAGACAAGGACGCCGCGGTTTGCGGCGTCCTTTGTTTCGTTGGGGCTTCTCTTTCAGAGAATATCGCCGCCGTCCGGTGCGCGTTTGCGCCCGGTGAACATGGCAAGCGCAAGGTTTTCATGATGCCGGAGGCTGGCATGAATGACGCCCACCACGTGGACAGCGATGGCCACCAGCAGCAATTGAGCGAGCGCTTCATGTGTCTCCTCGACCCATTCAATGCCCCAATAGGCATCCGTCGTCTGCATCCAGCCGGTGAGCGCGATGCCACCGACCATCAGAAGCAACACGACCACCATGGCGGCCCCGAGCGGGTTGTGGCCGAGATATCGGGCCTCCTTGTGGCGAAGCATGTCGCCGGCGTAATGCAGCGTGCGCTTCGGCGAGCGGATGAACTGGCTGAAACGGGCGTAGCGCGTCCCGGCTATGCCGAGAATGAGCCGCAGGCCAATCAGGCCGGCGGCCGCATAGCCTGCCACCTCGTGCAGGCTTTGCAACTCGTCCGCCGTCAACCAGCACAAGGCGACACTGCCCACGAGGCTCCAGTGAAAGAGCCTGACCGGACGATCCCAGACCTTGACTGTCGACGTCATCGATCAGTCCTCGATCTTCATGTCGACCGACTGGAGGGTCTGCGGGTCAAAATAGGCTTCGACCTTCTTGCCTTCGGCATTGATGGCATAGGCTTCATAGCAGCCGTCTTCGGTCTTGATCGAGCGGACCTTCCAGCCTTCGCCTTCAAGCTTGGTTTGCAGCGCCTCGCGCGGCTTCCAGTCGGCCATGGCGACATTGCATTTTTCGGAAGCAAGTGCGGTGCCGCCAAAGGCAGCTGCGAGGCCGAGAGCGATGATGATCTTCTGCATGGAATGTGTTCCTTTCCTGGTGTTGGACACGAGGGGAGGATCGACCCGCAAGCTGACAGCCACCTGAAGGGCGAGCTCAGACCTTGCGGGCGGTTCAGCGGGCTGTCAGTTTCGTGCGCGACAAGAGATCTCGATCTCTTTGACAGGGGAAAATGAATGCGGGTCTTGCTGGTCGAAGACGATGAAATGCTCGGCGATGCGGTGAAGACATACGTGCACCGCCAGGGCCATGCCGTGGACTTGGCGCTCTCGTGTGACGAGGCCGAGGCGAGCCTTCAAGCAGCAGCCTATGATCTCGTGCTCCTCGATCTCAGGCTGCCGGATGGGAGCGGGCTCGGTATTCTGAAGGCTCTGCGGGCCCGCCGCGATGAGATGCCTGTCATCATCATGACGGCCCACGACCAGGTGTCCGATCGCATTGCCGGATTGAATGCCGGGGCCGACGACTATCTTGTCAAACCTGTCGATCTCGGCGAGCTCCAGGCCCGTATTCACGCCGTATCGCGACGCTACGGCACGCACAAGCTGCCCGATCTCACCATCGCAGGCATCGGAGTTTACCCTTCCGAGCGGCGGATTGCGGCTGGGGACGGTGCGGAAATCCTTCTCTCCTCCCGCGAATGGGCCGTGCTCGACAGGCTGATCGCCCGCAAACGCGCCATCGTGTCGAAGGCCCAGATCGAGGAAGCGCTTTACGCCTTTGGGGCGGAGGTCGAGAGCAACACGGTCGAAGTCTATGTCAGCCGCTTGCGCCGAAAGCTGGGCAAGGATGCGATCGAGACCGTGCGCGGTGTCGGCTACAGGATTTCCGCCGATGCGAGTTGAGACCCGAAGCCTTTCCGGACGCCTTGTCCTTTCTCTGTCGGTCCTGCTCGTGCTATTCTGGACGATCGCGGTCGGACTCTCCATTCACGTCATGCGTGCTGAATTCGATGAAGTGTTTGACAGCGCGCTGCAGGAGACCACGGAACGCCTCGCCCCTCTCGTCATCGACGATTTTTTCCGTCGCGACATCGGCAAAGGGCCGGACCAGGTGGCGGCGCTCAATCCTGGCGCAACAGACGAATACCTGACCTATCAGGTGCGCGATGCCTCCGGAAGGGTGCTTCTCCATTCGCACAATGTCGGAGCTGAACCTTATGCCGCACCGCTCTTGCCCGGCTTCTGGAGCGGCGATGACAGACGGATCTTCACCATCGCGGCGGTCAGCGATACGCTCTTCGTCCAGGTGGCGGACTCGCTCGCGCATCGACGCGAGGCGACGCTTGAAAGCGCCTTGACGCTGTTGCTGCCGATCCTCCTTCTGCTTCCGCTCGGCATGTTCGCAATCCGCTGGGTCGTCGTGCGGGCGACAAGGCCGGTCAATGAACTGCGGGACGCGATCAGTAGACGCGATGGCAACAACCTCGAACCCATCGCTTTGTTTGGGCTTCCGACAGAAATCGCGACGATACCGGGCTCGGTCAACACGCTTCTCGGACGCCTAAAGCTCGCGCTACAAGCCGAACGGGAGCTTGCCGCCAACAGCGCCCATGAACTTCGAACGCCACTCGCCGGTGCACTCGCCCAGATGGAGCTGCTGGCAGATCAACTAAACGAGCCGGATGACCGGTCGCGGTCGCATCGCGTGCTGGAAGCGCTCCGCCGCCTGTCGCTGATGCTGGAGAAACTACTGCAGCTCTCCCGCGCGGAGGCAGGCGTCGGATTATCTAGTACTCCGGTTGATTTGCTCGCCCTCGTAAAGCTGCTTGTCGAGACCTTCCAGCGCTCGCATCCAACCGCGATGATCGAGTTGCGGCCGGAACCCGGGTTGCTGGGCCTCGTACGAGCAATCGACCCAGACGCCTTCGCCATTGCCTTCAACAACCTTCTGGAAAACGCAGCTCGTTACGGCGATGCCGAACAGCCCGTCACGATCGCCATCTTCGCGGATGGGCGCATCACGGTGACCAATGCCGTTTCCGTTCCACTCGATCCAGACCTTAATGTTTACCGAGCGCGCTTCAGGCGCGGCCATACGAGTAAGCCTGGAGCCGGTCTCGGTCTTGCGATCGTCGAAAAACTGGTGGCTCAGATGAGCGGCTCGATGAGCTTGAGGACTGTGGTTCTGCCTGAGGGGCGTACGGGCTTCGAATGTGAACTCTCCCTCCCGCCGCCAGAACAATAACCCAAATGCGGGCCTGCGAAACCAGCGAGCCAAAGGAGACAGTCACATCAGCTTGTGAACCCGCCTGCGGACTAAATCACCGCTTCCGTCCCTATTTGTTTTAGCGCCTCCGCAAAAAACGCCGCTGACGTGCCGCGTAAAGCTGCGGCTTTAGAAGCCGTGAATTAACCTGGCGAACGACCGTAATGAAGACGCTTAGCTACCCCGCGTAAGTACTCACCTGGCCTCCGGCTTGGCGCTCCCGAGCGGAAATAATTGCCGCTCCTCCGCCATGTTGACGTCGGCCCAAAGCCAGGGCACAAAGATGGCATCCACGGTCGCTTACGGCAGGAAAACAGAGGAAAATCAAAGGCGAAATTTCTAAGTCTTTGAAATCATGTGAAAATTCAGGTTCTCCAGGCAGGCCATTTTAGGCCGGTTTTTCGCTGAAAATCAGCGACTATTTCTCACAGAAAAAAGCGACGCCTTCTCAACAACTTGAGCAATTCCGGCTGCTGTTATTCTGGCCATCCGTCGTGCGCAGCGGGCCTCCCAAGATTGGCTGGGGACCCGCTAGCGCAGTATTCACGGGGCCGAAAGAAGAATGTCCGTTGCTGGAGTACCGCTAGGGTCAAGGCGACATTTTTGCGCATCAGATAAAGTTGCCTAAGTTCGGCCGAAACGCGGACATCAATCCCCGAACGTCAAGTGGTCGGTTTGCGGGTTCTTCCCGACATCAGCGAAATTCGCGTGACCGTCTAAAAGCCGTGTGTCTTTGCCCACCGCTCTGGGAGCCGCAAACGTCACCAAACGCCTGGCGCTACTTCGTCGGGGCTCCAAAAACGAATTCAACGGACATCAGCGGCCAGCAGCCAGATGTCCACTCAATCGTGCGGCCCTTGTCGTCCTCGTTGCGGGCGTTCAGGTGAAACACCGGCGTTCCCGGCGTCAGTCGCAGGTTCTCGGCCTCGTCCGCCGACGAGAAGCCGCCGCTAATCCGGGTCTCGACCCTTCGGAAGGCGGCGATGCCACTGGCGCGGAAGACATCCGTCACCGATTGGCGTTCAGTATAGAGTGCCTCGAAATCGGGAAACCGGTCGGCGGGAAAGTGCTTGTCGTTCACGTAGACTGGCTGGTCGCCAAGCAGCCGCAGACGCCGTAGGTGGATGATGCCCGCTCCCTCGGCAATGCGCAACCGCGCCGCGAGTTCGGCAGTCGCCAGTTCGCGCCGTACAAAGCGTGTGTCGGTGGTGATGGGGGCGCTGTGGGTCTCGATGTTCTCACGGAATGGATGCCCATCGCGGACAGAGAAGATTGCTGGCGGGCTGCGCACAAAGATGCCCACACCCTTGCGCGCCGTCAGGTGTCCTTCGGCTTGCAACTGCTGGAGCGCCTGGCGCAGCGTGATGCGGGTGACGCCGAGGCTTGCCGCCAAATGCGTTTCGCCGGGCAATTGGCTGCCTGGCCTCAAGGCTCCGCCTTCGATCAGGCCAAGGATATGGTCGCGGATCTGCTGCCATATCGGCATGTCGCTGCGTGGTCCAAAGACCAGGCCCTCAAAGGTGGCGAGAGGGATTTCGGGCGTGTCGAGCATGATGATTTCCGGTTCAGGCGGCGGCTGAGGCAATCGTGGATTCGGTCTCTATCAGCGTATGTGCCGAGTAGACCAGCCGACCGCCGACGAAGGTCGCCACCACCTTCGGGTGGCGCATGTCCTTCGCATCGACGAGGATGACGTCGGCGCGTTTTCCCTCCTCGAGGCGCCCCCGATCCTCAAGTCCCGCAGCGGCTGCGGCATTGGCTGACACGAGCTGCCAGACCTTGGCGAAGTCAGCATCATCAGGGGATGCCAGCCGGAAGGCTGCATGCAGTGGTGACGGATAGTGGTAGTCGGAGGCAAGCACGGTGCAGAGCCCGTCGCGGATTGCCGTCGTTGCGTCAAGCGCTCCGTTGTGGCTGCCGCCGCGCACCACGTTTGGCGCGCCGAGGATGACATGCTCGCCGACTGCGCGGGCTTCGGCAGCCGTCTCGAGCGTCAGCGGAAACTCCGACGACACGGCACCCAGTGCCCGGAAATGACGGCGCTCTTCGGGCGACGCTTCGTCATGCGCGAGTAGGACATTGCCGTTGTCGCGTGCCGCTGCCGCCAGTTGTTCGATAGCGCCTGCCACTTCGCCGCGCCGCGCCCAGACGTCGTCGAGCAGTGCCATGTAGTCGTCGCGCGACAGGCCGGAGCGCTCGGCCATCTGGCCGATCTTGCGGGCGATCGTGCCCTTCAGCACCGATCCCGTCGTGTGGTCGTTGAAGGCCACGAGCGGCTTCGGGTCGAGCGACAGCCATTGGCTGACCTGCGGCAGGGCATCGAGTGCGAAGGTTTCCCAGCGCAGGTGCAGGCGTGTGTCGCAGGCCAGATGCGGCCGGGCGGCGTCAAGCGCGGTGACGAAGTCGCCGGCAGCCTGCAGCGAACGGAGGCCGGGCTCCCAGGACACCGTCACGCCATGAAAGGCGGTGGTGATGCCATTGGCCACCAGCTGCCTGTCGGTGTCGCGCAGCGCGAGACCGACGTCGAAGCGTACGCCCGGCCGCGGCATGATCTGCCGCTCGAAGCCGTCGCCGTGGATGTCGACGATGCCCGGCAGGACAAGCAGGCCTGAAGCGTCGAGTTCGGGGCCTCCATTGGCCCTGTTCGACAGCATGCCGCCTTCGATGAAGAGGTCGGTGTGTTCGAGCCTGTCAGGGCCCAGCACGGTGCCGTTGCGAATGGTCCAGTTCATCCGTCTCTCTCTGTTCCGTTTTTCGCCATCGGGCCGTCAGACTGTCACGTGCCCGTCACGTCTTGCCGCTAGGGATAGTCGCAGAAGATGCTCCTGTCTATACAGCAAAGGAAGATATCATGATCCGTTCCCTTCTCGCAGCCTGTGCAATCTCTCTCGTCTCGCTGGCGCCAGCCGCAGCCGAAAGCGTCAAGTTCGCCGTCACCGATATTGAGGGCCTGGAAGCCCTGCAGCAGGAATTCGGCGGCTTTGAAAAGGCCCTCGAACAGGCGACCGGCCTCGAAGTCGAGCTCTTCCCGGTAAGCTCGCGCACCGCAGCGGTCGAGGCAATGAATTCCGGTCAGGTTGACCTCGTCCTCACAGGCCCTGCCGAATATGTCGTCATGAAGGAGCTTGCACAGCCGCAGATCGTCGTCGCCTGGCAGCGTCCGGACTACTTCGCCCAGATCGCCGTCCTCGCCAATGGTCCGATCCGTACGGTCGATGATCTCAAGGGCACGAAGGTGTCCTTCGGCTCGGTCGGCTCGACCTCTCAGCATCTTGGGCCGGCCCAGACGCTCACCGACTACGGCCTCAAATACAATGAGGACTACGAACCCGTCATCCTCGCCCGCAACGTTGCCGCAGAAGCGCTGATCCGTGGCGACATCGCCGCTATCGGCCTTAACTTCGGACATCTTGCCTCCGTCCGCGAAGCCTTCCCGGATGTCGCCTTTGCCGTGGTCGCCCGCGGCCGTGATCTGCCGAACGACATTCTCGTTGCCCGCAAAGACCTGGCCGAGGAGACCGTCGCAAAGATCCGCACGGCCTTCACCGAAAAGGGCACCGACATCATGGCTGCTGTTCTCCAGGGCGAAGACAATCAGAAGTTCAAGGGTGGCTTCTTCCTGACCGACGTGAAGGACAGCGACTACGATTACGTCCGCTCGATGTATCGCACGATCGGCGTCGACACCTTCAACGACTTCGTCAACTGAACGGATTTCCCCGAGCCAGCGAACGGGTCGGCGCCATCAGCGCCGACCCCTCGCCATATCCGCAGAAAGAAGACCGCCATGGACGTTATCAGCACACAGGGCCTGAAGAAGGGTTATGCCAACGGGAAGCCGGTGTTTTCCGGCGTCGATATCCGCATCCGGGGCGGCGAGCGCGTGGCGCTGGTCGGCGCCAACGGAGTGGGCAAGTCGACGCTGCTCAAATGCCTGATAGGCCACACGCCATTCTGCGATGGTGAGATCTCGACGCTTGGCGAATCCTTTTGCCGCGCGCCGAACGGGTCGCAACTCAAGCGCATGCGCCAGCAGATCGGCTTCGTCTTCCAGAATCATGGCCTCGTCCGTCGGCAGTCGGTGCTGACCAATGTCGTCCACGGCAAACTCGGGCTGCCCGGCACCTGGCGCGCCTGGCATCAGGCGATTGCCGAGCGAGAAAGTCGCGAAGAGGCGATGGATGCGCTCGACCAGGTGAAGCTCTCGCACAAGGCGACGGCACGCGCCGACCAACTTTCGGGCGGTCAGGCGCAGCGCGTCGCCATCGCCCGCGCGCTGGTGCGCAAGCCCAGGCTGATGATCGCCGACGAGCCGGCTGCCAGCCTCGATCCGACGGCGGGCCGCGACATGATGGCGCTGTTCTCCGACCTCGTCCGCGAAAAGGGCATCACGCTGGTCTATACGACCCACGACATGGATCATGCGCTGAGCTTCGCCGACCGCATCGTCGCGCTGAAGGCCGGCCGCATACATTTCGATCTCCCGGTTGCCGATGTAGACCGCGAACGCCTGGATGGTGTCTTCCATGCGTGATGCTGTGCCTGCCCGTTTCTTCCGTGCCTCGCCCTTTGCCTTTGCCGTTCTGGTCGCTCTTGGTGCGCTCTTGATCGTCTCGGCCACGCAGGTCGCGCCGACACCGAACCAGTTGATCAACGGCGCTCCGAGAATGGCAAACCTGATCGAGCGCATGCTGCCGCCGAGCCTGGAACCCGGTTTCCTGATGCGCGTCACCTGGCGTACGATCGAGACCTTGCAGATCGCCTTCGTCGGCACCGTCATCGGTGTGCTACTGAGCCTGCCGATCGCTTGGCTTGCCTCGCGCACGCTGTCGCCGATCGGACCCTTCCGGCATGTCTTCAAAGTGATGATCTCGCTGTTCCGCACGGTGCCTGACATGGTCTGGGCGCTCCTTTTCGTCGCCTCCATCGGCCTTGGCGCAGTCGCCGGCACCATGACCATCATCATCGACACGATTGGCTTTTGCGGCCGCTTCTTCGCCGAAGCGATCGAGGATGCCGACAAGGAGCCGCAGGAAGCGCTATTTTCCGCCGGCGCCGGCCGCTTTTCCGTCCTCTCCGGCGCGGTCATCCCCGATGTCATGCCGTCCTTGATCAACACTTCGCAGTTCGCGTTGGAAAAGGCGGTCCGCTCGTCAGTCGTTCTCGGCCTCGTTGGTGCCGGTGGGATCGGCCAGGAGCTCAAGGTGGCATTCGATCTCTTCCAGTACCGTAATGCTTCCACCATCATCCTGGTAATCTTCGTAATCGTGCTTGTGATGGAGCTTGTGACCGACCGGTTACGGCTGAAGGCGCAATGAAGTGCTGCCGGGATGCACCTGTCAGAAGTGCCGTCCGATAGTCTCACCAGGTCTGAAATCACCACACGAACGCAATAGTTGGCAGTATCGCTGGGAGCGGAGAGAATTGTGCCGGTCTTGAGTTGGGCCACCACCTGGCCTAGAGCCCTAGCTCGTTGGCGAGATGAGGCCGCTATGGCCTCGATTCCGCTTTCGGGCACCGCCAGCGGATGCCCCGTCGTCCAATATGGCGGCACATAGCTGCCCCTCCCCCGAAAACGCTCACCTCACCTCCAGCTTGGCGCTCCCGAGCGGAAATTATTGCCGCTCTCCCGCCATGTTGACGTCAGCCCAAAGCCAGGGCACAAACATGGCATCCACGGTCGCTCGCGGCAGGAAAACATAGGGAAATCAAAGGCAATTTTGCTAAGCATCTGAAATAATGTGAGAATCCAGGTTCTCCAGGCGGGCCAATTTAGGTCGGTTTTCCGCGTAGATTTGGCGGCTGTTTCTCACAGAAAAATGCGACGTCTTCTCAACAACTTGAGCACTTACGACATCTGTTTTTCAGGTCATCCGTCGTGCTCAATTGGGTCTCGTAAGATTGGCTGGGGACCCTCATTCCGATACTGAGCCAGCAGAATTTGACCGCGTTTCCGGGCGATATGCGGTTGACTGCCTCATAGCTCTCACGGTCTCCCGCCCACCTTGTGGTCGATGCTTTATCGTCCCGATCAATCAGAAACCGGATCCAACGGTTGCGACTGTAGGAGGAGGCAGTTGCCGCTTCCGCCTAACACGGCGGCGGCTTCCTTCGTCGGATCGATCTGGGCGGTAGCAATTTGCCTGATCTCTGCTTCGCTTTTCAGTACGAGCCGCCAAGTCATCTTGCTTACTGCACCGTCACCTTCTGGGATCTGCCCGAACAGGCCTGAAAGATCTCGGCTTGCCACGCATCCTGTCCGGAGTTGTACCGGGCGACCTGACTCGTATCCCGGTGACCTGTTTGACGACGAAGGGTTCCTGTTTGAGAAGGTGATGCCACAACTGACCGCGCCTGTTGAACGCGCGAGCAATGACTAATGCTGATCTAAAGGCAAACGGATCTCGAAACGTGCGCCCTTTTGGGAAGAGACGCATAGGGAATTCCCTCCATGCGCTTCGGCGATATCGGCAACGATGGCAAGCCCCAGGCCACAGCCATCGCCAAAGTCGAGATCGGCTCGAAAGAAGCGGTCAAAGACCCTGTCCCGAAGTTCTTCATTGATCCCGGGACCGTCGTCCTCCACGACGATGGCAACCTCTTCCTTTGAGAACGACAGCATGACATCCAGCTCGCCGCCTTCGCGCAAACCGTAGCGCAACGCGTTGTCCAACAGATTGGCCATCATCTCTTCAATCATGACAGGATCGCAAACAACTGACCTTGATATTCCATCGACTTCAAAGCCGACTGAGATGTCGTTGAGGAGCTGGACCTCTGCAAAGGCGCGAACTTTGGCCGAAACGAGAGCAACGAGATCAGTCTCTTCGAATAGGGCCCGCAGACTTCGCCCGCGCACGCGTTCGAGGGAAAGCAACTGATTGGTGAGCCGGCCGGTCGCGCGGGCGGATTGCGCTATGGATGCGACACGCTGCCGAAGGGTGTTCTCGTCAGGGGAGGACACGGCCGCCTCCGCCTGCGTAACGATCGAGGCGATCGGGTTGCGGAGCTGATGCGCGGCATCGGAGATGAATGCCGAACGGATCTCGAACGCCTTCGACAGACGTTCGAACAAGGAATTGGTCGTCTGGACGAGCGGACGCAGCTCCACCGGGATCCATCGGCGGATTGGCCTGAGATCATCGGGGGTTCTGAGGCTGATCGCATTTTGGAGGTCGAGCAGAGGCTTCAGCCCGAGCTTGATCCCGAACCAGAGGATCACGGCGGCCGACAAGATGATGGTCGCCAACAGCGCTATGCTCTGAAACAGAAGATCACGGCTCAAGGCGGCGCGTTGAGATACAGTCTGCCAGACCTCGACGGTCATCCACCCCTGTAATCTCGGCTGGTTGAGGAATTCCCGCAAAACGACGGATCGAACCTCTAGCCCGAGATATGTGCTGTCAAAGAAAAACGGCTTGCCGCTCTGTATGTCAGAAGCATCCGGCACGTCCGGCGGATCGGAATAGCCAGTCACGAAGCCACCACCCGGCCCAGTGATGCGATAGTAAACCGGATCGCCCAAAGCGGTGGTCAATTCTTCCAGAAGCTGTTCGGTGAGAATGTCACCCTCGGAGATCGCGACATCGCGCGAGATCGTCAAGGCGACGGCCAGAAGCGTGTTGTCGTAAAGCGTCTGGGAGAGCCGTTGGGCCTCTTCGAAGCGCGCATAGGAAGCGATGCCCGCGATGACGATCAGAGGCAGAATGAGAAGCAGGAACAGTCTGGAGCGAAGCGAAAGGCGCCTCATGCCGGCCCTACATTCAGCATATAACCGAGGCCGCGCGCCGTCTTGATTTCCACTTGCGTCCCATCGAGTTTCCGTCGAAGCCTCGAGACCAGGAGCTCGATCGCGTTGGCTTCCACTTCAGCTCCCGCGCCATAGAGCGACGAGAAAATCCTCTCTCGATCCATAAGCTTGCCCTTGTGGTCAAGCAGCAGTTCGAAAAGTGCGAGTTCGCGCCGGGGCAGATCGATCCTTTTGTCCTTGTGCATGATGACGCGCTGTTGACGATCGTAAACGAGGTCGCCGATCAGTTCCTGTTCCGGCATAAGCTGCGGCCTTCGACGCGTGAGTGCCCTCAAGCGCGCCATCAGTTCGGCCATCTCGAACGGCTTCACGAGATAATCATCCGCACCGGCATCGAGGCCAACGACGCGATCGGACGTCTTGCCCATGGCGGTGAGCATCAAAACCGGCGTGGTGTCTCCACGGCTGCGCATCCGTTTGGTGACTTCGATCCCCGTCAGACCAGGAAGATTGATGTCGATGATGGCGACATCGGCGGTCTCAGTTCGCAGGAAAGTGTCAGCAGCAAGACCGTCATCGAGATGATCCACCCCATGACCTTGATCCCGCAAGGCGTCCTCGATGCCTTTTGCCAGGCTCCTGTTGTCCTAGACCAGAATGATCCGCACCGCAGTAGAATTCCTTTACGGACAGCTTATCGACAGAAAAACTCACTATGAGAGCTAGAAGCAGATTTGGCGAGGAGAAATCAAGTCTGTGCAAGCTTTGTGGAAACCGGCAGATCAGATCGCCGGATTGGGAGGATAACACTATGCTAAACAACACTTTGCGCCGCCGAACGACGTTGGGTCTGATGGCAGGACTTCTGGCCGCATGTCTCGCAGGACCTGCGGCAGCCGAAGTCAATTTCGCGGGCAAGACGATCGAGTGGATCATTCCGTTCTCTGCCGGCGGCGGATCTGACACCTGGGGCCGTTTTAATGCACAACTGCTCGGCAAATATCTCCCCGGCAACCCGGTGGTGGTGGTCGTCAACGAACCGGGCGGCGGCTCGACCAAGGGGAGCAACCTGTTTGCCGCGCGCGCCAAGCCCGATGGTCTGATGATCCTCGGGACCTCGGCATCCACGCAGTTCCCCTATCTGCTCGGCGATCCGCGCGTACGCTACGAATACAAAGACTGGAAGATCGCGATGGCGAGCCCGACGGGTGGCGTAGTCTACACCACGCCGACACTTGGTCTCAAAAGCGTTGATGACATCGGCATGCTCAAGGGCAAGGATCTCGTCTATGCGAGCCAGGGCGCGACTTCGCTTGATCTTGTGCCACTGCTCGGCTTCCGGGCGATGGATCTGAACGTGCAGCACGTCTTCGGCTTCAAGGGGCGCGGAGATGGCCGCCTCGCCTTCGAACGCGAAGAAGTCAACATCGATTTCCAGACCTCATCTGCCTACATGAAGAGCGTTCAGCCGCTCGTTGAGGCCGGTCAGGCGGTTCCGCTCTTTAGCCTTGGCGTCCTCGACGCAGCCGGCAATGTGGTGCGGGATCCGACCTTCCCCGACCTGCCAACATATCCCGAAGCCTATGAGAAGCTGACAGGTCAGAAGCCCAGCGGCCCTGCTTACGATGCCTATATGGCTTTCTATGTTGCCGGCTTTCCGGCTCAGAAGATGGTGTTCCTGCCCAAGGATACGCCGGACGAGATCGTTGCCGCCTACCAGAAGGCCTTCGAAGACATGAAGTCCGACCCTGACTATAAGGCCAATGCGGAAGCCGTGCTCGGCACCTATGAGCAGGTGACCGGCGAACTTGCGCAGGCGCTGTTCGACAAGGCAACGGATCTGGCACCTGAGTTGCGAAAGCAAGTCGCCGACATGCTGGCTGAGACCTACGGCGTGAAACTCGGTCAAGACTGATCGATTGAAAGGCGGGTCGCCTTAAGCAAGCGCGACCCGCCACTTCTCACACCTCCCCACAATTTACCCAATGTCGCGCTGGTCGCGGCAAACGCGGAGTCATAACCGTGATCGAGACCCTGTTGTCTGCCTTGGGTTCACTCCTGGCAGTTGAACACCTTTTCTTCATGCTGATCGGCGTCTCGGTTGGCCTGGTCATCGGGGTAATCCCTGGTCTGGGCGGCATCGCTGGGCTGTCCCTGCTTATTCCGTTTCTTTATGGAATGGACGAGATCAGTGCGCTTGCCATGCTTATCGGTCTTGTCGCCGTTATCCCCACCTCCGACACCTTTTCGTCGGTGCTGATGGGCATACCCGGCTCGTCGGCGAGCCAGGCGACAGTCCTTGATGGTTTTCCGCTTGCCCGCAACGGGCAAGCTGCGCGGGCACTCTCTGCCGCCTTCATATCCTCCATGTTCGGAGGGGTCTTCGGTGCGATTGTCCTGACAGGTTTTGTCGTTATTGCCCGACCGCTGATCCTGTCTTTCGGATCGGCCGAGCTTTTCATGTTGGCCTTATTCGGCCTCTCCATGGTCGCCGTTCTCGCGGGGAAGAGTCTCGCCAAGGGTCTTGCGGCCTGCTGTGTCGGCTTGATCATTGGCTCGATCGGCGGCGCACCTGCTACCGGCGAATTCCGGATGATCTTCGGATCCGACTATCTTTATGACGGAATTCCTCTGGTCATTGTCGGTCTTGGCTTCTTCGCAATCCCGGAAATCGCCGATCTGCTGCGCCGCAATGCTGCAATTGCACAGGGCAATGCACTTGGCGCAGGTTGGTTTCAGGGATTGCGGGACTGGTGGGCCAATGTCTGGCTTTCGATCCGCTGTTCGGGGTTTGGATGCATCATCGGCGCCATTCCTGGACTCGGCGGGTCCGTAGTGGACTGGATTGCCTATGGCCACGCCGTTCAGACAGTCAAAAAGGATCCTCAATTCGGCAAAGGCGATATCCGTGGCGTGATTGCGCCGGAAAGCGCCAACAATGCCATGCAGGGCGGCGCGCTCCTACCCACGATGCTGTTTGGCATCCCTGGCTCCGGTGCCATGGCCGTTTTCCTCGGCGGCATGGTGCTGCTCGGCATTGAGCCTGGTCCCTCCATGGTCGGCACGGACCTCAACATCACGTATTCCATCATCTGGTCGCTGGCCCTTGCCAACATCTTCGGCGCCGGGATCTGCCTTTTGCTTGCGTTGCCGATCTCGAAGCTGACGCAAATACCCTTCCAGAAGCTGGCCCCTTTCATGATCGTGCTGATCTGCTTTGCGGCATTTCAAGCCACGCGCTCTCTCGCCGACCTCGTTGCTTTGGTCGGGCTTGGCGTGCTCGGCGTATTGATGAAGCGTTTCGGTTGGCCAAGACCTGCTCTGCTGATCGGATATGTCCTCGCACCTCAGGCCGAAACCTATTTCTACCAGGCCCTCCAGTTCAACGGATGGGCTTTCCTTGGTCGCCCGGGCGTTATCGCGCTTGGTCTCATGACCCTTGCTTCTGTATGGTTCGGGCTTCGCAACCGTGTGGATGAGAGCGCGCCCACCGCCGGTTCGGACCAGCAGATCCACAAGCTGACGGACAAAGCCAGCCGTCTGCCGCAGCTAGCCTTTGGTGCAGGCATTACAGCAATCTTTTTGCTCGCCGCCGAGGACTCCCTGAACCATGGGTTCCTCGCCCAGGTCTTCCCTCTATCGGTAGCGCTGATCGGCCTAGTGATGAGTGCGATACTGCTGCCTCAACTCTGGTTTTCCAAGGCTGGCCATCACGCCCACTGCGACAACGAACTGACCGGCGACCATGTCGGCCAGGACGGCATGGGTAATCTGTGGGGCGGACTGGCCTGGATTACGGGACTTGTCGCCATGACAGCGCTGGTTGGCTTCTATCTCGCGCTGCTCGTCTTCTTTCCCGTCTTTCTCAGGGTCAGGGCTCAGACCGGCTGGCTGGCAACAGTCATCATGACCGCGGCAGCCGCAGGCTTCGTCCTTCTGCTTGCCTGGGCGCTGTCCCTCAATTTCCCCAGCGGTGTGCTCCAGGACTTCGCAGACCTCCCCTGGCCGCTCCGGTGACGCCACCGCTGCCCGGCTCGGGGAGACCCGAGCCGGGCTGTTTCCCTGACTTTCATTTCATCGATGGAGACGAGCATGGCGCAGACTGCCATTCCCTTCCTGTTCATGCGCGGGGGAACATCCCGCGGCCCATACTTCCGCCGCGAAGATCTGCCGAGCGAGCTTGTCGACCTTGAGCGCGTGCTGGTGGCGGCGCTTGGCTCTGGCCATCCGCTCAACATCGACGGCATTGGCGGCGGCACGGCGGTCACGACCAAGGTGGCCATGCTGTCGAAATCGAAGGAACCTGGCTGTGATGTCGATTACTTCTTCGCCCAGGTGAGCGTCGCGGACCGGAAAGTCGATTTCAGGCCGACATGCGGCAATATCCTTTCCGGTGTCGGGCCGGCAGCCATCGAACTCGGCATCGTGCCGACAACCGAGGACGTAACGCGTGTACGCATCCATTCGGTCAATACCGGCGCAAAGGTGGAAGCTGTCGTGCAGACCCCAGGCGGCACCGTGTCTTACGAGGGGGATGCCTCCATTGATGGTGTGCCCGGAACAGCCGCTCCGATCTATCTCAACTTCATGGACGTGGTCGGGTCATCGACAGGCGCCTTGCTGCCAACTGGCAATCTGGTCGACGAGATCGACGGCATAGCCGTGACCTGCATGGACGTCGCCATGCCCATCGTCATCGCGCGCGCTGATGCCTTCGGACTTTCAGGCTACGAGACGGTGGAAGAGTTGGACGCAAATCGCGCATTCTATGAGCGGATGGAGCCGATCCGCCGCGAGGCGGGGCTGCGGATGGGCATGGGTGACGTCTTAAGCTCCGTCGTTCCGAAGTTCGCGTTGCTATCGCCCCCGCGAGACGGCGGAACGATTACCGCGCGTTACTTTATGCCACTCAACTGCCATCCCACCATGGCAGTCACGGGTGCGCAGTGCCTTGCGTCCTGCGTTCTCACGCCCGGCACAGTGGTCGAAGGACTTGCCACACTTCCTGACGGCATTCCTGCTCTGGTAAAAATTGAACATCCGAGCGGCGCCATCGACGTGACTGTCGACTACGAGGACAGTTCAGAAGGCTTCGTTCTGAAGTCCGCAGGCCTACTGAGAACGGCAAGATTGCTGGCAAGGGGAGAGGTGCTCGTCCCCAAATGAGTTTTTTGCAAAACGAGCTCTCGTGCCTGAGTACTGGCATCGTCGTAACGGGCCGTCGTTGGTACAGGTCCTGGCTCCCTATAAGTGCTGCGGATGTCAGAGGAACCAGATCTGCAAAAGCAAAATCAAGGCACACTGCATTCTTGCGAGCCCTACTCGGTAAGCGGAAATGATTGCCGCTCTCCCGCCATATCGACGTCAGCCCAAAGCCAGGCCACAAAGACGGCACCCACAGTCGCTCTCGGCGGGAAAACACAGGAAAATCAAAGGATATTTTGTCAAGTCTCTGAAATCATGTGAGAATCCAGGCTCTCCAGGCGGGCCATTTTAGGTCGCTTTTCCGCTCAAAATCAGCGACTGTTTCTCACAGAAAAAAGCGACGCCTTCTCAACAACTTGAGCAATCCTGGCTGCCGTGCTTCAGGCCATCCGTCGTGCTTGAGCGGGTCTCGCAAAACCGGCTGGGGACCCGCAAGCAATCTCTGTGTTGGGCACCGACATCGGACATTCCACAGATACCGAAAAACTTGTATCAGCCGATATTAGTGCTCACGTGGCCAGTCCGGATGTAGCCGATCGATCATGAAGGCATGACTGTGCCGGCGACCTTGGCGATGGTGTCCCTCGCGCAGATGTGGGTCATCATCTGCAAGGTCATCGTGACTGTGTTCCACCTCGGCTTCATCCGCCATCTCCCAAAGGGACACCGCGGTAACAAGACCCGCCGCGCCCATCGCCGCCATGATCAAGGCGGTCCCAGGAAGACCAACGACGACACCGAGCCACCCGGCAAGGGGATAGGTTATCAGCCAGCAGGCGTGAGACAGGGCGAAATGGGCCGCGAAGAGTGCTGGCCGGTCCTCCGGATGAGCTGATCGCCGCAGCAGACGGCCGGATGGTGTCTGAACAACGGAGTAGCCGATCCCAAGGAGAAACCAGAGCGCCAGCAGCAAAACGTAGGTCTCGATGAACGCGGTCGCGATCAGACCTGCACTGAGCAGTGCAGCGCCGTAGAGCATGACCAACCTGTCTGGCATTCGGTCGAGAAGCCTGGGCAGAACGAGTGCCGCGACCATCGATCCCGACCCGAATGCAGCGAGTGCGATCGCCGTGTCGGAGGCCGCCAGTTCGAACTTTGCCTGCACGAAGACGACGGTGTTGACGATCACCATGGCGCCTGCGGCAGACACCGTGAGGCAGAGTGCGAGCAGACCGCGAAGCCGTGGCGTCGCGAGATAGATCTTCAAACCGCGTGTCGTGCGCTCGTAGATGCTCCGGCGCTCTTTCGCGGGATGATTGGGCAGCGTCACAGAAACGACGAGTGCCGCCGAGGCCAGAAATCCGAATACGGTTCCGGCAAAGAGCGAGTGGAAGGAGATGACCGTCAGCAGGGCAGCCGCCAGCATCGGGCTGACAAGGCTTTCCAGATCATAGGCGAGCCTGGAGAGAGAAAGCGCCTGAGTATAGTCCTTTTCTTCCGGCAGGACATCAGGAATGGTCGCCTGGAATGCCGGGGTGAAGGCGGCAGACGCAGACTGGAGAACGAAGATCAGGACATAGACCTGCCAGATCTCCGAAACGAAGGGCAGACAGAGCGCGACTGCGGCCCTGATGAGATCGAGCGTAACCAGCATGGCCCGGCGCGGCAGCACTTCAGCGAAGGCTCCGGCAATCGGCGCGACGGCGACATAGGCGATCATCTTGATCGCCAGCGCGGTACCCAGCACCGCTCCGGCACGGTCGCCTGCGAGATCGAAGGCAAGCAGACCCAGGGCGACGGTGGCAAGCCCCGTTCCAACAAGCGCGATGACCTGCGCGAAAAACAGATGCCGGTAGGTTCGATTGCGCAGAACATCCAGCATCGACCGCGTCCTTCAGAGGTACTTCGTGATGGTCTTGAAGTCGTCGATCGTCTTTCGCTGCGAAAGATCCAGCGCACCGACCGTTTCCTCCAGGCAATGGTCGAGATGGTCCTGGATCAGCGTGCGCTTGGCGTTGCGGACTGCCTTCTCAACGGCATCCAGTTGTTGGGCGATGTCGAGGCAAGGCTTGCCCGCCTCAATCATGGCGGTAACACTCCTCAGATGGCCCTCGGCGCGCTTGAGGCGCTTGATGATGTCGGGATGCGTTTCGTGTCGATGTTCGCTCATGGGCCATTCCTATCCCCCTGGAGGGGATATTTCAATCGGCTTTCTTGTTTCCGCCATCAATCAGGGCTATCTCGTCGGCCATGAAGTTTCGCGGTGGACGACGATTCGGATCTCTGTTGATGACCATGCTGGCGATCCTCGCCACGCTGGTGTTTTCGTTCGTGCCCCAGAGTAGTCATCCGCTGATCGAACACGCCTCGGCTCAGTCCATGCTGGACCATTCCCATGGACATGATCATGGCGATCACTCTCACGACGATGATCAGGATTTTGGCGTCGGCACGGCTGATACTGACCATCATCATGCTGACCATACGCATGAAAAAGCCGGTCTCGTGTCCGGATCCCGGCCCAAGGTGCCGGATGGTCGGCACTCGGCCTTCATCCTGATCGATACGACGCGGGATGATGGTCGCCTTTATGGCATCGACCGCCCGCCACGCTTCGTGAACCTCGTCTGATCCATCCCGCCCAGGCGGTCGGTTCAACCGTTCACGGATATCCAACATGACAACACTGCTTCTCGGAGGCGTGTGGCACAGGGATTATACCCGCCACATCGTCGCCACCCTGCTGCTTGCCAGCCTCTCTTTGCTGCTCTTCGCCCATGGGGCGGCGGCCCATGCCGTTGCCGAAGGCGACAAGGGCTATATCCAGGAGATCTCGGGGGTCCACATCATCCCCTTCATCTATCTGGGCGCCAAGCACATGGTCACCGGCTATGACCATCTGCTCTTCCTCTTCGGCGTGATCTTCTTCCTCTACAGGCTGAAGCACATCGCCCTCTATGTCAGCCTGTTTGCCGTGGGCCATTCGACCACGATGCTGCTCGGCGTCTACTACGGCTGGAATGTCAGCGCCTATCTCATCGATGCGATCATCGGGCTTTCGGTCGTCTACAAGGCACTCGACAATCTCGGTGCCTTCCAGCGCTGGCTAGGCTTCCAGCCGAACACCAAGGTGGCGACTCTCGTCTTTGGCCTGTTCCACGGGCTCGGTCTCGCGACCAAGATCCTCGAATACGACATTGCCGAGGACGGGCTGATCCCCAACCTGCTCGCCTTCAATGTCGGCGTCGAGATCGGCCAGCTTATCGCGCTCGCCATCATCCTGATTGCCATGAGCTACTGGCGCAAGACCTCGGGTTTCCTGCGCCATGCCTATACCGCCAATGTCCTGATGATGACCGCCGGCTGGCTGCTGTTTGGCATGCAGATGACCGGCTACTTCGTTTCCTGAACCTCAGAGGAATAAACCATGTTCAATTCTCAAGCTCCCAATCCCGACGACCTCCCGTCCTCGGCACAGCTCGTCAAGTCGACGATCCTCTCGGTCATCGCCGCAGGTGTTCTCCTGGTCACCGTGGTCATGCCCTCGGAATATGCGATCGATCCGACGGGCCTCGGCTCCGCCATGGGCCTGACCGAGATGGGCGAGATCAAGGCGCAGCTTGCCGAAGAAGCCGAACTCGACCGCATCAAGGACCAGAATGCAGGCGAGAGCCTCATTGCTCCGCAGCCGGCACCCGGATCACAAGAAGGATCGAACCTTCTTGAGCGTATCATCCGCGAATTCGGCATCTCCGCGGCCTATGCGCAGGATGCCGTGCGTCAGGACGAAGTGTCGATCACGCTGCAGCCTGGCGAAGGTGCTGAGGTCAAGCTCGTCATGCTCAAGGGCGCCAAGGCGAACTATGCGTGGACCGCCAATGGCTCGAAGGTGAACTTCGACACCCATGGTGACGGTGGCGGCGAAAGCATCAGCTACGAGAAGGGTCGCGGCGTTGCCGAGGACACTGGCGTTCTGGAAGCTGCCTTCGACGGCAATCATGGTTGGTTCTGGCGCAACCGGACCGGCGATCCCGTGACGGTGACGCTGAAGACCGACGGCGCCTATAGCGACATCAAGCGGGTGATGTGAGATGTCAGATGCCGGCGGATCGCTCCGCCGGCATCCTCGTTTCGTTTGATGGCTAGGTTATCACATTTGATGTCCTGGCATGATCCCGGAGTAGGCCAATGCCATCCACACCGCCATCGCGATCATCATCAGGTTCTCGGTGAGTGAGATGAACCCGAGCGGTACGTTGCTCGATCCACCGACGCAGGCGCATTTCAGCTCACGCTTGTCGATGTAAACGGCCTTGAAGACCGAAGCTGCGCCAATGCCACCAATGAACAGAGCCACGGGAACAGACAGCCAGTTCGCGATGCCGGCGACCATCAGGACGCCCGCGAGTCCTTCGGCATAGGGATAGATATAGCTGTATGGCACCCACCGCTTCGCGAGCAGATCGTAGTTCAGGAACATCGTCGCGAAGGTTTCGACATTTTGAAGCTTGAGCATGGCCAGAACGACCATCGAGAAGGCGATGAACCATTCGGCTGCCCTGATGGTGAGAGGCGTCCCGAGAACGGCGTAGCTTGCTGCCATTGCCATCAGGGCAGTCAAGACAAACAGCACGATGACAGGCCGATAGGTCGTCGCCTTGGGATCTGCAACCGACTTACCGAAGTGCCGTCGCAAATCGTCATAGCCTCCGATACGGCTTCCGCCGATAAAAACCTGGGGCGTTGTCTGGACGTCATGCTCCTGCTTGAACTCGTCCGTTTCCGCGCGCGTTTTCAGATGATGGTCTTCGACCTCGTAGCCTGATCGCTTGAGCAGGTCCTTGGCTTTCAGGCCGTACGGGCACGTATGCTCCGCAGTCACCATCCGGTAGAGGACGGCTTTCTTCGCTGTGGTCGAGGGTGTTACTCTGTCCAACATTTCACGTCTCCTTTGGCTTGTGAAACAGTTGGCAAGACCATAGGTTCCGTACCATGGTACGGAGTCAACACCCCATGGACATGACAATCGGAAAATTTGCATCAGCCGGCGGCGTCGGCGTGGAGACGGTCAGGTTCTACCAGCGCAAGGGTCTTCTGAAGACCCCTAAGCGTCTTGAGGGTGGCAGGCGCTATGGAACTGAGGATCTGAGGCGTCTGCAGTTCATCCGGCAGGCCCAGACCGCTGGTTTTACGCTGGAGGAGATACGAGAACTGCTCGAACTCGATGCCGGAGATGACAGGGAGCGGGCACGCGAGGCAGCAAAGGCGCGGCTAATCGCGCTGGAAACTCGGATCGCCGAACTCAATCGGACCCGCGACGCGCTCCAGCGCCTGGTTGCAGAGTGCTCATCTGGGAAGAGCGGTCCGTGCCCGATCCTCCAGTCGTTTGGACTGTAGCCTGCAAAAGCAGCAGTTCCTGTCAGTCCGGCTTGAATGACTGATAAACATACATCTCACCCCCATCGCGCGGAATTGCGATGACGTCGTAGGGTTCCGGCGAACCGCCCATGCCAAGCGAACCCAATGGCATTCCTGCGACTGCGAGCCCGGCCAGGGGTGGTCGTTCATCGAGCAGCCTTCTCACGGCATCGATCGGCACATGTCCCTCAAGGAAATAGCCTTGTACTTCCGCTGTGTGGCAGGCTCGAACGGACAGCGGAACCTTGAAGCGCTGTTTGAACTGATCCATGTCCGGTTCCTCAACAGCGCGAACCGAGAAGCCCGCCTTGGTAAAGGCATCGCCCCATGATGAGCAGCAGCCACAATTGGGATCCTTATGCAGGATGACCGATGGCGCTGCGGCGAAGCCAGTGGCGGGTGTCATAGCCACCGTGGCAGCCACAGCCAAAAACTGTCTGCGTCTCATTCTCTCTCCTGCGACCTTCGGTTAGCCCCCCCCCAAAATGAAGGGAGATGCACGGCAGGGCTCCAGACAGTTGATGACCTGATCTTGGCACGGCGATGGCGTGACATCTTTGCCCCAAGTCAAGGATCCTACCACTCTCCCTCGCGCGCTTCCGAGATTAGAACTTCCCCTGCGCGGTGGTCCCGTCCGGGGTGATCACCTGGATCGCACCCTTGACACCCGGATTGACCGGAACGGGCGAAGTCCCCGTGAGGCGGTTGCCATCAGCAGCAGACAGCGCAAACCGACGAACAGCGCCGTCGATCAAAAGGATTGCATTGCCTGTGTGTCCGGTTGCCGAGACAGGCTGGTCTGCAGCATCGAACAGATAGACCGTCACTTCAGTCGTTCCTGTCGCCACGAGTTCGACATGGTGGTTTGCGCCTGCGTCAACCTTCAGGCCGCCATTTGGGCCGGGGCGTGGCGCGTGTGCATAGGCTGGCAAAGCTGTCATGCAGAAGACGAGGGAAAGGGCGAGCAGACTGCGACGCATGGAATTCTCCTGGTAGGACTTAAAAGGCTTCAATGGTTTGTGTGGACGTTCCGGCGGGTTGCACCGCGTCCCTCACTTGAGTGCGAGCCTGCTCGACGAGGCGCTCCAGTGGCTTGCGGCCGTATTTCAGGAACAGCGTCGGCGTGAGAAGCGTGTCGAGTACGGTCGCTGTGACCAAGCCTCCAAAGATCGTGATCGCGACCGGGTGGAGGATTTCCTTGCCAGGTGCGGTCGCATCGATCATCAGCGGGATCAGGGCGACACCCGCAGACAGGGCCGTCATCAAGACCGGGGTCAGACGTTCCAGTGAGCCCCGCACGACCAGTTCCTTGCCGAACGGTAGATCTTCCTGGATCGCGAGGTTGATGTAGTGGCTGATCTTCAGGATGCCATTCCGTGTCGAGATGCCGGTCAGGGTGATAAAGCCAATCATCGAGGCAACAGAAAGCGGCTGGCCGGCAATCCAGAGCGCGGTGACCGAGCCGATCAACGCAAGCGGCACGCTCGCCATGATGATGGAGACGAAGAGCACCGAGCGATAACGCGAATAGAGGATCGCAAACACCATCGTCAGCGAGATGATCGAGAGGAGGCCGATGGTCCTCATAGATTCCTCCTGCGCCTGGAAGGTGCCTTCCAGGCTGACGAAGAAGCCGGGCGGAAGCGTCGAGGTCGCGATCACCTTGCGGATCTCGGCAATAACTGTTGCCATGTCGGCTTCGCCGTCCGTATTGGCGAGCACCACGACGCGACGCTTGCCGTTTTCGCGAAGGATCTGGTTTGGACCATCGGTCTCGCGGACTTCTGCGATCTGGCTGACTGGGATCCAGCCTGCAGGCGTCTCGATGAGGAGATCCGATAGCCCCTTGGTGCTGCGGGTCTCGTCCTCGAGACGCAGCACGACGTCGAACCGCTTGTTGCCGTCGACGATGCGGGACACGACCGTCCCGTTCGACAGGCGCTCAAGCTGCTCGGTCACGGCCGCCGGCTGGATGCCGTAAAGGGCAGCCCGCCGGTAATCGACAATGACCTCGAGATGCGGGATGCGAACCTGCTTTTCGACCTGCAGGTCGACGATCCCAGGGATCTCCGCCAGCTTGCCACGAAACTCTTCAGCAAAGCCGCGGATGCTGTCGAGATCCTCACCGAAGATCTTGAGTGCGATCTGCGCCCGCACGCCCGACAGCATATGATCGAGGCGATGCGAGATCGGCTGGCCGACATTGGTGGCGACGGGCAGGACCGAGAGCCGCGAGCGGATATCGGCAATGATCTCGTCCTTGGACCGACCGTCTGCAGCGAGCGCCACTTCGATTTCGGACGAGTGGACGCCCTCTGCATGTTCGTCGAGTTCGGCGCGTCCCGTGCGACGGCCCACCTGCTCGACCTCGGGCACTTCCATGATCAACCGCTCCGCGATCAGGCCGACCCGATGGCTTTCGGCAAGCGAGATGCCGGGGTTAAAGAGCATGCTGATCGTCAGTGTCCCTTCATTGAAGGGCGGCAGAAACGATCGCGGCAGTTGGGTGGCAAACAGAACCGCTGCCACGACACCCGCGACCACGGTCGTCATCAAGATGTTCGGATGGCGGAAAGACCAGTCGAGCAGCCGACGGTTGGCGCGTTTGAGGACCCGCACGACCACGCCCTCATGCTCATCGAGACGCTTCAAGCCCGGCAGCATGTAATAGGCCATGACGGGGGTCAGCGTGATCGAGACCACGAGCGAAGCGAGGATGGAGATGATGTAGGCTTGACCGAGCGGCGCGAAGAGCCGGCCCTCAATGCCTGACAGGGCAAACAAGGGCACGAAGACCAGAACAATGATCATCGTTGCGTAGACGATGCCCGAGCGGACTTCCTGGCTTGCGGAGACGACGACGTCGAACACCGAACGAGGATTGCCCTTTTCCCGGTTTTCCCGCAGGCGCCGGAAGATGTTTTCCACGTCAACGACGGCATCGTCCACCAGTTCGCCGATGGCGATCGCCAACCCGCCAAGCGTCATCGTATTGATCGACAACCCGAGCAGGTGAAAGACGATAGCGGTGACCAGAATGGATACCGGAATAGCCGTCAGCGAGATCGCTGTCGTCCGGGTATTCAGGAGGAAGACGAACAGGATGATGGCAACAACGACGATTGCCTCGGCGAGAACCTTCTGCACGTTTCCGATCGAAGTCTCGATGAAATTGGCCTGCCGGAACAGGACCTGATCGGCCTTGACGCCCGCGGGCAATGTGGCGCTGATTTCGCTAAGGGCTGCCTCGACTTCGCGGGTCAATTTGACAGTGTCGATATCAGGTTGCTTTTCTACCGAAACGATGACGGCAGACTGCCCCTGGTAACCGGCATCTCCGCGCTTCAGGCGTGGTGCAAATCCGACTTCCGCGACCTGCCGCAGGAGAACCGGCTGGCCATCGACACTGGCAACCACCACGCTCGCCAGATCCTCGATGTTTTGAGTGCGGCCGACATTGCGGATCAGGAACTCGCGGCTGTACTGGTCTGTGAAGCCGCCCCCGGTGTTGGAGCCGAACTGCGCGAGAGCCTGCTCAATCTGTTCGAAGGACACGCCGAGTGCCCGCATGGCGGCGGAGTTCGGAGATACGCGATATTGGCGAACTTCGCCCCCGATCGGAATGACCTGGGCGACACCCGGAATGCTAAGGATTCGCGGTCGGACAGTGAAATCGGCCAGTTCCCGCAACTCCATGGCCGAAATGGTTTCAGGCCCGGTCACAGCAATCAGCATGACCTGACCCATGATCGAATTGATCGGTCCCATCTGCGGCACGACATTGGCGGGCAATTGCGGCTGCACGAGTGACAGACGCTCGGCGATCTGCTGGCGGTTGCGATAGATATCCGTGTCCCAGTCGAATTCGACATAGATAATCGAGAGACCGACGCCCGAAGTCGAGCGGACACGGCTCACACCGGGAAGGCCGTTCATCTGGGATTCGAGCGGATAGGTGACGAGCTGTTCGACCTCCTCCGGTGCGAGCCCCTCGGCCTCCGTCATGATCGTGACGGTCGGCCGATTGAGATCCGGGAAGACATCAACGGGCAAACGTGTGGCTGTGAATGCCCCGTAGATCATCATGACGGCGGCAATCGCCAATACGAAGAGGCGGTTCTTGAGTGACTGGGTGACGAGAAAATTGAACATCGGAGCCTCAGCGGATCTGGTTCAGGAGTTCGGCACCCTGTGTGACGATGCGTTTTCCGGCTTCGACCCCGGACACGATGAGAAGACGATCGCCATCCAGCGGCTCGGTACGGACTTCCCTCGGAACGAAACGTTCAGCGTTGGTGTGTTCATAGACGAGCGACTGGCCGTTTGAGGCACGCAGCACGCTCGTGCGCGGAACAGCGATGCCTGCACGCTCTTGCGTGGTCGACGACAAGACGGTCAGCAATTGCCCGGCGCGAATACCATCAGGCGTCTCCTCGACGCTGAAGTGTATGGGGATCGCCTGATTACGATCGGCAAGGCCGCTTCCTCGATAGGTGAGCTCGGCGGTCCGGCCGTCCATGAACTTGCCTCTGGCCATACCAGTGACCGAATGCGCGTCGAAGCTCAAAGCTTCAACCCAGTAACGGCTGGGATCGATGATCTGGAAGATGATGGTGTTGGGCTCTGCGATCTGTCCTGCAACGGCCTGGGCCGCAGCGATGACGCCTGATACGGGTGCGGTCAGTTTTTCAGCCGCCGTCGGTGCCTGTTCCAGATTGGCGCGCCGTGCCTTCAGGCCCTGGAGTTCCAGTGTTGCATCCTCGATCTCGGCGCGCGCCACCACCGACTGAAGCCGCTCGAAGCGTTGCAGCTTTCGTTCGACCAACATGATCTCCTGGTCGAGCTCTCGAGCCTGCTGCTGCTGGCTCGTCAGATCAGCGGCACTGAGTGAGGGCTGGACCAGCGCCAGCACATCGCCAGCGGCGACACGCGTGCCGAGTTGGGGGAAGCCGCCGGGCGGCGGTAGAAGCCTTCCCGACACGGATGCCTGGACATAGCCGGATGTCGTTGGGTCTGGGATGATACGCGCCGGCAACTCGACGGTACCAGAATGGGCGGCCTGTTCCGTGAAGATCGTGCGGATGGCAAGGATGCGCTGGGTTGTCTTCGGCACGAAAATCGAACCATCGGCAAAACGCTGGGCGACATCCCGTTCGGCTGCTTGCGCCGTGAGTGCTGCAGGACCAGCGGCCGCGGACTGCGGTGCTCCGGCAAGCACGAGGGCTGCCGCGATCGCAGCGACAGATGCGGCAGGTTTGCGGCGGCGGAAGAGTGCAGCAAGGAGAAGCCCGACCACGATACCGCCACCGCCGACGGCCCACAGTGTCATGTCCTGTCGCTGCAGCCGCGCGCCCACGTCCTGCGCAAAAGCCGAACTGATCAGGAAACCATCAGCGGCAGCCACTGGCACGGCGGTGCTGGCCATCTCGGGGATCACCATGGTGACTGTCAGGACGTCGAAGATGTCTCCGGCCATCACGGAGATGGCAAGATCATACGAGCCGGGCTTTGTCAGCCATGGCGCATTCGCCACGTAGGTCCCCTCGCCCGCAGGTTCGACTGTAAGCGTTCCTGAAGGGCCGTCAATTTCAAGCATCGCACCGTCGACCGGTTCATTGCCCTTGAAGCTGTCGAGGAAGATTTCCAGCCGCTCTCCGCGCGCTACAGCAACCAGCTCGAGATCGGCCGTCGAAGCGTCGGCGCGCGGTGCGATCGTGGTGGAGACAGGCGGAGGCGGAGCGCCGTGATCATGGCCCTCATGGGCCGCAGCGGAGGATGCAGCAAGTCCTGTGATGGAAAGGCAAATTCCAGCGAGGACAGAGGCGAATCGGTCGACCATCGTAACCCTGAGCAAAAGTTGATTTGCTTCGGTGTAGCTGCGCCTCTTTGTCCGTCGATGTCCCGATTGTTACAGAATGTTTCAGGATGATTTTGGCGAGTCCTTCGGGAGGATGACACTGACGACCAGCCCTCCCGTTTGACCGTTCTCCAGGCGAAGCGTACCGGAATGCCCGTCAATGATCGCCTGGGCAATCGGGAGTCCGAGCCCGAAGCCGCCTGTCTCGAGATTTCTCGATGGCTCAAGCCGAACGAAGGGCGAAAGGGCTCGTTCGATGTCCTCGGAAGCAATGCCGGTGCCTTCATCACTGATTTTAACGACAACGTCGGATTGCCGGTCATAGACCTCAACCCCCGCCCTCTCGCCATATTTGAGTGCGTTCTCGATGAGATTGGAGAAGGCTCGCTTGAGCGCCAGCCGACGCCCCGTGATAATTGCATGAGCAGCACCGGAAAGCTCGACGGATGCGCCGCGATCGACCGCATCATCGACGAGAGTTTCAAGGATCGCGACGATGTCGATCGGCTTCAGTTCCTCGTCGCTACGATCACCGCGGAGGAAAGACAGCGTCTGATCGAGCATCCGCTCCATCTCAGTCAAATCCTCGGCCATTGCGTCGCGCGCGACACCATCGGCCAGATCCTCGGCTCTGAACCGCAGTCGTGTGATCGGGGTCTTCAAATCATGCGAAACGGCTGCGAGTGCTTGGGTGCGATCTTCGATCAATCGCTCGATGCGCCGTTGCATGTCGTTGAAGGCGACGGCCAGTTCAACCACCTCCCGCGGACCGTTTTCCGCAACGGGCACGACGGTCTTGCCTCGATAGAAATCCTTGGCCGCGGTAGCGACAGCAGTCAGAGGACGAGTGAACCAGCGCACCAGAAGCATGGAGACGACGACTGCCCCGAGAGCCATCAAGGTCGTCGAAACCAGCATTCCTCCCGGCGGCGGCACCTTGCGGTCCCAGGAGACAAGATTGACGTTGATCCACGACGCATCGGGGAGCTTGATCGACACGACTGCCAGATGCGGATCATCACCTGCCTGGTTATCCGGCCCGATGATTAGACCGTCTTCGGCGATTTCGGGAGCAAGTGCACGAAGGTTGCGACGAAGGGGTTCCCAGTTCTGACCAGCGGTATCGCCCTCAACCGCATAGGGAGTTGAACCCCAATGGGCGTCTATCGAACCGCCGGAGAAGTCGTGCGCGACATCCTCCCGTTCATCGAGCGGCGCACGCATGACGGATCGTTTGATTGTCAGTAGCTGGTCTGCAAGCCGGACTTCATTTGCGAGGTCCAGTTCTTTTTCCAGGCTCTGGTGGTAAGTGAAGAGGCTTCCAAAATGGACGAGAGAGATGCCAAACAGCACGACGAGGGCTGTCCGCAGTCTCAGGCTGTCTATCGACCGCCACCAGCCTTGTAACCGTGTTTCGGAACGACCATCAGGCACGAACGACATCCGTTGCAAAGAGATAACCCGCGCCGCGCACTGTCTTGATGAGATCCTCACGCCCGTCGAGCTTGCGACGCAGACGACTGACCTGGACATCGATCGACCGATCATAGCCTTCGATTGCGCGATTGCGGGCCGCATCCAAGAGGAACTCACGACTGAGCACGCGCTGCGGCGCTTCTAGGAAAGCAAGCAGCAGGTCGTATTCCCCCGTCGACAGATCCACGACAACGCCGCTCGGTGCGGTCAATTCACGCTTCATCGTGTCGAGCGACCACCCAGCAAAGCTGAAGCTCCGACCGGCACGCTCAGTCGTCGGGTTGCCAGCCGTGCGGGTCCGCCTTAGCACGGCACCGATGCGTGCCAGCAACTCGCGAGGATTGAAGGGTTTGGGCAGATAGTCGTCGGCCCCGACCTCAAGACCGATAATGCGATCCGTCTCGTCGCCCTTGGCCGTCAGCATGATGATTGGGACGGACGAACTGCGACGGAGCTCACGGCAGATCTCCAGCCCGTTCTTGCCCGGGAGCATCAGATCAAGGACAATTAGATCCACTGAAAGCCGCTTCAAAGTCTCGGCCATCTCGACCCCGTTACGCGCCGTGTGAACACGGAACCCGTTTGCCCTCAGGAACTTTGCCACAAGGATCAGGATCTGGCCGTCATCGTCAACGATCAGAATTTCGGCTAAGGCATCCAAGGGTATTCTCTCCGCAAGTCCATTCATAGCGCAGCCCTCCTCACTTAGCAGAGGGCTGGGCTGCAGTTTGTGTCGAGAAGGTAACAGATTGTTTCACCAGCAATAGCCTACACAGGAAAACCGACGCATTTAGCCCTTGAGCATCATGGGGCGAACGGTTTCTTCTGGGCTATTGTTCTGCAAGCCGAACGCCGGAAATGAAGGCGCACAGGCGATATGACACTTCTTGGATTCACGTCCGCTTTAGGGCAACTCAGGCGGTGGCCTCCACGTCCGACATGGAGGCGCATAGCGAAAATCATTCCCGCAAGGGAGCAGTCCGATGCTTGGGTGCCGAAAGGCGAGAGCCGACATCCAAACACCTGGCGATTGGTCCTAGTTCGGCCCATAGCGGAATGTCGTTATGGGATTAAAGCTGATGGCCGGGCGCTTGGCCTCCGACCTTTTCAAAAATGCTGAACTGGAATTTCTGCACCGTTCCCCATGGGGTTGTGTGTTCATGCCGCCGCGTCGTAGCGAGCCTAAACTGTTCCCCAAGAACAGCTTGCAAGCTCTCCGAATCGTAACGGGCAACGGGCAAGCCGCTGCATTTCTCTGGCCCATCCATTGCGAAGGTGCCGATCACGGCTTTGCCACCGACTTTGAGAGCCCGTGCCAGCACGCGAACATAGGCTTGCTGATCGACGGCTGTTGTCAGGAAATGGAAGGCGGCTCGGTCATGCCAGAGATCATACTCGCGGTCAGGCGTCCATACGGTCACATCCGATACAACCCATTGCACATGAGCCGTGTCTGCCAGTCGGGACTTGGCTGCCCCGAGGGCCGCGCTAGAAAGATCAAGAACGCCAACGTGGGCCTGACCGGCGTCTACCAGCGCATCTACCAACCGCGACACACCACCACCAATGTCGATTACTGACATTCCTGGCATCAGTCCCGCTTCATGCAGCAGCGTCAGCGATAGGTCCGGGGCCTCCTCATACCAACTGACTTCGGTGTCAGACTTGGTAGTGTATACTCCTTGCCAATGCGTCTGTCGGTCTTGTCTTGCCATTAAATCACCCCTGTTCGGCATGTGAGTCTACCAGATATCGGCCCATCCAGTCGTGAAGCTTTTACGAAGCCGCCGTTCCCCAAGGGAATCATCCGGCTGCTTTTGGCGCACAGGCGACGTGCGCCGCCACAGAGCTATGTCCGCTCTCGGGCATGAGCGATGACGATCTCTCCGACCGAATTGGAGGCGCAAAGCTGCCACGCGAACATGCCCGCCTCAGCCCCGGTTTGGCGCTCCCGAGCGGAGATAATTGCCGCTCTCCGTGCCGGATCCCGTTTTGGCGTCATTGGCGACCTGATGCACAAAAAACTATGGCCAAGCCGAAATCGGCAATGGATGACCGCTGCGGCCGTGAGGGGATGGTCCGCTTCGGTCGGACGAACCACAGAAGCAGATGTCACATTTCAATCTCTAACTGGATGGAAGTGCCAGCCGCAGGAGGCATGGTAGTCAGGTCTCAGCCTCTGCGAACGCCAAGGAATAGCAAATAGGAACAATCCAGCTTCGAAACCATTGGCGAATGATGGAACCTTCCGAGGTTGCGTCCTGAAGCTCTCCTTCGATCCTGGAAAACCATGACCCTGCTTGTTCTCTACGTCGCAATTGCGATCTCTATCTCGTTTGTATGCTCGATCCTCGAAGCTGTATTGTTGAGCATCACGCCGAGCTACACTGCCACGCTCGAAGCGACACAGCCGGAGACAGCCCGCAAGGTGAAGATGCTCAAGGACGATGTCGATCGCCCCTTGGCAGCCATCCTCAGCCTGAATACCGTCGCCCACACTGCGGGTGCGGCCGGAGCGGGTGCACAGGCGGCCCATGTCTTTGGGGATGCGGCGATCGCGGTTTTTTCGGCCGTGCTGACGCTGCTAATCCTGGTGCTTTCGGAGATCATTCCAAAGACGCTGGGTGCGATGTACTGGAGAGCATTTACGCCGCTGGCCGCGCGCATCCTGCCGCCGATGATATGGTCCATGTGGCCATTGGTGAAGATGTCTCAGCTCATCACCCGCCTCCTGTCGCGCGGCAGACCGCAGCCGCCCGTCAGCCGCGACGAGATTGCGGCAATGGCCGACATCGGCCATCGCGAAGGTGTCATCGACAAGGGGGATTCCAAGGTCTTCCGCAACCTTCTGAAGTTTGATCGGCTGACCGTCGCTGACATCATGACCCCGCGCACTGTCGTGTATGCGCTTGAACAGAAGTTGACGATTGATGCGGTGATCGCGCGCAAGGCCGATTTGAAATTCTCCCGCATCCCGGTCTTCGACGGTTCGATCGATCAGGTCGCAGGTTTCGTGCTCAAGACAGACATTCTCTACGAAGCCTTGGATGGCAAGGGCGGCACGCGTCTACAGGACATGAAGCGCGACCTGGAGGCGGTCACAGAGTCGATGCCACTGGAGGAGCTTTTCGATTTCCTCATCCACAAGGATCGGCATGTCGCTCTGGTCGTCGATGAGTTCGGGGGAACTGCCGGCATCGTGACCTTGGAGGATCTGATCGAAACGCTGATCGGCGAAGAGATTGTCGATGAGTTCGACAGCATTGCGGATCTTCAGGCCCATGCGCGCCAGAAATGGAGCGACCGCAACGTCAAGACTTAGCGCGCCTCGAAGTGGTTCCAGTTCAACGCAAAGCGCCCGGACGCCATCCGCCTCCCGTCAAGCTTGCGTAGAGCTTTTTGGGGCTTTCGGGGTCCAGAAGGTCGTTTTCTGCCAAGGTCTCCTCGAAGGCGCCGACCTCGTCAGGCACATAAGGCCGCAGCGTTTTTCCTGGCCCAAGCAGGCGATCGATCGCTTGCACGAACGACCCTTTCGCCAAGGCGATGGCGTCTCGGATCGCATGCGGCTCGGTCGCAAGATGCTCGGCCAAAAGCTCCGTCCGGATCGTCTCGATTACCGATGCGGTTGCGCCCGCCCTGTCGTCAGACGGGGCCTCGATGGCAACGTCACATTCGGAATCAAACCCCATCGAGCGGTTGTTGAAGTTGGAGGACCCGACACGCAGCAGCCGATCGTCGATAATCGTGATCTTCGCATGCACGTAGATCGGGCTTCCCTTTTCGGTGACTGGCGTGAAGATGCGAAATCTGTCGTGGCGATCGGCAGCGCCTACGAGTTGGAGCAGACGTGCTCGCGCCGTGTCCATGGTTTTGGATTCCAGATATCCATCTGCGGATTCCGGGTTGATCACAATGATCTCGGGCCCCTCCGGCTCCTGCAGGCGGGCTGCCATGGCCTCGGCAATCCGTCGGGATGCGAAATACTGGCTCTCGCAATAGATGATGTCTTTTGCGCCAGCGATCGCGTCGAGATAAAGCGTCTCGATTTCCCGGACCTCTGGTCGATCGCGATAGGCCGGGAGCGTGCGCGCGATTGCAACCTCGACATCCCTGAGCAGCACCTGGACTGCCTCCGGCCACAGAGGATCGTTGCGGTTGGGCTCTAGAAGTTTTTCGCTGGTGGCGGCAAACCATCGCTCGCGGGCGACATCCCCCAGCAGTTTTGCAACAGGCCCGCTCAGAACAGATGTCGCATCGTGCCAAGGGCCATGGGGCTTGCCATTCGGCATTTTGCGACGCACGTCGTCGTCCAGATGCCAGCGCGTGTCCCAGCGCTCGGTGGTGATGTCGATCCCGCCGCAGAAGGCCAGCACGTCGTCGATGACCACGATCTTCTGGTGATGGGCGGAGGCAGGCGGATGCGCTCCATCCAGTTTGAAGTGGATATTGGAAGAGGACATGAGGTTGAGGAGGCGGAAGGGCATGGTTCCCCGTCCCAGGGATGTGAACAAGCCCAGATCCCATTTGAGGATGTGGACCTGCAGGTCAGGACGGGTCTTGCCGATCCACTTCAGGAACCGTCCCAGCTTGTTCGGCCCGTCGAGACTTGCGCCCTCCGGCTCGAACTCGATCCGGGTGTCGAAATCCCAGCCGATCAGGTAGACCACCTGCCGAGCTTCGAGGATGGCCTGCTTGACGGCAACGAAATAGTCTTCGGCGTCGAAGATGACGCCGAAGCGATCTGCGCGCGCCTTCTTCCAGCAGTTGCGACCTGATTGCAGGATGCTCGATGTCATGCTTCGCTCATTCTGTCCTTAACGAAAGAAGAGGCGTGATCGCCCCTTCTTGTGAACTTGGAATTCTGGGAACGAGCCAGTCACGGCGCCAGATAGATCGTCACTCGTTTTTCGGAACTCAAGCCACTCTCTGCGTCTGCGAGTTCCGCTCCGATGACATCGCTTGCAGCGACGCCCTCGCTGCGCATGGCTGTGTAAAACAATGCGCTGCTCTCGATCGCTGCCTGCAAACGCGAGACGTCGGACTCTCGCTTTGCAAGCTCCGGCGCCACCATGTCCATGATGTCCGGCTTCAGCGCAACGAAGTGGAAGCGATTGGCGCCAAAGACCATCTTCACTTCCTCGGCTGTTTCTCTGGCCCGTTGAACGGCTCTTAGCGCCTTTTCAGCGACCCGCGTGCTGTCCGTCTCCCGGGCGTCGATTTTGTATCCGAACAGCTTGGCCTGATCTTCTCCTGGATAAGGGGCCGACTGTGCAAAAGCTTGTGACGCTGCAGCCGAACTGGCGAGGGCGACCAACAGTGCAGCGGATCTGCGTTGCACGCAATTCGATCCGTTCGACAGAACCCTCCGTCGGTCCGACAACAATCTGATCCCCGATTTCGAATGGTCGAAGCGCCAGGATCAAGAGACCACTGACGAAATTCGACAGGATGTCCTTGAGCGCGAAACCGAGCACGAGACCCGTCAGGCCAAGCCCCGTCACCAGCGCGCCCGGACTGAACCCCAACGCATCAGCTGCGACAAGCACGCCAAGCAGAATGAGAGAGTAGTACGACAACTGCCGGATCAGGTTCTCGAGTGTTTTGTCCGCGATCCGGCGCTTGAAGAGAACGACGAGAACGCGATTGACACCCGAAGCAATCAGCAAGGTGGTGCACATCACCAGTGCCGCGGCCAGCAATCGCGGAACAACGCTAACGACCGAATTCCAGGCCCGAGAGAGAACGGTTTGCAGGGCCGCCATGGTGTCTGCGAAAAAACTGCCGCCGAAACCCTGACGGCGATCGACAGCATCCTGCAAACCCATTTCGATCGCATTTGCCCAACGGGCGGCCAGAGTGTCGATGTCGGTCAGACTGTCTTCCGCATCGATCGGCGAGACGGTCGTGATCCGAACACCTGCTACGACGATGACGCGCTGGTCTCCCGAAGCTTCGACGGCAGCCTTCGGCACGGTTTCGAGTGCCCTGACCAGAACGCCAAGGCGCTGCTCCACACGCCGAGCCCGTTCTTCGGCGCCAAGGGTATCACTCGAGCTGACAGAAAAAAGCGCGCGACCATCCAGCCTGACCGTCTCAGCGCCCTCCTGCGCCATGGCCCGATTTGCCAGAAGCAAGAGGAGCCCGAGGAACAGCGTGACCACCAGCAGTCTGAACCGCCTGCCTGCGCCGGCAGTCTCAGGCATCAGAAGATCAACATCAGGAAAAGAACCACCACGGCCAAGCCGATAAGAAATATGACGCCAATGGTGCCGCCGAGAAACTTGAGCATGAATAATCTCCTTTACCAATTTGAATGGAGGACGCGGCGAGCCTTTCGAACTTCGCGTCCCATCGAGGGAACAGGTTCGGGGGAGACATGGTTCCCTCCCCAGGAACAATCGCTGTGTGCCGTCCAGCAAAGATGCCGGTTGCTCAGATGGGGTTCAGCTCGACACTTTGCCCAAGACGCCAGACTGAAGGCCCTGATTGCCTTGCAGCCCAGAAGTGGCACGTCGGGATCCTTGAGACTGAACCGCCCCGGCTTTACCGAAGACCGTTTGGTTTAAGTTATGCGGCCATAGCTGGTGCTTCCGAGCGGAAACAAGTGCCGCTCTCCCGCAATGTTGACGTTAGCCCAAAGCCAGGGCCCAAAGATGGCATCCACGATCGCTCGCGGCAAAAAACAGAGGAAAATCAAAGGCTATATTTCTAATCCGTTGAAATCATGCGGGAATCCAGCTTATCCAGGCAGGCCGTTTCAAGTCCGTTTTTCCGCGGAAAACAGCGTCTGTTTATCACAGAAAAAAGCGACGCCTTCTAAACAACTTGTACAATGCTCGCTGCTGCTCGTCAGGTCATCTGTTGTGCTAAAAGGGTGTCGCAAAATCGGCTGGGGACCCCCTACGCGTAAGCCTCTTTCAAAGACTTTGTTTCACCAAACCTGCTCAAACTGGCTAACGCGAGGACTTCGATTGGTGCCACAAAGTCCGCGTTTAGCCAGAAGAGCCCGACATCATTTCAGAGGCCTTGGCCCCAGATCTACAACGCAACGGTCAACGTCGGCGTAGTTGTCCGCAAATTCGTCATCCGGACCCCTAGGCTCTAAAGATTGTTGAGGTGAAGCTGCAATAGTTCATCGTAGCAGGACTGGTTTGCGGCAAGAACCGGATGTCCGTTCAGGAACTCGGCACCGCTTCCAGGAAAGGCAAGGTTCCTGCCGCCGGCTTCGCGCACGAGGCAGAAACCGGCCATGCAATCCCACGCTCGCATATGCGGTTCGTAATACCCAACCAAGCGGCCGGCTGCGACATAGGCCAGCATCAGCGCCCCTGAACCATTGCGGATGAAATTTCCGCCCTTCGCCATGAGGCCGCCGATGATCGCACCGACTCGTTCGGGGGTGACGTAGTTGTTGCAGCCTATCCCCGTCATCGCATTCTGCAGATTGCGGCTGGGATCGAGGCGCAGGGACTTGTCATTCAGCGTCGCGCCGAAACCGAGCGCCGAGGCATAAAGCTCATCCGAGCATGGCACATGGATCACGCCAACAACTGGCTCCCCATCCCTTACGATCGCGACGGAAACACACCAGGTCGGCATGCCGTTTACAAAGGGGGCGGTGCCGTCGATCGGATCAACGACCCATGTAAAGCCGGAGGTGCCCTCGTCATGGCCGAACTCCTCGCCTAAGAACCCGTCATTCGCATAGATTTCGGCAACCCGCTCCTTGAGGAAGGTCTCGACGTTGCGGTCGGCGATGGAAACCACGTCCTGTAGGTCGCGCTTCGTTTCGATCACCAGCGTGTCTCGACGATTGAAGTAGTCGAGCGCCATGGCTCCCGCTTCCACCGCCAGCGTCTTGGCCAGGGCGAAACGCGCTGCGAGTGCCGTATCATTTACTGTCATTCTGATCTTTCCTTGATCTTCTTGAAAATTCATCAGCCGTTGATGACGGCAATGCCACGGTTCTTGAACGCCAATGTGACGTCGCTCGTGGCGGCATGGGCATGATCAACGTCGTGATCGATGACGAAGAGCGTACCAACATCGGTCTCGACCTCATATTCGACATGACCGCCGAGATAGGCGGAGTGCAGGACGCGACCCTTCAGGCCCTCTGCGCCAGCAGAGCCGATCCGGATGGCACCGGGCCGCACGGCGAGTTTTGCAGGGCCTCGGCCCGCCTTGGACTGCAGGCGATGCTCGAGATTGCTGACACGCACCAGAACTTCGCGGCCATCGGATTGCACGACCTCGCAGGGCAGCACATTCGCCTCCCCCATGAAGTCGGCAATGAAGGGCGAGGCCGGCGCTTCGTAGAGTTCACGCGGCGCGCCCGACTGAGCGATCTCGCCGTCTTTCATCACGATGATCCGGTCGGAGACCGCAAGTGCCTCGTCCTGATCATGAGTGACATAGACTGCGGTAAAACCCAGGCGTTGCTGGAGATCGCGGATTTCGGTGCGGACGCGGCGGCGCAGACGTGCATCGAGATTGGAGAGCGGCTCGTCGAGAAGCAGCACCTGCGGCTCCAACACCAGGGCTCGCGCCACAGCGACGCGCTGCTGCTGGCCGCCCGACAATTCTGCCGGAAGGCGATGCCCCATGCCGGCGAGGCCGACGAGCTTGAGGCCTTCCTCGGCCTTCTCACGCGCCTCCTTCTTGGCCAAGCCGGACGACTGTAAGCCGTAGGCGACGTTTTCGAGCGATGTCATATGCGGAAAGAGCGCATAGGACTGAAAAACCATGGAAACGTCGCGTTCGTTCGCAGGCAGCATGGTCACATCCTTGCCACCGATCAGGATCTTTCCAGAAGTCGGATGCTCCAGACCCGCCAGCATGCGCAGCGTCGTCGTCTTGCCGCAGCCGGAGGGACCAAGCAGGGTCACCAGCGTTCCGGGTTCGATGGTGAGTGAAAGATCATGGATGGCGGTAAAGGCGCCGAAGGTCTTGCGAACATTTTGGAAGGTGACGGATCCGGCGTTGACGGTGATCATGCGGTTTTCTCCTGACCGAGAGGAACGGGACTGTTGTTGCCGAGGCCGGCGACACGATTTTCGCGGCGGAGCCTGCGTTCGCCGACAAGGAGCTGGAAGCCGGCGATGATCGTGATCATCACGACGATCAGCATCGAGGAATAGGCAATCGCCACGCCGTATTCGCCATTCTCGACAAGGCCGACGATGTAGGAGGTCGCCATGTTGTGCTCGGCGCTGACGAGGAAGATCACGGCGCTGATCGAGGTGATGGCGCGCACGAAGGAGTAGACGAGGGCGGCTGTGATCGCCGGTCGCAGGAGCGGCAGGATGATCTTGCGGACCGTGCGGAAACTGTTCGCCCGAAGCGTCAGCGAGGCTTCGTCCAGGCTCTTGTCGAGCTGGCTCATCGCCGCGATCCCGCCGCGCACGCCGACCGGCATGTTGCGGAAGACGAAGCAGGCTATCAGGATCAGCGCCGAGCCCGTCATTTCGAGAGGCGGCAGATTGAAGGCCATGATGTAGCTGACGCCGATAACCGTGCCGGGGATGGCAAAGCTCATCATCAGGGCGAACTCGAAGAGGTTCCGGCCGGCGAATTTCTGCCGGACAATGATGTAGGCGGTCAGAAGTCCGACGGCTGCGGTCAACGGCGCGGAGATCAGCGAGATCTCCATGGTCGTCCAGAAGGAGTTCCAGGCAACGCCCGTCCAGGCGATCGAGCCGTTCTGGATGCTGACGGAAAAGGCTCGGGCGTAATGTTCGAGGGTCAGCGTATTGTCGAGGCCCCAGGTGGTCACGAAGCCTCCGACGAGGATCATGCCGTAAACGACGACGGTGAAGATCATCCACGGAATGACAATGGCATGCACGCCGATCGAGATGCCACGTGGCAGGGCGATATGGGCGCCGCTGTCTCCCTTGCCGGTGACGGTCGCGAAGTTTTTCCCCGACAGCCAGAGGCGCTGTGCAAGAAAGGCCGAGAGCGTGAAGAACAGGAGGACCAGCGCGAGCACGGCAGCGCGTGACGGATCGTTCTGCGAACCGACCACGGCGAAGAAGATTTCGGTTGAGAGCACGCCATTGCTGCCGCCAAGCACCAGCGGATTGCCGAAGTCGGCCATGCTTTCGATAAAGCCGATCAAGAAGGCATTGGCGAGGCCGGGCTTCATCAGTGGCAAGGAAACCCGCCAGAAGGTCCGCCAGCGGTCAGCCCGCAACGTTTGCGACGCCTCTTCCATCGAGGGGCTGACGCCCTCGACGACACCGATCAGGACGAGGAACGAGATGGGCGTGAACGACAACACCTGCGCAATCCAGATGCCGGTCAGGCCATAGAGCCAGCGGCCAGGCTCGATACCGAACAGGCTCGACAGCGTCTCGGTCACCACTCCGGCACGACCAAAAAGCAGCACCAGTGCGAGGCCGATGACGAAGGGCGGCGTGATTATCGGGAGGACCGTCAGCAGCCGCAATCCCTTCTTGAACGGGAAGCGGGTGCGCGTGGCGACGAGCGCGAAAGCGAGCCCCAGCAGGGTGGAGGCCGACGCCGTCATAATGGCGAGCGTGAAGGTGCGCCAGGCGACGCCGCAGCGGCCATCACCGACCAAGCAGCTCAGGCTCCAGATGCCCGGATCCTGCAGGTTGCGGATGAAGTCGTCGGGCTTGAAGGAGCCATCGAAATCCTGGACGGCGGCCACCAGCATGCTGCCGATCGGATAGAAGACGAAGACGAAGACGAGAAAGACTAGCAGTGAAATAGATCCGACGACAAAGGCGTCGCCCTTCATCACTCCGCGCTCGACGAGACCGAAGGCGAGCATGAGGACGAAGACGATAGCCATGGTGACGGCACCGGCACCCATGGAGGGTTGCCCGTCGGACAGCGGTCCGAAAAGGGCTTCGCTGATCCCCCAGGTCCAGCCGGAGAAACCGACCGCAAGTCCTTGGAGGCACAGGTAGACTAGGCCTGCTGCACCTGCCGCCGCAAAGAACGCACCACGGCGCATCGGATCGACAATAAAACGTGCCGCGAAACCGAGACCGAAGAAGAGGACGACACCGAGAAGCCAAAGGCGACCATGGCCTAACAACTGCAGGACGCCTGGCGCAGCGCTCTCCGTGAAAGGAAAGTCGCCGAACCAATCAAGGCCGAAGAAGCCGGATTCCAGCCTGTACCAGGGAAGCAGAATGAAGGACGCGGCTCCGAACGCCAGCAACAGGTCCAGTCTGCGGTTGCCATGTCTCATGGTCGACCTCATTCAAAGAAATTAAGAAGAGAGCAGAAGGGGGTCGGCAGCCTAAAGGCTGCCGACAGTACGACGCAAAGATCAGTTTGCGACAGCGCCGATCTCACGATCCCAGCGCTCGAGCAGTGCCTTACGGCGTTCAGGATCGCCATAGGTCTTGAAGTCGTAGTCGATGAGCTTGATGTCCTCGAAGCGTGGGGCTTCCTTGGGGATCTCGGCGCTCTTGTTCGATGGAAGCTGGAAGGATTTGGCGTCCTTCATGCGCGACTGCACGTCAGGCTTCAGCGACCAATCGTACCAGACCTTGGCATTCTCCATGTTGCGGGCGCCCTTGACGATCGACATGGAGCCAATCTCGTAACCGGTGCCTTCGCAAGGTGCGATCGACTTGACGGCGAAGCCCTCGGAAGTCTGGGCCACCGCATCATGCATGAAGACGATACCGAGGCCGGTCTCGCCACGGGCAGCCGCCTTGACCGGCGCGGAGCCGGATTTGGTGTATTGCGAGATATTGGCGTTCAGCGCCTTCAGGTATTCGAAGGCCTTGTCTTCACCCATGATCTGCACGAGCGAGGCAAGCGCTGTGTAAGCCGTTCCAGACGAATTGGGATTGGCCACCTGGATCTCGCCCTTCAGCTCGGGAGCAAGGAGGTCGGCCCAGCAAGTCGGTTCCTTGTAGCCTTTCTGCTTGAAGATCTCGGTGTTGTAACCCCAGCCGAGCGCGCCGGCGTAGACGCCGACGGTCTTGAAGCCCGAGCTTTCGGCCTGGCTCTTAGCCCAGTCCTGCAACTGGTCCAACATCGGCGACTTGTACTCTTCCGTCAGCCCTTCGGAAGCGGCCTGGAGATGAGGGTCGCCGGTGCCGGCCCACCAGAGGTCGGTCTTGGGGTTGCGGGCTTCGGCTCGGATCTTGGCATAGGCCTCGCCAGAGGACATGCGCACCATGTTGACCTTGATGTCATGGGCCTTTTGGAAATCGCCCTGCATCTGTTCGCAGATGACCACGTCGGCAGCGCAAATGAGGTTGAGTTCACCGGCAGCCAGAGCCGAACCCGCACTCAAGCTGGTGCCGGCGAAGAGTAGAGTGGAGAGTATTGTCAGTCGCATGGGTATCCTCCTGTTGCTTGCGTCTGATGGAAGTCGAGAAAAATGGACAAGCCTTCGGCTGTGATGCCGAGACGGCACCTTTTCAGCGGCGGTCCAGTTGTAGAAAAATCAGTTGGTCGGATTGATCTCGCTATCGAAGCGACTCAGCAGTCGACTTCGCTGTTCGGGTGATCCGAAGGTGGCAAAATCATAGTCCACCATCTTGATCATCGAGATATCGGGAGCGGCGGGCGGCAGCACGGCCCTGGCATTGGATGGCACCTGGTTCTGGCCCGCGGCAGCGCCGGTCGCCTGCCCTTCCGGGCTCAGCGCAAAATCAACGAAGCGCCGCGCCTCCTCTAGATGGCGGCTGCCCTTGACGATGCTGACCGCTCCGATTTCGTAGCCGGTGCCCTCGCAGGGCGCGACGATGACGAGTGGAGCACCCGCTTCCTTTTGCGTGACGGCATCGTGCATAAAGGAGATGCCGATAGTGATCTCTCCCCTGCCCGCAGCCTTGACCGGCTCTGCTCCGGCCTTTGTGTATTCGGTGATATTACGTCCGAGTTCGCGCATATAGCCAAACGCCTCGTCTTCGCCGAGCAACTGCACGAGCGTCACAAGCGTTGTGAAGGCGGTGCCTGACGAATGCGGGTTTCCTGACAGGATATGGTCGCGATAGATCGGCTTGGCGAGATCCTTCCAGCAGTTGGGTGCTGGCAGACCGGCAGACGCAAGAAGCTCCGCGTTGTAGGCGAAGCCGAGCGCGCCAGCATAGAGGCCGACGGATGTGCCGCCGGACAGAGAGAAGAAATTTCGTGCCCAGGGCAGAAGGTCTGCCTCCTGTTGGGGACGATGAGGTTCAAGGAGGCCTTCATAGGCGGCCTGAAGGTGCGTTACCCCAGTTCCGCCCCACCACACATCGACCGTCGGCGCATCCTTCTCGGCCCTGACGTAATCGAGTATCTCCCCGGTGCTCATCCGCGGCATGTTAATGGCCACGCCGCTCCTCGCCTCGTAGGTCTTTTCCATGACGGCGCACCAGACCTCGTCGACACCGCAGAGAATGTTCAGCGTGTCTCCTGCCTGGGAACCAGTCGCCGTGGCCAAGGTCACAAGTACACCGGCGCCTATGGCGGTCAATAACTTCACGTCGTCCTCCCTTGGAACCTCCCCGTTCCAATGACCGAAGCATGTCCATATCGGCCCGGGCTGGCAACCCGGAGAATGGTTACCGATCTTTCACCGCGACGTCGTCACCCGTTGCAGAGATTGCAAATATTACAATTGTGACGTTTGCCGATAACCACCAAGTCTTTGGCGTTTTCGCCAGGCCCGGTTATGATACCCTTGGGAGGACTGCAACGTGTTGAACCAGAAGGTGAAAATTCTGATCGTCGAGGACGATCCGGATATGGCAGAGCTCATCTGTGATCTGGTGGAGGCAGAAGGCTGGATACCATTGACGGCCCCCTCTGCCGAGGCGGCACAGGAGCGATTGCAGCATGAAACAGTTCAGCTGGTTCTGATCGACCACAATCTGCCGGGCCTTTCGGGCCGAGCCTTCGCGCAGCGTTTGAGGGCACAGACCGATGTCGGTATCGTCATGGTGACAGCAGCGGGAAGTGCGACCGATCGGGTGCTGGGACTGGAAATGGCGGCGGATGACTATGTCGTCAAACCGTTCGAACCGAACGAACTCACCGCCCGCATAAAGGCCGTTCTCCGTCGTACCCATCCCCAATTGCGCCACGACAGGGAGCTTGAGCGCGAACAGCCGTCAACGGCGCTCAGGCTTGGCGAATGGGCCGTCGATCTCGGTCAACGCCGTGCCGTTTGCCTCGCCGATCCGACGAAGACGCTAACGGCAGCAGAGTTTGCCCTGCTTGAGATCCTCGCCGAGACGCCGAACACGCCCGTGAGCCGCGCGCACATTCTTGACCGGATGGGGGCAGACTCCGATCGTTTCGTTGATCGCAACGTCGATGTTCTGGTGCTGCGTCTCAGGCGTAAGATCGAGCAGAACCCGGACTTGCCATGCCATATCCAAACGCGACGCGGAAAGGGCTATGTCTTGCACACCGACGATGCTGGATCCCAGCCTTGATCAACCGCGCCTTCCTCTCGTCCATCGCCTTTCGATTGCCCTTCGCAATCGCCTTCATCTGCGTCTCGGTTCTCCTCCTCTCGACCGTCGCCATCTATGGTCTGCAGAGGGCGCGCAGCGAAATGTCGGCTTACAGCGTGCAGGCCTTCTCAAGTCTCGCTAAGGCCTCGCTCGTCTCAAGGCAGGTTTCCGACCTCGTTTCGAGCGCGCCTTTCCTGATGAATGCAACGTCCCCTTACCGTGTCTCGAGTGAAAGCCGCGCCGTGGTTGCCCAGGTAGGCACACTTCTTCAGACCATGGCACCGGATAGGCCGGGCGCTGGCATGCCAGGCACCGGCGCGCACCGGATCATCGAACTGCTTGAGAGCATCGAGGCCAAGACACTGGCGCTTGCGGCAAATGCAGATGCCGCACAGTTACACAAGGCCGAAGCGGCCGTCGCACTCGGAGAGATCGCGACCGCTCGCGCCATTCAGGATCAGGAGCTACGGCAACGTCTGAACGACATCGCACAATCAGCCTCCACGTCGGACAGTCTCTTCCAGCTTGGCGAACTTCAACGACGCTTCGTGGCCGAGACAACTGTCCGAATGGTGGTGCCAGGCCCTAATCTAAGGGTCTCGCCTGAGCAACTGGAACCCTATCGACGGATTTTTGAGGCACAGACCCGTTACCTCCTCGAGATGTTCACCATCCGCGCATCGGTCTCACGCCTGCACACCGTCTCGCGCGACCTCTCGCATGCGACCGAAACCCAGAGTGCGTTCGTCGCCAGCGCGCTGAACCAGAATCTCGAAGCCACATCAAGCGCATTGCGCCAACTGCTTGTCATGATCGTGCTTGCATCCTTCGCGGTCGTCATCCTTGCCATTCTGTCCATCCGCTCGGTAATGCGCGTTTCACACGGAATAGGTGACCTCTCGCGCGGCATGAACGCGCTGGCTCGCGGAGAGGAAAATGTCGGGCCGCCCGTTTATTCCGGGACTGAGACGGAACTGATCCGCTTGCTTGACGCCTTTCGCGCTTTCAAGGAGAGCGTCGATCGCGTGTCCCGTCTGAGACGCACGGCAGAAGCGGCTGCTCGGACTATCCGATCCACTTTCCGGACGATGAATGAAGGCATAGCCCTCTTCGATCCGACGGGACGACCGATCACCATGAACCGTCGCATCATCGAACTGATGCGACAGACGGGATCATCGCGAAAAATGTCGCTGCGCCGGTTCGTTGGAACGGTCCCGGAGATCGACCCCCTTCTCATGCCCACCGAAAACGAGAGCGGCTCGCTCGTTGAGCGTCAGATGCTGCGGCACCGGTTCATCGACGACCAGGTGGTGGAGATTTCTGCATCAAGGCAACCTGACGGCGGCGTGGTCCTGCTCGCCCGCGACGTGACGGCCATGGATCGCCAGGAGATCGAGGCGGCCCGCGCACAGCGCCTGGATGTGGTCATGCGCATGACGCATCAGGTAAGCCACGAGGTTGGCAACATGATCGGCATCATCACCGGAAGCCTTGGCCTACTGGAGCGCGAACCGGGCTTCACCGAACGGCAGAAGCGCCACCTCGGGCGCATACGAAAGGCCGCTGAACGAGGACGCGCACTCGCCTCCAGCATGTTATCCGTCGGCAGCCAGCAGCAGATACGTCCAGCCTCGATAGACATCGCCACGATCCTTCAAGGGATGGCTGATGTTCTGGAAATGGCAATTGGCGCCCGCAATCGTCTGGAGCTGGAGCTCGCAGCCAATCTGCCAACCGTTAGCCTTGATCCTGCGCTGCTCGAGCAATCCATTCTGAATCTTTGCCTCAACGCGTCGGCCGCCATGCCGGATGGCGGAACAGTCCGTATTGAAGCGCGGGGCGAGGTAAACACGGTCACCATCGCAGTCATCGACGAAGGTGTCGGTATGTCGCCCGAAGTCCTCGACCAAGCGTTGGAACCCTACTTCACCACGAGGTCGAAAACCGGAGGGTCCGGCCTCGGGCTCGCCATGGTCTACGGGTTCGTCCGCCAGTCTGGTGGTGAAGTCAGAATCACCTCTCGTTTGGGGGAAGGCACACGCGTCGAGCTTTGTTTCCTTCCGTCGAAGTCCGATGCAACGCCGTGGCAGGCTGAACACGAGCGGGTCCAAGCTACCCAATGAGGGCCCTTGGCCCTGACCATTCAACCGAGCATCACAGAAACCTGGATAACCAAAAGCGGAAATAATTGCCGCTCTTCCGGCATGTTGGCATCGGCCCAAGCCACAGCACAAAGATGGCTTCCACGGTCGCTCTTGGCGAAAAAGGCGACGCCTTCTCAACTTGCGCAATCCTGGCTACTGTTCTTCAGGCCACTCCTCGTGCTTAAAACGGGTCTCGCAAAATCGGCTGGAGACCCTCTAGAACGCTAGCTCTGGCGCGCCCAAAACGGCAACAGCGCTAGTACTTCAAAAAGGGCGTTCGCTCACGTTGGTCAAATGGGCCCGAACCTCTGTTCCTGAGAAAGGGATTCGTGGTTGAGAACCGTAGCTTCGGCTCGCCGGCTGAACACTGCGCCTACACCGATCAGAACAGGTTCGTCGACGCCGATTGTCCGCATGGCATCTGCTAGGCGTCCAAGAGAGCCCGCCCAGCGACGTTCTTGCGGGCGGCTGACTGAGGAGACAATGACGACAGGCGTTTCAGACGTCATGCCGTTGTCCCTCAGGCGCTGTTCGATCTGTCCAGCCCTGCGTCCCCCCATATAGAAGATCGAAGTCTGGTTCGGCCTGGCGAGTGAGCCCCAGTCGATGGTTCCAGGCAGTTCGTTGTGCCGGGAATGGCCGGTGACGAAACGGACCTGCTGGGCGTAATCACGGTGGGTGAGCGACGTCTTGAGCGACGCTGCCATGGCCGAGGCTGCGGTGATGCCCGGCACAACATCCACGGCAATTCCCTCGCTCTCCAGCCGTGCGATCTCTTCTCCTGCGCGACCGAAGATCATCGGATCACCCGATTTCAGCCGAACCACCCGTTTGCCTGATTTCGCGAAGCGCACCATCATGTCGTTGATGTCATCCTGACGGCAGCTCTCTCGACCGCCCCTCTTGCCGACGAGGAAACGTTTCGCCTCGCGTCTGGCCAGTTCCAGAACCTCCGGCGAGACGAGATCGTCGAACAGGATGACATCGGCTGCCTGCAGCGCCCGCATGGCTTTCAGCGTCAGAAGCTCAGGATCTCCTGGACCAGCGCCGACCAAGGTCACAAAACCGGCGCGCGGCTCAGTTGCGATCTGCTCCGCCGTGGCGAGCAGATCGTCGGCGATCCCTTCCCTGGGCGGTTCGTTGGTCGAAAGGCTCCGGGCAACGAAGCGTTCCCAGAAAAGACGCCTTGGCCCGCCCGGTGCCAGACGGCGATTGATTGCTTCTCTCAACGACTGAGCAAGGCTTGCCCATTGCTTCAAAGATGGAGGGAGCAGTGTCTCGATCCGCTGGCGGATGGCCTGGGCGAGGATGGGGGCAGCGCCATCGGTGGAGATCGAGACGATCACCGGCGAGCGATTTACGATCGAGCCGAACTGGAACTGGCAGAAGGCTGGCTTGTCTATCACGTTGACGGGCACGCCCGCCGCACGCGCCGCACAGAAGAAGGCACGCGCCTCGTCCTCGGTTTCGCAGTCGGCGAGCGCCAGCGAGGCCCCGGTGAAGATGCCGCAATGCCAGGGATGGGCATGGTGGATCAGGGATGTCCGCTCGATCAGCGCTGTCATCGTCTCGCCGAGATAATCGGTTTCGCAGTAGAGCTCGACGGCAGCGCCGCAGGCCTGCAATAGCTCTGCCTTCCAGGCAGCGCCATCCGATCCTCCCGCAATGACCGCCCGTTTGCCGGCAAGGTTCCAGAACACCGGAAGCTTGGCGAGCGCCGAAATGCGCTCCTGTCCGTCACTCGGCGGCAATGGGTTGCGTCGCATCGAGGATCCTCCTGATTTCGGGGCGGCACGAGCCGCAATTCGTTCCGGCATTCAAGGCAACGCCGATGGCTTCGACCGACCGGCAGCCGCTTCGTGCGGCCGCGTTGATCTGGTTGATGCCGACCGAAAAGCAGGAGCATACGATCGCCCCCTTATCGTGTCGGCCGGCAGCCGGTCGACCGGCAATCAGCATGGAGCGCGCACTGCGATCCGGATGGCTTTCCGTGAGTTGATCGACCGCCCATTGCCGCGACACCGAAACAGGGTCCGAAGAGACGAACAGGCCAGCCACAAGCCTCTCTCCCTCGAAGGCGAGCAGGCGGTGGTCACCGGCTCGCTGGTCTATGTAACCGGAGAACTCATGATCATCTTCAAGCTGCAGGCTGCGCCGCAGCCAGGTCTCCCAGCCCTCGGCGGGCGGGTCTCCGGCAAATTCCACGCGGTAGCCGCCTTCGGCTCTCGCGATCGCCCAGTAGGTGAATGGAAAGTCGAGTGGACGGCTCGCCGATACCAGGAAGCCATGGGCCTTCGCCGCGTGGCGGGTGACGGACGCGCGGGACATCTTCAACGCCGGTTGGCCGGAGGTCGGATCGACGCGGGAGGAGACCAGGGTGTCGACACGGGCGCTGGGTGCTGTCTCGCCCGTCCAATGCATGGGCACGAAGATCGCGCCGCGCATCTGCCGTTCGGTCAGCAGGGCTCGCAAGATGATCGATCTGCCGTTTGCGCCTTCGACACAGACGAGATCGGCATCACTGATGCCGGCGCTCGCGGCGTCCCCCGGATGGATCTCGCAGAAGGGTTCAGCAATATGCGCTGACAGCCGGGCGCTTTTCCCCGTCCGTGTCATCGTATGCCAGTGATCGCGGATCCGGCCCGTGTTGAGGGTGAAGGGATAGCGCTCATCCGCCTCTTCAAGCTCAGGCGTCGCAACAGGCACGAGGCGCGCCTTTCGGTCCGCAGTGAAGAAGCCACCATCCGCGAAAAAACGGGCAGCCTTCGATCCGTCTTGACGCATAGGCCATTGGAACGGTGTGAGGTCATCGTAGTCGAGGTCGACAATTCCGGCATGCGCACCGATGTCGAAATCCCGTTCGCCGTCGTTCTCGAAGGCGGAGAGCGCCGCATGCTCGGCATAGATATCGGCAGGACCGCGATAGGCGAAATCAGCACCGAAGCCCAAGCGTTTGCCGACCTCAGCCAACTGCCACCAGTCGGCGCGGGCCTCGCATGGAACGGACAGGAATGGCCTCTGCCGAGAGATCCGCCGTTCGGAATTCGTCACCGTACCGGATTTTTCGCCCCAGCCGCTGGCCGGCAGCAGGACATGGGCGAGACGGACCGTGTCGGTATCTTTCTGGATGTCCGAGACGACCACGAAGGGACAGGCCTCAAGGGCTGCCTTCACCGCATCGGCATCAGGCATTGAGACAACCGGATTGGTCGACATGATCCAGATCGCCTTGATCCGCCCATCGGCCGCCGCCTCGAACATGTCGACAGCCTTGAGGCCGGGTCTCTGCGCGATTGCAGGCGATTTCCAGAAGCGTTGCACGCGCTCGCGGTGCTCTGGGTTCTCGATCGCCATATGGGCCGCGAGCATATTGGCGAGCCCGCCGACCTCGCGCCCGCCCATGGCATTGGGTTGGCCGGTCAGTGACAGCGGCCCCATTCCGGGTCGACCGATCCGGCCTGTCGCCAAGTGACAGTTGAGGATGGCGTTGACCTTATCGGTGCCGACGGAGGACTGGTTGACCCCCTGGCTGTAGCAGGTGACGACCTTCTCAGTCTGGGCGAAAAGGCGGAAGAATTGGCGCAGCAGCATACCGGAGACGCCGGTGGCATCGGAGAGATCCGCCATGCTTCCGCGCGAGGCGGCGAGCAGCGTTTCGCCAAACCCGGAGGTGTGCTTTCCGACATAGTTTTCGTCGATCGCGCCTGTTTCCGCCAGATAGGCGAGCAGACCGTTGAAAAGGGCGATGTCACCGTCCGCCCGGACCGCGAGATGCAGGTCGGCAATGTCGCTGGTCGCGGTTCGGCGGGGGTCGATCACGACCACCTTCATGGCAGGACGGGCAGCCTTGGCCGCAGCCAGGCGCTGGTAAAGGACCGGATGGCACCAGGCCATGTTGGAGCCGACCAGGACGACGAGGTCGGAGAGCTCCAGGTCCTCGTAACAGGCGGGCACGGTATCGGCGCCGAAGGCACGGCGATGGCCGGCAACCGAGGAGGCCATGCACAGGCGGGAATTGGTGTCGATATTGGCGGAGCCGATGAAGCCTTTCATCAGCTTGTTGGCGACGTAATAGTCTTCGGTCAGCAACTGCCCGGAGAGGTAGAAGGCTACGGAATCGGGGCCATGATCGGCAATCGTCCGCTGGAAGGTCGAGGCAACAAGATCGAGCGCTTCGTCCCAGCCGGCGGTTTGGCCATGGATTTCCGGATGAAGCGCGCGACCTTCGAGGTCGAGCGTTTCGGCGAGCGCCGACCCCTTGGAGCAAAGACGACCGTAATTGGCCGGATGGTCTGGATCTCCCCGCACGCTGACCTTCCCCTCGTCGTCAACTGCGGCGATCACGCCGCAGCCGACACCGCAATAGGGGCAGGTCGTCTTGGTTTCACAGGACATGTCTGCGGCTCCGCGCGTTGATGTTCCCACTTACTCGGCTGCGACCATCATGCTTTCGAGCATGATGGAGAGATGACCGTCGATATTGCGGACCGGAATGGTCTTGACCTCGCCTTCGTCGGCCCCAAGCGCCCGGCCGGTTTCGAGCGAGATGACCCAGTTGTGCAGTGGGCAGGTCACTGCCTTGCCGTGGACAATGCCCTGCGTGAGCGGGCCGCCCCTGTGGGGGCAGTGATCCTCGATGGCGAAGACCTCGTTTTCGGCGGTGCGAAACACCCCGATCTTGCCTTGGGGGGTCTTAACGCAGCGTGCGCCACGCAGCGGGATGTCGTCGATCGTCCCGATTGCGATCCAGTTTCCGTTCATCGCCTCACTCCGCAGCCTGATTGTAGTTGATGGTCGCCATCGGCTTGAACTCATGCTTGTCCTTGCCGGAGACGCGCTCCGACCACGGATCGACCTGGGCGAATTTCTGGCTGAAGACGAAGCGGTCGTAGTAGGCACGGCGCTTGTCGGCATCCTCCATGATCTGGCGGCGGATTTCGTCATGGCCGATGCGTTTTGCCCATTTGTAGATGCGCTCGAGATAGCGCCCCTGCTCGCGATACATCTGGGTCAGCGCCACGATATGCTGAAGCGCCTCGTCTTCCGTCTTCACCAGACCTAGAACATCGGTGCCCTTGATATCGAGGCCGGCGGCACCGGCGAAATGGATCTCGAAACCACTGTCCACGCAAATGACGCCGATATCCTTGCAAGTCGCCTCGGCGCAGTTGCGCGGACACCCCGAAACCGCGAGCTTCAGCTTGGCCGGCGTCCAGGAACCCCACATGAATTTCTCGATGCGGATCCCGAGACCGGTCGAATCCTGTGTGCCGAACCGGCACCAGTCGGAGCCCACACAGGTCTTCACCGTTCTCAGACCTTTTGCGTAAGCCTGGCCTGACACAAAGCCGGCTTTGCCGAGATCGGCCCAGACAGCGGGCAGGTCTTCCTTTTCGATCCCGAGCAGGTCGATACGCTGGCCGCCAGTCACCTTGACCATGGGGATTTCGAACTTGTCGACGACATCGGCGATGGCACGAAGCTCGGCGGCATTGGTCACGCCACCCCACATGCGCGGCACGACGGAATAGGTGCCGTCTTTCTGGATGTTGGCATGCACACGTTCGTTGATGTAGCGCGACTGGTAGTCGTCGGCATATTCGTCCGGCCAATCCGAGACGAGGTAGTAATTGAGCGCCGGGCGGCACTTGGCGCAGCCGCAGGAGGTCTTCCATTCCAGTTCCTGCATGACGGCCGGAATGGTCTTCAGGCCCTTGGCCTTGATCAGACGGCGGACATCGTCATGGCCGAGTTCGGTGCAGGTGCACATCGGCGTGACGGCAGCCGGATTGTAAGCGTCGCCCAAAGTCAGGGCCATCAGTTGTTCGACGAGGCCGGTGCAGGAGCCGCAGGAGGCGGACGCCTTGGTGTGGGCGCGCACGTCATCAAGCGAGGTGAGGCCTTTGGACGAGATCGTGGTGGTGATCCGGCCCTTGCAGACGCCGTTGCAGCCGCAGATTTCTGCATCATCCGGCAAGGCTGCAACGGCCGCCATAGGGTCCAGCGGGGTACTCCCCTGGTAGGACTGGCCGAAGATCAGGGTGTCGCGCATCTGCGAGATATCGGTTCCACGCTTCATCAGGTCGAAGAACCAGGAACCATCCCCCGTCTCGCCGTAGAGGACAGTGCCGAGGATCTTGTTGTCCTTCAGCACGAGGCGCTTGTAGATGCCGGCGGAGGCATCGCGCAACACGATTTCCTCTCGGTCTGGGGCTTCGGCGAAGTCACCGGCGGAAAACAGGTTGATGCCGGTGACCTTGAGCTTCGTGTTGACGACGGAGCCGTGATATTCGCTGGTCCCGTCGGTCAGGCGATCGGCGAGAACGCGGGCGGCCTCATAGAGCGGCGCAACGAGGCCGTAACAGGTGCCGCGATGTTCGGCGCATTCGCCGAGTGCAAAGATATCCGGGTCGGAGGTCATCATGCCATCGTCGACGACGATGCCGCGGTTGACAGCGATGCCGGCGTCCTTGGCAAGGCTCGAGGCCGGGCGAATGCCGACGGCCATGATCACCATGTCGCCGGTGATGATGCGACCGTCTTCGAGCTCGATGCCCTCCACCTTGTTGGTGCCGAGGATCTGCTTGGTGTTGGCCTTGGTGATGATGTCGATGCCGCGTTCGGTGAGCGCCTTTTCGAGCAGATAGGCAGCGGCCGGGTCGAGCTGGCGCTCCATGATGGTCGGCATCAGGTGGATGACCGTGACATCCATGCCCTGCCGCTTCAGGCCATAGGCTGCCTCAAGGCCGAGCAGGCCGGCGCCAATGACGATCGCCCTACCCTTGCCTTCAGCGATCCTCAGCATGGCGTCGACGTCGTCGAGATCACGATAGGGCAAAACGCCGGGCAATTGATGACCAGGCACCGGGATGATGAAAGGCAGCGAGCCTGTCGCGATGACCAGCTTGTCGTAGGCGACGGTGATGCCGTTCGCCGAGGTGACCGTCTTCGCATGCCGGTCGATCTCTGTGACCCTGGCGCCTTTGTGCAGCGTCACGCGATGGCCGGCGTACCAGTCGTCATTATGGATGACGATGTCTTCATAGGCCTTCTCGCCTGACAGTACCGGCGAGAGCATGATGCGGTCGTAGTTGACGCGCGGCTCAGCGTTGAAGATCGTGACGTCGAAATGGCCGGGTGCCCTCTCGAACAGTTCTTCCAGCATGCGGCCGGGGGCCATGCCATTGCCGATGATGACGAGTTTTTCAGCCATTGATTTTACTCCGCAGCTTCGACGAAGCGGTGGCGTTCGTAAAGGAACTTCAAGACGGCCTCGCGGGATTTGAGATAGGTGCGGTCGGCGGCGAGCGCGATGCGGTCGCGCGGACGCGGGATCGGAACCTCCAGCACTTCGCCAATGCGGGCTGCCGGGCCATTGGTCATCATGACGATGCGGTCGGAGAGTAGCACCGCCTCGTCGACGTCATGGGTGATCATGATCATCGTATTGCCGAGACGGGAGTGAATCTCCATCACCGCATCCTGCAGATGGGCGCGGGTGAGGGCATCGAGCGCGCCGAAGGGTTCGTCGAGCAGCAGGATCTTCGGCTCCATGGCCAGCGCCCGGGCAATGCCGACGCGCTGTTTCATGCCGCCGGAGATCTCAGCCGGACGCTTGTCCTTGGCATGCGCCATCTGCACGAGATCGAGATTACGCATGACCCATTCATGCTTCTCCGCCCTTGTCTTCTTGCCTGCAAAGACCTTGGAAACGGCGAGATTGACGTTCTCATAGACGGTCAGCCAGGGCAGCAGCGAGTGGTTCTGGAAGACGACGGCGCGTTCAGGACCGGGTTCGTTGACCTCGACATTTTCGAGGAGGACAGCGCCTGCAGACACCCGCGTCAGCCCGGCGATCAGGTTCAGCAGCGTGGACTTGCCACAGCCGGAATGGCCGATGATCGAGACGAATTCACCTTTACCGATAGTGAGGCTGACATCCTTAAGGACCTCGGTCTTTGTGCCGCCACGTTCGAAGCTTTTGTCGATATGGTCGATCTTGAGATAAGCGTTCATGGTCGCTCTCCTCAGTTCTTCGCGGTGCCGCGGGTGATGACGTTGCCGAGGAATGCGACGAGCTTGTCGAGGACAAAGCCGGTCACGCCGATATAGGCGAGCGCCACGATGATGTCGGAGAGACGCGAGGAATTCCACGCATCCCAGATGAAGAAGCCGATGCCGACACCGCCGGTCAGCATTTCCGCGGCAACAATCGCGAGCCAGGAGAGGCCGATGCCAATGCGAAGACCGGTGAAGATGTAAGGGGCGGCGGCCGGCACCATGATGCGGATGAAGAATTCCAGCGGGTTGAGGCGCAGCACGCGGGCAATGTTGCGATAGTCGTCGGGGATGTTGCGCACGCCGACAGCGGTGTTGATGATGATGGGCCAGATCGAGGTGATGAAGATGACGAAGATCGCCGACGGATTTGAATTCTGGAAGGCAGCAAGCGAGAGCGGCAGCCAGGCAAGCGGCGGTACCGTGCGCAGGATCTGGAAAATCGGGTCGAGACCACGCATCGCCCAGACAGACTGACCGACAACGGCACCGAGAAAGACGCCGACGACGGCGGCGAGCCCGAAGCCGATCGCGACACGCTCGAGCGAGACGAGAACGCGCCAGGCAAGGCCGATATCCTGCGGCCCATAATCAAAGAACGGGGCGGCGATCAGATCATAGCTGTCGATCCACACCTGTGATGGTGGCGGCAGCGTGGCGCCCGGATTTGAGCAGGCGATCTGCCAGATACCGAGTAGCGCGATCAGCACCACAAGCGGCGGCAGGACATTGCGACAGATGGCGGCGATTGCCTTCTGGAGGTCGATCTTGCGGGTCGGGCGTTGTGCGATCATGACGACCGTGCCTGTCCTGGTCGCTGAAATGGCCGTCGCCTCGGTGTCAATCTTGCGGGCGGTTGCGGTCATGGTGTGGTCCTCTTTCGAGTGGTTTTCGTTGTCATGAAACTGCCCCTCACCCTCTCCCCGCAGACGGGGAGAGGGGACGGAACGGCTGCGGCTGAGTCCTTCTCTCCATTTAAGGGGAGAAGGTGCCGGCAGGCGGATGAGGGGCCGTGATCGGAACTAGGTCCTTACGCCCCGGCCTTGATCGTCAGGCTGTCGAGATAGGCCTTCGGATTTTCCGGATCGAAGACCTTGCCGTCGAAGAAGGTTTCCGGACCGCGCGAGGTCGATGCCGGGATGTCGGCGGCAGCAATGCCGAGATCAGCGGCCGCCGCACGCCAGATGTCTTCGCGGTTGACCTTATCGACCAGCGCCTTGATGTCGGTGTCGGGTGCGAACTTGCCCCAGCGGATGTTCTCCGTGAGGAACCAGGCGTCATGGCTCTTGAAGGGATAGGAAGCGTGGTCCTTCCAGAACTTCATCTCGAGCCCGGTGTTTTCGGCGAGACGGCCATTGCCGTAGTTGATGGTGCCCTTGAGGCGACCGGCGACATCCTTCGGAGGCACATTGAACCACTGGCGCTTGCCGAGGATCGCCGACATCTCTTCCTTGTTGTCCATGCTGTCGGCCCAGATCTGGGCTTCCATGACGGCCATCATGAGCGCCTTTGCGGCGTTTGGATTCTTTTCGATCCAGTCGGTGCGCAGGGCGAGCGCCTTTTCCGGATGCCCCTTCCAAAGCTCGCCGGTGGTGCAGGCGGTAAAGCCGATGCCCTGATTGACGAGCTGCTCGTTCCACGGCTCCCCGACACAGAAGGCGTCCATGTTGCCGACCTTCATGTTGGCCACCATCTGCGGCGGCGGAACAACGATGGTGGAGACGTCCTTGTCCGGGTCGATGCCTCCGGCTGCCAGCCAGTAGCGGAGCCAGAGGTCATGCGTGCCACCGGGGAAGGTCATCGCGACCTTGATCTCGTTGCCGGCTGCCTTCTTGGCGGCGAAGGCTTCCTTCAGCTTGGAAGCGTCGAGCTGCACGCCGGTCTCGGCATATTCCGTGGCGACCGAAATGCCCTGGCTGTCGAGATTGAGCCGGGCAATGATCGACATCGGCACCGGCACGTTGTTCTGCGTCACCTTGCCGGTCGATATCAGGTAGGGCATCGGGGTCAGGATATGCGCGCCGTCGATGCCGTTCGCTTCACCGCCGAGCACGAGATTGTCGCGGGTGGCACCCCAGGAAGCCTGTTTGAGGACTTCCACTTCGGTGAGACCATATTTCGCAAACAGCCCCTTTTCCTGCGCGATGATCAGCGGTGCGGCATCGGTGAGCGCGATATAGCCGAGCTTCACACCGGTCACTTCAGGCCCGGCGGTTGCGGCGAAAGCGCCCGACGGAAATGCCAGGCGAGCCGCGCTTGCAAGTGCTGCCGCAGAACCGATCTTGAGAATCTGACGCCGGCTGATGCTCGTTGCTGTGGTCTTGGTCATAGCTGTGTGCCCCTCTTTGTCTGTTGACGGAGATCCGGAAAAACGAAAAAACGCCGCGTGCTATCTTGCGAGGTCCTGGCGGGAGGAGCCGGACAGCAAGAAGCCTGCGACGTCATTGTCTGATGGTTATCTGCGCCGATAAGGCGCTCATCCGTCCCGCGATCGCCGTTGACCGTGGACATCAAGAGCGAAGCAAGGGCCGTGCCAGTTTCACCTGGCGACGGTTAAGCGTCGGAAAAACAAGCGCTGTTTCAAGGGCAGGCACGACCGCCTCTCGACGGTCGCAAGATCAGCCTGCTCGTTCCAGAACACGACTTTTCGTGCAAATGCCTCAGGTTTGTGCACCGCAGCGCATCAGCCATCGACCGTCCCCACGCCTGACGACGAGGCTGATCGGACCGGAAATCCCTCGACGTAAGCCTGCACCGCATCCGGATCAAAACGCTTGCCATCCATGAAACCCTCATAGCCGCCAGCGCCCTTCTCGCTCGCCTCGTCCGGCATGGCAGCATCCTGTCCCAGCGCTGTCAGATAGAGGTCCGGCCGAAAAGCGCTCCGCGCATGTGCCATGCCTTCATCGCTGAAGTCTGTCTGGCCCCAGCGAAGCATCTGGCTGTAGATCCACGATGCCTGATCTGGCCGCGGATGGTTGGCGGCCCCGCGATGGAAAAGGAAATAATCCGGGACGACCCGTTTCGTCCCCTGCGCATCAAGACTGAACTCGCCATTCAATACGCGGCGAATGATGCCAGTGGGCGCTGCGATGTATTCCGGCGCGCTCAGGATCCCGGCAAGCTCGTTGTGGTGACCTGGGTCATCGCACCAGCGCGCCGCCCGATCGAGGGCGACGATCAGACGGGAGACGGTATCGACATTCGCATCGGCCCAGTCGGGGCGCATGCCGAGCACCTTCTCAGGTGCCAGAGGCCAGATATCCTGCTTGGCAGCCACGATGCGCCCCGTGCCTCGTTCCGACGCAATCATGTTCCAGGGTGCCCCGACGCAGAAGCCATCGATTGCGCCAGCCGCGAGCGCATCCGACGTCAGCGGTGGCGGAACCACCACCAGCTTCACGTCCCGGTCCGGATCGATGCCGCCAGCCGCCAGCCAGTAGCGGAACTCATAATTATGCGAGGAGAAGGGATAGGTCATCCCGAGTGTTGGCACCGGTTCGCCCCGCGCGCGCATGTCGGCGAGCAAGGCCGCCAGTGCCCTGGCATTGGCCAGGGCATCCGCATCGTCTGCCAGCCCCGTCAAAGACTTCATCCGTTCGAAGATTCGGGCGGACAACGTGATAGCATTGCCACCGCGACCGAGGGAAAAGGGCGCGATGGTCGGCGAGGGATTGGATCCAAGCCCGAGCATGGATGCGACGGGCATCGGCGAGAGCATGTGCGCAATGTCGAACTGGCGGAAAGCGAGACGGTCGCGGACATTGGCCCAGGTGACGTCCCGGACCAGCTCGAGATGCAGTCCCTCCCTTTCGGCAAAACCAAGCTCTGCAGCTGCGATCAGGATCGAGGCATCCATCAGCGGGATGTAGCCTGCCCTGAGCGTCCTCTGCTCCTTGCCACGCACAGTCACGGGGGCATGGATGGCCGTATCGCCGGATTGGGTTGAAACCATATCGCTCACCAGCATTCTCCGATCCACGCCGCGCTCACAGTAGCAGTCCTGCAGCCGTCACGACGCTCTGGGCGATGTCGGCCAGCTTCTTCTTTTCGTTCATGGCGGTCTGTCGAAGCAGAGCGAAAGCCTGCTCCTCGCTCAAGCCCCGCATTTTCATCAGGATGCCCTTGGCGCGCTCGATGACCTTGCGCTCCTCGAGGGCATTGCGCGCCTCGACCAGTTCGCGTTGAAGGCGGCTGAAGGCATTGAAGCGGCTCACCGCCATGTCGAGGATCGGCTTGATCCGCTCTTTCTTCAGCCCATCAACCACATAGGCCGATACGCCGGCATCGACGGCAGCCTCGATGGCGGCAGTATCCGAGCGGTCGACAAACATGGCAATCGGCCGCGAAATCATCCGGGTGAGCTGGAACATATGCTCCATCATGTCACGATTGGGGTTCTCGATGTCGATGATGATGACGTCAGGATCCATCGTCTCGATCAGCCGCGCCACGCCCTGCATCTCATGGATCACCCGGACATTCAGATGCCCAGCTTCGTTCAGCCCCTCTTCGATGATCGAGGCCCGAATGGCATTTTCGTCAATGACAAGGATCGTCAGGTCGGAGGAGGTCTTCGCCATAGTCAGACCACGGTTGCCAGAAGCAGCCACGAGATCCTCGTGATACTTAGACATCTCCCCGGATCCACTGCTTCGCCCAAAACGCGCCGTGGCTTCCTTGCAAGTGCATGGCGTATTGTGTGTACGGACAATGAGATCTCCCGGTCATATATTCCGGTAGCAATGCAATTCTCACGCCAGATTTCACGCTCGAGATGTGAAGATGAGATCGTAAACGCCGCGCTGTTCGGACGGTGAAGCAGTATTCCACATTGCTGTGCAATTCCTGAGCCCACCGATAGGATGAGGCGAGAAACACCATCCTGGCAATGCACTCGTATTTCCAGCTGACGCCTGAAGATATCACTCCGATTTTCTCAAGCCCAGTCTACTCACGGTCAGGCATTTGAGTCCGTTGCGCGCTCTGCAACGACAGAAACGGCCGACGTCTTGGCTTCGGGCTTTGTCGTGACAATGATTCCATCGACGATTTCGATGATGCGGTCCGTCCGGCGCGCGAGCTCAAGATTGTGTGTCACGATCAGGAAGGTCGTCTTCTCCCGTCGGTTGACGTCTCGCATCATCGCAAACACCTCGTCGGCGGACTGGCTGTCGAGATTGCCGGTCGGCTCGTCAGCCAGAACCAGTGCCGGTTTCATGGCAAGCGCTCGCGCGATGGCGACGCGCTGTTGCTGCCCGCCAGACATGCGATTGGCGGGGCTGTTCTTGAACGGGGCTAGCCCCACCTTGTCGAGCAGGATGCCTGCCTGCTCCCGCATTGCCTGACTGGGCCAGCCCTTGTCGAGCAGCATCGGCATCATCACGTTCTCGACCGCAGTAAAGGCCGAAATCAGGTGATGATACTGGAAGACGAAGCCGATGCTGTGTCCCCTGAGGCTCGTCTGTGCCGCATCGCTGAGGCCTGCCGTATCCTCGCCTTCGATCTGCATCCGGCCGGAGGTCGGACGATCGAGCAGGCCGATGATGTTGAGAAGCGTGCTCTTGCCGGATCCGGAGGGACCGATCAGGGCGCAGAACTCCCCCTCCTGGAGGACGAGGTCTATGCCATGCAGCACCTCCGTCTCGATCTCCGTCCCGACGCCGAAAGACTTGGTGACCCCCTCAAGGCGCAGCACGGTCTTGTCTGTCGGTGCGGGCTTATCCACGGATCGCATCCACTGGATCGAGACGGGCGGCACTGAGCGCCGGAAGGACGGCGGTCACCAGACCGGTAAGGGCCGCAACCACAGCGGTGGCGACGAAGAGCGACGGCTGAAGCGCAATCGGAAAGAACTCGGTGCCGTCGGGGTTCCTGGCAAAGGCACGCCAGACGAGAACGAAGCCGGCTCCGAGCGCAGACCCGGCCAGCGATCCCAGCATGCCGATCACGGCCCCCTGGACGAGAAAGACCCGCATCACCTGGGCGCGCGACGCCCCCATGGCCCTGAGGATGCCAATTTCGCGGGATCGCTGAACGACGGACACCACCAGCACGCTGGATATGCCGAGCGCCACCGCGATCGCCACAAAGAACTGGATGACGTAATTGGCGATCGACTGGGTCTTGAGTGCAGTGAACAACTCCTCGAAGGTCTTGATCCAGCTCTCGGCATTGACGCCGAGAGCCGAGCGCAGATCGGTGGCCACCACTTCCGCCTGATAGGCGTCGATCAGATTGACGCTGAGGCTGGTCACGCCCCCTGCCAGCCCAAGCAGGGATTGCGCCGATCGCAGGGACACGAAGACGCTGCGCTGATTGACCTCCTTGTTGCCGAGATCGAAGGTCCCGCCGATGATGAAGGTCTGGTCGGAGCCGCTTGTGGTCTTCGTGCTGGTGGTGCGGATGCGCAGTTTCTCGCCGACCCCGATACCGAGATCGCTTGCAAGTTCAATGCCGATGAGCACGCCATTGGGCGACAGTGTCGCCGAGCCGGAGATCATCTTTTCGGGCAGCGCGATGATCCGGTAAAAGGCGTCCGGCTCCATCCCGGTCACCGAGACCGCATCGGCGACCTCGCCGCGCACGGCAAAGGCGGCACCGACGACCGCCGGTGACACGGTGACGATGTCAGGACGTGCTGTCAGCTGGGCGGCAATCGCCTGCCATTGGTCAATCGAGCGCAGCCTTTGCGCCGGTTTCTGCACGATCGCGAATGTCTGGAGAGCTGTCGCCGTGCGCTGGGGCCGGGCCACCTCCTCGCTCGGCGAAATCACGATATGGGCCTGGGTGGAAAGGACCCGGCTGAAGATATTGGCCTGAACACCCGCGAGCAACGAAGACATGAAGACGATGACGGAAACACCCACCGCCGCCCCGACAATGGTCAACAGGGTCTGCATCCGCCCCTCGAGCAGGAAGCGGAAAGCGGCAATCAGTTCGAACGGCAACCAGGTTTTCATGGGGATACCGCACCGTCAGCGACGCGGACGCGCGCACCCGCCACGACGGTCGTGACCGTCGTGGCAATGACGAGGTCGCCGACAACAAGTCCATCGAGGATCTCCATGCTGGCGATCCCCCTCAGACCCAGGGTGACGGGCCGCTCGACGGCATGCCCGTCGAGGATCAGCAGCACCTTGGGCGCGGCACTGGCGGCATCGCGAACAGCCGCATTGGCAACCACCAGCGCATTCTCATGGCGGGCGACCTCGATGTCGACCGATACGGTCATGTCCTCCTTGAGGTAGCTGGGTGGCGCATCGATGGAGAGCTTGACCTCGACGGAGCCCTTGTCGGCATCGACAGTCGGACTGATCGTTGCGACGGCGGCGCGAAAATTCTCCTCCGGATAGGCATCGGCCGAGGCAAGGGCCGGCTGGGCGATGCGGATCACGTCGAGATTGCGCTCGTCGATCTGCACGACAAGCTGCTTGGACCTGTCTGGCGCGAGCACAAGAAGCGGCGTCCCCGCCTGAACGATGGCCCCTTCTTCGACGGCTCTCTGGATGACGACGCCCGTGACGGGGGCGGTGATCAGTGTCAGGCCCAAGCCGGCCTGCGCGGCCCTGAGCACCGCCTCGGCCCGGACGACGGCACCCTTTGCCGCCGCATGGCCACTGCCGCCGACGGATAGGCTCTTCACCTGCAACTCGGCTGATCGGACCTCAGTCTTGGCAATATCGAAGGCGCGCTGAAGATCCTCAACGGTCTCGCCGGTCGCAATCGAACGCTCGGCCAGTTGCAAGGCACGGGCCAGTTGGGATTCGGCATTGCGCAGGGTCGCCTTGGTCTGGATCAAGGTCTGCTCGGCCAGTGGCAGCGTCAGTTCCTCCACCTGTCGGAGGCTCGTTCGCGCCTCTGACAGGGATGCGGCTGCCTGGTCGACGGCAGCCCTTGCCTGCCGGTCATCGAGGGTGATGAGTGCATCGCCTTTGCGAACAGCGGCACCCTGCCTCACAAGGACGGTGAGCACGGTTCCGATGATCTGGCTTCCGATATTGACACCCGATGGTGTCTCGACGCGGCCACTGGCCACGACCGTCTGGATGACGGTGCTGCGGACAACAGAGAGCGCCGCGATCTTCTCACCCAGGACAAAGGGAATGCCAAAGTAGACGCTGACTGTGGCGAAGACGGTGGCACAGATCGTCCCGGCGATAAGTTTAGGCCCAATCTTCATGACGCTCTCCGCCGAGAGCGACCGGACAGGACCCGACTGCGTGAAAGTTTCATGCGGGCGGATGCGGAGGCGCACCTCGCATGGGTCACGTCTCTGGGGCCGCGAGGACAGATGTGCTTCATGCTCGTTCACATATGCCCTGCGCGCTTGCGGCAACAGGATCGGAAGATACTTACGTTACCGAGACGGACACGATGCGTTGGAGCCAGAGCAGCAAGGCAATCCTGCTCACGGTCATTATGTGCTTCTGGCTCGCCATCCTGCCGACTTTTGCGACAATGGCAGCCCTTGTCCGCGAGGGTCTGGCCTGAGAAAGACGTTCCGCCATTCCATACCGCTGAGCGGCGACTGTTAACGGCGTTCGTCGACAGGGCTTCCGATGTGACGATACTCAGCACTGATGTCCTTAGTCAGCCCTGTGACATCGGTGACAACCCCATCACCTGTCATATCGATAATGTATTCAAGACCTTGCAGCCCTCTTGAGATCGTCGTGCTGGAGGTCGTGCCTTTCATTCCTCGCCAGGCGGTCAGAAACAATGCCGCATCCGCGTCATCGTAACTCGTCTTCTGTTCATAGCCGCCGTCCTCAGGCGTGAAGTAGAGCGAGATGACGTCCCAGTTGTAGTCAGCCTGGTCTGAGCGCTTCAATAGGTCCTCTGCCTGCGCGGCAATCGCCTTCATCACCGAAATGCGCACGCGCAGCTTTCCCTTGTCCGCAATCGTGTTGATCATTTCATTGAGCGACATGTCGTGTTCCTGATTTCGGGGCGGGCGCGACACCAGACGGAGAGAGACGTTGATCCGAAGATCAATCGTTCCCGAATGTCAGCTCGGGCGATGCGTAGAGGGGCTGACTGACGGTCGTCTCGCCTGCGCTCGGAAAGTAGTATCTCAGGAGCAGTATGCCCAGAACACCGCCAATCGCGAGGGTGAGAAGTGCCAGCATGACGAGGCGCAATTTGTTACAAATCCCGGATGGATGGATGGAGGAGTATTGCCGGTGGTTGGCAACGGAAAGCGACCTTGATCGCTGCCAGTGCAGCATCACGGCTGCTGCCGGCCGGGGCCAGGGACGGATTCTACCTAGTTTGGCCGACCATGGGTATATTCCGGCCCTCAACGTTATGGCCCATTCCTCTTTATTCTGAGCACGGTCAATTCGTGGCGGGTCTTGTGGAGGAAAGCATGACCTTAATCCCAGACAAACTGATTGACGGAGCGTCCGATGCAAACCTTCTGGCAGCCTTCACCAAGACCTGTGAGCAGCACGGGTTTTCGTCAGATGGCGAAGATGGTTCCGATCTTGCGACAGTGCTCAGCCATGCGTTTGAACGGGGCATCACCAGTGAAGAGGCACTGATCGCATTGGTGGAGAACCTGATCAACGGGTGAAGGACGATAGTGTGCAGAGCCCTGCCCTGTCGGCTTTTACAATGCCGGAGACCTGATCAAGGTCTGGGGTTCCCAAGGCGCATTCTGGGGCGGATTGTGGGGATTGTTCTTTGGCGGGCTCATCCTGACCGTCCCCCTCTTCGGATATGTGTTCATATTGGGTTCGCTCGCAGCAACAGTGGCTTCAGCCCTCGAAGGCGCGCTCGTGGTCGGCGGACTGATACCCGCGCTGAAGGCCGACGGTTTTCTCATGATGGCCCATGGATCCGAAACAGAGCTTTCGCATGCGAGACAGGTCCTCGACGCCGCCAAGCCGACGAAGCACGACACGCACTCAGGTGCAGCCGAAGCGGGCCTGAAGGCGATCGCATAGCAGGTCAAAGGAACACGCGAACTTCGCGAGAACAGCCTGGTCCGTTTCGATCAGGTGGCTCTCGCGAAGGTGTTTTCAAAATGGCCTGCCTGCTGCCTGCATGGCGGCATGGATCGCCTGATCGACATCCGCATCAAGGAAAGGCTTCTGCAATATGATGGCATTGGCCGGGACCTCTTCTCTGACCAGCCTATCGCCAGTCATGAAGATGTAGGACACCGGTCCTTCTTTCAGGATCCTGGCGACGGCAACGATGCCACTGCCCTGCTTCAGATGCCTGTCCACAATCAGAAGGTCTGGCTTTAGCCGCGTCGCCGCTTCGACAGCCGCGTCCTCCGTCACTTCGATGGCACAGACCTCGTATCCCATTTCCACGAGGAGTTCTGCGAAGAAGATGGAAATGAGAGGCTCGTCTTCCGCAAGCAGTATCCGAAGTTTCTCCATCCTTTCAAACAATCGCTTTTACCGGACACGCATCCGACCCGGCGTTGATCAGGGACGGAAATGACAGGGGCGTGAGAAACCGCTCGAACAGCCAGAGTTGCCTTTCGGTGTCGCCCGTGATGCCTGCAAACAGGCCAGCCGTCACCGGGTCGCCTATCGCGTTGAGAAAGGCGATCGCCTTCTGCATCGAGTGGGCATAAGCGGCAATGCTCCTGGAGACCGCAAATGCATGCTCCTGCTCCCCCGCGATCAGGACGGGATATTCAGGCAGGAATGAGCGGGCGGCCACGAGTTTGACGGTGCCGAAAGCGATGTCACCAAGCGCCCCGCTTCTGTCGGCAAGTGCATCGCACTGTCCAGCCACCAGCATGGCGGCTGAACGCAAGATCACCCGCATTCCCTCGTAATTCGGGCCCTGCACGTTCCATTCCGCCTGCTTGATGTGGGAATGAAGATCGAGCGCTGCGGCAAGATGATTATTGATGGTGAACGTGGACTGGGCGCGCACGTTCTCCGGCAAGCTGTTCTGGGTGGGGCGCATGGCATGAGTTCCTGGCATCATCGATTGCGATGCCGCAGGACGCAACATCTGCAAATCAGTCAGCGGGATCATAACTCCCCGGCTTTCTGACTGTTTTCGGAACCATAATTCATGCCAGCCTTTGAACAGAGGCTCGGAAAACACTCATTCAGGCAAGTCGGCCGGCGCCGCATTGACCCACCGGAGCAAAGGTGACCATGTCTTTGACATCGATCAGGTTGGAATGCTCCCCATAGGGGTATTATTGGTCTTTGCAACGGCTTCTTTCCAGGAGCACGAAGGGATCGATACCATGAAGGCTGCCGATACAGTCAGCGGCAACGGACCGCCGGCGCCCGCTCTTCCGGATGAGATGCAAACCGTGAGCGCTTCTCCAAAGCGGTTTCCTGTCGTCGCCATCGGTGCGTCCGCAGGCGGCCTGGACGCATTTCGCAAGCTTCTGGATGGCATCGCTGTACCAAGTGGGGCGGCTTTCATTTTCGTGCAGCATCTCGATCCGCACCACGAAAGTCTCCTCGTTGATCTCGTGACAGACAACACGCCCATGACCGTGGTGGAAGCGCGCAACGAGATCGCCCTTGAGCGTGACCATGTCTATGTCATCGCGCCCGGCACCGTGCTGACGGTAAAGAACGGCATCTTGCAGGTGGCAACAATCAATCCGCCGCATGGCGCGCGGTTGCCGTTCGATACGCTGTTGATTTCACTTGCAGAGGACGCAGGAACATCCGCGCTCTCGATCATTCTTTCAGGCTCCGGCACAGACGGGAGCATCGGGCTTGCTGCGATCAAACAACAAGGCGGCATGGTCTTCGTCCAGGAGCCCGAGGAGGCCGGCCATGACGGCATGCCCCGGAGTGCCGTGGCGACCAATCTCGCCGACAAGATCCTGACCCTGGAGAAAATGCCAGACGCGATCGCGGCATTCGGCCGAAATCTCGCAGAAGCACCAGTTCCCGCAATGGAGGCTCAGTCTCCGACAACATCAGCGACACTGCTCGACATCATCAAGGTTCTTCGCTCAAAAACGGCGCACGACTTCACGTCCTATAAACCTGGCACCCTGCAGCGCCGGGTCGAGCGGCGAATGGGAATGAAGGGGTTGTCCCCTAACGCCATGGATCAGTATCTTGCGCTGATTGAAGAGGATAAGGGCGAGCGCGACGATCTGGCCAAGGATCTGCTGATCAATGTCACCAGCTTCTTCCGTGATCGCGCGGTCTTTGAAACTCTCGAAAATGCCGTCATTCCCGACCTCGTGAAGGCGCATCCCTCCGATCAGCCCATGCGAATCTGGATCGCTGGCTGCAGCAGCGGCGAAGAGGCCTATTCGATCGCCATCCTCTTCCGCGAAGCGCTGTCCGCCAGCAACTCTCCCCTCAAACTGCAGATCTTTGCCTCTGACGTCGATGAGGATGCAGTGGCCACGGCCAGAGAGGGGCTTTACCCCGAAACGGTCAAGGCTGACATCGATGCCGAGAGGCTTTCACAGTTCTTCCTCAAGGAGGACAATGGCTACCGCGTGAACCCGGATATCCGTTCGATGATCGTTTTCACCGTTCAGGACGTGCTATCCGATCCGCCGTTTTCCCGCATCGACCTGGTCTCCTGCCGCAATCTCCTGATCTATCTGGACCCCAAAGGTCAGGCAAAGGCGATCTCTCACTTTCACTTTGCGCTGCGCGAAGGCGGCATCCTGCTTCTCGGCGCTACGGAAACAGCGGGCAGTGCTGAAGGTCGTTTCACACCGATTTCCAAGTCTGACCGGATCTATCGCCATGTTGGCCGAAGCCGTCCGGGCGACATGATCTTTTCGCTCAATGGGTCTGCGGGCGTTCATGTGCCTCAAAGGTCAACTCCCAAGGCAAACAGCGCCAGCTTCCCGTCTCTCGCGGACATCTGCAACCGGAAGATACTCGAGATCTATGCGCCGGCCGTTGCCGTGGTCAACAGGAAGAACGAATGCCTTTTCACGATGGGGCGCATCGGAAACTATCTTGAAATCGCGCCCGGCTATCCCTCGACCGATCTGTTCGCCATGACGCCAAAGACGCTGCACACCAAGCTGCGTTCGGCGATCCAGCGCTGTCAGCAACAGAAGACCGCGATCGTCGCGCGCGGGGGGGAGATAAATGACGGGAAAGGCAGCCCCAGGCGCGTCAGCGTTCGGGTGGAACCGATCGAGCATGAGGGTCAGAGCCTGTTTCTGCTCTGTTTTGTCGATGAACCCGAAGTCCAAACGAAAACCCAATCCGGCATTCCCGAGACGGCCGACCTTGGACGGGTGCGTGAACTTGAGGCTGAACTCGTCGCCACACGCATCGAACTGAATGGAGCAATCAGCAATCTCGAACTGTCGGGCCTGGAACAGAAGGCAATCAACGAGGAAGCCCTGTCGTTCAATGAGGAGTTTCAGTCAACGAACGAGGAACTGCTGACCTCGAAGGAGGAGCTGCAGTCTCTGAACGAAGAGCTGACAGCCTTGAACAGCCAGTTGCAGGAGACACTGGAAAAGCAGCGAACGACCTCGAATGACCTGCAGAATATTCTCTACAGCACCGCTGTCGCAACCCTCTTCCTGGACGTAGACCTGAACATCCGCTTCTTCACGCCCGCCACCAAGGTCGTGTTTCATGTCATCCCAGGTGACATTGGTCGCCCTCTGGCCGACCTGCGGTCGCTCGCCGTCGATACGACGCTGATTGCCGATGCAAAGTCCGTGCTTGGCGATCAGGAACCGCTTGAGCGCAAGATAGAGGCATCCGGCGGTCTCTGGTATCTGCGGCGCATCATGCCCTATCTCAACGAAGACAAGGCCGTTGAAGGCGTGGTCATCACCTTTGTCGACGTCACGGACCAACGCAACACTTCCGAGGCATTGAGACTGGCCAAGCGGCAAGCCGATATCGCCAATGTTGCGAAATCCCGGTTTCTCGCGGCGGCCAGCCACGATCTGCGCCAGCCCTTGCAAACCTTGAGCCTGCTGCAGGGCCTCCTGGTTCGTCGAAACCATGATGAACGATCGGGTGAATTGCTGGCGAGATTTGAAACCACACTTGGCTCCATGTCGGGCATGTTGAACGACCTTCTCGATATCAACCAGATCGAAACCGGTGTGGTGAAGGCGGCCATTGTGGATTTCGGCGTGCAGGCGCTGTTCACCTCGCTGCGGAACGAGTTGACCCTGGTTGCCCAGTCCCAGGGCCTCGATTTCCGAGTGGTGGACAGCAGTCTGTTTGTCCGCACGGACCCGCTTCTGCTGGAACAGATCCTGCGCAATCTGATCGCCAATGCCTTCAAATACACGCAGACGGGAAAGGTGTTGCTGGGATGCAGACGGCGCGGCACGATAGCCAGCATCGAAATATGGGATACCGGGATAGGCATCCCCGAAGCCGAACTGCAAGCGATCTTCGACGAATACCACCAGATCGACAATGATGCGCGCGAGCGCAGCAAGGGGCTCGGCCTCGGACTCTCGATCGTGCAACGGCTGAGTGATCTTCTCGGCCATCGGATCAGCGTGAAGTCACGGCCATCGAAGGGATCGGTCTTTGCAATCGCACTCGAACGCCTGGCCGGTCATCACAGCGCGCCCATCGCAAACGTGCCGGTTGAGACACCCTCAATTGTCAGCAAGCCCCTGAAAACCGGCCGGATTCTTGTTGTCGAGGACGATGCCGAGATTCGAATGCTGCTTAAGCAGCTGCTGAGCGATGAGGGCTATACTGTCACTTCAACGCCCGATGGCCCGTCAGCCTTGAACCACCTGACATCCGGCATCGCGACGCCGGACGTGATCCTCACGGACTACAATCTGCCGGGGGGAATGAACGGCGTTGACGTCGTTGCCGAGATCAGGAAGAGCCGCAAGGCCAATGTCCCGGCCATTGTGCTGACGGGCGACATCTCAACGAAGACCTTGGCGCACATCTCGAGCGCCAATGTCATTCACCTCAACAAGCCGATCACGCTGCAGGCTGTGACCAGCTTGATCAGGCGACTGCTCGAATCGAGGCCGGCACCCGAACAGCCAGGCGTACACGCGACCGAAGATGTCATCGCGCGGGCAAGTGTGGTCGACGAACAGCTTGTCTATGTCGTTGACGACGACGAGGATCTGCGGAAATCCTTGTGCCAGATGATCGAGGCGCATGGCTTGATCGCCGTCCCCTATGACAGCAGTGAAGCCTTCCTCGCGCATTCTCATCCCGAACAGCCGGGTTGTCTTCTTGTCGATGCCTATCTTCCCGGTATGACGGGCGTCGAGCTTCTGCAGACCATCAAGCGGTCCGGGCGAAAGCTCGGGGCGATCATGATCACCGGCAACAGCGACGTTCAGATGGCTGTCGACGCCATGAAAGCCGGCGCCTCGGAGTTTATCGAGAAGCCCATCAAGCCAGCGGCCCTGCTGGAGATTATCGACACAACGATCGCCCAGTCACGGGATCAAACGGAAACGCTTGCGCGGACGGCGTTGGCGGTCCAGCAGATCAACTCGCTGACGGCACGGCAGCGCCAGATCATGGAAATGGTGCTGGCTGGACATCCGAGCAAGAACATCGCGGCTGATCTCAACATAAGCCAGAGAACGGTCGAAAATCATCGCGCCTCGATCATGTCGAAGACAAAGTCAAAGTCTTTGCCGGCCCTTGCGCGTCTGGCGCAGGCAGCGTCCGAAGCTGGCCCGTGAACATCGTAGGGAAGCTGCGGGCAATACACATACCCTGCCTGCATAGGCGACGCTAACGTCTGTCGAGCAGGAACGCCTCCCCTGTCGCTTCCGCGAGATATTCGCCATGGCCGACAAGCTTCAACCTTCGACCATCGGACAATTCCATGGTCCGAATGCCTCTGTTGTCGTTCGCGCTCGGCTCCAAGGCCATCGTCAGCTCTGCGAGGTCTTCCATCTCGTAGAGTGTGACGGGTTCACCTGCTGATGTCTTTGCTTCATGCATGCCAACGATCTTTTTCATCATTCTCTCCGGTCAAGCGCGGCCTAATCGTGTGATCAAAAATTCTAGCCGCCATCCAGACGCGCGAAAGCATCGGAAACTACCTAGGGAGTGCATGGTAGTTTCACATTTAACCCGGATCCTGCTTTTTGAGGCGATACAGACCGCCCCCCTCAAGCCTGGGTAGTTTCCGACCCTAGTCGCGACCCAAAGACGCCGCGATATTGCGACGCAATCAGGCTCTGCCTGCAAAGGCCAGACGCACCGGTTCGCCAGAGCAATCTTAAGGAGATCGATCATGGGCAGCACCGCTGGTAGGATCAACGACATCGGTCCGAAGCCGCAATCGTTCGACATCGAGCGCGCATCGAAGGACAACAGCGATTATCGTTCGGTTGCCTGGAGTGGCCGCTATCTCCAGGTAACGCTGATGTCGATCCCCGTCGGCGGCGACATCGGTCTTGAAGCGCATCCGCAAACCGATCAGTTCATCCGCCTCGACGCAGGCAACGGTCGCGCGCAGATGGGAGATGCGAAAGACAAGCTCACGTTCGAAAAGGACGTCTCGGATGGCTGGTGTGTCCTCGTTCCCGCAGGGACCTGGCACAACATCACCAATACAGGGGCGACGCCGATGCAGGTCTATACGATCTACGCGCCGGCCCACCACAAGCCCGACAAGGTGCAGGCAACGGCGGCGACAGCAGAAGCAGACAAAGACGATGAACCGGCCCTATGGTCGGTGCAGCCAGATCACCGACCGGATCAACAGGGGTGATCTGATCGAAGCGGCACGCTGAGGCGGCCTTCCCTGACCAGCGTTCTATTGCGCAATTGCTGTTGGAAACATCAGGGAAGGCTGTCTTCGGCCGTCTCGCCGCCCTCGGTCTCCCATGACGATATTACGGCACTTTGTTTCCTGCTGAATTTGAGGCGGATCCCAGCACCAGCTCCGCGTGCTTCTGGTATGAACGTAATGCCCAGCCTTCCCAGCGTGTCTTTCAGCGCATCCGGGAACCCAACAGGAAGATCAGCGGTCTTTCGTCGTCCTGTCGCGATGACGTGATCGCCCGGGCGTGAAGGAGGCGAACAATTGCAAGCCCAATGCCCGATGATGCGCCAGTTGCGAATTAGGACATGGGTCACAGGACAATCGATGTGCGGTCAAATGCCACTTCTGCATGAACGGATCTGCTTGAAGATGATGGGGATCAGCGCGATCTCGGCCACCGTAAAGAAAGCAAGCGTGATTTCCCGGGTGATCAGATTGGATATGTGTGCCTCGCGTCCGGCTTCTTGTGCAGCGACCAGCACGCTGTCTACGCCCTGGCCGAGATGGGCATAACCGTTAGACATCGTTGAGTGACCAATCATAGACAAAGGAGCCGACAGAGGCTGTATCGATCCGTTGCGCAAGATCGGCACTGGCAAGGGATTTCCAGTGTGCCTTGAGCGCGCCCTTGCCGCCGAAGTCGTCGGCATACCAGGAATAGATTTTCGATGCAGTGATCTCGTCATCCGAGACTGTGACACCACGCGGATGGTTGACATAGTCACGGGCGTTTTCAGCGAGTAAAGCGTCGACATTGCCACCAGTGTAAGCCCTCGCCGCCAGGTTCGGGCATGAGTATGACGCGCAGTTCAGGCCGTAATGGCTCATCGGGTCCTTGAACAGAGCCCGAACGATTTCGTGTTCGACATCATCCAGCGAAAGCTCGACCCCGCCGACGACCATGATCTTCCTCGACCAGGGACCTGTTTTGAACAGGCCACCCCCGCCGAGCTTGATGTCTCTTATCGAGGCGACGGGATAATGGTCGATAATCACCTCGAGGGTCTTGGCGTTGTAGAGATTGATCCAGAACGCATGGCCCTCGTTGCGTGATAGTCCCGCAGGGTTGATGCTGGACAGTTCCGAAATGTAGGATTTGAGAACCGCCGCCCCATCTCTCCCAAGCGACTTGTAGTCGACTCGGTTGTAGCGGCTCTTGTCGGGTTTGACATGGCGCTGAAGCAATTGATCGAAGGCAGTGTGGTCGAGGCTCGCTGCTCCGGCTGGAGCGAAGGCTGCGAGGCCTGAGGCGCTGGCAGGCCGTGCCCCCATAGCGATTACGCCGGCACCCGCCAGACCAAGCATGGCGCGACGAGATAGTCGGCTGTGTATCGGTTTCATGCTCTTGTCCTTCTCGTTGTGAATCTGATTTTGCTCAAGAAGCCCCCGAATTCAGAGTCACGATGACTTGAAGCTCGCGAATCTTGCTGGACTTTCAGAACGATTGTTCTGTTAATGCCTCGCCAACATCGACTGGAGGGGCTGTGGAAGATAACGAGTGTGATGACGCGATCTTGCTTCCGCGGCTGGTCGTAGGCGATCGGATGGCTTTTCAGCGACTGTTTCGGCTGCACAATGCCCCGATGATCCGTTTTGCGACTGGCATCGTCAGAAGCCGTCATGTGGCCGAAGAAGTCGTCCAGGATACCTGGGTCTCGGTCCTCGGACGGATCGATCTCTTCGAAGGACGAAGCTCTCTGGCAAGCTGGATCTACGCCATTCTCGTCAATAAAGCCCGAACCGTTGCGAAGCGTGAGGGCCGCATCGTCTTCTTCGACGATGCCGGTGATGGCAACGGCCTTGCAGATGCCTTTGACGGGCGCGGTCGCTGGCGCGACATTCCCGAGCTCTGGGATGAGTTGACGCCGGACAGACATGTTGAGGGCCGCAGCGTCCTTCAGCACGTCGAAGCGGCCATCGAGGCGCTCCCGCCGGCGCAGCGCGCGGTCCTGATCCTCCGCAGCCAGCAGGAACTCGAGGCCAAGGAGGTCTGCACTCTTCTCGGCATGAGCGAGGGCAACATGCGCGTGCTTCTCCACCGGGCTCGTGTGAACGTGCGAAACGTCCTCGATCGGCTCAACAAGGATCTCTGACATGGCGCTTGGCGTAGCGCACTCCAGTATCGGCGCAATGCAGGCCGAGACTAGGTCCGCATATCCTGCCCCAATGGCAATCCGATTGCGGTTCAACCGTTTTGGTCGCGACCAAAGACGATTGGACCGGGCGGAGTTTTGATCGGTCGATGCAACCCGGGCTCCTTGCGAAACTTCGGCCCAACAGGCCTGCTGCACGAAGGACTATCGAGCATTCAATTTGTTACACAGGAGGAAGCAAAAACGTCGCCAGAGGTTTCTCGCAGGCGTGTTCAGGTCGCCAAACAAGTTCGCCAATTCCTTATGGAGCGGCGCTTAGGCTCGTCACAGCGGTGACTGCCGCTTGGGCGACAGGTTTGAGCTCATCGGCTGTCTGGCCAGAGCGCGCCTTGAGCGTCATCCCGCGGGCCACGGACGCAATCATTCCTGCTACAGCCCCAGGCGCGATCTTGGCGTTAGCGGGCCACGGGGCCAATTGAAGGCGTGCCTCTATTTGCTTTTCCATCGCCACGAAACGACGGTCGAGCTCTACCGTGAAGACCGGGTTGGTTCCCGCTGCTTCCGCCAGGACGCAGGAGATCAGGCAACCTGGTGTCTCACGATCCGATGAGGCAAGATAAATGACCTCATCGAAGAAGGCAGACAAATCCTCAGCAAGCGTGCCCTTCGGTCCCAGCGCAGCAATAATACGCGATACGCGCGTCTCGCCGTAGCGGCCGAGCGCAGACAGAAACAGGCCCTGTTTGTCTCCAAAGAGCTGATAGAGGCTGGCGCGAGGCATGTTCATCGCCCGACACAGCCTGTCGATCGAAGCCGCTTCATATCCTTCTGCCCAGAAAGACCTCATCGCTGCTTCCAACGCAGTCTCCCGATCAAAGCCGCTGGGACGGCCCCGCTGACGGGTTGTTGGGGTGGTGGCTGCCATTGATCACCTAATTCTGGACTGATCATTCTAAAATAACTGTTCATTCCTCGAAATTCAATTTAAAGAATGACTGTTCTGAAATTAAGGAGGCTTCATGACTCGCACCCCTCTTCTCGATATGCACCCCGAAACACTAGAAGCATCAACGGGCGAGGCGCATGCCTTGTTGGCGACGGCAAAGTCAAAACTCGGCTTCGTGCCCAATATGTATGGCTACATGGCGAAATTGCCGCCGGTCCTCGCCAACTACATGTCGAGCTATGACGCCTTTCGCAACCAGTCCGGCTTTACACCTGCTGAACAGGAAACTGTGTTTCTCACCATCAGCCGCGTTAATGGCTGCACCTACTGCATGGCCGCACATTCAATGATTGCCGACAAGAAGTCGGGCGTACCTGCAGCATCTCTTGCGGCGCTCAGATCCGGAAAAGAATTGCCGGATGCCGGACTTCAGGCTGTCGCAGCTTTCACCGAAGTCATGGTCATCTCGCGTGGCAATCCTGGAAAAGCGGCGGTCGATGCATTTATCCAGGCTGGCTACACCGAACAGCACATCCTGGGCATCGTATTGGCGATCGCTGCAAAAACGTTTTCCAACTACGTCAACCACCTGGCAGGAACTACGGTCGATCCGGTATTTGCGCCTTATTCGGTGGATTGATACGGCATGGCAAAGAACAATTGAGGTGCGCCCCGAATAGGGGCGCCCTCTAGAGACAGCCATTGAAAACGGGCGTCCGAGATCGGCACTGGATGAGATATTGTCTAGCCTGAAGCGAAGGCTCTCCCGCCATGTTGACGTCAGCCCAAAGCCAGAGCACAAAGATGGCATCCACGGTCGTTCTCGGCGGAAAAACAGAGGGAAATCAAAGGTAATTTTCCAAGCCTTCGAAATGAGGCGAGGAATTTAGGTTCTTCAGGCCGGCCATTGTAGGTCGGTTTTCCGCTGAAAATCAGCGTCCGTTTATCACAGAAGAAAGGGACGCCTTCTCAAGAACTTAAGCAATTCTGGCTGCTGTTCTTCGGGCCAGCCGTCATGCTTAAAACGGGTCTCGCAAAATCGGCTGGGGACGTTAGTCGGCGCCCGAATGGTAATAGACCTCACTGAGCTGGTTCACCCCCCATCCGGTCCTGCCGGATCAGGTCGGCCGCTTTCTCGGCGATCATCACCACCGGTGAGGCGGTATTGCCCGAGACGATGCTGGGCATGATGGAGGCATCGACGACGCGCAGGCCCTGGATGCCAGTCACCCGCAGCGAGGGGTCAACCACGGCATCGGGGTCCGGGCCCATGCGGCAGGTGCCGACGGGGTGAAAGATGGTGGTGGCGATGTCGCCGGCCTTTTGCAGCAGGGCTTCGTCGTCCTGGAACTCAAGGCCCGGCAGGATCTCCTCGGGTTGGAAGGGGCGAAGGGCTGCAGCCGACATCACCTGTCTTGCTTGGCGGATGGCGGCAATCGCGACGGAACGATCCTGGTCGGTCGAGAGATAGTTCGGACGGATCTCCGGCTGCAAGGCCGGATCGGCCGACGTTATGTGGCAGGTGCCGGCGCTGGTCGGGCGCAACTGGCAGACCGAGACGGTGATGGCCGGAAACGGGTGCAGCGGGTCACCGAGCTTGTCGGTGGAGAGCGGCTGGATGTGATATTCGATGTCGGGCCGGTCTTCTTCCGGGTTGGACCTCGTGAACATGCCGAACTGGCTGGGTGCCATCGACATGGGACCCGAACGGTAAAGGGCATATTCGGCAGCGATCTTCATCTTGCCGCGCCAGGAATTGGCAAGCTGGTTTAGCGTCACCACGTTTTTTACCTTGAAGACCGTGCGGATCTGCAGATGATCCTGCAGGTTTGTGCCGACGGCAGGTTTCGCCATGGTAACATCGATGCCGAGCGACCAAAGGCGGGCGGGATCGCCGATGCCGGAGAGTTCAAGCAGCTTCGGCGAGTTGATCGCGCCGGCGGCGAGGATCACTTCGCCTGACGCCTTTGCGGAGAACGCGCCTCCCAGCGTGCGATACTGGACGCCGGTCACGCGTTTGCCTTCCAAGGTCAGGCGTTCGACCAGCGCATGCTGGACCAGGCGTAGATTGGGGCGTTTGAGGGCCGGCCTCAGAAAGCCGCGGGCCGTGTTCCAGCGGACGCCCTTGTGCTGGTTGACATCGAAGAAGCCGGAGCCTTCATTATTCCCGTCGTTGAAGTCGGCGCGCGGTTCGATGCCGAATTCGCGGGCGCCTTCCTGGACGGCCTCCAGGATATCCCATTTCAGGCGCTGGCGGCTGACCTTCCAGGGGCCACCGTTTGCATGCATGTCTCCTGACGGTCCGTGATAGTCCTCCGACTTCAGGAAATAGGGCAGCACATCCGACCATCCCCAGCCGGGATTGCCGAGGTCACGCCAGCCGTCGTAATCGGCCGCCTGGCCGCGCATGTAGATCATGCCATTGACCGACGTGCAGCCGCCGAGCACCTTGCCCCGCGGATAGGCGAGGCTACGGCCGTTGAGCCCGGGTTCGGATGCGGTGCGCATCATCCAGTCAGTGCGCGGATTGCCGATGCAGTAGAGATAGCCGACGGGGATCTGTACCCAGTGATAGCGGTCAGAGCCTCCGGCCTCCAGGAGCAGCACGCGGATCTTCGGATCCTCCGTCAGGCGGGCGGCGAGCACGCAGCCTGCCGTCCCTGCCCCGACGATGACATAGTCATAGTCGCCATCGAGCCGTATCGTGTCCGGCATGGTCTGTCCTTTCGTTGGCGATCAGGATCGCCTCTGTTCGTCTGTGGTCTTTAGCCGGCCTAGGGCTTCAGGCGGAGTGCGCTCCAGAAGTCCCGCATCTGGTCGGTCAGGGCCGTGTAGAGCCCGTATCGCCTGCGAAAATGCTCCGTCCGTTCCGTATTCGGCTGGAAGTCTCTGGCAGAGCGGGTCATGGCGGCAACGGCCTCTTCGTAGGAGGCATAAAGGCCGATCGCGACCGTGGCACCGATTGCAGCCCCGAGAGCACCCGTCTCCTGGGCCTCTGCCACGGTGAGCGGGATCTCCAGGACATCGGCCATCATCTGCGGCCAATGGGGGCTGCGCGAGCCGCCGCCGGACATGACTGCGCGGTCGACGGCCAGACCGGCGTTGCGCAGCACTTCGATATGCCGTCGATGCTCAAAGCAGACGCCTTCGAAGAGCGCCCGGATCATGTGGCCTTCGCCATGCCACCCGGCCAGCCCATAAAAGCCGCCGCGAAACTCGGCGCCGAGGCGCGAGCCGAAGATGAAGGGATGGAAGAAGGGGTCGTCGGCGCGGGCCACGACCTTGCCGACCTCTTCGTTGCAGCGATCGAAGGCTTCGCCGCCATGGTCGCCGCGCATGCGATGCACATACCATTCGAGATTGGCGGCCGATGTCGCGCTGGATTCAATGTTGACGTATCGCCCCTGCCCGAAGGTCGTGACCATGAAGACGTCGGGGCTGATGACGGGCTCATCGGCAAAGACCTGGTTGATGCTCCAGGTCCCCGCGATGACGGAGGCTTCACCGGCATGGATGACGCCTGAACCCATGGCGCTTGAGACGACGTCGAAATAACCACCGATCACAGGCGTACCTTCCGCGAGACCCGTTGCCTTGGCGGCCGCTGCGGTGACCCGACCGACAATATCTGCGGACTGCACGCGTTCGGGGAAGAACGGCAGGGCATCCTCAAGATGGTAGAGGCCAAGCAAATCAGCGTCGAGTTCGCCCTCCGGCATGGCAAGGAGCCCCGCACCGCTGAGGTCGGAGATATCGTTGGCCAGGCGTTCTGTCAGGCGGAAGTTGATGTAGTCCTTGCAGAACAGGACAGCGCCGATCCTGGCATATGTCTCCGGCGCGTGGCGCTTGATCCAGGCGAGCAGGCTCGGGGTCTGCGATGGCCAGGGGCGCTGCAGACAGCGCGCCTGGAGTGCGTCTCCGTTCTCCCGGTCGAGTTCTGCGGCGATATCGGCTGCCCGGCTGTCCAGCGACTGTATGCCTTTCAGCGGCTGATAGGACCGATCGAGCAGATAGAGGCCGTTGCCATGGCCGGCACATCCAAGGCCAAGGATCCGCGTGGGATCGACACCGGATATGGAAATCACTTCGCGGATCGCCGCGCAGCCGTTTTCCCAGAGTTCTGAGAGATCACGCTCGACATGGCCGGGTTCGGGAAAGCTCGACTGGCCGTCGATGGCGCACTGTGCGATCTGGTGGCCCTCCGTGTCGAAAAGCACGGCCTTGATGACCGTGTTTCCGACATCGACACCCAAAATGTAGTTCTTCTCAGCCACGGTTATAAATGTCCCATGCTTCTTCGCCGCTGGCGCGCTGATGGATGATCGCCATCAGTGCCTTCACGACCGCCTTCGGATTGTCATGCTGATAGATGTTGCGTCCATAGACCATCCCGTTTGCGCCTTGAGCAATCAGAGCCGCTGATTTCGCCAGCACGACGCGCAGATCTTCGCGACCGCCTCCACGGACCAGAACCGGGCAGCGGGCAGCTTCGATGACCTTGTGGAAGTCCTCGGGATCGCTGGTCGGATCGGCCTTGATGATATCAGCGCCCATTTCGGAGGCCAGGCGGACCAGCGTGACGATCTTCTCGGCATCGCCGTCCACCTGATAGCCGCCCCTGATATCATTGGGCAGCATCACCAAGGGCTCGATCATCAGCGGCATGCCATAAAGATGGCAATCGGCGCGGACGCGGGAGATGTTTTCGACGCATTGGCGAAAGAGTTCCGGCTCGTCTGGCAGCATGAACAGATTGACGACGACGCAGGCCGCATCCATTTCCAGCGCGCCGATGATCGGTTCGTCATGGTTCTGCAGTTGCGACCACATGCTGCGGTGGCGGGTGGAATTGTAGGGATTGCCCATGTCGATGCGCATCACCAGAGCCGGCTTGTCACGTTCGGGTCTTGCCTGCAGCAGATCGGCCTGGCCATAGGCCATCTGGATGGCATCGGGACCTGCTTCGACGAGCTTGTCCACCACGCCTGCCATGTCCTCCAGGCCGATCAGAAAGCTCGGCTCGTTGCAGACACCGTGATCGATGGCGACGTCGAGGCAGCCGCCCTGACGGAACAGCCTGTTCATTCGTGCCTTCTTGGAAATTCGCATCATGACGCCTTGTCCTTTTCCTTGCATCTGTCCTGAAGCATTGCGACCGAGACCCCGTAATAGGTCCCGAGTTCATCGATGAGTTGCCGCCGCTCCGCCAACATCTGCTCACCCGACCAGGCAAGCTCGCGGGCCATGACGGTCAGCAGGGTGTCGAGAATTTCGAGATCGATCTGGCCGGTGATCGCAAGGCTCGTGCGGCGGAGCACGATGTCGGCCAGGTGGAGGACGTCTTCTCCCCCGATGAGCCAGAGGATTTCGGCCAGCGTCATCACAGTTGTGGAGGACAAGGGAACGTCGTCCGGGTGTCCGTCGCAGAAGGCCATGAGATCGAAGGCGCGCGATCCATAGGTGGATGCCAGGTGATCGGCGCGGGCCTTGCCGATCGGAAACTCGCGGGAGAGCAGAGCCGACAACCGCTCGCCATCGGCCGGGTAGTTCCGGCCGCCACCGATCGGGCGGTCGGCGGTTGTCGCGATGCGGGGACGGCCGAGGAAGGCGAGCACCTCGTCGGTCACCTGTTCACCAAAGGCGCGGAAGGTCGTCCACTTGCCGCCGACCATGCAGAGCTGGGGCGGATCGCTCTCGACCCGGTGAATGACATGGCTGCGTGAGATCTTGCCCGTGAATTCCGCATCGCTGCGCGGCAGCGGACGGATGCCGCTGAAGCTGAAGACGATATCGGAGGCAGCGATGGCGAGATCCGGAAAGACGGTGCGGATCGCAGCGAGAATATAGTCGCGTTCCTCAGGCTCGCAGCGCGTCCGGCCCGGCTTGTCGACCTTGATATCCGTCGATCCGGCCAGGACGCGGCCGAGATAGGGAAAGAGGATGCAGACCCTGTTGTCGGTGTTCTCGAAGAAGATCATGTGGCCGTTCAGAGCCTGGTAGAGCGCGTCATTCGCGAGGATGAGATGTGATCCCTTGGTCCCGGTCACGGTCTTTTCGGCTGGTGCTGCGCCGTCGCTGAGCGCCGTGATGGTCTGATCGATCCATGCGCCTGTGGCATTGACGATCATGCGGGGACGCACGACGATGAGTTCGTTCGACCCCTCTGCCGAGAGCTGGTAGCTGTCGCCGATCCGCAGAAGTTTCGCGTAGTTCAGCGCGATCGCCTGGGGCGCGTCGTGTCGCGTATCGAGGACAAGTTCGAGTGCCAGGCGCTCCGGCTGGCTGATCCAGGCATCGTAATAGGTTGCGGAATAGCGGACCTGAGACGTCAAGGCCGGCCAGAGGGCCCGGGTGCTGCGGGCATTGCGGAACTGGTGGCGCGGGAGAAGCCGGTTCTTGCGGGTGACAAAATCATAGAGCGAGAGGCCCGCCTTGATCGCGAGCGCGCCACGGCTCGATGGTTTACCGACTGAGCCGAAGAAGGTCGCAGCCGCGTTGAAGAAGCCGCTGAAGATCGAGTGGATCGGGATCGTCGTCGGCAGGGGGTGGACCATGTGGGGTGCGAGCCTGAGCAGTGCATCGCGCTCGGCCAAGGATTCCCGGACGAGATTGAATTCGCCATTTTCGAGATATCGCAGGCCGCCATGGATCATGCGCGAGGGGGCGGCACTGCAGCCAGAGGCGAAATCGTCCCGCTCGACCAGAAGCACGCGCAATCCCTGCAGCGCCAGATCGCGAAAGGCGGCGATACCATTGATGCCGCCGCCGACCACGACGGCATCAAAATCGCCGTCCTGTCGAATTCGCCTGAGCGCGTCCTCGCGGAATGTGGACATGGAAGTACCGTTCGCTGGTTTTGAGGCCAACGTCCCAATTCTCTGTTGTGGTCTGTGAGGGTTACCGGTCGAGTTCGACCAGATGGTCTCTAATGCCGGCCGTGATGGTCGACAGTTCGTGTTCGGTCAGGCGCAAGCGTGCGGCACCGGCATTCTCGATCGCCTGGGTGGGGTCGCGCGCACCGCACAGCGAGAAGGTGATGCCCGGCTGGGCGAGCGTCCAGGCGATGACCACCTGGGCAACCGATGCCTCGTGCTGGTCAGCGATCGAGCGGATCACATGCATCAGTCGAGCGACCTTCTCCCGATTGCCGAGGCTGAAGCGCGGATTGCCATGCCGCTGGTCATCGTCGGCAAAGATGCGCTCGGGACCGATCTTGCCCGAGAGCAGGCCGAGCGCCAGCGACGAATAGCTGAGAATGGAAACCCCGTTGTCGAGACAGGTCGGAACGAAGCTCGTCTCGATATCGCGTTTCACCATGGAGTATTCCTCCTGGATCGCGTCGAGCGCACCGGTTGCGAGATAGGCGGCCAGATCTGCCTCTGAGACATTGCTCGCGCCGATCGAGCGGATCTTGCCCTCGTCCTTCAGGCGAAGCAGTTCCCCGACCGTCTCGGCAATCGGCGTCGTCGCATCCTGCCAATGGGTGACATAGTGGTCGATATAGTCGGTGCCCAAACGGCGCAGGCTTTGTTCGACTTCGTAGCGGATGGAGGACGGCCCGAGATAGCGGTGTACCGGCTTGCCGGCCTGCTCGAAGAAGTAGGTCCCCTCGCCGACATGCCAGACGAGACCGCATTTGGAAACGAGCACGACCTTGTCGCGCTGGCCTGCAATCGCCTTGCCGACGATCGTTTCAGCCAGCCCCATGCCATAGGCGGGTGCGGTATCAATGAGCGAGACGCCGGCATCCACCGAGGCCCTGATAGCGTCGATCGATTGCTTTTCGTCGGTGCCGCCCCACATCCAGCCGCCGATGGCCCAGGTTCCGAGCCCGACTGCCGATGCCTTGATGCCACTTTGGCCGATGGGCCTGTTGAGTATGCCTTGGTCCGTCACCGGATCATCCTTCCCCATGTGTATCGAGTGCCCGGGCGATTTCTTCGTCCACCACGAGCGAGGTCAAAAACCGTCCGGCAAGGGTTGCTGCCACCGGGCCCGCCTTCAGGCTGCCTGCCGCGACGCCGATGATGGTCGGGCAGTTGGCAAGGTCTGCCGGGTCGAGTGCGACGACCCGCGAATTGAGATCGATCTCGGCGAGCGAACCGTCCGCCTTGATCAGATGCGCCAGAAATTCCCCGGCAATGCCCGCGTCAACAAGCGCCTGGCCGCCACGTGCCGGATCCGGCAACAGGTCGTAATAGCCGGAGCCTGGTGCCTGGACGGAGCCGATACCGACAAGGGCCACGGTCGCCTGGCGTGCCAGATCGAAGACCTCGCGGATCGAGGCGACATTCATCAGAAGGTCGCGCTGCTTATCGTCCTCGGCAAACAGCGGGGCATGGACGAGCTGCGCGGTGCCTCCAAGCTTGTCGGCCAGTTGCGTCGCCAGGTGGTTGACGTCGGTATAATGCTTTCCCTGCACGCCGCCGGTCAGCGGCACGACACGGACATCGAAACGGCGCTCGGCCTCGAGGTTTTCGACCACGGCACTCACCGCCTTGCCGCCGGTGATGGCGATGACGTCGCCGTCGCGAAGCGTTTCGAGGAGATGGTTGGCCGCGACTCGTCCGACCATCTGCAGCGTCGTCTCGGGATTATCCGATACGGTGGGCGTGACCACAGACTGCTTCAGGCCAAAGCGCTGCGTGACGTCGTTTTCCATATCGACCAGCCGCTGATAGGGGCTGGAGATGCTGATCTTGACCATGCCTGCCTTGCGGCCAGCGGCAATCATACGGTTCACCTTCGTATGCGAGAGGTTGAGCTTCTCGGCGATCTCCGACTGCTTCACACCCTCGATGAAATGCAGGACGAGGACCGAATACATCTGGCGCTGCTGATCGAATTCATCCCTGTTGTCCACCATGACGCGTCATCTCCTCGTTGCTTCCCGGCTGCTCAGCGGCGGCGCTTGACCAGGTAGTGGTCGAACAGCACGGCGGTGAGCAGAATGCTTCCCTTGATGATGTCCTGCCAGTAAACCGACACATTGAGCAAGGCGAGCGAGCTGGAAACCACCGAAAGCAGGACCGCGCCGAGGATCGCACCGAAGATGGTGCCGGCACCGCCCGAGAGGCTGGCGCCACCGATGACGGCAGCGGCGATCACGTTCAGTTCCATGCCGACGCCGAAACTGGGCTGGGCGGAGCCGAAGCGGGCCATGTAGATGACGCCAGCCACACCGCAAAGCGCAGAGCAGAGCGTGGTGGTGGCGAAGACGACGCGGCCGACGCGGATGCCGGAATAGGCGGCCGCCTTGGGATTGCTGCCGGTGTAGAAGACCTTGCGGAAGGCCGTTGTCCGGCGCAGCAGGAAGTCGAAGGACACCACGACGACCACGAAGATGATGATGACTAGCGGGATGCCGTAGACAGCGCCCTGGCCGATGAACTTGAACTCCGGCGGCAGGGAGAAGAGCCCGAGCGGTCGACCACCCGTCGCCAGCAGGCAGATGCCGCGGGCAATCACCATGACGCCGAGCGAGACGATGAAATGGTGCAGGCCGACCACGGTGGTCAGAAAGCCCATGAACATGCCGATGCAGGTGGTGACAGCGATGGCAAAGGCGGCAGCGGCCCAGGGATCGATCCCGTTCAGGAAGAGCCAGCCGGCGACCACCATGGCCAGCGCCGTAACCGAGCCGACCGACAGGTCGATGCCGCCCGAGATCAAGAGGATCGTCATACCGACCACCACGATGCTCTCGACCGCGAAGGCCATGGACATGGCCCGGAGATTATCCACCGTCAGGAAGTAGGGTGAGATGAAGGACATCACCGTGAACAACGTCAGGATGATGACGATCAGGCCTGTCTCGCGCGCCTTGATCGCAGGTGTCCACCACTGTGCGCGGCGCTCGGCGGCCGAGCCTGCGTGATGCTGTGTTTCGATCGTTACCATTTGTCCCACTCCCTCATGCTTCGCCGTGGGGCGACGCATCGCCCTGGGTCAACTGACTGCTGATCGATGCAAGCTGCATGATCCGTTCTTCGGTCATCTCGGCACCGGTGACCTCTCCGGTAATGCGCCCCTCGCGGACCACCAGCACACGGTCGCTCACCCCGATGAGCTCGGGGAGTTCCGAGGATATGACGACGACACCAACGCCCTCATTGGCGAGGTCCCTGATCTGGCGATGGATTTCCGCCTTGGCGCCGACATCGACACCACGGGTCGGTTCGTCGAGGAACACGACCTCAGGCTCGACCGACAGCATTCTGGCAAGCGCGACCTTCTGCTGGTTGCCGCCGCTCAGCGTGTTGACGGCGTCGCCCACCCCGTTGGAGCGCAGCTTCAGCCGCGTCCCGTAGTGCTCGGCGCGTGTCGTTTCCTGCCGGCGGCTGATCAGGCCGAAGGGATTGGCCACACGCTTGAGATCAAGCGCCGAGACATTGCTGGCGATGGACATGTTGAGAAACAGGCCGTCGCCCTTGCGGTCCTCGGAGACATAGACCAGCCCCTCGCGAATGCTGTCGCGATAGTCGCGGAGAGAAAGTTTCCGGCCCTTCAGCACCACCTCGCCCTCGGCCTTGCCTTCCAGCCGGCAGATGGCGCGCACAATCTCGCTGCGCCCCGCCCCGATCAGGCCGGCCAGGCCGAGGATCTCGCCCTTGCGTAAGTCGAAGCTGACGTTGGAGACCCTTCGCCCTTCGGTCAGATTGCGCACCGAGAGAATAACATCGTCGGACTTTGCATCCGGCGCCTGCTTGGGCGGATAGAGCTTGTCGAGCACGCGCCCGACCATGCTGTTGACGACATCCTGCGGGGTGATCGCCGCGATTTCCGCCGTCTTGATGTGGCAGCCGTCGCGCATGATGGTGATCCGGTCGCAATGCTGGAAGATCTCCGCCATGCGGTGGGAAATGTAGATGATCGCGATGCCGCGATCGGCGAGGCGACGCATGATCTTGAACAGCGTCTGCGCTTCGGTTTCGGTGAGGGCCGCCGTCGGCTCGTCGAGGATCAGAATGCGGCAGTCGAGCGTCAGCGCCTTGGCGATCTCGACGATCTGTTGCTGCGAAATCGAGAGATCGCCAGCACGGCGCCTCGGATCGATATCGCCGATTTCCTTGAGGATCTCGCCGGCGCGGACGACCAGTGCGCGGTAATCCATCAAAAGGGTCCGGCTGCGGCCGGTCTCCGCCATGAACATGTTTTCGGCGACGGAGATCTCCGGGCAAAGGGCGATTTCCTGGTGGACGAAGCCGATGCCGAGCCGGTTGGCGGCATTCGGCGAAGCGATGCGAACGGGAGCGCCGTCGAGACGGATCTCGCCACGGTCGGGCTGCAGGATGCCGTCGATGATATGCATCAGCGTCGACTTGCCCGCACCGTTTTCGCCGGCCAGCGCATGGATTTCGCCCCGACGCAGTTCCAGTTCGGCGCCACGCAGGGCCTGGACCGGTCCGAACGACTTGTGCACATCCGTCATGCTGAGGACGACCTCCGCCATGACACCCCTCCCCTTCCATCACTTCGACTTCCCCGGCGCCGCGCGACGCGCCGCCGGGGTCATGCAGGTCGGCGCTCAGCGCCCCTTCATGTATTCGTTGAGGTCGAAGGATGCGGCGTTCGCCTTGGTGATGACCGCAAAGCCATTGTCCATCGACGGAACCTGCATCGGGTTGAAGCCCGACACCTTGTAGTCGTTGAACGGGTCGATCAGTTCCGGATGGGCGCCGAGGAAGGTATTCATGAAGCCCATGAAGCCCTGGATGCCCTGGTTCGGATTGATCGACATGTGGATATTGCCCTGCTTGATGTGCTCGAGCGTGGTGGGCGTGATGTCGGCGTGCAGGATCAGGACCTTCTTCTTGGCTTCGAGCACGGAGGCAACCGCGCCTTCTGCCGAACCCGCTTCGGGGATCCAGAGAGCACCGAGGTTCGGATTGGCCTGCAGCATGGCGGAGACCGCCTGATAGGCCGCGTTGGAATCCTGGTTGGTCGCCTGGCGCCCGACCAGCTTCATGTCCGGATGGGTTCGCTCCATGTAGTCGATGAGTGCGGTCACCCGCAGGTCGTGGTTGCTCTGGCCCGGATTTTCGAGAACCGCATATTCGCCCTTGCCGCCGAGCGCCTTGACGATTTCTTCGGCTGCAAACTTCGCCTCGGCGACATTGTCGGAGGTGATATAGGCAGTGCGCTTGGACATCGGCGAGTCTGCCGCAAAGGTCGTGACCGAGATGCCGGAGTCGATGGCCCGGTTGATCGGCTCGATGAACGGATCCGACTGCATCGGATGCAGCAGGATGCCCTTCGGCTTCTTCACCACTTCCTGCTCGAAAGAGGCGATCTGCTTGGTGATGTCGTATTCCGGCGTACCGGTAAAGGCAGCCTCGCAGCCCAGCGCCTTGGCCGCCTGCTTGAAGCCTTCGAAGACCGGGACCCAATAGGGATGGCCGGAGACCATGACGTTCATGACATAGGTTTCGCCCGGCTCGCAGGCAAACTTTCCTTCGGCGTTGGCCGGCGCGACGGCCCCGGCAATGGCGGCGGCGGCGGCAATCAGGCCGATGGCGGTGGCGGCCTTCAGAGACTTCAGCATTTTTCCCCTCCCAGAGATGGTGATCAACTGCAATAAAAATCGCCTTAAGCAATTTATTGCATGACGTGATCAATATCGCGGCGAAGGGCTTGCGTCAATCACGTCTGCATAATATTTTTGTTTCTGAAATTTATTTCACGCAGGGGGATCACATGAACCAACAGCGACGGTCGATTGGCGTGCATCTGCGGATGACCTGTGCACCTCTGGAGGCAGATAGCCTGCTGAGTGCCCTTCAGGATCTGCAGCGCTTGAGCCGCGAAGAACCCGGAAACCGAATGTTCGACATTCTGCAGTGCTGCGAGCATGCCGGTGGTTTTCTGGTCCTCGAAGAATTTGAAAACGGAGCGGCGCTTGCGACCCACAGGGCATCGGACCACTTCCGGCGATTCAAGGAGGCCACGGCATCGCTGACGTTGACGATCGAGCGTTATGCCCCGGTCTGATGCGGCACGTCACCGGGTGACTGCAGCATTAGCCTTCGAAAGCGTGAGAGTTTCAGGTCTTGCAACGACAATAGAATCACGGAAGCACATGATGGGTCAGACGCGGATATAATTGCCGCTCTCCCGTCATGTTGACGTCAACCCAAAGCCGAGGCGCAAAGATGGCATCCACGGTCGCTCGCGGCAGGAAAACCATAGGAAAATCAAAGGAAATTTCTCCAAGCCTCAGAAATCATGGGAGAATCGAGGATCCCCAGCCAATTCCCCCCAAAAGCCCTGATTCCTAAGTTTTTCCGTCATCCCGGATCCCGTTTTGGCGTCGTCGGCGACCTGATGCCCAAAACTGATGCCCAAGCCGAAATCGGCACGCGCGACCTTTCGCTTAACCCTCCATGCCGGACCTGACCGAAGCCGATGCCGGTTTCTGTTGTTGTAGCGTGAACAGTGACCATGCCGAAATGAACAGCGCCGCAATGAGTGGCCCGATAACGAAACCGCTCAGGCCAAAGAGCGAGATTCCACCGACGGTCGAAATGAGGACGACATAGTCCGGCAGTCTCGCGCCCTGCCCGACCAAGGGAGGACGCAGAAGGTTGTCGATCAGACCGATAACGAGAGCGCCGACCGCGACCATGACGATCCCCTTGATCCAGGCACCAATGAGGAAAAGCCAGATAGCGGCCGGCAACCAGACGATCGCGGCGCCAATGGCCGGGAGCATCGAGAGAAACGTCATCACAACGCCCCAAAGGAGGGCCGCCTCTATGCCCAGGGCCCAGAAGGTTAATCCGCCGATGACACCTTGGACTATCGCGATGATTACATTGCCACGGACCGTGGCACGGACAACCGCCGCGAATTTGTCGACGAACTGCCGGGTGTAGTCGTCGCTGAGCGGAATCGAGTGGCGCAAGGTCTTTGCAAGGGATGCGCCATCCCGAAACAGGAAGAACAAAAGGTAGAGCATCAGCCCCATGCCTATGAAGAATTGCAGCGTGTTCTGACCAAAGCTCAGTACTCCGCCTGCAATTGACTGGCCTGCCTCCATCAGGCCGGACGAGAGCTGTGCCCACAACTCGGCAAAGCCATCAAGCTTCAGCGAAGTCAGCCAGGTGCCCACAAACTCCGGAAGCACCGCCTGCAAACGCAGAAGATGGGCGTTCAGGTCAATTTCATTGCTGCTGATGCGCTGGTAAAGGCTCGTCCCTTCTTGAATGAGGGATGCAAGGATGCCGAGAGCCGGCAGGATGACGAGGCAGATGCAAAGAAGCAGCGTCAGCAATGCCGCCACGGTTGCGCGACCACCCAGCCACCGCTCCAGCCGCTTATGGACCGGGAAGAAAAGGATCGCCAGGATGACGGCCCACAACACCGCTGTGTAATAGGGAATGAGAAGCCACACGAAGGCAATCGTTATGATGAAAAGCAGCACGTAGAAGCTTGCTCGCTGAATGGTCATTTGGGCACCTTCCTTTGTCGGCTCGGTCTCGCGCCCATGGCGATGGTTCGAGGTCTTCGTCCATCGCGCCAGGTGCCTGATGGCCGTCAGTCAACTTCTTCCGTGACGACTTCGAAATGCGTCAGCGTTGCTGGCCCAAAGGCTGTCGAGAGCGCGACATCCGTGGCATCACGCCCCCTCGCCATGAGGATGCGCCCGATACGCGGGACATTGTGGCGCGCATCGACGGTCCACCAGCGACCGCCGAGATAGACTTCGCACCAGGCACTGAAATCCATGGGATGCGGATCCTTCGGCACGCCGATATCACCGAGATAACCGGTGCAATAGCGGGCTGGGATGTTGAGGCATCGGCAGAGCGTGATGGTGAGATGCGCGAAATCGCGGCAGACGCCTGTCCGGTCCATGAAACCGCCATGAGCAGTGCGGGTCGGGTCGGCCCTGTCATAATCGAAGACAAGATGGCCATGGACGAAGTCCAAGATGGCCTTCACCCGCGGCCAGCCCAAAGGCGTTTCGGAAAACTGCTTCCAGGCAAAATCGGCCAGACGGTCCGTGTCGCAGTAACGGCTCCCCAGCAGGAAAACCAGGACATCGTCGGGCAAGTCCTGAATTGGAAGCTGAACGGCCTGTTCGGGCAGGGCTTCCAACAGGCCGCTGTCGCTCACATCGAATTGGGCCGAGATCATCGTTCGGCCAGCAGGCGCCACGATCCGGCTGCAGGCATTGCCGTAAGCATCGAGATAATCGCGCTGGGAAATCGGGCGGCTGAAGGAGAGGTTTTCTTCGCTGCACAGATCCCGTTCCCGCGACGGGTGAATTTTGAGGACGAGCAGCATCGGAGTCTCGTTCTGACACGCGTATTCGATGTTAAACCCTGCACGGATCTTCATGCCATCGTCTTTCTGAAATCTCGCCAAGCCAGTCTACTCATGGCAACGGTTGACGCGCGGCGGCGTTCCTCTCCATCCCCGGATCCCGAAATGGAGACGCTTGTCAGCGTCACCCCGCCGCCATCCAGCGGAAAAAGCCTCAGGCTGCGGTACTCGTGTTCGAGTGGAACGTCGCATGGGCAACGGTGACACTCATGCCCTTGTCGCTGGATGCAATCTCGACCCGCGCGTCGAGCTGCTTGGCGAGCGGCTCGATGATCAAAGATCCGAGACCAGATCCGGACTCAGTCGGCTTTTCCGTCACGCTGCGACCGAGACCGTAGTCAGCGACGACCAGCCGCCAGTCAGTATCGCGTGTCTTGTAGCTGACGAGCACCCGTTCAGACCCAGTGGACACCGGGAAGGCATATTTTATGGCGTTGATGATAAGTTCGGTCACGATCAGGCCGATGCTCACGGCGTTGCGTGACGGGAGGGTGCTTTCACTGGCATGCAGATCAATTGAGATCGGCCGGCTATCCAGAATGATCGACTTTGCCAAACCGTCACAGAGCTTCTGCAGATAGGCCGAAACTTCGATCTCGTCGACGCCATCCATCAAGTGCAGGTCGTTCTGCACCGATGCGACCGACATGACGCGCTGGCGGGCGTCTTCGAGATGGCGACGGCTTTCCTCGGACGTCACGGCGCAGGCCTTGAGCATCAGAATGCTGGCGATGATCTGCAGACTGTTGGCCACCCTGTGCTGCATTTCCTGAAAGAGAACGTGCTGTTGGACGAGCAATTCTTCCGTGCGCTCCAGCAGTGCCTGCTTCTCAGCTTCCGCTCGCCTTGCCTCAGTGATGTCGCGAAACGCGAGCAGCGTGTTCGGGGCGAATGATCCGCCATAATCGACGGTTCGCGCCGACATCAGGAGCGTGCGGCGTCCGATCTTGGCGACATCCCTGTCGAATTCGAAGGTCTCGAAGAAGGTAGCGTTCGCTGCAACCAGCCGCATATGACTATCGAGCACAACGAGGGGTTCCGGTATGCTTTCAACGATAGCGAGCGCGAGCCTTTTCGCGTCACTCGGGTCCCCGAATTGCTGCATCGGCTATCCCCTCCATGGCAAGGCTGACTATCGCAATTGACTTCTGGCCCGGCCACCAAGAAATACTACGCCTCGTTGTTCCCTTTGGCCATAACAATCGACATGTGTTGTTTGCCAAGGGCTTGACGACCTTCGCACAGAAGTTCGCCGCCGATTTCAGCCGTCTTGATGCCGATCAACTCCCGCCTGTGGCCTGATGATATGGTGCATCTCATGATCCTCTCGGAGGATCCCCTGAGCAGGACGTGCGATGCTTGCATACAGGATCTCGGCACGACGGATTGATCACAGGGAGAGCGTGGCGCGTACCTCGGCCGCAGAGGTCAGGTGAACCGACTAACGCTCGTATAGTCGATCAGTCGCCCTGCCGATGTCAGCTTCAGCGCACTGGCAAAGGTTCCGGCTGCATAGGTGGCACCGAGACCACCATCGGTCAGATTGAACGCTGCGCGGAAATAGGAGCCGGAAACAGAGACGAAGTAGGTCTGGCCAAAGCTTGAAAGCGCCATCAACAGCGCACCGAACAGCAGCTGCTGCCAGTTGGCGCTGGCAAAATCGCAATAGCTGCGAACCATTGGCACTTTCCAAAACGATATGCGCCCGAGGCAAGACCTGCACGTTGACGAAACGTGATCGAAACGGATGAGCGGTGCTTGTGTAACGCAGCAGTTTCTGACGCGCTACCGGCAACCGGGGTTCGGCGGCGAGGGTTGAGATCCTCGGCCAGGGTTGCTGCTGCATGGCGTCCATGCGGGATAATCGTCCCACGCTCTGCTGATCCAGCTAGACTGGAGCTCGATATTCGCGGCTTTCGTCAATCAGCGGAACCATCTCAATCAGCTCGTGTTCGAGACGACACTTGAACGCCTCGACGATATCGGGATCCTCGAACGTTTTCATGGTTTTCTTCCGGGCAAGAGGGCGGGCATTTTACCCGCCCGTCCTGATCTCAGCGGAAGATGACGACCGGCACCTTGCAGGAGCGGATCATCTCCGTCGTCGTCGAGCCGATGAAGAGGGAGCGCAGCCGGGAATGGCTGTAGGCCCCCATGGCAAGGAGGTCGAAGCCTTCCTTTTCCACCATCTCCGAGATCACCTTGTCGGGCGCTCCCTGCACGAGTGCGACTTCCGGGGCGTAGCCCGCCGCCTTCAGGATCACAGCAGCATCATCGAGCTTCTTGCGGTTCTCGCTCGTGTCCGAACCCGCCATCACCACCGTGCAGCCGAGACCGTCAAGGATCGGGCTGCGGGACACCTGGTTGACCGTTTTCATGGCCATGGTGCCGCCGTCATGGGCGATCAGCAGCTTGGCGACCGGCTTGAAGGCGCGCGAGGCGATGACGATCGCCTTTTGGGTCGAGCGCACGACACGTTCAAGGTTGGATCCGAGGTGGCCCTTGGCAAAGTCGGCACCCTCCCCACGCTTGCCGATAACGATGATGTCGGCATTGGCCTCGAATTCCAGCACGGTCTCGACCAGATCACCGTTGCGCAGCTTCGTCTCGACATTGGCAACGCCAGCATCGTTGAGCCGGGCCTTTGCCTCGCCGAGCAACAGACGTCCACGTTTGTGGGCAACCTTGGCCTGCTGCGCATCAAGTTCTGCCAGTTCTTCAAGAAGCGCCGTGCGGGCACCCAGCCCGATATTGCCGCTGAGGTTGACTGGCTCGGAGGCGAGATCCCGCCTGCCGATGACGTGGAGGAGTTCGACGGTCACGTCGGTTTTGCCTGCGATCCAGGCAATGTAGTCGCATACGCTCTGGGCATAGGGCGAGCCGTCGATCAATCCGAGTATTCTTGTCATTTTTGATCCTCCCTCAATGGCCCATCAGACGTTCCATGGCGCCGGGCTTGTCATGGATGGCGAGCTTGTCGACGATGGTCTCGCTTGCCTGATTGAGGCCAATGATTTCGACATCCGCGCCTTCACGACGGAACTTGAGCACGATCATGTCGAGGGCCGCGACGCTGGAGATATCCCAGATATGGGCATGGCTGACGTCGATGGTGACCTTGTCGAGGGCTTCCTTGAAGTCGAAGGCCTTATTGAAGTCCTCGACGGAGGCAAAGAACACCTGCCCTTCGACCGTATAGGTGCGATGCATGCCGTCAGCCGACACAGCCGAAGTAACGCGGAAAATCTGCGAGATCTTCCAGGCGAAGAAGACGGCCGAAAGCAGCACACCGATCAACACGCCGATGGCGAGGTTGTGGGTGTAGACGACACCGATGACGGTCGCGATCATCACGATCGACGACGACCGCGGGTGATCCCTCAGATTCTTGATCGAGGACCAGGAGAAGGTGCCGATCGAGACCATGATCATGATGGCGACGAGTGCTGCCATCGGGATCTGACTGACGAGATCGCCCAACACAAGAAGCAGGAAAAGCAGGAAGACGCCGGCGCAGAAGGTCGATAGACGTCCGCGACCGCCGGACTTCACGTTGATGATCGACTGGCCGATCATCGCGCAACCGGCCATGCCGCCGATGAAGCCGGTCGCCGTGTTGGCGATGCCCTGGCCGATGCATTCGCGGTTCTTGTCGCTCGGCGTGTCGGTCAGATCATCGACGATCTGAGCCGTCATCAGCGATTCCAGAAGCCCCACGGCTGCCACAGCGATGGAATATGGCAGGATGATCATCAGCGTTTCGAGATTGAAGGGGATCTGCGGGATCAGGAAGATCGGCAGGGTCGACGGCAGCTCGCCCATATCGCCAACGGTGCGGATGTCGAAACCGAACCAGAGCGAGAGCGCCGTGAGAACCACGATGCAGACGAGCGGCGACGGCACAGCCTTGGTGACATAGGGGAAGAGATAGATGATCCCGAGACCGGCGGCGACCATGATATAGGTGAGCATCGGCACGTCGATCAGTTCCGGCAGTTGCGCCATGAAGATCAAAATGGCGAGCGCGTTAACGAAGCCGGTCATGACGGACTTCGAGACGAAGCGCATGACGTAACCGAGTTTCAAAATACCCGCGACGATCTGGATCAGCCCCGCCAGGACGGTCGCCGCCAAGAGATACTGGAGGCCATGGTCGCGCACCAGCGTGACCATGAGGACTGCGGTGGCGGCAGTGGCGGCCGAGATCATGCCAGGACGACCGCCGACAAAGGCGATAAGGACAGCGATCGAGAAGGAGGCATAGAGGCCAATCTTCGGATCAACGCCAGCGATGATCGAAAAGGCGATGGCTTCGGGGATGAGGGCGAGTGCCACCACGAGCCCGGCCAGAACATCTGCCCGGATGTTGCCGAACCATTCGGCTTTGAGGGTTCCTATATAATCGCGATTCAAGTGTGTGTTCTCCATGCCGGCGACGCTTGGGAGTCCGTCAGCGCGGCGGGTCAATTGTGAATGGATGCGTGACGTCGCGCGCACAGAATGTGAGCATGATGAGCACGGCGAGCGCCGTGGTGATCGACGTCGGTTCTATGGCGCAATCAGGCCGTCATGGTCATTGGGGATGTCCAATCGGAATACTCGCTGCAGCGATATCGATAGAGATATGGGCAGGAGTCAGCTGGTTGCCGGGGGATAGGCGCCCGGAGAAGCCACCCGCTTTGCGGGTCCGGTTGATGGTGGCAATATTGCGGCAAACAGGCCTAAGGGCAAGTGAAAAATCCCTCGCCCAGGCTGATGTCGCAGCGAACGGGTCGAAGGTAGGGCCTTGGCCTTAGTTTCGCTCGATGGCTACAGGGAAGCCTCCATTAGCAGTAGGTCTGCATCCAGCAGCGAGGGATCACGAATTGAATGACCGAAGGGAAGGCGCTTAGCGGAAATGAGGTCCGACACCGGACCACCTAAAACTGAACTCGGCAATGACAAAACCAAAGGTTGACAACCTTCTGAAACACTCATACAAGGAGTGATCGATATTTTGCTGCTGAGCTTTGGTTATCGCGCGTTTGGCACCGCGCCCTGAACGAACCCTCCCTTTAAAGCATCGCTATCACCATCCGCTGCGCAATCGCGCGGGGGTCTCTCCTATTGCTACGAAAGGGTTCATCATGACCACTGGCACAGTAAAATGGTTCAATTCCACCAAGGGCTTCGGCTTCATTCAGCCTGACAACGGCGGCCCAGACGCATTCGTTCACATCTCGGCTGTTGAACGGTCCGGCATGCGCGAAATCGTCGAAGGCCAGAAGCTGTCTTACGACATGGAGCGCGACAATAAGTCGGGCAAGATGTCGGCCTGCAACCTTCAGGCCGCCTGATATATCAGGGATCTGCTTTCCTCTGACCACGGATGTACTGGCAGGGTGAGAGCGCGAGACCAATGAAGGTCAGGCAATTGCCTGGCCTTTTTTTATGCCTCACTCGCAGCCGATACCGGACTGCAGACGGGAGCCTTCATGACACAAACAGCAGCAGCAGAACTTCAGGCGATCAACACTGCCTGGCAGATCGCCATTCAAGAGATCCTGAGGGTCGTCGTACGCGATATGTACATGTCTGGTGACGAGCCCGCATTCAGATCGCATGTCAAGCGGATCGAGGAGACAGCGGTCGACAGCATCTACAGCGGCTTGGTGCTTCGAGGTACCGACGAGTGGACGGAAGTCCTGGTCAAGGAAAAGGCCAGCAATTTCGTGACAACGCTTCTGACCTCGTTCACCTACGACAAGGTTTGATCCAGAAGCTCGACTTGGTCCCGGCGCCCTCTGGTCGGCTCGCTTGTTGATATGCCGAGTTGAGGCTGGATACTATATTTGACGCCTGACCCTGCTATGGTCGAAACGCCCGATGCGACGAGGTATCTGGTAGACGCCGCCTTGCGAAACTGCTCGAATGCCACGGTGCGAGGGTGTGTCGATCAGGGCGTCCCAAAGACAGGAGACAAGAGCGCATGGATGTGTTTCGGGCCATCTACACGTCACAACCCTTTGGCTATGACAGCTCAATTTTAGACGGGATCCTGATGGAGGCCCGGCGCGCGAATGTCCGTGACGGCATTACAGGTGCCCTTATCTGCCGCGCAGACATCTACCTGCAGTGGCTTGAAGGCCCCGAGCTGGAGGTGCGCAAGACCCTTGAGCGCATTGAGCGCGACGACCGCCACCTCGACGTCAAGGTGCATGTTGCTGAACATGTAACAGAGCGAACGTTCGCAGAATGGGCCATGTTGCACGATCCGGCGGCGACATGGATCTGGTCGCAAAGCGAGATTGCAGGCGGTGCCCTCCAGCGAACCACTCCGGAAGAGATAACGGGCTTTTTCCTAAAACTTCGCAGCAGCGGAGCTGCTGACGACAAGTGACACCCCTGCCCGCAAGCTGCTTCGGACGCTTGCCGCGATGAGACAGGAGCGCCATCTTCGAAAACGCCTCAATATCGGGAGGCTCGAGAAGGAAGGCGCCGACCGCACCAAAACAGCGATGAATGCGAGCCCATGAGAAGTCCGCTTCCCAAGCGGATGCCTATAATGGTGCGAGCATTTCTCGAATGGCCGATATGATGCGGGCATGGTCATACGGCTTACTGAAGAACTTGCCCTCTATCGGAAGAAGATCATCTCGCAACTGCCGGTGTCCTGAAGCAATGATGATCTTGACCGGAGGCCATCTGTCACGCACGGCCTCTGCAAGCTTCAGGCCGTCCATACTACCGGGCATGTCGATGTCCGTGAACATGAGCCTGATTTCTGCATGCGCATTGAGAAGTCCTATCGCTTCGTCGGCATTGGACGCTTCGAGCACAATGAACCCCTCATCCTCAAGCGACATTGCGATGTCCATGCGGACGATCGTTTCGTCCTCAACGACAATAACTGTGGTCCCCTTCTGCGCCATTGCCTATGCTTTCTGTCTGATACGTTGCGCATGTGCCAATTAAGTGCGCCATCACAGGCAACGCGCTCTCAGGCTATTCGATCCTTCTATGTTCGGCTTATTTTATCAATGGTTACGACCGCTTGCGTAGACAGACTGTTCCAGATGGCAATTAATTCGCGCTAATGCGTTCGACAGGCCCTCGCCAGCAATCTTCACATTGGCTTCGAATATGAGCAAGGGGTGCCGCTCGCTCCAGTGCAATGATGATTGGCACTTCGGAGCTGTCGGGCTGCTCGGCCAGATGCGCCCCAATTTGCGCGAAATCGGCGGAATTCAGCGCCTCGTTTCCCCGTCTCAAAGACGTCAGGCTGTTCCACCGCGGGACCGGGAGCGGGCGTACCTGCCATCTTCGACCAGATCCGCCACGGCAGTCCAGAGATGATAGAGCGAGCTTGCGGGGATTGTCTGGGCAATCGGCATATCATTCGTATCAAGCCGGTCATGCCAGCAACCGGGAGGTGCTCCGGTCATGTAGGCTGCCAGGATAGCAGCAGCCACGTCGTCTGCCTCGACGAGATATCCTTGGAAACCGAAACGCTCATAGAGTGACAAGAACGCCTTCAGCATCTCCACCTGAGGCCAGAGTCTCCGCGAAGGAGTAATGGGCCTGATCGCCGAGACGACATCGACGAGGAAGGGTGAACCCTCGATGCGCCCGATCGCCAGAGCGGTCGAGAGGAGATCGAGGCAGATCTTGCCGTGGTCGCTGTCGGCCAGCATGTCATGTCGTGTCGTCAGCCACACCCATTCGCACATGTGACCAGGTTCCAGCCGATCTGATCCATAGCGGGCGGCGAGTTCCCATTGCGGCCCGAAGAACTCGTGAAGCGGCCCTTTCGGTCCGACGAGGAAATGTGAGCCCAGAAGTGCAAAGGCGCGACCTTCGGCGCTCATGTGAGCGGATGTTCGGTTGTTTTCGCATAGGGCCAAGGCCGCTTCGAGGTAATGCATATGCGGGTTCTGTCTGCGCGGCAGGCTTCCGTCGCTGTCTTCGGCCCACCCGCCAAAAGGATCCTTCAATGTCTGGTCGATCGCGGTGAGAGCCTGATCGATATGATGACGGTACATGTCCTTGCCAGTCGCGGTCAGCAGCCAGGAGAGGGCAAGCAGGATACAGGAACTGTCATAGAGGTCGCGGATGGGGTCGGTGATGCTGTCGGTATGGCGGTTGAAGGCGCGAGCGTAACCGCCACGCGGACCGCCAATCCAGGCGACGCGGTGGAGATTGGCAAAGGCCGCCTCAGCCATTTGAAGTGATGCGGGCGGGGCGACGCCGAGATGCGCCGCATGCGCATGCACATAGATCTGCCGCGCTACCGTCCGCGTCCTCACCTCTCCGGATGTCTGGGCTGATCCGTCGAGTTCCAGATGTTCAACAAACTGACCGCAGCGCTCGTCGTAGCCCACTGCGGCCCAGGTCGGCAAAATCTCCTGAAGGAACTGTGATTTGAGAAGCGACAGGCTCACATGGAACTCCTCTCGGCTGCGTTCCGATACCCTTCGTCGTCATGACGTCGCCCCGACGGGACGCATCGTTTCCAGAAGCTCACGGATCTTGATCGTCATGAAGTTGGAGTAGGTGTCCGACACGGCATAAGGCAGGGCGATCAGATCGCCGTGTCGCATTGCACCGCAGGAATAGACTACATTGGGCACATAGCCTTCCCGCTCGGTCGGTTCCGGCTGCAGCAGGGGTTCGACTGTCCGCGAAAGAATGATGCTTGGGTCCTGCTTGTCGAGCAGGGTCACCCCGATCGCGTAGCGTCGCATCGGCCCCACCCCGTGGGTGAACAGGAGCCAGCCCTCATCGATTTCGACTGGCGAGCCGCAATTTCCGATTTGTACGAACTGCCAGGCAAATTCCGGCTTCATCAGCATCTGCCCCTCCTCCCAGTGAAGCAGATCGTCAGAATAGAGGATAAAGAGGTTTTCGCTGTCTTGCCGGGCGATCATCGCGTAGCGGCCGTTGATCCGCCGAGGAAAGAGCGCCATGCCTTTGTTGCGGGCAGCAGGGCCGCGCAAAGGGGTCAGGGTAAAGCTCGCGAAGTCTTTCGTCTCAAGGAGTTCCGACCGAATTGAAGAGCCGCTATAGGCCGTATAGGTGGCAAAATAGATCGTCTCGCCCTCGTCCTCGAAGGCCACGAAACGGGCATCCTCAATGCCGTTGGACTGGGCTTCGGTGACCGGAAAGACAACGCGCTCACTGAGGTCGCTGTCACGGTTGAAGCTGAGCCCGATACAGCCGGCAGGCGCGAGCCCGTCATGTGCATGAATAACCGGCAGCCCCGCCAAACGTGTCGGAGGATCGATGGCCAAATCACCATCCGGATCAAGCACACCCGAGCGGAAGGTTAGCGAAGAGATGTGGCCCTCTCCGACAGCCCTCAGGCTGAGGATCACCCGCCTGCTACCCTTGGCGACACCAGACTGATCTGGATGCGCAACGATACTGGGATTGAAGAGGGCGGCGGATTCGAACGAATACTCGTTCATGAAATAGGCCCCGACCAACTGCCTTTGTTGCTGACTGAACTGCTGATGATGGTGGAATGCATCTTCCATCGCATCCGCCCGAAGCTCGAACTGCCGCAACAGGTTGCGATGTCGTGTGTCGAAATTGGCGAGGATATCGCGCAACTGGTTGGCCGTGGCGATCGGGTCCAGCGACAGAACACGATCGACGATCTCGTTCGCCCTGCTCTTGTCACGGGGATTGAAGTGGCGCGGCTCGGTCGATGGCTTGAATGGGCGTACTATCACGCGTGTCGGGTCGGGCCTGAGATAAAGAGCCTGCCGGTTCAGAAGGTTGTCTTGGGGCAAAAGGGAACCTGCTCTCTCTGGATATGGGGTAACCCGGCTCATGAGAATTGCCGGAAAACGACCCGGGGAAGCACGGGCGTGTGTGCCAGATGAACTCTGCCGATTTCGATTGAAGAGATCAGATAGCAGAGCACGGATTCAGCGCCTCTGTTCTCATTGGCGCGGTCGGCATGCAGGCCATCTCGGCAACTTCCCGTTTCCGGATCGACAAGGGAGATCCCATGATCGTTGCTGCCCGTGAACCAATTGAAGGTGCTGTTGGCAAGCTCGATCCAGTGCTTGTCGGAGGTGGCGTCATAGGCGGCAAGACATGCCGATATGGTTGCCGTTGCCTCCACTGGCTGCTGATCGAATGGCTTCGGCGGCTCGCCGATTTCAAAGAAGCCTTCCGTGCCAATGGCGCGAAAGTGACCTGCCTCTGCAGTCTGCTGGACCATCAACCATTGCAGGGTAGCCAGGCCGGTGTCGACAAAGGCAGACACTTTGGTAGCAAGCCCCGTGACAATCAAAGCCTGGCTCAGTCTCGCGTTTTCGTAAGAGAGGCCCTCCTCGAACCAGCGGCGACCGTTCTTCGACACACGCCGCTCCAGATCCATCAGACTTTCGGCGAGCCGAACGCGCAGCATACGTGCGTGGGGATCGTGGGGATTGGCCGTGCAATAGTCGTTCAAGCCGAGGAGCGTGAAAGCCCAGGCTCTGGGAGAGCGAAAGTCGAGCGTAACCGACATGGCTTTCGCAAAGAGCGCACTTGCCCAGCGGCGGCGAGGCGCATCGGTATCCGACAGCGCACAGGAACCCAGGGCCCAGAGCGTCCTCCCGTGGCTATCTTCGGATCCCTCGTCTTCGAGCCATCGGCGATCATAGCTCATGAAGTTGCGGAAACGGCCCGTATCCGGATTCCACGCATGTTCGACAAAGGCTGCGAATGACGCCGTCATCCGATCGGTGATTCCAATCTCAGCAGCTTTCGACAGCAGAGAAGATAAAAGCAGCGCCCGCGCATTGTCGTCAACGCAGTAACCGTGGGACCTGTCTGGCACAGAAAAGACGGCATGTTGAACAATGCCAGTATCGTCACACATGGCGTGGAGATGACCGAGCTTCAACGCCGTTCGCTGCGCGGGCCGCGTAATCCGCAACGAGACGAGGTCGCTGACGAGTTTCGGTCGAAAGGATTCGCGCGCCTTTGCCATGCTCTCCAGATAGAGCACGGCCACATGGGACCAGATCATCGAACGTCCCGCATCGTATGCGAGGTGGCGCATGGCCATACGACGCTCATCGTCTCCCAGCAGATCGCCAATCGCCTTGCCGGTCGCCGATGCGTCGCCAAATGGAACGAGAACGCCGCGTGCATCCGTCAGAAGTTCCAGGGCGTGCCAGTAGGGGGTCGATACGACCGCGCTGCCCATGCCGAAGCTATAGGCAAGCGTTCCGGACGTCATCTGCGCCTCGTCGAGATAAGGCGTCACATAGACGTCGCACATGGCGATAAAGTCGAGCAGTGTCGGCAGGTCCACAAACTGATTGAGGAATTCCACGGCGTGGTCGACGCCAAGCTTTTCCGCACGGTGCCGCAGGCTGTCCCGATAGGTGTCGCCCTGCTTGCGCAGCAATGTCGGATGGGTGGCTCCAAGCACGATGTAGAGCGCCCGAGGATTCTGCTCCAGGATCGCGGGCATGGCATCAATCACCACCTCGATCCCCTTGTTCGGAGAGAGCAGGCCAAATGTCAGGATGATCGGTCGTCCCGCGTAGCCCCGTTCGACTTTGGCCAATTCCGGATCATGAAAGGGGCGATCCGGTATGCCATGCGCGATGACGTCGATCTTCTCTGGCGCAACCCCATAAACCTGCGTGAGCAAGAGACGTCCGCGCTCCGCCATAACGACAATGCGATTGGAATGCGCGGCGACCTTTTTCAGGACGTGGTGTTGTGAAGGTGTCGGATCCGCAAGGATCGTATGGCAGGTCGTGACAACCGGTACCCGCAAATGCGACAGGAGTGTCAGGATGAATTCGCCGTCAGGTCCGCCGAAGATGCCGAATTCGTGCTGCAGGGACACAGCGTCGAACCGTCCTTCGTTCAGGATCCTCGCCGCGGTCACATAGTCTTCAGGTTCGGACTCCCGGATCTCGAAGATCACGTCGGGCGGGTAGGCGTAACTCTGGTCCTCGTCCGTGATGGCAATGATGCTGGCACTCACATCGGCGGTGCTTTCGGTCATGGCGTGCGACAGATCACCCGTGAAGGTGGCAATGCCACACTGACGCGGCGGAGAGTTGCCGATAAAGGCGATACGCGTTGGCTTGTTCATGGACGTTCACCTTCCGACACAATGGCAAGCTGGTTGCCGCACAGGTTAAGACATCAAAGTCGTTCGGGTTCCACCGCTTCGAGTTCGCGTTCGAGAGCGACACGCCCCTGATGGAGTTCAGCATTCCACAGTCGGTACTGCGGGCTGTTCTGATAGGCGGGCATGGGAGCCGCGACCGTGTAGGTGACTGCGGCAGCAGGCGACAGGCCCTTGGTCGTGACGAGGCGGACCATCTGGCCGATGGTAAAGCGATGAGAAGGCATGCTGTTTCTCCTTTTTAGAGGGTTAGCGCGACGTGGGCGGGACTGCGGGCCTTTCGGGTCGACGATCGGCTCCCGATCAAAGTCCCGGCACCGCAAGAAGCTTGTCCTTTTCCAGGGCGGCATCGAGTTCCGACGGATCTATGTCAACCAAGCTCTTCTTGTTGCCTGAGGCCACTTCGATCATGGTGGAGACGCGCCTGTAGGCGAGCCAGGAGATCCCGGTGATCTGCTCCTCGTCGTCCAAGACATCGTAGTCACCCGCCGGGTACACGCCCTGGAGACCCGTCAGCGTGAAGGGTGCCTTGAATTGTACGGTTCTCTTTTTCGTTCGCGTGAACATGTGAGACTCCTTTTGTGGTGACGGCGAGACATTGCAGCGGATAGAATCCGAGCGTCTCGCGTCATCCGTGTTCATGAGCCCTGCTTGGGCGGAACAGCGGGCCTTGCTGTGAATGCGTGGATGCTGCAATCCGGCCGTTTCCCAGCCCCCGACCTGATCTCAAAGACATTCGGTCGGCAGGTCGCCGTTGCAATCCGCTTCTTGCGAATGTCAGCGAGTATGATGACCTTGTCGGAGCTCTCCATCAGGTGCTTGGCTTTCCGGCTGTGCCAGACAGATCGCCGCCACATGGACTTCCGCCCTCATCTTCCCAGCGCCACAGAGCAGCGGCGTCACTGAAAACCACATCCTCCCAGATTGCGGTTTGCATATCGGCCATCAGCATTCCGTTGCGAAGGCGATTGATGATCAGCACCTCCGTTTCGTAGTTGCTGCCTGACTGAGCGTGCGGATCCGTACTCGAGTAGTTGGAGCGATGGAGCAGTGCGCGCAGCAACGCCTGGTCAGCCAGTCTTCGCTCGTTCTCTGGCTGGTTTCTAATCAGCATTGCAGCACGGCGAGATCTGCCCGACACCGTCGTTGTGCAGGCAAATTGCAGTGGACCGCTGAAGATCGACCATGATCTGCTCCTATTGTGGGTTCACAAAGCGCTCTGATTGACGTCTTCACACAGCCGTCTGAAGGGACGATCCGAATGCACTGAGATCGAGTTCGATCGTGTGTCGTCGCCGAGACTGATAGGCTTGCCTCGCTGCCGTCAGGATCCGATCCCGCAGGCGGTCGAATGCCAGGAGATACTCGCGTTCCATCCGGCGGCTGGTCGCCCCCTCACGGTCAAACACTGCGACAGGCAATAGAAACAGAACCTGGTTCAGACCATCATGACCGATGAAACGGATCAGACCGCGCGTCTCGTCATAGGCACGGGTCGGGTTGGGGAAGGCAAGGGTCACAGGCTCGATCCCTGAACGTGATGCTTTTGCCTTGTGAGTACTGTCTTATCTGCCCAGAGGTTGACGGCGGGGGTCAAATCGCCGGATCTGCGAACGCCCTTCTGGTAAAGGGTGATCGCGTGGCGCGCCGCGCCGCGGTCCAGTTCGCACAGTGGTTCCTCATGGCGGAAGCCTGCATGCCGTAATGCGTTTCTGATGGTGCTGATGTCGAAGCTGCCGATAGGCTGATGCAAGGCGGAAGACATGATGTCCTCCTTAATTGGGGCCAGGGTGAGTGCCGCCCAGAAAGTGGCAGTGCCCGTTCAATGGCTGCCACTAATCTATATATGGACACTATATCTGAAATTGCAAGGCAAAGCGGGAAACATCCAATGAGCGTATCTTGCGAGCTGGGCCATCGTAGATCGGGTGCGGTGGGCACTCGGGGGCTCTGTAGAATGACGCCTGCACCTTTCCTTCCGACAAACAACTCGAGAGTTGGCGCCGGCCATATCCGAAGTCACAAGGGGCGGACATGGATGGACAGGCCAGGCTCACTGCCGAGCCGTCGAAGAAAAACTTCGTGTGACCGTCTCGAATTTCAGCCTCAGGCTCCATAAGTGGGTGCATATGCCGCTCGCGCCCCGCGGGCGAAAAGCGCCAATCGCGACAACCGCTTCCAGGAGCCCATGGCCGAATTTTACGTTCTCGAACCACCAGGCGTCGGTCTGGTTCCGACCTGGCAGTGGCTTATGGCCACCTGGTTCGGAACAGGATTGGTCGTTCCGCTGCGGGCGGGGCTTGCAGTCTTCGCGCTCTTGCCGCTGCTGGTCGTGTCCATCAAGATGCCCCGGCTCGCGGTTCCGATGTTTGCCGTGCTCATCTTCGCCCTCGGAGTCTATGTCTCGTCAGCGATCGATCTGGCAACCGGCGTGAAGGATGACCGCCGGATCGTCATCGATGAAGTGGCAGCCTTCCTGATCGGTGCCTCGCTGATCCGTCAGGCGGGCTGGCGGATGCTGGTGCCGTTTGCGGCTCTCTTCCTGTTCTTCGACAGATTGAAACCCTGGCCGATGGCCTATGTCGAGCAGGTCCCATCCGGCTGGGGCGTCATGCTGGATGACCTGGTCCCGGCGGTCGCGGTCGGCCTTGTCCTGGCGGTTGCCCAGCATTTCTGGAACCGCCAATCGCGGTGAAACCGACCGCCGACCGACTTGCTGGCACAGGGCCGCGCGCGTGCGCATCACCCCTCACGGCGCCAGATAGATCGTCACGCGCTTTTCGGAACTCAAGCGACTGTCTCCGTCGGCAAGGTCCGCACCGATGACATCACTCGCGGCGACACCCTCGCTCCGCATGGCCGTGTAGAACAATGCGCTGCTCTCTACGGCGGCCTGCAGGCGCGAGACGTCGGATTGCCTTTTTTCGAGCTCCGGTGCCACGACGTCCATGCTGTCCTGCTTCAGCGCCACGAACCGGAACTGCGTGGCGCCGAAGACCATTTTGACCTCCTCAGCCGTGTCTCTCGCGCGCTGGACGGCACGCAACGCGTTTTCGGCCACGCGCTCACTGTCCGTTTCGCTGACCTCAATCTCGTAGCCGAAGAGTTCGGCAGGGTCATCGTTCCCAGGGTATGGTGCGGATTGTCCCAATGCCGGCGAGGCCGCGGCCCCGCAGGTGAGCATCGCCATCATCGCGAGCGTGCGTTTTAGTGTCATCTGTCACTCCTTTGATTTCATCACCTCTTTCGTCTTCGTACGCGGAGACGTGCGTTCGGCCCCTGGCATACTGTCTCCTGAAGCTGGCAGCGTCAGGCCTCAGAAAATCAGCATCAGGAGCAGAACGACGACCGCCAATCCGATGAGAAATATGACCCCGATGGTGCTACCTATAAACTTGAGCATGTGTCTTCTCCTTAGCGATGTTCGTGAGTGAACGCGGTCGGGGCTTTTGCCCCGAATTCCACTTTAGGAAATCGTGTTGGTAGGCCGATGGTTCCCCTCCGTTCGAATACGCGGCCGTGCAGACTTTGACGAAATGCGTCCTCGGGATCGTGAAGCTTGAAGAGTATTCGCGCGTTCGGAATTCCGAATTCCGATAGCTCGCATTCGGAATTCCGAACACACTTCGAGAAAGCTGACATCTAAAGCCCTGATTTTCAGGTGTTTTCAGACTGGCATGCCTCTTGCTGTCCGATAATGGACAACAAGAGGAACTCGCACCGTGAACTTTGAGTGGACCATACTGATCGCACTGGCCGGGGCCATCATTGCCAAACCGGCCTCGTCGCTGCTCGGGCGATACACCGGCTGGGTGGTAAGCCTCATACCTCTGTTCATCTTCGCCTCGCTTCTCACGCATCTCGCTCCAGTGGCGAACGGAGAGGCGTTGATCGCGCAGCTGGCCTGGGTGCCCTCGCTCGGCGTCGAACTCGCGTTCCGCCTGGACGGTTTCGCACTGCTGTTCGGCCTGCTGATCAGCGGCATCGGAACGCTGGTGGTGATCTATGCGGGGGCCTATTTCGCCGAAAAGCCGAGCGCCGAGATCGGCCGTTTCCTCAGCCTCATCATGCTGTTCATGACCGCCATGCTGGGAACCGTCCTGTCGGACAATCTCATTGTCATGTTCGTCTTCTGGGAACTGACAAGCCTCGCCTCCTTCCTGCTGATCGGCTTCGACGGTCACAAGGAAGCGGCACGCAAGTCGGCGCTGCAGTCACTGATCGTCACCGGCGGCGGCGGTCTCGCGCTGTTTGCCGGCATCCTTCTCATCGGCATGACGCTCGGCACCTTCTCGTTCACGGAAGTCCTCGCACGCTCGAACGAACTGGTCGCAAGCAGCTGGGCTATCCCGATCGCAGTCCTGATCATGATCGGCGCCTTCACCAAGAGCGCGCAGTTCCCGTTCCACTTCTGGCTGCCCAATGCCATGGCCGCGCCGACACCCGCCTCCGCCTACCTGCATTCGGCAACCATGGTGAAGCTCGGCGTCTTCCTGCTCGCCCGCTTCGACGGTGTGTTTGCCGGCATGCCGGGCTTCGGACATACGCTGGTGGTCTTCGGCTCCTTGACCATGGTCGTTGCGGCCCTGCAAGCACTTCGCGCCGAAGGCTTCAAGGCGGTCCTCGCCCAGTCCACCGTCGCCTCGCTTGGCATTCTGGTGATGCTGATCGGCCTGACAGGCGAAGTGGCAGCTGTCGCCACGGTCGGCTTTATCCTCAGCCATGCGCTCTACAAGGCGGCCCTGTTCTTCTGCGCGGGCACCGCCATCCATGCGACCGGCGAAACCCGATTGGACAAGCTTGCCGGCCTCGCGCGCTTCCTGCCGGTCACCGCCGTTGCTGCCGTCCTTGCCAGCCTGTCGATGGCGGGACTGCCCCCCTTTGTCGGCTTCATCTCGAAGGAATATCTGTTCGAAGCGCAGCTTGCCAATGACTGGAACATCCTGCCGATCGCGGCTGCGGTTCTCGTCAATGCCGTCATGGTCGGCGTGGCCGGCGTCGTATCGATCCGTCCGTTCTACTTCAAGTCCGAGGCTGAACGTGAGATCCATCATGGCGAGACATCAGGCCTTCTGGCAGGCCCCTTACTGCTCGCAGCCGGCGGCATTCTGATCGGCCTTATCCCCGCGCCGGCTGGACAGTGGCTCATTGGTCCGGCTGCCTCGGCACTCCTCGGTCAGCCGGTCGACGTTTCGTTCAAGCTCTGGCACGGCCTGACGCCCATGCTGGTCCTGTCAATGCTCGTCGTCGCCATCGGCGCTGTCATCGTCATCCAGTGGACCCGGATCCACAACGCGCTCCGTCGTTACGACACGCTGTATGCCTTCCTCGGCGATCGCTTCTACCACAAGGCACTGAACGGCGTACTGGCGATGGCACGCCTGTCGACGAGAGTGCTCCAGAACGGCGACCAGCATCGCTACACCACACTTGTCGTCCTGGCGGTCACCCTGGGTCTGGCCATCGCCTTCCTGGCGGCCCCGTCGGCCGACTTCCTCGCCTCTGAGGGCAGCATCCGCATCTCGGTTGCACTTGTCCTGATGCTGACGGTGGTCGGCGCACTCGCAACGATCTTTGTCCGCTCGCTGATTGCCGGGCTCGTCTCTGTCGGCATCGTCGGCTTCGGCTCGGCTGTGATCTTCATGTTGAACGGCGCTCCGGACCTCGCTCTGACACAGATGGCCGTTGAAACGCTGATCGTGATCCTGATGACGGCCGTACTCATCAAACTGCCGTCGCGACGCCGGCACTCGCGCACGCTTTCCGAGCGCCGGCGCGACGGCGTGATCGCTTCAGGCTTTGCCGTGATGATGTTCATCGCGCTCGCCTCCATCGGCGTCACGCCCATCGACCTGCGTCTTTCCGACTACTTCGGCGAAACGAGCTACCTCGAAGCCTATGGCCGCAATGTCGTGAACGTCATTCTCGTCGATTACCGCGCCATCGATACGCTTGGCGAGATCGTCGTCGTCGCCATTGCCACCATTGCCGCCTGGGGACTGCTGCGCGGCTCCCTCAAACCCGCCCGCAACAAGGAGTGACCGACCATGTCCGTCATCTTTTCCACCATGTCCCGCCTGTTCTTCGTGCTTCTGCTGGGCGCGGCTGTCTTTATGCTGTTTCGCGGCCATAACGAGCCAGGCGGCGGCTTCATCGGCGGGCTGTTCGCAGCTCTCGCCTTTGCCCTGCTTGCTCTCTCCGACAGCGTGGCGAAGGCCCGCAAGGCGCTGATCGTCCACCCGGTCGTGCTGATCGGCATGGGTCTCGTGCTGGCCTTCGCCAGCGGCATACCCGGCCTGATCTCGGATGGATCGTTCCTGACCCATTGGTGGTTCAAGCTCGGCTCCACGCATCTCGGCACCGCTACCGCCTTCGATATCGGCGTCTTCATGGTCGTTATCGGCGGCGTGCTTTCCCTGGTTTTCCGTTTTTATGAAGGAGTAGAACAGTGAGCCTGATCTACGCGTTTGCCGTTGCCGCCCAGATGGGTGCCGGCATCTACCTCCTCCTGTCGCGCCATGTGATGCGCATCCTGTTCGGGGTCGTGCTGCTGTCCACCGCAGCGAACCTTCTGATCTTCATTGCAGGCGGCCTGCAGTTCACAGCGCCCCCCGTCATCGAACCGGGATCACAGACGCTGGGCGAAGGGGCTGCAAATCCCCTGCCCCAGGCGCTCATCCTGACCGCGATCGTCATTGGCTTTGCACTCGTCTCGTTCGCCGCAGCCCTCGTGCTCAAGGCCTACTACACGCTCGGCTCGGTCTTTACCGACGAGCATAACGATGCCGAAGCTCTTGGCTCGCCTTTCGAAAAGGAGGCCATCCGCAATGGCTGACACGCTTCTCCTGTGGCCCGTCGTCCTACCGCTCATCGGGGCGGCGCTGGCTGCCGCCTTTCACTCGCGGCCGGAGGTGCAGCGCATCATCGCGCTCACCGTGATGATCCTGACATTCGGCGCTTCCCTCGTCCTCGCCAATGCAGTGATTGCAGGCGGCATCCTGACCAAGACCTTCGGAAGCTGGATGCCACCCTTCGGCGTCGTGTTCGTTGCGGACCGCTTCAGCGTCGCGATGGTGGTGATCTCGAGCCTTCTGGCGCTCTGCGCCCTGATCTTCTCCGTCGCTGACCTTCGCCAGCGCCAGGTTCGTTCCGGCTTCTACCCCCTGTTTCTGGGTTTGATGATCGGGGTCAACGGTGCCTTTCTGACTGGCGACATTTTCAATCTGTATGTCTGGTTCGAAGTGATGCTGATCGCAACACTCGGCCTGATCACGCTGGACCGGACCCGCGCCCAGATCGACGGGGCGATCAAATATGCCGTTCTCAACCTCCTTTCGACCATCCTCTTCCTGATGGCGATCGGGTTGCTCTACGGCGCGACCGGCACCTTGAACATGGCAGACCTGGCCATGGTCCTGCCGCAGACGGAATCGTCGGCTGCGCTTACCCTGTCGGCGATGATGTTCCTGCTCGCCTTCGGCATCAAGGCCGGCTTCTTCCCTATGTTCTTCTGGCTTCCGGCCTCCTACCATACGGCATCGATCATCGTGTCGGCCGTGTTCGCAGGGCTCCTCACCAAGGTCGGGGTCTACGCACTCTTCCGCGTCTTCACGCTGCTGTTCGAAGTCGACAACGGGACCCTGAAGCCACTGATCGGCGTGTTTGCCGCAGGCACAATGCTGTTCGGCGTTTTCGGGGCGGCGGTGCAGTGGGATGTCCGCCGTATCCTGTCGTTCCACATCATCAGCCAGATCGGCTACATCATGCTGGGCCTCGCGATCGCGACGCCGCTCGCCATGGCCGGCGCGGTCTTCTACATCATCCACCACATCGTCGTGAAGGCGAACCTTTTCTTCGTCGCAGGCGCCATCCACCGGGCGACCGGGTCATTTGATCTGCGCAAGTCCGGCGGACTGATGAAGTCCTCGCCGTGGCTGGCCGTGCTCTTCGCCATACCTGCCCTGTCTCTGGCCGGCATTCCGCCGCTTTCCGGCTTCTGGGCAAAACTGATGGTGGTCGACGCGTCCTTCCAGGGGGATGAGGCATGGCTGGCAGGCATCGCACTCTTCGTCAGCCTCCTGACGATCTTCTCGATGAGCAAGATCTGGATCGAGGCTTTCTGGAAAGAGCCCGTGCGCAAGACCCGGGTGCGCCATGTGCCGGCTGCCATGATGGCGCCCATCGTGGTGCTTGGAGCCATGACGTTGGCCATCGGCATCAATCCGGAACCTCTGGTCGCATTCTCAAACCTCGCCGCCGACAGCATCGGCAACCGTACCGAGCTGATTGGCGCCATCATCGACCAAAGCACCACAGCAGGAGTGACGCCATGACCCTCGTCAATCGTATCGGCAGGTCCATGACACTTGGACTGGTCTTCATCAACGAACTCGTCCGTTCGTCGATTGCCGTCGCCCGTCAGGTGCTTGGCGACAGCTCGCAGCTCAAGCCGGCGATCCTCGCCGTGCCGCTTGATCTGCGCAGCAGAGCGGGCGTTACGGCGCTTGCGAACTGCGTGAGCCTGACCCCCGGCACGACCTCGCTGCATGTCAGCGAGGATCTGAGCACCCTCTATGTTCACGTTCTGGATGCGCCACAGCCCGATGCGGTGGTGGACAGCATCAAGAACACGTTCGAGACACGCATAAAGGAGATCGAAGGATGATTGCGCTTCTGGATGGGTTTCTATCAACATTTGCCGCCATCATGATCGCCGTCCTGATGGTACCGCTGCTTCTTGCGGCCGTCCGCATGGTGACGGGCCCCGGCTATGCCGACCGCTTCATCGCGCTGGACATGCTGACCGGCATTGCCGTCGCGATCGCCGCCTTGACGATGATCGTCACCGGCCGGCGCGAATTCCTCGACGTCGCCTTCGGGATCGCGTTGATCGGGTTCCTTGCGACGTGTTCGCTGTCTGCTCTTCTCGAGAAGAAAAAGGAGGATGCGTGATGCTCGCAATCCTGTCCATTCTGTTCAAGCTTGTCGGTGTCGTGTTCCTCTGCATCGCCGCCTACGGCGTCATCAAACTTGCCGATCCGTTCCAGCGCATGCACGCCGCCACCAAAGCCGGCACCTTGGGTGCAGGCCTGGTGATCATCGGCAGCGTCATCGCCCATGGAGCGCTGGATGCGACGGTAATGGGTATCCTGACCGTGGTCTTCCTGCTGCTTACCGTGCCGGTCGCTGGCCATCTCCTGGGTCGCGCCGCCTATGTCTCGGGTGCGCAGCTGACGCTTTCGGGCGATGACGCCCTTGACGGCGTGCTGACGCGGGCCGACCAGTCGCTCGGCAGGCGGAGCGGCTGGGATCCCGTCACTCCGATAACACTAACGGTCGACGAGCGAGCCAGATCGCCCGTACCGAAACCGACGCCACGAAACGACATGCCGGTATTGCCGGCACTCGAGGCGGTCCGGTTCGCCGTCATCGACGGACAGGTTGCTCACGTTGCGGAACGTGCTTGTGCCATTGCCAAGCAAACAGGGGCGAGCCTCTCGGCATTCACCATCATAGATACGCATGCGATCCATGCCGCAGCCGATCAGGCGCGCGTGCGTCGGTTGATCCGCGAGCGGGCGAGCGACGCCATCAGCGATCTCAAATCCGTGACGGCGGCGACGGACGTGGCTTCGATCCTGCACTACGATGAAGGCGATCCCGAAGCCATTCTCCGCTGCGAGACACAGCCGGGCCAGACCGTCCTTGTCCTGCCGTGCCAGGGCTGGTTCCATCACCAGGTCGAGGCCCGGATGGACCGCACCACCTGGGATCCGGATGGCCTTTTGCGTCTGCCGAGCTGCCACAGCGGCCCGGTGCTATTCGTAGGCAAGACGCCTTTGCCTGACACGGCACGGACGCTGGTGGTTCGTGATTGTGGCGAAGATCATCTGGCCCCGCTCGTCGAATGGTCCCTTCTCAACAATCTCTGGGAGGTGACGCAGATCGTGCATGTTGCGGACAAGCAGTTGAAGGATACCGGATTTGCCGAGATCGCAGACCGTTTCGGTTGCAGCTATACCCGCCATGCGGCGCCGGACAGTGTCTGCGCCATACCGGCCGGGATCGTCGGTGTACGTGCGGTGGTGCTGGGCCGTACACCACGGCCACTGCGGACGAACTGGTTTGGCGCGCCCTGGCTCGACCGCATCGCACCCGACATGGCAGGTGACGTCCTGATCATGGAACGGTGAGGGCTCGGGCTGGAATAATGTGCTGGCAGGTCAAGCGCGAGTTGGTCTAATCAATCTGCATGTCCTCACTTTCGCGTCCCAAACTGCCTCTCTCCGTCGCACTGCCACTCTTCGTGGCAGTCGCGATGTTCCTGGTGGCAGTCGGCACGACCCAGATCGGCATCATGGCTCTGCGGTCGAGCAACGAGACGGGCCTGCGCGATCAGGCGCTGGTCTTCCTCGATGCCGTCGCCGGCAATATTGCTGCCGAGATCAGAGAGGCCGATGCCCGGCAATCCGTGCAGCGGACCCTGGCGGCGTCGCTTGAGTTTCGCACCGCGCTTCTCGAAGAAAGCATCGCGGCACGCTGGACCGACACGTCGGGCGAAACGATCACGGTGGCGCTGGCCGAGAGCGATGGAGATCTGCTCGATCAGGCTTTGAACGAGGCGCAAGCCAACAGCCCTGGCGACGTCAGTCCGCGACTGGTTCCAGACAGATCCGTTCTTCTGGTTGCACGCAGCTACGGAATGGCCGAGGGGCGCCTCTATCTCGCCGCGACCTTTGACACGCAGCCGCTTGAGGCGGCCACGGATGCCGCGTCCAATGCGGCAATCGGGATCGACATCCTGGTGGCCATCATCGCTGCGGCTGCGGCTTATGTCGTAACACGGCGTTCGCTCAAGCCACTCGATCAGTTTATCGACCGGCTGGCCGATCCGGAGGGTTCCTCGACAAACGGGGCCGACTGGCGGCGCGGCAACGAATTGCGCCAGCTGGAAGCGGCTCTGGCGATGCGCGAGCAATCGGAAGCCCAGAGGGTCACCATCCTCGAACAAATGGCGCAGCAGGAACGCGACGGTCTTCTCGCGCGCATGGCAGCCAGCATCGCGCACGAGGTGCGCAATCCGCTGGCCGGGCTGAAGAACGGCATCTCCACGCTGAAGCGCTTTGGCGACCGCGAGGATGTGCGGAAGGAAACGCTGGCATTTCTGGAGAACGGGCTCGACAGCATCGGCCGGGTGGTCGACGTCACGCTCTCCACCTATCGCCGGCGCTCCGGATCCAGAATGATCACCGCTCAGGATATTCGCGACCTCGAGATCTTGATCGCTCCGGAAGCGGGACGAGCCGGCGTCGGGCTTGCCTGGATGTTCGAGGAGCCGACTGAGTTCCGGGTAGATGTCGATGCGCTCCGACAAATTCTGATCAATCTGATGCTGAATGCCGTTCGCGCATCACCGCCAGGATCCACCGTCACCGTTTCTCTCACCCGCAAGGATGCCCAGACGGTTGCGCTCAGCGTCGCCGACGAGGGACCGGGGATGCCGCCCGAGATCGTCGCCGCCATGATCTCGGGCCGTGTCAACGACATCCCCGTGGAGCGCAGCATCGGGATCTGGATCGTCGCCTCCCTGGTGGAGCGGATTGGAGCGGATTTGTCGATCCGCAGCGACAACACGGGAACGAATGTCCAGCTGACGTTGGCGACGGCGCAGCAGGGCGGAGCGGAGACATGACATGGTGACGGCAGGTCGCATACTGGTGGTCGAGGACGACGCGACGCTTGGCCAGTCGCTGCAACAAAGACTTACCCTGGAAGGCTTCACCGTCAGATGGGCGCGTTCGGCGGCAGAAGCCAATGCAGCGCTCAAGGCTGGGGCACCCGACATCATTCTCTCGGATATCCGGCTGCCGGATGGCGACGGCGAGACCATCATGCGCCGGCATTTCGAACGCTTCGGATTGGTCCCGGTCATCTTCATGACGGCCTATGGCGACATAGATCAGGCCGTTCGCCTGGTGCGGGACGGCGCGGTCGATTACGTCAGCAAACCTTTCGATCTCGATCAGCTTGTCGAGACCTTGCAGGGTATCAGCCGCCGCAAGAGCAGCGGGCCACAGGTTGGGGCGGCATTTTCCGGCAGCAGCGCGATGCGCAAGATCGGCGCGACACTTTTGCGGGCAGCCGAAATCGATCTGCCGGTCCTCGTCCTCGGCGAGACGGGAACCGGCAAGGAGGTCGCGGCCCGCTATGTCCATGAGGCCGGCCCGCGCAAGAACCTGCCGTTTGTCCCGGTCAACTGCGGCGCATTGCCTGCAGAGCTTGCGGACTCGCTGCTCTTCGGCCATGAGCGCGGTTCCTTTACCGGCGCTTCGGGCATGCATCGCGGCTTTTTCGAGGAGGCAGACGAAGGCACGCTTTTTCTGGACGAGATCGGCGATCTGTCGCCCGTGCTGCAGGTGAAGTTGCTGCGCGTTCTGGAAACGCGGGAATTCCGACGGCTGGGGGGAAGCGAGACACGCAAATTCGGAGCACGTCTCGTCTGCGCCACCAACAAGGATCTCGGCGCCATGGTGGCCGAGGGCCAGTTCCGCGAGGATCTCTGGTTTCGCATCAATGTCATCGCCTGCAAGCTGCCGCCGCTCAGAGAAAGACATGAAGAGCTGTCGTCACTGCTTGAGAGCTTCGCATCTGCCGCAGCATCAAGGCTTGGGCACGGCAGCATCGTCGTTGACGCGGCAGCACATGAAGCGACCAAGCGCCACCGCTGGCCCGGAAACATCCGCGAACTGATCAACCGCGTCGACCGCGCCGTTGCCATGGGTGACGGTCGTGTCCTGTCCGAGGCTGAACTTTTCCCCGAGGGACTAGCCCGGACGGATACCAAGTCAGGCGTCGTTCAAGACACGAATGCCACACTCGCCGACGTACGCGACGCCGCCGAGCGGGCTCACATCAAGGCGGCACTGGCTCGCGCCAATGGATCGCCCAAGGAGGCTGCCGAAGCGCTTGGGGTGTCGCGAACGACATTGTGGGAAAAGATGCGACGCCTGAACATCAGCCCCGACCACAACTGAGGCGTCTAGCCTTGGTCAGGCTCCCTGGCGGTCGGAGACACACTGCCGCTGCGTGGCAACGGCACTGTCCGATGCGCCGAGGGCGTCCTAAAACTCTGCAGAGGCGCCGACCCAGAGAGTGCGGCCGATGACCCAGGGATTGCCGTTGGATGACTTTGCGTTGCCAAGCTCGTTGAAGAGATTGACGACCTTGAAGTTCAGGGTCATTCCATGGTCGTCCACGGATGCGAACTTGTAAGAGCCGCTCAAATCGACGGTCAGCACGGCAGCGAAAGCCTTGTCATCCCAGATGTCATGCAGCACTCCATCAATGCTCTCGTTGTCGTCGGTGTCTTCGACGCCATCATATGCGAAGTTGTAGTTGGCAGCGAGACCAAGCGTCAGCCGCTCGTCGAAGAAACTGCCGGAGAGACCGACCTGGGCGCGCAGCGGAATGTCCATGTTGCCGGTGACGGCGTTGAATCCAGCCTGCGTGTAGGATGTCCCCTTGTATGAAATCCGTTTTTCCAGATCGTCTTCGTCGACGAAGTAGCTGTCGGCTGAGACATTTTTTTTTTGTCTGCCCAGGTGATCGAGGCTGCAAGAAGCGAGTTGTCCGCCGGGTTCCACGTGGCTGTCGGCAGTTCCTTCGCATATTCGGCCGTCAAGGAGTCATACGAGCCTTTGGCATTGTTGGTCAGCACATAGGACGTATTCGTGGGCGTACGCGAGGAATACTGATCACGAGAACTACGATGCAGATAACGAAAGCGCCATTCACCCTCGGTGAAAGGATCGGTAAAGTTGATCGCGGCAGTGAACTCATCCGTATATGGCGTCTTCAGATCCGCAGCATCAAGGGTGTAATAGGTTTGCGTCGGCGTCGTTGCGAAATCCCCGACGGCACCTGTGGAGCTCGGCTGCCTTGAGTAGGTCGTGACGCGTGGTTGCTGGTTCCGAATTGCGTAAGAAAGATTGGCAGCGTCGTAATACCGGTTGAAACCACCGGAAATGCTGAAATCCTCCATCGGCGTTACCGTCGCAACGAGGCGCGGAGATATGTTCAGGTTGCCCTGATAGTCGTCATAGTCGAAACGGATGCCGGGGCGGAGGTTCAGCCAGTCGAAGGTCTGGTCGAGCTCCAGATAGGCGTTTGCCTGCATGATCTGCGCATGGATATCGTACGCCTTGTGGACCGTCTTGCTATACGCAAACTGTTCGCCGTAGCACTCTTCCGTCGTGTTGCAGGTAAAGGTCGATATGTTCGCAGCCCTCAAGGCCGTATAGGCTTGAGCGACGTTGTAGGTGTAGCTGACATAGTCTTCTGCCCGCCATCGGTGAGCCTCAGTGTAGCCGAACTCGTAGCCGGTCCGGAAAGTACCATTCCCGATATCGCCGGCCAGAGCCTGGGACCAGGTGTAGCTTTCCTGCCCCTGACCGCGCTCCTTGCCCATTCCGCCTTCTCGGCAAGATGTGGTGGTGGTCGAGGTCGGATCGACGCGGCACCAGTCGAGCATGCTCGATTCGAAGACCTTGGTTCTTGTCCCCGAAATGGTGCGCCAGTAGGTCGAGATCCAGTTGCGGATCGTGTTATCGCCACCGAGGTTGAGCGCGTCGGATTTCGATGCCGTGATCTTGCTGGTCAGAGAAACGTTCGAAAGCGTTTCGCCACCGAGCGAAAAATCCTCGAACTCGTACAAGTTCTCCAGCTTGCCTGCATAGGTCCGGGTCGCAGTATCAATCTCAAGGACCCGGTAATCGTCTGACTCGAAATCCTGATAGTAGTCAGTGTGAATGCCTTCCAGCTTGAACAGGCCGAGATCCGTCTCTGCATTGGCCTGGAACCGGTAGAACTCGTTCTTGGATTCGGACTGCACGAGCTCGTCGCCGTAGATGTAGTTCTTCGCCTTGTTGGTCCAGGCATCCGTCACGCTGTACTGGCCGATGACAGCGATATTGTCCGTGATCGGACCGGTGACCGAGAAAGCCTTCTTCTTCTTGTAGAATTCCGGCTCACCTATGGCATTCGAATTGAGACCATCCTCTGTCGCGAGATTGTATTTGACGAGGTCATCACTCTCGTATTCCACCGAGGCCAATGCTCTCAGCCTGTCGGTTGCTGGCTGCATCAGTTCGTACTCGACAACGCCGCCCTGGAAGGCGCCGTAACGGGCCGACGCATTGCTGTCGATGACCGTTGCGGATTCAACAAAATCCGTGGGCACGAACACGGTCTGCGAATGCAAGCCGTAGATGCGATCTGCATTGTAGGCCGTATCCTCGTCAGACAGTTCACCGCGGTTGCCGGTGTTGTAAGGCTCCTCGGTCCCCGTGATCGTATTGATGCCGATGCCGTTCAGGATGAAGTTGTTCTCATAGGTTCGCCCACCCGAGATCGAGACTTCCTGCGGCTTGGTGTTGAGGATTGCCTGGCTCTCGACGCCGGCATTCTCGTTGGTATCGTTCTGGTATTGCACATTGGGCAGACCGCGCAGGAAGCTGTTGGCATCCCCGCTGCTCGTGCGAATTCCGACCTGGGTTGAATCCATCACGGTGGTCCCCGTATCCGCCGCGCTCTCGGTTCCGAGTTTCACGCCGCCGCCGGAGGACGACACTGTAATTTCCTCAAGAACGGTCGTGCCGGCAGCAGCGGCTTCGTCGATCGTGCCTTCGGCAACCAGCGATGCGGTGCGGGCGCCTGTCACGCGGATCTCGATGCCGGCACCGGCAGTGAGGGCGCGCAGTGCAACCAGCGGATCGGTTTCGCCGGCGACGGCCGCTGAGGTCCGGCCAGACACGAGGGCTGCGGCATAGCCGACCTGCCAGCCCGTCTGACGCGTGAAGGCCCTGAGGGCCGCATCGAGCGGCTGCGCAGGGATCGAGATCGCCCGGGGACCGTTCGTCGTCGGACTTGTCCCGGCATCCTGCGCTCGAACCTCAAATACACCGGCCGAAGCCGAAACCAGTGCCGTGGACACCATGAACATGGCAAGCCTGCGCTTGCCGACCGATACTCTACGCTCTGCCATCTTGATCCCGGGCCGGAAGCCCTTGTCACCCTGTTGTCACCCCGCCGCCGCGCGTCATGCGCGTCGGCTCTGATGGGGATGACGTGTCAGCCCGGCCGGTCTCACAAAAAAACTTGAGATTTTAGCGAATGAATAAGATGCCGCCCGGCAATCGCTCGATGCGCGCCCCTGCGGCGGTGGCCACGCTATCGAGTGCGGCATCTGCCTCGGCAATGCGGAAGCTGCCGCTGACGGGGGTTTCAAGGGCGGCGGCCGGCAGAGTGACGATGGTGAGATCCGTATGGCGTCCGATCTCGACGAGGGCGTCACGCAAGGGAATGGCGGAAAGCTGGATCCAGCCTTCGCGCCAGGCAAGCCGGCTTTCATCGTCTCCCTGAGGAAGGAATGCGATCCGTGTGCGATCGACGGCCGCCGTCTGACCTGGCGTCATGGCAACCGGGCTCGATTGCTCGCCATCGCGGGTCAAGACGACGCGACCGCTTTCCAGATGCACGACGTCTTCTGCATCTCCGCGCGCCACATCAAAAGCCGTGCCGGTCACTGTCACGGTGCCATAGGCGCCTGTCACGCTGAACGGCCGGATAGCGTCATGCGCCACCTCAAAATAGGCCTCACCCTCGAGAAGCCGCACGGCCCGCCTGCCATCTTCGAAATCGAGGCGGACTGCCGTCTGGCTGTTCATCTGCATGCGGGAGCCGTCGGGCAGATCGACCGCGACGATCTCGCCGGCAGCGGTCCGATAGTCGGCCTGCAAACCGAGGATCCAGTCGCTTCCAAGCAGCGGCACGACGATGGCGGCGGTGATCGAGGCTGCGAGCGCGAGCGACAGACGCGGAGAGCGCCGGGTGATAGCCGGCGAGTGTCTGATGGCCTCGACCGGCAGCAGCGATGCCGTCGCCGTCTGGGCGGAAGCCACAGTCAATGCGGGACATTCATAGAGCGCCAGCACCCGCGCCAAAGCCGCGCCCCGGTCCGCATCTTCGGCCAGCCAGGCATCGAGCGCATCCTGATCGACCTCCCCCGCCTGACGCTTCAACACCCATTCGAGCGCCTGGTCTATTATCGGGTCCGGATGCCGATAGCGCGCTTGATCCTCATTGTCAGTCACTGCGTGCATGACGGTCTTCCGCTGAAATGGTGCATGTTAATAGATGACGTTTCAAATCAGTTCTCCTCCCAAAAATTGCAGATTCGCGCCCGTGCACGCGGCTCATCGCTCCATCTTCTCCCGGATTTCCATGAGGACGGCCATGGCCATCTTCATGTCGTTGAACACGGTGTTTGGCGACACACCCAGCCTTCTGGCGATCTCGGGATAGGCAAGGCCTTCCAGCCGGTTGAGGCACCAGGCCGAACGGGCGCGCGGTGGAAGCGTCAGCAGCGCACGATTGAAGGCCTTGACCAGGTCGCGCTGGATGGCCTGATCTTCGATGCTCGGCTGGGGATCGGCGACAACGACGGTATCGGCCGCCTGGAATTCCCGCTCCTCATGCAGGGCCCGCACCTTGCGCCGGCGAAGATGATCGAGGGCGAGATTGCGAGCAGTCTGCCAGAGAAAGGCCTCGATATTGCCAGGCGTGCCCTGGTCGAGCGCCCGACGCGCTCTCAGATAGGCGTCGTGCGTCAACTCCTCGGCCTCGGCCGTGTCGCGCACGATCCGCAGGATCGCCCGGTAGAGCGACTGCCGCATGCCGAGAAACGCGTCGTCCAGCCTCTGCGTATCGCCGGTCATGACGATCCCTTGCCGAAGGACACGAGCGACGACGCCAGCCTCAGCCAAGCGCGCAATGGCTCCGCCCGGGCCGGCATGTCCGTCATTCGACCTCGCGTTCCGGCCTGGCGGCCGTGCCAAGCGGAAGCTTGGTGAGGACGGCGATATCTTCAGTGCGGAAGATATGGTTCGCATGGGCGACAAGCCTTTGCGCCGTGACCCGCTCGCCAAGGCCCTGCATGCGCCGCAGATAGCCCGCGTCACCGTAGCGGCGGTGGCTCAGAGCAAGGCGGCGCAGCCAGGTGTTGGGATCGGTCAGACGACTTTCTTCGGCAAAGGCGATGTCGGAGCGGATCTTCTCCACATCCGCCTGTCTGGCAATCTCCGGCATGCGATAGAGTACGGCAAATGCGGCTTGCGTCAGTTCCTCCGTGCGTTCCGGCGCGCAGTAAAAGGCGAGCGTGCCGAGAACACGATCCTGATCGGGATCGGCCTCCAGCTCGAATTCGAGGCTGTAGATGCCACCGAGAACATTGCGCAGTTCCTTCTTCAGGTTCTGCTGGGCAATCGGCGTCAGCGTTGAGATGACGAAGCTTGCCTCCGGCGTCCAGTCGAGCCCGGCGAAGAAGGAAATCTCGACACGTGCGCGATCGTCGGAGAAGACTTCGACCTGTGCCGCATGCCGCCCGGCCCTTTGCAGGGCGACCTCCGTCGTCATCGAGGCCGCACGTGGGACGGCGCCGATCACGGAGGCGAAGCTGTCGCGGATCTCAAAGCCGGGCTCGGGGCCGACGGCATACCAGGTCACCGGTTGGTGAAAGTGGGTGCGGGCGATGTGGCTCAACTCTTCCGCATCCACCTGCCTCAGGTCCTGCAACGTATCGACCGCACCTGCTTCGCCGTAAAGCAGTTCGGCGCGCCGTGCGGCAAGCTCATCCGGCCGTTGGTCTTTCATCTGCGCATGCAGGGCCTCGACGGCTTCCGGCCTTACGCCACCGAAAGCAATGATTGCGGCATAGGCCTCAAGGCGGGCCGGGAGATCGGCCGGGGCCGCAGCGATGCCAGCGTCGAGATCGCCTTCCTTGAGCGCGATGCTCCACTGCTGCGTCTGCTCCTTTGCCCAGAGATCGTGTTCGGACTGGCTCCAGAAGGTGAAGCCACTCTGATCAAAAAGCTGGACCGCCGCCTGGGAGGCCGAGCTTGGAAAAAGGCTGTTGAGGTATCCCGGGCGCGATTGGCCCGAGAGATAAACCTTGCCATCCGGCGTATCCCGCACCAGCCAGACCACCACGTCCCCGTTTGACAGCGTCCATTCGATGACATCGGGATTTCCGGAGCGGCGCTCAGCGGAGATGCGGCCCGATCTGGCCACCTGTCGATCGGCTGGCCATACGGGTGCGGCGGTCGCAATCTCAGGTTCTGGTGTCCGTGGCTGACGTGGCGGAAGGTCAGCCATGGCCGCCCAGCGCGCGCGTTCCGCTTCCACGGTGGCAACCGTCGGCAGCGTCACCGAAACGCCGCCCGGCACCTGGTAGAACAGGACCTGATCCTCGGCTGCCAGCATCTCCCGCAGGCGCTTATTGAGACCCTCGAACGTGATGCGATCGAGGAGAGCGGCCGTGCGGGTCGTGCGGGTTGCGGGATCATCGACGACCGAGCCGGTCAGAACCGCAGAGGCGATCCGGTCCTCCCATTCCGCATAGGTTCGGTTCTCGGCTGCTTTTCTGTTGTTCTCGTTGATGGCGCGGGCGCGCATCATCAGGCTTTCAAACCCGTCGCGCGCCACACCGTCACGCCGCAGCCGTTCGAGTGTTTCCATCAGCACAGGTATAGCTGCTGCGTGGTTGTCGGTGCGGGCGTTGAACGCGAGGATCAGCCGCTCCTCGGTCGTTTCCTGCGCCGCAAAGCCGAGGCTGTCATTGACCGTCGCATGATACGGTGCCTCCGCCTGCACGGCGTCGCGGATCAACCGCGTCAGGAAATACTGCTGCAGATAGGCGATCTGTCCCGCATCCGTCAGCCGGTTCGGCATGGGCAGCCGCAGGGCATAGGTTACCTGCGAGCTCGAGCCCTGCTCGTCCTGCACCAGGTTGACGTTGAGACCCTGCTTCAGGGGCAAAATACGGTAGTCGCGCTCCGGTGCGGGCAGCCTCGGTGCAGGACCGAAAGCCCTCTCAAGGGCATCACGTACTGCTTCCTTGTCAATGCGGCCGGAGACGATCAGCGTCATGTTGGAGGCGCGATAGAGGCTTTCATAAAAGCTGCGGATCTCCTCGATCGAGGTGCGCGATATGCCGGCATGGGTGCCGATTGTCGGCCGGTCGACGTAACGCGACCCCGTGCGCAGGGCGGCCTTCTTCAGGCGGCTCACCCGGTCGGCGACGCTTACCGTCTGGCGCAGTTCCTCGAGGATGACGAAGCGCTCCTTCTCCCAGTCCTCAGCCTCCAGTGCCGGCTTCATCACCAGATCGGCCATGAACTGCAGCGATCCCGCAAGATCAAGCGCATCATCCGGGCGGGTGCGCAGCATGAACTGTGTCTCCGCCTCCCGCGTCACCGCATTGATCTCGACGCCGGTTCGCCAGCCGAGCGCCTCGATCTCCTCGTGCATGGAGCGTCCGCGGGCCTCGTTCCTCTGGAAAACCATGTGTTCAAGGATATGGGCAATGCCGCTCGGCATCGGCTCGTCCACCGAACCGGCATGCACGATCAGGCGGATATTGAAGGGGTCCGCCTCCTTGCCGCTGTCATGGAGGAAGTAGCGCAGGCCGTTGTCGAGCGTCCCGGTCGCAATGCGCGGGTCCCAACCGGGGTCTTGTGCGGCCGAAGGGCCAGAAAGGCAAAACAGCGAGAGGACCGCAATGAAGATCAGGCGCATGTGAAGTTCCAAACAAGGGGGATCGGATCGTCGCAAGACGCGACCGCCTCCAAAAGATGAATGGACCTATCAACTATAACAATTGATCACAAGTGCTGTGTTCGGAGCTTCCCAAGGGGGCATTCAATGGAAACAGCGGAGCCCGCCCCTCTCCACAAGGGTCAGGGCTGATCTTGCGGCGGATTGGCCGAAGGAACGGACGTATTGCCTTCGGTGCGGTCGCGGTGCAGCGCTGCCCTTGCAAGCAGGATAAGGGTGACCGGGGTCGTCAGCGTGACGAAGACACCGATGAGGATCTCGTGCAGGACGGCGCGCGAGCCGACGACTGAGAAGTAGAGGATCGAGGCCAGCATGATTGCGCCCGTGCCCCAACTCGTGCCGAGGGTTGGCGCGTGGATCCGCTGATAGAAGGTTGGCAGGCGCAAAAGCCCGATGGCACCGAGCAGCGTCAGGCCCGAGCCGAGCAGAAGCAGCACGGAAACGCCGATGACGACCCAGAGCGGAAGATCGGCGACTGGCACGGTCATTCGATTACCTCACCGCGCATGAGGAATTTGGCCAGCGCCACGGTTGCCACGAAACCCAACAGGCTGATCACCAGGGCCGCCTCGAAATAGACCGTGCGGCCACTGCCGATCCCGAAGGTAACGAGCATCAGCATGGCGATCACATAACATGCATCGAGGGCGAGGATGCGGTCCTGGGCACGTGGGCCGATGAAGATGCGTACGGCCGCGATAATCAGGGCGAGCCCGAGCAGCACCTTGGCAATCGAGACGGCGGTGAAAAGAATGATGGCGCTCATTCGATAATCTCCAGCAACAGGCGTTCGTAGCGATGCTTGATGTTAGCGACCCATTGCTCCTCGTCGATCAGGTCGAGAACGTGGATCAGGACAGTCTTCCGGCGCTCGTCATAGGCGAGCCAGGCAGAGCCCGGCGTGCTGGTCAGGATGACGGCCATGATGGCAAGGGCGGTGGGGTGCTCGATTTCGAGCGGCACCGTGATGAAGCCCGATGTCTGTTTTCGGCGCTTGCCGCTGAGCATCAGCAGGGCGACGGCAGCATTCGAGCGGATGATGTCGACGAAGACGATCAGGAAGAGCTTGGGCAGCAGATACCACTTCTTTATCTTCGGCTTGTCGGGTCTGAGCGATGCCATGGCCCAACCGCCGAAGATCGCCACGACAGAACCAAGGACCAGATGTCCGAGGGTAAAGTCATTGAGCAGCAGCCACATTAGAAGCAGCGCCAGGCTGAGAAGTGGATGAGGGATCATGGCGCGCTTCCTCCCTCACCTGCTGTCGTGCCGGAAGAGCTTTGATCCTTCACCACATGGGCATTGCGCACAGCATCCACATAGGCGGACGGGTTGGAGAGTGTCCGGATCGTCGTGTCCATATAGGTCATCGCCGGTCCTGCCTTCACGGTCAGGCCGAGCGTGAGCGAGAGCAACAGCATCACGGGAACGAGTTCGACCACGAGTACCCGCGGCACAGCCCCTTCGATCGATCCCCAGAAGGTGCGTATGCCCGCACGGGTCATGGAGATCAGGGCCGCGACGCCTGAGAGAATGACCAGCACGATCAGGGTCCAGACGGCAAGATCGGGCGTCGTCCCGATCGAGCCCGTGCCCATCATGGCGGACAGCATGGCGAACTTGGCGATGAAGCCCGACAGCGGCGGCAGGCCGGCAAGCAAAATGCCGCAGGCCGCAAAGCAGATGCCGAGGATAGCCATGGTCCCGGGCATGGTCGTGCCCTCGCCGTCCTCTATGTCCGCCTCCTCGCCGTCGCCATAGGCCTCCATGGTGACGGCAAGGACGTTGGCGCCCGCATCCTGTCCGCGCTCCACCAGTTCGATCAGCATGAAAAAGGCGCTGATCGTCAGGGTGGAACTCACGAGATAAAGCAGGGCACCGGAGGAGACGACACCGTCATTGATGCCGAGCACCATCAAAAGCGTGCCGGAGGAAACGAGGACCGAATAGCCGGCGAGACGCCCCAGAGCCTGGGATGCGAGAACGCCGATGGTTCCGAAGACGAGCGTCGCCATGCCGCCGAGCAGCAGGACCTCCGCCCCGAAGCCGGCCGATGGACCATCACCGAACAGCAGCATGGTCAGGCGCAGGATGACGTAGATGCCGACCTTGCTGAGGATGGCGAACATGCCAGCCACCGGGGCTGAAGCCGCGCTGTAAGCGGACGGCAGCCAGAAACAGAGCGGCCACATGCCGACCTTGATCAGGAAGGCGACGCCGAGCACAGCAGCGCCAGCCTCCATCAGGATCAGGCGATCCGGCTCCATGTCCGGCATGCGCAGGGCAAGGTCGGCCATGTTCAGCGTGCCGGCGGTTCCATAGACAAGGCTGACCCCGATCAGGAAGAAGAGCGCTGCGACAAGGTTGACGGCGATGTAGTGGAGCCCGGACTTGACGCGCAGCGTGCCCGTGCCGTGCAACAGCAACCCATAGGAGGCGGCCAGCATGACTTCGAAGAAGACGAAGAGATTGAAGAGGTCCCCGGTCAGCAGCGCGCCGTTGACGCCAACCAGCAGAAGCTGGAACAGGGTGTGGAAATGGGCTCCGACGGCGTGCCACCTGGCCATGGAGAAGACCAGTGCGGCGATGGCGAGGACAGCGGTCAACAACAGCATCATCGCCGAAAGCCCGTCAATGACGAGCACGACGCCGAAGGGGGCCGCCCAATTTCCGAGCAGATAGACGTTTTCGAAACTGTTCGGTCCGCTCTCGACAATGAAGAGAACGAGGGCGTTCGCGAGCAGCAGAACCGTCGCCGTCAGGCTGACCAGCGCCTTGGTCGTCCTGTTGCGTTCGTCGATGAACAGTAGGATCGCTGCCGTCATCATCGGCAAGAGGATCGGCGTGACGATGAGATGGTGGCTCCAGTCGATCACGGCTTCTCGTTCCTCCCGTCGACATGGTCGTTGCCGGTCAGTCCGCGAGCGGCGAGCAGCACGACAAGGAAGAGAGCCGTGGTGGCAAAGCCGATGACGATGGCGGTCAGCACCAGGGCCTGGGGCACGGGGTCGCTCAGCGTCGTCGACACCACGCCGTTCTCCAGGATAGGCGGCATGTTGCTCTTCACCCCGCCAACGCCGAAGATGAAGAGGTTCACTGCGTAGGACAGCAGCGACAGTCCAATGATCACCTGATAGGTCCGCGGACGCAGGATGAGCCAGACACCACAGGTGGTCATCAGTCCGATGGCGAGCGACAGGATGAGTTCCATCAGCGCTTCTCCCCCTTGGCTTCAAGTGCCCTCAGGCGGTTGATGCGGATCGACTGGTGGGCAAGCGCCGTCAGGATCAGCACGGTCGCGCCGACCACCAGCGAAAAGACCCCGAGATCAAAGAGAAGCGCGGAGGCCGCCGGCACCTGGCCGATCAGGGGGATTTCCAGATAGCGGAAATGCGAGGTAAGGAAGGGATAACCGAGGAGCCATGCCCCGATCCCCGTTGCCGATGCAGTGAGGATGCCGGCTCCCATCCAGCGCAACGGCAGGATGCGGATGCGATCTTCCGCCCAGCGCGTGCCGCCCGCCAGATATTGCAGCAGGAAGGCGATCGACAGGGTGAGGCCGGCCGAGAAGCCGCCGCCGGGCATGTCGTGACCGCGCATGAAGAGATAGACGGAAAGCGTGATGATGACCGGAAACAGCCACTGCATCAGCACCGAAGGCACGAGCAGATAGTCGCGCATCATGTCGCCCGGCGACCGTTCCGGCTGGTCTGCATCGAAGCGGTTTTGGCGTACCTGCTGTTCCGGCAGTTCCATGCTGTCATCAGCCGGACGGAAACGGCGCAGCAGGCCATAGACGGTCAGGCCGACGATGCCGAGGACGGCGATTTCACCGAAGGTGTCGAAGGCGCGGAAGTCAACGAGGATGACGTTGACGACATTGCGTCCGCCGCCTTCCGTATAGGCGTTCTCAAGGAAGTAGGTGGCAATCGCATCCGGCACCGGCATGGTCATCACCGTGAAGGCAACGACCGACATGCCAATGCCGCAGGCGATCGCCAGTGAAAGATCGCGGAAACGCCGGAACCGGCTTTTCAGGGTCATGACCTCGCCTCGGTCGGGGCTGCGCTTCGGCAACCAGCGCAAGCCGAGAAGGATCAGGACCGTTGTGACGATCTCCACCAGCAACTGGGTGATCGCAAGGTCAGGCGCGGATAGCCAGACGAAGGTCATGCAGACGATCAGCCCCACCCCGCCGAGCATGATGAGGGCTGCGAGACGATGGTACTTGGCAGAAACCGCGGCGCCGATGGCGAGCGCCATGCCGACCAGCCAGAGAAGGCCAAAAGCCGGATCGATGGCGGAAAAGACGATCGGCCTGCGTTCGAAACCCGAGAAATAGAGTGGCAGGGCTGCAGCGACGAAGCCGCTGACCACGATCCAGCGGAGCTGCGGCTGCAGATTGCGGGTGCCGAGCCGGCTTTCCGCGAGACGCGCCCAGCGCCAAGAGACGGTAACCAGGACCCGTTCGAAAAGGCGCTGGCCACGCAGTCGACGGAGATAGGGCGGCCCATCCTCGCAACGTGACAGGTAGTCCCGCATCACCACATAAAGACCGATGCCGCCGAGAAGGGCGATCAAGCTCATGAGCAGCGGCACGTTAATGCCATGCCAGACGCTGAGGCTGTATTCCGGGGTCTGGTCACCGAGCACACTCTCAACGGCCGTCTGCAGGAACGGGCCGATGGAAATCGCGGGCACGATGCCGACGATGAGGCAGACCACCACGAGGATCTCGATGGGAACGCGCATCCAGCGCGGCGGCTCATGCGGGGTCTTTATGGGCAGGTCCTTCGGCAGTGGGCCGAAGAAGACCGTGTGGATGAAGCGGAGCGAGTAGACGACGCTGAAGAGGCCGGCCAGCGTTGCGACATAGGGCAGGCTCACATCGAGCCAGGAATCCGCATGGGTTTCGACAGCTTCGGCAAAAAACATTTCCTTCGACAGGAAGCCATTGAGCAGGGGCACGCCGGCCATGGCGGCACTGGCGACCATGGCGAGCGTGGCCGTTGCCGGCATGAAGCGATAGAGGCCGCTCAGCCGCTGCATGTCACGCGTGCCCGTCTCGTGATCGATGATCCCGGCTGCCATGAAGAGGGAGGCCTTGAAGGTTGCGTGGTTGAGCATGTGGAAGATCGCCGCCACCGTCGACAACGGACTTCCGAGGCTGAGGAGCGTCGTAATCAGGCCGAGATGGCTGATCGTCGAATAGGCGAGCAAACCCTTGAGATCACGCTGGAACATCGCCAGGAAGGCGCCGAGCAGCATGGTCGAGATGCCTGCAAGGCCGACGAGAATGAACCATTCATAGGTCCCTGACAGCACCGGCCAGAAGCGCACCAGCAGGAAGACACCCGCCTTCACCATGGTCGCGGAATGCAGGAAGGCGGAGACCGGCGTCGGGGCTGCCATCGCATTGGGCAGCCAGAAATGGAACGGGAACTGGGCGCTCTTGGTCAAGGCACCGAGCAGGATGAAGATCAGCGTCGGCAGATAGAGCGGATGTTCGCGCACCAGCTGGCCTGAAGCCAGGATCTTGTCGAGATCGTAGCTGCCGACGATCTTGCCGAGGAGGAGCATGCCGATCAGCAGGCAGAAACCGCCGATACCGGTGATCGTCAGTGCCATGCGCGCACCGTCGCGGGCTGCGGCATTCGTGTGCCAGTAACTGATCAGCAGGAAGGAGAAGATGCTGGTCAGTTCCCAGAAGATCGAGAGCAGGATGACATTGCCCGAGACGATGATGCCAAGCATCGCCCCCATGAAGGCCAGCAGGAAGGAGAAGAAGCGCGGGATGGGGTCATCCTTGCCCATGTAGTAGCGGGCATAGAGGATGACGAGAAAGCCGATCGACGTGACCAGCATGGAGAAGATCCAGGCGAAGCCATCAAGCCGCAGGGAGAAATTTAGCCCGACTTGCGGCAGCCACTCGGCCGTGAACCGCAGAACGCCGTTCTGCATCACGAACGGGTAGGCCGAAGCCGTCAGGATCAGGGTCAGGAGCGTCGTTGCCCCTGCAACGAAGACCGGAAGATCACGGGACGTCGTGTTGAGGATGAAAGCCGAGCCAAGACTGCCGAGGAACGGAAGAACCAGCAGCAGAAGCAAAAGACTCGAAGCGTCCAGCGTTATCCCAAATCCATATCCCCCGAAGAAATCTGCTCGGGTGACACAAAGCGCAGACTGGAAAACCCGCTGCAGTCACCCTAAATGGTCAATATCCACTTATATGGTCAGTTATGAACATGGTTCAATCCGCTCAGGACACTGTTTTTTCACCTGCTCTCTGTCGTGCGGCCCGTGGGTATCTGGACTGGACGCAGGAGGAACTGGCGTTGCAGTCGCTTGTCTCCCGCAGCACCATCCGCGACTACGAAGGCCAGCGCCATGGTGCGCACCGATCGACCGAGGCGCAGCTCAAACTGGCCTTCGAGAAGGCAGGTCTGCGCTTCACCAACGACAATGGTTTTCCGGGCATCTTCTGCTCTTCTCCGCGGGAAGGCTAGTTGAGGCGGGCTCGAAACGTGCCCGCCTCAAGCTTTTATCACGCGGGCTGTTCCTGCAGCGGCTCCCGATTGCGGATCTTTCTGCGGTTTCGCCAGTCCCCGAGGAAGAGCAGGATCGGCGCGGCAATCAACACCGAAGACGACGCCGCGATAAAGATCCCGAAGACCATCGGCACGGCAAAGCTCTCGACCGCACTGCCACCCCAGACCGCCATAGGCACCATGGCGAGGAAGGCTGTGGCGGAGGTGTAGAGGCTTCGGGCCAGCGTCTCGTTGATTGACAGATTGATCAGGTCTCGGAACGGCATTGCCTTGTAGAGACGCATGTTCTCACGCATTCGGTCATAGACCACCACCTTGTCGTTGACGGAGTAGCCGACCAGCGTCAGCAATGCCGCGATCGCCGTCAGATTGAAGTCGAGCCCTGTTAGAGCGAAAAAGCCGATCGTCTTGGTCACGTCGAGGATCAGGGTCGCGATCGCACCAACGGCGAACGGCCAGTCGAAGCGCACCCAGATGTAGACGAGCATCGCAAGCGACGCGAGGATGACCGACGTCAGTCCTGCCGCTGCCAGTTCGCCGCTGACTTTGGGGCCAACCACCTCGGTTCGCTCGATCTTGGCCGAGGCGTCGATCGTCTGGATCGCCTCGCGGACCTTTGTGACCGCGTCGGTCTGGGCCTGCTCTCCCCCGGCTGCCGCTCGAGGCGCAGCATGACGTGATTGCTGTCACCGAACTCCTGCAAGGCGACTTCCCCGAGGTTCAATCCCTCGATCCCGGAGCGGAGACGGCCTAGATCGGCGGGCCCGGTTGTCGACAGTTCAAGTTGGATGCCGCCCTTGAAATCGACGCCGTAGTTGAGGCCGGGTGTGATGAAAAGGATGATCGACGAGATCGACAGGAAGGCCGAAACACCGATACCGAACAGGCGCGCCTTCATGAAGTCGATCCTGGTGCCGTCCTTGATCAGCTTGAACGGCAACAGCGGCTTGATCGTGATCGTCTTGAGTTTCCAGCGGCGAGCGATGGCAACCATGGCGACACGGACGACCGAGACGGCGGTGAACATCGAGATTGCGATGCCGAGGCCCATGGTGACGGCAAAGCCGCGCACCGGACCCGAGCCGAACCAGAACAGGAGCACGGTTGCGATCAGGGCCGTGACATTGCTGTCGATGATCGTCGAATAGGCCTTGGCGAAGCCCTGGTCGATGGCCGCGAAGGCCCCTCGCCCCTTGGCCGCCTCCTCGCGGATACGTTCGTTGATCAAGACGTTCGCGTCGACCGCAAGACCGATACCAAGCACGATCCCCGCGATCCCGGGTAAGGTGAGCGTCGCCCCGACGATGGTCAGCCCTGCAAAGGTGAGGATGACGTTCAGGGTCAGAGCGAGCACGGCCAGCAGGCCCCAGGCGCCATAGAGCGCGACGATGAAGGCAACGACCAGGCCGAAACCGGCAAGACCCGATACGATGCCCATTTCTATCGCGTCGCCACCGAGGTCGGCGCCGACGGTGCGTTCTTCGATAACGGTGAGCTTGGCGGGGAGCGCACCGGCGCGCAAGAGTGCCGCGAGCGTATTGGCCTCATCGACCGAAAAGTCCCCGGAGATCTGTCCCGCTCCACCTGTGATCGGCTCACGGATGACCGGCGCGCTCAGGACCTTGTCGTCGAGCACGATGGCGAAGGGACGGCCGACATTGTCGCTCGTGATGCGGGCAAAGCGTTCCGCGCCGACGCCATCGAAGCGGAATGACACCACCGGCTGGCCGCCCTGCTGGTCGAACTGGACGCGCGCATCGGTAAGCCTGTCACCGGCCAGCAGCACCGTTGCCTGCACCGGATAGCTGCGACCTTCGTCATCCCTCAGCGTCTCGACGCCGGCGGCACCCGGCTCGCCGAGCAGATGAAAGCTCATCTTCGCGGTCGTGCCGAGAAGCGCCCGCAGCCGTGACGGATCCTGCTCTCCCGGAAGCTGGACGAGAACACGGTCGCCACCGACACGCTGGATGGTGGGTTCGGCCACGCCGACCTGATCGACACGCTGGCGAATGACTTCGAGGCTCTGGTCGACGGCATGGCCGAGGCGCGCCGTGATACCCTGTTCGGTTGGCGCCATGCGCACCGTGTCGCCGCCGGTTGTGAAGACATCGAGCTCCGGCAGGCCAGTCCCGGTGACGGTGATCGCAGGGTTATTGAGCACCGCAAGCGCCTGTCTTGCCGCAGCAAGCTGGGCGGGGTTGGCCAGCGTGACAGCAAGGGCGTCGCCGTCACGGCGGATGCTGCGTGTCTGGATGCGGGCTTCGAGCAAGGCGGTACGCGCTTCCTGGGTCAGGCTCTGAAGCCATTCGTCGAGCATGGCAGGACGATCCACCTCCAGAACGAGATGGGATCCGCCGCGCAGATCGAGACCGAGAGAGACGCGCTCGTGGGGCATGAAGGAAGGAAAGCGGGACAGGGTTGCGTCGGAGAGCACGTTTGGCAGAGCCACGAGCAGGCCGAGCACGATGACGAGCATATAGCCCATCACCTTGGCGATAGAGTTCTTCATTTGAAAATCCAGCATTTCGCGGCCGCTGCTTGAGGAGCAGTGGCGCAAACGGTTCGAGCCATCACGGAGATGGCGGCAAAACGGTCAGACGAGGGGCTGGATCGTCGGGGGTGCGCGCGACCGATAGGCCAGCGGCAAATGAAAGAGGGCGCGGTCGGAAAGGATCCGTTTGGCCCGGTCACCCTGTCGGCTTGTCGAGACGGCGTGGATCTCGGGCGCAACAAAGCCATCACCCGCCTCGCCCGGCCTCAGCTTCGGTCGCGAGGACCGTTCGGATGCGCTGAGATAGCGGGTGTCACTGGTGGCGCCGGCAACCAGTTGTCCGGCATCCGAGCTGGTCAGGACGCTTGCGCTGGAAGATCCGTGGTGAAGACGACCAAAAGCATCGCCGCCGAACACCAGGAGCAGCGAGGCAAACAGACTTGCAATGACGGCTTTCAGGTGCGCGCGCTGCCGAAGCGGCGTGTGATGCCTCAAGTCTTGAGCGTCCATGACCATCCTTCCGAGGACGGATGTGGCATATCCGAAAGCATTTCTCCACCCAGCAAGCTCGAGCCTCCTCTATAGTCGGACCGCTCGCCTTCAGCCGGCGTTCGGGTCGATGGACCGCGTTTTCACGTGCATGTGATCGAAATGCAGGTCATCTGGCCTTTGCGAAAGTGGTGGCGAGCGATCGAGAAGGCAAGCCTTGTGCCGCGCAGATCCCTCTCCGCCCACGTTTTCAATAGCATCCGATCGCGATCTTTGATTGTACACAGCTCCGGACAACCGACTGTCACAATTTCGTTGCAGGTTCATATGTTTTCGTTTTGAATGCGAGACGCTTCAAACGAAGCGCGCTCACGCAGATCTGGGAGGATCTGACGTAGGGCAAGTCTTGGCCAGCCTGTCGCTTGGCCAGGTGGAACATCAGGGAGGCACCATGTCCACGAAACGTTTCGCTGCATCCGCGGCGACCCTCGCCCTTTCGCTTTCTTTCGGCTCTTCTGCCTTTGCCGCCACGGAACTGCAGTGGTGGCATGCCATGACCGGCGCCAATAACGAAGTTGTCGACCAACTGGCCAAGGAATTCAACGAGAGCCAGAGCGATTACAAGATCATGCCCGTCTTCAAGGGCACCTATCCGGAAACGCTGAATGCCGGCATCGCCGCATTCCGCTCCAAGCAGCCACCGGCTATCATTCAGGTCTTCGACGCTGGCTCGGGCGTCATGATGGGCGCTGAAGGCGCTGTCGTTCCGGTTGCTGAAGTGCTGCAGAAGGGTGGCTTCGAGTTCAACAAGTCCGACTATCTGGCCGGCATCGTTGCCTACTATTCGAAGCCTGACGGCACCATGCTGTCCTTCCCCTACAATTCGTCCTCGCCAGTTCTCTACTACAACAAGGATACCTTCACGAAGGCCGGCCTTGACGCAGAAAACCCGCCGAAGACCTGGCCGGAAGTCTTCGAAGCCGCACGCAAGATCAAGGACAGCGGCGCGGCTCCATGCGGCATGACGTCGACCTGGCTGACCTGGATCCAGACCGAGAACTTCGCCGCCTGGAACAACGTGTCCTACGGCACCAATGAAAACGGTCTTGCCGGCGGCACCGTCGAACTGAAGGTCAATTCTGATCTCTACGTCCAGCACTTCCAGTCGATCGCCGATCTGGCCAAGGATGGCGCGTTCCGCTACGGCGGCCGCACCTCGGAGGCCAAGCAGCTGTTCCTTTCCGGCGAATGCGCGATCATGACCGAGTCCTCCGGCGGCCTTGGCGACATCGTCAAGTCGGGCATGAACTACGGTATCGGCCAGCTTCCCTACTACGAAGGCAATGGCCCGCAGAACACCATTCCGGGTGGCGCCAGCCTCTGGGTCTTCGGTGGCAAGAGCGATGAAGAATACAAGGGCATCGCCCAATTCTTCAACTTCCTGTCGCAGACGGAAATCCAGGCACGCCTGCACCAGGTATCCGGCTATCTTCCGGTGACCAATGCCGCTTATGAGGCGACCAAGTCCTCGGGCTTCTACGAGAAGAACCCGGCGCGCGAAACGCCGATCCTGCAGATGACCGGCAAGGCTCCGACCGAAAACTCCAAGGGCGTGCGTCTGCCGAACCTGCCGCAGGTTCGCGACATCATGAACGAAGAGTTCGAAGCCATGCTGGCCGGCTCGCAGGATGCCAAGACGACGCTCGACAAGATCGTCGAGCGTGGCAATGCAGCCATCGCTTCCGTTTCCAGCAACTGATCTGACCGAATGACGACACTGCCCGCATCGCAAGGTGCGGGCAGTGCTTTTTCCATGGCCGGCTGAGGAGCATCGCCTTGCACACGGTTCACTTCCCGAACAAAATCCTGCCCTATCTGCTGTTGGCGCCCCAGATCATCCTGACGCTGGTCTTCTTCTTCTGGCCCGCAAGCCAGGCGATCTACCAGTCCATGCTGAGGGAAGATCCGTTCGGGCTCAAAAGCACCTTCGTGGGCTTCGCCAATTTCTCCAACATTCTGTCGGATCCGAATTACCTGCACGCGTTTCAGGTGACGATCGTGTTCAGCGCGCTGACGGCTCTCGTCTCGATGGCGGTCGCGCTGCTTCTGGCCACGGCGGCCGACAAGGTGGTCCGCGGCCAGACCTTTTACCGCACGCTGCTGATCTGGCCCTATGCCGTCGCCCCTGCCGTTGCAGGCATGCTGTGGCTCTTCATGTTCAACCCGGCCATGGGAACGCTTGCCTATCTCTTGCGCTCCACAGGCTTTGATTGGGATCCGCTTCTGAAGGGCGACCAGGCCATGGCGCTCATCGTCTTCGCCGCCGCCTGGAAGCAGATCAGCTACAACTTCCTCTTCTTCGTTGCAGGCCTTCAGGCGATCCCGAAATCGCTCATCGAAGCGGCCGCCATCGACGGGGCCCGCGGCAGCAGGCGGTTCTGGACCATCATCTTCCCGCTTCTGGCCCCGACGACCTTCTTCCTGCTGGTGGTCAACACCGTCTACGCCTTCTTCGATACCTTCGGCATCATCCATGCCGTCACCGGTGGTGGCCCGGCCAAGGCGACCGAAACGCTGGTTTACAAGGTTTACAACGACGGCTTCGTCAACCTGAACCTCGGCTCATCCGCAGCGCAGTCCGTCATCCTGATGATCATCGTGATCGGCCTGACTGCCTTCCAGTTCCGCTTCGTCGAGAAGCGGGTTCATTACGGCTGAGGACCGGACATGATTGAAAAACGCCCCATCGCCAATATGATTGGCCACCTGATCCTCGTCATCGGCATCATCGTCGTTGCCTTTCCGATCTACTACACCTTCATCGCGTCCTCGATGAGCTCGCAGGATATCATCCGGCCGCCCATGTCGCTGTTGCCGGGCGACCATCTGGTCGAAAACTACACGGAAGCCATGTCCGGCGGCGTGGAGCGCGTCGTCGGCGTGAGCCTCGAACGGCTGTTGTTCAATTCCTTCGTCGTCGCGATCGCGATCGCCGTCGGCAAGATCATCATCTCGTTCCTCTCGGCCTTCGCGATTGTCTTCTTCCGCTTCCGTTTCCGGATGTTCTTCTTCTGGATGATCTTCATCACCCTGATGCTACCGGTCGAGGTACGCATTCTGCCCACCTACAAGGTGATCGTGGATCTTGGGCTGATCGACACCTATGCGGGGCTCACGCTCCCGCTGATGGCGTCAGCGACGGCAACCTTCCTGTTCAGACAGTTCTTCCTGACCATACCGGGCGAACTGGTTGAAGCTGCGCGCATCGACAATGCCGGGCCGTTCCGCTTCATGAAGGACATCCTGCTGCCGCTGTCGACCACCAACATCGCAGCACTCTTCGTCATCCTCTTCATCTATGGTTGGACCCAGTATCTCTGGCCGCTTCTGGTCACGAACGATGCGAAGATGAATACCATCATCATCGGCCTTCGCCGCATGGTCGATTTCACCGACGCCTCCACGCCCTGGAATTACGTCATGGTTACGGCGATCCTCGCCATCATCCCTCCCATCATCGTTGTCGTTCTGATGCAGCGATGGTTCGTCAAAGGTCTTGTGGAGACAGAAAAGTAATGGCCCAGATTGTTTTGAACGATGTCCGCAAGATGTATGGCAATGTCGAAGCCATCAAAGGCGTGTCTCTGGAAATCGCCGATGGGGAGCTCGTGGTTCTCGTGGGGCCATCCGGCTGCGGCAAGTCCACGCTGTTGCGCATGATTGCCGGCCTTGAGAGCATCTCAGGCGGCGAGATCGCGATCGGCGACCGGGTCGTCAACCAGCTGGAACCATCCGAGCGCGACATTGCCATGGTGTTCCAGAACTACGCGCTCTACCCGCACATGACCGTCCGCCAGAACCTGGCTTACGGTCTGAAGAACCGCAACACGCCGAAGGACGAGATTGACCGCCGCATCGAGCAGGCGGCCAAAGCACTGGAGATCGAGCAGTTCCTGGAGCGCAAGCCCCGTCAGCTCTCGGGCGGCCAGCGTCAGCGCGTTGCCATGGGTCGCGCCATCGTCCGCGAGCCGGCGGCCTATCTCTTCGACGAACCGCTGTCGAACCTCGATGCGAAGCTGCGCGTGCAGATGCGCGTCGAGATCAAGCGGCTGCAGCGGTCGCTCGCCACAACCAGCGTCTACGTGACCCATGACCAGATGGAGGCCATGACGCTCGCCGACAGGCTCGTTGTACTGAATGCCGGGCGTATCGAACAGGTCGGCACGCCGATCGAGCTTTACGAGCGCCCGGCGACGACCTTCGTGGCAACCTTCATCGGGTCACCCTCGATGAACCTGCTGCAGATGGCGACGAAGACCGATAGCTGGTCGATGACGTCAGATGCGTCGGTTCCGTCGGGCACTGCCACACTCGGCATTCGCCCGGAAGATCTCCACCTGATCACGGACGTGCCGGGGGACGAGATCTTCACCGCAAGCGTCAAGGTCGCCGCGGTTGAACTGGTTGGGGCCGAAAGCTACGTGCACGGTACGCTTACCGATGGCAGCGACATCGTCTTCCGTGTGGCGGGTCGCTCGCGGATCGAGATGGACGACATGGTGCAGATCGGCGCGAAGCCATCGGACCTGCACTACTTCGATGCAAACGGCGCGCGTCTCAACTGATACCATCGGTTCGATACATCAGCGGGGCCTTCCGGCCCCGCTTCGATGGCTGCCTGGCACGGTCCGAGACCTCAATCTGCCCGTTGGACACTCGACAGGTGGTTCAGGAGAAACCGGTGTGTGCCGGGATTGGCGACGATCAGCAAACCGGATTTCTCGAAGAATTCCGGTCCCCGGCCCCACCAGTCGGTCACCACCCCACCAGCTTCTTCCACCAGAAGAATCCCGGCTGCCGTATCGACGAAACCGGTCTGCTCGAAGTAGCCGGTAAAGCGACCGCAGGCGACATAGGCGCAACAATTGGCGGCACTGCCGAGAACGCGGACGGCGCCGATCGGTGCGCGGATCGCATCCAGCCGTGCATAGGCGCCGGCATGCATGGAGAGGTTGGGCGTGGGAAGGCCGGTTCCGACCACCATCTGGCTGACATCGGCGCTGTCGCGCATTTCGAGCCGCTTGCCGTTGAGGTAAGCACCCTGCCCTTTGACGGCCGTGAACATCTCGTCCGTCACCGGATTGTAGACGAGGCCGCAGATCGTCTCTCCGGCACGCCGCAATGCAATCGTGATCGTATAGTCGAGACCCCAGAGGAAATTGGTGGTTCCGTCGATCGGGTCAACGAGAAAGCGATAGGTGTCATCCACACCCTTGACCGGCGGAAACTCTTCTCCGCTGAGGCTCCAGTCGGGATAGCGCGTCAGCAGGTGATCGCGGATGAGGGTTTCGGACTGCTCGTCGGCAATACTGACGAAATCGCCCGGTCCCTTCACGCCGATTTCGAGTGTCTCCCTGCGATGAAAATGCTCAAGCGTCAGCGCGCCGGCGCGCCGCGCGGCCTCGACCATGTCGGTCAGGACGATTGTGGGATCGACTAACATCAAGCGGCTCCTTCGGCCAAGGCAAACAGGAGACCCTCGGGGTCATCCGTGGTGATCTGGTCGACCCGCAGGTCGAGGAGACGGCGGATCTTTGCAAGCGTGGCCGAATTGATTGACCGGATCGTCCAGGCATCGACACGCCGGTTGTCGTCGTGCACGGCGCGGATGAGATCGACGCCGGCAGCATCGGCCGCCAGAATGAGCTCGTAGTCGAGATAGATCATCGCCGCTTCCGGTGCCGTCTTCAGTGCAGCCGCAATAAAGCGCGAGAAGTCCTCCCGGGATTGCAAGTCATCGAGCACGCCGACATAGGTCGGGTCGTATCCGGTTCTGAGCCCAGGCGTGGCGGCAGCCAGAGACGCGACGGCAGCGCTATCGCCACCCGAAAGGATCATCGCATGCGCCACCTTGGAAACGGCCGCCGCAAAATTGGCAATGACGGCCGGCGACAGGCGCGACAGGTCTTCCTTGTAGTCGAGCTGCAGAAGGGCATCGCGATGGGCAGGATTTGCAGCCAATAGGTCACAGAGATCCTCGAGCAACATGACCCGGTCAGCGATCGGCTCCCCGTCGTTTCCGCGCAGGAAAAGCCGGCGCAGCGTTTCGGCTGATGTCTCGCAGACCAGGCCGGATCCGGTGGTGCCGTGATCGAGTTCGAGATCGTGCAGGATCGCAAAACCCTTGTCGGCATGCACCACGAGATCCACCTCGACACTCGCGCCGATACGCATGGCGTCGAGAATACGGGTCGGCGTGAATTCGGCGTCAGAGGCTTTTCTCCGCGCCCGGTGCCACTTGATAAGGGTCCTGTGACCCTGGTGGTCGAGGAATATGGGGTCAGGCTGCATCAGAGGACCGGTAGAGTTTGACGTTGTCGCGGAAGGCGGCAAAGGCGCGGGGACGCAGATCCACGGCGTGGCCGGAACTGAAGGGTTCGGGGCTGCGCACCATGGATTTGAGCCGCGTACCATCGGAGAGATGGAGATCGACCAGACCATGGGTTCCGAAATCGGTCACGCGGTGGACAACTGCCGCGCCATCTTCCGTGCTGACCAGATCGAGCGCTTCAGGCCTGACGGCCAGTGTGACCGGGCCATCCGAGACGGGCATGTCCACAGACAGGTCGGGATGCACGAAACGGCCGTTTTCGACCTTGCCTTCGACGAAGTTCATCGTGCCGATGAAGCCAGCGACAAAGGGCGTTAGCGGATCGCGGTAGATGATCTCCGGCCGATCGGCCTGCTCGGTCCTGCCATTTTGCATGACCACGATGCGGTCCGCCATCGAGAGGGCCTCATCCTGCCCGTGGGTGACGAAGAGCGTCGTGATCTTCAGGCGAAGCTGGATGTCGCGCACCTCCTCGCGCAAGCGCTCCCGCAGGTGCTGGTCGAGACTTGCGAAGGGCTCGTCCAGAAGCAGGATCTTCGGCTCGAGGATGAGAGAGCGTGCGAGTGCGACGCGCTGCTGCTGGCCTCCCGAGAGCTCGTTGGTCATGCGTCGATCGTAGCCCTTCAGGCCGACCAGCTCGAGCACGCCCTCGACCCTGTCACGGATTTCGGCAGCGGGCCGCTTGCGCAGCTTCAGCCCGAAGGCGAGGTTGTTGAAGACATTCATGTGCGACCAGAGCGCATGGCTCTGAAAGACCATGCCCGTCGGACGTTGCTCCGGTGGCAGACGCGTCACGTCCTGATCGTCGATCGCGATGGTACCCGCTGACGGCTGTTCGAAACCACCCACCATGCGCAGCAAGGTCGACTTGCCGGAGCCGGAAGGCCCGAGCAGGCAGACCAGCTCGCCATCCGCGACATCGAGCGAGACGCTGTCGACGGCGGTGGGTCCTGCCCCAAAGATCTTGGAGACCGCGCGTATGCTCAGTTTGGACATCTTGGCATTCCTGTAAGACTGTTGTTCATCCCCCAAAGCCCTTGGCAAAGGCGTTGCCGCCGATCACCCGGCGGGCGAACATCAGAGCGATGAAGGACGGGACCCAGAGCATGACGGACAGGACCGCGCCGAACTGGATGACCATCTGGTTGTTGATGAAGCTGATCATCAGCACGGGCATGGTGCGGATGCCCGGCGCGCCGATCAGCCAGGCGCCTTCCGTCTCATAAAAGGTGCCGACGAATGTCAGGAGAAGGGCCGCCGCGATGGTGGGCGCGGCCTGGGGCAAGGTAATCGACCAGAAGACACGGAACGGGCCTGCACCCACGTCGCGGGCAGCCTCTTCCATGCGGCGATCGACGGCCTGGAATGCGGCAACCGGGATCCAGATCATGAACATCAGCGTGTTGACGAGCTGGATAAGCGCCACACCCCAAAAGGTGCCGATCAGGTCTAGCTGCAGAAAGATCGCGGCGATGGCGACGAGGAGACCGAACTTCGGGAAGGCATGGCCTGCAAGAAACGAGAAGAACAACAAGTCACGGCCTGGAAACCGCATACGCGCAAAGGCATAAGCTGCCGGCAGGCAGATGACCGCGGAGGCAAGCGTCACCACGGCCGAGAGCGTCAGGCTCAGCCACAGCGCGCTCCACACGTCCGAACGGTTGAGCGTCTGCTCCCAGAACCGCAGACCGAATTGTTGTGGCAGCACATTCGGATAGCGCCAGACCTCGGTGAAGGCCCAGATGCCGACGACGAGTAGAGGCAGGACGACGACGATCGAAAGCACGAGTGCGAGCAGCATGCCGGTGCCATCGATCCGGCGCGGCGGGGTTATGGATTCGGTCATTTGCCTCATCTCCCCTGGTTGCGGGCGACGGAGCGCACGTAAAACAGGCCAAAGACAATGCAGAAGCCGAAGGTGATGACAGCCTGCGTGATCGCTCCAACAGGATCGTTCAGGTCCCGGAACGTGCGCTGCATGAAGGGGCCCATCATCTCGGGCGACGCTGGGCCGAGCAGATAGGGCAGCGTAAAGGCGGAAAAGATGCCGAGTACGGCGAAGGAGAGTGCCACCAGGATGGAATTGGTGATCTGCGGCAGAATGATGTGCCGGAGAACCCGAAGCCGGCTTGCACCGACATCCCGCGCAGCCTCGATCGCCATGTTGCTCACCGAGCCGAGACCCGAGAGCAGGATCAGCACCGTCAGCGGAATATTGTCCCAAACCAGTCCGATCACCGGCCCCCAGGGCGTGAGATAGGGCGTTCTCAATTTCGGCAGGCCGGCGAAGTTCAAGAGCAGGTCGACCATGCCATTCGGCCCGAGCACGCGGATCAGGGCATAGGCGAGAATGATCGATGGAACGAACATCGGCAGGATGGCAAGCGCCTGCACATAGGAGGCGATACCGCCCTTGGCAAAGCGCAGGTAAAGCGCGATCGGAAGCGACACGACCAGGAGCAGCAGGGCACAGACCGCTGTGGTCCAGAGCGTCAGGCTGAGATTGTTGAGACTGTAGGCGTCGGAAAAGAAGAAGATGTAGCTCGACAGGTCGAAACCTGCCTCACCATCGGGCGAAGTACGCCACACCGTGCGCAGGACGGCACTGATGATTGGCCAGATGACCAGCCATCCGACAAGCGAAACCGGTAGGGCGACGAGCAGGAGGCCAATAAGCCCCCTGCCCGACATGGTTCTGGATATGGCAGACGCACTCACGCCTGAACTCACGACTTCCGGTCGATGGTCGGTGCCACATTGCGGTACCAGCCGTCATTGACGGCGACTTCCCAGGCGCCCGACGGGAAGGTCGGAATGCTGTTCGGGATGATAGCGGCAAACTTCTCGCGCAGATCGGCGGAGACATGTTCCCAGCTGACGCCAGGGAAGCCGCCGAGCTCGGAGAGGATGGCACCCTGGATCTCTTCGGTCAGGACGAAGTCGGCCAGCTTCAGGGCTGCGTCGCGGTTCTTGCCATTGCTCAGCACCACGGCGCGCGAGAAGTTGCCGCAAAGAGCCAGATCCTGAAGCTGCACGATGCCAGTGGTTTCCGGCAGGACGCCCTGGGCGATCGCCTGGAGAACCTGGTCGGACCAGACCGGGATCATGGTCACAACGCCCTGGGCCAACAACTGGATCGACTGGGTGTTGCCGGAGGAGTAGGCGCCGTTGTCGTAGAGTGACGGGGCGATGTCCTTGAGCAGTTCCCAAGCCTTGCCGAGGGCCTCATTGCCGAAGGCTTCGGTGTAGTTGTCGACCGTGAATGCCTTAGGGTCGAGGCCGTTTGCCTGATGGATGGCACGACGGACGAAGTTTCCGCCCGAACCACCCTTGTCAGGGCGGTTGTAGACGAACTGGCCGGGGTTTGCCTTGATCCAGGCGACGAGCGCATCCCAGGTCTTCGGCGCATCGGCAGCCGCCAGCTTGGTGGTGTCATAGGCGAGAAGCACCTGGCTGCCGCGATAGGGAAGCGAGAAGTCGCTATCGATAGCGAGCGGGTTGACCTTCGCATAGTTCGACAGGCCAGCTTCCTTCATGTTGACGTAGAGGCCGGCTTCGATGGCGCCCTTTGGCAGACGCGGATCGGTATGCTCGAAGTAATCGGCCTGCGGGTCGGTGTTCGTCTGCATTGCCGCGATGGCGCGCTCGGCGATCGACTGGATGCCTGCATTGTCACCGGCATCGACGAGATTGAGCTTCACGCCCGCATGCGCTGCTTCGAAAGCCGGCTTGACAGTGTTGGTCCAGAAATCGAGCACATTGGCATCCGAGCCGGTATACCAGTCGATCTGGCCTTCGGCTGCAAAGGACAGCTTCGGCAGGATCATCATTCCGGCAACGGTGCCGGCCGTGGAAATCAGGAATGCGCGACGCTTCATCGTCTTCTCCCTTGGCTGCCGCGCCACTCGGCGTCGGCTTACAATCAAACCCCGAGACACCGCGACATTGACCCAGACGGGCCTGCAGCCTGCATCTCTCGAAATGCTTCGCCCGGGCACGCCTGCAGAGGGACCGCCGCCTCGGCCCCTCTGCAGGTCTGCACCATGCGCCTGCACATGCGTGCAACGCGCTTGAACGGGCATTTCCGTCCTACAGGGATTAGACGAAGGTTTGATGACACCAGCGCAATGCACACGCGTGCATTAGGTCGTCCCAGGTTGGGGACGAACGGAGCGGCGCCAGACGGCAACCGGCTCGAAGACCGCTCCGTCCCCCTGCGGAGCCTCTGTCAGGCCTTGCACTTCCGTCAGGAGACTAACGACATGCGCCGCTATCCGATCGAGTGGCTGCTCGAAGGTTGTCAGGCGATAGGCTTCCCAAGAAGCCTGCTCGATATTGTCGAAGCCGATGACGCAGAGATCCTCCGGGATCCTCAGGCCGAATTCGAGGCGTGCCCCATCCATGAAGCCGATCGCCAGCAGATCGGTGACAGAGAACACGCCGTCCGGAGGTTCCGACCGGGCATAGACGCGTTTGGCGGCCTCGAAACCGGCGCGATAGCTGGTAGCGTCCGCCTCGAAGACGGTCACCCTGATCGCTTCAGCGGCTGCCGCTTCGAGGAAGCGCGCTTCTCTCTCCACCAGGCTCGGGGTTCGAGCAGCCGAGGTTAAGATCCCGAGGCGCTTGCACCCGGCCCGTTTCAGGAGGAAAAGCGCCTCTCTTGCGGCCGTCGCATTGTCCAGCCCGACATTATCGCAGCCTTCCAGACCGTCGTCGCGGTTGATCAGGATAACCTGTTGGCCGTTGGCAAGCGCCGTTTTCACCAATCCCGTCGATGGCGTTCCCGACAGGACCACCGTCGCATCAGCGCGGTAGTGCAAGGTGAGCTTCAAGGCGTGATTGACGCTTGCCTCGTCACTCTCGGTATTGAGAACCACGGTGATCTTGCCGGCCGCCTGAAGCTTGCGGGTCAAGCGGTCGACCATCGCCGCCCTGACGGGCGTGGTCAGATCCGAGACGATCAGACAGACGATATTGCTGCGCTCGCGCAGCTGGCGGGCCAGATGGTTGACGTGATAGCCGAGCGCCTCGGCCGCTTCGACGACCTTTCGACGCGTTTCCTCAGAAACGCTCGCGCCTTCGGTAAAGGTACGCGACACGGCCGAACGGGACACGCCGGCACGCTCGGCCACCATTCTGGCGCTGACAAAAAGCGGCGAGCCATTCTTACGCATGCAGCAAAACCAATAGAGAGTTAGGGGCTCGTTCCGAAAAGCCCGGTTGCGGGCCTGACAGAACGGGACAGAGGGCGCATTACGCGTCTAGTGTGACACAAATTCGTGAGAAGGGTGAAGCAGACGGTTGAGGCACCAGGTCGAAATTGGTTGCAATTCGTACCGATTAGGGGCGCGCCATGGTAGACGAGGCCAATTTCTGAAGAACGGACAGCTGAGCCTCAGCCTTCATTTCGCCCGCTTCTTAAGAACTTGGTAAGAATTCATTCCTGTCGGAGGTCTCCATGGCGCTTGGCGCATCGCATCGTTTGCAGGATGGCGTCCTTGCCGTCGAAACCATGACCCGCTTTGCGCTCGCCGTTCTGGCCCTTGCGTCCGGTGTCTACACCTATCTGGGGGTCCGCAGCCTTCTCGATGGCTCACCGACCGCGGTCTTCTTTGCCGCCATCATCTATTCGGCCTCGGTCTCGGTCGCGATTTATGCCTTCTGGTCTTACATGGCGCGCTTCTACCCCCATGTAACCGGCGCTGCGGCGCGCGGCGCCATGATCGGCGTGATGGCACTCGGCTGCGCCATGATCATTGCCATGTCGAGCTGGCTGAATGCGGCGGCGCTTGCAGGCTCTGCGGCGCTCGAACAGCATCTCGCAGAGACGGTGCAGGACTACACGGCGGATCTCGATCAGGCACATCAGAATGCGCTCGCCGCCCAAAGCCTGTTGCCAGACATCCAGCGGACATCGGAGCGCTTTTCGCGGCTCGCCGAAGATGAACGGCAGAATGGCGCGCTCACCGGCACCACGGGTGCGGGCAGCGTCGTTCAGCTTCTGACGCAGATGTCTTCGCAGCTGAGCGAACTCGAGGCCGGCATTGTCGCATCGCGCGAGCGGGTCACGACGCTCTTTGACCAGGGACGCGCTCATCTGGCGACCATGCGCACGCTGGTTTCGGCGCCCGGGGCAATCGCTCCCCGCAGCGATGAATTCTCCGCCGAGGTAGTCGCCCTTTCCGGCGTCATCACATCGCTCGAACAGACCTCGATTGCCCCCTCCGTCAAGCGGGCCGCCGATGACCTTTCACTCGGCTTCATCGCGCCTGTTGCCGATGGCCGGGCAGCCGATCTCGCGGAGCGTCAGGATCAGGTCATGCAGACGATCCGGACCTCGGTGTCCGCCCAGTCTCAAGTTCTGTCTGAGGCAGCCGACGAAATCCTCGCACGCGAGCCGGTCGCGGAGCGGCGCTTCGTACCACTGTCCTCGGCAGAGGCCGTTCTGCGTTATGCCGCAGATTTTATTCCGGCCTGGGCGGGGGCGATTTCGATCGATCTTCTTCCCGCCGTCCTGGTCTTCATCCTGACCGTGGTGCACGGAGCGATCCGGCGACAGGAGGAGCGTATGCCCTTCGCACAGCGCATCACCGCAGCCGAATTGCTTGAGGCGCTCGAGGTGCAACGTGCGCTCAATCGACAGGGGATCGATGTCGAGCAGGCGCTCCAGTCCGCCGAGGCGGAGGACGAGCGTGGGCGGATCGATTCCAACATCACCAGCCTCGACATGTCCGCCAAGGCGCCACGCAAGGGACCACCGGCGTGAAACCAGCTTCGCTCGCCCTGCGCCTGAAAACAGCCATTGTACATGCCGATGACGGTTTGCTGATGCGCAGCGCCTTCTTCGGGCTGCTGGCGGCTGCAGGCGCCTTCCTGTTCACGGACCTCAGGGAGATGAGCCTCGCGCATGCTACGCTTCCCGGCCATGATCCGATGACCACGGATGCCCCCGTGCTTCCGCCGGCGCTGACGGACGGTACTCCCCAGTTGCCCCCGGTGGAGCCCGGCAGTTCTCCGGAAACCCTGCGCCAACCGATGCGGTTCGAACTGCTGACCGGTGGCTTGCTCACAGCGGAAGGTTCGATCGATCTTGGTGCTGCGGAGCGATTTGCCGAGGAAATCGCTGCTCGCGGCGAATATGTTCAGGCGGTATCGCTGAATTCGCCGGGAGGCTCCGTCAATGATGCCCTGGCCATGTCGAAGCTGATCCGGGAGAAAGGCATCAACACCAAGGTGGCGAGCAAGGCGCTCTGCGCCTCTTCCTGTCCTCTGGTCTTTGCCGGCGGCGTGGCGCGCGAGGCAGAAGAGGATGCCATTCTCGGCGTCCACCAGGTCTTCAATGCCGGGCAAGACCGCCCCTCGCCCGAGCAGGCGATGTCCGGTGCGCAGAGCACCACGGCACGCATTGCCCGGCACCTTGAAGAAATGGGCATCGGCAACGGGCTCTGGATCAACGCGCTCGAAACGCCTCCGGACCGGCTCTACTACCTGACGCCGGAGGAGATGGCGGAGTTCAAGCTGGTCACGACCCCTGTGGCAACCGCGAAGCAGGCAGACTGATCTGCGTCGGCGGGGCCCGGTTCCCAGACAGGTGCGCGACGGCACGCCTCTCTGCAATACGCGTCAGGCATAATCCCGGAGCATGGACGAGAGCGGCATCCGGACGCGCAGCTTCATGCTGAGAAGCGCAAGCCCAGTGATCTTGCGTTGCAGGAACATCTTATCCGGAGCCGGCAGCGCCCATAGCGCGCGATCGGCAAAGATCGGTACCGCGCGCTCACGAATTTCCACGAGCGGGCCACGGTCGCTGAAATCAACCAGCCCCTCCGGCGCCTTCAGGACATGGTCGAGGACGACGCGTGTCATTTCATCCAGCGTCCGTCCGTAGCGCTCCGTTTGCGCCCGGGAAAGATAGCGCATCTCCATCAGCGCATCGCGCACCGCCGTCACGCTGCCGCCGAGAGTCGCCTGCAGGAGGAGATGGTAGTCTCTGGCGCTTTCCGGGGAGACCGGTCGTACCGCGCCGAAATCGAGCAACGCGACCCGTCCGTCCTTAGGCCTCCAGAGATAGTTGGCGAAATTCGGATCCGTCTGCATGTGGCCGAAGACGAAAAGCTCGCGCAGTGCCAGCTCGGAGATAGCCTGCATGGCCGCATCCTTTTGCGCCTGGGGTGCGGAGGCCAGGGTTTCGAGCGGAGCCCCCTCGATGAAATCCATCGCCAGGACCGTCGGCCGCAGGAGTTCCTCCACCGGGGCCGGCACCACGAAGCGGTCGTCATCGGCGAGCAGGCGGCCGAAGCGACGCATTTCCTCCGCCTCGCGCAGATAGTCGGCCTCTTCCCGCAACTGCCGCTTGGCTTCGGCCAGATGTGGCGCAATGTCGAGGCCTGCGGGAAGAAGGCCCGACAGCCGCAAGAAGGTCGCGACATTGTCGATGTCGGAATCGATGCTCTGGAGCACACCGGGATATTGAACCTTGACGGCAACCGGACGGCCTGATGACAGAACGCCCCGATGCACCTGTCCAATCGATGCGGCCGCGATCGGTGTCGTCTCGAACTGGATGAAATGGCGTCGCCAGTCCGGACCCCAGGCGCTGGACAATGAGGCTGCAAGCTGGTTCGGCGGCATGAAATGCGCTGAGGACCGGAGCTGCGCAAAGATCGACTGGAGTTCGGGCGGCAGGAATTCGCCCGGTTCCAACGAGATCATCTGGCCGAGCTTCATGGCCGCGCCGCGCATGCGCGACAGCTGATCCGCCGCCTTCAGTGCGTTCGACGGCGTCAGCAGCAGGTCTCTCAGATGCGGACGCTCACCTTTCGCCAGGCGGCTCAAGCCCTCGGCGACCATGCCCGAGGCGACGCCACCGGCAATCTGGCCAAGTGCTGCGAGCCGGCTGAGACGCCCCTGAGGGACGGGCCTGTATCGATCACGATCACTCATGACTATCCTTCCGAGCATTGGAGCGCATGTCAGCGGTGCCCCGCCTGCAGAAGGGCTGGAATCTTCTCCTTCAGCCCGAAGAAGCCCTTCCGGCAATGTGGCCAGGCCATCCGATCCCACTCGCGGAGATATTCCGTGAAGGCGATGCCGAGCCTGTCGAACTCGCCTCGCACAGGGGCAATGGAAGACGCGACGGGGCCAACGGGCAGGAAAGCGGTTGCGACCTGTGTGCAGCCTGACGATTTTGCTGCGGAAGGAAGCTCACCAGGGGCGAGAGCCCCGCAGACTTCCGCATCCGGCCACACCTGTGCGGTACGTGCAAGAGCATCGGCGAGAGCAGTCTCGTCCCACGAGCTGCGACCTTTAAGATAAACGATGGACTTCACCGGCAGCGCACGCATCGCGCCAACCTGTTCGACCGACAGATCCTCTGTGGTCAGCAGCAACAGAGTGGCTGCGGATGGATCCGACGAAGAGGCCGGCCGGATGGATGAAGGGGAAGGGGTCCGTACACTGTCTGCGGGAATGCGGGCCGTGCGTGCCAGGCCGGCAGGCGAAAAGCGGCCATCGGTCATCGAGCGGATTCGCTCGGCATCGGCGAGATAGGCCTTGCCGGCCGTGTGCAGACCCGCCACCCAACGCCAGGACAGGGTGTTCGATGCCGGATCGGCGTCGATCAGACGGTCGAACATCGAGGCGGCGCCGAGTTCCCAGGGCAGTCCGAGCGTGAAGATCCAGATCGAGGCAAACTGCATGCGCGCCCAGTTGTGCAGATAGCCCGTCTCATTCAGTTCCTTGGTCCAGGCGTCGAAACAGTCGATGCCGGTCGATCCATCGATCGCCGAGGCATGGCGTTTGCGCAGTCCCGACACTGCATCCACCTGCTCCAGCGCTCGTTCGACGGCTGCGCCATAATCCTCCCAAACGGTTGGACGCTGCTCGAGCCAGCCCTTCCAGTAGGTGCGCCAGAACACTTCACTGACGAATTTTTCGGCCGCCGCCAGTCCGTGCCGTGCCAGGACCGCGTCGACAACCTCCTGCTCGGAGATCAGCCGTCTGCGCAGCGCGGCAGACAATCGCGATACATGCACATGCTCTCCCTGCCCCTGTTCCTTGTTGCGCAAGCGTGCATAGGCAGCACCCGCATGCGGCAGAAAATCGTCCAGGCGTTGAAGGGCGTCGCTGCGGGTCAGCGGGAAGTCGAAGTCTGCCATCGTTACTCCAGATGCGTTCAATCCGGCTGGCACTGACTGGTGCCTGCCGAACAACACTACGGCTCCGCGGTGAGGGCGGACCTGCGCTCCTTCGTCACGATCTGAGCCCTGGCGCAGAACAGCCACGCCCACAGGCACAGTTCAAAAATATGATTTATCAAGTCATCTTTGTTGACCCAACGCCTGCATCCGGCCAATAGTGCGCCGCGCCATGACGCATGTGCAGGTCACCGAAACCGGGTGAGAGGCCATTGGTTTGACATATCTCCATTCGATGCAGTCCGAAATCGAGGGTATCCGCGCCCTCATGCCGCCCAAATGGCGTTCCCTCGACGGCGTCGTCGGTGTCCACTGGGAAGCGGAAGGCCATGCAGGGGCAAACGGCTATTATCTCTCGCCGGATCCACGGATCGTCTTCTTCTTCAACGATGTCAGCAGCCAGATCCGGGTGGCGGACCGGGCGGAAGAACTGGACCGGGGCGAGCGGGGCATGGCACGCGCCATCTATGTGCCGGCCGGCATGCCGATGTGGACGAAGTTCAGCAGCCGCCATCGCTTTTCCCACCTCGACCTGCATCTGCATCAGGAACGGCTGATGCGGTATCTGACGCCGGCTGTCGGCTCGTCCGCGGCGCGCGCCATCATCAGGCAACCGGTCGAATTGCAGGATCCCGGTCCCCTGGCCAGCCTCGCCACGCTTGTCGTGGACGAGCTGTCGACGGATGGCAGGCATCCAGCCTTTGCAGAGAACCTGGTAGGCAGCATCATCACCGGACTTCTCGACCTGCGGGTAAGCGAAGGGCGAACTGCTGCGCATGCCGGGCATCTCACCAAGGCGCAACTGAACCGGCTTTCCGGCTATTTCGCCAATTGCGGCGGACGCCGTTTGAGCGTGCGAGAGATGGCCGATGTCGTTGGCCTGTCGGAGAGCTGGTTCGCCACGGTGTTCCGTCAGACCACCGAAATGACGCCGCTCCAATGGCAATTGTCACGCCGGATCGACATGGCGCGGCAGATGCTTTCGGAAACGGAGATGAGCATCGCTGGCATCAGTGCGCAGCTCGGCTTTTCCGACCAGGCGCATCTGACCAAGGTGTTCCGCAGCATCACCGGGGAGACCCCGGCCGTCTGGCGACGCAAACAACAGCATTCGATCTAGATGGCCGAGGGCGCGTCGCACTCTGCGCGGCGAGCCCTCGCTGTTTTTCACCAGGTCTGGCGAAGGGTCGCGTAGATGACGCGTCCGGGATTGTAGTAGAGGGCACCGCCGTCGTTGTTGGCGATGTGCTTTTCGTCGAACAGGTTGCTGACATTCAGCTGGAAGCTCGTGTTCTCCTTGATCGCATAGGTGAAGGACGCATCGAAGACCACTGCGCCGTCGGATTTGCGGGTGTTGGCGTTATCGAAATAGTAGGAGCCGATGAAGCGCGCCCCTGCCCCGAACGTCATGTCGCCGCGATCACCGTTGCCTGGGAGCGTGTAGGTACCCCAGAGCGAGGCCATGTGCTCGGGAACCTGAGACATGCGCTTGCCGTTCACCGAGCTCGAAGCGGTGCTCGTATCCTCGATCTTCGAGTCGATGTAGCTGTATCCCGCGATCAGCCCGAAGCTCGGCGTGACCTCCAGCTTTGCTTCGAGATCCAGACCGCGATGGCGCACTTTTTCGACCGTGGTCGCAAGGTAGAACGGTCCCTCGGATGTGGTGATGTTTTCGAGCGTCAGGTCGTAGATCGAGGCGGTGATCAGACCGGGGAAGGCGTCGGGACGATACTTGACGCCCACTTCGTACTGGGAGCCATAGAGAGGCTCGTTGCCCGTGCTTGGCGGTGCGACGGACTCGGCGTAGCTGACATAGGCCGCCAGTTCCTCGGTGACCTTGTAGCTCAGACCGACGCGCTTGCTGAACTCGCTGTAGTCGCGCGACTTGGACACCCGGGTCCCCAGATCGGTCTCTTCGAGATCGAGCCAGTCGTTGCGCAGGCCGACACTGGCCGTGACGCGGTCCGAGAAGATCAGATCCTGCTGCAGATAGATGGCCCGCGTGCTTCGGTCGTTGCTCTTTCGGGTCGAGAGCGGGATCGCCGACGGCAGACCTGCGTAGACGGGATTTTGCCAATCGATCGAAGGTGTACCTGCGCCCCAGAGATAGCCGGACTCGTTGGTGGATTCGATGCTGTTGTAATCGACACCCGCGAGGGTGCGGCTCTCCACCTGATCGAAGCTTGTCTCGTACAGCAGATGGGCATCGACAATGAACTGCTCGCTTGATCCGGAGCCGAGAGAGTAGATACGGTTTGCCCTGGTGTCCGACAGGTCGGATGCACCGCTGGAATCATAGATATAGGCAAAGCCGGTGTCGCGGTTGGAATTGCTGTAGCGCGCACTGGAATTGAAACTCAGGCCGTTGCCGAAATCGTGGTCGAACAGCATCGTATAGGTATTGCGGTTCGTCGAATCGTAGTTGAAATCGGGCTCCCCGAAGAACCGGTCCCGATCGAAATCCGTGTGGAGCGGATGGCCACCACCGCTCGGGGTCACATTGCGGTCGAGGTGATCGAAGACGAATGTCAGATTGGTCATGTCGGTGGGACGCCAGGTCAAACCGCCCATGATGAAGTTCTCGTCGTTCTCCGAGAAATCATACTCACCGTCGGCCCGCTGGAACTTTCCGGTCAGGCGATAGGACAGGGTGTCGTCTTCCGTCAGATTGTCGCCGAAGTCGAAGCCCGTCTCCTTGTGGGCGAAGGATCCGACCGTGCCATAGACCTCGCCGAACCGCTCGCTGCGCGGGGTCTTCGTCACATAATTGATGGCGCCGCCCGGATCGGAAACGCCGAAGCCGGTCGAATTGGCGCCCTTCAGGATCTCAAGCCTCTCAAAGGCATAGGGTTCCTCCTTCACGCCCAGCCAGGTGCGGCCGATGGCGAGACCGTCGCGATAGGTGTAGGGCGAAAAGCCACGAATGGTGACGTAGTCGAAACGGTCGTCCGATCCGTAGAAATCGGTGGTCACGCCGGCCGTGTACTGCACCACCTTCTCGATGCTGTCGGCACCGCGCTGCTCGATTTCCCTGGACGTAACGACGGAAACGGTCGCAGGCGTTGTCAGGATCTCGCCGGGCATCTTGCCGACAGCGCTCGATTGGGTCGCGACGATCGACTTGGAATCCGCGTCGGCCTTGCCGGCCCCGTCGACGGTGATCGTCTGTAGAACGGTCGTGTCGCCATCGGTATCGGCGTCCTGAGCGACGGCGAATACCGGCACCAGGGCCACGAATGCCGTGCAGCCCAGAAGAATGCTGATGCGATGGCGAAGGGAGACGCGCGTGGCGCCCCGGGCGGAAATGGCTCTGATCATGTTGCTTCCAGAATTTGACGTTCCGACATTCCCACACGATGAACATTGAGGATCATCGTCGGGCGCCGACCGACACCGGATCCAGCTCTGCAGTCTCCTGTGGCCCTATCCCTGAGCCCCGGCCGCTGCAGTCCGAGATCGGATCGGTCTGCACGCCTTTAACTGGATAATTTTCATCCAGTATTGTAGATTTCTCTCTTTTGTAAAATCCCCCGGAAAATCAAGAGCCGATGTCGTCAGCTCGATCCAAATTGCTTGACCCCAGGAATTGAAGCTGAGAGTGACAGTCAACTTAACCAAGGGATGATTGGGACCCATGCGGATCAATTTGCATCACCTGGCGCCTCTTGCGGCCATCTTGCTGTCCCTCTCCGGCTCGACGGTCGTTGCTGCCGAGGAGGCTGGCTTTCCCCTCGAGATCAGCCATGCGCTCGGGCAGACGACCGTTCCCGAAAAACCGCATCGCGTGGCAACTGTGGCTTGGGCCAACCACGAAGTCCCGCTTGCCCTCGGCATCGTTCCGGTCGGCATGGCGGCTGCGAATTTCGGTGATGATGATGGCGACGGGCTGCTGCCCTGGGTTTCGGAGCGTCTTAAGTCCCTTGGGGCCGACGCGCCCGTCCTGTTCGACGAGGGGGATGGCATCGACTTCGAGGCGGTTGCCGGGACGGCACCGGATGTCATCCTTGCCGCCTATTCGGGCTTAAGCCAATCCGACTACGACACCTTGAGCCAGATCGCCCCCGTTATCGCCTATCCGCAGGCCCCGTGGTCGACGGACTGGCGTGAAACGATCCGCTTCGACAGCGCCGGCATGGGCATGGCGCCTGATGGTGAAGCGCTGATTGCCGATATCGAGCAGAAGATCGCAGCCGAGGTCGCCAAGTATCCTGAACTCAACGGCAAGCGGGCGATGTTCGTCACCCATCTCGACGCGACCGACCTCAGCATCGTCAATTTCTATACGACCCAGGACACCCGCGTTCGGTTCTTCGCCGATCTCGGGCTTTCGATGCCGAAAAGCGTGATGCAGGCATCGACGACCGGCAGCTTCGCCGGCTCGATCAGCGCCGAGCAGATCGATCTCTTCGATGACGTCGACATTCTCGTGACCTATGGCGACCAGGCGTTGATCGAGGCCATGAAGGCCAATCCTCTCCTGTCCCACATGCCGGCCGTGAAGCATGACGCCATCGTCACGCTTGGCCGCGATCCCTTGGGCACTGCGGCCAATCCCACCCCACTGTCGATCACCTGGGTGTTGCCCGCCTATGTAGAAAAGCTCGCGGACGCGGCGCGAAAGACGGAATGATTTTTGCTCGCTCCCTTTCGTCCGCCCATCGGCCGTCTCTTGCGAAGACGGCCAAGGGCAGCCTGGTTTGGCTGGCCGCGGCAATCGGGGTCAGCATCGGCGTCGCCTTGCTGTCCCTCACCATCGGCACCCGCGATGTACCCCTGTCGGAGGTGCTGGCGGCCCTGTCCGGGGACGTCTCGACGCTTGACCGCGCCGCAGTTGCGACCCGTGTGCCGCGCACCGTTCTGGCACTGCTCGCCGGTGCGGCCCTTGGCCTTGCCGGCGCCGTCATGCAGGGTGTGACGCGCAATCCGCTCGCCGATCCCGGCATCCTCGGCGTCAATGTCGGCGCATCGCTTGCCGTTGTGGTCGGAGTGGCGTGGTTCGGCATCAGCTCGGCCCATGCCTTCATCTGGATTGCCATCGCGGGTGCCGGCGCTACGGCCGTCTTCGTCTATGTCATCGGTTCGATGGGACGCGGTGGCGCAACGCCGCTGAAGCTCGCCCTTGCCGGTACGGCAACCGCGATCGCCTTTTCATCGCTGGTGATTGCCGTCGTCTTGCCGCGTGCAGACATTGCCGGCGGCATCCGCTCCTGGCAGATCGGCGGCGTCGGGGGCGCCACCTTCGAGCGGATGGAGCACATCTATCCGTTTCTTCTGGTCGGGTTTCTGCTGTGCCTGCTTTCAGCGCGACGCCTCAATGCTCTGGCGCTCGGTGACGAACTTGCCGCGGGGCTTGGCGAGCGCGTGGCAGTGGCACGAGGTATGGCAACGCTCGGTGCCGTTGTGCTATGTGGCGCGACGACAGCCGTCTGCGGCCCAATCGGTTTCGTCGGCCTCGTTGTCCCGCATGCCTGCCGGCTGCTGGTTGGCGTGGATCATCGCTGGCTTCTGCCATTCTCGGCCATAGGCGGGGCCATCCTGCTGACGGCGAGTGATATTCTCGGTCGCCTTGCGGCACGCCCGTCCGAACTCGAGGTCGGCGTCGTGACCGCCCTTATCGGCGCGCCGGTCTTCATCTTCATCGTTCGTCGGCAGAAGGTGAGAGATCTGTGACCCTTCTTCGATCCGATGCTTCCCTGACAGCAATGGTTGCGACAAACCGCAAGCGCCGAACGCGCCGGCGGCTGGCCATGCTGGTCCTCGTTGTGATCCTCATTCTTGCCGGCTTCACGCTGACGCTCATGGCCGGCCGAACCTTCACGCCGTTTGGAGACGTCATCCGCGTCCTCAGCGGCGAAGAGGTTACCGGGGCGGATTTCACGGTGGGGCAGCTGCGCCTGCCGCGTGCCCTGCTCGCCATTGCGGCCGGCATGAGTTTCGGCCTCGGGGGAGCGGCCTTCCAGACGCTATTGCGCAATCCTCTCGCCAGCCCCGACATCATCGGCATCACCTCGGGCGCGAGTGCGGCGGCGGTGTTTGCCATCGTGGTGCTTTCAATCAGCGGGCCTGTCGTCTCTCTTCTGGCCGTAGGAGCGGGCCTTGCGATCGCGCTTCTGGTGCATGGCCTCGCCTCGAAAAACGGCGTTGCCGGTCCGAGGCTGATCCTTGTCGGGATCGGCGTCTCTGCCATGCTCGAAAGCATGATTGCCTACATCCTGTCGCGCGCTCCCGCCTTCAGCCTGCAGGAAGCGATGCGCTGGCTGACCGGCAGCCTCAACGGCGCCAAGCTGGATCAGGCCCTTCCGCTGATTGTCGCGCTTTGTGTGCTGGGCAGCATGCTTCTGACCAAGGCGCGCGATCTCGATGTCATGCGGGCCGGCGACGATACGGCAACCGCGCTCGGTGTAAAGGTTGCCTCGACCAAATTCCTGGTCATCGTCTGCGCCGTCGGACTGATCGCCACCGCAACCGCGGTCACGGGCCCTATCGCCTTCGTCGCCTTTCTCGCAGGCCCGATCGCGAGCGGTGTCTTCGGGCGGCGCAGTTCGATCATTCTGCCGGCCGCCGTGGTCGGCGCCTTGCTGGTCCTCGCGGCAGATTTCGTCGGCCAGTTTCTCTTGCCGAGCCGTTACCCGGTCGGCGTGGTGACCGGGGCGCTCGGGGCGCCATACCTCATCACCCTGATCATCAGGAGCAACCGTCGGGGAGCTGCGACATGACCGATCAACGCCTCGAAGCAAAAAACCTTTCGGCCGGTTACGGTGAAAGCCTCGTCCTTCGGGACCTCGACCTCAGCCTTCCATCCGGCCAGATCACCGCCATCGTCGGCGCCAATGCCTGCGGCAAGTCGACCTTGCTCAAGGCGCTGTCGCGGCTGATCGAGCCCAAGGCCGGCGAGGTTCTGCTCGACGGCAAGGCGCTCCACAAGCTGCCGACCCGCGAACTCGCGCGCCGGCTGGGGCTTCTGCCACAATCCCCGATCGCGCCTGATGGCATCACGGTCATGGATCTGGTGAGCCGTGGTCGCCATCCGCATCACGGCCTGTTTCAATCCTGGACCAGGGACGACGACCAGGCGGTCGCCGATGCCCTGGCGGCCACGCAGACGGCGGACCTTGCAGACAGGCCGGTGGACGAGCTGTCGGGTGGCCAGCGGCAACGGGTCTGGATCGCGATGGCACTCGCCCAGGAGACCGAGTTCCTGCTGCTCGACGAGCCGACGACCTTTCTCGACATCAGCCACCAGATCGACGTGCTGGATCTCCTGACCGATCTCAACCGCAGCCGCGGCACGACCATCGTGATGGTCTTGCACGACCTGAACCTTGCGGCTCGCTATGGAGATCATCTCGTCGCCATGCTGGATGGAAGCCCCTTCCAATGCGGCAGCCCGGACACGGTCTTGACCGAAGACATGGTGCGCCGGGTGTTCAATCTCGAGGCCCGGATCCTCACCGATCCGACCTCCGGCCGACCGATGATGCTCCCGATCGGGCGTCACAACATGCAACCCTCGTCCTCCCTCACTCGACTGGCGCATTCATGAGCGAACTTCAACCCACAAAACTTTCAGGTATTGCCCGCCCAGCCGATGTCGGCGCCATGCTCGCCGAAATCTGCGAACACTTCGTCGAGCACTCGGACGTGGTTCACGCTGATGGCGTAGCCACGCTCAAATCGCAGGACTGGACGATCCACATCGTGGCGGCCGAAGACGTGCTGCAGATCGAGATCAGCACCTTGGGCGAAGAGGCGCTGGCCGTCACGCAGACCATGTTTGCCGAACATCTCTTCTATTTCGCCGGGGATGAACCCTTCTCGCTTGAGTGGTCAAAGCCAGCCGCGAAGGTGAAACCACCCGGTTTCCACGAGGCGACCGTCGTCGGCGTCAAGGATGTCACGCCAAGGATGCGGCGGGTGACGCTCTCCGTCGCCGACGTCACGCCCTTTCTCGATCGCAACATGCATGTGCGGCTGCTCGTGCCGCCGAAAGATCAGACACCTGTCTGGCCTCACCTTCAGGAGAACGGACGCATCGGCTGGCCCGACGAGTTGCTCGTGCGGATCTACACGATCCGTTACGTCGACGCGGAAGCACGCCAGATCAGCCTGGATATCCTTCAGCATCCGGCCGAAGGTGTCGCCACACCGGGCGCGGATTTCGCGCGGGACTCTGAGATCGGCCAGCAGGTGGCGATCATGGGACCCGGCGGCGGCGGCTTGCCCGCTGCGCAGGACATCTTCTTTGCCGGCGACGAAAGTGCGCTGCCAGCGATTGCCCGGATGGTCGAGGAAGCGCCATCAAGCATGACAATGCGGGCAATCATCGAGGTCGAAGATGCCGGTGAAGAACAGCCATTGCGAGGTCTGTCTCCCGTCCATGTCGAATGGCTTCACCGATCATCCTATTCGGTCGGCGATGCCTATGTTCTGGTCGATCGGGTCAAGACGGCGCTCAAGGACGTGGAGGACGAGACCTTCGTCTGGTTCGCGGGCGAAAAGGCGGATGTGCGGACGATCAAGCGTCATCTTGCCGAGAAGGCGCGCGACCGACGACGCCAATACGTCGCCTGGTATTGGGAGAAAGAGAGCTGAGAGCCCGATCTTTTCAGCCCCCGGCGCCAAAGGGGCCGTTCCTCGCCATTTCAGGATACTGAACGGTTTCGTCGCTGCCGGTGTCGACAGACTGGGAAGCCGGGACGGACAGACGCACGCCAAAGCCGCCTGCAGCGCTTGTCACCCGTTCATCGATGAACGTGATGCCCGCTTCTTCGAGAACGGCGCTTATCTGAGCGCGCGCGCTTGCTTCATCCTCGGCGCCCTCGTCAGCGTTCTCCAGTCGCTCGAGCGTTGAGACAGAAAGGCCAACTCGGTCGGCGAGCTGCGCCTGCGTCATGCCGAGCAGCATTCTGGCTGCTGAAACCTGTTTTCCTGTGGTCACGGACGTCCTTTCGGGTTTGCTTGACGCAAGCGTCGAAACCACTCGCCGTAAGGCTAACTAGAAGCGCGTGGCTGCTGATCAAGCTTTCGTCACCCCGTTGAGCGGAACACGTCGAGGCCGCCCGCGCAATTTTCAAGGGTCCGCCCGAGCGAGATACGCCAGGATTCGCGAATATTCCGTCGAATAAACAGGCATTTGATAAAACCGGCAGAGCAAATTCAGAAGAATCTTAAGGAACGCGTGCTGAATTAGGACCTCAAAGGAGACCTACCATGCGCTTCATCGTTTCAACCGTCCTCTGTCTTTTCCTGACTTGCCTTGCCGGTGCGGCATCGGCCGCGGGCGAGGTATGGATGGCGGCTAAGGCGACGGCACAGGTCGCCTACACCGTCGACAAGAAGACCTGGGTCCCGCTGCAGAGAGGTATGCAGGTTCCCAACAAGGCCTGGATCTCGACCGGGCCGCGGGGGCGGTTGCAGCTGGTGCGCGGTACGGAAAGCATCGCCTTTCAGCCGAATACACTGGCGGCGATCATTACCCGGGGCCAGGATATCAGCCGCAAGACCGAGGTGGTTCAGCAGGTGGGCGAGATCAGCCTCGAAATCGAGAAACGGCAGCGTCCGCATACGACGGTGCAGACCCCGTTCCTGGCGGCAGTGGTCAAGGGCACGCAATTCACCGTCAAGGTCGGCAAGGCCAATGCTGCGGTCGCTGTCGAACGGGGCCTGGTTCAAGTGACCAGCTTTAGCAGTGGTGAGCGTAGCGACTTGGGGGCCGGCCAGGGTGCGCAGGTGGATGCATCCGGCATGACCGTCGCCGGGCTTTCGGAAAAGCCGCAGATCACGCGTGTGGCGCCCTCGAATGCCAAGGTCCCGGCCGCTGGCAGCGTCGTCAAGGCGACGTCGACGATGGATGAAGCCAAGGGCGCTATGGACGCGGGCAAATCCAAAAGCAGTGTTGCTGGCAACAGCAATGCTGGTGGCAACGGCAACGGCGGTGGCAACGGCAACGACGGCGGGAACGGCAACGACGGCGGGAACGGCAACGGTGGCGGAAACGGCAACGGTGGCGGAAACGGCAATGCCGGCGGAAACGGCAATGCCGGCGGAAATGGCAATGCCGGCGGAAATGGCAACGGCAATGCCCGCGGAAATGGCAACGGCAAAAGCGACCGCTGATGATTATGGCTTTCGTCACACCACCGCCAGGATACGCGCATGACGGATAGCATTCGCCCTGCACGTGGCTTCCTCGCAAGGCTGGTTTCGTTTCGGGTCGCCATGATCGCCGTGATCATGGCGCTGCCGCTCATCTTGCCATCAATCTCGGTCGTACAGCATCTCGACAATGATCTGAGCGCCTTTCGCGCCGCTGCGGCCCCCCGTGCTGCCAGCGGCGACTTCGTATTCGTCGCGATCGACAAGAAAAGCCTGATCGAGGTTGGCACCTGGCCCTGGCCGCGCGCCGTACATGCCGAGCTGATCGACAGGCTCGTGGCGGCTGGCGCTCAGGACATCTTCCTGGATATCGACTTCAGCACGCCCTCCCAGCCGGAAAATGATGTCCGGCTTGCAAAAGCTCTCGAAGAGGCCGGTGGCGGTGTCATCCTGCCGATTTTCCGTCAGCAGTTCGGTGCCCGGTCATCGGATCCGCTGACTGTGACTGCGCCGCTGCCGATCTTTGCTGAGCATTCCTGGCCGGCTTTGGTGGATGTTGCGCTGGATGACGATGGCTTGATGCGGTCCTTCCCGGTGACGGAACTCATCGACGGTATTCCGACGCAGTCGGCGCCCGCAGTCCTTGCCGGCTACAGTGATGCACGGACCAGCCGGCTCGAGATCGACTTCTCCATTCGGCCTGAAACAGTTCCCACCTATTCGGTCACCGATATCCTCTCCGGCGCTGTCGGACGCGATGCCATCGATGGCAAGTCGGTGGTGGTCGGCGCCTATGCCACGGAACTGAAGGACCTCTTTGCCGTGCCCGTCTATGGCATCCTCAGCGGGCCGATGCTGCATGTGCTGGCAACAGAGACACTGGTCCAGGAGCGAATTCTCCGGCCACTGCGCACCGAGCCGATCGGCCTGCTGCTCGCGGCCTTGATCATCGCCTATACGCTGACATTCCATCGCCAGTCGCTGGGCGTGCCGCTCGCAGCGTCCGCAGCCTTGCTGACGATTGCCGAGGCGGTCTCCTTCCTCCTCTACAAGCACGAGGCCCTGGTCTTCCACACCGCCAGCCTGTGGCTGATGTTCGCCTTCGGCTTTTTCATGCTGATGGCCGAAAAAGTGGGGCTCAGCGGATGGCTGGCGGAGCTCGCGGTAACGGAGAATCGCGACATTCGCCGTGTCCTGAAGCGCATCATCAATGACAGCATCGACCCGGTCATCGTGCTCGATCAGAAGCGTAACCTGCTCGATGCAAGCCACACCCTGAGCGGCGTGCTCGAACGCGACGAAGCGGTTGTGCGCGGTAGCAATCTGAGTGTGTTTGCGCCCCCTGCACTCACCGAGGCTCTGCTCGCGCTCGAAGCGATCCACATCACAGAGCACCAGCAGATTCACAGCCAGACCGTTGCACTCGACATTCCGGGCCGAAAGGGCCGGCGCCATCTCGAAGCCGCCATTACGATCTCGCCCTTCGAAAGCCGTGGCGGCCAGGGGCTGTCACCGGTCGGCTCACATGTAACCTGCATCAGCCTGCGGGACGTGACGGCCCGCCGCCTCTACGAAACCAAGCTCGAAGAGATGGCACGGGTCGACGACCTCACCGGGCTCCTGACCCGACGCGGCCTGATCGACGCGATGGCAGCCACCGGACGCGGCTTCTCCGTCCTTGCCATCGACCTGCATCGCTTCGGCCATCTGAATGAAATGCTCGGCCGGGAAAAAGGCGACAGCGTCCTTCAGGCCGTCGCCGCCCGACTTCGGCGCCATGCGGGGATAGACGGCCTGACGGCCCGGCTTGCTGGCGACGTTCTCTGCTTGGCGACCGCCGGCATCGAGAGCGAGGATGCACTCGCTGAAAGTGCCGCGCAGTTGCTCGCACTCTTCGACACGCCCTTCGGTATCGACGGGATCAAGATCGAACTCAACGCCCGCATCGGCGCCTGCAGTGGCTCGGAAAACCTCGGCAGCCCGGGGAAATGGATCGAAGCAGCCGAACTGGCGCTCATCGATGCCAAACGGGTCGGAGGAAGTGGCTGGCGGGCGTATGAACCCGCCTCGACGCTGCGCAGGGCCCGCTCAAGGCTGCTCGAAGCAGAGCTGCGCACCGGGCTCGATCAGGGACAGTTTTTCCTGCTCTTTCAGCCCCAGGTCGCCCTCACCTCCGGGCGGCTCGTGGGCGCCGAGGCGCTTTTGCGGTGGCAGCATCCGACGCTCGGCATGATTTCGCCGGCGGAATTCATCAGCATCTCGGAAGCCAATGGCTTCATCTGCGATCTCGGCCAGTTCATGTTCCGGGAGGCCTGCAAGGCCGCCACGAACTGGCCCTCGCATGTCAGCGTCGCGGTCAACATTTCCCCGGTCCAGTTTCTGCGCGGCGATCTGCTTTCCGACATCCGTGCGGCGCTCGACGCCAGCGGTCTTCAGCCACATCGGCTGCATGTCGAGATCACCGAATCCATCTTCGTCGAACGCTCCGAGGAGCTTCTCACCAAACTGGATGCGCTGCGTGATCTCGGCGTGACCATTGCCCTCGACGACTTCGGGACAGGTTATTCATCGCTCAGCTACATCTCCAGCCTGCCGCTCGACAAGCTGAAGATCGATCAGTCCTTCGTCCGTGACATGGTCAGCGATCCCGCGGCCCAGAGTATCGTTCAGGCGGTCATGACGCTCGCCCACGGCCTCGGCCTCAAGGTGGTCGGCGAGGGTATCGAAAATGCGCTGCAGGCGGAAATGCTCACGGCCATGGGCTGCGAAGAAGGGCAAGGCTATCTCTTCGGCCGGCCGCAGTCGGCCCGCCAGATCCAGGCCCTGTCGGCCGCCCACTCGCTGCTTTCCGGCGGCCATGAAGCCTCTGTCAGCGCCCTGGCGCAGGCCGGGTGAGGACAAAGGCCGCACAGGCGACGAGGATGACGCCGATCAGCAGCTTCAGCCAAAGCTGCGGTGGCCCGAAGGAGACAACAATGCCGTAGCTCAGGGTCATCAACGACACCGATGCAATCTTGGCCCTTTGCGAAATCGCGCCTTCACGACGCCAGTCGATCAGGGGCTGTCCATAGCGGGGGTGGTCGAGCAACCATTGCTCGAAGCGCGGCGAAGACCGGGCGAAGAGCGCGGCGGCGAGGATCATGAAAGGCGTGGTGGGCAGAACCGGCAGGAAGATGCCGATGACCCCGATCCCGACCATCAGCCAGGCGCAGCCAAGAATGAGCAGGCGCATCAAGTCCCTTTCGCTGGCTGCCGTCGCTTCGACTGGAGATATGGCATGATTCGGGATCGACAAGGATTTTGAGGATTGCGGCAAATGCGGCGATTTTTCGTTTGCGCCGCAACAGGCCGGAATGCATCCTTGCCCGGCAATCCCACCTTCAGGAATTCAACTGACATGTCCAAGGTTACCCTCGTGCTCGGCGCCGGCATTATCGGCGTTTCCACAGCCATCCATCTCGCCCGTCGCGGGCGTTCGGTGGTGCTGGTGGACCGCCGGGGCGCCGGTGAGGAAACCTCTTTCGGCAATGCGGGCCTGATCCAGCGCGAGGGCGTCGTGCCCTATGGCTTCCCGCAGGAACTCGGGATGCTGATCCGCTACGGCTTCAACAACCGGATCGACGCGCATTATCATGCAAGCGCGATGCTGAAGCTCGTGCCGTTCCTGTCCCGCTACTGGTGGCATTCGAACAAGAGCCGCCATCAGGTGATTGCACGAGCGTATGCGCCACTGATCGAGAACTCGATCACCGAGCATCAGGACCTGATCCAGGCGGCCAAGGCCGACCATCTGATCCGCAAGGATGGCTGGATGGAGATCTTCCGCACGACGGCCAAACGCGACAGCGAGCTTGCCGAGGCCGCTCGCCTCGCCCGCGAATATGGCGTCAGCTACAGGGCGCTCAGCCGCGAGGATCTGGCCAAGGAAGAGCCGCATATTCGCGGCGATTTCGTTGGCGGCCTGAAGTGGAACGATCCGTGGTCGGTCACCAATCCGCATGGCCTGACGCAGGCCTATCTCACCTATTTCCAGTCGCTCGGTGGACGCTTCGTCAAGGGTGATGCGACATCGCTGGAAACAGGCGCATCCGGCAAGGGCTGGCGCGTGAAGACCGATGACGGGATGGTCGATGGCGACGATGTGGTGCTGGCACTTGGCCCCTGGTCGGAGGAAGTCACCCGAAAGTTCGGCTACCGCTTCCTGCTCGGCGTCAAGCGCGGCTACCACATGCACTACGCGCCCGAGGGCAATGCCGTCCTCAACAACTGGACCATGGATGCCGAGCGCGGCTATTTCCTGGCGCCAATGGAAAAAGGCATTCGCCTGACGACGGGTGCGGAATTTGCCAATCGCGATGCGCCCAAGTCTCCCGTCCAGCTCGCCCGGGCGGAAAAGGTGGCGCGCGAAATCTTCCCGCTGGCCGACCGGCTCGATGCCGAGCCCTGGATGGGTGCCCGCCCCTGCACGCCCGACATGATGCCGGTCATCGGCAAGGCGCCGCGCCACGAGGGCATGTGGTTCGCCTTCGGCCATGCGCATCACGGCTTGACGCTCGGTCCTGTCACGGGTCGTCTGATCGGGGAAATGATGGACGGGGAGAAGACATTCATCGACGCAAAGGCCTGGAGCCCCGAGCGTTTTCGCCCCTGAAAAACAACGCGTTTCTAGCCCCCTTCTCAGGGGGCTAGCCTTTTTGGCGCCGAGGTGGTAGTCATCCCTCATAATTTGATCAAATTGTTTCCCGGTGGAAACAGGCCGGAACGAAGCTCGCGTCGCAAGAACGCCGCCGGTCGAGGGGATCAGGAAAAGACGGACAGTGGCATGCGCCGGTGTTTGATCCATAACGCGAAAAGCGTCTATCGTTAGCGGACCAGCATCCGTTCGCGCCCTTATGCGCGTTTCGAACCCGATCGACATCAGCCACACGGTGATCCATGGACATGGCCGAAGAGGCACGCGAATTCTTCGCGGCAAATCCCGATATTGAAGTACTCGAAGCCTTCGTCATCGACGTGAACGGCGTGCCACGCGGCAAGTGGATACCCCGCGAGCGCGCCATCGACGTGTTGACCAAGGGCATGGCGATGCCGCGCTCGGTCTATGCGCTCGACGTCTGGGGCCGCGACGTGAATGCCGCGGGCCTTGCCGAAGGTACGGGCGACCCGGATGGCATCTGCTTTCCGGTTCCGGGAACGCTTTCACGCGTGACCTGGCTGTCGCGCCCGACGGCGCAGGTGCTTCTACAGATGCACACGCAGGAAGGCGAGAGCTTCTACGCCGATCCACGCCAGGTGCTCGGCAACGTGATGAAGCGCTTCACGGCGGCGAAGCTGACGCCGGTCGTTGCCACCGAACTGGAGTTCTACCTGATCGACCCGGTGCGCTCGGCGCTCGATCCGGTCCGTCCGCCGAACACAAGAGACGGTCGCTGGCATACCGGCCAGACGCAGGTTCTGTCGATCTCCGAACTGCAGGACTTCGAAGAGGTCTTCCACGGCATTTCGACGGCTGCACGGGCCCAGAATGTGCCGGCAGACACGACATTGCGTGAAAACGGTCCCGGTCAGTACGAGATCAACCTCAATCACGTGCCGGATGCGCTGGCGGCTGCGGACTACGCGGTATTGCTCAAGCGCATCGTCAAGGGCGTGGCGCGCGCCAGCGATCTCGACGCCACCTTCATGGCCAAGCCCTATGGCACCCAGGCCGGTAGCGGCATGCATGTGCATTTCTCGATCCTGAACGAGAAGGGCGAGAACATCTATGTCGGCGAGGATGGACCCTCGGACGCCCTTTTCCATTCGGTCGGCGGGCTTCTCGAAAGCATGGGCGAGAGCATGGCGATCTTTGCACCGCACCAGAACTCCTATCGCCGCCTGCGCCCATCCGAACATGCGCCGACCTATGCGTCCTGGGGCTTCGATAACCGGTCTGCTGCCGTTCGCGTCATCACCGCATCGAAGCCTGCGACTCGCATCGAGCATCGCGTCGCCGGATCCGACACCAATCCCTATCTGGTTCTCGCCATGATCCTGTCGGCGGCGCTCGCCGGCATGAAGGAGAAGCTTTCGCCCGGTGGGGCGATCTCCGGCGACGACCATGCCGTCAACCACGAGCCGCTGCCGACCAACTGGGACTATGCGCTTCAGCGCTTTGGCAAGTCGAGCTTTGCCTATGCGGCGCTCGGGCCGAAATATCGCAGCCTTTATACCGCCTGCAAGCAGCAGGAACTCTCGGAGTTCTCGCTGCGTGTGACCGACGTCGAATACGACGCCTATATCCGGACCGTGTGAGGTGAAGCCATGACGAAGTCGATCGGCCCCAATCCCGGCCATGCGGCCACCTATTACGCAGCCTCTGCCCGCGACAAGCGCGTGCGCCCGACGCTGGATGGACAGCACACGGCCGACATCTGCATCATCGGCGCCGGCTTTACCGGCATTTCGGCGGCTCTCGAGCTTTCCGAGAAGGGCTATGCCGTGATCGTGCTCGAAGGCGATCGGGTCGGCTTCGGCGCTTCGGGTCGCAATGGCGGTCAGATCGTCAACGGCTATAGCCGTGATCTTGAAACCATCGCCAAGCGCTACGGGCAGGAAAAGGCGGATCGGCTCGGCGAGATGTCGCTCGAGGGTGGTCGGATCATCCGCGAGCGCGTGGCGAAATATGGGATCGAATGCGATCTCGTCGACGGCGGGTTCTTCGCAGCCTTCACCGACAAGCAGGTGAAGGAGATGGCGGACGTCCGGGCCCACTGGATGAAGCATGGGCATGACGGGCTGGAGATGGTCTCCAAGGCCGAGGTCGCCAAGTATGCCAAGACCGACCGCTATGTCGGCGGCATGATCGATCGCCACGGCGGCCATATCCATCCGCTCGACCTGGTGCTCGGCGAGGCGGCGGCGGCCGAAAGCCTCGGCGCCAAGATTTTCGAGAATTCGAAGGTCGTGCATCTGGACACCGGCCCGCAGCCCTTTGTCTGCACCGAGGGCGGCATCGTCAGGGCCAAGCACATCCTCGTCTGCGGCAATGCCTATATGGCCGGCATCGCGCCGAAGGTGACCGAGAAGATGATGCCGGTTTCCAGCCAGGTGATGGCGACGGAGCCGCTGGATGCCAAGCTGATCGAGGAACTGCTGCCCTCCAATTACTGCGTCGAAGATGCAAACTACGTACTCGACTACTACCGCCGCACCGCCGACAACCGCCTGCTTTATGGTGGCGGCATCGGCTATGGCGGCCAGGACCCCAAGAACCTGACGGGCGTCATCCGGCCGAACATGCTGAAAACCTTCCCGCAGCTGAAGGACGTGAAGATCGACTATGCCTGGAGCGGCAATTTTGCCCTCACGCTGACGCGCATCCCGCATATGGGCAAGCTCTCCGACACCGTCTACTTCTCGCATGGCGACAGCGGCCACGGCGTGACGACCACGCATCTGCTCGGCAAGATCCTCGGCGAGGCCGTGCATGGCCAGATGAGCCGCTTCGATGTCTGGTCGTCGTTGCAGGCCTATCCGTTCCCGGGCGGGCGGATGTTCCGCGTGCCGTTCACGGCACTCGGTGCCTGGTATTACGGCATGCGTGATCGGCTCGGCGTTTGAGGAAAGAAGAGATGACCCGCACCGTCACCGTCGCCGCCACCCAGATGGCCTGCACATGGGATCTGCCCGGCAATATCGCACGGGCCGAAAAGCTCGTGCGCGAGGCAGCATCCAAGGGTGCGCAGATCGTCCTGATCCAGGAGCTGTTCGAGGCACCCTATTTCTGCCAGGACCAGATCGCCGAGTTCTTCGATCTCGCCAAGCCTGCCCATGACAACGCCCTGATCGATCACTTCGCAGCGCTTGCCGAAGAGCTCAACGTCGTCATTCCCGTCAGCTTCTTCGAAAAGGCCGGGCAGACGTTCTTCAACAGCGTGGCCATCGTCGATGCGACCGGCGACGTGCTCGGCATCTATCGCAAGAGCCATATTCCTGATGGTCCTGGATATACCGAGAAGTTCTACTTCTCGCCCGGCGATACCGGTTTCGAAGTCTGGGAGACGCGGCATGCGGCGATCGGCGTCGGCATCTGCTGGGACCAGTGGTTCCCGGAGGCGGCCCGTGCCATGGCGCTGCAGGGCGCCGAACTTCTGTTCTATCCGACCGCGATCGGCTCGGAGCCGCAGGATGCGAGCCTCGACAGCTCCGGCCATTGGCAGCGGGTGATGCAGGGGCATGCAGCGGCCAATCTCATGCCGGTCATCGCGTCGAATCGGATCGGCAAGGAAGATGGTCGCAAGGGCACCTCGCTTACCTTCTACGGCTCGTCCTTCATCTGCGACCAGACCGGTTCAATGGTGGCAACTGCCGACCGGGAGACTGAGACGGTGTTGACCGCGACCTTCGACCTCGATGGAATCGCAAGGCAGCGCGCCAGCTGGGGCCTGTTCCGAGACCGCCGGCCGGAGCTTTACGGCCCGCTCCTGGGTTACGAGGGCTGAAGCTCAGGCTTCCGCTTTCAGACCGTCGAGCGCGTCGGCGACGATGCCCTCGACGGTCTGATCGATCGAGACAGTGACAACGCCCGGCTCGCCGGTCGGGACTTCCAGGGTGGCGAGCTGGCTATCGAGCAGACCAAGCGGCATGAAATGCCCAGTGCGGGCGCCCATGCGGCGGCCGAGCAGTTCCCGTGAACCATCGAGATAGACGAAAGCGAGGCGACCACCGGTCGCGGCACGCAAGTGTTCGCGGTAGATCTTCTTCAGCGCCGAGCAGGACACGATGATCCCCTCCCCGCGCGCCAAGGCGTCCGCCATGCGCTCGCCGATCACGGTCAGCCAGGGCCAGCGATCCTCGTCGGTTAGCGGCGTACCGGCGGCCATCTTCGCGACGTTGCTTTCGGGGTGCAGGACATCCCCCTCGATGAAGGGAAGCCTGAGACGGGCCGCGAGCGCCGCGCCGACCGAGGACTTTCCGCAGCCGCTGACTCCCATGACGATCACCGCCTGCGGGGCGGCCAGCTTGTTGTCCTGCGGCATGCTCTTCCTCTTCCTCAGCCCTCATCCAGGGGCCGCGACAATAGGAAGGTTCAGGCGAAATGCAATCCGCTCTCACTGTTTGCGCTTCTGCCGGTGGCCCGTTCCCTGGCTGCTCTCGCCTCTGCCCGGATGGATGCGGCGATCTTTTCCGCCATCATGATGACGGGGGCGTTGGTGTTGCCGCCAATCAGACGCGGCATGACCGAGGCGTCGACGACACGCAACCCCACTATGCCCTTCAGCCTGAGATCGGGATCGACCACCGCATCGGCATCGGAGCCCATGCGGCAGGTGCCGACGGGGTGATAGATCGTGTCGGCGCGGGTACGGATCGCCGCGTCGAGTTCTGCATCCGACGTTCCGGCCGGATAGAGTTCAGGTCCGCGATAGCGATTGAATGCGGGGGCTGCCATGATCTCGGCCATCATGCGGGCACCCTTGCGCAGGGTTTCCAAGTCGCGCGGATCCGAGAGAAATGCGGGATCGATGAGCGGCGGAGCGGACGGATCGGTGCTCGCGAGCCGGACCGTGCCACGCGAATGCGGGCGCAAGACGCAGACATGGCAGGAATAGCCGTGGCCCCAATGCATCTTGCGCACGTGGTCGTCGACCATCGCAACGAGGAAATGCAGCTGGATGTCAGGACGATCGAGCGACGGATCGGTCTTCAGAAAAGCACCCGATTCCGCGCAGGTCGATCGCAGGTGACCCATGCGCTCCGTGCGCCATTCACTGGCCGCCCGCATCAGATCGCGCGTCGCCATGATACCCAAGCCGAACATGTCGGTATCCGGCGAGCGGAAGATCATGGTGTAGTCGAGATGGTCCTGGAGGTTGGAGCCGACTTCCGTTCGGTCCAGCACGACGGGAATGCCGAGGGAGGTCAGATGGTCTGCAGGGCCAATGCCCGAGAGCATCAGGATCTGCGGTGATTGCAGCGCCCCTGCCGACAAGAGCACCTCGCGATCGGCGCGGACGATCCGCTGCTCGTCCTTGCCGAAGCGATAGGCGACGCCGACCGCCCTGCCCTGTTCGACCAGGATGCGCGATACATGCGCTTCGGTGATGACGGTGAGATTGCGCCGCGTCATCACGTCGTGGAGATAGGCGGCAGCTGCCGAGCAGCGTTCGCCACGCTTTGGGCCGTTCCAGAACTGGGTGGCCTGATAGACGCCGGCCCCCTCCTGCATCGGCCCGTTGAAATCGTCGTTCTGACGGTGACCGCGCTGTTCGCAGGCCTTCAGGAAGGCCTGGTTGATCGGGCGCGCCCAGTTCTGATCGCAGACCTGAAGCGGGCCACCGCGGCCATGCAAATCGTCCGCCCCACGGATGTTGTCCTCGGCCTTCTTGAACCAGGGAAGGACGTCCTTCCACGACCAGCCTTCACAGCCGAGAGACGCCCACTCATCGTAATCGCCGGTATGCCCGCGGACATAGAGCATGGCATTGATCAGGCTCGATCCGCCAAGGCCGCGACCGCGCGGCTGGTAACCCCGACGTCCGTTGAGGCCCTCCTGCGGCACCGTCGAAAAACGCCAGTTTCCGCTCTTCACATGACCCGGCACAACAGCCGCTGACGCCATCGGCACGCGGGCGAAGATGCCGTCACCCCGACCGCCGGCTTCCAGCAGGCAGACGGTAACCGACGGGTCCTCGCTCAGCCGCGCCGCAAGGACCGAGCCGGCCGATCCGCCACCGATGATGACATAGTCGTACATGCTCCCCCCAGAGACCTGCACCAGCGACCCGTTTCAAGCCGCCCCAACCGGCAGATCTTAACTGCCGTGAACGTAAACGTAGCAGAGTGCCGGAAGGAAGCAAGGCGGGCGTAAAGGCACTGCCCTGCAACGAAAAAACCCGCCTTTCGGCGGGTTTGATCAAGTGAATATTCGACGATTTTCAGGCGGCCGGTGCGGCAGCTGGAGCGGCGGCCACACGGCGCGGCTGCAGGTCGTCGATGCCGAGCAGGAAGTTGATCTGCGGGCGTGCCTTGACGAGGTCGTCGATCGTGTATTCAGAAAGCACGTCGAAGAAGGCGTTCAGCGCCTTGCGCAGCGCAGAGTTCAGGCCACAGCTGTCGATCAGCGGGCATTCGACGTCACCGTCGTCCTCGAAGCATTCCGCCATGGCGAAGCTGTCTTCCGTGACCTTCACGACATCGAACAGCGTGATCTTTTCGGCCGGACGGCCGAGGCGCACGCCACCGTTACGACCGCGGACGGTCTCGACCAAACCGGCCTTGTTCAGCGGCTGCAGAATCTTGAACAGGAAGAGCTCCGACACGCCATAGGCCTTGGCGATCTCCGGGATCCGGCTCAACTGGTCGCTGTTGGCTGCGCAATACATCAGCATGCGCACGGCGTAATTTGTCTGTTTTGTCAAACGCATGCACGATTCCTCTGTTTTCTTGCGGCTTATATAGCGCCTTTTGCAGTTTTGAACAATTCCAAAATACTCAAGTTCTAGACTCACGTGTTGGTGATTAAACTGGACTACAATTGACAGCTTATCCCATTTCATGAATATGCGCCTCAACAATCCGCAAAGAGGGAGGCCTACCATGACATCCATCCGTACCATCGCACTCGGTGCAGTTTCCGTTCTGGCCCTTTCGGCCGGCTCGGCACTGGCAGACGGCGAAGTCAACATCTATTCCTATCGTCAGCCGGAACTGATCCAGCCGCTGATGGACGCCTTCACCAAGGAAACGGGCATCAAGACCAATGTGCTTTTCCTCGACAAGGGCCTCGTCGAGCGCATCACGGCAGAAGGTGCAAACTCGCCGGCCGACGTCATTCTGACGGTCGACATCGCGCGCCTCACGGAAGCCAAGGATGGCGGCGTGACCCAGCCGCTCGTCGACGAGAACATCACCAGCCAGATCCCGGCGCAGTATCGTGATCCGGAAGGCAATTGGTTCGGCCTGACCACCCGTGGCCGCGTTCTCTATGCTTCCAAGGACCGCGTCTCCGAAGATGCGATCACCTATGAGGAACTCGCCGATCCCAAGTGGAAGGGCCGCATTTGCATGCGCGACGGTCAGCACGCCTACAATGTCGGCCTGTTCGCCTCGATGGTCGCCCACCATGGCGCCGAATACACGGAAACATGGCTCGCAGGCCTGAAGCAGAACCTGGTCAAGAAGCCTGACGGCAACGACCGCGCCCAGGCGAAGGCAATCCATGCCGGCGAATGCGATCTCGGCCTTGCCAACACCTACTACCTCGGTCTGATGAAGACCAACGAGAAGGATCCGGAAGAAAAGGACTGGGCCGCTTCGGTCAAGGTTCTCTTCCCGAACGCCGCTGACCGTGGCACGCATGTCAACATTTCCGGCATGGCGCTGACAAAGAACGCACCGAACAAGGACAATGCCGTCAAGCTGATGGAATTCCTGGCTTCCGACGAAGCGCAGACCATCTATGCCGAGCAGGTCTTCGAATATCCTGTCGGCCCCAATGCCAAGGTTTCCGAGATGGTTGCCAGCTTCGGCGCGATCAAGGCTGATCCGCTGCCGCTCGCCGACATCGCTGCCAACCGCAAGACCGCTTCCGAACTGGTCGACAAGGTCGGCCTGAACGACGGCGCAACGCAGTAATCTTCCGCGTATACTTGAAAGCAGAAGGGGCGGTCTCAGACCGCCCCTTCTTGCATTTCGGCATGTGCCATAGTCCGCCTCCCGCCTGGCCTCCCCCTCAGATGCCACCAGCTTCGACAGTTTTCGCGTGATCGTCGATTGCCTCCCGCCGCTCACTGGTGCCCGGATGGGTGGACAGGAAGGAGGAGTCTCCATCGAGACCGAGTTTTTCTTCCAACCGAGCGAAGAAGCGGCCGATGGCGCGCGGATCACGGCCGGCCTTGGCCATCAGCTCCACCGAGATACGGTCGGCCTCGTTTTCCGCGTCACGCGAATGGGAGAGTGACATCAGGGCAGCGCCATTGGTCAGAATGTCCTCGCCGGCCGCACCGACATCGCCTGCGATCAGCATGATTAGACCGGCCATGCCGGCTGCGCGATAGAGCTGGCGGAGCGAGTGCTCCTCCTCGACATGGCCGATTTCGTGGGCAAGGACCCCGATGATCATGTCCATGTCGCCATCAGCAAGATCGATCAGTTCGTCGGTGATGACAAGCGTTCCATCGGGAAGGGCAAACGCGTTCGGGCCAATCGGGCCACCCTGACGGAAATTGAGATTGTAGCCGGCAACACCCCGGGACGAGAGGACTGCGACCTGATTGAAGGCCTTCAGGATCTCCGTCTGACGGGCTTCGGGCAGTCGGCTTTCGCTGAACACCGCCTGGTCGAGCGACAGAAGCGTACCGCTTGCCATCCACTCGGTGACCGCCGGCGGTGTCACCAGAACGGCCACTTCGACCAGCGCCGGAACTGCATAGCGGTAGATCAGGCCCGCAAGCACGACAACAGCGAAGACGAAGGCGACCAGACGTGGGTGAAACCGCTCCAGTTCGTGAACGACGCCCTTCTTGCCATGCTTGCTCAGCCACAGGTCGACGGCGTCGTTGTCATCGGTCTCGAAGAGCGAGCTATCGGCGAAGGTGACCCGGCGGGGAATGCGACCGACGCGGGCCGATATCTCCGTCCGTGCCAGTTCTCCCAGAGACACCGGATCGCCTCCGGCGTCTAGCCGGACAAAAAGGGTCTTGCCCTCCGCCAGAAGGACCGCCGGCGCCGACCGGCTCGAGCCGGGAGGATGCCAGCGACCGGAGGCGATGCGCTTGTCGTCAGAAGCCAAAGTCGAACCCTTCAAGATCGAGATATTCCGCCGTCACGGCGGAGCCGGACGCCTGCATCGAGGATACCACATCACCGAGTTCACCATCGACCACGATGCCGGAATGCTCGATCACATAGCGGTGCTCGCGGACCGCTGCCCAGGGGCGCATCAGGCTGAGGGTGAGGATGGTGACGACCAGATTTGAGACGACGATCCAGAAATAACGCAGGCGGCCCAGATCCGAAAAAAGGGAATGACGGGTATCGAAGCGGGCTGAATTCATCACCACGTTGCGAACGCCGATGCGATAGAAAATCGCCGCGACGCCCCAAAGCAACAAGACCGGGATCACCGTTCCATAGATGCCGAGAACGAGCAGGGCCTCGCCATCCATGCCCGAGTCGGCGCTGGCCACCGCACCATAATAGATCAGGACAAAGAGAGCCCCTCCGACTGCCGCACCGACAAGCATCAGCAGGAAGGCTGGCAGCCAGACGCGGTAGAGCGCACCGATCTTCGGATCTGTCTCGAAGGCCCGGTCGCCGTAACGCAGGTTGTTGAAGATGTAGCGATAGAGCCAGCGGCTGGCGAAAGGCGCGAGGATGCCAAGCGAGAAGAAGGCGATGAGGCCGCCGAAGATGATCGCGACGAAGGCGCCCCAGGTCTTTCCGACGAAGTCGAAACGGATGTTGCGATAGCTCGTGACGCGGGCGTTGAAGCGAAGGCTGCGCATGACGATCCAGGGAAGCAGCACGAACATCAGCAACGCCAGGATACCGCCCGCGATCGGGCTGAAGGTCAGGAGAATGTTGTAGCCAATGATGTAGCCGAAAACGATGGCACGACCGATGAAGATCTGTAGCCCCTTGGCGTGGTAGTCGAAGGAGTGACCGTCAATGAATGAGTTTCCGTAGAAATAGCGGTTGCGCCGAACCTTGGCCCAGGCGGAGTAGATGCCGACCGTGACGATCGTCAGGAGAATGTTGACGATCCAGATACCGAAATACTCACCGGCGCTGCCGCGAAACTCGCCGCGGCGCAAAGCGTCGGCGCGGCCGAAGACTGCCTCTTGCATGAAATGTCCCTCATGAAATCAAAACCGGCACGTCGCTATCCCCCGCAACGCGCGCCTGAACATTGACCATGAGAGCACCACGCACTCAAGTGCGCTCGGACACTTCGGACGCCCGTTGCACCGTTCAGGTCTCGCAAATCTCGATGCACCACCATTTCGGTCGGCCACCCTTGTAGGAATGATAAGCGGGCCTGAGATCGGCGGCGCTGGTGCGATCGAAGGCTCCGAGCAGGAGCGCCACCGTCGGCTGATCGTCGATGGCGCCGATCGAAGAGCCACAGGTGTCGCAGAATGCACGTGACGAAAAGTCGGAGGAGCGCCATGTGGCGGGGATGCCTGCAGGGCCAACCCAGCGCACGGCCTCGCGCGGAAATTCGACCCAGGTGGCGGTGAGACTGCCCGTATGGCGCTGGCACATCTTGCAGGAACAGGTGTGTGGCTTGGCGGCCGGCGCATCGGCCTCGAAGCGCACTGCCCCGCAAAGACAGCCGCCGGTATGGTTCTTCTTTTTCGGCATGATCCGCCCTCCCGCCGGAGAAGCTATCAGCCGATTTCATGCTGGCAAGAGAACGCCACCCTGCCTTTCGACGGGGTGGCGCAATTGTGAACGACGTTGCTTCTCTTACTTCATCGTCGGCATGACGAACTCGGCACCGTCCTTGATGCCCGACGGCCAGCGGCTTGTGACCGTCTTGGTGCGGGTCCAGAACTTGATGGAGTCCGTGCCGTGCTGGTTGAGATCGCCGAAAGACGAGGACTTCCAGCCACCGAAGGAGTGGTAGGCGAGCGGAACCGGGATCGGCACGTTGATGCCGACCATGCCGATGTTGATGCGGCTGGCGAAGTCACGAGCAGCGTCGCCGTCGCGGGTGTAGATCGCAACGCCATTGCCGTATTCGTGCTTCATCGGCAGGTCGAGGGCTTCTTCATAGGTCTTGGCGCGCACGACCGAGAGGACAGGGCCGAAGATCTCGGTCTTGTAGATGTCCATATCCGGCGTGACGTGATCGAAGAGGCAGCCGCCGACGAAATAGCCGTTTTCATAGCCCTGGAGCTTGAAATCGCGGCCATCGACGACGAGCTTGGCACCGGCTTCGACGCCAGAGTCGATCAGGCCCTTGATGCGCGCCTGGGCTTCCTTGGTGACGACGGGGCCGAGATCGGCCTTGTCATCGGTGTAGGGGCCGATGCGCAGGCTTTCCACCATCGGGGTCAGCTTTTCGATCAGGCGGTTGGCGGTTTCTTCACCGACTGGAACAGCGACCGAGATTGCCATGCAGCGTTCGCCGGCAGAGCCGTAGCCGGCACCCATCAGCGCCTGAGCGGCCTGGTCGAGGTCGGCATCCGGCATGATGATCATGTGGTTCTTGGCGCCGCCGAAGCACTGAGCGCGCTTGCCGTTCATCGCAGCCGTTCCATAGACGTAACGGGCAATCGCGGTCGAGCCGACGAAGGAGACGGCCGAGATGTCCGGATGCGTCAAGATGCCGTCGACGGCGGACTTGTCACCATTGACGACGTTGAGGATGCCGGCGGGAAGCCCTGCCTCGATCATCAGTTCAGCCAGGCGGATCGGAACGGACGGGTCACGCTCGGACGGCTTCAGGATGAAGGCGTTGCCGCAGGCAATCGCAGGCGCGAACATCCACATCGGGATCATGGCCGGGAAGTTGAACGGCGTGATGCCGGCGCCGATGCCGACCGCTTGCCGAATCGAATACATGTCGATGTTCGGGCCAGCGCCTTCGGTGAACTCGCTCTTCGACAGATGCGGGATGCCGATGACGAATTCGCAGACTTCCAGGCCACGGACGATGTCGCCCTTGGCGTCTTCGATGGTCTTGCCGTGTTCGCGCGAGAGAGTCTCGGCGAGTGAATCCATATTGTCGTTCAGGAGCTGAACGAACTTCATGAAGACGCGGGCGCGGCGCTGCGGATTGGTGGCGGCCCACTTGGCCTGGGCCGACTTGGCGTTCTCGACCGCCGCGTTCAGCTCTTCAGCGCTTGCGAGCGAGACCTCGCCCTGCACTTCACCGGTTGCCGGATTGTAGATCGGCTGCTTGCGGCCCGACGTGCCGGCGACATGCTTGCCACCGATGAAATGACCAACCTGATACATGGGTGTCCTCCTGGATTGTTGTGGAGGCAGTATGCGCTTTGATTTGCACAAATCAACGCGATCATTTACGCATCTGTTGTGCGAAAATTAATGTTAGGTGACATCGTTGATCGGTCTTTCGTGTGCCACCCCCCTCTGCCCTGCCAGGCATCTCCCCCACACGGGCAGGGCTATCGCATATGAATACCCGCCTCTGTCACTGCGTGACATCTCCCACGCAAGGGGGGGGGGGGGAGAACGTGGCGCCGCGTTTGCTGCTCGGTTCAGCAAGCTCCAAAGGCGGGCGACCGGCCGGCAGCTCATCAGTTCTTGCCCCATGTGGGGAGATGGCCGGCAGGCCAGAGGGGGGGGGGGGGGGGGGGGGGGGGGGGTAACCCGCATTCCGGGAGCAGAGGGGGCCACCGATGAACTGGGATGACGTTCGCATCTTTCTGGCCGTGGCGCGCACCGGCCAGATCCTGGCCGCATCGCGCCGTCTCGGACTCAACCACGCCACGCTTTCGCGCCGGCTGACGGCGCTGGAGACGGCGCTCAAGACGCGTCTGTTCATCCGCCGCACCAATGGCTGCGAGTTGACCGCCGAGGGCGAGGCCTTTCTTTCCTCCGCCGAGCGGATGGAAACCGAGATGCTGGAGGTGCAGGCGCGGCTCGGGCGGACGGACACCCAGGTGGCCGGCACGGTGCGCATCGGCGCACCCGATGGTTTCGGCGTGTTTTTCCTCGCGTCACGGCTCGGTGCCCTCATCGAACGGCATCCGGAGCTGAAGATCCAGCTGGTGCCGGTGCCGCGCTCGTTTTCGCTCTCGCAACGCGAGGCGGATATTGCCGTGACGCTGGAGCGGCCTGATCAGGGCCGGCTCGTCTCGTCGAAGCTCGTCGATTACACGCTCGGTCTCTATGCGTCGAATGGTTATGCCGAAACGAACGGCCTGCCGACGACCGCCGAAGGTCTGAAGGGACATCGACGCATCGGCTATGTCGAGGACCTGATCTTCACCCCTTCGCTGAATTTCACCGGCGAGGTGATGCGCGACTGGAATGCCGGCTTCGAGATCTCCTCGGCGATTGGCCAGACGGAGGCGGTGCTGGCGGGTGCGGGCATCGGTATCCTGCACAGCTATATCGCCCGGCAGTATGACAACCTCGTTCGCGTGCTGCCCGAGGTCACCATCCGGCGCGCCTATTGGACGACCTTCCACGAAAGTGCGCGGGAACTCGTGCGCGTTCGGGCGGTGGTGCAATTCCTGCAGGATGCGGTGGACGAAGATCGCGCGATCTTCAGCTGACGCGGTTGGCCGATGACCGGAGTGCGTTTTGAGGACGCTTTTCCGTCATGATCGACGCAGATAGACTGCGCCGATCTGATCACCCATGGATACTGACATGCGCCAGCCCTTGCTTCATCTCGGCCTTCCGGCCTTTCTGTTTGCACTCCTCTTTGCACTTCCCGCCCATGCCCATGTGATGGACGGACCGCTCGGCGGGTTCGGCTCGGGATTCGGGCATCCGCTGGCTGGCTTAGACCATCTGCTTGCCATGCTGGCCGTCGGCCTCTGGGGCGCGCAGATGGGTGGGCGATCGGTCTGGACGCTGCCGGCGACTTTCCCGATGATCATGTGCGTCGGCGGGATCATCGGCATGACCGGCCTTCTGCCCGACCAGCCGATCGAATACGGGATTGCCGTTTCTGTCATCGTTCTCGGCGGTGCGATTGCGGCCGCGTGGCGGGCGCCGGAATGGGCGGCGCTGGTGCTGATCGCAGCCTTCGCGCTCATGCATGGCTATCCGCATGGTGTGCTCGCGCCGCGCGCCAGCGACCCCGCAGCCTTTACCGTGGGCTTCGTGGTCTCCACTGGCGTGATCCATGTGATCGGGATCGCAATCGGTGCTGCCTTGAAGCCGATCGGCGGCGGCCGGCTGGTGCAGGCGCTGGGGGCGGTCATCTCGCTCGCCGGCTTGTGGTTTCTGTTCGGGCTCATGACGGGCTAAGCCGGCTCTCGGCCCTGCAGACCAAGCGTTTTGCTGCATCGCGATAGCATGGTTTCTGTTGACAAACCGCGATCAAACCGCACAAACGACGGCACCGGTCGCGACCGTCTCCATCGGCGCGGCCAGCGCAACCGTGAACAGCTCAGACACAGGCTCTCCATGACCACGAATACCGCACTCCTCGACTTCCAGATCGTTCCGAATGCCTCGCCCATGCCGGAAGCCGAGCGGCTCGCGGCTTTCGAAAACCTGGGCTTCGGAACGCTGTTCACCGATCATATGGCGGTGGTGCATTGGCACGTCGACAAGGGCTGGCACAGCCCGGAAGTCTCGGCGCGCAAGCCCTTCCAGGTCGACCCGGCGGCAAGCGTGCTGCATTATGCGCAGGAAATCTTCGAAGGCATGAAAGCCTACAAGGCCGCTGACGGCCGCATCACGCTCTTCCGCCCGGAAGAGAATGCCCGCCGCTTCAACAGGTCGGCCGAGCGCATGGCAATGCCTGATGTGCCGGAAGAGCTTTTCCTGAGGGCCGTCGAGGAACTGGTGAAGATCGACGCCAAGTGGGTTCCGGAAGGCGAAGGCAGCCTCTATCTGCGTCCCTTCATGTTCGCCAGCGAAGCCTTCCTCGGCGTGCGCCCCTCGCGTGAATACGTGTTCTGCGTCATCGCTTCGCCCGTCGGCCCCTATTTCAAGGGCGGCAGCAAGCCGGTCACGCTCTGGGTCAGCGAGCACTATACCCGCGCAGCCCCTGGCGGCACGGGTGCGGCCAAGTGCGGCGGCAACTATGCGGCGAGCCTTCTCGCCCAGAAGGAAGCGGCAAGCCGCGGCTGCGACCAGGTCGTCTTCCTGGATGCCGCCGAACACAAGTGGATCGAAGAGCTGGGCGGCATGAACGTCTTCTTTGTCATGGACGACAACACCGTGGTCACGCCACCGCTCTCGGGCACGATCCTGCCGGGCATCACCCGCAACTCGATCATCAAGCTTGCCGGAGACAACGGCCTTGATGTCATCGAGCGCCCCTATTCCTTCGATGAATGGATGGCGGACGCCAAGAGCGGCAAGCTGCGCGAGGCCTTCGCCTGCGGCACGGCTGCCGTTGTTGCCGCGATCGGCACGGTGCGCCATCCCAGCGGCGAATTCGTCATCGGCAATGCCGGCACGGGCATGGAAACGGAAAAGCTGCGAAACCAGCTGACCGGCATCCAGCGCGGATCCGTGGCGGATACACATGGCTGGGTGAAGGAAGTGACTCGCGCCTGACGACAGGCACAGTCACACGCTTTGAAACCCCGTCATGGCAACATGGCGGGGAATTTTGTTTGGGCGGACGCCTTGGACACCGGAACGGACCGGCGCAAGCAATGAAGGTCCGAAACAAAAGAGACGGCGGCACATCTGCGGCCCGGAACAGATGCAGGAAGACAACATGACGAACGGTCGGTCCGCCTCGGACTTCGTGCTGCCGCGACGGATGGCCATGGCGACGATTCACGGAAAGGAGCGCGCTCTCTCCGCGTCGTTCGCAGCCATCGGTATCGACCTGGTGCTGCCATCGGCCCTCGATACCGATCAATTCGGGACCTTCACCCGGGATCGGCCGCGATCCGGGACGATGCTGGAGGCGGCACGGGCCAAGGCACAAGCCGCCATGCAGGAAACTGGTCTGCAGGCAGCGCTTGCCAGCGAGGGCGCCTATGGCCCCCATCCGACCATTCCATTGCTCGCGGTCGGTCGCGAGCTGCTGCTCTACGTGGACGCGGCACAGGGCTTCGAAATCGCGGAAATGAGGATCGACGAGCGGCCAACATTCGGTCACTGCCCTGCCGTTTCGGTCGGGGATGCAGACGCCTTTCTCGAGCGGATCGGCTTCCCGGAGCAGGGCCTGGTCGTCGCGCCCGTAGGTCGGTTGAACGCACCGGTGGCCAAGGGCATTCGCACTGTTGCGGATCTGGAAATCGCGATCGGGACCGCGGTCGGGCTTTCCCCGACCGGACGAGCGCATATCGAGACCGACATGCGGGCCTTCATGAATCCCCGGCGAATGGTGGTGATTGGCGAGGTTGGACGGCAGATGGCAGCGCGTCTGTCGACACCTTGCACGCATTGCCGCCATCCGGGCTGGGGCAAGGTCAGAACCGAATACGGTCTGCCCTGCAGCCTCTGTGGCTGTCCGACATCGCTGCCGCGGCATGATGTGTTCGGCTGTGTTTCCTGTGGCGTGGAGGAGCGCCGTGAGCACGCCCTCGGCGCCGTTGCGGACCCTACCTACTGCGCGCTCTGCAATCCGTGACGACAACGACGCGGCAGCCTGAAGACCGCAATCATCAGATCCTCGATGGCCGCAGGAGGTAGGGCCGGATCCGGCTGCTGACCGCCGCCGTCTTCCAGTTGCGTATCCGCGCGCCGATCTTCTCGTCCTGCTTCCAGATGATCTCGGCATGCAGAACACCGAACAGATCGCAATAAAGGACAAGCGGCTCCTGATCCGCGAGTTCTATTCCTTCGGAGAGCACCAGACCCAGCCCCTTGGGGCTGCAGTCGGAAATCCATCCCCGGACATGGCAGCCGAACATCAGGACCAGCGAATCCAGTTCGCAGCGCTGTCTTATCTCTTTGCGACGTTCCATCGGACCTCCGCTCGTCTGGTTCAAGTGAGAGCACCAAAAGGTCGAGGTTCAAAGCCGGAACTGTCCGAAGCCTTGTTTTCAGGTTAATGCAAACGATCGCATTTTAGGCATTGAAGAGCATGCGGACACACACACGGGCCGCGCCAAGCGGGCGTTCCAGATTGCTTCAGTATCAACCAGGGAGAAAATGGTACGGTTGGGGGGTCTCGAACCTCCGACCTCAGGTGCCACAAACCTGCGCTCTAACCAACTGAGCTACAACCGCACATGACCGCGTCGCTGACGCCGTCGAGGGGTCACATACGAGCAGATGGATTTTTTTTCAAGCCCTTTCTGCGCATCAGGCGAAAAGGCTTGGGGTTATGAAAAAGGCCGGGCGCTATGCCCGGCCTAAGATCCTTGGGAGGATTTTTCAGTAATCGCAGTCGATCAGGCGACCTTGAGCGAGGACATGACCTTTTCGGCAGCTTCCTTGCCAGGCTTGGTCATCGTTTCGGCAACCTTCTTGGCGGTTTCCTGGATCGCCTTGGCCTGTTCGATCGTCACTTCAGCCTGCTTGCGGATGAAGGCGGTCTGGAGTTCGACCAGTTCAGCCATCGACTTGACGCCGAGCAGCGCTTCCATGTGCGAGAGCGAGAGGTCGGCATTGGTGCGCATGGCGTCGATCGCCTTGAGGCCGAGTTCGACGGTGCCGGCCTGGGCCGTCTGGACGGTCGCTTCCACGGTCTTCGTGGCTTCTTCCGTGGCGGACTTCATCTTGGCATAGGCTTCCTTCGACTGGACTGCGCCCTTTTCGGCGAAGTCACGGAAGCTTTCCTGCATCTTCGAAGGATCGAAGGAGGAGAAAGAGAAGATATCATTGGTGTTCATGGTGCATTTCCTCTTGTCGGGGGTCTCAGCGACCCCTCATGTTTCATTCATGAACCCTATATAGCACCTGATATTGTGCATTGCAATATTATTGTGCGCCGCACAATTAGATTTTCTGCATGTTGAAAACCGGGGCGGATTAACCTTACCAATCGAAAGGGTCCCGACTTTCTGGACCCAAAGGCACTGCCTAGCTATTAAAAATCTGTTAATTTACTCGCAGGCCATGAAGCGACAGGTCCGAAAATGCCCGCTCAATACCCATTCATCGACGTCGCCGTGCACGACCTCATCCGACCGCGTCTGGCGCGGGGCGAGGCGCTCGTGCTGTTTGCGCCGGGGTTGGGACGGGTTCTCTGGTGCAACGGGGCCGGCGCCCGCTTCTTCGGCGCCAACTCGATCTACGACTTTCTCGAGGAAGGTCCTAACCGTGGCGACATCACCTTTCGGCAGCTCGAAACGGTTGCCCGCCAATTGTCATCGCCGGGCGACAGCCGCAATCTGATGCTGCGCATCACCTCGGGCTTCCAGAAGCTGCCGATCACGGCATCCGCCGACTGCATCGAGATCCGCAAGGGGGAGCCGGTGATCCTGCTCTCGCTGCCGGCCCTCAAGCGCGCGACCGGGGAAAAGCAGCTCGCCCAGGAACTGATGAGCGGCTTTGACGATCCGGACACGCATATGGCCGTGCTCGATGGCGAGGGCGGCCTCGTCGCGAGCTCCGACGGTTTCCCGGGCCTCGGCATCACGCCGCAGACGGCGCGCATGCTGATCAATCTGGTCGAGGCGGATGCAGACAGGCTCGTCAAGCGGCCGATCCCGACAGGCCGGGGATATCTCCCCGCCGCCATCGGCAAGATTTCCGACGCGCCGGCGCTCCATCTTCTGTTCGCGGTCGAGACGATCCTCGGCCAGATGGACCCGAGCGACGACTTTGCGGAAGAGGAGGATCTGCCGACCGCGATCGCCGAGCCTGTCCGGGCCGACGATACGGTCGAAGACGAGACCGAGACCGAAGACTTCGCAATCTCCGCGGATGAGGCAATGGCAGAATCGGCCGAGCTCCCCTCGCCTGCTGCGCCCTTTGAGAGCGTGATTGCTGCCCTCGGAGACATTGAAGAAATCGAGCCGGACACCGACGCTTTCGACGCAGAGGACGAAACGGTGGACGCGGATGTCGAGGCGCTCGCGGATGAAACGGCAGATGTGCTCGCAAGCGAGCCGGATCTGGCTGCGTCAGAGACGACCGAACATTCCGACGAACCGCCTGTTGTCACGGAAGCGGACGTGCCCGCTACCAATCAGATCGTCGAGACCGTTGAGACCGCCGCTGCAGCGACCGTCGCGCCGACAACCAGGCTCGCGGGCCATGGCCCTGGCACCGAAGGTTTCACGTTTCATCAGGATCGGCGCGCCACACGCTTCGTCTGGAAGATCGATGCCGAGGGCCGGTTCAGCGAAGTCTCGGCGGAGTTTGCCCAGGCCGTCGGCCCGCGTGCTGCCGATATCGAGGGCGTCGCCTTCTCCGATCTCGCGGCCCTTTTCAATCTCGATCCAGACGGCAAGATCGGCGAGCTCCTGAAGAAGCGCGACACCTGGTCCGGCAAGACGATCTACTGGCCCGTCGAAGGAACCCGACTGGTCGTGCCCGTAGATCTGGCGGCGCTGCCGACCTATACGCGCAACCGCGAATTCGACGGCTTCCGCGGCTTCGGGATCGTCAGGGTCGCGGACGCCCAGGAAGATCCAGACGCGATCGGCATGACCTTTGTTGAGCAGCAGCCCTCCTTTGATGCGCCGGACGAACTGCCGACCGGTGTGCACAGCGACCGGGACGAGGAACTCGCGGAGTTCTTGAGCGAACTCAGTGAAGGCGAGACCCATCCGCCCGAAGACTTTATCGAAGAGCAGATCGCCGAGGCTGGCGAGCAGACCCTCGACGCTCTTATCAATGCGGATGATGACAACGACGTTGTCGACGACGCCGAACCGCACGCTGAAGCCAAAAGCAACGACGATGTTCCTCCGTCGCGCCCGGTCGACTTCGAACCACCGGTGCTGCGGATCATGGAACCGCGCAAACCCAGCCTGCCGGACAAGGTCGTGCAGCTGCAGGATCACCGTGTCCGCCAGCGCGACAGCCTAACCCCCGGCGAACAGGCCGCGTTTCAGGAGATCGCCCGCAAGCTCGATCCGCTTAGCCTGAGGGCGAAGGTCGAGCAGTCGCTGGCGTCGTCGGAGCCACCCGTGCTGCGAAACGAGCCGGCCGCGCCGTCACCGAAGACGCCGGAAGCGCCCCAGACGCCGCCCGCCAGCGCGATCACGCCGACCGAGCCCGTCGCCGAGCGTTCGGCCGAAGCCAATTTGCCGAGCCCATCGGCGGATCGGCCGGCAGGAAGACGCGAGCGCAGCCTGACTGCCGATATCATCGACCTCATGCCGGTCGCGCTCCTGGTGCATGTCGGCGACCGGCTGATCCACGCCAATCCGGAATTCTTCGCGCTGACGGGATACAAGACGCTGGGTGAACTTGACGACGTCGGTGGTCTCGACACGCTGATCCAGCGTCGTGATCTGGAAGAGCCCGGCGATGAGGCGGGCCAGGTCGTGGCGCTCTGCGCCAACGATCGCCTGCTACCGGTCACGGCACGACTGCAGTCCGTGCGTTTCGAGGAAACCACCGCCCTGATGCTGGCGCTGATTGCCCAGCCCGAAGAACAGGTCCGGCCGGAAATGCCGGCCGAGCCCGAGACGGTGACGGTTGCATCGGCCGCGACACCGGCGCAGGCGGGGGAACTCGCGCGCATGAAGGTCGAAGTGGACGAGCTGCGTTCGATCCTGGAAACCGCGACCGACGGCGTGGTGATCCTCGATTCCGACGGTGACATCCGTTCGATGAACCGGGCGGCAAGCGCGCTCTTCAACTTCGACGACATGGAGACGCGCGGGAAACCCTTTGTCATGCTGTTTGCGCATGAGAGCCAGAAGTCGATCCTCGACTATCTGAGCGGACTTGCCGGTCATGGCGTCGCTAGCGTCCTGAACGACGGTCGCGAAGTGATCGGTCGCGAGGCCTCCGGCGGCTTCCTGCCGCTGTTCATGACCATCGGCAGGCTCAACTCCTCCAACGGCTATTGCGCAGTCATCCGCGACATCACGCAATGGAAGCGGACCGAGGAAGAGCTGCGCAACGCAAAGCGCGCGGCGGAAACGGCCAACGCCCACAAGACCGACTTCCTTGCCCGCGTCAGCCATGAGATCCGGACACCGCTCAACGCGATCATCGGCTTTGCCGACATGATGGCCAACGAGCATTTCGGCCCGGTCGGTCATCCGCGCTACGGCGAATACGCGCACGACATCGTGCGCTCTGGCCGTCATGTGCTCGACATCGTCAACGACCTCCTCGACATTTCCAAGATCGAGGCGGGCGAGATGGAGCTCGATTTCTCCTCCGTCGGGCTGAACGAAATGGTGCAGGCAGCCGTATCGATCGTGCAGCCGCAGGCGAATGGCCAGCGGGTGATCATCCGCACCGCGCTGTCGCAGGCCGTGCCGAATGTTGTGGCCGACGGGCGCTCGATCAAGCAGATCGTGCTGAACATCCTGGCGAATGCAATCCGCTTCACGCCGTCTGGCGGACAGATCATCGTGTCGACGGCATATGAAGCGAATGGCAGCGTGGCGCTCCGGATCCGGGATACCGGCATTGGAATGTCGCGCAGCGAACTCGAGCAGGCGATGAAACCCTTCCGCCAGGTTTCGACCGGCACGCCACGCAATCGCGGCGACGGCACCGGTCTCGGCCTTCCGCTGACCAAGGCCATGGTTGACGCGAACCGGGCCCAGTTTGCGATATCGTCGACGCCAAACGAAGGCACGCTGGTCGAGGTGACCTTTCCTTCGCCGAGGGTATTGGCGGACTGACATCTCGGAATGATCGCGAGGACGGGGAGAACGGCATGACGGCATTCAGCATTCTCCTCGGCATTGCCGTCGCCATCGCGGTCGGTGCCATGAGCCCCGGGCCGAGCTTCGTACTTGTTTCGCGGATTTCGGTTGCCAATACGCGATTGCATGGACTTGCAGCAGCGATCGGGATGGGGCTTGGTGGGGCTCTGTTTGCGGTTCTGGCGCTCACTGGTCTTATTGCTCTGCTCGAACGGGTTGAATGGCTCTACCTGGTTTTGAAGGTCGCGGGCGGACTCTATCTCGTCTATCTCGGTGTGATGATCTGGCGCGGCGCAGCTGCGCCGATCTCGGTCGGATCGGCAGAGGGGCGGACCATGCACTCGCTGCCGCGCTGCCTGGCGCTCGGCTTCGTCACGCAGATCAGCAATCCGAAGACTGCCGTGGTCTATGCCAGCATCTTTGCGGCCCTGATGCCGCAAAACCCGCCACTCATGGTGGTTATTGCACTGCCGCCGGTGATCTTTCTGATCGAGGCCGGGTGGTATGCCATCGTTGCGATCGCCTTCTCGGTGCCGCGCTCGCAACGCGCCTATCTCAGCGCGAAACTTTGGGTCGACCGGCTCGCCAGCGTTGTCATCGGTGCACTTGGGTTGCGATTGATCGGCGAAAGTCTCGCACATCTGCGGCGCTGACCACGCCGCGACAGTCGGGCCGGTTTTCATCGCCCTCGCTTTCCGCTAGAGGAAAACCATTCCCGCATTCGCAAGGGCCGACCGTTTGTCCACATTGCCGCGCACGGGCACAGCCCACTCCGTTTCGCCCAAGGGCACGCATGCCAGCAGACGCATGGGATCGGCAACGTTTGCTGCGCTGATTGCCGCGGCGGTCGTTTTCATGCCGATCGTGGCGATCTTCGTCATCGGCTTCTCGGCCGAGCCCGACAACTGGCAGCACATGATGACGAATGTCATCCCGCGCGCTGGCGTCAGGACCTTCTGGCTGCTGCTCTTCACCGGGCTCGTGACGGCTGTGGTCGGGGTCGGCACGGCATGGCTGGTAACGGCATGCGAGTTTCCGCTGCGGCGCCTCCTCTCTCCAGCCCTTGTTCTGCCGCTCGCCATTCCCTCATATCTGGCTGCCTATGCCTTCGGGGAGTTTCTGGATTTCACGGGACCGGTGCAGACGACCTACAGGGCAATCTTCGGCTTCACGTCGTCGCGCGAATACAGTTTCTTCGATGTGAAATCGCTGTCGGGCGCCGTGCTGGTCATGTCGGCGGTGCTCTACCCTTACGTCTACCTCGCCTGCCGATCGATGTTCCTGATGCAGGGCCGCGCGGCAGCCGATGTCGCCCGCACACTCGGTTCCAGCCCATTCAGGGTCTTTGCCCGCATCCAGGTCCCGATGGCGCGCCCGGCGATCATGATCGGCCTGACGCTTGTGATGATGGAGACGCTGAACGACATCGGGGCAGTGGAGTATCTGGGCGTGCAAACGCTGACCTTCTCCGTCTATGACACCTGGCTCAATCGCGGCAGTCTGGCGGGTGCAGCGCAGATTGCCTGCGTGATGCTGGTGATCGTTGCCGGCCTTCTGGTCATCGAGCGCATCGCTCGCAGACAGCAGCGCTTCTCGAGCCACAAGACGACGGCCATCGTGCCCGATGCCATCCGGCTCAGGCTGAAGGGCCCGAAGGCGTGGCTTGCGGCGATCTTCTGCCTTCTGCCGATCCTTGTCGGTTTCGTCGTGCCTGTCTTCGTGCTGGGCGGGTTCGCATTGCGTCGTCTCGAAGATTTCCTCGAGCCGCGGCTGCTTGATGCCCTCTGGAACTCGACGCTCGTGTCCTCGGCCGCCGCCCTGATCACGGTCTTTCTGGCCTTCGTGCTCTCCTATGCGGCGCGGACAGACCGTTCGCGTCTGGCGAAGGGCGCCGGACGGCTTGCCGCACTCGGTTATGGCATTCCCGGTACTGTGCTGGGGATTGGCGTTCTGATCCCGCTTGCGAGCTTCGACAACGCCCTGGACGGTTGGCTGCGTGCCAACCTGGGCATTTCGACCGGCCTTCTTCTGTCGGGCACAGGTTTTGCAATCGTCTATGCCTACACCGTCCGCTTCCTGACCATGGCGGAAGGCACGATCGATGCCGGTTTCCAGAAGCTATCCCCGCATCTCGACATGGCGGCTCGGACTCTCGGCCGCTCGGGTCTGCAGACATTGCGCCAGGTGCTGCTTCCCAACCTGCGTCCTGCCGTTCTGACGGCGGCTCTGCTCGTCTTCATCGAGACGCTGAAGGAGCTCTCGGCCACGATCCTGCTGAGACCATTCAACTTCAATACGCTGGCGACGCTGGTCTATGAAGATGCCTCGCGGGGCATGGCACAGGATGCCTCGGTGGCGGCGATCATCATCATTGCTGCCGGCCTGATCCCCGTGATCCTGGTTTCCCGATCGCTCGACGAACGACGTTGAACCGGCATCGCACGACAAAAAAAGGGCGGCCGAAGCCGCCCTTGAGTCAATGCTGTCGAACCGGAGTACTCGAGCGATCGACATTTTGTCGGAGGCTTAAATCGAGGCCTCACTGCGTCTGATCGCGCATCTCCAAGTTGCCCTCAGTCTTGCCGAATGCCAGTTAAGAGATCCTTACCCGTCGGCGCCGCCAGCTACCCAACATTTGAGGTATTGCCCTGATATTGCTGTGTTTCGGGACACATTTTCGTCAGGAGCGCAGCTGTGGCAGATCGGCGAAGAGGGCGAGCGCTTCCGGATTGGCGAGCGCCTCCCTGTTCTTGACAGGTCGTCCGTGCACCACCTCGCGCACGGCAAGCTCGACGATTTTGCCGGACTTGGTGCGGGGAATATCGTCCACCTGAATGATCTTGGCCGGGACGTGACGCGGCGAGGCGCCGGTGCGGATCTGCGTCTTGATCTTTTTGTCGAGTTCCTCGGTCAGAGACAGGCCCGGCGCGAGGCGCACGAATAGGATAACGCGGACATCGTCATCCCAGTCCTGACCGATGCAGATCGCCTCGACCACTTCATCGAGCTTTTCGACCTGGTTGTAGATCTCGGCCGTCCCGATCCGGACACCGCCGGGGTTCAGGGTCGCGTCTGACCGCCCGTGGATGACGATCCCGTCATGCTCGGTCCATTCGGCGAAGTCGCCATGGCACCAGGTGTTCTCGAAGCGTTCGAAATAAGCGGCGCGATACTTGGCGCCGTCGGGATCGTTCCAGAACATCACCGGCATCGACGGGAAGGCCTTGGCACAGATCAGTTCGCCCTTCTCGCCGCGGACCGGTTTGCCGTCGTCATCCCAGACCTCAACCGCAAGCCCGAGGCCCGGCCCCTGGATTTCGCCACGCCAGACGGGCTTCAGCGGATTGCCGAGCACGAAGCAGGACACGATGTCGGTGCCGCCGGAAATGGAGGCAAGCTGGATATCGTCCTTGATGCCCTCATAGACGAAGGAGAAGCCTTCCGGCGACAGCGGCGAGCCCGTCGACGTCATCAGCCTCAGGCTCGATAGATCATGCGAGCTCTTCGGAACGAGGCCGCCCTTTCGGACGGCGTCGATGTATTTGGCCGATGTGCCGAAGATGGCGAATTTCTCGGTCGCGGCATAGTCGAAGAGGACATTACCGTCGGGATAGAAGGGCGAGCCATCGTAGAGGCAGAGGGTGGCGCCACAGGCAAGGCCCGAGACGAGCCAGTTCCACATCATCCAGCCGCAGGTGGTGAAGTAGAAAAGCCGCTCTCCGGCCTCAAGCCCGCAATGGAAACGATGCTCCTTCAGATGCTGCAAGAGGGTGCCGCCGGCCGAATGGACGATGCATTTCGGCACGCCGGTCGTGCCGGAGGAGAAGAGGATGTAGATCGGATGGGAGAACGGCAGACGGCGATACTCGATGTCCTTGACCGAGAAATCGGTGATGAACTGTTCGAAGCTGCGGCCATCCGGCAAGCGCTCGATCAGCGCCGCCGTGTCTCCTGCGTAGGGAACGACGAGCACCGGGACATCGAGCTTGGCGGCGACGGCGACAATCTTGTCGGAGACGTCCTGCCGTTTGCCGTTATACCAATAGCCGTCACAGGCAACGAAAAGCTTCGGTTCGATCTGGCCGAAACGGTCGAGCACGCCCTGATCGCCGAAATCAGGCGAGCAGGAGGACCAGATAGCACCGAGCGAGGTGACGGCCAGCATCAGGGCCACCGTCTCCGGCATGTTCGGCATCATGGCCGCCACACGGTCACCTTCACCGATGCCCATGGCGGAAAGCGCCTGCTGCAGGCGCGATACCGTCGCAGTCAGGCGCGACCAGGACCACCGATCGGCGACCTTGTTCTCGCCCCGAAAGATCAGCGCATCGCCCTCGCCTGCATGGGCGAGCAGGTTCTCGGCGAAATTCAGTCGCGCTTCGGGGAAGAAGCGTGCTTTGAGCATGTCATCGCCGTCAGACAGCGCCAAACCGCCCTTTTCGCCGATCACCTCGCAATAGTCCCAGACAGCAGACCAGAATGCAGCGCGGTCCTCGACCGACCAGCGATGAAAATCATCATAATCTGCAAAGCTCCGGCCAAGGCGATCGGCGCACCACTGCATGAACAGGGTAAGCGGCTGTTTCGTCTTGAAATCTTCAGACGGTGTCCAAAGGGCTTTTTGTCCGGTCATGCTGATCCTCCTCAAGCGCATGGTCTTTCTATAGCATGCGGCAATGCAATATACAGACGCGTGCGGCTTGGAATATGGTCTGACATTTGCACCAGAGGGCAAATTCCTATATCCGCGCAGAAGTTCACGAAACCTCAGGACCTTCATCAGGGCATGCGCAATCCAGGACGTGGCGATCATACTTCACGCCCCTCCTCCCGCTGGCCGCGTGGCCGCCGCAGGGGCATGATCAAGCTCGCCTTGCTGATCGCCGCTGTCATCGTGGCCGTATCGGTCGTCCTGCGGCTCAGCGCTCCTTATCTGGTGTCGAGTTCCGTGGTGCGATCTGCCATCGCCTCGTCGATTGCGGCCTGGGTCGGACACGAGGTGACGATCGACGACGTTGCCGATATCGGCTTCTGGCCGCAGCCGGAGATCACGTTGACCGGCATCAAGGTGACGCGCATCTCCAATGGCGAACTGGAGACGCTTGGGGAGGTTGATCGGCTGTCTGCGCGGTTCGGCCTGATCTCCGCGCTTGCCGGCCGGCCGGACTTCAGTGCGTTTCGCCTGGAGCGCCCGCGGATCCAGGTCTGGCGCGGTATCGATGGTGGGCTCGACTGGAGCGATCAAGGCGTCTTGAGCGATGCGGTCCGCGCGGCAGTAGCCGCCACGCCTGATGTTCAGACAAACGGTGCCGCCGACAATGCGGAAATCGGATCGGTCGAGATCATCGATGGCGAGGTCACGCTGACCGATGTCGCCAGCGGCGCGTCTTTCGTTGCAAGCGGCGTCAATGCAAATATCGATTGGCCAGGTCTTGCAGCGCCCCTATCCGGTCAGGGACGTTTTCGGCTGGGCGACACTCCGGTTTCGGTCAAACTCCAGACGCCGACGCCGTTGGTCCTGATCGGCGGAGCAGCGAGCCGGGTTGATGCATCCGCCTCGATTGCGGATTTGAGCGCAGAAGTTCGCGGAACCGTTAGCCTGCGTCAGGCGAGCGCCGAAGACACCGATATCAACATTCGCATCTCCGATGTTCCCAAGACGGCTGCGGCCCTCGGCCTTCGCCTTGCCGGAACCGAACGCTGGCGAACCGCCGCCATCCAGGCGCGGGTGACGAATGCCGAGGACGAATGGCGCTTCGAGGATCTCGACTTCGAGATCAACGATAGCCGCGGTGACGGCATCCTGGCGCTCAAAAATCGTCCCGGCGAGCGCCCCCTCCTGAGCAGCACGCTTGCCATCGACCATCTTCAACTGGACGATATGCTTCAGGCCCTGTCCATCAATGTCGGTGACCGGGCGAATGTTCGCCTGCCCGGGCTGACCCGTTGGCTCGACATCGACCTGCGCCTTTCGGCGGCCACGGCCGCTTTCGGCGGCTTTCCCATGAGTGACCTCGGGGCAAGCCTTATCGGTCGGGGTGATGCGCTCAACCTGGTGATTGCCGACACGCGCTTCCTCGGTGGGACGATTGCTGCCCGGCTGAGCGGCACGGGAGAAGGTTTCGACAAAGGCGCGGACGTCGCGGTGACAATGACACGCGTCGATCTCGGAGATCTGATGTCGCGCCTCTCACTTGATGGGGGCCCTTCACTCAAGGGGACCGGATCAGTCGGCTTCAATGCGAAACTGGTCGGGACCGGCTGGCAGCAGAACATCGAGGCCATGTCCGGCAAATTGACGATTGCGTCGGACAATGGGCAGGTCACCGGCTTCAGCCCGGACGGCTTGCGGCGGCTCGCAGCCGACCGGGCTTACTTCCAGCTGAGCGCCACCGGAAACGACGGCTTGGATTACAGCACGCTGGATATCGCCGTCAGTTTTTCGGAGGGGTCGGCGGAAGTCGAACGAGCTGACATCATCGGTAAGCGACAGAAGCTCGACCTGGCGGGGATCATTCCCTACAGCCGCCAGGCACTGGCGCTGACAGGTGCACTGTCAGCGGCCAGCAACGGCGACCAGACACAGCTTCCGCTCAGCTTCTTCATTGGCGGCGCGTGGAGCGATCCCGTCATCTCGCCTATCCCCGCTCGGCCGGTCCCTGGACAATAAAGGTCCGAAGCGTCGCTGCCTGACAGTTCCATTCGAAAACTCAAATACTAGAATGGACGAATCACAGGTTGGGGGACGGCTGGTGCAAACAATGCTGTCGGGTTTTCTGAAACTGGCTCTGGCATCGTTGCTGGCCGGCAGCCTGTTGTCCATCTTCGGCATCACGCCCAGATCGGTCATGGACTTCCTGGGTGTGACGGCCGAGGAGTTGCACAATGGCATGATCTCGGCCTTCGCCTGGGCGGCACCGCGCATGGTGATGGGGGCCGTGGTCATCCTGCCGATTTGGTTGGTGGCCTATATCCTGATGCCGCCGAGGGGCTGACACACCCCGTCTTGCATGTTCAGGCCAGTGTGCCTCGCGCGGCGACATGTTCGTCTCGCTGCCGCTGAAGTTCCCGCTGCTTGGTACCGATCGAGGCGATGATGACGCCGAGGGTCACGATCCCGATGAGGATGGTGCAGATGGCGTTGATCTCGGGCGTAACCCCTAAGCGCACCTGCGAGTAGATCTTGATCGGCAGCGTCGTGGCACCTGGACCGGTGGTGAAGCTTGCGATGACGAGATCGTCCAGCGAGAGCGTGAAGGCGAGCATCCAGCCGGAGATGACGGCGGGCAGGATCAGCGGCAGGGTCACCTTGAAGAAGGTCTTGACCGGCGGGCACCCCAGGTCCTGCGCTGCCTCTTCCAGGCTCGTATCGAAGGTGAGGAGACGCGACTGCACGACGATCGCCACGTAACACATGGTGAAGGTCGTGTGGGCGATGACGACGGTCATCAGGCCGCGATCGACGCCGATGGCGACGAAGAGCAAGAGCAGCGACAGGCCGGTGATGACTTCAGGCATGACCAGTGGGGCATAGACCATGCCGGAAAACAGCAGGCGTCCCTTGAAGCGTGTGTAGCGAACGAGTGTGAGAGCGGCGAGCGTGCCGAGCACCGTACCGAGCGTGGCGCTCAAAAGACCGACCTGGAGCGTGACCCAGGCCGCGCTCATCAGGCCGGCATTTCGCCACATCTCGCCGTACCACTTGAGCGAAAAGCCACCCCAGACCGTCACCAGCTTCGACTCGTTGAAGGAATAGATCACCAGGATCAGGATCGGGATGTAGAGAAAGGCGAAGCTGAGCGTCAGGATAGTGGCGTCGAATTTTCCGGGTTTCATCGTCGCGCCCTCACACTTTCTGCTGCTGGTTCTGGAAGATCGCGATGGGCACGACCAGAATGAGCAGGAGCAGGACGGCGACGGCGGAAGCCAGCGGCCAGTCGCGGTTGCCGAAGAATTCGGTCCAGAGTGTCTTGCCGATCATCAGCGTATCAGCACCGCCAAGCAGATCGGGGATGACAAATTCGCCGGTGATCGGGATGAAGCAGATCATCGAGCCGGCGATCACGCCCGGGATCGACAGCGGGAAGGTGATCTTCCAGAAGGCCTTCCACGGCGGGCAGCCGAGGTCGCTCGCGGCTTCCAGCAGGGTGCCGTCCATCTTCTCCAGAGCCGAATAGAGCGGCAGCACCATGAAGGGCAGATAGGAATAGACGATGCCGATGAAGACGGCGATCTCAGTGCGGAAGATCTGGACCTGGCTGCCTTCGTCCATCAGGCCGAGCGATTGCAGAAGTACGGTCAGCAGCCCCTCCGGCTTCAGGATGCCGATCCAGGCATAGACGCGGATCAGGAACGAGGTCCAGAAGGGCAGGATGACCAGCATAACAAGCGTCGGGCGAATGCTGACGGAAGCACGCGCCATGGCAAGCGCCATGGGATAACCGATCAGAAGCAGCAGAAAGGTCGAGATTAGCGCGATGCGGAGCGACGAAACATAGGCGTTGAAATAGAGAGAGTCTTCCGTAAGGAAGACGTAGTTCTCGAAATCCAGCTGGCTGATGAAATCCCCGATCGCTGCGAAACCTTCCAACACCGGCGTGTAGGGCGGCATGGCGATCGCCGTGTCGGACAGCGAAATCTTCACGATGATCAGGAAGGGCGTCAGGAAGAAGAGCACCATCCACAGATAGGGAATGATGACGACCAGCCATTTGGCCAATCCTGGCTTCGAGGGAGCGACGGTTTCGGCCATTCTTGCCCCCTCAGCGTGTCAAAACAAGGCCGGCATCGGCCGACCAGGACAGCCAGACCATGTCGCCGAAGGTTATCGGGCGATCGACGAGACGCGAGACATTGGCCTGGGCGGCGCGGAACATGCGGCCATCGTCAAGGCGGACGATGAAGACCGAGAAGTCGCCGAGATAGCCGATGTCCCAGACCTCGCCATGCAGAGCGTTTGCAGTCTCGCCTTCCGGCTGGGTGGTGGAGATGCGCACCTTTTCGGGTCGGATTGCAAATGCGACTGTGTCACCGCTGTGGGCCTCGCAGGCCTGTTCGACCACGATCTTCACACCATCGCTGTCGATGCGAACAAGGTCGTCGGCCCCGTGGCTTTCCTTGGATTCGAGCTTGGCTTCGAGAATGTTGATGTCACCGATAAAGTCTGCGACGTAACGCGAGTTGGGCGCCTCGTAGATTTCCGCCGGCGTCGCCACCTGGACGAGGATGCCCTTGTCCATGACCGCGATGCGATCCGAGACGGTCATCGCCTCTTCCTGGTCATGGGTGACGATCAGAAAGGTCAGACCGAGCTTGGTCTGAATGTCCATCAACTCGAACTGTGTTTCTTCGCGCAGCTTGCGATCCAGAGCGCCGAGCGGCTCGTCGAGCAGCAGCACCTTGGGGCGCTTGGCCAGCGAGCGAGCGAGTGCCACGCGCTGGCGCTGACCACCGGAGAGCTGGTTGGGCTTGCGCTTGGCGAACTGATCGAGCTTGACCAGCTTCAGCATTTCCTGGACGCGCGCGTCGATCTCGGCCCTCGGCAGATTGTCCTGCTCCAGACCAAAGGCGATATTCTTCTCGACCGTCATATGCGGGAAGAGCGCGTAGGACTGGAACATCATGTTGGTCGGGCGCTTGTAGGGCGGCACGCCGGAGAGATCCTGGCCCTGCAGCAGAATTCGACCGGATGTCGGCTGCTCGAAGCCGGCCAGCATGCGCATCAGCGTGGTCTTGCCACAGCCCGAGGGGCCAAGCAGCGAGAAGAATTCCCGCTCGTAGATATCGAGGCTCAGATTGTCGACAGCGACGAAATCGCCGAAGCGCTTCGTGACTTTTTCGAAGCGGATGAATGGAACGGCATCCGGATCGGTCCAAGGAGAAAATTTACGCTTAACAGGCCCCAGTGTCTTCGCCATTACCCGATCCCAGCCGTTCTTCTTGTTGCCCCTACACCTAAAGCAATTCGCCGGGCGTTTGCGGCGCCCGGCGATTTCAGTGTTTGATCAGTTGCCGGTCTTGATCGTTGTCCAGACCCGGTTCAACACGCGTTGTTCACGCGGGCCATAAGGGGAAATGGTGAAGAGCTTGGCCATGACATCTTCCGGCGGATAAACGGCCGGATTGTCCTTAACCTCGGGGGCGAGCATCTCCTTCGAGGCCAGGTTGCCGTTGGCATACTGGACATAGTTGGAGGCCTTGGCGATCACATCAGGGCGCATCAGGAAGTTGATGAACTCATGCGCTTCGGCAACGTTTTTGGCATCCGCGGGGATCGCCATGTTGTCAAACCACATGTAGGTCCCTTCTTTCGGGATCACGTAGTTGATCTCGACGCCGTTATTGGCCTCCTCGGCTCGTGCCTTCGCCTGGAGGATATCGCCCGACCAACCGATCGTCATGCAGACGTCACCGTTCGCGAGATCGTCGATATAGGCGGAGGAATTGAAGGTGCGCACCGAGGGGCGGATCTTCATATAGACTTCGCCACCGGCTTCCAGATCAGCCGATTCCTTGCTGTCCGGGTCTTTGCCGATATAGTTCATCGCGATCGCGAAGGTCTCGTCCGAAGCGTCGAGGATGTTGATGCCACAGGACTTCAGCTTCTCGGCATTTTCAGGCTTGAAGATCGCATCCCAGCTGTCGACAGTGAAATCGGCACCCAGTGCTTCCTTGACCTTGGCAACGTTGTAACCGATGCCGGTCGTGCCCCACATGTAATTGACGGCGTATTCGTTGCCGGGGTCATATTTCGCGAGGCGCTCTGACACCATCGGCCAGAGGTTCGGCAGGTTGGTGAGCTTGGATTTGTCGAGTTTCTGGAAGACGCCTGCCTGGATCTGGCGCGCCAGGAAGGGTGCCGTCGGCACGACAACATCGTAGCCCGAGCCGCCAGCCAGCAGCTTGGTTTCGAGCAGTTCGTTGGAATCAAAGACGTCGTAGACGACCTTGATGCCGGTTTCCTTGGTGAAATCCTCAAGGACGGATTCGTCGATATAGTCCGACCAGTTGTAGACGTTGACGACGCGTTCCTGCGCCTGGACAGCCGATGCGATGAAGATCGTCGCCAGGGCTACCGACGCCGTACGAATGAAATGAGCCTTCATTTTTTTCTCCTGTTCCAGCCTTGGGGAGCGGAGAGCCCCCGATGCCATTCCCGTTATTTTTTAAGAGACTAGAAAGGAATTGGACGGGCGACAAGCGAAATTCTTCGCAGTCGCGAATGCTTTATCGGGTGTATCTGCTTCATTGGAAATCGAACGCCGAAAGGCCCGTGACCATCTCGTCGAGGCCGAGCGGGCGGGTGAGCGGCGGCTCGGCGCGCGCCAGACAGCCAGATCTTTCGCACAGCCGGCAGGCGGGGCCGATGGCGATTGCCGGCTGCGATCGATCGGGCAAAGCGGCGGCATAGGCCACCTCTTCGCGGCTCACGGCGTCGCAGCCGACCAGAAGGGCCGTGCGCCTGATACGCTCGCCGAAACCGGCCTGCGGACCTTCGAGGGTCCGCGAGATCGTCACGAAGCCGCTGCCATCCGGCATCTCAACCTGCTCGACCAACACCTGACCCGGCTGGGCAAACGCTGCATGGACATTGAGCTTGGGACAGCCGCCACCGAACTTCGAATGTGGGAAACCGGTGGCGCCCGCCCGGCGGAAGCGGTTTCCGGCATTGTCGATCTCCATCATGAAGAAGGGCACGCCCGTAGCACCCGGGCGCTGCATCATGGTCAGACGGTTGGCGGCCTGTTCGAAGGAAACATTGAAACGGGCACGCAACACGTCGATGTCGTAGCGGGCGCGGATCGCAGCCGAGAGAAAGGCGCCGTAGGGCATCATCAGGGCATGGGCTGTGTAACGGGCGAGCTCGAAGCGGGCGATGCGGCGCGCCTCGCCGGACGACAGCCCCAACGCATCCAGTTCGGCCTGGACATGTTCGCCGAGCGCCAGAAGCACCACCTCCATGGCCACCTCGCGCAACTGATCGAAGGGCGACAAGCGCTCGGAAAGGAACAGGCGCATGGAATGGCGGTCGTATCGGCGGCGCAGCGACGGCATGGTCTGCACCGGCAAGGCGCGAACAACAATGCCATGGGTGGAGCGCAGCCATGCCTTGAGCGCGACGGCGAGATCATCACCGGGCGCGAGGCTCAAGCCCGCATGAAATGTCTCGGCTGCCTCGTCGAGCCGGGCGAAATAATTCGGTCGACGCTCGAAGACTTCGCGGACCTCATCGATCGGCAGACGCGCGCCTGACAGAGAGGTTTCGTGCCCCTCGCGGGCCAGGAGATCGGCGAGATCGGAGAGCCGGGCCGCCTGCTCGCGGTAAGCCCTGTAGAGCTTGACGATGCCACTCGCGGCATTGGGGGCGGCTTCCGCCACCTCGATCAGCTCCTGATCGCCTGGCAGTTCGCCTAAAAGCAGGGGATCTGCGAAGACCTCACGCAGCTGGCTCGTCGATCCACCGGCCTCCCCCTGCAGCTCATCGAGATCGACCTTGTAAACGGAGGCAAGCTTCAAGAGCAGCTGGACCGTGAGCGGCCGCTGATTGCGCTCAATGAGATTAAGATAGGACGGCGAGATTTCGAGCGCCTCGGCCATGGCCGTCTGGGTGAGGCCGAGGCCGTTTCTGATGCGGCGGACGCGGGGGCCCGCGAAAATCTTGCGCTCTGCCAATTTACAGCTCCTTTACAAGATTAGACCGGCACGATCGGCCCTTGCGTTGTGACTGTTTTTACAAATTTACACGGGACTTCTGTCAAAGGCAAGACAGCCTAACCTCTTTCATCCCTTTGTTTTATCGAATTTTCTGGTCGTCTTTTGCAGTGCGGTGTAAATCTAGTCACATCAGAAGCGGCCAAACAGCTCCAAGAACTCCGGCTGATCCCGCTTCCTGCAGTGAACAGGGAGACCCGATATGACTGAATTTTACAATCTCGTTCCGAATGCCCCCAAGGGCCGCTATGACGGCATCGATCGTCCCTACACTGCAGCAGACGTACAGCGCCTGCGCGGCTCGGTCGAGATCAAGTATACGCTCGCCGAAATGGGCGCCAATCGCCTGTGGAAGCTGATCAACGAAGAGTCCTTCGTCAACGCGCTCGGCGCGCTCTCCGGCAACCAGGCCATGCAGATGGTCCGCGCCGGCCTCAAGGCCATCTACCTCTCCGGCTGGCAGGTCGCAGCTGACGCCAACACGGCTTCGGCCATGTATCCGGACCAGTCGCTCTATCCGGCCAATGCCGCACCGGAGCTTGCCAAGCGCATCAACCGGACCCTGCAGCGCGCCGACCAGATCGAGACGCAGGAAGGCAAGGGCCTTTCGGTCGACACCTGGTTCGCCCCGATCGTTGCAGACGCTGAAGCCGGCTTCGGCGGACCGCTCAACGCGTTTGAGATCATGAAGGCCTTCATCGAGGCGGGTGCTGCTGGCGTTCACTTCGAGGACCAGCTGGCGTCTGAAAAGAAGTGCGGCCATCTCGGCGGCAAGGTTCTGATCCCGACGGCCGCCCATATCCGCAACCTGACGGCTGCCCGTCTGGCTGCCGACATCATGGGTGTCCCCACGCTGATCGTCGCCCGTACTGATGCCGAAGCCGCAAAGCTTCTAACCTCCGACATCGACGAGCGCGACCAGCCCTTCGTCGACTATGACGCGGGTCGCACTGCGGAAGGCTTCTACCAGGTCAAGAACGGCATCGAGCCCTGCATTGCACGCGCAATCGCCTACGCTCCTTACTGCGACATGATCTGGATGGAGACCGGCAAGCCGGATCTCGAACAGGCCCGCAAGTTCGCCGAAGCCGTACACAAGGTCCATCCGGGCAAGAAGCTCGCCTACAACTGCTCGCCTTCCTTCAACTGGAAGAAGCACCTCGACGACGCGACGATTGCCAAGTTCCAGCGCGAACTGGGTGCGATGGGCTACAAGTTCCAGTTCATCACGCTCGCCGGCTTCCACCAGCTGAACTACGGCATGTTCGAACTGGCTCGCGGCTACAAGGATCGCCAGATGGCGGCCTATTCGGAGCTGCAGGAGGCGGAATTCGCCGCCGAGGTCAATGGTTACACCGCGACCAAGCACCAGCGCGAAGTCGGCACCGGTTACTTCGACGCCGTCTCGCTCGCCATCACCGCCGGCCAGTCTTCGACGACCGCGATGAAGGAATCGACCGAAACCGAGCAGTTCAAGCCGGCAGCTGAATAAACCTGGGCGACTGCCCCTCACCCTACCCTCTCCCCGCAAGCGGGGAGAGGAAGACGAGATCCACCATTCAAGAACCCCCAACACCAAGAGGAGAAATGCCATGACACCCCAGACCCGAGTCAAGGAACGCGCCGAAGAACAGTCCTCGGCCATGAGCACCGATCAGCAGGCGATGATCCGCATGCTGGCCAATGACCTGCACCGTCTCAACCATTCGATCATGAAGGCCGTAGATGCCGGCGTCTCGGTCGAGCTCGTCCGCTCCGCCCGCCATCATGGTGGCGACGGCAACTGGGGTGATCTCTTGATCCCCGTCATCGTGACCCAGGGCAATCACCAGGCCGCCTGAGCCACATTATCATCCCCCGTCCGGCACCTGACCTCCGGATCGGTTCCCGCACGATGATCGCCTCTGAGGAGGAGTGCCGGTCGTCGTGCGGGTTTTTCATTTTCGGCTTGACGTCAGCTGCTGGTACTGGGGCGCTTGCCCGCCAGAACATCCCGATGCGACTTCAACAGTTTTGCAACCCGATCGGCCACCATGCGGATATCGCTTCGATGACGATCGTCATTGTTGATGACGATCCACTGGCGATGGCGCAGTTCCGGGATTTCCTCGCCGACCCGCTCGAGTGTCGGATCGAGATCCCCAACGAAGCAGGGAAGCACGCCGACACCGGCTCCCGCCCTGACGAGATCCCTCAGCGACCTCGGGCGATTGACCGTCGCGACGACCTGCTCCGCCGACTGCTGGCGCGGCCAGCGCAGATAGGCGGAGACGGCATTCTCGTCATCAACCGCGACCCAGGGCTCCGGCCCCATCCATTCCCTGTTGCGGGCCCTGTAGGCCGCATAGGCCACTTCGCCTGCTGCGATCGCGGCGAGGTTCGGCTCTTCTGGTTCAAAGGCGCGGATGCCGATGTCACTCTCCCGATGCGCAAGCCTGGCACGTTGCTCGGCGACGTGCAGGTCGATGCGGAAGGCGTCGCGGGGGGTGCGGATCGTCGACATGTTCTGGCAGAGCAGCCAGGCGATCCAGGTGCCAAGGCTGATGCGCACCAAGGACTGACCCGCCTTGCCACGTCGCCATTCCTCCACCCTCCTGCTTCCGGCTTCCAATTCAACCAGATGCTCCAGCAACTGGCTGCCGTCGCTGGTGAGACGATAACCGGTCTGGCTGCGCAGGAAGAGTTCGCGGCCCAGCGCCTGCTCAAGTTCGACCATTCGTCGGCCAAGGGTGGCGGCACTGAGACCGGTCGTCTCAGCGGCAGCCGACAGGCCGCCTTGCCGCGCAACAGCGAGGAAGAGTTGATAGGCGTCCCACGATATGTCTTTCATATATGAAATGCATAGCACGATCTTGAGCGTACCTGCATCCAAAAATGATGGATAAAAGGGAAGACGGCTTCAACAGCAGGAGATCCGTCATGCACGAAGTTTATGCAGCCCTCGCCATTGCCGCGCTAAACCAAGAACAAGGGCAGAAGGCCCGACTGTCCGAAGAGGAATTCTACGCACAGTATAGCGAAGTGCCCTGGGCCCGTCTGCGGCGCTTCATCCGCACCATGCGCGAAAGACAGGTTCGCAGACGAGATGCGGAGGTCGATTGCGAGACCGATCCGGGCAGATCTTATCGTCTGGCTGAGGCTTGATACAAAAAAGCCCGGTGCGATGACCGGGCTTTTCCGTTTGGCGAAGGTGGAACCTCAGGCGGCGCGATCGACAGACCGCGAACGACCGGCCTCGATGCGGAACTGCTGGAGCAGATCCCGCAGGGCATCGGTCTGGGCCGAGAGATCCTGTGTGGCGGCGGTCGCTTCCTCAACCATCGCAGCATTCTGCTGGGTCATCTGGTCCATGCGACCGACGGCACCATTGACCTCCTGCAGCGCGCCGGACTGCTCGCTGCTCGTCTCGGCAATCTTCTCGATATGCTCGCTGATCATCGCGATCTGGCCGCCGATGCGCGAGAGCACGGTTCCCGTCTGCTGAACGTGGGTGGAGCCGTTCGCCACCTCTTCGGCAGAACGGTTGATGAGCGCCTTGATTTCCTTTGCGGCACCGGCCGAGCGCTGGGCCAGTTCACGCACTTCCTGGGCAACGACGGCGAAGCCCTTGCCGGCCTCCCCGGCGCGGGCGGCTTCGACGCCAGCGTTCAGAGCGAGCAGGTTGGTCTGGAAGGCGATCTCGTCGATGACGCCGATGATGTTGGAGATCTGACGCGAGGCTTCCTCGATGCGGCCCATGGCCGAAATCGCGCTGCCGACGACGACAGCGGATTCGTCGGCGTTCTGTTTCGCCTCGCGGACGACGCCATTCACCATCTCGGCGCGCTCCGAGGACGAGCGGACGGCTGCGGTGATCTCATCGACCGCGGCAGCGGTCTCCTCAAGCGAGGCTGCCTGCTGCTCGGTGCGGCGGGCGAGATCGAGTGCAGACTGCGCCATCTGGCGGCCATTGTTCTGGATCTGGTCGACGTTGCCGGAGATCTGATGCATCGTGTCGCGCAGACGCGACAGCGACAGGTTGAAGTCGTTGCGGAGCTGTTCCAGGCGTCCGTGGAAGCGGCCTTCGATCTCGAAGGAAATATCGCCATTGGCAAGACGCTCCAGCGCCTGGGCGAGCTTGCCGACGGCATGTTCGATCTCCCGGTCGAGCGCCTGCTTTTCCTCGTCGTTGCGGCGACGCTCGGCTTCCGCTTCCATCTGCTCGCGCTGCCGCTCGGATTCGATCTCGAGCTTGGTGCGGGCGTTCGTCTTGAAGACGGCGAGTGCGCGGGCCATGGCGCCGATCTCGTCACCGCGCTTGTCGCCGGCAATGCCGGCTTCGAGGTCACCTTCAGCAAGGCGCTGCATGCTTGTGGTGATGCGGGTGATCGGCCGCTGCAGGGTCAGGACCAGCGCGATACCGCCGATGACGGCGAGGAGGACACCGGCGATCATTGTGCCGATCGACAGGCGGTTTGCTTCCTGGCGCTCCGTGCCGGCGACATCCTTCTGCAGATCGGCAAAGGAGGTCAGCGAGGCCCAGATGGCATCCATCGTGCGGCTCGCCTGATCGAAGCTCGCGATGCGTTCGGCGCTGGTCTTCACGAGGGCTTCGGTATCGATCGTCAGCGAGACCAGCAGCGGTGTGATGGCTGCCGTCAGGCTGTCGTAGAAGGCCTTGTCGGCGATACTGCCGCCGAGAACCGCAAGGTTGTCGCCGATCAGCTTGATCTGGCGAAGGATCGGCTCGCGGGTCTTGTCATCCTTTACGTTCAGGAAAGTGGCGGTCATGATGCGCAGATCATAGACATCGGCGATCAGGGTGCGGCTGCCGACGAGAACATCGGCCGCCTGTACGGCGCCGGTCTCGACAGCGGCGAACTTCTGCACGGACTCGGCATATTTGACGGCGGCACCGGCGCTGAGCGTCGCTTCGAAGCCGCGGAAACGCGAGATGATCGAGCCAACGGCACGGGCGTTCTCAAGGCTCATGTCGCCGGTCGCGACCTTCGCCTTGATCTCGTTGATCGCAGCCAGGAGGGCCTTGCCCATGTCCCTGCTTTCAGCCGGCAGGGCATTGGCAATCTTGCGCTGGGTCTTGACCAGTTCAGGCAATTGTTTCTGCAGGTAGGGGAATTGCTCTTCAGGGGTTCCTGCGGAGAAGAAGCCCTGGAAGACTTCCGAGAGGTGCTTGGCACCGGAAGACAGGCGCTCGGCTTCCTTCAAGGCACCCTTCGCATCATTTTCACCACCGACGACGGCGCGCTGCAGTTTCTGCGCCTCATCCGACACGCGGATCTGCTGCGCCATCAGGCCCGTCAGATGGTTCTGGATGGAAGTGGCCAGCTTCACCTCCGCCTCGTGCAACTGCCAGAGCGCATCGATCTTCTCGTTGACGGCACCCGTGCCGGCAATCGCCTCATCGAGGAAGTTGCGCCCCATGCCGTCGGCGCCGATTTCCGAGATGTTCTGCGTGAGCGTCGACTGCTGGGACGCAAGCTGGTTCAAGACGGTGCTGCGCGTTTCTTCCGAGGTCTGATCGAGGAAGTGGGTCATGGCGGCGTTGACGTTCCGGAAGCCGTTCAGCGAACGCATCGTGCCGTTGGAAATTTCCATGCGCTGCTGCAGGAGGCCGGATGCGTAGAGGCCCATGAGACCGACTGCGGTGATCGACAGGACGAAGGGCAGCACAAAGGCAATGACCTTGGTCGATATCGAAAAGCGCGACAGTATTTGATCGATCAACATTGTTCCTCCAAACGAAAACGGCATCAAAGCTGCGCCGCAACCTTAAAAAAGTGGCGGCTCTGACTGTCGTCTTCGCCGTCTTTGCTCCTACCAGCCCAAACAGTTGCAGTAAAAGTCTCAAGACGGAGTTAAGGCCAAAGGCTGACATCCCGAAGCGGGACAGAGATCGTTGATCGAGGAAAAGCTAGCACCGCCAAAGGGTCGGGGTGTCAAAGAGTGGCTGTCGTCAAACCGCTGAAAAGCGACTTGCTGCCACTAACAGGGAGGACCGTCGAGACGCCCTAGCCGAGGAGACCAAAGGCAAGTGCAGCGACAGCGCTTGCGGCATAAAAGCAGACGATACTCACATGACGCAACCGGTCGCGCTCTGCGTCACGGGTGCGGGTGGCGGCAATGGCGATGGCACGGGGCTTGCGGGTCTCATGGTTCATGGGGCGCGGTCCTTGATGCAGCCAGGGAGGGTCATGCCCTTGCGGGGCCTTAAGCCGGCCAAACCTCATGTCGCGATATCAGACGATATCGCACCGGCATTCGGGCAGGATGACCGACGCATGTTAACAAGCCCTGAATTACAGATATAAGCTTGTCCGGAGCGTGAGACTTTGCTCAGACGGACTCGCCAACCGCATGGCCGGAGGCCCAGGCCCACTGGAAATTATAGCCCCCGAGCCAGCCTGTCACATCGACACACTCTCCGATGAAGTAGAGGCCCGGCACGATTTTCGCCTGCATGGTACGGCTGTCGAGCGCGCCGGTATCGATGCCGCCGAGCGTTACTTCCGCCGTACGGTAGCCTTCCGACCCCGCCGGTTTGATCGGCCAGCGACGAATGCGGTCGGCAAGCGATGACAAGGCCTTGTCGGGGAGATCAGCGAGAGGACGTTCCAGCTTGGCGGTCTCCGCCAGATATTGCGAAAGGCGCTTGGGCAAATGTTGGGCGAGCACCGTCTGCACCTGCTGGCGCCCGTTTTCGCGCTTTGCCGCCTTCAGGAGCTCCGCAAAATCCGTCTCGGGCTGCAGAGAAAGCAGAATCTCGTCCCCTTCCCTCCAATAGCTTGAGATCTGCAGGATGGACGGACCGGACAGTCCGCGATGGGTGAAGAGAAGCGCCTCGTGGAAGCGGGTCTTGCCGCAGGAGACGTCCGCATCGACGGCAACACCCGAGAGCTCCGACAATTCGCCGAGCAGATTGGGTTCGAGCGTCAACGGCACCAGCGCGGGCCGGGTGTCGGTCACGGGCAGGCCGAACTGCTCGGCGATGCGATAGGCAAAGCCGGTCGCGCCCATCTTGGGGATCGACTTGCCGCCGCAGGCAACCACCAGACTGTCCGCGGCAATCGGGCCTTCGCTGGTGGTGAGGCGGAAACCGTCCGGTCCCTTCTCCAGTTCGGAGATCTCGCAGGAGAGTTTCAGGTCGACATGTACCGCGCGCATCTCCTCTAGAAGCATGCGAATGATGTCTTTCGCGCTGTCATCGCAAAAGAGCTGGCCGAGGGTCTTTTCGTGCCAGGCGATCTTGTGGCGGTCGACCATGGCGATGAAGTCTGACGGTGTGTAGCGGGCGAGCGCCGACTTGGCGAAATGCGGGTTCTCAGAGATGTAGTTCTTCGGCGTGGCATGGATGTTGGTGAAGTTGCATCGCCCGCCGCCTGAGATGCGGATCTTCTCACCCGGGGCCTTGGCGTGGTCGAGGACGATGACGGATTTGCCACGCCGGCCGGCGGTAAAGGCCGCCATCATGCCGGCGGCACCGGCTCCGATGATCGCGACGTCGTACTTCCTGGCCATGCTGCTGCTCCCGGGGATCTGCCGCCTGTCTCGACAAACTTATGATCAAAGTCAACGCGTCCGGCTGGCCAAAGGCCAAAGTCTGGCTATGATGACCTGCATTAACAACCAACCGGTGAGACATGCCCGCGAAGAAATCCATGATGAGATCCCACAACGCTCCCTCCAAGAAGGCGGTGATCCCGCCGGATCCAGGATCCAAGCGCGGCGTCTCGAACTGGAAGGAAGCGGCCACCTGGCTCCGGGCGCGCGGCATCGAGGATATCGAGTGCATTACGCCTGACCTCGCCGGCGTGCCGCGCGGCAAGATGATGCCGTCGTCGAAGTTCACGTCCAACACGTCGTTGGCGCTTCCCTCGGCACTCTACCGCCACACGATCTCGGGCGAATATCCTGACGAGACGGAGAATTTCCGCTACGAGCCGCGCGACAGCGATCTGAAGCTCTTGCCGGATCTTTCGACGCTTTCGGTCGTGCCGTGGGAGACCGATCCGACCGCACAGGTGATCTGCGACATCGTCAATGTGGACGGGGAGAACGTCTCCTACACGCCGCGCAATGTGTTGAAGAACGTGCTGCGCCTTTATGACGAAAAGGGCTGGAAGCCGGTGGTCGCGCCGGAAATCGAGTTCTATCTCGTCGCCATGAACGACGACCCGGACTATCCGCTGCATCCGCCGAAGGGCCGCTCCGGTCGCTCGATCATCGGTGGCCAGGGCTATTCGATCGCCGCCATCAACGAATTCGACGAGCTGATCGACGACATCTATCACTTCTCGGAGAAGCAGGGGCTCGAGATCGACACCCTGATTCACGAGGAAGGGCCGGCACAGCTCGAAATCAACCTGCGCCACGGCAATCCGATCGAGCTTGCCGACCAGGTCTTCATGTTCAAGCGCACGATCCGCGAGGCGGCGCTGAAGCACGGGATCTATGCGACCTTCATGGCCAAGCCGATGCAGGGGCAGCCGGGATCCGCGATGCACATCCACCAGTCGGTCGTCGATGCCAAAACAGGCAAGAATATCTTCTCCAATCCAGACGGCTCTGCCTCGCCGGAATTCTTCCACTTCATCGGCGGCATGCAGAAATATGTACCAAGCTCGCTGGTGATGCTGGCGCCTTACGTGAATTCCTACCGTCGCCTGACGCCGGACATGGCCGCACCCGTCAACAATGCCTGGGGTTACGACAACCGCACGACGGCCTTCCGCGTGCCGGTCTCGGATTCCGCCGCACGGCGCGTCGAAAACCGCCTGCCGAGTTCGGATGCCAATCCTTATCTTGCGCTCGCGGCTTCGCTCGCCTGTGGTTATCTCGGCATCGTCAAGGAAATCGAACCGACGGCAGCGGCGGAAGGGTCGGCGAACGAGGGATCCGTCGATCTGCCACGCGGCCTGCTGGAAGCCGTTGCCCTGCTCGAGGGTGAAACCGACTTCCACGAGGTCTTCGGTTCGGAATTCGTCGGCCTCTATGCCGGCGTGAAGCGCGGCGAGTTCGAGACCTTCATGCAGGTGATCAGCCCGTGGGAACGCGAATTCCTCCTGCTCAACGTGTGAGGGAGGCGCCCCCATGACATGGCAAAGCCCGATCGCGCCGGGGATTTCGTGGTATCAGGCGAGTGTTGGCGAGCGGCCGGAATACCCGGCCCTCGACGGTTCCACCTCTGCAGACGTCGCCATCATCGGCGGCGGCTTTACCGGCCTGCAGGCCGCATTCAACCTTGCCCGCCTCGGCGTCTCGGTCGTGCTGATCGAGGGGGGCCGCTTCGGTGACGGCGCCTCGGGTCGCAATGGCGGCCAACTCGGCACCGGCCAGCGCGCATCTCCGGCAGAACTGGAGACCGAACTCGGCCTCGAGCGGTCAAAGGCGCTGTTCGAGATGGCGGAGAACGCCAAGCATTACCTGCTGGACTTCGCCGAACAGCACGGCATCGATATTGAATATCTTCCGGGGCAGATGAATGTCTCGCACAAGCGCGGTGGGGAAGAGGAATATCGGCACGAGGCCGAGATCATGGCCGTTCGCTATGGCTATCCGCATATTTCCTTCATGGACCGGGAAGAAACCCATGAGCGTGTCGGCTCGACGCGTTATCACTACGGCGTGCGCGATACCGGCACGGGGCACATCCATCCGCTGAAGCTGCTGGTTGGTCTGGCAAGGGTCGCGGCGGCGGCCGGAGCTCGCATCCACGAGATGACGCACGCGAACGCCATTCGCCAGGAAGGCGGCAAGACCTTAATCGACACGCCGCGTGGCACGATCACTGCCGACCGTCTGCTGATCGCGACCAATGCCTATATCGGCAATCTGGAGCCGGTGACGGCGGCCCATGTGATGCCGATCCGCTCCTTCATCGGGGCGACGGAACCGCTGGACATGTTCCCGCAGGTGCTCAAGGGCTCGGAGGCAGTTGCCGACAGCCGGTTCGTGGTGCGCTACTTTCGCAAGAGTCGCGATGGGCGGCTTCTGTTCGGCGGGCGCGAGGCCTATACCGCCGATAGCCCCCGCGATATCTCGACCCATATCCGCCGGCAAATCGCCGAGATCTATCCCGATCTCAAGACCATCGAGATCACCCATGGCTGGGGCGGATCGGTTGGCATTACCCTGCCGCGCAAGCCTTTTGCCCGGGATGTGATGCCCGGCGTAACCTCACTTGCGGGTTATTCGGGACACGGCGTGATGCTCTCCAACTATTGCGGCAAGATGTATGCCGACATGGTGGCCGGCAATGCCCGAGAGCTGGACGTGCTCAAGGACCTGAAGATCCCGCCCTTCCCAGGAGGTGCCAGCCTGCGCAAGCCGCTGCTGTTCCTCGCGCTCACCTGGTATGCGCTCCGGGACCGTTTCTGATACGTGAGTGCCACCTGCCGGAGCCGCTCACACTGGGCGCTGGCAGGTGTGTTTGATTGTCGCAGAACACACTTTGTTCTTCCTTCCAGCGCCATCCAAAGACAATTTCCACCCGGTCGGGGTGGCTTTTTTAAATCGATTAGATTAGAACCTATCCAACGAATTTGCCGAACGAGAGATGCGCATGAGCAGCCAGATCATCCCCGTTGAACCCTTTGACTACGTCGTCTTCGGCGGCACCGGCGACTTGGCCGAGCGCAAGCTTCTGCCGGCTCTGTTCCACCGCCAGCTCGCGGGTCAGTTGACGGAGCCGACCCGTATCATCGGTGCTTCACGCACGGCGATGACGCATGAAGAGTATCGCAAGTTCACGCTCGACGCGCTTCATGAGCACCTGAAGGCCGAGGAGCTGGAAGAGAGCGAAGTCGCAAAGTTTCTCGATCGCGTCCATTACGTCTCTGTCGATGCCAAGTCGGACCAGGGCTGGGAAGATCTGAAGAAGCTGCTCGACCAGGGCAAGGATATCGTTCGGGCCTTCTATCTCGCCGTGTCCCCGTCGATCTTTGGCGACATTGCCGACAAGATCCGCGACCACAAGCTGATCACCAAGTCGACCCGCATCGTCGTCGAAAAGCCGATCGGCCGTGATCTCGCCTCGGCGCAGATCCTGAACGACACGATCGGCAAGGTGTTCAAGGAAGAGCAGATCTTCCGCATCGACCACTATCTCGGCAAGGAGACGGTGCAGAACCTGATGGCGTTGCGCTTCGCCAACGCGCTCTACGAGCCGCTGTGGAATTCCGCCCATATCGACCATGTGCAGATCACGGTGGCGGAATCCGTCGGCCTCGAGGGCCGCGTCACCTATTACGACAAGGCCGGCGCGCTGCGTGACATGGTGCAGAACCATATCCTGCAGCTCCTCTGCCTCGTGGCCATGGAAGCACCCTCCTCGCTCGACGCTGAGGCCGTGCGCGACGAGAAGCTCAAGGTGCTGCGCTCGCTGAAGCCGATCACGCCGGCCAATGTCGAGAAGCAGACGGTTCGCGGCCAATACCGCGCTGGCGCTTCCGCCGGTGGTGCCGTCAACGGTTACCAGGAAGAGCTGGGCTCCGTGTCCGACACGGAAACCTTCGTCGCCATCAAGGCCGAGATCAACAACTGGCGCTGGGCGGGCGTGCCCTTCTACCTGCGCACCGGCAAGCGTCTGGCGACCCGCATGTCGGAGATCGTCATCGCCTTCAAGCCGATCCCGCATTCGATCTTCGGCGATGCAGCCGGCCGCATCGAGGCCAACAAGCTGGTCATCCGCCTGCAGCCGGACGAAGGCGTCAAGCAGTGGCTGATGATCAAGGATCCGGGTCCGGGCGGCATGCGCCTGCGCCACGTGTCGCTCGACATGAGCTTCGCCCAGGCCTTCGACGTGCGCAATCCGGATGCCTATGAACGCCTGCTGATGGATGTCATCCGTTCGAACCAGACGCTGTTCATGCGCCGCGACGAAGTGGAAGCCGCATGGAACTGGTGCGATCCGATCCTCAAATCCTGGGAGGAAATCGGCCAGAAGGCGCAGGGCTATACGTCCGGCACCTGGGGCCCGAGCCAGGCCATTGCGCTGATCGAGCGTGACGGCCGCACCTGGCACGAAATCGACTGAGGCCCGGACCAATGGCGCATCAGATGAAGATTTTCGAGAACGGAGCCGCTCTTGCGGCTGGTCTCGCCGATACCGTGGCTTCGGCCTTGTCGGCTGCGATTGCCGAGCGCGGCGAAGCGACGCTTGCCGTCTCCGGTGGCTCGACACCCAAGGCTTTCTTCGAGGCGCTGTCGACACGCATCCTCGACTGGACCAAAGTGAAAGTCACCTTGGTCGACGAACGTTTCGTGCCCGAAGACAATCCGCGTTCGAACCATCTGCTGGTCAAGACGCATCTTCTGAAGAATGAAGCGGTGGCGGCGGAATTCGTGCCGCTCTACCGTCCTGAGGCAACGATCGAGGATGCTGCGAAGACAGCGTCCGGGATCGTGACGGGCATGAGCCAACCTTTCGACGTGGCGATCCTCGGCATGGGGACGGATGGGCATACCGCCTCCTTCTTCCCCGGCGGCGATCACCTTGCTGCAGCACTCGATCTTTCGCTGCCGCGCCGCGTCATGACCATGGAAGCGCCGGGGGCGGGCGAGGCTCGCCTCACCCTCTCCTTCTCGGCGCTTCACGATGCCGGCCTTCTCGTGGTTCACATCGAGGGCGCCGAAAAGAAGGCCTTGCTGGAGAAGGCGCTTGCCGGCACGGACGAGGCAGAGATGCCGATCCGGGCCGTTCTTGAACGGGCCCACACCGCAACCGACATCTACTGGGCGCCCTGAGGGAGAGCCCTCGCCTGTCGGAGCGTTCCGGCAGGTGATGCGCATAAGACGAGTTTCACGGCCGAGGAGGCCTTTGCGCGATGTGCGCCTTGAGCGCCCGCGCCAGATGAGGAGCAATATCTCATGAGTGCAGACAGCCGCATCGAAGCCATCACCAAGCGGATCGTCGAGCGTTCCAAACCGACCCGCGAAGCCTATCTCGACCGCACACGTCGGGCAATCTCCAAGGGCGTGCATCGTTCGACGCTGTCATGCGGCAACCTCGCCCATGGCTTCGCCGTCTGTTCCCCCAAGGACAAGGAAGCCCTGGCCGGCGACGTGGTGCCGAACCTCGGCATCATCACGGCCTATAACGACATGCTCTCGGCCCACCAGCCCTTTGAGACCTATCCGGCGCTGATCCGCCAGGCAGCATCCGAAGCCGGCGGCGTGGCACAGGTCGCGGGTGGTGTTCCCGCAATGTGCGACGGCGTAACCCAGGGCCAGCCGGGCATGGAGCTCTCGCTCTTCTCGCGCGATGCGATCGCGATGTCGGCGGCCATCGGCCTGTCGCACAACATGTTCGACAGCTCCGTTTATCTCGGCGTCTGCGACAAGATCGTGCCCGGTCTGATGATCGCTGCCCTCACCTTCGGCCACCTGCCCGCCGTATTCGTTCCTGCCGGACCGATGACGACCGGTCTCCCGAACGACGAGAAGTCGCGCATTCGCCAGCTCTATGCCGAGGGCAAGGTCGGGCGTGCGGAACTGCTCGAAGCGGAATCCAAGTCCTATCATGGGCCGGGCACCTGTACCTTCTACGGTACGGCCAACTCCAACCAGATGCTGATGGAGATCATGGGCTTCCACCTGCCCGGCGCCTCCTTCATCAATCCGGGCACGCCGCTGCGCGACGCTCTCACCAAGGAAGCAACCAAGCGCGCGCTCGCCATTACCGCGCTCGGCAACGAGTTCACGCCAGCGGGCGAGATGATCGACGAACGCTCGATCGTCAACGGTGTCGTCGGTCTGCACGCAACCGGCGGCTCCACCAACCATACGATCCACCTGATCGCCATGGCGCGAGCCGGCGGCATCCAGCTCACCTGGCAGGACATTTCGGAGCTTTCCGACATCGTGCCGCTGCTCGCCCGCGTCTATCCGAACGGGCTTGCCGATGTGAACCATTTCCACGCTGCCGGTGGCATGGGCTTCCTGATCAAGCAGTTGCTCAAGGCTGGTTACGTGCATGACGACGTACGCACCGTCTACGGCCAGGGTCTGGCTGCCTATACGATCGATCCGAAGCTCGGCGATGACGGTAACGTCCACCGAGAGCCGGCAGCGGAGGTGAGCGCCGATCCGAAGGTGCTGACAACGATCGACAAGCCTTTCCAGGCCAATGGCGGATTGAAGATGCTGACGGGAAATCTCGGCAAGGCGGTCATCAAGATTTCGGCCGTCAAGCCGGAGCGCCATGTCGTCGAAGCCCCCGCGATCGTCTTCAACGATCAGCAGGAACTGCAGGATGCTTTCAAGGCCGGCAAGCTGGAAAAGGACTTCATCGCCGTCGTTCGCTTCCAGGGTCCCAAGGCCAACGGCATGCCGGAACTGCACCGTCTGACACCACCGCTCGGCGTTCTTCAGGATCGCGGCTTCAAGGTGGCGCTCGTCACCGACGGGCGCATGTCCGGCGCCTCGGGCAAGATCCCGGCAGCGATCCACCTGACGCCGGAAGCCGTCGATGGCGGCGCAATTGCCAAGATCAAGGACGGAGACATTGTCCGGCTGGACGCTATCGCCGGCACGCTCGAAGTTATGGTCGATGCCGCAGAATTCGATGCCCGGCCGCTGGCGACGACCAATCTGGATGACAATGAATTCGGTATGGGACGCGAGTTGTTTGCGAGCTTCCGCAGGATCGCCGGGCCTGCCGACCAAGGCGCAAGCGTCTTGTTCTGAATCCGTCTTTTGCGCACATGTTTGACTAGAGGCCGCGAGCGATCGCGGCCTTTTTTGTCTGTTCCGACTGACAGTGTTCGTCCGGCAGTGTGTTCGCAAACGCGTCCTTTAATAAATTCGACACTTCTAATTTTATATAATTTGATACAGAAACAAACGCGATATCAATAGGTTATACAAAACGACGATTCTGCTGCTGCACCTTCGCCCTTTGTCTACCTTTTGAATGTGCGGTCCGGTTTCTGAAGCAGGAAGTTGGCCAAAGGACCAAGGCAACATGTTTGGAATGTCCAGCAACACCCACTCGCAGCTTGAATCGCTTGAGGTCATTACCGCGAACATCATGATCGCCGACGACAAACTCAACATCCGCTACATGAACACCGCTACGAAGGCGATGTTGAAGGAAGCGGAGAGTGACCTGAAGAAGGAATTGCCGCGCTTCGACTTCGACAGGCTGATCGGCAGCAATATCGACATCTTCCACAAAGATCCCGGGCATCAGCGTAACATGCTGTCGAGCCTGAAGAATCAGCACAAGGCAACCATCTGGGTCGGCCACCGGGCTTTTGACCTGATCGTCACGCCGTTGAAGAATGGCGCCAAAACCACCGGCTTCGTCGTCGAATGGGCCAACGCCAAGGAACGGTTGCAGAACCTCGATTTCCAGAACCAGATGGAGGCCATCAGCCGCGTCCAGGCCATCATCGAATTCACGCCGCAAGGGGAAGTGGTCTCGGCCAATCAGAACTTTCTTGATGCCCTCGGCTACCGAATGGACGAGATCAAGGGCAAGCAGCACAGTCTGTTTGTCGACCCCGAATATGCGCGCACGCCTGACTATCAGGATTTCTGGACGCAGTTGCGAGCCGGCAAGTTCCAGGCCGCCGAGTTCACCCGCTACGGCAAGGGCGGCAAGAAGGTCGTGATAAACGCCTCCTACAATCCGATCATGGACGATCGCGGCCGTGTGACCAAGGTGGTGAAATTTGCCACCGATGTGACCGAGCGCGTGCATGCCGTGGACACGATCGGCGATGCGCTTGGACGCATGGCCAAGGGCGATGTCAGCTTCACGATCGACAGACCCTTCGCTCCTGATTTCGAAGCTCTCAGAACCAACCTCAACGACGCCATGATACAGCTCGCGACCACACTCGGTGCCGTGGCGCAATCGACCGACCAGATCGACAGCGGCAGCCGCGAGATCAGCTCGAGCGCCGAAGACCTGTCGAAACGCACGGAACAGCAGGCGGCTTCGCTCGAGGAGACGGCAGCGGCCCTCGACCAGATCACCGTCAACGTCAACAACGCCTCGAAGCGTGCCGAAGAGGCCCGTCACGCCACCCAGGCGGCCGACACAAGCGCTACCCGCTCTGGCCAGATCGTCGCAGAAGCCGTGGGGGCCATGGCACGCATCGAGCAGTCCTCGAACCAGATCTCCAACATCATCGGGGTGATCGACGAAATCGCCTTCCAGACGAACCTGCTGGCGCTGAATGCCGGTGTCGAGGCGGCTCGCGCGGGTGAAGCGGGCAAGGGTTTTGCCGTCGTTGCGCAGGAAGTCCGCGAGCTCGCCCAACGGTCGGCGCAGGCGGCGAAGGAGATCAAGGAGCTGATCCGCAACTCGTCCGAAGAGGTGAAGAACGGCGTCAAGCTCGTCAGCGAGACCGGTGAGGCCTTGAAGACGATCCAGGACAACATTGTTGCGGTTAACGACCACATGCAGGCCATAGCCAGTTCGGCACGCGAACAGGCAACCGGCCTCTCCGAGGTCAACTCGGCGGTCAATCAGATGGACCAGGTCACCCAGCAGAACGCGGCCATGGTGGAAGAGTCCAACGCTGCGAGCGCCACGCTGGCAACGGAGACACAGCGGCTTCGCCAGTTCATCTCCCGCTTTACCCTCGGCAGGCACTATACCGGCCAGCAGGGTGCGACGTCAGCATCCCATGGTGCGGCACGCGCTCACACGCCATCCAGCCCGGCAGCAGCACCCCGGCGCGCACCGGGACGCCCGGCGCAGACGCATGGAAATGCCGCTCTCAAGCAGGACGAGTGGCAGGAGTTCTGAGCCTGACAAGGGTCGCGCCCGCACGCCGGGCGCGACGCCACACTTATGGGCGCGGCATCTTTGCAAAGCCCTTGCCCAGGATCGGGCCTGTCGGCTTGCCCGTCGGTGATCCACCCAAAGGCTCCACCGTGATCTCGTAGAGCTGCTCCTCCATCGGGCCGGGAAGATCAGGCCCTTCGACTGTTGCCGTCCGCCAGCCGTCGAGAACGCCGAGCGATACCGGTCCGGTATCGCTTGACGGCAGCGTCCAGAGCTGCAGCGACCGGTCTGCTGCCACGGACACGTCGGAGAGCGGGATCACCTTGGCCGTGTCATTGCCGAAATCCTCGATCATGACGACCGGCTCGCCCTGTTCATTCATCAGGACGGCGATGACCTGTGGCTCCGCGCTGCGGAGAAGGGTAAAGGACAAGGCACCGACGAGCAGGAGCGAGGCGGCCGCAGCCGACAGACCGAAACCTCGCCACCAGGAGAGGCCGTTGTCGTTGACAGCCGCTGGCGGAGCGGCGGCGCTCTTCGTTCGCTCCTGCGGACCAAGCTGTCGTTCAATCCTTGCCCAGAGATCGGGAGAGACACTCGTGGTCGGACCGACGAGGTCGAGCTCCAGGAACTTATCACGCGACACGGCAACGGCACGGGCGAGGCTCTCGTCGCGTTCCATCTCGGTTTCGGTTGAACGATGCTCGTCCTCGTCCATCAGTCCGAGAACATAGGCATCGGCGCGTTCGGCTAAAGTGTGCCATGTGCTCATGCCATGCACTCCCTCAGCGCTACCAGCGAGCGGCGGATCCAGGCCTTGGCGGTCCCAAGCGGCAATTTCAAACGACCGGCGATCTCGCCATGGCTGTAGCCGGAGACATAAGCCATCATGACCGTCTTGCGACGCAGCCCGTCGAGCCGTCCAAGACAGGCGCGCAGGCGGCTTGTTGTATCGAGCTGATCGAACAGATCGTGATAGAGGGCATCCGCGCCCTCATCCTGCAGTCGCTCGAGGCTGTCCGTTTCAGTCAGATCTTCCCGCCCACCATCCCGGAGTGCATTCAGCGAGCGTGACCGAACAATTGCAAAGATCCATCCGCGCGCGGAGCCGCGCGACGGATCGTACTGCCAGGCCTTGTTCCAGATCTGCAAGAAGGCTTCCTGGACGATTTCCTCCGCCAGGTCGTGACGACGCAAGATTCGCTCAGCCACCGTGACCATGCGAGCCGCCTCGCTTTCGTAGATCAAGGCCAGGCCGTTGCGATCCCCTGCGGCACAGGCTTTCAGTGCCACACCGAGCTTATCTTGCTCATTCTCCATCCAGCTTCCTTCCAAGAACCTGCGCGGAAAGTAGCTCACCCGTCTGATTTGGCAACCTGCACCACATGCACCCGCCGAAGAACTGCCGCTCGTCATCGCCACGTCCATGAGTTTCTCCTTCATTTCGGAGACACGCGACGAGCGTCTCTGGATGCAGAAGAAAAAAACTTCTGACGCCTGCATCCAATCGGCATCTGCCGCGTGTCTTTGGTTCAGGAGGCACCAGATCGGTGTCGCCACCATCCAAACGGGAGAGTTTTCCATGACCAGCATCCGTATCCTCAGCCTTGCCGCAGCCACCGCCCTTGCGGCCTTCGGCGCCCAGGCCGCTCAGGTCGTCGGTCTCGCAGGCGACAAGACGCTCGTGATGTTCGACACTGAAAAGCCTGAAGTCTCGAAGTCGATGGACGTCACCGGCGTCGATCGCCTCGTCGGCATCGACTACCGTCCGGCCAATCAGACCATCGTTGGCGTGACGGCGGACAATGTCATCGTCACCATCGATCCGGAAACCGGCGCGGCAACGGAACTCGCCAAGATGGACAAGCCGCTGACGATCGGCGATGCGCCTGTGGTCGTGAACTTCAACCCGGCGGCTGACCGGCTGCGCTACATGACCGGCACCACCAATCATCGCGTCCATCCCGACACGGGTGCCGTGACCGTGGACGGCAGCCTCGTCTTCGAGGAAGGCGACATGCACAAGGGCGAAACCCCGAATACAGTCGCTGCCGCCTATACGAATTCTGTCGGCAAGCCGGAAAAGACCGCGATGTACAACATCGACGCGACGATCGGCGCGCTCATCCAGCAGACCAAGCCGAATGACGGAACGCTGAAGGCGATCGGCAAGCTGGGCATCGAGGGCATGCCGAAGACCTATGCCTTCGACATCGAAGCGGGAGCCGACGGCAAGAATACCGCCTGGCTGGTTGCCGATAGCGCACTCTACACGGTCAGCCTTGAAACGGGTGCAGCAACGAAGACCGGTGACATCACCGGTGCGCCGGCGGCGATCAAGTCGATCACGGTGATCCCGGCGATGTAAGCCAGAGCTTACAAGGGGCCTGTATCCGCAGGCTCCGCCAAGCAAAGCGAAAAGGCCTCCGCGAGATCATCGCGGAGGCCTTTTCATCAGAGCATCGCCATATATTTTGGCAGTTCCCGCATGCTGGGCACGACGATCAACGTATGGACGTGTCCCCGCTTATAGGCATTGAGGAACTTATTGTAGTCTTCGAAGACGACACAGCCTGAGCTGTCACCACGACGGCGCAGCAGGTAAGTGTGGGTCAGGAAGCCGTCGCGGTTATACATCTTGGCATCGCCGACGGGGTTCATGCGAATGGCCTCGATGCCATGGAAACGGGCTTCGCGCATGCGCAGCTTGTAAACGTTGGGTGGCGTCGGCCCCATGTTCTTTACATGCACATATTTGGGATTGTCGCGCATGTGGCCACGACCGGAATGGGCGCGCAGCTTTTCGCCATTGGGCATGTGCACGACGGAATCCTCGATCACGTAGACGGCAATGCGGCTTCCCGGACCGGGCAGGCTGTTCTTGCGGTTGAAGATGCCCCCTGCCCCGTCATCCGTGGTGATCGGATTTTCCGGCTTGGCGTAGGCCAGCATGCCGAACAGCGTCTTTTTATTCGGCTTTTCAGTCGTGGTGACTGCAACAGGCGCTTCCGGAGCCGGCACGCGCTCGACACGCGGTTTGGCCTGCGGCTTGGCACCCGGAACCGGGCCGTCATCCGGCAGCGCACCGTGATCTTCTGTATGGGGTGCCGAGAGCAATTCCTCGAAGGGCTCTTCGCGCGGATCGGCCGTGGCCATCGTTTCGGATGCGCTTGGCGTTGCAGCATAGCCGAGGGCGACAGGTGCTGCCTCGGCCGTGTTCCTCGCGATGGAGGCGGTGACGACGGGATCAACGTCGTCTCTCTCGCTGCGGCGTTCATGGGCGGCAGTCGCAAGGGCGGCCTGCTGACGCCCCGCTTCCGCTTGAGCCAGCGCTTCGCGCAACACCGCAATGTCCTGTGCGCCGACAACGCTCTCCACACGGGCGAGCAGCAGGCGGTCGGACTTGTCGACCTCTGCAAGCTGCATGGCAGCGGGCAGCATCAGCAGACCCAGATGGTCGGTGGCGGCGATCGCCTCGGCAAAGCGGTTGCGCATCTCATCAAGGGCTGCGAAATCCGCCGATGGTGCCGGCACGGTCCGGGGCGGAAGCGGCTTCGAAAGGGCGAGATCCGGATTCGGCAGGCTGTGGCCCACCACGCTCGGTGCCTGGATTGTGGAGGATGACAGTCCCTTGATTACGGCGAGGCTTGCTGTGCCCCAGAAGAGGCAGGCCAGTGAGATGCCCAAGACCGTCGGCAGGCTGGAGCCGCGCTTATTTCTGCGCGACTTTGTCTTCTGAACGGCGGCGCGATCGCCACCGATGACCTGAGGGGTCAAGGACGCCATGATACCTGAACTCGCTTACCAAAACTCGGAGAACCGGTCGCCTAGCAGCGGAAACCGGCTTTACTGGGACAGGATGCCCGATGGTCGTCCTGTCGGCTGTCCTAAAGAATGAAGAAGTTTGGTAACCAAGAGGTTTACGCCCGGAGCTCCTTTGTGACATTTCCGGGCGCGGCGTCGAGATAGTTTCAAACGTGACGGGTCAACCCGCCATCAACCTTAAGGTTCTGACCCGTGATGTAAGCCGCACCATCCGAGGCGAGGAAGGCGATCGTGGCTGCGATTTCCTCGCTCGTACCGTAGCGTTTCATCGGCACACCATCACGCCGCTCCTCGGTCGCTGGCAGGCTGTCGATCCAGCCGGGAAGGACATTGTTCATCCGGATATTCTCGCCCGCATAGGAATCGGCGAAGAGCTTGGTAAAGGACGCGAGGCCTGCGCGGAAGACGGCCGAGGTCGGGAACATCGAAGATGGTTCAAAGGCCCAGGCTGTCGAGATGTTGATGATGGCCCCGGATTTCTGGCTCTGCATGATCGGCGTGACGAGGCGTGTCGGACGGATAACATTGAGAAGATAGACATCCATGCCTTTGGCCCATTGCTCGTCGGTGATCTCGAGGATCGGGGCCCGCGGGCCATGGCCTGCACTGTTCACGAGGACATCAATGCGGCCATAACGCTCCATCGTGCCGTCCACGAGGCGCGCAAGGTCTTCTGGAGACTGGTTCGACCCGGTGATCCCGAAGCCACCAAGTTCGGCGGCGAGTGCCTCCCCCTTGCCGGAGGACGAGAGGATGGCGACCCTGAAACCGTCGGCGGCAAGGCGCCTTGCGGCAGCCGCCCCCATACCGCTTCCCCCTGCCGTGACGATGGCGACCTTCTGACTGGACATGTCTGTATCTCCCTTTGATGGGAGCGAAGATCAAAGGTCAGCCCGGCGATGTCCAGTCAGAAATGCTGAAGGCCGGTGCAGCGTTTGCTGCACCGGCCTTGATGCATTTCGTGGAAGCGCAGGTTACCAGCTGCGAACGTCGAGAACGCGGTCCTTGTGCGCCGGATGGGTGGAGAAGACGAAGATGCGATCCAGCTCCTTCTGCGTCAGCAGGCGCAGGAAACGGATTTCGGCCGTGTTGTTGGCAAAGCTCTTCATCAGCACCGCACCCACCTTGTTGATGCGCGCATCCGGAATATCGAGATAGAATTCCTTGGGAAGATTGACCTGCGTGATCAGTCCGATCACCGCGCCGCTGAGCGATATGCGCAGGACGTCGCAACGCCGCGCTGCCATGTGGGACATGCCGTTCTCGGTGTATTCGAGGCGCCCGGCATTCATCGTATCCTCCATGCGATACCGGTTCTCCCGGTCATACATGAAGGATTCCTCCTTCTTCAGGAAATGAGATCCGCCGCTTGCTGCTCTCATCGTTTCTGCCCTCGTCTTTTTGTCAATTGTTATGGGCAAAAAGCTAACAGCGACAACTTAACAGTCGGTGTTGCCGCAAGGGCCATTCCTGACCACGAAAAAGCCCTGTTATCGGTAAGGATAACAGGGCTTTAAGCAGATTGGTCAAGTTATGGTCAGCGGCGGTAGGTCTGACCATCGGCGTCGAACAGATGGAGCTTGGTCTTGTCTGCGGAAAAGCGCAGCGTCTGCCCCTTTTTCACATCGACAATGCCGGGCAGTTTGACGACGATCGGCTCTTCTTCGACCGGCCCCTTGACATAGAGAAGCGTGACTTCGCCGAGTGCCTCGACGATGTCCACATTGCCCTCGAAGAGAAATTCCGCGCCGGTTGCGATCGCAAGATCTTCCGGTCGGACGCCAAAGCTTGCGGACTTGCCCTGTTCCGATGCGGCGATCGCCACATCAACGGTGACTTCCGAGCCATCCTTCAACTTGATCCGGGTCGCCTCGCCCGTGCCGATCACGGTCACCGGCATGATGTTCATAGCCGGCGAGCCGATGAAGCGGGCGACGAAGAGGTTGGCCGGACGCTCATAGAGTTCGAGCGGCGGGCCGACCTGTTCGATCTTGCCAGCCGAGAGCACCACGATCCGGTCCGCAAGCGTCATCGCCTCGACCTGATCGTGGGTCACGTAGATCATTGTGGTGTCCGCCATCTGCTCGTTGAGCTTGGCGATCTCGATGCGGGTCGCAACACGCAGGGCCGCATCGAGGTTGGACAACGGCTCGTCGAACAGGAAGACCTTGGGGTCGCGGCAGATGGCGCGACCGATGGCAACGCGCTGGCGCTGACCACCGGACAGCGCCTTCGGCAGGCGGTCGAGATAGGAATCAAGCTGAAGAATGTTCGCCGCGGAGCGAACGCGACGGTCGATCTCTTCCTTGCTTTCCCCGGCGATGCGCATGCCGAAGGCCATGTTGTCATAGACGGTCATATGCGGGTAGAGCGCATAGGACTGGAACACCATGGCAATGCCGCGCTTGGACGGCGGCACATCGTTGACGAGCTGGCCGTCGATATAGAGTTCACCGCCGGTGATGTCCTCAAGGCCCGCAATCATGCGCAGGAGCGTGGACTTGCCGCAGCCCGAGGGGCCGACAAAGACCACGAACTCGCCTTCCTTGATCTCCAGATCGATGCCGTGCAGGACCTTCACCTGCCCGTATGCCTTGCGGATGTCCTTGAGAACGAGACCCGTCATGCTTTCCTCCCCTGTCAGGCGTGGCGCGCGAAATAGGCGCCCCAAGCCGGCAACTCTACCTTGTTATCGTTGATTGCACTGTCAAAGCCGTGGCCTTCGAGCGCGATCCATTCGCCGGATGGCATGGCAATCGACGTTTGATCGGCGCTCATGTTGAAGATGCAAAGCAGCTTCTCATTGCCGAAGGCGCGGGTGTACACCAGCTGGTCATCGCCTGCCTCGTGGAAGGTGATGTCGCCCTTGGCAAAGGCCGGATACTGTCGGCGGAAGGCCAGGAAGCGACGATAGTGCTCGAGCACGGATTCCGGCTTGCCAAACTGCGTGTTGACCGCGCGCAGGTTATGTTCAACCGGGATGGGCAGCCAGGTCTTCTGCGCCGTCGAGAAGCCCGCCTGGGTCGCATGATCGTCCCAGACCATTGGCGTGCGGCAACCGTCGCGGCCCTTGAACTCCGGCCAAAACTGAATGCCATAGGGATCCTGCAGATCCTCGAAGGCGATTTCGGCTTCGGTGAGGCCGAGTTCTTCGCCCTGGTAGATGCAGACGGAGCCGCGCTGGGTCAAGAGCAGCGCCGAGGTCATCTTCGCATAGGCGTCGCGATCGAGAACGTTTGCTCCCCAGCGGGATACGTGGCGAACGACGTCATGGTTGGAGAAGGCCCAGCAGGCCCAGCCTTCAGGGGCTGCATTTGCGAATGCATTCTGCGTGTTGCGCACGACTTCCGGCGTCAGAGGTTCCGGCGCCAGGAATTCGAAGGCATAGCACATCTGCATCTTGTCATTGCCGGAGGTGTATTCGCCAACGATTTCCAGACCACGCTGGCTGTCGCCGACTTCGCCGACGGCGGCAATCGCCGGATACTCGTCGAGCAGCGCACGGAAGCGCTTCAGGAAGGCGATGTTCTCAGGGCGGTTCTTGTCGTAGATGTGTTCCTGGAAGTTGTAAGGGTTCACGGCCGGTGCGGTCGAGGCGTTGCGGCGCTCCGGTGCAAGCGGCGGATTGTCCCGCAGTTCCTTGTCGTGGAAGTAGAAATTGATCGTGTCGAGGCGGAAGCCGTCGACGCCGCGGTCGAGCCAGAAGCGTGTGGCCGCCAGGAGCGCATCCTGCACTTCCGGATTGTGCAGGTTCATGTCCGGCTGCGAGGTCAGGAAGTTGTGCATGTAATACTGCATGCGGGTTGGATCCCACTGCCAGGCGGACCCGCCGAAGATCGACAGCCAGTTGTTCGGCGGCGTGCCATCCGGCTTCGAATCTGCCCAGACATACCAGTCAGCCTTGGGATTGACGCGGCTCGAGCGGCTCTCGACAAACCAAGGGTGCTGGTCCGACGAGTGCGACATCACGAGGTCGATCATGACCTTGATGTTGAGGCGGTGGGCTTCGGCGATCAGGCCGTCGAAATCGGTCAGGGAGCCGAACATCGGATCGACGTCGACGTAGTTCGAGACGTCGTAGCCGAAGTCCTTCATCGGCGAGGCGAAGAAAGGTGAGATCCAGATCGCATCGGCGCCGAGATCGGCGATATGCGACAGACGGGCGGTGATGCCCTTCAGGTCGCCGATGCCGTCACCGTTGGAGTCCTGATAGGAGCGTGGGTAGATCTGATAGATCACCGCGCCGCGCCACCAGTCCTTGTCGGGCGTCATGACGGGATTTGCATCTGCACTCATTTAGATATTCCTGTTGGCTTGGTCTGAAACCCGGCGTCAGCCACCCTTCACCGATCCGGCAAGGAGGCCACGCACGAGGTAGCGTTGCATGAAGAAGAAGACGAGGAGCGGCACCGCGATCGACACGAAGGCGGCAGTCGCCAGGATTTCCCAGTTGCCGCCGCGCGTGCCCAGAAGCTCGACGATCTGGTTCGTCATCACGGTCGTCTCGCCGGTCGCATCGATCAGGAAGACCTTGGCGACGAGCAGGTCGTTCCAGGTCCAGAGGAACTGGAAGATGGCGAAGGAGGCGAGCGCCGGGAACGATAGGGGAAGGATGATGCGGGTGAAGATCTGGAAATCCGTCGCACCGTCCACCTTCGCGCATTCGATGATGTCGCGCGGGAGCCCCACCATGTAATTGCGCAGGAGGTAGATCGCGAGCGGCAGGCCGAAACCCGTATGGGCGAGCCAGACACCGAGATAGCCCTTGCCGATGCCGATCGACAAATGCAGACGCAGCAGCGGGATGAGCGCGAGCTGCAACGGAACGACCAGAAGTGCTACCACGGCCGCGATCAGAAGCGCGCGTCCGGGAAATTCCATCCAGGCAAGCGCATAGGCCGCAAAGGCTGCAATCACGATCGGGATGACGGTCGCGGGAATGGTGACCGTCAGCGTGTTGAAGAAGGCTTTTGCCATGGAGTCCGTGGTCGAGCCGGAAAAGAGGACCGTCTCGTAGTTGTCGAGCGTAAACTTCGGCGGCAGCTCGGCCGTCACGAAGATGCGATCACCGCGGCTTCCGGTCAGTTCGACATCACTTTCCAGACGATAGTCGCCATTGGCCTGGACGGTCACACGTGCATTGTCTCCCATTGGCGCGGTCGCACCGGGCTCGTATTCACTGATGGCACGCGAGGATGTTCCCCAGACCGAGATCTCTGCTTCGGCCGAAGCACCGCCTTCGCTGAGCAGATTGCCCTCGATGACCCAGAGATTGCCTTCCTGCTGCTGGGTGGACGGAGCTGCGGTTCTCAGCACGAGGTTCTGCTCCTGCGAGAACAGCGAGCTCCACCAGCCGCTGGTGGAAATCTGATCCGCAGTGCGGAATGACGAGATGAAAAGGCCCGCAGTCGGCAGCAGCCAAAGGATGACCAGTGCTACGACCGAGAGATGAACGGCCCAGACGAGACCGGATTTCTTGCCTGCAATCTTTGCCATGATCCCGCCTCCCCTCAGCGCATTTCTTTTCGAGCGTTGTAGACGTTCCAGACCAGGATCGGCAGGACCAGCAGCATGATCACCATGGCGCTTGCCGAACCGATGCCCCAGTCATTGGCCCGGAAGAGCTTGTCGAACATGTAGTTGGCAAGCACCTGCGTTTCCCACTGGCCGTTGGTCATCGCAAAGACGATGTCGAAGACCTTGAGAACGACGAGCGTGATGGTGGTCCAGACGACGACCACGGTTCCCATGATCTGCGGGATCTTGATCTTGAAGAAGATCTCAAAATCGTTCGCGCCATCGATGACGGCCGCCTCGATTGTCTCTTCCGGGATGCCGCGAATGGCCGCCGACAGGATGACCATCGCGAAGCCCGTCTGGATCCAGATCAGCACGACCATCAGGAAGAAGTTGTTCCAGAACGGAATCGTCAACCAGGTCTGCGGCTCGCCATAGGGATAGGCGAAGGTCATGACGATGTAGATGGAGACAAGCGCACGATAGCAGAGCCAGGCTCCGGCGAGCGTCAGCGCAACGCGAACGACGACACCGAATTTCGAGCTTCCGCCACGATGGCCGATTCCTCCGCCGAGGGGACGCAACAGCTGGTAAATGCCATAGGCGACGAAGGCAATGAACGCGAGGAGCAGCAGTGCCGGCAGGATACGCAGGGTCAGAACCGCCCCAAATCCGCCATCGAAAGACAGCCAGATGGCGTTGAGGATACCGATCTGCTCCTCACCCGCCGGTCGTGTGTCATACACCAGCTTGAAGATGACTGACGCACCGACGAAGGAGATCGCCATAGGCATGAAGATCAGCGATTTCGCGATGCTTCCCCAGGAAATGCGGTCGGTAAGCTGTGCGGCCAGAAGGCCGAAGGCTGTCGAGACTGCCGGTACCACAATCAGCCATAGCAGATTGTTGGTGATCGCCTCCCAGAACTTCGGTTCAGCAGCCATCCGCTCATAATTGGCCAAGCCGACAAAGGCTCCCCCTAAACTGCGGTCCGACACGGATAGCCAGAGCGTGGCGATGACGGGATAGACCAGATAGAAGCCGAGGGCGACAATGGCAGGAAACAGGAACAGCCAAGGGCGGATCATATTGGCGCGGTTAATATTGCGCCCTGCGTGCTCACCCTTGGCGGGGAACAGCACCCTGTCGACAAAAATATTCGACAGGTAGAAATAACCGACACATCCACCGACACCGATGATGATCGTGATCAGAGCCTGCAACGCTGGATTCATGATGGTCTCCCCCTCCGCATGCCTTCTGATTTTTGCGAGCGCCCGGGCGGTTTAGCCCGGACGCTCGTGAGGCAGTACTGCTCTATGGCAGCTTACTTGACGCCGTCCCAGGCTGTCTGGATCGACTTTGCAACATCTTCCGCGGACTTGCCACCGACATAATCGACCATGCCGGTCCAGAAGCTTCCTGCGCCGATGGCGCCCGGCATCAGGTCAGAACCATCAAAGCGGAACGTGGTCGCCTGCAGCAGGATGTCGTTCATCTTGCGGACGGTAGGATCCGTGAAGACTTCCGGGTTCACGCCCTTGTGCGGGGTGAGGAAGCCCTTCTGGGCCATCCAGACTTCATGGGCGATCGGCGACTTCAGGAACTCGATGAAAGCGCGAGCGGCCTTGCTGTCCTTTGTGATAGTGAAGGTCGTGCCAGCGCCAAGAACCGGGCTTCCGAGGTTCTTTTCGGCATAGGCCGGGAAGTAGAAGAAGTCTGCATCTTCACCCACCGACGTGCCTTCAGGGAAGAAGGACGGGATGAACGACGCCTGGCGGTGCATGTAGCACTGCGGCGGCGAGGCAAAGAGGCCCTTCGGGCTGTCGCGGAAGTCGGTCGAAGCGACGGCGCCGGCACCACCGACGACGAACTTGTCGTTCTTGGCGAACCAGCCGAACTCATTGATGGCATTGACGACGATCGGGTCGTCGAACTTCATCTCGTTGGAAACCCACTTGTCGTAGTCTTCCGGCGACGCCGTGCGCAGCATCATGTCCTCGACCCAGTCGGTGGCCGGCCAACCGGTGGCGGCACCCGAACCGAGACCGATGCACCACGGCGTACCACCGTCAGCGACGATCTTCTCGGTCAGAGCCTTGAGCTCTTCCATGGTCTGCGGGACTTCGTAACCGGCATCTTCGAAGTTTTCAGGCGAATACCAGACGAGCGACTTCAGGTCAGTCTTGAAGGGGAAGCCGTAGAAGGCCTTGTTGCCGTCCTGGCCAGCATAGGTGCCGAGATCGACCCAGGACTGGCCAGCGGCGTAGTTATCCTTAAGCCAGGATGCGTTTTCAGCGCCGAGATCGGTCAGGAAACCACGCTTCGCCATGTCGGACGCGAGGCCCGGCTGCGGGAAGATGGCGATGTTCGGGGCGGAGCCGGCTTCCAGATCGACGGCGATCTGCTGCTCGAAGCTGTCAGAGCCGGTGTAGCGGACATCCGCGCCGGTCGCGGCTGCGAAATAGGCCAGAACGCTTTCAACGAGGACCTGGTCCGGGCCCAGCCAGGGGCCAAAAATGGTGATCTGTTCGCCGTTGAGCTGGGTCTTCTTCAGCTCCTCGAAGCTTGCCCAATTGAACTTGGCATCTTCACCGGGAGCGAACTTCAATTCCTGTGCGCCGGCCGTGCCAGCAACGAGCGCGGCAGCAGCCACGGTCATCAAAAACAGTTTCTTCATGTGATTAACCTCCCATCACATCGGACGGCCAAACGTCCTTGGTCAGCGCATTATCCTCAAAGCGCTTTGGCCCCTATTTCATCCCATTGGGTTCCATATTGAGTCAAGCGCTTTTCTGGTTCTGCCGCATTTTGGCGCAACCCCTGGCACGGCCAGCAGCATCTGCATTGATTTAAAGCATTTTTCTCTTGTCGCCGACCGGGCGTCTGCGCCATAGTCGAAGCGCTTTGACCACCTGCGGAGGCAACTGGCGGTCTTGCACGGGAGAGGAATGCCAGCAGTGAATCTCAAAGAATTGTCGCAGATGCTCGGTCTGTCGCAGACGACGATAAGCCGTGCGCTCAACGGCTATCCGGAAGTGAACGCGGAGACGCGCAGGCGCGTGCTTCAGGCGGCAAAGGAGACTGGCTACCGTCCGAATCGGGCGGCCCAGCGTCTGGCGACCGGCAAGGCCGGATCCATTGGGCTGATCATGCCGATCTCGCCCGATCATAGCTCGGACATGCACTTCGCCGAATTCCAGAGCGGGCTCGCCGAAGCCTCGATCGTCCACGACTTCCATTTCGTCATCATGCCGTCACGGGCTGAAGAAGAGGAACAGGCCATCCGCTGGCTCGTCTCAAGCGGCAGTGTTGATGGTTACTATCTCGCCTATGTGCGCGAGAAAGATCCGCGGATCGCGATGGCGAAATCCTTGTCCCTGCCCTTCATCGTGCACGGTCGATCATCCGGTCTCGGTCTCGACTACCCCTTCCTCGATGTGGACAACGAAGGCGCCTTTTATGATGCGACACGCTTCCTGCTCCAGCTCGGGCATAAGCGTATTGCCCTGCTGAATGGACAGGCGGAGCTCGACTTCGCCTGTCGGCGTCGACTTGGAACGGAGAAGGCGCTTGCTGAGAAAGGGCTCCTGCTCGATCCCCGGCACACCCGGCACAGTTTCATGGGCGACGAGCAGGGCTATCGCGGCATGAAAGAGATCCTGGGCTTGCCCGATCGTCCGACTGCGGTTCTGTGTGCCAGTACCGTGCTTGCTCTCGGCGCCGTCCGGGCGATGAACGAATTCGGGCTGAAGCTCGGGACCGACATCTCGCTTATCGCCCATGACGACGAGTTGCCGCTGCTGAAACCGGAAAACTTCTCGACGCCCCTCACCACGACCCGCTCGTCGTTGCGCGCAGCAGGAAAGCGGGTCGGCGAGCGCCTGATTGCAATGATCAACCAGAGCGAACCAGCCTTGCCCGAGCAGGAATTGTGGAAGGTGGAACTGGTGGTGCGTGCCTCGACGGGACCGGCGCCGGCCTGAGCACGGCGCCCGGCGTAAGCCGTCAGAAGCGCGGCGCCGCCATGCCTGCCCGACGATGGGCTGCAATCACTGTGTTGGCCATCAGCATGGCAATCGTCATCGGCCCGACGCCGCCCGGAACCGGCGAGATCGCCTTGGCAACCGGCTTGCATTCGGCAAAGGCGACGTCGCCGACCAGCTTGAACTTGCCCTCGCCCTTCTCCGGAGCCGCAACACGATTGATGCCGACATCGATGACGGTCGCGCCGGGCTTCAACCAGTCAGCCTTGACCATCTCGGCGCGGCCGACGGCGGCGACCAGGATGTCGGCCTGGCGGGCGAGTTCCGGCAGGTCGCGGCTGCGAGAATGGCCGATAGTGACTGTGGCATTGGCATTCAGCAGAAGTTGCGCCATCGGCTTTCCGAAGAGGTTCGACCGGCCGATCACCAGTGCATTCAGGCCGGACAGGTCGTCACCATGGATCTGGCGGACAAGGATCATGGCACCGGCCGGGGTGCAGGAGAGCAGGCCCGTCTTCAAATCACCTGTCGCAAGCTTTCCGGCATTGACGATGTGCAGGCCGTCGACATCCTTTTCCGGCAGGATCGACTGGATCACCGGCTCGCTGTCGAGATGCTTGGGAAGCGGGAGCTGGACGAGGATGCCATCGATCTCGGGGTCGGCATTGAGCGAGGCGACCAGCGTCATCAGCTCGTCCTGAGATATCTCCTCCGGCAAGGTGTGCTGGATCGAGTTGAAACCGCACTGCTTGGCCATTCGGCTCTTCGCGCCGACATAGGCGTGACTTGCCGGGTCGTTGCCGATGATGACCACAGCCAGACCGGGCTTGCGATGGCCGGAGGTCTTGAGCGTCGTCGCTGCTGAGGTTACTGCTTCAATCACCGAAGCAGCGGCTGCCTTTCCATCGATTACCGTGGTCACTGTGCACAATCCCCGTCTAGAACTCGCAGCAAGCTAGCGCCAACATGCAGGCGCCGTTTGCCTGTCGCCGTCCTATGCTGTCAAAATGCGGCACATTGCAAGTGCAGGATTTCGCGGCCCTGGTGTCAGCCGGACATCGTTGCCGGCTGACTGAGCCGGTGACGCAGCACATAGGCGAGAAAGACGGGGATGCCGAGCACATAGCGTCGCCAGAGGCGCGAAGGCTCCCGCCAAAGACGAAACAGCCATTCGGACCTGAGTTGGCGGACCCAGTCAGGCGCACGGGGGACACGTCCCGAGACGAAGTCGAGCAGTGCGCCAACGCTGATCACGACCCGCGCATGATCGCCGGTCAGATGCCTGTCGACCCATTTTTCCTGCAGCGGCGTGCCCATGGCGACGAGCAGCAGATCGATGCGGGCCTGCTCAATGCGCTTGAGGATGAATGTCGGATCGGCACGGTCGAAATATCCATCGGAGATTTCGACGAATTCATGCCAGGGTGTGTGAAGGCGAAAGTTCTTGGCTGCATCCTGCAGCACCTCGGATGTTGCTCCGAGCAGCCCTACCCTGAGCGGCTTCGTGATGAAGGTCAGGGCTGCCGGGACGAAATCGGTCCCATTCAGGTTGGCCGAGAAGCGGTCTCCGTGCAGGAACTTCGCGGCGATATCGACACCGATGCCATCCGGCAGGACCAGACACCGACCGAGAACCTCGCGGTAATCGGGGTCCCGCATCATCACATTGGCATTGTTGGCATTGAGGAAGGCGATGTGTGTGAGGCCCGTGTCCTCGGTCAGCTTTTCCTCAAGAAGGGCGAGCGCTGGCTTCCAGCCCAGGTCGTGGACGGGCATGTCGAGGATCGGGCGTACGGGGACAATCGTTTGCGGAGCCGGGCCAACGACGTCGTCAGGCTCTCTCACTGCAGAAAATGACGAAGCTGGCATGGAAGGGGTCCCAAGGATTGATACCCAGAACCTATCAGTCACCGCTAAAATTCAGGTTAAGCTCCGCGCTACAATTCTCATGAGATGATCAATGCGGCGTTCACCATAAGGCCACGCGAATGGTCAATGCCCTGAGGATGCCGCCTTTTCCTCAACCTTTTCGCCTTCGACGACCGTGGTCTTCTCCATGGGCTTGGAACCACCGTCGGCAGCCTTGCGGGCGGCGTCCTTCGAGACGTAATCGAGCTGCTCGATCAGCACCTGAGCGATCATACCCTCACCGAGCCTTGCATTCATCTCGGTCTTGATCTGCTCACGAAACGAATTGACGTCGAAGGCGGAGACGTTGCCGATGTCGACCATCTTGTTGCCAACCAGCAGCGTGAACAGCTGGTCGGTCATCAATTCGGTCGTCGGCAGGTCCTGTCCTTTGAGCTTTTCCTTGTCCATCATGAAGGAGATGCGGGTCAGGAAATATCCGGTGACATCACCACCGCCGATGACCGGAATGGTGATGGACTCACCGCGAACGAGCTCGAGTGCGGCCGTCTTTGTTTCTTCCTCGCTCGGGCCGGCAGGGGCTGTCGCCAGATAGATCGAACCGTAGACGGCCCCCAGCGTGACGATGCAGACCCAAAGGCCGATTCCGAGTATCTTGCCCATCAGAACTCGCTGAACTGGAACTGTTCCTGAGAATAGGTGCCGTCACCGTCTGCGTCGCGAACCGCGTTCTTCAGGATGTCGGCAACCGCACGAACGGCCGCGAGATGCGCCTCGACGCGACGGGCGTTCAGAGCGAGCTTTTCCTTCAGAACATGGAGCTGCTCGACATAGTTGACCGCGAATTCGCGCGGGTCCGTGTCACGGAACAGCATGGTCAATTCGTAAAGGCAGCGGCTCTTGTGGGCGTTGGAAACCTTGAAGTCGAATTCCGGATCTTTGCCGATCCGCTCGTTCTCATTGTCGATGATACGCTCAAGCCGGCTCAGTACCGTCTTCACCCGATATTCGCTTGAAACAAATTCCATGAATTCTGCCCTGTCTTTCGAAAAATCGATCAATTCTTGTTATCGGTGTCGGCGCCGGCACCCAGGGTGCGGCGCTCCAGATCGGTCACCCAGCTCATGGCGAGCCCGCGATCTGTCTCGTCCGTGGCAGCATTCACGCTATCTTGTCCGCGCACGCGCTGGAGGGCTTGGTCATACATCTGCTCGGCGATGCCGACGCCGCCGGATTCAGACAGAACCGTGCCGAGTTGCTCGGCCATCATGCTCTTCCACATCTCGCCGGCATTGCCCTTGCCGTACACTTCCTCGCTCTCGTCCGGCAGCATGCTCTGGACGAAGTTGGTGAGATAAACGGCTTCAAAATCGCGGTAGATCTTCGGAGGCTTGCCGACATCCTCGGTCGGTTGCGCCGTCGCTTCGACGCGAGCGGCGTTGGCGCTGCGGTTCAGAATGTCGACAGTCGCGCCAAAACCTGCGCCCTTCTCGGCGAGACTGGTCGCCATGAAATTCGCCCGGTTGGCTTTCAGTTGTTCCTGAGCAGCGGCAACTTGTGCCGGATCAGCAGCACGGACAACGTCCAGCACCAGATCGCTTGGAGGAGAAATGGCCACGATGACATCCTCGATTTCGGTTCGAGGCGACTATCACTCCTGAAGCTTGCTGGAGGCTGGTGTGGCAAATTTCAGGTCGATCAGATCATAGATGGCATCGTCATCGCGCTCGCGCTCTTCGTGGTCGCGCGCATCCTTCATGTTTTCTTCCAGCCGGTCGCCCTTGGCGCGCTCGCGCATCAGCTTCATCTCCTGAACCTGCTGCAGACCGTGCAACTGCTTGTCCGTGTTGGACAGGCGATCGAAGCGGTCCGCATAGTTCTGGGCGAAAAGCCGGTGCAAGGGATCGAGCGATCCGATGGCATCCATGACCGTGTCCATCGAACGAGCGTTTTCCTCGATGCGTTGTGCGGTGATGCCCAGATCGCTTTCGGCCATCCGCTCCATGTGACGCTGTACGGCGACGAGACGCTTGAGTTTGTCGGATTTCTTTTGCGGTCCCAAGGCAGCCTCGTCAGAAATTGAAGATCATCGGGAAATTCTGGCCGAACTGCATGACCATGGCGGCGATGGTGAAATAGACCAGGAGCAGTCCACCCATCAGCAGATAAGGGGTCGAGATGTAGAATACGGGTACCTGGGGTGCGAGCTTGTTCACCAGACCGACGGCCACGTTGAACATCAGACCGAAGATCAGAAATGGGCTCGCCAAACGCAGCATCAGAAGGAAGGTCTGCGTCAGGGTGTCGGTCAGCGTGATCAGCATTTTCTGGCTGTCCGGCATGCCGCCGATCGGCATCACCGAATAGGAATCGAACAGCGCGCGAAACACCACATGGTGAAAATCCAACATGAAGAGCATGAGAAGGCCACCGAAAGAGATCAGATTGGTCATCTGGTTGTCAGGGGTGTCTTCGAGAACGTCTGACGCGCCCGGCGTGTTGAGGCCAATCGCCATCGAGATCGCCGAGCCTGCAAATTGCAATCCGAGCACATAGAAGCGCGGAACAAGGCCGTACATCATGCCAATCAGGAGTTCCGCGACAATGACGCCGATAAGAGAGGCCCCGCCCCCGGAGACCGTGGGGTACACGGTATCGAAGAGCAAAGGCGTCATGGCCAGCGAGATGGCAAAGGCAAGGAAGAACCGCACCGTCATCGAGATACGGGCCGAAGAAAAGCCCGGCAGGGTCATGATGCAGGCGCCGATGCGACAGAAAATCGCGATCAGTACCAGCACACTCCCCTGCGGGTCAGAAATCATGAAATGGAGCCCAGAATCTTGATCTCGATGCCCTTGGCGAGTTCCACATGTGAAAGGACCGGCAAGGTGGCAAAGAGTCGTTCGATGATCATGCGCACATAGGACCGTGTTTCGGGCGACGTGACAAGGACGAAGGGCAGGCCCCGGTCCATGAATTCACGGATAACCTGACTTGCCTGTTCGGAGAACTCTTCCAGGCTGCGCGGATCGATGTCGAATTCGACGATCTCGCCCTTGGCATCGCGCTTCAGCGCCTGGTGGAAGACGAGATCCCACTTGGAGCCGAGACGCAAGACGCGCAGGACACCGTTGTCGGTGAGGTCGCCGCAGAGCTGCTGGGCCATCCGGACACGCACATGCTCGACGATCTGCTCCGTCTTGCGGACATGCGGCGCGAGTTCGGCGACCGCTTCGAGAATGAGATGCAGGTTGCGGATCGAGACGCGCTCGGCGAGCAGCAGCTTCAAGACCGCCTGCAGGCCCGAATAGGACATATGCGACGAGCAGATCTCGTCGGCGAGCTTCTTGTACTCGGGATCCAGGCGATCGATCAGCACCTTGACGTCCTTATAGGACAGGAGCTGTGGCAGGTTGTTGCGGATGACTTCCGAGACATGGGTCAGCACGACCGAGACATTGTCGATCGGGTGGAAGCCTTCGCGCTTGAGTTCTTCTGTGAAGGTTTCGAGGACCGAGACCGCCGGCATGCCGAAAGCCGGTTCGCGGATCTCGTCGCCCGGTACGTTTGGCTTGCGACCAGAGCCTGTCACGACCAGAACTTCGCCGACACGCAGGTTGTTCGACGCGACCGTCGTACCGTGGATACGGATCTGATAGGCCTTTTCCGGGATCGCGATATCGTCGGTCACCTTGATTTCCGGCACGACAAAACCGTACTGGCTGGCGAATTTCTTGCGCATCTTGCCAACGCGGAAGGCGAGTTCCTGATGGGCCCCAAGCAGTCGGGTGGAGACAAGCTTGCCAAGGGCCAGTTCGATCTCGGAGGTCTTGAGAACAGACTTGACCGAATCTTTCTCGGCTTCCTTGTTCTGGATGACCTTCTTTTCTTCCTGCTCGCGCTTGACCTGATTTTCGGCCTCGAGGCGGCGCGGGATGAGCCAGGCACCGAAGGCCATCAGACCACCCAGAACGGTAAACGGGATCAGGGGAAGGCCGGGAACGAGCGCAAGTGCCCCCATCATTGCGGCCGCGACAGACAAGGCACGCGGATAGCCGCTCAGCTGATTGACCACAGCCTCGTCGGTCGAGCCGGGTGTGCCGCCGCGCGAGACCAGAAGGCCGGCGGCCAGCGAAACGATCAGTGCTGGTACCTGGGAGACGATGCCGTCACCGACGGAGAGCTTGACGAAGACGTCTGCTGCTTCACCGAGCTCCATGTCATGGCGGAAGTAGCCAATGACAATCCCGCCGACAACGTTGATGGCGGTGATGATCAGACCGGCGATCGCGTCGCCGCGGACAAACTTCGAAGCACCATCCATCGCACCGAAGAACGAGCTTTCCTGCTCCAGTTCACGGCGTCTGTGCTGTGCTTCCTTTTCGTCGATGATACCGGCCGAAAGGTCGGCGTCGATCGACATCTGCTTGCCGGGGATTGCATCAAGGGTAAAGCGGGCGCCGACTTCCGCGATACGCGTGGCGCCCTTGGTGATGACGATGAAGTTGACGGTGATCAGGATCAGGAAGACGATCAGACCGATGACGAAGTCGCCGCCCATCACGAGGTTGGAGAAGCCGGCGATCACCCCGCCGGCAGCCCCGTGGCCCTCGTGACCATGTGTTAGAATGACGCGCGTCGTCGCGATGTTGAGCGACAGACGGATCATGGTGGCGATCAGCAGGATGGTCGGGAAGGACGAGAAGTCCAGAGGGCGCTGAATCCAGAGCGCGACCATCAGGATCAGGACGGAAAGCGCAATGGAGAATGCCAGGCCGACATCGATCAGAAAGGGCGGTATGGGCAGAAAGAGGATGCACAGGATCATCACGATCCCGAACGCGAAACCGATGTCACGCCCGCTGGGGCTGGCCTTCGGGATTACGAGTGCAGGTGGTTGCGCCATGTCCATTCCATCTCTTCATGAGAAGTCACCCGGAAGACCATGCTTCCGGCAGTCTGCCTTGAAGAGATAGACGGCGAAGCTTGCGCGAGGGTGTCAGACCGCTCCGCTAGAAGCCTGACTGGATCCGCGAGAAAACGAGGTTGCTGAAGAGATTGATCTGGGCTCCGACGAAAGGCGCCGAGATGCCGATCGTGATCATGATGGCAAGGATCTTCGGCACGAATGTCAGGGTCATTTCCTGGACCTGGGTCAGCGCCTGGATCAACGCGATGACGACACCGACGATCATGCCGGCGGCCACGGCCGGCCCGGAAGCGATGATGATTGTCCAGATTGCAGCCTGGAGAATGTCGAGAGCGTCTGCCTCATTCATGAGACGGTATCCTTTCGGAGTGGCGAATCACGCCTTCCACTCCGAAAGGCCTAGCATGTCACGTGCCGCTCGTCGTGGGCTTGGTCCCGACGCGGACGCCCACGGTGATGGGGATTTCCTTGCCCTCAGCGGTCGTTGCCACCATCGTGTCGCTATAGACGCGAACCGAGGCGATGACGCCGGTGGTCTTTTCATCGGCGCTGGTGATGGTCTTGCCGATGTAGGAGGAGGCGTTGCTCAGCGCGTTGCCGGTGATCAACGTCTCGAGGTTCGAGTTCGTCTGGATCGTCTGCTCGACCTGGGAGAAGGTGGCAAGCTGCGAGATCTGCTCCGTCGCATCCATAGGATTCGTCGGATCCTGGTTCTTCATCTGGGCGATCAGGAGCTTCAAGAAGCTATCGTAATCGATCGATGCCTTCTCGGCAGCCTTGCTCGCCGTGCTGCTGGTGGCAGACGATGTCGTCGTGGCCGCAGTGGTGGCAGCTACACCGTCTACCGCCATGGCGCAATCTCCTTGCGGATCTGCTCGATGGTCGCCGGCGTCATTTCCTGGTTGTTCAGGATGCGGTCCTCAATCGGATAGAGCTGACGGATCGCCTTCAAGGCATCGAAAGCGCGACCGGAGGAGACCATGCCATCGATGCGCTTCAGCTCAGCGAGGATCTCTTCGTTCTCGAAGCAGGACAGCAGCATGATGACCGACTTGCGGAACATCGCCAGCGACTGATCCTTGCCTTCCGGATTGATCAGCATCATCTGGGCGATGAAGTAGAGCTGACGCAGCGGCGTGGTCGCCTGCTCCGGCTGCAGAACGTGGTTCTCGAGCAGGAAAGTGACATCGTTCAGGAACTCGAGGGCAACCTTGCGGTCGACGCGCAGAACCGCTCCATTGATGAAAATACGTTCGCCCGACTTGAGCGAGATGCGCAAAGTGCTCTTCATTTAAGTCCATCCCTGATGATGGTTGTCACGTCGATGATGCCCTGGAAGTTCTCGGACTCACGCTTGCGGATCCGGTCACACTCTTTCAAAATCCAGATGGCGATGGAAATCAGATTGGCGCGTACTTCGTCGCCGAGCTGGTTCTCGGGGTTTTGCAGATCTTCGATCAGCCGGATCCAGACCCGGCGGGTATAAAACAGAGCTTCGATCGCCTCGCGGGAGTAGCCCTTCTTTTCACGGGCCGCGCTCAGAAGCTGGATGCAACGGTCAAGGGCCTGCCGTTCGCGCTCCTTGGCGTCAGCGACGCCATCTTCCATAATCTCGGCATATGAGAACTGGTACATTCAGTTGCCCTTCAGGTTCATTTCACCCTTTGCTCATCAAAGGTAGTTTACAAGACTCAAGCCCTGGATCCTCGATGTCAGCGTGTATGATGCTTCCACCATGGCAAGCAGAGAGTTAACGCGAGTCGACGCTTCGTACGCATCTACTTCAATTTTGCTCGACAGGCTGGTTTCGATAATATCCACCTGAACCTTGAGCGAGGCATCCGCCTTCTCAATTCGGTTCTCGGAAAGACCAAGTTCCGAGCGCGTCGAGTTGATGCCGGTGATGGCGCGGCCCGTGTAGTCGATCGCCTTGTTGATCGCGACCGTCACTGCGGCGGCCGGCGCACCGATCGTCATGAGTTCCTTGGTCACGATGGCAGAGAGCGCGAAGTAGCGGAAACCGTCTTCATTGGCCGAGGCCGATGTCTGGACAGTTTCAGACTGCGTGATGCGGCTGGTCATCGCCTGGTCGGTCGCGTTCGACCAATCGGTGTTCCAGTCGGCTCCGGTATACATCGGCTCCAGCGTGGAGGTGATGAAATCCTCCATGCTCGGGACTGCACCACTCGGGACGATCGTCGCGACGCTCGCCGTATCGGTCGGCGCGAAGCCGAAATAGGCGGTAAAGGCGTTGTCGAAAGCCGTCTTCGCCGGCGACGTGTCCGTGTACTCGCTGAACGGCTTCACATCGGTGTTGATGCCTGCGAACAGGAATTCACCATTGGCCGACTGGTTGGCCATGCTCGTCATCGTCGAGAGGGAGTTCGATACGGTCATCACGGTGGTGTTGATCGTGTCGCTGTTCGACGACCCGGAGATGGTGATCAGCGCGTTGTTCATCTCTTCGGCGGCGGTCGCGATCTGCTTCAGCGCTTCCTGGGAGGCGGACAGTCGCTGCGTCGCGATCGAGTTGTTGCTGATCATCGAGTTCAGCCGCAGGCTTTCACGGTTCAGGTCCACGACGGTCGAGGTCTTGCTGCCCAGTTCGGCACCGATGTCGGCGTAGAAGCCGGTGCTGACTTCCTGCTGTGACTTCAAGAGCTCATTTTGCGCCTGCCGAATGGTCAGTCGCATGGATGTCTGGGTGGAAAGATTGGAGACGCTAGCTGTCGACATTGGGATTACCTCACCATATCCATGACGGCCTTCAGCATCTCATCCACCGTTGAGACGAGCTTGGCTGCGGCCTTATAGGACTGTTCGACATCGAGCAGCATCGAGAGTTCTTCGTCGAGACTGACCGCCGTCTTGGAGGAGTAGGTCTGGAACGTACGCTCATAGAGCGCCTGCTTGTTTTCAAACGCCGTCGAGGCGTTCGAACGCAGCTCTTCGAGCCAGCCGATCGAGTTGCTGGCGAAGGACAAAACACTTGCATCCGTCTTCAGGTCCGCATCGGCGGAGAAGCTTCTGTTCGCGGCGAGTTCGTCGACATAGCTGTTGATCAGATCGGTGAAGCCCGATGATCCATCGACGTTCTGCACATAGGCGGCGCCATTGATGCCACCGTCACGGATCAGCATGGGATCGCCGCCGGCATCCGAGCGAACGGCCGGATTGACTTGAATGAGGGCAGCCAGGCCAGGCTCGACCGTTCCCGTCAAGGGAATTGTGCCGGTCGGCCAGGTGAACAGGCCCGGCAGTTCGCCGCCGCCGCCGGTGTCGACTTCCTGGAAGGCTTCGATCAGGCCACGCGCGATTTCATCGAGCTGGGTCTGGAAGGTCGGCGCAATGACATCGCGGATCTGAACGAGCGAAGCAAGCGAACCCTGGCCATCGGTATTGCCGCCGATGCCGGCGCGAACCGCCGTTCCGTCGATGTAGATGGCATTGCCGGAGACGGTCGAATCATAGGTAAAGGTGCGCACGAAGCTGACTTCGCGCGGCTCCGTCTCGAACAGCGTCGTGCCGTCATAGGTGTACAGAACCATGTCGCTGTTATCGCGCATGTTCACGGACACGCCGACGATATTGGAGATCTCCTTGAGGAGCGTGTCGCGGCGATCGAGATAGTCGTCGGCATTGCCGCCGGTCGCCGTCTGACGCACGACCGTGTCGTTGACGATCTTGAACTCGGCAAGCAGCTTGTTCAGCGACTCGACCTGCTGAAACATCTGCGCATCGGTGTCTTCGCGCAGTTTCTGCGTCGACATCGTCGTATTGTTCAGCGAGTTGACGACGTCGATTGCATCCGTCACGACCGTGGAAGCGAGTGCGTATTCGCCCGGGGCGGCGGCGAAAGCCTGCAGGCTGCTTTGCAGGTTCGCGAGATAGTTGGATGGCGACAATTCCTTGTCATTGCCACCAAGCGCATTGGAAAGCGTGGTCAGGCCGTCCAGAAGTGTCGACTGCGCACTCTGCTGCCCCGTCGACGATGCCATCTGGCGCAGCAGAGCCATCTGCTGCGACCGTTCATTCTGCACCGTCGAGAAACCGTAGACGGTCTGCGTGACCACCGCATCACGGCGCACGTAGTTCTCGTTGCCGGTGTTGGCGATGTTCGTCGAGATTACGGACGTCTGCTGGGACGTATTCCGGAAAATCGAGTTGGCCGTATTCAGTGACGATGCAAGCGACATAGGACTAACCTACTCTTTCGATTATCTCTTCAGGTTGACCAGGACTTCCATCAATTCGGAGCCGGTCTGGAATACCTTGGAGTTTGCAGTGTAGTTGCGCTGGGACTCGATCATCGCGGTGAGCTCTTCAGCGACATCCACGTTGGAGTCTTCAAGTGCGCCCGACAGGATCGTGCCGAAGCCGCTGGAGCCGGCATAGCCAAGGATGACGACACCGGAGTCGTTCGACTGGGTGTACATGTTGCCGGCCACCGGATTGAGATTGTCCGGGCTCTGGACACTGGCGAGCGCGACGCGGAAGGTCGGCACCAAATCGCCGTTGTCGTAGGCAATCGAAACGATGCCCTTGTCGTCGATTTCGTAACCCTTGACCTTCGAGGCGGCGTTGCCGTCCACCTTGCCCAGCTGGACGGAGAAATCCGAGGCGAGCTGGGTCGTATCGCCAATGCTGATCAGGATACCGGTACCAGGGTCGCCGACTTCAGCGCCGTCTACAGTGTAGGGATCAAGCGGCAGCTCGGCTGGATCGGGAGTTACGAGTTTGCCGTCCGCGTCAAAAACCAACGTTTGGGGCGCAAGGACCTGAGTGCCGTTATCCCGTTCAACCGCAGAGACCTCCCACGTATTGTCGGCGATCTTCTCATAGGTGAAATCGATCAATCGGCTTGATCCTTGACTGTCAAAGACGGTCAGAGACGTCTTCTTGATGTCAGTGGCAACACCTACCTCGGCCGAGTTCGGCAGGTTCACGTTCAGCGTGCCTGTCAGTGATCTGACTGCCGAAATCCCCGAACCGGAGAGGTCCACTGGCTCCAAGCCATCGAAACCATTCACGACAATCGTCGGATCGACCTCAGAATCATAGGGATAACCCTGCAGCGTATAGCCGGCCGTGTTCTTCAGGGTTCCGTCGTCCTGCAGAACAAAGGAACCGGCACGCGTCATATAGGGGGTGCCGTCGTCGCCCTTGACGATGAAGAAGCCGTCGCCATTGATGGCGAGGTCCGTCGTCGACGTCGTGTAGCTGAAGGTACCCTGGCTCGAAATCGAGTAGCGCACGTCCGTTTCGACACCGCCGGAATTGTAGGCGCCGTTCGTGGTCGGCAAAATCATGGATGAAAATTGCACCGAGGCCTTTTTGTAGCCGACAGTGCTGGAATTGGCGATGTTGTCAGCGACGGTGCTCAGCCGGTTCGACTGGGCATTCATGCCGGAGACACCCGTTCGCATGGTTCCGTAAAGGCTCATGTCAAAATCCTCGTTTGCTAGTCGATTTGGAGAGTATGAGGTGGGCCTTGCGTGAAGCTGTCTGGCTTGAGCGCCCAGCTTTTTCCCTCGCGTCGAGGGAAAAAAATGCGGCCGCTCAAGGGCGGCCGCAGGTAGAGATCAGCTCCAGTCGATGCAGTAGCCGAGGAAGCGTTTGGAATCGACAGGATCGAAACCCAGCTTCTTGCGCAGCTTCTTGCGAAGCTTGGAAATGTGACTTTCAACGACGTTCTCTTCGACTTCCTCGTCGAAGATCCCGTAGATCGCGTTGAAGATCTGCGTCTTCGATACGCGTCGGCCGCGGTTTGCGACCAAATATTCCAGGATGCGGCGCTCGCGGCGCGGCAAGGGGAAGACGTCGCCGGCGATCTCGGGATCACGGCCGTCGGAGAAGACCTTGATCGGACCGATCTCGGTGAAATTGGTGATTGCCCGCAGACGCCGGCGGATAGCCGCAGCGCGCGCCAGGATTTCACGGGGATGCACGGGCTTACGTACGACGTCATCGACTCCGCAATCGAAGAGCGCCAAAGTAGCCTCCAGGGATGGATGATCGCTGACCGCGATCACCGGCGCCTGGGTCCGGTCACGAATTGCCCGCGGCAATTCGAGGGTCATCTCGCCCTGGCCGAGGACGAACGCCTCAACCGCTGCAATGTCGGAATCGGCCGCTGTATTGACCCATTCCCCGAACTCCCGGGGGTCGAACCCCGTCGAGGGAATCCCCTCGCGTCCAAATAGTGATGTGTATCCGTCTTTCACGAGCTCGCGCTCATCTACCACGACGATCATTCAGCCGCCTCCGAATCAGTGTGGTGTTTCGATGCACCATGGGTACGAATCGGGGGATTCATGAACAACTAGGAGAACTTAACCATAGTAATTAACGATTGATTAACCATTTGGTGCCGATTTGAACTAGATCTAGTATGTTTTGAACTACGCTGACACAATTTTTCGGTGGAAAAGTTAACGCAAGTTTCGCACAAGGTCTTGCATGAGCTCTCGTTACCGCAGTGTCGCCACAATTCGCAAATCGGCACAATCGTGGCTGTCAAACAATCATGGGTTGCTATTCACCGCAAAATTGTCGCGCATTGGGCGTCCAGTTCCCATAGCCCGTGGCAACCAGATTGGAGATCACACGGCACACGTAACGCTTCTGGGCGGGATCATTATTAGGTCCTGCATGATAGCGCGCAACCGCCATCGTCCAGGTTTCATGACGATTGTGAAGGTTGCTGAGGAAGCGAGCGGCATATTCCACGTTGCGCCTCGGGTCAAACATCGCCTCGACTGAGGTAAAGTGCTCCCCGTGGAAGTGCTGATTGATCTGCATGCAGCCGACATCGATCAACTTCGCTCCGCCCATTCTTGCACGCTCGAAGCCGTCGAGAGCAGCATCCAGATCGTCGAAGTAATAGGCTTTGCCCTCGACGTTCATGGCATAGGGGGCAAGACTGCCCTTGCGGCCAGTCTCTGTCAGGCCGACCGAATAGAGAATGCCTTCGGGAACGCCGTATTTGGCAGCGGCCGCGCTGATGGCGCCCTCACAGGCACCGCGACTTGCCTCTACCTCAGACGTAAAGCTGATCAGGGCGAGCGCCGCGATTGCCGGAAGCGGGAACATCCGTCGTATCAGCAACACGCTCATCCGCCATCCTCACGCTATTTCCTGGCGCGTCACCGCGCTGCTGTCGTTCACCGCCCTGATTTCCGGGCTGGAATGCCTGTTGGCCGGACTGCTGGTTCTGCGATCCATTCTGTCCTGCATCTGCGCTGCGATCCGCCGACGGGGTCTGCATGGTCACCTGGACCTGGTCGACGACCAGACCCTGGGCCCGGAGTGCCTTCAGGATGTCGCTCTGATCGTTTGAGAGCTGGCGGAAGGCCGCCGGGTTGTCGACGGTCAGTTGAACACTCAGCTCTTCGCCTGACAGGCGCAGGGTAGCGGTGACACTGCCGAGCTCAATCGGTGTCATCTGGAGCTTCAACGTATGCACGACCTTGCCCTGGCTGGACTGGGCAGCGGCATTGGCGAGCTCTGAGCCGGGCGCCATGGCACCGAGCCACTCATTGTCGCCCAGCATCGCTGCAGTAATGGACGCGGCATTGGATGTGGAGACTGGAGCGATATAGCGGCGGCTATCGACGACCGTGACCGTTTCAACCACTTTCTGCTCGGTCTGCTCCGGAGAAGACGCCCCCTCCCCGCGCAGAACAAGTGGCTGCCCCTTGCCGTCTGCCCGGATGAAGCGGAAATCGCGATCGCCGTCCGAGCTGTCGTCATCCGAAGCGGCGTTATCGGCGGCGTCATGGGCCTTGGCGTCAATAAGGTTCCCGGCGAGAACCTTCTGATCGTCCTTGTCCGACTTGTCGCCCTTGGCTGGCTCTTTGCCCTTCTCGGCGGGATCAATCTTGCCACCCGCCAGAAGCTGAAGCACATCGGCGAGGTCCGCCACCGGAGTTTCGGACGGGGACGCCTCGCCTGCAGCCTGCTCGGTCGCCACTGGTTCGCCTTCACCGGTTTCCTTGCGATCCCGAACGGCCGCCATCGCCTTCGCCAGTTGCGCCTTCAGTTCCGGATCGAGGCCTTCGATCTCGACCTGAGGCTCCTTATCGCCCTGAGCATTTGCTTTGGTCTTGGCCTGCGCCTTGGCGAGAGCCCGGATCAGATCCCCCGTCGAGACGTCATCCGGAAGTGCATCGAGTTCCGCCAGCAAAGCATCATCGATGAAGGATCGTTCACTCGCCCGCGCCATCTTTGCATCTGGCTGATTTACCTCTGCCTCCGAGGCTTCCGTCTCGTCGCGTGTGCGATCCTGCTTCGACGCACCTGCCTCCTGCTCGCCGGATTTGGAGAGCACCTTGGAGAAGCTGCCGTCGTCCGCCGCCTTGTCTGCGCGGCCCGAGCCGCTTGCAGCCGCCGGGCCATCCGTCGCGGGCATTCTGGGGGCGGAAAGTGCGTCCATCATGTTACGGGCCTTCTTTCTGGAGAAGATCGTCGATTGCGTCGAGCTTAGAGCGTCCGGAATCGACGAAGCTACGCAATTCCGGGTCGATTTCGGTTTGCTCGGCAGGAAGTGTCGCGGCTGCGTCGGCGACTGGCTGCGTTGCGTCAGCCTGCGTAACTGAGGCCGGCTCCGGCTGGGCAAACGGATCCTGCAGGTCCGGATCAGCCGATGCGGATTGTGCCGGATCGTCGATGCTCACAGCTTCCGCCAAAGGCGTCTGGGAACGCTGAATGGGTTCGGGTTTGCGCAGGACTTCTTTAGCGATGGTTTCAGCCGCCTGCCTCAAGGCGCGATCCCTGGGCGACAACATGTCTTCCGGGACCTGCATCAAGGCCGCCATCGCGTCGGTGACATTCTCAGTGGGGACACGCACGAGGCTGCCATAGAGTTTCGCCAGAGCGTCGGCACCTTCCTCGGTGCCGGAAAGCAGCTTTGCCTGCTCGGCCGCCATGGTCGCCAGTTGGTTGTGGCCGGCAATGGCCGCCTCACGGGCAATCCGTAGGTAGACCTCACGGCGCCGATCCGCGTCCATGTAGCCGAGTGTGGCTTCGATGTCGGTGGGCTTCAGCACCTCGTAATGCTCCACGACGAAACGGACGAACAGATCAGCGAACTGGCTGGCATAGGGAGAATAGAGGAAGCGACGCGCATAGCCATTGGCGTAAAGCGAGGCCTTGTCGACGATCTTGGCATCGACCGCGACCGCAAGCGACCGTCGCAGGGCCGCTTCCTCTACGATGGTGCCGGGCGCCGTAAGGCGGGCCCAATCGTAGAACTTGAGCGCAGCGGCCGGATCGCGCGTCAGGGTCACATTGCCGGCGACCAGCGCCAGATAGGGGCCGATCTTGTCATTCTTGTATTCGACGGCCATGTCGCCGAGGGTCTTGCCGATGAGAGTACCCTTGCCGCTCAGATACTTGCGCAAGGCATCACTGACCCGGTTGTCGAAGTTGCCCTCGATGTCGCGGGCGACCAGGAATTCCAGGGTTGCCGGATTTCCTCCGCTCATCGCGTAAATCAGGGCTGCATCGACGTTGCGAGGATCCTGGAAAATCTTCGGGTCGGCCGTGCGCAAACGCTCGTCGATCGTGTTGAGCACGAACCGCTGCATGTCGGCTGCAGAATGGTCGCCGCGCACCACAGTATCCTGGACGAATTGCAGCGATCGCAGCATTCGATACGGCTCGATCGCCTCGTCCGTCGACTGCGCATGGCCGAACGATCCGACCGAAAAGACGGTCAGACCGGACAGCAGCAGGCGGAGGGTGAGACGGCGGATGAGCATGGTCAGCCCTGCTCCGCTTCGATCAGGATCTCGATGCGACGGTTGGCGTCTGCGAGCGGATCCTCCGGCACCTGCAGGCGCCGATCGGCAAAGCCGGAGACCTGTTCGACACGATCTTCGTCAAGACCGCCGCGGACCAGCATGAAATAGGCGCTGTGGGCGCGGGCCATGGAAAGCCGCCAGTTGTCATTTTCCGTGCCGCGGAACGGGCGGGCGTCCGTATGGCCACGGATCACGATGCGGCCCGGCTTTTCCTGCAGGATCTGACCGAGTTTCTCCATGGCGACCACCAGTTCCCGGCGTGGCACGGCCGAGCCGAGATTGAACATGGCGGCATCGCTCTGATCGCTGATCGTGACCAGCAAGCCACCTTCCGTCGGCGTGACGATGAGCCCCTCGGCCAGCTTGCCGGCTGCTCCGCCAATGGCATTTGCGATTTCAGCCTTGAGGGTGTCCGCCGCCGCAAGCTGAGCCTCGAGCTCAGCCTCGGCGGTTTCCGGCTTCTCAGCAACTCCCTCGAGCGGCTGTTCGGTCTGGCCGATCTCCGACGCGTCTGCGTCGGCCGGCTTGTCAGCGGCCATCGCTTCTGATGGCGTGGCTGCCGGATCCGGTTTCTGACCGGGCACTACAAGGGCGATCTGCTGTTCGGGCTCGGTCGAAGGTTCAGACGTGTCAGCGTCGGATGGCGAGGCGGTCTGTGCCTGCTCGGCCGGCGTCTGCGCGTCGGTCGGATCGCCCGGCGGACCGTTGGCGGTCTGAACCTGCTGCGTCCAGAAATCCGGATCGAAAGGATCGCGATAGGCCTCACCGCCCTGAGCGCCGGTAGACGGGCCAGAGTCGGCTGCGCCGCCTTCGCCCTTGGCGCTGACATTGGCCTGTTGCCCGACTTCCTGGGCAATTTCAGCCAGAACCGAATAGGGGTTTTCGAAGAAGTCGGCCTCCGAATAATTGGCTTCGTCGCCCGAGGAGGCCGTCTGGTCGTCACCGGTCGCGGCGGCGGAACCTACCTTGTCCTGGTCTTCATCGACCTGGGAGCGTTCCTTCTTCTCTTGGCCCTCGCTGGTTTCGACCGGCTTCTCGAGCCCCTTTTCGGTGGGCTTTTCGTCGGCAAGCTGAATTGGATTGAAGTAACTGGCCACCGTGGCCTTGGTCTCTTCATTGGCAGCATTGACCAGCCACATGACGAGGAAGAAGGCCATCATCGCTGTCATGAAGTCGGCAAAGGCGATCTTCCACGCTCCGCCATGCGCGCCATCGTGGTCACCCTTGCGGCGCTTGACGATGATGATCTGGCTCTTGCCGTGGTGGTGGTTCTCGTCGCTCATGCCAGCACTTTCTTCAGGCTCGCCGTAAAGGCCGAGATGCGGGTGACGAGCGCGGCATCGCCGAATTCAGCCGAGAGATCGAGGTCCGGATCCTCGACATGGCGCAGGAAACTTGTCTGCTCCGGCATTTCCGACTGCAGCTTTTCAAACAGGAGACGAGGCCCCTTGACCTCAATCGTGCCTGCCTCGCCCGCATTTATGGCTGCCTTCAAGAGTTCAGCCAGGTCTTTCACAGCCTTCTCGGCAAGGGCCTCGCCAATCGCCGGAGCGAGCGCAATCGCCGCCTGTTCGCTCACGGCCATCGAGAGCCTCTCGATCACGTCCGGCAGCTTCGTCGCGAGCAGGTCTGCAAATTCATCACGCAGTTTCTGGTCACGCTCGGCCAGCGCCTGCGCGTGGGCTATCTCGATTGCCTGCCGGTCCACCTCGAAACGCTCCGCAGCTGCCTTTTCACCGGCTTCATGACCCTCGGCATAGGCCTCCCGCTTGATGGCCTCGACGTCGACTGCCTCGGGTTCGGGAAGCGCCGGGAAGTCCATGTCGAAGGCATCCACCGACGGCATATCGAAGGCCGGCGCCGGCGGCGCAGGTGGCGCGACCGTTGTCGAAAAGTCCTTGAGATAACGGGCCAAAGGCATGCTCATGGGCAATCGCCTCCATCGGCGACAGATTGGACACGGCTGAAGTGCAATTCCAGGAGAAGAAGATCAAACATCAGCATGTCCGTACGCGTTCTCTCATCTTCAAGGATCGTTCAAAGCTCATTCGGCACGGCTTGGCTTCTGATGCCACGTGCGCTTCCTGAAGCTAGGGGTTCAAACTTGCGCGAAGATGAATGAGGCTGGTGGCGACCTGCTTCAAAACGGCACGGAACCGCTGGATACCAGTATATCCAGCGGTTCAAGGCTTATCGCTGGAAGAGCGTCAGGAGCTTTTCTGCGCTGCTATTGGCGATCGAGAGTGCCTGGATGCCAAGCTGCTGCTGGGTCTGCAACGCCTTCAGACGCGTCGATTCCTCGTTCATGTCGGCATCGACCAGACGGCCAATGCCCTTGTCGATCACGTCCATGAGGTTCGAGACGAAGGTGTCCTGCATCTCGATACGGCTGGTGATGGCGCCGAGGGTGGCGGCGGCATCGGTCAGCTGCTGGATGACGTTGTCGACGACGGCAATCATGTCGTCGAGCGCTTCCTTGGACGTGTTGGTGTTTATCGCGATCTCGTCGCCACCGGTCGGCGCCCCCATGTCGAGGAGGTAATATTCGCGTGCACCGGTACCGGTGTTGCGCAGCACGTCGGCGTCGATTGACTTGGTGAGGAAGCCGCGAGACGCATCCTGGATATCGATCAGCACGGATTCGGCGGTGTCAAAGTCGAGGGTCGTGACCTGAACGCTGCCGTCGGCTCCGCGGACGAAGGAGGAAACGACCTGCTTGGTACCCAACTCCAGCGCATTGGTGTTGTAAAGCCAGTTTTCACCCGAGAAGGATGCGGACTGGGCAGAAGAAATCAGCTGGTTCTTCAGCTGCGTCATTTCTTCGTTGATCTTGTTCTTGTCGACGCCGGGCTCGCTCGCGGCAACCAGCTTTGCCTTGATCGTGGACATCACGTCGACGACATTGTCGAGCGCCGTGTAAGCGGTATCAACGGTTGCCGCACCGAGGCCAAGTGCGTCGGAAACTGTCGAGAGCGCAGCATTGTCGGAACGCATCGTCGTGGCGATTGACCAATAGCCGGCATTGTCGGCTGCCGTTTCGACCCGGTAACCCGACGATACGCGCCGCTGGGTCATCTCGAGATTGTTGTCGATCGAACGAAGTGTCTGCAGCGCCGCCATGGCGGCCGCATTGGTCATAATACTGGTCATGCTTGGTGCCCCTAAGCGTGTCGGACTGCGCATCCGGCGACTTGCCGGCACGACGGGAGGGCATCATGCAAAACGCGCGAACGCGCGATCCCCGTCACTGTTAACAAATCGTTAACAGCGGCAGTTAACAAACAGACCAAGGACATGGCAAGGCACAGGCTTGTCTTTTGTAGTTCAAACGAAATTGCCAAAAGTTTCGCGCAAGGCTCAAACGAAAATCCGCGCCTCTTGCGAGGCGCGGATTCACACCGAGAACATCCGACACTGTCAGGGCGGGACGAAGTCGCCCCTAGCCAGAGCGCCGCTTACTGACGGAAGAGTGTCAGGATGCTTTCGGAAGAGGTGTTGGCGATCGAGAGCGACTGGATGGCCAGCTGCTGCTGGGTCTGCAGCGCCTTGAGGCGGGTCGATTCTTCGTTCATGTCGGCATCGACGAGACGACCGACACCACTGTCAATCGAGTCGGTCAGAGCCGCAACGAAGTCCTCCTGCATGCCGATGCGCATGGAAATCGAACCCAAGGCTGCTGCCGCACTGGTCATCTGCTGCAGGCCGTATTCAACCAGAGACAGGGCTTCCTGCATGCCGGCAGTGGTCAGGCCGGTGATGTCGAGCTGATCGATGGAAACGCCCGCGATTTCAGCCGCGGCTGCACCGACCACGCCGTCATTGTCCCAGTCGACAAAGGCGTCGAAGGTATCGGATACGCTGCCAATGATACCGGAGTTGTAGTCGATCAGGCCGGTCGCGTCGCCACCGAACAGAACTGTCATGCCGTCTGCTGTCGTTGCATCGAGAGAGTAGAGAGTGGTCGACACGGAAACATTGCCGCTGGAGTCGCGAATGAAGCCTGACACAACCGTCACGTCGACGGGTGCCGTGACCGTATCGGGGCCGGTTGCGACCCAGTTCTGGCCGCTGAAGCTCGCCGATTCGGAGATCGAGCGAAGCTGCTCCTGCAGCTGGTCGATTTCTTCCTGAATCTTCGACTTATCGACGCCTTCTTCCGTGGCGGCGACGACCTTTGCCTTGATTTCCTTCATCACCTCGATGGAGCTTTCCATCGCGGCATAGGCCGTATCGATCTTGGCGGCGCCGAGACCAAGTGCGTCCTGGACGGCGGAGAGCGCCATGTTGTCCGAGCGCATCGTTGTTGCGATCGACCAATAGGCGGCGTTGTCGGAAGCTCCGCCGACACGCAGACCGGAGGATACACGCGCCTGGGTATCCTGCATCTTCGAGTCGATGGAACGGAGAGTCTGGAGTGCAGCCATCGCTGCATTGTTCGTCAAAATGCTGGTCACGGTCGTGTCCCTTAAATGGCTAGATTTGGGGACATCCCGGTCTTTCCGGGAACGATGAAGCGGCCTAATGCCCTTAACCAGTTCTTCGTCTTGGTTAACTCATCGTTACATGAGCCCATGTAACGACCGTATGGTTAACGCATGGTTAAAGAGATCTGATAAAATCGTTAAAATGCAAAAAGCCGCCCCGGAGGGCGGCTTCTATTTTCAGACTCTTCGGTCTTAACGGAAGAGCGAAAGGATAACTTCCGAAGAAGAGTTGGCGATCGAGAGCGACTGAACGGCCAGCTGCTGCTGGGTCTGCAGTGCCTTGAGGCGGGTCGATTCTTCGTTCATGTCGGCGTCGACGAGACGACCGACGCCCGAGTCGAGCGAGTCAGACAGCTTGTTGACGAAGTCTTCCTGCAGATCGATGCGCATCGAGATCGAACCAAGGTCAGCGCCGGCGCTTGTCATGTAGGCCAGAGCTGCATCGACGAGCGTCAGGGCTTCTGCCATGGCCGCGCCGTCAAAACCGTTGATGTCCAGCGTGTAGACAGACATACCACCTACGGCGGTCGCTGCGGCGTCGGTACCGGCGGCGGTCGGGTCGAAGTCGGTGGTCGTGAAGTCGGCTGCATTCGTGCCAAGGATACCACTGGTTGTATCAACTGCACCAGTCGCGTCGCCGCCGAACAGAAGGGTCATGCTACCAGCCGTTTCGGCGTCGAGCGTGTAGGATGTGGTCTTTACGGCAACGTTGTTGGCGGCATCACGGACGAAGCCGGATACAACGGTCACCTGGGCAGCGGTCGTCGAAGTGTCAGTGCCACCAGCGATCCAGTTTTCGCCGGAGAAAGAGGCCGAGTCGGCGATCGACTTCAGCTGGCCCTGAAGCTGCGTGATTTCTTCCTGGACCTTGGCCTTGTCGACACCTTCTTCGGTCGCGGTGACCAGCTTGGCCTTGATTTCCTTCACGACATCGATGGCCGATTCCATACCGGCATAAGCGGTATCGATCTTGGAGGCGCCGAGGCCGAGGGCGTCAGACACGGCGGAGAGCGCCATGTTGTCGGACTTCATGGTGGTGGCGATCGACCAATAGGCGGCGTTGTCGGAAGCTTCGCCGACGCGCTGACCAGACGAAACGCGGGCCTGAGTGTCTTCCATGCTGCTGCCGATGGAGCGCAAGGTCTGGAGTGCCGACATGGCGGCGATATTGGTAAGAATGCTCGTCATGGTAGTGTTGCCCCTTGAATGGCTGACTAAGAAGGGACATTCCGGTCTCACCGGTAACGGCGCACAGCATCATGCCTGCTAACTGGCTGATTTTTAATAGTTAGCTCGCCGTTTCGATAGACTTAGATAAAACCATCAAGGTTAATGAAGACCTAAACGAAACGATGTGACGGCAGATTTTCGTTTTTTTTTGCAACCTTCGCGCGTACGCGCGCGTAGCAGATGATGATTAATAAAACGCAAAGGCCGCGTTCGTTTGCGAACGCGGCCTTCGTGTAGCTTCCGTTCCGGTTCAGCCTCCGGAGGGTTAAGCCTTCCCTTCGCACGCCTCTGGTCAGCCACCAAGGCATATCGGCGTCGGGATAGTCTAGCCGGCCCTTACGGGCCGACCTGATCTTGCGATTAACGGAAGAGCGACAGGATGTTCTGCGAGTCGTTGTTCGCGATCGAGAGAGCCTGGATCGCCAGCTGCTGCTGGGTCTGCAGGGCCTTCAGGCGGGTCGACTCTTCGTTCATGTCGGCGTCGACAAGACGGCCAACGCCCTTCTCGATGGCGTCAGACAGCTTGCCTGCGAATTCAGTCTGAAGGTCAATTCGCTTCGAGACCGAGCCGAGTTCAGCGCCAGCGCTCGTCATTTTCTCAAGAGCAGCGTCGACAGATGCGAGAGCCACTTCAAGATCGTCGTTCTCGACGTCGAGGTCGGTGATCTTGATCGACTGCACCGCCGCAGCCGCGCCGCTGACCGTAACGTTGTCGGTGCTCGTCAGGATCGATTCCTGAGCGTCATCGACTTCACCCTGCGCGTCAAAACGGTAGAGCAGGTTGTTCTGATCCAGGGTGTAGGTCGTGGTCTTAACACCGACATTGCCCGATGCATCGCGGATGAAGCCCGACACGACCGTCTTGTCGCCAGCAGTTTCAACCGCCAGCCAGTTTTCGCCGTTGAAGGACGAGCTCTTGGCGATCGACACCAGCTGTTCCTTCAGCTGCGTGATCTCTTCCTGAACCTTGGCCTTGTCAACGCCTTCTTCGGTGGCGGCGACAACCTTGGTCTTGATTTCCTTCATAACGTCGATGGCGGATTCCATACCGGCATATGCGGTATCAACCTTTGCAGCACCAACGCCGAGAGCGTCGGTAACTGCGCCGAGCGCCATGTTGTCAGAGCGCATGCCCGTCGAGATCGACCAGTAGGCAGCGTTGTCGGAGGCCTTGGAAACCTTCATGCCGGTCGAGATGGAGTTCTGCGTGGCTTCCATATTGGAAGCAATGGAGCGCAGGGTGGAGAGCGCGGACATCGCGCTGGAGTTGGTCAGAATGCTGGCCATAGGATTTGTCCCTTAAAAACGAGATACAAGAGGGGACATACCGGACTAAAAGACTTACCGGTCACGGACGTTCGGCATCATGCCTTTTGGTATTTTTCGTTGCTACCAGACCCGTCGTGCGAGGTCCAAACTCGCAGCCAATCCTTGCCAACTTCTTTACAATTGAAGGCAGCTCAAGGGACGCTGATGACGTGGTAAACCGCCCGTAAGGGAGCGTGGTGAATCAACCGTAAGCGGGGATGGTTAACTTAAACGAACGACCGGACGAGACTGCCGACGAGCAGGTTCCAGCCGTCGATCAAGACGAAGAACAGGATCTTGAACGGCAGCGAGATCGAGGTGGGTGGCAGCATCATCATACCCATGGCCATGGTGATGGTTGCCACCACCATGTCGATGACGAGGAAGGGCAGGATGATCAGGAAGCCGATCTCGAAGCCGCGTCGGATTTCCGACAGCATGAAAGCCGGGATGAGGATACGGTAGTCGATCTGGCCGTCCACTATGGTTGCCTGGCCGCGCTCATTGGCAATATCGACGAAAAGCGCGAGATCCCTGTCGCGCGTGTTTGCGGTCATAAAGGCGCGAAACGGCTCGGCAATGAGGGCGACCGCCTCAGCTTCGGTGATCTGATTGTTGATGAGCGGCTGAACGCCTTCACGCCAGGAGCGGTCCATGGTCGGCGCCATGACATAGAAGGTCATGAACAGCGCCATGCTGGTGAGGATCATGTTCGACGGCGTGGTGGCAAGCCCCATGCCGGAGCGAAGAATGGAGAAGGCGATCAGGAAACGCGGGAAACTCGTGACCATGATCAGAATGCCGGGCGCGATCGACAGCACCGTCAGCAGCCCGAAGGTACGAATGATCCACGCCGCCACCGACCCATCGATCGGGGTGTTGAAGATATCCGTCGGCAACTGCTGGGCCACAGCCAGTTGCGGCGCCATCATCATGACAGCGACGAGGAGTAGAAACCGAATCATTCGATCACGAGCGTTCTGAACATCACCTTGGATACGCGGCCTTCCGAGCGCAGGTCAACTCGCTCCTGAAGGTCATCCTTGAGATATTGAAAGCCGCGCGGGCCCTCGACCTGTTGCAGTGATACGGTGCGAAGATAGGCCATGATGTCCTGGTGCACCGCTTCGGCGATCTGGACATCCGGCGGGCCGTTGAACATCAGGGCCACTTCGAGACGGATCCAGTTTTCCGACGGGTATGCGAGGTTTGTCGTGATCGGCTCAAGCGCCACGACACCATTGGCCTCGGTGGAGATCGGAGGAAGTCCCTCCTCGTCTTTCTTGGCCTCACCACCCTTTTCACCGGCCGCCGCTTCAGCGGCCTTGGCTGCGTCTTCGGCCTGCTTCACTTGGGGGGCGAGCATGTTGCCGATCACCCAGCCGCCACCGCCACCGACGGCGGTGAGGACCACGAGCGGGATGACGAGTGCCATCAGCCCGGACTTCTTCTTGGCTTGGCCTTCCTGACCTTCTTCCATGTCTCTTGCCTCCCCCGCGTCAGAACGGCGAGTAGATGTCGACGACCTGCTGGCCGATTGGCGGCTGCTGGACCTCGGTCAGACGGCCGCGACCACCATAGGAGATGCGGGCCTCTGCGATCCGGTCATAAGAGATCTCGTTGTCCGCGTTGACATCCTGCGGCCGGACGATACCGGCGACGTTCAGGATGCGAAGCTCGTGGTTCACGCGCACTTCCTGCGAACCGCTGATCAGCAGGTTGCCGTTTTCGAGCACACCCGTGACGACCGCGGCGACGAGCAGGTTCAAGCGCTCCGAGCGTTCCGTGGAGCCTTTGCCGGACGAACTGGTCGTGGAATCAGTCGACAGATCTCCGGTGGTCCCCGTCGCCGTAGAGAAGCCGAGGAAGTTGGAAATCTCAGCTCCCCAAGACAGGCCCGTATTGTTGTCACGACTGCGATCGGTCTCGTTATTGAACGACGCGCGGTCATTGATCTCAATGTTGACGGTGAGGATGTCGCCGACGTTCAGCGCACGCGCATCCTTGAATAGCGCGGACTGGCTGTCGCTCCACAGGGAATAGCCGCTTGCGGTCTGGGCCTGCTGCTTCGGGTACATCGCCATCTGCGGGGTCTGGCTGTAGCGCAGTCCGGACCCGATCGGGCTCATCGACGGTGCATTGCCGATCTCCTTGATGGTCTGGCTCTGGCAGCCGGCCAGGAGGAGAACGGCCAGCAGTGCCGGGAAACGCTTCATCATGATGGGTCCTTCGATGTATTGGGGTTGCCGGCGCTCGACATGATCGAAGCGACCTGGGCAGCCTTGGCCGGGCTCATCTCTGTCAGGATGAGACTCGACTGGCGCGGCGGCAGTTTCATGATGATGGCGGCCGCCAGCATGACGTTGGTTTCCTCAAGTTGAGGAGCTGCCGCATCCGGCGCCATTTTCCGGTAGATTTCGACGAGCTGCCCTTCGGCCTGCCTCATGAATTCGTTGCGACGGGTCAGCCAGTCCTCGTATTCCGCGCGGCGCTCTTCGAGGATGGCGATGCGGCTGTCCACGTCGGCCTGCAGCTTGTCGAGTTCCTGCTTCTGCAGGAGGTAACGCTGGTCGCGTGCTGCATCGGCGATGCCGGTGCAGAACTGGCGGATTTCGGCTTCTGTCGCACTTCCAAGCGGCTGTTGCTGGCCGACCGCGTTCTGGGCGAAGGCCGGCAAGGTGGCGATGGCAACGACCATAGCCACGTTGCGCAGCGACTTGGCAGAGGGGCGAAGACAATCGAGATGGATCATTGCAGCACGAGCTCCGCTTGCAGCGCACCGGCGGACTTGATGCCCTGCAGGATGGCAATGACGCCGTCCGGCTTGATGCCAATGCTGTTGAGGCCGCTGACGAGGGTTCTGAGATCAGGTCCATCGACGATTGCGATCTGATCGCCTTCCTGCCGGATCGAGATATCTGTCTGCGGCTGGACAGCCGTCTCACCGCGCGAGAACGCCTCTGGCTGAATGATCTGCGGGGTTTCCTGCACCTGAACGGTCAGCGTTCCATAGCTCACGGCAACGCGCGAGACACGGACATCGGCGCCGATGACGATGGTACCGGTACGCTCGTTGATGACGACACGGGCCGGCGAATCCGTTGCGACGACCAGGTTTTCGATATCGGCCATCAGGCGGGCGAGGTCGGCCGTGCGGGGTTTCTGGACAACCACTTCCTGGCTGTCGCGTGCCTCGGCGATCGGCGCGCCGTAGTTGGCAGCCGCATAGGCGTTGATCGTATCAGCGATACGAAGCGACGTGGTGAAGTCGGCGTTGCGGAGCTGCAGCACGAGATTGACGCTATCCTTGAACTTGGACGGCAGTTCGCGCTCGATGATGGCACCCGTCGGCACGCGGCCGGAGGTGGTAATGCCTTGCTGCACGGCTGCAGCATCGCCCTGGGCATTGAAGCCCGATACGACGACAGACCCCTGCGCAACGGCGTAGATCTGACCGTCAGCGCCGGTCAGCGACGTCATGACCAGCGTGCCACCGCGCAGAGACGTTGCGTCACCCAGCGAGCTCACGGTCACGTCGATGCGGCTTCCGGGGCTTGCGAAAGGCGGCAGATTGGCGGTGACCATGACGGCCGCGACGTTCTTGGCGTTCGACTGCCCGCCCTGCGTTGAAATGCCAAGGTTCTGGAGCATCGCGCGCATCGACTGGTCGGTAAACGGCGAAGAACGCAGGCTGTCGCCGGTTCCCTGCAGACCGACCACGAGGCCATAACCGATGAGCTGGTTGTCTCGTCCGGACTGGAGCGAGGCGATGTCCTTGATGCGCGAATTGGCGCTCATGGCCGGCTCGAGGGGAGCCAAGACCAGCGCCAGCGCGCAGAGCGCAATCCGCATGGGAGCAATCAATCTCATTTTGCCATCACCTGTACCGTGCCATCCGCCATGACCGTGCCAGACACGATCGAGCCGGAATCGATATTGCGCACCTTCACGACCTCGCCGACCGAGGCGTCGGTCAGCGGCGTACCGCTGGCGCTGATCAGCATGGTGCCGATCGAGAAGGTCAGACGAACGCTGCTTCCGCGCTTGACCGCAAACGCTTCGCGGAGGCCATGGACCGGAATGGTCCGACCGGGGAGCAAGGTGCGCTTGGCCACCATGCCGACCACTTCTTCCCTGGTGCGGGCATAGCCTCCGGCCAGATTCGGATTGGTTACGGGAACCACATCGACCTGCTCGGATGCAATGGTTTCGCCTGGATAGATCACCTGTTTGGGGATCACGGCCGTGTTCTGCGCCAGGGCAGTGCCGGCGCCGAGAGCCATGGCGGCGACGGCGACAGCCATCGCGCGCAAGGCATGTCCGAATTTCCGGCGAAACCTCATGTTTGCCTCCAGTTGTCTTACTTGAGGTTCTTGCTGACGATCTGAGCCATCTCGTCGGCAGTGGTGATGACCTTGGAATTCATCTCGTAGGCGCGCTGGGCCGAGATCATGTCCGTGATCTCCTTCACCGAGTCGACGTTCGAAGCTTCCAGGTAGGACTGCTTGATGTAGCCGAAGCCCGGATCTTCCGGCGCACCCACGATTGCGGCACCCGAGGCTGCGGTTTCGGCGAACAGGTTGTCACCGAGCGGCTTCAGACCGGCTTCGTTGACGAAGTTGGCGATGGTCAGCTGTCCGAGGTCGGTGTAGTCGGCATCGTTGCCGATGCGGGCCTGAACCTGGCCTGTCCGGCTGATCACCACTTCGCTGGCATCCTGCGGGATCGTGATCTGCGGCGTGACGAGGTAACCGTCGATCGTGACCAGCTGGCCCTCGGCATTCATGTTGAATGCACCGGAGCGGCTGTAGAGCGTTGCACCGTCAGGGCTTTCGATCTGGAACCAGCCGCGGCCGATGAGCGCGAGGTCCAATTCGTTACCGGTCTGCGTCAGCTGACCCTGGGTATGAATATTGCGGACGGCCGCCGTCTGCACGCCAAGACCGATGTTGGCGCCTTCCGGCACGATCGCCTGGTTTGCGCGGTTCGGTACGCCTTGGGCCCGCTCCGTCTGGTAGAGGAGGTCGGAAAACTCAGCACGTGCGCGCTTGAAGCCCGTCGTGTTGATGTTGGCGATGTTGTTGGCGATGACCTCAAGATTGGTCTGCTGGGCATCCATACCCGTGGCTGCGATGGCGAGCGCTCTCATAGTTCGGTACCCCTGTCAGATCTGCATCTTGGTGATTTCGAGATAGGCGTTGACGATCTTGTCGCGGAACGCGATCGCCGTCTGGAGCGATTGCTCGGCCTGCATGACGGCATCGACCACTTCGCGGGTCGTCGCCTTGCCCAGTATCCCATCGAAGGAGACCTGTTCAGCCTGCTTCAGGTTGTTGGCTGCGCCCGACGCAACATTGCTCAGCGCTGCCATGAAGGTCTCGCCGGTCATGGTGCCAGGCGTCGTACCCTCGGTGGTCAGGCCCTTGGACGAAAACGAGCTGGACAGTGAATCCAGGCCACCGATGCCCAATGCGCTGGTCTTCGTGATAGATTCGATCATTGCGAGGCCCTCAGGAGCGCGATTGTCTGAGAGAGCATTTCACGAGTCTGCTTGATGGTTTGCAGATTCGCTTCATACGTGCGGTTGGATTCACGCATGTCAGCCATCTCGATCAGAATGTTGACGTTCGGCATCTTGACGATGCCGCGCTCGTCAGCCGCCGGGTTACCCGGATCGTATTCCGCAATGAAATCACTCTGATCCACGCCGAGCTTCTTGACCTCGACGGTCTGTGCACCCGTCACGCGATCCAGCTCGGCACCAAAGGTAATCGTCTTGCGGCGATAGGGATCAGCGCCAGGCGTATCGCCCGTGGTGCGCGCATTGGCGATGTTTTCCGATACAATGCGAAGGCGGGTCGACTGGGCTTCCAGCCCGCTTCCCGCAACCCGCAAGGTTGCCATCAATGGATCAGTCATCAGCGTTTCACCGTCATTAGCATCATGCGATGGAAGGAGGAGACCAACGAGGTATTCAGCTCGTGGTTGCGTTTGTTTTCACCGGTCTTTCTCAGTTCGTCCGAGAGCGCGACCGTGTTGCCCGATTCCTGAATGCCGATCTCGTTGTTGAGATCTTCGTCCTCGACGGCGATGTTACGATCGCTGAAGTCGTTGGCAGCCATGTGGCCCGGCTGGGTGACGGCCATGCCCTGCACGGTGCTCGTCCGGTCCAGGACCGCACTGAAGGGCGTGATATCCTTGGCCAGAAATTTCGGGGTATTGGCGTTGGCAATGTTGGTCGCCACGACCTGCTGCCGCACCGAAAGCCATTCCGACTGTCGGGATGCCAGCTCGAACAACTGGATGGGATTCATGGGCGTTACTCCGTCTTTTACTGATCGGAGCCTAGGCCCTTAATCTTGCGTGGGACTTGCCCGCCCCGCGCCTTTTCAATTGTTTCGAACAACTTCGCCGGTCGAGGTTACAATGACCCATTTTCCGTCACGCTGCTCAAGCGTGGCGACACGGCTGTTGTCGGGCAGGATCGAACCCACCCGCACGAGAAACATGCCGGACTTGTCTTCGATCAGCGCACGACCATTGGCGACATGCAAAAGACGGAAGCCGCTTTTTCCCGGAAATGGCTGCGCGCTCGGCACATCGAGCGCTTCCGGCTGTTCCCGCCCCAAGGTCGGGACGGTCGCGGTGACGATCTGGTCAACCGCCTCCACCTCGCCCTCGCCCTCGCTATTATCTTCATCATCATCGTTGTCCACGAGAGCAAGCGGCGATACGCTGAAGACGTTGCGTCCCGGGCCCTCGGGCAGATCACGCGTAGGCCCCCACTCGGCAAGCCGGACGCCGAATTTCCCTTCATTGAAGAAAACGTACCAGGGAAACAGCGCGGCACTGCATGCCAGCGCAATGCCGGTGAAGGCCAGAACACGGTCAACGGGCGGAACACGGCGCTTCGCCAAGACCGGTCGCAGCGGAGCCACGGGCTCGTCAGCATCGAAATCGGTCATGGTCACCCCCTTTGTCTCATGCCTTGCCCGCCGGCAGCCGCCTTGAGAGCGTTTGCCAGATCGGCGTAGGCATCAAGTGCCGGTTTCTCGCCCGGCGTCTGCTTCAGAATGTCGTAGATGACCGGCACCTGCTTGATCGCCATGTCCAGATCGGGGTCGGAACCATTGCGGTAGCCGCCGATCAGGCGCAGGTCTCGGGTTTCCTCGAAGCGATGAATGAGCGCCTTGAGGCGCGACACCAGCTTCTCCTGCTCGGGCGTCCAGGCCTTGCGGGCCAGACGGGAGATCGATGTCAAAGGATTGATCGGCGGATAACGTCCCTCGTCGGCAAGGGCGCGATCAAGCACGATGTGACCGTCGAGGATACCGCGTGTCGAGTCGGCAATCGGGTCGTTGTGGTTGTCGCCGTCGACGAGGATCGAGATGATCGCGGTGATGGTTCCCGCCGCTTCCGCGCCCGGACCGGCACGCTCAAGAAGGCGTGGCAATTCCGTGAAGACCGAGGCCGGATAACCGCGGGCAATCGGTGGCTCGCCGGCGGCCGTGGCCACCTCGCGGATTGCATGGGCAAAACGCGTGACACTGTCGACGATGAAGAGAACGTTCTGGCCCTTGTCGCGGAAGTGCTCGGCAATGGTGATCGCCGTCAGCGGCGCCATCTTTCTGAGCATCGGGCTCTCGTCGCTGGTCGCGACCACAGCGATCGATTTCGCCATGTTGTCGCCGAGCGTGTCCTCGATGAATTCGCGCACTTCGCGACCACGTTCGCCGACCAGGGCGATGACGACCTTGTCGAAGGCATCGGCGCGGGCGAGCATGGACAGAAGCGTCGACTTGCCGACGCCGGACCCGGCGAAGATGCCAAGACGCTGGCCGAGGCAAAGCGGCGAGAAGATGTCGATTGCACGAACACCGGTCTTGAAACCGGTCTCGACACGCTGCCGTGTCATGGAAGGTGGTGCCGTCGTCGAGATTGGACGACGCTCGGGTCCAGGCGCCAGCGCCGGACCGTTGTCGATGGGATCGCCCAGCGCGTTGATGGTGCGGCCACACCAGCTGTCGTCGGGTGCGATGCGGAAGGCACCCTTGCGGATCACGACATCGTGGATGCCGATGGGTTCGCCGGGTTCGATCGGGCAGACGTAACAGACATCCGGCTCTACACGCACGACCTCGCCGAGATGCACGCCCGTCGACGAACGGTGCGCGACGAATTCACCGAGGCGGACATGGCGCGAGAGGCCGGTTACCGTGTAGTGCCCGGCTGCGATGGTGCGAACATGGCCGCCCTGCGTGACGGAATTGCTCGGCCGGGAATAACGCTGCGCCAACGCCGCCAGTTGCCCGAGCTTGGGTGACAGCGGAAATTCGTCTGGTGTCGGCGCGCTCATGATTATCCGCTTTCAGGCTTAGTTGCCGCCGCCGAGGACCTTGATCGCCTCGCTCATGGTATTCTCGCTCGAACTGATCAGAGCGCTGATGGCTTCGAAAGCGCGATTGACCTGGATGAGCTGGGTCATTTCGCCGATGCCGTTGACGTTGGAGTTTTCGACATAGCCCTGAAGAATCGAGATTTCCGGGTTGTCGACGACCGGCTGCGGGTTGTCGACGGTGGTCACGCCGCTGTTCTCATATCGAAGGAAGCCGTTGCGCACGTCCGCAGTGAAGATGCCGAGCGTGGCGACGACACGACCGTCCTGTATGATCTGACCACTGGCCCCGACTTCCGGCGGACCGCCGGCGCGGTTGAGCTGGATCGGCGCGCCACCGGCATCGAGAACCGGGTAGCCACGGGTCGAAACCAGCTCGCCAGTGTCAGTCATGGTGAAACGGCCATCGCGTGTCAGCACCTGGCCGACCGGTGTGTCGATTGAAAACCAGGCGTCACCCTTGATCGCGAAGTCCAGCACATTGCCGGTCTCGCGCAGTTCGCCGCTCTTGGTCGACAGATAGTCGTTGCCCTGGCTCACGAATGCGATTTTCGCATTAAGCTCATTGCCGGTTCGGCTCAGCATCTCGTCGAATTTCACATCCGTCGAGCGAAAGCCCACCGTGTTCACATTGGCCATGTTGTCGGCGATGGTGGTGAGACGACGCTCAAGGGCCATCTGCGACGACAGGGACACATAGATACCGGATTGCACCGCTTTGCCTCCGCAAGTGAATAATATCAGTAAATCATTATTTAACGCAGGATAGCCTACGCTCCATTCCACTCTTCTTGCGGCAAAAGGCTTGCGCGAAACTGTCGAGACGGAACCAGGCCTTAAGAAGCGGGGACACCCAAAAGGAAACCCTGATTCAGCCTCACGCAAGGCAGGTGCCTTATCGCTCAAAGTGAATAGTAACGTTCGGGTACGGGCAAAATGAACATTATCATCGGATTCGTGATCACTCTGGGCTGCGTGCTCGGCGGCTACATGGCCATGGGTGGCAAGCTCGCCGTGCTCAACCAGCCGTTCGAGCTGCTCATCATCGGAGGCGCGGGCGTCGGCGGCTTCATCATGGCTAACTCCATGAAGGTCATAAAGGATACCGGAAAGGCTGTTGGCGAAGCCATAAAGTACAAGGTACCCAAGGAACGCGACTATCTGGACGTGCTGGGTGTTCTCTATTCTCTGATGCGTGACCTTCGCACGAAGTCGCGCAACGAGATCGAAGCCCATATCGACAACCCGGAAGAATCCTCGATCTTCACGGCAGCTCCGAACCTGCTGAAGAACAAGGAACTGACCTCCTTCATCTGCGACTATGTCCGCCTGATCATCATCGGCAATGCCCGCAGCCACGAGATCGAAGCGCTGATGGACGAAGAGATCGAGACGATTCTCTACGACAAGATGAAACCCTATTATTCGCTGAACACGGTCGGTGACGCCTTCCCGGCCATCGGTATCATCGCGGCCGTGCTCGGGATCATCAAGACCATGGGCTACATCAACGAATCGCCAGAGGTGATCGGCGGCCTGGTTGGCGCCGCACTGGTCGGCACCATGCTCGGTATCTTCCTGTCCTACTGCCTCGTCAGCCCGCTGATCGCACAGATAAAGGTCGTCCGCACCAAGCAGCATCGCCTCTACATCATCGTGAAGCAGACACTGCTTGCCTACATGAACGGCTCGGTGCCGCAGGTGGCACTCGAATACGGCCGCAAGACAATTTCCTCCCATGAGCGTCCGTCGATCGACGCCGTCGAGCAGGAAATGATGAACCCGGGTGGCGGCGGTGAAAGCAAGGCAGCTTGATCATGACCGAGACCATCCCTGAGACAGCACCCAGCATGGACCGCGCGCTTCTCGCCAAACTGACCGGCGGGCTGGGCGATTCGAAAACCCTGCAGCGCCTGTGCAGCGACTTCGGCCAGCTCTATGTCGAGTTCCTGCCGGACGTCTTCCACAGCGAGACCGGGCTCACCATGCAGGTTCACTACAACGGCCACGAAAGCGGCCTGATGACGGACCTGGTTGCCGATCTCGGCGACAATGTCTCGCTTGCCGACGGGCAATTGCGCAACTGGTCACCGAACTTCGTGCTGGCATGCGGCAACAGCTTCGTCATCACGCTGATGGAAAATCTTCTCGGTGCCCTGCCGGAGACGATCCAGGAGCCGATCGAGCGCCCTCTGTCGCAGATCGAACTCGATCTGGCCGTCATGGTTTTCGACAAGATCGCAAACGTTCTGCGCTCGGGCGTCAACGCGCCCGGCGGGTTCGAGCCGCTGCTCGAAAAGGCTCACAATGCCGAAGATCGTCAGAAGCTGGAAGAAGACCATGTTGACGAATACGCGGTGACAGTGAAGCTCGGCATCACGCTTGGCACGGTCACCTCGGAATTCTACCTGATGATTCCGCAGAAGGCGCTCCTCAAGACTGTCGTCACGATGCCGAAGTCGAAGAACCAGGCCAGCAAGTCGAAGAAGGAATGGCAGGAACAGATCGCCGAGCAGGTTCGTCGCTCCCAGGTCACCCTGGAAGCCCGGGTCCGACTCGATTCGCTGACGCTCGCCACCGTTTCGCGCCTCGTCGCCGGCGACGTCATTCCCTTCCACGACAAGGGCGACGTGATGGTGGATGTCAGCGCCAACGGCAAGAATCTCTACCGCTGCGAGTTCGGCCGCGCAGGCGATCGATACACCGTGCGCGTAAAGGACAATGTGAGCAGCGAAGATGAGATTCTAAAGCATTTGATGAGCTAGCAATTTACCGGGGCTCGCCGCACGGCAGCTTGAGGCAAGTTTCAAGAGGAATAATCAACCCATGGCAACGAAGAAGACACCACCGAAGGATGACGACGCGCTGGCGATGCCGGGCGCGAGCGACACCGATTTCGATCAGGCCGTCGATGACCTGCGCGGCGTCCTCAAGGCTGACGCGGACGGCGGTCTCGGGGACTTCGGTTCGGACCTTGGTCTCAAGGACGACCCGCTCGCAGCGTTTGAGTCGGATTTCGGCGGCGGCGCTGCAGCTGGCCCAAGCGATGACTTCGGACTTGGCGATTTCGGCGGCTCCAGCGATCTCGGCGGTGGCAGCGATTTTGGCGGCTCAAGCGATTTCGGTGGTGGCAGCGATTTCGGCGGCGGCGCCGACTTCGGCGGCTCCAGCGGCTCGCAGCAGGAACCGGGCAGCGGCCTCACCGCCAATCTCGACCTGATCATGGACATCCCGATCGAGGTCCAGATCGTGCTCGGCTCCAGCCGGATGCAGGTTTCCGGACTGATGAACCTGGAAGAAGGCGCCATTATCGCGCTGGACAAGAAGATCGGCGAACCTGTCGAGATCATGGTGAATGGTCGTCGCATTGCGCGCGGCGAGATCACCGTTCTCGAGAACGACGATACACGATTTGGTGTCAAACTGATTGAAGTGATGGCGACCAAGACATCCTGACCCATGACGGGCCAGAGAGGACAAGACCATGATGGACTTCGACGATTTTGGCGGCCCCTTAACCGGAAAACCGCTTTCCCAGGCCGATAAGGCAGCCGCCGTGCTGCTGGCCATGGGAAAGGGCGTTGCCGGCAAGCTGCTCAAATACTTCACGCAGGCGGAGCTGCAGACGATCATCGCATCGGCACAGACCCTGCGTACCATTCCGCCGGATGAACTGACCGAGCTCGTCAACGAGTTCGAAGACCTGTTCACCGAAGGTGCGGGCCTCATGGACAATGCCAAGGCCATCGAGAGCATTCTCGAAGAAGGTCTGACGCCCGAGGAAGTCGACGGACTTCTCGGACGTCGTACCGCGTTCCAGGCCTATGAAGCTTCCATCTGGGACCGTCTGCAGGACGCCGATCCTGATTTCATCGCGCGCTTCCTGATGCGCGAGCACCCGCAGACTGTCGCCTACATTCTCTCGATGCTGCCCTCGTCCTTCGGCGCCAAGGTGCTCCTGAAGCTGCCCGAAAGCCGTCGCGCAGACATCATGAACCGCACGGTGAACCTGAAGAATGTCAGCCCGAAGGCTGCCCAGATCATCGAGAACCGGGTTCACGACCTGATCGCCGAAATCGAAGCCGAAAAGAACTCGACAGGTTCGGCCAAGGTGGCGGAACTGATGAACGAACTGGAAAAGACCGAAGTCGATACATTGCTCACCTCGCTGGAATCGATCAGCAAGGAATCGGTCAACAAGGTTCGCCCGAAGATCTTCCTGTTCGAAGATCTGCTCGTCATGCCGCAGCGCAGCCGCGTGCTCCTGCTGAACGACATCTCCGGTGATATCCTGACCATGGCGCTGCGTGGTGCCAGCGCGGAGATCAAGGAATGCGTGCTGGCCTCGATCAGCCCTCGCTCCCGCCGCATGATCGAATCAGACCTGCAGGCCGGAACCGCCGGAATCAACCCGCGGGAGATCGCGATCGCACGCCGTGCAGTGGCGCAGGAAGCGATCCGCCTCGCCAATGCCGGTCAGATTCAGCTGAAAGATACCGAAGGCGGCGATACGCAGGCGGCCTGAGCGGTCACCTCTGTTGAAAACCCGATCCTTTTGATCACCCGCCGATTGAACCCCAATCGGCGGGTGTCTACGTTCAAGGCACCGGCACCTTTCCGGTGGCCGTGGGCGCCAAGCGCAGACGGCTCAATCGACCGGGGCATCATCGAACCCGCCCGGTGCAGCCTCCGAGGATGGCAGCGGCCATGGCCGAAGATGACGACAAAGACAGCAAAACCGAAGACCCGACCGAGAAAAAGCTTCGGGACGCGATGGAGAAGGGAAACGTGCCGAGCTCACGCGAAGCACCGCTCTTTGCGACTGCACTCGGCTTCTATCTCTTCGCGGTGTTCTTCATGCCCGGGGCGGTCACGCGCCTGGCACAATCGCTGAAGGACATCTTCGAGCGCCCCGACCAATGGTATCTCGGCACGGCCGTCGACGTCGTCTCTCTCTTCACCCATCTCGCGTGGGAGATCGGCGCCTTCCTCGCTCCCATGCTGATCATGCTGATCTTGCTCGGGGTTACGGCCAATGTCGCGCAGAACATGCCCTACTTCGTTCTGGAGCGAATCAGGCCCCAGGTGAACCGGATCTCGCTCTTCGCCGGCTGGAACCGGATCTTCAGCGCCCAGGGCATGGTCGAATTCGCCAAATCGATCTTCAAGATCGTCGTGCTTTCGGCGATCATGGTGTTTGCGCTGCGCAACGATTACTTCGCCGTCATCGACACGATGTTCTCCGACCCTCAGGTCATTTTCGTCAAGATGTCGGAGATCCTGAACAAGATGATGATCATCGTCGTCATGGCGACGGCACTGCTGGCAACAGTCGATATCTTCTGGACGCGGTATCACTGGTACGAACAGCTGCGCATGACCAAACAAGAGGTGAAGGAAGAGTACAAGCAGGCTCAGGGTGACCCGATCGTCAAGGCCCGCCAGCGCTCCATTGCTCGAGATCGGGCCCGCAAACGCATGATTGCCAGCGTTCCCCGTGCGACGTTGGTGATCACCAATCCGACTCACTACGCGGTGGCCTTGCGATATGTGCGCGAGGAAAACGAGGCACCGATGGTCGTTGCCAAGGGGCAGGATCTCGTGGCGCTGAAAATCCGCGAAATCGCTCGCGAAAACGACATCCCCATTTTTGAGGATCCCCCGCTCGCCCGCTCCATGTTTGCGCAAGTCTCGGTGGATAGCGTCATTCCGTCAGTATTTTACAAGGCAGTCGCAGAGCTCGTGCACCGGGTCTATGCGTCCAAGGCCCCCAAGAGACGGATACGCTAGGCCCGATGAAGAAGTGCTCCTATACCAACCAGCGTGAACGCATCGTTGCGGAGGCTATCAGCCCCGTCGCGAGTGAATTGCGCCTTCTCGACGCTGCCGACCTCATTTCACTCCTACGTTTTGAACTTTACGGAAATCTCTCGGACCTCGTTTCGTCCGCAGCCGAACTCTATTTCCATCCTGGTACCGTCGTCTTCGGCGCCGGGGGCGATTATCGGCTCGAATGGGGTGGTCCGCCGGAAGTCGTGCTCGATCTTGAGATCAAGCCGCGTGGTATTACTATCTACTCGCAGCTGACGCTGACCAACGAGCATGCCGGCCTCGATATCAAGCATATCGCGTTTCACGACACCTCCGGAGATCCGGACGGCAATACGCGTATGCTGGAAGAACGCCTGGAAGAAGCGCGCTTCGTCAAGGGACAGGCGTCCCCGCTCTACGGATGAGACGGGTTCAGGTGATGTAGCCGAGGCGGATCGCCTTGGCGATCGCCTGGATGCGGTTGACCGAATCAAGCTTGATGGTTGCCGATCCCAGATAGGCGTTGACGGTATGCACCGACAGGCCGAGACGTTCTGCGATCTCTTCGCTGATGCGTCCATCTCCTGCAAGCTGCAGGCAGGCGATCTCACGTTCACTCAAGGTTTCGGATGGTGCCGCCCGGCGTTCATCAAGCGACAGGATATCGGTCATCACCTTGTAGCAGCGGCTATGCACCGCAAGGATCAGCTCGCCGGGCAGATCGGCTCCGCCAATCGTCGGAAAGACAACATAGCCGTTCCCGACAGCACCGAGACGCACTGGAAACGCGATACCGGAATAGGGCAGCAGACGCTCTTGCAACTGGACGGCAAAGGGCGTGAAGTCGGATGCATCCAGGAAGCTCGTCTTCTCTTCTGCGCTCCAGAGCAGAGGCAGGGTCGAAGTCTCAATATGCGCCAGAAGTGCATCCCCATAGGCCCCGATGAAAGCTTCCCGGCCGCTGCTGAGGCCGCTGCTCCAGTTCTCGAATTCCGGATCGAGGCGTCGCTTGTGCGGCAGGCTGGCGCCGGCCACGCGAAACGCTGCAAAGCCGCGTGCATTCAGAGATCGCTGCAGCGACACGAGCTTCGGGAAGATGTCCGAACGGGAGGTGACGGGGCGCTGGCCTGACCAAGTCGCATCTTCAAGGATGTTTCCGCCTGGTCTGGTGGTCGTGGCCATTCCTGCTCCCTCAAACGAGATTGTTGCGCACCGCATAGGCGATGGCTTCCGAGCGTGTCTTCGTCGCAGTCTTGCGCATCACGCTCGTGATGTAGTTGTTGATCGTATTGCGCGAGATGCCGAGAATCGTGGCGATCTCGTCGCTGGTCTTGCCCTCGGCAATCCAGAACAGGCACTCCAGTTCACGATCGGTCAAATCGAAGTCGCGATCGCTCTTGTGCCCCTTGTTCGCAGACAGGCTCAGCGCATAAGCGGCAAGCAGGCCGACTTCCCGCAAGCGCTCGGGCGACAGCACATAGTCCTGCGGGAAGAGCAGAAGCAGTGCAAGTCGGGTTCGTCCGACATTGAGGGTCACCGTGCAATACTGGCGGCTGGTGCCGGCAGGGACATGCGCATCGTCGGGGAGAATGGCATATTTAGGCTGCAGCACCGAAAGGCACTTCTCGAGCTCGGTCGACTGGGAATAGCTCGCGGCCAGTTCGCTCTCGAGGCGGCGGACCAGATCGAACGGCCAATCGGCGGCCACGACGAAGTCGAGCCCTTCTTCCTGGACGAGATCGTAGCGCGCGAGCAAGTGATGCGAGGCGCCGACATAATCACACAGAACGCGAAGGCAATGACCCATGTCGCCCGAGAGCGCCGGGGTCGCCAGCCTTCGGATCAACACGTCCTTCGACGATGAGCCTTTCTGCAGAGGCTCTGCCGGAGAAGCGGCACGAGACCGCCCCTCATTGCCCTCTGTTGTCAGCTCGGCATCCATTCAATGTGCCCCTTTGAAGTGACAGCCTAGCATTGTCGCAGTCTTCGCCACGTCCGAGTGCAGGCGACTCACATACGGCCCAATCTCCGACTACCGAATCATGTTCACTGTAAAATATAAAGTGGCAAAGGTCACAAGCATTTGCGGTATTGCGAGACGGGTCCAAGCATGCCCGGCGATGACCTTTGGCGCAACCCCGTATCGATATGGGACTACAATGCAAAACCGCGCCCGGAGGGCGCGGTCGGTACTGGCTTGTTCTTCAAAATCAGGCGGCGTTGTCCACAGCCCATTTGCGAAGGATCTTGGCGGCGCGCTCTTCCGAGATTTCCACCATGCGCGAAAGGCGCCGCTCCGGACCTTCCTTGACCCGGCGGTTGAAGCCGCCATTCGGGTCGTCGTCCATCGTAAGAAGGTCGTCGGTCGAGTCGAAGCCGAAGTCGGATCCGAAACCATCCATAAGACCGCCCCCTGACCCGCCACCGAGGGCAGGCGAGAAGTCGGGGAGCTCGAGACCGGCAGCCTGCTCGCCAATTCCGCCGGCGAGTGCCGTATCGGCACCACCGCCACCCGCGGTGCGGATCATCGGACGGATGCCCATCCAGACAATGAGGAAAGCGACGGCGACGAAGGCCAAGGAGTTGATGATGCCACCGATGTTGCGGCTCAGGATTTCCATGAAGCCGGGGCCCGTCGCGGATTCTTCGAGCAACTGGTTTTCCAGGAATTCCATGGCTGTCAGTGTGACGACGTCACCGCGATTGGTGTCGAGGCCAGCTGCAGACGTCACGATCTTCTGCATCTCAGCGAGATAGGCGTCGATCTTGGCCTGGTCGACGGGCTCTCCCACCATCATGGCAATGCGACCACGGTTGACGACGACGGCGACGGAGAGCTTCTCGACGGTGTAGCTGTTCTTGACCGTCGCGACGGTCTTGCTGTTGATCTCGTAGTTGGTCTGCTCTTCCTTCTTGTCCTGCTCGTCGGACGATTCAGGGCCACCGCCGCCGGCATCGGGCGCGGCCTGAGGAATGTTCTGTTCGACCGTGGCTGCCGTATCCGACTGGCGCTGCAGGGATTTCTGCGCTTCCTTGGTGACGCGAACAGAGCGCTCGACGCGCGATTCCGGATCGTAGATCGTTTCCTGGATCTGCTGGCTGTCGGTGTTGATCTGGGCCGTGACGCTGGAGCGGAAGTTGTCCATTCCGAGGAAAGGCGCCAAGGCCTTGTCGATATTGGTTTCGATTTCGCGCTGAACGGACTGAACAACGCCCAGCGAGCGGGAGGCTTCGCCACCCGTTTCGTCGCCCGCTGCAAGCAGCTGGCCGGTGGAATCCAGAATCGTCACGTCCTCGACGTCCAGACCCGGGACGGACGAGGCGACCAACTGGCGGATCGATGCTGCTGCCTTGCGGCCGGCATCCGTCGAGGCGCGAATCATGACGGACGCCGTCGGCTTCTGTTCGCCGCGACGGAAGTTGCCGATGTCCGGCATGACGATGTGGACGCGGGCTGCGGCAATGCCTGCGATCTGCTGGATGGTGCGTGCGACTTCACCTTCCAGCGCGCGGACACGCGTGACTTCCTGCATGAACGAGGTCAGACCCAGCGAGCCGACATTGTCGAAGAGCTCGTAGCCGGCATTGGCGCTGTTGGGCAGTCCACGCTCGGCGAGCAGGAGGCGCGCCTTTCCGGTCATGCCGGCACGCACACTGATGCTCTGGCCATCGGCACCGGTCTCGAAATCGATGCCCGATTCGGCAAGAGCGATGCTGATCTGGTTCATGTCGACCGGCTCGAGGCCGACATAGAGCGTCTCGTAGGAGGGTTTGTTGACGTAAAGAGCGCCTGCAATGATGATCGCGAAGGAAACGACAGCAACCCCAGCCATGGCCAGGATCTTCGTCTGGCCCATCGCCGCGAAATTTTTAGATATCTGAAGTAATTGATTTAACAGATTCATTCTGTCTCGCACCATCTACAAGGAGGGTCTGGGCGCTTTTGCCCTTGGCGCGACAATAGAAATCGAAACTTGTGCGAACGTTTCGCGGGACGGGAAAGCCGAATTCATTTCGGCATCCGGCAGATTCAGGATCTGCGGCCCGTACGTACAAAGACAGAGTTCTGAAGGTAGGTCAAAAGAAGTCGAAGTCGCCTGCAGCCTTGACCAGCGGTTGCGAATGGCCGTGACGAAGGCCTGCCCCCAGCGCCTTCTGCATGTCGGCCAGCTTCACGAGGCTCAAGGCCGTCGTCATGTCGATCATCCAGTCCGACGGGATCGTCCCGGTGATTGTGTCGACGAATTCGGCCAGTCCGCGCGCCTTTTGAACGGCAAGGTCAATGCCTTGCAGAACCTTGAGGCTGTCTGGATGCTCCAGTACCTTCGGGCCGCCGAGTTCGAGCAGGTGCGGTTCCACACGCTCGATCAGATAAGCCACGTCATGCAGCTCGCTGACGATGCGCATGAGGATCTCCGGAAGTTCTTCCCGTGTATCCTGGTTTCCCGCCAAGTGTTCGTTTTGCATCCGATGTCCAGTACTAGAAGAACTCGATTGAGGTTTCCACCGGCTTCGAAACAGGAACCGGACGCTGCTCCAGCGCCACCGTCTTCTGCGTTTCTGCGCCCGTGAGCGGATACTGTCTTGCCCGGCCGCTGACCGGCCAGAATTCCAGCTTGCGGCCGTGGTCTCCGCCCGTGGAGGACCCGACGACCTTGATGCCTTCGTCGCGCAGGAATTGCTGGGCAAATGCTGCGTTCTGTTCGCCGACATTCGAGAACGTCGCGATCGTCTTGGCGCCACCGAAAACCCTGGCTTCCAAGCGATCCCTGCGAGCGCCCTGCTTCAGAAGGCCGTTGATCAACAGCTCCATGAGGTGAACGCCGTAGCGGGTTGCGTCGCCGCCACCAGCACCGGGCACTGCCGAACCCGGAAGCAGGAAGTGGTTCATGCCACCTACTCCTGCAATCGGATCCCGAATACAGGCAGCAACACACGAACCGAGGATCGTCGACAGGACCACATTCGGATCCTTGCTGACCTTCCACTCCCCTTGAATAATGTGGACGCGCTTTGCTGCACCGTCTTCAGTCATTTCAGCGCTCCGAATACAGCTTCGATGGCCGCCTTCATCTTCTCGATCGTGAACGGTTTCGCCAGGACGTTGTTCGCACCCAGCTGTGCAGCCTTCTGGACTAGCGCACGGTCGCCCTGCGCGGTCAGGATGATGAAGGCCGCCTTCTTGGTGTTGGGATTGGTGCGTACCGCCTGGAGCAAGCCCAAGCCGTCCATCTTCGGCATGTTGAAGTCCGAGATGACAAGGTGATGGGGCTGCTGCTCCATGATCTTCATGCCCTGCTCGCCGTCACCGGCTGCAGTGATCTGCTTGAAGCCCAGCTGGGTCAGCGCGTCGCTGAGCAGCAGGCGACTTGTGACCTGATCGTCGACGATCAGAACTTTGATTTTTTCGGCTAGGGACATTATTCGATACCTTCTTTTCGGGCAGCAGTGAGTTTGAGGATTTCCTCGCCAATGGAGGTGAGAGGCAGTTGATGCTCGACAGCGCCCAGCTCATAGGCGACTCGTGGCATCCCGTAGACCACACAGGTCTTTTCGTTCTGGCCGATGGTGCGAGCACCGGCGTGACGCATCTTCAGAAGACCGGAGGCGCCATCGCGCCCCATGCCCGTCAGGATCACTCCGACGGCGTTGCGGCCGGCAAGCTCGGCAACCGAGTCGAAGAGAACATCGACAGAAGGCCGGTGTCCGTTGACCGGCGCGCGATCCACCAGTCGGCAGCAGGGCGCCGATGCATTCGAGACCTGCATGTGACGCTCGCCGCCCGGGGCAAGGTAGATCTTGCCGATCTCGAGCCGTGCGCCATCCGTGGCCTCCTCCACCACGGGGGCGCAAAGACGGTTCAAGCGCTCGGCGAAGCTCTTCGTGAACGTTGGAGGCATGTGCTGCGTAATCACCGTCGGCGGGCAATTGCGCGGGAATTTCTGCAGGACGGCGATCAGCGCTTCGACGCCGCCGGTGGACGAGCCGATGGCCACGATCTTGCGGCCGACGCGGAAGTCTGCAGCAGGTGCAGTCGCGACCGGCTGGATCTGCGGTGCCGAATGATGCCGGTGCTGGGAACGTGCCGCCGCCTTGACCTTCTCGGCAAGCTCGCCGAACGGACGAGGCTCTCCTGGCTGGGGCTTCGCCACACAGTCGAAGGCGCCGATTTCGAGTGCCGCCAGAGTGGCTTCCGCGCCGCGATGCGTCATGGTCGAAACCATGATTACCGGCATGGGCCGCAGCTTCATGATCTTTTCCAGGAACTCAAGGCCGTTCATGTTCGGCATCTCGATGTCGAGGGTCAGGACATCGGGATTGAGTTGCTTTATCGCTGCGCGAGCTTCCATGGCATCGCCGGCCTGACCGATGACGCTGACATCCGGATCCTGGTTGAGGACGGCCGTGATCAGTCCACGCATCGTAGGGCTGTCATCGACGACGAGAACGCGTGCAGGTGCCGCCATTACTTTCGCCCTCCGTTCTTGCCGATGTAGCGATAGGTGGTGATACCGATATTGTCGAAATCGTTCTTCGAGTCACCCGAGACACGCTCGGAGTGGCCGATATACAGGTGTCCGCCGATCGGCAGCAGATCGGCAAAACGGGTCCAGATGCGCATCTGTGTCGGCTCGTCGAAGTAGATCACGACGTTGCGGCAGAAGATGACGTCGAACTTGCCCTTGAAGGGCCACTGGGCCATCAGGTTCAGCTCGTTATAGGTGATCAGACGCTTCAGGCGATCGTCGACCTGGAACTTGCGGCGTCCGCCGATCTCAACTTCCTTGAACCACTGCTTGCGGATGGCAGGCGACACGGTTTCGAGCGCCTGCTCGTCATAGGCACCCTGTCGGGCGATGGCGAGGATCTTCGGATCGATATCGGTGGCAAGGATCTTGAAGTCGTAGTCCAGAACGTTCGGAAAGGCCTGGAATACGGTCAAGGCAATCGAATAGGGCTCCTGGCCGTCCGAGCTTGCGGCTGACCAGATGCGCACGCGTCCGCCGGACTTCGCACGCTGAATGAGCCCCGGCAGTACCTCGTCACGAAGATGCTCGAAGTGATGGTTCTCGCGGAAGAAGCGCGTGAAGTTGGTCGTCAGGTGCGAGAGCATTTCGCGGCGCTCGGCCGATCCCTCCGGCGAGGCGACGAGCTGGCAATAGGCGCGGAAACCGGACAGGCCAAGATTGCGGATATGCTTGGACAGTCGCGAGTAGACGAGCGAAGCCTTGCTGTCGTTCAGCGCGATGCCCGCATCCGAGTAGATCATGGCAGCAATCTCGTTCAGGTCCCGTCGGGTCAGCGGGTATTCACCGCTGGCCAGAACTTCGTCGTCCGATTGACGGGATGTACTCATTGCAAAGGTCATGCAGCCTCGCTTTCGGCGGCTTCGTTGAAAAGTGCACCAAGCTCGACCATGCAGATCATCCGCTTGTCGATGGCGAGAATGCCACGGGCATATTGTTTTTCGAGGTCGGAGGAGACCTCCGGCGTCGGCTGAATGTCCGCATCGCTCACCGTGAGGATGTCGGAGACGGCATCCACCAGGAGACCCACGACCCGAGACTTGACCTGGGCCACGATGATGACGTGGCGGGCGGTCGGCTCGGCGGGCTTCATGCCCAGACGCAGGGACAGGTCCATGATCGGCAGGACGGCACCACGCAAGTTGATGACGCCCATAACGTAGTGCGGGGAATGCGGCAGCGGGGTTGCCGGGGTCCATCCCCGGATCTCGCGTACCGACATGATGTTTACGCAGAACTCCTGATCGCCAATACGGAAGGCGATGAGCTCCCGATCTCCCTGGACCAAGTTTTTGACCGCATACGACATACTATTACCCTGCGACGGCTAACGACATTTCCTGCTTGAGGGACTGACCACGCGAAGCGGCGACAACGGCGTCCACATCAAGGATCAGTGCGACGCGTCCATCACCGAGGATGGTTGCGGCAGCAATGCCCGGAACGTGGGTGTAGTTGGCTTCCAGCGACTTGATAACGACCTGACGCTGCCCCTGGATGGCATCGACCATCAGAGCGCGCTGGCCACCGCCTTCGGATTCCACCAGAAGGGCGACGCCTTCGATCGGGTTTGCCTGAGACGATCGGAAGTTGAGGATTCGACCCACATCGACCAGCGGGCAGAAGGAGTTGCGGATCGAAATCAGGCGCTGGTTTGCGCCGAACGAATGGACGTGCTGGGCCTCCGGCTGCAGCGTCTCGACGATGGCCGTGAGCGGGACGACGAGGGTCTGGCCGGCAACCGTGACGACCATGCCGTCGAGGACGGCGAGGGTCAGCGGTAGGCTCATGGTGAAGGTCGAGCCCTGCCCCGGACGCGAGGTGATCGAGATACGACCGCCAAGTGCCTGGATGGAGCGCTTGACCACGTCCATGCCGACGCCGCGACCGGAAATGTCCGAGATCTTGTCCGCCGTGGAAAAGCCCGGCATGAAGATCAGGTTGTCGATTTCCTCGTCCGTCAGGTTGGCATCGGCCGCGATCAGATCGTTGTCGATGGCCTTCTGGCGCACGCGTTCGCGATTGATGCCGGCGCCGTCGTCGACGAGTTCGATGACGATGCGGCCCGAACGATGCTTCGCGGTGAGCCTGACAGTGCCTTCCGGGTTCTTGCCGGCGGCGGCACGCTTCTCGGGGCTTTCGATACCGTGGTCGACAGCGTTACGGATCATGTGCGTCAGCGGCTCGGCCAGCTTGTCGATGACCGTTTTGTCGACTTCGGTGTTTTCACCTTCCGTGACGAGGCGGATCGACTTTCCGACCATGTCGGCCACTTCGCGAACAATACGCGACATGCGCTGGAAGACCGGCTTCACAGGCTGCGCGCGGATTGCCATGACCGAGTCCTGGATCTCGCGGGTAAGCTGCTGCAGCTCCTCGAGGCCCATGTTTACGGCCGACGTACCGGTCGCATCGTTTTCGATGACGCTCTGGGAGAGCATCGCCTGGTTGATGACGAGTTCGCCGACGAGGTTGATGAGGCGGTCAACGCGATCGAGGTCAACGCGGATGGTCTGGCCGGCGGCGTTATTGGCCTGAGCGGCGGCTGCGGCTGCGGCCGCTGCGGCGGCAGCCGGAGATTCCTTCTTCTCAGGCTTGGCAGCGCCGGCGGCCATTTTCATGACGCTGGACGCGGTCTCTGCGGCTTCGACAGCAGCGACTACGGTTTCATCAGCGGCATCTTCCGGCCCCTCATCCAGGGCAGAGAGATCGAAGGGAACCGGGACCATCGGCAATTCTTCGGTCGCCGCTGCGGTCTCGGTCTCGCGCAACTTGATCTCGAGATCGCAATCCCATTCTGCGAATTCGAAGACCTGACGGATGCCTTCTTCACCCTTCTCGGCCTTGATCTGGATTGTCCAGTGGAAGTAAGCGGCTTCGGGGTCGAGTTCATCGAGAGCCGGGAGGTCGTCCATGTTACAGTTGATGCTCATCTCGCCAAGGCGAGAGAGATCACGCAGCAACAGGGCGGCTTCATTGCCCTTGGAGTAAAGCTCGCGGCGCGGCTTGAAGCTGACGTCGAAGGTCGAGGGGACGATGGTCTCCTCCTCTTCGCCCTCGAAACCGTCGAAGGTAAAGGGGATCGGCTGGAAGCCGCTGTCGTCTGTCGGAGGGGCTGCGGCCGGAGCAGGAGCAGGAGCGGCTGCCTTGGGAGCGGGCTTGGCTGCGGCCACAGGGGCTGCGGACGGTGCCGGGACATCGCCGTTCGCCAGCGCTTCCAGCTCCTTGACGAGACCGCTCGAGCGGCTTTCATCAACGCTGCCGCCGTCACGCGAGGCGCTGACCAAGTCGGCCAGAACGTCGGCCGACTTCAGCATCACCTTCATGACTTCCGGGCCAGGCTCCAGCTTGTTGGAACGAACGCAATCAAGAGTCGTCTCGAAGACGTGCGCAAAGGCAACCAGGTCATCAAGACCGAAGGCACCTGCGCCGCCCTTGATGGAGTGAACCGCGCGGAATACGGCGTTGACCGTCTCCGGATCGCGATCTCCATCATTCATTTTCAGAAGACCGGATTCCAGTTCCGCGAGCTGCTCCTCGCATTCCTGGAAAAAGATCTCTTTGATTTCGTTCATATCCATAGGAGAAAATCCCGGCTTAGGCGGTTACACGCTCGATGGCATCGATCAGCTTGGTCGGATCGAAAGGCTTGACGATCCAGCCTGTCGCACCGGCCTGGCGGGCGCGGTTCTTCTTTTCAGCATCGCTTTCCGTGGTCAGGACCAGGATCGGAACCGCACGATACTTTTCGTTGCGGCGGACACCCTCGATGAAACCGAACCCGTCGAGACGCGGCATGTTGATGTCGGTCACGATGACGTCGGGATTGCATTCTTCGAGCACTTCCAGGCCCTCGACGCCGTCTTCGGCCTGAATGGTCTCGAAGCCTGCGTTGTTGAGGGTGACCAGAAGCATGTTTCGAATGGTTCTGGAGTCATCCACGGTGAGCACTTTTTTCTTCATTGCCGGATCTCCTTAGCGAGCAGATGATCGATGTTCACGCCAATCAGTTGAAGGGTTTTCAGGAAAGCCTCGGAGGCCTTTCCATACGAGAAGGGATGCTTGTCAGCTTCCCAGGCCTTGGCGGCTGCCATCAGGACCTGCACGCACTGAGCACCGACACGCTCGACGCCAGAGGCATCGATCGTCAAAGGGGCACCACGCATCGAGAGTATGTTGGCCTTGAGATTGGATGCCTCATTCAGGTCCAATACCGCGGCCAGTTTCAGACTCTTCTGATCGCCTTTCTTACTTGCCATCATTTCTTTCCTTATGTCCCAAGGCTGCGGCACCCAGGCACGAATGTGGTTCCCAGGAGAACCATTCCCCCGGATGGATTGCCGAACTTCCCGCCCTTAACTTCCTTGTGTAGCGCATGGTGGTAAACAATCCCCTCACCCTCCGAGCCCGGCGATATGGACCGGGAAGCCAAAATCGGCGGGTTCGTCTGCCATCGTTTCCGGAGCGGCATAAGCGGTGGCGACCGCAACCGGTGCCCTCTGTTCGCGCTGACCGGAAAGCTGGATGCGACCGGCTGCACTGGGCGTCCGACGGGTCTGCCGCTCGATGTGAAATTCACGGATCGTCGCACCCAGTTCCAGGATGACCTTGTGCAAATCGTCCGTGCCCTGGCTCGACTGGCGCGCGACGGTTGCGGTGTTACCGATGTCGACGCCTAGCGCAGCGACCGTTCCGGCAATGCCGGCGAGCTCGCTGGCCTGGCGGTCGGTCGTGGCGGCCATGTCCGACACGGTTCCGCTGATATCGCCGACCTGGAGCACGATGTCGGCGATTGCGCCTTGTGTCTTCGCCACCATTTCCACACCGGCTTCGACCTGGTTTTTCGTCGTCGCGACCAGCGTCTTGATTTCACGGGCAGCGTCGGCGGAGCGCTGGGCGAGTGCGCGGACTTCCTGAGCGACGACGGCAAAGCCACGGCCACTGTCGCCGGCACGCGCAGCCTCGATCCCGGCGTTCAGCGCCAGAAGGTTCGTCTGGAAGGCGATCTCGTCGATCGCTCCGATGATGTGGCCGATCTGCTCGGCAGATGCTTCGATGTCGGCCATGGCGGAAATCGCCTGCCCGACGACCTCGCCACTCGACTGAACGGAGTTTCTGGTCGCGGCAACCGTGGCTTCCGCGCGCTTCGTCTGCCCGGCACTTTCGCGCACGCTGCTGGTGAGGTCCTGCAGGGCACGGCTCGTCTCGTCCAGCGCACCGGATTGATCCTCGGCGCGGTTCGCATAGGTACGGGCAGTTTCGGCCATTCGACCGGTTGCGTCTCGGGCGACTGCGAGCTTCTCCTCGGAGGAGAGGAAGGCGGTCTGGAGCTGCTCGAGCGCCTCATTCATGCGACCTGCGAGGTCAGCATAGGCTTCCGGCACATCTGCTGCAGTGCGGGCGGTCAAATCGCCTGATGCCAGCGCATCGACGACCGGGCCGAACACGCCTTCGAATTCGGCGCGATCATGTTCCCGCTGGGCTGCGAGATCGCGATGGTGTTTCAGGCGCAATTCGTTGAAGCGAAGCGATACCGCTATCTCGACATCGACCATCACCAGCCGGACAAGGGCGGCGACCAGATCGGAAACTTCCTTTTGGCGACGGCGGCTCGACGGCAGCAGGCCGGAACCCGTCGCTTCTCCGATCGCGCTCGCCACCAGATGCTCCAGTACCACCGCGTGTCCCGCCACGTGCCAGCGCGGATCGAGACCCATGCGGCTTTCGCTGTCGGAGAGAACCTTTACCCGTTCGGCATAGAGCGCATCGAAGCGGGCATCGGTGAGGACATCCCAGTGGGATGAAAGAAGATCGTGAAGCCGGTCATACTGGCGTTCACTGCTGAACACGCGCGCTGCATCCGGAGAGGACTGGAGGCGTTGGAAAAGATCGCGAAGGGCCGTCTTCAAGGGCTGAGAGAGAACATGGCGGTTCTGACGGAGAAGCTCACACTGGGCCTCGTCGAGGCCGGCAAAGCGCAAGCGATCGCGCAGGCTGCCTGCCTGTGATCCTGTCGCCCGCTCCGTGGACATCCCCTGACCCGTCATTCGTCCCGCACTATGGCCGCCTGTACGGCGGACCTTCCGTCGCTCGACAGTGCTGCAGGCCAGATGGCGGAGGAAAGAGTGCTCGGGAACCCGCTCCCGTTGCCGTCCGCATCATGGTCTGACAGCTCATCGAACTGTTTCCATGTGAAATACAGACCGGACCAGAACCGGTACGACGGGATGGCGTCATGCCCGAAGGAAACTCTCAAGCGAGTCCCACTCCGACGTGTCACCCAATCTTTATGGTTAATTCCTTGCTTGAAGGTTAATGAAATCTCCACTTCAAGCCGCAATCCCTAATATGAGGAAATAACGTTCCATCCCCATATGCCGGAGGTTGCAGACGGCGGAACAAAGCCGCACTCCGCGTCGTTGCGCCGAAAAGCAACAGGAGTGGAACGTGAGCGCACGGGCTATCTGGAAAGGGCATCTTGCCATCGGCGATCTCGGATGCGCCGTTGCGCTCTACTCTGCGGTCAATGCGCAGGAGCGCACCTCCTTCCACATCATCAACCGAGATACCGGGAACCGCGTCCGACGCGAATATGTCGATGAGGACAGCGGTCGGCCTGTCGGCAAGGACGATCTCGTTAAGGGGTACGATACGACAGAGGGCCAGACCGTCATTCTCGAGCCTGACGAGATCCGCGATGCCGTTCCCGAAAGCGACAAGCGTCTGGAACTGTCGGCTTTTCTGGATTGCGACAAGATCGATACCCTCTACTTGGAGCGTCCGTATTTCCTGGCGCCGGCCGATCGGCAATCCGTTGAGGCTTATGACCTGATCCGCAGTACCATGGAAACGCAAGGTGTCGCTGCGATTGCCAGGACCGTTCTGTTTCGCAGGGTCCGGAGCGTGCTTGTCAGACCTCAGGGACGCGGGCTGATCGCGACGACCCTCAATTATGACTACGAGGTCCGGGATCCGGCCGAGAGCTTTTCCGACATTTCCAAGGTCCGGATCGACAAGGAAATGATGGATCTTGCGCGTCACATCATCAGCACAAAGATGGGGGAATTCGACCCGGGCCAGTATGAGGACCGGTATGAGGCGGCCCTGACGGAGCTCGTGAAGGCCAAGATCGCAGGGCGCAAACCGAAGAAGCTGCCGAAGCGGAAACCGGAGAACGTCACCAGCCTGCTAGACGCACTGCGCAAGAGTGCCGGCGGCAAGGAGGAGAAATCCGCACCGAAGCGGGAGACGGCTGCGGCTACCACAAAGCAGAAGAAGGCGAGCTGACCATGTCGCTCTCCGAGTATCGCCGCAAACGCGACTTCAAGGCCACGCCGGAACCGAAGGCCGCAAAGGTCACGAGCAAGGGCAACAGTTTCGTCATCCAGAAACATGCGGCCAGACGCCTGCATTACGACCTGCGTCTGGAAATGGACGGTGTGCTGAAAAGCTGGGCCGTCACGCGCGGTCCGAGCCTCGTGCCGGGCGAGAAGCGGCTGGCGGTGCATGTGGAGGATCACCCTCTCGCTTACGGCGACTTCGAAGGTGTCATCCCGCCCGGACAATACGGATCCGGCGAAGTGATCGTCTGGGACCGTGGTACGTGGGAACCGCTCCACGACACCGGCAAAGGTTACAAGAAGGGCCACCTCGAGTTCACGCTGAAGGGCGAGAAACTCGGCGGACACTGGCATCTGGTGCGCATGGCGCGCAAGGAAGACGAAACACGCGAGAACTGGCTGTTGATCAAGGGAGAAGACGAGGCGGCACGGCAACCGGATGATCCCGACATCATCGAGGAGAAGCCGCTTTCGGTGAAGAGCGGCCGATCGATCGAAAGTCTGAAGGGCGATGGCAAGGCTGCCGTCTGGAACTCACGCAAGACGTCAAAATCATCCAAGACAGGGAAGACGCCAGCAACTCGCCATGCCTCTTCCAGCCAGAGTGGCTCTAAGATCAAGGGGACAAAGCCAGGCAGCCTCCCGGAGTTTCTGCCGCCTGCCCTTGCGCGCCTGGTCAAGTCGGCCCCCAAGGGTGATCGATGGTTGCACGAAATCAAGCTGGACGGTTACCGGATCCAGGCACGGATCGATCATGGTCGGGTGCAGCTATTGACGCGGACGGGTCTGGACTGGACGGAGCGCTTCGGTGAGCGGATCGCATCGGCCCTCAAGGGGCTGCCTGTTCAGACCGCGCTGCTCGATGGTGAAATCGTGGTCGAGAGCGGCAATGGCAGCAGCGACTTTTCCCTGCTGCAGCAGGATCTGAGCGACGGTCGCGATGATCGCTTCACACACTACCTCTTCGATATCATGTATCTTGACGGAGAGGATCTGACGGGTGCCTCGCTCAGGGACCGCAAGGCAGTGCTGGAGTCATTGATCAGCGAGGTCAGCCTACCGCTCAAATATTCCAGCCATTTCGACGAGAGCGGTGATCTCGTCCTCAAACATGCCTGCCGCCTCAGTCTCGAAGGGGTGATCTCCAAGGTCGCCGATGCGCCCTATCGGTCCGGCCGCGGACGGGATTGGGTCAAGTCGAAATGTACGGCCCGCCAGGAACTGATCATCGGCGGCTATGTGCCCTCCTCCGTTTCAGACAAGGCCATCGGTTCTCTGATCATGGGCGTCAACGAAGTGGACGGACTGCGCCATGTCGGGCGTGTTGGCACCGGATACAGCCGAACGCTGGCCCGGCAGATATTCACCAAGCTTCAGCCACTGTTGCGCGACAAGAGCCCGTTTAAAGACAAGCTGACGGGCACCGAACGAAAGGACGCGGTTTTCGTCGAGCCGGAGATTGTCGCCGAGATCGAGTTTCGCGGATGGACGGGAGACGCTCACCTGCGCCATGCCTCCTTCCGGGGGCTGCGCGAGGACAAGGCCGCACGGGACGTGGTCCAGGAGGCGCCGACGGAAACTGCATCGACCAAGAAGGCAGGGGCTGGCAAGACTGGCTCGTCAACGGACAGGAAGAAAAAGGCCGAAGCGCAGGCTGCACGCCGTGCCATTACCCTGACACATCCCGACCGGCTCTATTGGCCTGAGGCCGGCGTCACGAAGGAAGGGCTTGCGGACTACTACGCCATGGTCTGGCCCCGTATCGCCCCGTTCATCGTCGACCGACCACTCGCCTTGTTGCGATGCCCCGAGGGGCACGAGAAGACGTGCTTTTTCCAGAAGCATGGGTGGCGTGGCATGCGCAAGGAGATCATCACCATCCGCGACCCGAAAGACGACGAGGGTCACGTTGGAATCCACGATATCGAAGGGCTGTTGTCCCTGGTGCAGGGGGCGGCGCTCGAAATCCACCCCTGGGGCTCGCGAGCGGGCGATCTCGAGCGGCCCGACATGGTGAACATCGACCTCGATCCCGGTCCTGATGTCACCTGGGAACGGGTGATTGAAGCGGCCTTCGAGGTGCGTCAGCGCTTTGAAGAAATGGGCCTTACCGGTTTCGTCAAGACATCCGGTGGGAAAGGCCTGCATGTGGTGGCGCCACTCAAACCGAAGGCGAAATGGCCTGAAGTCAAAGCGGCCATGAAGGCACTGGCGGACGGCATGAGCGCTGACAGTCCGACCGATTACGTCTCGACGGTCAGCAAGGCAAAACGCAAGGGAAAGATCCTGATCGACTATCTGCGCAATGGCAGGGGGGCAACGGCGGTCGCCCCCTATTCCACACGAGCCCGGGCCGGCGCTCCGGTGTCGATGCCGCTCGCGTTCGAGGAGTTGAGCCCCCACATCCTTCCCAACCATTTCACGGTCGAAAACGTGCCTGCGCGGCTGGCGAGCCTCGATGCCGATCCGTGGGCCGATTTCCGCAGGGCCGAAGCGCCGTTGGCATCAACAGACGGGAAAAAGAGGAAGACCCGCTAGGGAACGGCTATTTCCGCGTCGTCTTTTTCTCGGAGGCAAGGCTTCGTTTGAGGGCCTCCATGATGTCGATGACATTGTCCTTGCGCTCCGGCTCTGCCGCTGTCTTCGGCTTCGTCCGCCTGGACTTCTTCGTGCGGCTTTCGATGATTTCGTGCAGGCGCTCCTCGACCGGATCCCGGACCAGCTTCGGATCCCAGTCTCTGAGGCGCGCCTCCATCAGCTTCTTCATCATGGTCTTGGCACTGGCAGAGACTTCGGAACGGCCTGCCTGCTTGAAGAAGGGATCGGGTTCGCGAACCTCGTCGCCATAGCGCATCGTCCAGACGACCATGCCGTCGTCGCGGGGAACGAGCAGCACGTCATGTTCGCGGCGATAGAGTACGAGACGGGCGATGCCGCCGGTGTCGGTCTTACGCATGGCTTCGCGGATGACCGCGAAGGCTTCCTCGCTCACCTTGTCGGCGGGCGCGAGATAGTGCGGACTGTCGTACCAGATCCAGCCGATCGAGCTGCGAGGGACGAAGCTTTCAATGTCGATCGTCCGTGTGCTTTCCAGCGCCACATCATCGAGTTCGTCGTCCTCGAACAGAACGTAATCGTCCTCGCTGCGCTCGTAGCCCTTCACCTGATCTTCATCGTCGACGGGCTTGCCGGTTTCGGCATCGACATAGCGGCTTACAACCCGGTTGCCGGTCTTGCGATTGATGTTGTGAAAACGAAGCTTGCTGCTTTCGGTGACGGCGGGTGTCATCGCCACCCGACAGGTCACGAGGGAGAGTTTCAGATAGCCTTTCCAGAACGCGCGCTGCACCATTTGCCCAACCTCCCGAACGGCATCAGCCGCGGCACTGCCACTGAAAACGCCCCCGGCAAGGAACGGTTCCGATGAGCGCTCAAATCGCCAGTTGCAACGGGAACCGATTGCCCCTGATGGCGTTCCTCTCTTGCCTGTTCCTCTCCAATGATGAGCCGGAGGATTTGAAGTCGGTATGGGGGTATCGAAGACAGATCTGACCGGGGAGCCGGCGGGTGCGACGAGACCGCACTCGGCCGAATACGATTGCGTGCGGAACGTGCAATGGGCGACGACGGAGAATTGCCATGCCTGAACGAGACTATGACTGGATTGCCCGGCGGGCCTATTCGCTGTGGGAAGAGGAAGGCCGTCCCGATGGTCGGGACGAAGCTCATTGGCAGACAGCACTCACCGACTGGGAAACCCTGCAGGCAGCAGCACGCCAGACCACGGCCAAGTCCGGCCGCCGGATCGCAGAGGCCCAGACTTCGGCAGAGCAAGAAGGTCTTGTCATCACCGAGGAACCGGTTCGTCCGGCCAAAAAGGCGGTAAGGAGCCGGAAAGGGTGACCAAGGTGCCAGGAGGCGATCTTTCATTGGCGCTCAGCCGGGCGCAATTCATCCAGCGGGTGCGGGACGCCTATCACCGGGACGAGGAAGAGCATCGCCCGGGCCGTCACTACCCGACGAGGGTTCCCTTGCATGTGCTGGCGGTCACCTCGGAAATCTATCCGCTGATCAAGACCGGCGGTCTGGCGGACGTAACCGGAGCGCTGCCAAAGGCACTTTCCTCCTATGGCATAGAAACCCATACGCTCGTGCCCGGATATCCGTCGATCCTCGCGCTCGCGCGTCTTCATCCGCCACTGATGGAGTTCGACGATCTGCTCGGCGAGAAGGCGACCTTGCGCCACCTGGAAATCGACGGCCTCAGCCTCTTCGTTCTTGATGCACCGACGCTCTATGATCGTCCCGGCGGTCCCTATGTCGACGAGCACGGCGTCGATCATGCCGACAACTGGAAGCGGTTTGCGGTGCTCTCGCTTGCCGGCGCCGAGATTGCGGCTGGGGTCTTGCCCGGCTGGAAGCCGGATCTGGTCCATACCCATGACTGGCAGTCTGCGCTGACCTCGGTCTATCTGCGGCAGATGGGCTCTGCCGTGCCTGTTGTGCTCACCATCCACAACCTCGCTTTCCAGGGGCAGTATTCGGCATCGCTGCTGCCGCAGATCGGTCTGCCGCCGGAGGTCTATTCCGTCGAGCAGATGGAGTATTTCGGCGACATCAGCTACCTCAAGGGTGGCCTGGTGACGGCCGATCACATCACCGTCGTCAGCCCCACCTATGCGCGCGAAATTCTCTCGCCGACCTTCGGCATGGGATTGGACGGTGTGCTGAATGCGCGCATGGACAGATTGCAGGGGATCGTCAACGGGATCGACAAGGAGGTCTGGAATCCGGCCACGGACCCCTACCTGCCCTTCCGCTACGATGTGAAGACGGTGCGCAACAAGAGGAATAACAAGGCCCTCCTGCTCGAACGCTTCAACCTGGAGCCGGGCGACGGTCCTCTCTTCTCCGCTGTAACCCGGATCACGTGGCAAAAGGGCATGGACATGCTGGCCGAAGTCGCGGACGAGATCTTCTACCGGGGTGGGCGGCTCATCGTGCATGGCCAGGGTGACCACGACATCGAGGATGCCCTGAAGGCGACTGCGGCGCGCTTCCCGGGACGCATGGCAGTGTCGGTCGGCTACAGCGAGCCCACGGCGCATCTCATTCATGGCGGTTCCGACGCAATTATTCAGCCGTCGCGTTTCGAGCCCTGCGGCCTCACTCAACTCTATGCGCTGCGTTACGGGTGCGTGCCCGTAGTATCACGCACCGGAGGCCTGTCCGAAACGATCATCGACGCCAATGATGCGGCGATTTCAGCCCGCGTGGCCACCGGCTTCCAGTTCCATCCGGTTCGACAGGAAGGGCTGCGCCATGCCTTGCGTCGCGCAATCGATGCCTATGGCGATAAGCGCCAATGGGCAAGGCTGCAGTTGCAGGCGATGCGTGCGGACTATTCCTGGGACCGCAGTGCCGAAAGCTATGCGGAAGTCTATGGAAGGCTGACGGAACCGAGTGCAGAGTTGCATCACTGACCCGTGCTGTCATTCCACATGAACAGAGGGCCCGGAAGATACCGGGCCCTCTGTTCATTTCAGGATCTGCGATCAGGGATTTGTCCGTCCGCTCGGTCTGCTCTGGCCCGCACCACCCGTCCCCGTCTGCGGGGTGGGGTCCGGGTCGGTTTCCATCGCCGGCAAAGTACCCGGGGCCACATCCTGCTGCGAGTTAGTGGAGTTGTTGCTGCCATCGCCGCATGCGGTGAGCAATGCAAGGCCGGCAAAAACAGCCGTTGTCTTCGTCCAGGTCATCTCCAATCCTCGCTGTGATAGTCGCCATCGCCGTTTAAGCGCTCACGAAAAGCTATGGTGCGTTCGAGTGCTGCAATGTCATCGCTGCTCGCCGGAACCGGGTCTTCGGCGATGGCCTCGAGTACAGCGGGGTCGATGGCGCCAGAGCGGATTGCCTGGCGCAGTGTTTCGCGTGTCTGCCGTTCCGCCTCCAGTTGGGCGAACAGCGCGACAATCAGCCGGTCACGCGGATCGGGGAAGCGACGCCAGCGTGGCGGACGCACCGTCTCGGACATGATCCACTCCTTTTCGACAGAAGAAATTACGCCTTCAGGAAACTTTTGGGGCGGCCCAATGTTCCCCTTTCTAAGGCTGATCACAGAAGGAGAAAGCACAGTGGACAGCGATCTGAAGACGCTGGAGGCCCGGCTCAACGCACACCGGGAAATCCTGGTCTCGCTCCTGAGCGAAATCCTGATCTCACCGGAGGGTGCTCCAGAACTGCTGCGCAATCTCGAACAGGAAGTGCTCCTGCGCGACGGTGCGGAAGATCCGGGCGCAGAGCCGTCCGCCGGCATTGGGCGCGGTCATGAGAAGGGTGAGGTGATCCGGGAGATCCTCGACACGGCCAAGGGGCGCGCAGCCGCCCTCCGGCGCACAGTGACTGACCTCAATGAACCGAACGGCTTTACCGAGGCGATCAAGGAGAGGAAATGAATATGATCACAAAAATAATGACGAGACTGCTCGCACAGGTGCGCAAGCCGAAGCATAGCGGCACAGCGGCCAAGGAACACCCGCAGGTGGCATTGCCGCTGCGCGCCGATCTGCCGCTTCGTGAGCGCTCCCGCGCGCTCGTGGCAGTGCCCGCCCAGATCAATGGCGCGCGCATGGGGTCAGGCAAATTCTGACCTGATCAGCGACGGTTGGTCTGTTCGCGGATGTCGAAATTGGCGTCCCAGTCTTTCGGCGCGTCTTTCTCGCCCGGAGGCCACTTGTTGACGGTGGCGTCTTCGGATCCTGTCACCACGGTCGGCTTGGCGCTGGCAACACCGTTGTTGTCGCCGCCGGCCTGTGTGCCCGCGAACTGGCCCTTCGCATCGTCATGAATTCGGGTCTTGTCGGCTTCACGGTGATCGTCAGTCATGGTCGGTCCTCCAAAGTGGTCATCATCAACCCCGTGGCGTACCGAAAGGTTCCTCTGACCGCCTAGTCGGTGGATCCTGCAAGGAAAGAGGACAGCGGCGCGACCAGCGTCCAACGCAAGCCTGCAGGGTCGAAATCGATGGTGACGTCGCCGGCAAATGCGCTGGCCGCATGACGATCGATGACGGTCGATCCAAAGCCACGCCGAGTGGGCTTTGTGACCGGCGGGCCGTACTGTTCGATCCATTGCAGCCGAAGTCGGGGCTCTTCATCTGGCGTCTCCGGCTCCAGCACCTCCCATTCGATCCGAAGCCGGCCTTCGAGAACCGATAGCGCGCCGTATTTGACGGAATTGGTCGCCAGTTCGTGAAAAGCCAGGCCGAGGTTTTGGACTGCATTCGCATTCACCAGCAGATCCGGACCACGGCGATGGATGCGGTCAGCCGATCCGGTGACGGTGGTCAGCTGCAAATCGACGAGAGAGGTCAGCGGAATGCCTCCCCATTGCTGCTTGGCAAGCGCCTCGATCGATTGGGCGAGCCCTGCCAGGCGACCGCTGACGGCCCGCTGAAACTCCTCGACATCATCGGTGCCGCGCGCCAGCTGCCGCATCATCGCCTGGACGAGCGAGAGGATGTTCTTGGTGCGGTGAACGAGTTCCTGCAGAATGAAGTGAATGCGTTCCTCCGCCTCCGCCCTGTCGAAGGACGCATTCGACAGAGCCACTGCCACTTGGTTGGCCTCGACGATCTTGGTGCGCTCCGGCGAGACGATCTCGCCATGGCCGATGCGTTCCGCCATAAAGGCAATCCTGCGGATCGCTGAGCGCAAGTGGTGTGCCGCAACGAGAACGATGCCGAGCAGCAGAGTGAGTAGCACGAGGCTGCCGATCAAGAGGCTCTGCCACAGGGTGATGAACGAGCCCTTGAGGCTGTCGACCGGGCCCCAGACCAGAGCCCGCCATGGCCAGTCCGCGACTTTCGCGTACCCCATCAGATATTGCCGACCATTCTGATAGAATACGGCACTGTTGTTGGAGCCGTACATCAAATCCAGCCAGCTTTGCTCGATCTCAGCACCGGAAGGCTGGTTTTCGGCGCCATTTGACACGACGATGCGACCATCGCCATCCACCAGCGCGGACGACCATCCGGGCGGTAAGGCGTCGCGGGCGGCAAGGCTTGCAAGGCTCGCCGCATCCTGTGTGAGCACGATGGCGTCGATACCGTCCGATGTCCGTGCGGTGACGGGCATGGTGAGGTTGACCACCCAGCGCTCACTCGTCGCGCCGAAGAAGACGTTTGAGAGCTCGGCCTTGCCGGAGCGCAGAGCCGCCATGACCGAGCCCGGATTGGCCATGGGTTTCAGCGTAGCGCCCCAAGGCATCCGCGTGTTCAGGATTTGCACCCCGTCCCGCCGCGCCAACATGACATAGAGAGAGCTTTCCTTGAGGCTTTCTCCGACGCGCGCGTGGAATGCCTGGAGGTCGCCCTGCTGCAACTCGACGGAGTTTGCCACAAGGGCAAGCGTCGTTTCCATATCGGCGATCTTGCGCTCGACGGCACGGCTAATGGCCTGGGCGTCATCCGCCACGTCGGTGCGCATGGTCTGAAATTGTGATCGCTCAAGCTGCAACAGCAAAAAGGCGACAAAGGCGAGCAGCGGCACTGTCGCCAGAACGGCCATCGCGGCGAGGTATGAGCCGATCGACGCTGTCGGAAAGAGACCAGCAAACAACCTGCCAACGCGGTTCAAGGCGCTACCCTCCCGCAGCTGAGCTTAGAAATCATGGGCACCTTGGCGAACCAAATCCGAGGGCGGGCGTTAGGAAGGTAACCGCGACACAGGAGGTTTCCATGATTTTCAAGCCGCAGCGTTTCCATGGAGAGGAGCCCGAAGTGGCCGAAGAGTTCCCGGCCGAGGCGCGACTCGAACAGCAGGTTGCCGACGCGCTGGCCGCCTCCGACGGCGTCGGGGCCGAAGGCCTTCGCGTCGTCGCAACTGGCAAGGAGATCTTCCTGTTTGGCGTGGTGGCGACGCGCGACGAGATGGACAGGGCCGTGGAAGTTGCACTCGCAGTTCCCGGGGTCGAAAAGGTCACGGTTCGGATGGAAAGCGACGAAGCGCCCTGACAGCGGAGACTTGGTCTCGCAAATGTCGCGCTGCCGCATGACAGACGGCCGCCGGGGAAAGGCTTCACACCAACCCCACGGCCCCGTCGAAGCCACCTTTGCGATGATCGATCTCACCGATATTCCGATTTTTCTCGCCAGACGAAATGTCAGGCGCGCCCACCCATGCCGGTCGTGCCGTCCGGCCCCCATGCCTGCGCAATGCCGGCGATCTCCTGCATGCGCCCCCGCAAATCCTGCTGGCGCAAAACCGTCACCTTCTGGATGGAAACCTGGCTAGCGGAACGGTCCCGTGCGGCTTCTACCGCGAGCCGATAGCTCGGATAGACGGCCGACTGTCCCTCCTCCGAGAGGAAACACCAACCGTTCGCCTGGGGGACTATATCGCAATACACCTGTGTCATGCCGCACTCCTCCTGATACCGCCCGAACGCGCGATCGGCTGAAGGGTTCCTGCCAGGATGCAATTTTTCTTCGTCAGCGCCTGCTAACCGCAGGTAACGATCAGGCTTCCTGCCGCGAACCGTGAGAGATGCCGCATGTATGGTTGAGCATGTTGCGGCATGACCGCTCGCCCTTTCGCTCGGTGCATCCTGCGGATCGAAGCATGGGGAGAAGCGGGAGGTTACGGCACTGATGCGAGGAACCTAGAATGGCGGCCGTAAGGGCGGGAGGGTTTTCAGGAACAAAGTCGAGGGCGGCGGAATTGCTTCTTCATGATGCCGAACTCGGCCGCATCCCGCGGCGGGCGGCTCTCAGGGAGATGATCATGACGACCCCAACCCCTTCGACACCCTATGACGACCAGCCCCCGATGCCCGCTCCGACCTGGACCCCGGAAGTCCCGATCGATGAGCCGCAACCGGATGTCTTGCCGGACGAGGTGCCGACACCCAATCCCGACGAGACGCGTGATCCGCCGGTGACGGAGCCATCACCAATCTGAGGCGAAGGTGTGAACGCGGGCCTCAACGCAGGCCCGCAACACGCTCCCAGCTCTTCTTTCCGGCGACCCAATTCTGCCAGTCGGTGACCGAGCCATAGAAGACGTTCAGGTCGATCTTGCCGTTGACGCCCTGCGACAGGCCGGAGCCGGAATACTGCCAGAAGACCCATTTGCGGTCCGGATAGACCTTGGACGGATGGGCCGCAACAGAGCGCAGCCAGAAGGGATAATCGCGGAAGTGGCCGCGCAGATTGTCCTTGTAGAAGTCAGGGGCCGTGTAGATGACCGGCCTCTTGCCGTAGTGTCGCTCGAGACGATCCATGAAGACCTGCATCTTTTCGCGCGCCTTTTCCGGCGACAGGCGGAAGCGGCAGCTGGATTCGCCATTGTATTCGACGTCGATAACAGGCGGCAGGGCATCCGGATCACGCGGCACGTTGCGGATGAACCAGTCCGCCTGCTCCGAGGCCACGCGGCACCAATAGAAGAAGTGATAGGCGCCGCGCTTTACGCCGGCCTCCTTGGCTCGATCCCAATTGGTGCGAAACATCGGATCGAGATGGTCGCCACCATCCGTGGCCTTGATATAGGCGAAGTTGGCGCCCTGGCTGCGCAAGGTCTGCCAGTCGATGTTGCCCTGCCAGCGCGAAACGTCGACGCCGTGTACGGCATGATGTTTCGGTGCCACCTTGCCGAAATTGATCGGTTTGGCGTCGCTGAAGCGCTGATTGTAAACACGATGACGTCCGCTGGACCGCGCTGCCGGGTCCCGAGGTGCCAGGACCGCGCGTATCGGGGAGGACAGCATGGCCATTGGGCGCTGATCGGGTACGGGCATGCCGGCGGTCATCGACGGCGTATCGAAATGCGCCTGGTTCGGCGTGTCACCAGCCCAGGACAAAGCCTGCGGGTCACGGCCGGAGGTAGAGGTGCTGGACGAAATGGAACCGGTTTGCTCGCTGACGGCAACGGCGGGTGTCGGGGCTGCTGCAGTCTGAACCTGTTCAGGCGCTGGGTTTGAACGCAATTGCAGGGCTTCTATCGGATTGGTCCGAGCGCTGCAGCCGGCAAGTACCAGACAGCCGATGAGGAGCGAAGGGACAACCTTGGAACGCATGGCACAGAACTCAAAACTAATGCCGGGCGCATTCGAAGTCGGACACCCGGGGCCTCTGGGAATTGCTAACAAAGCTTTACCGGGAAAAGGTGAATGCAATCTTTACGGGCCGCATCAGGCTTCGATGCTGTGACGCCAAATACTGTCCGTTCACACAGATGTGCAGCCTCGGCGCGATCCTAAGGGTTTCGGACTCCGTAAAATGTATATTCGGATATCCTGAGCCCAGGGAACGACCGCCATGCCTTCGCGACGCTCTTTTCTGATGACTTCGTTGTTCGTACTGGCGAGCCAGCCGGCGCGCAGTGCCGATCCCTGGGAAGCACTGCGCACTAGGCGCGCCTTAGTGCTTCTCCGGCATGCGATCGCGCCGGGGACAGGCGATCCTCCGGGCATGCGCGTCGGCGATTGCAGCACACAGCGCAATCTCTCCGATGAGGGCCGGACCCAGGCGCAGCGCATCGGCTCCTTGCTGCGCGAAAACGGGATCGACAGGGCGGCGGTCTATTCGAGCGAATGGTGCCGGTGTCTCGACACCGCGCGTCTACTGGACCTCGGGCCGGTGTCGCCGCAGCCGCTTCTCAATTCCTTTTTCGGCCGGGCGGAGAACGGCGCCACACAGACGGAAGCGCTCAGGGCTTGGCTATCGAGCAGTCCGGGCGACCTGCCTCTGGTACTCGTCACGCATCAGGTCAACATCACGGGGCTGACATCGATCGTTCCGCATAGCGGTGAACTCGTCTTCACGAGCATGAATGCAGCCGGCGCGGTCAGCGTTATCGGCCGGCAGTCCGCCGGGGCATGACAGGAAAAATCATGCGGCACAAATGGGGACCGCGCGTGATGAAATGACTTGAAACATGCTTAGGTGCGGCGGCAATCCAGACATGCCCCAGCGGACGCGCCGGCAGGGTCGGCGGCCGCATATTTCTCCAAATGCAGGCATGACGGGAGTCTAAAATCTGCATCGATCGGTTCGTGCGCTTGGTCTGCCGTGTCAATGGGATCAATCCCGAGGTGTCGTCGCAGTCACGGCAAAATCGTGCACGCTGTGCTGACCTCGCAGAGTTGGCAGGAAGCACGACGCGTCGGCTGCCTCAGTGGTGCCTCAACAACTCTTCTGCCTGCGCAGTGTGACACTTGCGCCTATCGCGCCGCACAATAGGATGGGGAGCAGAATAGAAAGCGCAGAGGGCATCTCATGGACGAACCGCACGACACCAGTCAACTCGAGATGGTGGTCCTGATGACACCCGACATGGCCAACTTTTCCGGCAAGGTGCATGGCGGCGCGCTGCTCAATCTGCTCGATCGGGTGGCCTATTCCTGCGCTTCGCGCTACTCGCAGCAATATGCGGTGACCTTGTCGGTGGATCAGGTCGTCTTTCGCCAGCCGATCCATGTCGGCGAGCTCGTAACATTCCGCGCCTCGATCAACCATGCCGGTAGGACCTCCATGGAAGTCGGCATTCGGGTCGAGGCCGAGAACATCCGGACCGGCGAGCGGCGGCACACGAATTCCTGTTACTTCACCATGGTCGCTGTCGATGCCGAAGGCAGACCGACGGCTGTCCCTCTCTATGCGGCGCAAACCGACATTCGCAAACGCCGCCAGCGCGCTGCCGAAACACGACGGGCGCTGCGCCTGGAGTTCGAAGCGCGCTTCAGGGAAGCGAGCCAGACCGCGGACGAAACTCTTCCAGCGAACTGAGTAGCCGTCCAATTGCCTTGACTTTGATTGTGCCTTGGCCAAGTCCGGCGTGACGATCATTGTGAGTGAAGGCGGATACCATGCACAAGCTTTTCGATCTTTCGGGCCGACGGGCGCTGATCACCGGTTCATCTCAAGGCATCGGGCTTGCGCTCGCATCCGGCTTGCAGCAGGCCGGCGCGGAGATCGTGCTCAACGGACGCAGTCTGGACAAACTCGAGGTGGCTGCAGCCGAGCTTGGACCCGAGGTGCGGATTCTGCCGTTTGACGTGACCGATCATGTGGCTGTGCGCGAGGCGGTCGATCGCTTCGAGGCGGATGTCGGGCCGATCGACATCCTTGTCAACAATGCCGGCATGCAGCATCGGGCGCCGCTGGAAGACTTCCCGGCCGATGCGTTCGAAAAGCTACTGGCCGCGAATGTCTCGAGCGTTTTCAATGTCGGTCAGGCCGTCGCGCGTCACATGATCGACCGCAAGCGTGGCAAGATCATCAATATCGCCAGCGTCCAGACGGCGCTCGCGCGTCCGACGATCGCGCCCTATACGGCGACCAAGGGAGCCGTCGGGAACCTCACCAAGGGCATGGCGACGGATTGGGCGCGCCATGGGCTGCAATGCAACGCGATTGCGCCTGGCTATTTCGAGACACCGCTCAACGAAGCCCTCGTGGCAGATCCGGAGTTCACGGCCTGGCTGTCGAAGCGTACGCCGGCGGGACGCTGGGGCAAGGTCGAGGAATTGGCTGGGGCCTGCGTCTTTCTCGCGTCCGATGCGTCGTCCTTCGTCAACGGCCATATTCTCTATGTGGACGGAGGCATTACCGCGTCCCTCTGAGCGCCACCTGTAGGTATCTGTCTTCAGATCCGGGAGAAGGCCGCCAGCACCGTCCGTTCGGACTGCAGGAGATAGGCTTCCAAGGCAGCAGCCGCTCCCTTCGGATCGCCCGCCACGAGCTTTTCGAGAATGGCTGCATTCATCTCGACATAGGGCGCGTGGAGCAGTTCCGGCTCCTTCAGGAGGCCGAAGCTCAAGCGCAGTTCGGCAGCGATCTGCGCATAAAACCCTGCCAGTCTTTCACTGTCGGCCAGATCGACGATTGCTGCGTGGAATTTCATGTTCTCGCTACCGACCGCAGTCCAGTCGTTGACCTTGCTCGCCGCACGGGCGGTCTCGACGGCCGCCTGCATGCGAATAACTGCCGGATGGTTGGGATAGGCATTGGACAGTGCCTGACACTCGACCAGGCGGCGAACGCGATAGATATCAATGATCGAGGCCATGCTGGGCGTTGCGACGAAGACACCCCTGTTCGGTTCGTGCTGAAGCAGACCGTCTTTGGTCAAGAGCCGGAAGGCCTCGCGCAGCGAGTTGCGCGAAACAGCAAAGTCGGCGCTCAAGGCAGCTTCCGACAAGCGCTGTCCGGGCTTCAGCTCTCCGCTGATCAGTCTGTCGCGAATTGCTTCCGCCAGGCGTGGCGCCAAGGCCGCCGTCGTTTCCGTCTCTGCCATGCTCATTCCCCAGGTGCCGGTCAGCCCGGTGCAGCTTCACAAGCCATCCCGAAGCGACGATCGGTGGACAGCTTCGCTGCCTTATCGTCCATGTGCGAAATCGCAGCAAGGCGGGAGCCAATCACGGCCAAAAATTGTTCTTGGAGATTCGAAATCTGCTTATCCGAGCATCAAATTGCTCAACATTACGGCAATCAAGTAGAACGATGAAATAAAATCGTTGAACAATATTGACAGAATTGTGAAACCACGAGAGGCTAACCTAGCAGGTGAACAACAAGCCCCGCGCAAAGCAGGGCAGGTCAACCGAGAGGGTAACATGGAACAGACATCGACAGCTCCCGATGGAGCCGTATCCGGCGGCATGTCCGCCAAGACGCGCCGCGGCGCCTTGATCGCCGCAATCTTCCTCATGGCAACGTCCGCCATCGGGCCTGGTTTCATCACCCAGACAGCCACATTCACAACCAAGCTCGGATCGGCCTTTGCCTTCGCGATCCTCGCCTCGATCCTCATCGACTTCGTCGTGCAGCTGAACATCTGGCGGATCGTCACGCTGACGAAAATGCGTGCCTCCGACATTGCGAACGCCGCCATTCCCGGCACCGGTTATGTGCTGGCGATCCTCGTCATCGTCGGCGGGTTATTCTTCAACATCGGCAATATCGGCGGTGCGGGCCTTGGCCTGAATGCGCTTCTCGGCCTCGACCCCAAGCTGGGCGGATCGATCAGCGCACTGATTGCGATCGGCATCTTCCTGTCGCACCGCGCAGGTGTGGCGATCGACCGCGTCATCGTGGTCGCCGGCCTGTTGATGATCGTCCTGACCGTCTACGTCGCGCTTGTCTCGCAGCCGCCGGTGGGTGACGCCTTCTTCCAGACCTTCCTGCCGAGCACGATTGATTTTGCCACGATCACGACGATCGTCGGCGGCACGGTCGGCGGCTACATCACCTATTCCGGCGCACATCGCCTGCTCGACAAGGGCACTGTCGGCATCGAAAACCTCGGCGCCGTGAACCGCGCTGCCCTCACCGGCATCGCCGTCACCGGCGTCATGCGCTACGTACTCTTCCTCGCCATCCTCGGCGTCGTCGCAAGCGGTGTCGTCATCGACGTCACTGGCAAGGGTGCCAACCCGGCGGCCCAGGCTTTCCAGGCGGCGGCCGGCGATGTCGGCATGCGGATCTTCGGGGCCATCTTCTGGGCAGCCGCGATCACCTCCGTGATCGGCGCGGCCTATACCTCGGTGTCCTTCGTCACAGTCTTCAAGAAGGACATGACCGAACGCGCCCGCAACATAGCGACCGTCATCTTCATCGCCGTCTCGCTGTTCTTCTACATCATCATCACGACGCCGCCGGCACAGATGCTGGTCTTCGTCGGTGGTCTGAATGGCCTCATCCTGCCGATCGGTCTGACAATCTTCATCTATGCCGGCTGGGCCCGGTCCGACCTGATGGGCGGCTATCGCTATCCGCGTTGGCTGCTGATCCTGGGCGCTCTGACTTGCGCGCTCACCTGGTACATGGGCTACAAGTCGATTGGGCCGATCTTCGCGCTGCTGACCGCCGCGTAACTCGCACCAAAGGGAGGACGACATGACTGCCATCGATCTGAACAGCGACCTCGGCGAAAGCTATGGCGCCTGGGCCATGGGCGACGACGAGGCGATGCTCTCCATCGTCTCCAGCGCCAATGTCGCCTGCGGTTTCCATGCCGGTGATCCACTCGGCATCTGGAAGACCGTGAAGGCTGCCGCCGAGCGCGGCGTTTCGATCGGGGCGCATGTCTCCTATCCGGATCGCGTCGGCTTTGGCCGGCGCGACATGGATGTCACCTCGGCGGAGCTGACCGCCGACGTGATCTACCAGATCGGCGCGATCAAGGGCGTTGCGGCGGCAGCGGGGGTCAGCGTCGGCTATGTGAAGCCGCATGGGGCGCTCTACAACCGCATAGCCCACGACGCCAAGCAGGGTCAGGCCGTCATCGATGGCATCAAGGCGATCGATCCGACACTGGTGATGATGGGCCTTGCGGGATCACCGATCCTGGAACTCGCTCGCGCCTCAGGCCTCGCCGTAGTTGCCGAGGCCTTTGCCGACCGGGCCTATACGCCCGCAGGTGCGCTCGTGTCCCGTCGCGAAGCCGGTGCGGTCCTGCATGATTCCGCAGTCATCGCACAGCGCATGCTGCAGCTCGCGCATGACGGCACGATCGAGGCGATCGACGGGTCCAGGATCAAGATCGATGCGCAGTCCATCTGCGTCCATGGCGACAGCCCCGGCGCCGTCGCCATCGCGCAGGAAATCCGACAGGCCTTCGAAAAGGACGGCATCGCGGTGCGCTCCTTCCTCAATCGCTGAGATCCGCAAGGAGAGACTTCGATGATCGATCTTGAGACCTTGCGCCATGTCGATGCGGCCGAAGCACGGACGGCCCGCGAACGCTATCGCGCGGGTGCCGTCGAGCCGACATCCGGCGTGGCACCGGGCTTTACACAGGCGAACATGATCGTCTTGCCGCGCGACTGGGCCTTCGACTTCCTGCTCTATGCACAGCGCAATCCGAAAGCCTGCCCGGTGCTCGACGTGTCCGATCCGGGTTCGCATGCGACCGTGCTTGCCGAGGGCGCTGATCTGCGCCGCGATGTGCCGCTCTATCGGATCTGGCGCGACGGCCAGCTTGCCGAGGAGGTGACGGACGCAAGTGCAGCCTGGGCGGAGCATCCCGATCTCGTCAGCTTCCTGATCGGCTGCAGCTTCACCTTCGAAACGCCGATGATGGAGGCGGGCATCGAGATCCGCCACATCACCGACAAGTCGAATGTGCCGATGTACCTGACCAATCGCGCCTGCCGGCCTGCGGGTCGACTGCAAGGCAATCTGGTCGTCTCGATGCGGCCCATCCCGGCGGGGCGCGTTGCGGATGCTGCCACGATTTCGGGCCGCTTCCCGGCGGTTCACGGCGCACCCGTGCATATTGGCGCGCCGGAAGAGCTCGGCATTGCCGATCTCGGCAAACCGGAATTCGGCGATGCCGTTCGGATTGGCCCCGGTGAAGTGCCGGTCTTCTGGGCCTGCGGAGTGACGCCGCAAGCTGCGGTCATGGCCTCGAAAGTTCCGTTTGCCATCACCCACGCACCCGGCCACATGTTCATCACCGACATTCCCGATTCCGCCTATCACGCCTGAGGCCAAGATGCGTTTTCTTCCCGTCAGCCTGACCGTTCTGATCGTCGAATTGAAGGATCTCGACGAGACGCTCGCGCTCTTCGCCTCGCTGGAGGCGCAGCCGGTCGACGGCGTCGTCGACATCGTGCCGGCCGCGCGCACATTGATGATCCGCTTTCGTCCGGAGACGCTGACGGCTGAAAGGCTCGCGGCGGCGATCAGCACGCGCGACCTCTCGGCGAAGATCCCGCCATCCGACATGCTGGTCGAGATCCCCGTCAGCTACGACGGGGAGGATCTCCAGGATGTCGCTGATCTGACGGGCTTGTCGATTGAGGACGTGATCGATCGACATACCGCGAGCGAGTTCACAGTCGCCTTCTGCGGCTTTGCTCCCGGCTTCGGTTATCTCGTCGGCGGCGATCCGATGCTGCAGGTACCGCGACGCCAGAGCCCGCGCACGAAGATCCCCGCCGGCTCCGTTGCACTCGCGGGTGCATTCTCCGGTGTCTATCCGCAGGCGAGCCCCGGCGGCTGGCAGATCATCGGCACGACGCCCGTGAAAATGTGGGATCTGACGCGCGAGCCGCCGGCCCTCTTCCAGCCGGGATACCGGGTGCGCTTCTTTGATTTGGCCAAGCGGACACAGACTGTCACTACCTCGGTCACATCGGATGTAGCCCCGCCCCCTGTTATCGAGCATGCGGCATCCACATCCATCAGGGTTACGGCCGCCCCGATGCCGGCACTGGTGCAGGATCTCGGTCGCTTCGGTCAGACGGGGCAAGGCGTCTCGTCCGCCGGTGCGCTGGACCAGGGCGCGTTCCGGGCTGCGAACCGCACCGTCGGCAATCCTGTCGGCGCCGCCTGTCTCGAAATTGCGCTAGGCGGTTTCTCGTTCGAGATCTCCGGCCCCGGTGTGATGGCGCTGACCGGTGCTCCCTGCCCTGTCGCCATCCTGGACGCGAAGGGCCGTGTGACCGAGGCGTCCAGCTATCAGCCGATCTCGCTCGAAGCCGGCGATCGCGTGACGCTCGGCTTTGCCGCACGAGGCGCTCGCAGCTATCTCGCATTTCGCGGTGGTATCGACGTAGCGCCGGTTCTCGGCAGCGCATCGACAGATACCTTGGCCGTCGTGGGACCAGAGGCGGTTGGCCTGGGCGCGGTGCTTGCGATTGGCACGTCCGAGCGCGGTCTTTCGCCTGTATCGCTCACCGAGAGCCCAGCCTTCGACTGTCCCACACCCGGTGACATCGTCACGCTAGACGTGGTCATGGGGCCGCGCAGCGACTGGTTCACCGAGCACGGCATCGCCACACTTGCATCCCAGGTCTACGACGTGACGCCGCAGTCGAATCGGGTCGGTATCCGGCTTTCAGGGCCAGAATCACTTGAACGCAAGGATAAGGCGGAGCTTCCAAGCGAGGGAACGGCGACCGGCGCCATCCAGGTTCCGCATAGCGGCCAGCCGGTGCTCTTCCTCGCCGATCATCCGCTGACCGGCGGCTATCCGGTCATCGGCACGGTTGCCGAATATCATCTCGATCTTGCCGGGCAGATCCCGGTGAATGCAAAAATCCAGTTCCGGCCCATCACGCGCTTCGCCGAGATCGTGCCCGACAGGGCATGACGCTTACCGCCGCGATGAGAGGCCAGGGAGACACTGAGGAGACCCCGATGAAGAAAGTGCTGATTGCCAATCGCGGCGAAATCGCCGTGCGTATCATCCGCGCCTGCCGCGACTACGGGCTCCAGTCCGTCGCCGTCTATGCCGACCCCGACATGGACGCGCAATTCGTCAAGCTTGCAGACGAGGCCTATGGTCTCGGTGGCAGCCGCCCGGCGGAGACCTATCTCGACATTGAAAAGCTCATCGCCATTGCGAGGCGTTCAGGAGCCGATGCCGTCCATCCCGGCTACGGCTTTCTCTCCGAGCGCGCCGAGTTCGCCCGCGCGGTTCAGGAGGCCGGGCTTGCGTGGATTGGCCCGGCCCCTGAAGTCATCGAAGCGCTCGGCGACAAGGTAGAGGCACGGCGGATCGCGCAGTCGGTCGGTGCGCCGCTGGTCGCAGGCAGCGATGGTCCGGTCGAAACCGCCGAAGAGGTCATTGATTTTGCCAGGAAGTATGGGCTTCCCGTCGCGATCAAGGCCGCCCATGGCGGCGGTGGGCGCGGCCTGAAGGTCGCCTGGAAGATGGAGGAAGTGGCCGAGCTCTATCATTCGGCCGTGCGCGAGGCCGAGGCCGCGTTTGGTCGTGGCGAGTGTTTCCTAGAGCGTTTCCTCGACCGGCCGCGCCATATCGAGGCGCAGGTTCTCGCCGACAAACATGGCAATGTGCTCGTCCTCGGGACGCGTGACTGCTCGCTGCAGCGGCGCAACCAGAAACTCGTTGAGGAGGCACCAGCGCCCTTCCTGACCGACGCGCAGCGTCAGTCGATCCATGACGCGGCCAAGAAGATTTGCGCAGCCGCCGGTTATTCGGGTGCGGGTACGGTCGAATTCCTGCTCGGGGTCGATGGCACCATCTCGTTCTTGGAAGTGAACACCCGTCTGCAGGTCGAGCATCCCGTAACCGAGGAAACCACAGGCATCGATCTCGTGGTGGAGCAGTTCCGTATTGCCGAAGGCAAGGCGCTCGAAGTGCTTGAGACCCCTGCGCCGCGCGGCCACTCAATCGAATTTCGCATCAATGCCGAAGACCCGGGCCGCGGCTTCCTGCCGACGCCGGGTAAGATCACCCGTTTCGATCCGCCTTCGGGTCCCGGCGTTCGTCTGGACACCGGTGTCACTAGTGGCTCCACCATCCCCGGGACCTTCGATTCTCTCATGGCGAAGCTGATTGTGACCGGCTCGACGCGCAAGCAGGCGCTGGCGCGGGCTCGAAGGGCACTCGCAGAGTTCAAGATTGAAGGCGTGGCGACCGTCCTGCCCTTCCATCGCGCTGCCATGGAAAGCCGCGACTTCACCGGAGAAGAGGGCTTCCGCGTCCACACACGCTGGATCGAGACGGATTTCGCAGAGCCGCTTGCGGCCGCCTCCCGTCCAGAGCCGGTATGTGACACGTCCCTGATCCGGACCCATGTCGAGATCGATGGCAAAAGACATGAACTGGCGATCCCAGCCATACTGCTTTCCGGCCTCGGCAATATCTCCGGCGGACAGGCTGGCGGTGTACAAGCCTCATCCGGCAAGACGGAAGACAGCATGAGCATTGCCGCGCCCATTTCGGGCACGTTGCAGGCGTTCAAGGTCGAGGAGGGTGCAGAGGTCCAAAGCGGCGATCTGATTGCGGTGATGGAAGCGATGAAGATGGAAACCCAGGTCATCGCTGCGCGCAGTGGTCGTGTCAGCTTCAAGAGCGAGGCAGGCGCCTATCTGGCTGCCGGGCAAGAGATCGCGCGCTATCTGGACTGAGGGCCTGTGCACTGACAGGGTCGGCGAAACCTCGTCGACCAATTTCATCTACTCGGCCGCGCCTGAATAGCAAAAGGCCCGCCAATGGCGGGCCAAACGCTGAAGCCGAAGACCCTCAGGCCTTGTCGACGACATTCTTCACGGCTTCCTTTGCCTCACCCTTGGCCTGCTGGCCATGGCCCTTGGCTTCCTGAGCGGCGCCCTTGGCTTCCATGCTGTGGTTGTCGGTCGCGTCGCCGACAGCCTGCTTGGCCTTGCCTGCGAGTTCATTCGACTTGCCGGAAATCTTGTCGGATGTGGAACCCATTTTCGTTCTCCTTGTTGGCGGTGACGCACAGCTTCCAATTCGCTACCCGGTCATCTGCCGGGAAAGTCCATCTCGCGCTGCTTTACGATCCGCTTGATCCTAAAATGCTTTAAGGCGAGAATCGTTCCGATGTTTGAGGCCAAATGTACTGCATGAGGCTGGTTCATGTGTGCTGTGACGGCGTGACTTGTCCCTTCACAACGGCTCTCCCGGACACACAAAAACCGGTGACACCGCGAAGCATCACCGGTTTGATTGATCCGTCTGACTGGACGCTCAGCGCTTGTAGGCGCCGAGACCGGGGCGATAGGTCTTGTCGTCGAGGAACTGCTTAAGGCCCTCGGCGCGGCCATTGCTCTTGTCGAGGAAGAGCATCTGCTCCAGCTTGGCGTAGATGTAGTCGTCGGCCTGTTCCCAAGGCATGTTGCGCACGCGCTTGAACGTGTCCTTGGCAGCCTTGAGCACCACCGGGTTCTTTTCGAGCAGGCTTGCACAGAGAGCGCGGACGCGGGTCTCGAGATCAGCCAGCGGCACGGACTCGTTGACGAGGCCCATCTCGCGCGCCTTCTGACCGCCGAAGGTCTCGCCGGTCATGATGTAATAGAGCGAGTCGCGGTGGTTCATCACTTCTGCGACGGCGCGCGTGACATTGCCACCCGGCAGAATGCCCCAGTTGATTTCCGAAAGGCCGAAGGTTGCCTCATCAGCAGCAATTGCGAGATCGCAGGAAACGAGTGGCGTGAAGGCGCCGCCGAAGCACCAGCCGTTGACCATGGCGATGGTCGGCTTTTCGAAATACATCAGGCGGTTCCACCAGCCACCGGACTGACGGCGGCTCTTCAGAACGGCCGCACGGCCCTTGCCGTCGTTCTCGCGGAAATACTCCTTCAAGTCCATGCCAGCCGACCAGGACTGGCCAGCGCCACGCAGAACGAGGACGCCGCAGCGATCATCGGCTTCCAATTCGTCCAGCACTTCCAGCATGCGGATGTTGAGCTTCGGACTCATTGCATTGCGCTTTTCCGGACGGTTCAGCGTGACGAAGGCGATGCCGTTGTCGAATTCGACCAGAACCGGATCTGGCGTGGTGTTTGTCTCAGTCATGGTGGCTCCTTGAGGCTTTTCGTGGGGGCTCACGCCCGGTCGAAGGTGTTCAGCTGTTGGCATGGGCCTGGCGCAGAATGTGCTTCTGCGCCTTTCCGGATGCCGTTCGCGGGATATGGTCGAGGAATACGATGCGTGCGGGACGCTTGTAGGATGCCAGACGATCGGCACAATGGGCGAGGATTTCGTCGGCAGAGGGCAAGTCTGCCTGGGCAACGATAAAGGCGACGCCGCATTCACCCCATTTCGGATCGGGCAGCCCGAGCACGGCAACGTCCCTTACCTTGGGATGCGCGCCGATGACGGCCTCTATCTCCGCCGGGAAGACGTTCTCCCCGCCGGAAATATACATGTCCTTGAGCCTGTCCGGGACGGAGATGACGCCGCCTTCGGCACGTCGACCAAGATCCCCGGTGCGATACCACTCGCCGACGAAGGCCCGGGCGGTCTCGCCCGGATTGTTCCAGTAGCCCGGCGTCACTGAGGGACCCTTCACCCAGATTTCTCCGACGTCGCCATCCGGCACGTCCTGACCGTCATCGCCGACCAGCCGGACGGCGAGAAGTGGTGCGGGATAGCCGACGCTGCCAGGATGCCGCGCGACCGCATCACGATCCAGCGGCATGTGAATGGTCGTGCCGGCTTCGCTCATGCCATAGCCGTTGACGAGCGGAATGCCGTCTTGGAGGAAGGTTTCGATCAGCGCCGGCGACAGTGGCGCCCCGCCGATGAAGATCGCCTGCAGTGCTTTCAGAGCCGTCGGGTCCCAGGCGGAAGAGTTTCTAAGGGCCGCGGCCATCTGCGGGACGGCGAAATAGTGGGTGATGCCCAGCGCCGGATCTCCGAGGACGGAAAGGGTGCGGTCGGGCATGAAGCGATCGGAGATGACCAGGCGTCCGCCCATCATCAGTGTCGTGCGGCCGATCGCAACCAGACCGATGGTGTGGAAAAACGGCAGGTCACAGAGCGTGACGGAGTGGCTGGTGACTTCACCGACCAGCGAAAAGTTGACGGCAGAGGCAAAGGCATTGCGGCGTGTGATGACCACACCCTTGGGGCTCCCTGTCGTCCCCGAGGTGTAGAGCATGATGCAGGGTGCATCCGCATCGACCGCGGCTGGCTCTGCCCGCGGTGAAGACGCGACCATCTCGGCCCAGCCACCGTCGCCTTCAATGGGGATGGTTCGCGGCATTGCCTCGGAGATCTCCGCGAGGACCGACGCGAACTCTGGATCATGCAGCAGCAGCGAGGGTTCACAATCGGCGATGATCTGTCCGAGTTCGGCCGCTCCGAGACGCCAGTTCAAGGGTACGAAGACCAGACCAGCGCGCTGACACGCCAGGCAGACGGTGATTTGCTCGATGGAGTTGCGTCCCAAAAAGGCGATGCGCTGCATGACCGGATTATCACCAACGATCTCCAGAAGCCGGTAGGCCGCGCGGGCCACGGCCAGATCCAATGCCCCATAATTCAGGGTTCGGCCGGTCGCCACTTCGTAGACCGCCGGCCGTTCTGGCGTCACCTGGGCTCGGTAGATGACGGGATCGTCCGTCTCAAGACCGACGGCTCCCCTGACTGCCAAAACAGACTTGATTTCAGGCTGCATGTTTGTCCTCCTCATCGCCACCCCTCAGGGGCCTCCTTGGCGAATTGTATGTTAAACATACTAATTGACCTCCAAGTGTTTGACAAGCGGCAATTTGACTGTTGCAGTCGAAAGTGATCATGAATGATTCCGTAAGTTCGATGCCGCATGATTGGAAGAGGAGCCATGACTCGACACAATGACCTGAAGCCCGCGAACGACGACGATGTCTTCGAAGTGGGCTCGCCATTACGCACAGGCCGCCTCGACGACATTCTCGGCTTTCACCTCAGGATGGCGAATGTCGCCATCTATCAGGACTACACGGCCGCCATGGGCGACATCGGGCTGACGCAGAAGCAGTTTGCCGTCCTCGAACTGATCGCCGCAAATCCGAGGGTGAGCCAGATCGACATCGCCAACCAGCTCAGCATGGACAGGGCAACGATGATGGCGCTGGTGAACCGTCTGGAAAGCCGCAATCTTCTGGAACGGCAACCATCCCCCATCGATCGGCGACGCCAGGAGCTGCTGTTGACCGAGGCGGGGGCCGAGATCCTGAAACAGGCCCGCAACATCCAGAAACAGCATGAACTGCGCTTCACCGCGCGATTTACGCCCGAGGAACTGCAAGCATTCATCGAAGGGCTGAAGCGTGTCTATGCGGATATCATGCCACGCAACAGCCAGACCGACTGACCGTTGTCGACATGCTTGCGAAAGAAAAACGGCCGCCCGGAAGGCGGCCGTTTCATTTCCATGATCAGAAGGGATAGTGCTGGTTCGGATCTTCGATCGTGATCCAGCGCAGCTCCGTAAACTCGGAGATCGCGGCCTTGCCGCCGAAGCGACCATAGCCACTGCCCTTAACGCCGCCGAAAGGCATCTGCGGCTCATCGAAGACCGTGGGGCCATTGATGTGGCAAATGCCGGACTCGATGCGCGCGGCGACAGCGAGCGCGCGGCGGATGTCGCGGCTGAAGACGGCGCCGGAGAGACCATACTCGGTATCGTTGGCAACGCGGATCGCTTCTTCCTCATCCTTCACGCGCATGATCGGCTTGACCGGGCCGAAGCTTTCTTCCTGATACATCCGCATGTCCGAGGTGACATTGTCGAGCAGAGTTGCTTCGACGACGCTGCCTTCGCGCTTGCCACCGGCAACGAGCTTTGCACCCTTGGAAACGGCGTCGGCGATCAGCTCATCCATCTTCTTTGCAGATTCGAGGCTGATGAGCGAGCCGAGCACGACGTGGCCCTTCGGATCGCCGGCCGGCAGCTTCGATGCCTTGGCGGCGAGCTTTGCGACGAACTCGTCGGCGATTTTTTCATCGACGATGATACGCTCGGTCGACATGCAGATCTGGCCCATATTGGCGAAGGCGCCAAAGGCGGCGGCGTTCACGGCCGCGTCAATGTCGGCATCATCGAGGATGACGAGCGGCGCCTTGCCGCCGAGCTCCAGAAGGGCCGGCTTCAGATGACGGCCGCACAGTTCGCCGATGATCTTGCCGACCTTGGTGGAGCCGGTGAAATTGACGCGCTTGACTGCCGGGTTGGTGATCAGGGCTTCGACGATCTGGGCTGCATCCTCGGGCGCATTGGTGATGACGCTGATGGCACCAGTCGGAAGGCCGGCTTCAACGAGGCACTGAGCGATCAGACGATGGGTACCAGGGCACTGCTCCGATGCCTTCAGGATCACGGTGTTGCCGCAGGCGAGCGGCATGGCGACCGCACGGGTGCCGAGGATGATCGGCGCATTCCACGGCGCGATGCCAAGGCAAACGCCGACGGCCTGGCGCATGCCCATGGAGAGCGAACCCGGCTTGTTGGACGGGATGACTTCGCCCGAGATCTGGGTGGTCATGGAAGCGGCTTCGCGCAACATGCTTGCAGCAACCATGACGTTGAAGGCGCCCCAATGGCCGGTGGCTCCGGTTTCGGCGACCACGAGTTCGGAGAACTCGGCGGTCTTCGATTCCATGATGTCAGCAGCCTTGAGCAGGATCTTGCGGCGCTCACCGGGGCCGGTCTTCGACCAGGCCGGGAAGGCTGCTGCAGCTGCGTCTACGGCTGCGTTGGCATCCTCGAGGCTTGCGGCCGAGGCCGTGGTCGCCACTTCCTGCGTAAAAGGATTGATGCGGGTAAAAGTGCGTCCGCCCGCGGCCGCCTTTTCGGCACCATTGATCAACAGCGAAACATGCATATTCATGGATCTTCCTCCTCCATTATTTTCAGGTTCAGAAATTGGTCCGTCGTTTTCTTCCGGCCCCGCCTGCTCTCTTGCGATCAGGTCTCGATCCTCCAGAGAGCAGGTTATTCCTAAACGGACCGGCAACCTCCCCGATCCGCTCTATTTTGTAAGTCTAGCAAACAATTGTTTTTTGACAAGTGGTGCCGCCTGGACGAGACGTCAATAGGGCAGCCCGACATAGTTCTCCGCCATGGCCGTGGACGCCGCTCTCGAATGGGTGAGGTAGTCGAGCTCGGCTTCCTGGATCTTCTGGCCGAAATCTCCGGTATCCGGAAAACGGTGCAGCAATGTGGTCATCGACCAGGAGAAGCGAACAGCCTTCCAGACACGCTTAAGGGCACGGGCCGAATAGGCATCGAGTGCGGCATTTGACTTTTCCTGATAGTGCTCGATAAGCCCCTCGATCAGGTAGTGCACGTCGGATGCGGCAAGGTTCAGGCCCTTGGCGCCCGTCGGCGGCACGATATGCGCGGCATCGCCGACGAGGAACATCCGCCCGAAGCGCATCGGCTCGGCGACGAAGGAACGCAGCGGCGCGATCGACTTTTCGAAGCTCGACCCCGTCACCATGGCCTCAGCGTGGTGGGCCGGCAGGCGACGGCGCAGCTCGTCCCAGAAGCGATCGTCGGACCACATCTCGACCTTGTCGTCGAGCGAGCACTGAACATAGTAGCGGCTGCGGGTTTCGGAGCGCATCGAGCACAGCGCAAAACCGCGCGGGTGGTTGGCATAAATGAGTTCATGGTTGACCGGCGGCACGTCGGCGAGGATCCCCAGCCAGCCGAAGGGATAGATCTTCTCGAAGGTCTTGATCGCGCCTTCGGGCACTGCCTTGCGGCTGGCGCCATGGAAGCCGTCACATCCGGCGATGAAGTCGCAATCGATGCGCTGCGTGACACCATCCTTCTCGAAGGTGACATGCGGCTGGTCGCCGTCGAAACCGGAGGGAACGACATTCGTGGCATCATAGATCACCACACCGCCGTCGCGCTCGCGGCGCTCGATGAGATCGCGCGTCAGCTCCGTCTGGCCGTAGACCATGACCCGCTTGCCACCGGTCAGATCGAAGAGATCGATACGATGGTCGCGGCCATCGAACGTGAGGGAGAAACCGTCATGCGGAAGACCTTCCCGATGCAGGCGCTCGCCGACGCCGGCGCGATCCACGAGGCCGACAGTTCCTTCTTCGAGCACCCCGGCCCGCACGCGAGACAGAATGTGGTCCTTGCCGACGCGGTCGACGATCACATTGTCGATGCCTGCATTGGTGAGAAGCTGCCCGAGCAAGAGGCCGGACGGGCCCGATCCAATGATGACGACTTTGGTTCGCATGTTTCCTCCCACGATGCAGCCATTTGTCTTTCGACAAGTTTTGACGGCGAGCGCGGCCGTCAACAATGGACGCATCGCGTCTTTTGTTGCACAAATCGAACATGACGAAACGCAAGCAGCCAATGCGGACCTCGATCCCGACTTACGAGCTTTATGGCGAGGACGATCCCGCGGGTTCGCGATTCTGGGTGCATTGCGAGACAATTCCGGCCCGAAGTGCACTGCATCACTGGGAAATCGGGCTGCACAGACACGAACGCTATTTCCAAATCCTGCTCGTGACAGGCGGCTCCGGCGATGCGGTCTTCGAAGGAGAGATTGCCCGTTTCGAACCGGTCTCGATCGTCACCGTTCCGCCCGCTATCGGGCACGGGTTCCGCTTTTCACCAGAGATCGACGGCTACGTCTTTACCTTTCTTGCCAGTCGCTTGCCGGTCCGACCGGGTGAGCCGAGCGCGCTCGGGCAGTTCCTGTCGACACCAAGCGTGACCCGCCTTGCCCCGCAGGATCCGGAGGGGCAGTTGATTCTCTCCCACCTGCTCAGGGTCGCGAGCGAATGGCAGGGGCGGCTTACGGGGCGCACCGTGCTGATGGAGACGGGGCTCGCCGCGGCTCTGGCGCTTGCAGCCCGTCTCGCTGCCCAGGGTGAAACCGAGAAAGAGGCGACCGATGAGAACGATCGCAGGCTTGAGGCCTTCTCGTCATTGCTGCACCGGGAGGTTCGCAACCATCGTCCGGCATCGTTCTACGCCCATGCGCTGGGGATAACGGCGACCCATCTGAACCGTGTGCTCAAGACGAAGACAGGCCTTGGTACGCAGGAGCTGGTGGCGAGACGCCTGATCGAGGAAGCACAACGCGAGCTGCTGTTCACGCCCGGCAGCATCAAGGAAGTCTCGTTCCGCCTCGGCTTTTCCGATCCGGCCTATTTCTCCCGCTTCTTCAGTCGCCAGACCGGGATGACACCGGCCAGCTGGCGCGCTCAGGAACAGATCCGCCTGGGATCTCGGGCGGAAGATGCAGAAACAGTCAAGGCTGGCTGAACAGATCGATCAGAACCGGCCGCATCTCGTTCATCGGCCACTCGCGGGTCTGCGTCTCCGGGCGCATGCCGGGGAGGAACCCTTCCCGCTCAAAGCGGGCGACGAGGTCCCGATCCGCCGATACGACATGGATCGGGACGGCGCGCGAAGCATTGGGGCCGGTGATTATGGCCGCAGGCTGATGGTCTCCGAGGATGACGAAGACGGTATCCTCGCCAAAGCGTGACATGTAACTGCCGAGAGTTTCGAGGGAATAGTCGATCGTCTGGATATATTGCGCGCGCACACGCTCCGGGTCGGCCCAGACGACCCGAGGCGGGTCGCCGCTTTCCGCCTGTGCGTTGAAGATCGAGCCGTCGCCGACGGCGTCCCAGTCGATGAGGCTGGCAACGGGTGTCCACGGCGCATGGCTGGAGATCAGCGCCACTTCCGCCATCACGCGTTCGCCCGCAGCCCGTGCAGGGGCGCGACCCAGGCGCTCGAAGGCTGACAGGGTATACTGATCCGGCATCGTGACCCAGTTGAAGGGCTTGCCCTGGTAATCGAGGTCGGCTGCCGCCAGGATCTGGCGATATCCGTAATATGCGGCTTCAGGCCACTCCATCGTAATGGCAGGCATGGCCGCGATGCTCTTCCATCCGGCTTCGGCAAACAGCCTGTTGAGGCTCGGTTGCTGGCTGATCATCAAGCGGTCGTAGCGCGCCTGGCTGTCGACCCAGAGGCCGGAGAGGAGCGTTCCGTGCGCCAGCCAGCTGAGACCGCCAACGGTCGGAGCGGTGACCCAGGCACTGGCGGAAACGAGACCGGCTCGCTCAATCTCGGCTTGGACGCTTGCGAGGCGTGGTCGGGTGATCGACGCATATCGAGGATCCTCCAGCGCCGAGCGGCCATAGGATTCAACGAAGATAAGCACGAAGTCCTTGTCCTTGACGCGTCCGAAGAGCCCGGCGCCGTTGCGGGGGCCCTCTCCCCGCGACAGAGCGGTTTCAAAGACATGCATGTCCTGAACAGAGCGGATGACAAGCGTCAGTCGCTTGTTGAGGTAAGAGGGCATGCGCGCTTCGACCCGGGGCGCGTCCAAAACAATCGCAATCCCGCCGAGAAGGGTGATCGCCACCAGCGACAGAACAAGCCATGAGCGCACGGGGCGCCCGATTTCCGTTAATCGGCGTGCCGCCCACAGAAACAGCATCAGTATGGCGGACAAGCCCAGAAGCGCGGCCGCGACAGCAGCAAAGGCTGCCAATGTGCCGACGGTCCCTGAAAACAGATTCCAGCCATCGGCCAGCATCTTGATATCGAGATAGGGATTGAACGGGCGCTGAAAAGCAGCCTGGGTGCCGATGTCGGCCATCTTCAGGAACAGGATCAGAAGCAGGACCAGTCCGCACAGAAGCCCGATCGGCCGACGTAGACTGCGCGGGACCGCGAGCAAGAGCAGCATCATCAATGCCCATTCGAGCGGCAGACGGGTAAAAGCATTGAGGGCGACAGCATCGGGGTGGTCCGGCAAGGTGAAAGCAAACCAGGCGATCACTGTCACCACGAGGGCGCCGATATAGGGCTTAAGCGTGTCGGCTGACTTCATGATCCAGTCACTCCGCTACCGAGAAGGGCAGATCGATTGCACGCGGGAGGATTTGCCGTCATGAAGGTCCGCTGCCTCTCTTTCCGCGTATAGGATAGCAAACGACCACTCACCCCCGACGAAAGCCCCGCCGCTTGCCCATTCTGCGTCTCCTTGCTCCCGTCGCGTTGATCGCGCTCCTGGCATTTCTCCTGTCCAGAACGGATCTGACCGCGCTGGGCGCCGCCTTCTCGCAGATCTCCCTTACGCATGTCATCGCCGGTCTTGCCCTGGTGCAGGTGCAGATCATCGTGTCGGCGCTGCGCTGGCGCTTTACCGCGAGCCGTCTCGGCGAACCGTTCCCGGCGAGCGTCGCGATCAGCGAGTACTACGTGGCGAGCCTTCTCAACCAAAGCCTTCCCGGCGGCGTCGCCGGTGATGCCGTGCGCGCCTACCGCATGCGCAATGCCGGCGCCGGCGGCTGGAAAGGACCAGCCAAGGCCGTGATCTTCGAGCGGCTTTCCGGCCAGGCTGCGTTTTTCGTTCTGGCGCTTTCCGGCCTGTTCGCCTGGCCGCTGGTCCTCGGAGGCGAGGATGCCGGACGTCAGGCCTTGCTGCTGGTGCTCTGCTTCTTCCTGTTTGCCGCCGCAGTCTGCGCGGGCCTGATCATCGTGAAGCGTCGGTACAAAGGGTTCAGCCATATCGGCGATGACCTGTTGCGCGTCTTCATCCGCCGTGGCGCGCTGCCTGTTCAGGCGGGGCTCAGCCTTGTGATCGTCGGCAGTTACGTCGCGACCTTCTTTCTTGCGAGCCATGCTGTTGGCGCGCCCCTCCCCGGCATTGCGGCATTCACGATCATTCCGCTCTGCCTGATCGCGATGCTGATCCCCGCTGGTTTCGGAGGCTGGGGTACGCGGGAAGCCGCCGCGATGGCGCTCTGGCCACTGCTTGGCGCCACCGAGAGCCAGGGATTGGCTGCGAGCGTCGTTTATGGAGCTCTCTCTCTTGCCGGCGCCCTGCCGGGTCTCGCGATCCTCTCGCTCGAGGCCATCCGCGGAAAGCCGCGTCGCGCCTGAACGCATCGTCATCGGCTCTCTATCCGGGCGTAAACGTCGCCGGATTGCGCTTCGGGAGGCATTTGCGACAGCTCGACCAGCAGCTCGTCTGCCGATTTCCACCGGTCCGACACGAACCGATGCTGCTCTCCGACGACCCGGTTGAAGCGATAACTGCCGATGCCCATCAGACGATCGATCGCGTTGGACGCAACGGAGGGCATGGCCGGAATGTATTCGAAGGCGATCAGGGGCATCGGCTTTGAAAGGCCGTAGAGAATTTCCGCCTCCGCGCCCTCGACGTCTATCTTGCAAAAGGCAGGCATACCGTATTTCGCGACGAGATGATCGAGCGTCACCATCGGCACCGTGACCTTGCGGTCCCAGACGACCTGCGAAAACCCCTTGCTTTGCTTCACCGTCTCGACGAAGCGGCTGGAGATGCTTGTGACCGTCGGATGGCGGCTCGAGATCAGCAAATCGATCTGCCCGGCGGTCCGACCGACGGCCACCCGTTCGAAGCCGGTCAACGCGCCTGCAAAACGGTTTTCGATGAAGTCTGCGAAAGCTGGCTGGGGTTCGACCGCCACGACTTTCGCTCCGAGCTTCAACAGGGTGCTGCTGCGGCTGCCGACATGGGCGCCGATGTCGAAGACGAGATCACCCGGCTTGACGATCGACGCATAGAATTGCCGCAGCGCCGATCTGCGCCAGGGCTGGCCGTAGTAGACGACGAGCGAGCGGGCGAGCCCGAATGATGTCGAGAGACGCTCGCTGAGACTGGTCATGACGTGACGGGCCGACGCAGCAGGTAGATCACGTCCACCGTAAACGAATAGGCGAGCGCCAGAAGCGCGACCGCTGCGATGGCGGTAGAATAGGGAACGGTCACGAAGGGGATCAGGATCAGGCAGAGTGCCGAAATCTGGATCACGCAGACAAGCTTGCGTCGGAACGAGGGGAAGAGCTCGCCGTTCAGCTTCGGCAACACCCAGCCTGCGGCCACGAAACCGTAGCGCATCAGGCCGATCAGCAATACCCAGAGACCCGCCTTTTCCAAGAAGGCTGCGGCGACGGACAGGACCAGGATCAGCACTGCATCGACTTCCATATCGAAGCGGGCACCGAAGGACGATTCATGTCCGTAGCTGCGCGCGAGATAACCATCGACGCCGTCGAGCGCCAAGGCGATGAGAACCACACCGGCAAGTGTCCAGAGTGCCGTATCGGTCGCAGCGAGACTGTCGAAGCACAGCACGGTCGCGCCAGTCAGGCTAACGAGACAAGCGCGAAAGGCGGTGACGAGATTGGCCGGGCCGAACTTGCGATGGGGGTGATCGGGCAGAGCATAGACCACCAGCGCAAACATCAGCGCGAGCGACAGAATGACCGAGGCCACGAAATCCCAGCCGAGCGGGAGGTGAAAGGAGACGATCACCGCGACGACCGATGTGCCGACAAGCAGGCCTGAGAGGCCCGCCAGTGTGTTCATCAGCAGTCCACGACGCTGTCGCAGCATCGCGACCCAGTCGAGCTGGGCATCTGCCCATGGCCGACCGAAACCATCGCCGCCAAGCCGTTCAGGCTCGCTTGCCATCTTGCAATCCTCCCTGCCCGCCTGGAGCTTATTCTGCCGCGACCAGAGTTTCCAGATCGAGCATGTGGCCGGCGCGCAAGGTCTTGGTGCGCAGATAGTTTTCGTTTTCCGCCGTGACCCGACCGGTGACCGACGCCCGTGCCTCGACTTCGATGCCGCCCAGCTTGAGGCCGGCGATCTTGGTCGGGTTGTTGGTGTAGACCGCCACCTTCGCGATCTCGAGATGCCGGAGCATGGCAACGGCTGCTTCATAACGGCGATGATCTTCGGCGAGCCCGAGCTCGGCATCCGCATCGATCGTGTCGAGGCCGAGATGCTGATAGCCATAAGCACGCATCTTGGCGCCGATGCCCGTGCCGCGACCTTCCTGGTCGAGATAGAGCAGCACGCCGCCGCCCGCCTGCTTGAGCAGGGCAAAACCATTGCGCAGCTGGTCACCGCAATCGCATTTCAGGGAGCCGCAGAGGTCTCCGGTAAGGCAGGACGAGTGAATGCGGATCGGCACGGTCTTCGTGACATCCGGCTTACCGACGATGATGGCGACCTGATCCTTCTGAGCCAGGCCACCGCGGAAGACGACGAAGTCGGCATCACCAAGATCCTTCAACGGAACGCGGGTGCGAACGACTTGGTCGAAGCGCTGACGGGCGGCATCAGCGCCTTTCAAACGGCTGGAGGCGATCTCGCAGCAACCGCCGAACCGATCTGTCATGGTCGTGACATCCGCCAGCACCATGGCCGGCAGCAACAGCGCCAGGCGGGCCAGTTCTGTCGTCTGTGTCGCCAGTGCATCCGCCGGCTGCCACAATGCAGGCTTTTCCGCACCAAGTGTGTAAGCAAGCCGTGAGGCATCATCGAAAGACAGACCGGCCAGCGGCGTGATCACGTCCTGTTCGGCTCCGATCCCCAAACGACCGGCCCGCGGCGCGGTCAACAGGAGGCTGTGCCGGTTCTCGGTGACGGCTGCGAATTGATCGAAAAGCGAGGGCGCTACACAGTCGAGCGCCAGGACAGCAAGCTTTCGTTCTCCCTCCGTTACGATCACGGGTCGGCCATAGCGCAGCTCGGCTACGGCGCGTTCTACTTCGATCTCGGCGGTCGAGAATTGGAAAGCGGACTGGCTGGACTTGGACATGAGGCGTACTCTCCCTATCAGTGGCAACCATTACGCCGAAGTTTCAGCGATGGTTTGCGCATCCGCCATAAATTTATTTTGATGGCGGCTAAGGAACAAAATGTCTTCTTCGGCAATACGTTCCATTGGTGCGCATATTTAGGGTGGGGGATCTGCAGTTTGAAGCTCGAGGTGAATGAACAATCCGTATCTGCCGGAAAGACGGCGGCTGCGCTGTGGTTCGAGGCAAAGGAAATCTGCCGGCTCCGGCATGAGCCGCTTGGCATGCCTGCTGGAAACGAAGTGCTCGTGCGAACACTCTACAGCGGGATCAGCCGCGGGACAGAGTCCCTGATCTTTCAAGGCGCGGTTCCTCAAAGCGAATTTGAACGCATGCGCGGACCGCATATGGAAGGCGAGTTCCCCTTTCCGGTCAAATATGGCTATGCGGCCGTCGGTGAAATCGTCGATGGTCCCCGTGAACTCATCGGACGCAATGTCTTTGCCCTTCATCCTCATCAGGATCGCTTCATCCTCCCGTCAGACCAAGTAACCCTGTTACCGGAGACGCTGCCGCCGCGACGGGCGGTGCTTGCCGCCAATATGGAAACAGCGCTCAACATTATCTGGGATGCAGGCGTGCAGCCGGGCGACCGCGTCGCCGTCTTCGGCGCCGGCGTTGTCGGGACGCTCGTCGCCTATATCGCCTCGCGGATTGCAGGCACGGAAACTGTCTTGATCGACAAGGATCCGTCGCGCCGTAATCTGGCTTCCGATCTGGACCTCACGTTTGCCGAGCCCGACATGATCGACGGGGAATTCGACATCTTGATCAACGCCAGCGCAGCCGCGGTCGCGCTCGAAAACGCCATCGCCCATGCGGGCTTTGAAGCGAGAATTGTCGAAGCCAGCTGGTATGGCGACCGCATGGTCAGCATTCCCCTGGGCGGTGCGTTTCATTCTCGACGCCTGTCCCTCGTCAGTTCGCAAGTCGGCGGAATTCCTTCGTCACGCCGGGCTCGCTGGACCTATCACCGGCGAATGAGCAAGGCGCTGGAACTGCTCCTGGATCCGCGTCTCGAGCGCCTTATCTCCGGTGAGACCGCTTTTTCTGAACTGCCAGACGCCTACGCTCGTATCCTCTCCACACAGGACACCCTGTGCCATCGCATCCGCTACTGACGAAAGAGATCTCATGTTCGCTGTTGAAGTCCGAGACCATATCATGATCGCCCACAGCCTGCCGCGTCCGGTCTTCGGGCCTGCACAGGGGATGCATGGCGCAACCTTTGTCGTCGATGCGGCCTTTTTCACCAAGGACGTGGACGAGGATGGCCTCGCCGTCGATATCGGTGCTGCGACAACCGTTCTGTCCGAGGTCTTGAAGCCGCTGAACTATCAGAACCTGGACGAGCTTGCGGTCTTCAAAGGCAAGATCAGCACGACGGAAGTCATTGCAAAACACATCTTTGACCAACTGGCGCAGGCCGTGTCCGACAAGCGTCTTGGCCCCGGCAGCCATCGGATCTGCCGCCTGAAGGTCATGCTGCACGAATCCCATGCGGCCCGTGGCTGGTACGAGGCCGATCTTTGAACCCTTCCCTCGTGTTCGCCTATCCGGGCGACCTGGCTCTGAAGACCGGCGGTTATGGCTACGACCGCCGAGTTATCGATGGACTTCGCGAATGCGGCTGGCAGGTCAGGCTTCTGCCGGTTGGCGACGGGTTTCCGGTTCCCACCGCAGACACGCTGGACCGGGCGGAAGCAGCCCTGTCGACACTGCCGGACGGGACGCTCGTTATGATCGACGGGCTCGCCTTCGGCGTCCTCGACGCCTGGGCAAGAGACCATGTCGAACGGCTTCGGATCATTGCTCTTGTTCATCATCCGCTCGCCCTCGAAACAGGGTTGTCGGACGAAGAGCAGCATCGCTTCCGACAGAGCGAACAGAGGGCGCTGGCGACAGCCCGGCATGTGATCGTGACCTCGCCGATGACGGCACGTGAACTTGCATCCAATTATGGCGTCGCGTCTTCCCGCATTACGGTCGCCCTGCCCGGGATCGACAAGAGCGATACAAGGCGCGTCGTCAATGCGGCCCCGCAGATCCTGTCGGTCGGCACACTCACCCGGCGCAAGGGTCATGACGTGCTGCTGAGGGCTCTCAAATCGGTCGAGGATCTCGACTGGCAGGCCGTGATCATTGGAAGCAAGAGCCTCGATCCTTCGACGAGCGAAGCGCTGGCGCGACAGGTGGAAGCGCTGGGCCTGGAAGCGCGCGTTCAGTTACTCGGCGAGGTGGACGACCCGCGGGTGAACTTCGCCTCGGCGGACATGTTTGCACTGGCGAGCCGATACGAAGGCTATGGGATGGTGTTTGCCGAAGCTCTGTCTCACGGGCTTCCGATCGTGGCGTGCCATGCCGGAGCGGTTCCAGACGTCGTTCCTGCTGACGCGGGGATTTTGGTGCCGGTCGATGACGCACCGGCTTTCGGAGAGGCGCTCCGTCGTCTGCTGCAAAGCCCGCAGGAGCGCGAGACGCGGTCTGCGGCGGCCCTTCAAGCCGGCAGCCTCTTGCCAACATGGGCAGACACGGCAGCAATCATCTCCAACACATTGGATGGAATTTCATGAGTGGCTTCAACAAGGACTGGCTGGCACTGCGCGAACCTGTCGATATGAGGGCGCGGGCGAAGCCGCTGGTCGAGCAATTGTCGCAGCATCTCGGCGGTATCGAACGCCCCAACATACTCGATATCGGCTGCGGCACCGGCTCGACCTGGCGGAGCCTGGCACATCGCTTCCCGGCCCATGCGAAATGGCAGTTGCTCGACTACGACCCGCTGCTGCTGGCGGAGGCCGAACGCCGTATCGGGGATCAACAGGATGTCTATTTTCGCCAGTTCGATCTGAACAAGATCGATACGCTGCCGCTCACCGAGGTGAGCGTGGTGACGGCATCGGCTCTCTTCGATCTCTGCTCGGCAGACTTCTGCGATCACTTTGCCGAGACTCTCGCTGTGAGCAAAACGCGGCTCTATGCCGCGCTGAACTATGACGGCGTCATGGAATGGTCCGTTGCTCATCCGCTTGATGAACAGGTCGCCAAAGACTTCAATCAGCACCAGCATTTCGACAAGGGCTTTGGGCCGGCACTCGGCCCAGACGCGACCGCGCATCTGAAGCAAGCTTTCGAGCGTTTGGGCTATGCGGTCTCGGTTGCCACCAGCCCTTGGGTGATGGGCCCTGATGACGGTGACCTGCAGGCCGCTTTTCTCGAGGGGCTCGAACAGCCGCTATCGGAGATCGGTACTCTGACTGACGTCCAAATCAGGCACTGGCTGGATTTCAGGCTTGCGAAGATCGCAGAGGCCGGCAGCTCATGCGTGGTCGGCCACTCGGATATCCTCGCGCTCCCCCGACACTGAAACAGCTGGGTTTTTCAGATCGCAATCGAACAGGATGTCGCTGCCGAGGCTATAGACCTTGGCAGCCGGCCGGTGAGCGCTTGAAAGCTTGTCGATCGGCGGCAGCGCGATGCCGGCAGGTCCCGAGCCAATGATCAGCGGGGCGATCGCGACGTGCAGGCGATCGACGAGATCGGCTTCGATGAAGCGGGCAATCGTGCGTGCGCCTCCCTCGACGAGGATGCGACGCAAGCCGCGGTCCGCGAGTGCATCGAGGATGTCCTGAGGATCAAGGCCGCCCTTGCCCCTGCGAACTCTGATGACGTCGGCTCCATGGGATTTGACCGGTGCATCATGCCCCTGCACGAGAATGACTGGTGCGCCGCCGTCGCGAAACAGGCGTTCCTCGCCGGTCAGTTCCGCGCGACAATCAATCACGACGCGGACGGGATTGGGGCCCTTCACTGCCCTGACGGAAAGTCTCGGGTCGTCGCATTTGACGGTGCCGACACCGACGACCACGGCTTCCACGAGCGCGCGACAGCGATGAAGATGGGCGATGCCGTCGCTTCCGGAAATGTCGCGTGCGTCACCTGATGGCGTGGCCACGCGGCCATCGAGCGACTGGCCGACCTGCGCCAGAACAAAGCCGCGCTCTGCGGCGGCAATCGGTGCGTACAGGGCCATGACGGGATCGCCTTCGTCTGCACCGGTCTGGCTTGCGCTGCCGCGCATGGCAAGAAGGCGCGCCCAAAGCTGGTCCGTCATTTCGATCTTACGCATCGAGGTCCTGTCCCGGAGAGTTTTACAAAATGCGATAAAGCGTACCGTCGCGGCGGATCACGTGATGGAAGACCACCGCCGAAATATGCAACGCAAAGAGAGCCAAAATGATCCACGCGCTCCAGGCATGGATTGCCGAAAGGGTGGACGCTATTTCCGGTGACTTGCCGATCGGGCTCCAGACAGTGAACAGACCAAACCATTTGAGCGGAAAGCCATGGGCATTGGTTGCCAGAAACCCGGAAACCGGCATGACGATCAAGAAGACATAGAGAAGCCCGTGCACCACGTGGGCGGCTGCCTTTTCCAATCGCGGTGCCTCGACCAGAGGCGCCCCGCTCGTCAGCCTTGCGCCGATCCGCACCAGCATCAGCCACAGGACCAGAAAGCCCAGGCTTTCATGGATCAGATAGAAGTCGAGCTTGACGTCATCCTTCACGAACCCAATCATCTGGCCAAGCGGCCAGGTAATGAGGACAAGGACTGCAATCAGCCAATGGAGGATGCGCAACGTGCCTGCATAGCGTTCGCCCGCCACCATCGATTGTGCGCCGTTCATTACACTTTGCTCCGATCCCAGACCATTCGTGCGCCAGACCTCCTCGCCTGCCGCCCATCAGTCATCCGCCATCAGGATGTGACGGTTTGACAACAATGTAAACGGAAGATCAGGGCTCGTAGATCATGTCACGCTGTGGTGATCAGAGCGTCGGAGGCGCTTTCTGGAAGAAAACATAGGAGCCTTTGGCGACCTTGAAGATATCGCAGTTGCGCCGGACCTTGCGATCGCCCTCCAGACGGAAGACCCCGAGCGAGCCCGAAAAGCCATCCGGCGACATGAGCCGCTCGGGCCCGAAGGCCAGCTCCCGGAAACGGCCAGCGAGGCCAATGGCCATCGCCATGGCGTCGAAGCCGTAGCCGGCCTGGGCAGAGGCCGGCATGCCATAACTCGCCATATACCGGCTGCCGATCCTTGCCTGGACGTTCTGGTCATAGCGACAGACGATGCTGCCTGTCAGCTTCGGCTCATTCAGGTCCTGGGCCGTCAGAACGGCACTCGCGACAATCCTGCGTCCCGGACGCGGCGGCTTGGCGGCATCCGCCTTCTTCAACACCTCGCCCGGCGACTTGATGCCTGGCATCAACACCACCATGTCGGCCTTGCTCCACGAATTGAGAGCCTTTGCAGGCAGCGTGCCGCCGCTCAGTTCGACAATCGGCTCAACCTTGCCGCCAAAGGCCTTGATCTGGCTGGCGATGCGATCAGCCTGAGCCTTTTCTGCCGGAGATGAGGCGAGGATCACCGCATGCGTCGCCCCTTCGGCCATTGCGAAGGACGCGCTTTCTATCAGGCTGTCGGCAGGGCTGGATACGAAGGGATAGACATTTTCAGGCAGGTCCGCCTCGTTTGTCTGGAATGCAACCATGGGGACCTGAAGTCCGCCCAGGCCACGTTGGATCGCTTCAAACTCCGCACCACGGGCGGTAGTGACGATGAAGGATACCTGCTGGCGCGCCAGGGTCCTTGCCGCGGCCTCGATCGCCTCCGGCTTTTCCGTCGTCTCAAGCATGGTGAGCTTCACGACGTCGGAACCGAGCATGTTGACGGCCAGAGCGGCGCCATCCCGGTATTCGCTATCGGCCTGGCGGCCCGGTTGATCCGCACGACGGACACCGAGATAGGCGACCTTCACCGAACCGGATCCCAGGGTCTGGTTGTAGAGACCCGTATCGTTGGCGGGGTTGACGGCCGCAGAGGCTCCGCCTTCACCAGCGTTCGGCTTGAAGTCATCGGTCTGACAAGAGGAGAGAGCGGCAAGCAGCAGAGCCGAAGCTCCGGCGCGCAGGAAGCTCCGCGTAAAGTGTTTTATTCCGACCATGATGGCGCCAAGTCTCGTTCCTGATCCGTTGGCGAACGTTAAGCATTGGCACTCGGCGAAGCAAGAGCGAAGGTGTTCCATATCTGGGCAGACTGCAGCAAAGGCAACAGCTGGGCTCGACTGGCAATACAGGAGAACGGCTTAGATTCCAGACGCCTTCAACGCCTGGATTTCCTGCCTTCTGGCCACCTTGGTTAACAAGACCTGCCAATTATCCACCGGATTTTACTTTAATATAGCGATGCATATTCAAAGTATAGAAGCCATCTATACGAACCGATAATTCAAGCATTGCCGCTATTCTTCAAGCAACAATTGGAGAATAGCGATGCTCAAGAACAACAAGAAAATTGTCGCAGTCTCGGCCCTCGTAGCGGCTACCCTAGTTTCATCGGGTTCGATGGCGGCTCCCATGCTGCCACATACGATGACTTCTTACTCAAACGTCGCCCAGACGCTCGTGCTTGGAATGAGCCCCCTTGCAGGCTCGCTCGGCACAAATCTCTTCGGCAAGATCGAGCAGCGCTGGTCCCAGACCACGGAACTCTTTGCCCAGTCGATCGCCACACAGGTCGTCGCGTTCGCTCCGCTGCGTACGGACCTCTCGACCGGCACCGTCGCGACAGCGCCAAAAGAAATAGCACCCAACCGGCGCAAGACACCAACCGATGATGTCTTCGACTCTGTGGCCATTCCCTTCAAGAAACTCGGCGCACTGAAGAAGGCGGCACCGACCTTTTCTGAGATCGCCAAGGGTACCGCGCTTCAGTGCGGCGGCGCCAATTGTTTCGACATGGATGCTGTGGTCCACCGGACATCGGCCGGCGGCGGCATGTCTTCGCTCCGCGACAAGCTCAACCTCGTCAATCACGAGGTGAACCGCCGCATCAAGTACCGCAAGGATATCGACAGTCACGGTCGGGTGGATCAGTGGTCCTCCCCGTCCCAGACCCTCGCTTCCGGCTACGGCGACTGCGAAGACTATGCCCTCTTGAAAATGGCGGTCCTCGAAGCACAAGGCTTTTCACTGCAGGACATGACCGTCGTCATCCTCTACGACAAAAAGCGGCACTTCTATCATGCCGTTCTGTCGGTCGAGATCCAGGGAACGCACTACATCCTGGACAACATGCGGGATCAGGTTCTGGCGGACAGCCGCCTGCCCGATTACCAGCCGCTATTCTCCATTTCCAATGGCCGCGGCTTTCTGCACGGTACCCGCACAAAGGGTAAAGCCATGGCCATGAAGAGCTTCGACAGCATCGCACCGGGCGAAGGCGGGGAACTCTGAGCGGATCTTCCGCTCCACCCGTGGAATTCGACCTCAGCCTCGGACGACGTAGCCGATGACCATCTGCTTCTGATGGTTTGGGGCCATGGCAAGGTTCATCTGGCCGGTCAGCTGCTTTCCGGCGCAGGTGGCGGTGAAACCCGTCGTGATCATCTTGCCCTTGGATGAAAGGCTCTGCAGCGCTTCATCGACCTGCGTGTCGAGAACAAAGCGGAAGCCCGCCGACAGCTGGGCGATATTGCCCAGCACAAGCTTCTGCTTCAGCATGGTCATGAAGGGTTCGTTGAAAAACTGGATCTTCTTGTCACGTGTAAGCACGATGGCGGGCGTCGGGCAGGCCTGGATCAGCGCATTCAGATTTTCAACCGAATAAACGTTTTCCATCAGCGACAGCCGACGCCACATCCAGCGAAATGCAAGCACACGCAGCATGGATGCCAGATTGCCATTCTCGCCCATCTGGCCGGCAGCCTGCTCCACCACATCGCCCAGAGATTGCCGCGAACCGTTCAGCAACCAGGCAAGGCCGTCCCAGTATACGCTTTCCAGCCTGATACCCCGGCGCGCCCCACCCTTGCCGATGATCGCGCGGAATTTCGGTTCCGCGTCATGTTCCTCGACATGCCGCATCGCGGCCGGGTTCAATTCGGCCGGTTCTGAGTAGGCGGCTTGCCGATCGGGAAGGGCCATGGCTCACCGCTCGGTCAGGGCGACGGATTGCGCCTTGTTGATCGGCTTCATGAGATAGCTGAGGATGGTCTTGCGACCGGTCATGATTTCCGCCGAGGCAACCATGCCCGGAATGATGGGATAGCTCTTGCCACCGCGCATCAACTCGGACTGGTCCGTTTTTACCTGGACCAGATAGAAGGTCTCGCCCTTGTCCTTATCGACAATACTGTCGGCGGAGATATTGGTCACCACGCCTTCCAGGCCGCCGAAGATCGAGAAGTCGTAAGCCGTGACTTTCACGATCGCCTTCTGGCCGCGCGTTACGAATGCGACGTCACGCGGCGAAATCTTGGCTTCGATCAGAAGCGTATCTGCGGTGGGGACAATGCCGGCGACCACGGTGCCGGGGTCGACATAGGCGCCGATCGTATTGACCTCGAGCGTGTTGACGATGCCATCCACCGGAGAGCGGATATCGGTGCGGCTGACACGATCGGTCGCGCCGCGGATCGTTTCGTCGATGACCGAGAGTTCAGCGAGGGTCTGTGCCTTTTCCGTCAAGGCCTGCTGACGCAACTGAAGCGCCAGTTCCTCCACCTGAAGACGCGCTTCCTCTACTGCGCCGCGGAGCCGCTCGAGGCTCTCCTGATAGACCGTGATCTGGCCGCGCTGATCTGTCAGTTCGCGCTCAAGCGCAATCAACTCGGTTTGTGCCACGAGGCCCTTCTTCGCCAGCGGGCTCATGAGATCGTATTGCCGCGTCGCCTGGGTGATGTTCTGCTCGAGGCGCACGATATTGGCCTGCGCCTCGCTCAGTTCGTTCTCGCGCTGACGCACGCGCTCCCGAAGCACGCCCGCCTTGTTGATGTAGGATGCCTTGTTGGCAGCGAAGAGCCGCTCCTCATTTGCACAAACCTGGCTTGCGACCGATAGAACGTCGTCCGGGCAGACGAAAGCGACGTCGTAGGAGCCCGCCTCCTCCAGCGCCAGGCGCGCAATCTTGGCGCCAAGGGCCCGCGCCCTTGCAACGGACTCGCCGAGCGACGATTCCGTCGTCGTGTTGTTGAGCTGGACGATCAGTTCACCCTTGCGCACGACCTGGCCGACCTGAACGGCGATGGTTTCGACCACGCCTGCTTCGGAGGACTGCACGATCTGTGTCTTGGAGACGGGAATGACCTTCCCTTCCCCTCTCGCGATCTCGTCGATCTCGGCGATTGCAGCCCATGCCAGAAAAAGCACGATAAGGGACGCCACGAGGAACACTATCATGCGGGCCATGAACGGAGGCGTGTCGGCAACCGGACGGCTCATGGCTTCACGCCCTTCTTCTGCATGGCTTCGATAACCTGATGCTTCGGCCCGTCGGCCACCACACGGCCCTTGTCGAGGACGATCAGACGGTCGACGAGATCGAGCATGGTGAAGCGATGGGTGGCAATCAGAAGCGTGGTGTTCTTGTCGAAGGCGCTCGACAACCGGTTGATCAGATGTCGCTCGCTTGCCAGATCCATCGCCCCCGATGGCTCATCGAGGAAAACGATCTTCGGCTTGGTTAGCAGGAGACGTGCAATCGTCATGGCCTGTTTCTGGCCGCTCGACAGGTTGGAACCGCGCTCGCCGACCGGCATGTCGAAGCCACGGGGATGGCGCGAGACGAACTCTTCAACGCCCGTCATGCGGGCCACTTCGAGTAGTTCCTCGTCGGTGGCGTCCGCGCGACCGATCAGGAGGTTTTCCTTGACCGTTCCGGAGAAGAGATCCGAAGATTGACCCGCGACAGCAACGGCCGAACGCACTTCCGACATGTGATATTGGCGAATATCGACGCCATCGATCAGCACGCGCCCGTCCGTCGGGACGAAGAGGCCATCGAGCAGACGGCCAAGCGTCGTCTTGCCGGAACCGATCCGGCCGATGATGCCGACCTTTTCCCCCGGCGCGACTGTCAGGGACAGCTTGCTGATGACCGGATTGTCCGAGCCCGGATACTGAAAGTTCACGTCCTGGAAACTGAAACCGCCATGCTTGATCTCGCGGTTGACGAAACCGACCGTCGACGGCCGATCCTCGGGCTGCTCCATCACCTGATCGAGAATTCTGAGCGACAGCGTCGCCTGACGGAAACGCGCGAGCGTCATGGCGATCTGGCCGAGTGGCGCGCCGGCACGGCTGGCAAGCATCACGGTGGCGATGATCGCGCCCATGGCGAGGCGCCCTTCCGAGAACTCGTAAGTGCCGGCAATCACGATAAGCACGCCGACAATCTGCTGGATCAGTGCCGTCAGGTTGATGGCATTGGTCGAGATATGCTTGATCTCTTCGCTCGTTCGGCTCGAATGCTTCATCAATTCCTGCCAGCGACGCAGCATGGTCGCTTCGGCGCGCAGGCTTTTCAGCGTTTCGATGGTGGAGATCGTTTCCACCAGAAGCGCCTGCCGTTTCGACGCCTCGTTCGAGGCCGCCGCCATCCGGTGGCCGATCTGAGCCTGGGCGCGAAGGCCGATCGCGATGGAGAGTATCAGCGCAACGGCCGGAATGATCGCAAGCCAGCCGGAGATCAGATAGATGACGATCAGGAAGATGAAGACGAAGGCCGTATCGATCATCAGACCGATCGTGTTCGAGGTGAAGAACTCACGCACAAACTCGTATTGCATGACGCGATTGGCATATTCGCCCGTCGACAACGGACGCGAGGCAAGCGTCGTGTTGAGCACCTTGTCGAAGATCATCTGCGACAGACGAAGGTCGGCGTTGCGCCCGGCGTGGTCGATCAGCGAGGCGCGCGCTTCCTTCAGCAGATAGTCAAAGAGATAGGCGAGCATGATGCCAGCCGCGAGCACCCACAAGGTCGGGATTGCCTTGTTGGGCAACACACGGTCGTAGACGTTCATCGTGAAGAGCGGCGAGGCAAGTGCGATCAGGTTGATGAACAGTGCCGCAAGAATGACGCGCAGATAGGTGCGCCAATAGGGCATCAATGCCCGCACAAGCCAATGGCGCTTCTCGATCTCGTCCGCGCTACCGATATGCGCGTTTTCACTGTCGTTCCGATAGAAGAGCGTGAAGGCGAACAGGAATTCCGGGCCGAGCGCCATAAGCTCCTGGTGCGTCAACCGCACCGAAGCGGCTCCCTCGCGAATATCGAGCGTGTAGACACCGTCTTCGCTGACCTCGAGCAAGGGTAGCGTTCCGCCATCCTTGAGGACGACGATGGCTGGACAATCAAAATCGTTTTCGCGGATCGCACGTTCGCCAATCCGCATGACCTGCAGGCCAATCCGCTCGGCGACATGTTCCACATCGTCGAGTTCGAGAGATTCAACGATTTCGTCCGGCAGACCTGAGAAAAGTACGGTATCGGAGCTGGGCCGACCGTAAAATGTGGCGACAGCCTTGAATGACGCACGAAAGCTCAGGCGGGCACGAGGGCCCGCCGGTTCGATCAACGAATTTAACATGTCATCCTATCGGATGGGCGTTTACTGGAGCGGCGCCAGGAGGTCCATCGGAATTCCCGCCTTTTGCCGCGGATCCCGCTCGACATAGGCCCCATTCGGGGTCGTCTTCACGGAGAATTCGTTGCGCGCGTAAGCGTCGGTCTGACCGACTGCCTTTACATTCATGGTCTTCAGCAGAGAGCCCGAAGCCGCCAGGATCTTGTACTCCGCGAACAGGGCTGCAACGCGGGCCGTTTCGGCGACGATGCTGGTGTTGAAGCGGGTGTTCTGCGCGTCGAGAACGTCCAGAAGCGAGCGCTGGCCGATCTTGAACTGCTCGCCATAAGACGAAACAAGCTGGGCATTCTGCGAGGACTGCGAGTTCAGGATCTGGGAGAGCTCGCCGCGGCTGCGGCGCTCATTCCAGGCCGAACGCACGGACTCTTCGATCTCACGATGAACCTGATCGGATGCGTAACGCTGTTCGCTGGCGCGACGGATCTGCTCCTGCTCGCGGGCCTGGTCGATACCACCGCGATAGAGGTTCCAACGGGCGACCAGGCGCACCTGAACGTCGTTGGTGTTGCCCTGGCTGGTGCCGACGTCATTGCCGACGCTGGCCCGACCTTCGAGATCGACGGTCGGGGCGTAGTTGGAGCGCGCAGCACGCACTGCCGCGTCAGCGGCATCGATGTCGGCGCGGGCCGAATAGATGCGCGGATTGTTGGATTTTGCGGTTGCGATGGCATCGTCGAGCGTGCGCGGAAGCAGCTTGGCAACCGAGGCCGGCACCTTTGCATTGGTGATCGGCTCGCCGACCGTCTTCAGGAAACGGATCTTGGTGAGCTCCAGCTCCTCCTGAGCTTCGCGCAGGCGAGCCTTGGCGGCGGCGAGACGCTCACGCCCCTGAACGGCGTCGACTTCGGTCAGCGCACCACCGGAGATACCCTGGTTGATATCAGAGAGAATGCCGTTGTGGAACGAGACGTTCTGCTGCGCCACACCAACGATCTTGGCCTGCAGGATGTATTCGAGATAGTCCTGAACGACCTGCAGGGCGATCGTCTCCGAACGCTCCAGAACACGGAAGGACGCACCGTCGACGCGCGAGGCCTGCTGATCGACCTGGGCCCGGCGGCCGCCGCCATCCAGAAGCCGCTGGGTGACCGTGAGGCCGACCTCGGAAGAATTAAAATCCTCGGAGTCCCGGCTCAGGTTTCCCGTGCTCTCGTTCGAGAGCCGGCGCTTTCCCACGCTTGCCTCCAGATCGATCGACGGGAGATAGAGACCGCGCGCCTGGCGCAGTTCGAACTCGACCGCCTCGCGGTTCTGGACCGCTTGCGAAATCTGCGGATTGGTCGTCAGCGCCTTTTGAATGGCCTCCTGCAGCGACATGGCGCTCGCTGGGGCAACAGACGCGATTGCAAAGGCTGCCGAGGTGTACAAGGCTGCGAATAAAGTCTTTTTGGTAAACAAAGGTCTGCCCCTACCCAATTCTTGCTTGGAGGCCGTTATATACCGGGGCACCGGTCGCTGGGAAGTCCAATCGGCATGTCCAAAAGATGCACCCAATTTTGATCTGTTGGAACGAAAATCGAGTTTTTTCAGATCTTGAGAAAAGAATTACTCGAAGTTTCGAACTTGTATGGCCAAGGTCAACTATTGCGCGCAGTCATTCGAATCATTTTGCTGGGCTTCGACGTTAACCGTGCAACAAAGCCCCCGTATTTTCAGGTGAAATCCGGCAGATGCGATGGAACTGTCTCCAATAGGCAACACCCATTTAAGCACCTGCGACCGTCGACGGGCAGCAACGCATGCGCAAAGCCAGAGTCCTTTTCGAATCGTCGCCAAGTAAAGTCCGCTTCAGCGCGGCCGTGAAAAGAAAAAGGGCGCCGATCTGGCGCCCTTTCTCCTAGTAAAACCACTATCTGTCTTAGTCGTGCGGGGTAACGACCGCATGCTTGTCGTCGAACAGCACCTTGATGGCGGTGTCGTGGTTCTGCAGGACCACGACGTCCTTCCAGGTGTCGGCACCGGTCTGGACGCTGACCGTGGTGTTGCCGTCGTCAACCGTTGCCCGCAGATGCGAGGCTGCGGTCTCAGCAGACGCCTGTTCACCAAGCAGGCTGTCGAGCAGGGCCGTGACATCGAGCACATCGCCGTCACCGTTGAAGTCGGTGATGACATCGGCCACATCGAGCTCGTCAAGCGCCGTTCCGTCGAAGACAAAGGTGTCGTTGCCGGCACCGCCGGTCATCACCACCTGGCCCATGCCGCCATGCAGGATGTCATCGCCATCCGTTCCCATGACCGTCAGCGGATCCGCATCCGACCCGAAGATCGTATCGAAGCCGACTTCCATGAAATCGCCGGTCGAACCGTCCGCGAAGGTGAACGTGCCCGTCGAGAAGACCGTCTGACCATCTTCCTGACCGCCGGTGTTGTCGGTGGTGAGCGAGATGCTCGTGACGCCGTTGTCGAAAAGGCTCGACAGCTCGCCCTCGTCGCTGATGCCGTTGTTGTTGGCATCAACCCAGATCTTCAGCTTGGAGAAGGCATCGTCGCTTGAGTCGATCTTGCCGTCGCCATTGCTGTCGAGCGAGGCAAGAGCCGCCACGCCGCTGGCAAACTTGCCCCCATTGAAGTCCGGCGTGAAGATTTCCGAGCCGTTGTCGATCAGGCCGTTGCCATCTACGTCAAAGGCCAGGATGCCATCATCGCTGGTCCAGGCGATCTGGTCGGTCTTGCCATCGGCATTGATGTCGAAGCTGACGCCATTGTCGATCGACGAGAAGGCGAAGCCGTTCTTGTCGAGGTCGAGGATGATCGGGTCGGCGCCAGGCTCCTTCACGCTGACTTGCAGTTCGTATTCCTTGTTATTGCCGATCGCTCCCATTCTGTTATCCGCAGAGCTGCTGTATCTGCCGACTTGAATATAATAGGTCCCCGCATTGAGCGTTCTCTCGATATAGGCCTCATTGTTGCTGGATGAAAGATCATCATTCCAAGCCACCAGGGTTTTGTCCTGGTTGAAAACAGCGAGAACCGAGTCAAATTCAGCGTTATCGATATCAAGTCGAACAAAGGTACCATCGGCCTCGATTACGAGCTTGTAGAAATCGGTTTTTCTGTCGGATCCCTTCGCAGAGATGGTCACAGACGGATTATTTTGGGCATCCGTCACATGGGGGTCATTTGATTTAACGTAATTCAAAGATGTCAGATCATACGCAGAGTTGAAATTCGGACCCGCGGAGGCCTGAATGTCGTATTGCGTTGCTGTGTCCGCCAGAACCGTGAAGGACACGGTTCCGACATCTGACTTGTACTGGTTACTTCCATTCGTCTGACCATTGTCTCGAACTGTATAGTCGAACGAGGCGACGCCAGTGAAGTTACCCGCAGGCGTGAACAGGATGTTCGTACCGCTGATCACAGCCGTACCACCTACAACATTCGACACACCGGTGATTGTCAAAGACTGTGACGATTCATTCGACGGACCGGCATTATCATTGCGCAGAAGTGATTCGAAGCTAATTCTGCGAACACCGCTATCTTCGGCAATCGACGACAAGACATCATCAACAGCCGTCGGGGCATCGTTCACCGCAGTGACCGTAATGTTTACGGTGTCCGTGTCGGACTTGTTACCACCGGCTCCGGTATTGCCATTGTCCGTTGTGGTGATCTTCAACTGATCAGAACCATTGAAGTTCAGGTCGCCCTTGTACTTCAAGCCGGTCAGTGCTGCGTTAATCTCGGCTACCGTACCGGTCAGAGTAATCGTCGAACCCGACAGCGCGCCGACCTTCAGATCCCCCTCTTTGACTTCAAGCTTGACGGTCAGGCTACCACCGCCGGCGTCGACGTCTGCGATCTGGACGCCGGTGATAGCCAGTTCGGTATCCTCAACCGCTGTCAGAGACGACGGCACTGTGTTCACCGGGGCATCGTTCACCGGGGTCACCGTGAACGATACAGAGCCAACGCTTGTCTTGAAGTCGTTTGAACCATTCGTCTGACCATTATCTCGCACCGTGTAGTCGAACGAGGCGACACCGGCGAAATTGGCGGCAGGCGTGAACAGAATGTTGGTACCTCTTATCTCAGCTGTACCCCCGACGACATTCGACAATTCCGTGATTGTCAGCGACTGTGTCGACTCGTTCGACGGCCCCCTGCTGTCATTGCCTAGCAGCGATGCAAAGCTGATAGTGCGGACAGTGCTGTCTTCCGAAACTGCAGACAGAACATCATCCGTGGCAGTTGGCGCATCATTCACCGGAGTCACGGTGATGGCGACTGTATCCACATCCGTCTTGGCGCCACCGAGGCCGGTGTTGCCGTTGTCGGTCGTGGTGATCTTGAGCTCGTCGCTGCCGTTGAAGTTCAGGTCGCCCTTGTACTTCATGCCGAGCAGAGCCGCGTTGATCGCAGTGAGAGAGCCCGTCAGCGTGACGGTGCCGGATCCATTGTTGGATACGACGAGGTCATCTTCGCTTGCGAGCGTCAGCGTGCCCTTCTTCACCTCGAGCTTGACCGTCAGGTCGCCGTTGCCGGCATCGACGTCGCTCACGCTCACGTTGGTGATCGAAAGCTCGATGTCCTCAGCAGCAGTCAACGTGGACGGTACCGCGTTTTCCGGTGCGTCGTTGACGGCCTGGACATTCACCACGAGATTTGCCGTGATCGTATCGCCGTCGCCATCCACCAATGTGTAGGTGAACGTTTCCGGCGTGTTCGACACGAGCTGTGCCGGGGCATTGTACTCCCAAGCGCCGGTCCTGAAGTTGAACATCAACGATCCGCCCAGAGCGGTGGTTACGTTCAGAACCTCGTTTGCCTCGCTGCCATCCCAGGTGTGCGTGACATCATCCACGAGGATGGACTGGATGCGTCCACCATCTGCGCCGAAGCTGTCGTTACTGAGGACGTTGCCGGAAGCGGAGGTCGGGACAGCTGATGCCGGCGTCATTGTCGCCAACAATGCTGCGTCGTCTGCCTTGGTGATCAGGATCGCTTCGCCGGGATGGGCAACATCGCCGAGATCATCGTCGTTATCATTGAGGTTCGAGCCAACGCCTACCGCGTAGGACGTCATGCCATTCGTCCCAACGAACGCCTCCCAATCCGCCTTTTCGTCATTGTTCAGTGCGCTTGGGCCGCTAACATTTCCGTCGGAGAAGAAATAGACTGTCGAGCCGGGACGAGCATTTTCAGTAATCGCTGCGATGGCGCGATCATAGTTGGTGCCGCCCGTCTCCTGCGGAATGTTATCCTCAATGTACTTTTCCGCGTCTTCTTTGCTCAGCCAATCGGTCGAAGAAGCGCCGTTGTTGAAAGTCACGATCAAGACGTGTGTGGCATCGGAGCGTTCGAGCAGATTAAGCGCAGCCTTCTTTGCGACGTCCAAGCGAGATTCGTATACCCCGTCGGTAATGGCGTCTGCATTCATGCTGCCTGATACGTCAAACGCGAGGATAAGATTACCACCTACACCCGGAGCAGATTCCCGAACCGTGGCACTTTCGCCAACCGCCACCGGAACATCATCAACGATCTCGATCTTGAACGAACCCGTCAGCACATCCTGATCACCGTCGGTCGCCGTGTAGGTTACCTCAACACTGAATGTGTTCTCACCGTTGTCGGCGAAGCCATGGGCCAGGGTATTGTCGAGAAGGTCGAACTTGTAAGTGCCGTCACTGTTGAGCGTGACCTTCCAAGAGCCGTCGCCTGCCGTGAGAGTCTTGTTCGTCGCGCTCCATTCCGCAGCAGGTGCCGACAGAGCAATGCTTCCGCCATCGGCCCCAAGCGAGATGTTCAGATTTCCGGTTGCAGAGAGCAGTTCTTTCGGCGTGGTTTCGTCATTCCCGAGGGCGAGGTCGTCTTCATTAAGGGACAGACCGGTCGTCGGCGTGCTGACCAAGGTCGGCATGTCATCCAGGATGTCGATCTGGATGCTGCTCGACGACGTATCACCGTCGCCGTCCGTGACGGTGAAGTTCACCTTCATGCGCAGCGGATCAGCGGCACCCGTGACATTCGCTTCCGGATGATCGATCGGGCCGAGCTGCGTCACAGTGTAGGCGCCCGTAACCGGGTTGGTCACTTCGACGCGGAAGATGACAGTGCCGTCGGCAAGCTTGCCTTCGATCTTCAGCGGATCGCCAGCAACATTCGCAACAGTGATCGGCAGCCCGCCAGAGGTCAGCGGGATCGTGGTGAAGCTACCCTCATCCGGATCGTTGATGACAGTACCACCGAAGCCATAGGCGATCGAGGTCACCTTAGCGCCATCGGCACCAGCGTCGAACAAGAACTGGCCATTCGCCGAGCTCTGGATGAAGGCACCCGTGTTGACATTCGCGTCTTCCGTCAACGTCACTCGGCCGGAGTAGCGAGCGACAGGACCATCGTCGAGGATGTCGATCTGGATGCTGCTCGACGACGTATCACCGTCGCCGTCCGTAACGGTGAAGTTCACCTTCATGCGCAGCGGATCAGCGGCACCCGTGACATTCGCTTCCGGATGATCGATCGGGCCGAGCTGCGTCACAGTGTAGGCGCCCGTAACCGGGTTGGTCACTTCGACGCGGAAGATGACAGTGCCGTCGGCAAGCTTGCCTTCGATCTTCAGCGGATCGCCAGCAACATTCGCAACAGTGATCGGCAGCCCGCCAGAGGTCAGCGGGATCGTGGTGAAGCTACCCTCATCCGGATCGTTGATGACAGTACCACCGAAGCCATAGGCGATCGAGGTCACCTTAGCGCCATCGGCACCAGCGTCGAACAAGAACTGGCCATTCGCCGAGCTCTGGATGAAGGCACCCGTGTTGACATTCGCGTCTTCCGTCAACGTCACCCGGCCGGAGTAGCGAGCGACAGGCGCATCGTCGAGGATGTCGATCTGGATGCTGCTCGACGACGTATCACCATCGCCGTCCGTGACGGTGAAGTTCACCTTCATGCGCAGCGGATCAGCGGCACCCGTGACATTCGCTTCCGGATGATCGATCGGGCCGAGCTGCGTCACAGTGTAGGCGCCCGTAACCGGGTTGGTCACTTCGACGCGGAAGATGACAGTGCCGTCGGCAAGCTTGCCTTCGATCTTCAGCGGATCGCCAGCAACATTCGCAACCGTGATCGGCAGCCCGCCAGAGGTCAGCGGGATCGTGGTGAAGCTACCCTCATCCGGATCGTTGATGACAGTACCACCGAAGCCATAGGCGATCGAGGTCACCTTAGCGCCATCGGCACCAGCGTCGAACAAGAACTGGCCATTCGCCGAGCTCTGGATGAAGGCACCCGTGTTGACATTCGCGTCTTCCGTCAACGTCACTCGGCCGGAGTAGCGAGCGACAGGACCATCGTCTTCGAACTGGATGCGGCTTCCTACAGCCACTTCGCTGACGGCCTTGTCGCCATCGAAGTCAGTGACCGTCAGGACGGCGTTGACCTTACCGGCGAGGGTCTGCAGCGCAGTCGACGGATTGCGGTCATTCGCGTCGTCGTTCTCGTCGTGGTCGGACGGATCATCGTGCCTGATCGAGACATACTGGACCAGGGAGAGGGTGCCGTTGTCCGAAAGATGCAGGGCAAAGGCTGCCGGGTCGGACGAATTCACGGTGGAATTACCGTCCGGGCCGTCATAGCGGCCGACGATCAGACCATTTTCCAGGAACAATACGATCGAGCGACCATCCGTGGTGAAGAGGCCAGAGGGGGTGCGGTCTCCACCGTTGATCTTCAGATCCCACTCAATTTTCACATCATCATCGGCGCCGCCGTTGATGTCAGCCGCGACAAAATTCGACTGCTGAGCGAACTGAGCCGACATGTTCGGATCTTCGCCCTTCGTGCCGACAAACCTGAAGACGTTAAGAGGGCCGTCCACATCTTCGTTCTGCCGCTTGTCACTTTCATCGACCACAAGTGTCTCGTTAGTGTTGCGGGCAACTGCCGTCGGCACGTCATCCTTGATGGTGATCGTGAAGGCATCCTTGAGGATGACGCTGTCGCCATCATGGTCGGTCGCCTTGATGATCGAACCGAAATCGATCGCCTCGACGTCCTTGTAACGGAAACCGTCCTGCAGATCGGTGTTCTGACCTTTACCGAGATCATGGTCGAGCTGGTCATGAAGTTCGAAGGTGTAGGAACCGTCTTCATTGACCGTGAGCTTGAAGACAAGACGATCACCTTCGCCATAACCGGAATTGCCGGCGTCGTTGTCATAGGCGTAAAGCGTCCTGCCCTGGATGTCGTAGCTGAGCTCTGCTCCCTTGGACGACAGACCGAGATACCGCAGCTCTGAGACCGCCGTCTGCTCGCTGATGAAGGAGAAATTGACCGTATCGTCCGCGCCGCCCTTGATCAGGTTGGCGAGCGAACCGGAGATGAAGGCCGGACCCGGCTGGTTGTTGTTCGGGCTGCCGGTGAAGGAGCCGTCGCTGTTGCCGTCGTTCGGGCTGGTGCCGACCGAGCGGCTGGTCTTGATGTCGTCTTCGTCGACGAGGCGCTCTTCCTTGGCACCGCTCAGTTCCGGAACGTCGTCCTTGATGGTGATCGAGAAGGCATCTTTCAGAATGACGCTGTCGCCGTCAAAGTCGGTTGCCTTGATGATCGAACCAAAGTCAATCGCCTCGACATCCTTGTAACGGAAACCGTCCTGCAGATCGGTGTTCTGCCCCTTGCCGAGGTCGTGGTCGAGCTGGTCGTGAAGCTCGAAGGTGTAGGAGCCGTCTTCATTGACCGTCAACTTGAAGACGAGGCGGTCCCCCTGGCCGTAACCGGCGTCACCCGCGTCGTTGTCATAGGCGTAAAGTGTCTTGCCCTGGATGTCGTAGCTGAGCTTGACGCCCTTCGACGACAGGCCGAGGAACTGAAGCTCTGAGACCGCCGTCTGTTCGCGGATGAAGGAGAACTTCACGGTATCGTCCGCGCCGCCCTTGATCAGGTTGGCGAGCGAGCCGGAAATGAAGGCCGGACCCGGCTGGTTGTTGTTCGGGCTGCCTGTGTATGAACCGTCGCCGTTGCCGTCGTTCGGGCTCGTGCCGACCGAGCGGCTCGTCCTGATGTCGTCTTCATCGACGAGGCGGTTTTCTTCACGGCCGCTCAGTTCCGGAACGTCGTCGCGGATCTTGATCGAGAAGGCATTGTTCAGCGAGACGCTGTCACCATCATAGTCCGTGGCCTTGATGAGGGCACCGAAGTTGATCGCGGTGACATCCTTAAACCACAGGCCATCCTGCAGGTCGAAGTTCTCATCCGAATTGGTCGGGCGCTCCCGGAAATCATCGCCTGGGGCGTCGTGGTCGAGCTGATCGTAGAGACGGAATTCGTAGGATCCGTTGCCATTCAGCTTCAGTTCGAAAACGAGGCGATCGCCAAACTGCGGGTCGTAGCTTTTGCCAAGTTCCGGGCCCGCGTTGTCGAAGGCGTAGAGAACGCCGTTGCGAATTTCATAGCTGAGTTCGGCGCCCTTGGAAGAAAGGCCGAGGCTCTCCAGCATGCCGCGCGCGACATCACCGTTGATGAAGGAGAAGGTCAGCGATTCGTCGGCGCCAGACTTAACGAGACTTGCCAGCGAACCCGAGAGGAACGCCGGGCCGGGCTGGTTGTTGCCCTGGCTGCCGGTAAAGGAGCCGTCAGCATTACCATCGTTCGGGCTCGTTCCAAGCGATTCACCGGGGAAACGGTTACCCAATGTGGAAATGTCGTCTTCATCCACCGTGCGGTGTTCGGACGCACCACGGACGAGTTCCGGAACGTCGTCGCGGATCGTAACGGAGAAGTAGCCCGTCAGCGGCACGCTATCGCCGTCGAAGTCGGATGCCTTGATGATCTGACCGAAGTCGATGTCCCGGACGTCGCCTTCGACATCATCCTGGAGATCGGTGTTCTGCCCCTTGCCGAGGTCGTGGTCGAGCTGGTCGAAGAGCTTGAATGCATATTCGCCGTTGGCTTCCACGGTAAGCGTGAAGACCAGGCGATCCGGCCCCGCATTGTAGACGACACCCGGCTCACCAGCGTTGACGAAGGCGTACAGCGTATCACCGATGAGATCGAAGGACAGTTCGCCACCCTTCGAGGTCAGGCCGAGCCGTGTCAGCACTGCACGGGCCGCGTCCTCATCAATAATCGAATAGGTCGTGAACCGGTTGTCCGCGCCGAAATCAACCATGCCGGCTAAGGAGCCGGACACTGTGGCCGGGCCAGGATTGTTCGATCCACGATCGCCCGTGAAGGATCCATCACGGTTGCCGTCGTTCGGGCTCGTGCCAAGCGACTCGCCCGGAATATCCCGACCAATGGTCGAGATATCGTCTTCATCCACCGTATGAGCGATCGGCCGACCGATGATCACCGGCTCATCGTCCTCGACGCGAACCGTAAACTTGCCATCGGCGCTGTCGCCATCGGAATCGGTTGCCGTGAAGGGGATCTCAAAGTCGAGGAAGTCGACCGGGTTCAGTTTCGGCCCCTCATCGCCATCGAAGATCGCGACCTGCAGTTCAGGACCATCAACCGGAGGCACCTCGATGACCGTGTCGCCGTCAGTCGGTTCATCAACGCGGACTACGGGCTCGTAGTGATCGAGATTGCCAACCAGCTCAAAGGTGTAGGAGCCATTGGCTGTCGTCGGGTTCAGCGTGATGATGAAAATCGTTTCACCTTCGCCCGGATATGGGAATTCGAGGAACTTGTCCCCTTCACCTTCGATGTACAGGGCCTTGAGCGGGCCGTCGAAGAAAGGCTTGTATGCGACCAGCTGATAGCCGCCATTCCACTTGCCGTCAGTGCCAGTGGTGTAGTCGATGCGGTAGGACAGCGGAAAACCGTCGGAGCTCAGGCCCGCGAGACCAGGAATCGCCGCCTGGATCTCTTCCGATGTCGAAGAGGTGTCGAGGCCCGTAAAGCTGACTGTACGGCCAACCGGGTCATCACCGTTCGGCTCACCGCCTTCACCCAGAGTTTCGCTCTTGAGATCATTGTCCGCACCCCAGCGAATGCCGAGCGAACCTTCAGCCTTCGAAGTGCTCGAAAGCGGCATATCCGAGTCGGACTCCGAGTCCGAAACACGCTTTACGAGCTTTGACTCGACAACCTTGCTTGTGAGATCGTCTTCGTTGACAGAACCGCCGACCGGGGCGCCAATCGTCGGCGCATCGTCTTGCACGTCTATATTGAAGGTGCCAGTGACGCTGTCGCCGTCCTGGTCGGTGACGGTGTAGGTAAAGCCGAGGCGCAGGAGATCGTCAAGATCATCCTGGGAGCCGTTACTGCCCGCGTCAGGATGCTCGAGCTTGCCAAAAAGTTCGAAGGTGAAGTCACCCTCGACACGGTTGGTGATCGTGATGGTGAAGACGAGGTTGCCGGCGGAATCGCGGCCTTCGAGCGCGAGGAAGTCGAGGTCCGCAGCGTCGGTCGGCGCCGGGAAGCTCGTGACCGTGATCGGGAGACCGCCCGAAGTGAAGCCGCCGAGAACCTTGAGGCCATCGCCTTCATTGACATCGGACGCGCCAACGAAACCGATGGCCGTGATCGTGCCGGAATCCGGGCCCGGATTGAAGGGCAGACGGCCGCTGATGATCTTCACGCCATCGCCGCCGGCAATGACAGCCTCGTCGTAGATGAACGAGGTCGTCAGCGGGGTCGGGATGGAGGGCCGGCCATTACCACCGAACACGGCAGCCGTGCGAAGTTCGTCGCCGAAGCTGGTATCGCCCAGCAGATCTGCCAGAGCCAGATCTTCCGGGCCGGCGTCAATCGGATCGTCATTGAAGTTGCGGCTCGCAGCGGGCGTCGACTGGGCCGAGAAGGTCCCATCCGGCCCGGCCGCAACGTTGATGTTGCTCTCTTCAAGGGCGGCAAAGAGCGCGACCTGCGGCAGCTCGACATCGCCGACCACAAAGGTCGGGATGTTTGCAGCGCCGCCAATCACGGTGATCTCGGTGCCATCTGCCAGGACGAGGACGAGGTTTTCACCGTCGACCTGGAATTCGAGGTTGTCGAGTTCGATGCCAGCCGGCAGCGTCACGACATTATCGTTGTCGGGCGTTACTTCGCTCGGGATCACGGCTGCGGCGACGTCAACCGGCTGCTGGGCCGGCAGGCGATCGGTGCGACCGGCGTCGGGCGTTTCCGCCTGAGCCACTTCAATTCCCTCTACGGTCTCGCTGGCGAAACCCAGATGCTGCTCGACCGCAGAGTCGAACTCGCCTGCTGCGGAAGTATTGTCGATGCTGGACAGGCGCGGATCTTCGATGGACATGGTAACTCACCCCTTAACAAGTTGAGGGCAGTTAAATCCCGATGCCGGGGCAAGTGCAACGGTTTCTTAACCCTGAATACATAACCGGTTATGCTTGCAGCGACCATTATTGAAAAAGAAGTTAATTCCGAGCCGAAAAATCCTTTTATTTCTGCAGTTTACTCAAATTTTAACGAATGAGCCCCAGCGACTGGAATGGCATCCATAGACTGCACTGGCGAGCACTAAGGCCACTTGAAGCAGTATCCAGAGGGCCACTGAAAACAAGCAAAGGCCGGACACTCGTCAGGTATCCGGCCACTCAAGAAAACGGGACGGCAAGATCAGTCTTCCGCGAAGATCGGGTCGTCGATGAAGGGGCCACCCTGATAGACCGCGATCGTGTCGCCCGGCTTCGGCCTTGCCACCGCTGCATCGATTTCGGCGCGGAAGCGCTCGGCGTTATCCGTCGGCTGCCAGCCGAGATAAGAGACATGGGAATTGTCCCACCAGCGGGTGTCGTTGTTCGAGCAGCCCCAGATCACCGGGCAGCCCAGGCGCGGGACACGGAAGATGCATTCGATCATCGACAAAAAGTCTTCGTAACTCATCCAGGTGGAGAGCATGCGGTGGTTTTTCGGCTTCTCCATGCAACTGCCGATGCGCACCAGAGCCGTCTCCTGGCCGAACTTTTCGAAATACATGCGGGCGAGCGCCTCGCCGAAGCATTTGGACACGCCGTAAAGCCCGTCCGGGCGCATGGGCATCTCGTGGTCGAGATACTCGTCCTGGCGATAAAAGCCGATCGTATGGTTGGAGCTAGCAAACAGGATGCGCGGCATGTCGTTCGCGCGCGCGGCCTCATAGAGGTTATAAAGGCCGAGCAGATTGGCGTTCATGATCTTGGAGAACTTGTCTTCAACCGAGATGCCACCAAGATGGATGATAGCGTCACAGCCTTCAACGAGCCTGTCGACGGCCGCCCGATCGCCAAGATCGCAAACCATTGCCTCCTCATGCGCCGCGACCTGACCGAGATCAACGATATCCGAGACCCTGACGATCTCCGCAAGCCCCTTCAAGCGCCCGCGCATTGCGCTGCCCAACCCGCCGGCAGCCCCCGTCAGCAAAAGCCTCTTCACGCGCAGTCCTCCATGATGTCACACCTCGATTTATCATACAGGTTGCCCTGACCCGGTCAATATCGTAAACCTTATGGGCGACAGGCTGACAAAGCCCGACGCATGGATGATGATGTGCGCAGGTACACAGGGGCGGGGAAACACGTATGGCATTGCAGGCAAGAATCGAAGCGGGCTCAGGGACCCTTGTGGAGAAACTCGGCGACACGTTGCGCAAGGCGATCGGCGCCGGCCAGTTTCCACCGGGCAGCAAGCTGCCGAGCGAAGCCCAGCTATCAGAAGCCCATGGCGTGTCGCGAACCGTCGTGCGCGAGGCGATCGCATCGCTGCGGGCTGACCGGCTGGTCGAGGCCCGCCAGGGCGCTGGCGTTTTCGTCCTCACACCTCAGGAGCCGACACCTGCCCCCTTGCTGATCGGCAATGTGGATCCGGCGCGCGTTTCGTCGATGATTGAACTCCTGGAACTCCGAACGGCAGTCGAAGTAGAGGCTGCAGGCCTCGCCGCATTGCGACGCTCCCCCGCACAGGAAGAAGTCATACTTGAACGACACTACGCTATCCGCGCCTGTCTTGAGGCGGGCCAATCGACCACGGAAGCCGATTTTGCCCTTCATCTCGCCATCGCCGAAGCGACCAACAACCCCCGTTTCCGTGAATTTCTGGCCATGATCGGCAAGAATGTCATCCCGCGGGCCGCATTGCGCGACGAAGACAGCGAGGAAGACCAGTCCGCATACCTGCGCCTCATCGATGCAGAACATGCAGATATCGTCGAGGCGATTTCCCAGGGCGACGAGGAGGCCGCTCGCGACGCCATGCGCCGACATTTGCGCGGCAGTCAGGCGCGCTACCGCGCCCTTTTGCGCGAGCAGCGCCAACCTGTACGATAACATTTGACATAGGCGTCGTTAATACGTATGACAACTTGGCCGGAGGAGGCCAAGAGAGGACATTCGAACATGACGCCGCAAGATATCAAGGCCGCGCTCGGCGCCGGCCTGCTCTCCTTTCCTGTCACGCATTTCGATGACGCAGGGAATTTCAAGTCCGACAGCTATGCAGAGCATGTGGCGTGGCTGTCAGGCTTCGACGCGCCTGTGCTGTTTGCAGCTGGCGGCACGGGAGAGTTCTTTTCGCTGACGCCATCGGAAGTTCCGCGCGTGGTTGCCGCAGCCAAGGAAGCCGCCGGGAAGACGGCGATCGTCTCGGGCTGTGGATATGGCACCGACATTGCCATCGAGATCGCGCGATCTGTCGAAAAGGTCGGTGCTGATGGCATCCTGCTGTTGCCGCATTACCTGATCGACGCGCCGCAAGAGGGCATGTACCAGCACGTCAAGCGCATCTGCCAATCCGTCGGCATCGGCGTCATGGTCTACAACCGTGACAATTCGGTTCTCGGTGTCGAGACGCTGCAGCGCCTGTGCGACGAGTGCCCGAACCTGATCGGCTTCAAGGATGGCACCGGCGATATAGGGCTCGTGCGCCAGATCACGGCGACCATGGGCGATCGCCTCACCTATCTCGGCGGCATGCCGACGGCTGAACTCTTCGCCGAGGCCTATCTCGGCGCTGGTTTCACCACCTATTCATCCGCCGTCTTCAACTTCGTGCCGGGGCTGGCCGTCGACTTCTACAAGGCGCTGCGCGCCGGTGAACGCGAGCGGTGCGAGACGATCCTCAAGGACTTCTTCTATCCGTTCATGGCTATCCGCAGCCGGCGCAAGGGTTATGCCGTCTCTGCCGTGAAGGCCGGTGTGCGTCTGCAGGGCTTTGCCGCCGGCAAGGTGCGCCCTCCCCTCGATGATCTGACGGCGGAAGAAGAAGAGATGATGGCCAAGCTTATTGCGCCGTGGAAGCGCTGAGCAAAGGACGCGCAGACATGAAGATCGCAGAGGTTCGCACCCATCTTCTCGAGCACAGGCTCGCCGTCCCGTTCCAGAGCGCTTCCATGCGCTTTGACCGGCGGGCGCATGTGCTGGTGGAGATCGTCTGCGACAACGGGCTGACGGGCTGGGGCGAATGCCTCGGGCCGGCTCGGCCGAATGCGGCGGTGGTCGCGGCCTATCGCAACTGGCTGGTCGGCATGAACCCGCTGGAGACCGAGAAGATCTGGGCGGTTCTCTACAACGCCCTTCGCGATCAGGGCCAGCGCGGCCTGACACTCACGGCGCTTTCAGGCATCGACATCGCGCTCTGGGATATCAAGGGCAAGCATTTCGGTACATCCGTGTCGACGCTGCTCGGTGGACGCTTCCGCGAGAGTGTGAAGGCCTACGCGACCGGCAGCTTCAAGCGCGACGGCGTTGATCGGGTCGAGGACAATGCGAGTGACATCGCGCTCTATCGCTCCCAGGGCTTTCACGCATCCAAGATCAAGGTCGGTTTCGGGATCGAGGAGGATCTGCGGGTCATCCGGGCTGCACGCGAAGCAGCCGGCTCCGAGATGCGCCTGATGGCCGATGGCAATCATGGCTATGGTGTTCTGGAGGCCGTCGAATTCGGCCGCCGGGCTGCAGAGTATGGTCTCGACTGGTTCGAGGAACCCGTCGTCCCCGAACACCTCGCCGCCTATCGCGAAGTTCGGGCCAGGCAGCCGATCCCGGTAGCCGGCGGCGAAACCTGGCAAAGCCGCTGGGGCATGAAGGAACCGATCGAGACCCGCGCAATCGACATCGTCCAGCCGGATCTTGCCGGTGTCGGCGGCTTCACCGAGGCGAAACGCGTCGCCGATCTCGCGGCATTGCACGGTGTGCGGGTCGTGCCGCATGTCTGGGGCACGGCCGTGCATATTGCGGCAGCCCTGCAGTTCATCGCGGCGATGGTGCCGGATCCGGTGCGCGTCAACCCGATCGAGCCGATCCTCGAATTCGATCGTACCGACAACCCCTTCCGCCAGGCCGTGATCCAGACGCCGATCGAACACGAGAATGGCGTCGTCGCCATCCCCAACGCTCCCGGGCTTGGCATCGAAATCAACCGCGATGCCCTCCAGGAATTCAAGATGAAGGACGAGGCATGAGCCTGATCCGCACCCTGTCCGGCGCCAAGCCAAAGATCGTCCTGCCGAAGGGTGCTATCGACACCCAGATGCATGCCTATCTGCCCGGCTATCCGGCTCTTCCCGGCGGGCCTGGCCTTCCAGCCGGCGACCTGCCGACACCTGCGCAATATCGCCAGTTCATGGACTGGATCGGCATCGATCGCGTCATCGTCACGCAGGGCATGGCGCATCAGCTGGACAATTCCAATCTCGTCGCATGCCTTGAGCAGTTCGGGGACATCGCCTGGGGCATCGCGGCCGTCGATGCCAGCACAAGCGCAGCCGAGCTCGACCGCTTGTCAGCGGCCCGCGTCCGTGGTGCACGCATCATGAACCTGCCGGGCGGCGCGGCCAATCTGACCAAGCTTGAGGAAGTGGACGCGATTGCCGCCAGCCGCGACTGGATGATCGCCATCCAGTTCGATGGTAGCGACATCCTCGACTACGAGGAGCGGCTCTCGAAACTGAAATCCCGCTGGGTGCTCGACCATCACGGCAAGTTCTTTTGCGGCGTGACACCCGAAAGCCCTCAGGTTCAGGCAACAAAGCGGCTGATCGACGGCGGCCGCTGCTGGTTCAAGTTTGCCGGCGCCTACGAGTCCTCCAAGACGGGCGGGCCCGATTTCGCCGACGTGGCCGCCGTTGCCCGATCAATTGCGGCGCATGCGCCCGAACGCATCGTCTGGGGCTCGAACTGGCCGCACAATCTGGCGCGAACACAGGCGGACTATCCAGACGATGCGGCCCTTGCCGACACCGTGCTTGGCTGGTTGCCCGATGAGGAAGCCCGCCGTCTCGCGCTCGTGGACAACAGCCAAGAACTTTTCGGCATCCCGCCTTCTGAAGGCAGATAGTCGAACTGCTAATCCGTCGAAACGGGAGGTTTCGACGGCTCAATCAAAGAGGAGGAAGACCAATGAAAACTGCCGCAATGCTTAGCCTCGCAATGGGGCTCACCCTTGGTGCGGGTGCTGCCTTCGCCCAGGAAATCACGCTGCGTTCCGCCGACATCCATCCCGATGGTTATCCAACGGTCGATGCCGTCAAGTTCATGGGCGAATTGGTCAAGGAACGCACCAACGGCCGCATCGCCATTCAGGTGATGAACAACGCCGCACTGGGCTCGGAAAAGGACACGATAGAGCAGACGCGCTTCGGCGTCATCGACATGAACCGCGTCAACAGCGCGCCGTTCAACAACCTCGTACCGGAAACCGTCGTCTTCGGCCTGCCCTTCCTGTTCCGCGACACCGAGCACATGCACAAGGTGGTCGATGGAGACATCGGCGACGAAGTGCTGGCTGCCTTCGAACCGCACGGCCTGATTGGTCTCGCCTTCTACGATTCCGGCGCGCGCTCCTTCTATTCGACCAAAACCCCGATCAACAGCCTTGCCGATCTCAAGGGCATGAAGGTCCGCGTCCAGCAGTCGGACCTCTGGATCGCGATGATGGAAGCCTTTGGCGCGAACCCGACGCCGATGCCTTTCGGTGAAGTCTATTCGTCGCTCGAAACTGGCGTGGTCGACGCTGCCGAAAACAACTGGCCCTCGTATGAGTCCTCGCGTCACTTCGAAGTGGCCAAGAACTACACACTGACCGACCATTCGCTGACGCCGGAAATCCTCGCGATCTCGAAGGTGACCTGGGACAAGCTGACACCGGAAGACCAGACGATCATCCGGGAAGCGGCAAAGGAATCCGTCGGCAAGATGCGTGAGCTGTGGCAGGCCCGCGAAAAGGCGTCGGAGGAGAAGATCCGGGCATCTGGTGCGAACATCATCACCGTCGACAAGGCGGAGTTCGCCGCTGCCATGCAGCCGGTCTATGACAAGTTCATCACCGATCCCAAGATGAAGGATCTCGTCGAGCGCGTTCGCGCCGTCAAGTGAGACAACAGACCGGCCGCATCCGAGATGCGGCCGGTTTTTCTTATCCTGGATTTCGGAGGGATCCATGTTGCGTTTCATGCGGGCTGTCAGGCCCGGCCTCAGCTGGCTGAGCCGCGCCTGCCTTTATCTGGCCGGCCTCGGCGTGGTCCTGATGACCATCATCATCGGCTGGCAGGTTTTCGGCCGTTACGTGCTCAACGACACACCGAGCTGGTCCGAGCCCCTGTCGCTCCAGCTGATGTCCTGGTTCATCCTGCTGGGTGCTGCCGTCGGCGTGCGCGAAAGCGTGCATCTCGGGCTCGACATCGTTCGCCACAACATGGCGCCTCGCGTCCAGCGCCTGATGGATCTCGTCAGCCTCGGCCTGATCTGCCTGTTCGGCGGCGCCATGTCCTACTACGGGACGCAGTTGGCCATAGGCACCTGGACGGCTCGTATCCCGGTGCTCGGATGGCCGGGTGGCATAGATTTCATCCCGCTCATCGTCGGTGGCGCGATGATCTCCATCTTCGCGCTTGAACGCTTTATCGACACGTTCATCGGACAGGTCGAAGCAGTCGCCGACGAAATCGCTCAGGCCGAGGTGGTGTGATGGCCTATACGATCCTCTTCGGTACCTTCGCCTTCCTGATGGTCCTCGGCATGCCCATCGCTTTTTGCCTTGGGATCGCGTCGCTGGCGACCGTCATCTATATCGGCATCCCGCCGATTGTAATTTTCCAGCAGCTGAATTCGGGGATGAATGTCTTCGCCATGATGGCGATCCCCTTCTTCATCTTTGCTGGCGACCTGATGGTTCGTGGCGGCATCGCCTTCCGTCTCATTCGCTTTGCCTCCGGCTTCGTGGGACACATGCGCGGCGGTCTGGGGCAGGTGAATATCGTCTCATCGACGCTGTTCGGCGGCATTTCGGGTTCGGCGGTTGCCGACGCATCTGCTATCGGCGGCCTGATGGTGCCGCAGATGGCGGCGCGCGGCTACGATCGCGGTTACGCCGTGAACGTCACGATCAGCTCTGCCCTGATCGCCCTGATGATTCCGCCGTCGCACAACATGATCCTTTACTCGATCTCAGCGGGCGGAACGGTCTCGGTTGCGGATCTCTTCACCGCAGGCATCATTCCCGGGATGCTGCTGACCGTCGCCCTGATGGTCACCGCCTATGTCGTGGCCCGCAGACGTGGGTATCCGGCCGAACCCTTTCCTGGCTTCGGGAAACTGCTGGTCTTCTTCTTCGCCGCCCTGCCAGGTCTGTTGCTGATCGCAATCATCTTCGGCGGCGTGCGCTCCGGCGTCTTCACGGCGACCGAAAGCTCCTGCATCGCGGTTATCTACGCCTTTCTCGTCGCCGTTCTCGTCTATCGTGAGCTGAACTGGAGCGGCTTCGTGGAGGCGATCCTGGGGGCTGTGAAAACCACATCATTGGTGTTGCTCGTCATCGGCATGGCCGCTGCCTTTGCATGGCTCATGTCCTTTCTCCAAGTGCAGGTCACGCTCATCCAGCTGGTCAAGTCTATCTCGGACAATCCGATGGTCGTCCTGCTGCTGATCACCGTGGTTCTCCTGATGCTTGGCACCTTCATGGACATGGCGCCTTTGATCATCATCACGACGCCGGTCTTCCTTCCGATCGTCCAAGCCTTCGGCATCGATCCCGTGCATTTCGGCGTCATCATGATCCTGAACGCCGGGATAGGCCTGATCACGCCACCGGTTGGGACCGTGCTCTTCGTCGGCTGTGCCGTGGGCAAGATCACCATCCGGGAGGCGATGCAGACGATCTGGCCATTCTTTGGCGCCTGCGTGACGGTGCTTTTGTTGGTCACCTTCATTCCCGAAATATCGCTCTGGCTGCCAGCGCAGTTCAAGTGATCCTCCCGCCCTCGCATTCCGAGGGTTCTCAGCAGGGGCCTCGGCCCCTGCCTTTTTTCCTGCCCGAGCGACATAGTGCACATTCGATACTGTCATTTTGGCAAGTGAACCACACAAAATGACAGATTCTCGCCATTTCGGCGAAGCGCGACCACCGCTACAGTGATCCAACCTTTGTTTTCAACCGGTGGATCATGACAGCGCCAGCCCCTTCGGAAAAAGCCCTCGTCCCCTTCGTCAGCGTCGAAAACATGATGCGGCTCGTGCATCACATCGGAATCGAGCGCGCGCTCACCGAGCTTACCGACGTTATCGAAGCCGATTTCAAACGCTGGGAACTGTTCGACAAGACGCCGCGCGTCGCGTCGCATTCCCGCGAGGGCGTCATCGAGCTGATGCCGACATCGGATGGGGAGATCTATTCGTTCAAATACGTCAACGGCCATCCGAAGAACATGGCCGAAGGCCTGCAGACTGTGACGGCCTTCGGTCTGCTCGCCGATGTCTCGACTGGCTATCCGGTTCTGCTCACCGAAATGACCCTGCTTACGGCGCTGAGGACAGCGGCAACGTCCGCCATGGCCGCACGCCATCTGGCACCGAAGGGTGCGACCACCATGGCGATGATCGGCAACGGGGCGCAAGCGGAGTTCCAGGCGCTGGCGATGAAGGCCGTGCTCGGCATCACCCATGTCAGGCTCTTCGACATCGATCCGAAGGCACCGGAGAAAACACGGCGCAACCTGGAGGGCTCCGGCCTTCATGTCACGGCCTGCACAACGTCACAGGCGGCGATCGAAGGCGCGCAAATCATCACCACCTGCACCGCCGACAAGCAGTATGCGACCATCCTGACGGACAACATGGTCGGCGCCGGCGTGCACATCAACGCGATCGGTGGCGACTGCCCCGGCAAGACCGAGCTGCATCGCGATATCCTCTCCCGTGCCGACACCTTCGTCGAGTATCCGCCGCAGACGCGGATCGAAGGCGAGATCCAGCAGATGGATCCGGACTATCCCGTCACCGAACTCTGGCAGGTGGTCACCGGTCAGATCGAGGGCCGCAAGAGCGAGAAGCAGATTACACTGTTCGACAGCGTCGGCTTCGCGATCGAGGACTTTTCGGCGTTGCGCTACGTGCGCGAGCGCGTGCTTGGGACCGCCTTCTTCCAGTCCGTCGACCTGATCGCCGATCCGGACGATCCGCGTGACCTGTTCGGCATGCTGCAGCGGGCCAAGAGGTGATCAACCGGTCGGGGCGGCTGCGGCAATTTAAGCAGACAGAAATATTTGGGGCTTAATGTCTCCCTATGGCGGAGGAGCATGCCCGAATGAATGAAGTTGAACGCCTACGGATACTCGATCAATACGGCATTCTGGATACACCACTTGAAGAACCCTTCGAGCGTATCTCGGCTCTTGCACGCCTGATATTCGACACCCCGATCGTGCTAATTTCGCTGGTCGACGACCGGCGCCAGTGGTTCAAGACGAATATCGGCATCGATATTCGCGAAACCCCACGCGAGCAGGCTTTTTGCAACGAGACGATCCGGAGCGATGACGTGCTTGTGATCTCTGACGCAGAACATGATATTCGAACGGCACTAAATCCCCTCGTTACCGGTAGCCCGCACATTCGCTTTTACGCTGGCGCGCCCTTGATTACGCCCGAGAAGGCGCGACTGGGATCTCTGTGCGTCATCGACCGAGCACCCCGTCGCTTCGATGAGCGACAGAAGGCAATCCTTCAGTCGCTTGCCGGTCTCGTAATGAAGGAGATGGAACTAAGGCGGCAGACCGATCATGACTGGCTCACTGGCGCTACGTCTCGCTCCGCATTCTATGGAACTTGGGAGCGACTGGCCGCCCGAATGACGCCACCGTCGATCGGCCTGATCAGCTTCGACATCGATCACTTCAAGCAGATCAACGACCGATTTGGTCATATGGCAGGCGATCGTGTGCTGATCGACGTTGTGGAGGTGTGCCGTGGCGTCCTGCGCGATGGGGATGTGATCTCACGGATGGGAGGCGAGGAATTCGCCGTTCTCTTGCCGGGGGCTACTGCCAAGAGCGCGCTTGCCGTCGCCGAGCGGCTGCGCCAGGCCATCGAAAGTTCGCGGAGGCCAGAGGGCGATGGCACGGTCACGGCGAGTTTCGGTGTCACCATGCTCGATCAGAGCGACATTGGTCTGGCAGATCCGCTGCGACGCGCGGACGACGCTCTCTATCAATCCAAGGCCAACGGCCGCAATCGAGTCACCTGTTCCTGGGCCATGCCTGCGGAAATAGGCCCTGGCGTCGGTAGCGTGCGCAATGGGTCTTTAAGCAGATAGTCTGCCCGTTGGTCCGATCCGTTCATGCCGGCCCGAGAAGAATGTCTTCGGCTTCTTCACGTTCCATTTCGAGCACACGCTTGGCCAGATCGAAGCCGAAACCCTGGCGGGCAAAGGAGGCGATCTCCTTGCTCCAGCGGGCGTCATCGGCTTCAACATCCGGCCGGCGGAAGGGCCCGAAGGCCTTCTTGCGCGCGTAGACCACGGCCGAGCGAAAATCGTCGGCGTCGACGAGAACGGCTTCGACGATACTGCGGTCGACCCCCTTCTCAGCAAGCTTGCGGGCAATCGCACGCTTGGAGCGACCGCTGCGCGCCGCCGAATTCGCACGGATCTCGGCGTAATTCTGGTCGTCTAGCGCCTTCATGCTGCGCCCGAAGGCAAGGGCCGTCTCGGCCAGCGCGTTTAGCTGCCCCTCACTGATATCTTCGAACTTGCTGCGCGCCTTGCGCCTGATGGCGTCGGCGAGTTCCCGTTCGGTCATCATGCGCTTGGCAAGCCGATAGGCAGCCGAGTTCTTCGCCCAGGCCAACATGCGTGGCGTTGGCTGATCTTCAGTGGCTTTCGACGGTTCGTCCATGGGCCCGGTGTCCCAACTTCGTGGGCGATCGTCAACAGACTTCTGGACGGTCGGGATCGGTCAATGAGACCGCAGCCACTCCGCAAGTTCGGCCTCGGCGCGCTCGAGGGCGCTGTAGTTCAACAGCTTGCGCAGAAGCGCGACCGTCACCGCTCGTGCTCGAAGGTTGAAGCGCCCCTCGTCGCTGTCCTCGACCGACATCTGGTAAACACCGAGCTTTTCGTAAAGCTGCTGCAGACGGTTCTGGACGCTGCGGATCGACAGGCCCCGGCGCCGAGCGATCGTGCGGTCAGTGAGGCCGAGCGCGATATCCACCAGGATTTCGTATTCGCTGTCGCTGAAGCCTCGCACCTGACCGAGGCTCTTCTGCTGCATGCCGCGAACCTCGCGGTCGATGACGCATTGCGCCTCGACGAAGATGCTGCGAAGCGCGAGTTTCAGGCGCTCGTCGGAGGCTGATTTGAGCACGTAGCCGTAAGCTGCCCCATCCGGCACGATGCGGGAGACGCCACGCACATAGGCCTCGTCGGAATAGTTCGACCAGAAGAGAATGCGGGTATCAGGGCGCTCCTTCCAGATGGTGCGCGCCGCCTCAATGCCGTTGCGGGCGTTCATCTGCAGGTCCATGACGACATGGGCGGACTTGTGGTCGCGGGCAAGGCGCTCGCCTTCGGCCCCATTTCCGGCTTCGATGACCTTGTCGCATTCGGGAAGAGCGGCACAGACGGCCTCCAGCAAATACGACCGATGCAGCGGATCGTCTTCGACGATGAGAACCTTCACTTGATGTCCTCCAGCAATCCTGCCTTGGCAAGGGTAAGCGGCATCTGCACGCGCATTACCGTCCCTCGTCCCTCGCGCGTCGTCCCCAGTGTCAGCTTGGCGGAAATGAGCCGCGCCCGCGTCACCATATTGTCGATGCCGCCACCGGCGCTGCGGTCCGAGCGGGAAAGACCCTCCCCGTCATCGGACACCTCGATCGTCAGGGCATGTGCCGTACTCTTCAACTTCAGCTCCAGCACATTTGCCTGCGCATGGCGCACGGCGTTGTTGATGGCTTCCTGCGCAATCCGGAACAGGGCGATGCGGACAGACTGGTCGATGGTGTCGATCAGACCGTCCGTGTCGTCGCTGAGGCTCCAGGCAAGCTGCGAGCCGTGGTCGCGCACGGCGCGGTCGAGATGGTTCTCGATGGCGTGGGCAAAGCCGAAGAGCTGCAGGACGGAGGGCTTGGCCTCCTCGATGATTTCGCGGAGGTCCTGCATGCAATGCTGAAGGCCGCGTCCGACCGGCTCCAGCGCCTCGCCTTTCACGTCTCCTTCCTGCATGAGCCGATCGATGCGCCGCGACAGGCGGGTGAGGTCGGCGAGCGTCTGATCGTGCAGATCCATGCCGATGCGCTGCCGCTCGCGTTCCAGTGCTTCCGTCAGGCTCAAAGCCCCGGCCCGCAGCCCCTCCTCGCGGGCGCGTGCCTCGGCCTCGACGATCGCCGATTGTTTGGCCTGTTCGGCGGCTCTCAAGGCAAAGAAGTAGGGCGCGAGTAGGTCGGCGATGGACTGGGCATTGGCCACGTCCTGCTCGGTGTAGAAACCGACCGCATGCGACGAGCAACTGAGCGCGCCGATAACCTCACCGCGCACCTTGAGCGGTACATGGAGACGGCTGCGCAAATTGTGCTCGAAGATCGGGCGCGTGAAGGGCGTGTCGACGTGGTAGCGCGTTTCCTGCTGCGCATCATCCGTCAAAAGGAAGTCGATTTCGCCCCAGAGCAGGGTGCGGATCGGGCTGCTCGCGACCGGTGCGGGCGTGGTCTGACCCCAGAAGGTATCCAGGCCGGTCTCGTAAGCCGTGTGGTAGAGGCCGTTGACCATGGTGATGCAGACATCGAGGTGGTCATGCGGCACGATATGCGATACTTCGACGCCCACGGCCTTGATGGCCGAGCGGAAATCGAGCTGCCCGGCCAGGAGCCTGGATATGCCGAGATAGTGATCGAGCAGCGCTGACGGCGCGATCTTGAGCATGATGTCCTCCCCGCGACCACTCCCACGGCCGCATCTCCTTCATAACACATCTCGACAGGGTGGTCGTCCTGCGGGATCCCGCAGGACTTTGCGCAATTCCCGCAAACGTCCTGCCGTCCCGAACCTGTACAGGCGTCGCCATTGCCTCCATCCTGATCCTGCCGAGAAGAGGAACTCGGCGGGGAATTCAGACCGGGACACGCCCGGCTGTTTGGAGGAAACCGGTGCCAAGAGCGCCGGACAACAGGGAGTGAGATCATGAAGACCAGCAGAACCCTTCTGGCGAGCGCGGCACTGTGCCTTATCGCCACATCCATGCCCGCAATGGCCGATACATCGGCCAAGAAGATTGCCCTTTCGAACAACTATGCCGGCAATTCCTGGCGTCAGGCCATGTTGACCAGCTGGGAAAAGGTGACCGGCGAGGCCGTGAAGGCCGGACAGGTCGCAGCCGCCGACGCCTTCACCACCGCAGAAAACCAGGCGACCGAACAGGCAGCCCAGATCCAGAACATGATCCTGCAGGGCTATGATGCCATCGTCATCAACGCCGCTTCGCCGACTGCACTCAACGGCGCCGTCAAGGAAGCCTGTGACGCCGGCATCACCGTCGTCTCCTTCGACGGGATCGTGACTGAACCCTGCGCCTGGCGCATCGCCGTCGACTTCAAGGAAATGGGTCGCAGCCAGGTCGAGTACCTTTCCGGCAAGCTGCCGCAGGGCGGCAATCTCTTGGAAATCCGCGGCCTCGCCGGCGTCTTCGTCGATGACGAAATCTCGGCAGGCATCCATGCCGGTGTCGAGCAGTTCCCGCAGTTCAAGATCGTCGGCTCCGTGCATGGCGACTGGGCGCAGGACGTCGCGCAGAAGGCCGTCGCAGGCATTCTGCCGAGCCTGCCGGAACTCGTCGGCGTCGTTACCCAGGGTGGCGATGGTTATGGTGCCGCCCAGGCGATTGCGGCTGCCAACCGTCCGATGCCCGTCATCGTCATGGGCAACCGCGAGGACGAGCTGAAGTGGTGGAAAGAGCAGAAGGACGCCAACAAGTATGAGACCATGTCGGTCTCGATTGCGCCCGGCGTATCCACGCTTGCCTTCTGGGTCGCCCAGCAGATCCTCGACGGCAAGGAGGTGAAGAAGGACCTCGTCGTCCCCTTCCTGCGCATCGACCAGGACAATCTCGAAGCAAACCTGGCCAATACCCAGGCCGGCGGCGTCGCGAATGTCGAGTATTCGCTCGAAGACGCCCAGAAGGTCATCGATTCTGCGATGTAACCGACCGGAACCTCCCCGAACCGTCCGGCCTTCGGGCCGGGCGGTGTGGGGAACCTTTGGCGCGTGAGTGAGAGAGTTGTGCAGTATGAATGCCATGCTCGATAAGGGCGATGGACGGCCCGTCGTCAGCGTTACCGATGCAAGAGTGAGTTTCGGCGCGGTGAAGGCGCTCGACGGCGTCACGCTGGAGATCGGCGCCGGAGAATGTGTCGGCCTGGTCGGCCATAACGGTGCCGGCAAATCCACCATCGTCAACGTCATCAATGGCGGACTCACCCCGCATGAGGGCACAATCCGATACGGTCACGGCAGCGGAGGCCACAGCATCAATGCTGCGCGCGACGCCGGCATTCGCTGCGTTTTCCAGGAACTGTCGCTCTGCCCGAACCTGACGATCGTGGAGAACACCCGCGTCATGCATCGCAGCTTGAAAGGCTGGGGTTGGCGCAAGCGGGGTGCTGCCCTGATCGAGAGCAAATTGCAGGAAATCTTCCCGGGCCATTCGATCGACTGCCACGAGGCCGTCGGCATGCTCACCATCGCGGAACGCCAGATGGTGGAGATCGCGATCACCTTCTGCGAGATCGGCGCTCCCGTCCGTCTCGTCATCCTGGACGAGCCGACCTCGTCGTTGGATGCGCGGCTTGCCGAACAACTGCTCGCCTATGTCGAGCGCTTCGTCCGCGATGGTGGCTCGATCCTTTTCATCTCCCATATTCTTGGCGAGATCCTCTCGGTCTCCAACCGCATCGTCGTGATGAAGGATGGCAGGGTGGTCAGCCAGAGGCCGGCTGAGGAATTTTCAGAACACGGCCTGATCGAGGCCATGGGCAGCGTGGTGAAGACTCGCGACGCCCGTACGAACCTGCAGAAGACGAACACGGCAAGTGTGCTGACCGCCGCGCCGGTGCGCGGGCGCGGCCTCCCCTTCCAGGCCATGAAGGGTGAGATTGTCGGTTTCGCCGGTCTCGGCGGCCACGGCCAGACGGACATGCTGGTCGGCCTCTTCGAGTCCCGAACCGGCAACTGGCTGCGGGCCAATGACCCCGAAGTCGCCTTCGTCGCCGGCGACCGTGCGGTCAACGGCACCTTCACGCTGTGGAGCATCTTGAGAAACCTCAGTATCGGCATCCTGCCGGATCTGTCGCGGCTGCAGACCCTGGATTTCGATCGGGAGGAGACGCTGGGCCAGACGTGGAAGGACCGGATCGGCATCCGTACCCCCGACATGGACAATCCGATCCTGTCGCTTTCGGGCGGAAACCAGCAGAAGGTTCTGTTCGCCCGGGCGCTCGCCAGCCGCGCGCCCGTGGTTTTAATGGACGACCCGATGCGTGGCGTCGATTTTGGCACCAAGCAGGAGGTCTATGCGATCCTGCGCCAGGAGGCGGACGCCGGGCGGACCTTCGTCTGGTACTCGACCGAGATGGACGAGGTCTGCCTCTGCGACCGGGTCTATGTGTTCAACAACGGCATGATCGTTGCCGAACTGAAGGGCGAAGAGGTGACGGAAGAGAACATCCTCTCCGCCTCCTTCCAGGAGGCTGCATGACGAAGTTCTTCTCAGCCGATGGCCTGCGTCTCGTCATCCCGGCCCTTTCGCTGGTCGGACTGCTCGCCGCGGTCTTCTATCTCCAGCCGCGAGCCATGAGCTATACCGGGCTGAACCTGCTGTTCAATCTCGCAGTACCGATCGCGCTCGCGACCATTGCGCAGATGCTGATCATGACGGTCAACGACCTTGATCTGTCGATGGGCACCTTCGTCAGCTTCGTCGCTTGCGTGACGGCGACCTTCCTGCAGTCTTCGCCTCTGCTGGGCGTCCTCATCCTGATGGCAGCGATCGGTGTCTATGCGCTGATCGGCGTCATGATCTACCTTAGAGATCTGCCGTCGATCGTCGTGACGCTCGGCATGAGCTTTGTCTGGGGTGGGCTTGCCGTCCTCATCCTGCCGGCGCCCGGTGGCGAGGCGCCCGGCTGGATCCGGACAATCATGACGGTCAAGCCGCCACTGCTGCCCATGGCCATCGTCGCTAGCATCCTGATCGCCGCCGTCAGCCACTATGTCATCATGCGCTCGTCCTTCGGCGTCGTCTTGCGCGGCGTCGGCGGCAATAGCCGCTCGGTTGCCCGGGCCGGATGGTCGATCATCGGCGCACGCGCCGCCGTCTATGGTCTTGCCGCCTTCTTTGCCGTACTCGCCGGCATGGCACTCGTGGGACTGACCACCTCAGCGGACGCCAATATCGCGCTGCGCTACACGCTGCTCTCGATCGCCGGCGTCATTCTCGGTGGCGGCGAATTCGTCGGCGGGCGCGTTTCGCCGATCGGTGCCGTCATCGGTGCGCTCACACTGACGCTGGCCGGCTCCTTCCTGTCCTTCCTGCGGATCTCGCCGGACTGGCAGATCGGCGCCCAAGGCGCGATCCTGATCCTCGTGCTGACGCTGCGTCTTGCCCTCAATCGCGCCGAAGGCCGGAAGGGCAAGTCATGACCCAAGCACTCTCCACGCTCTTCTCCCGGACCTGGATCTGGTCCTTCATTGCTGCGGCCAGCGTCTTCCTCGTCACCATCGTCTTCACGGGCGGGGCGAGCACCGTCGGGCTCGCACAGGCCGCCCTCACCTTCGGCGCCTTCTCGGTTCTGGTCGGCCTCGGTCAGATGCTGGTGATCACGCTCGGCCCTGGAAATATCGACCTATCGGTTCCCGCCAACATGACACTTGCGGCAACGGTCTCGCTCAAGGTGATGAATGTCGAGAACAGCATGATCCTGACCGGGCTTGTCGTTGCCATCGGTGTCGGGATCGCGATCGGCATCGGCAACTATGCGCTCATCAAACTGCTCCGCATTCCGCCGATCATCGCGACCCTGTCGATGAGCTTCATCGTGCAGTCCACGGCGATCTGGACAAACCGGGGCTTGCGCATCAAGCCGCCGAGCTGGCTTGCCGACTTCACCACTTCCTCGACGGCTGGCATCCCGAATGTCGCGCTCGTCGCCTTGGTGCTCTCCGCGCTCGTCTGGTACGTGATCAACCGCACCGTCTATGGACGCTCCATCGCCGCGATCGGCCAGAGCATCCGCGCCGCCCGCATGGCCGGCATCCCCATCGACGGCACGCGGCTTGCGACCTACCTGCTCTGCGCCGTGCTCGCTTCGCTCTGCGGCTACCTGCTTGCCAGCTTCTCGGGCGGCGCAGCCCTCAACATGGGCACGGAATATCTCCTGATGTCGATTGCCGTCGTCGTTATCGGCGGCACGGCGGTTGCCGGCGGCAATTCGAATGTTCCGGGGATATGGGGCGCCTCGCTCTTCATGTTCCTTGTCGTTTCGATGCTGAACACCTACGGCTTTGGCGCAGGCATCCGCCTCATTCTCACCGGTCTCATCATCATCGCCGTCATCATGCTGCCGACCACGCGCAGCGCCGGCAAAACCTGAAGCCCTGCCAGGATCGTCCCATGGAAAACCCGCATTACGAGATCCGCGACCCCCGCTTCCGCGACCTGCTCGTGTCCAGCGCCGGCCTGGATGAGCTTTACACCGGCTGCCGATGGGCCGAGGGTCCCGTCTGGTTCAACGATGGCGGCTATCTGCTGTTCAGCGACATTCCGAACGAACGCGTTCTGCGCTGGATCGAGGGTGCGGGAACCTCTGTCTATCGCTCACCGTCGCATTTCATCAACGGCAATACCCGCGACCGCGAGGGACGGCTCGTTTCCTGCGAACACGGCGGGCGCCGTGTCATCCGCACCGAGATCGACGGGACGATCACGACGCTTGCGGATCGCTACCAGGGCAAGCGGCTGAATTCCCCCAATGACGTCGTGGTGAAATCAGACGGCAGCGTGTGGTTCAGCGACCCGTCCTACGGCATTCTCTCTGACTACGAGGGCTACAAGGCCGACGAGGAACAGGCGAGCCGCAACGTCTACCGGCTCGATCCTACCACCGGCGAGCTTGCCGTCATGATCGACGACTTCCTGCAGCCGAACGGGCTTTGCTTCTCGCCGGACGAGCGCCTGCTCTACGTCGCGGATTCCGGCGCAAGCCACAAGCCAGACGCCCCGAGATACATCCGCGTCTTCGATGTCACCGATGGCAAGCGTCTGACGAATGCGCGCGTCTTTGTCCATATCGACAAGGGCATTCCCGACGGCATGCGGACGGATGTCGACGGAAACCTCTGGTCGAGCGCTGCCGACGGCGTGCATTGCTTCCATCCCGATGGCACGCTGCTCGGCAAGATCCTGGTGCCGCAGGCCGTCGCCAACCTGACCTTCGGCGGCCCGCGCAAGAACCGCCTGTTCATCACGGCCTCGACATCGCTGTACGCGATCTACACCGCGACACGAGGTGCGCAGACGCCCTGAGTCGCGCCCGACTGCATAAAAAACAGGACCGCCCGCTCAGGAGAACGGGCGGTCGCGCGGTCATGCCACGTGTGGGATATGGCACGACCGGACCGGCCTGGCGGCGACCGATGAGGCGATTACGTGAGGAAGAGCGATCACGCAGTCATGGATTTGAAAGCTTCGGCCTGGCTCTCTACCCAGCTTTCGAAGCTCTGCGGCTCCGTGCCCGTCAGCGTCTTGAAGTCACCAGTGACGCGAGCCAGACCACCGTTTCCGACCATCGTATCGATAGAGGCAAAGACGCGCGCGACGGGTTCGGGCAGACCAGCTCCAACCATGCCCTGCACGAGGCCTTCGACCGGAACATCGATCACGGTGATCTCCTTGCCGGCAGAGGCGGAGATGAGGGATGCCATTTCGCGATGCGTGTAGGAAGAAGAACCCGTCAGCGTGTAGACGGTCTTTTCCTTGTCTGCGGCGACGAGCGCCGCAGCAATCGCACGACCGATGTCATCGCGTGCGATGTGCGCCACCTTGCCGTCACCGGCAGCCGAGTACCAATGGCCCGAGGCAAGGGCGGGGCCTGCGCTCATCATGACGTTTTCGAAATACCAGTTGTTGCGCAGAATGGTCCAGGCCGGCACCGAGCTTGCCTCGATGGCCGCTTCCGTCCCTTCGTGGTCGGGGGCGAAGAGCAGAGCTGAGTTCACGGGCTCCGGCATCGAGGTATAAAGCAGATGGCGGACACCGGCCTTTTCTGCTGCGGCAACGGCTGCGCGATGCTGAACGAGACGATGCCCCGGCCGGTCGAGCGTATCCGTGCTGATGACAAGCACCTTTTCGGCCTCGGCGAATGCGGCCTCCATGGATGCGGCATCATCAAAATCGACCCGGCGCACCAACACGCCCTTCGCAGCCAGTTCTACCAGCTGCTCCGGCTTGCGGCTGGCAGCGATGATGTCGCCTGCGGCGACGCCCGAGGTCTCAAGGAGATGATGGACGACGCGCTGGCCGAGCTGGCCCGATGCGCCGGTGACAAGATACTTCGCGGTCATGGTTCTCTCATTTTCTGGACCCTAAACTTTAGGGATTGTTTAATTTACAGAGTAGGTCTATATTGCAGACTTCATATCTACCGTAAAGTAGGCAGTTTTTTAGAACCAGGTTCTGAGGATGGTACCGATGACAGCACATGGGAAGACGAAGACCGATTACACCGCAGCGATCCGTACGGTGATGGCCATGATCGAGACGCCGGCGAATACGGTTTTCGATGCCGGGAATTGCCCGGTTCGCGATGTCTTTTCCCATATCGGGGACAAATGGGCTTCCCTAATCCTGCAGACGCTTGGCTACAGGCCGCACCGTTTCGGCGAGCTTAAGCGAGCAATCCCCGACATCTCGCAGGCCATGCTCACGGGTACATTGCGCAGCCTCCAGCGCGACGGTCTGGTTCATCGCGAGGTCTTCCCGACCCAGCCGCCAAGTGTCGAGTACAGGCTGACGGAGCTTGGGCAATCCTTATTGGGGCCAGTCGCGGCCCTGGTGGTCTGGACGGCGGAACATCATGGTCGCATCCGCGAGGCGCGGGCTCTCTATGATGGCGAGAATCCGCCCGTGAAGAAGAAGGTCGCAGCCGCCTGACTGGCATGCTTCGCTGGTCAGGAATTTGCTAACCATGCAGATGAACGAAAACGATACGCAGCACCCATAAATTACCCCCTTATATATGGGGGTATATTATGTTCAGAAGATTTCTCTGCGACCGCAGTGGCAATTTCGGCGTCTTGACGGCGATCCTGCTTGTGCCCGTCATCGGAGCGGCTGGCCTGGCCATCGATATCAGCAACGCGCTGACGGTGCGAAGCACCCTCCAGGCGGCTGCCGACGCAGCTGCGATCGCAGCCGTTGCCGAAACCTCCGCCGGCGTCATGCAGGCGATGCAAATGAAATCCGACGGACAGCTATCGGCTGCGATCGCAGATGCCAAGAAGGTGTTTCTCGGTCACGCCAAGATGTCTCAGCACTACGATCTCAAGAACTTCGATGTGGAAGTCGTCAAGACCGGAACCCAGTTAAAGGCCGTCTTCACCTTCAACGCGACCATTCCCACCACACTTGCACGGGTCATGGGGCAGAAGGACGTCACCGTCAGCGGCAAGGCCGAAGCCGTCTATCAGACAGACACATTCCGGGACTTCTACCTGCTTCTCGACAACACGCCGTCCATGGGCGTCGGAGCGACTCCGGCAGACGTCACCAAGATGGTCAACAACACCAGAGACAAGTGTGCCTTCGCGTGCCACATCGTCAAAAACGGTGTCGAGGACACGAACAGCTACTATTACCTCGCCAAGAAACTCGGCGTGACGATCCGCATCGACGTCGTGGCCAAGGCGACGGCAGCGCTCATGGACACGGCCAAGAAGTCGCGCAAGAGCTCCAATCAGTATCGCATGGCCGTCTACACCTTCGGCGAACGGGCCGAGGACACCAAGTTGCTGGAAGTCTCCGCACTTACCGACAATCTCGATCAGGTTCAGACCAAGGCGTCCAAGATCGGGCTGATGTCGATCCCCTGGCAGGGTTACGACAACGACCAGCAGACAGATTTCGACCGCGCCCTCAAGAGTATCGGCGATCTCATGGGCGCGTCCGGCACCGGTGCTTCTGCAAGTGATCCGGAAAAGATCGTGTTCTTTGTCTCAGATGGAGTGGGCGACGCCTACAAGCCAAGCACCTGCACCAAGAAGACCACCAATGGGCGCTGTCAGGAGCCGATCGACACCGCGCAATGCGAAGCCCTCAAGAAGAAGGGCTATCGCATCGCCGTTCTCTATACGACCTATCTGCCGCTTCCCACCAATGACTGGTACAAGAGGTGGATCAGCCCGTTCCAGTCCGAAATCCCTACGCGCATGCAGTCTTGCGCATCGCCGGGTCTCTATTTCGAAGTGAGCCCGAGCGAGGGCATCGCAGACGCCATGAATGCGCTATTCCTCAAGATCGTGAGCACGCCCCGGATCTCCAGCTGAGAGTACGATCCGAGGGCTCAGCTTCTCCGCATGGGGAAGCCCTGCAGGGACACGGTGTTGCCGTCACTGAACGCCAGGCCCTCTCGCTCGAAGGCCTCTCGAATCGCGCTCAGCGAGGCCGGCCGCGTCGAACGCTCTCCCTCCCCCTCGATCCGCCGGATCGACGAGACCGATACGCCGGACTGCCGCGAAAGGTCTTCGAGGGTCCATTGCAACATGGCCCGTCCCGCCCGGATCTGCATCGGCGTCACCGAGGGATCGGCGGCAGACCCGCCGCTGCCCATCATGGCAAATTCCTGATGGCGGATGATCATGCCCAGCCATTCATGCGAGCGCCCACCCTTGTGAAGCACGGGCACTGCGCGGGCATGAAACCATTCATATTCACCGTCCGCCCGACGGATGCGCTGATTGGAGCTATAAGGAGAGAGCGAGGAAACAGCTTGTTGCCAGGCGGCGTTCACCGCTTCGCGATCATCTGGGTGGACCGCGCTTAGCCAGTTGCCGTCGAACATATCGGACTCACGTTGCCCGGTCAGCGTCGTCCAGCCAGAGGAAAATACGGGCTCGCCAGCCGCCGTCGCGCGCCATTCCATGGTCGCGACGGCGCTGATCAATGCTCTGTAGCGGCCGGTGCTTTCGTCCAGCGCCTGACGGCTCTCATGTTGTTGCGAGACGTCCTGGAGGAGCCCGATGGCGCGCGCCGGGCGCTGCTCGGCGTCAAGCACCACCTCGGACCGGAACTCGACCCAGCGTACGGTCCTGTCGCCGCGGATGATGCGAAAATTCCGATTCACAGGCACACCCGAGCGTATCAGCGACCAGATATCTTCGCAGAATGTGCGATCCTCCGGATGTACCTGGTCGACCAGATCCGTCATTCGGAACGGCAGGGTTTGCTTAACCCCGATCACTCGCAAGAGGCCCGGGCTGCAGCTGCATTGACCGGTGGTGATATCGCAGGTCCAGAAGCCTGTATTGCCGTTTTCTTCGACGAGTTTCAGGAAATGTGTCGACGAAACGCCTGATATCTTCCTGGCGGCAATAGACGCGTCTCCCGCCTGTGCGGAAGAGGCATCACCCAGGGCGGAATCCAGAAAACTTCTCATTGCAGTTCGGCAAAGTCCATCATGCGTCCGACGGGAAAGCCCTCGATCTCGGTCTATTGACAACAGTTCTCCCTGAAATGGGACGCTAGCGGCGGCGAAGGCTGCAGACAAGGGTGAAGTGGAAGATTGTGAATGCGCGCGGCCCGAAGGCGCAGCGTTTCTCTCCGCCATCTCAACAATACGTCCCGATCTCAAGCCTCATCCATGAGGAAACACGCAAGCAGCAGGCTTGTTGTTGGCCCATGATCATGGCAGGAAGTTTCCAGATGAGCATCACGAGAGAGCCATAGCATGTCGAACGTCATCAAGTTCGAGCGCCCGCCCGAAGACAAACCGCCGAAGCCGAAGGCCAGTGTTTCACCTTCGATGCGCAAGATCCTGATCTGGGCCGGGATCGCCGCGGCATTCGTGCTTGCATGGGCCTATTTTACCCTTGTCGGCGGCGGCGCTGCTCCGGCTTGAGCCCAAGGCTCCTTAGGCCTGCGTTACGGCATCCGGGACCAAAGCTCCCCGGGCGCCTATTACCCTACCCGCCAGTCTGGCGCCGGCAGCAACCGCATTCTCAACGGATGCGCCATTCAGTTCTGCAGCCAGGTAGCCAGCGTTGAAACTGTCGCCTGCAGCGGTCGTATCAACAACATGTTCGACCGAGGGGATGGAGAAGCGGGACAGTTCACCGCTGCTGCCTGCAAATGTGACGTCCTCGGATCCGTTCTTGACGATGACCCTTCGAGCCCCTTCCGCCTGATAACGTTTCGCCGTCGCGGCTGGATCGGCATCGCCAAACCATGTCGCCTCGTCTTCGAAGGACGGAAGGCAGAGGTCACTCACCGCGGCCGCCCGATGCACCCAGCCCCTCATGGTCTCCGGGTTGTCCCAGAGACGCGGCCGGAGATTGGGGTCGAAGACAACCGTTCCGCCCTTGCCTGCAAACTGGCCAAGCGCCTCGATCAGCGCCAGACGGTCCTGGTTCGAGAGAATGGCCAAGGTGATGCCGGACCAGTAGGCGAGATCCGCGCCCTCAAGTGCACGATTGAGGGCCCCAGGATCACTGGCGAGCCGCTTTGCGGCACTATCGTTGCGCCAATAGGTGAAACTGCGCTCGCCGTCCTTCAAGGTGATGTAGTAGAGCCCGATCGTCTTGTCGGGCAGGCGGCGGACATGGTCGGTCCCGATGCCCTCACTGTTAAGGAAATCGACCATCCTGTCGGAGAGCCCGTCCGTACCGACGGCGCTCACATAGTCGACCTGCCAGTCCTGCCCCAGACTGTGACGCAGGTAATAGGCGGTATTGAGCGTGTCTCCGGCGAACCCCATGCTGAGCATACCGGGTGAACCGGTCTCCGACAGCTCGCCCATGCATTCGCCGATCGATACGATCCGTCCCATCTTCATCCCCCCGCCTTGTCGCTTCCCGTTCCTACCTAGCGCGCCAGCCAACCGCCGTCGACGGGCAGGATCGTGCCGTGCACATAAGCGGAGGCGTCCGAGGCCAGGAAGACTGCGGCGCCACCGAGTTCTTCCGGATTGCCCCAGCGGCCTGCCGGGATCCGGCCGAGAATGTCGGTGGACCGCTTCGGATCTTCCCGCAAGGCGGTCGTGTTGTTGGTGACGAAATAACCCGGCGCAATCGCGTTCACGTTGATGCCCTTGGCAGCCCATTCACAGGCCAGCAGGCGGGTCAGCCCCGCGAGGCCACTCTTGGACGCGGTATAGGAGGGAATGCGGATCCCTCCCTGGAAGGAGAGCATGGAAGCGATGTTGATAATCTTGCCGCGGCCACTCGGAATCATGCGCTTGGCGACGGCCTGCGACAGGAAAAAGGCCGTCTTCAGGTTGACGTCCATGACGGCATCCCAATCAGCTTCGGTGAAGTCGATGGCATCGGCACGGCGGATGATGCCGGCATTGTTGACGAGAATGTCGACCGAGCCGAAAGCGGATACCGCCGCCTCGACGATATCGTCGACCGGCTCGATGGTCGACAGGTCGGCGGCAAAGGATGCGAAACGACCGCCTGCAGCGGCAATCATGGCCTCCGTTTCGTCCATGCCTGATCGGCCGACGCCGAGAACAGCGGCACCAGCGCCGGCCAGTGCCACGGCAATGGCCTGACCGATGCCGGTATTGGCTCCGGTGACGATGGCCGTGCGGCCCGAAAGGTCGAAGGATGGTTTCATGATGCTACTCCCGGGATTTCTGGAAAGGATCGCCTGCTTGCTCTAGGCGTCAATGAAGAGGTCGGGATCGAGATGCTCGATGGCGTCCAGTTCCTCAGTCATGCGGCCGATATGCTGGCTCATGGCCAGAACCGCCGCACCGTCGTCGCGGTCACGGATCCCGTCGATGATCGCCGCATGCTCGGCGATGACGATATCCAGCCGCCCTGAACGGGGCAGCGTGATGAACCGATAGCGGTCGATATGAACCTTGACCTGCGCAATAACCGTCCAGATCCCGGGGTAACCGGCGATGTCGGCGATCAACTGATGGAATTCGGTGTCGAGACGGTGGAAGAGCGGAATGTCACCGGCCTCGGCCGCTTTTATCAGGGCCGCCTGATTGTCTTCGAGCGAGTGCAAGCGGCTGCCGTCCTTCATCGCGACAATGGCGAGCGAGACGGTGGTCACCTCAAGCGCCTTGCGGATAAGGATTGCCTCGTAGAGCGCACGGCGGGGTATGCGAGACACGAAAGTGCCCGACTGCGGATAGATCTCCACAAGCCCCTCATCCGCCAGTCTCAGCAGAGCTTCGCGCACAGGCGTGCGGCTGACACCGAAGCGCTGGCCGAGTTGCTTCTCGTTCAGGGTATCCAACGGCTTCAATTGCAGGCGGACAATTTCGTCCTGCAAGATCGCATGGATCTGCGTCGCAGCACGTCCATCCCGCGTCCTCCCGCGTTGATGATCGGCAGGAACAATGCGCGAGCGTAACCCGCTTTTGGACATTTCCGACATGCGGCCTCCGAAAACTGAGATACTAGTATATCAGTTTTCGGAGGCTGTAAATGCAAGGAGCCTCTGTTTCAAGCCACCGTTTCTGAAACAGCTATACAGTCAGGAAAGGCAGTAATGCGATGACGTCACTTCTCGGCGCAGATCGCGTAGCGGTGCTGAGTGGCTCGCTCCAGGCCTTTGAAAAACGAGAAGTTCTTGCGTTGCGCCCTGTGTATAGCAGCCATGTCCTGATCAACGGTGATTTTTGAGAAGCCCGCCTTCTTCAGAAGATCTGCAACGGCATGCGCGTGAGCACCGCCGGAAAAATGAACGCGGGACAGGATACGGGTGTGCGTTTCGGCCATATCGGGATTCGGGGCGCCGTGCAGGGCATCGCGGGCCAGACCGAGGCGGCGCGCGAAACCGGTCAGCTTTTTCAAGAGACGGGTCAATGTGGAGGTGTTGACGAAGTCGCCATCGACGATCAGCACCTTGCCACCCGGTTTCAGGACGCGGTGCCACTCCTTGAAGCAGGCAAGCGGATCGACGAGCGTCCAGACAAGGTGACGATTGGTGATCACATCATAGGCCTCGTCGTCCTCCATGGTGCGCTCGGCGTCACCCATCAGAAAGCGGATCTGTCGTCCACGGTCCTTGGCCTTTGCCTGCGCGCGCTCCAGCATTGGCTCGGCCCAATCCAGCCCGGTAACCTTGAAGCCGAGATCGTCGAGCAGGTGCGAGATCACGGCCGTTCCGCAGGCGAGGTCGAGCGCTGCCCGCCCCTCGCCTTCGCCGAGATGCTTGCGGAACAGGGCGTGCCAGGCCGCCCGCTCGTCTTCCGAAAAGATCTCGTGACCCGGCTGAGTGTCGAATGTCTCGGCCCGCAGAGACCAGTAGGCTTTGATTTCGTCGCGAAGGTCATGGTTGGAGAGGGAGCTAACGGCTTGCATTTTCACGGTCTTTCGGATTCGGGCAGAGAGGCTGGAACACTTCTAAAAGATAATTCTTGACTGATAAAGTCATAAAAACATAGATCACGACATAATCACAAGCAGGAGAACTGATCGTGTTCAAAATGGAGAAGGTGGCTTCTGCCGCCGCGATTTCGCTCGTCCTTTTTTCAAGCGTCGCGTTGGCTGGCGAGACCGTGAAGATCACGGACATCACTGGTCGTGAGGTCGAGGTGAGCGTTCCGGTCGAACGCGTCATTCTCGGCGAGGGTCGTCAGATCTACTTCACGGCAGCACTCGACACCGACAATCCGTTCGGCCGCGTCATTGGCTGGCGCGACGACTTCAAGAAGGCCGACCTCGATGGCTACAACATCTACCTGAAGAAATTTCCGGAGATGGAGAAGATCCCAACCTTCGGCGGCATGAAGGACGGCACCTTCGACATCGAGCAGGCAGTTGCACTGAAGCCCGACGTCATCATCATGAACACGGAAGCAAAGTCTGCGACTGAAGAGAGCGGTTATATCGAGAAGCTCGCCGCCGTTGGCATTCCGCTCGTCTACATCGACTTCCGCGAAAAGCCGATGGAGCACACGGATGATTCCATGCGCATCATCGGCAAGCTGTTCGGCAAGGAAGAGCGCGCCGAAGAATTCGTCAAGTTCCATGACGAGCAGATCGCCAAGGTGACCGACGTGCTGGCCAGCCAGACGGACCTGAAAAAGCCTGTCGTCTTCATGGAACGCGCCGGTGGCTATTCCGACGATTGCTGCATGTCCTTCGGCAACGAGAACTTCGGCAAGATGGTCGAACTCGCCGGCGGCGTGAACATGGCCAAGGACTTCATCCCGGGCACCTTCGGCACCGTCAATCCGGAGCAGATCATCGCATCGAACCCCGACCAGGTCATCGTGACCGGCTCGAACTGGGAACTGTATGTTCCCGGCGGCAAGTGGGTCGGCGTTGGTCCGGGCGCCGACAAGGCTGAAGCCGCGCGCAAGCTTTCCGAGCTGATGAAGCGCCCCGGCTTCACCGACATCAAGGCCGTCCAGGATGGCAATGTGCACGCGATCTGGCACCAGTTCTACAACAGCCCGTACCAGTTCGTTGCCGTACAGCAGATCGCCAAGTGGCTGCATCCGGATCTCTTCAAGGATCTCGACGCGGACGCCACCTTCAAGGACATGCATGAGCGCTTCCTGCCGGTCGATTACCAGCCTGGCTACTTCGCCTCGCTGAAGGCTGGCTCCTGACATCCATCCGGCCGGCCGGCGACCGCCGGCCGCTTGCCCTTGGGGGCGTAACCGACAGGAAAAGACTTATGGCCACCACCGTCGAAGCGGCCGCTCCGGCCTCCAGCGACATCTACCGAAGCCTGACGACGAAGCGCCTGGCAATCCTTGCCGGGCTTTCACTCTGTCTGGTGCTGTCGATCGCCGTCGATATGGCCTATGGCCCCGCGCGCTACACCCTGTCGGAAGTCGTCTCGACGATCTGGGATCCGGCCTCGGCAGGCAACCAGCTTCGGGTCGTCATCTGGGATATCCGCATGCCGATCGCGCTGATGGCCGTCACTGTTGGGGCGTGCCTGTCGCTTGCCGGTGCGCAGATGCAGACGATCCTGGCCAATCCGCTCGCCTCTCCCTTTACGCTCGGCATTTCGGCGGCTGCCAGTTTCGGTGCGGCGCTCGGGCTTGTCGCAGGCGTTGCCGTCTTTCCAGCGGCCGTGCAGTACATGGTGCCGATCAACGCCTTCCTGATGGCAATGCTCGCATCGCTCTTCATCTATGGCGTCTCGACCATGCGAGGCGTGACGGTTGAGACCATCATCCTGCTCGGCATAGCTCTGGTCTTCACCTTCAATGCGCTGCTTTCGCTGCTCGAATATCTTGCCTCTGAACAGGCGCTCGCCGCCGTTGTCTTCTGGACCATGGGATCGCTGACCAAGGCGACCTGGGGCAAGGTGGCGGTGACCTTCGCCGTGCTCGTCTTCTGCGTACCCCTCTTTGCGCGCCGCGCCTGGGCACTGACGGCGCTTCGCCTCGGTGACGACAAGGCCGCATCCTTCGGGGTCAATGTCCGGGCACTCCGGCTTGAGACTATGCTGCTCGTCAGCCTGCTCGCCGCCATCCCCGTTTCTTTCGTCGGGACGATCGGTTTCATCGGCCTCGTCGGGCCGCATATCGCTCGTATGTTGCTCGGAGAAGACCAGCGCTTCTTTCTCCCGGGTTCGATCCTCTGTGGCGCGCTCCTGCTGTCCGTCACCTCGGTCGTGTCGAAATTGCTGATCCCGGGCGCCATCCTGCCGATCGGTGTTATCACTGCACTCGTCGGGGTGCCCTTCTTCTTCTCCCTCATCTTCACCAACAGGAGGCGCGCATGGTAGCCCTCAGGCTTGAAGCGGTCGGTGCCCAATACGGTCGCCATCGCGTCTTCACCGACATCACCACCGGTGACATCGCCGGCGGAATGCTGACAGCTGTCATCGGTCCGAATGCGGCGGGCAAGTCGACGCTGTTCAAGCGGATAGCAGGCCTGCTGAAGGGCGAAGGCGTCATCCATGTCTCCGGAGAGGAGAGCCAGCGGCCGATTTGTTACATGCCGCAGGACACAGGTGCCAATGCTGTCCTGACCGTCTACGAGAGCATTCTGCTTGCATCCAAGCAGGGCTCTGGTTGGAAAGTGGCCGACGGCGAACTTTTTGAGATCGATCGCATTCTTGCTTCACTTCGGATTTCGGACCTCGCATTTCGAGATCTTGGGGAACTGTCCGGTGGACAACGTCAGCTCGTCGCCATCGCCCAGGCGCTGGTGCGCAAGCCGGAAGTGCTGTTGATGGACGAGCCGACGTCGGCGCTCGATCTCTTCCGCCAGATCGAAGTCCTTCAATTCATGCGCGAACTTGCAACCGAAAGCGGGATCACCGTTCTGATCGCCCTGCACGACCTGAACCACGCGATGCGTTATTGCGACCATGCGCTCGTGGTTGCGGACGGGCGACTGATTGCAAGCGGCGCGACTGCGGATGTGATCACGCCTTCCCTGCTTCGAGATGTGTACCGGGTCGATGCCCGCATTGAGGCCTGCACGCAAGGCCGGCCTCTCGTCATCGTGGACGCGGCGCTGGCATAAGCCCTTAGCTCAGCCCCATATAACGGCCGGGCTTGTGGTTGATCGCGAGGATCAGGTTGGCGATGGCAGCGCCCAGCACCGAGAGTGCCAACCGGTCGGCCGGCAGCACGAAGAAGGCGATTGCGAGGATCGTGAGATCGACACCAAGCTGGAAATAACCGGCGCGCAGCCCTGTCTTTTCCTGCAGATACATGGCGAGGATATTGATGCCGCCGAGACCCGTGCGGTGGCGGAAAAGCATCAGCAAGCCAGTACCGATCAAGCCGCCGCCGATCACCGTGGCGTAGAGTGGATCGAGATGGGAAAAATCGATCCATTGGCCGTTCAGCTTCGACAGGATCGACACCAGCGCCACGGCTGTGAAGGTGCGCAGCGTGAAGGCCCACCCCATGCGTTTGACCGCCAGGATGTAGAAGGGCAAATTGACGACGAAGAAGATGACGCCGAAGCCCCAGCCACTGACATAGGACAGAAGCAGCGCGAGGCCGGCGCTCGACCCGACCGTCAGCATGGTTTCGGTGTAGATCAGCGTCCCGAGCGACACGAACATCGTGCCGGAAATCATCGCGAGCACGTCTTCATAAAGGCGATGACGCTCTGCGCCCGCCTGGTTCACGGTGGTCGTGGTCATGGTTTCAGCCCAGAAGCGGTTTCAGAACAGCGGCGACGCGCGGAATATCCTGGCTCTTCAGGCCCGCAATATTGATGCGTCCAGAGGTCGGCATGTAGATGCCGTGATCCTTGCGCAGCGACAGCACGTCGGCTTCCTTGAGCGGCAGGAGCGAGAACATGCCCTGCTGCTCGGCGATCTGCGGCGCAAGCTGCCAACCGTCGCCGAGGGCCGTGGCCAGTTCGCGACGCAGGCCATTGAGACGGTCGCGCATGCTGTTCAGTTCGTCGATCCAGTCCTGGCGCAGGCTCTCTGTCGAGAGGATCGTGCGCACGACGGCCGCACCATGATCCGGTGGCATGGAATAGCTGGTCCGCGCCATGGTCACGAGATTGGAGCGAGCAATGTCGGCCGCCTCCTGCGTCTCGGCAACAGCAAAGATGGCGCCTGTGCGTTCACGGTAAATGCCGAAGGATTTGGAGCAGGAAACCGCGACCAAGGCTTCCGGCACTGCAGCGATAATGGTGCGCAGACCAGCGGCATCTTCCTCGATGCCGGCGCCAAACCCTTGATAGGCAGAATCGATCAGTGGCACGAGGCGACGTTCGGCGATCACGGCCGCGAGTTCTTCCCACTGGGCAGACGTGAGCGTGGCGCCGGTCGGGTTGTGGCAGCTCGCATGAATGAGCACGGCATCACCGCGCGGGGCGCTGCTCAGCGCCTTCATCATGCTGGCAAAGCGCACGTCCTGTGTCGGCACGTCGAAATAGGGATAGGTCTCAACGCTGAGGCCGGTGGCGCCGAAGATACCGGCATGGTTCGGCCAGCTGGGCAGACCAAGATGAATGCGGCCGCTGCTCGCGCGCGCGATGAGATCCGACGCAAGACGCAGCGCCCCCGAACCGCCGGGGGTCTGAACGCCCGCGGCGAACTTGCCCTGTCCCTTGCCGCCGACAAGATCCCAGAGCAGGTCGAGGAAGACCCTGTCGCCTTCCGGCGCCACATAGGACTTGCTGTCCTGCTTCTCCAACAGCTCCTTCTCGGCCGCCTTGACCGAGCGCATCACAGGCGTGCGCCCGAGATCATCACGGTAGACTCCGACCCCGAGGTCGATCTTGTCGGCGCGCTGATCGGCATTGTAGAGCCCGATCAGGGCAAGCAACGGGTCATTGGGCTGCGAGGCGAGCTTGTCGAACATCGGGGACCTTCGTCAAAGTGCAATTGTGTTGGACCAGAGATATCAAGTTTGCCGCGCAAAGTCTCTGCGGATTTCATGCCCGGCGTCAGGGGTGACTTAAGATGAATTGCCAGACATCCAGCTTTGACGATAAAATATTGCGCACTGATGGACGGTAGAGATCGATAATGGAAGCTGAGAGCGCCACACTGGACAGGATCGATCGGAAGATCATTGCCTGTCTTCTGAACGATGCAAGCCTGAACAATGCGGAACTCGCCGAGCGTGTCGGGCTGACCGCCGCCCCCCTTTCGCGTCGGCTCGCCAGACTCTATTCGAGCGGCATCATACGGCAGGCGATCGTGGTCGATGCGCCGCGCGTCGGCCTCGGCCTGCAGGCCTTCGTCGAAATCACCCTGGATCGCACGACGCCGCAGGTGGGCGAACGTTTTATCGAACATGTCGGCAAACTGCCCGAAGTAGTCGAGATCCATGCCGTTGCCGGCGGCTTCGATTTTCTGCTGAAGATCTCGGTTCGTGACATGACGGACTACAAGCGCCTGATCTGGCAGGAATTCGATCGACTGGCCGAGATCAAAACAATCAGGTCGACGATGGTATTCGACAGTCCGAAGATCTCTTACGGCTATCTGCCATAACGAAAAAGGGCGCCGACCGGGCGCCCTTTGTCATCGCATCAAGCTTTAGAAAGCGATCAACCGGCCGCCGCTGCCAGCTGGCGCTTTGCCATGCGGGCGCGGATCGATTCCACGTCGGCGCGCGGTGTCGCAGCAAATAGCGTGCGTGTATATTCGTGCTGCGGGTCAGAGAAGACCGCATCGCGTGTGCCGTATTCCACGGCCTCACCGTAATACATCACCATCACCTCGTCGGCGATGTAGCGCACAACCGAGAGGTCGTGGCTGATGAAGACATAGGTCAGGCCAAACTCTTCCTGCAGGTCGGCAAGCAGGTTCAGCACCTGGGCCTGGACCGAGAGGTCGAGCGCCGAAACCGGTTCGTCGAGCACGAGCAGCTTCGGATTGAGCATCAACGCACGAGCAATCGCGATACGCTGGCGCTGGCCGCCCGAGAACATGTGCGGGTAGCGGTTATAGTGCTCCGGACCGAGGCCGACCTTGATCAGCATTTCGGTTGCGCGTTCCCGCCGCTCGGCCGAGCTCATCTTGGTGTTGATGAGCAAGGGCTCGCCGAGCACATCGCCGATCTTCTGGCGCGGATTGAGCGAGCCATAGGGGTTCTGGAAGACGATCTGCACCTTCTGGCGCATGTCCGATGTTAGATGGCCAGGACGCAAGTCGACCTTCTGGCCGTCGATCAACAACTCGCCCGCCGTTGGCTCATCGATGAAGGTCAGGATGCGGGCAAGCGTGGACTTGCCGCAACCGCTTTCGCCGACGATGGCGAGCGTCTTACCCTTGTCGAGCTTGAAAGACACGCCTTTGACAGCGTGGACGATCTTGTCTTCCTTGAAGAGACCTTGCGACACACGGTAGTCGCGCTTGACGTCGCGAATTTCGAGCATCGGGGTTTGCATCTCTGTGGTCATGCGGCACCTCCCGTTTCTGCGGCGGCCAGGAAGTCGGAGACCGTCGTCAGGCGGTCGCCGGTGGCGTTTTCCGGCAGGGCCGAAAGCAGCGCGCGGGTATAGGGGTTCTTCGGGTTTTCGAAGAGCGAGAGCACATCGGCCTCTTCCATCTTCCGGCCCTTGTACTGGACGATGACGCGGTCCGCGGTCTCGGCAACCACAGCCATGTCGTGGGTGATCATGATGAGGCCCATGCCGGTCTCGGCCTGGATCTTCATGAGGAGGTCGAGGATCTGCTTCTGGATCGTCACGTCGAGCGCGGTCGTCGGCTCGTCTGCGATCAGGAGTTTGGGATTGCAGGCGATCGCAATCGCGATCATCACGCGCTGACACTGACCGCCCGACATCTGGTGCGGGAAGTGGTTGAGGCGTTCCGCAGGATCCGGCAGTCCGACCAGCTTGAAGAGCTCGATGGCGCGTTCGCGGCATTCCTTTTTGCCGAGGCCCATGTGCAGGCGCAGGACTTCCTCGATCTGGAAGCCGACGGTGAAGCAGGGATTAAGGCTTGCGACCGGCTCCTGGAAGATCATGGCGACATCCTTGCCGATCAGCTTGCGCCGGTCGGCTGCCGAGATCTTCTGGATGTCACGGCCCTGGAATTCCATCTTGTCGGCGGTGATCTTTGCAGTCCAGGGCAAAAGGCCCATGACGGCAAGCATGGCGACAGACTTGCCGGAGCCGCTTTCTCCGACGATGGCAAGCACTTCACCCGGCTCCACCGACATCGACACGCCGTCGACGGCCTTGAACCAACCACTGGCCGTCTCGAACTGGACGGTGAGGTTCTGAATCTCGAGAAGTGCCATGATCAGGACCTCTTCAGCTTGGGATCGAGCGCATCGCGCAGGCCGTCACCCATGAGGTTGATGGCGAGAACGGTGATCAGGATGGCGAGACCCGGGAAGGTGACGACCCACCAGGCGCGCAGTATGAATTCGCGCGCTTCGGCCAGCATCGTGCCCCATTCGGGTGCCGGAGGCTGGGCGCCCATACCGAGGAAGCCGAGGGCGGCTGCATCGAGGATGGCGTTCGAGAAGGAGAGCGTAGCCTGAACGATCAGCGGCGCCATGCAGTTCGGCAGGATCGTCTTGAACATCAGGCGGAAGGGACTTGCACCGGCTAGCCGTGCGGCCGTCACGTAGTCACGTGTCTTTTCCGACATCACCGCAGCACGGGTCAGGCGGACGAAATGCGGCTGCAGGACCAGCGCGATCGCGATCATGCCATTGGTCAGGCCGGGGCCGAGGATCGCGACGAGCACAAGTGCCAGCAGCAGCGACGGGAAGGCCAGGATGATGTCCATCAGGCGCATGATCGCGGTGTCGAGCCAGCCACCGTAATAGCCGGCGATGACACCAATCGCGATGCCCGTCGTCAGCGACAGCGTCGTAACGAACACACCGATGAACAGAGAATACTGCGAACCGTAGATCAGGCGCGAGAGGATGTCGCGTCCGACGGGATCGGTGCCGAGCGGGAAGCTCCAGTTACCACCTTCAAGCCAGGCGGGCGGAAGCAGAACCGCATCACGATATTGCTCGAAGGGCGAATGGGGTGCGATGACGCCGGCGAAGACGGCGATCAGCACGAGAGCGACGAAGACGACGAGGCCTGCGACGGCACCGCGGTTTTCGGAAAAGTAGAACCAGAATTCGGCCAGCATCTGGCGGCGCATCTGGGCGCTCGAAACCGGCTGGCTGGTTGTTGTCTCTGCCATGGGACTTTATCCTTCTAGTGGCGGATGCGCGGGTTGATCAGGCCGTAGAGCAGGTCGACGATGAGATTCACGACCATGATGATGCCGGCAATCAGGAGGAGGCCTCCCTGGATGACCGGGTAGTCACGGCGGAACACACTGTCGACCATCCACTTGCCGATGCCCGGCCAGGAAAAGATCGTTTCGGTCAGGATCGCGCCGGCCAGCAGGACACCGATCTGCAGGCCGATCGTGGTGATGACCGGGATCATGGCATTGCGCAGCGCATGCAGGCTGACGACGCGGAAAGGCGAGAGGCCCTTGGCGCGGGCCGTCCGGATATAATCTTCCGACAGGACTTCCAGCATGGCCGAGCGCGTCTGCCGCGCGATGACGGCGAGAGGAATGGTCGCAAGCACGATCGTCGGCAGGATGAGATGGCTGACGGCCGAGGCAAAGGCGCCCTTCTGTCCCGACAGCAGGCTGTCGATCAGCATGAAACCCGTGACCGGCGGGAAGAAGAACATCAGCGAGATGCGTCCCGATACCGGTGTCCACTGCAGGATGCCGGAGAACAGGATCATCAATAGAAGGCCCCACCAGAAGATCGGCATGGAATAGCCGACAAGGGCAATTCCCATCATGGTCTGGTCGAAGAATGAACCGCGCTTGATCGCAGCGATGATGCCGGCGGGAACGCCGATCGCGACGGCCAACAGGATCGCACAGATGGACAATTCGACGGTGGCGGGGAACAGCGCGAAGAACTGGTCGATGATCGGGCTCTTCGAGACAATCGAAGTGCCGAAGTCACCGGTCAGGACGCCGCCGAGATAATCGAAGTACTGGACGACGACAGGACGGTCGAGACCGAGCTGCGCACTGATCTGTGCGTGCCGCTCGGGCGACATGACGCGCTCACCGGAGAGCAGCGCAACCGGATCGCCAGGAAGAAGCCGGATGAAAGCGAAGGCAATGATCGAGACGCCGAGAAAGGTCGGGATCAAGACGGCGAGCCGTCGCAGGAGAAAGCCAAACATGTGTGAGACCTGTTGTTTAAGGGAGGTCGAACCACGGCACCAAGGCCATCTGTGGTTACCCGAAACGCTTCACCTGAGCTTTCGAGCATGACGCGAGATTGGTCTTGCATCAACGACAAACGCCGCGGGCCAGGGCCCGCGGCGAAAGATTGCGTGTTCCGATTACTCGGCGATGTCGACGTTTTCGAAGGTGAAGTCGCCAAGTGGGCTCTGGACGAAGCCAGAGACTTCCTTGCGCATCGGAACGATCGAGAGCGAATGGTCGATCGTGGCCCAAGGCGCTTCGCGCTTGAAGACGAGCTGCGCTTCTTCGTAGAGCTTGGTGCGCTCGGCCTGGTCGGAGGTGACCTTGGCCTTCTTCACCAGGGCGTCGAACTCCTCGTTGCACCACTGAGCGCGGTTGTTGCCGCCGACGGCAGAGCAGCCGAGCAGCGTGTCGAGGAAGTTGTCCGGGTCGCCGTTGTCGCCGGTCCAGCCGAGCATGACGGCGCCGTCACGATCCTTGGCCTTCGAGCGGTCGAGATACTCGGCCCATTCGTAGGAGACGATCTCGACGGTGACGCCGATCTTGGAGAAATCGTCCTGGATGATTTCAGCGGCGCGACGTGCGTTCAGCATGTAGGGGCGCGAAACCGGCATTGCCCAGACCTTCATCGAAAGGCCGGTTACACCAGCGGCTTCGAGTTCTGCCTTCGCAGCTTCCAGGTCATACGCGTCGTCCTGAGTGGACTGGTTGTAAGACCACATGGTCGGCGGGATCGGGTTCTTGGCCGGAGTCGCCATGCCCTGGAATACGGCGTCGACGATGGCTTCCTTGTTGATCGCCTTGTTCAGCGCCTTACGCACTTCCGGCTTGTCGAACGGAGCCTGGGTCGTGTTGTAGGCCAGGTAAGCGACGTTCAGGCCTTCCTGTTCCATGACCGTCAGAGCCGGGTCGGACTTCATGGTCTCGACGTCGGCTGCGTTCGGGAACGGCATCAGGTGGCATTCGCCAGCCTTGAGCTTCTGGTAACGAACGGCAGCATCCGTGGTGATCGCGAAGACGAGATCGTCGATCTTCGGCGCGCCACCCCAATAATCGGCGTTCTTCTTGTAGCGGATGACGGCGTCCTGCTGGTAACCGACGAAGGAGAACGGACCCGTGCCGACCGGCATCTGGTTCAGCTGTTCCTTCTTGCCTTCAGCTTCGAGCTTGTCGGCATATTCCTTCGAAACGATCGATGCGAAGGGCATTGCAAGGTTCGCGAGGAACGGTGCTTCCGGCTTGTTGAGCGTGATCTTGACCGTCATGTCGTCGACCTTTTCGATCGACTTGATCAGCTCGGGGAAGCCCATGCCTGCGGCATATTCCCAGGAGGTGCCGGCAACATACTGGTTCCACGGATGATCGGCCTTCAGCTGGCGATCCAGCGAGAAGAGGACGTCATCGGCGTTGAAATCACGCGACGGAGTGAAGAACTCGGTCGTGTGGAACTTGACGCCCGAACGAAGCTTGAAGGTGTATTCGGTGCCTTCGGCGTTGACTTCATAGCTTTCGGCCAGACCGGCTTCCGCTTCGGTGGTGCCGGGCTTGAATTCCATCAGGCGGCTGTAGATCGGATGCGCGGAGGCATCAAAGGTCGTGCCGGCGGTGTACATGCCGGGATCGAAGCCTTCCGGCGATCCTTCCGAGCAGTAAACGAAGGTCTTGGCGCTTGCCGCGCCCGACAGGAAAGTGGCGGCAGCGAGTGCTGCAGCTGCAAGAGCGAACTTGGTTTTCATGAACAGTCTCCCAAAGGCAAAGGACGAGCGTCCTCGCCGGTTCTTTTGGTCCCGCGGCGCGTGGATCGCGCCCGTGTTTTGTGAAGGTCGGGGTCAACCGGTCTTCCGGCGATCGAAGGGTCTCCAGCCGCGCGTCGTAATCTGACAAGCAGCAGAGGTCGTCCACTCGATCACTGATGCAGTGTCTTATCGCCTTCGGAAACGTTGTAAAGAGAGATTCGGCTCAATTCCGTCACAGAATTGGTCTGGTTTTCGCCACAATAGACGGATGGCAGTTCAAATGTTTTCTAAAACGACAGGTCGCTTTGGGAACTCATCGAACATTAGAGATCTTTGATTGACCCTAAGAATCAAGGCCGCGCCACGTAGTGCGTCGCAAAAAGACAAGGACATTTGGCCGAGTCGCGGTGGTCTAGCAACGGAAAGAAAATTTATCAACCGATCAAAAAAAACAATGAAACGCAACGCCATCGGCACGGGCGAAAAGGGGAAGGAGGAGAGGCTTGGGGACCCTCTCCTCCTCTCCTTCAGTCACGCTTTGTGGGGAGAGCGACCGAAGAAGAAAGCATAGGCTGCAGGCAGAACCAGAATGGTCAGGACGGTTGCGACCAGAATGCCGCCCATCATCGCGTAAGCCAGCGGCCCCCAGAAGATGCCGCGTGAAATCGGGATCAGCGCGAGAACTGCGGTCAGCGCCGTCAGCATGATTGGGCGGAAGCGGCGGACAGCCGATCCGATGATCGCTTCACGCCGTTCCATGCCAGCTGCGATGTCCTGGTCGATCTGGTCGATCAAAATGATCGAGTTGCGGATGATGATGCCGAGCAGGGCGATAACGCCAAGGATCGCGACAAATCCGAAGGGGGCGCCTGAAATGAGGAGGGCCGCGGCGGCCCCGATGATGCCGAGCGGTCCGGTCGCCAGCACCAGCATGGCCTTGCCGAAATGCTGAAGCTGGATCATTAGCAGCACCACAATGACCAGCAGCATGATCGGCGCCTTGGCCGCAATCGAATTCTGGCTCTCGGCGCTGTCCTCCGCTCCGCCCTGGATCTCGATCGCGTAACCAGCCGGCAGGCTGTCGCGCAAGGACTGCATTTCGTCGAACATCTTCAAGGTCACGTCGTTCGATTGCAGACCGTCCGGCAAGGTGGCTCGCACCGTGATCGTCGGCAAACGATTGCGACGCCATTCGATGCCCTGCTCCAGCTTCGGCACGACCTTGGCAATCTGCGACAAGGGGATGAATGCCCCGAGATCGGTCGGGACATAGATCGAATTGACTGCCGTCAACAGGCGGCGGCTATCTTCCGGCTCCCGGGCCACGATCGAGATTGTTTCCTCACCGGCGCGAACATCGGCGAGTGGCGCACCGCTCATTGTCGCCTGCAGCATCTGACGCAGGCGCTGTGAGGAGACGCCGAGGGCACGGGCACGATCCTGGTCGACGACCAGCGTCATCGCGGGGACCGGCTCAAGCCAGTCGTCATGGACAGCCTGCAAAACGGGGTTCTGGTTGAAGCGCGCCTTTACCTGATCGGCAATGCGACGAACCTCGTCCCGCTCCGGTCCGCTTACACGCATCTGCACGGCCCATCCGGTCGGCGGCCCTAGGAACAGTCGATCGACCTTACCGCGCACCGAGGGGAAGTCTTCCGCCAGTGCCATGCGCAACTTGGTGATCAGACGTTCGCGCGCATCCTCGTCCCTCGCCATGACCAAGAGCTGGGCATAGTTCGGATTGCGCAACTGCTGGTCGAGCGGCAGGAAGAAGCGCGGCGCGCCCTCACCCACATAGGTTGCGACGAAGCGCTGATCCGGATCGGTCAGCAATACCGCTTCGAGGCGCCGGGCCTCAGCCTCGACTTCCTTGATCGAGGTACCCTCGGGCAACCACATGTCGACAAGGATTTCCGGTCGTGACGACTGCGGGAAGAAGTTCTTCGGGATGAACTGGAAGGACCAGAGGCTGACCGCAAAGATGGCGAGCGTCGAGACGATCACGATGATGCGGTGCTCCACCGCCCAGGAGACGGTCGCACGGAGGCGACGATAGAAGCGGGTGTCGAAAGCGTCGTGATGGCTGCCGGCATGGGCCCTCTGCTTCAGGATCATGTAACCGAGCCAGGGCGTGAAGTAGACGGCGACGAACCAGGAAATGACCAGGGAGATACCCACGACATAAAACAGCGAGCGGACATATTCACCGGCTGTCGATTCCGCGAAGCCGACCGGGATGAAACCGGCTGTGGTTATGAGTGTTCCGGTGAGCATTGGAAAGGCCGTCGAGGAATAGGCGAAACTCGCCGCATCCAGCTTCTCAAGCCCCTCCTCCAGTTTTCGCTCCATCATCTCCACGACGATCATCGCGTCATCGACCAGCAGGCCTAGCGCGATGATCAGGGCACCGAGCGAGATCCGCTGCAGGTCGAGCCCGAGTTCGTACATGACGGCGAAGGTTGCGGCGAGCACCAGCGGTATGGCGATCGCAATCACCAGGCCAGAGCGCCAGCCGATGGAGACGAAGGAGACGACGAGCACGATCAGCAGGGCTTCGCCGAGCGCCTTCATGAATTCACCGATTGCCTCGCGAACCACTTCCGGCTGGTTGGAAATCTGCGATACCTCGAGGCCGATTGGCAGCGTCGCCTCGAAACGCTCCAGCGTCTCCTCCACGGCATCACCGACATCGGTCACCTTGAAGCCCTTGGCCATGACGACGCCGACCTGGACGGAGTCCTTGCCGTTGAACCGGAACTTGCGCTGGTAGGGATCCTCGAGACCTTCGGTGACCGTGGCGATATCGCCCAGACGCGTGACCTGGTTGCCGGAATTCAGGCGCAGTTCGCGGATGTCTTCCGCGGCGGAGAAACCGCCATCGACGGATATGCGGACCGATCGGGATCCCGTGTCGATACTCCCGGTGGCATCAATCGCATTCTGGCCGGCAAGTGCGCTCTGCAGGTCGGTGAAGGTCAGACCGCGTTCGGCAAGCGCCTTGGACGACACTTCGATAAAGATCTTCTGCGGTTGATCGCCCAAGATCACCGCCTTTTCGACCCCTTCGGTCGACAAGAGGACATCGCGCGCCTGGATCGCATGCTGCTTGAGCTCGGGATAGCTGTAGCCATCGCCTGTCAGCGCATAGAGCGTGATGTAGGTATCGCCGAACTCGTCGTTGAAATATGGGCCCAGCAGACCTTCGGGCAGCTCGTTCTCGATGTCGCCGACCTTCTTGCGGACCTGGTAGAAGGCATCAGCCACATCATCGGCATCGGTATTGCCCGTCACCTGCAGCGTGATGATCGCCGAACCCGGTCGGGTGTAGGACTTGACCCAGTCCAGATAGGGCGTCTCCTGCAGCTTGCGCTCGATCTTGTTGACCACCTGATCCTGCATGTCGGCCAGCGATGCGCCCGGCCAGAAGGCCTGCACCACCATGACGCGGAAGGTGAAGTCCGGATCTTCCTTCTGGCCCATTCGCATCAGTCCGAAGAGACCCGTCAGGATGATGAGGCCGAAGAGGAAACGGGCTATGCTGGGATGAGCGATGGCCCAACGGGACAGGTTGAACGAGCCCGGCTCGACAGGAGAGTTTGTCATGATTGAAATGTCCCGAAGGTAGGGGGCGCGCTGGGCTTACCGGGTTGCGGCGTCGGGCGTGACGGTGGCGGTTGTCGGACCAGCCTCGGCCGAGCGCGAGAGGTTCTCGTTGGCCAGCCGAACCTTCATGTCTTCCGCCATGAACTGCGTGCCTGCCACGACCACGAGATCACCGGGCTTCAAGCCTGCAGACACCTGGATACCCGTATCGGAAAACGTGTCGATCGTGACCGATCGCGCATGGACCGTGGCGTCGGTCCGATCGACGGTCCAGACTTTCGGCTGCTTGGCGGCATCCTGAGCAAGGGCGGAAAGTGGCAGTTCGAACAGGCTCTTGTCCGATGGTGCCAGCGCCGTCACACGCGCGGTCATGCCAAGCAGGATCTGCGGATTGTCGGGAAGCGTGATGCGCACGGCAAAGGTTCGCGACGTTGCATCCGCGCTGCCCGCAACTTCGCGGACGGTGCCTTTGAGGGCAAGGCCATCCTTCGACCAGAAGCCGACTTCGACCTCCTTGCCGGGGGCGAATGCAAAGATCTCGTTTTCCGGCACTGCGATGAGTGCTTCCTTCTCCCCGTCGGCCGCGACCGTGACAACAGGGCTGCCTGCCGCCACAACCTGGCCGGCGTCCGCGCTGATGGCGGTGACAATGCCCGGCTTGTCCGCCTTCAACTCGCCATAGGCGACCTGGTTTCTCGCCTGCTCAAGCGAGGAACGCTGGCTGTCGCGCGTGGCGAGGGCCTGATTGTAGGTGAGTTGCGCCTGCTCAAGCTGCGCCTTGGTCGTCACCTGCTGGCGGTAGAGGGCATCTGCACGTTTCAGGGCGAAGTCCGCCGTTTCCAGCTGGCGGTCGGCGGCGGCGAGGCTCGCCTCGGCACTGCGCATCTGCAACTGGTAATCCGTCACATCGAGGCGCGCCAGAACATCACCCGGCATCACACGATCCCCAATATCGACCGGGCGCTCGATGATCTTGCCGGCCACGCGGAAACCGGTGGCGGCCTCACTGCGGGCCTTTACCGTTCCGGAATAACGCAATTCACGCGCGGTCGACGGCGCCTCGACTTCGAGCACCTTCACGGGGCGAAGGCTCGGCTGCTCCACAGTTTCTGCCCCGCCTTCCGTGCAGGCTGCGAGCCCGAAGGCGGCGAAAAGGGACAATGCAGTCAGGGACAGGCGGGCGCTGGCGGACATAGTGGTTCCTCCCCGGCGGGGGTCTCAGACTTTGAGGGCTCGGATGGCAAATTCGGTCAGATCTTCCGGACCAGCGCGATTGGTCTTGCCAATACACTGGGCGACCATCTGGGGATGGTGCAATGGCGAGGTCGCCGCGCCGAAACAGCGCGCCGCATGGGCCGGATCGCCCTTGGCGAACTCTCCCTTTTCCATGCCTTCGGCAATGATGTCTGTCAGGATGGCCTGGATTTCGTCGATATGCTGATCAATGACACCCCAGCTCTGCTCGATTGCGGCCACGACCATGTCATGCACCTTGCGCTCATCGAGCATGGTGGCCACGGTGAACTCGAAAAGCGTCATGGAATAGCGGCGCAGCCTTTCCTCCGCGCTGACCGGAAGGGCGGCGATGGACTGGGCGATTGACAGGCTCTGGTGCAAGAGGCGGGCGCAGACGCCCTCCAGCAACTCGCTCTTCGAGCCGAAAAACCTGTAGATGTTGGCAGGCGACATGCCGAGTTCCTTCGCCACATCGGCGACCGTCGTCTTGCTATAGCCATAGTGTCGAAACTGCCGCTCCGCCGCCTCGAGGATGCGGGTGGCCATATCGGCTGTTTCGGTGGCCTGGACTGCGCTTGGGGTCATGATGATTTACGTCTGACGATTTTTGAATTTCGTTAGCCGTAAATCAAAAATCGTCAGCGGTCAATCAGATGAGAGGAACAGCGTGTGAGAATGGTGGGCACGGTCCCGCTGCGCAGCAGAACCACTGCGTGCGGGAATAGGAAGCGCCGATCACCGTGAAGAAAGACCTAAGATGCAGATGTAACGCCCGACCTTTTCAGGACGCCAAGCAAACGCTTTGTGCAAGATCCAAGGGGATGGGGGCAGACGATAAATCTGGGAAGATCGGAGAATGGTGCCCGGAGGCGGATTTGAACCACCGACACGCGGATTTTCAAACCGCTTTTGCTGTCGGAATACTGTGCACTTGGCTGAAACAGCACGTCAAACTACCACCCCGAAATCAATCACTTAAGTCACAAATGTCAAGGTCTCTTGAGCGTCTCTACGTCATTGGTGGCGACACTGCTCCATACAGAGCGGCCTTCAGCTCAACTGCCCACGAGACCCCTTCTGCGACGATGTCGAATGGGAGGTGGGCATGACCAATCACCGTCCGTTTCGAGAAGTGAAACTGCAGTGGCTCCAGCAACTGAGCTGCGACAAGGATCTCAGCGATAACGCTCGGTCGGTAGCATTGTACATCGTCACCACACACATGAACGGCCACACCGAGAAGGCGTGGCCGTCCTATCGAACGATTGCCGACGCGACCGGCAAGAGCGTCAAGACCATCCAGCGTGCGATCCGGGAACTCGAAGACAAACAGTGGCTCGATGTCCGGCGCGGGAATGGAACAGGGCACAATACAGAATATCGTCCCTCTGCGTTGTCGATCCTACGAGCATCCGAGGCACGTGAAAAGACGGACAGAATTGTCACCCTTCGCCCAGACGAAGGCGGCCAGATCCGTCCACGAAGGCAGTCAGATATGTCCGGCAAAGGCGGTCAGATATGTCCACCGAATCCAGAGAAAGAAAAAATATATAAACCTAACGCGCGCGAAGAGGCGCAATCCCGCCCCGAAAGACCGTCAGCGGTCCCGTTGGTGTTCGTACCCGCGACAAGGACTGCTCAGATCGACCAATGGCGCATCTGGCTGAGAGAAAGTCAGCTTCCTGACATCGAGGCGCTTAGTCTGATGACCGTCGTTGGCGGTAGGTCAGGTTACTCGCTGCCAGGCAATTGGCCACCGGGTGACGCAGCAGCGGGACGTCTTTCAACAATCGCATTCCTGAGACAGCGCCACGCTCACCTTGCCAACCGCTGGGCCGGCCAGACCGACATCCGCCGGGCATCGTGAACCTGTTGAAAGGTAACGCTATGTGTAATATGTATTCGGGGATTTGAGCTGACATGCGCATTTTCAAAAATGCTTGGTTCGACAAATTCGCACGCAAAGCGCACATCACAGATGGATTGTTGATGGACGCGATTAGGCGTGCTGAGCTCGGATTGATCGATGCGGATCTTGGTGGCGGGCTTATCAAGCAACGACTGGCAAGGCCAGGTCGCGGAAAGTCTGGTGGCTACCGAACGCTTGTTCTGTTTCGCTCCGGGGAGCGTGCAGTCTTCGTGTTCGGCTTCTCCAAGAATGACCGCGCGAACATCAGCGCTGAGGATGAAGTGGCGCTCAAAAAAGCTGCAAAACTGATTCTCGGCCTACCGGACGACGCTATGGCCAGAGAAGTACAAAGCGGCAGGATGAAGGAGGTAACGGGTAGTGAGCAAGGGCTATAAGAGCGAGATCATGGCTTCTGTCCACGAGATGGTCGAAGGCCTTCACCAAAGTGGAGCAGTGGACAAACGCACGATGCGCGAGTTCGACATGGCCTGCCTCAAAGAGGTTCAATCAATTGAGCCAGGTGAGATCCGTATGATCCGCGAGCGAGAGCAGGTCTCGCAACCAGTATTTGCGAGGTATCTGAATGTGAGCAAAGGCCTCGTCTCCGACTGGGAGCGCGGGGTAAAGAAGCCAGGAGGCCCTGCTCTGCGGCTGCTTACGGTCATCAAGGCCAAAGGACTTCAAGCGATCGCTTGAGGAACACGCTATCGCGCAACTGACGCGAATTTCTTGAGTGGCCAATTTGGGGCCGATGGCCGACAGTCCGCTTTTGCACCACGTGGCGCAAAAGCGGACTTCTTACATGAGCATCCTCAAGAATGTGCCTGAGCCTCGCCCCAAGGACGCCCGTTAGATTTCAGTCCGCTCAGCCAGTTCTAGTGCGTCTTCAATGTCGACGCCAAGGTACCTCCCTGTGTTCTCGATCTTGGTATGGCCATGCAGGATCTGGATAGCTCGAAGGATGCCTGTGGACTTATAGACCATGTTCAGGAGCTTCTTGACACCGACGCGCTTGCCTGCGTTCCAAGCCGGACGACCCAGCGCAGCAGGATTATACTGTGACATCCCCGTTTTAATTCTCCTATCGTCACCCTTGGCCAGAGGGAGAATGCGCACCTTCGTTGATATGACGGGGCCGACTGCAGACCGTCTGATTCCGGCTTCGCTGATGGCAAAGCGAACGCTCATCGCAACCGACGATGTAATCCCGGGGGGGCTCGGTTCGAGCCCCTAGTCCATCTGCCATTCTTTCCTTCGCCGTATCAATTACTTAAGTCGATCCTGACGGCGCTATAGCCTCAAGAAGTCAAGCGACAGGCCGCGTGCAGCCTTTTCCCAGGTCAGGCGAATCTCAAGCTCCGCGCGCAACTTCGCAGCCCGGGCGAATGTGGCTTTATGGTCCGACAGCGCGGCGCCAACTTTCGCTGCCCACTCTTCACGATTCGCCGCGTCAGCGAGCGCTACAGGTGCAATGCTGGGCTCAAAAAGGTGTGCGTCGAGTCCTTGGTTCAACTCAGGATCGCGCAGGTATTCAGCGAGGCCGCTTTCCGCCGAAATGATGGCAGGCACGCCGGCGGCAATCGCTTCGAGACCAGTCAGCCCGAATCCTTCCGCGACCGACGGCATGATTATCAGCGCTGAGCCGAGGTAGTCCTGCACGAGTTTCGCCGGTTCAGTCGAGAACGACCTTAGCTGTACAAATTGCGAATAGTCCTTGAACTCCCCGATATTCTCGAACTCGGCAAGTGCCTTTTCTTTCGTGAAACCGCGCATCACCAGCTTCGGCGTCTGCCCGGATTTCCAGAGCCGCTCGGTCGCAACCCTCTTGATCACGTCGCACGCCAGCAGACCTCCCTTAACGCCGGCGTCCTCCATGCGGCCCGACATCAAGCAGGAATTCATTTGAAGATTTTGGGGGTCTGGGACCAACTTCAGCAATGGCGGGCTGAGGCCCGGCACGAGCATGGTCATGGTAGGCAAAGGCGCTTGCCACAGAAAGCTTCTCTTGATGCGTGGCCCCACAGCGACGACCAAATTGGCCAGCTCCGCGAGTGCGATCTGATCGTCGAGTTTTGCCTCGCCTCGTAGCGGATCGAAAAGGGCATCTCCATGAGGCGTTTTCAACCCTTCGTTTTCGTGGGGAATAGTGTGGAGAAAATGGACGTATTTAGCGCCGAACCGGGTGGCCAAAGCGCGCGCGGCGGGACCTGTGATATGATCATGACCGATCAGCAGATCCGGTTTGGTGCTGAGGTGTCCCGCCTCGCACAAAAGGAACTGCGCGTGCCCCCCAATCTGGACTGAGTCAGGGCATCGGACGAGCTCAACCCGGGCCGTTTTTGCATCAAGGACGTCGGCGTCGGACGCATTCGGGACGAGACACAGAACGGTGTGCCCAAGTGCGGCTAGCGCGATACAGAGCTCGCGGTTGAGCGTAGATATCCCGCCGTGATGCGAAGCCCATTCAGTCGCCACTGCAAGTATGGTGCGCCGATCTGCGATTGGTAGGAGGCCCGACGGCGCCGGTGCGGGCACCGCGATGTCCATTTCGATAGGCACGTCGTCGCTGTCAGCTGTCTTGGCCTTGGACTTTTCCTCAACGTCCGGTTCGGGCGGCTCGGTCGGAGCGCCCATGTAGCCGATCCTTGCCAGAATATCGGCGGGATCCTCACGACGCGTTGCCTTTGCACGGACTGCGTGGCGGGCCTGCTCGATCGACCAGCCCAGAGCATCTTGCAGTTCGGGCAATGCATCGCGCATTCGGTACATTTGCTCGAGCGCGGCGTTTGTCCCCGCTGCGACTAGCCGCGACAGCAGTACACTGCGCAATTGCTCGACATAATCCGGCACTCCAAGAACGCGCGCGCCAGCCCCGGTCGGCGGGCGCTCGGGCAGCAAGACGACCAGATCAATATAGGCCTGAGCCAAGGCATATTCGGACAGCGCGTCGAAATCGAACGAGCGATGGAAGGCAACGTCGTGAGCGAAGCTAGTCCAGATCGAGCGGGCGAGCGCCTCGTTTCGCTCGCGCAACGCAAGCAACTCGAACCACGTGTCTGCCGGCCTTTTGCAAAGGAGCTCAACGACACCCTTTTCAATCCGAGAGCCTTCCGTCGCCGCACCTGCTAGCTTCGCGGAAGACGAAGTCAGGGCATCGTGGATGAGCTGTACCGCGCGTAGGTCGCCGTTGCGCACTAGATACGCTAGAATCTCAGACGCCGCGTCAATGCTCTTGAGATCTCCGGCACGGCGCAACTCGTGCAGAAGTTCCGAAAGCGGTCGGTCGAGCAAGCCGTCAAGGAGCTCAAACACCCGCGTGCTCAACCCCTCGGATGCAGCGCCGGAGGCGATCTGCCGGACTGCGGCGAGCACCGAATCTGGCGCAAGGCGATAGGCGACTCGCATCAGGTCACGCTGGGGATTTCCTTCGGTGTAAAAGTCGTTCCCTTGAAAGCCAAGCACCGCCGGTGCCCAGACAGCCCAGGTTTCGGCGGACAGTCCTTCGAAGGTGCTCGGCTCCTCGTCGCGCAGTAAGCGCAGCGCCCGGACGCCGGCATTGGCAGGCCGGTGACTGGTGCTCGTGCCCAGCCAACTGATATCGGTCAGCGGGGCGTCGCGAAGATAGACGAGGGCCGTCCGACAAATTCGCTCGCGCTCTCGGCCGTCGAGCGCCTGCCAGCCCGGCGTCGCGGTCAGATCGGTCTCGAACTCGAAATGCCCATCATAGTCGCCGTTCGGCTCGTGGAAGAGCTCGAGGTTGAGTTGCCACCACAGTGACGCTTCGCCCGCTTCGATCCGGTCGAGAAGATTGATCACTGACGACCGCCAAGACGTCTTGGCTTTAGTTTCTCGCTCCTCTGCTTCGTGCCTCTCGCGTTGCCGTTCGACACTCTTGCGCATGTACTCGGCAGCAGTCGAATCCAGATCGATCGAGTAACGGGCTGCGAGAGTTCGCTGCAGCTCGGGAACGCGCGATGCTGCCTCCCAGACACGATCGAGTGTGTCAAACGGCAGCGATTGTGTAAGGTCAGCGATGATCTGAGTAAGCGGCCCGCGTAGGTCTGCACGCTCCGCCAGCATCATCGCGAGATACGAGTCGAGATCGTCCGGTCTGACCAGACCGGCCAAGTGATGCACAAGCAGTGCTACGGCGCGAGACGGATCGTCCGCATGCCGAAGGGTTTCAAGCACAAATGCGGATCGCGCTTCGGAATTATCCGGCCACGGCAGCGATACCACACCGTTATTCAGGACGATCTGATAGATTTTGCGGTCAGCAGTGACGACAAAGGCCGCCAGCGCCTTCCGTACTTCGGGATCAGCAATCCGGGCAATGATCGCGCGAAACAGCTTGACCATTACCGGCTGGAGCCGGTCATGCTCGCCTTGATCGATGTCAAGCCGGCGCTGCAGCCAGGCAATGGTGTCGAGCGCTTGGCGCGAGGTGAGATCCGGCGCTGCGAACCGGTGGAGAAAAAGCTGGTAACTGCCGATGAAATTCTTTTGGCGAGGGACCGTCAGCGCCCCAAGCAATTGGCGAAATGGCAACGCTTTCGGCCAGCAAATCGATAGCAGGACGCCGCGCAAGCGATCTTCTGTGTCACTATCGAGATCGCCCGCCAGAAGCGGCGCGAGGAGTTCGGGTGCGTCGTCCCCGTTTAATCTCGCAACCGTGCGTGCAGCCATCGATCTGATCGGCCCGTCGGCTTTGGGATCACCAGCCACCTCGAGCAGCACCGGCGTCAAACCAATTTCTCTTGCCTCCGCTGTGATATCGATCGCAGCACGCCGCTCGAAGGGCGGCGTCAGAGCGCCGGCGATGACAGGCCGCAATTGCTCGGTGAGTTCTGGGTGTCGCAAGGAGCCGAACAACGGAACCAACTGATCGTACTGGTCGAGCAAATCGCCCGCCGCAAATCGCTTCAGTATCGCCGCCGTCAGCCTGGACTGATCCGCAGGCTCAAGGACGGCGGCCTGCGCGCGCAGCAATATATCGGGCTGCCGCTCGAGGAGCATATCGAAAAATGGCGGGACCATCGCTGCAGCCCAGCCCGCCACCTCAAGAAGCTGTGGCGCGATCCCGCCGGGTCCGCCGAGTTCGGGTACATTCAGTAAAGACAGGATCTGATCAGCAGACAGGCGATGATCGGCCAGATATCGAGCTGTGAGATAATCGACGAACGTCCTGTGGGTCCATTCGAAGATCCCCGGTTCCACTTCGGCGAAAAGCGGCGTGCGCAGAATTTCGGTAAGCAGCGCGGGTGTCGCAACGACGCTCCCAGCCGTGGACGGTTCAAGGCCTCCGGCAATTCGAGCGATCGGCAGAATGTCCGGGCTGACTGCAGCGACGCCGGGAGTGAACCGCATGATACCGGAGAAGGTCGTTGCAACAGCGAGGCGGCCGGCGACAACCATGCGGGTCGCGGGGTTCGCGACGGCGCCCCCCCCCAACGCGCGTTCGACGACGCGCTCGAGCAGATCCGCCTGCCTCGCCGGCAGCGTTTCACTTCCAATATGGCTCCGAAGCAGCAGTCTCAGCAACAACGGGCGGCTCGCCACCGCCCGCAACTGTTCACCCAGCAGACGTTCGGAAAGACGCTCGCGTTCGGCGACCTGCGGCTCCGTGCGCTCGACTGCTGCGAGGATGTCTTCTTCTTCGAGCGGCGCCAGCGTTAGCTTCTTGAAGCTTCCGATTGGCCAGCGCTGTTCAATTACCCGGTCAAGCCCCTCGGTCCAAGCCGCTGTTCGGCATGTCAACGCGATCCGTAGCAACGCTCTCTTGCGATTGCTGGAAAAAAGCTGATCGAGGAAATGGCTAAGGAGTTGTTCAGCCGACGACGGCAATCCGGCGATCTCGTCAATGCCATCGATCAGGATATGCCATGGCCGCTCATCGTCAGCCCAGCGGCGGTGATGTTCGGACGTGATCAACGCGTCGAGTTCGGTGGGGAACTTACCGTCCCCGCCGCGGAGCAGATCGAACTGCTCGCCCTTGTCCCCTAGCCAGGCCGCGAGTCCTTCTATCTCGTGCGTCTTGCCCATACCGGGGTCGCCTAAGAGCACAAGGCACGGTGTTTCCGCTATTTCGGTCAACACCACGGGGGTGGTTTCGCTCGTCGCGTCCCAACGATCCGTCCCAACGGGCTCGCCACCTTCCGGAATCCAGTGTCGCGTCCAGGCAAAACTCTCTTCGCGCGCGTCGATGTGGCTGATTGTCATCGCGACTTGTTAGCCGATTCGGATGCATTGGGCCAATCGCGTGATACAACCAGACTGACCCATTTCAGCGAAACACCGCGTGTCCCATTAGGTGAGATTCGCTCGAAAGTGCTTGGCTCAGCAACGACCGTTAAGCGCAAATGGCACCCGCCAGCCGACAAGCTCAAGAAGTGGCAGCTATCGGGGTCGCGGCTGTCGGTCTCGGATGACCACATCGGAGGCGCGAAGCTGCCGCCCCTTGCCGTTGAACCGTCACTGTCGACGTCATCGTCCTAAACCAATTCGTCCGATGAAGGATGCGGGCGGTCGCATATTGGCTGGGGGCCATACACTGCGATCCGTTTTCGAGGGTCGGAGGTTCGCACCCCGCCCGCACGTTTACAAACCAACCATTCATCAGTCGCGACAATTCCAAGATTTTACCTCTTGCAACTGGGGAAGCCCTTTCCCTCGCTCTAGTGAATTGAAGGAAGCTGATAGGCGCGTCCGATCGACGTTAGATAGCGCGCAATTCGGCGAGGAGGTGGTCTCTCGACCGTATCGCACAATGATATCGAGCAGCTTCACCTGCACCGTCTCGCAGCTTTGCTGTGCAAGATCCCGGTCCCCAATCAGGTATCCATCCCCGACCGGAGTTGGACTGCATCCAGTGGCAATCACCTCGTCGATGAAGTCGGGAATGTCTGTGCGGGACATCTTCTTCATGGGGCGCCTGCAGGTTACTCGCAGAGACATAATAACGCACAGATAGCCACTGGCGACGAGGGCTGCACCCAACTCGCGAGAGGTCGACCGCCCTTACCCTTCGAGATCACGACGGTACCCTGCCAATCACAACGGCGCTTGATGCGATGGAATTGGACGAGGAAGCGGCAATGCGGCGGTAGTGGCGCAGTCGCTTGCCACGGACTGCCCGGTGCCGATATCGTTCCCGTATCCTGAACGAGACAGTTTTCGAGCATGCAACTGACGCGCATTGAGCTTTACCAAAGGGTCTGCAACTCGCCCCTGAACAAGATTGCACCTGAACTCGGACTATCGGCGCCAGCCTTGTCAGCCATCTGCAAGAAGCATGATGTGCCGTTTCCAGGGGCGGGTTACTGGACCCGAAAGGCAATGGGCCTGCCCGCGGAACTCCTACCCCTTCCCGTGGCCGATGACGATATCATCGACCTCTCACAACCGGTCAAAAGGCCGCAACGACAAGGGCCACCTCTGACCCGAGAGCCTCGCAAGAAGAGGAGCGTCAAGCCCCACCGGAGATCACGGCATCCTTTCCTCCTTGGCGTCGAGGAGCATTTTCGTAAGACCCGAGTTGCTGAGGAGTATGAGTTTCTTCGCCCATACAAGAGAATTCTTCCAGATATCGTCGCCTCAGAGAGCTCCCTGCCCCGCGCGCTTGCGATTGCCAACCAGCTTTATCTCACTATCGAAGAAGCCGGCTGCAAACTGCGTATCGCGACAGCAGAGGAAAAGCTGCAACGCATCGACATCGACGAACGGGAAAACGAGCGCAAGGATCGTAAGTATGGTCGCTACCAATCCGGCCGCCCATGGGGTCCCGACCGAGCGACTGTTTTCGAGATCGGGACGGTTCCGATCGGCATCGCAGTGACCGAGATGACGGAGCGCGTCACGATGCGGTACCTTGAAGGGAGTTACCATCGAGTCGACAGCAAGATCATCAGGTCGGCCAAGGCCTGGCAGCTGGTTCATTCCTACACGCATCTTCAGGACGTACCCAGCGGACGTTTCAAGATCGTCGCCTACTCGCCGAAATCAGGGGTCGAATGGTCGATATCGAGGCAGGATACTGAGCAAGCCTCGCTGGAAAGCATGATCCCTGAGTTTGTCGAAGCCCTGCAAGTTGCGGTGAGCAAGGTGCAAGCCTTGATGATTGCTGCCGACGAAGCGGCCGAACAACGCAGACAAGAATGGAAAGCAGAGTGGGAGCGGTACCTCCGCAAAGAGGACAAGCGAAAGTCGGCAGAAGCCCTGCTCGAAAGCCAGAAACAGTTGGTCCAGATCATCGAGCAATGGACAAAAGTCATGGCGGTGGAGCAGTTTTTCAGGCAGGCGGAAAATCGTCTGGTTGACGTTGCGGACGACCGGCGCGAGCACATCGAAACGCGTCTTGCGCTAGCCAGGAAAATGATCGGTGATACCGACCCCTTCCAGTTCCTCGCATCCTGGGTCGCGCCTGAAGAGCGCTACAAGTCTCCTTACGATGATGCCCCTGAACCCAAACCGGAAAAATCTAGCTCCGCGTGAGATTAATATCTGGACCGCTCATACAGCCTGAGGCACCTTGCGAGCGGGCCAGGGTTCTCTCCAGGCAATCTCAGCTCAATTCGTTAATGCGCGTCAATGTTGACGCATCTTGATGCTGCCGCGTGCCAGCCTCCCGCTTCGAAGCAGCATAGGAGTGCCGCTTCGCCCCCCGGAGACCCGGTTTAAAGATATTCGAGCTTCCACTTAGGCCACTGAGGAAAGTGTCGTGAAATCTGGTCTGCGGCTGACGTCTTCCGGCAGTCGTACATTTCTCCAGCCAACAAGGAAACCGCCGCTTACGCGACGGCCCCCTCGCCTGCGTTTGGAGAGCTCTGCAGACCATGCAGATATTCGACCGCCCGCTGCGCATGAGCCGCGGCGCTGAATATGGCCCGTTTGTCCTCTTTCAGCACCTTGAGCCAGCTCTGAATATAGGCTGCATGATCGGCAGCGGGCTTCGGCGTCAAGGCGAGATCCGCACACAGGAACGCGGCACCCAGTTCGGCCACAAGCTCTTCGCGGGCATAACCTTCATCACCCCATTTCTTGCGCCCGAAGTCGCGGTTCAGGCGGTCTTCTCTTTTCGTCCAGTGGACAATCTCATGCGCAAGCGTCGCCGCGTGCGCCTCAGGGCTCCGGAAACTCTCGAAGAGAGGCATCTGCACATGATCGCTGCCGGCATTGTAGTAGGCTCGATTGCCGCCATGACGGATATCGGCACCCGTAGCGGCAAAGAACTGATCCACATGGGCAATACGCTGGACGGGATCCATCACCGGCTCCGGCCTCACATGATACTGCTCGGGCAGCCCCTCGATCTGTTCGGTGTTGAAGACCGCGTAGGATTTCAGAAACGGAATCTGCTTCACCTCGTCGCCGGACTCCTCCTCGTCCTCTGCCCGGGGGATCGTCCCCGCATAGACGACCATACTGCCCTTCTCACCCTTTCGCACATGGGCGCCGAGTTCATCGGCCTGGCGGAAGGTCATCCAGCAGGCCGATGAGTAACCCGCCTCAGTTGCCGCCGCCCACAGCATCAGTATATTGATGCCGCAATAGGGAAGTCCGTTGTGGCGCAGCGGTCTTGAGATCCGTTCGGCCGCGTTGCCGGCACTCCAGGGCTTCAGCCAGGTCAGTTCGCCCTTTTCGAGATCGGCAATGATCTTCGCCGTCACCTTCGCGTAAACATCGCTTCTCATGTCCCTTCTCCTTTGATCGGGTTGCGCATGCAACCAATCTGCCCCTCTGGCGAAGAGCGGGGGGGAGCCCGTCCAGACCCAAAGGCGTCCGGGGTGGTGCGGGCGCAGGGGCTAAGAGCCCCGAGCCACGGCCCGGACGGCTTTGCCCGAAGGGTTCAAGGTCTTGACGGGTGATGGGGCGTCAGCCCCTTATTTGGAGAGAGGCCCAATGGCTCCGCATTCTTCGAACGGTTTGATGCCTCGAGGAGAGCTTGAACACCGAGGGAGCACCGGAAGTAAACAATTTCGGCTCATGCCGACCGTGCGGCGACGAATGCGTCGACTTGGTGTCGCACCTCCGCCCTGTATTGCTCGGACAGGGTCAGGTGGAGGGAGGAACCGCCTGCCTGCATCTTCTCGGCAGGAAGCTCAAGTGTGCCGACTGCGACATGTCGACGGAACGGCCGTTCGTCGACAGGAGCCAGCGGTATGTCGACATCGTCGACAGATCCGTTCCTCAGAATGGCTCAGCCATCAGGACGATCGCATCTAACGGAACGGCAGAAATCGGATCGGGAGCATCGCAAATGGCGTCTTGCCTGAACCCTGTACCGCCCGAACGACAGGCGTACCCACGAAGCGGTTGACTTTTGTCAGCGGTAGTGAATTATGTCAGAAGCACCTGACGAGTACATCATATGTCGATCCGCGCCACCGACCAAATCATTCACAAGGCCGCCTGGCTTTACTACACACATGGGCTCCGTCAGGACGAAGTGGCGCAAAGGCTGGAAATCTCCAGAGCCTCGGTTGCAATGTATCTTCGCCGAGCGCGCGAGATGGGTATCGTTACGATCACCACCTCCTCGGAACTCTTTTCGGATGAAGTGCTGGCACGCGAACTTGAAGACGCAACGGGGCTGACGACCGTCTGGATAGTGCCGGAAGACCGTCAGGCCATGGATCCGGCGGCCGAAATGCCTGTCGTTGCCGCGTCCGTCTTCCTTGAGCTGATAAACAAGGGTGAGCGGGTGGGCGTAGCCTGGGGTCGCACTGTCTATCACATCGCCGACGTGATGCCCTTCGCTGACCTGCGCGGTGTAACTGTTGTCCAGCTCTGCGGCAATTTGGGAGCCCCATACTCCTATCGCCCAGACCAGTGCACCACGGAAATTGCCCGACGTTTGAATGCAGAGGGCATCAATTTTTACGCACCGCTGGTGCTCTCTTCGGAGCGACTGGCCGACGAGCTACGCGGCGAGCCGGTCATTCAGGAGCAGCTTGCCGCAATTTCCGACTGCCAGCTGGCGCTCTATTCCGTCGGGGGCATCGAGGCTGACAGTCATCTCGTAAAATGCGGAGCTCTTTCGGCACAAGACATGCACGAAATGGGCGAACTGGGAGCAGCAGGCGTCATTGCCGGACAACTCATCGATCAGGACGGCCGCTGGATGGATTGCGCCCATAATCGACGTTGCATCTCTGCAGATCTTGATTCCATCAGAGCGATCAAGAAACGAATGCTTGTCGTCCAGGAAGACAACAAGTTCGAACCGCTCGTCGCTGCATTGAAGGGCGGCTTTGCTTCGCATCTGATCGTCACCACCTCGATGGCACGAAGGGTTCTGCAACACTGGAGCCGCGAGGGGCTCGGCAAGGTGGGTTCGGGCACGGCTTGAACCCTTGGAGTTTGGGTCCACCGATGCCGGTCGGGCCGGTATATCGGGAGGTCAATATCATGGAGAATCTCTGGCGCGACGACGAGGCGGAACGTTTCGTTGCAAGCTATGCTGCGAAGGGCGTCAATCGTGACCTGGCGCTACGCACCTACACGACACGTCTTCTTGGGGGGGAGCCGCGTCTCGTTCTGCACGGCGGCGGCAACACGTCCGTCAAGACCGAGGTGACCGATCTCGTTGGCGATACCCATGCCGTCCTCTGCGTCAAAGGCAGTGGCTGGGACATGGGCAGCATCGAACCGGCGGGCTTGCCGGCCGTAAAGCTCGCTTCACTGTTGAAGAGCCGCAGACTGGCGACGCTCTCCGACGAGAACATGGTGACGCTATTGCGCGCCAACCTGATTGACCCGGGTGCTCCCAATCCATCGGTGGAAGCACTTCTGCATGCCTTCCTGCCCCACAAGTTCATCGACCACACCCATTCGACGGCGATCCTTGCGATTGCCGACCAGGCAGAGAGCCGGGAAATGAGCCGCCAACTGTTCGGCAGCAAGATGGGCTTCGTGCCATACATCATGCCAGGATTTGCCTTGGCAAAGGCGGCGGCTGAGGTATTCGACCAGGATCCCACAGTCGAGGGACTGATCCTCGACAAACACGGGATCTTCACCTTCGGCGATACGGCCCAAGAAGCCTACGACCGGATGATCCACTATGTCACCGTTGCCGAGGATCACGTCAGGAACAATGGTCGCAATCCCTTCACGCCGGCCAGTATCCCGACCGAACTCGCAAATGTGGGCGATATCGCACCGCTCCTGCGCGGTGCCGTCGCCGTTTCCAAAGGCGAAGGCCGCTACGATCGCATGGTAAACGTGTTCCGCACCTCGCCGCAGATCCTGGACTTCGTCAATGCAGCCGAAGTCGTCGACATGGCCGCCAGAGGGGTATCCACCCCAGACCTCTCGATCCGCATAAAGACCGGCCCAATGGTGCTGCCCGCACCTTCCAGGGACGACACCCCCGGTTACCGCGCTGTAATCAACGAGAGGGTTGCCGCCTTCGCTGCTGACTATACAGAGTATTTCCGCAGCAATGACGCCCGCGACGACGTCGTGCGCATCATGCTCGATCCCATGCCACGCCTGACGCTTGTGCCGGGCCTTGGCATGTTCGGCCATGGCCGAACCTTCAAGGATGCAACAATCGCGGCGGATGTCGGCGAGATGTGGATCGAGGCAGCACGCGACGCAGAAGCTTTGGGGCGCTTCGAGCCAGTGAGCAGGCCCGATCTTTTCGACCTCGAATACTGGTCGCTGGAACAGGCAAAGCTCGCCGGCGCCAAGCCAAAACCCTTTACGGGCCAGGTCGCCGTGGTCACCGGTGGAGCCGGAGCCATCGGTGCGGCCATCGTAAAGGCATTTGCAGCCGAGGGCGCCCATGTCGTGGCGCTCGATCTCGATGGCGACAAGGCGGCGGCGACAGCCAGGTCCGCTGGAAACAGCTCGATTGGCATCGCCTGCGACATCACCGATCCTATCTCCGTGCGTGCCGCCTTCGACACGACGGTCGCCACCTTTGGGGGCGTCGACATCGTGGTATCGAATGCCGGTGCGGCATGGGAAAGCCCGATCGCCACCATGGATGATGCGCTGCTCCGCCGGAGCTTCGAACTGAACTTCTTCGCTCATCAGACGGTGGCACAGAATGCGGTGCGCATCATGAAGGCGCAACAGACCGGGGGTGTGCTTCTGTTCAATGCCTCCAAGCAGGCGGTCAATCCGGGAGCCAAATTCGGTGCATACGGGCTGCCGAAGGCTGCCACACTGTTCCTGTCCCGCCAGTACGCGCTTGAGCATGGAGCAGACAACATCCGGGTGAACGCCGTGAATGCGGATCGCATCCGCTCTGGTCTGCTCAACGACGAGATGATCGCCAACCGTGCTGCCGCCCGTGGCCTTTCCGTAAAGGAATACATGGGAGGCAACCTGCTCGGCCTGGAAGTCACGGCCGAGGATGTGGCACGAGCATTCGTACACCACGCACTCGCCGAACGCACGACCGCCGATGTCACCACTGTCGACGGCGGCAACATCGCAGCGGCGATGCGCTGACCTTCCGAACGGATCGGGCATTTGCCCGATTTGCTTCGCCACCTAAAACAAAAGGGGCGGTCCGCCGGACCGCCCCTTCTTCATGGCGATGGACAGGAATTCAAGGCTTGGGCATCCAATCCGGCATAGCGACATCTGCATGCGCGAATTGCGGCAGCTTCGCACCCAGTTCTTCCATATTCTTGATGTCCTGCTCGTTCAGGTCCTTCTGCGTGATGAGCGTTGGCGGCACGATGACCTGCTTGCCCGGATCTTCTCCGGCCAGCAGCATGGCAAGTGTCCGCACGGAAACCTGGCCGACGACCGCCGGGTTTGTCGCGGCGGTCGCAACCCAGGCGGAGCCCGGCTCGCGCATCGCGGCGATGTCGGAGGTCGAGATATCGGCGGAATAGATCTTCACGCTGGAGGACATACCCGCTTCGTCGACGGCGATCTTCACACCCTTGGCGAACTCATCATAAGGCGCGAACATCACGGTAATGTCGGGATTGGCCGAGATGACCGAACGGGCCTGGTTGGCGACCGAATTCGCAATCGGGTTGTCCATCGTGCCGAACTGGGCCGCTTCGTTGATACCCGGATACTTGGCCTTGAATTCTTTCCATGTCTCATCGCGGCGGTCGAGTGGCGCAATGCCGGCGACGTAAACATAGCCGGCCTTGAAGCTCTCACCATTGTCCTTCACAGCCTCCTCAAGCGCCAGGCGGGCCAGATCCCGGTCGGACTGTTCGACCTGCGGGATCATATCGTTTTCGACATTCACATCAAAGGCAACGACCTTGATGCCAGCGTCGACTGCACGCTGAGCAGCTTCCTTCATCGACTCCGTGAGCCCGTGCTGGATGATAATGCCCTGCACGCCAAGCGCGATCGCCTGATCCACCATATCGGCCTGGAGGGCCGCGTCCTGCCGGCTGTCAAGGACCTGAAGCTGGACACCGAGCGCCTTGGCCTGCGCCTCCACCCCGGCGAGGTATGACTGGAAGAAGTCGCCTGTCGACAGGTAGCGCACGAGCGCGATCTTGACGTCACCGGGGTTGTCGAACGGCTTGGGCATATCGGCTGCAAAGGATGGTGCCACGAATGTCGTTGCAGCCATCAGTCCGAGCGTCATCCTGCCGAGAGTCCTTCGTGTAAAATGCATTTCGGTCTCCTCCACTTTGAACATTGACTTTTCGCCGAGACCTCCCGTCTCAGCGTTTGCCTCTTTTCGAGAGCGCAAAGGTGAAAATCAGGGCTATGACAAGCACTGCGCCCTTGACGAAATCCTGCGTGTAATAGGGCGCGTTCATCATCGTCAGACCCTGCAGAAGGATGCCGACGAACAGCGCGCCGATGGCGGTGCCGAATGCATTCGGCTTGGCGGCCCCCAGTACCGCAAAGCCGATGAGGGCGGCGGCCACAGCATCCAGAAGCAGATTGTTGCCCGAGGCTATGTCTCCGCGACCGAGACGAGCGGCAAGCAGGATTCCGCCAATCGAAGCGAAAACGCCGGAGATCATATAGGCTGTGATCTTGTAGGCATTCACCGGCGCACCGGCCAGACTGGCCGCACGCTCGTTGGAGCCAACTGCATACATCATGCGGCCGAAACGGGTGTATTCGAGGAAGAACCAGATGACGATCGCCAGCACGATCAGAACGACCACCGAGACCGGAACGAGGTTTGGCAGGATCAGATCGAACCGATGGCGGCCGAGCGCCAGGAATGCCGGACTGAAAGCGCCGGTCGCTGTTGAACCGTCAGGAAGTGTCATGCCAGCTGCGATCGAGCGGCCCTCGGTCGGAATGCGCTGAAGCCCCAGAAGCAGGAACATCATGCCGAGCGTCGCCAAGAGGTCCGGTACCCGCATGTAGACGATGATCAGGCCGTTGATGAGGCCAACAGCCATGCCGACAGCAAGGCAGACAAGTGTCGCGGTCAAGGCATCGCCACCCAGCACCACCATCACATAAGAGGAGGCCATCATGGCTGTCGTGGCGACAGAGCCGATCGAAAGATCGAAGCCGCCGACCACAAGCGTGGCCGTTACGCCAAGCGCCAGGATCCCCGTGATCGACACCGATTGCAGGATGAAGACCGCACTCTGAGGCGAGGCAAAGCCCCCGGTAACCAGAGAGAAATAGAGGACCATTCCTGCGAGAAGAACAAGAAAGCCGTATTTGATCGCCGCTTCACGTATGTTCAGACCGGCCGGTGGAACGACGCCGGTGGTGGCGGATTTGCTCTCTTCATTCATCATCTTGCGCTCACCTGTTGATAGGAATTTCCGGCGATCTCGGATAGCAGCCGCTCGACATCGATGTCTGTATTGCGGTGCTCGCCAACGATGGTCTGTTCCGACATCACCAGGATGCGATCGGCGACCTCGAAGGCTTCGTCGAGTTCCGTCAGGAAAAGAATGGTAGATCGGCCCGCGGCGGAAGCGCGAAGCTTGTCGCCAATGTCCCGGCGCGCGGCAATGTCGACACCCTGGAAGGGCTCATCGAGGATCAGCAGGCGTGACGGTTCGGATAGCCAGCGGCCGACCATGACCTTCTGCTGATTGCCGCCTGACAGCGTCTGCATCTCGTCGCGCTCACTTCGGCAAACAACGCCCAGATCGGCGATCTGCTGTCGCGCCTTTGCTCTCTCCGCCCGACGGCTGGCAACACCCAGGGAGGAAAGGCGTCGCAGGAACGGCAGGCTGATATTCTCATAGATATTGAAATCCGGCACGATGCCGCTGATCGCCCGGTCCTTGGCAACAAGGAAAACGCCGCGCGCAATGGCCTGTCTTGTTGTCCTTGGCGCGTAACGCGTGCCGTCGAGTGTCATCTCGCCGGCGGCCGGTGTGCGGGCGCCGAAAAGTGTCTCGGCGAGCGCGCTCTTGCCGACGCCAACGAGCCCCGTGACCGCGACGATCTCTCCATCACCGAGGTCAAAATCGAATGGACGTGTCTGCGAAGAAAGCTTCAGTCCGCGAACGCTAAAGACCGGACGGCCCGCTGCACGCACGGCAACGTCGCCAGCGGCGACCTTTCGTCCGAGCATCGCGTTCACTGCGCCCTCATAGTCCAGGTCCGGACCTTCAAAACGGCCAGTAATGCGGCCGTCGCGCAGCGCCAGAATGCTGTCAGCAAGGCGACGAATATCTGACATGCGATGGGAAATGTAGAGAATGGCGACGCCACGCTCTTTCAGCCGATCGACAAGCTCGAACAGGCGGTCGGCCTCGGCGCTCGATAGCGACGAGGTGGGCTCGTCGAGGATCAGAACCCGCGGCTCATGGGCCATTGCCCTTGCAATCGCCACCATTTGACGGTCCGCGAGGGTCAGGTCGTTGATGCTCGCGGAAAGATCGATCGAAAGACCCATGCGTTGTGCGACGGCCGCAGCCTCGCGGCGTACCCGGCGCGGATTGAAGAACAATCTGGCGCCGCGTCCATTCAGCCGGTCAAGAGTAAGGTTGGTCGCAACATCAAGGTCGGCAACAACGCCGTCATTGATGTTCTGGTGCACGGTAACCACCCCTGCCCGGATCGCCTCGGCTGGCGTAGCTGGCTCGAAAGCAGCTCCCGAAAGCGTGATGGTGCCTGCGTCCCGCGTGTAGACACCGGAGAGAATCCGCACGAGCGTGGATTTGCCGGCACCGTTGGCACCCATCAAGACCGTTACCGCGCCAGCCTTGAGCTCGAGATCCAACCCCTGGAGCACCGGCACCTGGCCAAACGATTTGCGCACGCCCTCCACGCGAAACACTGCGATTTCACCCATGCATTCCTCCCATTGGCATCACGTTAGGATAGCCATTCATCAAATGTCAAGGCCGTTGACAATTGACAGAATCTCGCCTTAGCTTTGCGCAAAGACAGCATGGAGCATGCGGTGGAGGCCGCCCCGTGCACAGGAGGAGATTGCCATGGACAGCCAGGCCTTCGAGGCTCTCAGTGCGGATACATTGCCGGTTCGACTAGGCGGAAACACTGCCGTCACGGACCGGATAGGTGAGGATTCATCTCGGTGGACCATCAGGGAAGTCGGCGACGGCAACCTCAATCTGGTCTTCATCGTGACGGGCGAAAAGGGCGCAGTCATCGTCAAGCAGGCGCTACCCTATGTGCGACTCGTCGGTGAGAGCTGGCCGCTGCCGCTCAAGCGTTCGTTCTTCGAGTATCATGCACTGACGCGTCAGGCGCGGCGCGATCCGGGCATGGTGCCGGAAGTCTTTTTCTTCGACGAGACCCAGGCGATCATCGTCATGGAGTTTCTGACGCCGCACGTCATCCTCAGGCGGGCCCTGATCGATGGGAGACCACTGCCGAGAGTGGGGCGCGATCTCGGCCTGTTTGTTGCCCGCACGCTGTTTCGCGGCTCCGACTTGTCTATGGTGACGCGTGAGAAGAAGGCGGATGTCGCACTGTTCTGCGACAACGTCGAGCTCTGCGACATTACGGAAAACCTCGTCTTCTCCGATCCCTATTTCGAAGCGACACTCAACCGCCACACCACACCACAACTCGATCCGCTCGTGGCTGAACTGCGATCCGACCGGGACTTAAAGGTCGAGGCGCAGCGCTTGAAGCACATCTTCTCGGCCAAGGCAGAAACGCTCTGCCATGGCGACCTGCATACGGGCTCCGTGATGGTGACGGAACACGAGACGCGCGTCATCGACCCGGAGTTCGCCTTTTACGGCCCGATCAGCTTCGACGTCGGCATGTTGATCGCCAATTTCTGGATAAGCTACTTCTCGCAGGCGGGCCATGAGACCACCCCTGGTGCTCGCGACGAGATGCGCCTCTACCTGCTTGAGACGATCGAGACGTTGTGGGACACATTCCGCAGCGAGTTTGCCCATCTCTGGCGCACCGAGCGCCGGGGCATCCTCTACCAAGCGAGCCTGTTCGAAGATCGACGGGATCCGCTTGCCGCCGAGCAGGCATTGAACATCGTCATCGATGAGATCTGGTCCGAAATGCTCGGGTTCGCCGGCATCGAGATCCACCGTCGTGTCCTCGGCCTCGCACACAATGCCGATTTCGAAACCATCGCCGATCCCGAACGCCGTGCATCCTGCGAAAGCAAGGCGCTCAAGCTCGGGCGTCACCTCGCCGTCAATCGACAGCGCATCCACAGTCTCCGGGACATCCGAACTGCCGTGGAGCGACTTGAAAAGGAGATTCTCGCGTGAAAGTCGGAGAACGCCACTACCATACCATCTGGGTGAACGAAGACGGTCGCTCGGTCGACATCATCGACCAGCGCTGGCTGCCGCACGAATTCCGGATCGTGACCTTGAAGAGCGTCAACGACGTTGCAGTCGCAATCCGCGACATGTGGGTGCGCGGGGCGCCCCTGATTGGTGTGACCGCCGCCTATGGCGTTGCAATCGCCATGGCAAAGGACCCATCGGACGCGCATCTCGATGCCGTCTGGGAGGAGTTGAACGAGACCCGCCCGACAGCAATAAACCTGCGCTGGGCACTGAATGCCATGCGCGCTCACCTCGCCGATCTGCCGGCGGACGATCGTGCCGAGGCTGCCTACAAGCGTGCCGCCGAGATCGCCGAGGAGGATGTTGAACTCAACCGCTCCATCGGCGCCAATGGTCTCGCGGTGATCCGTCAGATCGCCTCGACGAAGAAACCGGGTGAACCGGTCCGTATCCTCACGCATTGCAATGCCGGATGGCTCGCGACGGTCGATTACGGCACCGCCACCGCCCCCATCTACATGGCCGTCGAAGCGGGCATTCCTGTTCATGTCTATGTCGATGAAACGCGGCCGCGGAACCAGGGGGCCTATCTCACAGCCTGGGAGATGAACGGACATGGCGTGCCCCATACGCTGATCGTCGACAATGCCGGCGGGCACCTGATGCAGCACGGCGATATCGACATGGTGATCGTGGGAACCGATCGGACCACTGCAAACGGCGACGTCTGCAACAAGATTGGCACCTATCTCAAGGCGCTCGCAGCCCGCGACAACGGCGTACCGTTTTATGTGGCACTGCCTTCGCCGACCATCGACTGGACGGTGCGTGACGGTGTGAAGGAGATACCGATCGAGGAACGCGCCGCCGATGAGGTGAGCTTCGTCCAGGGGCGCGCAACGGACGGCTCGATTGCGACCGTGCGCATCTCGCCGGAGGGCAGCCCTGCCGCCAACCCTGCTTTCGACGTCACGCCTGCGCGCCTGATCACCGGCCTCATTACCGAGCGCGGTATTGCTGCGGCGTCGCCCGAGGGTCTGAAGGCCCTTTTCCCGGAACGGAGCTGAGACTATGAGCCTGCCCAACGAAAAATCCACCGAAGAGATCGCACTCGGCATCCGGCGTCGCGTGTTCTTTCACACGATGAAGCACAATGGTGGCTATCTCAGCCAGGCCTGCTCGGCAGCAGAAAGCCTGGCCCTGCTCTATAACGAATTGCTGAAGCTCGGCGAACCAACGCTGCCCAAGGTACCATTGCCGTTCCGCGGCGTTCCCTCGGCAAACAACCCGGATTCCTTCACCGGCGCCGGCTATCATGGCCCAATCGGCCCGGAATATGACCGTTTCTTCATTTCACCCGCTCATTATGCACTCGTGATCTATTCGGCGCTGATCGAGACAGGCCGCATGGACGAACATGCGCTCGACCACTTCAACAAGGACGGCGGTTCGGTTGAGATGATCGGTGCCGAGCACAGCCCCGGCATGGAGGTGACAACCGGGTCCCTCGCCCAGGGGCTCTCCATGGCATCGGGTGTCGCCTGGGCGCGGCTTCGGAGAAAGGAATCTGGCCAAGTCTGGGTCTACATGTCCGACGGCGAATTCCAGGAGGGACAGACCTGGGAATGCCTGGCGGCGATGAGTTACCATCAGATCGACAATATTCGCGTCGTCGTCGACGTGAACCGGCAGCAATGCGACGGCGCCATGTCATCGGTGCTCGATCTTGGCGATCTCGCAGCCCGTGTCACATCATTCGGCGTGACATGCCGCTCGGTTAACGGCCATGACCTTGATGCCCTCCGGAACGCAGCAAGCAGTGCCGAGCCGGGCAAGCCGCTCGTCATACTTGCCAATACCTCGCCGTATCAGGGCATGGATTTCCTGAAGAAACGCTTCCCGCGGCTGCACTATGTCCGCTTCAAGAGCGTCGAGGAAAGGCAGGAAATGCGGGTCGCACTTGCCGCCGAACTCGGTATCGATCTTAACGCGATGGAAGGAGCCTGATCATGGTCGAAATCGTCAACCGACCCTATGCCAGGGCTTTCGAAGCTTTCGCCACGGCGCGCCCTGAAGTACTCTGCCTGTCTGCCGACCTCACTTCCTCCTGCGAGGTCGATGGTTTCCGGGACCGTCATCCCGACCAGTTTCTGTCGCTGGGCATGGCCGAGCAGAACATGCTCTCCTTTGCCGGCGGTCTCGCCATGCAGGGATACCGCCCCTTTATCCATACGTTTTCAGTCTTCCTGTATCGCCGGCCTTACGACCAGTTGATCAACTCCATTGCCTATTCCAACCGCAAGGTCCGCCTGATCGGCTTCCTGCCCGGCATCACCACGCCCGGCGGCATCACCCACCAGGCGATCGAAGACATAGCCATCCTGCGCGCCGTCCCGAACATGACGATCCTCGAAACGGGTGATGCGACGGAAGTGGAGACCGTGCTCGAAGTCGCCGACAGCATCGACGGGCCCGTTTATGTTCGCATCCTTCGCGGCGAGGTGCCGCGGCTGTTCTCGACGCCGTTTGAGTTCAACAAACTGCGTACGCTGTCACAGGGTGATGACATTCTGGTCGTCTCCTCCGGCGTTTGCACCGAGGAAGCCCTGCGTGCCACGGGGCCGCTCACGGCGCGCGGTATCGGCGTCCATCATCTGCACGCCTCCACCCTGAAACCCTTCGACCGTGACGGGCTGATCGAAGCCGCGCGCGGCAAGAAGGGCGTCATTACCCTGGAAAACCACACGATCATCGGCGGCCTCGGCTCTTCGGTGGCGGAAATCCTTGCCGAAGAAGGGCTCGGCATCCGTCTGAAGCGTCTCGGCCTGAAAGATACCTTCGCCCACGGCGCGTCAAAACCCTATCTCATGAAGAAATACGGGCTCGACGCCGGTGCGCTCGTGGCCGCTGTCGGTGAGCTCACCGGCAGGTCAGTTGATATCGGCGAGGATGAGCTTGCGGAAGTTCGCCTGGATCACGTCCATTCGGCCCAGAAGGCGGAGGCGCTGTGATGGCTCCACGCTTCAGCGTCACTTATTTCGTTCGTGCAAGTGATGAAGAGGAGGCTAGACAACGCGCCCTCGACATCGCGCTGGAACAGACGGTAGAAATTCCCCGCAGCTGCGTTCCGAAGGGCTATGTCGAGGATGAGATACTCGGCAGGCTGGAGACCTTGGAGAAAGACCCATCCGGCAGGCCGGGATATCTCGCCGACATCTCCTATTCGGAAGATGACGTTGGCGGTGATTTCCTGCAATTCCTCAACATCGTCTTTGGCAACAGTTCGATCAAGCCGGGTCTGAAGGTCGAAGACATTGCGCTGTCGCCGGGCATCCTCGCCTTGAGCAAGGGACCTCGCCATGGCATTGCCGGACTGCGCGCGAGGGCAGGCATAGGCCAAACCCCGCTGCTCATGTCGGCCATCAAGCCTGTCGGGCTGCCGACTTCCGAACTGGCTCGTCTGGCCCATGACTTCGCGCTGGGCGGAATGCACTTCGTCAAGGACGATCACGGGCTTGTCGACCAGAAGACCTCGCCGTTTGAGGAGCGGCTAAGGGCCTGCGTCGAGGCAGTCGGTGAGGCGAACGCGAAAACGGACGGGCGCACAAGCTTCGTGCCCAATGTTACCGGTCCGGCAACAATGATCGTCGAGCGTGCAATGTTGGCACAAGAGACCGGCGCGGGCGCCGTGATGATTGCTCCGGCACTGGCCGGCTACGATATCATCCGAATCCTGGCCGCGGAGCCGGATTTCTCGCTGCCGATCATCTCCCACCCCGCGTTTTCCGGCGCCAACGTTGTGTCGCCCGATTGCGGTTTTTCCCATCGCAGCTTCTTCGGCACCTTGCATAGGCTGATGGGCGCCGACGCGGTCATCTATCCGAATTTCGGCGGCAGGTTCGGTTTCACCCGGGACGAGTGCCTGTCTATTGCCAAAGCCTGTGCGGACGAAATCGGGGGGCCGAAGGCGATCGTTGCGGCTCCTGGTGGCGGCATGACGTTCAGCCGCGTACCCGAAATGCGCGAGGCCTATGGGAGTGATGTCATGTACCTGATCGGTGGCGCGCTGCTTCAGGAAGAGAATCTGGTCGACGCCTGCCGACGCCTCGTCTCAGCGGTATATTCGTAAGGCAAATGCGTCTGAAGCTATCGTAGCTGCGTCAGCGAATGCACCTGCCCAGCGTGTCGCGCATGTCGCCAAATGGGCGGAGGCATGAAACGGGCCGGCCCCTTTAGGATCTGGCTGGATGGAGAAGGCGCGAGGGTTCCTGAGGCAGGATTGGAGCAAAGATTGGGGGTAGAGGTCTGCCGCGACCCGACATGCGTGAACGGCAATTGACCGACAGGCATCTGTCTTTCGCCAAGGACAATGTTGGCAGCCTATTCGGCCATCAGAATGCAACCCGGTCCGGGTCCACGATATCCCAGTGCTCTTGTGCAGTCTCAGTTCGCGCTTTCTGATCTCGGAGCTTCAACGAGAACGATCGCCCCGACGGGTGGCCTGTTCCGCCGGCCAAGATCGTCCTTACGGAAGCCGGTGAAGTCGGGCGGACGCTCCACAGGGCAAGTGTCCAATGGCGGCGCCAAGATCGCCGCGCGAGAGAAAAGCAACTCTGCTGGGCAATATTCTGGCACGCATGGCAAGTTCAGCGGTCGCGACACGCCGCCATAGTCGTGCGTTTCGAATATCCTGTCCCAGTCTTCGCAGGCCGGCTTCACCTTGGGGACACATTTCAATCGTCCACATTTGAACGACTCTGGCCACCAATCAATCATATTTGATGGATTGAGGCGGGGCCAATGTGTTCTCACGGGACGGAATGCGTACCAAAAGAACGCCGCTCTTGCTGCCACCCCATCCCGGCGAGAAGAACCTATCCGGCAGACCCTTGAGTCACGATGCAAGGCCCGATCTCAGCCCAACGGTCACGCTGATTAACGCGCGTCAATGATGACGCATGAGCAAGCAGGCATGGAACTAGCTGTCATACGCCTGCCCGGTCCATCAACTCCTTCAGCGCCTCGGGATAGGACATCCTGTTCTGCTCGCAGAATATCAGGAACCGGTTGAAGGTCGACACCGGCGGCCGGATGTTCAGGTTGGCCGAAGGCTCTGAGGGCTTGCGGCGCGTCAGCTTCTGGATCGGCTCCCGTGCCACGAAACCATGGCGTTCACCGATCTCGTCAATCCGCGCGTCAGCGATCTTTAGCGGCTCTTCCGCATCAGGCGTGATGTTGGCAAGTTTGCCACCGAAACCCAGGTTCTTCCCGCTCACGCTGCAACCCTCGCATCAATAACCAGATTCACCAGCTCCTCCGCGAGCCGGAATGCATTGTCTCTTGCGGCCGGCAAGCCATTTACGTTCCTCGGATCAAGCTCATCGAGATCCTGCTGGTAAAAAAACATCGCCTTGTAGGCGGACCGCTCATTCAGATGGTTTCGAAACATCGGCACCTCGCTTGCCTTCAATTGCGCCGTGATCTGCGTTTCCAGCTTGGAGGCTATCGCTGGCGACGTCCGTGTGAACAGCACCCTGTAGGGAATGGTCTTTTCGAAGGCCTGTTCTTCCTCGCGGATGAGATGGATCGCCCGCGCCGCAAGCTCCGCATCCGGCGGACTTGCCTGGATCGGAATGATCACGAGTTGCGCCCGGGCGAGCGCTCGGGACATGAGCCGGCTCGCGGTACCTTCAAGGTCGACGAACACGAACTGGTATTTCTTGCGGTAGTCATCAAGCTTGCCGGTGATCGTAGCCTCGGTGATCCCGCCATCTACGACAACAGGATTCCTCGAACTCCCTGCCCGCCAACCCTGGATCGCCCTGTTGGGGTCGCAGTCGAGAATGATGACGCTTGCACCCTGCTGCGCCAGCGACGTGGCAAGCACGAGGGCTGCTGTCGACTTTCCCGCCCCTCCCTTAGGGTTGGCTACTGTGATCACCGGCATTGTAGGCCTCCAGCTTAACTCGATACAACGCATTATAATGCGTCAAGATACGTTATAATGCGTCTTGACGCGACACAATGCGATCAGCAGCTACGGAGCGGCTTTTCGGAGAGTTTTCCAGCGATGATTGCCACGTGTAAGGACCTTGCCTCAGATCAGTTTTCGCGGGATACAGCGGTCGGCGGCAATTTCAACGATGGTCGGGCCATATGCGGCCGCCCACGAGACACTGCCCATGCAAGCTTCCAAGGGAGCCCGCACAATTGCCAACTTCGCCGACCGCAAGATTTACGTTGAGTGTCTGAGATGTGAGATCCGGCGCCGCTACGACGGCAGCGCCATGCTCGCCCGTGTCAGTGCTCGGGTTGCGATGCCTGATCTGCTGAACATGATCGCCCGTGGCAACGGCTGCATCCTGAACGATGCACCGACACCAAACGGCATCAGGTGTGGTATGCACTATTGTGGCGCGGTCGAGACGATCTGCGACCGAACTTGATCGAGGTCCATGCTGATCAACTCCCTGGAAAGCACACCAGCGGATGGCTGCCTCTATACTCTTCACATCTTCGAAAAGGCCGCAGAATCATAGATGGTGCATGGCAAACCGTGAGGACTGGAGCGAACAACGCTCGACTTGCGGCTGCAGCATCGATCTGCATATCATGCCGGCGTCGGCTCAATGTTGCGCTTCATGCCGAAGGGTCGGCCTTGCTCGACACGTTATGCTACGAGACACTAGCCCGCGTCGTATTCCGGCATGGACTGCGGCCAATTGCTAAGGTGCCGTCGCAGAACGGGCCCGGTTACCCCTGCTTCATGTCCACTATGCATCTTTAGATTAGTCGAACGAGGACAGTTTGGATGTGCAACCTCTACAACATCACGACCAATCAGGAAGCCATCAGGGCGCTTACCAAGGCGATCGACCGCCTTGGCAACCTCGAGCCGACGCTGAACGTCTACCCCGACCAGATGGCGCCGATCGTCCGCAACAGTGCGGGCGGGCGCGAAGCAACAATGGTGCGCTGGGGGATGCCCTCATCGCAGAAGGCACTCTTTGACGCCGCCTCCAAGCGTGCCGACAAGCTGCGCGAGAAGGGCAAGCCCGTCGATTTCGACCACCTGCTGAAGCACGAGCCCGATCGTGGGACGACGAACATCCGCAACACGGCCAGCTCCCACTGGAAGCGCTGGCTAGGCGTCGAGAACCGCTGCGTTGTGCCGCTCAATCGGTTCGCCGAACCGGATCCCGCCTCCAAGCCGGAGGGTGGCGTCACGCCAAACGCCTGGTTTGCCGGTGACGCAACCGAACCGCTGATGTTCTTCGCGGGGATCTGGGTTTCGCAATGGGAAAGCGTGCGGAAGGTGAAGGACGGCCTAATACGTGACGATCTATTCGGCTTCCTGACGACGGAGCCAAACGGGGTCGTTGGCCCCATTCATCCGAAAGCTATGCCAGTGATCCTGAAGCGAGAAGAGGAGATTGAAACATGGCTCACCGCACCTTGGCCTGAGGCGAAACTGCTCCAGCGCCCGCTCCCGGATAGTGAACTGGTGCTCCTTCGGACCTAATGCAAAGTTTAGCACGCTACGTCGAGGAACCGTCCGGTTGAGCGCAGATACGCTATGATTTCTAAGATCAAGTGATCTCTTTCACCATATCGGTTGCAGATCTCCCATACGACTTCCGCCTTCTCATCCGGAAGGTTGGGATCGCCGATGACGTAGAGTTCGCGGCCTACCCCGCATATCGGCACACCAGCATCGACCAGCTCGGAAACGAAACTCGGGATGTCGTCCATTTGCATTCGGCGAAAGGTACTCGCCGAGATGTTTGGGGCAACCCAGAATTCTTAGTGGCAATGGACGCTACCAGTCTTTCTGTCCATGTGGCAGCATTGACCCGGCGGCAAACTCTTGCGGCAGCCTCCGCCGTGAGCGCCGGCCGGTGCGAAGGACGAAGCGAGTAGCGCGACGGCAAGCGAAATACGAAGGGTCATGATCTCCTCCCTTGTAGAGGGGCGACCATAACAATCAGCGCGAGCGTGTCCATCAGGTTGAGGAAACTAGGTTAAACCGCGCCAAGGGCGCGAGCGATCTGCAGCCCTACCGAGACGACGATGCCCGCGATTAATAGGGCGAGCAAGCCGATCTCAAAAGCGTTTCTCACGGTTTCACTCGCATTTCGCGCCACGGACGACGCACGGCCATTCGAACCGACCGGCCCACAGACCTCTATTGCTCGCCTGGGCTTGTCTCTGATCGGCAGCGTACCTGCCGCGGCTATACTTTGGCCAGTCGATCGCATGCCCCTGCTGGACCATCCATTTGTGGACGTCGGCACCGTCAGCACGGCGGCATGTTCCCACGAGCCTGTCCCAGCTTTTGCCCTTGATCTGACAGGTTGTCGGGCGAGATCTCGCCAGATACACATCGAGCGCCTCAGCAGAGACCTTGCCGCACCAGTAGGGCTTTCCGCTCGCATCCTCGCAGCGCTGCCGAGCCTCAGGGGCGTCTATTCCGTCAAAGCGGATCCGCTGCCCGCGGATCTCGATCGTATCGCCGTCGATCACTGAAGCGCGGCCGGTGACTTCCTGTGCTTGGGCTTGGGGCGGAAAAGCCGCCAGAATGAATATGACGGCGCCCAAAAGTACTCTCATTGCATGCTCCGAACAATTACCGTGCGTTGCATCGTATGGAAACGGACAGATTGCAAGGTGGCACTAGGGGCCGCGGGCGGCGATCCATTGATCGCTCGTATTGCCGGTCGCCATCGGGAGTATAGTCCGCCGGTCTTGAACCTCAGATACCGTTGCGAGTATGCCGCATTTTGAGTGCGGCGCTTTCGACCACTCAGCCACCTCTCCGGTCACTTCGGTCAGCGCTCGATGGCGCGGGCTGCCTCAAGCGGCGAGAGTGGTGGCTTACACGCACGAAAACTCACGCGTCCAGCGGCGAGCTGTGGCCGCAATGCGCCTCAGTCCCGCACGATCTGCAGCAGGGGCTCAAAGCTGTAGAGTGCCGGTCGACGCCCGGCTGCAGGCTCCAGAGTTCGAATTAGTTCCTTATCGACCAGAATACGTGTGAACCGGTGTGCCGTGGTCTCGGGAATGCCCGACCGGCTGGTGAAAACGTTGTTGCGGAACACAGGTCGGGAAAAAAGGAAGTCGAGTGCTGCCGTGGCCCATTGGGAGCTCAAAAGTTGGGGGAACTCCCTCTTCAATTCCTCATAGAGATCACGTATCCGCTCCGCAGTCGCCAAGTTCTTCTGCGCCTGCGCCTCCAGCGCCTCCAGAAAAAACACGATCCACTCGGTCCATGCACCCGACTTCGAGACCTCCCGCATACGGTCGATATACTCATCGCGACGATCTTCGAAATAACTACTGATGTAGAAATGCGGCGCCGAGATCGCACCAGATTTCCAGAGCATCAGCGTGATTAGCATCCGGCCAATGCGACCGTTACCGTCCTTAAAGGGATGTAGAGCCTCGAATTCGAGATGAGCCAGCGCGGTCTTGATGAGAATCTGCCACTCGTCAGACTGGATGAAGGCAGATAGCCGTTCCATTCCATCGTTAAGCTGTTCGGGTCGCATAGGCACGAACAAGACCTTTCGTCTTGTCCTGTCGGCCAGATAATTCTGCTCGTTCTTGAATTCGCCAGGAGACAGCTGTGCGCCGCGTCCGAAGCCCAGGAGCACTTTGTGCGCGCTTTTGATGAGAAAGCTCGACAGAGGAGCGCCTTGTTCCATGGCACGTTGGGCAGCACTCAAGGCGCGGCTGTAAAGAAAGACCTCAACTGCCTCATTGGGGTAGTTACCGTTGGCGATATCCTCGTTGTCTTCCTGATCCGCTTCGTAGCGCAACACCTCGTCCAGCGTGCTAACGGTGCCTTCCATACGCGAGGAGACAACGGCTTCCTGGTTCCGCAAAGGAGCGAGCAGGATTTCGCTGTTATGCATGCCCTTGAGCATCTGATCATACCGTGCCAACGCCGCAGATGCTGAAGCTATCGGCATTATTAGCTTGTTGGCATCCATTCCGGATGGCGGGAACTGATCGTAGTGATAGTTCACGGCTTCGCTAAGATCGAGACTGGGGCGGTTCATGATTACGGTCCAAAAGGTGCAACAGAAGCTAAAAGCCTGAGCGAGCCGGTATGGCATATAGTCTGGTTGACTGTCAAAATATCTATTTTTTGAAAGACAAATTAGTTTGAGCCATGCGTGTGACACTCAACCGCGCTTGAGTCCCATTCAGGACTCTTTGTGAAAGTCAAACTCGCTTGTCTTCCATAAGAGAGATGCAAACAGTTTCGCCTGCCAGAAAGACTAAAAAATGACAGGCAACGACGGCGAGGGCTTTATTCGAACCCACGATACCCTTGCGAATATGCCGCATTCCCAGTGCCGAGTTCTCCGCCCTGATCCTTCTCCCTCCCCAATTCCTAGGAAAAGCCAAGTAGGCTTGCACCTACATCCCCATACCCAACCCAAGCCCCTTCCTCTCACTCCTCACTAGTTCCTCCTGCCTGAACATCTCCGCCGTCTTCGCGCGATACGTGATCTGGGCCACCTCAACCAATCGCGCCAGCCCTGCCTCATCCACCTGCCCCCTGGCCCGTTTCGCCGGGTCCAGACCCCTGATATCGCTTCTGCCAAACCGCTGCCTCATCCCATCGGTGACTGCCTCCGCCTCTTCAAGCGCCCGCTTACCCTCCGGCGTCCCGACGAGCTTCTCCAGAAACGCATGCCTCTCCTCACGCTCGAGTCCATCCAATTGCCGAAGTATTGTTTCAGTCCGCGGACTTAACCCTGGCACCTCGATCACATCCTCCTTCTCCCGCGTCCACTGTTCGGACTTCACCGCCTCCTCATATCGCCTCGTCCAGTGGCGTGCCGCACGTACGACATGGGCACCTAACGGGCCAGCCATCTGACGCGCTTGCCTGCGCTCCCAGTTTTCGCCCAGAAGCCCAGCCCTGCCACGCATCTCGCCGAATGCCTCCGGACGTTTGGCCACCGCCTCAGCCAGATCAGCGACATCCCCGTTGCGCTCACGGAGCGTCTTTGCGACCAGTCCAGCAAATTGTTCTGGATTGGCAAACACACTGCGCCCAAGTGAGCGCACACCACCGAGGACCTGGTCGAGATGCCGCGATGCCTCTGCCAGCGCCACCTCCTCGATCGTCTGGGCATAGTGGGTGATCACCGGCACAAGCGGCTGGACCTTGCCGTCTTGCGCGTCGGCCGCCGGACTATTTTCGATCCTATGCGCCCGACCCATCTCTGCCCGAGCAGTCTCCTCCAAGGGCTGCCGATCGGCGGGCGAGCGAACGCGCGCACCCAAAGCGCCGTAGTGAGCCGCGAGCCGATCGTCAGCCCGCTGTGCCCCATCCCGTTGTGGCGTTGGGCCGAGGACAATCTCACTCGTGACACCAATGCCCTCCCCGAGCCCGCGCCGGGCCGCGAATGCATGCGCGTAGTCAAGCACCGACTCCTTGGCGCCTGATCGCCCAAGACTGGCGGCGAGTGTCTTCATGTCCTTCAGTTCGTCGCGCCCGGCATAAAGCGTGACTGCCTCCCGATGCCTGGTCATTGCGACATAGGTCAGATGTCGATCCATGGTGGCGGATGCCATGACGAAGGCGCGATCGACCGTTGCCCCTTGCGCCTTGTGGATCGTCGTGGCGTAGCCATGGTCAAAACTCTGGTAACTTCTGACCGGTATGGAGATGACACGGGCAGCATTCTGCCCTGCGCCGTCGAGCCTCACCTGTAGTGCGTCAAGCTCGACGGCAGTCACCGTCCCCAGCATCCCGTTCTTCACCCCTAGATCCCGGTTGTTCTCCAGGAGCACGATGCGGTCACCTGGCGCGAAGCCGCGCTTGCCGTCATTCGTCTGATAGACGATCTCCCGGTCGACGCTGTCCGCCCCCTGCCCTTGCCCTTGATCTTGACCTTGCCGAATGCCCTGCCACGGCTCTCCTGCTTCATTGACCTGATCGGCTTTCGCCAGATCTCCCCGCGCCTGCAATGCAGATCGGACCGCATCGTTGATGGCCCCGACATCGACACGCCGGTGAGCGAGCGCAATACGTGAACCCTCCGGTCGTGAATCCCGATCGGCGAGATAATCCTGCACCAGCGCTTCACGTGCACCCTCTCGGTTTTCGGCAAAGCGCACTTGGTCGCGTTCGGCATAGGCAGACAGACCCTCGCCAGTACGATGGGTGGCAAAGGCAATCGAGGCCTGTCGCTGCCAGTCCTCTTTCTGCCGTCGGATCTCCGAGAGTTCTACCGCACCGATCCGCTCGGCAATCGCCCTGAACGGTGATCCCGCCCCGATCGCCTGCAGCTGTTCGTGATCGCCAACCAGAACCAGCTTTGCACCGCGCCTCTCGACCTCTTCGACAAATCTGCCAAGCTGGCGACTGCCGATCATGCCAGCTTCGTCGATGACCAGGATGTCACCAGACTGGAGCTCCGCCCTTCCCGCCTGCCAGCTGTGCTCCCAGGAGGCGAGCGTACGCGAGATGATGCCGGAGGATTCCTCCAGCCCCTCCGCCGCCTTGCCGGCAAGAGCTGCCCCATGCACCCGATACCCTTGCGCCTCCCAGGCGGTGCGCGCTGCCGCCAGCATGGTCGACTTGCCAGCCCCGGCGAAGCCGATGACCGCGGCAATGCGCTCGGGACCGGTGACATGCCGGACCGCAAGCCGCTGTTCTTCGCTCAGTCCTGCTGGAGGAGTGTAGCGGACCCAGGGGACAGTTCGTGTTCGCTGTTCAACTGTCCGCCAGCTCGAGCCATCTGTCATTGCACTGATGGCCTCGTCCTGTAGCCTCAAGGCACGGTCGACATGATGTCGGTCGACGCCATGGCCACTCCCATCATGGGACGCGTGCGAGCCGACTTGAGTGAATGAGTGGCGGCTCATTCGATCCGCACGCAGGGCCATGGCGTGCTCGATCTCCAGCATCTCGCGTGTCGTATAGCGGGCAAGCTCACCACCCGTCTCCTTGCGCAATTCCACCAGGGCCTTCGATCCCATGACCGCGGCAAAGGCATTGCGGAACTGGCTTGCATCATCGATGTAACGGTGGAGTGCCCTCGCCACATCGTATCGATCGAAGACGCTTTTCTCGCCGGTGATCAGCGTCAGTACCTGCTCCGGCTTCTCGCGGATCAGCTCGGCATTGCGCCGTGCCGCCTCGTCATCGATCCGTGTGCGGGAGACAGAGCCTCCGCGCCGGTCGATCTCGGAGGCATGCACACCCATGTGCTCGGTCGGCTCGATCTCCAGCCCACGTTCAAGGTGCGAGCGATGATCGATCCTCACCTCATGGCCTGCCAGCATCAGTGCCCGGTTAGCATGCGTCTCCCAGGCCTGGCGGATTTCCCGCAACTGCATCTGTGACGTCGGCATGTTATGGTTCAACAGCCACTTGTTCTCCCGCTCGATCAGCGTCTTCTCGCCAAGTCCGGATGCCTCGACCTTGCGCGTCGTCATCATCACATGGGCATGGCTGTTGCGGATGTCGCTGTCGCCGCCGGGCGCATGAATGGCAAAGTCGACGGCTGCCCCATGTCGGTCTGCAAGATCACGGGCAAAGGCACGCACCATCGCTAACCTCTCTCCCGCATTCAGCTCATGCGGAAGCGCCACTTCGAACTCACGCGCCAGCCGGGCATCCTTGCGCTTCTCGGCAAACTCAACCGCGTTCCACAGCGCAGATCTGTCGAGCGCCCACCTAGCCTGCGAGCCCTCGGGAAGCACGATCTCCACATGCACGACACCGGCCTTGGCTGTGAAGTCATGCACCAGACCGTCGCGCTCGTTGACGATCCGGCTTGCAGTTCGATAGGCGATTGCGGCCACGGCACTTCGGCCGCCCGAGCGGCTCACCGGCTTCATGCTGCAATGGTAGATCGCCATTCGCAGTCTCCAGCACGTCGTGGGGTCACCTGAGCACTGAGTTGCGCAGCAACTCGTAAGTGCGCCCTTGTTGCCTTCTTCGCTTCGCTTGTCAGCCACCGGGATGCGGCTTCGCCGCCCGTCGCTTACCGCAACAGATTTGTACCTTGTGCGATTTTCCCCATCCGCGTCGAATTAAGTCTTGTTTCGAAAGGACGAGGCGATGGCGAGACGCAGCATTCAGGAAAGACTGAGACAGCTCGAAGCCCGCAGAGACGTGCTGGTGGCACGGTTGGGCAAAGAGCAGCGAGCCCGTGATACAAGACGTAAGATCCTGATCGGAGCACTCGTGCTCGTCCGGATCGAACGGCAGCCGGAGCGATACCTAAACGGCCGTCTCGATGAATGGCTGAGGGCCGAACTGCCGGGCTTCCTCACCCGTGACAATGACCGGCAGCTATTCGACGATATCCTCGAGCTCGAGAAGCTAGAGCAACAGGAGAAGCCGAACGACCTTGCCGACGGGGAGGAGCAGCCATGACCCTCATCACGCGCCTTCGCCTGCTGGCAATCGGCATCAAGCTTGCCGTGATCTACCTGTTCATGGCCTATCTCGTGGTCGGCATCATTCTCGGCATAGATGTCGTCATCCAGCACAATGCAGAACCCGGCGAAGAGCGCGGTTGGCTGAGCAGCAATCTGCCCGATGTGCTGAAGTATGTGCCCTTGATCGCAGCGGGCATCGGAGTTCTCATTCCCTTCCTCGCCCGGGCTCGTGCCTCATGGGTCCATGGGACGGCAGAATGGGCAACACCGAAGGAGCTGATCAGGCTGACCAGGAGCAATGACGGGCTGCTGACCGGTCGGGATCTGCATTCTGGCAAGCTGCTGCACCATGATGGACCGGGCCATCTCCTCACCATGGCACCGACGAGAACCGGCAAGGGTGTGGGCACGATCATTCCCAATCTCCTGACCATTGATCGATCGGTGATCTGCATCGATCCGAAGGGCGAGAATGCCAGGATCACGGCACGCGCCAGGCTGACGTTCGGCCCGGTCTACATCCTTGATCCCTTCGCCGTGACCGGCTTCAACACCTCTGCCTTCAATCCTCTCGACCGTCTTGATCCCCAGAGCCTCGATCTTGCTGAAGATGCCGGCACGCTTGCCGATGCGCTCGTCTTCGATGAACCGGGCATGGCAGGAGAAGCGCATTGGAACGAGGAGGCAAAGGCGCTGATCGCGGGACTGATCCTGATGATCGTTGCAACAGCGCGACCCCACGAGCGGCATCTTGGAACGCTCCGCCGGTATCTCACCGCCGACCCGCATCGGTTCACAGATCTGCTGAAGGACATGCAGCAGATGCCTGAAGCAAATGGCCTGATTGCGCGTGCTGCCAATCGCCATCTCGGCAAGGCGGACCGGGAGGCGGCCGGCGTGCTCTCCGCTGCCCAGCGCCACACGCACTTCCTGGACAGTCCGCGCATGGTGGAGGTGCTGAAGCGATCGGATTTCCGCTTTGCCGATCTGAAACACCAGGCAGCAACCGTCTTCCTTGTCCTGCCGCCGGATCGGTTGTCGACCTATTCACGGTGGCTGAGATTGCTCATCACCCAGAGCCTCACCGACATGGCGCGTGATCCCGCCATTCCGGAAAAGCCCGTCCTTTATCTGCTCGACGAGTTCGCAGCGCTTGGCCATCTCGCACCTGTCGAACGGGCCATGGGTCTGATGGCAGGCTACGGCGTCCAGCTCTGGCCAATCCTGCAGGACCTGCATCAACTGCGGGCTACCTACGGCGAACGCTCTGGCACCTTTCTCTCCAATGCCAGCGTACTTCAGGTATTCGGCGTCAACGACATCGAGACCGCAAGTCTGATTGCCCGGACCATCGGCCGCATGGACGAACGGCACGTCACGCAATCCTGGAGCAGTCCCAACCTACCGTGGAAGCCACCCAGCATCACATCGAGCGAGCATATCGTTGCCCGTGACCTGATGACCCCGGATGAGATCATGCGGCTCCCTGACGAAGCAATGATCCTGCTCAACAGGGGGCAGAGACCGGCACTGGCGCGCAAGATCCGCTACCACTCCGACCCGGAGTTCCGCACTCTCTTCGACCCGTCTTGAGTGGCAAGCATACGCGAAGCGCCAAGAGCGCGCAGACCGCACCCGACGGGCCCATACCGACCCTGATCAAAGCCGCGCTTGCGCGAGATCCGGGTCAGACAATGAAGAATATCGGAGCGTTCAGCATAGCGGCGACCGCAGGGCGCGAACGCGGGAATTCTCGTCACGTCAGGGCCGGAAGAAGCGAAGCCGCAGGAGCCTGAGCATAGCGACCCCCAATTGGGGTCAGGCGGGACCGACTTCGCCCGGCCATGGCGTTCCGCTTCAAGGAGGCAGTGGGCTAGGTGAGCGCAGTAGCCCACACCACGTCCCTCAATTGCCCGGCCTTCCCAGCGTCCGGGCAATATCGATGATGTCATCACGGGCGGCCGTCGGATCATCCTTGCTCCAGGCAACACCAAGCCCGATCTTCAGATCGATCCCCGTCACCTTCTTCAGCACCACGTCCCTGCCCGGCAGATCTGCCGTCCACTCCGGGGCAAAGCCCACCCCGAGACCTGAGGAGACAAGCGTGATCAGCGAGAAGGTGTCGTCACAGGTATAGGCGACATTGTCATTCAGCCCGTGCTCCTCGAAGGTCTCTGCAAAATAGCGCTCGGTGAAGGACAGGTTCTGTCGTTTGAAGGCGATGATCTTCTCCGCCCTCAAATCCTCGATCGTCACCTCGTGCTTCGAGGCGAGCGGGTTTCCCGTTGGCACAGCCAGCCGGTACCGCTCATGGGCAATCGAGAAGAAGCGCAAGGAACCGATGTTCTCGACAGGCCGGATGAAGCCGAGGTTCAACTTGCCGCATTCCAGCTGCCGGATGATTTCCGATGTCGAACCGTTCGAGACATGCAGGCGGATGTCGGGAAACTTCCGGCCGATCCGGGCGAGGAATGCCGGCAGTACCCCTGTCGTTGCCGGATAGATCGTGCCGATCCTGATTTCCCGCATGGTCCTGCCTCCTGCCGCACGCGCCATCTCGGCTGAGAGATCGAGCTCTCCCAACATCCTGATACAGCGATCGTAGAACACCTCCCCTGCCCGCGTCAGCTCCACCTTGCGGGTCGAGCGAGTTAAGAGCTGCACCCCAAGCCCCTTCTCCAGCGCCTGGACCTGGGTGCTCAGTGCCGGCTGGGCAATGTTCACCCGCATGGCGGCACGACCGAAGTGGAGTTCCTCGGCTACAGCGACGAAGTAGGAGAGTTGGCGGAGTTCCATTGGCAGCTCCTGTGCACGGCTAAGCCTGCAGCCCTCGACGCTGGCACTTCGTTGAAGGCTGACACTGATAGACCTATGGATACAGGCGAGCAGGCGCAGCTATGCGAATCGATAGCTTACGCCTACAGTTGTAGTCATAGACGCCGTGACGCCACAGGTCAAGCGTTTTCGCTACACACGTATTCATTTTTTGGAAGTTTCATGGCAGAGCTGACTCCAGAAGCAAATCGGGCCGCTCGGGCGATGTTGAAATGGTCGGTCCGCAATCTGGCAGACAACGCCGGGATTGCATTTTCTACAGTGCATCGCTTCGAATCTACGGGATCGGCAACTGAACGCACTAAGGAAAAGATCAAGGCAGCCTATGCTGCCCACGGCGTCGAAATAACGAACGGAGATTACACCGGCGCCAGGCTTCGACTTGATCGAGGGACTTCGTAGAGCGAACCAACTGCCTCACGGCGGCCTATCGATAAAGCTGGGCACTGGGCAGAGGGCAGAGGGCAGAGGGCAGAGGGCAGAGGGCAGAGGGCAGAGGGCAGAGGGCAGAGGGCAGAGGCTGCGGCAATTTTGGGCAGATTGAGCAAGTGAAAAACTAGAACCGACGGCATAAGATTCGTGGGAACCAGAGTGCAAATTCCTTCACACCGAAGTGGAGGATGACTTCGCCCCCCCCCAACAGGCCCGCGATACCGACAGAACCGAGCACGCCTTCGAGGACGATTGCGGATCGTGGCGACTGGTGGAACCTTGAGGCCTTCTTGGCTGGTCCACCTTTACTTCTGGAAGAGAATCGAGGTCTTGACGTGCACACACCAGCTGGGCCTCAGCTCCCGATTCAACCCCGTTGCTCCAACAATTTTGCGACCGCCCAAACACGCTTCCATTTGGTATATTTCCCTATGGATTATTCGCCAACATACCTGGACCGGCAGCATCCGTTGGACTACATTGAAGATTAATCGACTCACCGCGAGGAAGCATGCTTCAAAGAAACATGGCCTGGGATACCATAGGATCCAGGGGAACAGACACTATTCCCACTTCAAACATCTATTCGATGATTGACCTATTTGCTGGGTGCGGCGGACTGTCGCTAGGGTTCGAGAACGCGGGGTTCACACCCGTTTTCGTCAATGAACTCGACGGGGACGCGCGTGCAAGCTACTTGTTGAACCGTCATCATAAACTTGGAGGATTGCGGTTCTCTGAAAACCGTGACCTCCACAGCAGCGACGCCCATGAGCTCAAGGGACAGCGCCTAGAGCAACTCGTAGCAGACCTTGCGAACATCCCCGAGCTCGACCTCCAGGTGGATAAACGCTCGCGTCCCGAAGCTGGAGGGGGCAGCTCCATCGACGTGTTGGCGGGAGGACCTCCCTGTCAGGGATTTTCTGGAATAGGCATCAGGCGCTCCTATTCGGTGGATAAGAAGGAGCTTCCTTCCAACCGCCTCTATGTCCGGATGGCCGACGTGATAAGGCGCGTGCGACCCCGTGTTTTCTTGTTTGAGAATGTTCGCGGCTTGCTGAATTCAAGATGGACGAGGGATGGAGGCGACATGATCTTTCCTGATGTCCTTGCGGAGTTCAGGAAGATCACAGGCTATGAAGTGCGCTGGTCGCTGGTGTTTGCCAAGGATTATGGGGTGCCACAAAACAGGCCACGTGTCCTGCTTGTTGGGATAAGGAAGGACATTCTGGAAAAATGTACGTTCCTTGAGCCGGGCCGTGATGCGAATGATGCGATCGCTTGCGGGTTCCTGCCCGCGGGCGCGCCCGGACAATTTCCTGACCTTATTGACCTGCTAGATGATCTTATTGACGATTCAGTTCCGCCAAAACTTCATTTGCAGGAATTTGGTCCCGGTGCGTTTGAGACGCAGAAATACCTCCGACCACCCCGGACACAAATACAGAAAAAGCTGCGCAAGGCTCCTAAGTGGTACCGCGGCAAAAACGTGAGCCTAACCGAGCAAGAATACAGCCGTCATAAAGAGGACGTGGTAGCGAAATTCGAGTACATGCTGCGCAACCACGGGCGGATACCTGAGCATTTCAAGACCAAGAAATTCTCCCAGCGCCTGCTTAAGCCGCAGTGGGGCGAGGATGGTCCTAACATTACCGCGACCTCGCTCCCGGATGACTATGTTCACTTTGCGCAGCCACGCATACTGACAGTGCGCGAGTGGGCTCGTCTCCAACTATTCCCGGACTGGTACCAGTTCGCCGGGAAACGCACCACTGGAGGAATCAGGCGCGCGGGTAATCCGCGGGAAGGCGTATTTGAACGCGAAGTTCCGAAATACACCCAAATCGGGAATGCCGTCCCCGTCGGCCTTGCCGAGCATGTCGGTGGGCATTTCAAGCGAATACTAGACGAAGCCTTAGGTCGGGATGCTTGAGAAAAGCGATACAGGCATAAGCAAAACCCTGAAGCTTTTCAATTCGTATGAGCTTGAGGTTGGGCTCCTTGTGCCCACTCCCACTGGGCTGAAGAAGTCAATAATGGACGCCACGGCGTCCGTTCGCGATTTCCTGCGGGATTTCGAGTTTCACGACTATAACGCTCAGCAGAAAGGCAGTGATGCCAAAGTCGGGCGGCGGGCCTACTACGTATACGCCAACCGCGTCGAAGAGACGACGGTGTCGCTCTATCGTCCCGAAACCAAGAATGGCGATCCGCGCATTTGGTTTAGCAAGATGGGCACCTATGCAGAGCCCTTCAATTTGCTGGCCCTGTTAATCCATCACGGTGAACTGTATCTGGTCAACTGCAGCAGGCCGGAAATCACGGCCTCCTTGAATGATGCAAGCACGCCACTTGGTTCCATCGCAGCGCAGCTTCGCAAGGCCATCGACCCGGCAGTGGTCGAATTGCTCGACATGATCCAAGAGATTTCGCGGAGGGGTTTCATTCCGACGCTGCGTCCCGGCGATACCGGCATCGGCATGACACTCGAGACCCATCTTGGTATTGCGGCTAACGCGAGCAAGGCGCCAGACTATAAAGGCATCGAGATCAAGGCGAAGAGACTACGCGGTAAGAAACCGAACAGGGTGACGCTGTTTTCACAGGTGCCGAACTGGTCGTTGAGCCCGATCAATTCGGCATGGAACCTTCTCTCGACCTACGGCTACCAACGGTCCGGGAAACTCAGGCTCAACCATGAAATCAATGCTACGAGCCCCAACTCCCTCGGATTCCAACTGGAGGTCGATGCGGGCAGGGACTGGCTGAAACAGAACCATGTTGACGTGGTCAAGGATGCAAAGCGCCACGTCGTCACTTGGGAGATGGAGCATCTCAGGAAACGGCTAGCAGAAAAGCACCCCCAGACCTTTTGGGTTGGTGCACAGTGCCGGGGGCGTGGCGCTGGCGAAGAATTTCACTATATACAAGTCGAGCACACGCGCGCACCCAAAGTGCGGAATTTCGACGCGCTGCTTGAAGGTGGGCTGATATCCGTGGACTACCTCATGTCGCAGAAGGAGCCCACAAAGCAGAGGGTGCGGGACCATGGATACTTGTTTAAGATCCACCCTTCGGACTTTGATGCGCTATTTCCGCCTGCGGACGTTCATCTGCTCGCACACTAATAGGGCCGCTAAACGAGCAATGAAGTTAGGATACTGCTGGATGCAGTTCGGATCGCTGGCATGGTCGATACCCTAACTCCCGCGGAACGTTCAACACGGATGGCTCTCATCCGGTCGCGTGATACATCCCCGGAGCTCGCCCTGCGCCGAGCGCTTCACCGCCGCGGATTTCGGTATCGGGTGAACGATAAGCGCTTACCGGGGAAACCCGACTTAGTCTTCAAAAAACATGGGGTCGTCATCTTCGTGCACGGTTGCTTTTGGCACCGGCACGAAGGCTGCTCGGTCGCGAACAAGCCAAAGTCAAATACCGCGTTTTGGACGGCGAAATTCGACAGGAACGTGCAGCGCGATGCACAAGTGCAAGATCGCCTTGCTCAAATGGGTTGGGACGTTTGGGTCGTGTGGGAGTGTGACTTAAATACAAAAGCCAAGGTCGAAGCGACCGCGGAACGGCTGCAGGGGATGCTATTAAGGGTTGAATAGGCCGGGCGGCTATGATCTCATAAGGATATAGAAAACAATACATTACGAAATGCAAACTGGCGGGGGGCGGTTTGAGCGCGACATACATAAAATATAACCATGCGCTCAACGAATTGTTCTTCTCCGGGCGCTTTGCCTGGCGGCCGGTCTACCTGTCCCTTGATGCGAAGATGCGCCGCGAACTTGCTGGAATGCTCGGCGAGGACGAAGACGGGCTTGAAGAGAAGATCTGCAGCGTGGCAGGGAATGTGTTGGACAAGCACGGCGATCCGTATGCGGCCATGAATGCCCATGCGCGCATTTGGTGGAGTAAATCACGGTCGACGCCACCGCCATTTACCGCCTTGCTGTTTACGCTTTCGCACGCCGCCGCCCTCATGGCGGCCGAGGGGGATTTCGGGTCTAACAATTATTATTTGAGGCTGGCGCAAGTTACGGGGCGTGACCGACAGGTCCTTAGTTTCAACGGTAAATCCACGGATCGACTTTGGGAACTGCTGAACCTCTGGCTGACTGAAAACGACTATGAGTTTGGCCGCCCCACCTCGGCTGCAATCAACAAGTGGACATATGTCGGCAAAGCGCTGTCCCAAGTTGTCGTCCGCGCAGGCGACCGGGAGCTCTTCCATGATCTTTTCGCCCGGTACGGTTTTTCCGGAAATGAATCCATCTCCGCAGATGAGATGCGCCACTATTTGGCAAACTGGATTCTAACTAGCAAGCCCAACCGCCGCTTGAAGGCCGCTTGGCAGAAGCCGGAGCTTCAGCAGCGCGTGTGTGAAACGGCGGTTGCGGAGCTTGCAAACTGGGGTAGCGCAGACGGCACGCCCACCAAAGGCGTTGCATCCTCTGGAAAGAGGTCAGTCAAGCTGTCGTTGATTGCAAGCTTTGTGACGCGCTTCCCGCGTCCAACGAAGTTGGACTTGCAGCTCGGACGAACCGAGGAGCGAAGCGAGCCTTTGCGGCCCCTGTCGATCGAAGGGGCGCCCGGGCAGGAATTTGCTTTGGCAAACGAGGACTTTGGAACTTTCGCGACTATCCTACCGCGCCCCATAGGTGCGGATGGGCGCAGCCTAAGCCGATCGTACAGCTTTGCCGTGCCCGGTCAGGAAGCGAACCTTGATTGGCAACCTCGTCTTGTCATTCCACTCGCCAAGGCAAACGACGGGCCCTATTGGATTGAAGTGACGCGGGTCACGTTTGGCCAGCCTCACCTTATCCTTGTGCGAAACATCAGTAGCTTTCCGAAAAAGGTTGAGACCTATCTGTCGGATGCTGCCTTGGAGATGCCCGCAAAGCTGACGTCGCAAGAGTTGCCGGGCCTTCCCTCGGATTGGGTCTTGTACAAAGACGCAAGGCTAGGCCAGCCATGTTCGACGCCACCCTTGGACCTAGAAGCTCTCGTGCCGATCGGAGACGAGGGTGCGCTGGTCGTTGAGGGAAGCTTCCAACTTGCACGGGGGATTTTCCATTCGCGTTCCAGTCTAGTCGCTAGTTTCCTGGCTTCCACTGGACCTACCGAAATTTTCGCCATGCCCATCGCAGCCACGGCAGGCGAAATCCTTGGTCGGGCCAAGGATGCTGGCAAGGCATGCCGGCTTGAGATCGCGGGAGGGGCTGCCAAGGGATATCCCGGATTGCGGCTGGAAAGCCGCAAGGGCCCCACTGTCGTGGCAAGCACTGAAATCCTCCTGCGAGATGCCAACAATCCGCGCCCCCTCGATAGGCAAGGCAGGGATGCCCTCTGCTACACTGCGATCGTGTCAGCAAGTAGCCATGCGCAAGGCCAAGGGCAGGAAATCCCCATCCGGGTCGCTGGCATGCTCACTGCAGGGATCAATGTCGCCGTCGATGACATAGGGAGTTCGCCCGTCGAAGGGGACTTGCCGACTGGCGACTGGGAAGAGGTGCAGGATGCAACCCTTACAAGCCCCATCCTGAACCATGTAGCGAACCAGACATGCGCGGAACGTGGCTACCACATATGGCTATGCGAGACGCTGGAGCCTGGCAGGCCTAAGAAGACCCCGCTAAGGCAGGAGTGCAAAGACTGCGCCCAAGCCATCGTCGTTGTAGATCGCGGGAAAACCACGGCGCGCATCTTGGCCCCAACCCTCCGCCCCTTGAAGACGTTCACGGGCGTCGGCAGCCCCGAGGCTCCCCGCATCGACCACGACTTGTTATTTGATGCCTTGTGTTTCCTTGGCACAGGTTCCTGGGGGCGGTTTGAAACGCTATTAGCCGACAAGGTGGATATGCCATGGCAGGCCAGGGAAATCGCACATAATTATTCGTTGCTAGGCCTGCTGGATATCGAGCTGCGACCAGGCACTAACATTGTGCAGCGCTGGTCAGTACCCGCCAGCGTGGTTAGCTTCATCGACGAAGAGTCAGCATTCCTATCCGGTTTCCGCTGCCAGTCCATGCTTGAGTCTATCTTTACTGCCGTGCGTAAAGCCGGAGGGGAGATCGTGCAGGCGCGCCGCTCATTTGTCCCTGCGCATGTAGAGATAAACAGCCTGTCTCCCGAGGCATTGTCGCGAGCCTTGGACGGAATCGCGGACCCCTTGGGACGTCCAATATCCATCAACCAACACCCTGGCCGCGCTATCGCGCGCGCATGTCTCGAATGGAGCGATCTCGATTCCTGCCTGATACCGATCTCGATAGGGCGTCAATCTAACTTGCAGGTCTTTAACCTGCAGACGGCGCGCTGGGAAACGACTAACGCGATTAGTTCGCAGGGTGGCGCATATCGATGGAACGATGGCAGGCAGGCCTATGCCTTTGTCGACGAAAGTGGCCGGGGATTGGCCGGTCCATACCAAGTCGTAAAACTGATGGCGGCCCGGTCCAAGCGGCGCCAGCTCCACGCTTATGATGGAAAGAAGCGAGCACTTCTTTCCACCTTGGGATGCGACGTCCCCGGCCTGCTTGGGCGCGCCCTCGTTGCGTGCTCTGGAACATTGCCCGAGATTTCCGACGGCTTGCTCAAATACAGCAATGTCGATCCCGCGACTGCCCGATACGTCCTTGATGCCATGTACAAGAAAGAAGAAGCACGCGATGAAGCACGCTACGCCCACCAGCGTCATTGATTATGTTCGGGACGGTTACCGCCGCTACTATGACAGCGCGTTCTGGATGCGAGATCCCGCCATCATGGCGGAACGCTTGGCGATCCTAAACTCCTACGGAGTGATGGCGCAGGAGCCACTGATCGAGGCAGTACCGCAATATCCGTCCCTTAGGCCTATTGAAGAGACCTGCCGGGAGGCGGGGCTTGATCCGGCCGTAGCGAAAAACCTTGCCCATGTCGTTTTCGGGGGCGATACCAGCATCAAGCTGAGGGAACACCAAGCGCAGGCCTTGCGCACGGGCATGCGAGGCGATGAGGAAGGACGATGCAATGTCGTCGTCACTTCAGGAACGGGCTCGGGCAAGACTGAGTCGTTCCTGTTGCCCCTGTTGGCGCGCCTCATGCAGGAGCGTCGTAACGGCGTGGGACCAGTGGGCCTCAACCCTTGGTGGGAACGCGAGTTGACCACGGCTAATGCGACCTGGCGACACGCCCGCGATGGCATGGAACCTTATGTTACGCCTGCCGTGCGCGCGATGGTGCTCTATCCAACGAATGCTCTGGTGGAAGACCAGATCTCACGACTGCGCCAAGCGGCAGCGCGCGCCTTGGCCATCCATGGGAAGCCGCTATTCTACTTTGGACGCTACACTGGCGCGACCATTGGCTCGACATGGGTTCCCCCGGTAGCGCTCAAGGCAGCAGACCGCAATCGCATCAACGAGGTCGGCCGCGAGGTGAACCGCATTGCACGCGAGGTCGTAGCGATCGAGCAGGCCATGCGGGCCGAAGGGCGCAAGGAGGACGGCGTCCTTGAGGTTTGCAGCCAATTCCAAGATCCCCGCATCGGGGAAATGCTCACGCGCTGGGACATGATCGCGTCCCCGCCAGATATCCTCATCACCAACACCAGCATGATGAACATCATGCTTATGCGTGACGTGGAGGCGCCTATCTTCGAGAGCACGCGCCGTTGGCTTCAGCAAGATAGCAACAACAAGTTCACGCTCATCGTCGACGAACTTCATAGCTACCGTGGCACGCAAGGGACCGAAGTGGCCCTTGTTGTGCGCAACATGCTCGATCGCCTCGGTTTGGGTCCAGATTCCGAGCAGCTGCGCTGCATTGCAACGAGCGCCTCCTTGGATGGTGAAGCGGGCAAGGAATACCTAGAGCAATTCTTTGGCGTTCCCGGCCGGACGTTTGCCATCTACCCCGGAAATCCGAAAGTGTTCGATGTCGAGCTGCCGGTTAATCCAAGTGTTATCGAAAAAAACTCTGCGGCCCTCGCCGATGGAGGAGAGGCGGCTACCGCGGCGCTGGCTTTGATTACGAGTCATTTCTCGCCGAGGGAAGCCCTCGCCTCCGCGTGCCGCGTTGCCGGCCAGGCACTGGTCTTTAATCCCACGACGGGCAAGCAAGAACCGGTGGTGCGCCCGGCATCATTGTCGTCAATATCGGCCGCCCTGTTTGGCGAGGAGACGAGGACCGATCTCCTTGAGCCGTTGTTCATTGCCGCGAAGATGGAAGGTCGCGGATCGTGGGAAGAGCCAAAGCCCACGTTCCGGTCCCACATGTTCCTTCGTCAGGTCCAAGGCATATGGGCGTGCTCAAATCCATCTTGCACGGAAGTCCCCGAGAATTTCCGGTCGGAAGGGCGCAAGATCGGCCGCCTGTTCAAGGCACCAGCCATGAAGTGCAATTGCGGTGGGCAAGTCCTTGAACTCCTCTATTGCTATGATTGCGGGGAAGCTTTCCTCGGAGGCTTTGTCGTGCCGTCCACGGATGGCGGGCTGTCAGGGCTTACATTCCTGGAAGCAACGAAGGCAGGGGAAGGCAATAGCAAGGCAAGCCAGGTCTTTGAGCGCACCCGCGACGAATTCCGTTGGTACTGGCCCGGTGGAAAGATTCCTGCCGGGAATGCGAGCTGGACTCATACATCACCAAGCAAAAAAACGATCAGGTTGCAGTTTGTGAAAGGTCGATTCGATCCCTTCGTCGGAACACTCAACCAAGGGGAAGATGGTGGCGTTGTATTCGACGTGTCTGGCAATCTTGCTGACAATGAGAAAATAGCCGCCCTTCCTGAAAACTGCCCTTGCTGCGGCAGCTCTCGTTCCTTCTTCAATTCCCGCGACAGCAAGACCTTCTTCAGGGGCGTCGTTGAAACGCCGATCCGCGGGTTGCGGACCGGTTTGAATGTCACGACGCAGCTCGTGGCGGACCGTGTGATGTTCGCCACTAGTGATACCAATGACGCGGAAAAAATGATTGCGTTCACGGATAGTCGTGACGATGCAGCGGACCTCGCGGCTGGGTTGGAGCTTCATCACTTCCGAGATCTCATCCGCCAGCTAATATTCGTAGGCATACAACCGCGCGCCGTACCCTCCAGTGGAGAGCTTGAGACACTCGTCGGCAAGGATCCCGATTCTGATCCTGAGGTGCGCCGCGTCCTAGACGAGGCAGAGCGGCGGACACCTGGCGTATTCAATGCCGTTAGGGCCAATAAATTCAGCGCTGCAAGTACAAGCGAGAAAGAACTCATCGCCAAGCATGATGCCAGCCTCGCGGCCAATTCCGTGACCTGGCCGTCCCTGCTGACATCAATGCGCAATGAACTCATCAGGCTGGGGCAAAACCCTGCTGGAACTGAGGCTAGCCGCTCAAAATGGGGTGACGGCAAGACGCCGTGGTGGCGTTACTTTGACCCGCCAAACGATGAATGGAAGCCTCTGGACAACGACGTCGCGGCCGACGAACGTCGCCGGATCATGGGGTATTTTTCAACTCATGTCGCGAAATCCTTGTTCGACAAGGCTGGACGCGACATGGAGTCCATGCGGATCGCTACCATCGAGGTTGAAGGCAGGGCTGGGCCCGCCCTCGGCCTCGATGAGGAGGTTGCGCACGGGGTGTTGGCTAACGTTGTTCGCGTCCTCGGTCATACACGGCATTTTGTCGGCGAGCGTACAAGGACTTCAACGAACCTGCCCCAAGCCGTGGCCGCTTATGTCGACAAAGTTTCCGGCCTGCTCAACCGAGATAAAAACGAGCTAGGTGCCACCATCGGTGAATTCCTGGGAAGTCGAGGGATCATCAGCGAGAATTGGCTCTTGCGGATGGACAATCACACAAACCTTCCCTTGAAAATTGTTCCGGCTGGGGAACGGCCGCTCTTTAGGTGCGACAGCTGTTCTCGCCTCACCATGGTGCTACCCGTCAAGGCATGCACGACACCGCATTGCCAAGGGCATCAGTTCACCCAAGTCGAGAATCCCGGCGAAGACTACTATAGCTGGGTATCTCGCGAGCCCGCCCATCGCACGGCCGTGGCGGAGCTGACGGGTCAGACAAAGCCAATGAGCGAGCAGCGACGCAGGCAAAGGCTGTTCAAGGGCACGGCCTTCCTTGGCGACGAAACGATAACAACGCATGGACTAGAGGCGCTATCCGTCACGACGACGATGGAGGTCGGCGTCGACATCGGTTCCTTGAAGCTTGTCCTGATGGCCAACATGCCTCCCCAGCGCTTCAATTACCAGCAGCGCGTGGGTCGCGCCGGTCGTGCGGGACAGGCATTCTCATATGCTGTCACGATCTCGCGTGGCGCTGCCCACGACGACTATTATTTCAACAATCCGGAACGAATGACAGGTGATGTTCCGCCGCAGCCGCAGCTTGATCTTTCCCGCCCAGAGATCATCCGGCGCGTCCTTGCTGCAGAATGCTTACGCCGTGCATTTGGACAATTGGATCCGGGCCCAACCCGCAACGAAGAGAGCCTGCATGGAAATTTTGGCCGGGCGGGCGAGTGGCTAGGGATCTACCGAGAGCCCGTTACAGCTTGGTTGGCCGGGGCAAGCGACGTTGACTATGTTGCTGCACGCCTTGCTGCCCACACTGGGTTGGTTGGCCGGGAACGAGTGCTTGTAGACTATATTCGCACCAGCTTGCCTGCCGAGATTGATGAGTGCGTTCAGGATTCCCGTTTCATCCAAGAGGAATTGAGCCACCGCTTGGCGGTCGCTGGCCTGATGCCGATGTTTGGATTCCCGACGCAAGTACGCAGCTTGTTTCGCGACGATTTCAAGGCAAGCAAGGTCGAGCAAACCGTCATCAGTGATCGTCCGCTAGATCATGCGGTCTGGGCATTCTCTCCCGGCTCTGAGATTCCTAAAGACAAACAGCTCAATACGGCGAGCGGGTTCGTCTTCAAGAAGGATGGGTTCAGAGGTATCGAGAACCAGCCTGAACCTTTGGGGAAAGCGATGCCGTTCACGCGCTGCACAAGTCCGTCTTGCGGTGCGATCGCGCATGGCAGCAGCACGAGTTGTGGAGTTTGCCAGCAGCCGTCACGCAACTTCTCCCTGTACCAACCAAAAGGCTTCTTGGCTTCATACAAGGCAAATGACTATGACGGCCAAAGACAGCGCGGCCCCGCGCTTCCGCCGCCTGTCCGTGCCTTCCCGCAAGAATACGGCGATCTCGCATGTGGTCCGATGAAACTGGCCATAGGGCCTGGACCCATCGCTGTCGTGAATGACAATGGAGGACGCCTGTACGATTTTTATCAAGAGATCAACAATCGGGTTGCTGTAAGGGATCCCGACCTTTTCCGGGTGTCCGTGCCGTGGCCAGACCCGACAACGCAACCATTCGACAAGGGGGCGATTGGCGCGGTGTTCACAACGGATGTCCTCAGCTTCCATATCGCAGGAGCAGCGGGGATCGGGAACCTTGGCGTTCTAGATGTGCGAGGCCAACCTTCCGCCCGCGCGGCGATGGCGTCTTTTGCTGAGTTGGTGAAGCTTTCACTTGCAACCGCGCTTGACGTCGATCCCTCGGAATTCCGCGTGGGTCGCCAGCCGCTTGCGGTTCCGACCTGTGAAACTGAGCAAGTTTTCGTAGCAGACGCCTTGGAGAATGGTGCTGGCTACGCCCGCTGGGCGTCCGAGCCGGCGCACATGGAGGGCGCAATCAAAGCGTTCTACGGCAGCGTCGCGCCAAAGTGGGAGCACCCTCGCCATTCTGATGACTGTGATCGGTCATGTCCTGACTGCCTGCGCAATTACAGCAACCGTTTTAGCCACGGCATGCTGGATTGGCGGCTGGCTCTGGACCTTGCTGACCTGATTCTCGGCAATCCCCTCAAGCTGGAGCGATGGTTGGAGGGAGCGGAGGATCCTTCGATCGATGCTTTCCTGCGGATTTGCGAGGGGGCAGGATTGTCCGTTGAGCGGGACTACAGCAGCGAGGGATTGCCGGTCTTGCGATCCGGGAGTCGCGCATTGGTCCTCGGCCATCCATTGTGGCATACACAGAATGGTTTGCTGCAACCCCAACAAATATCAGCGCGTGACGAGCTGAGGACGAGTGGCGTTGAGCCCTTGTTCGTTGACGTCAGGGATTTTTCGGCCCGCAGTGCGGCCTATTTCTTGAGGTTGCAATCTTGATCGAGCTTGTAGGTATCTCCGGAAGTCCTGAAAATGAAGCAGCGCTCGCCATCAAGCAGGCGTTTATGCAAACTTGGCCCGGCATCGAGTCTTCTCCGGAAGAGGAGGACTTGATTAGGATTGCCTCAAACGTGAAGCTTTCGGGGCACAAGGTTAGCGATATAGACGTCGTGGTCATGGCACGGCTGAGAAACAAGCGATACATCGTGACAAACGCCGTCATCCACGATGCCGATGGAAATCGCATCCTCGGCGGACAAGTGCGCGTACGGTCTTTCGTCGCGGCTATAGAAGTCAAGGACCACACTGCGGATGGCATGCAAATCGCCGCCGGTGGTGTAATGGTCCGGTACGGAGGTAGGTGGAAGAGCGCGACGGACCAGAATGAAGAGCAGAGGTACGCCCTGCTAGAGTATCTACAGGGTGCAACGAACGCTAATCCATGGGTCTATCGATGCCTGATGCTGCGCGGAATCGACCAGCTCCCGAAAGTCCGGGGCCGAATCCATCCTTCCGCAGGCGCAGTAGCCGGACAGTTCACCACGGCAAACCTGCTTGTGGCCATGGCATCCGTCAATGGAATACCGAAGATCGGACATGAACATGTCATTCGATCGGCAAATGATGAGGTTATGGAGCAGGTCATCGATGATCCCTTGCTCATACCCATGGTGCCTTCCGATCTTGATCGCAAGCGGATGGACCGCATTGCCGCTCGGCCAGCAGAGGCCCGGGAACTCGCGGAATTTCTGGGCGAACATCGCGTGCATCTTCGTGGCCACGGAGGAACAGGCAAGACCATTTTGCTCTTGCAGGCAGCATACGAAGCCTATGTCCGTCATGGAAAGAGGTGCCTGCTGCTGACCTACAACACGGCTCTGGCCGCGGATATCCAGCGGACGCTTGCGTTGATGAACATCCCCGCTGACGGGGAAGGCGGTGGCCTTGCCATCCGTACAGTCATGTCATTCATGTTTTCTTGGTTGCGCAGGCTCGGCGTTGCCGAGGGCGGGGAGCTAGATTTTTCATCCTATGAAGCGAAATGCCGAGAAGCACTGGATTACATCGACCAAGGCGCGGTGGGAGAGGCAGAAATTGAAGCCATAAAGGCCGAGGATTTCATTCAGTTTGATTTTGATGCCGTCCTGATCGACGAAGCACAAGACTGGCCACAGCCCGAGGCAGACTTGCTGTGCCGCCTATATGGTGGCAACAGGATTTCCCTAGCCGATGGAATGTCGCAGATTATTCGTGGCAACCCCACCAATTGGAAATCTTCGGTCATAGGCCAGCCCAAGGTCGGACAGCGCCACTTGCAAGGTGGACTGCGTATGAAAGCGAATCTCTGTGTATTTGCTAATGCGCTGGCCGAGGAAGTTGGCCTGCCATGGCGCGTGGACGTGAACCGGGATGCGCCCGGAGGGCGGGTCATTGTCATTGAGGGAAGCTATTGCGACGCAACTGAGCTTCAGAAAGATGTAATGGCGTCTGCGCTGAAGACGGGCAATATGCCCTTGGATCTCCTTCATTGCGTGCCGCCGTCCGGGGTCACCGAAAAGGAAGGCCGGAGGTCAAGCCGGCTAGGCCAAGCCTTCATGCAGCAAAACTGGAGCATCTGGGATGCCGTGGACGAACGCATACGACGCCAATTCCCTCGGTCGGCGGAAGAGCTTCGCATCCTCCAGTATGATTCTTGCCGAGGCCTAGAAGGCTGGACTACCGTTTTGGAGGGACTGGACGAGTTTTGGGAGCTAAAACGTTCACAAGCGGCGCGGGACCTCCACGACGGTTTTGCGACGGGTGCGTCGCCGGAAGCTATCGCCTGGCGATGGTGCATGATCCCCCTTACGCGCCCGATTGATACGCTGGTGGTTACCTGCTGTCCGAGCAGCGTGGTTGGCCAGGTGCTGTCTGACATGCGGAAGAAATTGCCTGATTTCTTTACCTAGCGTTAGTCCTTGGCCTAAGGACCGACGCCTGCAAAAAGACCATTCTTCACTACTATTGCTTTTTCAATGCTCGTCACTACGTCGCTGTCGAATGCGCTGCCGAAATTCCGGACGAATATCTCCGAAACCGAAAGGGCGACGCCGGAAGATGTTGGCTGGCCCCAGAAATTGCCGCCTGACAAATTATTCGTCCGCTTGACAGGCATTGAAGTCGACTTGAAGGCGCTTTTCTGTGTGGGAGTCGTCACGAAAGAGTATGTGAACGCTTTTAAGTGCTTCACTGAATATCCGTTCCGGCCCAACTTGATGTTCGTGCCTTTGTCGAAAGACGCCCGATATACCATGTCCCACAGCATCGGTATTTGCGCGTTATCGTTCCAATTGGCTTTACACTGGACGATCCCGAGTTCGATGTCGCCAAAAGCCTTGGCGACTGCGACATCGAGCGCGGCCTTATAGCCACGCCCTGCACCCGGGTATGGAAAACCTGCGGGATAAACGATGACGCAGAGGTCTGACTCCGTGTTGGTCTGGTATGACCCATATGTCATAGTCGTTGCGTCGAGTAGGCATGTTGGCACCAGTTGGCGGGATTGCCTCATAGCAACGCCCCTTGTCCCCGAGAGTACTAAGTTCAGGTACCAGCAGACCAAGCACTCCCAGGCCATCCCCGCACCTGAAACGGCACTCTGGGTCCGGGCTCCCGTAGTCGTCTTGAAGAAGATTTCTCTGAGTTGCGACCCCAGGTGGTAGATCCTCGCGGCGTTCGTTAGGCCGTCAGTGCGCAACAGGATTTCTTTTTTCCATAGCGGCCAACATGCGGCCCATGTAGTCGTGGACACGATTGCCTTCATGGCTTTGGCGCGATGCTCTTCAATGGACATAATCTTCTATCACTCACTTAGGCGCTCATCGGACATCAGTTGTTTCTGGCCTACTCGAAACGGCCGTTCATCTGTGGCTTGATTCGTCCGACGAAAACTAGCGTTCGGTGGGCTTGCCTGTGGATTGAATGACCCCGATGGTGCAAGCGCACGACGGACTATCGTTTCGGCGCGACTAAATGTCATGTGCATCGAGCTAAATCAGCAGCAGATCGCCGCGTGCCAGTTCGCTGAGCATATTGCGTTGCATGCAATTGCGCGATCAATGGCCGATCCAAGTAACCATGTGGGTCGCCGGCAACGCGTTAATCGTCTGGCTTCTTCTAGCCATCGACTACCAGAGGAACGATAGCGTGATCAGGCAGCTGCAAAGGTAGCCTGCCCTCGGCCTCTGCAGGCCGTCCAGACGATCAACAAGTTATTTGTCCGGCATGCTGCAGCAGCCCGCGGCCGCCGTGCGCCGTTACTTGAACCCGATTTAAGTTGCACGTGAAAGCAACGCGTTGGTGGCTCAGAGCGTGGCCTGCCATGGAAAGGCACTCACAGCCTTTTAGATCCGTCAACAACAGATCTGCACATTGACAAAACGATAGGGTTCAAAAACGTCGCCGCAGACAGCGGCTTCTACACCAAAACACCGAATTGCGACATTCCTGCCTCCTCTCGAAAATACAATTCCTGAGCGAAAACAAAGGGTAACATAGCCTACGCCCTGTCGTCTGATTGACAGATTTGCGGATTTACACCCTGTCAAATCGATGCACTCTGTTTCCTATGAATGCGCATTCGAGCCGGCGGGTCAGAATGAGTCCCGCCACACAGACACCAGCACGTGGAACCGGAGACTGCCGAAATGACAAACACCATGTTGAACATAAAGGTCGTTCAGCCCCGCATGATGTCGATGCGACAAGCGGCCGATTACATCGGAATACCACTCAAGCGCTTCAGCCGGATCTGCTCCGTCAGACCGGTTGCACTGGCTGACGGAGACGATCGCTATGACATTCGTGACCTCGACCAGTGGCTCGACCACCTAAAGGCCGGGCACGCCGACCCCGACAACGAAATCGTGGGGCGGCTCGGATGACGACGGGAAGAGAAAGACGCACCAACAAGTACAAGGGCTGGCAAATCTTCCGTGACAAGGACGGCCATTGGCGATGCTATCACCGCAAGTCCCGCCACAAGATCGACTGCGTGAGGTTCGAACCCTACAGCCTGCCCTTCGACATGGAAGTTCATCGGATCAACGAGCTCCTGGCAGAGAAGCAGGCAAAGCCTGGCACACTCGGCATGCTGATCACGCGCTATCGGGATAGTGTCCGGTTTAGAACCGAGCTGGCACCAAGGACGCGCGCCGACTACCAGAATTGTTTCGACTACCTGCAGGCGATCGAGGACACGCCACTTGACCGCTTCAATCCGCCGCTAATCGCGAAGATCCGCGACAAGGCCCTCGAGCAGCGCAAGTTCAGATTCGCGAACTATGTCCGCTCCGTACTGTCGGTGATCTTCGACTGGGGTATCGAGTACGGCTATACGAAGGACAACCCGGCCTCGCGGGTCAAACCGGCCCGTCGACCGAAGTCCCTGCCTGACGCCAACAGGCCCTGGACGGACGCTGAGCGCGAAACGGTACTTGCGGCACTTCCATCCCATATGAAGCTGCCGATCGCGCTGATGATGTTCTACGCGCTCGATCCGCAGGATGCACTTAGCCTCCCCCGGTCGGCGATCTCGGATGCCGGGCTGGACACCCGTCGCAACAAGACTGGACGACCAATCTACCTGCCATTGTTCGAACCGGTCGCCGAGGCAATGGCCAATGCACCTCAACACGATGCCGTCACGCTATGCGCCAACAGCCGGGGCTTGCCCTGGACCTATCACGGCTTCAGTACCAACTGGATCAAGCTGAAGGGCAAGCTCGAGGTGGAGGGTGCCATCCAGCCGGGCCTGACGTTGAAGGGACTAAGGCACACCGTCGCGACCATCCTTGCCGAGATGGGCCGCGATCACGGCACGATCGCGCTGGTGCTCGGCCACGCCACCGAGGCCATGGCAAAGCATTATTCAAGACGCGCCGACATGACCCGACAAGCGACATCGGTGGTCGCGGATTTCGGGGAAGAATTGAACAAACGGAAAACGAGAGTTGTCAAACCGGCTGGCTGAAACTGTCAAACCCAAGAAAACAAGGAGATGAGAAATGTTCGAAAACTATAGCCATATCAAGGGCTTGGAATGGTGCCCGGAGGCGGATTTGAACCACCGACACGCGGATTTTCAATCCGCTGCTCTACCAACTGAGCTATCCGGGCATCTCGGCTTGTTTGCAAAGCCTGCCGGTCTTTATTTCAAGACCGCCGGGGCGTTTCCCCGGGAGCGAGCGGGGTTATAACATCTTGTTCGGCCATGTCCAGCGGCTTCGACCACTTTTTTGAAGAAGATGTGAAAATCGCTGAAAGGTGAACGAGAACAAGGGGATCGGGGGAGGTCGCGAACAGGCTTTACGGCCAGCGAGCGATCAGTCGCGGTAGTCGTCGTCCGCCTTGGACTCGTCGTCGGCAACAGGGATGGCGTAGGAGCCCTTCAGCCAGCGCGAGAGGTCGAGATTTCGGCAGCGATCGGAGCAGAACGGATAATTGTCCCGCGTCGAGGGACGGCTGCATTCGGGGCATGGCCGCGTCTTGCGCAGCGGCTCGACCTTGGCGGTCCGCTGTTCGTCTCCGTCTGCCATGGTCAGCCCTCCGTCCAGCCCGTATGCACGTCATAGCCCTCGCCCGAGAGCATCTGCAGCGTCTCGAAGAGCGGCAGGCCGACAACGTTGGTGTAGGATCCGACGATCTTCTGGACGAAACTGCCGGCAATGCCCTGGATGGCATAGGCGCCGGCCTTGCCACGCCATTCGCCTGACGCGAGGTAGCATTCGATGTCGTAGCCGGAGAGGCGCTTGAAGCGGACCTTGGTTTCGACGATCTTCTGGCGCAGCTTGCCATCAGGGGCGATCAGGCAGACCCCAGTGAAGACCCAGTGGCTGCGGCCCGACAGAAGATGCAGGGCCGAGGAGGCCTCCTGCATCAGTTCAGCCTTGGGCAGGATGCGGCGCCCGACCGCGACCACGGTGTCGGCAGCGAGAATGTAGCTATCGCCCCAGGTCAGATCCTTGCGCACCTGCAGATGAGCCGCCCTCGCCTTGTCTGCCGACAGGCGGCGAGCGAGCGAGCGCGGATGCTCCGACTTCTTCGGAGTCTCATCGAGATCCATCGGCATCAGGCGTGCGGGATCGATACCTGCCTGCTTGAGGAGATCCACGCGGCGCGGCGACCCGGAGGCCAAAATCAGCTTCTGTCTCAATTCCATCCGAACGCGCTCCTCAAGCCTTAAGGTCTTGGCCCAAGGTTTACTTGAAGCGGTAGGTGATACGGCCCTTGGTCAGGTCGTAAGGGGTCATTTCGACCAGGACCTTGTCGCCGGCGAGAACGCGGATACGGTTCTTGCGCATGCGGCCCGCGGTATGGGCGATGATTTCGTGTTCGTTTTCAAGCTTTACGCGGAAGGTGGCGTTCGGCAGCAATTCGGTGACGACGCCTGGGAATTCGAGGACTTCTTCTTTAGCCATAGAGTGGTTGTCTTTCCTGGGGTTTTAGGAGGGGCGCACGAGGGGCCCCTGAAAATGTGGGCGGAAACTACACAATCGCCCGGCATTTGTGAACCTTGTAGATTCGGCTTTTGGATTTTGTTTCAAGAGGGGCAAAACCGGCGCTAATCCGGGGCTAGAACCAGCCTGTCCCGGATCAGCTTCGTCAGGCGATCCCGCACGTCTCGATAGGCGGTGAGCCGCTGTTCGCGACTGCCGGTTTCGACGGTCGGATCCGGCATCGGCCAATATTCAACCTCGACCGCGGAAGACCGCGTCAATTCGAGGGCTGCGTGATGGGCTTCCGGCGTGAGAGTGATCACGAGGTCGAAGTAGTCGTCTTCCAGATCTTCCAGCGTCTGGGGCTGGCGCCGGCCGAGCGACAGGCCGATTTCATCGAGCACGACATCGACGAAGGGATCGCGCTCGCCCTTCTTGACGCCCGCAGAGGCAACCCAGGTGCCGGACGGCAGGGCCTGTCTCGCAATCGCCTCGGCCATGGGGCTGCGGATGACGTTTTGGCCGCACATGAAGAGGACCGCGCCGGGCCGCGACGGACGGCGGCTGTCGTCTGCGCCCTCGCTCATCGAGCCTAGCCCCGCCAATAGAGCACGCAGACCAGGGTGAAGAGACGCCGTGCAGTATCGAAGTCGATCTTGATCTTGCCGGAGAGCCTGTCCATCAGTGTCTGGGAGCCATCATTGTGGATGCCACGGCGGCCCATGTCGATAGCTTCGATCTGCGACGGCGTCGAGGAGCGGATCGCCTCGTAATAGCTTTCGCAAATCATGAAGTAGTCTTTGATAATCCGCTGCAAGGGCGTCAGCGACAGGATGTGCACGGCGACATCCTCGCCGGTCTCCGTCTTGATAGAGAAGACGAGCTTGCGATCCATCAGTGACAGAAAGAGGTGATAGGGACCGCCAGGATGGCCGGCGGGCTCGAACGAGTTTTCCTCGATCAGGTCGAAGATGGCAACGGCCCGCTCATGCTCGACATCAGGGGTCGAGCGCCCGATGGTCTCGTCCAGCACGACATCTGAGAGCCGGAAGTCGCCCGCCGCCATGTGCTAGTCCCCGAGATTGAGTCGGATGGCGACGGAGCGGGCATGGGCTTCGAGCCCTTCCGATTTCGCCAGCGCAATCGCAGCCGGCGCAAGCTTGCGCAACTGCTCCGGCCCGAGCCGCAGGATCGAGGTGCGCTTGACATAGTCCAGCACCCCCAGCCCAGAGGAGAAGCGTGCGGATCGCGCCGTCGGCAGAACGTGGTTCGAACCGCCGACATAGTCGCCGATCACCTCCGGCGTATGGCGACCGACGAAGATGGCACCGGCATTTCGGATGCCTTCGAACAGCGGCTCCGGATCGTCGACGGCGAGTTCCAGATGCTCGGCTGCGATGCGGTTGGCCAGAGGTATCGAATCCTCGAGCTTCTCCACCATGATGATCGCGCCGAAATCGCGCCAGCTGGCCGACGCCGTCTCGGCGCGCGGAAGGGATTTCAGCTGCCGCTCGACGGCCGCCTCCACCGCCTCGCCGAGTGCGCGATTGTCAGTGATGACGATGGACTGGGCGCCCGGATCGTGCTCGGCCTGGGCGAGAAGGTCGGCCGCCAGCCAATCCGGGTCATTGTCTTTGTCGGCGATGATGAGGACTTCGGAGGGACCGGCGATCATGTCGATGCCGACGGTGCCGAAGACGTGGCGCTTGGCTGCTGCGACATAGGCATTGCCCGGGCCGACGATCTTGGCAACCGGCGCGATCGTCTCTGTGCCATAGGCAAGGGCTGCCACGGCCTGGGCGCCGCCAATGCGATAGATCTCGGTGACACCGGCAATGCTCGCGGCTGCCAGCACGGTCGGGTTGATGGTCCCGCCCGTTGCCGGCACGACCATGACAACGCGCGGAACGCCTGCCACCTTGGCCGGCAGCGCATTCATCAACACCGAGCTCGGATAGCTCGCCGTGCCGCCAGGCACGTAAAGGCCGACGGCATCGATCGCCGTCCAGCGCGATCCGAGTCCGACCCCGATCGCATCCTCGTAAATGTCGTCCTTCGGCATCTGGCGGGCATGGTGACGCTCGATGCGCTCGGCGGCGAGATTCAGGGCGTCGATCAGCTCAGGCGCAGTCGAGGCGAGTGCTGCTGCAATCTCTTCATCCGTCACCCGCATGGAAACGGTCGAAAAATCCACGCCATCGAAGCGTTTGGAATAGTCGGCGAGTGCCGCATCGCCACGCGCGCGCACATCGTCGATGATCTTGCGCACGACATCGTTGACGTCGTCGGAAACTTCACGCTTGGTCGTCAGGAAGGCCGCAAAACGCGCCTCGAAATCTCCCGATGCCTGATCCAGCCAGATTGCCACGCCCCGTATTTCCCTCTCAAGCATTCTCAATTCAATCAAGCCGCGACGATTGCCCGCCACTCGGCCTCATCAGCCGGCCTCGTGTGCCAGCCCCGCGATCCAGCCGTCTCAGCCGGCCTCGTGTTCCGGCCGAGCCGTCGTTTCCCAGGCGCCGCCGATATCGGCAAGCTGGGCCTCGATGCATTCCACTTCGAGGGCAACCATACCACCGCCTGCCAAGACGAGCTCGACGACGCCATCGGGACCGTCGCCCTTGGGCACGTAACGGATCGCGAGCAGGCTCATGACTTCCTCGGCCTTGCCTCGGTCGAAACCGATCGAGCGAACCGCCTCGACGCGCTTGAAGCTCAAGGCCGCACGACGGCGCTCGAAGCTCTTGGTTGCGCGTGCCGCCTTTTCCCAGACGAAGCGGTTGGCGGCGAGCGAAAACAGGCCCGAGCGGGCCGAAAAGCTCAGGTCACCGACCTTGAACACGGCGTCCTGCATGTGGGCCGAGATGATCGCGAGATCATCGGCATCGAGCGCCAGCAGCTTCAGGTCCGTCATGTCACCTCACAGTATCGCCTCTCGGCGGTGCCCGTCGAATTCATGTTTTGGACATAGGTTGCGGCTTGTCCAGTGGCAACGGGGCAAAAAGACTTTTCGCCCCGCATCGCTGTGAAAGAGTGCGCCCGAGCCGAGGGCTCAGTCGGTGATGCGCTCAACAATGGCACCGCAGCGGGTGAGCTTTTCTTCGAGCCGTTCGAAGCCGCGGTCGAGATGGTAGACGCGGGAGACCATGGTCTCGCCTTCGGCTGCCAAACCGGCAATGACCAGCGAGACGGAGGCGCGCAGATCGGTTGCCATGACCGGGGCGCCACGCAGGCGGGTGACACCCTCGATGCGGGCCGTCTGGCCGGAGAGCGTGATCTTGGCGCCAAGGCGGGCGAGTTCCTGCACATGCATGAAACGGTTCTCGAAGATCGTCTCGGTGACGTGGGACACGCCTTGCGCGCGCGTCATCAGACCCATGAACTGCGCCTGGAGGTCGGTCGGGAAACCGGGGAAGGGTTCGGTGACGATATCGACGGGGCGAATGGCATCGCCATGGCCGATGACGCGGATGCCGCCGTCAACGGCCGAAACTTCGGCCCCGGCGCGGCGGATGGCCTCGACGGCAGTGTCGAGAAGCGTGATATCGGTGCCAGCCAGGGTCACGTCACCGCCGGTCATGGCAACCGCCATGGCATAGGTCCCGGTCTCGATGCGGTCAGGCAGCACCCGATGGCGCGCACCCGACAGGCTGGTGACGCCCTCGATGGTGATCGTCGAGGTGCCGGCACCTGATATCTTCGCACCCATGGCGATCAGGCAATTGGCGAGATCGACGACTTCAGGTTCACGCGCCGCATTGCCGATCACGGTGGTCCCGCGGGCAAGCGAAGCCGCCATCAGCATGACATGGGTCGCGCCGACGGAAACCTTGGGGAAGGTGTAGCGGGCGCCGATCAGGCCGCCCTTCGGTGCCTTGGCATTGATGTAGCCGCTGTCGATTTCCATCTCGGCACCGAGCGCGGTCAGCCCCTCGATGAAGAGATCGACCGGACGCGTGCCGATGGCGCAGCCGCCCGGCAGGGAGACGCGGGCCTGGCCTTCGCGGGCGAGCAGCGGGCCGATGACCCAGAAGCTGGCGCGCATCTTCGAGACAAGCTCGTAAGGTGCGGTCGTATCGGCGACGGTGCGGCAGGTAAAATGCACGGTGCGCGAATAGGAACCGTCCTGATGTTCGCGGCGACCATTGACGGCGATGTCGACGCCGTGATTGCCGAGAATCCGGATGAGACCTTCGACATCGGCCAGATGCGGCACGTTTTCGAGCGTCAGCGTATCAGACGTCAAAAGCGAGGCGATCATCAGGGGAAGCGCTGCGTTCTTGGCGCCCGAGATCGGGATGATCCCGTTCAACGCATTGCCACCAACAATCCTGATGCGATCCATAAGAGCCTGCGATACGGGCGAGAGATGCCCGCCTTTCCTTGAGAACGTGTGAGGGGAAGCCAATCCGGCGAGGCTGGCTCTTTAGACGAAAACAACGAGCGGTTCAATTGAAGCCGCAACGCTCGGTTAATCACCGGGTTTGGGCGAATTTGCGACAGGATTGGCATTGCCCATATCCCGATCACCGCCCTCGCCCTCCGCCGCGGGCTCCACCGAAGCAGCCTGCGCGGCCGGCAGACCCACGCCGTCTTCAGCCTCACCAGCTCGCCGTGCCCGAGACTGCTGCTTGCGACGGGCGAGATTTTCCCTGAGTTTCGCCGCCGCGCGTTCACGCCGCCGCTGTTCGGCGTCGGAGAGCGCACGTTTTCCACGATCGGCGAGCGGCGCGGCTTCGGGCCGGCCTTCGTCCGCTTCGCCCTTGTTTTCCGGGTCATTTGTCATGAGCGGGTGATATCCGATTGGATAAAAATCGCAAAGTGCCTTCCGGCCCCGTCACAAAACTTGGCTACACAAACGCTTTACGGCTTGCGCTGCCCGAAACTCTATGGCAATAGGCGCCTCGTTCCGGGCCGACCAAACGCGTCGCCCGCCAGATGCTGCTATAGCTCAGGGGTAGAGCACTCCCTTGGTAAGGGAGAGGCCGAGAGTTCAAATCTCTCTAGCAGCACCATTTCACTCGCATATTCTGTTCCACCTGACGTTGATGGTTGTTGCGCTACCAGTCGATTGACGGGTGCACTCAACCTAGGCCCGCGTGCTTTTCGACCATACGGGCTACTGCCCGCTTTTCGGTTTTGGAGCGAATCTGCCTGGAAGTCATTCGCGTGGGAATGAGGATGGTCTGTTGCACTTCATTGCGACGTAGCCTGAACGATCTTTCCGCTGCGGCAAGGCGATCGTGCCACGTGTAGCTGCCAACCGTGACGACCGTGAGCGTGTGAGCCTCAGCCAGTTGGTGCAGAGCGTTTTCCTTGCCGAGCACGGTCGTCAGCAATTCCTCGAAAGAGCCGAGCTCCAGAAAATCGCCGCTGCACAAGGGGCCCTGAACCAGTTCACTACGCCTGTCTGGCGGCGAAAAGCCGGCGCGATCTGCCTCGCTCAGGGAATAGAGTTGCTCCCGATCGGCAAAGGACAAACGCAGGAAGACCGCCTGGACGAAAATGATTTCGGGGCTCATGTTGGTGATGATGCAACGCGCGGCAATCGTATCGCCGCCTCCCCGGGTGATCAGGATCTTGGGCCGGATCTGGTGCCGATAGCTCGAATAGAAAAGCTGCAGATAGAGCATCCAGACGCCCAGCATCGCGAAGCTCGAAAGAGCCGATATGATGCCGTGATTCTCCTTCAGCCAGATCCACATCGTCCGCTCCCTTCCCATGTCGAACGCCTCGAGCGATGGAAGGTTTCGCGCCCGTCAGAAAGACTGGGTGGCGAACCGGAGCTGCAGGTCCCCGGCCGCCCGGCGCACCAGTTCGGCCACTTCCGTCAGCTGTCTGGCGATGGGGCTCGTCTTTCGCCAGATCATGCCGATCCTCCGTGACGGCTGGGGGTCCTCAAAGCGGGCGATGGAGACGTCGGCGGAGCGGGTTTCGACCGGCATGGCAATCTCGGGAATAAGCGTCACACCGATCCCGGCGCCGACCATCTGGACAAGGGTGGATAGCGAGCTCCCGTCAAGGATCTCGCGTGGGCGCACCGCCCCCATGTCGCAAAAAGAGAGGGCCTGCTCGCGGAAACAATGCCCCTCCTCCAGCAGAAGCAGGCGCATCTCGCGCAGCATTTCCCTGTTCGGCACCGGCTTGCCGGCGTCTTCCTTCGGGCGGACGAGCACGAAGTTTTCCTCGAAGAGCGGCATCTCGGTCAGCGATGGCTCCGAGACCGGCAAGGCGACGATCGCCGTGTCCAGGCGGCCCTCTGCCAGTTCCTGCAGGAGCTTCGGGGTCACGGTTTCGCGGACATGGATATCGAGATCGGGGTTTTCGCGGGTGAGCGCTGATATCATGCCGGGCAACAGATAGGGAGCGACCGTCGGGATGACACCGATCCTTAGGCGTCCAACCAGATGTTTGCGATGAGCACGGGCGAGGTCGCCCAGTTCGTCGACGGAGCGCAGGATGTCGCGCACCCGCAGCAGGAATTCCTCTCCGAACGCAGAAAGGCGCAGCTGTCTGGCCGAGCGCTCGAACAGTTCCACACCGAGGGTCTCCTCAAGCTCCTTGATCTGAACCGACAGGGCTGGCTGGGAAATCGAACAGGCTTCGGCCGCGCGCCCGAAATGGCCATGACGGGCCAGCGCCTCGAAATAGCGCAGCTGCCGGAGTGTGAAATTGATCATAACCTAATCCTATGGAACTGATCACAATTTCCAACTTACATTAATCGAAGGGCTTTGCTAGAACAATTCCAGATGATGTCGGCGTGTCGCCTAAAGGGGGTGGCACAGCTGGTCTGGTTCCCAAGAAGCCAGGCGGACGACGGATCCGGCGGGACGCTCCAATGTCCTGTCGCCAGTTCATCGGGTTGTGATGCGGACGTGCTCTTCAAGAGTGTCAGCAATCCGATCCTGGGAAAGCGGGTTCTTCAAGGAGGCAATTTATGGATACCCTGAGCAACAAAGGCACCGGCAAATGTCCGGTCATGCATGGTTCGAACACGGAAAGCGGCGCAAACGTCATGGCCTGGTGGCCGAATGCGCTGAACCTCGACATCCTGCACCAGCACGACACCAAGACCGACCCGATGGGCAAGGGCTTCGATTACCGTGAAGCCGTCAAGCAGCTCGACGCTGCAGCGCTGAAGGCCGACATGAAGGCCCTGCTGCGCGACAGCCAGGAGTGGTGGCCGGCCGACTGGGGTCACTACGGCGGCCTGATGATCCGTCTCGCCTGGCACTCTGCCGGCTCCTACCGTCTGGCCGACGGCCGCGGCGGCGGCGGCACGGGCAATATCCGTTTTGCGCCGCTCAACTCCTGGCCTGACAATGCCAGCCTCGACAAGGCACGCCGCCTTCTGTGGCCGCTGAAGAAGAAGTACGGCAACAAGATCTCCTGGGCCGACCTGATCCTCTTTGCCGGTACCGTCGCTTATGAAGACATGGGTCTGAAGACCTTCGGCTTCTCCTTCGGCCGCCCGGATATCTGGGGCCCGGAAAAGGACGTCTACTGGGGTGCGGAAAAGCAGTGGCTTGCCCCCTCCGACAGCCGCTACGATGACGTGACCAAGCCCAACACGATGGAAAACCCGCTCGCCGCTGTGCAGATGGGTCTCATCTACGTGAACCCGGAAGGCGTGAACGGCAAGCCTGATCCGATGGCGACTGCCGCCCAGGTGCGTGAAACCTTCGCCCGCATGGCAATGAACGACGAAGAGACCGCAGCGCTGACCGCTGGTGGCCACACCGTCGGCAAGGCACACGGCAATGGCGACGCGCAGGCACTCGGCGTCGAGCCGGAAGCTGGTGATCTGGAAAACCAGGGCTTCGGCTGGATGAACCCGAACCAGAACGGCAAGGCGAGCCTGGCTGTCACCTCGGGCATCGAAGGCGCATGGACTGCCAACCCGACCGTCTTCGACATGGGCTATTTCGAACTGCTGTTCGGCTATGACTGGGAGCTGACGCACAGCCCCGCTGGTGCCCAGCAGTGGGCTCCGATCGGCATCAAGGAAGAGCATATGCCGGTGGACGCCACCGACCCGTCGATCCGTCGCATGCCGATGATGACCGATGCCGACATGGCCATGAAGGTCGACCCGGTCTACCGCGCCATCTGCGAAAAGTTCATGGCGGATCCGGCCTACTTCCAGGACACCTTTGCCCGCGCCTGGTTCAAGCTGACCCACCGCGATCTCGGTCCGAAGGTTCGCTACATCGGTCCGGAAGCCCCGACCGAAGAGCTGATCTGGCAGGATCCGGTGCCGGCTGGTGTTGTCAACTACGACGTCAGCGCCGTGAAGGCGAAGATCGCCGCTTCGGGTCTGTCGACCGCCGAACTGGTTGCCACCGCCTGGGACAGCGCCCGCACCTATCGTCAGTCTGACATGCGTGGCGGTGCGAACGGTGCGCGCATCCGTCTGGCTCCGCAGCGTGACTGGGAAGGCAACGAGCCGGCCCGTCTCGGCAAGGTCCTGTCGGTTCTGGAGCCGATCGCAGCCGAGTTCGGCGCCAGTGTCGCCGACGTCATCGTTCTGGCCGGCAATGTCGGCATCGAAACGGCTGCCAAGGCTGCTGGTTACGACGTGACCGTGCCGTTTGCCGCAGGTCGTGGCGATGCCACTATCGAGCAGACGGATGCGGAAAGCTTCGCTCCGCTCGAGCCACTCGCCGACGGTTTCCGCAACTGGACCAAGAAGGACTACGTCGTCAGCCCCGAAGAGATGCTGCTCGATCGCGCCCAGCTCATGGGCCTGACGGGTGCGGAAATGACGGTGCTGCTCGGCGGTCTGCGTGTGCTCGGCACCAACTATGGCGGCACCAAGCATGGCGTGTTCACCATCCGCGAAGGCCAGCTGACGAACGACTTCTTCGTCAACCTGACCGACATGGGTTTCACCTGGAAGCCGACCGGCAAGAACTCTTACGACATCTGCGATCGCAAGACCGGTGAGAAGAAGTTCACCGCGACGCGCGCCGATCTCGTCTTCGGTTCGAACTCGGTCCTGCGCGCCTATGCGGAAGTTTACGCTCAGGACGACAACCAGGAGAAGTTCGTGAAGGACTTCGTCGCTGCCTGGGTCAAAGTCATGAACGCCGATCGCTTCGATCTCGAAGCCTGAGAGCGAAGGCAACGAGCCTCGTGCCCTGAGGCTCGGAACCGCTAGAAGAAGCCGGAGATGCAGCCGCCTCTCCGGCTTTTTCTTGGTCTCAGCGCAGAAAGGCGCGGAAGCGGCGCAGGGACAGGACGAAGAACACGGCCGAGATGGCAAGCAGAGCCAGGATCTGAGGCCAGACGACGTCGAGCCCGGCATCCCTGAAAAGTACCGCCTGGGCCATGATGACGAAGTGCGTGTTGGGTGCCGCCGACATGATCCACTGGATCACCTCGGGCATGCTTTCACGGGGCGTCATGCCGCCCGACAGGATCTGCAGCGGCAGAAGAACCAGCATCAGCAACAAACCGAACTGTGGCATCGACCCGGCGACCGTGGCGAGGAAGATGCCCATGGATGTCGCGGCAACCAGTTGTAGCGCCGCCCCGATGAGGAAAAGGCTCATGGAGCCCTGAAGGGGCACGTTTAGCGCGCCTTGCACGACGACGAAGAGCGAAAACATAGTTGCCAGCAGCACGACCAGGCCCATCGACCAGATCTTGCTCAGCATGATTTCCGCAGGCGTGACCGGCATGACGAGGAGATGTTCGATCGTACCGTGCTCTCTCTCCCGGATCAGGGCCGCCCCGGTCAGGATAATCGACAGCATGGTGACGGCAGAAATGACTTCGTTGATCGATCCGAACCAGCCCTTGTCGAGCTCGGGATTGAAGCGCGCCCGGAGCGTCAGGCCGACGCTCACCTGATCCGCTGCGTCTCCCCGGTTCAGGAAATCCGTCACTTCACGCGTGACGATTTCTTGAATGTACCTGCCGCCGGAAAAGGCCTGGGTCATCTGGGTCGCGTCAACGTTGAGCTGGATCTGCGGGCTGCGACCGGCCAGAAGATCGCGCTGAAAGCCGGGCGGAATGTCGAGCACAAAGGTGTCGAGACCGGCATTCATGCGCGGATCGATGTCGGCCGGTGTGATCATCTGCGGGGGTAGGAAATAAGGCGGGTAGAGCGCGCTTTCGATACGGGCAGATACCTGTGAGCGATCCTCGTCGACAATCGCGACCGCCGCCTTGTTCAGCGTCTCTGGCTCTGCGGTTGCGGCGGTGTAGATGTTCAGGGTGAAGGCATAGACGATCAGGAATAGCAGGGCCGGGTCGCGAGCGAGGCCGCGCAGTTCCTTCTTGCCGAGTTCAAGGATGTTTGCCAGCCGCATGGGTCACACCGCCTGCTTCTTGAGGAGGAAGGTGCCTGCGACCAGCAGGAGCGGACCCACGATTGCGAGCGCCAGCAATTGTGGCTCCAGATCCGCAAACGTCAGCCCCTTGGAGAAGACGCCGCGCGAGATCGTGACGAAATGGCTTGCCGGATAGATCTGCCCGATCAGGGCGCCTGCCCCTTGCAGAGCGGAGACGGGCGACAGCATGCCGGAAAACTGGACGGCCGGGATAATGGTGATCAGCGTGGTGCCGAAGATCGCCGAGATCTGGCTTTTCATGAAGCTCGACAAGAGCAGACCGAGCGCCGTGGCGGCAAAGACATAGAGCAAGGCTCCCAGTGCCAGAACAGCAAAGCTTCCGGTAAGCGGCACCTGGAAGCCGAAGACGGCGAAGGCGGTCAGGGTGAGGAAGTTCAGGAAAGCGATACCGATGTACGGCAGTTGCTTGCCGAGCAGAAATTCGAGACGCGTCACCGGCGTGACGTAGAAGTTAATGATCGAGCCGAGTTCCTTTTCTCGCACCACGCTCAACACGGACAGCATGGCCGGGATGAGCATCAGCAGGAGCGGGATGACCGCCGGGACCATGGAGACCAGGCTCTCCACATTCGGATTGTAGCGATAGCGCAATTCGATCTCGAAAGGCGCCAGAGTGGCTTTGTCGCCGTAAAGTTCGCGGGCCTTGCGGGCGAGCCAGCTTGCATGCATGCTCTGGACATAACCCGAGACGGTTTCGGCCCGAGCCGGCATCGCTCCGTCGATCCAGGCACCCACGTCGACATTGCGATTGCCACGAGCCAGATCTCGGCCGAAGCCGGGCGGGATCTCGATCGCGAGGCTGATGTCGCCGGCGCGCATGCGGCGATCGAGCTCCTGGTAGTCGATCAACGGCGGCCGCTCGATAAAATATCGGGAACCGGCGATCTCCGCGATGTATTCCCGGCTCAAGACCGTGTCGTCGCGGTCGAGAGCCGCGAAGGTCAGGTTCTCGACATCGAGATTAATGCCATAGCCGATGACGAACATCAGAATGAGGCTGCCGAGCATGGCAAGCGTCGCACGAATGGGGTCACGGATGAGCTCGAGCGCTTCACGGCGGCTGAAGGCGAGCAGCCGACGGCGATCGAGGAGCGGGCGATGACGTTTCACCTTTGTTGTTTTTGCGGGAGGTGAAACGACAGCTTCTTCACTCTCCCCGGCGCCAAACGTGGGTACTGCCTGTTCGCCGATCGCCTGCTCCAGATGATGAATGAAGGCCTGCTCCAGGTTTTCTGCCCCACTGCCGGAAACAATTGCCTCTGGCGTATCGGTGACCAGGACCTTGCCGGCATGCATCAGCGAGATCCTGTCGCAAAGTGCTGCCTCGTTCATGAAATGGGTCGACACGAAGATGGTCACGCTGTCGCGCCGGGAAAGGTCGGCCAGCAAAGCCCAAAAGCCGTCACGCGCCACGGGATCCACACCCGACGTGGGTTCGTCGAGGATCAGGATGTCGGGACGGTGGATCAGGGCGACGGCGAGCGACAGCCGCTGGCGCATCCCGAGCGGCAGGGCGTCGGGGAATTCTTCGAGCGCCCCTACAAAGCCAAATCGATCCGCCAGTTCCTCCAGCCGTGGCCCGATTTCGGCATTGGGCATACCGAAGAGACGGCCATGCAGTTCGAGGTTCTGCCGAAGCGTCAGTTCGCCGTAGAGCGAGAAGGCCTGGCTCATGTAGCCAACGCGGCGACGGATCGCGATGTCCTTTGGATCGACGGGATGGCCGAAGACTTCCGCCCTGCCCTCGGACGCGGCCAGCAGCCCCGTCAGCATCTTCATCGTCGTCGTCTTGCCGCAGCCGTTCGAGCCGAGAAAACCGAAGATCTCGCCGCGCGGAATCTCGAAACTGACACCGTCAACGGCGGTGAAATCACCGAAGCGCATGGTCAGATGCTCTGCACGGATCGCGATGTCGCCAACATCCGTCCCTAGACGTCTCGCAATCCGCAGCGGTTCGTTTCGGCCACGTTTCTCTTCGGGCAGCAAGGCGACGAAGGCAGCATCGAGTGTCGCGGTTGCCGTTCTCTCACGCAACTCGCCCGGTGTCCCCGTGTCCAGTATGCGCCCGTCGTCCATGGCGACCAGCCAGTCGAAGCGCTCGGCCTCCTCCATATAGGCGGTCGCCACGATGACACTCATGCCAGGCCGCTCGGCCCTGATGCCATCGATCAGTTCCCAGAACTGCCGGCGCGACAACGGGTCGACGCCGGTGGTCGGTTCGTCGAGGATCAGAAGATCGGGATCGTGGATAAGGGCACAGCAGAGGCCGAGCTTCTGCTTCATACCGCCCGACAGCTTGCCCGCGGGACGGTCCGCGAAAGGCGTCAGCCCTGTGGCGTGCAAGAGCCCGGCGATGCGCCGCTCGCGCTCGCGCCGATCCTGGCCGAACAGGCGGCCGAAGAACTCGACATTCTCGTAGACCGAAAGTGTCGGATAGAGGTTCTTGCCCAGGCCTTGTGGCATATAGGCGATGCGCGGGCAGGATTTGCTCCGGTGTGAGGCTCGGGCCATATCGCCGCCGAAGACCTCGACCCGACCGGTCTGGATCTGGCGGGCACCAGAGACGAGCGACAACAGGCTCGACTTGCCGACACCATCAGGGCCGATCAAGCCGACCATCCGGCCCGCCGGCACATCCAGCGAGACGTCATTCAGCGCCAGCGTCTTGCCATAGGCGAGGCTCACCCCTTGAAGGCGCACGACAGGACCGACCAATCGCGTTTGCGCCGCGCCGTTCATGTCACTGCACCAGTGTGGCGGTCAGGCTTTCGGGCCAGGGCGCTGCCGGGTCGAGATTGACATAGGCGATCCCTGGCAGGCCAGTCTTGACCTGCTGGATGTATTTCTTGAGCAAAGTCTCGGGGATCTTGGCCTTGACGCGGAACATCAGTTTCTGCCGCTCCTGGTCGGTTTCCACGGTCTTGGGCGTGAACTGCGCGACATCGGCGACGAAACTGACCTTGGCCGGGATGGTATAGGCTGCGGCGGCATCCAGCACGATGCGGGCTTCACTACCGAGCGCGATGCGCCCAACCTCTGCCGTCGGCAGGAAGAAGGCCATGTAGACATCGGCGAGATCGACGATGTTCAAGACGCGACCGCCGGCGCTCAAGACTTCGCCGAGCTGGGCAACACGGTACTGCACGCGGCCATCCCTCGGCGCCCTGAGCGTACTGTCGGCAATGTCGGCGTCTATGCTTTCGATTGCAGCGGCGGCGGCGGCAACGGCCGCTTCGGCATCGATTACCTGGGCCCGGGCCGCACCGATCGCCGCCTCCGAGGCCGCCACCTGAGCTTTCGATGCGGCCAGTGCCGCACGGGCGCTTGCGGCTGCAGCGCGTCCGTCATCAACCACCTGCTGGCTCGTGGTGCGACTTTCCATCAGCCGTTCCGTGCGGGCCAGTGTGGTTTCTGCTGAGTTCAACTGAGCTTCGCGCTGGGAAACCGTCGCAAGGGCGGCCTCGCGCTCGGCCTCCCGCTGGGCAACAATGCTTCTGGCGGTATCGACGGCAACGAGCGTGCGGCGATGTTCAGCCACGGCCTGACGGCGATGTGCATCGAGCTGGTTCGTTTCCATCAACGCCAGCACCTGCCCGGCGCTGACGAAATCGCCTTCGTCGACGAGAATGTCTTTCACCCGCCCTCCGGTCTTCGTGGAAATGTCGATTTCCACTGCCTCGATGCGACCATTGCCGTGCGCGATATTTGCCGGCAGGCCGTCACCTTCAAAGGTCTTCCAGCCATAATAGGCCCCGCCGCCCACCACGATCATCAGCAATGCGACCAGCCAGCCGCTTTGACGCTTTGCCATCCGCCATCTCCGAGATCCGCCTGCCATCGCCGGACATCGGCTTCTCCAGGACGGCATAGACATAGACGCCTGGACGGTCAGCGAACTTGATCCACGTCAATTAGAGATTGCTTCGCCCGATCGTTTCACCTCAGCAAAACGCCGCCCCGGCGAACCGGGACGGCGTCTCTCTGGCGCAACGAACCATGCGTCTAGAAACCGCTGGCAAGCCGGCGGCGAAGATCGTCGATATCGGGGGTGGCCCGCTCCTGAAGCCGCCGTTCCCAGGCAAGCGCCGTGTTGACGATGACGCCCAGATCGTCATAGCGCGGCATCCAGTCCAGAACCTGCTTCGCCAGTGTGGAGTCCGCCACGATGAGCGGCGCATCGCCTGGACGACGCGGCGCGTAATCGACCCGGAAATCGGCGTTGGTGGCACGACGCACCGCTTCGATGATGTCGAGCACCGAATATCCCTTGCCGTAGCCGCAGTTGGCCACCAGGGGCCCGCCACCCTTTCGCAAGTATCGCAACGCCTGGAGGTGTGCATCTACGAGGTCGTTGATGTGAATGTAGTCCCGCACACCCGTGCCATCTGGGGTGTCGTAGTCAGTGCCATAGACAGACATCGAGGACCGTTTGCCGAGTGCTGCCTCACAAGCCACCTTCAGCAGATGCGTGGCACCGACGGCCGAATTTCCGGCGCGCCCCTGCACATCGGCACCGGCGACGTTGAAATAGCGCAGCGCCACGTAGCAGAGACCATGGGCACGCGCCGTATCGCGCAGCATCATTTCGCTCATCAGCTTGGACTGCCCATAGGGCGATTCCGGCCGCAGTGGCGCATCCTCCCGCACCGGCAGCGGCTTGTCCGGCAGACCGTAGACGGCCGCCGTCGACGAGAAGATGACCTTGTCGATCCCCGCCTTGACGGCGGCCGACAGAAGACGGCGGGTGTTTTCGGTATTGTTTTCGTAATAGCTCAGGGGGTTGGCGATCGATTCCGGAACGACAATCGAGCCTGCAAAGTGGATGATCGCCTCAATGTCGTTCTCGGCGAAGACCTGCTTGAGGACAGTCGGCTTGGCTATATCGCCGAGGTAGAAGCGCGCCTGGGGCGCAACCGCCCAACGAAAGCCCGTGGACAGCCGGTCGACCACGACCACTTCTTCCCCGGCATCGAGGAGAGCCCAGACCATATGGCTGCCGATGAAGCCTGCGCCGCCTGTCACCAAGATCGCCATGACTTTTCTTCCCGTGTTCTTCTTATCGGGACATGAAAAGCACGCGCATCTTACGGAATGCTTATCGAAAGCCTCCAAGCCACTGAAACGGCTCACCTATTCGAATTCTTCGTAAAGTTCGAGTAAGTCGTTTCAGTCAAATTTTATCGATTCACCACCCGATCGTTTCGGGAGATCAGAGCGCCTTGATATAGCCGCTGAGGCGTTCGGCTGCGTCTTCGATATGGGCGGGGTTGCGCAGGAAGCAGGCCCTTAGGAAGGGCAGGCCACCCTCGCCGAACGCCGTGCCCGGTGCCATGCCGACGCCGGTCTTGTCGACGATATCAAGGGCTGCCTTGCGGCTGTCGGTGATGCCGTCGATTTTCAGGAAGGCATAGAGCGCTCCTTCCGGCTTCAAGGTCTCGACCCTGTTGGTGGCGATCAGGGCATCGCAGAGGATGTCGCGCGAGGCGGTGGCGCGCGCAATATTCTCCCGTATGAATTCGTCCCCCTGATCGAGGGCCACGACCGCACCGCGCTGCATGAACTGCGCGACGCCCGAGGTCGAATACTGGATGAGGTTTTCGAGCACCTGACCGATTTCCGGCGGGGCAACGATCCAGCCGACGCGCCAGCCGGTCATCGACCAGTTCTTCGAGAAGGAATTGGCAAACATCACCTTGTCGCCCTCTTCCATCACATCGAAGAAAGACGGCGCCCGTTCGGATGCACCGTAGTAGTAGAGCGCATAGATTTCGTCGGCTAGGATCCAGATGCCATGGCGGCGGGCGATCTCGAGGATTGCCTTCAGGTCTTCGCGCGTCGCCGTCCAGCCAGTGGGATTCGACGGCGTGTTGATGAAGAGCGCCTTGGTCTTCGGCGTAATCGCCTTTTCCAGCCGATCGAGATCGAGCATCCAGCGACCGTCGGTGAAGGAAAGCGGAACGCAGACGGACTTAGCGCCAGCGAGATCGATCGCCGAGACGATGTTCGGCCAGCAGGGCGAGAGGTAAATCATCTCATCGCCAGGCGAGGTCAAAGCCTGGACGGCAAGCGCAATGGCCTGCATGCCCGAAGCCGTGACGTAAAAATGTTCGACCGGCAGATCGACAGCGAAGTGGCGCTTGTAGTAGCGCGAGAGCGCCTGGCGGAGTTCGGGAATACCGCGCTGCCAGGTGTAGAAGGTCTCCCCACCAAGCAGGGCGTCGCTGGCCGCACGATTGATGAAGTCGGGCGTCGGCAGATCGCCCTCGCCCGCCCAGAGAGGCAGAAGCCCGTCACGACCCCGTGCGTAGTTGATGATCTCGACGATACCGCTTTCCGGTGCGGCGAGCGCGCGGGGGCTGAGACTGTCTAACAGGGCCATGGGAAATTCACTCCTTCGATCGGTGCCGACTGTCTAACCGATCACCGGGCAAAAATCCCATGATATTCCTTGAGGACAAGATCGATCCTGCTGATGGGTTCTGCGATCCGCTGCCGGATCGCAGAGAGGTTTCAGCGGGTCTTGAGAAGGTCGCGGATCTCGGTCAGAAGCATCACGTCAGCCGGTGGCGGAGCGGCTTCGGAGGCCTTCAGCTCTTCCTTTTCAATCGACTTGCGCAGCGAATTCACGCCCTTGACCATCAGGAAGATGATCCAGGCGAGGATCATGAAGTTAATGATAACCGTGATGAAGTTGCCGTAGGCGAAGACGGCACCCTGCTCGCGGGCGGCGGCCAGCGTGTTTGCCGTGACATTGCTGCTCAAAGGCAGGAAATAATTGGAAAAGTCGAAGCCGCCAAAAATGAAGCCGACAACCGGCATGACGATGTCCTCGACCAGCGAACTGACGATCAGACCGAAGGCGCCGCCGATGATCACGCCAACGGCAAGGTCCATGACGTTGCCGCGGGCGATGAATGTCTTGAATTCGTGTAGCATATTCCCCTGCTCCTAAATGGTCCGAGAGTCACCGGCGCAGAACCGGTCCAAGATCATGGTTAATCAATCTTCACGCTTTCGAAAATGGTAATTCGGCACACGTCGCCATTCCCTTTCGACTAAGGTCAATATTCGAAACGATTTCAAAAGACGCCGACATGCCCTAAGGTTCCGGCTCGGGCGCAGTCGAGGAGGAAAAGGTGTTCCCAGGCTGGATCATCGTTGCGTCAGCGATCGGTTACCTGTTGCTCCTGTTTGCCGTTGCGAGCTACGGGGACCGGAAGACGCGCGTGCACGGTGTTCCTGCCGGGGGACGGCCGGTCGTCTATGCGCTCAGCCTCGCCGTCTATTGCACGTCCTGGACCTATTTCGGCGGCGTGGGCCTTGCCGCCGAACACGGCCTCGAATTCATGGCGATCTACATCGGCCCGATCCTGATGTATACGCTCGGCATGCCGATCCTGAGGCGGATCGTCGAACTTGCCAAGACAGAAAAGATCACCTCCGGCGCTGACTTCGTGGCGGCACGATACGGCAAGAACCCCGTCGTCGGCATGCTGGTCACCGTGATCTACCTTGTCGGCATCATCCCCTATATCGCGCTGCAGCTGAAAGCGGTCTCGAGTTCGGTTGCGGCCGTCATGGATCCGACCGCCTACGGCATCGGCACCGGCAATCTCTACTTTATCGACCTGCCGCTGATCGTCGCCTTCATCCTTGCCTGCTTCGCGGTGATCTTCGGCACGCGCCATACGGATGCGACAGAGCACCAGGACGGCCTGATCCTTGCCATCGCCATGGAATCGGTCGTCAAGCTCATCGCTTTCTGGACACTCGGCGTCTTCGTCATCTGGGTGATGTTCGATGGACCTGCCGATCTGTGGCAGAAGGCCGTGGAGAGCGAGGCGGTCATGGCCGCACTGACGCATGAAACGCCGCCCAGCCGTTGGCTGCTGTTGATTGCGCTTTCGGCCTTCGCGATCATCATGCTGCCCCGGCAGTTCCACGTTACCGTGGTCGAAAACCGTACACCCCGGGAACTGAAGCTCGCCGGAATCCTGATGCCGATTTACCTGATCGCCATCAACATCTTCGTTTTGCCGGCGGCAATCGCCGGTGTGCTGATGTTTGGCGGCAGCGGCGATGCCGATCTCTACGTGCTCTCGCTGCCACTTGAAGCTGGCTCCGGCTTCGTGTCGCTGCTCACCTTCATCGGCGGCTTCTCAGCCGCGACCGCCATGGTGATCGTCGCCTCCGTGGCGCTGGCGATCATGGTGTCGAACGACATGGTCCTGCCGATCTTCCTGCGGCAAAAGCTGGTGGGGCGACCCAGCCAACGCGAGGACTTCGCCAAGACGCTGCTGCATATCCGGCGCACGGCGATCTTCGGCGTCCTCCTGCTCGGCTATGTATACTTCCGCTCCGCCGACAATACGACGGGGCTCGCCAAGATCGGCCTGCTCTCCTTCACCGCCATCGCGCAGATCGCACCGGCCATGTTCGGCGGCTTGATCTGGCGACGGGCCAATGCACGTGGCGCAATCGCCGGGCTCACCATCGGGTTCTTGGTCTGGGCCTATCTGCTCTTCCTGCCGAGCCTCGGCGCCGAAGATCACTCCTGGATCGCGTCCGCAGTGCTGGGTTTCCTGTTGCCCGGTCTATCGATGTTCGAGCCGCAATATGCGGATCCGCTGGTCAATGCGACAATCTTCAGCCTGCTGATCAACACACTCGCCTTCGTCATCGGTTCGCTCAGCCGCAATCCGCGCCCAGTGGAGCGCATCCAGTCGGCGATCTTCATCAAGCGCCAGCCCCGCTCCAACTCCGCAACCCGGGGATGGAAGACGAGTGTCGCCGTCGGCGACCTCAAGGCTGCGATTGCCCGCTATCTCGGCAATGAGCGCATGGAGCGGTCATTCCGGTCCTACGAGCAGACGGTCGGCCGCAAACTCGCTGACGACAGTCCGGCCGACATGGCCTTCATCCATTTTTCCGAACAGCTGCTCGGCAGCGCGATCGGCTCCTCTTCGGCACGTCTGGTCCTGTCGCTGATCCTGCAGAAGGCCGAGGATCCATCGGCCGATACGGTCTGGCTGCTCGACCAGGCCTCGGAGGCACTGCAATACAATCAGGACATGATGCAGACGGCACTCGCCCAGATGGAGCAGGGGATCGCCGTCTTCGACGCGTCCGACCGCCTGACGATATGGAACCGGCGCTTCCGCACGCTGCTGGACCTGCCGGAGCATGTCGGCCAGGTCGGATTTCCGCTGCTCGACATGATCGCCATTCTGGCGCAGCGAGGCGATGTTCCGGCCGGTGACACACAGGCTGTGATCCGAAGTTTCCACCAGTTCGACAGGCCGTTCCAGATGGTGCTGGCCGGCGGACAGCGGATCATCGAAGTGCGCTGCAACCTGATGCCCGACAAGGGCCTCGTCGCGACTTTCAGCGACATTACCTCCCGAGTTGAGGCTGACCAGGCCCTGAAGCAGGCCAACGAGACACTGGAGCAACGCGTCAGCGAACGCACGGCCGAATTGACACGGGTGAACCATGCCCTGGCGGAGGCCCGCGCGGCAGCCGATGAGGCCAATATCGGAAAAACCCGCTTCTTTGCCGCGGCCGGCCACGACATCCTGCAGCCGCTGAATGCCGCGCGACTCTATTCCTCGTCACTGGTCGAGCGGCTCGGCGATTCCCAGAACAGCGCGTTGGTCGGCAATATCGATTCCGCTCTAGAATCGGTCGAGAGCATTCTCGGTGCCGTTCTCGACATTTCGCGTCTGGACACCGGCGCGATGAAGCCACGCTTTTCCAGCGTGCCGTTGAACAGCCTCTTGCAAAGGATCGAAACCGACTTCGCGCCGATGGCTCGAGAAAAGGACCTCAAGCTCGTGGTGATGCCGACAACACTGTCGGTCCGCTCGGATCCGACCCTGCTGCGCCGCCTCGTCCAGAACCTTGTTTCGAACGCGATCAAGTACACGCCGTCAGGCCGCGTCGTGGTCGGGGCCCGGCGTCAAGGCGACAAGGTGGTGATCCAGGTGACGGATAGCGGCATCGGCATCCCCTCGTCCAAGTTTCGCACCGTGTTCAAGGAGTTCGCGCGGCTCGAAGAAGGCATGCGCACAGCATCCGGTCTCGGCCTCGGCTTGTCGATCGTCGACCGCATCGCCAAGGTGCTGCAACACCCGGTGGAACTCGCCTCGAAGCCTGGCAAGGGTACGACGTTCAAGGTTGTCATGCCGCTCGACGTCGCCAAGCCGGCCGCCCAGGGCGTCGTATCGATCGATGCCGGCAGTCGCTCCACGCCGGCGCTGCAGGGCTTCCGGGTGCTGTGCATCGACAACGAGCCGAAGATCCTCGAAGGCATGCAGCTTCTCATCTCCGGTTGGGGTTGCACTGTCGAATGCGCAGGCTCGATCGCCGAGATGGACGAACTGATCAAGTCCACCAAGGCTCCGGATCTGGTCATTGTCGACTACCATCTGGACGATGGCAGCGGCATCGGGGCAGTTCTCAGGCTAAGAGCACTGACACAGGCCGACATCCCCGCTCTTCTGATCACAGCCGATCGCTCGGCGGAGGTGCGTGCGGAGGCCGAGCGCCATTCGATAACCCTGCAGCACAAGCCGGTGCGGCCTGCTGCGCTTCGTGCCTTCATCACGCAGATCTCCTCGCAACGCAGTGCGGCAGCTGAATAGCTCTGCGGATAAGTGGGCTTGAGATACCCGATATCACCAGCTCTTCAGGGCGCGCAGCGTCGGCGTCTTCTTGAAGACGTGATCGTTCATGCGCCCCATCAGACGGTCGAGAAGCGAGACCGCCTCGACCACGGCGGGCCCCTTGTTCAGCATCACGCATTCGGCCCGCGCCGCCATAGCGGCATCGGTCATCTCGCCGCGTGTCGGAATGCCCTGCTTAACCATGTCTTCCAGCACCTGTGTCGCCCAGATGCAGGGCACGGAGGCCGCCTCGCAGATCCAGAGGATCTCCTCCTGCATTTCCGCCAGCCGTTCAAAGCCGATTTCAGCAGCGAGATCGCCACGTGCGATCATCACACCGAACGGCCCGCGCTGGCGTGCCCGCGCGATAAGGGCCGGAAGATTGGTGAGCGCGAGCGGCTGCTCGATCTTGGCGATCAGGCCGAGCTGCCGATCGGTCCTGCCGTGACGAGCGAGGACGTCGTCGAGCAGATCGATGTCTTCCGGTCGACTGACAAAGGAATAGCCGATCAGATCGGCGCATTCGATGACCATCTCAAGGTCGGCTTCGTCCTTGCTGGTCAGCGGCGAAAGCCCGAGCGCGGTGTCGGGAAGGTTGATGCCCTTTTCGGGCTTCAGGCGAGTGCCGCCGGATTTGGTGCGCCGAACGACGATGATCGCCTCCTCCGCTGCGACGCTTTCGACAACCGCTTCGAGCTTTCCGTCATCGTAACGGAGCCGATCACCGACGGAGAGTCGGGTGACCATTTCCGGTAGCGAGACCGCAGCCGAGTGCGGGGCTTTCTCATCGATACGCGGAGCAGCATTTGCGACGAGGCGGACGCGATCACCGATCTGCAGCCTCGGCTTTTTGTCGACCGAGGCCACGTCGCCCGTTCTGATCTTTGGACCGGCAATGTCCATCAGAACCTTGATGTCACGTCCGCAGACGCCGGCGGCTGCCTGGACGAAAGCTGTCATGGTGCGCCACGCCTCCGGATCGTCATGGGCGCAATTGATGCGGGCGACATCCATGCCGGCCCGGGCGAGATCCAAAATAAGGTCGGGACTTTCGGCGGCCTGACTGGGCAGCGTCACCATGATTCGCGTCCGGCGGCTAGCCGGCTTTGTGCCAAACAGGTCAACAGTGGCAGCCTCAAGCCGCGCCTCGCCAGCAAAAAAATCTGTTTCCGCCGGCATGGCGGGAGCCTCTGCCCGGACGCCCGAAAGCGATGCCAGCGCATGGATCACGGCGTCGATCGTTGGCAGGACACGGCTCTCCAGCCGGCCCATGGAAGAGAGGCCAAGCGACATGAGGCGCCGTTGCAACAGACGAATATCGTGATGACGCAAAGCAAGGTAATGGGCCAGATTGGCGATCGCCGGATCCGCTTCGCCATTCCCTGACGACAAAAGCGAAGCTCCGTCGAGGATCGCTTGCCTAAGCGTCACCATCTCGGTGTGGGTTTCAGCTGCGCGAATGGTGGCGTCGGTGGTCTCTCGCATGTTCATGATCGGCCCTGCCTGGTTGTTGCAGAACCCTAATCCCGGCTTGTTGACAGCCCAATGACAGTCGATGTCGCAGGGATCTCAGAGCCTGAGGCTCCATACGGTGGCGTTGACCACGACACCGGGCTCAGCCACGAGCCTTGCCGCCCTTACCGGCTCAAAGCCAGCAATCCGCTTGGTGCCGGCGACGCGCCCGCCATCGGCAAAAACCTCCAGAGAGCCGTAGTCGAGGAAGACGCGCAGGCGGCGGGCGCCGGCCGCCTTCGCCAGATAGCGCGGACCCGGCGGCTCCTCGGGGCGGTCGAGATAGCCGTACAGGATCTCAAGGCCTTCCTCATGCTGGGCAACGGCCAGGCGAATGTCCGGATGGTCGAACTCCAGGCGAAACGCGCCGCCTGCCTCCGACAGCTCGAAGGTTATTTCGGCAGCGCCATTGGGCAGCTCTATGAGTTGCCCGGACGCCAGCCGCGTACGATCGAGCATGCGCGCGCGCAGGCTTTCGGCCGCGCCAATGGGAGGCGTCAGCAACGTATCTCCTTCGAGAACCAGCGTGCGCGGCAATGTCATCGCAGAGGGAAAATCGACGGTCGGACCGGTATCCGCCCAATTGCCGAGCCAGCCGATGCCGACCGGCGTGTTGCCATCGACGAATGCCTGGAAAGCATAGTTGTCGGTGCCGAAATCGAGTTCGCGGCCGAAGGACTTGGCGAAACTACGGCCGTCGAACCAACCGATATCGATCATCGTCAGATTATGTCGACCGGTCTCCTTGTCCTCGCCGTTCATCAGGCCATAGATCAGCGCCCAGCGGGTGGCTGGGTCGCGGTAGTCGCCATCCATGGGCAGAAGGCAGGGGCATTCGAGGGCCGAGGTTTGATAGCGGGTCTCGGTGTAGAGCTTGCCGACATAGGCCCAGCCGGCTGCGGCCGTGTTGTCCTCCGTCTGGTAAAGCAGCACCACGCCGCCCGTGCCGCTCTGACTGCCGAGCAGCGTTTTCCACAACCCATCCGGACCGCGGAAAACGTAAGGGTCGCGAAAGTCGAATGTCAGGCCTTCGCCATCCGGTCGACGGGGCAGGAAGACTTCTGCTGCACCCGCGCTGAACAGATCAGTCGATGTCGCCGTCAGCTGGATTTCCTGCTCGGGCATGCGCTCGGCGATCTTCTCCGTGAAGAAAACCCGGATGCCGGGCCCGTCGGTCCGCGCAATCGCCGAACCGGAGAAGGCGCCTCCGCGCTTGTCCGGTCGCACCGTCAGTTCCTCGGAGGGGAAGAGGAAGACCGGCAGATGCCGCCAGCGCAAATAGTCCGAAGAGACGGCGTGGCCCCAATGCATGTTGTTCCAGATGCGTCCATGCGAATAGTGCTGGTAGAAGAGATGCGGGCGTCCTCCGAATCGACCGAAGCCGTTCGGGTCATTCATCCAGCCGAAGGGCGGGCGGAAGTGATATCCATAAGGCAGATCCGGCGGCTCGTTCGAAGGATTGGTATGGATGACCGTGATGCCTGTCTCCAGCACGTCCGAAGGCGTGAACCAGTAGGCGACAGAGAGCGACGTAACCGCCATGTCATAGGCGAGGGTGACCGTGCCTCCGCCGAATACCTGATAGATGCGGAAGGAGTTCTCTTCCGCATTCGAAGCCTGCACTTCACCAAACTTGCCATTTGCGCTGTACAACGACACCGCCCCCGGCTCTTCCGGCGTCACCGCCTTTAGCCAGAGATGCAGCACGGCGTTCACAGGAAGTTCGACTTCGATAGCCCTGTAGTGATCCGGTATGCCGGTCGCTGTCGTCATGCAGGTCTCCCTTTTCTTTCTAGGCCAGCGCTCAACGGAAGGAGCTACGTGGCTGTTCCATGCCTCGTTGTCACAGAGGCTTCAGAAAACCGTCATGGCGGCTTCACTCAAAGCGCCTACTGCGGCGAGAACGACACTGAAGATCGGAGCCCTGCTCATGCGTCTCGCCGTTCTCGTCCTCGGCCTGCTTCTGACCCTCGTCACGGGGGCTGCAAGCCTTGCCCCCATTCCTCCGTCCAATCGTGCGGCCCTCATTCACGAGCGCCTGACCGAGGCCAACCTCAATCGCGATCATGTCATGGTCGTGGCCCATCGCGCCGGCTGGAAGAAGGATGGGGTCGTCGTTCGCGCCGAAAACTCGTTTGCCGCCATCGACCACGCCGTTTCGACCGGGGTTGAAATGGTGGAGCTCGATGTGAGGCGTTCGAAAGACGGCACCCTTGTCATCATGCATGATGAAACACTCGATCGCACCACCAGCTGCCAGGGAAAAGTGGTCGAGTTCACCCTTGCACAGCTTAGAACCTGCCGGCTCTTGGTAGAGGGAGACCGTCGCCCGACAGACGAACATGTCTTCACGCTCGAAGAAGCGATGCTGCATGCGCGCGGCCGGATCCTGATCAACATCGACAACAAGCTCGAGCCGGAAGCCCTGGTGGAAGTCGCGGATCTTGCCCGCAGCCTCGGTATGAGCGACGGCGTGCTTCTGAAGATGGCAGTGTGGAATGCTGAGCGGCTGCAACTCGCTCGCGACATCCGCCGCGCCATCGGGGCCGAGTTCGCTTTCATGCCGATCCTCGCCGATGACGCCGTGACCGAGCCCGCATTCATCGACCGTACCCAATCAGCGCTCGGCGCACCGGCCGCCGAGCTTGTCCACTGGTATCGGGATTCATCGGAGCCGATCACCTCGGATGGCGGACCTCTGCTCTCGCCCCTCGCCCGCGCGGCTGCGGTCCGCAATAACACCCATCTTTGGATCAACACCTATCCGATCACCGATCGCCCTGAGGGCATGGTGGCGGGGGGACGCGGCGATTATCTCGCACTTTCGACAGGGCGACCGGAGGATGTCTGGGGCTTCTTCATCGAACGGGGCGTGACCATCATCCAGACGGACGAGCCGGAAGCAGTGATTGCGTGGCTCGACGCGCAGGGGCTGCGGCGGTCGTATGAGCTGACGAACTGAAGCTTCACACAAGACCCGAACGAAAAAAGGCGGCCTGGGGGCCGCCTTTTCCAATTCATTCAGGACCTAAGCTCATGCGGCCTTAGCGGCTTCGCCGTAGGGGTCGAAGCGGCCGTAGAAGGTTTCACCCTTGGCGGCCATGTCCTTGAGGAGCGGCGTTGGCGTGAAGTGCGGGCCGTAGTCTTTGGCGAGGCGTTCGCAGAGTTCCACGAAGGTCTTCACACCCATGCCGTCGATATAGGACAGGGCACCGCCGGTGTAGGGTGCAAAACCGAAGCCCAGGATCGAGCCGACATCGGCTTCGCGCGGGTCGGTGACAATGCCTTCCTCGACGGTGCGGGCGGCTTCGAGCGCGATAGTTGCGAGGAAGCGTTCCTGCAGTGTCTTGACGTCGACGGCTTCCGGCTTCTGCTGCGGGTAGAGATCCTTCAGGCCCGGCCAGATATGCTTCTTCGCGGGCTTTGCCGGATAGTCGTAGAAGCCCTTGCCGTTCTTGCGGCCAAAGCGCTCTTCTTTTTCGACCATGCGGGCAACCAGCTCCATGTGGCGCGGGTCAATCGCCTTCTCGCCGAGGTCAGCAACGGTTGCCTTCAGGATCTTGTAGGAGAGATCGATCGCCACTTCGTCGTTCAGCGCCAGCGGACCGACCGGCATGCCGGCGAACTTTGCGGCATTCTCGATCATGACCGGCGGCACGCCTTCGATGAGCATGTTGTAGCTCTCGGACATGTAGCGCAGGACGCAGCGGTTGACGAAGAAGCCGCGCGTGTCGTTGACGACGATCGGGGTCTTCTTGATCGCGGCAACATAATCGAGGGCCACCGCCAGCGCCTTGTCACCCGTCTCCTTGCCGAGAATGACTTCGGTCAGCATCATCTTCTCGACCGGCGAGAAGAAGTGGATGCCGATGAAATCGACCGGGCGCTTGGAGTTTCCGGCCAAGCCCGTGATCGGCAGGGTCGAGGTGTTGGAGGCAAAGATCGCGCCTTCCGGCAGCACGGCCTCGACCTTCTCGATGACGGCCTTCTTGACATCACGGTCTTCGAAGACGGCCTCGATGACGAGATCGGCGTCAGCGAGCGTGCCGTAATCGTCGGACGGCGTGATCAGCGAAAGGAGCTTTTCGCCCTCGTCCTTGGTGAGCTTTCCCTTACCGACGGCACCGGCAACGAGGCCTTCCGAATGGGTCTTGCCCTTTCCGGCAGCTTCCATGTCGCGGTCAATCAGCACGACATTGATGCCGGCAGCGGCTGTCACATAGGCGATCGAGGCGCCCATGAAACCGGCGCCGACGACGCCGACCTTCTTGATCTCGGACTTTGGCTGACCCGCCGGGCGGCGGGCACCCTTGTTCAGTTCCTGCATCGAGACGAAGAGCGAGCGGATCATCGAATAGGCTTCGGTGGTCTGGACGATCTCGGTGAAGTAGCGCTGCTCGATCCTGAGACCCGTGTCGAAGGGCACCTGGAGGCCTTCATAAACGCTCTTAAGGATGGCAAGCGCTGCCGGGTAGTTGCCTGCGGTTTCGCGGCGCATGATCGCGGAAGCGGCCGGCCATAGCTGGGCTGCGGCCGGCGTCCAGATGCCACCGCCGGGAACCTTGAAGCCCTTTTCGTCCCAGGGGGCGACAGGCTTCAGACCGTCCTTGATCATCTGCTTGGCAGCGTTGATCAGTTCGCCTGGCTCGACGACCTGATGCACCAGGTTCATAGCCTTGGCGCGAGCTGCCGACAGCGTCTGACCGGTGGTCATCATCTGCAGGGCGTCCTGCGTGTTGGCGAGGCGGGCGACGCGCTGCGTGCCGCCGGCGCCCGGGAAGATGCCGACCTTGACTTCCGGCAGGCCGATCTTGACCTGCTTGGCGCTCGACGCCACGCGGCCATGGCAGGCGAGCGACAGTTCGGTCGCGCCGCCCATGCAGGTGCCGTTGATGGCGGAGACCCACGGCTTGCCGTTGGTCTCGATCTTGCGCCACAGCCAGGTCATGCGACCGGCGGCGTCAAACAGCTTCTGGACAGCAGCGGTCGGGTCCTTGGCCTTTTCCTCTTCGAGCATGGAGAACATGCCCTTGATCATGGTGAGATCGGCGCCGCCGGAGAAGGAGGACTTGCCCGAGGTGAAGACCACGCCCTTGATGCCATCATCGGCAACCGTCTGCTCGAGGATCTTCTCGATCTCGTCCATGACTTCGACGGTGAAGACGTTCATCGACTTGTCGGGCATGTCCCAGGTGACGAGGGCAATGCCGTCTGCGTCGGTCTCGATGGTAAAGTTCTTGTAGGTCATGATGGGATTCCTCTTCCCTGAAATCTTTTGTCGCTCAGAAGACGCCGAGAACGAAACACAGCCAGGTCACCAGAAGTCCGAGAATGACAACACTGAGCCAAAAGGTGATGCGGTTCGAAAGGACATCCTTTTTGGCGAGGATAGGAGGCCCCTTTTCGGCGGCCTCTTTCATGTCGCTTTCGATCTTTCTCAGCTCGAAGTGTCGTTTGGTCTCGTTGTGGTGACCGGCCATGGTGCGCTCCTCAAACGCGCTCGATAACCGTCGCCGTACCCATGCCGGCGCCGATGCAGAGCGTGACCAGCGCGGTGTTCAGATCGCGGCGTTCCAGCTCGTCGAGCACCGTGCCGAGGATCATCGCGCCGGTGGCACCGAGCGGATGGCCCATGGCGATCGCGCCGCCGGCGACGTTCATCTTCGAATGGTCGACGTTGAAATGCTGCATGAAGCGCAGGACGACGGCGGCAAACGCCTCGTTCAGTTCGAACAGGTCGAAGTCGGAGATCTTCATGCCGGTGCGCTTCAGGAGCTTTTCCGTCACGTCAACCGGGCCGGTCAGCATGAGCGCTGGGTCGGAGCCGATATTGGTGAAGGCGCGGATGCGCGCGCGCGGCTTCAGACCCATCGAGTCCCCGCCAGCCTTGGAGCCGACGAGAACGGCAGCAGCACCATCGACGATGCCGGACGAATTGCCGGCATGGTGGATGTAGTTGATGCGCTCGATTTCCGGATGGGCCTGGATGGCGACGGCTTCGAAGCCACCCATTTCGCCGGGCATCTGGAAGGAAGGATTCAGGCTTGCCAGCGACTGCATGTCGGTGCCGGGGCGCATGTGTTCGTCGCGGTCGAGAATGACGAGGCCGTTGCCGTCCTTCACCGGGATGACGGACTTGGCGAAGTTGCCGGCAGCCCAGGAGGCGGCGGAGCGCTTCTGGCTCTCGACGGCATAGGCATCGACATCGTCGCGGGTGAAGCCATACTTGGTGGCGATCAGGTCGGCAGACACACCCTGCGGCATGAAATAGCCGGGGAAGTTGACCGAGGGGTCCATGTACCAGGCACCGCCCGACATGCCCATGCCGACGCGGGACATGCTTTCGACGCCACCAGCGATGACGATGTCGTCCGAGCCAGCCACGACCTTGCCGGCGGCAAGGTTGATCGCGTCGAGGCCGGAGGCGCAGAAGCGCGAGATCTGGATGCCGGGGGCGGCGAAATCATAACCGGCCTCGAAGGCAGCGGCCTTCGGGATCACGGCGCCGGCTTCCATCACCGGATCGACGCAGCCGAAGATGATGTCGTCGACGGTCGAGGTGTCGAGGCCGTTGCGGTCGCGCAGTGCTTCCAGTGTCTTGGCGGCCAGACGGGGGGTCGGCACTTCGTGCAGCGAACCGTCCTTCTTGCCGCGCCCGCGGGGCGTGCGCACATGGTCGTAAATGAAGACTTCAGTCATCGTCTCTCTCCCTTGGGCGCACGGGGGCGCCGGAATTTTTCCCTCTTCTCCCCAGCGGGGAGAAGTGCCGAGCGAATGCGAGGCGATGAGGGGGCGGATTGCGCAAGCGCGCGCCCCTCATCCCAGGCGCAACGCGTTGCGCCTAACCTGTCGGGCCACCTTCTCCCCGCAGGGGAGAAGGGAAAGATCAAAACGCTTCCGCGGCCATTTCCATCAGGCTGTCGGCGCCGGTTTCGATCCGGGCCTTGCGCAATGCCGTCTCCGGCATGACCTTTTCCATGTAGAAGCGGCCGGTCATCAGCTTGTTCTTGTAGTAGTCCGCATCGCCAGAGCCTGCGGCCAGGTTGTCATTGGCGGCCTTGGCCATCTTGGCCCACATGTAGCCGAGCACGACGAGACCGAAGAGGTGCATGTAATCGGTCGAACCAGCACCGGCGTTGTCGGGCTTGGCCATGGCGTTCTGCATGAACCACATGGTCGAAGCCTGCAGGTCGTTCAGGCCCTTCTTCAGGCTCTTGGTGTAGGCCGACAGGTTCTCGTCGCCACGGTTCTCCTCGCAGAAATCACCGATTTCCTTGAAAAGCGCCATCACGGCGCGGCCGCCGTTGAGGCCGAGCTTGCGGCCAACGAGGTCGAGGGCCTGGATGCCGTTGGCACCTTCGTAGATCATCGCGATACGGGCATCGCGGACATACTGCGACATGCCCCATTCTTCGATGTAGCCGTGACCGCCATAGACCTGCTGGGCCATGACCGCATGGTCAAAGCCCTTGTCGGTCAGGACACCCTTGAGGATCGGTGTCATCAGGCCGAGCACGTCGTCGGCAAGCTGCTTCTCGGTCGCGTCACCGGAGCGGTGGGCGACGTCTGACTTGAGCGCCGTCCACAGCGTGAAGGCGCGGCCGGCCTCGTTAAAGGCCTTGATAGTGAGCAAGACGCGGCGGATGTCCGGGTGCACGATGATCGGGTCGGCCTTCTTTTCCGGCGCCTTGACGCCCGACAGAGAGCGGCCCTGGATGCGCTCGCGGGCATAGTTGGCGGCGTTCTGATAGGCGATTTCGGAGATCGACAGGCCCTGGAGGCCAACGCCAAGACGGGCTTCGTTCATCATGACGAACATGGCCGCGAGGCCCTTGTTCTCGGCACCGATCAGATAGCCGGTCGCTTCGTCATAGTTCATGACGCAGGTGGCATTGCCGTGAATGCCCATCTTGTGCTCGATGGCGCCGCAGGTGACCGTGTTACGGCTGCCTACCGAACCGTCGTCGCCGACCATGAACTTCGGCACGATAAAGAGCGAGATGCCCTTGGTGCCCTCGGGCGCGCCTTCGATGCGTGCGAGCACGAGGTGGATGATGTTGTCCGACATGTCGTGCTCGCCGGCAGAGATGAAGATCTTCTGGCCGGAGATCTTGTAGGAGCCGTCGCCGTTAGGAACCGCCTTGGTACGCAGCAGGCCGAGGTCGGTGCCGCAATGCGGCTCGGTGAGGTTCATCGTGCCGGTCCAGATACCCTCGACCATCTTCGGCAGATACTTCTGCTTCTGCTCGTCGGAGCCATGCTCCAGGATCGCGGCGATCGCGCCCTGGGTGAGGCCCGGATACATCATCAGCGCCATGTTGGCGGAAGACATGAATTCTCCGACGGCGGTGTGCAGCGTGTAGGGCAGGCCCTGACCGCCGTATTCGGCAGGCACAGCCAGACCAAGCCAGCCGCCCTGACAATAGGCGTCATAAGCCTGCTTGAATCCCCTCGGCGTCTTGACCGAACCGTCATCCGAACGGACACAGCCTTCCTGGTCACCGGAGAGATTGAGCGGGAAGAGCTGCTCTTCCGCAAGCTTGGCCGCCTCGCCGACGATCGCCTCGATCATGTCGGGGGTCGCGTCTTCAAAGCCCGGCAGGTTGTTGTACCGCTCGAGACCAAGGACGTCGTTGAGAATGAAAAGCGTGTCGTTTACGGGGGCCTTGTAGACAGGCATCGGTCATCTTCCTCCAAAGACTTCGGTTCCGACGGGATCGGACTGTTCTGGCTTATACAAATAATTGACGTGCGCGTAAACGTCAAAATTTTTAAGCGCGGCATTTTTGCAAGGACCACGGTCCCCTCCCCGTCCATCAAAGGCCTCTAAAGGAAGGCCCTTGTGCGGGGCGTTACGACATAAGGGAGATACCCGTATTCACCGATTTTTCGCGAAGCTTAACGGCTTGTTTACCATGTTTCATGAAAGGTTGCGTTTGAAAGCTGGTGATCCATCCGCGATTCCGACGCGCCCTCATAGCCCTCGGGGCAAGAGGCATTCGTCGACGTCACACAGGACCACCTGGACGCATTCGGACGCACGCTGCGTCCGGCACCATCGAGGCGAGCAGAACCATGAACGGATCGCGATCCCAGACCCAACGGCCCGGCAACCCGTCCTCGCTGGATGCGTTGAACCGCACCATCGAAGGGCTTGAGGCTCGCATCGAGGGACTGATTGGCCAACAGAGCGCGCGCAGCCGCAGTGCAGACGAGCCGGTGGCACGCCCCCTGCCCGGCCGCCGCGCCGACGACCTTCCGCGCAGCGAACGCGATGTCCGCGACACCCGGCCGGATCCGCTTGCCGAAATCCGCCAGCGCCAGCGCGCGCTCGAGGAAAGCCGTGCCCGCAGTTCCGACCGCAGCCTTTACAGCCGCAGCGAGGAACCCTTGCCGCGAACGACGGTGCGCCAGCCCCTGCCTCCGCTTTCCGATCCGCAGCCGGCCTATGCCGTGCGCGCTCCCGTCGCACCACCCGCGCGCGCCAGCCAGGACATCACGGAAGCGCTGAGCGGCCTGCGCCGCGAATTGAAGCAGGATATCAGCGAAAGCCTGTCGCGCGAGATTGCCGGCCTGCGCAACGAGATGCGCTCGATCCGCCAGCTTGCCGAAGAAAGCCGCCCGCAGGACGACATGCGTCAGGACATTGCCCGTCTGGCCGAAAGCATCCAGCGTCTCGAAGGCATCAAGGCTCCGGGCACCGACGGTCTGCGTGAGGACTTCGACGACCTGCGCTCGCTGATGGACGGCCTTGCCCGCGAGGATTCCATGCGTCGCATGGAGCGCCGCTGGGATGATGTCGAAGTCCGTCTCGATGGCCTCGACACCGGCGCCATGCGTGACGAGATCATTCGCATCGCCGACCGCCTCGACGACATCAAGTCGCAGCTCGGCGGCATGGGCGACACGCGCGCGATCCGGGCTCTAGAAGACAAGCTTGTGACCGTCGCGTCAGCACTCGAACATATCGGCGCCCATATCGATCCGAACGAGCGCAAGCTGACGGAACAATTCGCCTCGCTCGACATGCGACTCGACGAAATCACCCGCGCCATCGCGGCGGGCAGCCGCAACAGCGGCCCGGGCAACGATCCGGCGACGTTTCATCGGCTGGAAGAGCGGCTCTCGGGTCTCGCACGCCAGATCGAGACCCTCTCCGAAACGCGCGCACCGCAGCTGCCGGATGCCTCGCACGAGATGGCAGAGCGGCTAGAGCTGCTGACCGAGCGCATTGAACAGCTATCGACAGAACAGGGCGCGGTCCGTCTGGAAGAGCGACTGGACCAACTCTCCTACATGCTGGAAAAGGCACAGCGGCCTGCGCCGGCGCCGGAACTCACCGGCTATCTTGCCGACATCTCCCGCAAGATCGATGCGCTCGACGGCAGTGCCGTCAACGACCGCCTTGCCGATCGGCTCGAAATCCTGGCGCGTCACATTGAGGAGCTCGACGCGCCGCAGCCGGTCGCCATGATCGATGACAGTGCCCTGCGAAACCTCGAAGACCGCCTGAATGCCGTGGTCGACCGTCTTGAGGAAACCAGCTCCTCCGCCCCTACTGGCGAAAGCGCCAGCCTCAAGGGGCTCGAAGACCAGATCGCCCATCTCTCAGCCCTGATCAGCCAGCCCTCGCCGGCCGATCCGGAGGTTTCGGGCCGCATTTCGGCACTTGAGGATTATGTTGCGACGAGCGACGAATACATCATCGAGGCCGCCCGGCAGGCCGCCGAGACCGTCATGGCCAATTTCGCCCAGCGTTTTCCGGCTGGAAGCCAGGCGGCATCGGCTGACATCTCCGCTCTGTCGGCCCTGTCGGATCATCTCAAGCAGCTCGAAGACTATAGCCGTCACTCGGAAGAGCGGACCCACCGCACCTTCGAGGCCCTGCATGACACACTCGTGCAGATCGCCGGACGGCTCGACGAGTTGCACCATCTCGGACAGCAGCCCGAAGCAGCACCTCTCTTTGCCCAGGCTCCCGTTGCTCCCGCACCGGTGCCGCGTGCACATCAAGCCGCAGCACCGGCTCCAAAACCGCCGCATATGGTCGCCGAACCGGTTGCGGAACCGACACATCCGATCGATCAGGAGCTGCTCGCCGCAGCGGATGATTTCGCCCAGACCATGACCGCGCTGCCGGTGATTGATGCCGCACGAGAAAAGAAGGTTGCGAAGCCCAGCCTGCTCGCCGGCCTCGGCAAGAAGCTGATGCCGGGCAAGAAGGCGCCAAAGGCCCCTGCAGAGCCTCGCCAGATGGTCGATCCTTTGCCGTCGATCGATCCGGTCGACGTGCTGCCGCCCGACGACGCGAATGAACTTTTGGAGCCCGGTTCCGGCGCGCCCGATGTGCGCAAGATCCTTGAGCGCGTTCGTGCCAGTCAGCAGGCAACCAAGGGTGCAACGCCAGCCGGCGCCGACAATGGGGACCGGACCGACTACATCGCCGCCGCCCGGCGCGCCGCTCAGGCGGCCGCCATGGAAATGGATCGTGCCCAGAAGGCAGCGCCTACAGGCAACAAGACCATGGCCGATGTGAAGGCCAAGGCGAAGTCGGGGGAAACCTCCCTCTTCGCGCGGTATCGCCGTCCCATCATGATGGCGGTGGGTGCCGTGCTTCTCGTTGCCATGGCCATGCCGCTCGTCAATACGCTGACCCGCAGCGAAGCGCCCGTCGCCATCGAAGAGACCGGTCAGGACGAGACGAGCGAGGCCATCATTGCAGAACCCGCAGTCGAGACCGCTGATGCAGCCGATGTCCAGGGCGACACCGGCACCGCGACACTTTCTGCGGCGTCTGCGCAGGCAGAGCCTCCAGCCGAGACGGATGAAGATCTTGTCGTCGCTCAGGACACATCGGCGCCGCCTGCAACTGTTCAAGCGGGAGACACGGCCCCTGTCAGCGCTCTGATGGCACCTGCGACGAGCGCGCCGGGCCAGACGCTCGAAGCGCCAACCAGAGTTGCCGATGCGGGGGCCAATGTGGTCGTTGCCGAGGAAATCGCGCCGGCTGCGCCTGCCGCAGAGATCATGGTTCCCTCGGAAATCACGCCACCATCGCTTTCGATCGCTGCCAAGGATGGCGATCCGGTTGCCCTTTTTGAGATCGGCGCACGCTATACCGAAGGTCGTGGCGTAACGAACGACTTCGCCGAAGCGGCCAAGTGGTATCGCCTCGCAGCCGACAAGGGTTTTGCCCCAGCCCAGTATCGTCTGGCCAATTTCCTCGAAAAGGGAACGGGCGTTGCACCCAATATCGGCGATGCAAAGCGCTATTACGAAATGGCAGCGAATGCCGGCAATGCCAGCGCCATGCACAACCTCGCCGTCATCTATGCCTCCGGCAAGGATGGCGCACAGGACTATGCCAAGGCGGTGGAGTGGTTCGGAAAGGCCGCTGATTACGGGATTTCAGACAGCCAGTTCAACCTCGCGATCCTCAGTGCCCGTGGCAACGGGACCTCGCCGGATCTGGTGACGTCCTACAAGTGGTTTGCGATCGCAGCCAAGGGCGGCGATACGGATGCAGCGCAAAAGCGCGACGAGGTGGCCAATGCGCTGAAGCCCGAGGAACTCGAACGCGCCCGTGCCGAGGTGGACCTCTGGAAGGCCAAGGAGATGGACCCGGACGCCAATTCGGTCAACACGCCAGACGAATGGGCCGGCAAGGGCCTGAAGACCGCAAGCGTCGACATGAAGAAGGCGATCCGTAACATCCAGGCTATTCTAAACAAGAACGGCTATGACGCAGGAACGCCCGATGGTGTGATGGGCGCCAAGACGGTCTCGGCGATCAAGGCCTTCCAGACATCGATCGGTGAACAGCCGACGGGTCAGGTGACGGATAAGTTGGTGACCGAGCTTCTGGCCCGCAACAAATGATACGGCTGTCATAAAAGACCGCGAATAAGGGTCTATGACGGGCTCTCGAATTGACTTGGATGGCCTTGAGGCGCAGAAAAGAATTCGAAGGGGAGCAAGTCCGATCAAGGACTTGCGCCTGGCCAGCATGAGAGAGAACAAGGGGCTGATAGCTCTGACGTGACCGCGCCCCAAGGCGCGGCTACCCGCATTTGAGGTCCTGACGTGACGATCTATCTGCCGATCGCCGAGTTGTCGGTCAATGTGTTCATCATTCTCGGCATGGGCGCGGCTGTCGGCTTCCTCTCGGGCATGTTCGGGGTCGGTGGCGGCTTCCTCATCACGCCACTCCTGATCTTCTACAACATTCCTCCAGTCGTCGCCGTTGCAACCGGCGCGAACCAGGTCGTGGCTTCCTCCGTATCGGGTGCCATTTCGCATTTCCGGCGCGGTACGCTGGATATGAAGCTTGGAACAGTTCTGCTGATAGGAGGTCTGGTCGGTGCGACGATCGGTGTCTACATCTTCTCGTGGCTGAGGCGTCTCGGTCAGCTCGACCTGATCATCTCGCTGCTATACGTGGTGTTCCTCGGCACGGTCGGTGGGTTGATGTTGGCGGAGAGCTTGCGGGCGCTTCGCCGGGCCGCCCGCAATGAAGCCGTCCCCCTGAAGCGGCCCGGGCAGCACAACTGGGTGCATCGTCTGCCCTTCAAGATGCGCTTCAAGAAATCGAAGATCTATCTGAGCGTCATCCCGATCCTCGCGCTCGGTTTCGGCATCGGCATCCTGACTTCGGTCATGGGTGTCGGCGGCGGCTTCATCATGGTCCCGGCCATGATCTATCTGCTGCGCATTCCCACAAATGTCGTCGTCGGCACCTCGCTCTTCCAGATCATATTTACCACCGCCTACACCACGATCGTCCAGGCGGCGACGAACTATTCCGTCGATATCGTGCTCGCCTTCATCCTGATGGTGGCCGGCGTGATTGGCGCGCAATATGGCGTGCGTGTCGGCCAGAAGCTGCGCGGCGAACAGTTGCGCGCGCTGCTGGGGCTTCTCGTGCTCGCCGTCGGCGTGCGTCTCGCGATCGAACTGGTCGTGACGCCCGACGACATCTACTCTCTGGCGATCGGGGGCTGAGATGAAAGCAACTCTCCTCGCTCTCACCATTGCGATGTTCACCGCTTGGTCGACCCCGGCGGCGGCCCAGGATCCGCTGACGACACAGCTTGCGGAACGCGAAGGCCTTGAGATCGGCATCTCTACCAGCGAGATCGCCATTACTTCGGATTTTTCTGGCGCCGATCTGACCGTCTTCGGTGCACTCACCAACACCGACCAATTGCTTCTAGCAATCGGGCAGTATGATGTGGTGGTGACGCTGGAAGGACCACGCGACTGGACGACCGTGCGCCGCAAGGAGCGGCTATTCGGGATCTGGGTCAACCGGACGTCGCTGACTTTCGAACAAATGCCAATCTCCTATTCCTTGGCCAGCACCCGGCCTGTGGAGGAGATCGCCGAGGATGACCTCCTGACCTCGCTCGGCATCGGCATCGATCACCTCGCGCTAACGCCCACGGGTTTCATCAGCAATTCCGCAAACCTCAGCGAGTTTCGCGAGGCGTTTCGCAGACTGAAACAGAATGGCGGTCTCTACCAGCGCGACACGGGCGGTGTGCGCTTCGTATCATCGAGCCTTTTTCAGGCGACGCTTCGGCTTCCTGCCAATATCCCGAATGGCGTTCATACGGTGCATGCCTACCTGTTCAAGTCGGGCGAGTTCATCGGGCAACGGGAATTGCCGCTGCGCGTCATCAAGACGGGTCTGGAAGAAGCGATCACTGAAGCCGCTCATCAACAGCCCCTGGCCTACGGCACATTTGCCGTGCTGCTTGCCTTGATCACGGGCTGGGCGGCAAGCCTGATCTTCCGGAAGGACTGACGGGATCAGCCGAGCAGATTGCCGTAGCGCACCGAATAGATCCGGTCGCGGCCGAGCAGGTGTGCGATCAGATCGGTACGGGCGAAGAGACCGGTGAAGGCCTTGTGCCGCAGGTCAAGGCCCCCGGTGGTGACGCCGAAGGATGGCATAACCATGCGCAGGCCATCGGTCGCAAAGCATGGACGGCGGACCGATTTTTCGCGGCGGCGTACGGTGGCTGAGGGATGGAGATGACCTGCAACTTCACCCTTGCCATGGGCGAGCGAAGGTTCGTGGCGGAAGGTAAGGCCGGCGAGCGAAAACTCATCCATGGACACGCCCGGCAAAGCCGTTGTGCCATCCGGATCGTGGTTGCCATTGATCCAAACGATCTCACGTCCGGCGACCAGACCATGGATCATCTCGCGAAACACCAGCGGCATCATGGCCGAGCCGACACGGTCATGGAAGTTATCGCCGAGGCTGATGATCGTCGCGGGCTGGTAGCGGTTCACCACGCTCTCAAGCAGACGAAGCGTTGCCAGCGTGTCATAGGGCGGCAGCAGTTGGCCGCGCCGCGCAAAGGCGGCGCCCTTTTCAAGATGCAGGTCTGAGACCACAAGCGTCCGATGATCCGGCAGGTACATGGCGCCCGTGAGATCGCAGACGGCTGCCACGCCTGAGAGGGCGCTCTCGGCCGTCGTCTCCACAGTCTCGATCGGCGCGAGGCGCCTCGCCGTCATACCCGTCATGTCTTCATTCCGCAGCATCAGGCCTCGTCATAGCCGCTCCGCATGATTCACGCCATGGCTTCGGCGATGAGATCTTCCGCCGCCATGGACAGCACATGCTCCTGTGCTTCGCCCGCCACCGGCTCCTTGCCGATTTCCAGCATGACTGGCACGGCGAGCGGCGAGATCTGGGTGAGGCGCTTGTGCAGGATGTGCCCCCTGATTCGTTCCAGCATATCGGCAAGCCGGGCGATGTCCAAAAGCCCGGCGGCGGCATCCTGTCGCGTTGCCTGCATGAGGATATGATCGGGCTCGTGGCTGCGCAGCACGTCGTAGATCAGGTCCGAGGACACCGTCACCTGGCGCCCGGACTTTTCCTTGCCGGGATGGCGCTGCTCGATCAGGCCGGCGATCACCGCGCAATTGCGGAAGGTGCGCTTCAGCATGAAGCTTTCGTCGAGCCAGGTTTCCAGATCATCGCCCAGCATGTCCTGATCGAACAAGTCTGCGAGGCTGAGTGCTCCCCGCGCGATCAGCGAGCCCATGTCCTCCAAGGCCCAGATCGCGAGCGCATAGTCTGTGGCAACGAAGCCCAGCGGCTTGGCGCGCATGCGCTCCAGCCGGCGGGTGAGCAGCATGCCGAGCGTCTGATGCGCCAGCCTGCCCTCGAAGGCATAGATCACCATGTAGAAGCGCTCGCCGCGCGGGAAGGTCTCGATCAGGAGATCGCCGCGCTTGGGCAGCACCGACTTCTCCGCCTGCAGCGACAGCCAGTCGCGCACCTGGTCGGGCAGACCGGTCCGGCGGTCTGGATCGTCCAGCATGGCGCGGACCTGCTCGGCGAGATAGGTCGAGAGCGGAAACTTGCCGCCGGCATAGGCCGGGATCTTCGGGTCCATGGAGAAGGCGTTGGAAACGAGGCATTCGTTGTCTCTTATGCCCTCGAAGCGCAGGACCTTCCCCGAAAAGAGGAAGGTATCGCCCTGCGTCAACTGCTCGAAGAAATATTCCTCGACCTTGCCAAGCGTCATGCCGCCGCGACCGATCGAGCCCAGATGGTTGCGCTTGACCAGCCGGACATTCAGCATCGGCATTTCCACGATGGTGCCGAGGTTCAGGCGATACTGCTGGGCGACCTGCGGGTTCGAGACACGCCAGAGCCCGTCCTTGCGACGGCGGATGCGGGCATAGCGCTCGTAGGTACGCAGGGCGTAGCCGCCGGTTGCGACGAAATCGACGATGCGGGCAAAGGTCTCGCGCGGCAGAGCGGCATAGGGAAGCGCCGTCGTCACCTCGCGGTAAAGCTCTTCCTCGTCGAAGGCATCGGCGCAGGCCATGCCGAGCACATGCTGGGCGAGCACGTCGAGCGAGCCCTCCCCCACAGGCGGCGTATCCTGCGCGCCGATATAGTTGGCATCGAGTGCGGCCTGACACTCCACCACCTCAAACCGGTTGGCCGGCACGAGAATGGCGCGGGACGGCTCGTCCATGCGGTGATTGGCACGGCCGATGCGCTGGGCAAGGCGCGATGCGCCCTTCGGCGCGCCGACATGGATGACGAGATCGACATCGCCCCAGTCGATGCCGAGATCGAGCGTCGAGGTGGCAACGACCGCCCGCAGCCGGTTTTCGGCCATGGCGGCCTCCACCTTGCGACGTTGCGAAACGTCGAGCGAGCCGTGATGCAGCGCGATCGGCAGGTTGTCATCATTGACCGTCCAGAGCTCCTGGAAGAGCATCTCGGCCTGGGAGCGCGTGTTGACGAAAAGCAGCGTCGTCTGAAAGTCCTTGAGGACCTTGTAGACCTCGGGGATTGCATAATGCGCCTTGTGACCCGACCAGGGAATGCGCTCATCGGTCTGAAGGATAGTGATATTTGGTCGGGCACCACCCTCGACGGTGATCAGACCGGCCGCCGCCTCGCCCTCTTCCGGCTGGGCGACAAGCCAGCGGCGCAGGTCCATCGGCTGAGCAACGGTCGCAGAAAGGCCGATGGTCTTGAGACCAGGGGCAAGCTTCCTCAACCGCGTTAGGCCCAGCGAGAGCAGATGGCCCCGCTTGGAAGTCACCAGCGAATGCAGCTCGTCGAAGATGACGTAGCGCAGGTCCTTGAAGAAGCGCTCCGCGTCCGAGTGGGAGATGAGCAATGCGACCTGCTCAGGCGTCGTCAGAAGGATATCCGGCGGATTGGTCTTCTGCCGCTGGCGCTTATGAGCCGGGGTATCGCCGGTCCGGTTCTCGATGGTGATCGGGAGCCCCATCTCGGTGACGGGCTTCATCAGGTTGCGTTCGATGTCGACGGCAAGCGCTTTGAGCGGCGAGATGTAGAGCGTGTGGATGCCCGTGAAGGCCTCGCCTGGTTTTTTCCGTCCACGCTCGGTGAGCTCGGTGAGCGACGGCAGGAAGCCGGCAAGCGTCTTGCCCGCACCGGTCGGTGCGATCAGCAGCAAGCTCTCCCCGCCATTCTCGCCGGATCTCGCCCGGGCCAGCAGCTCCAGCTGATGGTCACGCGGCTGCCAGCCCTTTTCGCCGAACCAGCGGAGGAAGGGGGCAGGCAGAAGGGCAAGGGCGGAATCAGTTGTCGTCACCGCCTCAAGGTAGTGGACGGGCGGGGAAAGAGAAGGGGCGAAAAGCGCCTCACCTCAGCGCTATATATCGGTCCGAGCGGTGGTTGATCGCGAGGAAGAGGTTCAACACCACGGCGCCGATGACAGAATAGAGCACCACGGAGGGGCTGACGACGGCAAAGGCCAGCGCCATGACACAGAGGTCGAAGGCAAGCTGCACGAGGCCGGCGCGGATGCCGAAGCGGTCCTGGATGTAAACGGCGAGAATGCCGAGGCCTCCGAGGCTGGCGCGGTGGCGGTAGAGCGCCAGAAGGCCGAAGCCGAGTAGCAGGCCACCGAGGATCGCCGCCCAGATCGGCGCGATGCTCTCTATCACGAGGAAGCGGCTCTCGATTTCGACGATGAAGGAGGTGAGGCCGACGGCGATAAAGGTCTTGATGGTGAAATCGAGGCCGACGCGACGCAGCGAAAGAATGTAGAATGGCAGGTTGAGCAAGAAGAAAAGAAGACCGAAGCTCCAGCCGCTCCAGTAGTGCAGGACGAAGGCGAGGCCAGCCATGCCACCGGTCAGAAGTCCGACCTGGGCGAGGAAGTAAAGGCCAAGGGCCGCAATCAGGCTCCCTGCCACGAGTCCTTGCAGATCCTCTGCCGGAGTGTGGCGGGTGGGGTTCGAATTCCAGATTCCCAGCATGCTCGTCAGTTGCGCCATCACGCTCTCCAGAAAACAACCTCCCGAGTGCAAATCCTACCCGAGAAACTCTGGAAAACAAGGAGGATAGGTCAGCAATCCTGACCCATGATGCAATTCGCAAGAAAGCTGCTCGTCAGGCCTTCCGGCTAGCAAGAAACAGAATGCCGGAGACCGGTTTTCCGCCATCCATGCGAATGGTCGTGCGCGACAGCTTCACGAGGTCGAAGCCGTTTTCATCGAGACGATACCTTACATGCTGTTCGGTGTGGGCATAACGCAGGCTCGGCGCCAGGATAAAGCCGTCGCCCTCGCCCGCGTCTTCGACCGAAAAGGCGAGAAGCGAGCCGGGTTTCAGGAGCTGCGCGGCAAGTGCGAAGGCGTTGGCGAGGTCGCCCAGATACATCAGCACGTCGGCCGCCGAGACGAGGTCGGCTCGGCACTCCGCAAGCCTTTCATCGAAGAGACCGCACGCGATCGGGTCGAGCGATAGATCGGCCTTGGCAAGAAGGTCATAGTGACCCTTCTCCTCGGCTTTTGCGAGCATGTTGACCGAGAGATCGAAACCCTCCAGGCGGGCCACTCTCTCGCGGATCTCGGCACCGAAAAGACCCGTGCCACACCCAAGATCGACGGCCAGATCGAAGCGCCGATCTTCATGCTCGACGATGAGCCGGGCGAGCTTGGCCGGGACCGAATAATCGAGCTTCTCGACAAGTGCAGTATCGAAACGATCGGCATAATCATCGAAAAGCGCCTCTACATAGCGAGAGGGCGGCTGGTCTGGAATATCTTCGGCCCCGAGCAGAGCCAGTTTCAACTGCGCGCCGAACAGATCTTCCGGGTCGAGCTCGAGCAGTCTGCGCAGGGCGGGTATCGCTTTTTCTGCCTGTCCGGCCTTCTCGGCATAGTCCGCAAGACGCAGCAGACCAGCCGGCCAGTCCGGCACCAGTTCCAGGGCCTGCTCCATCAATTCCACTGCTGCCTCATGTTCGCCATTCTCGGCGAGCATGCGGGCATAATCGGCGCGGCGATCGGCGATGACGTCGCCGGAAGAGAACTGTGTGGGATGCATCGAAGAGATCCTTGCGCCTGCCAGCATGGGGTGATCCAGCATGGAGCGGGCGCGCGGTCTTGACCGATCACCGGAAAAAACTCAAGTGCTATCGCAAGCACTCGGCTCGCCGGCTTGCAGGGCGGGCCGACTGCGCCCATATCAGCGGACGATAACAGGAGACACGCATGGCTGATGGCCTCAATCGATTTCTCGGCGACACGCCGGGCCGCACGATCGTCAAGCTGATCGTCGTTTCGCTCATCGTCGGCTTTGTGATGTCGATCTTCGGGCTTGACCCGATGGACCTGCTCGACGGCATCAGGTTCTTCATCATCGACCTCTGGTACACGGGGTTCGACGCTCTTGGTCGGGTCGGGCAGTATCTGCTGATCGGCGCTACGATCGTCATTCCCGCCTTCATCCTGCTCCGCCTCTTTGCGTCACGGAACTGAAGGCCTATGTCTAAGCCTGTTCTACATCGCCGTCGGCTGATCCTAATCTCGGCTGGTGTCATGACGGCGGCGATCACCGGCTGCCGGTCCACCGACATTCTCAACCCCGATGACGGCCAGGCCCGGGCTGAGACGGACGCCGCGTTGCCGATGGTGAACCTGCTCCGGCAATCGCGTGGCCTCTCCTCCCTCTCCCGCAGTCGCCCCGCGGAAGTGGCGGCCATCGCCCAGGCCAAGCGCATGGCACGCGCTGGCGAGATGTCGCATCTGATCGGCTTCAACGACAGCTTCGGCGCCCGTATGAAGGGCCACGGGGTGCCGCTGCCGGCGGCCGAAAACATCGCTGCGGGTCAGGATAGCGTCGAACGCGCCGTGCAGGCCTGGATCGATTCCAAGCGGCATCTCGACAACATGACCGGCCGCTTCAACGGGCTCGGCGTCGCGGTCGCCTGGGATTCCGCTTCCGGTAACCGGCCCTATTGGGCCATGGTTCTCTCGGCCTGAGTGATTCCCTCTTCGCTCCGGTCCCCACCGGAGCGATCCATGCATAGCCCATCTTCTTCCGCCACCCGGACCATCGACGTCAATCATCGCAGCGTGCTGGCGATCGCCGTGCCGATGACGCTGGGTTTCGTCACGACGCCACTTCTGGGGCTCACCGATACCGCCGTCGTCGGACGTAGCGGCGACGCGGCCCAACTGGCGGGGCTTGCGATTGCGGCGGCGCTCTTCGATCTGCTCTTCGCCAGTCTGAATTTTCTGCGGGCGTCGACCACGGCACTCGTCGCCCAGGCGCAAGGACGCGGCGAACCATCCGAACTCTTCGCCGTCTTCTGGCGCTCGATCGTCTTGTCGCTTGGTTTCGGATTGCTGATCCTCGCAGTCTCTCCCGTAATCCTTGGCTTTGGCCCTGCGCTGATGGGCGCCGATGGTGGCGTTCAGGCAGCTGCCGCGACCTATATCGGCATCCGCATTCTGGCGGCTCCCGTGACGCTTTCGAATTTCACCCTGCTCGGCTTCGTGCTCGGTCGTGGACTGGGCTCTGTTGGGCTTGCGCTGCAGATTTTGCTGAACGGCGTCAACATCGTCATGTCGATCCTGCTTGGTCTGACTTTCGGATATGGGATTGCAGGTGTCGCCTGGGGCACCGTCATAGGCGAGTTCGTCGCCATGATCGCCGGCTTTGCCTTCGTGTTCTGGCGCTATGGTCACGCCGCAATCCCGCAGGTCTCGATGATCACCGACCGCGCAAAGCTGATGGCGTTGTTCCGGCTCAACCGGGACATCCTGATCCGCACCTTCTCGCTGATCACCGCCTTTACCGTCATGACCCGCATCGGGGCCGGTTTCGGCGCCGTGACGCTCGCGGCCAATGCCGTTCTGATGAACTTCTTCATGATCGCCAGCTTCTATCTCGATGGCATGGCAACGGCGGCAGAGCAGATCACGGGCGAAACGATCGGTGCCAAACAGCGGCGCGCCTTCGAGCGCGCGGTGAAGCTGACAGGGTTCTGGTCCTTCGGCCTGGCTCTGGCGAGCCTTGCATTCTTCCTGGTCTTCGGTTCGGCGATCATCGGCTTCATCACGACGGCCGGAGATGTGCGCAGCGTTGCCGAGACCTATCTGGTCTACGCGGCCCTGACCGCGTTGACCGGGGCACTCGCCTTCCACATGGATGGGGTCTTCATCGGCGCAACATGGTCATCCGACATGCGCAACATGATGCTCGTCGCGCTGGCCGGCTATCTCGCCAGTGTCGCAGTGCTGGTTCCGCTGTTTGACAATCACGGGCTCTGGATCGCGCTCAACGTGTTTCTTGGTCTACGCGGTCTGTTGCTGCTTGCGCGGCTGAAACCCAAGACCAATCAGACTTTCACCGAAAGCCAGTGATCGAGCCTCGTGTCGCGCAATTCGCGGATATTGGCGACCGTTTCACGATCGAGCAGGCTCGACAGGCCCCGGACGATCCGTCCTGGCAGAGCCGGTCCTTCATAGACCATGCAGGAATAAAGCTGCACCAAGTCTGCACCCGCGCGGATCTTCTCCAGCGCAGTTTCGGCTGAGGACACGCCGCCTACCCCGATGATCGGCAATGCCGGACCAACGCGCTTTCGCATACGGGCGAGAACGGCGGTCGACTTGTCAAACAGAGGTGCGCCAGAGAGGCCACCGGCTTCCCCTGCCAGAGTCGGGTCGGTCAGACCGTCACGTGACAGCGTGGTGTTGGAAACGATGAGGCCATCGAGATCATGCGCCGCCGCGACCTCGGCGATGTCGTCCATGCCTTCTTCCGTAAGGTCCGGGGCGATCTTGAGAAAGACCGGCAGGCGCTTGCCGGCGCGCAAGGCTTCTTCTGAACGCGCCGCGAGCACGGCAGACAGGAGCGCATCGAGGCTCTCCTTGGCCTGCAGATCACGCAGACCCGGGGTGTTCGGTGACGAGATGTTGGCGGTGAAATAGGTCGCGACGGGATAGAAGCGGCGGATGCCGGCGACATAGTCGGCGATCCGGTCCTTGGCATCCTTGTTGGCGCCGATATTCACGCCGACGATCCCTGCGCGGTTGCCGCGGGCGATGAGCCGAGCCAGCGCCGCCTCATGCCCCTCGTTGTTGAAACCGAGGCGGTTGATCACCGCGCGGTCGCGCTCAAGGCGGAAAATGCGCGGCTTCGGATTGCCGGTCTGAGGCTTGGGCGTCAGCGTGCCGACTTCGGCAAAACCGAAACCGAGCGACAGCAGTGCATCCGGCACCTCGGCATTCTTGTCATAGCCTGCGGCCATGCCGAGCGGGTTCGGGAAGTGAATGCCGGCAACCGTCTGGGCGAGACGCGGATCGACAGCCGCCTTGCAGGTCGGGACGAAGCCCGTTTTCAACGCGGCAATCGACAGCCCATGGGCGGTTTCCGCATCGAAGAGGAAAAGGCCACGACGGCCGAGAGAAAAGAGGTCCAGCATCAGCGTTTCTCCTCGACCAAGTCAGGAAAGACGTGCAGTCCGTCAGCACCGAGGGCTAGGGGCTTTTCCCAAAGCACGGCGTCGAGCGGCAAGTCGGCGTAAAGATGCGGGAAGAGATCTCCGTCGCGCGAAGCCTCCCATTTCAGGGCCCCACCGAAGACGGCCGCATCGACCGCGACAAGCAGCAGATCAGACTGGCCGGCAAAGTGCAGGCGCGCAGTCTCCACGGCCTGGGCTCCCGTCGAGAAATGGATGTAGCCGTCCTTGAGATCGATGGACGCGCCTTTGAAAAGGCCCGCGATGCGCGCCTCCTGCCATAATTCTCGCGGTACGATCTTGTATATGGTCTTTTCCAAGGTCCGGTCTCTCGCAGATCATCAGGGTCGAGGCGGGTTTGCCGCAAACGCGGCCAAATGTCCACGCCTGGAGATACGGACGACAGGAGGAGGAACAAGATGTTCATCGCCAAGACATTGCTCACACTGGCGGCGCTCTCGCTCTGCGTTCCCGTCGCCATGGCTCAGGATGCCGCCACCGACCGTTACACGCTGGAGAAATCGGAAAGCGGCTTCGTACGGCTCGATCGGCAAACGGGGGCGGTCACACTCTGCACGGAAGCCGATGGCACACTCACCTGCCGGATGGCGGCCGACGAACGGGCGGCTTATGACGCGGATCTCGCGCGGCTGGAAAAGCGGGTCGAAGCTCTGGAAAAACGCGTGGCCGAAGGTACGGCTGCCAAAAGCGGCGAGCTTCCGAGCGACGCCGAGATTGACCGCTCGATCGGCATCATGGAGCGCTTCATGCGAACTTTCTTCGGACTGGTTCAGGAATTTCAGGGACAGGAGCAGGATAGATCGGGAGACCCCGTTCCGGACAGAACCTGACCACAAACAAGCCTCGTTCACCCATTCGTTGCACGACCATTGTCTAGTGCGTCGCCAAGCGCTAAAAGAATGAGACGCATTCGCGCGCAAAATGACATCGCTCTTGGGAGGGGGCTGTGACATGGCTGCATCGACCTTCATCATCGCCGACGACCATCCGCTGTTCCGGGGCGCCCTGCGCCAGGCCGTGACCGGCATAGACGGCACGCAAACCATCATCGAGGCCGGCGACTTCGAAGCTGCCCGCAAGGCGGCCGCCGAGCATTCGGATGCGGACCTCATGCTGCTCGATCTCGCCATGCCCGGCGTCTCCGGTTTTTCCGGTCTGATGGCGCTGCGTGCCGAATTCGCGAGCCTGCCGCTGGTCATCGTCTCTGCCACCGACGATCCCGTCACCATCCGCCGGGCCCTCGAGCTCGGGGCCTCCGGCTTCATTTCGAAGTCAGCGGGGATCGACGAGATCCGCGCGTCGATCCAGTCGGTGCTGGAAGGTGATATCGCCACGCCTGCAAGCTATCAGGGCGGGCAGGAGACGGATCCTGACGTGGCCGATCTGATCAACCGGCTGCGCACGCTTACGCCGCAGCAAAGCCGAGTGCTCGGCATGCTCGGCGAAGGGCTGCTCAACAAGCAGATCGCCTATGAACTCGGCGTGTCGGAAGCAACGATCAAGGCGCATGTCTCGGCGATCCTCTTGAAGCTCAAGGTGGACAGCCGCACCCAGGCCGTGATCCAGCTTGGCAAGATCAACATGGCCATGGTCGCCTGAGACAGGCGAGAGGATTTTATTCCTTTTTGCTTTACTATCGGCCTTTGCTGATCTATTGTTTTCGCCATTGCCGGACCGGGGATCCGAAGTGTTCCGGCGCTGCAGAGGCGCGAACATGCTTTCGCATGACAGCATATGGGCCGCGATCGATCGGCTGGCGGAGCAGCATTCGCTGACGCCTTCAGGTCTTGCGCGCCGTGCTGGGCTCGACCCCACCTCCTTCAACAAGTCCAAGCGTGTCGGTGCTGATGGCCGGATGCGCTGGCCCTCGACCGAATCCATCGCCAAGGTGCTGGAAGCGACCGGCGCCAGTCTTGACCAGTTCATGCGCTATGTCTCGCCAGACGCCTTGCGCGGCAGCCCGCTGCCGCAGGGGACATTTCCGCCGCAGGCAAGCTCGATCCCCCTGCTCGGCATGGCCCAGGCAGGTGCCGGCGGATTTTTCGACGATGGCGGCTTCCCTGCCGGCCAGGGCTGGGATCTCGTCGAGTTCCCGGCGGCGCCCGGCCGCAACAACGGCGTCTACGCGCTGGAGGTCCAGGGCGAGAGCATGAAGCCGCTCTACCGCGACGGCGACATCCTGATCGTCGAGCCGGGTGCGCAAGTCCGCCGCGGTGACCGCGTCGTGGTGAAGACCCGCGAGGGCGAAGTCATGGCGAAGATCCTCGCACGGCAGAGCGCAAAATCGATCGAGCTGCAATCCCTCAATCCGGATCACCCTCCGCGCATGCTGGACATGGGCGATGTCGAATGGGTGGCGCGGATCATCTGGGCGAGCCAATAGGAAAACGCGCCTATGCGACGGATCAGCACCTTCATCGCCGGCGCGATCGGGCTCCTCCTGTGGGCCTATCTCGTCATGACGGCCGGAGCGACGCTCCGCGAAGATCCTGTCGATTACAATATCGAGGATTTGGACGTGCCGGATCCGTCGGAGCTCGACCTGCCCGATGTCGGCTTCCTTCAGGATGACACGACCGGACAACCGACAGTGATGGAAGCCAGACGGCAGGTGCGCAGCATCGAACCGGATGCCTTCGGATCGCCGGCCTTTGCCGACGCGCAAGACCTCGAACGGGTTGCGGCGCGCGCACCGTTGTCCAACGCCGCCGAGCGCACCAAACCGAAAGTGGTTCTGCTGCATCGGCCGTCGAGCCTCGCTGCCGGGGTCGTCGCCTTCGGACCGGATCAGCGCGTACGCCTGGCTGATCTGATCGAGACGCCTGTGGACCGCAGCTGCACCACGGCGGAGGGCGACGTCTGGCCCTGTGGCGCCATGGCACGCACGCAGCAACGCCAGTTCCTGCGAAACCGGTCGCTCACCTGTGAAACAACCGCAACAGCATGGCAGGGCGAGATCCGCACACGATGCTGGGTGGGCGTCCAGGATGTTTCGTCCTGGCTTGCAAAATACGGATGGGCAGAGGCGGAGGCGGGCTCCGCACTTGCCGACCTGACCGAGGAAGCCCGTGCCGCAAGACGCGGGCTTTTTGGTGAGCCCGCACAACGGGCCGGCGCGCTCCCTTGAAACGCCTGGCCGCCCCTCCTACTCTTTGCCCACATCAACTGGAAAGCCTCATACATGAACAAGCCCGTATCCCCGGAAGAAGCCCTGATCTTCGTCATGGTCATGGCGTCTGCCGTCGACAATGCCATGGCCGAAAAGGAACTTGTGCGCATTGGCCAGCTGATCGATATTCTTCCAGTCTTCGAGAATTTCGATAAGGAGCGCCTGATCGAGGTATCACAGCGCTGCGCGAGCCTGCTTTCCGGGCCTGAGGGTCTGGACATCGCGCTCGAAACCATTCGCGACGCTCTGCCGGAATGGCTGCATGAGACCGCCTATGCGCTGGCTGTGGAAATCGTTGCCGTCGACCTGACCCTTCGCGCCGAGGAAATGCGCCTGCTGCAGCTGCTGCGGGATCGTCTTGCGCTGGACAAGCTCACCTGCGCCGCTCTGGAGCGCAGCGCATCGGCCCGCTATCGCCAGGTCTGATCGCCTCAGAAAAGCCCGACCGGGAAATAGCGCAGATAGATTTCTTCCAGCCGCCCGTCCTTCGACAGCGCAGCAAGGGCGCTGTCAAGCGCGGCGGAAAGGGCTGTGTCCTGTCCGCCGACCATGAGGGTCATGCCTTCGCCGAGATGGCGCTCCGACAAAAAGGGGCCATCGAGAAAGCCGCAGCAGCCAGCGGCTTCAGGGCTCATCATCCAGAAGGAGAGTTGCAGGGCATCAGCGAAGACAGCCTCGACCTGGCTTCCCTTCAGCCCGGCCATGAGCGTTCCCTGGTCCTCGAAGGTCGTCGGTGTGATGCCGGGAAAGAAAGCCTTCAACATGGCTTCGTGCGCTGTATCCTTGACGACGCCAACCTTGCGGCCGGAGAGAGCCTGGGCATCCTGACGAGCAAGGACAACGTCGTTTCGCCTGAGGAAACGCGCAGGCAACAGAAGATAGGGTCGCGTGAAATTGAACCTTTCGCGCATTTCCTCCGTCACCGCGATGCCCGCCATCACCGCTTCCCCCTGCCCGCTTTCCAGCGCCGAGGTCAACTGTTCATAAGGCAGAGCCTGGATCTGGCAGCGGGTCTGAAGACCGAGCTCGTCACAGAGCGCGCGCGCAAGATCGACATGGAAGCCCGTCAGCCGGCCGCTCTGGTCGATGAAATTGAAAGGCGGAAAATCCGTGGTGGTCAGGAAACGCAGCCGAAGCACGCTGCTGACATCCGGCCGCACCAGCCGTTCGCGTGCGTCGAAGAGGACGGGAAGATCGGTTTCCTGAGCCCGCACAGGCGGCGCGGACAGTAGCGCGACAAGAAGAATCGCGGTGACCCAGGGCCGCAACCCCACAAAATCTAGGGATGTAACTTTTGCGCGCATCTCTATCATCTTCAACCGTGGTCAGGGTGGGGCGTCGTTCAGACCGGATGACGTGTAGCAGCTTGGTGTGGACGAGGGAATATGGCCCGCGGATGGTCGCCGCGCGCCCAGGATCAACGCGGGGGCAAGAGCAGCGGAGCGCGGTAAGCGCAGCCGATATGGAGAGTCTGAGCCGGCTGAAATGCGAAGCCCGATTGCTGCACGTGCTCGGCATTTCCAAACCGATGATTGCCCGGATGGCGAAGCGCGCCGCTGTCAACGGGACCTCTGTCGAGGCCGAACTGCTCGCCAGCGGCACCATCGAGGAAGAGGCCTATTTTGCGGGTCTGGCGCGGATGTATGGCCTGCCCTTCCTGCCGGAAATCGATCCTTCGCTGCTTGTGGACCATGCTTACAGCGACACCCAGCTCGCCGAGCCGCGCATGCTGCGGCTGCACTATAGCGACCGGCCGCCGATCGTGGCGATTGCCCCGCACATTCTCAACATGGAGGGCCTCGCAAAACGCTTCGGTCGGAACGGACCGGGCGCCGGCACCCTGGTCGTGACGACGCCGACCGCCATCCGGCGTGCCAGCTGGAAGGTGGGGGAAAACAGACGCGTAGGCCAGGCCGTCCGCGGACTGTTCGACACGCTCCAGCCGCTTTCGGCGCGGCTCGTGGTGACCGGTGACCAAGGCTTCGTGGCCGGGGCCGGGCTCTGTCTAATCTGTCTTTTTTCAATTATGGCGCCGATGCTCGCCGCCGTCATCAGTCACCTCACACTTTCGCTCTTTCATACGGCTGCTCTCCTGCTGCGCATGGCCGTCGTCTCGCATGGGCGACGCCCCCGGGTCTGCGAAGCAAAGCTCGAGCATGGCAGCGATGTTCTGCCTGTCTACACCGTCATGGTGGCGCTTTATCGGGAGGCCGATGTCGTGCCGCAACTGCTCGCAGCCCTCGACGAGCTCGAATGGCCGCGCAGTCTCCTGGACGTCAAGCTGGTCTGCGAGGCCGATGATCACGAGACGATCGAGGCGATCCGTCGATCCAATCCCGGCCCTCATGTCGAGGTGGTGGCCGTGCCGGCCATGGCGCCGCGCACCAAGCCCAAGGCACTCACTTATGCTCTGGCCGGCCCACGCGGGGAGTTCCTCACCATCTACGATGCCGAGGATCGGCCACATCCGCAGCAGTTGAGGGAAGCCTATCACGCCTTCCGGCTCGGTCCGCCGGATCTCGCCTGCCTGCAGGCGCCGCTCGTGATCGGCAATGCCGGCGAAAGCTGGATCAGCGCCATTTTCGCGCTCGAATATTCGGCGCTGTTCCGCAGACTACTGCCAGCCCTCGGCTACTACCGCATGCCACTGCCACTCGGCGGCACCTCCAACCATTTCAAGACCGCCCTCCTCAGAGCCAGCGGCGGCTGGGATCCCTACAATGTCACCGAAGATGCGGATCTCGGCATGCGTCTCTACAGAATGGGGTATCGATCATCGACCCTGACGCTGCCAACCTACGAGGATGCGCCGACCGATTTCCGGATCTGGCTTGCGCAGCGGACCCGCTGGTACAAGGGATGGCTGCAGACCTGGCTGGTGCTGATGCGCCAGCCCCTGCGAACCGCGCGCGACATGGGATTTCTGTCCTTTCTCGTCTTTCAGCTCCTGGTCGGCGGCATGCTGATTGCAGCGCTCAGCCATCCCGGCCTGATCGTCTTCCTCACGCTGCTTGCGGTCTCCCTGATGCAGGTCCCGGTTGCCCAGCCGAGCCTCTTCACGACGATCTTGCTCGCCATGGACATATTCAACATCCTCGGAAGCTACGCGATCTTCTTCGTGCTCGGCGCGACCCCGATGAGCAAGGGCGAGAAGGAGGGCGTCGGCTGGAAATGGGCAATGATCCCGGTTTACTGGATGGCCGTGTCGCTGGCGGCCTGGAAGGCCGTGATCGAACTCAGGCTGAGGCCTTTTCACTGGAACAAGACACCGCATCGCCCCAGTCGAGCCATTTTGCCGGCGTCCGAGTGATTGCTCGGACGCCATCGGCACCATAGTGTTGAAGCAACAAATCCGATCGGGAGACGACGAACATGGTGACACTGCTCGGCATTTCGGGAAGCCTGCGCAAGGGCTCGCTCAACACGGCTATGATGCAAGCTGCCGCAGCCTTGCCGGCAGACGGTTACCGGATGGATACAGCCGGCATTCACGGCATACCGCTTTATGACGGCGACCTCGAGGAAGCCGAGGGCATCCCGGCTGCTGTCACCGCGCTCAAGCAAAAGATCATCGCCGCCGACGGCGTGATCCTGTTTACGCCCGAATACAACAACGGCATCCCCGGCGCCTTCAAGAATGCCATCGACTGGCTGTCACGCCCCTCTTCCGACATGGGCAAGGTTTTCGGCAACAAGCCCTTCGCGCTCGTCGGCGCTTCACCCGGCAATTTCGGTACGTTGCTCAGCCAGAACGCCTGGCTCCCGGTGCTGCACACGCTCGGCTGCCGGACGTTTTCGGAAAAGCGGCTGATGGTGTCGCGGGCCCATACGCTGTTCGACGCCGAGGGCAAGCTGACGGACGAAGCGACCGCCAAGCGGCTCGGCGACCTGCTGGCAGCGTTTGCGAAGTTTGCGGGGAAATAGAGAGAAGAAGCTGGAGCGGGTGAAGGGAATCGAACCCTCGTATTCAGCTTGGGAAGCTGCTGCTCTACCATTGAGCTACACCCGCGCGCGGTCTGACGAATCCAACAGTTCGGCCGCAGTGTCAAGCCGGATGGAATACAAAGGGGGGCGGTGATGCCCCTCTTTCGTCAGGGCAAACGGAAGTGTTTCGACAGCTTCAAGCCCTGCGCCTGATAGTTGGAGCCGAGCCCAGTGCCGTAGAGCCCTTCCGGGCGCTCCTGCATATGCTCGTAGACCAGGCGGCCGATGACCTGGCCGTGCTCGAGGATGAAGGGCACTTCGTGGCTGCGGACTTCCAGAACCGCGCGACTGCCTGAGCCGCCGGCCGGCGCATGGCCGAAGCCCGGATCAAAGAAGCCGGCGTAATGCACGCGGAACTCGCCGACCAAGGGGTCGTAGGGTGTCATTTCGGCGGCATAGAGCGGCGGCACATGCACGGCCTCGTTCGAGACCAGGATGTAAAACTCGTCCGGATCGAGGATCAGTTCGTCGCGGCCGCGGCTGTAGAGTGGCTCCCAGAAATCCAGCACCTCGTGGGCGCCTTTGAGATCAACATCGATGACCGAGGTGTGGTGCTTGCCGCGATAGCCGATCAGGCCTTGCGGCCCCGATCCCTTCAGATCGATCGACAGCGCAATGCCACCGCCCGAGACATTCGGCATGTCGCTCGCCACCAGCGTCTCGGCCTTGTGCAGGTCGAAGAGTTCGGCCTCGCCGAGCAGCGCATGGCCGGTGCGGAAACGTATCTGCGACAGGCGCGAACCACGGCGTACGATGATCGGGAAGGTGCGCGGCGAGATTTCGAGATAGAGCTGACCCTTGTAGCCGGCCGGCACCTTGTCGAATTCCTGGGCGTAATCGACCATCACCCGGGTGAAGATGTCGAGGCGGCCGGTCGAGCTCTTCGGATTGGCGGAAGCCGAGATCTCCGCCGGCAGGTCAAGGCTTTCCATCAGGGGCACGATGTAGACGCAGCCGGTTTCAAGCACCGCCCCGTTTTCGAGATCGATCTCGTGCAAGGTCAGGCGTTCCAGCTTCTCGGCAACCGTATGGCCCCTGCCCGGCATGAAGCTGGCGCGCACCCGGATCGCCTTGCCGCCGAGCCTCAAGTCCAGGCTTGCCGGCTGGATCTGGTCGTGGTCGAGCATGGCTTCGCTGATCAGCTGTCCCTGGCCGAACAAAGCGCCGATGGCGCGGTCAGCCAGAATGCCGGGTTTACTGGTCATTTTCTCTATCCTGTTTGGGCTCGACAAAACCAAAGCCCACCAATTGACGCAAGGCCCGCGAAGGCGTAATTGCTGCCTTATCCCGTGGTGATTTGGCCGGTCGGCTTGCAGCCACGTTAAACAAGTGGCTAAATAGACCGGGTTTACGAAACCGGTCCGTTCACGCGACCGGTTTTTTTGTGTTCGAAAGGCACGTGCATGAGCAAGAACTGGCGCCCGGCCACCACCCTCGTCCATGGCGGCACGCTGCGCTCTCCTTATGGCGAGACGTCTGAAGCGATCTTCCTCACCCAGGGCTTTGTCTATGAAAGCTCGGAAGCGGCAGAAGCCCGCTTCAAGGGCGAGAACGACGGCTATATCTACGCCCGCTATGGCAGCCCGACCAATGACATGTTCGAAAAGCGCATGTGCATGATGGAAGGCGCCGAGGATGCGCGTGCGATGGCGTCGGGTATGGCGGCCGTTGCTGCTGCCGTGCTCTGCCAGGTCAAGGCCGGCGACCATATCGTGGCCGCACGCGCCCTGTTCGGCTCCTGCCGCTATGTCGTCGAGACGCTGGCGCCGCGCTACGGCGTCGAGTGCACCCTGGTCGATGGTCGCGACCTTGCAAATTGGGAAGCGGCGATCCGTCCAAACACCAAGGTAATGTTCCTCGAAAGCCCGACCAATCCGACGCTCGAAGTGATCGACGTCGCAGGCGTTGCCAAGCTCGCCGATCAGATCGGCGCGAAGCTGATCGTCGACAACGTCTTTGCGACGCCGCTCTTCCAGAAGCCGCTGGAACTCGGCGCGCATGTCGTCGTCTATTCGGCGACCAAGCATATCGACGGTCAGGGCCGGTGCCTTGGTGGCGTCGTCTTGTCGTCGAAGGAATGGATCAACGAGAACCTACACGACTATTTCCGCCACACGGGCCCCGCCATGTCACCGTTCAACGCCTGGACGCTGCTTAAGGGCATGGAAACGCTGCCGCTGCGGGTGAAGCAGCAGACGACAAGTGCGGCTGCGATTGCCGATTTCCTGGCGGAACAGAGTGCCGTTGCCAAGGTCATCTATCCCGGTCGCAAGGACCACCCCCAGGCCGACATCATCGCAAAGCAGATGACAGGCGGCTCAACGCTGGTCTGCTTCGAGCTGAAGGGCGGGAAGGAAGCCGCTTTCAAGCTTCAGAACGCCATGGAGATCGTCAAGATCTCCAACAATCTCGGAGATGCGAAGAGCCTGATCACCCATCCGGCGACGACGACGCACAAGAACCTTTCCGACGAGGCCCGGGCAGAGCTCGGAATTTCGGGGGGTACGGTTCGCTTCTCCTGCGGGATCGAGGATACGCAGGACCTGCTGGATGACTTCGCACGGGCACTCAAGGCAGTCTGAACGCAACGCCCGCGATCATGTACGCAAATATTTCAGCCGCGACAGGCGTTGCGGCTGGAGCATTGGCCTTGACGTAAGCAGTTGCGTCGTTATCCCTTCAAAAGGCATGGTGTTTGTGTGTCGCCCTTGCTGCCGCCACAATGAGCGCCATCTCTATCACTGTTGATGACAAGCTTTCTCAGGGTCCAGGCATGTATCGCGCGCTGACACGGGACATAGAGGTTCTGGTCGAACCTTACTATCTCGAGGAACAGTCGGACCCCGATGACAGCCGCTATGTCTGGGCCTACCGGATCGTGATCTCCAATCGCTCGGGAAAACCCGTGCGGCTGACCCATCGTTACTGGCACATTACCGACCAGAACGGTCAGGTTGACGAAGTCAGCGGCCCGGGCGTTGTTGGCGAACAGCCGCGCCTTAATCCTGGCGATACCTACGAATACTCGTCCGGCTGCCCACTCGATACGCCCTCCGGCATGATGTACGGCACCTACCGCATGGAAACCGACGACGGAGAGGCCTTCGACGTCGAGATCCCGGCATTTTCCCTCGACAGCCCAGGCATGGTCCGCACCCTCAATTGACGATTGCCAGTTGAGTTGACTGGCACCAACCGCTATCTGAAGGCATCGATCCCGACGCCATCCAGAGGGCCAAACCGGTATGAGCATTACCCATCTCGTCACCCATAGTGGCGGCTTCCATGCCGACGAACTGCTGTCGTCCGTCATCCTCTCGCGGCTTTACCCAGACGCACAGATCGTGCGCAGCCGCGCGCCAGACTGGATTACTCCGGCATCCGATCGGATCATCTACGATGTTGGCGGCGCCTATGACGCCGAAGCGCAGATCTTCGACCATCATCAGCGCGGCGCACCGCTTCGCGACGACGGTCAGCCCTACAGCTCCTTCGGGCTCATCTGGAAGCATTATGGGCGCGCCTATCTTGCGGCCATGGGTCTGCCGGCCGATCATATCGAGGCGATCCACCAGGGCTTCGATGCGAAGTTCGTGCTGCCGGTCGACCTGATGGACAATGGCGCGCTCAGCCCGGCAACGGCCGGACCACTGGCCGATCTCACCCTGCCGAGCCTCCTCGAAACGCTGAAGCCCGTTTTCGACAACAAGGAGCCCGGCGCCGACGATCGCGGCTTCCAGTCTGCCCTTTCGATTGCACGGATGATCGTCGAAGCCGCCATCGGCCAGCGTGCGGCCAAGCTGCGTGCAGAGACCATGGTGCTGGAAGCGATCGCAGCGACAGGCGAAGGTCGCGTCCTGGAATTGCCGATGGGCATGCCATTCCGCCCGGCCATCGTCAAGGCAGGCGCCGACCATCTGCTCTTCGTCATTCACCCGCGCGACAAGGACTGGTGCATTACCGGGATCCGCAAGGCGGAAGGCAGTTTCGAGCAGCGCGCGGACCTGCCCGCTGCCTGGGCAGGTTTGAGCAATGGCGATCTGGAGGCCGTCTGCGGTGTGAAGGGTGCCACCTTCTGTCACAACGGCCGCTTCATCGCGGCGGCAAATTCGCGTAACGCGATCCTCGACATGGCGGAAATCGCGGTCGAGCAGGTAATCGGCGATCGCCCGGCATCATAAGAAGCGTGGGCCTTATCGGCGCCCGCTACGCTCTACACAAAGAAACGGCCGGATCACTCCGGCCTTCTCATCTTCAGCGTTTCACTGGATCAAGCCGGCGTCAGCTCTCCCGGCTCGAAATCATAGTTGGTCGAGCAGAATTCGCAGGTCACAGTGATCGTGCCGTCTTCGGTGCTCGCCTCGATCTCTTCAGCGGAGAAGCCTTGGAGAACCCCCTTCAGGCGCTCGCGCGAGCAACTGCAGCGGTCGTAAACCGCCTGTGGCTCGTAAGCCCGCACACCCCGCTCGTGGAAGAGGCGGAACAGCAGCCGTTCGATGCCCACCTGCGGATCGGTCAGTTCGTCGGCATGGATCGTCTCGACCAGCATGCGGGCCTCATCCCAGGCATCGTCGCCGTGCAAATCGGCATCCCGGTCGTCGCCGTCTCCACCGTGCAGATCCGGCTGGCGCATCCGCTCCGGCGCATCCGGCAGGAACTGGGCGATGAGACCACCGGCCCGCCATGTGCGACGTGGCTTGCCGTCTGGATCCCGATCGAAGAGTTCGGCGGCTCCCAGGCGTACGCGTGTCGGGATCTGTTCCGACTGGCGGAAGTAGACGCCGGCAATGTCTTCCAGCGACGTTCCGTCGAGCGGCACAATACCCTGATAAGGCTGCATGAAGGAGCCCTGATCAATGGTAAAGGCAAGCACGCCTTCGCCGAGGAGCTCCTCGGGCGAAGCACGACCGGCCGCGACTGCATCGGCCACTGCCTGCTCGTCGAAGCGGGCATAGGCGCGCACGTTTTCAGGCGAGCTGAAATCGGCAACCAGCAGGTCGACCGGGCCATCGCCCTTGGTCTGGACCGTGAACTTGCCCTCGAACTTCAGCGATGTGCCGATCAACACCGTCAAGACTATGGCTTCGGCGAGAAGCCGCGCGACCGGCGCCGGATAGGCGTGACGGTCGAGAATGGAATTGATCAGCGGTCCGAGCTGGACCGCGCGGCCGCGCACGTCGAGGCCCTCCACCTGGAAGGGAACCACACGATCGTCACCGGCGAAACCGAATTCGCCGAGTTCTGCTTGTCTCATCGACATGAATGTACTCCCGGCACTTGAAGCGCCAAACGCTGGGCCCGAGCGGCCCGATCAGAAACGGCACAGATGGGATCACCGGTGCCAAAGGTCAAGTCGGGCGCCGAAACCCCTGCCCGGCCTCAGATCGCGCCGAGGCACCAGGCAAGGATCGACTTCTGCGCATGCAGGCGGTTCTCGGCCTCGTCGAAGACCACCGACTGCGCGCCATCGATCACCTCGTCGGTGACTTCTTCGCCGCGATGGGCCGGCAGGCAGTGCAGGAAGAGGGCCTCGTCCTTCGCCTTCTTCATCAGTTCCGCATTGACCTGGAAAGGCTGGAAGACGTTATGGCCACGTGCCTTGTGCTCCTGGTTCATCGACACCCAGGTATCAGTGATCACGGCGTCAACGCCGGCGACCGCACGATCGGCATCATGGCACAGCATGATCTCGCCGCCGTTATTGCGGGCCCAGTTGAGGATCTTGTCATCGGGCTCGGAGCCCAGCGGCACGGCCATGTTCATCCGGTAGCCGAAACGGGCAGCGCCTTCGACCAGCGAATGCAGGACATTGTTGCCGTCGCCGGTCCAGGCGAGCGTCTTGCCCGTCACGGGGCCACGATGCTCCTCGATGGTCATGATGTCCGCCATGATCTGGCAGGGGTGGGTGAGATCCGTCAGGGCGTTGATGACCGGGACCGTCGCATGCTCGGCCATCTCCAGGAGACGGGTATGGTCAGTGGTACGGATCATGATCGCATCGACATAGCGCGACAGCACCTTGGCGGTGTCGCCAATGGTCTCAGCGCGACCGAGCTGCATTTCCGTGCCCGACAGGAACAAGGTCTCGCCACCGAGCTGACGCATGCCGACATCGAAGGAAACACGCGTGCGGGTGGACGGCTTCTCAAAAATCATGGCCAGCATCTTGCCGGCGAGCGGCTTGTCAGCGGTGCCGGCCTTGGTCGCCTGCTTGCGGGTCTTCGCGTCCTCAAGAATGCCGCGCAGGTCCCCGGCCGTCATGGCGGAGAGATCGAGAAAATGCTTGGGAGATGCCATGAATGGGTCCTGTCTTAGGCAGATGCTTGGACTGCGGCCTTGGCGCGGATGTGCTCCGCAGCGTGTTCGATACGGGCGAGACCGTCGCGAGCTTCTTCGGCGGTCACCGTCAGCGGCGGCAGGAGACGGATAACATTGTCGCCGGCGGGAACGCCGAGCAGATGCTCGTCGCGCATTGCCAACAAGAGTTCGGTGTTCGGGATCTTGGCCTTGATGCCGAGCATCAGGCCTTCGCCGCGCACTTCCTCGATCACATCTGGGTAACGATCCTTCAGCGAGGCGAGACCCTGGCGGAAGACGAGCGCTGTGTCGCGAACATTGTCGAGGAAACCGTCGCCGAGCACGACGTCGAGAACAGCATTGCCGACCGCCATACCAAGCGGGTTGCCGCCATAGGTCGAGCCATGCGTTCCGGGTTTCATGCCGTAAGCGGCCTCTTCGGTTGCCAGGCAAGCGCCGAGCGGGAAGCCACCGCCGATGCCCTTGGCGACCGCCATGAGGTCGGGCGTGATGCCGGCCCATTCATGGGCAAAAAGCTTGCCCGTGCGGCCAACACCGCACTGCACTTCGTCGAGGATCAACAGCAGGCCGTGCTCGTCGCAGAGGTCGCGCAAGGCGCGCAGCATCTCCACCGGGATCGGACGAATGCCGCCCTCGCCCTGCACCGGCTCAACCAGGATTGCAGCGGTCGCGTCTGTGATTGCCGCCTTGACGGCTTCGATGTCACCAAAAGGCACCTGGTCGAAGCCGGGCGCCTTGGGGCCGAAGCCCTCCAGATACTTCTCCTGGCCACCCGCTGCGATCGTCGCGATGGTACGGCCATGGAAGGCGCCTTCCATCGTGATGATGTGGAACTTCTCCGGGTGCCCCTTGGCGAAGTGATAGCGGCGCGCCGTCTTGATTGCGCATTCCAGCGCTTCGGCGCCGGAATTGGTAAAGAACACGCGGTCGGCAAAGGTCACATCGGTCAGGCGCTTGGCCAGCACTTCCTGCCCCGGCACCTCGTAGAGATTGGAGAGGTGCCAGACCTTGTCGGCCTGATCTTTGAGGGCGCCGACGACATGGGGATGCCCATGGCCGACCGAGGTGACGGCAACGCCGGCGGCGAAATCGAGATAACGCTCGCCACTTTCCGTCACAAGCCAGACGCCCTCGCCTCGCTCGAAACGCAGCGGCGCCCGATTATAGGTCTGATAGAGCGGCGTAGCTTCGGCCATGGCTTTCACGTTCCTTCTCGACGATCCGCCCAAGGGACGGCGCGGCCCTTTGCAGGCCTCGAAACAATTAAAAATGCCGCCTTGCGGCGGCGCGGGCACTATCGGCATTTCACCCTGCAATGTCAACGAATTCCATAGGAATCGCAGGAGTAGGCGCCGATTTGGCCGGCTCGCGCCAGAAGCGTGCGCGACAAGATTCCACCTGTTGCATACTTGACTCACTCGGGAAGCAAGTTGGGGAAAACCGGAAAATCGATTCCAGATGATTCCCCCGACTCTTGTCACGGAGTCAGCGTGCCACTAGGTTAAATTTCATTAATAGATTGCATGCGGCGGAAGTGCTCACCGACAGTAACGAGGCGGTTATGTTTCGAATTCGTTCGAAGCAGGGGTGACGGATTCTGCCATGACAGACGCGAGCGGCGGAGAGAAGTGGCATGACAACTGCGCAATGGAGTGACGACAGGGTCGAAAGACTGAAACGGCTGTGGGCCGAAGGCCTCAGCGCAAGCCAGATTGCGGCACAACTCGGTGGCGTGAGCCGAAATGCCGTTATCGGCAAGGTACACCGACTGAACCTTCCGGGTCGGGCCAAGGCAGGCGGAAGCTCGACTGCGGCACGTCCGGCAAAACGTCCGGCGCAGACCCAGCGTCCGGCGACCTTCCAGAACCGCCCCGCGGCAGCCACGACCACGCGTACCGTGACCCGTGCAGCTGGTGCGACAATGCTGAAGGAAGAGATCGAGGTCGAGGCTTACGAGGAAGTCGAAGTTCGGCGCCCGCTGAACGTTGTCGTGCCGATTTCGCGGCGCCTCGCCCTGACGGAACTGACCGAGCGCACTTGCAAGTGGCCGATCGGCGATCCGATGAAGGACGATTTCCACTTCTGCGGCTGCGAAATCGCTGACAGCGCGCCCTACTGCACCTATCACGCGAAGCTCGCCTATCAGCCGGTGAGCGAACGCCGCAAGGCAGCCCGCTGATATCAAGCGAAGCTTAGAGCATTAAACGGGTCCCTCGGGGCCCGTTTTTCGTTGCCGCCTGTCGCCCGCGAAAAAGGGCCGCAGCGGACAATCCGCGCGGCCCTTGCCCCGTGGTGGGTTCGACTTGTCAGGCTTCCATCGAATAGCCGGCACCGCGAACGGTGCGGATGACATCCTGCATGTTGGAGAAGTTGAGCGCCTTGCGCAGGCGACCGACATGCACGTCGACCGTACGTTCATCGACATAGATGTCGTGGCCCCAGACTCCGTCGAGAAGCTGCGAGCGAGAGAAGACCCGGCCAGGCGACGCCATCAGGAACTCCAGAAGGCGGAACTCGGTCGGCCCGAGACGGACCTCGCGGCTCTTGCGATGCACCCGATGCGTCTCGCGATCGAGCTCGATGTCGCCGCAGCGCAAGACGCTGGACAGAACTTCGGGCTTTGCACGCCGCAGCATGGCCTTGACGCGTGCCATCAGTTCCGGGGTCGAGAATGGCTTGACTACATAGTCGTCGGCACCTGTCGCCAGACCACGCACGCGCTCGCTTTCCTCGCCGCGCGCCGTCAGCATGATGATCGGCAGACGCTCGGTCTCGGGTCGGACACGCAACCGGCGGCACAGCTCGATGCCGGAGACGCCCGGAAGCATCCAGTCCAGGATCAGCAGATCCGGCACGCGCTCCTGAAGCCGGATCTCGGCTTCGTCACCTCGCAGAATCGTCTCGACCTCATACCCCTCGGCTTCGAGGTTATAGCGTAGGAGGACGGACAAGGCCTCCTCGTCTTCTACCACGGCAATCTTCGGCTGCATCAAAAACAAACCTCGCTGGCCAACGTCACTCGGTGATCGCGCCGACGGAAGACGTCAGATCTTCCTTCGGTCGCTCACCTTCCGGCTGGGCGCCGGTGGTCATGTAGTAGATGGTTTCCGCGATGTTGGTCGCATGGTCGCCGATGCGCTCGATGTTCTTGGCGCAGAACAGAAGATGCGTGCAACTGGTGATGTTGCGCGGGTCTTCCATCATGTAGGTCAGGAGTTCCCGGAACAGCGAGGTGTAGATCGCGTCAATCTCTTCGTCGCGGTCACGGATCGATTTCGCCTTCTCAGCCGAGCGGGTCGTGTAGACATCGAGCACTTCCTTGAGCTGGGCGAGTGCCAGGTCGGAGAGATGTTCGAGGCCACGCGCGAGTTTGCGCGGCACGCCGGTCGCCTGGATGGCCACAACGCGCTTGGAATTGCTCTTGCCGAGGTCGCCGACACGCTCGAGATCGGCAGCGATGCGAAGGGCACCGATGATCTCACGCAGGTCGGATGCGACCGGCTGACGCTTAGCGATCGTAACGATGGCCTTGTCGCCGATCTCACGTTCCATGGCATCCATGAGCACGTCGTCGGAGATCACCTTCTGGGCGAGGGCGGCGTCGGAGTTGACCAGAGCACGCACGCTTTCGGCGACCATCTGTTCCGCCAGACCGCCCATTTCGGAAATGCGGCGCATCAGGAACTTCAGTTCATCGTCGAAGGCAGAGTAGATGTGAGAGGAGCCCATGAGAAACGTCCTTGAATTTGAGGTGAGCCGAGGGTGACCTGGAGGCTCAGCCGAAGCGGCCCATGATGTAGTCCTGGGTGCGCTGGTCATCCGGATTCGTGAACATCTTGTCGGTGTCGTTTTCCTCGACCAGTTCGCCAAGGTGGAACATGGCGGTACGCTGCGAGACGCGGGCTGCCTGCTGCATGGAGTGCGTCACGATGACGATCGTGAAATTTTCACGCAGTTCGTGAATCAGCTCCTCGACCTTGGCGGTCGCGATCGGATCGAGCGCCGAGCAGGGCTCGTCCATCAGGATGACTTCCGGGCTGACCGCGATCGCACGGGCGATGCACAGACGCTGCTGCTGGCCGCCGGACAGACCGGTGCCGGTTTCCTGCAGTCGATCCTTTACCTCGTTCCAGAGGCCGGCTTTCTGCAAAGACGTCGCGACGATTTCGTCCATGTCGGCCTTCTTGGCGGCGAGACCATGGATGCGCGGCCCATAGGCCACGTTTTCATAGATCGACTTCGGGAAGGGGTTGGGCTTCTGGAAGACCATGCCCACCTTGGCACGCAATTGCACGGGATCGACCCGGCTGTCGTAAATGTCTTCGCCATCGATCTGGATATCACCCGAGACGCGGGCGATCGACACCGTGTCGTTCATCCGGTTCAAGCAGCGCAGGAAGGTCGACTTGCCGCAACCCGATGGGCCGATGAAGGCCGTTACAGCGCGATCCCGTATGTCGACGTTGACATCCTTCAAGGCATGTTTTTCGCCGTAGTACACCTGCACGCCACGGGCGGTGATCTTGATTTTGGGCTGGTTCACGGAAGTCTCCGTCAATATGGATGCGTGATACATTCGAGGGTGTCCTTCTGGGATTTACCAACGGCGCTCGAAGCGGCGGCGCAGGACAATGGCAAGGATGTTCATGACCAGCAGGAAGAGCAGCAGAACAATGATGGCACCCGAGGACCGTTCGATAAAGGCCGGATCGGCACGCGACGCCCAGGAATAGACCTGTACCGGGAGTGCGCTGGCCGGGTCGAGAAAGCCACCTTCAAACGGCCCCGCCGGATAGTTCGCCACGTAGGCAACCATGCCGATCAGTAGCAGCGGGCCGGTTTCACCCGCTGCGGATGCGAGGCTGAGGATCGCTCCGGTCATGATGCCGGGCGCGGCCAGCGGCAGGACATGATGGAACACCGTCTGCATCTTCGACGCTCCGACGCCCAGAGCGGCATCGCGAATGGACGGCGGTACCGCGCGGATCGCGGCGCGCGTCGCAATGATGATGGTCGGCAGCGACATCAACGTGATGACCAGCGCCCCGACAATCGGGGAGGATGCCGGGAGCCCTACGAAGTTGATGAAGACCGCAAGTCCAAGGATACCGAAAACGATCGACGGCACGGCAGCAAGGTTCGAGATGTTCACTTCGATCAAATCGGTGAACCAGTTTCGCGGCGCGAATTCCTCGAGATAGATCGCGGCAGCCACGCCGAGAGGCAAGGACATGATCACCACGAGGAACATCATGTAGGCCGTACCCATGATGGCGATGCCAAGGCCCGCGGCTTCCGGGCGCAAGTCGGACGCATCAGGCGCCGTGATGAAGCTCCAGTTGAACTTCGATGCGAGGATGCCAGCTTCGACCAGCTTGTCGGCCAGGTCCAGCTGCGCGGGAGTCACATTGGAATCCCGTTCAGCTATTTCGCGCGTCACGCGACCCTTGAGATAGCCATCCACGCGGCCTGTGGCGAAAACGTTCACAGTGATCGTCTGGCCTACCAGTGACGGATCGGCCAGGACAGTGTCGCGCAGCCGAGCCGGAGCATCCTTGGAAATCATGTCGGTGACTTCCTTTCGGGACATGCCCTCGACTGCAATACCCTCTTCGGCCAGATGCTTGACCAGAGATTCACCCAGGATGCGCGCGTAGCCGATCGTCGTCACCGAAGCCATCTGCGCCGGATCGCGCGAACCGGTCTTGTCCACGACCGCAGCGTCGATCACGACGGGATAGCTGATCGTCGCCTGAACGAATGCCGAAGAGCCGTCACGGATAATGGTGAACAGCATGATCGCCAGGGTGAGCAGCGCGATCACGATCGCGGCGACACCATACATGCGGAACCGAATTTCTGCTGCATTGCGACGCTTCATCAGCGGGGTCTCGCTCATGAGCGAACTGCCGGCCTGCGGCATTGCGAAAGGAGTGCGATCGATGATGTCGGTCATTCGTATTGTTCCCGGTATTTGCGCACGATCCAAAGCGCGAAGATGTTGAGCCCAAGCGTAATCACGAACAGCGTTAGGCCAAGCGCGAAGGCCACGAGCGTCTCCGGCGAGTCAAAGGCAAGGTCGCCCGTCAACTGACTGACGATCTTCACGGTGATCGTCGTCATGGCCTGGAAGGGGTTCAAGTCCAGCTTGGCGGCTGCCCCTGCCCCCATGACCACGATCATGGTTTCGCCGATTGCACGGCTGGCGGCGAGCAGGACAGCCCCGACAATGCCGGGAAGGGCCGCAGGCAGCACGACCCTGCGGATGGTCTCGGATTTCGTCGAACCCAGGCCCAGAGCCCCGTCGCGCATCGACTGCGGCACGGAATTGATGATGTCATCGGCCAGCGACGAGATGAAGGGGATGTTGAGGATGCCGATCACGAGCCCGGCGGTGAGAACCGAGGACCCCGAATTACCGAGACCAAATGGCATGGCGAAATAGTCGCGCAGGAACGGGCCGACGGTCACCAGTGCAAACAGGCCGAACACGACGGTCGGGATGCCGGCGATCACTTCAATCACCGGTTTGACCACTGAGCGGACCCGCGGCGAGGCATATTCTGCCGTGTAAATCGCCGCGAACAGGCCAATTGGAACGGCTACACACATCGAAACGAAACTAATGTAGAGCGTACCCCATAGAAGCGGGATCAGACCAAGTTCGGAACCGCCGCGGAACTGCGGGTTCCAGGTCAAGCCAAAATAGAAGTCCCAGATGGGATAAAGTCCAAAGAAGCGGATACTCTCTGAGAGGAGAGACATCACGATGCCGAAAGTAGTCAGGATCGCCACGCCGGCCGAGGCGATCAACAGCCAGCGCACAAAGGTTTCCGACACATTCCGGGCACGGAAGTCACGGTGAACGCGCATGAAGGCGAAGATGAAGCCCGACACCGCGAGGACCAAGACGGCAACCGTCATCATCATTGCGCCAGAGCGCTGCATGACGCGGTATTCCTTGGCGGCCTCGAAGATTTCAGGCCGGACTTCTGCACCCAAAGCAACCCCGACCTCGGCCAGGCGCCCCCGAACGTCCGAAAAATCAGCCCGCATGTTCTGCAATTCATCGTCAGACAAGCCGGATCGCTGCTGCAGGGCGTCAAGGCCATCGGCGATGCGGCGCACGTCTTCGACCGCAAGCGTCGTGGATGTGGCGTCGAATGCCACCTGCGAACCCAGCAGACCGACAATGCGCGAGTCGATCCACAAAGGCTGCGCGACAAGCCAGATGGCCATCAGCAGGAAGGCAGGCACTGCCGTAAACAAGGCAACAGTCTGACCATAATAGCCCGGCAGCGAATGAAGGTTCCGGGCATCGCCGTTCGCGCTCTGCATCGCGCGTCGCCTGCCAAAGAAAAAGCCAATCACGGCCAATGTCAGTAGGATTAAGGACAGAATGCCGACGCTCATGGGAAATCCGGTTTTCGCAAGAGGAAGGAGGGCGCCTCGTGGCGCCCTCCTGTGTCAGATAAGGATCACTCTACCGGCGCCATCGGCGTACCAGCGGCAACCATTTCCTGGGTCTTCTTCAGTTCTGGGTCCGACACGAGGCCATAGGCAGCCAGCGGGCCGTCAGGACCAGCCATCTCGTCCGATACGAAGAAGTCGATGTATTCCTGCAGACCCGGGATCACGCCGAGATGCGCCTTCTTGACGTAGAAGAAAAGTGGACGCGAAACCGGATACTCGCCCTTTGCAATGGCTTCAGTCGTCGGAACGATACCGTCCATCGTGGCAACGCGCAGCTTGTCGGTGTTGTTCTGGTAGAACGACAGACCGAATACGCCGATGCCGTTCTTGTTCGCGTCAACGCGGGCCAGCGTCTCGGTGTAGTCGCCGTCGATATCAACGGAAACGCCATCGGTGCGCAGCGCCAGGCAAGCCTTGGCGGCTTCTGCGGCCTTTGCCTTGTCGTCAGCGGCGGTCGAAGCTGCCAGATGCAGGTCGTAAGCGCCCGACTTCTTGCAGCCGGCTTCGATAACCTTCACGTCGAACACTTCGCGAGTGCCGTGCTTGGTGCCCGGAACGAAAGCGAGGATATCCTGCGCAGGGAAGGAAGCGTTTACATCAGCCCAGGTCTTGCGGGTGTTGTCGACGAGCGCGCCGTCCTTAACAACCTTGGCAGCCAGCGCGCCATGGATGTCAGCCGGGGTAAATGCAAATTCCGGACCGTTGAGGTCGGAAGCGAAGACGATGCCGTCATAGCCGAAGCGAACTTCCATGACTTCGGTCACGCCGTTCGATACGCAGAGCTCGTAGTCACCCTTGGACATGCGCGAGGACGAGTTGGCGATGTCAACTGTGTTGGCGCCAACGCCTTCGCAAAGCTTCTTGCGGCCAGCACCCGAACCGCCGCCTTCAACGACCGGCGTCGGGAAAGAGAAGTTTTCGCCGAAAGCTTCGGCAACGATGGTGGAATACGGCAGCACGGTCGAGGAACCGGTAACCTGGACCTGATCACGAGCTGCAGCCGCGCCAGTGAAGGCAACGGAGGCGACCAGCGCCGCAACAGAAATTTTCAGAATGTTCATCATACTCTCCCGTGGATGAGTTTTTGTGTCTGTGGCCGCAATCGCGTCCGTCGCGGCCCGGCAGAGACGTCTTAGCGGCTCTTCGGCTTTGCTTTTATGTCAGTTCAATGAAACATTTGTGACAATTCAAGCCTCTGAAATTTAACGGGAAATTTTCAGAAGGCCCGACTTCTTCGGCTGAATGTGTCAGAAGCGCACGGTGAAGACGCTGCCACTGCCCAATTCCGACTTCACCACGAGCCGCGCCCGATGGCGCGTGAGGATATGCTTGACAATCGCAAGGCCGAGCCCGGTCCCCTTTTTCGAACGGCTGTCCTCGACATTGACGCGGTAAAATCGTTCGGTCAGGCGCGGTACATGTTCCGCGGGAATGCCAGGACCGTGGTCGCGGACGCTGACCTCCGTCGCACCGCCAGCATCGCGGCGGAGCGCAACCTCGACCACTTCGCCGTCTTGACCGTATTTGCAGGCGTTTTCGATCAGGTTTTCGAAGACCTCAACGAGCTCGTCGCGCTCACCCAAGACTTCGATCTTCTCCTCGGGGAGATCGAGGCGGATCTCGACGCCGAGCTCGGCTGCCAGCGGAGCGAGGCTGTCCCTGACATGGCCAAGGATCGGCGCGAGCTCCACCCTCTGGTCCGGTGCGACATGGGCCTTGAGCTCCAGCCGCGACAGGGACAGGAGATCGTCCACCAGGCGGCTCATGCGGTTTGCCTGATCGAGCATGATGGCGAGAAACCGGTCCTTGGCCTTCGCATCGTCGCGGGCCGGCCCCTGCATGGTTTCGATAAACCCGCGCAGCGATGCGAGCGGCGTGCGCAATTCGTGACTGGCATTGGCAACGAAGTCGCTGCGCATGCGATCAAGACGGCGCAGCTCCGAGATATCCTTGAACGACAGAAGGAAATAGGATGCGCCAGCCGCCTTGTCGGCATCGATCGGCGCGACCCGCACCACATAGACTCGTTCGGAAGGGTGACGCTCGGAGTGCTCGATCTGGTTGGGCTGAGCGGTTTCGATCGTCTCCCGGATCATGTCGAGGATCCCGGGGGAGCGCCAACGGGTCGAGACATGCAGGCCGACGACGAGCTCGCCGAACACCTTCTGAGCGGCCTGGTTCTGGGCAATCAACTCGGCCTCAGGACTGAGGACGAAGATCGGCATGTCGAGGCCGTCGAGCGATGCAAGGATAAGGGGAAGCGGATCAGCCGGCGGATCGGGCTCCGCAACGGTTAGCGTCGGCGCAGCCGGCGTGTCGCCCTCGGGCAGCTGCCGAAAAACCACGAGCAGGAAGAGCAGGACGAACAGCAGTATCGCATAGCCGGTGGCAGCACCGGTCGCCCAGGCACTGACCGAAAGGACAGCGGCAGCGAGAATATAGACCCAGGCCGAAAGCAGCCGCCGGAGATCCTTGCGCCAACCGTCACCCCTATCATCCTGCATGCGCGCGCATTCTCCGCCCTGTCATTGTCCAAGTCTGATAGCCCTGATTCATGACAGAAGTTACACTGCTGTGCCATCACTTGCCGGGCCCTTTCCCCGGCGGATCGATCGATGTGCCGCAAGATGGAACCGAGATGCTTGAACTTCATTTCGGCTTGGGCTCAATTAAGACCATCGAAACGAGCAAGACAAAGGGAGCCGAGGATGGACGCGCAAACGGAAAAGAGGGCAGTTACCCTCTCGGTCGGTGAAACCCAGCAGGTCTTCGACATCGAACTGCCGGACCTGCCGGACTGGATCGAAGACAAGGCGCTTAAGTCCGGTGGCTTTCCCTATGACAAGAAGCTCTCCGAAAAGAACTACGCAAAGGAACTCACCCAGCTGCAGATCGAGCTGGTGAAGGTGCAGTTCTGGATGCAGAAGACCGGCGAACGCGTCATGGCCTTGTTCGAGGGCCGGGATGCCGCCGGCAAGGGCGGCGCCATCCATGCGACACTTTCTTATATGAACCCCCGCTCCGCTCGCGTGGTCGCCTTGACCAAGCCGACCGAAACAGAGCGCGGTCAATGGTATTTCCAGCGCTATGTCTCGCACTTTCCAACGGCCGGCGAGTTCGTGCTCTTTGACCGCTCCTGGTATAACCGCGCCGGTGTCGAACCGGTCATGGGCTTCTGCACGCCCGACCAGTACGAGAGCTTTCTCGAGCAGGTGCCGCGCTTCGAGAAGCTGATCGAACGGGAGGGCATCCGGTTCTTCAAGTTCTGGCTGGATACCGGCCAGGAAATGCAGCTCAAGCGCTTCCATGACCGTCGTCACGATCCCCTGAAGTGCTGGAAACTCTCACCAATGGATATTGCAGCCCTGCACAAATGGGACGATTACACGAAGAAGCGCGACCGGATGCTGAAGGAAACCCACACCGAGCGCGCGCCGTGGACGGTTTTGCACGCCAATGACAAGCGCCGCGCGCGGCTAAACCTCATCCGCCACATGCTGCTGTCGCTCGATTACGAAGGCAAGGATGTCGAGAAGATCGGCAAGCTCGACAAGAAAATCATCGGCAGCGGCCCCGACTTCCTGAAGTGACCTTTATCTTTTGGGGGGAGCCAGCCGCACCCCGCCTCAAGCCCGCGTGACTGTCACTGGCCGGGCAGCACGCGAATTGCGTAGAGGTTCACGCCGCGTCCGCTGCCTGAGAGATCCGCATTGATCAAGAGGCGGCCCGGAGTGGACGGTGCCATGCCGTTGTCGAAGGAGACGCGGAACAGCGCGTCGAGCTTTTGCGGGTTGACCGTGAAGCGGTGGCGCGGACAGTCGCCCATGCGCGGGAAATCGCATTCGACCGAGATCTGCACAGGCTCGTCATCAATCGACTGCACAGTGAGCGCAATCGTGGAGGTGCGGCCCGCCATTTCACGCAGAACCTCCGTCGGCACGGTCACTTCGATCACGCCAGCCTCGTCACCGCTGCGCGAGACGATCTGGGCGGCACTGCCGTCGCTGGCCGTGACAATATCGACGAGCGCATTGGCGCGGGGACGAAGCGCCGAGACCTGCTGCGGCGCAAAGACCTCGATCCAGTCATCCGAGAAGCCACCGCGTGCATCGAGCGCCTGCGGCCCGGCAGGCTCCGACGGGGAAGTCGTCTCGGGTGCTCCGGTAAAGTCTTCGGCTTCGGCGCGCGGCGGCGGATTGGGCACCGAGGTGTCGCGCTCGGCCTCCGTGAGCAGCAGCCCGGAGGAGTAGATCCACCATGCGCCGATCCCGAGCGTCGCCAAGAAAATCGACATGATGGTCAGTCGAGCCACAATCCCGCGGCGCCGGCGCGGTGCCTGCAGGGGACGCTCGGACCGCATGTCCGGCATTGGCCCTTCATCATCGGCATGAGCGTCAACGGACGCCCTCGCCGCGATTTCGGGCTCTTCGTCGAAAGAAGGCTCGCGGTAGCCTGTCTGGGCGCCGACTGGCGGATCACCCGCGGCGAAGCCGGGCTCGACACGGCCGGTTCGCCGATCGGGCGGCGTTGGTGCCGTCGGCTCGGCAGCCCGCTGTGACGGCGCCGCCACCGGTGCGGCCGGGTGAGGCACCGAAGGTTCGGGACGCACTTCCAGACGCGTACGCTCTTCGAGCTCGATGGAATGGATGAGCGCCTCCAGTCGGCGGCGCTGATAGTCTATGGATTCGGGGTCGTCGATGTTCTGCTTGCGCAGACCCGTTTCGAGCGCCTGACGGGCAGACTGATAGACCCGGGCACGGGCCTCCGCATTCGAACGGTCGGCGCGCGCCAGGGCGTTCCTGATGGCCGTTTCCAATCCACTCATTGGCCGCCATACTCCTTCGGGGATCGCCCCAGCCACATCGCAATCATAGTTTCGATTCGGTAAACTCTGGATATTTCAAGCACAAGCCCGGAAAACCCGTATGGCGCCGAATAAACACAGGAATGAGGCTGCGTGGGCAATGTCAGCATTTCCGGGATCCGACGCTTGCATGACCGTCGAGCATAGGACCGGCTTTCCTCGCCGTCCATGTTCTGCTATTTGACGTTTGCGTAAACGTAAACTTCATGGGAGGTGAAGTGATGGCCCTGCCGCCGATCCTGAAAGACAATCTGAGGCTCCCCGTCGTCGCCTCGCCGCTCTTCATCATATCGCATCCGAAACTGACGCTCGCCCAGTGCAAGGCGGGAATCGTCGGCTCGTTCCCAGCGCTGAATGCCCGGCCTGAGGCGCAACTCGACGAATGGCTGGCCGAAATCACCGAGGAACTCGCCGCTCACAATGCGAAGAACCCGGATCGCCCGGCCGCCCCCTTCGCAGTGAACCAGATCGTGCACATGTCGAACAAGCGGCTCGAGCATGACCTGATGATGTGCGTCAAATACAAGGTGCCCATCGTCATCTCCTCGCTCGGCGCCGTGCCGGAGGTGAATGCCGCGGTGCATTCCTATGGCGGTATCGTACTGCATGACGTGATCAACAACCGCCATGCCAATTCGGCGATCCGCAAGGGCGCAGACGGGCTGATTGCGGTGGCGACGGGAGCGGGCGGCCACGCCGGAACGCTCTCGCCTTTTGCCCTCGTCCAGGAAATCCGTGAATGGTTCGATGGACCGCTTTTGCTCGCCGGCGCGATTGCCAATGGCGGTGCGGTGCTCGCTGCCCAGGCAATGGGCGCCGACATGGCCTATATCGGCTCGCCCTTCATTGCGACGGAAGAGGCCCGCGCCTCTGACGAGTACAAGCAGGCAATCGTCGATGCGCATGCCAATGATATTGTCTACTCCAACTACTTTACCGGCATTCACGGCAACTACCTGAAGCCATCGATCGTTGCCGCCGGCATGGATCCTGACAACCTGCCGGTCGCCGATCCGTCGAAGATGGATTTCGACAAGGCGACCACCGGGGCCAAGGCCTGGAAGGATATCTGGGGCTGCGGCCAGGGCATCGGGGCGGTGAAGGCCGTCGAGCCGGTCGCTGCCGTGGTCGATCGGTTGGAGCGCGAATATATAGGCGCAAAAAAGGCGATTTGCGGCTGAGACTGCCGCTGCTAGCGTCCCCGCAACACTGATTTGCGGGGACCCCACATGCGTCTATCCACCCTGAGCCTCACGCTTGCCGCTCTGGCCGGCAGCTCCTTTGCCGTCAACGCTGCCGACGGCGCCTACAAGGAGTTCAAATCCTGGCAGGTGAGTTGCTCGCAGACGCTGTCCTGCAGCATGCGCCAATTCATCTCCGACAACCCCATCTCGGGCTTGGAGCTGCAGCGCAGTGGCTTGCCGGAAGCGCCCGTCGCGCTTTTGATTTCCCCTTCCGAGAGTGCTCTTCTTGAGGATGAGGGTGAGCTGACTGTTGCGATTTCGATCGACGGCGGTGCGCCAGCAACCTTCAAGGACAGCGAAATCGCGATCGACGCAAATGCGCAGGCTCTCTCGCTGTCCGGCGACTTCATCGGCAGCGGCCTCATCGACAGCCTGAAAAACGGCACAACGGCCAAGATCACCATTTCCCGCAGTCAAATGACTGCCGAAGGCGACGTCCCGCTTGCGGGTGCTGCCGCGAGCCTGCTGTTCATCGACGAGTTCCAGAAACGTGTCGGTCACGTCGATGCCATGAGCGCCAAGGGCGACAAGGCCCCGAATCCGCCGCCGCCGGTATCGGACATCCGCCGCTTCGCTGACTTCCCCGAAACAGTCCGCGCCCGCTTCGCCGATGGGGGCGAATGTGCGGAAACGGAAGAAGCCATGCTTGACGGCAACGCGCTTGCCCACAAAATCGCCGAGGAGCAGACACTTTATATTACGCCCTGCGGCATGGGCGGCGCCTACAACTTTCCCTATGCCGTCTTCGTGGAAGTCTATGGCACGGTATCTACACTGCCTTTCCCGACGATGCAGGAGGGCGCACCGAGTGCCGTCACCAGCGCCTTCAATCTGAGTTATGATTACGAGGCGAAGGCCTTCTCCGCCTTCTTCAAGGGACGCGGCGTGGGCGATTGCGGAACCTACAACGAATGGAAATTCGCAAAAGGCGCAATGGGCCCGCAACTCGTGCTCGTCGAGGAGGCGTTCAGGGACTGCCCGGCCGAGATCGACGAAAACGAGGCCGTTGATCCTGCAAACTGGCCGAAGTCCTGGCCTCTCCGATAATCGGAAAGCAAACAGGGCGGCTGCGGAATTTTTCTACGGCCGCCGAAATGCGTCTTGAAATCAGCGGACAATCCCTGTATCAGCCCCTCACCAAACGCGACGGGATTTTCCCGCTCCAGCGCTGGCCGCTTTAGCTCAGGTGGTAGAGCACATCATTCGTAATGATGGGGTCGCAGGTTCGAGTCCTGCAAGCGGCACCATTTCCTGAAATATTCTAAGGCCCTTCCCTTCCCCGCCGAGACATTCTGTGCCATGAGCGCCGTCGGGCGCGAGTGCCGTAAACTTTAGTACGGGCTCGGGCGGGTTGATTGACGTCTCTCCTGCTGCAGCGCGATTACGCTGCCGTCCACCTTGCCCAATTCCATCGACACGAACGGCAAAAAGGGCCCCGACTTGCGAGGCCCTTCCGTCTGTTCGATTGGTGATCGGCCGATCAGATCCAGTATGGCGGAACACCATAGTAGTCGTAGACCGAGCGACCATTGTTGCGATACCACTCATCGCTATCGTCGCTGGCGCGCGGTGCCCCCTCGACCTGTTCCTTGGTCAGATCGATGCGATAGCCGTCGAGGCTCTCGTCATAAGTGAGCTTTTCCCAGGGGAGCGGATAATAGTCGTCGCCAATTCCCCAGAAGCCGCCGAAGCCAAGGACGGCGTAGGCAACGCGTCCACCCTTCTTCTCGAGGATAACGCGCTGGATGGAGCCGATGCGGTCACCATCGCGGCCATAGACGGCAGTGCCTTCGACCTTGTCGCTGGCGATCAGGCTCGGGGTGTCCTTGACGTAAGGATCCTGGCCGGCGGCGGTGTTTCGTTTTTCCTGCAACATGAGAAGTCCTCCTTCTTGGTTGTCGATGAAAGAGGTAACGGGTAGCCCTCGAGCATGGTTCCCCCACAAACCACTTGAACAGCCAAGCGACAGAATGTTGACGTTTACGTCAAGGTTATATAGCGTTCTCACACTTGCACTGCCGGTGCGAAAGCATAAGCTTTCGGGACCTGAGGAGGAACCAGTCCCGAAAGGGCGTGCCGGCAGACCAATGATTTTCGGGAGGATTACATGACGGAAACTCTGAGCCGCCTCAGCGGCCGCGCCGCGGAAAAAATCTGGGTCAACTCCTATCCGGCATCGGTTCCGGCCGAGATCGCGCCGCATGCGCATCCCTCGCTCGGGGCGCTTTTCGAAGCGAGCTGCGCGAAATTTGCCGACCGCCTCGCCTTCTCCAGCATGGGCCGCGGCATGACCTTCCGCGAACTGGAACAGCAGTCCCGCAAGGTCGGGGCCTGGCTGCAGTCGAAGGGCCTCGTCAAGGGCGACCGCGTTGCCGTGATGACGCCGAACATCCTGCAGAATCCTGTCACCGTCTACGGCATCCTGCGCGCCGGCATGACGGTCGTAAACGTCAACCCGCTCTACACCCCGCGCGAACTCGAGCACCAGCTCAAAGATTCCGGCGCCAAGGCGATCGTCGTGCTTGAGAACTTCGCCCATACGGTCGAGCAGGTCGTGGCGCGTACCGACGTCAAGCATGTCGTGGTCTGCACCATGGGTGACATGCTCGGCCTCAAAGGCCACATCGTCAACCTCGTTGTGCGCAAGGTCAAAAAGCTGGTGCCTGCCTGGTCGATCCCGGGCAATACCGGCTTCAAGGCCATGCTGGCCGAAGGTGAAAAACGCACCCTGAAGCCTGTCGAGGTGGTGTCCAGCGATGTCGCCTTCCTTCAGTATACCGGCGGCACCACGGGGGTTTCCAAGGGCGCGACGCTCACCCATGCCAACCTGCTCGCCAACAAACAGCAGATCGCGCTCTGGCTGGAAGCCGCCTTTGCCGGGCAGAACCGCCCTGACGTGCTGAACTTCGTCTGCGCGCTGCCGCTCTATCATATTTTCGCGCTGACCGTGAATTCGCTGATGGGCGTGGCGCTCGGTGCGCACAACCTGCTGATCGCCAATCCGCGCGACATCCCGGCCTTCATCAAGGAGCTGCAGAGCTTCAAGGCGCATGTCTTCCCGGGCCTGAATACGCTGTTCAACGCGATGATGAACAATCCGGAATTCAAGAAGATCGACTTCTCGTCGCTGATGCTTGTGCTCGGCGGCGGCATGGCGATCCAGCGACCGGTTGCCGAGCGCTGGCTGGAGATGACGGGGCGTCCGATCACCGAAGGCTATGGCCTCTCCGAAACATCGCCGGTTGCGACCGTCAACCGCCTCGATGCGCGTGAGTTCACCGGCATGATCGGCCTGCCGCTGCCTTCTACCGACATCGAGATCCGTGACGAGGATGGTGTCACGATGGCGATCGGCGAAGTCGGCGAGATCTGCATCCGCGGCCCCCAGGTCATGGCCGGCTACTGGCAGCGCCCGGAAGAGACCGCCAAGGTGATGAGCGATGACGGCTTCTTCCGCTCCGGCGACATGGGCCTGATGGACGAACGCGGCTATGTGAAGATCGTCGACCGCAAGAAGGACATGATCCTCGTCTCCGGCTTCAACGTCTATCCGAACGAGATCGAGGAAGTGGCTGTCATGCATGCCGGCGTGCTCGAATGTGCTGCCGTCGGCGTGCCGGACGAGCATTCGGGCGAAGCGGTGAAGCTCTTCGTGGTCAAGAAGGACGAGAACCTGACCATCGACGAGCTGAAGGCGCATTGCGCCGCCAATCTCACCAACTACAAGCGGCCGCGCTATATCGAATTCCGCACCGAACTGCCGAAAACCAATGTCGGCAAGATCCTGCGGCGCGAGTTGCGCGACGGAAAATAAATCGATTTAAATTTGGGGAGGCTCTAGCCTCCCCTTCGTCTTGATCCCGTCTCAACTCGCTAATAAGGTCCCCGGCATCATCGTCGAACCAGGGACATTCCGATGCAATCCATCATCGACACGCTGACGAGCACGGTCGCCGCCACCCATGCCGAAGACCTGCGCGCCGCCTTTGCCGCCGATCCTGAGCGCTTCAGCCGGTTTTCCGCTTCGCTCGACGACCTCATGATGGATTACTCCAAATGCGCCGTAAACGACGAGGTGCTCGATCAGCTCGAGCAGCTGCTGGTGACGGCCGGGGTCGCCGAAAAGCGCGACGAGATGTTCTCGGGCGCATCGATCAATTTCACCGAGGGGCGCGCCGTTCTCCACACGGCGCTGCGCAACCGCTCCAACCGTCCCGTCATGGTCGATGGGCGCGATGTCATGCCTGATGTGAACGGCGTGCTCGACGCCATGGGCAAGTTCGCCGATGGCATCCGCTCCGGCGAGATGAAGGGTGCCACCGGCAAGGCGATCACGGACGTCGTCAATATCGGTATCGGCGGCTCGGATCTCGGGCCTGTCATGGCGACGCTTGCGCTCTCGCCCTTCCATGACGGCCCGCGCCTGCATTTCGTCTCCAATATCGACGGCGCGCATATTGCCGACACGCTGAAGACGCTTGCACCCGAGACCACGCTCTTCATCGTGGCGTCGAAGACCTTCACCACCATCGAGACGATGACGAATGCCCAGACGGCGCGCGCCTTCATCGCCGATGCACTCGGGGAAGCGGCTGTCGGTCATCATTTCTGCGCCGTTTCGACTGCGCTCGACAAGGTCGCGGCCTTCGGCATCGATGCATCCCGTGTCTTCGGTTTCTGGGACTGGGTCGGCGGGCGTTATTCCATCTGGTCGGCCATCGGCCTGCCGCTAATGATCGCGATCGGGCCCGACAATTTCGGCGATTTCCTTGCCGGCGGCCATGCCATGGACGAGCATTTCCGCAACGCCCCCTTCCGTGCGAACCTGCCGATGCTGCTCGGCGCGCTCGGCGTCTATCATCGCAACGTGCTGAACTATGCGACGCGGGCGATCCTGCCCTATGACCAGCGGCTGTCACGCTTCCCGGCCTATCTGCAGCAGTTGGACATGGAATCGAACGGCAAGAGCGTCACCATCGACGGAAAGCCGGTCCAGGGCGCGTCGGGGCCTGTCGTCTGGGGCGAACCCGGCACCAATGGCCAGCATGCCTTCTACCAGCTCATCCACCAGGGCACGAGCGTCATCCCGGCCGAATTCCTGATCGCCGCCAACGGCTTCGAGCCGGAATTGCGCCACCAGCACGAACTCTTGATCGCCAATTGCCTGGCACAGTCGGAAGCCCTGATGAAGGGCCGCACGCTCACTGAGGCCAAGAGCCAGTTGACCGCCAAGGGTGTTGCCAGCGAAGAAGCCGACTTCCTCGCCCCGCACCGCGTCTTCTCCGGCAATCGCCCGTCGATCACCTTCGTCTACGAGCAACTGACCCCCTTCACGCTGGGCCGCCTTATCGCGCTCTACGAACACCGCGTCTTCGTCGAAGGCGTCGTCTTCCGCATCAACTCATTTGACCAATGGGGCGTGGAGCTCGGCAAGGAGCTGGCAACGGGTCTGCTGCCGGTAGTGCAGGGCAAGGTCGCCGCGACCGGGCATGACAGCTCGACGGTTGGGCTGGTCTCGGCGCTGGCGGAGCGGAAGATGGGGTGAGGAGACGGGGGATCGAGGTATTGCCTGTAACAGGCTGCTCTTTGATCCTCAGTTTCGCGGAGAGATTTCGGCCATCGTGCCTCGAACCACGATTACCGTGGCCTTAACCTCCGCTTCCTGAAGCTTGAACGCGCTTTCGGAAAGTTGCGGCTATCGTCTGAGCGCTAGCGCCTCCTCCGACAATTAGCAGCACCTGAAGCTCGTCCTGATCTCGGATCAGCGCAATTTTCATTGACTTTTTCTGACCTCCGTTCTTCCAAACGCCAGTGCCCAGTGCAGAAGGCAACTCGGCTGCCGTACGTTTAGGAACAGGTACGGCCGCTGCATACCAGTCGTTGTTGGCAATGACTTTCAGCCCATCTCCAACCCGGGTGATGGTGAGCGAGCACTTGCGACATTCACCGGCGCTGGACTTCATTTGGCGCCAGGTCCCTTCGAATTCTCCGGCTTTTGCAGAAGCGACACCTGCAGCTGCGATTAAAACCGCAAAGCACAATGACTTAAACTTCGAATAAAGGTTCATTTCCCGCCTCCAACAGTCAAACACAATCTATGGTGGAGACGTTGCCCGGGACTTAATTTTTCAGACTGTATTTTACTGTTCGGAACGGAGTGACCTGCGCGTCTGCTAGTTCTCGCGGACGGCGCCAACTTTACGTTGGTTCATGTAGAGATGCCCCCGGCATCGGCAGGCAGGATATACCCGCCCTTGCAAGACGCTACGCAAATCGTATGGCGATCCTTGCGGTCGCGTCCGTCTCAGAACCCAATCTCAGCCGCCGTCGGCGGATTGGCTCCTGCTCGCGACACAGTCACGGCCGCAGCCTTGGCGCCTACCGTCAGTGCCTCGCGCACAGCCTCTTCCGAGAGCTTTGCTACCGTCTCCTTGGTCAGCAATCCCTGACGCTTCAGGGAAGCCAAAATGCCGGCGTCAAACGTGTCGCCGGCGCCGACGGTGTCGACGACTTCGACCTTGTTCGAGGGCACCGAGACCTTGAAATTGGCGGTGTAGGCTGTCGCCCCTTCTGCACCCTTGGTCAGCACCACGAGCTTGGCGCCGCGCGTCAGCCAGTGGGCGGCACGTTCGTCCTGGCTGCCTGACAGATCGAACCAATCGAGGTCTTCGTCGGAGAATTTCAGGATGTCGGACATATCGGCCATGCGGGCGATGCGGGCCTGGTGAGCCGGTTTGTCCTTGATGAAGCCGGGGCGGATGTTCGGATCGAGCGAGATGACGCGGGTCTTGTGCTCGCGGGTCATCAGCGCCTCGTAGGTCGAGCCGCAGGGTTCCGGGATCAGGCTGATCGCGCCGAAATGCAGGGCCTCGCAGCTGTCATCGAGCGTGGGCAGATCAGCTTCGGTGATCATCCGGCCTGCCGTGTTTTCGTCATAGAAGGCGTAGGATGCCTGGCCGTTGGTCAGCTTGACGAGCGCGATCGTGCAGGGGCGCGAGAGCGTGGCGCAATAGCTGAAATCGACGCCCGAAGATTTCAGCGTGTCGCGCAGAATGTCGCCCAGCATGTCGTCGGAGAGGCCGGTAAAGAAGCCTGTCTTGATGCCCAGACGGCCAAGCGCAATTGCCGTGTTGAAGATAGCGCCGCCGGCATAGGGCGCAAAGGCGCGCTCGCCGAGCGTGGTTTCGCGTGGCAACATGTCGATCAGCGCTTCGCCGCAACACAGGATCATCTCGACCTCCCAAGGATTCCGTTTCAATCGATTTAAACGAAGCCGCTCTTATTTTCCAGTGCGACTTTGGGCATTCGCTCAGGCGAGTGACGAAATCCCACCATTGCGACCCGACCATTCGAGCGGGGCATCGAGGAAGGCCTCGACCTCCGACAGCGTCTTCTCGTCGAACAGCTTCTGGTCGCGGGCAACGGCCAGGACATTGCGCCAGGTGGCGATGTAGTGGAGCTTCACCTTGCCATCATCGAAGCGCTCCAGAGCCTCGGGGAAGATGCCGTAGAAGAAGAGCGCGATGCCGTGATCGACCACGCCGCCGGCAGCCCTGATGGCATCGATGAATTTGAACATGCTGCCGCCGGCCGTCGTCAGGTCCTCGATCACGAGAACGCGCGACCCTTCCGGCATGTGGCCCTCGATCTGTGCGTTGCGGCCGTGGCCCTTGGGAGCCTTGCGGACATAGATCATCGGCAGGCCGAGACGGTCTGCGAGAAGTGCGGCGAAGGGAATGCCCGCCGTCTCGCCACCGGCGATGCAGTCGAACTGCTCGAAGCCGGCATTACGCATGAGCGTCGCTGCGGCAAAATCCATGACACTGGAGCGCACGCGCGGATAGGAGAGGAGCTTGCGGCAATCGATATAGACAGGGCTCTTCATGCCCGAGGAAAGCTTGTAGGGCTCGGCCGCATTGAAATGTACCGCCTTGATCTCCCAGAGCATCTTCGCCACGAGTTCAGCCATCACGGCGGGATCGGTGAAGGGGGTCTGGATCATCGGGCGCTCCTGTCTTTCTGGTTTCTTCGGCAATAGCAGCTAGCCGGGCGACCCGCCAGATGGGCGCGGCAGGGAACAATCAGCCTCGACAGATCTTTACGGCTCACCATCCACGAAGGACAAATCTCCATGGACAACATGCTCGTCATTCAGCCGCTCATCGCTCTCATCGCCGGCATTCTCATTCTCATCATGCCGCGCCTTTTGAACTATGTGGTCGCGATCTATCTTATCGTGATCGGCGTGCTTGGCCTCTGGCCGCAGCTCGGCTCGCTCGGAACCTGACGCAGGCTGTTTCAGCCCCTCCACGCCTTCAAAAAAATGCCTCGCGTTATCAGCGAGGCATTTTTCGGTTCAGGCGACATCCCAGTGCAGCGGGAATTTCGGATTGAAGACCGTCACCGGCCCGGCGCCCGTGAAGATCTTGCCCGGAAACTCGACCGGCTCTGTGCGCTTCACCAGGGTAATGGTCTCTTCGTTTGCGGGCAGGCCATACCAGGCCGGTCCGTTCAGCGAGGTGAATGCCTCGAGCTTATCGAGCGCATTCTCCTGTTCGAAGACATGGGCAAGGCAACTCATGGTGTTGATCGAGGTGTAGATGCCGGCGCAGCCGCAGGCGCATTCTTTCGACGGATCGACATGCGGCGCGCTGTCAGTACCGAGGAAGAACCTGGCATCGCCGGAGACGGCCGCCTTGCGCAGCGCCTGCCGATGGTTCTCGCGCTTGGCGACTGGGAGGCAGTAGTAATGCGGCTGGATACCGCCGACGAGAATGTCGTTGCGGTTGATGATCAGGTGATGGGTGGTGATGGAGCCGGCGAGGTTGCGGTCGGCGCTGCGGATATACTGGATGCCGTCTTCGGTGGTCACATGCTCCATCGTGACCTTCAGTTCCGGCAGGCGCTTGCGCAGCGGATCGAGAACCGTGTCGATAAAGACCTTTTCGCGGTCGAAGATGTCGACTTCGGGCGTCGTCACCTCGCCATGGACGCAGAGCGGCAGCCCGACCTTTGCCATGCGCTCCAGCACGGGCATGGCCTTTTCCATGTCGCGTACGCCGCCATGGGAGTTGGTCGTGGCACCGGCCGGGTAGAGCTTCACCGCCGTGATCAGGCCGGAGCGTTTGCCCTCTTCCACGTCATCGGGATTGGTGTGTTCCGTGAGATAGAGCGTCATCAACGGCTCGAAGCGGTCGCCCTGTGGCACCGCCTTCAGGATCCGCTCTCTATACGCACGCGCATCATCGGTCGTTACCACTGGCGGCACGAGGTTCGGCATGATGATGGCGCGGGCGAAGTGCCGGCTCGTGTCGCCGATCACGCCTTCCAGCATCGCACCGTCGCGCAGATGCAAATGCCAGTCGTCGGGGCGGCGGATGGTGAGGGATGACATGGGGCGAGCCTCCGGCTTGACGAGAACTCGCCGCCCTTAGCATGTCCATCCCGCCGGATCAAAGGATCAGGCGACCCGTTCGTTCGCTGATACAATCGTCTTTTCCGCTTCCTCCATCTGCTCACGGCGATCCTGCTCCATGATCGCCTGGATCCGCGGAAGCGCCCGCTCGAAGGCGGCCACACAATCCGGATCGAACTGGGTGCCAGCGCGGCCGAGGATATGCTCGACGGTGCGCTCAAAGCTCCAGGCCGGCTTGTAAGGGCGTTCCGTCGTAAGCGCGTCGAAGTTGTCGGCAACGCAGACGATGCGGCCGGAGATCGGGATCGCGGTCCCCACGAGACGGTTCGGGTAGCCCTGTCCATCCCAGCGCTCATGGTGGCTGGCGGCAATCTCCGAGGCAAGTTGCAGAAGCGAAGAACGGGAGCGCCCGAGAATGTCGCTGCCGATTTCTGCATGAGACTGCATCTGGCGATATTCGGCTTCCGTCAGACGCCCCTGCTTCAGAAGAACCGTATCGGGCATTGCGACCTTGCCGATATCGTGCATGGGCGCCGCCAGCCGGATGTCGTGGCAGACATGGCTCGGCAGACCCAGCTCGATCGCGATCGCCTCCGAATAAGCCGCGACACGCAATGTGTGGCGGGCCGTCTCCGGATCCTTGTACTCGGCAGCGAGGGTCAGGCGATGGATGATCTCCTGCTCGCGCTCGCGCAGTTCGCCCACGGCACGTTCGACCTCGCGGCGAAGCCACTCGGCCTGGTCGGCAAGCTGGCGACGCGCACGGGAAAGGCTGACGATATTCTGCACACGCGCCTGAAACTCGACCGGGTTCACCGGCTTGGTCAGGAAATCGATCGCACCGGCATTGAGAGCCGCCATGCGGGTCGTCATGTCCTTATCGGCGGTGACGAAGATCACCGGGACGTTGGCATATTTCTCGAAACGGACGATCTCCGTATAGAGCTCCACCCCGTTATACACCGGCATCTGGTAATCGATGATGGCAATGTCGAAATCGAGCTCCGGCAGGGCTGACAGCACGGAATCGGGGCTCGCAAAAGGCAAGGCTTCGCAGTGATCGAGCTTACCGACGAGCTTCGTCAGGAGCTTCAGATTGGTGCTGTTGTCGTCCACCAACAAAATACGCATGAACGCCTCCGTGCTTCTCAGGCAACCAGTTTGAATTTCAGAGCGAGAATTTCCTCGCCCAGCATTTCGATATCCGCGGCAACCGGTCTCTGGCTGCGCAGCGCGTGGGCCTTTACGGCCAGATCATTGAGCCCGACATTCGAGGCTGCGCCCTTGATGGTGTGCAGGACACGGTCGATTTTCTCAGGGTCGTTGCGGCGAAGGGCCTCGTTCAGCTCATCGAGCAGACTGGTCGCATCGTCGAAGAAGGATTCCACCAGCTCCTGGAACACCTCTTCGCCCAAGGCATCCACCAGTTCGGCGTGACGCGCTTCGTCCAGCCCCTCGATGCCGAGGGCGGGCATGTGAAGCGGGATCTCGGCAAAATCCAGTTCAGGCAATTCAAGCTTCTGCGGGGCCGTCGTCGTGGCCGCTGCCGGCGCACTTTCGCGTGCGGAAGACGTCGTGTGGGCAATCATTTTCTTCAATCTCTCAAGTGTCACTGGCTTGGATTCAAATCCCTGCATGCCCGCATCAAGGCAACGGCGTCGATCGTCGTCAGAAGCGTTTGCGGTCATGGCGATGATCGGCACATCGGCAGAGGGGCCGCGCTCGGCAATGATGCGCTTCGTTGCCTCGATGCCGTCCATGACAGGCATCTGCATGTCCATGAGGATCAAATCGAAGCGCTGCTCTCGAGAAATGGACACGGCTTCAGCACCGTCATTGGCAATCTCGACATCCTGGCCCAGGCGCGCCAGGAAACGGGTGGCGACAATCTGGTTCACCTTGTTGTCTTCGACCAACAGGATGCGGCATCGCGGCAACGTCTCTTCGGCGACGACCTGAGCGGCGAGACCGTTCGCTTCTTCGCGGGTTACCGGGACAACGCCCAGTTCGAACCAGAAGATCGAGCCGACACCGACCGTGCTGCTCATGCCGAGCTCGCCGCCCAGCTTCTCGACGATCTGCTTGCAGATGGTGAGGCCGAGACCGGTGCCGCCATAGCGACGGCTGATCGAGGCATCGACCTGGGAAAAGGGCTTGAACAGCTTGTCGAGGCCAGCCTCATCGATGCCGATGCCCGTATCTTCCACCTCGAAGCGGATCATCAGCTTGCCTTCGCGGTAGAAGTCGCGCAGGCGCAGCGTCACCGTGCCGTGATGGGTGAACTTGACGGCATTCGACAGGAGGTTGAGGAGAACCTGGCGCAGACGCGTCGGGTCGGTCTTGACGTAGAGCGCCTGCAGGGAATCCGGCAGGTCGAGGATCACCGTGTTCTCGTGATCGTCGGCGCGGCCGCGGATGATGCTGACCGTGCTTTCAGCGAGCGCGCAGACGTCGAAGGCACGCTCCTCCAGCTCGAGCTTGCCGTGCTCGATCTTGGAGAAGTCGAGGATCTCGTTGATGATCTCGAGTAGGGCCTCGCCAGACGAGCGGATGGTTTTGACGCTCTGGATCGTGTCGTCAGGCAGTTCCGAAAGCTCGAGCAGTTCCGACATGCCGAGGATCGCATTCAGCGGCGTACGGATCTCGTGGCCCATGGTGGCCATGAATTGCGACTTCGCGCGGTTGCCGGCGTCAGCCGCTTCATAAGCCTCACTCAATTGAGTTGCCATGACCTGCAATTCATGGCTCGACTGCCGGACCGAGCGAAGCTGTCGATTGAGCGTAATGACGAGGAAGACCACCGACACCATCAGCAGGCTCAGCATGACGGTGGAGGTTCGCTCCAGGCTGAGGATCGTTGATCGGCTATCGGCGCGCTCGTGGCTGACACGGGTATTGGTGTAAAGCAGGAAATCCTCTGCCACGCGGCCCATGGAAACCAGTGCAGTGTCGAGTTCCTGCAGCTGCCCGGAGGTCGGAGTTATCCCGTCCGCATAGTCATCAAAGATCGGCTGGACCTTGCGGACACCTTCCGTCACGGCGGCGATGTAGCCGCGAATAAGCTCGTCGCCGGAGAAGTAGGTCCCGAACTTCGCTTGATCGAGGATCGAGACGCGGGAATAGAGGATGTCGTAGCGCAGGGACAGATCGTCGAGCAGTTGCGGATCCTGTGGATCGGCTTTCGCGCTGCTCAGGCTATGACTGAACTGTCGTACTTCGCGGTCCAGTTGATAGACCGACCAGAGCGAATTTTCGCGGACGCCATCCTCCATGATCCGGTATTGGCGCGCGATATCGACAAAGAGAACCAGAAGCACGATCAAAAGCACCGCAGACACGGTCTGCAGAACGAAGGCAACAGTGCCTCCGCCTGCAAATTTCCGGGCTTTGGCGCCTGTCAGTGTCACTGGCCGACCTCGATTTCCTTGATCTGCCAGACAGACCGCGAGAAGTACTTCTCGTTGAACAGGTCTGCATTCAGATCGAATGGATAGACCAGCATGAGCGGGCCCTTGTCGCGGATCGACATCGGCTTGCCATCAATCTTGGTGGCGAGGATCGTGTCGAGCTTGGCATCTTCGGCCGGCACATCGGCGGCGTAGTCGTTCAGGGCGCGGACCTTCAAATTCGTGCCGGTCGCACCGACTGCAGCGAGGATTTCGCGCAGGAGCGGGCCTTCGAAGGTCACCCTGCCAGTTGTCCAGGGCGTTTCCATCTCGCCCTTGCGGCCTTTCAGCTTCTCCAGCATCGCCATGTCGAACTGAGCGGCGTCACCGGCGTTGGTATTGGAGATCTTGCCCGTCACGGTCAGCACGACCGGTCCGCTCGGCGCTTCCAGCGCCAGGGCGGCCGTTGCAGAGAGACCGATTGCAAGTATCGCAGCGATAATGCTTTTCATGGTGCAGCTCCTTCCGATCAGGCCGAACGCAGTTCCGGATGCACGGCGCCTGCGCCGATGTGATCCGAAAGCAGCTTGCGGAAGGCGACCGCTTCAACCGGCTTGTGCAGGAAGTCCGTGATACCGGCTGCCTTTGCTTCCTCGCGAAGACGCGGCTCGTCGTCTGCCGTCACCATCACCACAGGAACATCACGGTAACGGTCCATCAGGCGCACGGCCTTGACAAACTGAAGCCCGGACATGCCCGGCAGCATGTGGTCGACAATCAACATTTCGAAGTTCTCGGCATGACACAGCATCAGAGCCGTGTTGCCATCGCCGGCAACCTTGATCTCTTCAACGGTGACCTTCTTTGCGAGATGCTTGATGATCATCGCATTGGTCGGATTGTCTTCGACAATTAGTATGGCCATTTCCAAACCCCCATGAACACGCCCAGCCCAGGCTCCGTCGGCCTTCCAGGCCGGACGGGAACTGCGTTAACCTTTCATGGAGGAGTTGTATCAGGGGGAGGCTGAAATTCGCTGAACCAAACCGGTACAATTTTACCGATGGCACATTTAATTAGAACTTAAGAATTTTCGCAGGCTCGACTACACCTTGAGACGGGCGTGTTCACAGCGTATTGAAGGAGAAATCGGCCGCCGCGCTGCGCTCGATGACGAGCCTACCATTGGGCAAATCATTGCCTTCCACTTTCGCTTCGATCTGTGCCGGTGTGAGACCATAATGGGTCCAGCGTGCTACGAGCCTGCGCTCCAGTTCACTGATCGGCGGCGCAACCATGACGGTAAGGTCGAAGAGATCCGCCAGGCTCGCCCAGCGCCCCTGCTGCAGCAGGAGATAATTGCCCTCGGCAATGACGATGCGATCTTCCGCGACAATGCATCGCGCGGCGGCGATGGCGAGTTCGCGGTCACGATCGAAGACGGGCGTGAAGACTTCACCGCCGGCCTTGACGGCTCTGAGGATGTCGCCCAGGCCCCTGATGTCGAAAGTATGCGGAGCGCCCTTGCGGGCGATGTCACCGCGCTCTTCAAGGATCGCATTGTCGAGGTGGAAGCCATCCATCGGCAGAACTGCGCTACGGTGGCCCCTCTCCGTCAGAGTCTGATGCAATCGATCCGCCAAAGTTGACTTACCCGCGCCTGGTGGTCCGGCCACACCTACGAGCAGGCGGACGCCATCCTGCGCCCGCCGCTCGATCTCGGTGATCAGATCATCCAGCACCGGCGTCATGCGGCGCGCTCGACCTCTGGGGCCGGACGGGCGCCGGTCATGAAGGCGACGGCATCCGACATGGTGTAGTCCTTAGGATTGATGACGCAGAGACGCTTTCCGAGACGGTGAACGTGGATGCGATCGGCAACCTCGAAGACATGCGGCATGTTGTGACTGATCAGCACGATCGGCAGGCCGCGCGAGCGGACGTCGAGGATCAGTTCGAGTACCTTGCGGCTCTCCTTGACCCCGAGTGCGGCCGTCGGCTCGTCAAGGATGATGACCTTGGAGCCGAATGCCGCCGCACGCGCGACTGCCACACCCTGGCGCTGGCCGCCCGAGAGCGTCTCCACCGCCTGATTGATGTTCTGGATCGTCATCAGGCCGAGTTCGGACAGCTTGTCGCGGGCGATCTTCTCCATAGCCGGACGATCCAGCTTGCGAAACAGGCTGCCCATGATGCCCGGTTTGCGCAGTTCGCGGCCGAGGAACATGTTGTCGGCAATCGAGAGTGCCGGCGACAGAGCGAGGTTCTGGTACACGGTCTCGATGCCGGCATTGCGCGCATCGATCGGCGAGCGGAAGTTGATCGGCTTGCCTTCGAGCATGATCTCGCCCTCATCAGGCGAAACGGCACCGGAGATCGCCTTGATCAGCGAAGACTTGCCGGCTCCGTTGTCACCGATGACCGCGAGGATCTCGCCCGGATAGAGATCGAAGTCTGCCTGATCGAGGGCGGTGACGCGGCCGTAACGCTTGACCAGGCCGCGGGCTGTGAGAATGGGTTCCTGGGTCATCAGCCTGCTACCTTTCTGATCCACTGGTCGATTGCGACGGCGGCGATGATGAGAACGCCGATCAAGAGATAGGTCCATTGCGGGTCCGTGCCGATCAGGCGTAGGCCGAGCTGGAAGACACCAACGATCAGCGCGCCGAAGATCATGCCGAGGATCGAGCCACGCCCGCCAAAGAGCGAAATGCCGCCGATCACCACGGCCGTGATGGATTCGATATTGGCAAACTGTCCGGCGGTCGGGGAAACCGAGCCGATTCGGCCGATCAAGGCCCAGCCGGCGAGCGCGCAGATGAGGCCGGACAGCGTGTATACGGAGATCAGCATGCGCTTGACGTTGACGCCTGCGAGTTCCGCCGCATCCGGATCGTCACCGACCGCATAGACGTGGCGGCCCCAGGCGGTGTGGTTCAGCACATACCAGAGGAGTGCAACGAGGAGCACCATGGCGATAACGCCATAGGTCAGCACCGCGCCGCCCATGCGGATGTTCTCCCCGAAGAACTTGAGGATCGGCGCGTTCGCATCGATGTCCTGGCTGCGGATCGTCTCGTTGGCGGAATAAAGGAAGTTGGTGGCAAGCACGATCTGCCACATGCCGAGCGTCACGATGAAGGGCGGCAGTTTCATGCGCGCCACGAGCACCCCATTGATGAAGCCGCAAAAGGCGCCGACACCGAGACCGCAGATCACGGCAAGCTCGGGAGGAAGGCCGTAGCGGAAGGCAAACTGGCCCATGACCACCGACGATAGAACCATGATGGCGCCGACCGAGAGATCGATGCCCTTCGTCAGGATTACCAGCGTCTGCGCTGCTCCAACGATCCCGACAATCGCGACCTGCTGCAGAATGAGCGTCATCGTGAAGGCGGAGAAGAACTTGCCGCCGAGAATAAGGCCGAAGACGGCGATCGACAGAACAAGCACGATCAGCGCCACGGCTGCCGGGCTTGAATGCAAGAAATGCTGGAAGCGCTCGAGGGCACTCTTTTCATGACGGTCGAACGAGGCGACTTCGGTCGAACTCGACGACAGGACCTTTTCAAATTCTTGCGTGGTCCGCGTCTCGGGATTGGCCGGCTGCATGGGTCATCCTCCCTGCCGTTGGTCTCAGTATTTTACATGAAGGATACGCCCGACCTGCCGCCGCGCAAAGGCCGGGCGTTGCGCCTAGCGGCGGGAGACGAGCTCCCGCCGACGTTTCAGTTCAGGCGCAGGAGTTTCGATCAGCCCCAGCACTTCTCGGTGCCGACCTTGGTGTCGATCGACTCGACGCCGGCTGCCGGCTTGTCGGTGACGAGGGCGACGCCCGTGTCGAAGAAGCTCTTGCCTTCGGAGGCCGCCGGCTTTTCACCGGTGTCTGCGAACTTCTTGATCGCTTCGATGCCGAGCGATGCCATCAGCAGCGGATACTGCTGCGAGGTGGCACCGATGACGCCTTCGGCGACGTTCTTGACGCCCGGGCAACCGCCGTCGACCGACACGATCAGCACGTCACCTTCCTTGCCAACGGCCTTCAGCGCTTCATAGGCGCCGGCGGCTGCCGGTTCGTTGATGGTGTGAACGACATTGATGGACGGATCCTTCTGGAGAAGGTTTTCCATGGCGGTGCGGCCGCCTTCTTCATTGCCGTTGGTGATGTCATGGCCAACGATGCGCGGATCGGTTTCGTCGCCGATCTTGTTGATGTCGACCACGTCAATGCCGAAGCCCTTCATGAAGCCCTGGTTACGCAGGACGTCGACCGACGGCTGCGAGGGGGTCAGGTTGAGGAAGGCGATCTTGGCGTCCTTGGCGGCGTCGCCGAGGGTTGCTGCTGCCCACTTGCCGATGAGTTCGCCGGCGAGAAGGTTGTCGGTCGCGAAGGTCATGTCGGCAGAATCGATCGGCTCCAGCGGCGTGTCGAGGGCGATGACGAGGAGACCTGCGTCACGGGCCTTCTGAACAGCCGGAACAATGCCCTTGGTGTCGGATGCGGTGAGCAGAATGCCCTTTGCGCCGTCGGCGATGCAGGTTTCGATGGCGGCAACCTGGCTTTCGCTATCGCCGTCGACCTTGCCGGCATAGGACTTGAGCGTCACGCCAAGCTCGGCGGCCTTGGCGGTCGCGCCTTCCTTCATCTTGACGAAGAAGGGGTTGGTGTCGGTCTTGGTGATGAGGCAGGCAGAAACGTCGGCTGCCTGTGCCGGGGCGGCGAAAACAACGCCGAGGGCAAGGGTCGACAGGGCAGCAGTGATCAGAGACTTTTTCATTTGGTAATCCTCCCGAATGGTGTCGGCCAGCTCCTCCGGCCGCAGCGTGTCGGCACGGATCACCTTCCGGCGATCCGATCGGCTGCCATCAGGCATCCACTCCTCCACGGGCCCATTTAGAACATGAGGACATTTCAGCTGTCAATAAATAAATCCAGTTGAATTATTAAATCGGTGTGACATTCTGCGAGCGCTTTCGTAAAAGGAAGCGGTCGGGAGGAGCGGCCTTCAGTGTCACAGGATGATCATGCACGACTGGCGGATCCGGCGCCCAGGGTGAGCGCCGGCGGCGGCTCGAACCAGGTGCGCGTGCGCGCCTATAACGAGCGGCTGGTGCTATCGCTCGTGCGGCAGAATCCTGGCTGTTCGAAGGCCGATATCGCTCGCCTTACCGGCCTTTCCGCCCAGACCGTCTCGGTTATCATGCGCTCGCTCGAAAGCGACGAACTCTTGATGCGCGGCGAACCGATCCGCGGCCGTGTCGGCCAGCCCTCCGTTCCGATGTTCATAAACCCGGAAGCGGTCTTTTCCTTCGGCGTGAAAATTGGCCGCCGAAGCGCCGACCTCGTGCTGATGGATTTCGCCGGCACGATTCGGGAGCAACGCCACCGCACCTATCGCTACCCCCATCCCGATCATCTCCTGCCCTTCATCTGTGACGGCATCGCCGCCATGGAAGCTGAAATGGACGAACACACGCGGGCACGCATTGCCGGAATCGGCATTGCCGCGCCCTTCGAACTCTGGAACTGGGCCGAGGAAGTCGGCGCACCGGAAGGGGCGATGGATATCTGGCGCAAGGTCGACCTGCAGGTCGAGGTCCAGAGCCGCATGGCGCATCCCGTCTATCTGCGCAACGACGCGACCAGCGCCTGCGGAGCAGAACTGGTGTTTGGCGCAGGCCAACGCTACCCGGATTTCGTCTACTTCTACATCGGCTCGTTCATCGGCGGCGGCATCGTCGTCAATTCGTCCCTCTTCGTCGGCCGAACCGGGACCGCAGGAGCGATCGGCCCCCTGCCCGTCCGCGACAAACACGGCCAGACGCGCCAGCTTCTCGACATCGCCTCGATCTTCGTTCTCGAGAACCTGCTGCGAGAGCGCGGGCTCGATCCCCAGCCGCTCTGGTATGCAGCGGAAGAATGGATCGACTTCGGCGAGCCGCTGGAAATCTGGATCCAGGATACGGCAGCAGCGCTGGCCCAGGCCGTGATCGCGGCCGCATCGATCATCGACTTTGCTGCCGCGATCATCGACGGCGGCTTCCCGGCCTGGGTTCGCCATCGCCTGGTCAAGGCCACCATCGAGGCGATGAACCGCCTCGACCTGCAGGGCGTCGTCATTCCCGACATCGTCGAGGGCGAGGTCGGCGATCAGGCCCGCGCCATCGGCGGCGCCAGCCTGCCGATCTTCGACCGCTATCTCATCGATCAAACCGTGTTGTTCAAGGATACCACCCATGCTGAAGGGCATTGACCCCCTCCTAAGCCCCGAACTTCTCGCCACCCTCCGCGCCATGGGCCATGGCGACGAGATCGCCATCGTTGACGGCAACTACCCTGCGCTCGAACATGCGCGGCGCCTGGTACGCCTCGACGGGCATCACCTCGTGCCCGTGCTGAACGCGATCCTCAGCGTGATGCCGATCGACGATTTCGTGCCGGAGGCGATCTTTCGGTCTGTCGTCGGCGGGAGGCCGGACCAGGTCGATCCGGTGCACCAGGAGATCATCGACTGCTGCGCAAAGCATGAGCCGAAAGTACCCGTGACGAAGCTGATCGGTGCGGATTTCTACAACCGGGTCAAGGCCGCCCATACCGTCGTGCAGACGGGTGAGCCGCGCCTCTACGCCAATGTGATCCTGCGCAAGGGCGTGATCTACCCCTGATCCAGCGGCTGCGCTCAGCCCTCGAGGGCGCGCGAGATCCTTCGGGACAGTTCCACGGGGTTCTTCAGAACGATGGCGCGGCTGGTGCGCTCCACCAGCTGTTCGCGCGCCAGCCTCGACATCTCGCGCGACACCGTCTCTCGGCTAGCGCCGATATGTTCTGCCAGTTCCGCATGCACCAGCGGCGGCGAAATGATGCGTTCGCGACCACCGTCGTTGCGCACGCGCGAAAGCCTGAGCAGTGTGTTGTAGAGGCGATGCTTGGTGTCGAGGAACGAGAGTTCCGACAGGCGATCGTTCATCGCCCTGATACGCTTCGAAAGAAGCTGCAGCAGCGCCAGCGCGACATCAGACCTCTGCCGCAGAATGTCGAGAAAGACGATGCAGGGGATCACGGTCACCGTTGCGTCGCTAACGGCCATGAGGCTTGCGGAACGGGCCATGTCATCGATGGCGGACTGTTCGCCGAGGATGTCGCCGCGCTTGAAGCTGCCGAGAATGGCCTCCTTACCGACGGAGAAACGCAGCACGGCGCGGATCTCTCCCGTCTGGACGATGAAGACATCCTTGGACATATCCTCGAAGTCGACCAGACTTTCGCCGGCACTCAGCGTACGAGAATGGCAGCGCAAAAGCCATTCGCGGTCCTCTTCCGGCGTGAGACCAGCAAAAATCGCACATCCGCGCAGTGTCGGAAGCGTTGTTGCCGGAAGCGGCAGGGCGGAGCCTGTCGTAGCGTTTGCTTTCATTTACGGATTACTTGTCGCGTTCATGACGATGGAGCTTACTTATTCGCCGGTATCGATGCTTAGCAAGATGTCGAAAACCAAGACCCTTACAATTCGGCTACCGCAGAGCATCGAATTTCATTCAATTTGAAACAATGCAGAAACCGGTGCGCAAGAGTCAACCGATGGAACCCGATGACGGCCCCCAGACGTCGGTGAGGGCAAAGCCGCGCTCGAAGGGATCGAAGGGATCGAGCGCGACCTGATGCAGGCCGAAGGTGAAGCCTCGGCCGCTGATGGTCGGGATGACGGCCGGACGACCGGCCACCTCCGACAGGTCGGCAAGGCCCACCTCGAATTCAGAACCGATGATCGAGCGGGACAGCATCGTGTCGCCGACCGCGACCTTGCCTCGGGCGTGCAGCGTCGCGAGATTGGCAGAGTTTCCGGTGCCACAGGGCGACCGATCGACGCGACCCGGCCACATCGTGGTGCAGGTGCGGATTGCACCGTCAGGATCGACATCGCGGAACATCACATAGGCAACGCCGGAAATGGCCGGGATCTCGGGATGGACAACAGGGATCTTGCGATTGATCTCTTCCTTCAGGATCATGCCGGCCTCGACAAGCGCCCGGGCATTGCCCTTTTCGATCGTGAGCCCGACCTGACCAACATCGACGAGGGCATAGAAGATGCCGCCATAGCTCAGATCGAAGGTGATACGGCCCCATTGCTCGGTGTCGAGCGTCACATCCAGCTCGTGCACGAAAGACGGCACCATGGTGAGCTTGACGCGCTCGCAGCGCCCGTCACGGCAGGTGGCGGTCGCCTTGACGAGTCCGGCTGCCGTTTCCAGCATGACGACCGTCTCGGGCTCCTGCATCTCGACCATGCCGCTTTCCAAAAGCGCCGTCGTCACGCAGATCGAGTTGGAGCCGGAGCTCGCATGGGCCTGGTCGGGCTGGAGAATGACGAAGGCGGCATCGGCGGAGGGGTTCTTCGGCGGCAGCAGCAGGTTCACGGAGCCGATAGGTGCGCCGCGCGGCTCGAGCACCAGCATGCGCCTCAGCGCCTCGCCCTTGGGATCCGTGTTCAGCCAAAGCAACTGCTCGGCGACGGTCTCACCCGGGATCTTCGGCACGCCACCGATGGCGACCTTCCCGATTTCACCCTCGGCGTGAACGTCGAGCAATTGAAGAGTGCGCTTCCATCTCATGTCATTACCCCATGCCGGTCGACCAGCCCGTCGCGAAAGCGGGCCACTGCCCTTCAAGAGCACAAGCTTATGCGACATCTCAAGGGGATACATCACAGGCGGCGACCTGCAACGTTGCCGGGGCCGTGTTAAATCAGGGGAACGAGATATCCAAGTGCTTTTATTGCGTGCTCATGAAAACGGCTTTGGCGATCACCCGCGAGTAAGACCGCACGGAGAGTCACGGCAATGAGCCTGCCCTTGGTCAGCTGACGCCGACAATCATGCCATGATGAAAGCGAGAGTAAATGGCGCACCCGAAGAGATTCGAACTCCTGACCCCCAGATTCGTAGTCTGGTGCTCTATCCAGCTGAGCTACGGGTGCTTGCCAAGGCCGACTGTGCGTCGGCATGTGGCGATCCTCTAAAGCGGGACGATCAGGATTGCAAGCGCCCTTTTCGAAAAAAGAGTCATTTTCCTGTCACGTGCCTCGCCGGACGGCCTCAGGCGCGGGCGCGCCAGTCGTCGAGAGCCACTGGCCTGTCGGGGATTTCGACACGGAACATGGTGCCGGGACCCGGCTTTTCCACAAGGGCGATTGTTCCACCATGGGCGATCACCAGCTCGCGGGCAATCGCCAGGCCAAGGCCCGTGCCGCCGGAACGCGCCGAACCACGGAAGGCAGTGAAGAGGTTCTCCCGCGCCTTGCGCGGCATGCCGGGGCCCGTGTCGTCGATGACGATGGCCACGACCGATCCGGTTCGCTGGGCGGATACGGTGATGCGTCGGACATGCTCGGGATCATCAGGCGTGAAGGTGGCCAGCGCCTGAATGGCGTTGCGGCAGATGTTGTGAATGACGCGGAAGAGTTGCTCGCTATCGGCATCGACCTCGATGTCGACGCCGACGTTGTCGATGAATTCGATACCCGCCTCGTGGCTCAGATGCAGGAGATCCCGAACCTCCTGACAGACTTCAGACAAAAGGAAGCGGCGACGGCGCGGCTCGGCTTCCGAGGTCTGGCCATAGGAGAGAACCTCGCTGGTATAGCCGACGGCGCGATCGATGGTGCGCAAGAGCTTGGGGGCGAAGCTTTTCACCAGGGGATCGTCGACATCGACCAGACGGTCGGACATCAGCTGGGCCGAGGCCAGGATGTTGCGCATGTCGTGATTGATCTTGGAGACGGCGAGACCGAGGTCGGCGAGCGTCTTCTGCTGCCGCAGCGTCTTCTGCAATTGGTCCTGCATCCGTGAAAGATGACGCCCAGCAACCGCGATCTCGTCATTTCCGACGGTCGGCGGCAACACGCGCGTGGGATCTTCGGGATTTTCCGCGAACACCTGCATGCTTCGGGCCAGACGTCGCACCGGCATGATCATCACGCGATTGATCGCCAGGAACATCAGGACGGCAGCGATAACGGAAATAATCAGGGAGATGAAGAGGATGTTGCGGGCATAGCCGAGCATGGCCTTGCGCAGCGGCGCTTCGTCCATGACGATCTCGACGGTCACGTCACTGCCTTCCGCGATGGGCCCGTAGACGCGCAACAGGCGGTCGCCGCCGAAGATCAGCGTGTAGAAGGCGTCGCGAATCGATCCGAGCTCCGAGTAATCCGAGAGGTCGAAGGCGGCATCCACTTCGCTCGGCATCTCGGTCACCGCAAGCAGGCGCGAGGTGCCGTCCTTGCGAAGCACGATGGCCTTCGTTCCCGTGGTTGTCAGCGTATCTTCCTGAACACCACGGGGCAGCTCCAGCGGCTGGAGCCCATCGATCACCACTCCAGCGGCAGCCGCTGTGTTCAGCCGATCCTGCAGCCAGCGCTGGCGCATCGTGGCAACGGACGGTGCAAAGATCAGGATCTCAGCCAGCATTACGAAGGCGATTGTCAGCCACAGGAGCTTGCCGGATAGTCCCCTGATGCGGGACGGCATGGCATACCCCCCGGAGAGGTCGGCCTGCAGATGATTGTCCTGCCGGTCGAGCATCGGCCCTCATTCCTTATCGTTCCGGCCTGCCCAAATATGGCGCCGTCCGGCACGACTTCACGTCAGTGTGAAGCTGTCTTCTCATGCGTATCACGCGCAAGCCGCGAAGGAACATGAAAGTTTGGTCATGTTCTTTGCGTGGTCACCAGTATAAACGATGGAGCCGGCGTGGCGGATGTGTGGCGAGACGCGGTTTTTTCGCCTTTATTCGCAAGATAGAGGCTAAAAAGCCGCGTGATTGACTCCTGTGCGCCCTGACACTATAAGCCGCGCACGTTCGGATACAGGCGCCCGGCGGCGCTCACCCGTGCGACGAACCAAAACGCTGTTGCAATTTGCACATCCAAGAAGGGCCGCACACCGCGGTATTAAATAAATGTCGAAGCGTACTTTCCAACCTTCCAAGCTTGTTCGCAAGCGCCGCCACGGTTTCCGTGCGCGTATGGCCACCAAGGGCGGCCGTCAGGTCCTCAACGCACGCCGCGCTCGCGGTCGCGCGAAGCTCTCGGCCTAAGGCCGGATGAGCCCGACGAGGCTGACGGGCCCATGACGTCCACGGACTCCAAGACATCTGTTGGCCGGCTCAAGAGCCGGCCTCAGTTTCTCGCCGTCAGGCACGGCGAAGCGCGCAAGGGTCGCACCTTCCTTCTGGAGGTTCTCGACCGCAAGGATGACGCGCCGCCCCGCGTGGGCTTCACAGTCACAAAGAAACACGGCAATGCAGTGGAACGTAACCGCATGCGGCGCAGGCTGAAAGAAGCCGTGCGACTGAATGCGGCGTTTGCAATGCAGCCGGGACACGACTATGTCATTGTCGCCCGGCGCGAGGTACTCGATGTACCTTTCGATCAATTGTCCCGGCAATTGATCCTGCGCATCGAAAACCGCCAGACGAATAACTCCCGGTCGAACAAGACCGCTCCCAGGAAAGAGTGATGCAGAACAACCGCAACTATTTCATCGCGATTGCCTTATCGGTGGTGATCGTCCTCGCCTGGCAGTTCTTCTATATGAACCCGCGTATCGAGGCCCAGCGTCAGGCTCAGGAGGCGCAGATCGCCCAGCAGCAGGCGCAGGCCGAGCAGCAGGCGACGAGCCCTGCAGCCACGGTTGACGGTAGCTTGCCAGCGGGTGCGGCCGCCAATCCGGAAGCAAGCCGCGATGCCGCCGTGGCCCGGACGGCCCGCGTCGAGATCGACACCCAGGATCTCGTCGGCTCCATCAATCTCACCGGTGCCCGATTCGACGATCTGAAGCTGCGACAGTACCGCGAGACCGTCGATCCGACGAGCCCGATCGTTACCCTGTTCAATCCTGCCGAAACACGGGACGGCTATTTTGCCGAACTCGGCTTTATCGCCGGCGAAAATGCCGGTTCCGTTCCGGGCCCCAACACCGTCTGGACGGCACCCGAAGGCGCAAAGCTGACCGAGGCGACACCTCTTACGCTGACCTTCACCAACGAAGCCGGCCTCACCTTTACCCGCACGATCGCCGTCGACGAACATTACATGTTCACCATCGAAGACCAGATCGTGAACAATGGCGCAGCGTCCGCAAGCCTTGCGCCCTATGGCCGCGTAACGCGCTACAACAAGCCGTCCACGCCTTCGATCTTCGTTCTGCATGAAGGTTTCCTCGGCGTTGTCGGCACCGAGGGCAGCCTGGCGGAATACGACTATACGGATGTAGAGGAAGACGCCGTTGCCAATGCCAAGGCCACCGGTGGCTGGCTCGGCATCACGGACAAGTACTGGGCCACGTCGCTCATTCCGCAGCAGACCCTGCCTTACGAATCGCGCTTCTCCTACTTCACCGACGGTCAGGCCCGCTTCCAGGCCGATTACAAGAACGATGCCGTCAGCATTCCGGCCGGCCAGAGCACCTCGGTCAAGACCCTCTTGTTTGCCGGTGCCAAGCAGGTTCCGGTCATCGACAGCTACCAGGAAAGCCTTGGTATTCCGAAGTTTGATCTGATGATCGACTGGGGCTGGTTCTACTTCATCACCAAGCCAATGTTCCACCTGATGGACTACTTCTTCCATCTCGTCGGTAATTTCGGCGTGGCCATCCTGCTCACCACCATCGTCGTCAAGCTGTTGTTCTTCCCGCTCGCCAACAAGCAGTACGCCTCCATGGCCAACATGAAGCGTGTGCAGCCGAAGCTCGAAGAACTGAAGACCAAGTATGCCGACGACCGCATGGGCCTGCAGCAGGCGATGATGGCGCTCTACAAGGAAGAGAAGATCAATCCGGTTGCCGGCTGCTGGCCGGTACTCCTGCAGATCCCGGTCTTCTTCGCGCTCTACAAGGTCATCTACGTCACCATCGAAATGCGCCACGCGCCGTTCTTCGGCTGGATCCAGGATCTCTCAGCTCCCGATCCGACGAGCTTGTTCAACCTGTTCGGTCTGCTGCCCTTCACGCCGCCGCTCTTCCTGATGATCGGCGTCTGGCCGCTCATCATGGGCGTCACCATGTGGGTCCAGATGCGCATGAACCCGACGCCGCCGGATCCGACGCAGGCGATGCTGTTCAACTGGATGCCCGTTGTCTTCACCTTCATGCTCGGCACGTTCCCCGCCGGCCTGGTGATCTACTGGGCATGGAACAACACGCTGTCGATCCTGCAGCAGGCCTTGATCATGAAGCGTCACGGCGTGGAGATCGAGCTGTTCAAGAACATCGCCAACATGTTCCGGCGGAAACCGGCCCAGACCAAGTGACGATCAAAAGCCCCGGCCATGCCGGGGCTTTTTCTATGGTGATCGAGATTTAATCCCATGTCCGACTCCTCCGCCACACAACGTTCCTGGCTCGGCATTGCTCTCGTTGCCGGCTCGGCGGTCGCGTGGAGCTATGGCGGAGCGATCCAGCGTTTCATCGGCGTGGAGGATGGCTGGACGATCGTGTTCTGGCGCTGCCTGTTCGCTGGCCTTTTTCTCCTTGCCTTCATGCTGATCTGTGATCGGATCGATGGCACGATACGCCTGTTCCGCGCCATGGGCTGGCCGGGCTTCTGCATCGCCGTCGGCTTTGCCCTTGTCTCGACCTTCTTCGTGCTTGCCGTCACCATGACACCGGTGGCCAATGTCGTGCTGTTCATGGCATCCATCCCACTGTTTGCAGCCCTTCTCGCGCGCGTCGTACTGGGGGAACCGATCACGCCGGTCACCTGGGGCGCCATCGCAGCCGTCATCCTCGGTGTGGGCATCATGGTCTCGGCCTCGATCGGTGACGGCGGCTCGATCCTCGGGCTGACGCTGGCCGCCGCCATTCCGGCGATCTTCGCCTGCATGACGGTGCTGACCCGCCGCTATCCCGGCATCCGCATGACGCCGGCTGCCTGTGGCGGATCCTTCATCGCATCCGCGATTGCCGCCACCCAAGCCGGTGCCTTTGCCGTTGGCTTCCAGGATCTCACTTTGCTCTTCTGCTTCGGCGCCCTCAATCTCGGGCTCGGCATGGCACTTTACGTCACCGGTGCCCGGATGATCCCCTCGGCACTCGCGGCGTTGCTCGGTACCGCCGAGATGATCCTTGCGCCGGTCTGGATGGTGATCCTGCACGACGAGATCCCGTCGGGGCGCACGATCATCGGCGGCGCGCTCGTCATGGCCGCCCTATTCACCTATCTCATAAGCCACGCGCGGCAGGCGTTGCGGCCCGTTCCGACCTCTGCTGCTTGACTTTCCGGGCCAAAACCCGGATCTGTCCCGCTTACGAAAGGCCAGCCCATGACCGAGACACACGACAAACCCGACCAGCCGCTTTTCGGCCGCCCCTGGATCTTCATCCGCGGCGTGCCGTCGATGGAATTCCTGCCGCCGGAAGGACCGCTCGAAGTGGCCTTTGCCGGGCGCTCGAATGTCGGCAAGTCGTCGCTGATCAATGCGTTGGTCGGCCAGAAGGGACTGGCACGCACGTCGAACACGCCCGGTCGCACGCAGGAGCTCAACTACTTCGTGCCCGACGGCTATTCCGGCGGCGCCGGAGACCTGCCGCCGATGGCGCTCGTCGACATGCCCGGCTACGGCTATGCCCAGGCGCCGAAGGAACACGTCGATGCCTGGACGAAGCTGGTTTTCGATTATCTTCGGGGTCGCGCGACACTGAAGCGCGTCTATGTGCTGATCGACAGCCGCCACGGTCTGAAGAAGAACGACGAGGAAGTGCTTGGCCTGCTCGACAAGGCGGCGGTCTCCTACCAGATCGTGCTCACCAAGACCGACAAGATCAAGGCTCCCGCTGTGCCGAAGCTGATCGCGGAAACGCAGGAAAAGATCAAGAAGCGGCCTGCCGCCTTCCCGGGCGTTCTCTCGACATCATCTGAAAAAGGTGATGGCCTCGACCAATTGCGCGGGGCAATCAGCGAGGCCATCGGTCGGAGCCTTTGACGCTCAGGCTCCGATCAGGTCGACCCGATCAGGCGGTGACCGGGCCGAACCGTCGTTCCTTACATCTTCGGCAGGATCACTGTGTCGACGACATGGATGACGCCGTTCGACTGCTTGACGTCGGCGATCGTGACGGTTGAGACGCCGCCATTCTCGTCGGTCAGCGTCACCTTGCCGTCTGCTGCCTTGCCCTTCAGCACGCAACCGCCGACGGTCGCCACATCGGCTTCACCGCCGTTGTCGGAAATCATCTTGACGAGGGCTTCGGACATCACGTCAGCTGCCACCACGTGGCAAGTCAGAACCTTGGTGAGCTGTTCCTTGTTCTCCGGCTTCAGCAGCGTGTCGACAGTGCCGGCCGGCAGTTTGGCGAAGGCATCATTGGTCGGTGCGAAGACGGTGAACGGACCGGCGCCCGACAGGGTTTCAACGAGACCGGCTGCCTGGACGGCGGCAACGAGCGTCGTGTGATCCTTCGAATTGACGGCGTTTTCGACGATGTTCTTGGTCTCGAGCATTTCACCACCGCCGACCATCGGATTGGCGGCATAGGCTACGGCAGCGCCTGCCAGGATGGCTGCGGAGAATGCGAGCGGGCGAAGAGCGGTCTTGAACATTACGGTTTCCTCTTATCCTTGGTGTTCACGATCGTGTCCCTGCGGTTCGGGCGGGACATCGGCGTTCCTCAGTCGGAACACCACCAAGGACGGAGCCTCGTACAGCTAAGTTTCAGGCGGCCCGAAAAAATCGACCGCCTGAAAACAATCCATTGAATTTATGAGGGAATTTCTTCGTCAGGGACGAACTTCGCCGAGCGCCACGACAGGCCCGGTGGCTTGTCCAGTTGGCGATCCACCGAAAGGCTCGAGGCTGACGGCCAGCACGACACCCTCCGTCAGGCGCGCGCGCAGCGCCTCGGGAACATCGAGTTCGCCTTGCCCGGTCTGCGGCAGCACGCCGAGCGATATCGGCGGCTGTTCACCCTCGACGAGCCAGAGTTCGAGCGACTTCTCATCTGAACCACCGCTTGCGACGGGCGTGACAGCAAGGCGGCCCGAGTTCCCGTCGTAGCGTGCATGCAGGGCAATCGCCTGGTTCTCGCCAGCAAGTTCGGCGGTCAGAGCGGCCTGCGGCATTGGACGCATGCGTTCTGCATAATCGAGCCCGAACACCAGACCGAGTGCCGCAATGGAAGCAAAGCTCAGGCCGCGCCAGAGCACCAGCGAATTCCACAGGCTGCCCTTTACCGCCGCGACCGCGGCAGGAGACGCAAACAGCCGATCCTCGATCTTCGAAAACAGCTGATCCGGCGGTGAGGCCTCGGCGTAATCGTCGTTGAACTGGGTGAGGTTCTCTTCCCAGCGCTTGACCATGGCGGCGAACTGCCGGTCGTGGCGCAGACGTGCGTCCACCTTCTGGCGCTCGGCTCCACTCAGGACGCCCAGGACGTATTCGCCCGCAAGAACTTCGTCCCGCGACCGGTCTCCCTTGCTTTGGTCAGGCGTGCTCATCCATGCACTCTCTCAGTTTCAAAAGGCTGCGCCGCAGCCAAGTACGCATCGTGTTCAAGGGAACGGCGAAATGGTCGGCCAGTTCCTGATAGGACAGTCCTTCCACATAGGCCTGGCGAACGGCGAGCGCCCGATCAGGATCCAATGCCTCCAGGCATGTGTCAATGCGGCCACCCTCGGATCGGAGCATCGCATGCTGCTCCGGATCCGGCGCGAGATCCGCCAGATCGATCGCCGCCTCTATGTCTTCCCCCTGCGGTCGACGCGCCCGAAGACGATCAATGCAGTGGTAGCGGACGATGGCGCAGAGCCATGGATAGGCATTGTCGCCGTCGCCCGTATAGCTGCCGGCCTTGTGCCAGATCTTGACGAACACGTCCTGGAGCGCCTCTTCGGCCTCTCCCCTGTCTTTGAGCATACGGATGCAGATGGCGAAAAGTTTCGCTGAAACACGACCATAGAGCAAGGAAAAGGCGCTCCGGTCCCGCAGGGCTACCCGGGCCAGCAATCCGCCGATGTCGTCGCGTTCCATAGAGCCCCCTCACCCAGTGGCCTTGATATAGCACGGCATCTTCGGTGGACAATGCGACGAGAAGAAGAAGCATGTCACGTGCCGCTTATATTGTGGCTCGATTATTCCCTACAGGCGACACATGCGCTAAAAGGCCGCCATCCAATGCGAGGTTTCCCATGACATCGACCGAAAGCGAAATGCAGGCCCGTCTTCTCGTCCAGGCCCTGCCCTTCATGCAGCGCTACGAGAACAAGACGATCGTCGTCAAATATGGCGGCCATGCCATGGGCAATCCTGAGCTCGGCAAGGCGTTTGCCGCCGATATCGCACTTCTGAAGCAGTCGGGCGTCAACCCGATCGTCGTGCATGGCGGCGGCCCGCAGATCGGCGCCATGCTTGCCCGTATGGGCATCGAATCACGCTTCGAGAACGGCCTTCGCGTCACCGATCAGAAGACCGTCGAGATCGTCGAGATGGTGCTGGCCGGCTCGATCAACAAGGAAATCGTCGCGCTGATCAACCAGACCGGCGAATGGGCGATCGGGCTCTGCGGCAAAGACGGCAACATGGTCTTTGCCGAAAAGGCGCAGAAGAAGGTTCGCGACCCCGACAGCAATATCGAGCGCGTGCTCGATCTCGGCTTCGTTGGTGATGTCGTCGAAGTCGACCGCACACTGCTCGATCTGCTCGCCCGCTCAGAGATGATCCCGGTCATCGCGCCTGTCGCTCCTGGCCGCGATGGTGCTACCTACAATATCAATGCCGACACCTTTGCCGGTGCGATTGCCGGTGCCCTCAATGCCTCGCGCCTGCTCTTCCTCACCGACGTGCCCGGCGTGCTCGACAAGGACGGCAAGCTGATCAAGGAACTCTCGGTCGCTGAAGCCCATGCGCTGATCAAGGACGGCACGATTTCCGGCGGCATGATCCCGAAGGTCGAGACCTGCATCGAGGCCATCCAGGCCGGCGTGCAGGGCGTCGTCATCCTCAACGGCAAGACCGCCCATTCCGTATTGCTCGAGCTCTTCACCGAGACGGGTGCAGGCACGCTGCTCGTTCCCTGACCCGGATCTCAACGCTGCCGGTCACTCGATCGGCAGCGGACGCTCCAGCTTCTCGCTTCCCGGCGTCACTGTGCGCATCGAGGCAACCGCGATCAGCACGATCGCATAGGCGACGAAGTTGTAGATCAGGCCGAGGCTCAGGCCTTCGGCATAAACCTGCTGTCCAGACATCCCTGCAGCAGCATTCCTCGCCAGATCCGAGAAGAAGATCTCGCTGACGATCGCGATCCCCAATGCGCTTCCCACCTGCTGGATCGCCTGAAGCGCCCCCGATCCGCCACCGGCATCCTGCGGTGGCACCCCGGCCAGCACGAGCTGGAACATCGGCGCAATCGCAATGCCCATGCCAAGGCCGCTGAGCAGGAACCAGGGCAGGAGCGCCATGCGGTCAATGCTGTCCCCTACAGTCTGGATCTCGCTCCGCAACAGCCCCATGCCGATCACCACCATGACGACACCGACGACCACACGGATGCGCGGCGCAATACTGCCAAGGCGGCCTGAAATCAACGAAGCGATGAAGATGCCAACGGAGAAGGGCACGGTGGTCATGCCCGACTGCAGCGGGGTGAGACCATAACCCTGCTGCAGGAACATCGCAAAAATCAGAAAGAAGCCGGGCAGCGTCGAGAAGAAGGTCGCAGTCATCAGCGAGCCGATGACATAGTTGCGGTTTTTCATCAGCGCCACGGGTAAAAGTTCCGGTGCCTTGATGCGGTGCTGGCGACGCTCCCAGAAGCCGAAAGCCACGCCAAAGGGAATGGCCATCGCGACCATCACGAAGCACCAAAGGGGCCAGCCGAAACCGCGTCCCTCGATCAGCGGGAAGATGATGCAAAAGATCGTCAGGGCAGCCAGAATGATGCCGACGAAATCGTTCTTCAGGCCGGGCTTGGGCGGAAGTGCCGGGATCAGACGCCAGCCTAGCAGGATCGTCATGATCCCGACTGGAATGTTGATGAGAAAAATCGGCCGCCAGCCAAGCCCGAGTACATCGAGACTGATCAGCCACCCGCCGAGGATGGGCCCGGACACCGAAGCGAGGCCGGCGCTGAGGCCGAACAAGGAGAAGGCCGCAGCCCGCTCTTTCGGCGGGAACATCATCTGGGCAATCGCCAGCACCTGAGGCGTCATCACCGCAGCCCCCGCGCCCTGCAGCAAGCGTGCGACGACCAGCCAGCCGATGTCCGGCGCCAGGCCGCACAGCAGCGAGGCGATAGTGAAGGCCGCGACACCAACCAGAAACACCTGCTTCTTGCCCCGGACATCCCCGAGACGTCCAAAGGGTAGGAGCCCGAGCGCGAAGACGAGCACATAGCCGGCCACCACCCACTCGATCTGGCTCGAGGTCGCGCCAAGCTCCGACTGAAGGCTCGGCAGCGCGACATTGACGATGGTGACATCAAGCAGGTTCATGAAGTTCGCCAGCATCATGACCGCCAGCGCCGTCCAGCGCTTGGGGTATGGATGCGACGCGTCGGCGCTGATCGCTGGTGACGCGGGTGTCTTGGTGTGCACTTTTGTCTCCCCGCCCTCGGCGCGCTTGTGCCGTACGGTGTATCGCGCAGCGGGATGGGTCGCAACGGGGCAAAGGGTGTCCGCTATGCCGAGGTGGGCGTGGGGTCCCATCTCCCCCTTGGTGGGGGAAAGCGATTTCGATGAATTAGGCCAGTGCAAATGGTCTAAACATCAGAAATCGCAAGTGAGGGGGGCCGTGATGTCGTGGCAACGGAACCGATCCCCTCACCAACAAAATCTGAGGTTTAGCCCTGATCGGGCTAGGCCCTCGATTTTGTAACCTCTCCCACAAGGGGGGAGAGGGGTATCGCCCCCTCACACCAGCACCAGCAACAAAACCCCGAACACAATCAGCACGCATCCCGCAATCTCCAGCCTGTTGATCCTCTCCTTGAAGAACAGCACCGACGACGCAAAGGTGAACAGCATCTCGACCTGGGCGAGCGCCTTGACCACCGCCACCTGCTGCAGCGTCATAGCCGTGAACCAGCCGAAGGAGGCCGTGGCGCCAACGAAACCGACGAGGGCGCTGACCTTCCAGGCAGCGCGGACGCGGGTCAGCTCTGTCCGATCACGCCAAGCCATCCAAAGAAACATCGACAGGGTTTGGATCGTGATGACGACGCAAAGCGTGTAGCCGGCCTGCACCATGGCATCCGGCGCGGGCAGGCTCGGGGCCAGTGACAGTGAGGCGGAGCGGTAGGCGATCGCGGAGACACCGAAGAAGAAACCGGAGGCGAGGCCGATCAGTGCCGTGCGGCTTCCAACCGAGGTGACGAGGCTCATGGGCGTGAAGGCCGTACGCGCCACGGAAATCAGCATGACACCAAGGATCGAGACGAGGATTGCGGCGGCCGTGCCCAAGCCGATCGTCTCTCCGAACAGAAGAAGCGCCAGCAAAGCCGCTTGCGCGGGTTCGGTGCGCGAATAGGCGGTACCGACAGCGAAGTTTCGGAACGAAAAGAGGTGCACGAGCAGGAAGGTGGCGGTGATCTGCGCGAGCGCCCCGATGACCGCCCAGATCGCAAAGGTCAGCCCCGGCACCGGCAGCGGACGGTCGAGGCCAAGATGCAGGATGGCGAGATAGAGGAAGGCGAAGGGCAGGCCGAAGCCAAAGCGGACGAAGGTGGCACCTGTTGTGCCCATCCGGCCTTTAAGGTGTTTTTGCAGCGTCGAGCGCAGGTTTTGCAGGAAGGCGCTGCCAACCGTGATGAGGGCCCAAAGTTCCATGGGAGAGCGTCCAGAAGAGCCGCAGCGCAGGGATGTCGGCTTGCGGTAGGAAATCGGAAAGGGGGGAGGTCTTGCCTGAGCTTACGCCTCAGGTCCTGCGGCTCACGCCTGACGCTGGCGAATCGTACCGGCGCTGACCGGATGAAAACGCGCGGGCAGGCGCTTGCGGTCCTGCAGGACCACGACCCGCTCCATTGCAGAAATCGCCATCTTCTTTCCCATCTTTTCCAGATAGCACTTCCCGAAGCGGCGACCAATGCTAATTAGAGGCAACGCGCCTGATGTCGTCAGGCCTTTCGCACTGCCCAAGAGGACCTGATGAACACGCCAGCCAAGATCCCCTCGCCCGCCGATTTTTCCCATGTGCGCGACTGGGTCTTCGACCTCGACAACACGCTCTATCCGCATCACATCAACCTCTTCGCGCAGATCGATACGAACATGACCGCCTTCGTGTCCGAGCTTTTGCAGCTGGAGCCGGCCGAGGCGAAGCTTCTGCAGAAGCGCTACTACCACGAACACGGGACGACGCTTGCCGGGCTGATGCTGCATCACAAGGTCGATCCGAACGCGTTTCTGGAACGGGCGCATGCGATCGACTATTCGGCGCTTCTCCCCGACGAGGTCCTGGGGTCTGCGATCAAGCGGCTGCCGGGCCGCAAATTCATCTTCACCAACGGCACGGTTGCGCATGCGGAAGCGGCGGCCCGGGCACTCGGCATCCTCGACCATTTCGACGACATCTTCGACATTGTCGCTGCCGATTACGTACCGAAGCCGGCAGGCGCGACCTACGACAAGTTTGCGAGCCTCAACCGCATCGACACGAAACATGCCGCGATGTTCGAAGACCTGCCGCGCAATCTGATGGTGCCAAAGGCACTCGGCATGAAGACGGTGCTGCTCGTGCCCCGTAATCTCGACACCGCGATCCTTGAGACCTGGGAGCGGGTCGAGCATATCGATGCCGATATCGTCGACTACCTCACTGACGATCTCACCAGCTTCCTGCAGCGGCTGCTCTCCGATCCAGCGTGAGCACAAGCTTACGAAAGTTTCATGCAGCTTACCGAGAGTTAAGTAGGGCCTGAGCCTTGCCGCCGTTACGGTTATCCCATCGAAGCAGACACTTGAAAGGATATCCCAATGAACGGCAAGACCCTGACGCTGGCCGCCGTGGCAGCCTCCCTGCTCATCGGCACGACCGCCGGCGGCGCCTTTGCGCAGGACCGCGGCGAGCGCCGTGGCGGTCCGGAAGTGATGTTCGTGCAGATGCTGCAGCAGCACGACACCAACAAGGACGGCAAGATCAGCAAGGAAGAAGCGACGGCTGCGGGCAAAGCAATGTTCACCGCCATCGATGCCGACAAGGACGGCGTGCTCATCCCTGGCGAGATGCGCCAGCATCGGGAAGCGATGCGCGAAGAGCACAAGGCGGCCCGGGAAGCCATGCGGGCCGAGCGCCAGGCGGAACGCGAAGCCGCCAAGGCCGATGCGTCCACCCCACCCCAGGGTGGCGCACCGCAGGAGCAGGCCATGAACGGCGACGGTCCCGGTCGGGATGGCCGAGGCCATGACGGCAAAGGACATGAAGGCAAGCGCCATGGCTGGCACAACGAGCGCGCCGATCGCGGCGGGGATCGCGGTGGCCGAGACGGCATGCGCGGCGAGGGCCGGATGATGCGGGTGGCCGATACCGACGAGAACGGCCAGATCAGCCAGGCGGAAGCGACCGCCATGGCCGACCGGATGTTCACCCGGATGGACCGTAACAATGACGGCGTCATCAGCGCCGAAGATATGCCGAAGCGGCCGGTCATGATGCGCTGATTGCGCGATCACATCACCAAATCAACTGACGGCGGCCCCTCATGGGGCCGCTTCGTCGTTCAGATCATAGAAATCAGCGATGATCTTCCAGGCCTCTTCGGCCGTTTCGGCGAACTGGAAAAGCTCTAGATCGTCAGGGGCGATCGTGCCGAAGGCGGCGAGCGCCTCGAAGTTGATGATGTCCTCCCAGAAGGCGCGGGAGAAAAGGATCAGCGGGATCGGCGCCATACGCTTGGTCTGAATGAGCGTGATCGTCTCGAAAAATTCGTCCAGCGTGCCGAAGCCGCCTGGAAAGATGGTGATCGCCTTGGCGCGCATCAGGAAATGCATCTTGCGGATGGCGAAATAGTGGAAGTTGAAGCTGAGCTCCGGCGTCACATAGGGATTGGGCGCCTGCTCGTGCGGCAGGACGATGTTGAGGCCGATCGAGGGCGCGCCGACCTCCTGGGCCCCGCGATTGCCAGCTTCCATGACACCGGGGCCCCCGCCGGTCACGACCACATATTCCTGGTAGCCGCTGTGTTGTGCATGCTCAGAGCAGAGTTGAGCAAACTTGCGGGCTTCCTCATAATAGATCGAAGCGTCTTCCAGGTTCTTCTTCTGGATATCGTTCTTCGCCGCCCAGGCAGCTTCGCCGGGCGCGGGGATGCGCGCGCCGCCGAACATGACGACCGTCGACTTGATGTTTCGTTCGGTGAGGATCATTTCCGTCTTCAGCAATTCGAGCTGTAGACGCACCGGCCGAAGTTCCTCGCGGCAGAGGAATTCATCGTCGACATAGGCAAGCGTATAGGACGAAGACGCCGATTGCGGCGTGCGCGGAATGACTTCAGCCGTCTGCTTGTCGGTCGAGCTATCCTTCAGCGGATCCCAGGATCCGTCCTTGCGTCTGTGCTTGCCATTCTTCCACCGTGCCATGCCTCTTCCTTTCCAAAGCGCAGAGCTCCCACGGCTGTTTTCTTCCAGCCCTTTATGCGCTAGAGCTTTGCGCGAATTTTCGATCAGATCCTGATCGGTTCCATCCCCACGGTAGACAACGAAGTTTAAGGAATTCAGATGAGCGCCACCGATCTCGCCCAGCTCGAACACGTCATCGAAGCGGCATTCGACAACCGCGATACGGTTTCGACCACCACCACGGGCGAGATCCGCGACGCGGTCGAAACAGCGCTCAACCTCCTGGACAGCGGCCAGGTTCGTGTCGCAGCCCGTGGCGAAGACGGGACCTGGACCGTGCATCAGTGGCTGAAGAAGGCCGTGCTCCTCTCCTTCCGTCTGAACGACATGGAAGTCGTGAAGGGCGGTCCGGGTGCTTCCACCTGGTGGGACAAGGTGCCGTCGAAGTTCGAAGGCTGGGGCGAAAGCGAATTCCGCTCGGCCGGCTTCCGCGCCGTACCGAACGCCGTTGTCCGCCGCTCGGCTTACGTGTCCAAGGGCGTCGTCCTGATGCCGTCCTTCGTCAATCTCGGCGCCTATGTCGGTGAAAACACCATGGTTGACACCTGGGCGACGGTCGGCTCCTGCGCCCAGATCGGCGCGAACGTGCATCTGTCCGGCGGCGTCGGCATCGGCGGCGTGCTTGAGCCGCTGCAGGCCGGCCCGACGATCATCGAGGACAATTGCTTCATCGGTGCCCGCTCGGAAGTCGTTGAAGGCTGCATCATCCGCGAAGGCTCGGTTCTCGGCATGGGCGTTTACATCGGCAAGTCGACCAAGATCGTCGACCGAGCCACCGGCGAAGTGATGTATGGCGAAGTGCCGCCCTATTCCGTCGTCGTTGCCGGCTCCATGCCGTCGGGCAATGCGGTCATGGCAAACGGCTTGGCCGCACCGCATCTCTACTGCGCCGTCATCGTCAAGCGCGTCGATGAAAAGACCCGCTCGAAGACCGGCATCAACGAATTGCTGCGCGACTAAAGCGGATGTCCGGGCCGGGGCGAGAGACGACGGTCGGCTGGGCGCTCTTCCTTTGGGACGGGCGCATCGGCCGGCGCATCTTCATCCTCGGCACCCTTTTCTGGATGATGACGAACGCGGCCGTGATCGCGTTCGTCACGGGCCAATCAGACGAGCAGGTCGCACCCGGCTTCCTCTCGCTCTTCCTCGCCTCTGCTTCCCTCTCCCTCCTGTCGTTGCTGATGCTCGGCACCAAGAGGCTGCACGATATCGGCATGCCGGGCGTGGTGGCGGCGCTCCTGATCATGCCTGCGTTCTCACTGATCATCTTCTTCGCGCTCTGCGTCTGGCCCTCGGTCGAGGATGACAACCGCTATGGACCGGGTCCTGATATGCGTTCGACCTGAGGGGGGCGCGTGGTGGGTGACAGGCTCCGGCGGATCGGCTAAGTCTGCCTTATCTTCTCAAGGCACCGACGGCCGGGCTGAACCGGCACTCGGTCAATCCCGTAAAAGTTTTCATGACCACTACCAATCCCGTCGATATCCTCCAGGCCCTTATCCGCTGCCCCTCCGTCACGCCCGCCGAAGGCGGCGCGCTTGATGTGCTGGAAGGCCTCCTTTCGCCTCTCGGCTTCAAGGTCGATCGTATGGTCGCAAGCGACGAGGGCACGCCTGATATCGAGAACCTCTATGCCCGGGCCGGATCTGATGGACCGCATCTGATGTTTGCGGGCCATAGCGATGTCGTGCCCGTTGGTGCCGAGACCGACTGGAGCGCTGGCCCGTTCTCGGGCGACGTTCGTGACGGAATGCTCTATGGCCGTGGCGCTGTTGATATGAAGGGCGGGATCGCCTGCTTCATCGCGGCTTATGCGCGGCTGGTCGAAGCCGGTAAGCTGCCGAAGGGCTCGGTCTCGCTGCTTATCACCGGCGACGAGGAAGGACCCGCCGTCAACGGCACGGTGAAGTTGCTCGAATGGGCGGCGACGCGTGGCGAGCGCTGGGACGCCTGCCTGGTCGGTGAGCCGACCAATCCCGATGCACTCGGCGACATGATCAAGATCGGCCGGCGGGGCTCGGTTTCGGGCACCGTTACGGTGAAGGGCGTGCAGGGTCACGCGGCCTATCCGCATCTCGCCGACAATCCGGTGCGCGGGGCGCTGTCGCTGGCGAAAAGCCTGATGTACCCGGCCTTCGATCAGGGCACGGAAAACTTCCAACCGTCCAACCTCGAAGTGACCACCATCGATGTCGGCAATGCGGCAACGAATGTCATCCCGGCATCCGCTCGCTTCAAGTTCAACATCCGCTTCAACGATCTGTGGACCGCCGACAGCGTCAAGGCCGAGATCATTCGCCGGCTCGAAGCTGCGGCTGTGGATCCCGAGCTTCGCCCGGATCGCGCTGCGATCGGCTACGATATCGTCTGGTCGGAGCGTCCGAGCCATGTTTTCCTGACGCGCAACAACGCGCTGATCGCCTCGCTGTCGGGTGCAATCGAGACGGTAACGGGCAAGACGCCGAAGCTCTCGACCACCGGCGGCACATCGGATGCCCGGTTCATCAAGGATTATTGCCCGGTGGTCGAATTCGGCCTTGTCGGGCAGACCATGCACATGGTCGACGAAAGGGTTGCCGTTTCGGATCTGGAAACGCTCACCGTGATCTACCAGACCTTCATCGAACAGTGGTTCGCCCATGCCGACGCTTAAAGAGGTCGAGTTCTATCTCAGGGGCCTCTGGCTGCTGTTCAAGCAGGATCCGTCAGGCTTTTCCTATCTCGACCTGACCGACCGCGGCGCGATGCGCTCTTTCTGGGCCGTGCTCTGGGCGCTGCCCGCGATCCTGATCTCGTTTGCCTGGTGGCGGCTGCTCTATCTCCAGGGCCTGCCGGAGGGGACGGAGACAGGCGCCCTGTTCTTCTTCCGCCTGGCGCTGGTCGAGGCCTCCAACTGGCTGTTTCCGCTGATATTGCTTGGCATTCTCTGCTGGATGGTCGGGACCGGCGAGAAATACGCATCGATGGTCGTGGCGATCAACTGGCTTGCTCTGCCGGTCTCCTATTCCTACGGCCTTCTGGTCCTGTTGATGATGTTCCTGCCCGGCCTGGCAGGCCTCGTGGCGCTGTTGTGGTTTCTGCTGATGATCACCGTCATCGCGGCGCTCTTCCGCATCATACGCATGATCGTCGGCGACCAGTTGCTGATGGTCTCAACCATCGTTCTGATCCTGCTCGTGCCCGCCATGATCATTGCCGAGGTGCTGGAACGCTATCTCGGCGTCTATCCGGGTTGAGCCTTGAGCCTCAGCCGCTGAACGGCTCGTCGCCGGGATAGTCCACAGCCATGAAGAACAGTCCTTCCGGTGGCGCGACCGGCCCGCAGGCTGCACGATCACGGGCTTCGAGTGCAGCGCGCACATCGGCCGGTGTCATCTTGCCCTCGCCGGCAAGCTTCAAGGTGCCGGCGAAAGACCGGATCTGATTGTGCAGAAAGCTTTGGGCCGTGGCGCGGATCTCGATGAGATTGTCGGAGCGCGTGACATCCAGGCGATCCAGCGTGCGGACTGGGCTCTTCGCCTGGCAATGGGCCGAGCGGAAGGTGGTGAAGTCGTGGTGACCGACAAGCTGCTGCGCCGCCGCATGCATCGCCTCGTGATCGAGCGGCTTCGGCACCCACCAGGCACGTTTGTCCTCCAGCGCGAGACGCGCCGGGCGGGTGATGATGCGGTAGAGATAATGCCGGCGGAGCGCCGAGAAGCGGGCGTCGAACTCATCAGGTACGGCCTGCACATCGATTACGGCGACCTGTTCCGACGCCATGGCAAGATGAGCGTTCAGCGCGTTGCGCAGCTTGTGCGGCTCCCAGGCGCGGGAAAGATCTGCATGGATGACCTGGCCCATGGCATGGACACCGGAATCGGTACGACCTGCGCCCCGGATCACGACAGTCTCGCTGGTCAAAGACAGGATCGCTTGTTCGAGGGCGGTCTGGATGGAGTGGCCGTTGTCCTGGCGCTGCCAGCCGACATAGGCCGAGCCATCATATTCGACGGTCATCCGGAAGCGGGGCATCAGGCGATCACCGTGCCCTTGGGGAGTGGGGTGCCACGCAGGAAGTCTTCGGCGTTCAGTGCCTTGCCGCCGGCCTTCTGGAGGCGGACGAGGCTGATTGCGCCCGTACCGCAAGCGATCGTCAGGTGCTCGTCAAGGGCCGTGCCGGCAGCCGCCAACACTTCATCCTTCTCGGCGAGATGCGAGGCGAGGAGCTTGACGCGTTCGAGCTTGCCATTGACCTCGATCTCGGTCCAGGCGCCCGGGAAGGGCGAGAGGCCGCGGATATGGTTGTGGACCTCAGTTGCCGAACGGGAGAAGTCGACGCGGGTCTCGGCCTTGTCGATCTTTGTCGCGTAGAGCACACCGTCTTCGGCCTGGGAGACGGTTACGAGTGTTCCAGCTTCCAGCCCCGCCATTGCCTCGACCATGGCTTCGGCGCCGGCCAAGCTCAGAGCGTCGTGCAGTTCGCCGGCGGTCATGTCGGGACCGATCGCAACCTTGCGTGTGAGTGCTACGGGGCCCGTGTCGAGGCCCTTGTCCATTTTCATCACCATCATCCCGGTCTCGGCATCGCCGGCCATGATGGCGCGCTGGATGGGGGCAGCCCCTCGCCAGCGCGGCAGCAGGGAGGCATGGCCGTTATAGGCGCCGAGACGCGTGCCGTTGAGGATCGCCTCCGGCAACAGCAAGCCATAGGCAACGACCACCGCGACATCGGCCTCAAGCGCGACAAAGGCATCACGGTCGGCCGGATCGCGGAAATTCAGGGGGTGGCGGACTTCGATGCCGAGGTCTTCGGCCGCCTGATGCACCGGCGACTTCTGCAGGTCCAGGCCACGGCGACCGCCCGGACGGGGCGGTTGCGAGTAAGCGGCGACGATCTCGTGGCCTGCCGCATGCAAGGCTTTCAGGGTCGCGACGGAAAAGTCCGGCGTGCCCATGAAGATGATGCGAAGTGCCATTCTGTCAGCCTTCAAGCGCGGGTTAAACTACGCCCAGAGCATTTCCGGCGAAAACGGAGCGCCGTCAATGCTCTATCATTTTGTTTATACGCAATTCCGGACGCAAAACCGCTTCGCACTTTTGCTAGATTTGCTCGATATCAGATCTTCTGACGGGCGGCCTTGGTGAACCTCTTGATCACCATCTCACGCTTCAGGCGGGAGATGTGGTCGATGAAGAGCACGCCGTTCAAATGGTCGATTTCATGCTGAAGGCAAGTGGCGAGCAGGCCGTCGGCCTCGGTCACCGTCTCCTTGCCGTCCCGGCCGAGCGACTTCACCGTGATCGAGGCCGGACGTTCAACCTCGGCGTAATAGTCCGGGATCGACAGGCAGCCTTCCTCGTAGACCGAGCATTCGTCCGAACTCTTGACGATCTCCGGATTGATGTAGACGAGCGGCGCCGGCTCTTCGCCTTCCTTGGCGAGATCGATCACCAGCAAACGGCGCGGCACGCCGACCTGGATCGCCGCAAGGCCGATGCCCGGCGCTTCGTACATGGTTTCGAGCATGTCATCGATCAACTGCTCGAGCTCGGCATCGACGCGCTCGATGGGCGCGGATACCTGACGCAGCAGGGGATCGGGCAGGATGATGAGAGGCTTGATGGTCATGGTCTCCCTTAGCGCAACTTCCCCACGGAGGAAACGGAAAAAACGCTTCCGTTTCTCCGATTCTGAGCCGGATCAGGCGACCCGTCGTTCCATGATGCGACGCCCCTGCGGGGCTGCGTCGGCACGGGTGCGGATCTGAGACAACTGCTCGACGAGACCGGCGACCTCGGCCCGCAGGCGGCGCGTCTCGTCCGACGTGCGCTCGACCATGTCGCTGTTCTCGTGGGTCAGGAGATCCATGTTGCGGGTCGCCTGGTTCACTTCATTGAGGCCGATCGCCTGGTCCTTGGCCGCGGTCGCGATGTCGGAGACGAAGGTGTCGATCGCATCGATGCGCGTGATGATGTCGGTCAGGGCTTCGCCGGTGCCGGTGACAAGACCGACGCCTTCCTTCACCTGGGCGGAGCTCTGGGAAATCAGCTGCTTGATTTCCTTCGCCGCATCGGCTGAGCGCTGGGCAAGCTGGCGGACTTCCTGGGCGACCACGGCAAAACCCTTGCCGGCATCGCCAGCGCGTGCTGCTTCGACGCCGGCGTTCAGCGCGAGCAGATTGGTCTGGAAGGCGATTTCATCGATCACCCCGATGATCTTGGAGATCTCAGTGGAGGACTTTTCGATCGCATCCATGGCGGAGACAGCCTTCGACACGACCGTACCTGACGTCTTCGCCTGCTGCTGCGTATCGCGCACTTCCTGCGAGGCACGCTCGGCATTGGCTGCCGTCTGACTGACGCTGACGGACAGCTGCTGCAAGGCGGTGGAGCTTTCCTGCACGCCGCTGGCCTGGCGGGTCGTGCGGCTCGCCAGTTCGCTCGAGGCGTGAGCGATCGCATCGGTTCCGCTCAGAATGCCTTCCGAGGCGCGGCGGATCGCGGCAAAGGAAACGTTCAGGCGATCGACCGTATCGTTGTAATGCCCTGCCATCTCCTTGAAGTTCTCAGGCAGGTCCGTGGTCATGCGGGCTTCGAAGTCACCTTGGGCCAGCGATTCCAGGCCACGACGCAGATGCTCCATGGCGATCGCCTGATCGGCCTCAAAACGGGCACGCTCTTCCTCGAGCGCCCGGCGCCGGCTTTCCAGCTCTTCCAGGTAGACGGAAATCGAATAGTCCATGTCGAGCATGGCGGCCTTGACCACGGCGCGCATCTTGTCGGCGAGCGAGGCGGCATGCTGTTTGCCGAACGGGAAAGGCCAGTGCTTGACCAGGATGCCGGCCAGAAGTTCGCCGACCAGCATCGAATAGCCGCCGATATACCAGCGAGGCTCGAGACCGATCCGGGCATGGGCCTTGCCGACAGCCGTGACCCCGCGCACGTAGTTTTCATCGAAATTGCCGCTGGCGACCTTGTCCCAATGGCCGATCTGGGCGCTCTTTGCGCCATTCATATGGGCGCCATCGCGGAAATGCGCGGCGGTCTTCCCGGTCTTTGAAACCTTGGCGTAAAACTTGTCCAATGCCCCGCCCAGGACCTCCTTGATCGAAGGCCGAAGCTCGGCGAGCGTGCTGCGCGTCTTCTGATCGATCTCCAGGAATTCAAGACGTTCGGTGAGGTCGTTCTGAGTGTTCGAGGTCATGATGTTATGAAGACTTTCGGTTTGGCTGGTATCAGTCAGAACTGCCACGCTTTGCTGAACAGTTCCTAAACGGTCGCGCGGTTTCCGCGCGACCGTGACGGGCAAGGGCCGGATTACGAGGCCATGCGGTAGTTGCTGCCCGGGTTCGACGTCTGCATGCGGCTTCCGCTCGTCTTGAAACCTTGCAGCGCCTGGACGAGGCGCCCGGCCTCTTCCATCAGCGTCGCGGTCTGGGCCGAGCTTTCCTCGACCATGGCGGCGTTGCGCTGGGTGATCTGATCCATCGACTGAACTGACGTGTTGACCTCGCGCAGGCCGCCGGACTGGTCGGCTGCGGCAAGCGCGATCTTGCCGACGATGTCGTTGATCTCGCCGATGCGAACGATGATCTTGCCGAGTGCATCGCCAGCATTGTTGACGAGGCCGACACCAGCTTCGACCTGTGTCGAGCTCTGCGAGATCAGGTTCTTGATCTCGCGGGCGGCGTTGGCGCAACGCTGCGCAAGCTCACGAACTTCCTGCGCGACGACCGCGAAGCCACGCCCGGCCTCACCCGCACGGGCAGCCTCCACGCCGGCGTTCAGCGCCAGAAGGTTGGTCTGGAAGGCAATCTCGTCGATGACGCCGATGATCTTGGAAATCTCGTCGGAGGATTTCTCGATGGCCCCCATGGCGGTGACAGCGCGGGAGACAACCTCTTCGGAGACGCGGGCTTCCGTCAAGGCAGCACCGACGACCGTGGCAGCCTCCTTCGCGCCATCGGCGGTCAAGGTGACATTCTGGGTCAGCTCGTGCAGCGCGGCAGTGCTTTCCTCGAGACCCGCCGCCTGCTGCTCGGTGCGCTGTGCGAGATCATCGGTGGCATCGGAAATCGCAGTCGTCGACTTGAAGATTTCGTCGGCAGAATGGCGCACGGTCGTAATCGTCGCGCGCAGTGCATCGACCGACGCATTGTAGTCCTCGGCCATCTGCGCGAAATTGGCCGGCAGATCGTTCGGCAGCCGGGCTTCAAGATCGCCGGCAGACAGCTTGCCGAGTGCGCCGCGCAGGGCTGCGAGCGCCGTTGCCTGCTCGGCTTCCGCCTTCAGCCGGGCGTCTTCCGCAGCCTGACGCTGCTCGGCCAGGATCGCCAGATAGACGGAGATGGAATAGTCCATGTCGAGCAAGGCAGCCTTGACGACGACAGAGATCTCTTCAGCGAGCTGCTCGGAATTGCGCCGACCGAAACGGCTCGGCCAACGTTCGCGAACGACCGCATGTACGAGTTGCTCGAGAACGAGCGCATAACCACCGATATACCAGCGTGGCTCGAGGCCAATGCGCGCATGGGCCTTGCCGACCTTGGTGACACCCTCGACATAGCTATCCGTATAGTCTGCGGTGCCGACGATGCCCCAGTGTTCTTCCTGACGCTTCTTGGCACCCTTAATATGATCGTCGTTGCGAAAGAAAGCGGCGGTCTCTGGAACCTTGCGGATCTTGTCGTAGAATATTTCGAGTGCACCGCCGATGTTCTTGCGGATCAGCGGTCCAAGTCTTCGCAGAGTTTCCCTGCCCTTGTCGTCCAATCCCAGGAAGCGAAGACGGTTCTTCAGATCTGCATTTTCGGTTTGCGACGCCATGGCCGGTACTTCACTCTTCTGGTTCACAAAAACATCAGCGATTGCTGATAAGCGACATTCAGAGAATTCTAAAATGGTAAATGTTCAGTTGTCGGGGGAGAGCATATTTTTGCCTTCGCGAGCGTATCGCGGTCGCACTGAACGAAAAACGTCCAGATTTCCGGGGAAGGATTGATTATCGTCACATACTGAAGGCGCGTATTTTTTCGCTATAGCAACCTGTGACTTCCCGGCAAGGGAGACGTCCGTTCACTCTTTGATCTGTTTTCGCGGTCCGAATCAGCTATCATCCCGCGCATGACCCTTCTCGACATTCCGGCAGTGACCATCGGCTCAGTCACCCTTCAGCCCGCGTTCCTCATCGGCCTCGTGGCTCTTCTGTTTTTACTGCCGCTCGTCTTGATCGTCATCGCGACGATGCGGGCCGCACGTTTGCGCGCCGAATTGCGGGAAGAGACTGCACGGCGGGACGAAGCTGCGGAAGCGCGGCTTGCGGAACTGCTGAAGGCCCAGGCCGAAATGCAGGGACGGCTTGCAACCATGGCCGAAGTGTTCGGCAGCCGCCAGGCCGAGCTCAATCAGTCGATCAGCCAACGGCTTGATGGCATGACGCATCGGTTAGGCACGACGATCACCGAGCAGACCAAGTCGACGCATGACAATCTGCGCACGCTGCAGGAGCGACTGGCGGTAATCGATGCCGCGCAGAACAACATCCAGTCGCTGGCCAAGGATGTCGTCGGCCTTCAGGCGATCCTGTCCAACAAGCAGACGCGCGGCGCCTTCGGCCAGTCGCGCATGGAGACGATTGTCGCCGACGGTCTGCCGATGGGCGCCTATGCGTTCCAGACGACACTTTCCAACGGCTCGCGTCCCGACTGCACCATCCGGATGCCGAACAATTCGCCGCCACTGGTGGTGGATGCGAAGTTCCCACTCGAAGCCTGGAACGTGATCCGGGAGACGGAAAATCCGGAACAGAAGAAGGCTGCCTCGCAGCAGTTCCGCCGGGATATGGAGGTGCATATCCGCGACATCTCGGAGAAGTACCTGATCCCCGGCGAGACCCAGGATATGGCCTTCCTGTTCGTGCCGTCGGAATCGATCTTCGCTGAGATCCACGAGAACTTCGAAGGCGTTGTGCAGAAAGCGCACCGGCAGAAGGTGGTGATCGTGTCGCCATCGCTGCTGATGCTGTCCATCCAGGTGATTCAGGCCGTACTGAAGGACCAGCGCATGCGTGAACAGGCGCACCTGATCCAGGGCGAAGTCATCCGATTGATGGAGGACCTTGGACGTCTGGACGACCGGACGCGAAAGCTTCAGAGCCATTTCCTCGCGGCCCAGAAGGATGTCGAGATGATCATCACCTCCTCGGACAAGCTGGCAAAACGCGGCGCCAAGATCGAAGCCATGGAATTCGAAACACCCGGCGGACGAGAGGATGGCGACGATGCGCCCAGCCGCGCCGTCGAGAGCCGCACGGGTCTACTCAAGCTCAGGGTTGTTGACGAGGACTGAGACCCGGTCCAAAAGAGCGCGACAGCCTAGAGCATTCAGGGAGGCACCGCGCTCATGATCACCGTCTTCGGCTCCATCAACATGGACCTCGTTGCCACCACGCCCAGGCTGCCAAAGCCGGGTGAAACGGTCGCCGGGACGGGATTTGCAACGGCAGCGGGCGGCAAGGGTGCAAATCAGGCGCTGGCAGCCCGGCGCGCCGGGGCCGAGGTGCGCATGGTCGGCGCTGTCGGTCGCGACGAGTTCGCAGGCCCGGCGCTTGATCTTCTCGACAAGGCAGGCGCAATCCTTTCGGCCGTTGCCCGCGTCGATGGCCCGACCGGTACCGCGCTCATCCTGGTGGGGGGCGACGGCGAGAACATGATCGCCGTCGTGCCCGCCGCCAATGGCACCGTCAGCGCTGCGCAGGCCGAGAGCGCTATAGAGGGCATGCAGGACGGCGATATCCTGATGGTGCAGCAGGAGGTGCCGGCAGGCTCCGTCGAGGCTGCGCTGAAGAGCGCGAAAGCACGGGGCGTCCGGACGGTGCTGAACATCGCACCCCTCACCCCGGAGACAGAAGACCTGGCGGCGCTTGCGGATATCGTCATCGCTAACGAAACCGAATTCGAACGGCTGGTCGGCCGTGACAACCTGACAGGCGAAGAGCGGGAGCAGATCCTCCTCGACATGCATGGCAAGACCGGTCAGATCCTGATCGTCACCCTCGGCGCCGATGGCGTGATTGCTGCCGAAGGTGGCACTGTGCACCGGACCAAGGGCCTGAAGATCGTGCCGGTCGATACGGTCGGCGCTGGCGATACCTTCTGCGGCTATCTTGCCGCGAGCCTGGACGCTGGTCTTGCTTTCGGCGATGCGCTGCGCCGCGCAGCCGTCGCCGGATCGCTTGCTTGCCTCAAGGCCGGCGCCCAGCCGTCGATCCCCGTGGCCGCCGATGTGACGGCCTCGCTTTGATACTTAATCAGGCCGCTTAAGTCTGATTTATTGCCCGTTAAGCAATGGAACATAGCATCGGTCGCGATCGGGGTATGCGAAAGCGTGCCCGGCCGCGCCATGACAGCGCGGAACGAATGTCCCTGCGTCCTGATCCTCAGTTTTCGAGGCTCCCATGTTCGCCTTCTTTACCCGTTCGATCGCCGCCAAACTTCTGGTCGTCACCGGCGTTGCCATCGGACTTGTGCTTTTCCTTTCCAATCTCGTTCTGATTTCTCAGACCCGTGATCGGGTTCATTCCCTGACAATGGAACAGGCCAATGCCGAGGCCAAATCCATCGCCCGCGAGATCGCCGGGGACATCGGCGAACTGGCAAGTGCCGCACGCACCATGTCCGGCGTCATCGGTCGCGGCCACGAAGGAAAATCGCTCGACCGCCAGGGGATCACGAACATCCTCAAGGCCAACCTTGAGCAGAACCCATTCGCCTTCGGAAGCTGGATGGCGGAGGAACCCCGCGCCATCGACGGTCAGAAGGATGAAATCAAGGGCAAGCTTGAGCTCTCCGCCAATGACGACGGTGACTTTACGCCCTATTGGTCGAAAGATCGTAATGGCGACATTCAGTTCTCCACCTTCCGGGCGGACTATCCGGCAGAATGGTACGCACTCGCTGCCAAGAGCGGCAAAGGCGCGATCACCGCACCCTATCTCGCCGAAGGCACCGACGTTCCGACGACGATGAGCTCTATTGCCTATCCGGTCTATTCCGGCGGCAAGCTGCTCGGCGTGACGGGCGTCGACATGTCCCTGCTTTCGCTCTCCGAGAAGCTCAAGGCGTTGAAGCCATTTGAAACCGGGCGTGTGCTGCTCGTGGCGCAAGGCGCGCAGTGGCTCGTGGCCCCGACTGACGAGCTTCTGATGAAGTCATACGAAGCCGAAGGGGCCGACGCCCTCAAGACTTCGCTGTCGAACGGAACCGGCAGCCTCGTACCAAATCTTTCCGACGCAAGCGGCGAAGGCTACGACCGCCTGCTCTACCCCTTTGCCGTTCCCGGCGTGAACGCCACCTGGGCGGTGATCATCGACATTCCGCATGCTGCGATCAACGCACCGATCGAGGCACAGACCATGATGATGATCATTGGCGGCCTGATCGTACTTGCAGCCGTGATGCTGGCGCTGTTCCTTGCAGTGCGTTCGATCGCCCAGCGCCCGCTGCACGGGCTGGTCGGCGACGTCGAACGCATGACCAAGGGCGACTACGCCAGTGACGTTTCAAACCAAGATCGCCAGGATGAGATCGGTCTTGTCGCCAAGGCGCTCGACGGCTTCCGCCACAAGCTCGCCGAAAGCAACATGCTTGCCGCCGAAGCCGATGCACAGCGCAAGGCCGCTGAAGGCGAGCGCCGTCGCAACGAAGACGAACGCACTCAATCCGCTTCGGTGCAACAGCATGTCGTGACCGCGCTCGGAAGCGGTCTCGCGCAGCTCTCTCAGGGCAATCTCACCTATCGGATCGCCGACGAATTCCCGGGCGAGTATGCCGCCCTGAAGCGCGACTTCAACGATGCCGTGACAAGCCTCGAACAGGCGCTCGCCTCTGTGAACGGCAGCGTGGTCAACATCGCCGCCGGCACCAGCGAGATCTCCGAAAGCGCTGCAGACCTTTCCAAGCGAACCGAGCAGCAGGCGGCGAGCCTTGAGGAGACGGCGGCGGCTCTGAACGAGCTGACCGAACAGGTCAATTCGAGCGCCGACAATGCAGGGACAGCGGCAAACACCGTTTCGGTTGCAGTGAAGGATGCCGAAAAGTCTGGCGAGGTAGTACAGAAAGCAGTTGCCTCGATGCATGGCATCGAGCAGTCGTCGCAGGAAATCTCCCGCATCATCGGGGTCATCGACGAGATCGCCTTCCAGACCAACCTGCTCGCGCTCAATGCGGGCGTGGAAGCGGCGCGTGCCGGGGAAGCCGGAAAGGGCTTTGCCGTCGTCGCGCAGGAAGTCCGTGAGCTCGCCCAGCGTTCGGCAACGGCCGCCAAGGAGATCAAGGCGCTGATCAATGCCTCGGCCGCCCAGGTCAAGGACGGCGTCGAGCTTGTCGGCGAAGCCGGTCAGACGCTCGAAAAGATCGCCCAGCAGGTCATGCAGATCAACGGCCTCATCCGCCAGATCTCCGCTTCGGCAAGCGAACAGGCATCCGGCCTCAAGGAGGTCAATGCCGCCGTCAACCAGATGGACCAGGTGACCCAGCAGAACGCTGCGATGGTGGAAGAGACGACGGCGGCCAGCATGGCGCTGCGCAACGAGTCCGATACGCTGCGCGGCCTGGTGGCGAAGTTCCAGGTAACCGGCGCTGCTGCGCCAGTTGCGGCCCTGCGCGCTGCGGCGGAAACGATGCGAAGCCCCGCAACCTCAACGGCTGCAAGCCCCAGAGCACCGGTCTATACGCCGGCCCCTCGCAAGATGGCGGCGGCAGGCGGCGCTGCGGCAAGTGCGGACAATTGGGAAGAGTTCTGAGGTTCAGAGCCCAAGTCCAAATCCAAATCAAAGGGCGCTGCCGAGGCAGCGCCCTTATTCGTTTGATCAAAGGCGGGCAAAGCGCTCGATCAACAGATCGAAGAAGCCGTCGGCATCGACGCTGCGCATGAAGGTCGCATTCGGCGTGCGGCCGGAGACGCGCCACCAGTCGACAACGGTCATGCCGACCGTCAGCTCGGACTGAAGCTCGACTTCGACATTGCAATGACGTCCGCTGAAGAGTTCCGGCTTTAGAAGGTAGGCAACCACCGTCGGATCATGTAGCGGGCCGCCATCCGAGCCGTATTTCTCCTCGTCGAAGCGCTCGAAGAATTCCAGCCACTCGACCATGACCTTGGCCGGCTTTGTGCCGAGCGCCGCCATGCGCGCAACGCGGGCCTTGGTGGTCATCAGCTGGTGGGTGACATCGAGCGGCATGATGGTGACCGGGATGCCCGAGCCGAGGACGGCAGCCGCGGCATGCGGATCGACATAGATGTTGAATTCGGCGGCCGGCGTGATGTTGCCCCCCTCGGAGAAGCCACCACCCATCATCACCAGTTCCTTGACGCGCGGGGCGATGTCCGGCGCCTTCTGAAGCGCAAGGCCGATGTTCGTCAGCGGGCCGAGCGTGCAGAGCGTGACGGTGCCTGCCGGCTCGTTGCGGACTGTCTCGATGATGAAGTCCACGGCGTGCTGGCTCTGGACGGCCATTGTCGGTTCGGGGAGAACCGCACCATCAAGTCCGGTCTTGCCATGGACGTGTTCGGCTGTGACGAGCGGGCGTACCATGGGCCGATCAGCCCCTTCGAAGACGCGCCGGTCGGTCTCGCCGCAGAGCTCGCAGACGATGCGGGCATTGCGGCTCGTCATCGTGAGGGGCACGTTGCCGGCGACCGTGGTGATGCCAAGCAGGTCGAGTTCATCCGGGCTCGCAAAGGCGAGCATGAGGGCGGCGGCATCGTCCTGACCGGGGTCGGTATCGATGATGATCTTGCGGGGTTCTGTCATGGAGCAATCCTAAAGTCGAAAGGCCGAGGCTTGGAACGCGGGTTCGCTTTTGTCAAGCAAGACAGTGCTTGTCGAGGGCCGTGCGATTTCCCATATTTGGCAGACGACGACAGTCCTTGAGGGCTGCACAAGGGAATGAAATGACGCGCAACAGACTGCCATCCGAAGCCTTCATCATCACCTTCGACACCGGCGACGGTAGCGCCTTTCGGCGCCCACGGGGTAGCGATGGCTACCCGCCCTATGACATCGAGCGACTGCCGCCGCAGAAAGGCAGCGAACGGCTGCGCGTGACGCTCGCCGTGGCAGGCTTCGCAGAGGACGAACTCGATGTCAGCGTGGAGGCCAGTCAGCTCGTGATTCGTGGCAAGCAGGCCGAACGCGAGGAGGCAGACTATCTCTTCCGAGGCATTGCCTCACGTCAGTTCCAGCGGGTCTTTGCCATCGAAGACGGCATGGAGGTGACCGGGGCCTCGCTGAGAAACGGTCTTCTGGCAATCGAGATCATCCGCCATGATCCCGTGCATCTGGTAAGGAAAATTAACATCTCCACCGCAGAATGAAGTTCGCGGCAATGTTCTGCCGCCTCTCCCTCATTCGCGGAGGATCGGAATGTTACTCAAAGAAGCCTCATCCCGCCTGACGAAATCCGAACTGGCGCATCTCGGCGCCGGCGAAGTGGGCTATATCAGGAAGATGAAATCGGACGACGTGTCCCGCTGCTTTCCGGAGGCCCCGGAAATCGATCCAACGCTGGATCTCTGGGCGCTGTTTGCCGCAGACGGCACGCCGATCCTGCTCACCGACAACAGGTCCAGCACCTTTTTCAAGGCAGCGGAAGACGACCTCAAGACCGTTTCGCTGCACTAACAAGTGCAGCGAGCCGCCATCTCACAGAGATGCAAATCGGCGCTTTTGAAATGTGAGATAGGCCGACGACCGGCCTTCACGCCGAGCCTTGGCTTCATAGCGTGTCCCCGGCCAGCCCTCATAGGGCGTGAGCCAATCGCTCGCATTGCGGGCCAGCCACTCAAAACCACCATGATCGCGGCAGTGTTGCAGCGTCCAGTTGACGTAGGTGTCGATGTCGGAGGCGAAGCAGAAGGTGCCTTCCGGCTTCAGGACCTTGTGGAAGCGCTGCAGGTTCACTTGCGAGACGAAACGTCGCTTCCAGTGCTTTTTCTTGGGCCAGGGATCAGCGTAGAGAAGATCGATCTGGTCGATCTGGCCTTCCGGTAACCAGTCCAGCAATTGGGTCGCGTCATCATCATAGACGCGAATGTTCTTCAGACCCTCGGCCTCGACGACCGCGAGTAGTTTTGCCATGGAATTGACGAAGGGTTCGACACCGATAAAGCCGGTCGTCGGATTGTTCCGGGCCCGGTGAACCAGATGCTCACCGCCCCCGAAGCCGATTTCGAGACGGATCTTGTCGACGGGAATAGGGAAGAGCGACTTGAGATCACCCGGCACCGGCGACGCCAGGTCGACCTTCAGCTCCGGCAGGACGGTTTCCATGCGCTCGACCTGTTGCTCGCGCAACGGCTTGCCCTTGCGTCGACCGAAGAAAGCTTCGGTCGACCTCGTCCTGCGTTCCTGTTCCGTCATTCAGATCAAGCCTTGATCGTATCCTTGAGCGGCTTGACCAGATCCAGCTTCTCCCAGGAGAAGGAACCATCACGGCCAGCCTTGCGGCCGAAATGGCCGTAGGCCGACGTCTTAGCATAGATCGGCTTGTTCAGGTCAAGATGGCGGCGGATGCCCGATGGGGACAAGTCCATGACCTTGCGGATGCCGGCTTCGACCTCGTCCTCGGTCACCTTGCCGGTGCCATGCAGGTCGACATAGATCGACAGCGGCTGGGCAATGCCGATGGCATAGGAGATCTGGATCGTGCAGCGGTCAGCCAGACCGGCAGCGACGACGTTCTTTGCGAGGTAGCGGGCAGCGTAAGCGGCCGAGCGGTCGACCTTGGTCGTGTCCTTGCCGGAGAAGGCGCCACCGCCATGGGGGGCTGCACCGCCATAGGTGTCGACGATGATCTTGCGGCCGGTGAGGCCGGCGTCACCATCCGGGCCGCCGATGACGAACTTGCCGGTCGGGTTGATATACCAGGCGCAATCGTCGGCAATTTTCAGGTCGCCCAGTGCTTCCTGGATATAGGGCTCGACGACCTCGCGAACCTTCTTGGAGTCCCAGCTCTCGTCGAGGTGCTGGGTGGAGAGAACGATCGACGTTGCTTCGGCAGGCTTGCCGTCAACGTAACGGACGGTGACCTGGCTCTTGGCATCAGGGCCGAGCTTGCCGACATCGCCCTCGCCCTTCTTGCGGGCGGCAGAGAGCGTCTGCAGGATCTTGTGCGAATAATAGATCGGGGCCGGCATCAGGTCCGGCGTTTCCTTGCAGGCGTAACCGAACATGATGCCCTGGTCGCCAGCGCCTTCGCTGTTGGAACTGTCGGCCGCCTTGTCGACGCCCTGGGCGATATGAGCCGACTGCGAATGCAGGAGCACATCGATCTTGGCCGTCTTCCAGTGGAAGCCGTCCTGCTCATAGCCGATGTCGCGGATTGCCTTGCGTGCGGCGGACTTGAACTTCGCGGGGTTGATGACCTCGTTGCCATTCTTGTCGGTCTTCATCAGGCTCGGCGGAAGGCGGACTTCACCGGCAATAACGACACGGTTGGTGGTGGCAAGCGTTTCGCAGGCGATGCGTACGGTCCAGGGATCGACACCAGTCTTGGCGGCTTCGCGGTAAACGAGATCGACGATTTCGTCGGAGATTCGGTCACAAACCTTGTCCGGATGACCTTCGGATACGGATTCGCTGGTGAAAAGATAATTCGCACGCATCGGGATTCCCCTCAAAGTATGGATGGCGGGCATCGTTACTCAGTTCGAAACCCGATGACAAGGACACAACCACATAAATATATCTTTATGTGAGTAAATTTTTCCTTCCGCGGGCACAAAAAAAGCGGCCCTGCGGCCGCTCTCTTTGTCAGGAGTGCATCCAGCTTACTCGCTGTCTGCTTCAGCCGCCAGCGCCTTGACGAGGTCAACGATCTTGCGACGGACCTTGGCGTCGCCAATCTTTACAAAGGCGCGGTTGAGCTGCAGGCCTTCGGAAGACGACAGGAAGTCGACAACGTAATTCGAGCTGGAGGCTTCTGCCATGCCCGCACCCGACGGCTGCTCGCCCGGCGCATCTTCGAAGAAGAAGGAAACCGGCACAGTCAGAATGTTGGAGATGTTCTGAAGGCGGCTCGCACCAACGCGGTTGGTACCCTTTTCATACTTCTGGATCTGCTGAAAGGTGATCCCGAGGCTTTCACCAAGCTTCTCCTGGCTCATGCCCAGCATCGTACGACGAAGGCGAATCCGGCTTCCGACATGGATGTCAATCGGGTTCGGCTTCTTCTTGTTCTCGATCATTAATGTCGTCCTGACAAAATTGTTGGCGTTGCGACCATAACCCCTTGCCCGCCAAACCATAACGAGACGTTGTGCTCGCCATCGATCATCTTTCAGCATACTTGCAGATTATCGGTCTGATCCACTATGCAATTTTAGGGGTTTTTGGTCAATTCGTCCGCCTAATAAAACCCAGACTAGAAACTACAGCCAGAAGGCTCATGAACACCAGCACCAACCAAAAGTTTAAATTGTGGTTGTGGATGTTTTTTTCCGGAACAGATTCTATACCGAAGGTTGAATCTGCAGCTCCGACGGCATCAAGAGAAAGTCCCTCAATGACACGTCCATAGGGGTCGATCACAGCGGAAATGCCGTTATTGGCTACCCGGATCAGCGGCACGCCAGTCTCCACGGCGCGCAAACGGGCCTGAAGGAAGTGCTGGTATGGGCCCGGGGTTGCGCCGAACCAGGCGTCATTGGTGACGTTCAAGATGACACTGGCGCCGGCGAGATCAGGGGCAATTTCCGCCGGAAAGATCGCCTCGTAGCAGATCAACGGATAGAGCCCGATGCCGGAGGGAAGCGTCAGTGGCGTGCGGCTGGATGCTGCGGTGAAGCCGCCGGGCAGGCTTATCAGTTCCTCAATCCCGAATTCCCGCAACAGGCTCTCATAGGGCACATATTCGCCGAAGGGCGTGAGATGGACCTTGTCGCTCGCGGCGAGGATCTGGCCCTCGTCGTCGATCATGTAGACGGAATTGTAGTAGAGCGGCATCTGGCCCGCGCCGCGCTCCTCGGCCCGAACGGCGCCAGTCAGCAGGATCTGCCCTTCCTCGAGCACATCGCCAATGCGCGCCAGAGCATCAGGGTTTTCCGTCAGGATGAAGGGGACCGAGGTTTCCGGCCAGACGATCACATCCGGCCGGGGCTTGCCTTCCTCCGGTGCTGCTGCCGTCAGCGCCAAGTGCTTCTCGAAGATGCCGATGCGGTCGGTGTTCTCCATCTTTTGCGACTGATCGATCGATGGCTGCACGAGGCGGACAGTGAGCGTCTTGTCCGTCGGAACCACCGGCGCGACATACAGGCGGTAGGCGCCATAGCCCAGATGAGCGCTGAGAAGGCTCGCGGCCAGCAGCAAACCGGGCCACGCCCCGCGACGCGTGCCGAGGAGTGCCGGAGCCGCAAAGACGAAGACGGCCAGCGGTGTGATGGCGAGGACGCCGAGCACATGGCTCGACTGCATCATCAGGGGGACGGGCATGGCGGCATAGCCGATCGCATTCCAGGGGAAACCGGTCGCGACGAAGCTGCGGAGCCACTCGGCAAAGCCGAAGGCGGCAGCAAGTGCTGCTATGCGGCCCATCCCATCCGACCAGACGAGACGTGCAAGCAACGTGGCCAGTCCATAGAAGATGGCGAGCACGGCGGGCAGGCCGAGAACCGCAAGCGGGATTGCCCAGGCGAATTCGTCCGCTTCCAGAAGCAGAGCGTTTCCGAGCCACCAGAGGCCACAGACAAAATACCCTAGACCAAAGAGCCAGCCCGTCCAGAAGGAGGACGACAGCCCTGCCCTGCCCGTATCGGCATTACCGGTCGCACCGTCCAGCAGCCAAACCAGCAGCGTGAAGGAGATGAACATCGATGCGAAGATGTCGAAGGGCGGCAGGGCGAGCGCCCCGATTGCGCCTGCGAGCACCGCGAGCCCTGCCCGCCTGAGACCCCACATGAGCAGGATCCTCGCTGCCAAAGCCTGCATGTCCACCCCTTCTGCCCCGAATCAATCGCGGGCAGTCTCCCAAAAAACGGAGGCCCTGTCGCGGTTTTCGCTGCGGAGTGTGGCGACCTTCAGACTGACGGGCGCTCGGCGTTTTCCATCTCGGCCACGGTGCCTTCCGGGACGGTCTCGGCTGCAGGTGGCGTTTCGACCTTTGGCGCGCGGGGCTTGGCGGCGGCCCTTGTCCGTGGCTTCGGTGCAGCCTCACCCGCGGAGACGGCGGTGGCGTTCGGGGTCTTCGTCTCGGCAGCCTCGTCAGCACGCGCCTCGACATCACCCTTGGCGGTCGAGCGACGACGGGCGCCGGCCCGCTTGCGGCCGATCCGGACGCGCTTGATGCGACGTGGATCTGCATCCAGAATGTGGAATTCGAAGCCGGGCAGAGCCTGGACGACTTCGCCACGCGCCGGGATGCGTCCAAGCGCCGAGAAGATCAGACCACCCAGCGTGTCGACGTCTTCGATCCGGTCGGCAATGTCGAAATCCGGGCCTATCGCTTCGGCGATCTCTTCGAGTTCGACGCGGGCGTCGGCGATAATGACGTCGTCGGAAACGCGGCTGAACATGACTTCTTCGTCGTCATGTTCGTCATCGATGTCGCCGATGACCATTTCGACGATGTCCTCGTGGCTGACGAGACCGTCGGTGCCACCATATTCGTCGATCACGAGCGCCATCTGGGTGCGTGCTGCCTGCATGCGGCTCATCAGGTCGGAGGCGAGCATCGATGGCGGCACGAAAAGGATCGAGCGGATGATGCCGGCTTCGGCGACCGTCTTGCTGAGGTCGATGCGGGCCAGATCAAAGTCGATCTTCGGCTTGGCAGACTTCTCGACCTTTTCGGCCTTTTCAGCCTTCTCGCCACCGTTCGCTCCGTTGGTGGCCTTGGCCGTCACACGCCGGCGACTGCGGGCCTGCTTGGTGACGTAGGACAGCAGGTCACGGATGTGGACCATGCCGCGCGGATCGTCCAGCGTGTCGGCATAGACGGGCATGCGCGAGCGACCGGAAACGTCGAAGATGGTCATCAACTCGCCGATGGTCACACTCTGATCGACCGCTTCGATATCGACACGCGGCACCATGATGTCTTCAACGCGCACTTCGCGGAAGCGGAGAATGTTGTTGAGCATCGCCCGCTCTTCGGGCGTGAAAGCCTCTCCGAGGCTGGCATCGGCGCTCAGGGCGACCGTCAGGTCTTCGCGCAGGGTCGTGGTGGAGGACGGCTTCAGTATTCGGCCCAGACGGGCCCAGAAGGAAGGATGTTGGCGTGCCGAGCTTTCCGCTCGGGTAGGACTACTGCCCTCGTCCGAAGACGATCCTTCGTTGCTTTCTTTGGCCTCGGGGGCCGTTTTCGTCGCAAAATCGGTCATTGTTCCAAACTATCAGATGGGGTCCTGCCCCGCATAGGGGTCAGATAGGCCAAGTTCCGCCAGAATGCGAGTCTCCAGCGCTTCCATTTTTTCGGCGTCATCGGCCTCGATATGGTCGTAGCCGAAGAGATGCAGGAATCCGTGAACCATCAAGTGGGTCAAATGATCCTCGAAACTCTTTTCGAGATCGACTGCCTCACGCTCGACTGTCTCCCGGGCGATGATGATATCGCCGAGCATCGGACCCGGCATCTTGCCGGGGGTCACCGGGAAAGCGGGAAAGGACAGGACATTGGTCGGCTTGTCCTTGTTGCGCCATTCCGCATTGATCTCGCGGATCATTTCGTCGTCGCCGAAGACGAGCGAAACCTCTGTCGGCTGCTTCGGAAAGGGCTGGCGTTCTTTTGCAGCGAGATGGTTTTCAGCAGTACCGAGAACGCGAAGAGCCAAAGCCTCCAACGCGGTCTCGTCTGCCCAACCCTCGGCCTCGACGGCAATCTGTATATCCAACTTGGTCATCGTTTGATCGCAGAGCGGGCTTAGTGCTCGCTCTGCTCGCTCTCGTCCTGTACCTTGTACTTGGCGTCATAGGCCTGCACGATGCGGCCGACAAGCGGGTGGCGCACCACATCCGTATCCTTGAAGCGGACCACCGATACGCCCTCCACGCCCTTCAGCACCTGCAAGGCCTCGACGAGACCTGACGTCACGCCGCGCGGCAGATCGACCTGGCTCGGGTCGCCGGTGATGATCATGCGGCCGTTCTCGCCGAGACGGGTGAGGAACATCTTCATCTGCATCGAGGTGGTGTTCTGCGCCTCGTCGAGGATGATCGCGGCATTGGCCAGCGTCCGTCCGCGCATGAAGGCGAGCGGGGCAATTTCAATGACGCCAGCGGTGATGGCGCGCTCGACCTTGTCGCCGGGGATCATGTCGTAGAGCGCGTCATAGAGCGGGCGAAGATACGGATCGACCTTTTCCTTCATGTCGCCGGGCAGGAAGCCGAGACGCTCGCCAGCTTCGACGGCCGGACGGGTCAGGACAATGCGATCGACAACGCCGCGCTCCAGCAACTGGGCCGCATGGGCAACGGCGAGATAGGTCTTGCCGGTGCCGGCAGGACCAACGCCGAAGACCATTTCCGATCGTTCGAGCGCGCGCATGTAGGCGTCCTGGGTCGGGGTGCGGGCGGCAATCGTCTTCTTGCGCGTGGAGATCTGCGCCATCGAGAGCTTGGCTTTGCGCTCCATCGTCGGAAGAGAAAGCTGATCGTCGGCGGCCACCGCCATGCGGATTGCCCCTTCGACATCCGAAGCGTCGACCGAGACGCCGCTCTGCAGGCGGGCATAGAGGAAATCGAGTGCGCGTCGGGCCTGGTTGGTGGCCTGCAACTCACCCGTGATGGCGACAGAATTGCCACGGGCGCGGGCTTCGATCTGAAGGCGCTGCTCGAGAAGCTTCAGATGTTGGTCGAATTGACCGAAGAGCTCGCTCGCAAGCCGGTTGTTCTCGAACGTCAAGATGAAGTGATTGGCGTCGGTCGCAGTTGTGCGGACATTGCGCGAGGGTGAAGAAACCACTTCTGTTGCGTTCAAGCGATCAGGCTCCTGTTCGATCAGGTTCAGGCCCTCACTCTAACCCTCTGCCACCTCGGCAAACAAGCTGTTTGGGCCGGCTGCGGTGATTCGTACCTGTATAATGTCACCGATTTGCGATGACTTTGCATCAACATTCACAGACTGCAGCCAGGGCGAACGGCCGATGAGCTGTCCCGGCATACGGCCCGGCTTCTCCAGAAGCAGATCGATGGTCTTGCCGATCATCGACTGCATGAAGGCTTGCTGCTGGTCGAGCAGCAACGCCTGCAGCCGTGCCAGGCGTTCCGTCTTCACATCCTCGGCCACGTGATCGGGCAGGTCGGCGCCGGGTGTGCCGGGACGTGTCGAATACTTGAACGAATAAGCCTGCGCGTAGTTCACTTCGCGAACGAGATTCATTGTGTCCTCAAAGTCCTGATCCGTCTCGCCCGGGAAACCGACGATGAAATCGCCCGAAAGCGCGATGTCTGGACGGACAGAGCGGATGCGCTCAATCAGGGCGACGTATTCGGAGGCCTTGTGGCGCCGGTTCATGGCCTTGAGGATCCGGTCGGAGCCGGACTGCACCGGCAGATGCAGATACGGCATCAGCATGCGCAGGTCACGGTGCGCCTCGATCAGACGGTCATCCATGTCGCGCGGGTGGCTGGTGGTGTAGCGCAACCGGGCGAGCCCCGGGATCTCCGCAAGCTTGTAGAGGAGGTCACCGAGGCCGATCGCCCTGCCCTCTCCATCCTCGCCGTGCCAGGCGTTGACGTTCTGGCCGAGCAAAGTGAGTTCGCGCACGCCACTGTCGACCAACCGACGGGCTTCCGCCAAAAGCTGGGAGAGCGGGCGGGAGACTTCCGAGCCACGGGTATAGGGCACCACACAGAAGGTGCAGAACTTGTCGCAGCCTTCCTGAACGGTGAGGAATGCCGTGACCGAGCGCGGCTTGCCAACGACCTTGGTCGGGTCCGGCAGATGCTCGAACTTGTCTTCCAGCGCATATTCGGTATCGACCACGCGCTCGCCGGCGCGGGCCTTGTGCAGCGCCTGCGGCAGACGGTGATAGGTCTGCGGGCCAATGACGACGTCAACGGCCGGCTCTCGACGGGAAATCTCCTCGCCCTCGGCCTGTGCCACACAGCCGGCGACGCCGATCATGAATTCCTTGCCTTCCGCCGCACGTACCTTCTTGTGCTCTCGCAGGCGGCCGAGCGCCGAATAGACCTTTTCGGCGGCCTTTTCGCGGATGTGACAGGTGTTGAGCAGGACGAGATCGGCCTCTTCCATGACCTCGGTCGGGGCGTAGCCATCCGCCGCCAGGGCATCGGCCATGCGGCCGCTGTCATAGACGTTCATCTGGCAGCCATAGGTCTTGATGAAGACCTTGCGCGTGTTGGCGCCCGGCGCCGGGGTATCTGAGAGGCTCGCGGTTTCCTGGGTCATGCCGCGCTATTTAGTGGTTTTCGGTCCGCGATTAAACCGAAAAATTGTCTGTAGGGCTCAGCGACCGTGACGGCCGCGCAGATGGGCGAGCAGCATCGAGCGCAACTGCTCCTCAATGCGGGTGGCAAGTGTCTTGCGGCTGTCGCCCTTTTTGAACTCCACCGTCTCTCCAAAGGTGACATCGACATCGATGGCCCCTGCACGCAGGACGCCGAGCAGATGCTCCACCAGGCCGATGTCGCCTGGCCAGCCAGCGATCGGCCGGTGATAGCGGCCCATGGGCATGCCCTGAACGCGGGTATAGGCGATCGCGACCGGCTGGACATGTACCACCGCGTCGTCTTCGGGTGGCAGGGCGGCTGCGGCCGCCCCAAAGAGCGAGGACTTGATACCTAGAATACGATTGCCATCGGAGGTCGTACCTTCCGGGAAGAGCACGACGATTTCGCCATCGGCCATGCGGGCCGCGATCTCGTTGACCTGGTCACCGGTTCGGCGCTTTTCTTCCCGCACGACGAAGATAGTTTTCTGCAACCTTGCCAGGAAGCCGAAGACGGGCCAGGAAGCGACCTCGGTCTTGGCGATGAAGGTGACGTCGGCGAGGGAACCGAGGACGAGAATATCTTTCCAGGAGGCGTGATTGGCGGCGATCATCAGCGGACGGCGGGTGTCGAGCGCGCCGTGGACATGGACGCGGATGCCGAGGAACCAGAGGGCCAGACGATGCCAGTGGTGCGGCAAACGCCGGCGAAGCGGCCAGTCGAAGCGCAGTGCCAAAAGCTGGACCGGGATCAGCAGCCCAGAGACCACGAGCAGTACGATCAGATAGAGCCCGACCCTCAGCCAGTTGATCACGCGGGCCTCACTGGCATGGCGGGCATTGGCTCACTTTTCGTCTTTCGACAGCGGAATGCCATAGAGCTCAAGACGGTGACCGACGAGGCGGAAGCCGTGTTCGCGGGCGATGCGCTCCTGGAGCGCTTCGATTTCCGGAGAGTGGAATTCGACGACGGTCCCGGTCTTCAGGTCGATCAGGTGATCGTGGTGTTCTTCCGGCACAGTCTCGTAGCGCGAGCGTCCATCGCGGAAATCGTGGCGCTCGATGATGCCGGCGTCTTCGAAGAGTTTGACGGTGCGGTAGACCGTCGAGATCGAGATTTTGGCGTCGATCTTGGAGGAGCGACGATAGAGCTCCTCGACATCGGGATGATCGTCGGATTCTTCGAGGATGCGAGCGATGACGCGGCGCTGCTCGGTCATGCGCATGCCCCGCTCGGCACACAGCGCTTCCAACGATTTCAGGGCGTCATTCATGGTGTCAGCATATCCGCAGAAGGTCGGTTCGTCCAACCGACCGGTTAGCGAAGATCACGGCGCATGACAAGCGCAGAGGACCGGCGGCCGTTTTCGTCAGTGTAATAGGCCGGACGCTCGCCCGCCTTCTCGAAGCCGAGCTTGCGGTAGAGGCCAAGGGCTGCGTGGTTGCCGTCATCGACCTCGAGGAACATGGATTCACCGCCCCTCGCCTTCGCCTCGCGCAGAGCCGCCTGCATGAGGCGCCAGCCGAGGCCGAAGCGGGCGACCTTGTCGCCGACGGCAATCGTCAGGATCTCCGCCTCGCCGGCCACTTCGCGGGAGAGGACAAAGCCGGCCAACGGCGCCTTGAAGACCAGCGTATTGGTCTGCCAGGCAGCAAAGCCGAAGCTGTTGGGCTGGAGGAGCAGGCTGAGGAACTCGCCATCGCCCCAGGCGCGGGGGAAGCGCTGGGCATGCAACTCGGCCACTGCACGGCAGTGTTCGGAGGTCATGGGCACGATTTCGAATTCGGGCTGGCGGTAGAACAGGCTGTCGCGCATGTCAGGCTCTCGATACGGCAAATCCCGTCTGCGGTTTCGCATCCGGTCCGCGCAGATAAAGCGGCTTCGGCTTGCCCTGAGCTTTCGCCGTTGCTGAAATGCGCGCGACGATCTCGATCGGATAGTGATCGGGGGCGGTTTCAGCCTCGCGGTCGGCGACAAGGGCAGTAGCCGAGCCGACGAGCACTTTGCCAGGAATGGCAGCTCGGGCGAGATAGTCGTCGAGCTCCAGCAGTAGTGGGTCGCCCTGAGGCGCACCGTGTTCGAAGCTCTGGGCATATACCTGATCGCGATGGGCGTTGATCGCGGCCAGCACTGGCTTTTCCGGTTCGGATGCGGTCTGCGCCAGCACTTCGAGTGTCGAGACGCCGACGCATTCCACGCCGAGCGCGAGAGCCAGGCCACGGGCCGCGGCAACACCGACACGGATGCCGGTGAAAGAGCCGGGTCCGACGGTCACGCCAATGCGCTCGATATCGCCGAGCGTCAGCCCGGCTTCGGCGAGCGCCTCGTCGATCATCGCCATCAGCCGTTCGGCATGGCCACGGCCGATTGTTTCGCTAACGCGACCGAGAATGGTGCCGGCATCAGAATCAAAAACGGCGGCTGCGCAGTCCACACCCGCCGTGTCGATCGCAAGAACGATCATGTCGTCTCCAGTCCGGTCAAATCAGACCGCTTCGACTTCCTGCACTTCCGGAACGAAGTGGCGCAGCAGGTTCTGCACGCCATGCTTCAGGGTTGCCGTCGAGGACGGGCAGCCAGCGCAGGAACCCTTCATGTTGAGGAAGACTTTGCCGTCCTTGAAACCGCGGAAGGTGATGTCGCCGCCATCCTGGGCGACGGCGGGGCGGACGCGGGTCTCGAGCAGTTCCTTGATGGTCGCCACGATCGTCTCGTCGCCGGCATCGAAGAATTCCTCATCGCTGTCGTTCTGTGCTGAGGTCGAGGCCGTGCCCATGACCGGGGCACCGCTCATGAAATGCTCCATAATGGTGCCGAGGATCGCCGGCTTCAGGTGATGCCATTCGGGGCCGTCCTTGGAGACAGTGACGAAATCGTAGCCAAAGAAGACGCCGGTAACGCCCGGGATCGCGAAGATGCGTGCCGCAAGCGGAGAAGCGCTCGCGCTGGTGGCATCGCGGAACTCGGCGGTGCCGGTTTCCATGACCACCTTGCCGGGGAGGAATTTCAGGGTCGCCGGGTTCGGCGTGGCTTCGGTCTGGATGAACATGTTGGCCTCCGGGCGGTGAGTGCACCGCTAAAGATTAGAATGTTTCAAAAATAGACCCTGCAGGCTCCATCTTCAAGACGTGATCGGCAGGATGCTCAAATTAGCAAAGCGCGTCGATTTCTTCATTGGTCAGCGTATCCGGCAGGACCGTGACCGGGATAGGGAAAGCGGCAGCCCGACCGGCGATCATCGAGACCAGAGGGCCCGGACCGTCCTTGGTCGAGCCTGCGGCCAGAACGAGGATCGCGATGTCGCGGTCTTCTTCGATCAGACTATTGATCTCGGGATAGGCGCTTCCCTCGCGGATGATCAGCTCAGGCTCGATGCCGATGGTTTCGCGTACCGTCTGGGCAGCCTTGGCCATGATGGCTTCGGCCTCTTCCCGGGCTTCTGCCCGCATGATCTCCTCGACACCCAGCCATTGCTGGAAATCACCTTCCGGGATCACATAGATCAGCACCAGTCCGCCATTGGAATTCTTGGCGCGGCGGCCGGCATAATGGACCGCACGCGAGCATTCCGGGGTGTTGTCGATCACCGCCATGAACTTGCGGCGGTGACCTTCAAGACGTGACAGACGCGTTGAAACCATAGAGAACCCCGCCGCCGGACTGATAACATGTGACGCGGGCGGGCTCCGGGCGGACCCGCCAGCGACCGAGACCTTATCGCACGAAGCCGATGATGTCGCGGACTTCGTTCATGGTCTTTTCGGCGCGGGTGCGGGCACGCTCGCCGCCGTCCCGGAGGACCGCATCAATGTGACCGGGGTCTTCCATGAGACGACGCATCTCGGCATTGATCGGGCCCAGTGCCGCGACCGCCAAATCGATCAGTGCCGGCTTGAAGACGGAGAACTGCTGGCCGCCGAACTCCGAAAGAACATCCGCTTTGGAGCGGTCCGCGAGCGCTGCGAAGATGCCGACGAGGTTGTCGGCCTCAGGGCGACCCTTGAGGCCATCGACTTCGCTCGGCAAGGCATCCGGGTCGGTCTTGGCCTTGCGGATCTTCTTCGAGATGGCGTCCTGGTCGTCCATCAGGTTGATGCGCGAAAGGTCTGATGGATCCGACTTCGACATCTTCTTGGTGCCGTCCTTGAGGCTCATGACACGGGGCGCCGGGCCATCGATCAACGGCTCCACCATCGGGAAGTAAGCATGTACCGGCTCTTCGCCAACCTTGATGTCGATGCCGAGGCCCGTCGGCTTGATCTTGTCATGGAAGTCCAGGTTGAACTTCATGGCGATGTCGCGGGCGAGCTCCAGATGCTGCTTCTGGTCTTCACCAACAGGCACATGGGTCGCGCGGTAGACGAGTATATCTGCGGCCATCAGGCTCGGATAGGCATAGAGGCCGAGCGAGGCCTGCTCGCGGTCCTTGCCCGCCTTGTCCTTGAACTGGGTCATCCGGTTCATCCAGCCGATCCGGGCGACGCAGTTGAAGATCCAGGCCAGTTCCGCGTGCTGCGGCACCTGGGACTGGTTGAAGACGATGTGCTTCTTCGGGTCGATGCCGGCGGCGAGGAAAGCCGCGGTGATCGAGCGGATCTGGGTCGCCATGTCCTCGTGGACGAGCTGGGCCGTCAGCGCATGCAGGTCGACGACGCAGTAGATGCAGTCGTTGTTTTCCTGGAGCGCGACGAACTTTCTGATGGCACCGAGGTAGTTTCCGAGATGGAGATTGCCGGTCGGCTGAACGCCGGAGAAAACCAGCGGCTTGAACTCAGTCATAATAATCCTCAACAGGCTGGTGGAGGGCCCGATCATCTGATCGCGTCGGTCAGGGCTTATGCACGGCGAGCGGGGCGCAATCAAGCGGTCACTTTGGCGGAGACCGAGGGGTCGGCTGGCGCCGGCTCGATCAGGTCCCAGAGATTGCCGTAGAGATCATGGAAGACGGCGACGGTTCCATAGACTTCTTGGCGCGGCGCCTCCTGGAAGACGACACCCGCCTTCACGAAGCGTGCCTGGTCGCGGGCGAAATCATCCGTTTTCAGAAAGAAGCCGACGCAGCCACCGGCCTGGTTGCCGATCGCGGCACGCTGGGCATCGTTCGACGCCTCGGCGAGCAGAAGCGAGGCGCCTTCGGAACCGATTGGACGGACCACCAGCCAGCGTTTGCCGTCCGGCATTTGGGTGTCCTCCATGCACTCGAAGCCGAGGCCATCGCAATAGAAGGCCTTGGCCCGATCATAGGTGTCCACGACCAGACTGACGAGAAAGAGGCTGTTTCCGCTCATGAAATCGCACTTTCGGTTTGATGTGTGACGAAGACACCATCGATGTCACGCATAGGGAAATTTCCTCCCAGAATCGAGGGGTTTAGGGAATAAATTCGCGACGTGCCAAGACCTCGATTCACGAGCTGATGCGGGCTCGAAACTCAGAAACGAGCAAAGCGCACCAAATTTGACACATTTCGGGGAATAAAAACCCGCCGCAAGCGATCTGGATCGCTCCAAAGAACAATCTCATTCCAGAAGGTCACTCATGCGCACTTTGTTTCGCGTCGCGCTCGGCTGCGTTCTTTCGCTCTGTCTCCTCTCCCCCGTCGAGGCCGTGGAGAAGAAGAAGCGACACTTTTTCATGAAGCACGATACTGCTGTCGCTTACACGCTGCAGCGGGTCAGCGTCAAAGCCAACTGCTTTCCCGACGAATTGAAGGCGATCCTGGCCCATATTGCCAAGAAGACCGGCAAGAAGCCGGTCGTAACCTCAGGACATCGCCCGCGCTCCGGCCGCTCGCAGCACAGCCACTGCTTTGCAGCGGACATTCGCGTGCCCGGCGTGCCCGAGAAGAAGATCGTGGCCGCCGCCCGCAGCGCGCCCGGCATCGGCGGCATCGGGCGCTACTGCAACGGCATCGTGCATGTCGATATCGGGCCGAAGCGGACCTGGACTTACTGCTGACCCGGGTCGGGTGAGGTCGTTGCGGCCTCGCCAGCCGTTTTCTTCCTGCGCTGGAGGCTGCGACGGACCAGGCGCCAGTCCGCACCGCCGATCAGTAAGGCGATGCCGAAATAGACCGGCATGGCGATTGCGATCAGCCCACCCAGCGCCAGCAACTGATCGAAGAGCGGGCTTGATGGTGAAAGCCAGGCAGCCCAACGATCGGAGAGGTAGACGAGCAGCCCGGCCATGATGGCGGAGGCGATGATCAGACGCAGGGTGCGCGTGAGCAGTGACCACTCGAAAACGAGGTGGCCCCGCCATAGCAGCACCGAAAACAACAGGATGGTGTTGGTCCAGCCGGCGGCAGCCTCGGCCATGGCAATGCCGCTCTCCTCGAAGATCGGGAAGAGCGTGATGGCAAGCCCCGTGTTGAGCGCGACCGACACTATGGTGAAACGCATCGGCGTCTTGGTGTCTTCGCGGGCGTAGTAACCCGGCTGAAGCGCCTTGATCAGCACGAAGCCCGGCAGGCCTATACCGTAGATCGCAAGGATCGAGGCGACGACGGCAGTGTTCTGTTCGGAGAAGGCGCCACGCTCGTAAAGCACCCGGATGATTTCATCGGACAGCACCCAGATTGCGGCAGCGGCCGGCAGCGTCAGGAAGAGAACGAACTCGATCGAGCGGTTCTGCAGCCCCTTCGCCTCGTTCATGTGACCGCCCTTCAACGCACGCGCGAGTTCCGGCAGGAGGACGACGCCGACGGCGACCCCTACGACGCCGAGCGGCAGCTGATAGATGCGGTCGGCATATTGCAGGGCGGAGATTGCCCCCTCTTTCGTCGAGGCAATCGCCTGGCCGATAAGCTGGTTGATCTGGGTGATGCCGCCGGTGATGGCAGCGGGAACGGCGAGCACCAGCAGGCGCTTGACGTTGGGGGTAAAACGCGGATGTTTGAAGCCGATGCGGATGCCGGCATGGCGCACGCCAAGATAGACCACGGCCATCTGCAAGAGGCCTGCCCCCAGCACGGACCAGGACAATGCCCAGGCGGTCGCAGCGGGATCAGCGCCCGTCCACAGAGCCCAGCCAAGCGCACCGATCATCAGCACATTGAGAAATACGGGCGCGATGGCGGCTGCAAAGAAATGATGCAGCGAGTTGAGCATGCCGCTCAGCATGGCCGTCAATGACATGCACATGAGATAGGGGAACATGACGATCGCGAGGCGGACCGTCAGGTTGAACTTTTCCGGATCGTCGGCAAAGCCCGGCGCGATGATCCACTGGACCAGTAGCGGCATGGACAGCTGCATGCCGATGGTCAGGATCAACAGGACCGAAAAGAGAACTCCGAAAACCTCTTCGGAAAATCGCTTGGCGCCATCAATGCCATTCTCCTCGATCTCCTTGGCGAAGAGCGGCACGAAGGCAGCGTTGAAAGCGCCCTCGGCGAAGAGGCGGCGGAAGAGATTGGGGAAGCGAAAGGCGGCATAGAAGACGTCGGCAACCGGGCCTGTGCCGAGTGCCGCGGCCATCAGGGTTTCGCGGGCGAAGCCGAAGATGCGGCTGCCGAGCGTCGCCCCACCGACCGTCATGAATTTCTTGACGAGGCTCATTCCTCAGGCCCGTGCCTTTTTCGGCGCCGGCGCTGCGCGGTGTGGCTGGGCGATGATGCCCGAGGGCATGTTGTCCTTGAGCTCGTCCGGCTGTTCGGTCATCACCGGCTTCAGGCGATTGGCAATATTGGCCTGCCGGTTCTCGTTGGTCACCTTCTGTCCGACGAGGTCGGTGACATAGAAGGTATCGATGACCTTTTCCCCGAAGGTGGTGATCCGTGCGGAATGAATGTCGAGCGACAGGTCCGACAGGACTGCGGTGATCTCGGCAAGGAGACCGATGCGGTCGAGGCATTCCACCTCGATAACCGTGAACTTGTTGGACAGCGCATTGGAGATGCGGACATCCGGCTGAACCGGAAAGGTCTTGTTGCGCTTCTTGCCCTTTGTGCGCGTGGCAATGACCTCTGGCAGGCGCTTACGGCCCGAGAGCACGTCCTCGATCATCTTGCCGATGGTGGCCGCGCGGCGGGTTTCGTCCTCGTCGATCGGGAACTCCCGGTTGATCAGGATCGTATCGAGGGCCCGGCCGTCCGAGGTCGTGAAGATCTGGGCATCGGCGATGTTGGCGCCGGCCGCCGCACAAGCGCCGGCGATGATCGACAGGAGACGTGGATGGTCAGGAGACAGCACCGTGATCTCGGTGATCGCGTGAAACTGGTGAGTGCGCACCATGGTCGCCAGCGCCTGTCCCGATTTGTCGGTCTGGCGGATGAAATGGGCGTGGCGGACCTGGTCTTCGAGATCGACCGAGAGCAGGTAGGGCTCGTAATGCAGCTTGGTATAGGTGCGCTGGTCCTTCTGGCTCCAGCCTTCGAGCGCCTGGCTGAGCTGCTCGGCGGCATGCTTGGCGCGTTCCTTGCGCGAGACCTGGGAGAAGCCGCCTGACAGCAGCAGTTCGGTCTCGTAATAGAGCGTGCGCAAAAGCTGGCCCTTCCAGCCATTCCAGACACCCGGGCCAACGGCCCTGATATCGCAGATGGTCAGAACCAACATCATCTTCAGCCGGTCGAGAGACTGCACCTTTTCGGCGAAGTCGGTGATGGTCTTGCGGTCGTGCAGGTCGCGCGTCTGAGCCACCATCGACATCAGCAGATGCTGGTCGATCAGCCAGGCGACCATTTCGGTCTGCTTGGGCGAGAGGCCGAGACGCGGGCAGAGCTTGCGGGCGACCTTGGCGCCGGCGACGGAGTGATCCTCCTGGCGGCCTTTGGCGATATCGTGCAGGAGGATCGCGACATAAAGCGTCTGGCGATCCTCGATTTCCGGCATGATCTTGTTGGCGAGCGGATGGATCTCCTCCGCCTTGCCGTTGTCGATCTCGGAGAGCACCTCGACCGTGCGGATCAGATGCTCGTCGACGGTATAGTGATGATACATGTTGAACTGCATCATCGAGACAATCTTGCCGAATTCCGGCATGAAACGACCGAGCACGCCGGCCTCGTTCATGCGCCGAAGGATGAAACCCGGATCCTTGCGTGAGGTCAGGATCGAGAGAAACAGGCGGTTGGCCTCTTCGCTTTCGCGGAAATCATTGGTGATCAGCGACAGCGAGCGGGTGACGGCCTTCAAGGCATCAGGATGGAATTCGAGCCCGTTCAGATCCGCCACGTGGAAGAGGCGCATGATCGACATCGGGTCCTTCTTGAAGACGCCGGGATCGGCAAGCGCAATGCGGCCGCGATCATCGATGAATTCGCTGGCGCCGGGGATCTTGCGCGGGCGGTTGGCAAAACGGCCGATCATGCCACCGATACCGGGGGCGGCCTTGGCCTGCTGGTCTTCAAGTGCTGCCGCAAAGATGCGGGTGAGATCGCCGACGTCTTTTGCCACAAGGAAGTAGTGCTTCATGAAGCGCTCGACGGCGGAAAGACCCGGGCGCGCCTGATAGCCGAGGCTCTTGGCGATCTCCGGCTGGATATCGAAATACAGGCGCTCTTCCGGCTTGCCGGTCAGATAATGCATGTGGCAGCGAACCGCCCAGAGGAAATCGTCAGCCTTCTGGAAAAGGCGCCACTCGTGGCGGGAGAGCACGCCGAGACGCACCAATTCGCCGGTGTCGCGGACATGGTAATTGTATTTGGCGATCCAGAAGAGGGTCTGCAGATCGCGCAAGCCCCCTTTGCCTTCCTTGACATTGGGCTCGACGAGGTAGCGGCTGTCGCCAGCCTTGCGGTGCCGCTCGTCGCGTTCGGCAAGCTTGGCGGCGATGAATTCAGGCGCAGTACCGGTCGTTACCTCCTGGTCGAAGCGGCGCTGGAGCTCGGTGACCAGAGCCTCGTCGCCGCAGATATGGCGGGTTTCGAGGATCGCGGTCCGAATGGTCATGTCCGTGGTTGACAGGCGGATGCACTCCTCCACCGTGCGGGTGGCGTGGCCGACCTTGAAGCCGACATCCCACAACAGATAGAGGACGAACTCGACCGCCTTGTGCATGGCGGGACCAGCCTTCGGCGGCAGCAGGAAGAGCAGGTCGATATCGGAGCCTGGCGCCAGGGTTCCGCGGCCGTAACCGCCGACGGCGGCGACGGCCAGACCGTTGGCGTCCTTCGGATAGACATGGGTGCGGGCGAAATCGAAGATGACCGAGATCAGCTGATCCTGGATCCAGGAAATCCGGTTGGCGCAGTTCATGCCGCTGCCGTCTTCGAAAAGCTTCAGCCGCGCCTGTTCGCGGGCCTCGGCAGAGGCCTTCTTCAGGATCGGCAGGAGCTTCGAGCGGGTCTCCAGCATATTGCCGCAGCCAGCCTCCGCGATGGTTTTGCAGGACGCACGGAGCGCGTCGATGTCGAGGAGATCGTCGAAGGCAAGCTCTGCTGTGGCCATGGGTGCGGCATCATCTCTTGGGACCGGGGAATCAACCGGATCGGTGGCGCTATAGCGCTTTTCGGGCGCGATTGACAGGCACTCTACCGGTCAAGGCTTGCCAAGTTGTTTCTTCAGATCATAGAGCGCATCGAGCGCCTGGCGAGGCGTGAGGTCGTCAAGATCGAGTGAGCGCAGCGCCTCTTCGACCTTGGAGGGGCCGGATTTCTGGATCTCCTCGCGGCGCACGGCGACCTGAAAAAGCGGCAGGTCATCGATCAGCTGGGCGGCCGGGTTCTTTCGGTCGCTGTCTTCCAGGCGGGTCAGAACTTCCCGAGCACGGGCAACGACGGCAGCTGGCAGGCCGGCCAGACGGGCGACCTGGATACCATAGGAGCGATCGGCGGAACCGGGGCCGACCTCATGCAGGAAGATGACGTCGCCGTCCCATTCCTTGACCCGCATGGTGACATTCGACATGCGGGCGAGTTTTTCGGACAGCGCCGTCAGTTCGTGGAAATGGGTGGCAAAGAGCGAGCGGCAGCGGTTTGCCTCATGCAGGTGCTCGACGGCGGCCCAGGCGATGGAGAGGCCATCGAAGGTGGCAGTGCCGCGTCCGATTTCATCCAAGATGACCAGCGAGCGGTCGGTGGCCTGGTTGAGAATGGCGGCGGTCTCGACCATCTCGACCATGAAGGTGGAGCGACCACGGGCGAGATCGTCGGAGGCGCCGACGCGGGAGAAGAGCCGGTCGACGATCCCGATATGGGCGGCACCGGCGGGCACGAAGGAGCCCATCTGGGCGAGAATGGCGATCAGCGCGTTCTGGCGCAGGAAGGTCGATTTACCGCCCATATTGGGGCCGGTCAGCAGCCAGATGGCGCCGGGGCCTTTGGTATCGTTGGGCGAGAGATCGCAATCATTGGCGATGAAGGGGCTGGCGGCCTGGCGGCGCAGAGCCTGCTCGACCACCGGATGGCGGCCAGCGGTGATGGCGAACATTCTCGAGTCATCGACCAGCGGGCGGCAATAGCCCTGCTCTTCCGCCAAGGCCGCGAGGCCGGCTGCGACGTCGATCACCGCAAGCGCCCGGGCCGCGGCTTTGATAGGTTCTGCGGCGGAGACCACCTGGCTCACCATCTGATCGAAGGCTGCGAGTTCGAGCGAGAGTGCCTGCCCGGCGGCGTTCGCAATCCGGCTTTCGAGATCGGCGAGTTCGGTGGTGGTGAAGCGCATGGCGTTTGCCATGGTCTGGCGATGGATGAAGCGGGCCTTGGCTTCGTCGCCCTCGGTCATCGGACCGGCATTGCCGGCGGTTACCTCGATGAAATAGCCGAGCACATTGTTATGCTTGATCTTCAGCGACTTGATGCCGGTTTCCTCGGCATATTGCAGCTGAAGGCCGGCGATCACACGTCGGGACTGGTCGCGCAGCGCGCGCAGCTCGTCCAATTCCTGGATCGCGCCATCGCGCAGGAAGCCGCCATCGCGCTTCAGAAGCGGCAGTTCCTCGGCGAGCATCGCGGCCAGGCTGGAGCCAAGATCGGCGGGCAAGGCTGCGAGGTCGGCAAGGGCTTCGGACAGTTCCGCTGGCAGGCTTGATGGGTGCAGAAGGCGGCCGACCTCAGCGGAGGCTGCGAGACCGGCGACGATGGCACCGAGGTCGCGCGGGCCACCGCGATCGAGCGCCAAACGGGAAAGGGCGCGCGGCATGTCGGGCACGCGCTTCAGGGCGTCGCGGAGGCGGTCGACGAGCAGGCCATCGGCCAAGAGATGGGCGATCGAGTCCTGGCGGTCGGCAATCGCTTCGGGGTCCGTCAGTGGCGACATGAGGCGTTCGGCAAGCAGGCGGGCGCCACCGCCTGTGACGGTGCGGTCGATCGCTTTCAACAGCGAACCGTTGCGATCGCCAGACAGCGTCTTCACCAGTTCGAGATTGGCGCGGGTCGCGGGATCAATGAAGAGGGTCGAGGCCGCATTCTGCCGTTCGGGCAGACCGAGCGGCGGGCGCTCGGAGATCTGGGTCTTTTCGACATAGGCGACGGCGGCGGCGGCCGCTGCGATTTCGGCGCGGGAGAAGGCGCCGAAGCCATCCAGCGTTCCGACGCCAAAGTAACGGACGATGCGGCCTTCAGCACTTGCACTGTCGAAGAGCACGCCGGGCTGGGGCACGACGACACGACCGAGCACGTCGAAGGCGGGCTTCAGTTCTTCGTCGTGGAACAGCGTATCGGGCACGATCAGCTCGCGCGGCTCGATGCGCAGGATGTCCGCGAGCAGGCGCGTCTCAGTCGTCTCCGCGAGGCGGAAGATGCCGGTGGAAATATCGATCCAGGCGAGCGCCAGTTGCGGGGCGGAACCGCCCCGGATCCGGGCGAGTGCCATCAGGTAGTTGGATTCGAAGGGCGAGAGGAGTTTATCCTCGGTGATCGTGCCCGGCGTAACGAGGCGGACGACGTCACGCTTCACCACGGATTTCGAGCCTCGCTTCTTGGCCTCTGCCGGATCCTCGATCTGCTCGCAGACCGCAACGCGGAAGCCGAGCGAGATCAGTTTCTGCAGGTAATCATCGGCAGCATGCACCGGCACGCCGCACATGGGGATATCCTGGCCGAGATGCTGGCCGCGCTTGGTCAGCGTGATGCCGAGCGCGCGGGAGGCGTCGACCGCATCCTCGAAGAACAGCTCGTAGAAATCGCCCATGCGATAGAAGAGCAGGCTACCCGGATTGGCGGCCTTGATCTCGATGAATTGCTCCATCATCGGAGTGGCCGTGGCGCGGCTCTCCTCCGAGGTCAGCTCGGCGACGTTCAGGACATCACTTTGGGTGGCTTGATATAGCGTCACGGGCTCAATGTTTTCTTGAAAAGGAAGTCGTGCAACACTAACGACTTAAGGCGAGGAAAAACAACCAGGATGGGCCGGCGTTCGCCCGCTGCCCACAACAAGGTGAGGGGAAGCATGGCAAATGAGAAGACGACCGGCCGGACGAAAGTCTCGGTGACGGAACAGGAAGCGCTGGACTTTCACTCCCAGGGGCGGCCGGGCAAGCTGGAGATTACCCCGACCAAGCCAATGGCGACGCAGCGCGATCTGTCGCTTGCCTATTCCCCCGGCGTTGCCGTTCCCGTGAAGGCGATCGCTGCCGATCCTGCCACCGCCTATGACTATACGACCCGCGGCAACATGGTGGCAGTCATCTCCAACGGCACAGCGATCCTTGGCCTCGGCAATCTCGGGGCGCTGGCCTCGAAGCCCGTGATGGAAGGCAAGTCCGTTCTCTTCAAGCGCTTTGCCGATGTCGATTCGATCGATCTTGAGGTGGACACCGAGAATGTTGACGAGTTCATCAACTGCGTGCGTTATCTCGGCCCGTCCTTCGGCGGGATCAATCTCGAAGACATCAAGGCGCCCGACTGTTTCATCATCGAAAGCCGGCTGCGCGAGCTGATGGACATCCCTGTTTTCCACGACGATCAGCATGGCACGGCGATCATCGCGGCTGCCGGCCTGATCAACGCGCTGGAACTGACCGGCCGCGACTTCAAGACGACCAAGCTTGTCTGCAACGGCGCGGGGGCTGCGGCGATTGCCTGTATCGAGCTGATCAAGGCCATGGGCTTCAACGGCGAGAACATCATTCTCTGCGACACCAAGGGCGTGATCTACCAGGGTCGCACCGAGGGCATGAATCAGTGGAAGTCGGCCCATGCCGTCAAGACCGACCGGCGGTCGCTGAAGGAAGCCATGGTGGGTGCTGATGTCGTGTTCGGCCTCTCCCAGAAGGGTGCCTTCGCCGCCGACATGATCGCCTCGATGGCTGACAATCCGATCATCTTTGCCATGGCCAATCCGGACCCGGAAATCACGCCTGAGGAAGTGGCCGAGATCCGCTCAGATGCGATCATGGCCACCGGGCGCTCGGACTATCCGAACCAAGTGAACAATGTTCTCGGCTTCCCTTACATCTTCCGGGGTGCTCTCGACGTGCGGGCAAGCCAGATAAACGATGCGATGAAGATCGCTGCCGTCCGGGCGCTCGCCGATCTGGCGCGCGAGGACGTGCCTGACGATGTGGCCGCGGCCTATCAGGGCGAGCGGCCGCGCTTCGGGCCGCAATACATCATCCCCGTACCCTTCGACCCGCGCCTCATTTCGGCAATCCCGGTTGCCGTCGCCAAAGCAGCGATGGAAAGCGGCGTGGCACGCAAGGAAATCGAGGATCTCGGCGCCTATGCGCATGAGCTTTCCGCCCGCCGCGACCCGATCGCGGCCGCGACGCAGCGCATCTACGAGCATGTCCGCAGCCACCCCAAACGCGTCGTCTTTGCCGAAGGTGAAGAGGAGCAGGTCATGCGTGCGGCGATCTCATTCGTCAATCTCGGCCTCGGCACCGCGATCCTGCTGGGCCGCGACGAGCCCTTGAAGGCGACCGCCGAACGGGCCGGCATTGATCTCGACCGTCCAGGCATCGAGGTGGTCAACGCCCGCATGTCCACCCGCGTCGAGGCCTATACCGAATATCTCTATGCCCGGCTGCAGCGGAAGGGCTACCTGCATCGCGATGCGCAGCGGCTGATCAACACCGACCGCAACCACTTCGCCGCCTGCATGGTGGCGCTGGGCGATGCGGATGCCATGGTGACGGGCACGACGCGCAATTATTCGACGGCACTCGAGGACGTGCGCCGCTGCATCGACACGGCGCCCGGCCACCGGGTAATCGGCGTGTCGCTGGCTCTGGCGCGTGGCCGCACGATCGTCGTGGCAGACACCGCCGTGCACGACATGCCGACGGCGGATGAGCTGGCCGATATCGCCGAAGAGGCGGCGGGTGTCGCCCATCGGCTGGGGCTTGTGCCACGCGTGGCGCTGCTGGCCTATTCCACCTTCGGCCATCCAACCGGCGAGCGCTCCGAGCGGGTGCGGGAAGCCGTGAAGATCCTCGACCGTCGCGGCGTCTCCTTCGAATATGATGGCGAGATGGGAGCTGATATCGCGCTCAACCAACACCGGATGGAGCAGTATCCGTTCTGCCGCCTCTCGGGCACAGCCAATGTGCTGGTCATGCCGGCGATCCATTCGGCGGCGATCTCGACGAAGATGCTGCAGGAGCTGGGCGGCTTGACCGTAATGGGGCCGCTCTTGATCGGGCTCGAAAAGTCGGTGCAGATTGCCCAGATGGGCGCGAAGGACAGCGACATCGTCAATATGGCAGCGATTGCGGCCTATAACGCGGCGGGTTAAGCGAAGACCGGAGCGGCTTTTGCAAGCCGCTCCATGTCGTCCTCGATCTCGCGCTTCAGCCAGCGCTTGAACTTTTCCACCTTCTCCGAGCGCCTCGCGTTCTCGGCGGTCACGAAGTAGTGGCCGAAGCCGGTTTTGACCGCCGGACCAAAGGGCGCGACGAGCTGGCCGTGCTGCAGCTGATGCGAGGCGATCGTTTGCCAGGCGAGCATCACCCCCTGCCCCGCGATGGTCGCGTCGAGGCAGAGCGAAGCCTCGCTGAAGGTGTGACGGGCCTTGATCTCAGCGCCTTCGAGACCGACGGCGGAGAGCCAGACATCCCAGGTAAACATGGCCCTGCCATCGATGACCTTCGGCAGGTCGAGGATATCTGCGGGCTCGCGCAGCTTTTCGGCCATGGCCGGGGTGCAGAGCGGGGCCACCCGCTGTTCGAGAATGAGTTCGGCCTTGAAGCCCGGCCAGTGACCCCGTCCGACACGAATTCTGAGATCGACATCTGTCTGGCTGGCATCGGTCAGGCGGTCGTTGGCGTCGATGCGCAGGCTGATCTGCGGGAAACGTTCGGAAAAGTCTGCAATTCGATGCACGAGCCAGCGGGCGGCGAAGACCGGGGCGACCGAAATGGTCAGCAGGCTGTCATCGCTGCGTCTGGCGAGGGCCACGGCGCCCGAGAGGTGGCGGAAGCCATCCGAGAGGCGTGCCAGCATATCTGTCGCCGTTTCTACCGGGACCATGCCACGGCTCGTGCGCTCGAAAAGCATGCGACCGAGCTGCTGTTCGGTCTTGATGACCTGCTGGCTGACGGCGCCGATGGAGACGCAAAGCTCTTCCGCCGCCGCCTGGAGTGAGCCGAGACGTCCCACGGCTTCGACGGCGCGCAGGCCGTTCAGATGCAACTGATTGAGGTTCTTCATATAGAAAAGCTATAATCACAAGGAGCAAAACTCAATTGAAATGTACAGGATTCAAGCAGAGTATCAGGCATCATTTCAACCGATTTCCCATCCATTAGGCGCGCGGAAGGCTAGGTCATGCTCAAGATTTTCTGGAAGCAAGCGACAGCTAAGGCGAAAGCAAGGGCAGACTGGCGGCATGACCCCTTGGGGCATCCGGCTTTACAGGAGATGAGCCTGCTAGAGCTTGCCGATCTTCCGATGGTGGCGGAAGTGCAGATGCGGCAAGGTCGAGCGGAGGTGGTCGAAGATTGTCGTCTAAGCGCCAGCCACGGGCATCGAGCCGGATGCAGTGTATCGCGCTGATCCCAATAGTGAGGGCATTCGGCTTCGCCGCCCCCTCATCCCCGGTGCAACGAGTTGCACCTGAGGGCTGCGCGCCACCTTCTCCCCGATGGCGAGAAGAGGATCAGCTGGCGCTGGCGAAGCGGCCGGCGTCTGCGCCGTAATAGTTGACGTAACGACCGGAAATGCTGGCGATCGGCAGGATGATCAGGACGTCTGTCGTGTTGAAGGCCTGGTCAACCACCGCGCCGTTGCCGACCATGGCGCCGAGGCGCAGATAACCCTTGATCAGCGGCGGCATGGCGAAGAGGGCGCGTCGGGCATTCACGGCTTCCGACGGCATCAGGTCCATCTCGCGGTAGAGATGCGGCAGCGCGTCAACGGCCCACTCGCCCCTGGCGACGGCGTTCTGGTGCAGGAAGGAAAGCGCCAGCGCATGCTCCTCCGGCTGCGTGCCGGGGAAGGAGCCGCAGCCGAACATGGCGTCGATGCGGTTATGCAAGGCATAGGCCCAGCAGCCCTGCCAGAGCAGTTCGACCGTGCGCTTCGTGCGGTATTGCGGCAGGACGCAGGAGCGGCCGAGCTCCATGAAACGCTTTTCCGGATGGCGGGCGACGAGCGCGTTGACGCCGAATTCGGAGCCGGAATAAAAGCCGCCATGGGCGATCGCCACTTCATGGCGCAGCAGGCGGTAGGTGCCGACAATCTGGTCTTCGGCGTCGCCATCGATCGAGCGGTCGAGGACCAGAAGATGATCGCAAAGGCTATCCCAGCTGTCGACTTCCCGGCCGCGGCGCGCATCTTCGACGCAGACCTGCGCCTTCATCTCCTCGACAAACACGCGATAACGTACGGCCTGGGCCGCGTCGATCTCGCGTTCGGTGCGGGCGATGCGCGTTTCGAGGCTACCGATTCGGCCCAGGATATCGCGCGAAGCGGGAAGTCCCAGCGGCATACCGGCCGGGTTTTCCAAGAGAAGGTCTCGTTCGATCAGTTCCACGCTCATGGGATCTATCCAGCGTTGAAGTCACGGCCTTTAAACACGAGACTGCTACAGGAAAGTGACAAAACTTCGGAAGCCTCAGCCGCCCCTCAGGCCTCCGGCGGCTTCGGCTTGCGGTGCTGGATGATCTCGTCGATGACGATGCAGATCGCCCCGATCGTGATGAAGCTGTCAGCCAGGTTGAAGACCGCGAAGGACCAGGTGTCCGTGTAGAACAGGATGTAATCGACCACATAGCCATAGGTGAAGCGGTCGATGATATTGCCGAGCGCGCCAGCGATGATCATCGCAAAACCGAGATGGGCGAAATGCTGCTCCGGACCGGTCTTGCGCCACAGCCACAGGACGAAACCGACAATGACGAGGCGCAGGCCGATGATGAACCAGCTGTCGAGATGCGACAGCATGGAGAAGGCGACGCCGAGATTGTGGGTGCGGTAGAGCGCCCAGAACGGCAGAACCGGGATCAGCTCATGCATCGGCAGATAGATTTCGACCGCGTATTTGATCGCCTGGTCGAGGATCAGGGCGATGGCGATGAAGGTCAGAACCGGACCGGGCCGGTTGAAGGCGGCAAGCATGGTCACTTGGCTCCGTCGAGGGCGAGCAGGTGGCGGCGGACCTCGAAGAGCATCACGCCGGTGGCGACTGCCAGATTGAGGCTGTCGGCCATGCCGACCTGGGGAATGCGGGCGAGCTTGTCAGCGGCCTCAGCCAACTCATCCGGAAGGCCGGATTGTTCGTTGCCCATCATCAGGATGACCGGCTTCGACTTGTAATCAATCGTGCGATAGTCGACGGCGCCGGCGAGATGCGTGGCGACGAGGCGGGCATCCACCGACTTCTTCCACTTGAGGAAATCAGCGGGCGTGGTCTTCACCAGCGGCAGGGCGAACATCGAGCCCATGGTGGCGCGCACGGTTTCCATCGAGAAGGGATCGGTGCAATCGCCAACAAGGATGACGCCTGCGGCACCGGCAGCATCAGCGGTGCGAATGATGGTACCGAGATTGCCGGGGTCGCGGACGCGGTCGAGAGCGATCCAGGTTTCCGAGCCCTTGGGATTTATATCCTTGAGCGGCGTCCAGCGCTGTTCGAAGACGGCGGCGACCATTTGCGGGTTATCGCGCCGCGTGATCGAGGACATGACTTTTTCGCTCACTTCCAGCACGAGGCCGCCTGATGCCACCGTGCGGGCAGCGACCTTTTCAACCAGCGGCTTGCCCTTGCCGGCCTTGGCATAGACGAGGGTGCGGATGGTCCAGCCGCGATCGAGCGCGTCGATCACGAGCTTCAGGCCTTCAGCAAGGAAGGTGCGGCTTTCGTCGCGGCTCTTCTTCTGGGAAAGCGCCTTGATGTCCTTGATGATGGGATTGGCGAGGCTGGTGACCTCCTTGACCTGACCGACGCGGCGCGGGCCGTCCTGGCGATAATCATCGGTCATTTCGGCACCCAGCGGCTGAAGAGAGAGGTGGAGAGCGCACGCCCCGGCGTCTTGCCGTCGAGACCGGCCTCGCGGATGACGAGCTCGCCTGACTCGACCAGGCCGCCCTTGCCGCGCATGGTTTCCCGCATCAGCTCGTGGATCGAGTAGAAGCTGGCACGGATCGAATAGGCGGTCAGAACAAGCCCGACGGCCTTGGGCGCCAGCAGTTCGCGGCATATGTCGAGCATCAGCGGCAGATGATCGAAGAGCTGCCAGACTTCACCATTGGGACCACGGCCGAATTTCGGCGGGTCGGTGAGAATGATGTCGTAGCGATGACCGCGCCGTTCCTCGCGCAGGATGAACTTCATTGCGTCCTCGCAGATCCAACGGATCGGCGCCTTGTCGAGGCGGCTCAGCGACTGGTTCTCGCGGGCCCAGCCGATCGCCTTCTTGGAGGCGTCGACATGTGTGACTTCGGCGCCCGCAGCGGCGGCCACCAGCGAGGCGACGCCGGTGTAACCAAAGAGGTTCAGGACCTTCAGCGGCCTGTCGGCAGCCTCGATCTTCTCTTTCATCCAGCTCCAATGGGCGATCTGCTCCGGGAAAACGCCGACATGACGGAAGGCGGTGAAACGGCCGTGGAAATCGACGCCGAGCAGGGAGAGCGGCCAGGTTTCGCCCAGCGCCTCACGCTGGAAGCGCCAGCGGCCCATGCCGTCTTCGTCGGTATCGCCGGTGAAGACAGCGTCGGCCTTGTCCCAGACATGGGTGGGTAAAGCCTTCGGCCACAGCGCCTGGGCTTCGGGGCGAACGATGCGATAAGGGCCGTATTGCTCAAGCTTCAAACCGTCGCCGCTGTCGATCAGGTGGAAATCGCCCGCGCCTGAGGATTCGAGGATCAGCGGCACGCGCTCGGCCGGGCGGTCACCGTTGCGGACCGTCAGGGCGCGGGCGGGTTCGGCCGTCACATCGGGCGATTGCGGCTGTGGCTTTGGCTTTGGTGCCTCGGCATCACGGCGCGGCGGGCGGGCCGGGCGATCGTCCCTGCCCTTCGACGGGTACGGCTTCGCTGATCCGGGCCGTGTGTCGCCACTGGCTTTCGCCTTCGCTCCCGGGAATGGCTTGGCGCCGGGGCGACGTTCCTTGTTCTTCACGTCAATGATCCGTGGGTCGTGTTCGTTTGCGCCAGCCCATAGCATTGCCGGCACGGCGCGGAAAGGAAATTTGCCGCGAGACCGAATGACCTGATGTCACTTGGCGCCGAGTTGGGGCAGCGTCGAACCGGCAATCTGTTCGGCCCTTGTCTTCTGGCGATCGGCCTCGGCCTGCCATTGCTGCGCCTCACGCGACTGGCTGCGCGCCTTCTTGCGATGTTTGCCCTGGGTGAACCAGGTCACAACGGAGCCAAGGAGCACACCGAGCATGACCGCAAGAATGAGGAAGACGAAGAAGGGTGCGGAGACAGACAGAGCCTGATCCGCGGGATTGAAGGGGTTGAGCGCGAGACTGACAACGCCGCGATTGGCCACAGCCAGAACGATGAGCAGCACACCGAGGGGCAGAAACACCACGAGGCTCACGACTTTCCGGATCATCTGGACAACTCCCTGTTCACTCCGAGGTGAATGCATCACCTCTTTGGGCTCAAGTTAAGGACAGGGGCGGAATTTTCAACGCGAAAAGCGCTTATTCGTCGTCCTCGTCACCCATGCCCGGGTTGAGGCGCTCGCGCAGTTCCTTGCCCGTCTTGAAGAACGGAACCCATTTCTCCTCGACAAACACGGTTTCACCTGTACGCGGATTGCGCCCCGAGCGCGAAGGACGGTTCTTGACGGAAAAGGCACCAAAGCCGCGGAGCTCCACGCGATTGCCGGCGGCCAGCGCATCAGTGATTTCGTCCAGAACCGCATTGACGATATTCTCGACATCGCGATGATAGAGATGCGGATTGCGGGCCGCGACGATCTGCACCAATTCCGACTTTATCACGCGGACCCCCTGAAATTTCTATTGTGACGTTGAGCGGCGATAACGTTGCCAAAGCAAAAAAGCTCAGTCAAGGAACAACTTAACCATAAATTGCCGGCTTTGCGAGAGATATGACGAGCGTCACACGCAATATCGTGATCGCGAGGGTCACATTTTCACCCTCCGCGTGCTGCATGGCTTGTGTGGCGCTTTCTTGTAACAAGTCTGCCATAATCCATATTGGCAAGGCCGAACGGACATGCGAAACGACGAACAGGCGGCTTGCTGACGGCCACCGCCACAATATTACGGATCCTAGGGAATGCTGGAAGCGACACATGAAGGCCTGCCGCCGCTGGAGCGCCGATCCGAAGCCGATGCCTATCGGCGGGCGGTCAGCCATTCGCGTCGCGTCCGGCGTCTGCGCTTCCTTCTACCTGTCGTCGCACTGGCCATCACTCTGGCATTCGTTGCGGTCTCCTTCGTGCGCAGCCTGATGCCCGACGAATTGCAGATTGAGTCCGCCACTATAGAAGACGGTAAGGTCGTGATGGAAAAGCCTGCGATCGCGGGCCGCAACGACGAGGGCGTGCGCTATTCGATGCGCGCTGAGCGAGCGCTGCAGGACATCAAGAATCCCAATATCATCGCGCTCGAGACCATTGCCGCTGCCGTGCCGGTCAACGACAAGATCATCGCCCGAGTTGTCGCCTCGAGCGGCATCTTTGACCGTGGCGCGAACACCCTCAACCTCGACAAGCCGTTCACTCTCAATCTCAGCAGCGGCATCGACGCGCAGTTCAATTCCGCCAATCTCGATATTGCCGGTGGCACGATGAAGACAAATGATCCTGTCGCCATCCAGACCAAAGGCGCGTCGATTGTTGCGAACTCGCTCGAGATGAAGGATAAGGGGCGAACCATGATCTTCGCGGGCAGTGTCAAGTTGAACATCGAGCCGTCCGCCATTCAAAGCAATCGGTCCACGGAAGCCGCCCAGCCATGATTCACAGCACCTTCGCCAAGTTTTCCTTTGCTGGCTTCCTTCTGGTTTCGGCAGGTCTAATTGCCGGACCATCGCCGGCACAGACGACGAACAGCCAGATGAACGGTCTGAAGCTGTCCAACGATCAACCCATTCAGATTGAAAGCGATCAGCTGGAGATCCGCGAGCAGGAAAAGAAGGCCTTCTTCACCGGCAATGTGAAGGTTGTGCAGGGCACGACGACGCTGCAGGCCGGGACCATGGTCGTTCACTATCGCGGCGAGGGCCAGACGGTGACCCAGGGCAATGCCGATATCGAGAAGATCGACGTGGCCCAGAAGGTATTCCTGTCATCCGGCACGCAGCAGGCGACTGCCGATACGGGGTATTTCGACATGGCGCAGCAGGTCTTCGTACTCGAAGGCGAGCGCGTCGTGCTTTCCGAAGGGCAGAACGTCTTTGTCGGCTGCAAACTCACCGTCCAGATGAATTCCGGTCAGGCCAAGCTCGACAGCTGTGGCCGGCGCGTTCAGATTCAGCTCGACCCCAAGTCCCAGCAGAGCAACTGACGGGTTCGCGTGAACGTGCACATTCCATTTTTCTCCAGGACGAAGCAGCCCAAAAAGGCGGCGAACCCGACCGGCCTGCCGGGCGACAAGTCGCGCTATGAAGGCACACTGATCGCGCATGGACTGACGAAGACCTACAATTCGCGCCGCGTCGTCAACGGTGCTTCGCTGGTGGTCCGCCGCGGCGAAGCCGTCGGGCTGCTCGGGCCCAATGGGGCGGGCAAGACGACCTGTTTCTACATGATCACGGGCCTCGTTCCGGTCGATGCCGGTACCATCTCGATCAACGGCAACGACGTCACCTCCATGCCGATGTATCGGCGCGCCCGTCTCGGCGTCGGCTATCTGCCGCAGGAAGCGTCGATCTTTCGCGGCCTGACGGTGGAAGAGAACATTCGCGCAGTGCTTGAGGTCCATGTCTCCGAGAAGCGCAAGCGCGAAGAGAAGCTCGACGAACTGCTCGCCGAATTCCACATCGAGAAACTGAGGAAGTCGCCGGCTGTCGCGCTTTCCGGCGGTGAACGCCGACGTCTGGAAATCGCACGTGCCCTTGCGACCGATCCGACATTCATGCTGCTGGACGAACCCTTTGCGGGCGTCGATCCGATCTCGGTCTCCGACATCCAGAACCTCGTGCGACATCTGACGGCACGCGGCATCGGCGTTCTCATCACCGACCACAATGTGCGTGAAACGCTCGGCCTGATCGACCGCGCCTATATCATCCATGCCGGTGAAGTGCTCACCCATGGCCGGGCCAACGACATCGTCAACAATGCCGATGTGCGTCGCCTCTATCTTGGCGAACAGTTCAGCCTCTGACGGATCTTTGAAGAAAAGACCGCCTCACCATTCCCACGGCTTGACCAAAACAAAATAAAAAGCAATTTTTGGGCCAAGTGGAATTTCCCGCCATAAATGGCGGGATTGCGGGGAAATGTAGGGGAGTCGAACGTCCGCCATGGCCTTATCCGCCAATCTGTTCCTGCGACAAAGCCAGTCCCTGGTGATGACTCCCCAGCTGATGCAGTCGATTCAGCTGTTGCAGATGACTCACCTCGAGCTGATGCAGTTCATTGCGCAGGAAGTGGAGCGGAATCCGCTGCTCGAAATGGCGGCAGATGATGGTGATTTAGGCGGCGAAATGCCTGACAATGCCGATCGCCACGGCAATACGACGCAGGAAAACCAGGCCGCTGCAGACGAGGCTGGCGCCTCCCCATCGCTCGACAGCGATTGGTATGAGAACGGTGCGAGCGAGCGGCTGAACGACAGGCTCGATACGAATTACGATACCGCCTTTGCCGACGAAGGCTCCACGCAGCGGCCCGATGCGCCGGAGCTGCTTGGGCAATGGAAATCCATGCCCGGTCAGTCCGGTGACGGAAGCGAGGGCTATGACCTCGACGATTTCGTTGCCGGTCAGGTCAGCCTCAGGGACCACCTGAACCAGCAAGTCCCCTTCGCACTCTCTTCGGCCTCGGATCAGTTGCTAGCCTCCGTGCTGATCGACCATCTGGATGAAGCGGGCTATCTGCGCGCAGATCTCGACGAGGTGGCGTCTCGCCTCGGTCTGAGCGGCGCGGATGTCGAAGCGGTTCTTGCGACCCTGCAGACGCTCGAGCCCGCCGGGGTCTTTGCGCGCAGCCTCAGCGAATGCCTGGCGATCCAGCTGCGTCAACGTGATCGGTATGATCCGGCGATGGCAGGTCTCATCAACAATCTCGAATTGCTTGCAAAGCGCGACTTCGCCACGCTGAAGAAGATCTGCGGCGTCGACGAGGAAGATCTCGTCGACATGCTGTCGGAGATCCGCAAGCTCAATCCGAAGCCGGGCAGCAGCTTTGAGCATGCGGTCAGCGAATCCGTGACGCCCGATATCGTCGTACGTCCCGACGGGCTTGGAGGCTGGCAGGTCGAACTCAATCCGGATGCGCTTCCGCGCGTGCTTGTGAACCATAGCTACATGGCCGCCGTTGGGCGCCCGAAGGCGTCCAAGGACGCCCCCGACCAGGCCTTCATGTCGGAATGCCTGCAGAACGCCAACTGGCTCACGCGCAGCCTCGACCAGCGCGCGCGAACGATCACCAAGGTCGCAGCCGAGATCGTGCGCCAGCAGTCCGCCTTCCTCGACCACGGCGTCGACCACCTGCGGCCGCTGAACCTGAAAACGGTCGCCGATGCCATCAAGATGCACGAATCGACCGTCAGCCGCGTGACGACGAACAAATACATGCTCACGCCCCGCGGGCTGTTCGAACTCAAATACTTCTTCAGCGTGTCGATCGCCTCGGCGGAAGGCGGCGACAGCCATTCGGCGGAAGCCGTGCGCCACAGGATCCGCGCATTGATCGAGAAGGAAAGCCCTGAAGCGGTTCTCTCCGACGACGATATCGTCGACCAGCTGAAATCATCAGGCGTCGATCTCGCCCGGCGCACCGTCGCCAAATATCGCGAGTCGATGAACATCGCTTCTTCCGTCCAGAGACGTCGCGAGAAGCGCGCCATGGCCAAGGTTTCGGCCGGCTGACGGCCCCCTTCCCGCCTTAAAGATTAACAGGAGATTGACTCTTTCCCCGTGGGCGGCTAGAAGCGCGCCGCAATCGACAGCGCACACTGTCAACCGAAGGACAGATCCTTCGACGACGCCCGACAAACGAAGGCACAGACTAACCTAACCGTTCGAAAAGCTTGGACGCGGCCGTCGCTTGGCGTAAAATGGATACGCAACCAATCATAAGAAGGGAAACTCCATGAGTGTGCGTGTATCCGGCAAGCAGATGGAAATCGGCGAAACGTTCCGGCAGCGGATCGAAGATCGAATCCAGGATGCGGTTACCAAATACTTCGACGGAGGGTATTCCGGGCAAGTGGTCGTCTCGAAGTCGCAGTCGCGCTTCGCGGCAGATTGCCTGGTGCATCTCGATACCGGCGCAAACCTGCATGCAGCAGGTGAGGCCAATGATCCGCAAGTGGCCTTTGACACCGCCTTCGAGCGCGTCGAGAAGCGCCTGCGCCGCTACAAGCGCAAGCTGAAGGATCATCACGCGGGAGAAGCACAGAACCCGTCGATCGAGGTCGCCTACACGGTTATGGATTCCGTCGACGAGGATCACGAGGAACTTCCCGAGGACTATGCGCCGACGATCGTTGCCGAGAGCACCAAGAAACTTCGGACCATGTCCGTCGCTTCCGCAGTTATGGCTCTCGACATGACTGACGACCCGGTTCTTCTGTTCAGAAACCCGGGAAGTGAACAATTGAATATCGTTTATCGTCGGAATGACGGTAATATCGGGTGGATCGATTCCGCCAACATCAAAGGCTGAAGATCGGCTTGGGCGGCTGCGCGAGGCAGCCGCCCGTTCCTCGATCCGAGGCATGAAGGACATTGATATGGCATTGGCAGATTTGCTGCAGCAGGATGCTGTCGTACCGGCTCTCCGGGTGAACTCCAAGAAGCAACTGCTTCAGGAACTTGCGGCCAAAGCCTCCAAGCTTACCGACATTCCGGAACGGGAAATCTTCGACGTGATCCTGCAGCGCGAGCGCCTCGGCTCGACGGGCGTGGGTAACGGCATCGCCATCCCGCATGGAAAGCTGAACAAGATCAGCAAGATCACGGGCGTCTTCGCAAGGCTCGAAACGCCGGTCGATTTCGAAGCGCTCGACGATCAGCCGGTCGATCTGGTTTTCCTGCTGCTCGCGCCCGAGGGTGCCGGGGCAGATCATCTCAAGGCGCTGTCGCGCATTGCGCGCGTGCTGCGCGACCAGGACCTGGTGGCCAAGCTCAGGGCGACTGAATCGGCCTCCGCGATCTACACCTTCCTCAACGAGGAACAGGCGTCGAACGCCGCCTGAGCGACTGCCTTTAGGTCCAGACAGCAAAAAAGCGCCCGAATGGGGCGCTTTTTTTTCATTCACGCGATATCACGTCTGCTCACGCCTTGGCGGCATCCTCGGCTGCGGCTTCCTTCGGGCCGCCCTTGGCAACACCGACCATGGCCGGGCGCAGCACACGCTCGCCGATGGCGTAGCCGGCCTGAACGACCTGCACGACCGTGTTGTTGGGGACGTTCGGATTGGGCACCTCGAACATCGCCTGATGGAAGTTCGGATCGAACTTCTGGCCTTCCGCCTCGATCTTGCGCACGCCATGGCGCTCGAGCGTTGCCAGCATGCCGCGCTCGGTCATCTCGACGCCTTCGATCAGAGCGGTGACGGTCGCGTCTGCGGCGGCGCGAGCCTCGTCCGGCAGCGTCTCGATAGCGCGGCGCAGGTTGTCGGAAACGGAGAGCATGTCGCGGGCGAAGCCGGTTACCGCATAGGACTTCGCGTCCTTGATTTCGCGGTCGGTGCGGCGGCGCAGATTGTCCATTTCAGCGGCCAGGCGCAGGAAACGGTCGCGCAGATCGGCGTTTTCTGCCTTCAAAGCGTCGATCGGATCATTCTCCTGCGCGGACCCGGCCTCGCTTTCGTTCGCAACCTGTCCTTCTTCGGTGGCCGCGGTTGCTTCTGCCTCGGTAGCTGCCGCGTCAGGTCCGTTCTTGTTGGTTTCTTCGGTCATGACGTTCTCCGGATGATGTCTCGTTTTCGAAGCTCAAAGCTTTCGAATGCGTGCCCGATATCAGGGTTTGACGAGAAAAAATCAAGGGTTTGTCGGGAAATTGGCTCAGCGCGCGCCGCGCGAGAGCCTCGCCATCAGCTGAGCGGTGTAATCGACCATCGGCACTATGCGCGAATAGTTGAGGCGGGTCGGACCAATCACGCCGACGGCGCCGACGATGCGGTCTTCGCCATCACGATAGGGCGCGACGATCAACGAGGAACCGGAAAGCGAGAAAAGCTTGTTTTCCGATCCGATGAAGATCCGGACCCCCGGGCCGCTTTCGGCCAGATCGAGGATTTCGATCAAGCTTTCCTTGCGCTCCAGATCGTCGAAGAGCAGGCGCAGGCGATCAATGTCCTCGGAGCCGGCCAGACCTTCGAGCAGATTGGCGCGACCGCGGACGATCAGGCGGGCGGGCTGCTTTTCGGCCACTTCGCCCGACCAGACGGCGAGGCCGCGCTCGACCAGATCCTGGGACAGGGTGTCGAGCTCGGTCGCCACCTGGGACTTCAGGCTTTCAATCTGGCCACGCAGTTCGCGCAGCGTCTGACCTGCCAGGTTGGCGTTCAGGAAATTGGCCGCCTCGGTCAACTGCGAGGCCGTGATGCCTGCCGGCAGTTCGATGATGCGGTTCTCGACCTGATTGTGCTCGCCGACGAGAACGGCGAGCGCCTTGGTCGGTTCGAGCCGAATGAATTCGACATGCTTGAGAACGGGATCGTTCTTTGCCGAGATGACGAGACCGGCGCCACGCGACAGGCCGGACAGCATGCGGCTTGCCTCGGTCAGCATGGCCTCCATCGGCTGATCGGCACTGGAAGGCCTGATCTGACGCTCGATTTCGTCGCGCTCGCCTTCGGAAAGATCCCCGATCTGCATGAAGGCGTCGACGAAGAAGCGCAGGCCGGCCTGCGTGGGCAGGCGTCCAGCGCTGATATGCGGCGCGTAGATGAGGCCGAGTTCTTCGAGATCACTCATGACGTTGCGCACGGAGGCCGGCGACAGCGACATGGGCAATAAGCGCGAAAGATTACGCGAACCGAGCGGATCGCCGCTGTCGAGATAGGTCTCGACGATACGGCGAAAGACCTCCCGGGAGCGGTCGTCCAAGGAGGCGGACACGTCTGCGACGGTCGTCTTCGGTGATGCCATTATCGGAGCGAACATGATCTCAGAGGTTTCATGCAAGAAATATAGTCACTGCTTACGGGATGACCAAGGGGTATTTCGCCGCGCGCAAGGCTCTCTGCGCTGCGGCATGGTTTTTCTTTGCAAATAAGCTGCTCCGTCCTTAGAAGGCAACTAACAACCCAGGAGATTGCAATGCGGCCATCCGGCAGAAAGACCGATCAAATGCGCAAGGTTTCATTCGAGCGCAACTTTTCCAAGCATGCAGAAGGCTCCTGCCTGGTGAAGTTCGGCGACACGCATGTGCTGTGCACTGCGAGCCTGGAAGAGAAGACCCCGCCGTGGCTGCGCAATTCCGGCAAAGGCTGGGTGACGGCGGAATACGGCATGCTGCCACGCGCCACCGGTGACCGCATGAAACGCGAGGCCGCCTCGGGCAAGCAAAGCGGTCGTACCCAGGAAATCCAGCGCCTCATCGGCCGGTCGCTGCGGGCGATCGTCGATCTCGAGGCTCTCGGCGAACGCCAGATCTCGATCGACTGCGACGTTATCCAGGCGGATGGCGGCACGCGCACGGCGGCGATCACCGGCGCCTTCATTGCCCTGCATGACTGCCTGAAGTGGATGGAAGCCCGCAGCATGATCAAGGTCGAGAAGGTCCTCAAGGATCATATCGCGGCCGTTTCGTGCGGCATCTTCGCAAGCCAGCCTGTGATCGACCTCGATTATCTGGAAGACTCGGCTGCCGAGACGGACGCCAACTTCGTCATGACTGGCTCTGGCGGCATCGTCGAGATCCAGGGCACGGCAGAAGGCAAGCCGTTCAGCCAGGACGAGTTCCTGACGTTGCTTGGTCTGGCGCGGAACGGCATCGACGAACTGGTGGCGCTGCAGAAGCAGACAATCGCCTGAGAAGAAGGGCCGCATGATCGAAGGGATCCTCGAAACCGCACTCTATGCGGACGATCTGGACAAGGCAGAGGCGTTTTATGACGGCGTCCTCGGCCTCGAAAAGATCCGCCGTGGCGGCAACCGGCATATCTTCTATCGGTGCGGGTCCGGCGTCCTTCTGATCTTCAATCCGGCAGAAACGGAGACACCCATCGCCGACGACCCCTTCCCTGTCCCGACCCACGGGACGAGGGGCCCTGGCCATGTCTGTTTCATCGTCCGTCACGACGATCTCGATGCCATGCGCAGTCGGCTGCAGCAGGCCGATATACCGGTCGAGTCCGAACTGACATGGCCGAACGGCGCATGCTCGATCTACTTCCGCGATCCGGCCGGAAACAGCCTGGAATGCGCGTCCCGCACCCTTTGGACTTCTTGAACGGACCTATCGCATGCGCAAACTCGACACCCGCACCATCGTCGTTGCCAGCCACAATGCCGGCAAGATCGCTGAAATCGCCGACCTGATCGGCCCCTTCGGCTTTTCTGCCAAATCGGCCAAGGACCTTGCCTTCGTCGAGCCAGATGAAACCGGTACGACTTTCGAGGAAAATGCCGCGATCAAGGCGCTCGCCTCTGCCAAGGCTTCGGGGCTGCCTGCGCTCTCGGACGACAGCGGCCTTGTCATCGATGCACTCGACGGCGCCCCAGGCGTCTATACGGCGAACTGGGCCGAGCGCGAGGATGGCAGCCGCGATTTTCAGATGGCGATGGAGAAGGTCGAGAAGGCTCTCCAGGAGCGCGGCGCAACGGATGCGGCTCAGAGAACCTGTCGCTTCGTCAGCGTGCTCTGCCTCGCCTGGCCGGACGGTCATACCGAATTCTTCCGGGGCGAGGTCGAGGGCGTGGTTGCCTGGCCGCCGCGCGGCACCGCCGGTTTCGGCTATGACCCCGTCTTCCAGCCCGAGGGGCATCAGCGCACCTTCGGAGAGATGACCGCGGACGAAAAACATGGCTGGAAGCCCGGCAATCCAGAGGCTCTGTCGCACCGTGCCCGAGCCTTCAAGCTTTTCGTCGAAACCTGCCTGGAGGCATGACGCCTTGACCGATCGGTCCTTCACGCTCCTGCCCGACACTGGCGAGCCTGGTTTCGGGGTCTACGTGCATTGGCCCTTCTGCGCGGCCAAGTGTCCGTATTGCGACTTCAACAGCCATGTGCGGCACCAGCCGGTCGATCAGGCGCGCTTCGTCGCCGCCTTTCTTGCCGAGCTGAAGGCTGTGCGGGCCATGTCCGGGCCGAAGACCGTCACCAGTGTCTTCATGGGCGGTGGTACGCCGTCGCTGATGGATCCCTCGACGGTCGGCGCGATCCTCGACGGCATTGCGGCCAACTGGCATATGCCAGACGGCATCGAGATCACCATGGAGGCGAACCCGTCCAGCGTCGAGGCGACCCGCTTCCACGGCTATCGGGCAGCGGGCGTCAATCGTGTTTCGCTCGGGGTGCAGGCGCTGAACGATCCAGACCTCAAGTTCCTCGGACGCCTGCATGATGTCGCCGATGCACTCAAGGCGATCCGACTGGCGCGCGAGATCTTCCCGCGCATGTCCTTCGACCTGATTTACGCCCGACCCAACCAGACGGTGGAAGCATGGGAGCGTGAGCTGAAGGAGGCGATGTCGTATGCCGTCGATCATCTTTCGCTCTACCAGTTGACGATCGAAGAAGGCACAGCCTTCTATGGCCTGCACAAGGCCGGCAAGCTGATTGTCCCCGATGACGAGCATGCCGCCACACTCTACGAGGCGACGCAGGAAATCACCGCGTGTGAAGGACTGCCGGCCTATGAGGTTTCCAACCACGCCCGCCCGGGCGCGGAGAGCCGCCATAACCTGACCTACTGGCGTTATGGCGATTACGCCGGCATCGGTCCAGGCGCGCATGGGCGCCTCACCCAGGGTCGCACGAAGATTGCAACGGTCGCCGAACGGCATCCGGAAACCTGGCTTTCGGCCGTCGAGCAGAATGGTCACGGCATTATCGAACGCGAAGAGCTCGATCACGAGGCGCAGGCCGACGAGCTTCTCCTGATGGGCTTGCGGCTTCGCGAGGGCGTAGATCTCGCCCGGTGGCAGCAGCTGTCCGGCCGCGACCCCGATCCGGACAAGGAGCAGTTTCTGCTGGATCAGGGCTTCATCGAGCGGCTCGGCAATTCGCGGCTGCGCTGCACACCGCCGGGCATGCTGATCCTCGACGCCGTGGTCGCGGATCTCGCCTGCTGAGGAGGAAGAGACAATGCCGGTCGATCCAGCCTTTGCCCGCTTCGACATGGCCCGCCTCTATGACGCCTTCAACCATCATGGCGAAGACGGTGATTTCTACGAGAATTTCACTAAGACTCCCTGCCGCGTGCTCGACATCGGATGCGGCACAGGATCGGTGACGCTGCGTCTGGCAGACTGCGGTCACAAGGTCACCGGCGTCGATCCGGCAGACGGCATGCTGCAGGTCGCGCGGATGAAGGACAGGGAAAGCAAGGTCGAGTGGGTTCAGGCACCCGCTGCCGAGTTTACGCTTCCCTATCGTTTCGACCTTGCCATCATGACGGGGCATGTCTTCCAGGTCTTTCTCGACGACGCCGAAACCCTGGCTGCCCTGCACAATACTCACCGGCATATGGCGCCGGGCGGCAGGCTGCTCCTCGAAAGCCGCAACCCGCTGGCCAAAACCTGGGAAGACTGGACGCGGGGGAAGACACGCGAACAGCGGGTCATCCACGGCATCGGGCCAGTGGACGTCCATTACCAGATCAAGGATGTCGAGGGCGAACATGTAACCTTCGATGCGGTCTTCACCATCGGAGCAACGGGCGAAACCCTGGTCAGCGAGAGCCGGCTGAGGTTTGCGAAGGCGGAAACTATCCAGAGCCTGCTGTCTGCCGCGGGGTTTGGCGAAGTCGAGCTCCTCGGCTGGTGGGATGGGGCGCCCTATACGGAAACCAGCCTCGAGATCATCGCGATCGCCCGCGCCTGAGCCACTTTCCGGATACAAAAAGGCCACCGCGAACCCGTTTGAGGATCGCGGCGGCCAATATCAGTCCGGTCTTGCGCTTACTCGTTTATCAGACGGCGCAGAAGTTCGATCTCCTGCGACAGCTTCTGGTCTGCCGAGATCAGCTCTTCGATCTTGCGGACGGCATGCAGTACGGTCGTGTGATCACGTCCACCGAAGCGACGACCGATCTCCGGGAAGGAGCGCGGGGTGAGCGTCTTCGACAGATACATGGCAATCTGGCGCGGCTTGACGATCACGCGGGTGCGGCGGTTCGATACAAGTTCCTGGCGCGAGACGTTGTAATGACGGGCCACGACGCGCTGAATGTCCTCGATGCGCACGCGCTTCTGATCACCGGCGCCGACGAGGTGAGCGAGCAGTTCGTCAACGCGCTCGATCGACAGGTTCGGCTCGAAGGAGCGGCGGAAGAGCAACTGGTTGAAGGCGCCTTCCAGATCGCGGCCGCTGCTGGTGATGTTGCGGGCCACATGCTCCAGGATCTCGGCGGGGATGTCGATCGACGGATCGTCCTTGCGGGCGACGTCGAGGCGCGACTTCATCATGTCGAGGCGCATGTCGTAATCGGGCGCTTCCATCTCGATGGCGACGCCACCCTGCAGGCGCGAACGAACGCGCGGATCGAGCGATTCCAGTTCCCAGGGCGCACGGTCGGCGGCGACGACGACCTGCTTGGCACTGTCGAGCAGCATGTTCAAGAGATGGCAGAACTCATGCTGGATCATCTTACCCTGCAGGAACTGCATGTCGTCGATGATCAGAAGGTCGATATTGCGCAGCGAGTCCTTCAGCGTCAGGGCATCATTGTCGCGGATCGCGGTTGCGAAACGCCACATGAAGTATTCTGCCGTGAGATAGACGACGCGCGGCTGCCGCGGGCTCTGGATTGCGGCATTGGCGATGGCCTGCAACAGGTGCGTCTTGCCGAGGCCGACGGACGAATGGATGAAGAGCGGGTTGAAGCGCACGGCGCCGGCGCCGGCTTCAGCGATCGTCTTGGCAGCTGCGAGCGCCACGCGGTTCGAGGACCCTTCCACGAAACCATCGAAGGTATAGCGGCTGTCGAGTGGCGAGCCGAACAGCGGACCTGCCTGTGTGGTACGGGCGTTCGACGGTGCCTGGGTCTGGGCCGAGGCGATCTGGCCTACGGTCTGCGGTCCGGTCTTGCGCGGCGAAGTCGGCTGGCTGACGTCCGATCCGACCGAACGCTCCTCGACGACAGGACCACGGGTGCTGCGGCTAGCGCTGCGCACCATGATTTCAACCTTCAGGATCGACGGATCTTCAGCCTGGAAGATCGACGTGATCAGGTCGAGGTAACGGTTGTTGATCCACGACTTCAGAAATGTCGTCGGTACGGTCAGGCGCACCACGCTTTTCGATGCTGAGTGCAGCTTCAGACGCCCAAACCAGCTCTGGTATACGTCCACACCCACCTGAGCCTTGAGCCGCTTGCTGAAACGATCAAACAGAGCATCATGCTTCATCTCGGCATTGTCTCCTGCCCCTTCGGAGCATGCGGCGCCGAGCGCCGAATGTGCATTGTCCCCGTTCGCCAACGCACCGGCCGTCATAGAGTTCATATGCATTTTGCCGCCTTCCAAATTCATTCCAGGTGCCGGGCGTATCCATTTGCGCCCGACAGCCGCTTCATCTCTAATCGATCCCTTGAGGGATCGATGGTCCCCGAACACATCGCGCCGACTTCAGCCAAAAGTCAGCTCAACGCGCCATCGCCCCCTCACGACAATGGCAGTGCTCATACGTGCGACATCCTCGTCATCCCGCACATCCTTGTCCTTGTCGTGGCCATCAGCCACCATCAAGGCGCAAAACCGCCATCACGCGGAAACAGCTAAGTTTCCGATGCAACGTCGATCACTTTATGAGAAAACGGAATGGAAACACTCCGTCCCGGCAAGAGCGACCTGTCACGATGACATTGCTGTCGTCCGGACCGTCGTTTTCGGCCATTGGCTGGCCTCTTGCTGAGAAACATTAAGGCAGGATCAAAAGCCAAGATCAACACCGATTTTTAGGCTATCGGGCGCCTGGACCATTGACTCTTCGTACTTCATTTTCGCGTCACATTCGGGCGAAAAAGAATCGCTTTTGAATCAAGGAGATTCCCAAACAGACACAAGACAGGGCGCTGGCAATGCGAAAAAATAAAATTTCTCTTGACTCATGAGGGGGCCAATCTGCCCCAGCGTGAAGGCAGCCCGCCCACAAGCACCTCCCGGAACCATATGAAATCATTGCGTTTTTCATGTCATCAGACTGACAATATGCAGTGCAGCAGAAAACTCTAAAACAACAATTTTCGATAACCGAGAGCAACAACGACAAAAAGCCCGGCGCAACGCCAGGCTCTTCGAAAAATGTCAGAAAGGTGTCTAAAATTAGACAGCCAGGGCCTTCACACGAGCGGCCAGACGCGAGATCTTCCGCGATGCGGTGTTGGCGTGAACCACACCCTTGGTGGCAGCGCGCTGGATCTCAGGCTGAGCAGCCTGCAGGGCGTCCTTGGCAACAGCTGCGTCGCCGGAAGCGATGGCTTCTTCGACCTTGCGGATGAAACCACGGACCCGCGAACGACGAGCCTTGTTGACTGCAGTACGGGCAGCGATCTTGCGGGTCGCCTTCTTCGCCGAAGTTGTGTTGGCCATGATGCCTCTCTCGAATTCAAACCAAAGCCCACCATCGCCGCGTCGGGTCGTTGCGACCTGCCATACCAGCACTTGGGGAGCTGTTTCATGGGAAAAGCGCATCGGCTTTCCCAACCGTGGGCGGGCATATAGCGGGAAAGCGCGAATGCGTCAACGCGGATTCTGCAGATAACGCGCCTTCCCTTGCGCTTATCTATGCTTGAAGGCGGGCTTCCGCTTCTCAACGAAGGCCGCCATGCCCTCCTTCTGGTCTTCCGTCGCAAACAGCGAATGAAACAGCCGGCGTTCGAAGCGCAAGCCTTCGCCCAGGGTCTGCTCGAAGGCGCGGTTCACGGCCTCCTTCGCCATCATCACTGAAGGCAGCGAGAAGGAGGCAATCTTGGCTGCCGCTTCCAGCGCCTCGTCCAGCAGGCGCTCGGGCTCGACGACGCGCGCCACCAGGCCGGCACTTTCCGCTTCCGCGGCATCCATCATGCGGCCGGTCAGACAGAGATCCATGGCCTTGGCCTTGCCGACGGCGCGGGTCAGGCGCTGGGAGCCGCCCATGCCGGGAATGATGCCAAGGGTGATCTCGGGCTGGCCGAACTTTGCAGTCTTCGAGGCGATGATGAAGTCGCACATCATGGCGAGCTCACAGCCGCCGCCGAGTGCGAAACCGGAGACCGCGGCGATGAAGGGCTTGCGGAAGCCGGCGATGTGATCCCATCCGCCGATGAAGTCACCGGTATACGTGTCGACGAAACCAAGCGACTGCATTTCCTTGATGTCAGCACCGGCAGCGAAGGCCTTTTCCGAGCCCGTGAGCACCACAGCACCGACGGTCGCGTCGGCCTGCAGCTCGGCGAGAAGCTGGCTTAGCTCACGCATGACCGTCGAGTTCAGGGCATTCAGTGCCTGGGGCCGGTTGAGCGTCACCAGCGCAACACGGTCGCGCCGTTCGATCAGCAGGGTTTCAAATGACATGGCTTCCTCCTCCACGACCCGAAGGCCTCATTTCTGGCAGGTGCGACAATAGAATGTCGAGCGGCCGGATTGAACTATCCTTTCGACGGTACCCCTGCAACCATTCGTGAGGCAGGGCTCGCCCTCTCGATCATAGGCGCGGAAGGAATGCTGGAAGTACCCCAAGGTGCCATCCGCCTGGATATGGTCGCGCAGCGACGAACCACCTGCCTCGATCGCATCGGCAATGACCTCGCGGATCGACTGGGTGAGCAGCTCAAGTTCCGCCTTCGGTTTTCCCTTCGCCGTGACCAGGGTGGAGACCTTGCGCGTCGGCGACAGATGCGATCGCCAGAGCGCTTCACAGACGTAGATGTTGCCGAGGCCGGCAATCACCTTCTGATCGAGCAGAGCCCCCTTCAGCGGCTGGCTGCGGCCTGCAAAACGGGTCGCCAGATAGTCCGGGGAAAGGATATTGCCGACCGGCTCGGGGCCGAGATCGCGAAATGCCGGATAGGTATCGAGTTCAGAACGCGCCATCAGCTCCATGAAGCCGAACCGACGCGGGTCATTATAGACGACGCGGACAGGGCCCTCCGGACGCTGCAGATGAAAGACGACGTGGTCGTGCTTCTCATCCTTGCTGCGCTCGTGGTGGAAGACGCCGGGGATGTTTGCCTCGGCTGCCGCTTCGATACGGAACGAGCCGGACATGCCGAGATGCGCGATGACGGTCAGATCCTCCTCAAGGTCGACGAGCAGGTATTTCGCCCGACGGGACAGCGCGAGAATACGCCGACCTTCGACCCTTGCGGCAAAATCGCGCGGGAGAGGAAAGCGCAGATCCGGTCTGCGCAGCTCCAGGCGCTGCAGATTGGCGCCTTCCATGGCGGGCGCAAGGCCGCGTCTGACTGTCTCAACCTCTGGCAATTCCGGCATTTCCGCCCATCTTTCTGTTTGAACCGCTTCTTTAAAGGTCTATAGACCAGCGAAGCCAAGGCTTCTCCCACGCAGATAGCGCGAGACAGGCCTTTTCGCTATGGTCCGCCGACCGTTCCGATATGTGGAGTGAACCGATGACTGCAAGCCGCATTTCCGCCGATGGCGGCATGGAAACCTCCTACGGGTTCCGCCAGGTCGACGAGCAGGAAAAGCAGGACCTGGTCAACGATGTCTTCCACAAGGTGGCCAAACGCTACGACATCATGAACGACGTCATGTCAGCCGGCCTGCACCGTGTCTGGAAGGATGCGCTGGTGGCGGCTCTCAATCCGCGCAAGGATCAGAACTATAAGGTGCTCGACGTCGCCGGCGGCACGGGCGACATCGCCTTCCGTATCGTCGAAGCCTCCAACCGGATGGCGCATGCGACCGTGCTCGACATCAACGGCTCCATGCTGGGCGTCGGTGCCGAGCGGGCGGAGAAGAAGGGGCTTTCCCCCAACCTCACCTTTGTCGAGGCCAATGCCGAAAGCCTGCCCTTCGAGGACAACAGCTTCGACGCCTATACGATCGCGTTTGGCATCCGCAACGTGCCGCATATCGACGTGGCACTGTCGGAAGCCTTCCGGGTCCTGAAGCGGGGCGGACGGCTGCTCGTGCTGGAATTCTCGGAGGTTGAGCTGCCTTTGCTCGACAAGGTCTATGACGTCTGGTCGTTCAATGCGATCCCGCGCTTCGGCAAGATGATCACCGGCGATGCCGAGCCCTACCAGTATCTCGTCGAGTCGATCCGCAAATTCCCCAATCAGCCGGATTTTGCCCGGATGATCGAGCGCGCCGGTTTCTCCAACGTCCGCTTCACCAATTACACCGGCGGCATCGCGGCGCTCCATTCCGGCTGGAAGATCTGAGGCGCATGAGCACGATCGGGGCATATTTCCGCCTGGCGCGGGTTGGGTGGGTGCTGGTGCGCGAAGGGGTGGTCGCGGCCCTTCCGTCGGAAGGACTGCCGCCGCTCGTCGGCATCGCCAAGGCGGCCGTCGCGCCGCTCGCGCGTGGCCGGGCGAAATCGGTCGAGCGGTCGGATCGTCTCGCCAGGGCCGTTGCACGCCTCGGCCCGTCCTATGTGAAGATCGGCCAGTTTCTCGCCACACGTCCGGATGTCGTCGGCGCTGAATTTGCAGAGGATCTCGCCGGGCTGCAGGACCGGATGGATTTCTTCCCGACGCAAGCCTCGAAGACGACCATTCAGGAATCGCTCGGCCGCTCCATCGAAGAGCTTTACACGCATTTCGGTGAACCGATCGCCGCCGCCTCGATCGCCCAGGTGCACCCGGCCCAGGTCGCAACGCCAGAGGGCTCGCGAAAGGTTGCCGTCAAGGTGATCCGCCCGGGCGTGCGCAAGCGGTTTGCGGCCGATCTCGAGGCCATGTATCTCGTCTCGCATCTCCAGGAACGTTTCCTGCCGCATGCGCGGCGCCTGCGGCCCGTCGAGGTGACGAAGACGCTGGAGCAGACCACCAAGGTCGAGATGGATCTGCGCCTTGAGGCTGCGGCCCTGTCCGAGATTGCGGAAAACACCAAGGACGACCCGGGCTTTCGCGTGCCCGAAGTCGACTGGGAACGCACGGGCCGCGACGTCGTCACCATGGAATGGATCGACGGCGTCAAGATGTCCGATGTCGAGGGCTTGAGGGCCGCCGGTCATGACCTCAACGCGCTCGCCGACACGCTGATCCAGTCCTTCCTGCGCCATACGCTTCGCGACGGCTTCTTCCATGCCGACATGCATCCGGGCAATCTCTTCGTCGATCCCGCCGGCATGATCGTCGCCGTCGACATGGGCATTGCCGGACGCCTTGGAAAGAAGGAACGCCGCTTCCTCGCAGAGATCCTCTACGGCTTCATCACGCGCGACTACATGCGCGTGGCAGAAGTGCATTTCGAAGCCGGCTACGTTCCGTCGCACCACAATGTCGCGAGCTTCGCCCAGGCGATCCGCGCGATCGGCGAGCCGATTCACGGGCAGCCGGCCGAGACCATCTCGATGGGTAAGCTGCTGACGCTATTGTTCGAAGTCACCGAGATCTTCGACATGCAGACACGCCCTGAACTGGTGATGCTGCAAAAGACCATGGTCGTCGTCGAGGGCGTCTCGCGCATTCTCAATCCGCGCTTCAACATGTGGAAAGCCGCAGAGCCGGTCGTCTCAAATTGGATCCGCGACAATCTGGGTCCGAAGCGGATTGCGACCGATCTCAAGGACGGCGCCAAGGCAGCACTCAGGCTGGCCGAAGCTCTGCCAGAAATCGCCAGCAAGACCGAGAAGCTTCATGGCGAGATCGTGCGGATGAGCGAGGAAGGTCTGCGTTTCGATGCGGACACGGCCGAGCGCATCGGACAGGCAGAAGCGCGACATACACGGTCTGGTCGGATCGCGCTCTGGGTGATCGCGGTCGCAGCTGTGGTGACCGCTTTCCAGGTGTCCTGACGGCAACGACGGACAAAGATAAATCGCGAGTCCGCGATTTTTTGATGGAACAAACATATCGATCGTGCGTTGGAACCACCTAACGCGCTTTATGTTCCGTCGGGAGTGACATGTCTGCCACCCAAACCGGCTTCGTTCGGTCCACGCTGCTCTTTCTCCTGATTGGCACCGCAATCCTCATCGGCATTATCGTCGCGACCTTTGGTCTCGTCGAGCGCACCCAGGCGACCTTCGAATACATCCTGCAGGAGCGTAACATCCGGCGCATGGCCGCCGACCTCATGCAGAAGCTGACCGACGCCGAGACCGGCCAACGTGGTTTTGTTATCACGCAGGACGAGCTATTTCTTGAACCTTACGAGTCCGCCGTCGGCGCGATCCGGGAAGAGGTCGACCGGCTGGCGACAGCGGTTGCCGATCGCCCGGTCAAGGCAGCCCAGATGGACCGGTTGCGCGACCGGATCCGGGGAAAGCTCGCCGAGATGGGGCAGGCCATCAATCTCATGCGCAGCGGCGAGCAGGCTCAGGCCGTCGAATTGATCCAGAGCGATGTCGGTCGTGAGCTTATGGACGACATCCGCTCCATGCTCGATCAGTTCAAGGAACTTTCGGACGCGAATGTCGACCGGGGAACCGAGGCGCAGATCAGTGCGACCCAGCAGCTTCAGTGGATCACGGTCGGCGGCGGCATCGCCATCATAGCCGTGATGGGTGGTGCGATCCTGGTCGTTGCGCAGCATGTGCGTGCGCTTGCAGCTTCCAGGCGGGAGGTCGAGGTGTTGAACGAGGGCCTGGAAGCCCGTGTTGCGGAGCGCACCGAGGACCTCATGCAGGCAAACCAGGAGATCCAGCGCTTCGCCTATATCGTCACCCATGACCTGAGGGCACCGCTCGTGAACATCATGGGCTTTACCGCAGAGCTCGACGCCTCGCTGAAATCCTTGCAGGCCTATGTCCTGAACGACGGCAAGCCGGTGTCCGAAGAGGAGATCCGCGAGGCCAGACTGGCTGCGTCGGAAGACCTGCCCGAAGCCATCGGCTTCATCCGCTCGTCGACAAAGAAAATGGATGGACTGATCAACGCGATCCTGAAGATCTCGCGCGACGGGCGACGCCAGCTGAAGCCCGAAATCGTCGAACTGCAGCCCCTGCTGGAGACCATCACCAACAGCGTCTATCACCAGATCAGCGAAAGCGACGGCAGCATCGATATCGACATCAAGGCCACCCGCCTGAACACCGATCGATTGTCGGTCGAACAAATTCTTGGTAACCTTTTTGACAATGCTATCAAATACAAGCATCCCCAACGGCCCCTGACGCTCGCCGTCCGAACCGCGCCCGAAGGGCGTCACATGGTAAGGATCGAGGTGGAGGACAATGGCCGTGGAGTTGCAGAGCAGGACCACGAACGCATTTTCGAACTTTTTCGCCGCGCCGGTCAGCAGGACCAATCGGGTGAAGGCATCGGCCTTGCCCATGTCCGCTCACTGGCACGGAACCTTGGGGGGGAGATCACCGTTCAATCCCGTTTAGGAGAAGGGTCAACCTTCGTACTGCGACTGCCATCTGATCTGTCACGCTTGGTACGGAGTTGATAATGAAAGCCGTGGGTAAAGAAGTCACCATTGTCATGGTCGAAGACGACGAGGGTCACGCCCGTCTGATCGAAAAGAACGTGCGTCGGGCCGGCGTCAACAACGAGATCGTGCCCTTCACCAACGGCACCGATGCGCTGGACTATGTGCTGGGCAAGGATCGTAGCGGCAAGATTTCAGAAGACCGCTACCTGTTGATCCTGCTCGACCTCAATCTGCCCGACATGTCGGGTACCGATATTCTCGACCAGATTAAATCCAATCCGCACACGCGACGGCTCCCGGTCGTCATCCTCACGACGACGGATGACGAACGCGAAATCCAGCGCTGCTACGATCTCGGGGCCAATGTCTATATTACCAAACCTGTCGATTACGACAATTTCGCCAACGCCATTCGCCAGCTCGGACTGTTCTTCTCCGTCATGCAAATCCCCTGATGGCGGTCAGGCGATGAGCTTCAGCGTTCTCTATATCGATGACGATGCTGCCATTGCCCGGCTGGTCCAGAGGCATATGGGACGGCTTGGTCATGAGGTGTCGCATGCCGAGAACGCCGAAGACGCGCTTGAACTCCTGAAGACGGCAGCATTCGACGTCGTCGTGCTCGATCATTACCTGCGCCAGACGACCGGCCACGACGTGCTCGGCCGCATGCGCGATGCCGAGATCGATGTGCCGGTGGTCTATGTCACCGGGTCCAACGAGGCGCAGGTCGCGATTGAGGCGATCAAGGCGGGTGCTGCGGACTACGTGATCAAGACAGTCAGCGACGACTTCCTGTCACTCTTGTCGAGCGCGATCGAGCAGACGGTCGCCAACGCCCAGCTGCGTGCAGCGAAGGCCCGCGCCGATGAAGAGATCAGACTTGGTAAGGAACGTGCCGAGGCGCTGCTGGCCGAGGTCAACCATCGCGTCGCCAACTCGCTGGCGCTGGTCGCCAGCCTGCTCAGGCTGCAGATCTCGGCGGCCCGCAGCGATGAAGTGAAGGCGGAACTGGCAGAAACCCAGGCGCGCATCACGGCAATCGCCGGCATGCACCGCAGTCTCTACACCTCCGACGACGTCAGCCGGGTGGAGCTTGATCGTTACCTCAACCGTCTCACCGTTGAGCTCTACAATTCCCTGCACAGCGCCGAAAAGCCGGTGCGCCTGCTGCTCGATGCCGATCCCATATCTCTCAGCGCCGACAAGGCGGTTTCGGTCGGCATGATCGTCACCGAACTCGTGACCAACGCCTTCAAATACGCCTATGCGACCGGCCAGCCGGGTGACATCAGGGTGCATCTGAAAACGATGGGCAACGGCGAGGCGCTGCTCCGGGTCGAGGACGACGGGGTCGGCATTGATCCTCAGAGCGCGCCCAAGGGAACCGGCCTCGGGAGCCGGATCGTCAAATCCATGGCCTCGACGCTGGGAGACGGTCTGCGTTATCTCGAAGGCACCCGAGGCACCGTTGCGGAAGTCCCGCTCAAGCTCGACAGCGGAGCTTGAGCCGCGTTTACCACTCCGGCGTCCAGTGATTTGCCAGCGACCCGATTTGCGTTAGGGTCGCGCGGCAAAGATTAGGGGTTCTTCTTCATGAGCTTGGTCGGAAAGCGGATTTTGCTTGTTATCGCGGGCGGCATAGCCGCCTACAAGAGCCTCGACCTCATCAGGAGGCTCAGGGAGCGCGGTGCGAGCGTGCGGCCCATCATGACGCGTGGGGCACAGGAATTCGTGACGCCGCTTGCTGTTGGCGCGCTGTCGGCCTCCCATGTCTATACCGAACTCTTCTCCCGCGAAGACGAGCAGGATGTCGGCCATATCCGGCTGGCGCGCGAATGCGATCTCGTGCTCGTCGCACCCGCGACCGCCGACCTGATGGCGAAGATGGCGAACGGGCTGGCGGATGATCTTGCATCCACAGTGCTGCTTGCGACCGACCGTCCCGTGCTGATTGTCCCTGCCATGAACCCGAAGATGTGGGCGCATCCGGCAACACAGCGGAACCACGCCACACTGCAACGTGACGGCATCAAGGCCATCGGCCCGATGGAAGGCGAGATGGCGGAAAGCGGCGAGCGCGGACGCGGGCGCATGGCCGAGCCGATCGACATCGCGGACCGTGTCGAAGACATGCTCTCCGGGCCGAAACCGCTTGCGGGCATGACAGCCGTCGTGACCTCGGGCCCGACGCATGAACCGATCGATCCCGTACGCTACATCGCCAATCGCTCCTCGGGCAAGCAGGGCCACGCGATTGCGGCAGCCCTTACCCGCCTGGGCGCCGAGGTTACCCTGGTCTCCGGCCCCGTGACCATTGCCGATCCCGCGGGCGTTCGCACCCAGCATGTGGAGCGGGCCGAGGAGATGCGCGATGCCGTGCTCTTGGCACTTCCGGCCGACATCGCGGTCATGGTTGCCGCCGTCGCCGACTGGCGCGTTGCGTCCTCGGCGGAGCAGAAGATCAAGAAGCAGCCCGGCGAGGCGCCGCCGCCGCTCGAACTCACGGAAAACCCTGACATCCTCAAGACCGTCGGCCATCATCCTCAGCGCCCACGGCTCGTTGTCGGCTTTGCCGCAGAGACCCAGAATGTCGAGGAAAACGGCCGCTCCAAGCTTGAGCGCAAGGGTGCCGACCTGATCGTCGCCAATGATGTCTCGCCCGAGACCGGCATCATGGGGGGCGATCGCAACCGGGTGAAGCTGATTTCCCGCGACGGGGTCGAAGCCTGGCCTGATCTCTCGAAAGACGAAGTGGCCGAACGGCTGGCACTCTGGATCGCGACCCAGATCGGCGGGACAGGCGCATGAGCCTCTTTACGCGCGCCGGCTTCGAGGCCTTTGTCCAAGGGTTTGCCGGCACAACACAGGTCGACCAATGGGACAGCCGTGTCGCCAAGGTCGGAGACAAGGTCTTTGCGCTGCTCACCAACAGTGAAAGCCGGTTGACGTTCAAGGTCAGCGAAGAAAGCTTCGAGATCCTGACATCGCTCAGAGGCGTGTCACAGGCGCCCTATTTCGCCAAGCGCAAATGGGTCAGCGTCGAACCGGACAGCGAGCTCGGCGAAGCCGACCTTATGGAATATCTCACCCGCTCCTATCGCACGGTCAGTGCGTCGCTGACCCGCAAGCTGCGCGCCGAACTCGGCATCGTCGAGTAAAGCTGTGATCAGACCGCAGCCATCGCCGGCTGACGGATCTGCTCGACCCGTGTGCGCTCGACGTCAGGCTTGAACTCGGCGGCATCCAGACCGTTTTCGCTGAGGATCACGGCACTGCCTGCGGGAATTTCCACCCAGGTATCCGTCTCGTCGTTCAGCGGCTCCGACACGAGACAGAAGCTGCCCTTCGGCCCCATGGGCGCTGCAAACAACGTTGGAGCATATTCGTCCGTCGAGTAGCGCACGGCATAGAGCGTCTTGCCATCGGAAAAGGCAGCCGTCATGCGGATGCGGGCGGTGCCGGTCAGATGCAAGCTGATCTGCTCGACGAAGCCGACGGCCTCGCTCATGGCCGCGATAGGGCGCTCACGCAATCCGAACTGAAGGGCCAGCAGGAAGAGCAGTTCGCTGTCGGTCGTGCCAACACGGGCATGGAAATGCTCATCGTCCAGCATGCCTTCCATCGGCCGGCGGATGCGATCGAAATTGTCGATCTGGCCGTTGTGCATGAAGGACCAGTTCCCCTGGACGAAGGGATGGCAGTTGTCGCGGCGGGTGGCGCCATGGGTTGCAGCGCGGACATGCGCGAGAAACAGCGGCGAGCGAATCTGGCTTGCGAGGCTCTTCAGATTGCAGTCGGACCAGGCCGGCAGCACATCCCGGAAGCGGCCCGGCTCGGGGCGGTCACCATACCAGGCGAGACCGAAGCCATCGCCGTTGGTGGCGGTCTTGGCGCGGGTTGCGCAATGCGATTGCTCGATAAGGGAATGCGCAGGCGAGGTCACCAGCTCCTCGAGGAAGATCGGAACACCACGGTAAGCTGCCCAACGACACATATGAATTCTGCCCCAGGTCCATCGACCGACTGCGAATCTTCGGTAGTCTTCGCCCGATAGACTAATGATTTGCAAACATCGCATCCTTCATGACAAAATTTTGTCGGGCAGTGCAACATTCTTCCTGCTGTCGACTGGCACAAAAGTGAACACTGCGTTCTGCCCGGCGGGCCTGCGTGCCATGGTTCTCTCGCCTATATTGCTTCCCAAGCAACGAGCCCGTTCCCCGAGGAGGTCCGCCAATGTCCATTCGCCCTGTCAAGCATGAGAGCCGCGCCACGCCGACCATGGAAGGCGCCGGCGTCAAGCTGCACCGCGTCTTCGGGTTCGGCGATCCCTCGATGACCGACCCCTTCCTGATGATGGACGACTTCCGCAACGACGAGCCGATGGACTACGTCCGCGGGTTCCCCTGGCATCCGCATCGCGGCATCGAGACGATCACCTATGTGCTGGCCGGCACCGTCGAGCATGGCGACAGCCTGGGCAACCAGGGCATGCTGGGCGCTGGCGACCTGCAATGGATGACCGCGGGCAGCGGCATCCTGCACCAGGAAATGCCAAAGGGCGATTTCGCGGGGCGCATGCATGGCTTTCAGCTCTGGGCCAACCTGCCCTCCTCACTGAAGATGACCAAACCGCGCTACCAGGACATCAAGTCGCCCGAGATCCCCGTCGTCATCGATGACGACGGCACGGCGGTGCGCGTGATCTGCGGCGACTTCTGGGGCAAGAATGGCCCGGTAGACGGCATCGCCGCTGAACCCGTCTATCTCGACATCTCCGTGCCGCCGGGCAAGCGCAAGACCTTCCCGGTCGACACCTATCGCTCGGCGTTTGCCTATATTTTTGCAGGCTCCGGCTCGTTCCGGGACGCGTCCAAGCCCTTCGGCGTCAAGGTCGAGAAGGAATATATGGGCGAAGAGCTGAATATCCGCGACCTCTCCGGCAACCGGACGCTTGTCGTTTTCGACACCGGCGACGAGATCACCGTTCAGGCCGGCGAACAGGGCATCCGCTTCCTGCTGGTCACCGGCAAGCCGATCAAGGAGCCGGTCGCCTGGCATGGTCCGATCGTCATGAACACGCGGGAAGAACTTATGCAGGCGATGAAGGAGCTGCAGAACGGAACCTTTATCAAGGCCGATCATTAACCCCACGCAGTCAAGTTCACTTCAACCCGGCGTCTCCAGCGCCGGGTTTTCTTTTTTGTCTGCATACACCGCCTCAGAGATCAAGTCTGTGCAGGCGCCGGCCAGAGCGCGTGGAAATGATGCACCGGCCCATGTCCTGAACCAACGGTCAGCGCATCGGAACGCCGAACAGCCTCCGCCAGCCAGGCCTTGGCAACATGCACGGCCTCCTGTGGCTCCAGCCCCTTTGCCAATTCGGCAGCGAGCGCGCTCGACAGAGAACAGCCAGTGCCATGCGTATTGCGCGTTAGGATCCGTTCCGCCTCGAACCAGGTCACCTGGCCATCCGCAACCAGCACATCCGGGCTTTCCGGACCTGCCAGATGGCCACCCTTTAGCAACACCGCCCGGGGTCCGAGTGCTGTCAGCCTGATGGCCTGGGATTCCATGATGCGGCGGTCGAAAGCCTCGGGATCACCGAGCAGGGCTGCAGCCTCCGGCAGGTTCGGCGTCAGGAGCGTCGCGAGCGGCAACAAGTCCTCCGTCAAGGCCGCGACCGCATCCGGATCAAGCAGCGATGCACCGCCCTTAGCGATCATGACGGGATCGAGAACAACAGGGATGCCGCGATAGGCTTTCAGTGCTTCGGCGACGGCCGAGGCAATGCCAGCATTGGCGATCATGCCGATCTTCACCGCATCGACCCTGACATCGGCAAAGACCATGCGGATCTGCTCGGCGACAAAACCGGGATCGAGCGGCACGACGGCCGAGACGCCCGTCGTGTTCTGCGCCGTCAGCGCCGTGATAGCAGCCATTCCGTAGCAACCGCGGGCCGAAAAGGCCTTGAGATCGGCCTGGATGCCCGCCCCACCGGAAGGGTCGGAGCCGGCGATGGTCAGCACGTTGCGGATGATGGATGATCTCATGTCTGCGTCTCCCAAGGCGGCGGAGACGCAGCGGGCACAGCGCGGATTATCTTGCGCGACACCCGAGCGACTCCCTCCGCCAGCATGATCTGGTTCAGGTTCAAAGGGTGCTTCTCAGCCCGGCTTGCGCCAGACGCCCCTGTCTCTCAGGCGCCAGACTATGCCACAGCATCGTTCCTGTCACCTGGGTCTCTCGTCATTCCCATTCAGCGTTTGCAGCCGAGGAGCAGAGCCGCTAGGGAGGCCGGGATATCCAACCGACCCGAGGAGAGATTGCCTTGCATCACGCGCCAGACCGCCTTTTCGATCGCTCCTATGATGGCTTTCTCTTTGACATGGACGGAACGCTGCTCAATTCGATCGCCGCTGCCGAGCGCGTCTGGAGCCTCTGGGCACTGAAGCACGGTCTGGATCTCGAAACCTTCCTGCCGACCATGCATGGCAAGCGCGGGATCGACACCATCAGCGCCCTGAACCTGCCCGGCATCGATGTGGTGAAGGAAGCGCTCGAGGTGGAGCGCGGCGAGATCGAGGATCTCGACGGTATCGTGCCGATCCCCGGCGCCATCGACTTTCTGAAAAGCTTGCCCGCCGAACGCTGGGCGATCGTGACCTCGGCTCCATCAGCCCTTGCCCGCGCCCGCATCGGGGCCGCCGGCCTGCCACAGCCGCTGCAGATCGTGACGGCGGAAGACGTGAAGATCGGCAAGCCTGATCCGGCCGGCTACCGGCTCGGTGCAGAGCGGCTCGGTTTCGCTGCATCGCGCTGCCTGGTGTTTGAGGATGTGCTGGCAGGCGTCAGAGCCGGAGAAGCGGCAGGGGCAGATGTCGCCGTGATCACGGCGACGCACGCGCATCCGCTGGAGACGTCCCATCCGACGATTGCGAGTTATGAGCAGCTGAGGGTGGAGTTCGACGCGTCCCGGGGACTGCGGATCAAGGCGGCAGAATAAGCCGACCCGGCGGCGACGGGAATTCCGTCACCGCCCTCGACCAAACTCACGCCGCCTTGGCGACGTGATACTCCTTGATGGCGACCATCTTGATCGCGGGGTAACGTTCGGACTCGTAGCGCAGCGAGAACTGGTCCTGCGCCATGAAGACCGGGTCGCCGTCGAGATCCCGGCAGATATCGCCACGGCGCTGGGTCATGAACTTTTCCAGATCGTCCTTGTTCTCGGCCGAGATCCAGCGGCAGACGGAGAAGCGGGACATTTCGAAGGACACCGGCAGGCCGTATTCGCCCTGCAGTCGCTCCTTCAGGACGTCGAGCTGCAGTGCACCGACGACGCCGACGATGGCCGGCGAGCCGTCTTCCGGCGAAAAGAGCTGCACCACGCCCTCTTCCGCCATCTGCTGCAGCGCTTCCTTCAGCTTCTTCGCCTTCATTGCATCTTCCAGACGCACACGGCGCAGGATTTCCGGCGAGAAGTTCGGCACGCCCTGGAAGACGAGGTTTTCGCCTTCGGTCAGCGTGTCGCCAATGCGCAGCGTCCCGTGGTTCGGGATGCCGACGACGTCACCGGCATAGGCCGTATCCGCCAGCTGACGCTGCGAGGCGAAGAAGAACTGCGGCGCCGTCAGGCCCATCTGCTTGCCGGTGCGGGCCAGGCGCGCCTTCATGCCGCGCTCGAGCTTGCCGGAGCAGATGCGGGCAAAAGCGATGCGGTCGCGGTGGTTCGGGTCCATGTTGGCCTGGATCTTGAAGACGAAGGCGGTCATCTTGTCTTCGGCGGCATGCACCGTGCGGGTGTCAGCCACCTGGTCGCGCGGCGGGGGCGCATAGGCACCCAGCGCATTAATGAGGTCGCGGACACCGAAGTTGCGCAGTGCCGAGCCGAAGAAGACAGGCGTCATGTGGCCTTCGAGGAAGCTCTGGCGATCGAAGGGCCGGCAGGCTTCGCGGGCAAGTTCGAGCTCGTCGATGAAGGTCTGGCGCTCGTTTTCGGGCAGGTTCTCCGCCACGCTCTGCGGACCGTTGACCTTGAGCGGCTCGACCTGGGCATCGCCGCCCCGATAGGTGTTGTTGGCCAGATTATAGGAGCCGCAGAAGGTCTTGGAACGGCCGACGGGCCAGGTGATCGGTGCCGTGTCCAGCGCCAGCTTCTCTTCGACCTCGTCGAGGATCTCGAAGGGGTCGCGGCTTTCGCGGTCCATCTTGTTGATGAAGGTGATGATCGGAATGTCGCGCATGCGGCAGACCTCGAACAGCTTCAAGGTCCGCGGCTCGATACCCTTGGCGGCGTCGATGACCATGACGGCGGCGTCGACGGCGGTCAGCGTGCGATAGGTGTCGTCGGCGAAGTCTTCGTGGCCAGGCGTATCGAGAATGTTGAAGACATGGCCTTCATATTCGAAGGTCATGACCGAGGTCACGACCGAAATGCCGCGCTCGCGTTCGATCTTCATCCAGTCCGACCGGGTCTGGATGCGATCCTTCTTCGCCTTGACTTCACCGGCAAGCTGAATGGCACCGCCGAACAACAGCAGCTTTTCGGTCAGCGTCGTCTTACCCGCATCCGGGTGCGCGATAATAGCAAAGGTGCGGCGGCGGGAGACCGCCTCGGCGAGCGTTTCAGCCATATCTCAGGAGTCCTTCTGGTCGGGCGGTTATCTAGCGTTTCGACGGCCAATATGCAATTGAGCGCGACAAACAAAGGAATCTCGCCATGGCTGCCATCCGCACCGACATCCTCGGCCCCGTGCTCAACCTCAAGCGTCTGCCGCATGGGCAAGGGCTTGATCTGCCCGCCTATGAAACGGCAGGAGCGGCGGGAATGGATCTGAGGGCAGCGGTGTCCGATGCGGAGCCGCTGGCGCTTGCCCCGGGCGCGCGGGCGCTGGTGCCGACCGGCTTCATCATGGAGATCCCTGAAGGCTTCGAAGCCCAGATCCGCCCACGCTCGGGTCTCGCCTTCAAGAACGGCGTGACATGCCTCAACACACCCGGCACGATCGACAGCGACTATCGCGGCGAGGTGAAGGTACTGCTCATCAACCTCGGCCAGGAGGATTTCGTCATCACCCGCGGCATGCGCATCGCCCAGATGGTGATCGCACCGGTGACGCAGGTGCGCGTGACCGAAGTGACCGAGACGAGCGACACGGCGCGCGGTGCCGGCGGCTTTGGGTCGACGGGGGTATGAAGATCCAATGCGGGAAACGCTGACGCTGCGAGAAGGCTATTTCGAAGATCCGAACGCCTTCCGAGCGCTCGCGGACCTGCTGCAGGACGTGTTCGGCATTGACATCGGGCTGCAGAGCCGCTTCGGCGGGCCAGATCCGTCCTCGATGCCCTTTGGCTATTTCGACGGCGCTGGCCGTTGCGTTGCCAATTTCTCAGTGTTTTCCATACCGCTTTTCATAAAAGGGCGTGTCGTCAAGGCGGCTGGGTTTCAATCGGGTGCCGTTCGCCCTGCGTTTCGTGGACAAGGGCTCTATCGCGATCTGATGCAGCGCGCCTTTGCCTGGGTCGACAAACAGGGTTTCGAGGCCGGCTTTCTTCTAACCGGCAAGCCGGAACTCTATCACGACTATGGTTTTCGAGTTGTGCCGCAATTCTGCTTCTGCGGCGAGGTCACACAAGCGGTGCCTGCGGACGCCGAGGCGCGGGAAATCGACTTGGAAAACCAGGACGACGTTGCGCTTGTCTTGAGGATCCTCGCCGATCGGGAGCCTGTCTCTCGTCAGCTTTCCGTTGTGCGCCAGTCCGAAATGTTTCTGCTCAATGCCGCGCTCGATCCGGAGATCAGGCTGAGTTACTTGCCCGGCTTCGACGCCATCCTTGCCTGGAAGCTCCGTCGCGGCACATTGCAAATGCTCGATATCGTCGCCCGCCAGATACCGTCGATGTCAGAGATCCGCGGCGCATTGAGTGTTCCGCACGACCGCATCGAGGTATTCTTCCCGACCGACCGTCTCGAATGGAGCGGGAACACCAGACCGTATGATGGGTCGTGCGCCCTGATGGTCAGCGGGCTTCAGCCATCCGACATCCCGACTCCCAGCATGTTGTCGCCGATGGCTGATTTCTAGTGCTTGTCACAGGACCGGCGGCAGGCGCCGCTTGAGGGGCGTGGACTTGACCATTGCGGTATTGGTCTGCGCCTTCTCGGTGATCCGGTCGTGGACCCGGTCGAGATCGGCCATGTTGCGCACGGCCACGCGGCACACAAAGCAGTCGTCACCGGTAATCTTGTCACACTCGATGATCTCTGGCGTTTCCAGAATGATCTTCTCGACGATATGCAGCATGCCCGGCAGCGGACGCACGCGCATGATGGCCTGCAACGGATAGCCGAGAGCATCGAGAGACACGTCTGCGGCATAGCCTAAGAGAACGCCACGCTCTTCCAGACGGCGCAGACGCTCGGAACAGGCGGGTGACGAAAGACCGGCGCGTGCTGCCAGTTCTTTCAGCGACAGCCGAGCATCGTGCGCGAGGGCGTCAACGATTTTGCGGTCTGCCGTATCCAACACTTGAGGAAAATTAGGATTCATCGCCGATCTCCTGCGCATAATTCCGCAGATGCGAGACTACACCTAATTTGCGCAAAGGAAATCCCGACTTTCCAGGCATAGACTGCGGAAAACTCGGAGATCGACCATGAACCATGTTACGAAGCGCGGAATCTTAGACATGACCTTTGCGATGGTCATGTCCGGCACGATCGGCTGGTTCGTGCTGCAATCGGGCCAAAGCCCCTACAACGTGGTCTTCTTCCGCTGCCTGATCGGCGCTCCGGTTCTCGCCTTGCTCTGCTTTCACCTGAGGGCCTTTTCCAGTTCGGGCCTCGATGCGAGGCGTATCCTGATCGCGGCCGGTGGCGGTGTGGCGCTGGTGATGAACTGGCTGCTGTTGTTTTCGGCCTATCCGCTGGCCTCGATCTCGGTGACCACGATCGTCTACAATTTTCAGCCCTTCATGCTCGTCGGGCTTGGTGCGCTGTTCCTCGGGGAGCGCGTGGGCGCCGCCAAACTCGGCTGGATGGGTCTGGCCTTTGCCGGAATGCTGGCGATGACAGTGAGCGGAACATCCCTCAGCGGTCATGCGGGCCAGGGATATCTCACAGGCATCCTGCTCGCGCTTGCGGCCGCCTTCTGCTATGCGGTGGCCGCCTTTGTCACCCGGCGGCTGCGCAGCACGTCGCCTTATGTCATCGCCCTTGTCCAGGTTCTTACCGGTATCGTCATCCTTGCGCCCCTCGCCGATTTCAATGCACTGCCGAGCTCGCCGCAGAGCTGGGCCATGGTGGCGACCATCGGGGTTGTGCACACCGGGGTGATGTATGCCTTCCTCTATTCGGCGATCCAGAAGCTCCCGGTCGTGCTGACGGGCACGCTCTCCTTCCTCTACCCTGTCGTCGCCATCCTGGTGGATATCCTGGCCTATGGCCATGTGCTGACGCCCGGACAGGCGCTGGGCGGCGCGGCGATCCTGCTTGCCGCCGTGGGCACAACCCTCAACCTCACGCCACGACATCTTCTACCCGGAACCCGAAAGGCCTGACATGATCACCTGCAGCCTGCGTTATGAGATCGATCCCTACAAGCTCAAGGAGTTCGAGCACTATGCGGCCCTCTGGATCCCGCTGGTCAATCGGCTCGGCGGCAACCATCACGGCTATTTCCTGCCGCATGAAGGGGCAAACGACATCGCGCTTGCGCTGTTCAGCTTTCCGTCGCTCGCGGCCTATGAGGCCTACCGCGCGGCGATGGCGGCAGATGCCGAGTGCCAGGCGGCCTTCGCCTATGCCGAGGAGACCCGTTGCATCCTGCGTTACGCACGCAGCTTCATGCGGCCGCTGTTCTGATCGTCAACGCTGCGCTTCCGTGACCATGCGGATGGCGAGAGCCGCGAGCACCGTGCCCATGAGCCAGCGCTGGACGACCATCCAGAGGGGGCGACCGGCCAGGAAGAGGGCGATGGAACCGGCAGAGAGCGCGATCAAACCATTGACCGTGACGCTGATCACCACCTGGGTGAAGCCGAGCGCCAGGGACTGGATCAACACGCTGCCACCAGCGGGATCGATGAATTGCGGCAGCAGCGAGAGATAGAGCACGGCGACTTTCGGGTTCAGCAGGCTAGTGACGAAGCCCATCAGGAAGAGCTTTCGATTGCTGTCGGCGGGCAGGTCGCGGACCTGGAAGGGCGAGCGGCCGCCGGGCTTCAGCGCCTGCCAGGCCAGCCAGGCCAGATAGAGAGCACCGGCAATTTTGAGCAGGTCATAGGCGAAGGGGACTGCGAACAGCAGGACCGTGAGCCCAAGCGCCGTCAGCAGCACATAAACGACGAAGCCGAGGGCCACTCCCGCCAGCGAAACGAGGCCCGCCATCGGCCCCTGACAGATCGAGCGCGAGACGAGATAGATCATGTTCGGCCCCGGTGTCAGCACCATGCCAAGGCAGATCAGGGCAAAGGCAAGCAGCATGGCGGCGCTGGGCACAGGGGCGTTCTCCGAGAGGTCCTTCATGACTATGCGTGTCCGCCAGCGACCGCAAACGAGATCGTGTCATCGAGACAAGTCCGCCGGAACGCACGATCGCGACGACGGCGGACGTCATGGTACGGCCACGCCAACGATGTCGCAGGCGACATCCGGCGCCGGGGTTTGTGCCGCGTGTATCGCCGTGGATCTTGCGCAAGAGCTGTAATCCAGGCGCTTTCCTATCCCTCTCAAATTTAATAGAACGGCTTGTGAGCGGAAGACCTCCATGACACTGACGACCATCATCGCTTATTGCGGCGCGCTGTTCATTGCCGCCGCCATCCCGGGACCCGGCATGACCGCCATCGTCGCGCGGGCGCTGGGGTCCGGATTTCGCCCGACCTTCTTCATGGGGCTCGGGCTCATCCTCGGCGATCTCGTCTATCTGACCGCCGTCATCCTCGGGCTGTCCGTCTTGGCGAAAACCTTCGTGACGCCCTTCCTGATCCTGAAATTCCTGGGTGCCGCCTACCTCGTCTATGTCGCCTGGAAGCTCTGGACATCAGGTCTTTTGCCGCAGGACATCAAGGCAGAGCGCGCCATGCGCCCGTCCATGTCCTTCCTCTCAGGCCTTCTGGTGACGCTGGGCAATCCGAAGACCATGCTGTTCTACGTCGCTCTTGTCCCGACGCTGATCCCGCTCGAGGCGATCGGACTTGCCGACTACATCCTGCTCGTCGGCCTGACCTTCGTCGTGCTGATGGCGGTGCTTCTGCCCTATATCCTGCTCGCGGCTCAGGCGCGCGGGCTCATGAAGCGTCCGGAAGCGCTGAAAGTCCTGAACCGAAGTGCTGCCGGCATCCTTGCCGGCACCGCCGCCTATATCACGGCGCGCGCGGCCTGATCGGCACGCGGCATGAAACAAACAGGCGGCAGGCGCTTTTCTCACCAGGAGACGAATGCGACCGGGCCCACGGAGCAGATTTTTCCACGGATCAAGCTCGCCGCGGCATGGCTATGCTGGCAAGGACCGGTCGGCGGGCGTAAGCTCGCGCCAACCAAATCATAAGGGAGACACCGATGACTGAGCAGAAGAAACCCGGCCGCGGACGCGTCTATGGCTCGATCACCGAGACGATCGGCGACACCCCGATCGTCAGGCTCGACAAGCTCGCCAAGGAAAAGGGCGTGAAGGCGCATCTGCTCGCCAAGCTCGAATTCTTCAACCCGATCGCCTCCGTCAAGGATCGTATCGGCGTTGCCATGATCGAGAGCCTGGAAGCCCAGGGCAGGATCGTGCCCGGCAAGACGGTTCTCATCGAGCCGACCTCCGGCAATACCGGCATTGCGCTCGCCTTTGCGGCAGCGGCAAAGGGTTATCGCCTGATCCTCACCATGCCGGAGACCATGTCGATCGAGCGCCGCAAGATGCTGGCCCTGCTCGGCGCCGAACTCGTCCTGACCGAGGGCGCAAAGGGCATGAAGGGCGCCATTGCCAAGGCACAGGAACTGGCCGAGACGACGCAGGACTCGATTATCCCGCAGCAGTTCGAGAACCCCGCCAATCCGGAAATCCATCGCAAGACGACAGCCGAGGAAATCTGGAACGACACCGACGGCCAGATCGACTTCCTCGTCTCCGGCATCGGCACAGGCGGCACCATTACCGGCACCGGCCAGGTGCTGAAGAGCCGCAAGCCCGAGATCAAGGTCGTCGCCGTCGAGCCGGCCGACAGCCCGGTTCTCTCGGGTGGCAATCCCGGCCCGCACAAGATCCAAGGGATCGGCGCGGGCTTTGCGCCCGCCATCCTCGACACCCATGTCTATGACGAGGTCGTCACCGTGACCAATGACGAAGCCTTCGAGCATGCACGTCTCGTTGCTCGCCTCGAGGGCGTACCGGTTGGCATCTCTTCGGGCGCCGCGCTGACGGCAGCGATCAAGCTTGGCCAGCGTGAAGAAAATGCCGGCAAGACGATCGTCGTCATCATTCCGTCCTTTGCCGAGCGCTATCTGTCGACTGCGCTCTTTGCCGGTCTCGGCGAGTAAGCCACCGAAGGGGCGCCGGGCAACCGCCGGCGCCTCCTCACCCCTCGATTGCAGCCGCCCCATTCCCCGGCTAGAGTAGCTCACAACAGGTCGACTGCAGTCCTGAAGGGCCCCCATGCGTGCATTACTTCACCGCCTGCCTGCGTTTGCCTCCGTTCAAGAGCGACTGTCGACAAGCAGCTTGATCGCGACCTATGTCGCGAGCCTCATCGTCTTCGCAATGGCACTGGCGATCCGCGCCTGGTTCGACCCCGTGCTACCCGCAGGCTTCCCGTTCCTCACCTTCTTTCCCGCAGTGATCATCTGCGGTTTTGTCTTCGGCGTCCGGCAGGGCCTGATCGTCGCCACGCTCTCCGGCCTTGCGGCCTGGTTCTTCTTCATCAGTCCAGGGCGCTTCGACTTCTCGCTTGGCACCTTGCTCGCCATGGGGCTCTACCTTTTCGTCGTCGCCACCGACCTGACGCTGATCTACATGATGAAACAGGCCTATCGTCAGGAGATCGGCACACGCGAGGAGGTTCAGCGGCTGGCCGAACAACAGGAGGTCATGGCCCAGGAACTGGACCATCGCCTCAAGAACATCTTCGCCACCATCAATGCGATCATCAGCCTTTCCCTTAAGAATGCCTCAAGCGCCGACGAGCTGGCCGCACGGCTGCGCGACCGACTGACTGCGCTCGGCCGCTCCAACCTCCTGCTGCGGGGTCTTCGCGAAGGCGAGGACGCCTCGCTGCAAAGCGTCGTCTTCCAGGCGCTCGAACCCTTCGCTATCGTCGGCACACCCCGCTTCACAGCGCATGGTCCGCGCGTCCCGATCGGCGGCCAGACCGTCGTCGTGCTCAGTCTGATCCTGCATGAGCTCGGCACCAATGCCGCAAAATACGGCGCCCTCAGTGTCGGCCATGGCCAGGTATCCCTGATCTGGGACATCGAGACCGACCAAGACGGAACCGAGCAACTCGTGATGCGCTGGAGCGAAAGCGGCGGTCCGCCACCCCTTACGCCACAGCCGGGATCGGGCGGTTTCGGCTCGACCCTCATGAAACGCGTCATCGCTGGCGTGCGCGGCCACACGGAGATCGCCTATCCGGAGACCGGAGCCGAGGTGCGCCTCACGCTTCCCGTCGACATGCTCCGCCCGACGGCCGTGCCGGCCTGATCCACTCTTCCTCTTCCTGCCCCGTTCCTCCTATCCCTTCCTCCTACAGGCCGCCAGTCACGCGGCCGCTGCCAGCCGCTCGGAGGCGATGCGGTAAGAAATCGCCTCGGCCAGGTGAATCCGCCCCAGGGTTTCCACCCCATCGAGATCGGCGAGGGTCCGCGCCACCTTCAGCACCCGGTGATAGCCGCGCGCCGAAAACCGGAATTTTTCGGCAGCATCGCGCAACAATTGCAGCCCCGAGGCATCTGGCTCGGCCAGCGTCTCGATCAGGGCCGTCGAGCAGCGGGCATTGGTGCTGAACGGAAGGCCCAGACGCTCGAAACGATCTCGCTGACGGGCGCGGGCCGAGGCCACACGTTTTGCGACCTCCGCACTGCTTTCGGCCGCACGGGGCCGGATCAGGTCCGTGGCCGAGACGGCGGGCACATCGATGCGGATGTCGATGCGGTCCATCAGCGGCCCCGAGATGCGGCCCTGATATTCGGTCTGGCAGCGGATGCCGCGCGCGCAGACATGGCCAGGCTCGCCTGCCATGCCGCAACGGCAGGGATTCATGGCCGCCACCAGCTGAAAGTCGGAGGGGTAGGAGACCCGGTGGTTGGCGCGGGCGATGATGCATTCGCCGGTCTCGAGCGGCTGGCGGAGCGCATCGAGCACCGGCGGCGCGAATTCCGGCAGTTCGTCGAGGAAGAGAATGCCATGATGGGCAAGCGACGCCTCGCCGGGCTTGGCCTTCAAACCGCCGCCGACCAGAGCTGCCATGGTGGCGGAGTGATGCGGCGTGCGGAATGGCCGGCGATCGGAGAGCTTGCCGCCCGAAAGTTGCCCCGCGATCGAATGGATCATCGAGACTTCGAGCAGCTCAGTCGCCGAGAGTGGCGGCAGGATCGAGGGCAGGCGGGCAGCGAGCATCGACTTGCCCGAGCCGGGCGGGCCGACGAAAAGCAGATTATGCCCGCCGGCGGCGGCGACCTCCAGCGCGCGCTTGGCGCTTTCCTGGCCCTTGATGTCAGCCAGATCCGGCAGGTTGGCCGCGGGTGCCCGGATCGATGGTTCCGGCCGGGAGAGCACCTGCGTGCCCCTGAAATGATTGGCTAGCGCAATCAGGCTGCGCGGGGCGAGGATATCGATCTCGCTGCCGGCCCAGGCGGCCTCGGCACCGCTGTCGGCCGGGCAGATCAGGCCCTTGTCCATGGCATTGGCGCTGATGGCCGCGGGCAAAGCCCCCGCGATCGAGGCGATCGTACCATCAAGATTGAGTTCTCCGATCACCAGAAAGCCCTGGAGCGCATCACCCGGGATGGCGCCGAGCGCCGCCATCAGGCCGAGGGCGATCGGTAAATCAAAGTGAGAGCCCTCTTTCGGCAAATCGGCTGGCGCGAGATTGACCGTCACCCGCTTGGCAGGAAGCGCCAGTCCCGACGCATGCAAGGCCGCCTGGACCCGTTCGCGGCTTTCGGCCACCGCCTTGTCCGGCAGACCGACGATCTGCATGCCCGTCTTGCCGGGCGCGACCATGACCTGAACTTCGACGGGCACACCCTCGATGCCCTGGAATGCAACCGTACTGACACGCGCTACCATTGCCCGCCCTCGTCGATCGACCTGAAGTCACCGCTGCAACTTCATATTGCGTGTGGCGACGAGAACAATCTCGCATAAGACGAGGGGGTGCGCAAGAACATTTGCGGAACACCTGCATCTTCAGATAGGTTTCAGGTTGCATCCAGTTGAACAACTGGCACAAGCCTCGAACTTCCAAAGAGGATTCAGTCGGTTAGGCCCGCTTGCGCTCGATGGCATCCCAGAGAAGTGCTGCGATATCGGCGCCACCGAATTTCTTCACCTCGCGGATGCCAGTCGGTGACGTCACGTTGATCTCGGTCATGTAGTCGCCGATGACATCGATGCCGACAAGCAGGAAGCCACGCTCACGCAGAGCGGGGCCGATGCGGGCGCAGATTTCCCGCTCGCGCGCGGTCAGTTCGGTCGGTTCCGGTCTGCCGCCCGCATGCATGTTGGAGCGGGCATCATGTTCGGCAGGAACGCGATTGATTGCGCCGACGGGCTCGCCATCAACAAGGATGATGCGCTTGTCGCCCTTGCGCACCGCCGGCAGGTAGCCTTGCGCGATAAAGGGTTCGCGGAACATCTGGCCGAACATTTCCATCAGCGAGGAGAAGTTGCGATCGTCGCGGGTCGAGTGGAAGACGCCGGCGCCACCATTGCCGTAGAGCGGCTTCAGGATGATGTCGCCCTGCTCCTCACGGAACCGGGCAATCTCGGCCGGATCCTTGGTGATCAGGGTGGGCGGCATCAGGTCGGCGAATTCGGTAACGAAGATCTTTTCCGGCGAATTGCGCACCCAGGCCGGGTCGTTGACGACGAGCGTCTTCGGATGGATGCGCTCGAGCAGATGGGTCGAGGTGATATAGGCCATGTCGAAGGGCGGATCCTGCCGCAGCAGGATCACATCCATGGTCGAGAGGTCGACACGCTCAGGCGCGCCGAGGGTGTAGTGGTCGCCCTTGACGTCGCGCAGTTCCATGGGCTCGACGGTTGCAAAGACCTTGCCGTCGCGCATCGAGAGCCGGTCCGGCGTGTAATGGAAGAGCTTGTAGCCACGGTTCTGGGCCTCGATGCTCATCGCGAAAGTGCTATCGCCCGCGATGTTGATCGTGGATACGTGGTCCATCTGGACGGCGACGTTTCTGATATTGGCCATGAGCTATCCCCTGCGATTGCCCAGCAGATTTAGGCGGCGCGCCGCGCGAAGGCAACGCCGCCGACCTTGAATTTTGCTGAAGCGATGGTGAAGCGCTCAGGCGAAGACCCGCTCGGCCTCCTGCGCGACCGGCTGCGCATCCGAAGGCGGCAGACCTGCGTCCAGCCGGCGCCCCGTATCGACGGAGAAGACATGCAGCTTGGACGGGGAAATGCGCAGCGGAAGCCGCTCGCTCAACTCGACATGCGAAGCGATGACCGCAGTCATCGGCTGACCTGCGACCAGACCATGGACCAGACGCTGGGCGCCGAGTTCCTCGACATAGTCGATGGCGAGCGAAAACTGAGCATCGTTCTCATGGGTCAGAACGAGATCCTCGGCGCGCATCCCAAGACGGACCGGGCCTTCCGACCAGGCGCCGTCCACCGGGAGCGCGATATCCGCGAAGTGAAGCTGTCCGCCTTCGATGCGGGCATCGACGAGGTTCATGGCCGGCGAGCCGATGAAGCTTGCGACAAAGGTGGAGGCCGGGCGATTGTAGACCTCAAGCGGCGTGCCGATCTGCTCGATGCGACCGCCGTTCAGGACCACCAGGCGATCAGCGAGCGTCATGGCTTCCAGCTGGTCGTGGGTGACGTAGATCGCGGTGGTCTTCAGCCGCTTCTGCAGCTTGCGGATTTCGCCGCGCATGGTGACGCGCAGCTTGGCGTCGAGGTTCGACAGCGGCTCGTCGAAGAGGAAGACAGCCGGCTTGCGGACGATGGCGCGGCCCATGGCGACGCGCTGGCGCTGGCCACCAGAGAGCGCCCTCGGCTTGCGGTCGAGATATTTCTCGATCTCCAGCATCTTGGCGGCTTCTGCGACGCGGGCGGCGATTTCCGTTTTCGGCGTGCCGCGGTTCTTCAGGCCGTAAGCGAGATTATCGTAGACGGTCATATGCGGATAGAGCGCATAGTTCTGGAAGACCATTGCGATGTCACGGTCTGCCGGCTCGACTTCGTTGACCACGCGGTCGCCGATCGAGATCGTGCCTTGCGAGATTTCCTCAAGCCCTGCCACCATGCGCAGCAGCGTGGACTTGCCGCAGCCCGAGGGGCCGACGAGCACGATGAACTCGCCGTCCTCGATCTGGATATCGACGGTATCGACAGCCTTGGCACCGCCCTTGTCGTAGATCTTGCAGACTTCGTTGATGTCGATGGACGCCATGATCGGCACTCCCTTTACTTGTCGGTTTCGGTGAGGCCCTTGATGAACCAGCTCTGGAACACCACCACCACGATCACGGGCGGCAGCATGGCAAGCACGGCCATGGCAAAGGCTTCGTTATAGTCGGGGATCTGCGAGCCGATCCACACCTGGAGGATCTGCTTGATGCCGCGCATCAGGGTGTAGAAGCCCTCTTCCGTCGTCATCAGCATTGGCCAGAGATACTGGTTCCAGCCGTAGACAAACATGATGATGAAGACCGCCGCGATCATGGTGCGCGACAACGGCAAGAGCACGTCGATGAAGAACTTGAACGGACCCGCGCCGTCGATGCGCGCAGCCTCCAGGAGTTCGTCGGGCACGGACTTGAAGAACTGGCGGAAAAAGAAGGTCCCCGTTGCGGATGCCAGGAGCGGCAGGATCAGGCCCTGGTAGCTGTTCAGGAGGTTGAGATCGCTCATCACCTTGTAGGTCGGCAGGATACGCACTTCGAGCGGCAGGAGCAGCGTCGTGAAGATCAGCCAGAAGGCGAGCGTTGCAAAGCGAAAGCGGAAATAGACGATGGCATAGGCGGCCAGCATCGAGAGTATGATCTTGCCGATGGCGAAGCCCAGCCCCAGGATCAGCGAGTTCATCGCCATGGTCAGGCCGGTGACCTGGCCGGTGAAACCACCACTCTCAAACAGGACCTTTTCATAGGTCTCGGTGAAATGATCACCGACGGAGAGCATCAGGCCGTTCGAGTGGATCTCGGCCGCGGAATGCGTTGATGTGGTGAAGGCGACCACCAGCGGCCCGAGCATGAAGATCACGCCCGCGATCAAGATCAGGTGGTCGAAGAATTTGGTGCGGTACATGGCGCTCTCCTCAACCGTAATGGACGCGACGTTCGATGAAGCGGAACTGGATCATGGTCAGGACCAGCACGATCAGCATCAGAATGACTGACTGGGCCGAGGACGAACCGAGGTCGTTGCCGCGGAAGCCGTCGAGATAGACCTTGTAGACCAGCGTGATCGGATTGTTGGCGGCACTGTCTTTGACGATGACGTCGACGACGCCGAAGGTGTCGAAGAGCGAATAAGTCATGTTGATGATGAGCAGGAAGAAGGCGGTCGGCGCCAAGAGGGGGAGCGTCACGGTCCAGAAGCGGCGGGTGCCGGACTTGCAGTCCATCGTTGCCGCCTCCCGGATCGAATTCGGGATGCCCTGAAGCCCGGAGAGGAAGAAGATGAAGTTGTAGGGGATCTGGTTCCACACGGCGATCAGCACCATGGCAAAGGCCGTGTCGAAATAGTTGATACCAATCTTCATGTCCCAGCCGAACCACGAGACAAAGGTAACAAACGGGCCGATGTGCTGGTCGAAGAACATCAGGCCAATCAGGCCTGCTACAGGTGGGGCAATGGCATAAACGATGATCAACAGGGTCTTGTAGGTCGACTGCCCTCTGATGACCGCATCGGCCTTCAAGGCGAGCAGCAGGCCGAGAGACAGGACGAGAAAAGTGACGATGACGCTGAAAGCGACCGTGAAGCGCGCGATGCGTCCATATTGGGACGCCGAGAAGATGTCGCCATAATTGCTCAAGCCGACAAAGGTCGATCCGAAGCCGAAGGGATCTTCGATGTAGAAGGAGGACTGGATCGCCTGCACAGACGGCCAGTAAAAGAAGATCGCGATGATCGCCAACTGCGGCAGAAGAAACAGGTAAGGCAGAAATCGCGAATTGAACTGGACGCGCTTCATCAGGGGCCCCTTAATGGAAAGCCCGGGGACCGATGGTCCCCGGGAACGACATTGGACAGGACGGTTCTATCAGCCGGCGGTCTTGGCGAAGCGGGCGAGGATCTCGTTGGCTTCGGCTTCGATCGTCTTGAAGGCGTCTTCTACGGTGACTTCACCCGAGAAGATCTTGACGAATTCGCGGTTCATGACGTCGCGGATCTGCGGGTAGAAGCCCATGCGATAGCCCTTCGACCATTCGCCGCCCTTCAGCATCAGCTGCTGCAGGCCAACTTCTGCCTGGGGGGTGCGCTCGTAGTGGCCGTCCTTCTTAGCCAGCTCATAAGCGGCCGTCGTCAGCGGCACGTAGCCGGTTTCCTTGTGGTAGTAGTACTGGATTTCCGGCGAGGCGATGAAGTTGAAGAAGTCGCCGGTGCACTTGTTCTCTTCAGCCGGCTTGCCCGCCATGGCGAACAGGGCAGCGCCACCAATGAAGGAGTTGGTGCCGGAGCCTTCGATGCTGCTCCAGCTTGGCAGGAAGGTCGCGGCGAAGGGCATGGTGGCGGTCTTCAGGAGGCCGCCGAAGGAACCGGAGGAGCCAACCCAGAGAGCGACCTTGCCTTCTTCGAAGGGCTTCTGGTTGTCGTTCCAGCCGGCGCCGTAGAAGGCGAACATGCCGGCGTCCTGCCATTCCTTGAGCTTGGAGAACATCATCCGCTGCTCTTCGGTGTTGATCAGGATTTTGGTGTCTACGACGCTTTCGTAACCATTGTTGTTGGTCGCGAACTGGAGATTGTTGCGCGAATGGAAGTTCTCGACCATCTGCCAGGGCAGGTGCGACTGGACGAGCGGAGTGTAGCCGGCTTCCTTCAGCTTCGGCGCAATCGCCTCAAACTCTTCCCAGGTCTTCGGGGCCTCAACGCCGGCCTTCTTCAGGGCGTCGACGTTGTAATACATGATCGGGGCAGACGAGGACAGCGGCATGCCGACAAACTTGCCGTCTGCATCGGCGTAGAAGTAGCGAACGCCCTGGATGTAGTCTTCGGCGTTGAAGGTGTGGCCGGCTTCGCGGATGATGTCTTCAGCGGCGACGGTTGCACCCTTGGCATTGATGATGGTGGCAGCACCGGCATCGAAGACCTGCAAGATGTTCGGGTGCTGGCCCGAACGGAATGCAGCAATGCCAGAAGCCAGAGCTTCTTCATAGGTGCCCTTGGACACAGGCGTCAGAACACAGGCGGTCTGGGCTGCATTGAACTTGACGGCCAGTTCGTTCAGAACTTCGCCGTTGCGGCCGCCCATGCCGTGCCACCAGGTGATGTTGGTCGCGGCAAGCGTCGTCGATGCGGTCATGGTCAGGGCCAGAGCGGCCAGGGAAATCTTCTTGATCATGGGTTAGATCCTCTCCACCGGTTGTTGCGGTGAGGGCTCCAATAGGGCCGATCCATGACAGCGACTTGAATCTTTTATGACAGACCTGTCACAATGAATGGGTTTCGAAAAATCGTGATCGAAACTCAAACGAAGCTAAAATGCGCCCTCGAAATGGACAGGCCAGCGCCACGGCTGCACCACAATGATATCATGGCGAAGTGACAGACGTGTTGCATCGGATTGCCTGCGAAGCCAATGATCTGCGGCATTGGCGATGCGGCGCTCGGCCTCGTGGCCGACCGCATCGACGCCGGCGCGCAGGTCTTTTCGAGCTTTCACTTCGACAAAAAGAACCAGATCGCCACGACGGGCGATGATGTCCACTTCGCCGGCTTTCGTCTTGTAGCGGAGCGCCACGATCCGGTAGCCCTTCAGGAGGAGCGCGAGGGCGGCCCGGTATTCCGACCAGCGGCCCAGCCTCTCGGCGCGGATGCGTTTTCGATCCGCGCCTCTGGGCGTCATGCGGCCCCCTTGAGTTCCAGCAGCCGCTGGTAAAGCTCCTTGCGCGGCAGGCCGGTCAGCTTTGCGGCTTCCGTTGCGGCCTTGGCCGTCGGCATGGTGGTCGACAGTTCGGCGAGCAGGCTATCGACATCAGCGGCGTCAGGCGCTGCATCTGGGGCGGGCGGGCCGATGACGAGCACGATCTCGCCCTTGACCGTCTTGTCGGCATAGTCGCTGGCGAGGTCTCCGAGCGGACCTCTACGGAACTCCTCGAAAGTCTTGGTCAATTCGCGGCAGACTGAGGCCGGCCGATCGATGCCCAGTTCGTCGGCTGCCGCGACAAGCGTATCCCCGATCCGGTGCGGGGACTCGAAGAAGATCAGGGTTGCCGGCACCTTGGCGAGTTCGCGAAGTCGGTCGCGCTTGGCCTTGTCCTTGGTCGGCAGGAAACCGGCAAACAGGAAAGCGTCGTTCGGCAAGCCGGAACCGACAAGGGCCGCGAGCGGTGCGGAGGCGCCGGGGATCGGCACGACGCGGTGGCCCGCCTCGATCGCCAACTGGCCGAGGCGATAACCGGGGTCGGAGACGAGCGGCGTGCCGGCATCGGAGACAAGCGCCACCGACTTGCCGGCTTCGAGGGCGGCCAGCAGCCGGGCGCCTGCCTCGTCGGCATTGTATTCGTGATAGGCGTAAGGGCGGTTCTCGATGCCGTAGCGGTCGAGAAGGACCCGGGTGACCCGCGTGTCCTCGCAGGCGAGCACGTCTGCACCGGCCAGCGTTTCGAGCGCGCGGATGGTGATGTCGCCGAGATTGCCGATCGGGGTCGCGACCAGATAAAGCGCAGGCTCCAGCGGCCGCGCCGCGACCGGCGTGTCGTTGAGGCGATAGCGCTTCGAGGTGGCTGCAACCGGCTGATTTTTGTCTTCTGTTGTCATGGCGCCTTTATCCTCCACCCCCATGCTCGCGGCAAGGGTGCCCGGCCCATAAACCATTCCGGCAAGCTCTGCTGGGGACTGGCGTGGAAAACCTTGGAGCCTCTTGCTTTTCCCGCAAATTTGCTGCCATTTTGCCCGTCCACATCGTCCGGCCCGGGGACTGCCCGGCCCCTATTTTCCGATCCGGAACTCCGGAAGACGACACGTCGAAAGCGGTAGCATCCCATGCGTATAACTCTTGAACGGTCCAATCTCCTCAAGTCCCTCAATCACGTGCACCGCGTGGTTGAGCGTCGCAACACGATCCCGATCCTGTCGAACGTGCTGCTGAAGGCCGAGGGCGCCGAGCTCGATATGAAGGCGACGGACCTCGACCTTGAGATTACTGAGGGCACACCTGCCATGGTCGAGCAAGCCGGCGCCACGACGGTCCCGGCACATTTGCTTTATGAAATCGTGCGCAAGCTGCCCGACGGTTCCGAGGTTCTGCTCGCCACCAATCCGGATGGCGGCACGATGACGGTGGCGTCCGGCCGCTCGAAGTTTTCGCTGCAGTGCCTGCCGCAGTCGGACTTCCCGGATCTCACCGCTGGCACCTTCACCCATTCCTTCAAGATGAAGGCATCCGATTTCAAGATGTTGATCGATCGCACCCAGTTTGCGATCTCGACGGAAGAGACCCGTTACTACCTGAACGGCATCTTCCTGCACACGATCGAGGCGGGCGGAGCTTTGAAGCTGCGCGCCGTTGCAACCGACGGCCATCGCCTGGCGCGCGCCGATGTCGACGCACCCTCGGGTTCGGAAGGCATGCCCGGCATCATCATTCCGCGCAAGACGGTCGGGGAGCTGCAGAAGCTGATCGACAATCCGGATCTCATCATCGGCATCGAGATCTCCGATTCCAAGATCCGCCTCTCAATCGGCTCGGTCGTTCTGACGTCCAAGCTGATCGACGGCACCTTCCCGGACTATCAGCGCGTTATCCCGCAGGCGAACGACAAGGAAATGCGCGTCGATTGCCAGACCTTCGCGCGTGCCGTCGACCGCGTCTCGACGATCTCGTCCGAGCGTGGCCGCGCCGTGAAGCTGGCGCTGGCCGATGGTCAGCTGATGCTGACGGTCAACAACCCGGATTCGGGAAGTGCGACGGAAGAAGTCGCCGTCGGCTATGAAAGCGACGCGATGGAGATCGGCTTCAACGCCAAATATCTCCTCGACATTACCGCCCAGCTGTCGGGCGACGACGCGATCTTCCTGCTCGCAGATGCCGGCTCTCCGACGCTCATTCGTGATACGGCCGGCGCCGACGCGCTGTATGTCCTGATGCCGATGCGCGTGTAACGCGCCCCGTCTCTGGCGGGTCGATGGCTCGCCAGCGTCATTCTCTCTTGCAATTGCGACAAAACGACCCAAAATTGTCGCAATGCGCTCGAACAATCGAGCAGCAACAATAAGAGGGACGACCATGGCTATCCGATTGAAGGAACGGTTCGAGAAAAAATTCGACGAGGAAATCCGTTTCTTCAAAGGCATGATGCAGGGTCCCAAGACAGTCGGCGCGATCGTGCCGACGTCTTCGGTGACGGCAAAGCGCATGGCGAGCGTCATCGATGTGAAGTCGGGCCTTCCGGTCCTCGAGCTCGGCCCCGGCACGGGCGTGATCACCAAGCAGATCCTGGCGCGTGGAGTGCCGCCCGAGAAGATCGTTTCGGTCGAGTATTCCGAGGATTTCTATCGCCGCCTGGTCGAGGACTATGCCGGCGTCAACTTCATCCACGGCGACGCCTTCAACCTCGAAAACACCCTGGGTCGTTTTTCGGACCAGATCTTCGATTGCGTCATATGCGCCGTGCCGATGCTGAGCTTCCCGATGGAAGCCCGTATCCAACTGCTCGAAGACCTGCTGTCCCGCATCCCCGAAGGGCGCCCCGTGGTGCAGATCACCTACGGCCCGGTGTCGCCTGTTATCGCCAAGCCCGATCGCTATCACATTCAGCATTTCGACTTCGTCGTGCGCAATATCCCGCCCGCCCAGCTCTGGATCTACCGCAAGGCCTGATCGGCCAGTTTTGCGGAGAACGGGGGATCGTCGATCCCCCTGCCCTTGTCATGCTTGCGATTTGACGCGCGGCATGCGAGTGGACGGGGCATGGAGATCTGGCAGGAGTCTTTGTCTTGAGCGCACGTCACCGTCTCATCGTCGGACTGGATGTTCCGACTGTCCAGGAAGCGGAGCGCGTCGTCTCGACACTCGGCGACAGCATCTCCTTCTACAAGATCGGCTATCAGCTCGCCTTTGCCGGTGGATTGGAATTTGCCCGCGATCTCGCGAAAGAAGGCAAGCAGGTCTTCCTCGACATGAAGCTGCTGGACATCGACAACACGGTGGCGTCTGCGGTCGAGAACATCGCGCGCATGGGCATGACCATGCTGACCCTGCATGCCTATCCGAAGGCCATGGCGGCAGCCGTCAAGGCGGCCGAGGGATCCGGTCTTTGCCTACTCGGCGTGACGGTGCTGACCTCCATGGATGAACAGGATCTGACGGATGCCGGCTACGAATACGATCCGCATACGCTCGTGCTGAAACGCGCCGAACAGGCCCGCATCGCCGGCATGGGCGGGATCGTCTGCTCGGCCGAAGAGGCGTCGGCCGTGCGTGGAATCGTCGGACCGAAACTTGCGATCGTCACCCCCGGCATCCGCCCGACAGGCGCCGACAAGGGCGACCAAAAGCGCGTCATGACGCCGTCTGACGCGATTGCCGCCGGATCGAGCCACCTCGTCGTCGCTCGACCGATCGTCAAGGCAGAGGATCCGAAGGCGGCAGCGCTTGCGATCCTCGCCGAGATGGACGAGGCGCTGCTCAAGCAGCATTAAGCACAGCCGATATGGGAGGAGAGACCATGGCCAAGGGATACTGGATCGCACGCGTCGATATACGCGATGCGGAGCGCTACAAGGATTATGTCGCCGCCGCGAAGCCGGCCTTCGAGACATATGGCGCCAAATTCCTCGCAAGAGGTGGTGCCTATACCCTGGTTGAGGGCGATGGGCGGGCGCGCAACGTGGTGATCGAGTTCCCCACCTATCAGGCCGCCGTCGATTGCTACAACTCGCCGGAGTACCAGATCGCCGCCAAGATCCGCCAGGAAGTGGCGGACGGGGAAATCGTGGTTGTCGAGGGCATCTGAGCCCGCCCTGCCCCTGTGTCTCAATGTCCGGCGGATGCGGCCTTGACGGGCCTTTCCCCCGCCGGGCGATTCGGTTAAGAGAGGCCAGCCAGATCGCGCATATCGTGTGCGCCTATATATAGTTCAGGGGAGCCGTCCATGACCTTGTCCAACCTTCCGCCGCTCGTCACCGTTTTCGGGGGCTCGGGCTTCGTCGGACGGCATGTCGTCAGGGCACTCGCCAAGCGCGGCTACCGTATCCGTGTTGCCGTTCGCCGCCCTGATCTCGCAGGCTTCCTGCAGCCGCTCGGCAATGTCGGCCAGATCTCCTTCGTCCAGGCCAACCTGCGTTACCGCTCATCGGTCGATGCCGCTGTCCAGGGCGCCGACCATGTCATCAACTGCGTCGGCATCCTGTTCGAAAGCGGTCGCAACGGCTTCGACGCCGTGCAGGAATTCGGTGCACGCGCGGTTGCTGAAGCCGCCCGTTCGGTCGGCGCGACGCTGACCCACGTTTCGGCGATCGGTGCCGATGCCAAGTCCGACTCCGTCTATGCCGCGACCAAGGGTCGTGCCGAAGCCGCGGTCCAGTCGATCCTGCCCGACGCCACGATCCTGCGTCCGTCGATCGTCTTCGGCCCGGAAGACGGCTTCTTCAACAAGTTTGCCGCCATGGCTCGCCTGGCGCCGGCGCTGCCGCTCGTCGGCGGTGGAAAGACCAAGTTCCAGCCTGTTTATGTCGGTGACGTCGCCGAGGTCGTGGCGCGCTCCGTCGACGGCTCGATCGCCCGTGGCAAGATCTACGAACTCGGGGGCCGTGATGTCGCGACCTTCAAGCAGTGTCTCGAGATGATGCTGGAAATCGTCGGCCGCAAGCGTGCGCTGGTGACCCTGCCCTTCGGCATCGCTTCGCTGATCGGCAGCATCGCCTCTGCAGTGCCGCTGATCACGCCGCCGCTCACCAGCGACCAGGTCAAACTTCTGAAGAAGGACAATGTCGTGTCGGCCGCTGCCAAGGCCGAGGGGCGCACGCTGGAAGGCCTTGGCATCGAGCCGGTGACCATGGCCGCAATCCTGCCGACCTATCTCGTGCAGTACCGCGTGCACGGCCAGTACACAGGGACCGGCAAGGCGGCCTGAGGCCGCCTGAAGTCGCATTTTGCAGAGCTGCAACCTTAACCGCCGTTGCACAAAAGACGCAGCCGCATGAAGACCTGCGTTAACTCAGGATAAAGCAAGTTCGCCTATTGATGGCGGTCGTGGCAATGCGTAAAGACTGGCCCCCAACGGCCGGACGGCAACGATTGCCGGCCCTCATTTTCAGTCAGTCTCAAGAGGCATTTCCATGGGCAAGCCTATCGCACTGTTCTTCGCATGTGCGGCACTGGTCATCATCGCCGGCTCCTTCGTCGCCCCGACCACGGTGGCGGCCCGCAAGGACAACTGCTCGCCTGCCTATGGCATCGACCCCTGCTCGACGGCCTCGATACCGTCGACCAACTGATCTCCCAAAATCAAAAAGGCTGCCCCTCGGGACAGCCTTTTTTCTTGTCTCGGCTCTGCCGGCATCAGCCGAACATCAGCAGACCGATGATCCCTGCTGTGCCGACGGCAATCCGCCACCAGGCAAAGGGCGCATAGCCTCGTTTTGAAACAAAATTCAAAAGCCCCCTGACGACAAAGAGCGCCGAGATGAAGGCTGCCACGAAGCCGATCGCGATGATCATGGTGTCGTCGACGGTCAGCGCGTTGCGGTTCTTGTAGAGATCGAGCGTGAAGGCACCGAGCATGGTCGGCATGGCGAGGAAGAACGAAAACTCGGCTGCCGAGCGCTTGTCAGCACCGAGCAGCAGCGCGCCGACGATCGTCGCACCGGAACGAGATGTGCCCGGGATCATCGCGACGCACTGGCAAAAGCCGATCTTGAGCGCAAGCGACAGCGGATATTCGGTGACGTCGTGATACCGGGGCTTCAGCGGCAGGCGGTCGATCCAGAGCAGGACGAAGCCGCCAAGGATCAGCACGACACAGATCAGCATCGGCGTCTCGAAGAGCACGGTCTTGATGAAGTCATGCGCGAGGAAGCCGATCACGGCAGCAGGCAGGAAGCCGAGGAGAACCGCACCAACGAAGCGACGGCTCTCGGCGCTGGTCGGCAGCGACAGGGCAATCCCGAGTAGCTTGGCGAAGTAGACGCTGAGAATCGCCAGGATCGCGCCAAGCTGGATCAACACCGCAAATGTGTTGCCCGGCGATTCGAAGCCGAGGAAATGGCCGGCCAACAGGACATGGGCGGTGGAGGATACCGGCACGAACTCGGTCAGGCCTTCGATCAGGCCAAGGACGAGCGCGCTGATAATGGATTGGTCTTCCATGAGGTCTCCTTCAAGGGGAAGGCAAAGTGATTTGCTTGTATTGCCGGGGCCGAAACCCTATAGCTTGGAAGCCGCGCTGATGACCAGCCGCTTCGACAGCCTGCGCTGCGGCCACTGAAAAATCCGAGAATCCGAGTTCCGATGCCGACCCTGTATCATCACACGATGTCCACCGCGTCCCGTTTCATACGCCTGGTCCTGTCCGAATACGGCTTCCAGACGGATCTGGTGGAGGAACAGACCTGGGAGAAGCGCAAGGAGTTCCTCGCCTTCAATCCCGCCGGCACGTTGCCCGTCTATGTCGACGACAACATGCGGGCACTGTGCGGCCCGACCATCATTTCCGAGTTCATCGACGAGACGCATGGCGTGTTGAAGCGCGACCGGCGCCTGTTTGCGGAAGACCCGTTCCAGCGGGCCGAGATCCGCCGGCTGACGGAATGGTTCCTGCAGAAGATGGAGCAGGATGTCACCAAGCCACTGGTGCGCGAGCGGGTGCACAAGCTGATCATTCCTAATGGCCTCGGTGGCGGCGCTCCCGATTCCAAGGTTCTGCGTACGGCGCGCTCGAACATTCGCCATCACATGAAATACCTGACCTGGCTTTCCGGTTCGCGCCAGTGGCTCGCAGGAGACCGCATCAGCTACGCCGATCTCTCGGCGGCAGCGGCTGTTTCCGTGCTTGATTATCTCGGCGAGATCGACTGGAACGAATTCCCGGTCGCCAAGGAATGGTATCAGCGCATGAAGTCGCGGCCGTCCTTCCGCCCGTTGCTGACAGAGCGCGTGCGCGGCATCACGCCGGTGTCGCACTACGCCGATCTCGACTTCTGACGGTTATCTTCATGGACGAGCCGCAGATCGATCCCAAGATCCGGAAGCGGCAGGCAGACCTCACGCGTTTCCTGCGTCAGGAGGCCCATGCCCAAGGCTTCGATCTCTGTCGCATCACGCTACCGAACGCCATTCCCGAAGCGCCGGCAAGGCTCGAGACCTTTCTCGAGGCAGGACGGCACGGCACCATGGCATGGATGGAGGAGACCAGGGAGCGCCGGGCCGATCCACGCGTCCTCTGGTCCGAGGTGCGCTCCATCGTCATGTTCGGCATGAATTATGGCCCGGACGAGGATCCGCGGCACCTGCAGTCGCAGACCGATAAGGCGGCAATCTCCGTCTATGCCCGCAATCGCGACTATCACGACGTGATCAAGGGACGCCTCAAGGAAGTGGCGACGCGGTTTGCGGCGCGTGCGGGCGAAGACGTCAAGGTCTTCGTCGATACCGCGCCCGTCATGGAAAAGCCGCTTGCGGCGTCAGCCGGCCTCGGCTGGCAAGGCAAACACACCAATCTCGTCAGCCGCGACTTTGGCTCCTGGCTCTTCCTCGGCAGCCTATTCACCACGGCGGAGCTTGAGATCGACGCCCCCGAGCGTGACCATTGCGGGTCGTGCCGGGCCTGCCTCGACGCCTGCCCGACGGACGCCTTTCCGGCCCCCTACCAGATCGATGCGCGGCGTTGCATTTCCTATCTGACAATCGAGCACAAGGGTCTGATCGACCGGGCGCTGCGTCCCGCTTTCGGCAACCGCATCTATGGCTGCGACGACTGTCTCGCTGCCTGTCCCTGGAACAAGTTCGCGGCCACCGCCCGCGAGATGAAGCTTGTCGCGCGCGAGGACCTGAAGGCCCCCGACATCGCCTTCTTCCTGACGCTGGACGATCCGACCTTCCGCACCTATTTCAGCGGCTCGCCGGTCAAGCGGATCGGGCGGGACCGCTTTGTGCGCAATGTGCTGATTGCGGCCGGAAATTCCGGCTCTCGCGATCTGGCGCCGGCCTGTGAGAGGCTGCTGACGGACGGCTCGGCTGATGTGCGTGGCATGGCCGCCTGGGCGCTGTCCAGGCTTCTACCGGCGGATCGCTTCGCCGCTCTTCAGAGCGCGCATTTGATGACGGAAACGGACGAGCATGTCCGACAGGAATGGATGACGGAGAGCTGACGCATGCGCTTGATGATTTTTGGAGCCGGCTATTCGGGTAAGGCAATCGGCAAGCTTCTCGGCAGCGAGGGCGCCTCGGTCGCCGGGACCACACGGAGTGCAGAGAAGGGCAAGGAGCTTGAGGACATGGGAATCCGGCCCTTCGTCTTCGACGGCACGAGCCTGTCGGAGCCCCTTCTTGCCGAACTCGCCGAGACCACGCATCTCGTCCAGTCGATCGCGCCTGGCAGCGAGGGCGACCCGCTGATCCGGCTCTGCGGCCAGACGGGCATCAAGGCCTTGATGCCAAAGCTCGAATGGATCACCTATCTTTCGACCGTCGGCGTTTATGGTGATCATCACGGTGCCTGGGTGAACGAGGAGACGGAGCTGAAGCCGGTCTCTGTGCGCTCAGTGGAGCGCGTGGAGGCCGAGCAGGCGTGGCAGGTGGTCGCGGCACGGGACAACCTGCCTCTCGCGATCCTGCGGCTCTCCGGCATCTATGGTCCTGGCCGCAACACCTTCATGAACCTTGCCAACGGCACGGCGCGCCGCCTCGTGAAGAAAGACCAGGTGTTCAACCGCATCCGGGTCGAGGACATCGCATCCGCCACAGCGTTCCTGGCCGGCCCGAACACAGGCGGGATCTTCAACGTCACCGACGACATGCCCTCCCCGCCGCAGGACGTGGTAACCGAAGCTGCCCGCGTGATGGCGATGGATGCACCACCCGAGCAGCCTTTCGAGACGGCGGAGCTGACCCCCATGGCGCGCTCCTTCTATGGCGAAAACAAGCGGGTTTCAAACGGCAAGATCAAGTCGCTCGGATTCAACTTCCAGTACCCGAATTACATGATGTCGCTGGCCGATCTACTTGCCTCCGGCACATGGAACCAACGGGCCTGAAGGGGCGTTTTACGGGGTCAAACCTTGCGCTCTAAGCGCCAGAATGCCGATGCAGACGAGCGTCTGGCCCCGTCCGCACCACAATTTGGGCAGCAAATATGACCTGTGAGCAAAATTTTTCTCCACCGATTCCGTGAATTCCGAAAACGGTGGAATCGTGAGTTTTTAATTCCATGAAGACTCATGAAATCAAACGATTTTTCTGTAGAATTCACATTTCATTAAGGTAAAGATCCGTCTTCCGATCATCACGAATGTTACAGGATGTAATGTTTCGTGATGATCTGCGGGCACGTTTTTGCCATTTTTGACCCTGCCTAGCCGTCGGCACGCAAAAAACCACTCGTGTCAACGACTAGGGACGTAGATCTTGATCATCAACCGCCGCTCTGCTTTCGCCGCTGCAACTATTGCTGCACTCTTTGCTTTCGCACCTTCGAGTGCAAACGCAAAGTCGTCATGCGGTGGTGCATCCTGGTATGCGCTGACATCGAAGACGGCTTCCGGCGAACGCATGAACCCGACGAGACTGACGGCGGCCCACAAGACCCTGCCCTTCGGCACCAAGCTGAAAGTCACCAATGCGCGAAGCGGCAAGAGCGTTGTCGTCCGCATCAACGATCGCGGTCCCTTCATCCGCGGTCGCGTGCTCGACCTCTCCAAGGCCGCGGCCCAGAACATCGGCATGATCCGCTCGGGCCATGCCAAGGTCTGCTACGAGATCATCGGCTGATTGGCTGCAATTCCGGGAGCGGCGATTGGTTCGTCGGGTTTTAGGCGCTTGCTCTTGCCCTTGATCGCCGTTACCACGCTCTCTTCTTTCAGAGGAGAATGACCATGCGCTTGGGCGGCCGTCTTGCCGGTGCGATCGAAGTTTTGAGCGATATCGAGACCCGTCGCCGACCCGTTGCCGATGCCCTCAAGGATTGGGGCCTTTCGCACCGTTTCGCCGGTTCCGGCGATCGTGCTGCCATCGGCAACATCGTCTATGATGCGCTGCGCATGAAGCTTTCCCATGCTTGGCTGATGGATGACGACAGCGCCCACGCTCTCGGCTGGGCCGTTCTCCTGCGGCAATGGGGCATGAGCCTTGAGGCGCTCCAGGCGGAACTCGAAGGCGACAATTTTGCGCCGGCGGCGCTCTCTGAAACCCAGGTGCAGGCCTTTACCTCCCGCGACCTTTCCGACGCCCCGCTGCATGTCCAGGGTGACATTCCCGATTGGGTGCAGCCTTCGTTAGAAGAAGCCTTCGGCGACGAATGGCTGGCCGAAGCCAAGGCACTGGCCACCCGGCCGACGCTCGATCTGCGCGTCAACACGCTGAAAGCCAACCGAGACAAGGTGCTGAAGGCACTCGATCGCTCCGGCGCCAAGGCGTCGCCGATCGCCCGTTTTGGCATGCGCGTGCCGGCCGGCGAAGGCCCGTCACGCCTCCCGAACGTTACGGCGGAACTCAGCTTCCAGAAGGGCTGGTTCGAGGTTCAGGACGAGGGCTCGCAGATCGTCGCCGATCTCGTGACGCCGCGCGAAGGCGATCAGGTTCTCGATTTCTGCGCCGGCGGTGGCGGCAAGACGCTCGCTATGGCGGCTGTCATGAACAACAAGGGCCAGGTGCACGCCTATGACGCCGACCGCAAGCGACTGGCGCCGATCATCGAGCGGCTGAAGCGCGCCGGCACCCACAACGTCCAGGTCCACGACAGCACCAAGGGGCTGGCGAGCCTGAAAGAACGCTGCGACCAGGTGCTGGTCGACGCGCCCTGCACCGGCACTGGCACCTGGCGCCGTCGCCCTGACACCAAGTGGCGGCTCACCGACCGTAACCTGCAGGAGCGCATTGCCCAGCAACAGGAAGCGCTCACCGAGGCTTCGACCTTCGTCAAGCCGAATGGCTCCCTGCTCTATGTCACATGTTCGGTACTGCCTGAAGAAAATGACCGGCAGGTCCAGGCCTTTTGCGAGGCCAATCCGACCTTCGAGATCGTCCCCGTTGTCGAAGAATGGACGCATCTTTTCGGCGCCTCGGCGCCCAAGCCACGCTCGTCAGATGGCAAGACGGTGACGCTCAGCCCCGCCAGCATGGACACCGACGGCTTCTTCTTCTGTCGCATGCGCCGTCGTCCGACCTGACTTGATCATCGTCAATTCAAGCGATCAATTCGCATACTCGACTATTTGACACCAGTTTCTTTTTGCGCGAAGACATGGCCGTCCGTTCACATCGAGGTGCCCATTGGCGCCGAAGGGAGACACCATGATCCGGAAATCTGTCATCGGCGCGTCTGTCGCGCTGCTCGTCACATCGGCTGCGATTTTTGCCGGCCCTGCGGTCGCGGCACCCGCGCCCAAGGATGTGCTGACGCACTATGCAGAACTTGCCCACGCGAAGTTCGAAGACTCGTTGTCCACTGCCAAGGCCCTCGATGCCGCTATTGATGCGCTGATCGCAAAGCCCAGCGATGAGACGCTGAAGGCCGCCCGGGAAGCCTGGATTGCCGCACGCGTCCCCTATCAGCAGACCGAGGTCTACCGCTTCGGCAACCCGATCGTCGACGATTGGGAAGGTAAGGTGAATGCCTGGCCGCTGGATGAAGGCCTGATCGACTATGTCGACGCGGGCTACGGCACCGAAAGTGACGGCAATGCGCTTTACGTGGCCAACGTCATCGCCAGCCCTAAGATCAAGATCAACGGCGAAGAGGTCGATGCTTCGAAGATCACGCCGGAGTTTCTCGCCGAGACGCTGCATGAAGCCGGCGAAGTCGAAGCCAATGTCGCAACCGGTTATCACGCCATCGAATTCCTGCTCTGGGGCCAGGATCTGAACGGCACCGGTCCGGGCGCTGGCAACCGTTCCTACACCGATTATGACACGGCCAATTGCAGCAATGGCAATTGCGACCGCCGCGCCGCGTATCTCAAGGCCGCGTCCACGCTGCTGCTGCAGGATCTGGAAGAGATGGTCGTCGCCTGGGCGCCTGAAGGCGAAGCCACGAAGGCCGTTCTCGCCGACGAGCAGAAGGGCATTTCCGCAATCCTCACCGGCATGGGCTCGCTGTCCTACGGCGAGCTCGCCGGCGAGCGCATGAAGCTCGGCGTGCTGCTGCATGATCCCGAAGAGGAGCATGATTGCTTCTCCGACAACACGCATGCCTCGCACCTCAACGACGCGATCGGCATCGCCTCTGCCTATACCGGCGAATACACCCGCATCGACGGGACCAAGATGACCGGTCCGTCGCTGTCGGAACTCGTCGCCGCCAAGGACCAGGCACTCGATGCGGAAATGAAGGGCAAGCTTGAGAAGACGCTGGCTGCCATGAACACGATGGCCGAGCGTGCAGAGACCAAGGAAGCCTATGACCAGATGATTGGCGAAGGCAATGCCGAGGGCAATGCCACAGTGCAGGCTGCCATCGACGGCCTTGTTGATCAGACCCAGTCAATCCAGCGCGTCATTGCGTCGCTGGAACTCGGCACGATCGAGCTTGAAGGTTCCGATAGCCTTGATAGTCCTGAGGCCGTCTTCCAGTAAGCAGCAAAGGCGGGCCGCCCCTTCCAGGGGAGCGGCCCGATCCCCATCATGAGAACTCGCAAGGCCACCCTCGCCGGCCTCGGCATGTTTTTGACAACGGGCCTGGCTATCTCGCCCGTTGCCGCCGGAGAGGCTGTCGGACGAACCGATCTGACGCCGAAGGACATCTCCCGCGTCATCGCCGTCACGCGTCCGACGGAAGACTTCAGCAAGGCCGAGAATTTTGAACTGATGCAGGGCGGGGCCGGCACCTCCCCGCGCGGCGTGAGCGCCGACTCCTTTTCCGACTTTTCCGCCAACATCACCTTCGCCGAAGAAGAAGAGTTCAAGCTCGGCAACGCTCTGTTCCGCAAGCTCTGGGTCTCCTCCCCCTCCTCGACCCAGGCCTCGGACGGCCTCGGCCCTCTTTTTAACGCGCGGGCCTGCCAGAGTTGTCACCTGAAGGACGGGCGTGGCCACCCGCCGGAGGGCGACCGCGACCATACCTCAATGTTCTTCCGCCTCGCGCGCCCTGCCGCCACGCCAGAGGAGAAGGCCAAGCTTGAGCAGCTCGACATCGCTTCGCTGCCCGATCCCGTCTATGGTGGCCAGTTGCAGGACCAGGCGGTGCCCGGCATCTCCGCGGAAGGCCGCATGGCCATCACCTACACCGAAGAGCCGGTGAGACTGGCTGGCGGCGAGACGGTGATGCTGCGCAAACCCAGCTATTCCGTCAGCGATCTGAACTACGGCCCACTCGATCCAAGCACGACGCTTTCGCCGCGCATCGCCAATCCGATGATCGGGCTCGGCCTTATCGAAGCGATCCCCGAGGAAGATATCAGGGCACTTGCCGATCCCGATGACCTCGATGGTGACGGCATTTCCGGACGCGCCGCCCGTGCCCGCGACCACCGGACCGGCGAAATCAAGCTCGGCCGCTTCGGCTGGAAGGCGCAGAATGCTTCGGTGCGCGATCAGAGCGCCAGCGCCTTTGCCGGCGATATCGGGATTTCGACGCCGGATGATCCCAAACATTTCGGCGATTGCACCGAGAAGCAGACCGCCTGCCTCGAAGCGGCCACCGGAGTCCAGCCGCGGCTGGGCGATACCGAAGGCCCTGATCCCGTGCTCGAACTCGTCACCTTCTATGCGAAGAACCTCGCCGTTCCGAAGCGGCGTGACGTAGACGATGCTCAGGTGCTGCCCGGCAAGGAAATTTTCTACGCGAGCGGCTGCATTGCCTGCCATCGGCCGAAATTCGTCACGAGCCGCAAGGCCGAGAACAAGGCACAGGCCTTCCAGCTGATCTGGCCCTATTCCGACTTCCTGCTGCATGACATGGGCGAAGGTCTGGCCGACGGTCAGCCCGTGGGCGATGCCACCGGGCGGGAGTGGCGCACGCCGCCGCTCTGGGGTATCGGTCTGACGCAGGTGGTGAGCGGCCATAGCTTCTTCCTGCATGACGGTCGGGCGCGAAACCTGACCGAGGCCATTCTCTGGCATGGCGGAGAGGCGGAAGCCGCCCGCAATGCCTTCGCCGCTGCCACCCCCGAGGACCGCAAGGCCCTGATCACGTTTCTGGAGTCTCTCTGATGCGGTTTTTCGCGCGCCTTGCCCTCCTCACTGCCGCTCTGATGCCGCTGCCCGTACTGGCGCAGGAATCGAGCTCGACCGTCGGCGTGCTCGACGCAGCCAAGGTCCCGGGCGTCATGACGCGCGCCGTCGACGGTTTCATCCGCCCGGGTTATCGCCGTTTCACCGATCAGGCCACTGTCCTGCAGGGCGCGATGAACACGCTGTGCAGCGCTCCGTCACCCGAGACGCTCGACGGCGCACACAAGGCATTCGGCGACGTGGTCGAAGCCTGGTCGCGCATCGAGATTATCCGTGTCGGCCCTGTGCTCGACGATAACCGCTTCGAACGCATCCTGTTTTTCCCCGACCGCAAGGGTACTGGGTTGAAACAGGTGCAGGCGGCCCTTACCAAGCCCGATCTGAGCGTCACCTCGGTCGAGACGCTGAAGGGCAAGAGCGTTGCCATGCAGGGGCTCGGCGCGCTGGAATTCGTGCTGTTCGGCACCGGCTCCGAAGCGCTGACGACCACCGAAGGCCATTACCGCTGCCAGTATGGCACGGCGATCGCGGCGAACCTCAAACGCCTCGGCTCGGAACTCTCCGCCGCCTGGGATGCGCCGGATGGTGTGGCAGCCGCCTGGAAGACGCCCGGACCCAACAACCCGCTCTACCGCGACGAGGCAGAGGCCGCCAAGGAACTGCTCGGCGTGCTCGTGCATGCCGCAGAAACCATCCGCGACCAGCGCATCGAGCAATTCTACAAGGGCGACCCGAAGAAAGCCCTGCCGCGCCAGGCGATCTACTGGCGCTCGGGCAATACCTTCCGCTCGATCACCGCCAATATCGAAGGTGTGCGCGACCTGCTCGACACCTCGGGCATGGTCGAGCTTCTGGCCGAGGACAATCGCTCGGTCGTCTCCTCGACCGATTTCGTTGCCCGCTCACTGTCGCGGGTCTCAGCCGACATCAAGCCGGATGTGGCTCAGGTCTTTGAGGATCCAGCCCAGATCGCCAAGCTCGACTTCCTGCTGCTCAACAGCCGCGACCTGATCCTCCGGCTCAATAACGATCTCGGTGGCGGCATCGGGCTTGCCGCCGGCTTCTCCTTCTCCGACGGCGACTGAGATGATATCAACGCCGCTCATTGATCGCCGTGTCTTTCTGCGTTCCGCTGGCCTCGCCTTCGTCGCGGGGCTTGGCGCACGGTCGGCCTTTGCGCTCGAACGAACGGATGCCGTCTATGCCAGCGGGCTGAAGCGTCCGGACGGCAGATTTGCCATCGGGCTGGTCAGCGAGGCGGGCACGCTAATCGACGAAATCGCATTGCCCGGCCGTGTCCACGGGCTCTGCCACAGCGCCGCGAACGGGCTTTCGGTCGCCTTTGCCCGTAGACCCGGGACCTTTGCCGTCATCTTCGACGCCAAGAAATCCGTGGAGCCACGGATCATCGCGGCGGCGAACGGACGGCACTTCTTCGGACACGGCGCCTTTTCGCATGATGGTCGGCACTTCTATGCCAGCGAAAACGACTTCGACGCCAATGCCGGCGTGATCGGGATCTATGATTGCATCTCCGGCTTCGAGCGCGTGGGCGAGGTCCCGGCCCATGGTATCGGCACACATGACATCACCGTCACGGCCGATGGTCTCCTGGTCATCGCCAATGGCGGGATCGAGACCCACCCGGATTTCGGGCGGACCAAGCTCAATCTCGACCATATGGAGCCGTCACTCGTTCTGGCCGAGGCCAGGACAGGCGCGCTGATCGAGAAGCACACGCTTCCGCCCGAACTCAAGCAGCTCTCCACGCGGCATCTCGACGTGGCCGCCGACGGTCGCATCTGGTTCGCCTGTCAGTATGAGGGGCCGCGCACGGATCGACCGCCGTTGGTGGGGTATTTTGCCAAGGGCGTTCCAGTCTCCTATGTCCAGCTTCCCGACGAAACGACCGACCGGCTCGGCAATTATGTCGGTGCCATCGCCGTCAACAGGGCTCAGGGTCTCGTCGGCATCGCCTCGCCGAAAAACGGGCTCTGGGCGGTGCTCGATGGCAAGGACGGTCGCCTGCTGTCCGAGACGACGTTGCCGGATGCAGCGGGCATTGCCCCCTCGCCAAAGAGCTTTGCCGTCTCCTCCTATCGTGGCGATTTCCTCGACCGAAACACCGAGATTGCCTGGGACCAGCATATCATCCGCCTCTGAAGGCTGGCAGAACTAGCCGTGGAACACTAGATGACCTCCATGTCCAAAATCCTGAGCTACATTCTCTTCATTGGTTTCGTCGTCGGCGCGGGCCTTCTCGCCGGCCTCACCAATATGCCCGGCGACTGGTATCAGTCGCTCGAAAAGCCGTTCTTCAACCCACCCGCCTGGCTTTTCGGCCCTGTCTGGACCACGCTCTACGTGTTGATCGGCGTGGCTGGCGCCCGGATCTGGCAGCGCGCACCGAAATCAGCTGCCATGCAGCTCTGGTTCGCGCAGATGGCTTTCAACTTGATGTGGTCGCCGGCCTTCTTCGGTCTGCAGAACCCCGAGCTGGCGCTCGCCGTCATTCTGGGCATGCTGGTGACGATCATCGCCTTCATGGTGAAAGCCAAGCCGATCGACCGGATCTCGACACTGCTCTTCGTGCCCTATCTCGCCTGGGTCACGTTCGCCGGCATTCTCAATCTCAGCCTCGCCTGGTTGAACTGAATTTGCCGCTCGCCGGCTTGCCTGCCTGGAACGACCGTGCCAATTTCGCCGCCAAAGGGGACAGGGCATGGTGGACTACGATCAGGAAACGGTCGAAACACGCATTCGGCAGAGCTTCGCGCGCCAGGGGGCGATGGAAACGCTTGGGGCGGAACTCTCGCGCGTCAGCCCCGGCGTCGTCGAGATCGAGCTTGAATATGACCGCAAGCTCACCCAGCAGCACGGTTTCCTGCATGCCGGCGTCATCTCCGCCGCCCTCGACACGGCCTGCAGCTATGCGGCCTATACGGTGACCACGCCGGAGGTCTCGCTGCTCACCATCGAATTCAAGGTAAACCTGATGTCGCCTGGTCGCGGCGAGCGCTTCCTGTTTCGCGGCGAAATCACCAAGCCCGGATCCAACATCATCGTCGCCGACGGTCGCGGTTATGCACTGACAGATGGTCCCGCCAAGCTGATTGCCTCGATGACCAGCACGATGATGGTGATCCGCGGACGCGAGGGGATTTCCGGATGACCTATGAGATGAAGTCGATCGCCGGCAAGACCGTGCTCTTCGTCATGGCGGCGGATGCCGAATACGGCGTCTTCCTGCGCACCCGCATCTCGCCGCTGATGACCGGCGTCGGACCAGTGGAAGCCGCCGTGGTGCTGACGAAGGAGCTTTCCCGGCTGTCGAGCCACGACGATCTGCCGGATCTCGTCGTCTCTCTCGGCTCGGCCGGTTCCGCGACGCTCGAACAGGCGGAAATCTACCAGGTCTCGGCCGTCTCCTATCGCGACATGGACGCCTCTGCCTTCGGTTTTGAGAAGGGCAAGACGCCGTTTCTCGACCTGCCCGTTTCCGTTGAACTGCCACTCAGGATCCCCGGCATCCCGGCGGCCACGCTTTCGACCGGTGCCAATGTCGTTTCGGGTGCAGCCTACCAGTCGATCGACGCACAGATGGTCGACATGGAGACCTTTGCCATCCTTCGCGCCTGCCAGAGCTTCGGTATTCCGCTGATCGGGCTGCGCGGCATTTCCGATGGCCGCCACGACGTCAATCACATCGACGACTGGACGCAATATCTGCATGTCATCGACAAGAAACTCGCACTTGCCGTCGATGGCCTGCAGACGGCGCTGGAAGACGGCGTCTTCTGGTTCTGAGCGGCTGCACAAAAAATCGAGATTCTCTGGGCATTCTGCCATTGAAAGATGGGCCCGTTTTCTTTAAAGGCTCGCCATGACCCAGACAGCACATCCCGACAGTGTTCTCATCGTCGATTTCGGCAGCCAGGTAACGCAGCTGATCGCCCGCCGCGTTCGTGAATCCGGCGTCTATTGCGAAATCGTCCCCTTCCAGTCCGCCGAAGAAGGCTTCCACCGGTTGAAGCCCAAGGCGATCATCCTGTCGGGAAGCCCTGCTTCCACGCTCGATGAGGGAAGTCCCCGGGCGCCGCAGGTGCTGTTCGACAGCGGTCTTCCGATCTTCGGCATCTGCTATGGCCAGCAGACCATGTGCGCCCAGCTCGGCGGCAAGGTCGAAGGCGGTCATCACCGCGAATTCGGCCGCGCCTTCCTCGAGGTAGAACAGGATTGCGACCTGTTCGGCGGCCTCTGGTCGGTCGGTTCCCGCCACCAGGTCTGGATGTCCCATGGCGACCGCGTGACCGCGATCCCGCCGGGCTTCAAGGTGCTCGCCACCTCCGCCAATGCACCGTTTGCCTTCATCGCCGACGAGGCGCGCAAGTATTACGCCGTGCAGTTCCATCCCGAGGTCGTTCACACGCCCGACGGCGCGAAGCTCATCCAGAACTTCGTGCAGAACATCGCCGGCATCAAGGGCGACTGGACCATGCATGCCTACCGCCAGAAGGCGGTCGAGCAGATCCGCGCCCAGGTCGGCGACAAGCGCGTCATCTGCGCGCTCTCGGGCGGTGTGGACTCGTCGGTTGCAGCGCTCCTGATCCACGAGGCCGTCGGCGACCAGCTGACCTGCATCCTCGTCGACCACGGTCTGATGCGCAAGAACGAGGCAGCCGACGTCGTTGCCATGTTCAAGGAACACTACAACCTGCACCTCATCCATGTGGATGCCGTCGACAAGTTCGTCGGCGAGCTGGAAGGGGTTTCCGATCCGGAAACCAAGCGCAAGATCATCGGTCGCCTGTTCATAGAGACCTTCGAGGAAGAAGCCAAGAAGCTCGGCGGCGCTGACTTCCTCGGCCAGGGCACGCTTTATCCCGACGTCATCGAAAGCGTCTCCTTCACCGGCGGCCCTTCCGTGACGATCAAGTCGCACCACAATGTCGGCGGCCTGCCCGAGCGCATGAAGATGCAGCTCGTCGAACCCTTGCGCGAGCTGTTCAAGGATGAAGTGCGCGTGCTTGGCCGCGAACTGGGACTGCCGGACTCGTTCATCGGTCGCCATCCCTTCCCCGGTCCCGGCCTTGCCATCCGCTGCCCGGGTGGTGTCACCCGCGAAAAGCTCGACATCCTGCGCGAAGCCGACGCCATCTATCTCGACGAGATCCGCAAGGCCGGCCTTTACGACGCCATCTGGCAGGCCTTTGCAGTCCTCCTACCGGTCCAGACCGTCGGGGTCATGGGCGATGGCCGCACCTACGAGTTCGTCTGCGCCCTGCGTGCGGTCACCTCGGTCGACGGCATGACCGCCGACTTCTACCACTATGACATGGAGTTCCTGGGACGTGCGGCAACCCGCATCATCAACGAAGTCCGCGGCATCAACCGCGTCGTCTATGACGTGACGTCGAAGCCGCCAGGGACCATCGAGTGGGAATGAGGGCCTGACCTGCCCCAACGACTGGATATGCCAGACAATCAAACGGCGGAACACTGTTCCGCCGTTTTCGCTTTCAAGAGCCGGATCAGAGCATGCTGCCCGTCGATGATCGCCCTCGGCGCCAGAGAGTGACGCCCGCCCAGATGAACAGCAGTTGCACAACCACACGGATGGTGGCTGCGACCGGTGGTGCAAAGACCGGGTCGGGACGGACATAGTCCCAGAGATGCAGTGGCAGATACGTGAGGCAAAGCGCGGCGAAGGCGAGGCCAGCCAAGGCTCTCGTCCGTGGCCAGAGCGCGGCTGCGCCAATCAGGATCTGCACCACAGCCGCCGCGACCAGAACCGGATAGGCTGGCAGCCAGGGTGGAACCAGTGGGGCAAAGGCCTCAGGCTTTGCCAGATGGGCGACCCCTCCAAGGATCATGACAAGGGCCACCAGAGCCGTCAGCGCCCAGCCGGCAATCCGGGATGGTGTCTTGATCGATGCGTCAACCTGCCGCTCAGTCATGGGACACCTTCGTCGCGGCAACCGAGACGTCCTTCCATTCTTCCCAGGTCGCAAGGCGCGCCTTGTAGGCGTCCGGCACCATCATCGTCGGCAGCACGCCGAGGAAGAGGCGCAGCGGCGGGTTGTCAGCATCGACGAGCTTGAGCATGGCAGGACCTGCCGCCTCCGGTTCGCCGTAGACGGCGGGCGGCATCTGCGCCTGGCGCGCCTGCATGGCGTTGCGCAGCCCGTCATAGGCGGCGATCGGCTGTGCATGGCTTGCCGAGTTACCAGCCCAATCGGTCATGTAGGGGCCGGGCTCGACCAGGGATACCTTGATGCCGAAGCCAGCGACTTCCTGGGCCAGCGCATCGGTCAGTCCCTCGACCGCCCATTTCGAGGCGTGATAGGCGCCAAGGCCGGGGAAAGTCATGACCCCGCCGACGGTCGAGATCTGGACGATATGCCCGAAGCCCTGATCACGCAGTAGCGGCAGAACCGCCTGCGTCATGTTGAACAGGCCGAAGTAATTGACCTCCATCTGATCGCGCATCTGCTTTTCAGACACTTCCTCGACCATACCGAACAGGCCATAGCCGGCATTGTTGACGACAACATCAAGCCGACCGAGCCGCTCTGCGGCGGTTGCCACGACCGAGACGCAGGCGGATCGATCCGTGACGTCGAGCTGCAGCGGCACGATGCGATCGCCGTAGTCGGCAACGAGATCATCGAGGCCTGCAAGGCTGCGGCTGGTTGCGGCAACCTTGTCTCCACGCTTCAGGGCGGCGTTGGCAAAAACGCGACCCAGGCCGCGATTGGCGCCGGTGATAAGCCAGGTCTTTGACATGGAGCGTCTCCTGTTGATGGGTCATTTGATCACTGATAGAATGAAGGTGTAACTGGAAATCTGAACAGTGTATAGATGGCAGAGTCCCCAAACAGCGCCAAGTCAGGCTACCATCACGGCAATTTGAAATCGGCGATGATCGACGCCGCCGATACGATCATTCGCGAGCATGGCATCGAGGGGTTTTCGTTGCGCGAAGCCGCGCGCCGTGCCGGCGTCTCGATCGGCGCGCCGGCGCATCACTTCGGCAGCGCCAAGGGCCTGCTTACCGAAGTGGCCCTGCTCGGCTATGGCAGTCTCGGCGAGTATCTGAACGCGGTCGTGGCCAGTGATGATGCCAGGCGTGATCTTCGAGACCTGGCGCAGGCCTATGTGCGTTTTGCCATCACCCATACCGGGCGCTTCCGCCTAATGTTCCGACCCGATCTCGTCGATCGCGACGACCCGCGCTACAGCGAGGCCAGCCGGCAGGCGCTGACCGGGCTTGCGACTGCCATCGCCCGGGGCGCGCCCGCAGGCGCGGATGCCATGGGTGAGCTGTTCGTCGTCTGGTCCTCCATGCATGGCATGGCGAACCTCGCTGTCGACGGCAAGGCCAAATACCTGTTTGGCGGAGTAGATGCCGACAGGTTTGCCAGCGAGATCCTGCCGGGCCTCTTGGAAACGGCCTGGCCTTTTGGCAGGCCGTAATCCCTGCGCCAGAGCCCGGCAACACTCGTGCTTGGCCACCTTTCAAAAGGTGTCGAGCAACCGCTCCTGTTCTTGCATCCGCTCGTGAGTTTGCTATCCCTGCCGAACAGACCGCGAGCAGGGAGCCCCCTTCATGACTACCATCTACGGCATCAAGAATTGCGACACGATGAAGAAGGCGCGCATCTGGCTCGAGACCCAAGGCGTGGCGCATGACTTCCACGACTACAAGGCCAAGGGCGTGGATGCGTCGACCCTCGACAGCTGGATCGGCAGGGTCGGCTGGGAGGTGCTGCTCAACAAGGCCGGTACGACCTTCAAGAAGCTCGACGACGCGCAGAGGCAAGGCCTTGATGCCGCAAAGGCCAAGGCGTTGATGCTGGAGCAGCCGTCGATGATCAAGCGGCCGGTGCTCGACGTGGATGGCGCGCTTGTCGTCGGCTTCAAGCCCGAGATCTATCAGCAGACCTTCAAAGCCTAATCCCATGGCGAAAACCACCCGCGCCACGCAGTTTCTCGACAAGGCCGGGGTGGCCTATACCACGGCGACCTACGACTACGACCCGAATGCCGAGCGCATCGGGCTGCAGGCGGCGGAAGCGATCGGCGAGCATCCGTCGCGCGTGTTGAAAACGCTGATGGCGGAACTCGACGGCAAGCCGGTCTGTGTGGTCGTGCCCTCAGACAGGGAAGTGTCGATGAAGAAGCTGGCGAGTGCCTTCGGCGGCAAGTCGGCAGCGATGATGAAGCCGGCCAATGCCGAGAAGCTCACCGGCTTCGTGGTCGGCGGCATCAGCCCGTTCGGTCAGAAGAAACCGGTGCCGACCGCCATCGAGATATCAGTCATGGACGAAGCGCTCGTCTACATGAATGGCGGCCAGCGCGGGTTGCAGGTGCGGCTCTCGCCGCAGGATGCGTTTGCCGCACTGGGCGCAATTGCGGCGCCGCTGGTGGCTTGACACTTGCCCATGGTCTGGACTTCGCCATCTTTCCCCTTAAGTCTGGCGTGACAGCCACAACAGGAATACCCCATGACCCTCCCCGATCTCTCCGCCTCCATCGATCCAGTCAAGCTCGACAAACTCGCCGAGGTGGCGATCAAGGTCGGGTTGCAGCTGCAAAAGGGGCAGGACCTGGTGCTGACGGCCCCGCTCGTCGCCGTGCCGCTTGTCCGCCTGATCACGGCGCATGCTTACCAAGCAGGCGCTTCGACGGTCACCACCTTCTATTCGGATGAGGAGACGACGCTTGCGCGTTATCGCCATGGTCACGACGCGAGTTTCGACCGTGCGCCGAACTGGCTCTATGACGGCATGGCGAAGGCCTATGAAAACGGGGCTGCCCGCCTCGCCATTGCCGGCGACAATCCGCTGCTGCTGTCGCAGGAAGACCCTGTTAAGGTCGGCCGCGCCAACAAGGCGACCTCGATCGCCTACAAGCCGGCGCTTGAGCATATCTCCAATTTCGACATCAACTGGAACATCTGCTCCTATCCGAACCCGTCCTGGGCGAAGCTCGTTTTCCCTGACATGCCGATCGAGGAGGCCGTGCGCAAGCTTGCCGATGCGATCTTTGCCGCTTCCCGCGTCGATCGTGACGATCCCATCGCGGCCTGGGCCGAGCACAATGCGGAACTCAAGAAGCGCTCGACCTGGCTCAACGGCGAGCGGTTCTCAGCGCTGCATTTTGCCGGCCCGGGCACGGATCTGACGGTTGGTCTCGCGGACGGCCATGAATGGCATGGCGGCGCTTCAACGGCGAAGAACGGCGTGACCTGCAATCCCAACATTCCGACGGAAGAGGTCTTCACCACCCCGCATGCGTTGAAGGTGGAGGGACACGTCTCCTCGACCAAGCCGCTCAGCCATCAGGGCACGCTGATCGACAATATCCAGGTGCGCTTCGAAGGTGGTCGGATCGTCGAGGCCAAGGCCTCGAAGGGCGAGGCCGTGCTCAACAAGGTCCTCGACACCGACGATGGCGCGCGGCGCCTCGGCGAAGTGGCACTGGTGCCGCATTCCTCGCCGATCTCGGCGTCCGGCGTCTTGTTCTACAATACGCTGTTCGACGAAAACGCCTCCTGCCATATCGCGCTCGGCCAGTGTTATTCGAAGTGCTTCCTGGATGGCGCCTCACTCAGCCAGGACCAGATCAAGGCGCAGGGCGGCAACTCCTCGCTGATCCACATCGACTGGATGATCGGCTCTGACAAAGTGGATATCGATGGCATCCGCGCCGACGGCTCGAAAGTGCCTGTGATGCGTCAAGGCGAATGGGCTTAAGACCTCCGCCTCAGAGGTCGAGGTCGACCCAGAGAGCCGCGTGATCGGAGGCCGCATCCTGCGGCCTCTTCAGTTCCTCATAGGTCTCCCAGCGCTTCGGCCGCGACCCCGGCCACATGCCGGTGCGGATCACACCGCCCTTTTCCACCTTGTCGAAGAGCTTGGGAGAGAGCAGCAGGTAATCGATCTTGTTGCCGGGATTGGACAGGCCGTAAGTGCCCTCATAGCCGCCATTGTCGAAGCTCGGATGATCGAAGGCATCGGTCAGGTCGGCAGTCTTCAGCAGGGGGCTCAAGGGATCGCTGTCGGGCGTATCGTTAAGGTCGCCGATGACAGCGATATGCTCCCAACCCTCGGCAAGCCGCTCCTCGACGATCTCGGCAACACGGCTCGCCTGGGCCTTGCGGCGGCGGTCGGACTCAACCTTGCCGCCGAAACCCTTGCTCTTGAAGTGGTTGACCATCACCAGCAGCCTATTGCCGCTTGCGGTCGTCACCTCGAATTCAGGGCAGTCGCGGGAGAAGATGATGCGGTCGCTGCCATCAGGCAACCGGTCGTCCACATGGCTGCGCATCCGGCCGATCGGGAATAGCGGACCGGACATCAGGCCGACATCGATCCCGCGCTCGTCATTGCCATCGATCAGCATCACATGGCGAAACGGGTTGCCCCCGACCGAGGCGAGGATCTCGTCGCTGAAGGCCTTGAGCACGGGCCGGCTTTCCGCTTCGACCACGCCCAGCGCGTCCGCCTTCAGGTCGCGGACTACGCGTGCCGTGTTGCGCATGGCGTGCTCGTTGATGGGTTCATCGCGCAGTTCAAGAGAGCCGACCCAATCTGCACGGCCAGATGCGGTGATCTCGATGCCGCCTGTTTTGGGGCGCTTCAGCAGGCCGCCGCGATTGCGGCGCAGGATGACGAAGGGACCGGTGTCGCTCTTTTCCATTCCGAGATCGACGATCAGATCCGCCATCTTGCTGCGGTCAGTCGGCGTATAGGTGACCTCGCCGAGCAGGGCGTTCAATGCGGCGAATTTCTCAAGAACGGGGCGCCCGTCCTCCCAGGTCTCCAGGTTCATCGCCTTGGCGCGATCGAACAGGTTCTCGACGTTGTAGACGGCAAGGCGCATCACTCCCTCCCAGGCTCACTGGGAAGGAGTCATATCAGAGATTTGTGATGCGCGCATGTCGCGAGACGTCAGAGACTTCCCGCGACTGACACGCAGCCGTATCTTACTCAGCGATAATAGACGATCTTGCCACCGTTAAAGGCGGTCTCGACCCACAAGACGTTCTGCGCGGCAATGCCACGGACCTGGAGCGCTGCAGACAGACTCGGATCTTCCGTCACGGCCGCCTGGGCAAGCCGCATGCTGTTGCCGGTGGGGTAGATGACCTGCATCGGATAGGTATGACGATCGAAGCCGCCGCGATCGACGCGGATCGCGGTGACATTGCCATTATACTGCTTGCCGAAGAGGATTTCGCGGGGCGTCCAGCCGCCGGCCTCGACATAGGTTGCGGCACCGGCCGGAAGGGCGGCGAAAGTAGCCGCAGCAAGGGCTGCGGCGACGACGAGTTTCTTCATCATGATCATGCTCCTTTTCGCCGGACGCTTGGGAGCACATCCGGCTTCATCCGGACATGTGGAGATCGGAAGAATGGTTTTCCAGTATAATCACATCAGCTTGATCGGTTGCGCACAACCGATCGCGGTGACGGAGTGTTCACGTCCGCCGATGCGGGCCGCAGTCTCGCAGCCCGACGAGGGATTATGACTGCAATTAGCCCTGGCGGGCCTTGCGGGCGGCGTAGCGACGGTCGCGCTCGGCCTTGCGGGCGGCTTCGTCTTCGACAACGCGGCTGATGCGCGATGCTTCCGCGTGTTCGCGGGCGTCCTTCTCGGCATTTGCCGCAGCGATCGCGGCTTCTTCGCGTTCGCGGGCTTCCTGTTCGGCGCGGATCTTTTCCGCGGCCTTCAGGCGGTCGCGTTCGGCATGGCGCTTGACGCGCTCTTCGGCACGGGCCGCGCGTTCTGCCATGCGTGCTTCACGCTCAGGATCGGCAGCGGCATGGGCGGCCTTGTAAGCCTGAAGCAGCGCTGCCTTGGCGTCAGTTGCGGTGGTACGGCGCTCGGCGAGGCCATGGTCTCTCGTAAATTTCATTGGGGCTCCGATCTCTTGGAACTGGGGTCAGGTACGGGCGCGCTTGGCGACGAGGGCCGCCGTTGCGCTTTCGCGCGCTTCGCGTTCGCGTGTCAGACGGGCTTCGCGCAGGCGCAGCGTCTTCTCGTCACGGGCAGAGGTAATCGCATCCTGCTCGTCGATCGCGCGACCGCGGGCCAGAAACTGCGACTGCGTCTTCGCAAAGGCGAGTTCGGCGGTCTGGCGCGACTTGGTGAGTTGCTCGGTCATGTCATCTCCTTTCAGGAGGCTTGCCCATGTCGGGCAATAAAAAAAGGCCAGGCTATCTGCCTGACCTTCCGTGGGATCTTGCCTTCGACAGTGCCAGTACATCCGTGGTCAAAGGAAAGCGGATCCCGGATCTATCAGGCTGCCTGCAGGTTGCAGGCCGACATCTTGCCCGACTTGTTGTCGCGCTCCATGTCGTAAGCCAGCTTCTGGCCTTCAACGATTTCGCGCATGCCGGAGCGTTCAACTGCCGAGATGTGAACGAATGCGTCCGGGCCGCCGTTGTCAGGCTGAATGAAGCCGAAGCCCTTGGTGGAATTGAACCATTTTACTGTGCCAGTGGTCATGATGAACCCTTTCATAGCGTAGAGAGTGCCCCAGCGCGGATGCGCTGTGGAGGTAACGATTTTTGAAAGGAAGGTTCGACAGGGCGCAAATGATGCGCGGTAACCAAAGCTCAGCAAGCAAATATCGATGACCATTAGATAGACGCGTTTCTAATGAATGTCAACCATCGGTTTCCATTCCGCCTCAAATCTCAATCAAAAGTGTAATTTGCGCGAATGCAACCGCATCCCGTTTTCTGCATCAAATGCTCGCGAAAGCGGCCCTGAGTTTCGCCAGGAAACGCTTGCGCTTTTCATCCGTCGCGCGGTCCATGTCGTGCAGCGCCAGCATGCGAAAATCGACGGACTTGGCGCAGAAGGCGGCCACGCCGCGCTTCATGATCCGCCTGACCGGGTTGCCCATGTAGAGATGCACGACCCACCACGGAGAACCGGTCGAGGTCACGACCCAGAAGCTACGGATATGGGTCATCAGCGGCACGATGCGTCCGCCGGCCTTGTCATGCTCGAAGGCAACGCCCGGCACGAAGATGCGGTCGATGAAGCCCTTCATGATGGCCGGCAGATTGAACCACCATTGCGGAAAGACGAGCACGAGACCATCTGCTACCTTCAGTCGCTCGACAATGCCTGAGACGTCTTCCGGCGGTTGATAGCCCGGCTCCATGTAGGCGGCACGCTCGGCAGCCGCGAGGCGCGGTTCGAAATCCTCGGCGTAGAGGTCGAGCAGATCGACCTGATGGCCCTTCGCTTCCAGCGTCTCCACCACAGCCCGTGCGGAAGAAGCGGCAAAGCTCTGCGGCAGCGGATGGGCGAGCACGACCAGAAAGCGGCGTGACATCAGAACAGGCTCCCCTGCCCGGCCGGAGGCTCGCTCTTGCGCGCCGGCCTGGACACGGCGGCTGCGCGGGCCGGCTGCGGGGCCGACGGTTCCGGCGGGGATACACCCTCGCCAGCAACGGCATCCACTCGCCCATCGGCGAATTCGATCGCGATCGCCTGGCCATGCGACAGCCCGTCGGCGCGCGAAACCGGGCGATCATTCTCGTCGCGGATCACGGCATAACCGCGCGCCAGTACGTTCTTGTAGGAGAGTGACTGCAGCACGCGGTCCTGCGACAAGAGTGACTGTCGGGCACGGCGCAGGTCGTTCATCACGGCGCTGTCGGCACGGCGACCAAGACTTTCCAGCCTGTCCTTCGAGCGCTCCGTCATCGCCTTCAGCCGCGCCGGGACTGCCGTCAACGTTGCATCGAAGCGTCCAAGGCGGGCCTTGTTGCGCTCAATCAGCCGCTCGATGACGCGTTCGGCGCGCACGGCATTTTCCGTGAGTTTCTGCTTACGCTCTACCAGTCGGCGCGCCAGCATGTCGGGCGACAGTTTCGCCGCCGCGCGCTCGAAGCTGCGGCGCTTGTTCATGGTGTTGAGTTCGAGGCTACGCCCGAGACCTGCGGCCGCCTCGTCAAAGCGACGACGCGGCAAGGCCAGCAACTGGTCGAGCGAAGGCAGCGCCCGCACGAGGCTGCGCAGGTTCTGGCGACGATTGTCCATCTGCCTGTTCATGGCGCCAGAGAGCCGGGCAGACAGTGTGGCCACCTGCGCCTCAAGATCGGCCTTCACGGGCACGGCCATTTCGGCCGCCCCCGTAGGGGTCGGCGCGCGCACATCGGCAGCATAGTCGATCAGCGTCCAGTCGGTTTCGTGGCCGACGGCCGAGATCAGCGGAATGCTGCTCGCAGCCGCCGCACGGACCACGGCCTCATCATTGAAACTCCAGAGGTCCTCAAGGCTGCCGCCGCCGCGCGCAACGATCAGCACGTCCGGCCGCGGCATCGGCCCGCCGGGCTCCAGCGCATTGAAGCCGTGGATGGCATTCGCCACCTCGTCGCCGGAGCCTTCGCCCTGAACCTTGACCGGCCAGACCAGCACATGCACCGGAAAACGGTCCGAGATGCGGTGCAGGATATCGCGGATAACGGCACCGGTCGGCGAGGTGACGACGCCGATCACCTTCGGTAGGAAGGGCAGGAGCTGCTTGCGCGCGGGGTCGAACAGGCCCTCGGCCGTAAAGCGGCGCTTACGCTCCTCGATCAGGGCCATCAGGGCGCCTGCACCGGCCGGCTCCATCTGCTCGATGACGATCTGGTATTTCGACGAACCCGGGAAGGTCGTGACCTTGCCGGTGGCGATCACCTCCATGCCCTCTTCCGGGCGATATTTCAGCTTGGAAAAGGAGCCCTTCCAGATCACCGCATCAATGCGCGCCTTGTCGTCCTTCAGGCTGAAATAGGCATGGCCCGAGGAATGCGGTCCGCGATAACCGGAGATTTCACCGCGTACCCGCACATGGTCGAAGGATGTTTCGATGGTACGCTTGATCGAGCCCGAAAGCTCCGAAACGGAAAATTCGGTGAGGTTCGTCGGCGAATCGTTGTCGAAGAAATTGCTCATGCCCCTTCCCTAGCGGAAAACGGGGCCAAGATCAGCCCAAAGCACCCGTCATCAAGCGCTTTCCGCTCACGGCAGGTCCACCCGGTAAATCTGCATCCCGGAGGCGCCTTCGATGGGCACGGGCCTGAGATAAGCAGGCACCTCCCCCTTCATCATGCCGGCATAGAGCCCGTCGACTTTCGTCGACGCGATGTTTTGTGTAGGCGTGAGATCCGGGCAGAAGACGAGGATCGTCGCCCCGGCGCCGCGCAGGAAGGCGGCTGCCTCCTCCGGCTCGGCCAGCCCCACATGCAGTTCCGTCAGCATGCCACCCTGATTGCGGTGGTAGGGGCCGGACAGGACTCGGTGGCGGGTGAAACGCAGAATTTCCGGGCCCAGATCCACAGCCGCGACTACCACGCCGTCCGGCAGGCTGTTCAGGGTCGCAAATCCTGCCGGCGCGTCACAGGCCGGCTTGGCCCCAGCCATGGTGGCCGGTGTCTGGGCAAGCCCCTTCATCCGGTTGGTTACACCTGCCGTTCCCTCGACGAAGAGCACGCCGAACAGCGCCCAGGCGCTCGGCACGGACAAGAAGGCAGCGAGCGCAAAAAGCAGGCCCGTGCCAAGCTGCTGCGGCTCCTCGCGCGCCTTGCGCCTCAGTTCGCCGATCAAAAGCGCCAGCGGCGGGATGGCGAGCAAATTGGCGAAAATCGCCCCGCGCACCTGAACCAGCGCAATAACGAAAGAAACCGCGATCAGACCGAGCATGATTGCGTGGCTGCGGATCCGGTCACCATTGACGATGCGTAACAGGCAGACGCCAATGGCGAAGAAACCGACGGCGTAGAAGCCTCCGAAGGCTGCGGGGTCCTTGGCGAGTTGATCGATGAAGGACTGGGCCTCGATAACGCCGGAAAGCCAGAGCGTGTGCAGCAGCGGATCGAGTTCGTTCAGCGGGTTCTGCAGGCATTGCGGCGCGATCGTCACGGTGCCGGCCAGCACCAGGGCGCCGGTCACGCCGATCGCCGCAATCCGCAACCGACGATCGCCCATGCCCGGAAGCTGCGTGGCAACGAAGAGGGACGCGGCTCCGATGCCGACCACGGCATAGAAGCCGACCGAAAGGCTGTCGCAGGTCACCACCGCATACTGGACCGATGGCACGGTGGCGAAGAACATGGCAGACAGGCTGACAAGAAGCGTCAGGGAGAAGGCGCGCGCGGCCCTCGCATAAACCTCACCCTCGAGCGCCCATAGGATGCCGACGGTGGCACAGACGGTCGCCACCAGGGGCGTGGTCTCGGCGCCGATGGCGATCGCGAGTGCAGCAGCGAGGCCCGCAAGCGCATGGCCAACGAGCCCACGGGCCGGATCGACCAGCCCCGCAGCCATGGTCGCGACCAGGACCAGCTGGACATTGTGGTGATCGATCGAGCCCGGCAGGAAGCGGTTTCCGGTGACGACGAAGACCGCCGTCAGCATCAGTGCCAGATGCATGGTGACATCATCGCCCATGCGGCGGGCGGCGACGGCGACCGCTGCCATCAGCGGCAAGATCAGAAGGAAAGGCCAGACGATCAGCGCCAGCGCCTCGGCCTGTTGCATCGGCACCAACTGGGCGAATAGGCGGATCAGCAGCGCGATCGGCAGATCGATCAGGCGGGACCAGTGCATCAGCGTGCCGCCATCAAGCCCCAGCCGATACTGTGTGACGTCGAACCAGGACTGACCGGCAAGCAGATCACGCACCTGCACGAGCCGCAGGACATCGTCGTTGTCGGCTCCGACATAGTCGCTCGCGGCCGGCAGGTTGAGCGCAGCCAGCACCGCCATGGTCACGATACCGTAAACCAGCGTCCAGAGAAGGAGCGGGCGCGGCGCCCGGGCTCTCGACGCGCCAGGCAGGGTGATGTCGGCCATGCTTCGTCAAACCTCCAAGTCCGCCTCGATCGTTTCCTTGCAAAGAAACGACCGGCAGACCGTATTTCAAAGACTGCTCTTCTCCGAAACCTAGCCTTAACCTTCTCAAGAAATAGTAAAACCAATGGTGGCCGAAGGCTGCCCGAACCCCAGCGCTTTGAGCAGGTCCCGATGAGCCACCCGGCCAACCCCTCCCTCGACATCGCCGTTCTCTTGCCCTGCTACAATGAGGCGGCAACGATCGGCCAGGTTGTGAGCGATTTCCGTGCGGCCCTGCCCGAGGCGAAGATATACGTCTATGACAACAACTCGACCGACGGCACGGCGCTGAAGGCGATGCTCGCCGGGGCCACCGTCGTGCGCGAACGTCGCCAGGGCAAGGGCCATGTGGTGCGCCGCATGTTCTGCGACATCGATGCCGATATCTACATCATGGCCGATGGCGACGGGACCTATGGTCCTGCCGACTCCGAGGAACTGATCCGCACGCTGATCACCGAGCGAGCCGACATGGTGGTCGGCACCCGACGCGGGGTCCATGACGATGCCGGACGCCAGGGCCATGCCTTCGGCAACCGGCTGTTCAACCTGCTTTACCGCGTGCTGTTCGGCAACGACTTCACGGACATCTTGTCCGGCTACCGCGCCTTTTCGCGCCGCTATGTAAAGAGCTTCCCAGCGATTTCCGGTGGGTTTGAGATCGAGACGGAAATGTCCGTGCATGCCTCGCGGCTGAGGCTGCCGGTCGTCGAGCTGGAGCTCGACTATGGGCGTCGCCCAAAGGGATCACAATCGAAGCTCTCGACATTTCGAGACGGCTTCAAGATCCTCAAGATGTTCGCTCTCCTGATGAAGGAGACCCGCCCTTTCACATTCTTCGCCCTCATCGCCTGCGCGTTCCTGGGAAGCGGCATACTCTTTGCCGCTCCTGTCCTCGTGGAGTATCTCCAGACGGGCCTTGTCCCGCGAATGCCGACCTGGGTCCTGTCCCTCTGCCTCGTCGGCCTCAGCTTCGTTTCCTTTGCCGGTGGGGTCATCCTGGATTCGGTTGCGCAGGGACGCAACGAACTGCTTCGGCTTCATTATCTTGCCTTGCCCTCGATCCATTCGCGGAGCCGGTCCGAAGCGACCGAAGGGAATGCACAGGAAAGAAATGCCGCATGAGGCGCGAGACCACCAACAGGATCCGCTTCGTCATCGAAGACATCCTCCCGCCGATCCTGCGCGATTCCAGGCTGTTCCTTTGGCTGGCCGAGCGGGTCTGGGGCAATCACATCCGGGATCTGGCCGAGTTTCGGGCGCGCGCGCCGTTTCTGACGGAAGAGGCCTATGCCGCGCTCTACCGCAAACACCCGCGCGTGCATGCAGGCACGGACAATTCGGAGGCCTGCATTGAGCAGGTCGTTCAGGGGGTCGAGGGTGAAAGCGTCTGCGACATCGGCTGCGGGACGGGCGCGCTGCTCACGCGCATCCGTGCGCGTCACCCGCATCTTGCCCGGGTCACCGGCGTGGATTTTGTCATCGACGACGCGGCGGCCCTGCCGGGTGTCGAATATGTTGCAGCGAAGATCGAAAACCTGCCCTTTGCGGACAAAGAGTTCGATACGGTCATCTGCACCCATGTCATCGAACATGTTCTCGAATACCAGCGCGCCATCGCGGAGTTGCGGCGCATTGCCCGAAAGCGCCTGATCATCGTCGTTCCGCGGGAACGTGAGGCGCGCTACAGTTTCAATCCGCACTTCAATTTCTTTCCCTATACGCACTCGTTCCTGCGCGCCATGCATCCGATCCCACCACAATATGCCTGCGCGGATATCGGACGGGACATCTTCTACATGGAAACGCTGGAGGGCTGAGGGCGATGGAGTTTTCCAGCCTGACACTTGCGACCTGGATAGGATTGCTCGCCACGCCGCTGTTGATTGCGATGGGGCAGGTTCTGTTCAAGCTGACGAGCCAGAGCACAGGGACATTTTCTCTGGCGAGCCTGATGATGCTCGCGGTCAATCCGGTGTTCATTGCGGCGCTAGCGCTTTACGGTTTTGGAACCGTCGTCTGGATCTATGTGCTGCGCTCCGTGCCTCTGACGCTCGCCTATTCCTTCATGGGGCTGACCTTCTGCTTCGTCCCCCTGCTGGCGCAACTCTTCTTCGGCGAACCCTTGCACATGCGCTATCTGATCGGGACGCTGCTCATCCTGGCCGGGCTTGTGACCATACATGTCTGATCGCAGCAATCGGTTTGATTCGTCTGTGACGCTCGGCGTCACGCTGGCCGCCGACCTCCTGCTGTTTCCGATAACTTTTGCCGTCCTCGACGCACCGCTCATGTCACGTGCGGTATCCCTGGTCGTTGCCTATGCTCTCTCGCAGATCCTGCGGCTCGGCATCGGGCGCGGCATATCACCCCGGGCCCTTCTTCAGGTGCCGGGCTTGTGGCCGCTTCTTGCGGTCACGGTCCTGATCAATTTCGGCCTTTTCGTTATCCTCAACGCCCGTGCGCCGGACATCCGACCCATCCTGCATCTGTTGCTGGCTTGGGCCGGATCTCTGCTGTTCCTCAGTTTCGGATCTTCACGGATAAAACGCCTGCGCTGATCTTCGGCCACCGCTGCGGACAGTCGAGGTCGGTTCGCTTACACTGCTTCCCAGCCATCCTTGTCTGCGGCCCGGTAGATCGCATCGATCAGCTTCTGGTTTGCCTTGGAGCTTTCCAGGGTGACGACCTCCCCCTTGGTGCCGGCAACAGCGCGGGCAAAGGCTTCCGCCTCCAGCTTGTATTGGCGGCTGTCGGGGAAGCGGAAGATCTGCGAGACGTTGTGGCTGCGATTGGTGAGTTCGACTTCCTCGGCACCCCAGCGATCGGCGTTGAAGGGTGACTTCACCTCGATGAACCCGTCAGTGCCATGGAAGACCATCAGCTGGCGGTTGGCCATCTGGGTCGAGACATAGAAGTTCAGTTCGAAATCGGCAAAGTCAGCCTTCACGCTCGCATAGATATCCGTGCCGAAGTCCGGATCGCGCTCGATGGTCGACTGGACGCGGACCGGCTCCTTATCCGTGACGAAGCGGGTGGTGATCGTCGGGTAGACGCCGATATCGGGCAATGCACCGCCGCCGAGCTCCGGGATGTTGCGCATGTTGTCAGGGTCGCGATTGAAGTAGGTGAACGAGCCCTGGACCATCTTCAACGTGCCGATCGCGCCTTCGGCCAGCAGTTCGCGGACCTTCAGCCAGACCGGTGCATAGGTCACCATATAGGCTTCCGTGATCAGTACCTTGTTGCGTTCGCGCGCCGCGATGATCTCGTCGATTTCCGACGCTTTGAGCGCGATCGGCTTTTCACAAAGCGCATGCTTGCCGGCGTCGGCGGCCTTGATCGCCCATTCGACATGCTGCGAGGTCGGCAAAGGAATATAGACCGCGTCGATGACGTCGGAGGCCAGCATTTCCTCGTAGGAGCCGAAGGCATGCGGCACCGAGAAGCGATCGGCCATCTCGCGGGCTCTCGCCAGATCGCGGCTGGCGATCGCTGTCACCACGGCATTTTCGGCATCCTGGATCGCCGGCACGACAAGCTCGCGACCGATCTTGGCCGTCGACAGAATTCCAAAACGCAGCATCTTTATTCCTCCTCAAAATGTCGGGGCGGACATTAGGCGAAGCTCCGGCAGGGCGCAACGGGTTGTCAGACAATCAGCTTGCTCAGACAAGGAGCAGCTTGGCCGAAAATGTCCGATCTTCGTCCTGGCCGCGCATAGTACCCATGACGCCTGGACTTATGTTAGCTGTCATCACAACGACAGGAGACGAATATGTCCGCTCAAGACACTGCCCTCATCGTGGTCGACGTTCAGGAGAGCTTTCGCCATGCGCCCTATTGGGACGCATCGGAACTCCCCGCTTACCTTTCGAGGCAGCAGGCGCTGATCGACGGCGCGAAGGCTGCAGGCATGCCGATCGTGCAGATCTTCCACGTCGACACCGACGAAGCCTTCCGGCTGGAAAGCGGACTTGTCCGCACGCTCGACGAGATCACAATTACGCCGGACGTGACCTTCCACAAAGGCGTGCATTCGGCCCTGGTCGACACTGGTCTCGAAGCCTGGCTGCGCGAAAAGGGCATCTCACGCGTCATCGTCTCGGGCATCCGTACCGAGCAGTGCTGCGAGACCACCACGCGCCATGCATCCGATCTCGGCTTCGCGGTCGACTTCGTCACCGAGGCGACGCTCACCTTCCCGATGACGCATGCCTCCGGCCGGGTCTTTACCGCAGACGACATCCGCATGCGGACGGAGCTGGTGCTTGCCGACCGCTTTGCCCGGATCGTGACCGTCGAGCAGGCTCTGATGCCGCCCTCCGCCGCCGCCTGAGATCCCCGCAATGGACGTGATCCCGTTCTTCATCCTCGTTCCGCCTGACACGCTGCTGATCGACATTGCCGGTCCGCTGGAGGTGCTGCGGTATGCGAACCAGGAGCAGGACCGGGTCCGTTTCGACTATCGCTACATCTCGGCCCAATCGCGGCAGCAGACCTCGATCGGGCTCATGCTCGACGGTCTCGAACCCCTGCCCGAGACGCTGCCTGACAATGCGATCCTGATGATTTCCGGCAGCCTCACTGTCGGCACCGAAGAGATCGCCCGCGAGGCCGAACTGAAGACGCTGACGCGCTGGCTCGCCCGCACGGTCAGGCCGGACACGCGGCTCGTCACCATCTGCTCCGGCGCGCTGCTTGCTGCGGCAGCCGGGCTGATGGAGGGCTATCAGTGCACCACGCACGCAGAATGCCTAGACGAACTCCGGGCACTTGCACCGACGGCGAGTGTTCTGGAGAACCGGCTCTATGTGGAAGATGGCAACCGCTTTTCGAGTGCCGGTATCTCGACCGGCATTGACCTCATGCTGCATCTCGTCAGCCGCTTCGCCTCGCCGCAGGCAGCACTCGCCGCTGCCCGCAAGATGGTCATCTATCTCCGTCGCAGCGGCCAGGACCCTCAGCTTTCGCCCTGGCTTTCCGGCCGCAACCACATCCACCCGGCGATCCACCGCGCCCAGGATGCGATCATGGCGGATCCGGCGCGAGACTGGTCGCTGCCGGGGCTCGCCGAGATCGCGCATTTGAGCGAACGGCATCTGTCCCGTCTTTTCCGGGAATATGTCGGTCAGTCGGTCGTCGATTACGTCAACCTGATGCGGGTGACGCTCGCCCAGGAGCTGCTCAAGCAATCGAGGCTCGACATGGAGAACCTCGCTTTGCGCGCCGGATTTGCCTCCTCACGCCACATGCGACGGATCTTCGTCCAGCATCACGGCGTGCCGCCCAGTCACTTTCGCCGGGCGGCCGAATGAGGAGCCCTGGACCGCAAAAGAGAGACTGCGGGACTGGACGGCCGCCGGTTTCGATCCATATCGATTGCGGTTTCCGGCGTCGGGACAGCGGCTCTGCAGGTTCGATCAACGCTTCTGAATGGCCTCTTCGACCGACGCTTGCTAACCTGCCCTTTCCGTCGCTCCCTTGACCCCTCCCGAGGCTTTCCATGCAGAAACGTGCTCTCGGCCGCACCGGCCTTTCGATCGCTCCCGTCGTGCTCGGCGGCAATGTCTTCGGCTGGACGGCCGACGAGAAGACGTCGTTTGCCATTCTCGACCGCTTCTTCGATGCCGGCTTCAACACGATCGATACCGCCGACATGTATTCGCTCTGGGCCGACGGCAATGTCGGAGGCGAGAGTGAGACGATCATCGGCAACTGGCTGAAGCGCGGTGGTGTGAAGCGCGAAGATGCCGTTATCGTCACCAAGGTCGGGGCCGATCTCGGGGGCAAGAAGCGAGGCCTCAGCGCGCGCCGCATTGCAGAGGCCGTTGAAGACTCGCTCCGCCGTCTGCAGACGGACTATATCGACCTTTATCTCGCCCATTGGCCGGATGCGGAAACGGATGACGAGGAGAGCCTTGCCGCCTTCGCCAAGCTGAAGGATGCCGGCAAGGTGCGCGCGATCGGCTGCTCCAATCTCGACGCCGAACAGCTGCAGGCGACCTTCGATGCGGCAGCTAAGGCCGGCGTTGGTCGCTATGACGTGATCCAGCCGGAATACAATCTCTACACACGCTCGAAATTCGAGGGTGAACTCGCAGAGCTCTGCCAGCGCGAGGAGATCGGCGTCATCACCTATTATGCGCTGGCCTCGGGCTTCCTCACCGGCAAATATCGCAGTGCTGCCGATACCGAGGGCAAGGCACGCGGCGAGGATATGGAGCCCTATCTCAACGCACGTGGCTTCGATATATTGGGCGCTCTCGACCAGATCGCGGTCGAAACTGGCACCAGCCCCGCGACCGTTGCGATCGCCTGGATCGCCGCACAGCCCGGCGTCACCGCGCCGATTGCGTCTGCCACCAGCCTGCGCCAGCTTGAAAGCCTGATCGCGGCCGGGAAACTGGAGCTGACGACCGCGCAGATGAAACAACTCAACCAAGCCGGAGCATGATCATGAAGACCCGCAGACTCGGCACCCTCACCACATCGACCATCGGCCTCGGCTGCATGGGCATGAGCCATGGCTATGGCACCAACATCGACGAGGCGGCGGCGCAAACGCTGTTCGATCACGCCATCGAACGTGGCGTGAACTTCTTCGATACGGCGGAGGTCTATGGACCCTTCACCAACGAGGAACTGGTCGGAAAGGGACTGAAGCGGCATCGCGACCACGTGGTGATCGCCACCAAGTTCGGCTTCACCATCGGCGACGAGGCCAAGGCCGCTCGACCTTCCGGCCTCGACAGCCGGCCGGAGCATGTGCGGGCCGTCGCCGAGGCGTCGCTGAAGCGGCTCGGCGTCGAGGTCATCGACCTCTTCTACCAGCACCGCGTCGACCCCGATGTCGCGATCGAGGAGACCGTCGGCGCCATGGCCGAGCTGGTGAAGGAAGGCAAGGTCAAGGCGTTGGGCTTGTCCGAAGCAAGTGCGGCAACGCTGCGACGCGCCCATGCCGTGCATCCGATCTCGGCCATCCAGAGCGAATATTCACTCTGGACCCGCGACCCCGAAACCAACGGCGTGCTCGACACCTGCCGCGAACTCGGCATCGGCTTCGTGCCGTTTTCGCCGCTCGGTCGCGGCATGCTGACCGGCGCCTTGAAGGATTTGTCCAAGCTCGGCGAAAACGACTTCCGCCGCGGGTTGCCACGCTTCGACCAGGAGAATTTCGACGCCAACCTTGCACTTGTCACCGCTCTCGAAACCATGGCGGCGGACAAGGGCGTGAAGCCCGGCCAGTTGGCGCTTGCCTGGGTACTAGCCCAGGGCGATTTCATCGTGCCGATCCCCGGTACGACCAAGATCGCCAATCTCGACAGCAACATCGATGCGACCGGGATCAGGCTCTCGGCCGAAGAGCTCGCCACGCTGTCTTCCGTCGTATCGCCAGACAAGGTGGCCGGCGCACGGTATGGCGAGGCCATGGCCAAGATGGCGGGGCGCTAAAGGTCTCCCTCAAGCAAAGCGCCGGCTACCCGCCACGCAGAGAACGACCAGCAGGGCTGTCGCCAGCATGGGAAGGCTGACCTTCTCATGCAACAGCCCTGCGGCGAGCACGAAACCGAGAAAGGGTTGCAGCAGCTGCAGCTGCCCGACCGAGGCAATGCCGCCCAGCGCCAGACCGCGATACCAGAAGATGAAGCCGATCATCATGCTGAACAGCGAGACGTAAGCCAAAGCCAACCAGCCTGACATCGACACGGCGCCAAGATCCTGCGGCAGTGTCCAAAGCGCGAGTGGCAGCATCACCGGCAGCGACAGCACCAGCGCCCAGCTGATCACCTGCCAGCCGCCAAGCCGACGCGACAGGCGGGCACCCTCGGCATAACCCAGGCCGCAAACGATTACCGCCGCAATCATCAGCACTGCGCCTTGCACCGCCATGTCCGCCGTCGCCGAGAGCGCAAAGCCGGCCACGAGCGCCGCTCCCGTGACGGAAAACATCCAGAAAACAGCAGAGGGGCGTTCCCCCGCCCGCAAGACGCCGAACAGCGCGGTAGAAAGCGGTAGCAATCCGATGAAGACGATCGACTGGGCGGAATTGATGCTTTGCAGCGCGAAAGCCGTCAGCAGCGGGAAGCCGACCACGACGCCAAGCGAGACGATGGCCAGTGGCAACAGATCACCGCGCAGGGGGCGCTTCTCCCGCATCGCGATCAGCAGGGCCGCTCCCAAAAGTGCAGCGATCACGGCCCGCGCCGAAGTCAGGAACAGCGGGGCGAAATCGGCAAGCCCCACCCGCGTTGCAGGCAGTGAGCCGCTGAAGATCAGCACGCCGATGAAACCACTCGCCCAGGCCTTCCACGAAGTCGTCATTTTCGTCTCCATTCGTCTGGCCTCCCCTATCGCGCGGAGGGGCTGGCGCAGACAGAGACGGATCGATACAATCTAGTCAAACTGTATTGATGACAAAGGCCATACAGATGAACGAACGCGTTCAGCCACCGGAGCTGCCGGCCTCAAGGACGGCCCATGTCATGGCCGATATTCGCGGCCGCATCGGTTCGGGCCAGTTCGTGCCCAACGACCGGCTGCCCTCGATCCGGCGCCTCGCCGCGGAGCTTTCGGTGTCGCCCTCGACTGTGGTCGAAGCCTATGACCGGCTCTCCGCCGAGGGCTTGATCCGGGCCCGCCCCGGCTCCGGCTTCTTCGTCACCGAGGCCGGTCGCACGCCAGCACCCCTCGTCCGGCTTGAGCCGCCAAGGCCCCCTGAAGTCGATCCCTTCTGGGTAGCGCGTCAGGCGCTGGACGCCGATCCAGGCACATCCAAGCCCGGCTGCGGCTGGCTGCCGCCGGACTGGATGCCGACCGCCCTCCTGCATGCCGGCATGCGAAACGTGCTCCGCCAGGCGACCAGCCTCATGACGGATTACGGACCCTCGCGCGGCAGTGCTGGCCTTCGGCGCTTCGTCGAGATGCGACTGCGTCAGCAGTCGATTACGCTGTCCGAAGATCAGGTGCTGCTTGCAGGCTCTGCCACCCAGGCGCTCGATCTGGTCTGCCGGCTGCTTTTGCGCCCCGGCGACCGCGTGATCGTCGACGATCCCTGCTACTTCAATTTCCAGACGCTGCTCCGCGCCCACCAGGCCATCGCCATCCCCGTGCCCTATACAGAAAACGGCCCCGACATCGCCGCCTTCCAGGCCGCCGTCGCCCGCGAGGCGCCGCGGCTTTATCTCACCAATTCCGGTCTGCACAATCCGACCGGTGCTACGCTCTCGCCGCAGATCGCCTTCCAGCTGCTCGGCATCATCACGCGTTCGGACATGCTGGTCGTCGAGGACGACATCTTTTCCGATTTCGAGCCGGAGCCTGCGATGACACTTGCGACGCTCGACGGGCTTTCCCGGGTCATCCGCATCGGCAGCTTCTCCAAGACCATCTCTGCTTCGCTGCGCACAGGATTCATCGCCGCCGACCCCGAGCGGATCCGGCTCCTCACTGACCTCCAGGTTGCAATCCAGTTCGGCGGCCCAAGCCAGGTTGCGACCGAAGCGATCCATGGCGTGCTCGCAAGCGGCGGCTATCGCAAACATCTCGAGCAATTGCATCGGCGGCTCGACAAAGAGCGGCGCGCGGTGGGGACCCGGCTCGGGGATCTTGGCATCCATCCCGTGCTCGCGCCGCGCGGCGGGCCCTATCTCTGGTGCCGGATGCCGGAAGGTGTCAGTTCCACCGCGCTTGCGCAGGCCGCCCTGCCGCAGGGGGTTGTGCTGGCGCCCGGCAACGTCTTCAGCCCGTCGCTGTCATCAGACGGTTTCATGCGCTTCAACGTCGCGCACATGGGCGATGCGCGCCCGTTTCGGGTTCTGGAACGGGCGTTGAAGACGTCGCGCTGGCACTGACTGCCGTCGTCTTCGTGGTGGCTTTGAGTGTGGGGATCGGTGATCTGCCGATCCCGATCAGCACCACTTTCCTTGCGATCTCCAACAAGCTCGGCTGGACAACAGCCGAGCTCAATCGCATCCATGAAGCCGTGATCTGGGACTACAGGCTGAGCCGGGCGCTTGTCGCGGCCTTCTGCGGTGCGGGGCTCGCGATCTCGGGCGCCATCATGCAGTCGCTGCTGCGCAACCCGCTGGCTGAACCCTATGTGCTCGGCATTTCGGCCGGCGCCTCCACAGGGGCCGTGGGGTATTGTCATCCTCGGCTTCGGCTCCGCAGCCATCTCGCTCTCGGCCGGCGCTTTCGCCGGGGCCTTCGCCGCCTTCCTCTTCGTCGTCCTGTTGTCCAACGGCACGCGCGGCGGGGCCGACCGCACCATTCTGGCTGGCGTTGCTGCATCCCAGCTCTTCAACGCCGCAACCTCTTATATCGTGACGACTGCCGGCAATGCCCAGCAGGCGCGGGATGTGATGTTCTGGCTGCTCGGCAGCTTCGGCGGCGTGCGCTGGCCGGAGTTCATGCTGGTCTCCGTGGTCGTCGGGTTTGGCCTGATCGCCTGCCTCGCCTATTCCCGCATCCTCGACGCCTTCGCCTTTGGCGACGAGGCCGCAGCAGCACTTGGCGTCAATGTCGGTCGCGCCCGGCTCGCGCTCTTCTGTCTCACCGCCATGCTGACGGCGACGATCGTCAGCATGGTCGGCTCGATCGGCTTTGTAGGCCTCGTCATCCCGCATGCCGCACGCTTCCTCGTCGGACCGCTTCATATCCGCCTGCTTCCAGCCTGCGCCATTGGCGGGGCGATCTTCATGGTGCTTGCCGATATAGCCTCGCGGATCCTGGTTCCGCAGCAGGTGCTGCCAATCGGCGTCGTAACCGCGCTCGTCGGCGTTCCCGTCTTCTCGATCATCCTCTATCGTTTCCAGCGTCCGACATGAGCATCACGGCCGACACCATCACCTGGAAGATCGGGTCGAAGACCATTCTCGAACAGGCTTTGCCACGCGCCCCGGCGAGATGCTCGGCCTGCTCGGCCCCGATGGCTCCGGCAAGACATCCCTGCTGCGGCTGCTCGCAGGCTTGAAGCGTCCCCATTCGGGCAGCATCCGCCTTGAAGGACACGATATCCAGTCGATTCCCCGCAAGACGATGGCGCAGCGGATGGCCTTAGTCGAACAGCATGCCACGACCAATGCCAATCTGAAGGTTGTCGACGTCGTCAAGCTCGGCCGTTTCCCGCATCGCTCAATGTTCTCCGCCTGGACTGCGGAAGACCAGGCCGCCGTCGAGCAGGCGCTGGAGCGGGCGGGAATGGTGGCAAAGCGCGACCATACCTGGCAGAGCCTGTCCGGCGGCGAACGGCAGCGGGCGCATATCGCCCGGGCGCTGGCTCAAGCCCCCAAGGAAATCATCCTCGACGAGCCGACCAACCATCTCGACCTGCAACACCAGATCGCGCTTCTGTCGCGAGGTATTCTCGATCGATGCCCATGTTGAGCCCTCGGCGCATCATGGCCGGCCGCTGATCCAATTCTCGCGGACGGTCCGCTAGGTCGACATGATTGCCTGGCAGTCCTGACCCGGACGAGCCGCCGATGCGGCTGAGAAATCGACCATCTCGCTCAGCCGCCGACCGCCCGGCGATAGGCCGATGGCGTCGTGCCGGTGACGGCCTTGAACATTCGCGTCAGATGGCTCTGGCTGCTGAAACCGCAGGCCGATGCGATCTGGGCGATCGGTTCGTTGCCGGCCAGCATACGCCTTGCGCGATCGATACGGCGGTTGAGGATGAAGTCATGCGGTGAGACGCCGCAACTTGCGCGAAACATCCGCTGCAGATGGAATTCGCTCAAATCCGCGAGCCGCGCCAGATCCTTCAGGGTGATTGTCTGGTCGAGGCTTGCCTCGATGTGCTCCACAAGCCGTCTCCGCAGCACGGGAGCCAGACCGCCACGCAGCACCGGACGCCGCTCACCGCCATAACGCGGGTCGGCAAAGAGCTGCCCGACGGCCGCCACGATCGCCTGTTCGGCCAGCAGCCGGTTGCCGCCCTGCGTGGCAGCGGCCAGATGCACCAGCGCCTCCGCGAGTTTCGGCGCCTCGTCGAAGGTCGCCTCTGGTAGAAGCATCAGCCGGGCATCGCGGTCGAAGGTTTCCGAGAACAGGCGGCGCAGTTCATCGTCAGCGACATAGAGATGCACGAATTCGAAGTTGTCGGTGATCTCCCATTCGGACGAGGCACCCTGCGGCATGATGCAGAGCGCACCCGGCCAGCCGGCGATGCTGCCGGCATCGAGCCGTCGCGTGCCGTCGCCGCCGCGCAGGTAACAGCTGAAGGTATGCCCGTCGGTCCGCTCGTAGCGCATGCGGTCATGGCTGTTGCGCCAGATGGCGCTTGCCCTGCCCTCGCCCAGGTCAAGCGTTTCCCCACGCTCGGCACGGGACGAGGCGGACAGAGAGCCGAAGACGGTGGCGGTGTGCAGCATGGATAACCTTCACGAGATCGCCTCGCATTCTAGCGCGCTTGATGCGCCGCGCCATCACCAATCGGATAGGCGTAGCCGCCTCAGCGCAGTTCGCCGCAAGATCATGCAAGAACGGATTGCGCAAGCGGCGCTACCTGCCTTTCGAAAGCGAGGCGCATCCCATGACCAATTTTCTTCTCTTCTCGTCCACCGTGCTGATCTGGGGCACGACCTGGATCGCGATCGCGCTGCAGATCGGGCCGGTGCCCGTGCTGGTCTCGGTCTTTTATCGCTTCGCCCTTGCGGCGCTCGTGCTCGTCGGCGTGCTGGCCCTCACAGGTCGCCTGAAAGTGCCGACGCTCAAGCAGCAGCCCTTCATCCTCGTCCAGGCGCTGTCGCTCTTCTGCTGCAACTTCCTCTGCTTCTATCACGCGGCGAGCTATGTGCCGTCTGGGCTCATCTCCGTCGTCTTCTCGCTCGCCACTGTTTACAACGCCGTCAATGCCCGGATCTTCTTCGGCGATCAGATCAAGCCGCGCACACTGGTCGCCGCAGGCTTTGGCGCCACCGGACTTGCGCTGCTTTTCGGGCCCGAGATCTTCATCGCCGTCAATCCGGACAGCTGGAAGGGCATCGGCCTTTCGGCGCTCGGCACGCTGTTCTTTTCCTTCGGCAACATGGCCTCCCGCCGCAACAGCGCTGAAGGCATCGCGCCTGTCACCGCCAATGCCTGGGGCATGAGCTACGGCTCGGCAGCACTTCTTGCCCTGATCGGCATCACCGGCACGCCCATCGTGCTGCCGCCGGACCAGACCTATCTCGCCGCCCTCGTCTATCTCTCGGTCATCGGCTCCGTCATCGGCTTTACCACCTATCTGATGCTGGTCTCGCGCATCGGCTCGCAGAAGGCCGCCTATGCCACTGTGCTTTTCCCGGTCGTCGCGCTGACGCTATCAAGCCTCTACGAGGACTATCACTTCACGCCGCTCGCGATGGTGGGTCTCGCACTCACGCTCGCCGGCAATGCAGTGATGTTTGCGCGCCTGCCGCGCCGACAGCCCCTTAACGCTGTCGAGCCGGCGGAACTGAAGGGCTGACTACAGATCCTTCCGCCGTGACGGATGGCGCGGTCGATTTCCCGCGTCAGCGACGACATTCTGCGCTATGAGAAGCGTCACCGTCTGATCCCAACGCTGAAAGTGCCCATGGCCCCACGTTCCAACTCCGTGATCCGCCCTTGACCGGCCTCAACGACACCGCCGCGCTCACGCGGCTCGGCTTCAACGCCTTCTTCACCGAGCAAGTGACGGCTGACGAGGCCGAGCTCCTTGTGCGCCGCATCTCTTCGGTGCATCGCGACCGCCTGGAGGCGATCGATGCGACGGGGCCGGTGGAGATCGAGCTTCCGCCCAACAGCAATACCGCCGATTTTGCCGTGGGCGACTGGGTTCTTGCCGCGCCCTATACCGGACTGCTCGCGCGCCGCCTGGATCGCCAGACCGTGCTGCAACGGCGGACCGAAGGCGCCTTCGGCCAGCAGCTTGCCGCCGCCAATGTCGATACGCTGTTCATCGTCACCTCCTGCAATGCGGATTTCAACGCCGCGCGGCTGGAACGTTATCTGGTGATGGCCAATGAAGCGGGCACGCGGCCTGTCATCGTGCTCACCAAGGCCGATACGGTCGATGATGCCTCTGTCTACGCGGATGAGGCCCAAGGCCTGCAGCGCGATCTTCCCGTCGTCATCGTCAACGCCCGCTCGCCTGAAGCCGTCGACCCCTTGATGCCCTGGTGCGGCCCGGGCCAGACCGTTGCTCTGGTCGGCTCTTCTGGTGTGGGCAAGTCGACGCTGGTGAATACGCTCGCCGGCCACGGCGCGGAGACGGCGCAGAAGACCGGCGCGATCCGCGAGCATGATGCCAAGGGGCGGCATACGACGACGGCACGTTCCCTGCACGCCATTGCGAGCGGCGGCTGGGTGATCGATACGCCCGGCATCCGCACGCTCTATGTCAGCGACATCACGGACGGGATCGACACGTTGTTTGCCGAAATCACCGAGCTTGTGCCGCATTGCAAGTTCCGCGACTGCAGCCATTCGCACGAGAAGGGTTGCGCCGTGCAGGCGGCGATCAGGGACGGCAGCCTCGATCCTGCACGTCTCGACCGCTGGCGCCAGCTGCAGGCGGAGAACCGGGACCGCACGCCCGTCTATTCCGGGCCGAAGGGCAACAAGACGCTGCGCAAGAAGAAGTATTGAGCTTTCGGTCGCCAATCCCTACATAGGGTTCATAGGCGACGCCCTTCGCACGCGTTGCATCTGCTCGCCATCGACGAGCTTTTTCTTCCCCGTTCACCCGCGACATCACAGGCTTCGGCATCCTGCCGGGGCATTTTTCGGAATTGGAGACCAGCATGGCAGACGAAACCACCGCCAAGGGCTATGAGCCGATCCCCTTCGCCAAGAAGCACCGCATCTCGGTCGAAGATGCCAAGGCGATCCTTGCCAAGCACGGCGACGACCGCAAGTCCGCCGACAAGGAAGGCCGTCGCGTCAGCCTGTGAGGTGTGATGACGAAGCCCGACCTTACCGACGGTCATGACCTTCGGGTACACATCAAAAAAGCCCTTTCCCTGACATGCAGGGAAAGGGCTTTTTCTTTGTCTCATCGCCAGCGGCCCAGGTCCGCCCGCCATCACAGGATCAGGCGCGCAGCGTGCCGCCCGTGGACTTCTCGACATTGCCGACGATCTTCTTCGTCAGCGCATCGAAATCCTCGTCGGTCAGCGTCTTGTCGGTCGGCTGGATCAGAACCTCGATCGCCACCGACTTCTTGCCCTCGCCGACGGATGCGCCCTCGAAGATATCGAAGACATTGACGCCGGAGATCAGCTTGCGATCGGCGCTTGTCGCCGCCTTGATGATCGCGCCCGCCTCGACCGCCTTTTCGACGACGAAGGCAAAGTCGCGCTTCACCATCTGGAAGGCCGAAAGCTCGAGCGCCGGCTTGGTGCGGGTCGCCTTCTTCTTCGGTTCCGGCAGGGCATCGACATAGATCTCGAAGCCGCAGAGCGTGCCTGATACGTCGAGCGCTTCCAGCGTCTTCGGGTGGAATTCACCGAAGGTGCCGAGGATAACCTTGGGGCCGGCCTTGATGGTGCCGGAACGGCCCGGGTGGTACCATTCGGGACCGCCCTGCTCGATCTGGACATTGCTCATCGGAATGCCGCAGGCTTCCAACACGGCGAGCGCATCGGCCTTGGCGTCGAAGACGTCGACCGGCTTGCCGCCGCCCTTGGCCTGGTTGGACCACATGCGGCCGGCACCGGCGATTGAGGCCGTGCCACGGCGCACGCCACCGGCAACACGGCGCTGGGTCTCGGGCGTATCGCCCTCATAGGTGCCGGAGACTTCGAAGATCGCCACATCGCCAAAGCCACGGTCGGCATTGCGCTGGGCAGCGGTCAGCAGACCCGGCAGCAGCGAAGGCCGCATGTCCGACATGTCGGCCGCGATCGGGTTGACGAGCTTCAGCTTCTCGCTGCCGCCGCCGAAGAGCTTGGCATGCTCGGCCGAAATGAAGGACCAGGTGACCGCTTCCAGCATGCCACGCGAGGCAAGCGCCCGGCGGGCAGACCGCGTGCGGATCTGCAGCGTGGTCAGGATCTTGCCATTGACCGAACCGGTCGGCGGCAGCGGTTCCGGCTTGATGTTGTCGACGCCGTGCATGCGCATGACCTCTTCGACGAGATCGGCCTTGCCGTCGACATCAGGACGCCAGGAGGGAACGGAGACCTTGGCCGAAGTCTCGTCGCCCGACAGGATCTCGAAGCCGAGGGCTGTCAGGATCTGGCGCGACTCGTCGTTGGAAACGGTCAGACCCGTCAGGCGCTTGACTTCCGCATAGGGGAAATCAACCACCTTCTTCTGGTGACCCTTGTAGCCCTCGACCTTCTTTTCGGCCGCGACACCGCCGCACATTTCGAGCACCAGCTCGGTGGTGCGCTCCAGACCCGGGACCATATATTCCGGATCAACGCCACGCTCGAAGCGATAGCGCGCATCGGTGATGATGCCATGCGCACGGCCGGTCTTGGCAATGTTGATCGGATCCCAGAGGGCAGACTCAATCAGCACATTGACGGTGTTCTGGTCACAGCCGGAATGCTCGCCGCCCATGATGCCGCCGATGGATTCCGGTCCGTTGTCGTCAGCGATGACGACGTTGTTCGGGTTGAGCTTGTAGGTGCGGGTGTCGAGCGCAAGGATTTCCTCGCCGTCCTTGGCCCGGCGCACGACAAGCGCTCCCTTGACCTTGTCGGCGTCGAATACGTGCATCGGACGCCCCTGGTCGAAGGTCATGTAGTTGGTGACGTCGACGAGCGCCGAGATCGGTCGCAGGCCGATCGACAGAAGCCGCTGCTGCATCCATTTCGGGCTCGGGCCGTTCTTCACGCCGCGCACCAGGCGATAGGCAAAGCCCGGGCAAAGATGGTCTTCAAGCTCCAGCTTGACCTGATGCGGGGTCTCGCCCTCGACCTTGAAGGCGGGCGCCTTCGGGGCCTTGAGCGTGCCGAGGCCCGAGGCGGCCAGATCGCGGGCGATGCCGAAGACCGACGTGCAATCCGGACGGTTCGGCGTCAGGTTGATCTCGATGACCGGATCGTCGAGGCCGGCGTAAGATGCGAAGGAGGTTCCAACCGGCGCATCCTCGGGCAGATCGATGATGCCGTTATGGTCGTCGGAGATGTTGAGCTCCTTTTCGGAGCACATCATGCCATGGCTTTCGACGCCACGGATCTTGCCGACGGAGAGCGTGACATCAATGCCCGGCACATAAGTGCCCGGACGCGCCAAAGCGCCGATCATGCCGGCGCGGGCATTCGGCGCGCCGCAGACGATCTGCACTGGCTTGCCGTCGCCGGCATCGACCGAGAGCACCTTCAGGCGATCGGCCTCAGGATGCTTTTCCGCCGTCAGGATCTTGGCGATGACGAAAGGCTTGTAGGCCGCCTTGTCATCGACATCCTCGACCTCAAGCCCGATCGCGGTCAGCCGCTCGCAGATCTCGTCGAGCGAGGCCTCAGTTTCCAGGTGATCCTTCAGCCAGGAGAGTGTGAATTTCATCGAACTTTCTCGTCTTCCTCAGCGCGCACTGCGCAAATTCAATATTCCGTCGCGGTCTCATCGATAGGTCGGCGCTTAAATCAGGCCGCCTTGTCAGGCGCTTTGGCGCCCGGTGCCTTCCAGCCTGCCAGCATGCCTCGAATCGACAAATCCTCATCTACATCAGGCCAATGAACCCCCGCGAGCATGAGATGCACGTTGTTGCGCTGCGCAGGCGTTGCGTTCAGAAGCCGCGGATACCACCACAGCGGCGTCGATACCTGCCGTCCGTCGGCGAGCCGAACGTGGACCGTATGCGGGTCGCACCAGGCCTCGGTCGGGCGCTCCGCCTCTGGATAGGAATCATGCGAAATAGTCATTCCATGCCTCCAGCATCTGCTGCCTGTGTTCCGCGACCACTTCCAGTATACGTGCAAGGTCTCTCTGGCTAAAGCCCCCGGCTTCCGCGACCTTGAGATCAGCAAGCCAGACCTTCGCTTCACCTCCATTGCCATCGACGTGAATATGAGGCGGCTCATATCGGTCGGCGGAGTAGAAATGAAAGCGGAACCCATACTTGCGAAGGACCGTCGGCATCAGCTCACCCCTTGCACAATCTCCTTCAACCTGAAGGATCCTAACCCTACTGTCTCGTTCCCATCTGTATCTTGCCCGAGACGTCCAGCGGTCGCGCGCCTGATGCCTGTCTTCCGAGGAGTATGCTGACCACCGTCACATCGAGATCGATGTCGGGCCAGTGGATGCTCGACGGCATGAATTCCACGTTGTTCCGCTCCACCGGCATCGCCTCCTGAAGGGGCGGGTACCACCAGACCGGGACGCTGACGATACGACCGTCCGTCAGTTCCACATGCAGCAGGTCGTCATCGCAAAGCAGATCGACCGGCCGCATGTTGTCGAGATGTTCAATCACGTCGCATTTGCCTTCATTCACTCGGAGTAGCGGGCTTCATCCACCCCTCCGTCTGGCCGCCCCTCATTCATCGGGGCAGCCACGCATTGTGCCAATCAGCTGCTCAGACCGCCGAACAGCGTCGGCACATCGAGCGGGCGGAAGCCATAATGGCTCATCCAGCGGACATCGGCGTTGAAGAAGTCGCGCAGGTCCGGCATGCCGTATTTCAGCATGGCGATGCGGTCGAGGCCCATGCCCCAGGCGAAGCCCTGGTATTCGTCGGGATCAAGACCGCCAGCGCGCAGCACGTTCGGGTGGACCATGCCGCAGCCGAGGATTTCCATCCAGTCCTTGCCCTCGCCGAACTTGACGATCGGACCCGACGAGCGGTCGCACTGGATGTCAACCTCGAAGCTCGGTTCGGTGAAGGGGAAGAAGGACGGGCGGAAGCGCATGGTGACGCTGTCGACCTCGAAGAAGGCCTTGCAGAATTCTTCTAGGATCCAGCGCATGTTGGCGACATTCGCGGTCTTGTCGATGACGAGACCCTCGACCTGGTGGAACATCGGCGAATGGGTAGCGTCCGAGTCCTGGCGATAGGTCTTGCCCGGAATGACGATGCGGATCGGCGGCTTCTGGGCCTCCATGGTGCGGATTTGCACCGGCGACGTGTGCGTGCGCAGCACCTTGCGCTCACCGTTTTCATCCGGCTGCAGGAAGAACGTGTCGTGCATCTCGCGGGCGGGGTGACCTTCGGGGAAGTTCAGCGCCGTGAAGTTATAATAGTCGGTCTCGATATCGGGACCTTCGGCGATCGAGAAGCCCATGTCGGCGAAGATCGCTGTGATCTCGTCGACGATCTGGCTGATCGGGTGGATGCGGCCACGTTCGGCCGGCGAGGAGCGCACGGGCAGCGAGACATCCAGCGTCTCCGCCTTCAGGCGGGCATTGATCGCCGCATCCTTCAGGGCTGCCTTGCGGGTTCCGATTTCCTCGGTGATCTCGTTCTTCAGCGCGTTGATCGCGGCACCGCGCGTCTGGCGCTCTTCGGGCGTCATGGTACCCAGCGTCTTCAAGAGTTCCGAGACGGACCCCTTCTTGCCGAGGGCCGCCACGCGCACAGCCTCGATCTGAGCCTCGTCCGCAGCAGCGGCGATGTCAGCGAGAAGCGTCGTCTTCAAACTGTCGAGATCGGACATGTTTCCGTTTCCTGCCCCATTGTCTCGCCACCATTTCCCGGCGGCATGAAGATCACATGAAAAAACCCGCGCCAGCCCTGCCAGCGCGGGTTTCCCAATACTTGAATTCAGTCTGGGAAGCGCTGGTTACTTGACCGCGCTTTCAAACTCGTTGGCCGTGCCGGCGTCCTTGAGGTAGGCGAGTGCCTTCTTGGAAGCTTCTACGAGCTTCGCGAATGCTGCCGGCTCATGGATGGCGAGGTCGGAAAGGACCTTGCGGTCGACTTCGATGCCAGCCTTGTTCAGGCCATCGATGAAGCGGCCGTAGGTCAGGCCGAATTCGCGGACTGCAGCGTTGATACGCTGGATCCACAGAGCGCGGAAGTTGCGCTTGTTGTTCTTGCGGTCGCGGTAAGCAAACTGCTTGGAACGATCAACGGCAGCCTTTGCTGCGCGGATCGTGTTCTTGCGGCGGCCGTAGAAGCCCTTGGCCTGCTTGAATACCTTGTTGTGCTTGGCGCGGGAAGTTACGCCACGTTTTACGCGTGCCATGTCATGATCTCCTTAATTGTCCAACAGCGAGCGGGTCTCAGAGACCGTTTGGCAGGTAGTTCTTGATGACCTTCTTGCCGTCAGGTTCAGCCAGAACCATCGTGCCGCGGGCATCGCGAATGAACTTGTTGGAACGCTTGATCATGCCGTGGCGCTTGCCAGCAGCGGCGGCGAGAACCTTGCCGGTCGCCGTGATCTTGAACCGCTTTTTGGCGGCAGATTTCGTCTTCATCTTGGGCATTTTGCTACTCCATTGTTCTTGTATCGAAACAGGCTGACGAATGCCCGTTTTCAAGCATAAAGAACGGCCACGGCATGCCCTGCCGGACCGTTCGGACGCGCGCTTATAACCGTAGACCTGAAAAAGCGCAACGGGTGGCGATCGGAATCTTCGTTTACAGGCCAGCCGGCAAAAGCAAGCTCACTCTGAGGCCACCGGTTGCCCCCCGCGAAAAGGCGATGGCACCGCCATAGGCGTTCAGAATATCGGAGGTGATCGCTAACCCCAGCCCCGTACCCTCGTCCTCCACCAGATGGACACCGCGAGCAGCAATTTCCGGGATCGCTGCTTCGGCAACACCTGGACCATCATCCTCGACTTCGAGCCGAATATGTTTCCCGTCGCGCTCCGCCACGACAGCGATCTGAGTTTTGGCGAAGTGCGTGGCATTGTCGAGCACATTGCCGAGCGCCTCTGCGAGGTCGGCTGGATCCATGTCGACGGTCAGCTGATCATCGACATCGACCTTCCAGGCGACATCACGCGCTGACGTGACCGGCGTCAGAACCGATATCAGCTTGCCGGTGAGCGAGGCCAGGCCCGTCTGCGCCATCTGCTCGACGCCGAGCCTTGCCGACTGCAGCTGCCGGTCGGAACGTTGGCGGATCAGATCAACCTGCTGACGGATCATGCCGCGCTCCCGATCGGGCAGATTGTCTGCGAGCTGCAGCAGAACGGTGAGCGGCGTCTTCAGGCCATGGGCAAGGTCGCTTGCTCTGGCACGGGCGCGCTCGACGGCCGTTTCCCTCTCCTTCAGGAGGCCGTTGAGCTCCGTGACGAGAGGACGGAGCTCGGTAGGGCCGGCATCGGGCAATTGGTCGGTCCGTCCGGAACGGACGAGAGAAAGCGCCTGCTGCAATCTCGACAGCGGCGCAAGGCCGATGCCGATCTGCAGGAAAGCCGCCGCCAGCAGGACGGCAGCCGTGAGTACGAGCATGATCGTCATCGCGCCATGGAACTTAGAGATGGCATCATCGATCATCTTTTGATCGAAACCGGCAAGCAGCGTCAGAGGCCGATTGCCTTCCGGCGTTTCGAGTTGAACCTCGCGCAGTTGAAGCAACAGAGGTTCACCATCCGGCCCTTCGCCCTGTCGAAATCCGTAGGCGCCGTGTTTCAGGGTCTCGGGCAGCAGCTCGACATCCCAGAGCGAACGGGAGCGGAAGACCTGGTCGGTTCCGGCGATCACCTCCCAGTAAAGGCCACTGCCCGGCAGTTCGAAGCGCGGATCACCTGGCTCGTCCGTCATGCGCGCAACGCCGGCGGGGAATTCGACGCCGGCGGCCAACTGATCGATGATCGCCGACATGTCGGCATGATAGCGGTCTGCGACATAATTGGAGAAGATCCGGCTCAGGCCGGAGGCGACGAGGAGCAGAACAAAAGCAATCGCCAGAACGGCGCCAATGAACAGGCGCAGACGTAGCGACTGGGTCATGCCTCCTCGCCTGAGAGCGTGTAGCCGAAACCCCGGCGGGTCGCGATGGCAGACGGATGAGTCTTGCGGCGGATGCGCGCGATCATTGCCTCAACCGCATTCTTGGCCTGCTCGTCGTCCCGTCCCTGAACCTGGCGCGCAATCTCGATCGGATCGAAGACCTTGTGCGGCTCGGCGATCAGCATGGAAAGCAGCCTATACTCGAGCGGCGTAAGCTCGATCGGCCGGCTCTCGAAGGTCACGCGACGGGAGGTATCGTCGAGCACGAAACCTCCGGCTGATGCAGTCGCCTTTGCGCGGCCATGAACCCTTCTCAACAGAGCCTTCAGACGGGCGATGAGTTCCTCGCTGCGGAATGGCTTGGGGAGATAGTCGTCAGCGCCGGCATCGAAGCCGTCGACCCGTTCCATCCAGGATCCTCGTGCGGTCAGGACCAGGATCGGAACCTCGACACCGGCGCCGCGCCAGCGTTTGAGGATGGACAGGCCATCCATGCCGGGCAGGCCCAGATCGAGGATGATCGCCTGATAGTCGCCCGTTTCGCCCTCGGCCCAGACATCGGGTCCATTGTTGAAATGTTCGATGATGAAGCCTTCCGCCTCCAGCTTCGAACGTGTGTGGTCCGCAATGGTCTGGTCGTCCTCCGCGAGCAGAATGCGCATGTGTCACCATCCAAAGATATTGAGTTTGCGGCCGGTCGCCGCCTCGAACTTGAGTGTTCTGACACTCGGACCGCTCTGCACCTTCAACGTATAGAAGGGCTTGCGCGCCTGCATGTTGAGATCGACGGCGATCACACGTCCGCCGCCCTGCTCGTCGACCCGTTTTAGAATTTCCCGCAGTGGCAGGATCTCTCCGCGCCTGACGGCTTCGCGCGCCTCCTTCTGGTCGCGCTCACGCCTGGAGCTGCCGGATCGGTCGTCGTCGTCGTCCCTGTTGTCATCATCAGAGCCACGTCCCGAGCCGCTGCGGTCCTCCTTGTCGTCATCTTTGCCACTGTCATCATCATCATCGTCGTCAGATCCGCTGCCGCCGCTGCCGCCGCTGTCGTCATCTTTGCCACTGTCATCGCTGTCGCCATCATCCCCTCCGTCCTTTGCCCATGCCGATGACGTCGGTATGGCGGAGGCCAGACCGAGGCTCAGAAGGGCAAGAATGAAAAGACGACGGTCCATACAGGCTCTGTTCGGGTTTGTCGGAGAGTAGCGCGGGCCGAGACTTGCGCCAACAGGAGAAAAGCTATCCCCGCCCGGTGGGGGCCGGGCGGGGCGAAACGGTGAGAGGGTGCCCGCGGCGGCTCGGGCTTCACCGCTTCGAACTGGTCAGATGGCGGGGACCACGGTCACGCTGGACAGCGTGCCGCGTGGGGCCCGAAGCTTGATTTCCGTGTTGCCATGCTCCTGCTCAACCTCGAAGCGCAAACGCTTGCCATTCTGGTCGACGGGGATCATGGAGCCGCTGAGCAAGCCCTGCAGCTGGGTGTTATTGACGATAAGGCGGATCTCGTCGCGATCGCGGTTGCCGCTCCGGCGGCTGCCGTCCTCGGCGCTGTCATCAAAACGATCGTCGCTGTCGTCATAGCCATCATCGTCATCATCATCGCCGCTACGGTTGCGATCGCGGTCGCGGTCCCGATCACGGTCGCGGCCCGAGCTGTCGTCAGAGCTGTCGTCGTTGTCATCGGAACTGTCGCGGCCACTATCGTCCCTGCCGCTGTCGTCGCTACCACTGTCATCGCTACCGCCGCCGCCACTGTCACCGCTGTCGTCGCTGCCACCATCATCATCACCGCCACGCGCTTCGGCCTGGCTGACGACGAAGGATGCAAGGGTAGAGGGCGCGAGCGAGGCGATCGCGGGGATCAGGGTGAGTGCGGCCAATGCCGTGGTCGAGACCAGCAAGGTCCGGCGCAGAAATCGGGTCATCTTGAATTCCTCCAGGTTCGCAATCGCGTTCGATGGAGGGATCATGCATCAACGCCGCTGACAGAGCGGCCGCTGTGACGATCAGCGTTCTGTCAGACAAGGAACCGGCAAAAACCAAGCATGAAAAAAGCCGCCCCGTAAGGCGGCTTCATCCGGTCCTGCCATGCGGCAGCAATCAACGCGGCGCGAGCACCATCATCATCTGGCGACCTTCGAGCTTCGGCTCGGCTTCCACCTTGGCGATCGTCGCGGTGTCTTCCTTGACCTGAAGCAGGAGCTTCATGCCGAGTTCCTGGTGGGCCATTTCGCGGCCACGGAACTTGAGCGTCACCTTGACCTTGTCGCCCTCTTCGAAGAAGCGATTCATAGCCTTCATCTTCACCTCATAGTCATGGGTGTCGATGTTCGGGCGCATCTTGATTTCTTTGACCTCGACGATCTTCTGCTTCTTGCGCGCTTCGGCCGCCTTTTTCTGGTTGGCGTATTTCAGCTTGCCCAGGTCGAGGATCTTGCAGACCGGAGGCTCGGCATTCGGCGAAATCTCGACCAGATCCAGTCCGGCCTCTTCGGCCATGCGCAACGCCTGATCCGTCGCCACGACACCGAGGTTCTCGCCCTCTTCGTTGATCAGCTGGACTTTCGGAATGCGGATTTCACGGTTGGAGCGCGGCCCGTCCTTTACGGGGGCATCGGTCTTGAACGGTCTGCGAATGGTCGTATTCTCCTCAAAACATTTCGGAATGTCGCAGCGTAAACCCGCGCGCATCCGCGTCAAAGGGCTATGTGATATCTGCGACGGCAGTGTCAATAGCATGCTTGCGAAAGAAAATCACCTGTTGTCGCGCACTTCCTGGATGTGTTTTACAGCATTCGACAAAAGGAGCACGCGATGACCGACACAGCCAACATCCTCAGAGAGACGACACTGACCGTCGGTTCCGGCGATGCAGCCCGCGACATCGCGGTCATCACCCGCATGGGAACCGAGACGGACCGGCCGGCGCTTGTCTGGCTCGGCGGTTATCGCTCCGATATGGCCGGCACCAAGGCAATCGAAATGGACGCGTTGGCCGGTGACGAGGGGCTCACGGCCATTCGCTTCGACTATTCCGGCCACGGGGTGTCCGGCGGCGATTTCAGAAAGGGGACCATCTCGCGCTGGACCGAGGAAGCACTTGCCGTGCTTGCCTCGTCGGGCGTCAAGAAGGTCGTGCTGATCGGCTCGTCCATGGGTGGATGGATTGCGCTTCGCGTGATCCAGGAGGCACGGCGCCTCGGCCTGCCCTTCTCGGTCGATGGCCTGGTGCTGATCGCGCCGGCACCCGACTTCACATCGGAGCTCATCGAGCCCAGCCTGACTGCGGCAGAGCAGCAATCCCTGGCCGAGCGCGGCTATTTCGAAGAGCCGTCCGAATACAGCCCGGAGCCCAACATCTTCACCCGCCGCCTGATGGAAGACGGGGCCGAGAACCGGGTGCTGACCGGGCTCATCGAGACCGGTTGCCCGGTCCATATCCTGCAGGGCATGAAGGACCCGGATGTGCCCTATCAGCACGCCCTGAAGCTGATGGAATTCCTGCCGCTCGACGACGTGGTGCTGACGCTGATTCGTGATGGCGACCACCGGCTTTCCCGTCCAGAAGACATCGCCAAGATGAAATCGGCGATACTTTCAATGATCTGAGTATTTCGATTCTTTTATTTCTCCTCGATCTTGGGAACCGATTCTCATTTCGGCTGTTCGAACTGTCGCATTTTAACCATACCGGATGAATTGCGCGGGAGAGAGCCTCCCGCGCCGTTGACTCACGTCCTGTCGCAATCTTAACCTTTTGTTAAGGATACAGGGGACGTGTTCATGACGAACGGCTCGCGCGCCATCAAGGCGCTGATCATTGCAGTTGCGGTGCTCGCACCTGCCCATGCGGGTCTTTCGGCACCGCAGACATTGCGATCGATGATCACCGGCGCCGTGACATCCCAGCCCATCGGCCATTACGAATTCTGCAAGGCCCTCGCCGATGAATGCAGCATCCGGACCCGTCCTTCGGTGCCACCGAAGGTCACCGATCACGGCTGGAGCGTCATCCGCGACATCAATGCCAGCGTCAATCACGCCATCGTCCCCATGACGGATGCGGAGATCTACGGCCGCGAGGAAGTCTGGGCCTATCCGGTCGACCTCGGCGATTGCGAAGATTTCGTGCTGTTGAAGCGCAAGAAGCTGATGGAAGCCGGATTCAATGCGGCCGATCTCCTGATCACCGTCGTGCGCAAGCCGGATGGCGAAGGCCATGCGGTGCTGACGGTTCGCACTCAGTCCGGCGACTTCGTGCTCGACAACCTCAACGACGACGTCAAGCTCTGGACCGAGACGCGCTATGCCTTCCTCAAGCGCCAGTCTTCGACCGACACCGGCCGCTGGGTCACCATCGAGAACGGCACCTCCGACGTTCTCGTCGGCGCGCTGCAGTAAAATCGGTCAGCTTTGTCTCTCGCGCGTCAGCGCGAGGGTCGCGATCACGGCAAGGCCGGCCATGCCTGCCAATGCAGCCAGAGCTGCATTGGTCCCGACCGTCTCGTTCAGCCAGATCACGGACACAGGCGCAATCGCCGAGGCGATGATGCGGGCGGACGCGAGCGTGCCCATGGTCCGCCCATAGCCCGCAGCGCCGAAGTAGTGCAGCGGCAAGACGCCCCGCACGATCGAGGTCAGCCCCTGCCCTGCCCCGTAGAAGATTGCAAAGGCGATGGCGAAAGCCGCCATCGGCTGGACCAGTGCGCCGGCAAGAATGGCGAGGCTCAGCGCCATGGCCGATGCGGCGATGATTGCGGTCAGCGGCGGCGAGAAAAGGTTGCGTCTGACATATTCGATCAGCCTGGCAGCTACCTGGCTTGGACCGATGAGGCTGCCGGCAAGCGTTGCCATTGCCGTGGCATAGCCGAGGTCGCGCATCAGGACGAGAAGTGTCGACCCCACCGCCGACATGACGAAACCTCCGGCGGCAAAGGCCGTCGCCATGAGGATCATCCGGCGTTTGCGCTCGCTGTCGAGAACAGGCTCACCGGTCGATTGCTCTTCACGGACGGTCTCCTCCGGCGCGATCATCCGCGCCCTTGGCAGAGCCAGATGGATCGGCAGCGCGATCAAGAGGTTCATTGCGGCCATCACCAGGTAGATGTCGCGCCAGGTCATGATGGTGAGCAGCCATTGCAGGAGCGGCCAGAAGACGGTGGAGGCAAAGCCCGCGATCAGCGTCACCAGCGTGATATGGGCGCGCGCCTCGCGGCCATGGCTCTGGGCGAGTGCTGCAAAGCCCGCATCGTATTGTACCGCAAGCGCGATGAATTCGGCGACGAGCGTGATCGCCGCGAATTGCCAGGCATTCTCCATCACCGAAAACAGCGCGAGCGAAAGTGCTGCCGCGACGGAACCGAGACAAAGGATGAGGCGTGCACCGTATCGATCGACCAAGCGCCCGAGCACGGGGGCTGCCACCGCGCCCGCCAGCAGCCCGAAAGAAAAGACGCCGAAGACGAAGCTCTGGCCCCAGCCGAATTCGCGAGCGATCTCGGGAGCCAGCACGGAGAAGGAATAGTAGAGCGTGCCGTAACCAATGGTCATGGTGACGCCCAGACCGATGGTCGCGGGAGATGCTTTCATGAAGGCGCCATATCCACGGATTATTGCAGGCATGTGACCATTCATCCTGACGCAATCGGTCACCTCAGCCAAACTCAATCTCTGTTGCTTGTCGGGTCAGCCGGGGTCTGCCACCATGACGGGTGAGTGGGGGACATCGTGCAGGCCAGACAGTTCAGACAGCTTCTCAACGAGGCGCGACGCCTCAGCCGGCGGGCGGACGAGGCGGAAGACCTTCTTCAGGACGCGCTCCTCGCCGCGATCACCGCAGGCCGGGAGGATTTTTCCAAGCCGGAGAACCTGCGTTGGCTGCGCGGCGTGTTGCGCCATCGCAGCACCTTCGTGGCGAGATCGGCAGTCAGGCGACGGCAGCGGGAGAGCGTCTTCGTATTTCGGCAACCGCAGACCAGTGAACCGGCCGAGCCGAATGACCTCGCCCACCATCTGCAACGCCTGCCGCCCGGCCTCAGAACCACCTTTCTGCTCGCTCTCAATGGCCAGACGCATGCGGAGATCCGCCATCTGCTGAAGCTCAACGAGGCGGCGCTGCGCCAGAGGATCTGCGACATCCGCAAACGCCTGCGTCCCTTTGAATTTACTGGCGCAGTACCAGACCGGCTGTGCGGAAATCTCGCCTTCGGCTCAATCCGCCAGACGCTGCGTCCGCTGATCGGCCATGTCGACGCGATGCTTGCGACCCATGATCCGGACGGTCATCTGATTTCTTTTGGACGCAACCTCACGAAAATACGGCCAGCGGCAACATGATCATGTTCGCATTCCAACACGGGAGTTCTCCATGCTGAAATCCAAAAAACTCACCAATATCTGCTACTACGTCGCCGATATCGATCGGACGGCCCGTTTCTATGGCGAAACGCTGGGGCTCGACCTTCAGCGCATGCCGAACGAGCCCGGCGAACCCGACTGGCTCATTGCCTCGACGGCCAACGGCATCGATCTCCTGTTCTTTCAAATGGAGACCAGGCCCGGCAATTCACCGATCATCGTCTTCGACCTCGACGACGGCGGCATCGACGACATGGTTGCGGGACTGGCCGAGCAGGGTGTCACAATCGTGACACCCGTCAGCCATGCGCCCGGCGGCTGGTCATCTGAATTTGCCGATCCAGACGGACATACGCTGTCCATGTACCAGACCGAGGAGATGCCGCGACAGAAGAAGGCCGCAGTCTAAGGCGAAGGCAGCCGCTCCTCGCATTGCGTCATCCCTGCCCGATCAGAACCCCGGCGGCCAGCACCAGCGAGCCGCCGAGCACCACCTGCATGGCCGCGCGCCAGAAGGGCGTCTCCATGTAGCGGTTCTGAATGAAGGCGATCGCCCAGAGTTCGAAGAAGACGATGACGATGGCGGTGATCGTCGCGGTCCAGAAATGCGGGATCAGATAGGGCAGTGCGTGGCCGAGACCGCCGACCGTGGTCATGATGCCGGAGGCAAGGCCGCGCTTCAGCGGCGAACCGCGGCCAGAAAGCTTGCCGTCGTCATGGGCTGCCTCGGTGAAGCCCATCGAAATGCCCGCACCGACCGAGGCCGAGAGGCCGATCAGAAAGGTCGACCAGGTATCGCCTGTCGCGAAGGCGGCCGCAAAGATCGGCGCCAGCGTCGAAACAGAACCGTCCATCAGGCCTGCGAGGCCAGGCTGCACATAAGTCAGAATGAACTGACGCTTCTTCGTTTCATCTTCCGTCTCGCGTGCATCCTCCGGCAGATGCCGGTCGCCGAGCATGGTCGCGATCTCCTCGTGACCCTGTTCGGCCATGGCGAGATCGCCGAGCAGCTTGCGGATGCCGGCGTCGGAGGTGTGTTGGGCGGCCTCGTGATAGAAGCGATAGGCCCCCTCTTCCATCTGCAAGGCCTCTTCGCGGATCTGGTCCAGCGTCAGGTTCTTCCTGAGCCAGTCCGGCTTGCGATCATAGAAGCCGCGCACATGTTCGCGCCGGATCAGCGGGATACGCTCGCCGAAACGGTCCCGATGCATCTCGATCAGCATGTTGCGATGGGTATGCTCCACCTCGGCCATATCCTCGAAGACCTTGGCAGATTGTGGATAGGCCGCCCGCAACTGGTCGGCATAGGCGAGGTAGATGCGGGCATCGTCCTCCTCGGAGGAAATGGCAAGCGCCAGGATCTCCTGTTCGGAGAGTGTGTCGAAGGGGCGCTTGCCGCCCTTCTGGAAAAGACTGAACATGACGATTATCACCTATCTTAGAATTATTCTAAACTTAGGCCATGGGAGGCCTTGTATCAAGATGCCGCATAGACCATTTGCACGGCAGGGTGCATCAGGTGCCCGAAAGCCATGAACGAGACGAAACCGATGACGATGGAACTTACGGGCCGCGCCGCCCACCGCGCTGAAATCACGGCTCGTGCCCAGGCCGACATGGCAGCCATGGGTGTCGATGGGGCATTTATCGACCGCTTGGTGGAGACGTTCTACGGGCATATCCGCCAGCATCCCGAGCTCGGCCCGGTGTTCGACGGGCGGCTCGCCGGACGCTGGCCGGACCATATGGTCAAGATGAAGGCCTTCTGGAGTTCCGTCGCCTTCAAGACAGGCGCCTATGGCGGCAAGCCAGTGATGGCTCACCAGAATGTCGACGGCATGGCGGAACACCTTTTCCTGCAATGGCTGCAGCTCTTCTCCGACACCCTCGTCGAAATCGGCGCCTCGGAAGAAGCCCATGGCTGGTTCATGGCCAGCGCCGAGCGGATCGCCAAGAGCCTGGTGCTGTCCCTCTTCTACAATCCAGCCTTCGATGACCCGCGCATGCGTAGCCCGTCCTGACAGTTCCTTGCGCGGAACACCGCTTGCGCGAAAGAATAGGCAAATTTGGTAAGGTTGCCGGACAATTTCCTGAGCTTTTGAACTTGCACTCCCGGTCATGCCCGACTAGACCCACCGCGGGAGCTGGAGGAGTGCGTATTATCAGAGGCAAGAGATCATGAACCGCCGTCAATTTTTCAAGCAGGCCAGTGTCGCCGGCATCGGTGCCGCCGCGCTTGCCGCCCCCGCGATTGCCCAGGAAAATCCGAAGATCACCTGGCGCCTCGCCTCGTCCTTCCCGAAGAGCCTCGACATCATCTATGGCGCTGCCACCGACATTGCCGAAAGCGTCTCGAAGGCGACCGACGGGCAGTTCCAGATCCAGGTCTACGCAGCTGGCGAAATCCTGCCGCCGCTTGAGGTCGCCGATGGCGTCGCCGACAATACCGTCGAGATGGCCCATACCTGCTGCTATTATTACATCGGCAAGGATCCGGCCTTCGCGCTCGGCACCGCCATCCCCTTCGGCCTCAATGCCCGCATGACCAATGCCTGGTTCACCGCTGGCGGCGGCAATGAGCTGCTCAACGAGTTTCTCGCCCCTTACAAGCTCTATGCGCTTCCCGCCGGCAATACCGGCGCGCAGATGGGCGGCTGGTATCGCAAGGAGATCAAGACGATCGACGACCTGAAGGGTCTGAAGATGCGGATTGCCGGTCTTGCCGGGGAAATCATGACCAAGGTTGGCGTCACGCCGCAGCAGATCGCCGGCTCCGACGTCTATCCGGCGCTCGAAAAGGGCGCCATCGACGCCACCGAATTCGTCGGCCCCTATGACGATCTGCAGCTCGGCTTCTACAAGGTCGCGCCCTATTACTATTACCCGGCCTGGTGGGAAGGCGGCCCGACGGTTCACGCCTTCTTCAACCTCGAAAAGTTCAACGCGCTGCCCGAAAGCTACAAGCGTATCCTGACGGATGCCTGCGCTGCCGCCAACGCCCGCATGCTCGCTCGCTATGATGCGTCCAACCCCGGGGCGCTTCGCGAACTCGTCGCCGGCGGCGCCCAGCTGCGCGCCTTCTCGTCGGATATCCTCGACACCTGCCACAAGGCGGCGAAGGAAACCTATGCGGATCTCTCGGCCAAGAACGAGTGGTTCAAGAAGCTCTTCGACAGCCAGCAGGCGTTCAAGCAGGACGCCTATCTCTGGGCTCAGATCGCCGAATACAGCTTCGATACCTATCAGATGATCCAGCAGCGCCAGGGCACGCTCTGATCAAGGCGTCATCGTCCGACAACGACAAACCCGGCTTCCAGGCCGGGTTTGTTTGCTTTTGCCGCAGGGTCGCTTCATGCCCTTCAAAAGGCAGGACAAAACGACTAAGCTCGCTGCAGAACGGAACAGGAGCCGCAACGCTCCAACTGCATGAAGCGGGAGACAGTGCACTGTCGGTCATCGTCAGGGTCTTGATCGGCAAGCTTTCCCTGTCGGGCGTCGTTCTCGCGATCGCCTTCTTCTGCGCATCGCTCACTCCCAGTCTCATGCCACGCGAAGCCCTGGTGCAGGGCTCACTGTCCGGCATCGCGTCAGCTGTCGGCTATTTCTTCGGCGTTCTCCTGAGCTCTCTCTGGAGGCTTTTCGAGTTGCCCGAACCCCGGCTGCGTCGGGACAAGGCGCTTTTCTGGATAGCGGCGTTTGGTGTGTCCGCAATGGCCGTGGCGCTCTGGCGCTCCGCGGTCTGGCAGGAATCGGCGCGCGCGCTCTGGCAGATGGCTCCTCTCGACGTGTCATATCTCGAGGCGGTGCTGGTGGCCGCAGCCCTGTTCCTTAGCCTGCTATGGATCGCCCGTCTGTTCATGATGCTGTTCAGGAGGCTGGCGGCACGCATGGCCACCATCTTCCCGGCACGCTTCGCCACCGCGATCGGCTTCGTCATCGCCGCCTTCATCTTCTGGTCGATCGGCGAAAACGTGGTTTTGCGCGGCGCAATCCGGCTCGCCGATTCCTCCTTCCAGCAATTGGACGACCTGATGGAGGACGAATTCGCCGCGCCGACGTCCTCGGCAAAAACCGGAGGACCGGATTCGCGTCTCGAGTGGCATGGTCTGGGCCGGCAGGGTCGTCATTACATCGCGTCTGGCCCGACGCGCGAAGATATCGAGCGCTTCTGGGGAGAGCCGGCGCTGGAGCCTATCCGCGTCTATGCGGGCCTCAACAATGGAGAAAACATCGAGACGCGCGTCGCACTCGCGCTCGAGGAACTTATCCGGCAGGGCGGTTTCGAACGGTCGACGCTGGTGATCAAGGCCCCGACCGGAACCGGCTGGATCGACCCTGCGGCGGCAGACACGCTCGACCTTCTGCTGCGCGGCGATGTCGCAAGCGTCGCCCTGCAATACTCCTATCTGACCAGTTGGCTTTCGCTGCTGGTCGAGCCGGAATATGGCTCGGAGTCGGCAAAGGCGTTGTTTCGCGCCGTCTATCGTCACTGGAAGCAGTTGCCGCCCAATGAACGCCCCCGGCTGGTGCTCTATGGCCTGAGCCTTGGAGCGCTCAACTCGCAGAGCTCAGTCGACCTTCTCGAAATCGTCGCCGATCCCTTCTACGGCGCGCTGTGGGTCGGACCGCCGTTCCAGAGCCGGATGTGGAGCGAACTCACCGCCGGTCGGGAGGCGGGCTCGCCTGCCTGGCTGCCCCGCTACGGCGACGGCTCGATCGTGCGCTTCACCAATCAGCGGGCCGACCTCAATTCACCCTATGCCGAATGGGGGGCACTGCGGATCGTCTACCTGCAATATGCCAGCGACGCCGTGGTATTTTTCGACCCCCGTTCGGCCTATCGGTCTCCCGCCTGGCTCTCGGGCACGCGGGGTCCGGATGTCTCTCCCGAACTCACCTGGTATCCCGTGCTCACCATGCTGCAACTCCTGTTCGACATGATGATCGCGACGACCAGCCCGGTCGGTTACGGGCATGTCTATGCTCCGCAGCATCATATCGATCCCTGGATCGCCGTGACCGGGATTGAAATCGACCCGGCCGACGTGGCCCGGCTGAAGCGCCATTTCACCGCAGTCGCCGAGACCTATTGAGGCGCCTTCAACCTTCCAGCCCTTTGAGCACATTGGCGACGTTGAGTCCGATTTCCGGCACGCCGTAGCCGCCTTCCATGAGCGTCAGCACCGGCACGCCACTGGCCGCGATCATTTCGCCCATCCGGATATAGTCAGGGCTCTTCAGCTTGAAGAAGCTGATCGGGTCCTTTTCGAAGGTGTCGACGCCGAGCGAAACGACGATCGCCTCTGCGCCATAGGCCTTGATCTTCTTCAGGCTGTCTTCCAGCGCTGCCGACCAGATGTCGAAAGGCGTGCCCGAGGGCATCGGGTAGTTGGCGTTCAGGCCTTCGCCTTCGCCCTCACCGGTTTCGTCGGCATAACCGAGGAAGAAGGGGAAGGCGTCTTCCGGCTCGCCATGCAGCGAGGCGAAGAAGATGTCGCCGCGACGATAGGTGATGTCCTGCGTGCCATTGCCGTGGTGGAAGTCGACGTCGAGGATCGCGACTTTCTTGGCGCCGTGGTCGATCAACCGCTGGGCGGCGACCGCAGCGTTGTTGATGAAGCAATAGCCGCCGAAGAGATCGATGCCGGCATGGTGGCCGGGCGGGCGGCAGAGCGAGAAGGCGAAGCGGTTGCCCTCGTTCAGCCAGTCGGCACCGGACAGGGCCACATCCATCGAGGCAATCGCCGCCTCATAGGTGCCCTTGGAAATCGAAGTCTCTGCCGAATTGGTGTAGTAGCCGACGGCGCCGTCGATGTTCTTCGGCACGCGGCCCGTCTGGCTGCGGCGGCAGGGGAAGGAGGTGGCGATCGCCTCGCCTTCGAAGCCATGCGCCTGCCAGCGGTCCCAGCAGGTGCGCAGGAATTCGAGATAGCCTGCGTCATGCACCTTGAGCGCGGTTTCAAGCCCGTGTTCGGCCGGCGCGCGGACATCGGTGAAGCCCGCCTCCTTGACGCCCGAGAGCACCCATTCGGCGCGGAACGGCCCCTCGAAAGGCTTGACCAGCAGGCCGCCATGCAGCTCGGTCTTGGCGTCTCGCAGCTTGTGCTTTTCGGAATAGAATACGCGCATGTCGGTTGTTTTCCCTCTGGTGTTTTGGAGAGAAAACTAGCCTCGTCACGGCCTCAGCCACAAGTGCAAAGGGGGCGATTTTCCTGGTCAATCGACCAAAAAAATCGCCCCCGCCCCTCGGCCCCCGCCGATCCGATGTTACTCGGTCAGGTTAATCTGCTCGGTCTCGCCACCGGTGCAGGTATAGCAGCAGTTCTCGCAATTCTCGGCATTGTCAGGACCGACGCCCCAGTAGCTCTGCTTGTCGCCGGAAATCCAGGCGCCGTAGCAGATCGTCTCGCCTTCTTCGCAAGACAGGGGGATCTCCTTGGTCTCACCGTCATCGAGATAAAAGACCTGGTTGTCACCCGGCCAGACATGGTCGCGATCCTGGCTGTAGAGCTCGACCTCGACGGCATTCGGATGATCGTTGCGCATGAAGAAGGTCACGTCTGCGGCCAATGCGGGTGCCGCAACGGCAACAGCCAGCGCCAAACCCAACCATCTCAAAGTTGCTGTTGCAACCATCTGAAGTCCACCCCCGGAAATTTAAAAACGGAGGGACGATAATCAGATGCGTCGACCGCTGAAAAGGGCGAAGCTCAGACGTTTTTTGGGCTCAATCTCAAGAACTTGGCAGAGATGCCGTCAGGCCACAGTTTTCCAGAAGATCACCGTGTCGCAGTAGCGACCATCCGGAAACAGCGCGTAGTTCGGGATGATGCCTGAACGCTGCCAGCCAACCTTTTCATAGAGCGCCTCGGCAAGCTCGCCTGCTGCCGTGTCGAGCACCAGCAACGTGCGTCCGGCCTGCGCTGCCCCCTGTTCGGCGGCCGCCATCAGCGCCTTCGACAAGCCGAGACCACGGGCGTCGCGATGTACCAAAAGCTTCATCAGATCGCCGCGATGCGGCTGGTTCGGCTTCGAGGCAAAGCCGACCTGAACTGTGCCGACCAGCCGATCGCCGAGAAAGGCGCCGTAGAGCAGGACTTCGCCACGCCCGACTGCCTCTGCGACGCCCCGCCAGAAGGTTTCGCCATCAGCGGGCGCAAACGGCGACATGAAGCCGAGCGAGGCGCCGCCTTCGACGCAATCGGAAAGCGTCTCGCAGAGGTCGGGCAAGGCGCCAAGCGTCTCGTCTTTGGAAATCGGGCGGATGTCGGGCTTGGGCATGGGGTCAGGTCCTGTCGTCGGAAGTGGGAGATGGTCAAGGGCCGAGGGAAATCACCACGGCATAGCGGGCGGGTCGATCGGTCGGGTTTCGGTAGCCATGCACGTCACCGACATTCATGAACAGGCAGTCGCCGGCTTCGAGCCGGTGCTCGGCGTCACCGACGGTCAATTCGATTACGCCGTCGAAGACCCAGACATGCTGCGTCTGGCTGCGCCCGCTCGGGCGGCCGGGAAAGCGGACCTCGGCACCGGCCGGAAACTCGACCTCGACGATATCGGTGCCGCTGCCTGTGCCCGGGGGCGAAATCGCACGGCGCAGATATCCGCTTTCCGGATCGCGCCAGACCGGTTGGTCGGCTCGTCGTGACAGTGGCGAGGGTTCGCTCTCCGTGCTGGCAAAGAAGACGGACAGGGAAACCCCGAGCGCCGAGCAGAGCCGCGCCAGAAGCGCTGCCGTCGGACTTGCCTCGGATCGCTCGATGCGCGAGATCATCGCCCGGCTGACGCCTGAAAGCTCCGCCAGCTGGTCGAGCGTCAGCCCCCGCTCGATGCGCAGGCGCTTCAGCCTTTCGGCGACATGTTTCTCGAATTGATCCTCTGATTCCATTATTTGAGAATTCCACGCGCATATATTGGAGTCAAGCTTTCATGCCCGCCCTCTTCCGTTGCGCCTGCCGGTCGGCGTAAAAGAGGCGGTCGGCACCCGCCGACGTGACCGCAGGACATTCTGATGCAGCAGCACACTCCCGAGATCGGCCCGGCCATCAAGCGCGAGCGCAAGGCGCGCAAGCTGACGCTCGAACAGCTCGGCACATTGTCCGGCGTCTCCAAGTCGATGCTGAGCCAGATCGAGCGTGGCGAGGCCAATCCGACCTTTGCCGTGCTCTGGAGCCTCACCCAGGCGATGGAAATCGAACTCTCGGACCTGATCGGCAATGGCACCTCCGTCGCCGGACGCGAGGAGATTGAAGTCACCTCGGTCATGCACACGCCCGTCATCCGTAGCGCCGACGGCTCTTGCCGGTTGAAGATCCTGAGCTCGCCCCGGCTCGCCGGCCAGACGGAATGGTACGAGCTCGAAATGGATCCCGGCGGCGCCCTTGTGAGCCAGCCACATTCGATCGGCGCCTTCGAACATTTCACCGCCTTTACCGATGGTTTCGAGATTTCGAGCGGCAGCAGCAAGACCCAGATTCGATCAGGCGAGACCGCCCGGTACCGCGCCGATGTTCCGCATGCGATCCGCAATGGCGGAACGGATATCGGCAAGGGCCTGCTGGTCGTGCTACACAGATAGGCGACAAGGCAATTCCAAAATATCGATTGCCGCGGGGCAAAATTCCGATATGCTGGAATTATTCAGCATCGAGGGATTTCCCATGCAGACCGGCTTTCTCGACCACATCACCGACATCCTCCAGGGCATCGAAGCCGACGGGCTACTGAAGCGCGAACGCGAAATCGTCAGCCCGCAATCGGGCCGCATCCAGGTGCGCGATGCGAAGGGCACGCGCGAGATGATCAATCTCTGCGCCAACAATTATCTCGGCCTCGCCAACCATCCCGAAATCGAAAAGGCCGCCAAGGCCGCGATCGACAGCCACGGCTTCGGCATGGCCTCGGTGCGCTTCATCTGCGGCGCGCAGGACATCCACCGTCAGCTCGAACAGGCAATCGCCCGCTATCTCGACAAGGATGACGCGATCCTGTTTGCCGCCTGCTTTGATGCCAATGGCGGGATCTTCGAGACCCTGCTCGGCCCGGAAGATGCGATCATTTCCGACAGCCTCAACCACGCCTCGATCATCGACGGCGTGCGGCTCTCCAAAGCGAAGCGCTACCGCTATGCGAACTCGGACATGGACGGGCTGGAAGACGAGTTGAAGAAGGCGATTGCCGAGGGCACGCGTTTCCGGCTGATCGTCACCGACGGCGTCTTCTCGATGGACGGCTATGTCGCGAAGCTCCCGGAGATCTGTGCGCTCGCCGAGAAATACGGCGCCATGGTGATGATCGACGAATGCCATGCCACGGGCCATTTGGGCGCCAAGGGCAAGGGCACGCCGACGCTGACTGGTGTCGGCACCCGCGTCGACATCATCACCGGCACTTTCGGCAAGACGCTGGGTGGCGCCATGGGCGGCTTCATCGCCGGCCCGAAAGCTGCGATCGACCTGCTTCGCCAGCGGGCACGGCCCTATCTCTTCTCCAACAGCCTCGCCCCCGCTGTCGCTGCCGGCTCGCTCAAGGCGATCGAGATCGCCGAAAGCGCCGACGACCTGCGCGCCAAGCTCTCCGGCCACACCAAACGCTTCCGCCAGGGCCTCACCGAGGCGGGCTTCGAACTGCTTCCTGGCGAGACGCCGATCATCCCGGTTATGACCCATGACGCTGTGCTGGCGCAAAAGCTCGCCGCCGAACTCGATGCGCGCGGCGTCTATGTCGCCGGCTTCTTCTTCCCCGTCGTGCCCAAGGGCCAGGCCCGCATCCGCACCCAGATGTCGGCAGCGCTCTCCGAGGCCGATATCGACACCGCCATCGCCGCATTCATCGATGCCGGCAAGACCATCGGGATGATCTGATCATGAAGGCGCTTTCCAAGCAGAAATCCGAGGTCGGCATCTGGATGATCGACGCGCCCGTTCCCGAAATCGGGCCGGATGACGTGCTGGTCAAGATCAACAAAACAGGCATCTGCGGCACCGACGTCCACATCTACAAATGGGACGAGTGGGCGCAGAAGACGATCCCCGTGCCGATGATCACTGGCCATGAATATGCCGGCGAAATCGTCGCCGTCGGGGCCAATGTGCGAAACCTCCAGGTCGGCCAGCGCGTCTCCGGCGAGGGCCATCTCGTCGGCATGAACAGCCGCGCCTCACGCGCCGGCAAGTATCATCTCGACCCGGAGACCAAGGGCATCGGCGTCAACGTCCAGGGCACGTTTGCAGAGTTCGCCAAGATCCCGGCCTTTAACATCATCCCGCTGCCAGACACGATCGACGACGAGATCGGCGCGATCCTCGATCCGCTCGGCAATGCCGTGCATACGGCGCTTGCCTTCGACCTCGTCGGCGAGGACGTGATCATCACCGGCGCCGGGCCGATCGGCATCATGGGTGCCGCGATCGCCCGCCATGTCGGCGCGCGTCACGTGGTCATCACTGACGTCAACCCGGAGCGCCTGGCGCTGGCGGCCGAGGTCGCCGATGTACATCCGGTCAACGTCGCGAACGAAGACCTGCGGGACGTCATGACGAAACTGAAGATGAAGGAAGGCTTCGATGTCGGCCTTGAGATGAGCGGCTCGCCGGCAGCGCTTGACCAGATGATCGACCATCTCGTCATGGGCGGCCGCATCGCACTTCTGGGCGTCCCCGCCCGGCCTTTCCATTTCGACCTCTCCAAGGTCGTCTTCCGGATGGTGACGCTGAAGGGCATCTATGGCCGCGAAATGTTTGACACCTGGCACAAGATGCTCGCCATGCTCGAAAGCGGCCTCGACATCCGCAAGGTAATCACCCACCGGATGAAGGTGGACGATTACGCCGAAGCCTTCGAACTCGCCACCGCCGGCAAGGCAAGCAAGATCGTACTCGACTGGACCTGACGGTCGCGCAATGCCAAAGCCACGCTCACGCAGAATTTCTGGAACATAGAGCGACTATCCCGCGTATGGTGATCGTTTGAAACGAGGAACAACCATGCGAAAAATCGGTCGAGTGCGGGAAGTCTGGCGCTATCCGGTGAGTTCTCTCGGCGGAGAAGCGCTCGCCTCGATCACCGTCTCGCCCGACGGCATCGAGGGTGACCGACGCTTTGCGCTGTTCGATCCGGACACCGGCCTTGCCGCCGCCCCCGAGAAGGAAACGCGCTGGCGCCCTGCCCTCTTCATCACCGCCTCGCAACCGGCAACCGGACTGCCGGTTCTGCGCTTCGCCGACGGCGCCGAACATGCACTCGATGACAGCGCATTGCCGGACCGTCTGGCAGAGCATTTCGGCTTCCCGGCCGCCATCGGGCTCGTCGGGTCAGGCGATTACCGCTTCCCCGTCGTCTCCAACCGCTACGCACCGGCGCCGCTTCACCTCGTGACCACGGCCTCGGTCAGCGCGCTTGCGGCAGTCACGGGCCTCCCGTCGCTGGATGCGAGACGCTTCCGCCCCTCGGTGTTGATAGAGACGGAAGACGATGAAGGCTTCATCGAAAACGACTGGGTGGGCCACATGGTCAGGATCGGCGAAGCGGATATCCGCGTCACCGAAGCCTCGCGCCGCTGCGGCATGACGCTGGTCGCTCAACCGGGCATGGCAGAAGAGCCCGACGTGCTGCGCGGCATCATGCGCCACAACAAGCGCAATCTGGGCGTCTACGCCACGCCGGCCGCACCCGTCACGCTGTCCGTCGGCGACCCCGTCTACGCCGAGATCTGAAACACCGGCGTATCAACGTCCACTACGTCCCTCAGGATCGCCCGGCCGACCGTCTCGCCGATATCCCGCGCGCTGGTGATGCCCTGCACGAAGGGCTCCTTGTGCAGCAGGAAGGCCACCGCTGCGCAATAGAGCCTGCCTTCCGACATCAGACCGAGACGCGGGCGATAGAATTCATCGACGTCGATTCCACCGGTGCGAACCATATCGGGATCCCGGTCGAGCGATCGGATCGCCGTCGCCTTCGGCGTCGCGGCTTCGCGCACACCACCCTGATCGACAAGCGTCGGAAAGGGCAGATCGGTCGCCGACAGCGTCTCCTGACCGGTCGCATCGACAAAGGCCCCGAAGGTATGCGTGGTTCCGCCAACCACGATCTCGGCGCCCCGCTCCAGGCCATCCTCGGCCGTCCGGATCTCGTAATCCTCGCCGAGTTTCAGGATCGACAGCTTGCCCGCACGGGCAAGCGCCAAAAGCCGGCGAATCGACATCAGCGGTACCGTTGCATAGTCGTCGATGAAGATGCCCTTGAAGTGGCGATGGAAGCGCTTCAGATCGTTCTCATCGAGATGCGGAATGACCTTTGCCACGATCTCGTGGGTGATCAGGATCGCATAGCGCCAAGGCACGGTGTAACGCTTCTGCCGGTTCTCTTCGGCCTCGGCCAGATTTTTCGCCGCCCAGACAAAGGGATCGCTTTCGCTGCGATCGGCATAATAAGCGGCCGCAAAGGTCTCGACCGTCAGCTGCGACAGACCGATCCGGGCGGCATAATCAGGGTCACGCGCAACGATTTCGCCGCGAAAGAGCTCGAAGACCTCGTCGAGCAGATCGTGCCGGCCCGTGGCAATCAGCGCATCGATCGCTTCTTCGGTGCAGACGAGGGGCGTGACATACGGAAGCGGGCAGTAGAAATCGGCCTCCGGCAGGATGCCCTTGCGTGACATCAACGTGGCGGAGAACCCTTCGGTATCGGCAGCCGGCTGATATTGCAGATCGCCGGCGGCATCGGCGTAGAACATGCCGTGTGCCGTCGCGACCGTCATCAGTGCATCGATGCCGCTCAGCGACGTGCCGAGAATGCCGACCGCCTCATTGCGGATCGATGTCAGAACGGTCGCCGGCCAGGGCGAGACGAAATAGCCGGGCCGGATTTCCGTGCTGTCGGGCCAGTTGTGGCCGGTCGCCATGACGACATGGTCATAGGCCGCGTCGTTCTCCCCGTCGACATGGCTGACGCGAAGGCGGATCGCATCGGCCTGGATCTCGATATCAATCACCTTGTGGCGGGCAAGCACGATGATCTCGTGACCACGCTCGGCCGCGATTGCCCGCATCCGCTCGAACTGCGCCTGCATATAGTCGCCAAGCACGAGACGCGGATAAAACTCCCGCTCATCGATCGCCTCGCGCCTGATCCCGTGGCGCATCAGCGTATCGTCATCCTGTCGTCGCAACCACTCGACCAGGGTCTCCGTAAACGCCGGAAACTCGATGCTCGGGATGTTGGAGAGCATGGCGGGATCGTTCATGTCGGGATGGTAGGGCGTGCCCTTTCCCGGCTCGCCCTCTGCTTCGTAAAGCGTGATGGACAAGGGAACGGTGGAACCGATCAGTTGTTTGAAGGTGTAGAGGCCGGTGGGACCGGTGCCGATGATCGAAATTCTCGGAAACATGTATGGACTCGCTGTCGGCGAGGGATCTCGCGCGGGTGCCTATCAATGCATCTGAAGCATGGATGTTCCCTTGCCTGTCTCATGCCTTCTGCGGCGAAGCGCCCCGGAACAAATGCCGCCCGTCGCGCCTTTCTCCGACACCCCAACCCAAGAGGAGCATGACCAATGATTTCTGCAGATCAGATCCGCGAACACATGGAAGTTCTTGCCCAGGACGGCGCCCATGTCGGCACCGTTGACCATATGGATGGCGCAAGCCGCATCAAGCTGACCAAGAATGATTCCGCTGATGGCCAGCACCATTACATCCCGCTCGACTGGGTCGATCATGTCGATCAGCACGTCCATCTGTCGAAGGACGGCGATACCGTGAAGCGCGACTGGTCGGTCAACTGATCGATCAGTGCCTGGCACAATGCCGGCAGAAGAGCCGCCACGCCTATGCGTGGTGGCTCTTTCTCGTTTTATCAGCCGCCGACCTGGGCGATCCAGTCGGGAAGGCTGTAATAGTTGGAGATGCGGGCGACCTTGCCGTCGCGGATTTCGAAAAAGGCGCCCGCCGGCAGGCGGTAGGTCTGGCCATTGGCTTCCGGCAGGCCCTCGTCGGTTGAAAGATAAGTGCCGTTGACGATGAATTCGGCCGCACCCCGCGTGCCGTCCTCGTTGACCATCACCACCATGTCGGTGAGCTCTTCCCGGTAGCAGCGGTTCATGTGGTCCATGAACTTCGAGAACGCTTCCTTCCCCGTCTGGCGGGCACCCTGGTTGATGTCGTGCGCGACGTCATCGGTCAGCAGCGCGAGGAAACGGTCCATGTCGCCGGCATTGAAGGCATCGTAATAGGCGCGGATGGTGGCTGCGGCGGTCATCGGTCACTCCTCGTCGTGGAATTGCTTTCTTGGGTGGTCGCAGATGGGTATAACCACTCCGCAACGGACTGAAAACACTCTATGGCGCTTACGATCCAATCCTTTTCCGGCAGCGACGCCGCCCCCTATTTCGACGACCTCGCGCGGCTTCGGATCACGGTCTTCCGTGATTTTCCCTATCTCTATCATGGCGATAGCGACTATGAGCGAGAGTATATGGAGATCTACGCCCGCTCGGAGGGCTCGGTCTTCATCCTCGCCATCGATAATGGCCTGGTCGTCGGCGCCTCCACGGGGACGCCGATGGCGACAGAGACCGACGAGGTCCAGGCACCGTTCATCAAAGCCGGTCGCGATCCGGCCGATTACTTCTATTTCGGCGAAAGCGTGCTTCTGGCCGACTATCGCGGCCAGGGCATCGGCGTGAAATTCTTCGAGGGCCGGGAGGCGCAGGCGAAGAAACTCGGTCTGCGCTACACCACCTTCTGCGCCGTCGAGCGCCCCCTCGACCATCCGCGCCGCCCGGCCGACTACCAGCCGCTCAATGCCTTCTGGCAAAAACGCGGTTATACCCATCACCCCGCGCTTCGAACCACCTTCACCTGGCGCGACCTCGACGCATCAGTCGAAAGCCCGAAGCCGCTTTCCTTCTGGATCCGAGATCTTTCACCATGACCGCTCTCACCCTCGCCGCCTGCCAGTACAAGATCGATCTGATTGAGAGCTGGGAAGACTACGTCCTCCACCTGACACACCTCGTGCATGAAGCGGTCGAGCGCGGCGCAAAGCTCGTGCTCCTGCCGGAATATGCCGGCCTCGTGCTCGCCGGCCAGCTCGATCCGGAAACCCGCTCCGACCTCACCGGCTCGATCGCCGGCATCCAGCCGCTGATCCCGGCCTGGGTCGAACTCTGCGAGGAGCTTGCCCGCACCCACGAAATCGTCTTGCAGCCCGGCTCCGCCCCCGTGCTCGACCCGGACGGTCAATACCGCAATCGCGCCTTCCTCTTTGGCCCGGACGGCCTGATCGGTCATCAGGACAAGATCATCATGACCCGCTTCGAACGCGAGCAATGGGGAATCGCCGCCGGACGCGACGGGCTCACCGCCTTCGACACCCCACTCGGCAAGCTCGGCATCCTCATCTGCTACGACAACGAGTTCCCGATGCTGGCCCACACCCTCGCAAACCAGGGCGTAGACCTCATCCTCGCGCCCTCCTGCACGGATACACTCGCCGGCGCCTATCGCGTCCGCATCGGCGCCCAGGCCCGGGCGCTGGAAAACCAGATCGCCGTCCTTTCGTCACCCACCGCGGGCACCGCCCCGTGGTCGCCGGCGCTCGACGAAAACCGCGGCCGCGCCGCCCTTTACGTGCCCTCCGACTACGGCATGCCACCATCGGGCATCTATGCCGAAAGCGAGAGCGACGAGGTCGAAGAGAGCCACTGGCTGATCACCGAGATCGACCTCGATACCGTCCGGCGCCTGCGCACGGAGGGCCAGGTCGCCACCCGCCGCGACTGGCCGGAACAGTTCGGGGTGTGACAACCCCGGTTTTCCAGCCGATCGCGACAATTTCCCGCTAGGCGTTGACCGAGCTCGCTGCTATATGCGCGAGCCATGAGCACCGATCGCACGCCCCTGAGCCATATCCGCAACTTCTCCATCGTCGCCCATATCGACCATGGCAAATCGACGCTGGCCGACCGCCTGATCCAGTCGACCGGCGGCCTCGCCGATCGCGAGATGTCGGAGCAGGTCCTCGACAACATGGAGATCGAGAAGGAACGCGGCATCACCATCAAGGCCCAGACGGTGCGGTTGCACTACAAGGCCAACAATGGCGAAACCTATGTGCTGAACCTGATCGACACGCCCGGTCACGTCGACTTCGCCTATGAAGTCTCGCGCTCCCTGTCGGCTTGCGAAGGCTCGCTGCTGGTCGTCGACGCGTCCCAGGGCGTCGAAGCCCAGACGCTGGCGAACGTCTACCAGGCGATCGACAACAATCACGAGCTGGTGACGGTCCTCAACAAGGTCGACCTCCCGGCCGCCGAGCCCGAGCGCATCAAGGAACAGATCGAAGAAGTCATCGGCATCGATGCCTCCGAAGCCGTGCTGATTTCGGCGAAGACCGGTCTTGGCATCCCCGACGTTCTCGAAGCCATCGTGCACAAGCTGCCGGCGCCGAAGAGCGAAGGTGGCGAAAAGGCCCCCTTGAAGGCCCTGCTCGTCGACAGCTGGTACGACACCTATCTCGGCGTCATGGTTCTCGTCCGCGTGCTAGACGGCGTGCTGACCAAGGGCCAGACCATCCGCATGATGGGCACGGACGCAAAGTATGCTGTCGAACGCGTCGGCGTGCTGACCCCGAAGATGGTTGCCGTGGATTCACTCGGCCCGGGCGAAATCGGCTTCTTCACCGGTTCGATCAAGGAAGTGGCCGACACGCGCGTCGGCGATACCATCACCGAAGACAAGCGCCCGACCGCCAAGATGCTGCCGGGCTTCAAGCCGGCCCAGCCGGTCGTGTTCTGCGGCCTCTTCCCTGTTGATGCCGCTGACTTCGAAGACCTGCGCGCTGCCATGGGCAAGCTGCGCCTCAACGACGCCTCCTTCTCCTTCGAAATGGAATCCTCTGCAGCACTCGGCTTCGGCTTCCGCTGCGGCTTCCTCGGCCTGCTGCATCTCGAAATCATCCAGGAGCGCCTCGAGCGCGAATTCGATCTCGACCTGATCGCGACCGCCCCGTCCGTCGTCTACAAGCTGTTCATGACCGACGGCACAGAACGCGAGCTGCACAACCCAGCCGACATGCCCGACGTGGTGAAGATCTCGGAAATCCACGAGCCGTGGATCAAGGCGACGATCCTGACACCCGACGACTATCTCGGCGGCATCCTGAAGCTCTGTCAGGACCGTCGCGGCGTGCAGACCGAACTCACTTACGTCGGCAAGCGCGCGATGATCACCTATGAGCTGCCGCTCAACGAAGTGGTCTTCGATTTCTACGACCGCCTGAAGTCGATCTCCAAGGGCTACGCCTCCTTCGACTACCATCTCGACGGCCATCGCGAGGGCAACCTCGTCAAGATGTCGATCCTCGTCAACGGCGAGCCGGTCGATGCACTCTCGATGATGGTCCACCGCATGGCAGCCGAAAAGCGCGGCCGCGACATGTGCGAAAAGCTCAAGGACCTGATCCCGAAGCACATGTTCAAGATCCCGATCCAGGCCGCGATCGGCGGCAACGTGATCGCCCGTGAAACCATCTCGGCGCTGCGCAAGGACGTGACCGCCAAGTGCTACGGCGGCGACGCGAGCCGCAAGCGCAAGCTCCTCGACAAGCAGAAGGCCGGCAAGAAGCGCATGCGCCAGTTCGGCAAGGTCGAGATCCCGCAGGAAGCGTTTATCGCGGCGCTGAAGATGAGCGACGAGTGAGGGTTGGAGGGAGCCTTTTCCAAGGCTCCCACTCGCCGTTTCCTCTTCATCACCCTGCCGCCCGCGCAGCCTCTGCCGCGATCGCCAAGGTGGGCCGCGGCGCTCCGGCGATCAGGGCCGGAAGGTCCGTGTTCTCTGCTTTTAGAAATCCTGCGGCCGCACTGGAATAGATCGACATCAGCATCGGCGGCTGGAAGGGCTTGAGTGGCGCAGCGGCCAGCGACGCCCGCAGCTTCTCGAGGCTCCATGGCTGAAATGCGGCGCCCAGGACGGCTGCCAGATCGGCAACACTCCAGGCTTCTGCTCCCGACAGTTCGTAGATCATGCCCGCATGGGCGCGCGGGTCCTTGAGAACCGCCAATGCGGCATCGGCCAGATCGCGCCTCGCCACGGGCGATAGCGGCGCGGTGCCGAAGGGTGCCCGGATCACGCCATCGAGCGGTGCGGCAAGTGCCCCGATCAGCTCGGCATAGAGACCATTGCGCAGGATCGTCCAGGCAAGGTCGCTATCCTTCAGTCGCTTCTCGGTCCATCGATGGGCAAGCGAGAAAGCAAGATGATCACCCGTTCCGCTCAGGCTCGTATAGACGACATGTCGGACGCCCGAGCGGATAGCAGCCGCGATCACCGCATCATGGCGGCGGATGACAACATCGTCCTCCGCGTAACCGGCAGAGATCATCATCAGCGTTTCGACATCGCTGAAGTCGAGCGTTTCTGGATCGTCGAAATCGATCCGGCGTCGACCTGTATCCGTCTCCTCTGCCAGACGGCTGCCAATGCAGATGTCGAGACCGGCGTCTTTGGTGCCTTGCGCGATGAGCGAGGAGAGTTGGCCGGAGCCTCCAGTGAGCAGTATCATGGGTTGCGTCCTTTTCGTTGCGGGCGCATCTATTTATTGCGACCACCGGAACGACGTAAGGAGGCACATTGATGTTCGCCGCGACCCAGCCCGAGATCGAGACGCTCGAACCTTGCGGAACGCCGGATCATGGAGATTGCGGCCTTCGTCTGACGCTTGATCGCCTCGGTGAAAAATGGACAGTCATGGCCATTGCCGAGCTCTCGGCCGGCCCTCGCCGCTACCGGGAGATTGAGCGCGCGCTGTCAGGCGTCACCCAGCGCATGCTGACGCTGACACTGCGCCGTCTCGAGCGGGACGGATTGGTCGACCGTCATGTCGAACCCACCAACCCTCCTTCGGTCACTTATTCTCTGACGCCCCGGGGCTTGGGATTTTCGGCCATCACGGCCGGGCTGGTCGAATGGTCGCGGGAACACAAGGAGGCGATCCTTTCATCGCGGGAAGCCTATGACGGGCGAGGCAAGGGCTGATCGGCCCATTCTCAGCAAGCCGGAGCCGTGCTAGGCTCCGTCCAGCGCCGGAGACCATCCCATGTCGATCGAAGCCCGCAAAGTCCATGACCTGACGGTCAGTGAAGCCCTTGTAGCCGAGGCTGAAACGCTCGGCCTCGACATCACCGGTGCGGCTGAACAGGGCATCGCCCGCGCCATCAAGGCCGAGAAGGAACGGCGTTGGAAGATCGAGAACGCCGAGGCGATCCAGGCATCCAACGACTATGTCGCCAAGCATGGCCTTCCACTCGCAAAGTACCGAATGTTCTTACCATGACCCGCTTCCACGTTCACCGCATCGGGAACGACGGAAGCCTGGCCCTCGACGTGCAATCCAATCTGCTGGATGCCCTGACGACCCGCGTGGTCGTGCCGTTCGCACCGATCGGTGACGTTGCGACCCTTGTTCCGCGCCTCAATCCGCGCGTTGTCATCGATGGCGAAACCTTTGCGATGCTCACCCAGTTCATCACGACGGTTTCCATCTCCGCGATCGGCCCCTCGATCGCCGATCTCTCCACCCGCGCCGACGAGATCACCGCTGCCACAGATTTCCTCTTCCAGGGCTTTTGAGCCCTCCTTGCCCGCCTGCCGCAGTCGCGCTAGCATTCGAATGCAATCATAAGCCGATGAGCAAAGGGGAGACGGGCATGCACAAGTTCAAGATCGTCAAGACCGAAAAGGGCGAGTTCCGCGTCCAGTTCGTCTACAATGCCGAGATCATGGTCTGGTCGGAAAACTACGCTTCGAAGGCAAGCGCGAAGAACTGCGTCGAGTCGCTGAAGAAGAACGCCCCCGCAGCGCCCATAGTCGATCTTACGAAGAAGGAGACCGGCAGCGGTTATCGTTTCGAGATCGACGAAGCCAAGAACGGCGAAACCTTCGTCCGCTTCCGCGCCGCCAATGGCGAAATCATGGTGCGCTCGGAAACGTATAAGTCGAAGTCCAGCGCCAAGAATTGCATCGAGTCGATCCAGAAACGCGTGGCGGAGGCTGCGGTGGAGGAGGCAGAGTGAGGCCTCGGCTCTATCCGTCAAACTAAGGCGCCGGCGGGTTTCCACCTCTCCCCTGTGTGGGAGAGGTTACAAAATCGAAGGCTTAGCCCGATCAGGGCTAAACTTCAGACTTTGTTGGTGAGGGGATCGGCGATGGTGGCACGAGATAACCGCCCCCCTCTCTGGCGATTTCGGATGTTTAGGCGGCTTGCGCTCGCCTAGTTCATCGAAATCGCTTTCTCCCCCACCAAAGGGGGAGATGGGCGTTGCGCATGCCGCCCGCTCCCGCTTCTCCCCGCTGGGGAGAAGATGGTCCGCAGGACCAGATGAGGGGGGCGCGAAGCGCAAGGCGATGCTGCAGAGCATTGGCGGGTTTATGGTGATCCTGTGCGCGGCGAAATCCGGCTCCGCCGCCCCCTCATCCGGCGCTACGCGCCACCTTCTCCCCGCTGGGGAGAAGAGGGAGGCCGACGCCCCCCTCAATTCCCCTAGTCGGCGGGGGATGACTTTGAGAGTTTCCTCAACAAAATCAAACCCCGACATGTTTTTTCATCCCCGCCCATTTCCACGCGCTTACCCTGATGCCCGTCCCGCCCTCGGATACACCTGACGATGCGATGTCAGGCGAGGCGGGGCCGGCGCCGGGGTGGAGCACTGTCGCAGGTGTGAGTTCCCGGCCCGCTGCAACGGTCTCCCTCCGGACGTGGGGCTGGTAACGAAGGTGACGGGGTCGGATGCTCTCGTCACCGGATACCCCGATCGGAAGGACGTGCCTCAGAGGCACACAGACAAGGCGCCCACGTCGTTGCGAACATTACCAGACGGCGGGGCGGAAAAAACGGCGGGGATGATGGCGAGGTCGGTAATGACCAAGGCCCCATCCCCCGGGCGAGGGTCCCGGTCGGAATGGTGCACCATCCGGCGGGAACCTCCCGGGCCACCGGCCAGGCTATGGCAGACATTCCCTTGGGAGGGCTCTGTCAAAGCCGGACCCTACGCCCGGTCAATTTTCGGTCCTCGGGTCAAGCCCGAGGATGACGAGGACCGTCGCCGCCTTGCCAGAGAGACGCATGCAGCGGGAATAGACGCCGAACGGGGCGCCGGAAGGAGCCACATAAAACTACTTAGACAGGTTGCTTCTGGCGCCTCGTCCGATCCTCGGGTTGAACCCGAGGGCAAGCATCACCCGACCCGGAGGGAGCGATCCCGACCGGCGGCGAAGCTTGGGTTTTTTGACATTTATAGATCACCCTCACCCTGAGGTGCCAGGCTTGCCCGGCCTCGAAGGGCGAGGCCACCCCGCCACCCCTCATGCTGAGGTGGCACCGAAGCGACCCTCGAAGCACGAGGTCACCAGAGCGGGATGCTTCGAGGCCCTCGCCTTGCGACGGCACCTCAGCATGAGGGCCTAGCGGAATGCGCGGAGCCTATCTCCCCCCTTGCGGGGGAGATGGGGTCGTGCCCCTTCACATCCCCTCGCCCGGATTCCACAGCCTTGGCCCCGTGCCACGCCCAACGAGGTAAAACCCATCAGCCGCCACCGTCTGCCACTCCCCAACCTCGCCATCCGGCCAAAGCACGCGGATCTCGGTTTCTGCCTGTTCCCCCAGACCAAAATGATGCCAGCCGGTCTTGCCGCTGACATGGCCGCCGCCGATGGTGAGTTCGCGGCGCTGCACGACATCGCCGGTTTTCACCTCGATCCAGGCGCCGACCGCATCGCGGTTCGGACCGTCCTGGCGCAGCGCCAGTTGCAGGAAGTGGCCAGCGCCTTCCGTCGTATTGCGCCAGATCTCCACCGTAGAACCCTGGTTGACGGCGAGGAGGTCGATCTTTCCATCAAGATTGAAGTCGGCAAGCGCCCCGCCCCGGCCCTTGGCCATCGAGGCGACGCCGGCCTTGTCGCCCATCTCTATGAATTTGCCGTCCTCGCCCTGGACGAGCAGATTGTTCGGGTCCTTCTCGGCAAAATCGGGCATCTCCGCGACATTGCCCTTGGCGATGAAGAGATCAGCGCGGACGTCGTTGTTGACGTCCTCGAATTCCGTATGCCAGGCGGTCGAAGGGCGGATCTCGCCACCGACATAGGGCCGGTGCGCCGTGGCGCCCTTGGCGAAGGCGATATCGGCGTAGGAAGGCTTCGGCTTGCCGTCGGCGGGGATTTCGGCGAGCCTCTGCAGCTTGTTGTCGGCCATGCTGGTGAGGAAATATTCCGGATAGCCGTCGAAATCGAGGTCATAAGAGGCGATGCCCATGCCCCAGATGCGCAGGTATTTCCAGCCTTCTTCCTGGGTGTAGAGCGCCGGTGCCTTGCCCGGCTCAACATGCCACATCTGCTCCTGGCCGCCCTTGTAATATTCGCGGTCATTGGAGACGCGCAGCGAGGGCGTGCCGGAGCGGTTCCAATCGGTGAAGAGGATCGACAGCGGGCAATAGGAGGGGTTGAGCGCGAGCGGCGGGGCGAAGCGACGCTCGGCAGCGGACAACGGGCGATGCAGCCAGTTGTCGGTGCAGGAGCCCCAGGGCTCGAAGTCCTCGAAGCGGTCGATGTAATTGCCGACGGCAAGCGTCGGCCAGGAGTTGCCGCGCTCCCAGGTGGCGGAAAAGGCCGTCGACCAGGCGTCGCCGCCGTCGAAGCCCCAAGCCTCGTTGGCGCGTTCGAAACGGCACTCGCCCAAGCCGCGCATCACGACATTCTCGCCGGAGCGCAACAGCACGACGTCCTGCAGCCCGTCGCCATCGACATCCAGCGGATAGGCGCCGATCACCTTGTCGAGTTCGAGGCCGGACACCTGTTCGTCGAACTTGAGAGCGCCGCCAGCCTCGCTTCGGTTGAGGTAGAATTTCGCCTTGTCCTCGCCGCCTGCAAGCAGGAGATCGGGGAAACCGTCGGCATTGCAGTCGAAACTGCCGGCACCGCCGCCGACCATATATTCCCAATCGCCGCGATAGGTGCTGATAATACCGCTTGAGGCGGTTTCGTCGGTGAACCGGGGCACGAGGGGGCCGCCATTGGCAAGCGCTGTGCCGGACTGGAGCGCGGCGAACAGGGCGGCCGCAAGGGCGGTTCGGCGATGGTGCGAGGCGATGGCTTCGGCCGTCATCCGCGGGTCCTCAAGGCGACCGCCTTTTCGCCGATGCAGCGGCCCTGATCGAGGCCACGATCGATCGCGGCGCGGAAATGAATGCCGCCATAGAGACGCGAGATGCCGGCTTCTTCAGCCGCATCCCAGAAGCTCTTGAAGCTGCGGTTCGGCAGCTTGTCCTTTTCATGGGTGTTGTCGGTGAAGGCGAAATTTTCGCCGAAAAAGGCCGTCAGCACCGTGGCTGCCGCACCCGACTGGGTGGAATGGCCGGAGGGATATTCCGGGAAGGGCGGCGTGATCAGGATCGGCTCCCATTTGGGATCGATGACCCGCTTGATGTAGGTGACCGGGCGGAGCAGGTCGTATTCGAATTTCGAATGCCAGCAGCCGATGAAGGCATCGGCGAGCGAAATCCCGAGCCGGGCGAGCAGGTCGGCATGTTCGGCTGCACCGGCCTCCTGCTCGTCGAGGACCTTCAGGGCAATCACGATCCAGTGGCCGGGCGGGGTCGGCGAGAGCATAGGATCATCCGACCAGAAGCGGGCGATGGCGCGCTGCTCATCGGTCACGCTGTTCACCGCCTCATAGACCTCCATCGCTTCCTTGTAGAAGTCGGAATCCTTGTCCTCGCTGTAGACAGGCGGCGCCGGCAGCGGGCAGGCATTGCCGGTCTGCAGGGCGAAGGGACGGTTCTCGCCCCACTGGGGAAGAAGGGGCGTTTGCTGCTGATTGATCAGACTGGTCGGCACCCAGCTGTCCTTGTTGCTCCCCAGCGCGAATTCCAGGGGGAAGCCCATGTTTTCGACCTTGGCGCCGCCGTCGTCCAGCGACCAGGCAAGGATATGCGCCGTTATGCTCTCGCCATAGGCCTGGCTGCGGGCGACGAGATCGGGGGCAAGTCCGACGGACACTTCGGACGAGAGCTTTTCGGTCATGCGCTTCAGGGCGCGCTGACCGGTCGGGCCGGTATTGCCGAAGAATTCGCGCGCGGCTGATGACAGGGCGGCCTGCATGACGACGGCCTCGTCATAGGCGAGGCCCGCTTCACGCCGAGGTACTGGGGTGAGGCCGTTCAACTGACCGGCAAGCGAGGTCATGGTCGTGTCGCCGGCCGCCAGCGCCTCATAGGCGGTGACCCCGAGATAGGCGAAGGCGCGGCTTGCCACGGGGGGCGAATAGGTCGGCGTATGACGGACAAGTTCGAGAATGAGGCGATACCAGTCGCGCATGACCGTGTCGGCGCCCACAGGGGATGCCTGGGCCGGCTGGAAGGCCATCCCGATGATGATGAAGCAGAGCGCAACCAAGCGCTTACCCACTGCCTTCATGTCCCCCTCCCACAGGTTTCTGAAGCGATCTCAATCGATTGAAGTTCGATTAAGCACGGGGACGGATGGCTCGCAAGAGGGAGGTCGGGGACACCAGATCAAATCCAGCCGATGGCGCGGCCGGCAAGACTCAAGGCAAAGACCGCGAGGCAGCTTGCGGCGACCCGCCCGAACAGCAAGGGGTTGGTGGTTGCCAGCCGCCGGAGGATGGCGGCGCCGGCGCTCAACCAGCAGGTGGCGACAATGACGACGAGCAGCAAAAACATGGCGAGATAGGGGAGCGGCCGGAGCAGTGCTTCCAGCGAACCCGTTCCGGCGGCGGGAATGAGGGCAAGCCCGATGATCAGGGCCTTGGGGTTGAGCACCGTGGTGGCGTAGACGGCAACCACCGTCGTTCCGGCCTGCGCATTGGCCGAAGGCGGCCGGATCCAGAGCCGGGCGGCGAGCAGCAAGACCCAGAGGGTCGAGGCGAGCTTGATGCCAAGGGCTGCAGCCGGCTGATCGATGAGCAGTGGCGCGGCCAAAAAGACAAGCGGGACGATGGCCGTGAGATAGCCGGCGCATTCGGCACCGATCAGCGGCAGCGAGGCCTTGAGGCCGCGGGTGGCGCCTGAAACGGCAAGCAGGGTATTCGTCGGCCCCGGCGTCAGCAGGAGGAGCAGGACGGCAAAGGCAAAGGCGGACAGGGACAAGGCAGAACTCCGATCAGTGAGGTCGGAGATAACAGGTCGGGTGCTGCGGCGGCTTGATGTCGGTCAAACCCGGCGAAGGGATCCGGGTGACGCGGGAGATGCGCTCAAGACGGGAGGATCTGCCGGACCCAGGCACGAGCCAGCGCCAGCCCGGCTTCATCGGAAAGCTGCCCGTCGGTCGGTTCGATCTCAGGATGGCGGTTGAGCCAGCCGGGTTCCTTGCGCTCGATGACCTCTGGGAAATGCGTCATCCAGTTGCGCACAACCTCGCGGTTAGCCTCGAAATGGAACTGGAAGCCATAGGCAGCGCGGCCGATGCGGAAGGCCTGGTGGCGAGCCGCTTCGTTTTCCGCGAGGTGAGCAGAACCTTGCGGCAGCGTGAAGGTGTCGTCGTGCCACTGGAAGGAGAGGAATTGGTCGGGCATGGCCGAGAGCACCGGATCGTGTCTGCCGGCTTCGGTGCGGCCGATGCTGCGCCAACCGAATTCGGGAGCGGCACCGATCAGGTTTTCGCTGCCATAGGCGCGGGCAAGGAGCTGGCTGCCGAGACAGATGCCGAGCACGGCTTTCGCGCTGTCGCCGAAGCGACGCATCAGGCTTGCGAGTTCCGGGAGATAGGGATGCTTCTCGTCGTCGCGGGCATTCTGCTCACCACCGAACACCACCAGAGCGTCGAATGCATCGAGGTCCGGCAGTGGTACGCCGGCATAGGCGCGGATGGTGGTAGTCTTCGCGCCCGCCTCGGCAAGCGCAATGCCGACCTGACCGACTTCGGTGACGCGGGTGTTTTCGACGATGGCAACGCGCATGGGGAATCGGATCTCGTGGGTGGCTGCCTCAGAGAAAGCATGCGGATGCGAATGTCGCAAGACGGGGGCGCCGCAAGATGGAAGGGCGCCGCAAGCAGCGCCCTTCCGGGACCTCAGAAGGTTTTCTTCAGACGGGCGTCGACAGAGTGGCGGTTGCCGCCACGGATGACGAAATAGAACGTCATCGCCGCCCAAAGCAGAGATTTTTCAGCCCCAGAGAAGCCCTGATCCAGCTGGATCCAGTGGAAATAGACCGTGACCAGCAGGACGATCGTAGCTGCAAAGGCTGCCGGGCGGGTGAGTAGACCGATTGCGAGCAGGATGCCGCCGAAGAATTCGGTGATCGCCAGAAGCGGCGACCAGAAGACGCCGGGATAGAAGCCGAGGCCTTCGACCATCTGGACGGCGCCGAAGGGATCAACGATCTTGCTGGCGCCATGGATGACGAGGAAGCCACCGGCCACCAGACGCAGCAGGGTTTCGACCCCGTCGTGACCGGAGCGATAGACGGGGGCAAGGGCAGGAACAAAAAGACGGTTCGGTTCAATGGACATGAACAAACTCCAAAAAAGACAATAACCTGCGCGTCATGGCCGAAGCTTAGCTGCGTGGCAATTGGACGCACGCAGAAAAGTTGATTAGTTGGGTTAACTTATCCGTGAAGTGAGGAATACGCCGATGGAAAAACCCCGGATTTCGATCACCTACTGCACCCAATGCAACTGGCTTCTGCGGTCAGGCTGGATGGCGCAGGAACTGCTGCACACCTTTGCTGACGATCTGGGCGAAGTGGCACTTATCCCTGGCACGGGCGGGATTTTCGAGATCAAGCTGAACGACGACCTGATCTGGGAACGCAAGCGTGATGGCGGCTTTCCAGGCCCGAAGGAGCTGAAGCAGAAGGTGCGTGATGCCATCGATCCCGAGCGCGATCTCGGCCATGTGGACCGGGTGAGCCGCAATGAAGGGCTCGACAGCTGACACAGGGGCGAAGGCGGCCGCAGAACCGCCTTCGAAGATCGCTCGTCTCAATAGAAGGGCGATTGGCAGACCTTGTAGTAGCCGCTCGTCGAGAGGAACTGATTGGTGCGGGGATTGTAGGACCGGTAGCGGTTCAGGCACCAGTCGACATGCCGCTCCCAGGACCGACGTGGCGGACGATAACCCGGATCCTCGTAAACCGGCGGGCGCGGCCGTGGACGGTAGCCGGGTTCGACATAGACGGGCGGACGCGGCCGTGGGCGATAGACCGGCGGCTCGTCATAGACGGACGGCGGATAATACTCCGGTGGCAGGGGGCGTGGACGGCGCGGCGGCGGGCGGTCCCAGGTCTCGTAGCAACCGGAGAAGTCGCAGACGATATCGATCTCTTCGACATCGGAGCCCGGCTGCGAAATCAATGGCATCGGCTTCGTCATCGCAGCATCCGCCACGGAGGTGAAAAGCTGGGCGCCGGCGAGCGCCACGGCCACAAAAGCGGATCGAATCGTCATATAGTCATCCCGTCGTTCATCCCGGCGGCGGGCAAACCGCCTCGCCGACGGCAAGATAGAGCGTTTCGATCACGGCTTTTTCACGGCCGCGTTATCCGTGGCAGACTGTGCAAAAGGCCTGTGTCCCAACGCATCTGCGAATCCGCTTCCGGCATTCAGGCAGACGCCTTCATCGCGCCGACATGAAAACTTCAAAAAGCCGGTTGACAGGTCGGAGCAGTCCCTTTACACGGCTCCTCGTCGCCCAGATGGCGGAATTGGTAGACGCGCCAGCTTCAGGTGCTGGTACTCGAAAGGGTGTGGAGGTTCGAGTCCTCTTCTGGGCACCAAATTCCGATTTGAGATCAGCAGTTTATGCGATCCTCAAACACTTTAAAAAGCCCGGCTTGCCGGGCTTTTTTCTTGTCTGAAAATTGAGTTTCCGGTGCTGTCGCACTGTCGTTTTCAGTGCGATTTTTCACGCATTCCCGAGCACCCCAAGACCGCCACAAGGACAGACCATGGACGAGACCGTCGCCATCGAAAGCCGCAGCGAATTTGCCCTCTGGGCGATCGAACGTGCCAAGGAAATCGTTGCCCAAGAGGGCACGGCGCTGGCGCTTGCGGCGCGCGATATGGACGAGGAAGGTTTGCGCGAGGCAGGCCATAAGCTCGGCGGCGCGATCAGCGAAGCGCTGATCGAAGTGTTCGACGGTTTGCTCGGCCAGGACGATCCGGCTTGAGAAAAAGGGCGCCCAACGGACGCCCTTCCTCGATCTGAATTCCTTCGACCAGCATCAGCGCAGCCAGCATCAGCGCAGAATGCGAGGATTGGTGAGACCGCTCGTCGGCGTCGAACCGCCACCCGACAGGGGCTCGATCTTCCAGTTGGCCGAATTCATGATGATGGTATTCACCACCAGCGTGATGTTGTTCGTCTGGTTCGTGGTCGAATTGTAGGTCACGTCGCGATTGGGCAGGTGGATGATCCCCTTGAGGATCTCGCCCTTGCTGCCGTTGAAGACATATTGCTGCGGGTTGCGGTTGTTGCTGGTGTCGCTGGTCTTCTCGAACATCAGGATGTCCTTGTAGGTCCCTGATGTCGGCGCCGTCGCCGTGAAGGTCAGGCCGCCATTGGCGCGGATCTCGCTGTTGACGTCGGGGAAGTAGAAGGTGACACCTTCCGCCTTCACCGTTGCGCCGGAATTGATGATCATCCGGCCGGAAATGATGTGCAGACCCGGTTTGAACGTGACGGTCGGCGAGCCGTTGAACGTGGTTCCGCAGTGCTTGCCCGGCTGCAGCGTGATGGACTGACCGTCCATCGTGCCCGATGTGGTGCAGTTTGCAGGGACCTTGGGCTCCGGCATCTTGCCGGCGAAGGGATCCGCTTCCGCCGCGCATTTCGTCTGAAGATTGCTGAGCGTGCCGCCGTTCTTGATATAGTTCGCGCCCTTGACGCAGAATTTCGCCGTATCGATCGTTGCCCCGGCATTCATGATGAAGGCGGGATTGCTGGTCGAATGGACGTGGACCTCGCATTTCGTCGATTTGACATTGGCACCGGAGTTGATGAGCACGGCCTGGCTCTTGTTGCCGAGGGCATAAATGCAGCCATTGCCGCCAGCCTCCTCTTCCGCCCCGGCAGCGACGGTGGTGCTGACGCCAAGCGTGAAGCTGCTCAGGCCGACAATACCGAGAAACCTGTTGTCGACATCCTGCTCGTAGCCGCCGGTGAGCGAACCGTCGGCATTGACCGTCAGCGTGAAGCCGGCGCTTTCATTCAATTCGTCCTGCTCGACGTCGAGACCGAGAAAGTTACGGGCTTCAAGCTCCTGGGCGCTTTTCCCACTCTTGCGGGCAGCGGCGAGCATGGCGGCGTCGAGCTGAGCCTGCATCTCGATGCGCGTATTGTAGGCCGAAGCGACATCCAGTGCACCACCTGCGGACACGAGGACGATCGGTGCGAGCAATGCGGAAATGATACCGAAGTTGCCCGACCGATCCTGCCAACAGTGACTGATCTTCTCCAGAAGCATGATGTGTCCTCATTGTTTGAAACGACAATGGATCCGGACCACGCTGGATGGACGGATGCCGTCTATTGAGGACAACCTAAGAACGAAATGCTACTTTCGCGTTTTCATCTTACGTAAAATCTTGCAAAGCCCGACAAAGGCCAGTTGATCGCGTAGCTTCCTGCCTCGAACGACTGAACCGAGACCGACGAGATCAGTCGATAACCCTTGGGTTGACGCCGGGATACCACATGCGGCCGGACCGCGGCGGCTCGGTGCCTTCATAGACGATGCCGTTCTTTTCGCAGCGATAGACCGTGTAGGGCAGGCTGTCGCGCAGATCACGGCGACCGAAGTGATGGCGGTTGGGGACAACCGTCCGCGTTTCACAGCTGACGTTTTCACCGAACTGGTTGACAGGATCCTGCGGCTTGACGCCAGGCAGGTCCTTGAAACTCTCCTGTCCGGCTCTGCTCCAGGCGATGCCTTCTGAGGCTGAGGCGGGGGCGACAGCTGCGAAGACGGCCAGCGACGCCAGCACCAGAGCAGTGCTGATCTTCGTGGACGTGTTGTTCTTTCGGCAGGCCGGCAGCATGGGCAATCTTCTCGTCAGCTCTAGTGGTGCCGATATAAGCACTCGACGCGGCGGCACCAAGACCGGGATCATCACGTTTCGGCGACGGGGCGGCGGTAGCCGGTTGGGGTGCCGTAGAGCCAGCCGATGCGTTCGATGGCGGCCTCAAGCGTCTCGCGGGCCACGGACATGGTGTTGCCGTTGGCGTGGATCATGGTCGTTTCGTCTTCCATGATCGCCACATGGCCCTTCCAGAAGACAAGATCGCCGCGCCTGAGTTCGGCACGCTCCACGGGTACGCCGAGGCCTGATGCCTGCATGTCGCTGTCGCGCGGGGCTTTCCGCCCTGCCATGCGCATGGCCAGCTGCACGAGACCAGAGCAATCAATGCCGAAGCCGGACTTGCCGCCCCAAAGATAGGGCGTTTCGAGGAACAGCGCTGCAACGGCGACGTAATCCGGTGCAGGAGGTTCGGCGATCGGGCGAATGTGGCGGGAAACAAGGGCTCCGCCGTCCGGCATCAGCAGATAGCGGGTGCCGCGGGTTTCCGCCTCCCCCTCGATCGTTAGCCGGCTTCCCATCGACAAGGCCATCCGCGTCGGGAAGCGCAGATCGGGGCCAGAATAGACGAAGCTGCGCGGCACAGTGACGAGATGGGTTGCTATGGCAACAGCGCCGAGCGTTTCTTCCAGCAGGTAGCCGACATAACCGTCGTCCACCGCCTGCACCCACGCCCAGCCATTCTTGCGCTCGAAAACACGGACTTCTTCACCCATCAGGAGTTCGGTATCGATTCCCATGGAAAGATCGGGTTTCGGGCGAAGCGGCACGACCGGCTGGGTGATCATCGCCGGTTGCGGGGTGACAAACCTGTCCGCTTCGACTTGCCCCTTCAGGGCGATATCGGCGAGATCGGGCCGGAAGGCGTTGAGGCGCCGGTCGAGCATAATCAAGTCTCCGTCAGCCGAGCGAGCGGCCCCGGGCGATGATGTTATCGCCGAATTTTTCGAGAAAGAGCGCACCGCCGACGGTGCGCTTGACGATGACGCTGCGGCGGTCGAGCTCGTCCCTGATACGGTCAACGAGGCCCAGCTCCCCGAGCGTATCGAGTGCGCGGGTGATGACAGGCTTTGTGACATTGAGGGTTGCGGCAAGGCCGCGCACCGTATGGGGCGGCGGCACAAGATAAATCTCGAGAAGCACGGCGAGCTGACGCATGGTGAGGTCGTGGCCGTCTTTCTGGACCTGATCCAGGGTCACCCTGTGCCACAGGGAAAGCGCCTGGGTCGCCGTCATTTCGAGGCCCATGGCCCCTCCCCCTCGTTCTGATCCGGGCCAGCAGCCCCTCGCGAGTATCATTCCGGTAAAGGAACGATCTGGCAAGGGGCTGGTGGATTCAGGCTCAGTCGGCGCCGGACTGCAGGTAGCGGTAAAGCGCGCGGATCGCCTGAGCCTCGCCGCCGACAGGCGAATGGGCCCGCTCCGTCGGCGACCAGCCGAAAATGTCGAAATGCGCCCAGCGGCGGCCCGGCGAGACGAAGCGCTTGAGGAAGAGGGCGGCCGTGATGGCGCCCGCCATACCGCCCGAGGGGGCATTCGTCACGTCGGCGATCTGGGCCTTCAGCATGCGCTCATACCCCTTGTAGAGCGGCATGCGCCAGAGCGGATCGTCGACCGCGAGGCTCGCATCGGCGATGCCATGGGCAAGGTCTTCGTCATCGGTGAAGAAGGGCGGCAGATCCGGGCCGAGCGCGACACGGGCGGCCCCCGTCAGGGTGGCCATGTCGATTAGCAGATCCGGTTCCTCGGCGTCGGCATAGGCCAGCGCATCGGCAAGGATCAGGCGTCCTTCGGCATCGGTGTTGTCGATCTGGACGGTCAGACCCTTGCGGCTCTTGTAGACGTCACCGGGGCGGAAGGCATTGCCAGCGATGGCGTTTTCGACCGCGGGAATGACGACGTGGAGATCAACCTTGAGCTTGGCATCCATGATCATCAGCGCAAGGCCGAGAACATTGGCGGCGCCACCCATGTCCTTCTTCATCAGGAGCATCGAGGAGGCCGGCTTGATGTCGAGGCCGCCGGTGTCGAAGCTCACGCCCTTGCCGACAAGGGTGACCTTGCGATGGCCCTTCTTGCCCCAGCGCATCTCGATCAAGCGAGGGGCAACCGTGGAGGCGCGGCCGACGGCGTGGACGAGGGGAAAGTTCTTCTCGATGAGTTCGTCGCCGGTGATGACGGAGACCTCGGCCTTGTAGTGTTCGGCGAGGCGACGGACGGCGGCTTCGATATCGGCCGGGCTCATGTCGTTGGCTGGGGTGTTGATCAGGTCACGGGCGAGATAGACGCCCGCCAACTGGCGCTTGATGTCGGCGGCATCGGCATCCTGCGGGATCAGGAGGCGCGGTTCCGTGACCCGCTCGGAGCGATAACGGTCGAAGCTGTAGGCGCCGAGGCCATAGCCGAGCAGCAGGCGGTTGGCGGTGAGCGGGGCGGTTTCGATGTGCCATTCGCCGGCCGGCAGCGCACGGGCGAGCTTGCCGGTGAGATAGGGATTTTCGGAAGGGTTGGCGCCGAGCCCGAACAGCGCGCCACCCACATGGCCGTCGGCGGTGGGGATCAGCAGCACCGAGCCGGCCTCGGCCTTGAAGCCGGCCTTCTTGGCCCAGTCGAGGGCGAGTGGTTCCAGCGTGCCGGTCTCGACATGGGCCGGGGTGACGGCGAAGACCGGGAGCGTCTTGCCGCCCTTGGTGCTGAAGGGGGACGGTCTTTCGATATACTGGAACGGGGCCATGGCGAGACGCTTTCTGGAGATTCGGCTGAAGAATCGTTGGGGGCTCGATTAACACTCCGTTAGGGTTAACAGATTATTGCTTGAGTGGAGGTTGCGCCGCCCGGACGAGGCGCGGCGGCGGGGACTAGCTAACTCGGGACGATCACCATGCGCATGCGAATTCCAGGCTCGGCAAACCATCTGCGGATCGTGGCCATGACAGGTCTGGTGATGGCGGCGATGACGCTCACCGGCTGCGGCTCGGCGAAGAAGGAGCTGACGACGGGCTCGATCCCCAAGGCAAGCCAACAACTCGATTCGCTCAGCGGTCCGCAACTGAGCCGCGCCGTGGAAGGCATCGGCCAGGCCTATGACCGCAACCCGAAGGACCGGAATATCGGCCTCTCCTATGCCAATGGACTGATGATGACAGGCCGCAACACGCAGGCGCTTGCTGTCATGCAGCAGGTGGCGATTGCCCATCCGAACGATCGCGAGGTGCTCTCCTCACTCGGCAAGGCGCAGGCTGCGGCGGGCCAGCTGGAAAAGGCACTCGGCACCATTCAGCGGGCGCAGACACCGGACCGACCCGACTGGCGGCTTTATTCGGCGGAAGGGGCCGTGCTCGACCAGCTCGGCCGTTCCAGCGAGGCGCGCTCGCGTTACCGCATGGCGCTGCAGATGCAGCCGAACGATCCAAGCGTATTGTCGAACATGGGCATGTCCTTCGTGCTTTCGGGCGACCTGAAGACGGCCGAGGACTATCTGCGCCAGGCGTCGCAGCAACCCCGTGCCGACAGCCGGGTCCGTCAGAACCTCGCGCTGGTGGTCGGCCTGCAGGGCCGGTTCCAGGAGGCAGAACAGCTGGCGGCCCAGGAGCTCGATCCGCAGCAGGCGGCGGCCAATCTGCAATATCTGCGCGGCATGCTTGCCCAGCAGAATTCCTGGAAGCAGCTTTCCAGCCAGGACATGCCGAAAAAGAAGAGCTGAGCGCTCAGTCCGGAAAGACGAGGCTTGACCGGCCGCTGGTGAGATCGCGCACCAGCCGGATCGCCTGATCCTCATCGCCCTGCCTCAGCGTGACCGCGAGATCGACACCCTCTGCCGTGAAGCTTTCGACGAAGGTGAGATGCGGGATTGCGGCGAGCCGCGACTTCACGAGGGCGAGGTCCGAGAAGCTGACCGATGATTCGCCCGTCACCATCGGGATGATCTCCCGCTTGTCGGCCGATCGGAGCATCTGGGCAGCCGTTCCGCCATAGGCACGCATCAAACCGCCACTGCCGAGCAGGATGCCGCCAAAGAAGCGGGTCACGACCACAACGATACCGTCGAGTTCCTGGCCATCGATCGCCTGCAGGATCGGCTTGCCAGCCGTGCCCGAGGGCTCGCCGTCGTCGGAGAAACGGTAGGCCTGACCGATGCGCCAGGCCCAGCAATTGTGATTGGCGGCGGGATCGGAGACCGAGGCGAGGAAGGCCTTGGCTTCCTCTTCGCTGGCAATCGGTGCCGCTTGCGCGATGAAGCGGCTTTTCTTGATGTCCTGAACGAACTCAACCGGCGCGACGAGGGTGAACGGCATAGTGTGCTGCCTCAGCCGTCTGCTTCGTGTGCGAGAAGCCACTCGGCAAGTGCCGCGATCACGGAGAGGCGCAAGGCCGCTTTCATGGCGAGCGCGCGGGTGAGCGAGGCGTCGCGGCTGGAGAAGCCGAGTTCGGCCATGACACCGGAGGGCGAGAGTTTTCGAGCGCGCATGACCGCTTCGACCCGCTCGATCGTCGATGGCAGCAGATACCGGCCATTGGCGATGAGGGCCGCGGCGTCGTCTGGAATCGGTTCGGCACCGGACGGATCGGGGGCGGCCGATGCGCGGGCCCGCACTTCTGCCGAGACCAGATCCAGAAAGGCCTGGCGATCCTCGGGCCCCGCTGATGTCCAGGCCTTCAGGAGCTTCTTCAGGGGACTGGGCTTCTCTTTCTTCGACATGACCGGCTTTCTGTTCGTCCCCGTCCATAGCCCGAGCGGAGACACGGTGCGAGAAAAAAACTTGGGGGGCAGCATCTTCCGGCGAGGGGCGAAATTCGGCTTTGGCAACAGCGGCGTCGGGGACGAAAGGGCCCGATTCAGACCCTTCGTGCATTAGAAATTTCTGCCGGACAGAAAGCGGTCGTTAACCTTTATTTTCTACTCAGATAGCTCAGTTTTCGCGTTCTTGTATCCCGCCAGCGTTCAGGTTTCCGATGCACCCTCCCCGTTCAAATTCCGCGTATCAGGTCAATCATTTAGGGGACAACAAGGGTGAAGGCGCCGATCAGTCGGCAGCCGACCAGATCGAGGGGCGTGAGGAAACGCCCGTCTGGCAGAAGGCCTTCGTGTTAGGTCCCAATGTGCGTTTCACCCGCACGCCCGACCGCGTGCCGGGCAAGGCCGAGCCAACGCCTGCGCCTGTCGCCCAGCCGAGCGCACCGCCTGCACGGACGGCCGCACAACAGCCGGCGATGCCTCAGGCGCCCACACGACAAGCCTATCAGCCGACAGCTCAGCCGGTGGCCCCTGCCCCGGCAAGGCCTGCCTCTTCTGCGGCGAGCAGCGTACCCTATGCCGGATTGCCGCGCACAGGCGCACCCGCGCCGGCACCGAAGGCCGAAGTGCCGCGCATGCCTGCTTCCGTGACCTTGCCGCAGCCGCCGGATGCCGTGGGCGCGCGCGCGCTCACCTACAAGCTTCGCCGGGAACTCGCCCGCCAGCAGGCCGAACAGGCCGCCTGGGAAGCATCGATGGCAGATGGCGCATCGCCGCAGGAGATCGGCCCTGCCCCACAGCCCGTTCAACCGGCACCCCTGGTTCAGGGCATGCGCAGCGTGCTTGCCAGCACCCAGGCCGCGACCGTCGGGGCAAATGTTCGACCGACGACCGAGCCGCATGTGCCGCCGCACCTGCAGCGGTCGCTCGCCCAGCAGGCCGAAGCCTTGCGGCTTGCTGCCCAGCAGGCGGCCCCCGCAGCGCGTCCGCCGATGGTGCGCAATGCGTTTCTGCGGACACCGCCTGCAGCGGCTGCACCTGAGCCGGTTGCGGCTCCTGTGTTTGCTCCGCCATCCGTCCAGCCTATTGTCACGGCTCCGGCCGTCACGGCATCTGTTGCATCAGGCTTTGCCGCGTGGACGCAGATGACCAATCCATCACCGACGCAGCCCGAGGCCGTGACTGCGGTCGCGCACGAAGCGCAGGTTGAGCGTCTGCCGATCGCAGCGCTGCTGTCGGACCACATCTTCTTCGAGGCGATGATCGCGCCGGTGGATGCTCCATTGGAGATCGAAATGGCGCGGACCCCGATTGCGCAACCTGTTTCACAGGCTTGCCAGCCGGCGGCTCCGCAAAGGGCTCAGCACACCGCACCGCAGCCGGTTCGCAGCATTCCAGCGCCAGCACCTCAGGCTGTTTCAACGGTGCGCGCCGAAGTCGTGCGCTATCGCCCAGAAGGGGTTTCGGCCACCACACATCCGGTGACCGTTGCGGCGCGCAAGCCCGTGTTCGACGCAACCCCGGGCTCGGTCGTCGCGCTGTATCGGGAAGTCGCATATCGGGAGGTGTCAGCGGCGTCCTACGCGTTGCAGCAGGCGCAGGCAGCGGCGACCGAGACGGTTGCCCCCCTTGAGGCCGTTGTTGCGGCGCCGCTCCAGGCGAACCATTCGTCGATTGCTCCGATGTCTGCCGCACTGCCACGCCAGCCGCTGTTCAAAGCGCAGGAAGCGCTGGGCGAAGGCGAATACGAGCTTCCCTACCTCGATTTCCTGCAGATGCCGCCGGTTCAGACCGGCGTGACGATGACGGCAGAGGCGCTCGAGCAGAGCGCCGGGCTTCTGGAAAGCGTGCTCGAAGATTTCGGCATCAAGGGCGAAGTGATCGACGTGCGCCCGGGCCCCGTCGTGACGCTCTACGAATTCGAGCCGGCACCGGGGGTCAAGTCCTCGCGCGTCATCGGTCTCTCGGACGATATCGCCCGTTCAATGTCGGCGCTATCTGCCCGCGTCGCTGTTGTCCCCGGTCGCAATGTGATCGGCATCGAGCTGCCGAACCCGGTGCGCGAGACGGTCTATCTGCGCGAGCTGATCGAGACGCCCGATTATGCCGAGACGCGCTACAAGCTTCCGGTCTGCCTCGGCAAGACCATCGGTGGCGAGCCCGTGATCGCGGAACTCGCAAAGATGCCGCATCTGCTCGTTGCCGGTACCACCGGTTCGGGCAAGTCGGTCGCGATCAACACGATGATCCTGTCGCTGCTCTACCGGTTCCGGCCGGACGAGTGCCGGTTGATCATGGTCGATCCGAAAATGCTGGAGCTTTCCGTCTATGACGGCATCCCGCATCTGCTCACCCCCGTCGTGACCGATCCGAAGAAGGCCGTGATGGCGCTGAAATGGGCGGTGCGCGAGATGGAAGACCGCTATCGCAAGATGAGCCGCCTCGGCGTGCGCAATATCGACGGCTACAATGCCCGCGCGGCCCAGGCGCGCGAGAAGGGCGAGACGATCACCGTGAGCGTGCAGACCGGCTTCGACCGGCAGAGCGGCGAGATTGTCTACGAGGAGCAGGAGCTCGATCTCTCGCCGATGCCTTACATCGTCGTCGTGGTCGACGAGATGGCCGACCTGATGATGGTTGCCGGCAAGGAAATCGAAGGTGCGATCCAGCGACTGGCGCAGATGGCGCGTGCGGCCGGCATCCACCTGATCATGGCGACGCAGCGGCCCTCGGTCGACGTCATCACCGGCACGATCAAGGCGAATTTCCCGACGCGCGTTTCCTTCCAGGTGACCTCGAAGATCGACAGCCGCACCATTCTGGGTGAGCCGGGTGCCGAACATCTGCTCGGCCAGGGCGACATGCTGCATATGGTCGGCGGCGGGCGCATTGCCCGCGTACATGGTCCCTTCGTCTCCGACGAGGAAGTCGAGAAGGTCGTCGCGCATCTGAAGATGCAGGGCCGTCCGGACTATCTGGGCACCGTGACTGAGGATGCGGACGAAGCCGAAGAAGAGCCGGAAGAGGACGTGGCCGTTTTCGACAAGAGCGCGATGGCGGAAGAGGACGGCAACGACCTCTACGACAAGGCGGTCAAGGTTGTGCTGCGCGACAAGAAGTGCTCGACCTCCTACATCCAGCGCCGGCTATCCATCGGCTACAACAAGGCGGCTTCGCTTGTGGAGCGGATGGAGCAGGAAGGCATCGTCGGTGCTGCCAACCATGTCGGCAAACGAGCGATCATCGTCGGCGGGCGCGAGGTGAATGCCGAGGGCGACTTCGAAGGCTGATCCGGATCGCCGAAAGGTCCAGCGCGGGCAACAGACCAGTCTTCAATAAGGCACGCCAGGCTGCGGCGTGCCTTTTCCATGATCCACCCAGCCTCTTGGCCACGGGGAACCCTTCAGGGGACTCGCGGTTCGGAGACGGTCAGATCAAGGAGACAGAGACAATGGCAGAAGACAGACGTTCGCTTTTCGTTACCGGCCTGCGCAATGCGCATGCGATGGAAAACCAGGCAATCTCGATCATCAAGCCACAGCTTTCCCGAATCGAAAACTATCCTCAGGTGGCACGGCGACTGGAACAGCATCTGCAGGAGACCGAAGTGCAGTTGAAGCGGCTCGAGGACATCCTCGCGAGCCTCGACGAGGATCACTCGACCATCAAGGACTGGATGCTCTCGGCAGGCGGCAGCATGGCTGCAATCAGCCACGCCATGGCGGGTGACGAGATCCTGAAGAACTCATTCGCCAACCAGGCTTTCGAGAATTACGAGATCGCCGCCTATAACTCGCTGATGGTCATGGCGGAAATGGGTGGGTTCCAGGGCGCGACCAGCGGCCTGCAGCAGAACCTGGCGGAAGAAGAGAACATGGCCCAATGGCTGAAGGACAATCTACGTGAGGTGACGATGGAATTCGTTTCACGGCAAGAGGCTGGGGAAAGCGCCAAGGTCTGAGGCCCGAGCTACTTCGAAAACGGCAAAAGCGGAAGCGGGTGTGGCCCGCTTCCCTCAGGCCGGCATCATGACAGCCACGCTTCGATCAGATCTGGACGGGTCTGATCGTGTCGATGCCAATCTCGCCATCGATGAGACCACGGGTGAGACCATGCCTGTCACGCGCGATCTCGATGACCGTGTAGAGTTTCTCCGAGCGGAAGGCACTTGCCATTCCGGTCGTCACGTCCTCGGCAGGTTTGGCGTCGATTTCCATATAGTCCAGCTCCTGCGAGGCCGCGACGAGGCGGGCATCGCCCGTTGAGCGGGCAGCTACCGTCACCACACCATGGCCAGGGGCATTGTCCCAACGCGGATCGTCCGGCGCGGCTATGGGCTCCAGCCGGTAGATGCTGAGCAGTTCATCGCCCCTCGACATGCCATGTTCCACGGCGGCTGCATCCGACCGGCGCGCGGCGGCTTCTAAGGGCGGCGCCAGATGCGGATCGACCTCCTCGCGCTGATGGCCGGTCGATAGTTCGTGCTTGGTATTGTCGGACATGGTCTTCTCCCTGTGAAGTATTTGGGAGCCCAACCGACCTCGGCCGGCTACGGTTCCGCCCGGCTTCTCTCGTCTCGGCAGGGAACATGGCGGCATGTGGACCAGTTTCCCTGACAACAAGGAGCCCGACATGCCGCCAGTGACACCTTCATCCACGCCCCTCACTGCCTCCCAAGTCCGCGATGAACGAGGGCGAGACGCGTGCAGCCCCAGCGACATTCCGGTGCGTGGCCTGTGGGACGTTTCGCTCAGGGTCCTGTCGCGGCTGACATCCGACCGGGTCACGCTCGCTGCAGCAGGCGTGTCCTTCTACGTGATGCTGTCGCTGTTTCCCGGTCTTGCAGCGCTGGTGTCGCTTTATGGCCTGATTGCCGATCCGACCACGATCGCCGGACGGCTGGATTTCCTCTCCGAACTGCTGCCTGCCGATGGGGTCACGATGATCCTGGGGCAACTACAGGCGCTGGCCGACGAAAACAACAGTACCTTGAGCACGGGTTTTCTCGTCGGTCTTGGCGTGTCGCTGTTCAGTGCCCGCAACGGGATGCTGGCGCTCTTCGAGGCCATGAACATTGCCTATGAGGAACAGGAGAAACGCGGCTTCGTCCATACTACGCTTATGGCCGTCGCATTTACACTTGGCGCCATGGCCGTTCTCGCCGTCGTCGTCACGGCACTCGCAATTCTGCCGCTGATCATGTCGGTCGTCTTCATTTCCGCGCGGGCCGAGATGATCGTCGGGTTTATCCGCTGGCCGATCCTGATCGGCGTGATCTGGCTGGGGTCCGCGATGATCTATCGTTATGGGCCGAGCCGCGAGAACGCCCAACTGCGATGGCTGACCTGGGGCACTTTGCTGAGTTCGCTCGTCTGGATGATCATGTCGCTCGGCTTCTCCTTCTATCTGGAGAATTTCGCCGACTACAACGCGACCTATGGCGCGCTCGGCACATTTATCGCCTTCATGTTCTGGACCTGGCTGTCGGTGGTGATCCTGATTGTCGGGGCCATGCTGAATGCGGAGCTCGAACATCAGACGGCAGTGGACACGACGACTGGACCGGCAGAGCCGATGGGACGTCGGGGCGCGCATATGGCGGACACGATCGGCGAGTCGCAGTAGCCGTGATGAGAGCCGCAAACAAGAAGGGCGGCACCGGAATGCCGCCCTTCTTGTTTGGGTCTTATCGATCACGCCTGTCGTCAGGCGTTGCGGCGCTCACGGGCCCGGCTGCCGGGAAACAGCAGCTGGATGAAGCATTCGGCCGTTGGCTGCGGCTCGTGATTGGCAAGCCCGGGCCGCTCATTGGCTTCAATGAACACGTAGTCCGGTTTTGCAGGATCATGGACCATGAAATCGATGCCGACGACCGGAATCTTGATGGCCTTGGCGATCCGGCAGGCGGCATCGACGAGGTCAGGATGGACAGTCGCGGTGACGTCGTGGATCGTGCCGCCGGTGTGGAGATTGGCAGCCTTGCGGACGGTGATTTCGCGGCCCTCTTCGAGCACGCTGTCGAGATCGAGGTCCTGCTCGGCGAGGCATCGCTTCGTCTCGGCATCAACAGGAATCCGGCTTTCGCCACCGGTTGCGGCAGCGCGACGACGGGACTGCTGTTCGATCAGCCTGCGGATCGGCGAGCGGCCATCACCAATCACGCGGGGCGGGCGACGCACGGCGGCGGCGACGAGCTTGTAGTCGATGACGACGAGGCGGAGGTCTTCCCCTTCGAAACAGGCTTCCAGAAGCACGCGGTCGCAGACCTGGCGGGCCTGACGGATGGCGGCCTGCAGGGCGTCCATCGAGGAAATGCCGACCGAAATGCCCCGGCCCTGTTCGCCGCGGGCGGGCTTCACCACCAGCTTGCCGTGTTTTTCGAGAAAGGCGTGCTTTTCGTCCTCGGGGGCGTCTGCGGAGAGCTGTTCGGGGACTGTGAGACCCGCCGTCTGGGCGAAGCGGCGGGTGACGGCCTTGTCGTCGCAGATCGACATCGCGACCGATGAGGTGAGGTCCGAGAGGCTTTCGCGGCAATGGATGCTGCGCCCGCCATGGCTCAGACGGAAGAAGCCGCCTTCGGGATCGGTCACCTCGACATGGATGCCGCGGCGGAGCGCCTCGTCAACGATCAGACGGGCATAGGGGTTGAGCGCCTCGTAGCCCTCGACCGGCTGGGCGAAGAACTTCTCGTTGATGGCATTCTTGCGCTTGACGGCAAAGAGCGGCACCCGGCGGAAGCCGAGCTTCTCGTAGAGGCCGATCGCTTTGTCGTTGTCATGCAGGACGGAGAGATCGAGATAGGCGAGGCCCCGCGCCTGGAAATGTTCGGCGAGGATACGCACAAGGCCCTCGCCGATGCCCGGCTGGCGGGCTTGCGGGTGGACGGCGAGGCACCAGAGCGAGGCGCCGCGCTCCGGGTCGTCGAACATGCGGTGATGGTCGATGCCGGTGACGGTTCCGACGATCTCGCCGGTCAGATCGTCCTGCGCGACGAAATAGGTGACCGGCCTGTTGTCACGCTCGCCGGTGAAGAAGTCCTCGCGCACCTGGACCATGCCGCAGCTGGCATAGACCGCATTGATACCCGCCGCATCGCTTTCCGAGGAGAAACGCCTGATGGTGACGCCCTTGGGGCGGCGGCCTCCGGCGCGATAGGTGGAGAGATCGAGCCTAAAGGTGTGGGACGGATCGAGGAAGATCTCCTGCGGTGCCTGGGCGAGCAGGACATGGGGATCGCCGACGTGAAAGGCGATGTCGCGCGTGTCGGGGGCTTCTTCGCGGAGCGCTTCGAGGAGGTCGGTATAGGCCTCGAAGGTCGGTGTGAAAAGAAGCCGACCCCAGCCGCAATCGAGGGCGACGTTGCGGTTGCGTGCATCCGGTTCGCAAGTACGGCTGGCTGCCCCCTGGCCACTGCCGCCAGGGGTTCTGAGGCGCGTCAGCCGATGCGATAGCGCGTTGCCGCGACGCGCCTTGCGCGGCTGGGTGGCGGGCTTCTTCTCTGCCTTGCTCACGTCAGTTCTCCTGAGCCTGCAACCACATTTCGAGAAGGCCGATCTGCCAGAGTTCGGAGCCCTGCAGCGGCGTGATATGCGCGGCGGGATCGGCCACCAGACGATCGATGTAATCCTGGCGGAAGAGGCCACGTTCGCGGGCAGCCTGTGACGACAGGGCGTCGCGGAGCATGTCGAGATAGGGACCGGCGATGTATTTCAGCTGGGGTACCGGGAAGTAGCCCTTCTTGCGGTCGATGACCTCGGAGGGGATGACCTTGCGGGCGACATCCTTGAGGATGCCTTTGCCGCCGTCGCGGAGCTTTTCCTCCGGGGGAATGCGGGCGGCGAGTTCGACCAGTTCGTGATCGAGGAAGGGCACGCGCGCTTCCAGGCCCCAGGCCATGGTCATGTTGTCGACGCGCTTGACCGGATCGTCGACGAGCATGACATTGCTGTCGAGGCGGAGTGCCTGATCGACCGGGCTGTCTGCACCGGCGCGCAGGAGATGTTCGCGGAGCAGGTCGCCGCTGACATCGCGCTCAGTGATCCAGCGGTCCCGGAGCTGGGTTGTCAGCGTTTCATGCGAGCGATCGCGGAAGGCGCGGCCGTAGTCGCCGACGACATCGGTGGAGCCGACCAGCGGCGGATACCAGTGATAGCCGCCGAAGACCTCGTCGGCGCCCTGGCCTGACTGCACGACCTTGATGTGTTTCGAGACTTCCTTCGACAGAAGGTAGAAACCGACATTGTCATAGGAGACCATGGGCTCGGACATGGCAGCGATGGTGCCGGGAAGCGCGCCCATCAGATCGGCCGAGGGCACGAAGATCTTGTGGTGGTCGGTGCCGAAGTGCTTGGCGATCAGGTCGGAATAGACGAATTCATCGCCCTTTTCGCCATTGGCTTCCTCGAAGCCGACGGAGAAGCTCATCAGGCCCGTCTGACCTGCTTCCGCCAGAAGGCCGACGATCAGGCTGGAATCGACACCACCTGACAGCAGGACGCCGACGGGGACATCGGCAATCATCCGGCGCTTGACGGCGAGACGAAGCGCATCGAGCAATTGCTCCTGCCAGTCCTCGCGGCTCATGCCTGCATCTTCGGCCCGGCGCGTATAGGCCGGGTCCCAATAGCGTTTGTCCTCGAAGCTGCCATCAGGCTGGTAGACCCGGATGGTTGCCGGGGGCAGCTTGCGCACGCCCTTGTAGATCGTGCGCGGCGGAGGCACGACGGCGTGGAAGGTCATGTAGTGATGAAGCGCCGTGACATCGATCGCGGTGTCGACGCCACCCGCCTTGACGATGGCGGGAAGCGAGGAGGCGAAGCGCAGACCACCGGAGACTTCGGCCAGATAGAGCGGCTTGATGCCGAAGCGGTCGCGCGCTATGGCCACGCGACCGGTGTCGCGCTCGTGGATGACGAAGGCGAACATGCCGTGGAAGCGCGATACGCAGCCCGTGCCCCAGGCATGCCAGGCCTTCAGGATGACTTCGGTGTCGCCATCGGAGAAGAAGCGGTAGCCCTTGGCTTCCAGTTCGCTGCGCAGTTCACGGAAGTTGTAGATACAGCCGTTGAAGACGAGCGAAAGGCCGAGATCGGGATCGACCATCGGCTGCTGCGATTTGTCGGAAAGATCGAGGATGCGCAATCGTCGATGGCCGAGCCCGACATTGCCCCTGACCATCACGCCGGCCGAATCCGGCCCTCGTGGGGCCAAGACGTCCGCCATGATCGAAACTGCCGCTACCGACGGCGATACGCCATCGAATCTCACTTCTCCACAAATGCCACACATGAACCGGGCTGAAACCTCCGTTGAAAGACCAAACGAAAAGGTGCCGGCAAACCGTTCCTCGGTTTACCGGACACATGATTTGCAAATGGCCGAGAGGTTCCATTGTTCCATTCTTTTTTCAGAACATGGATGACGGCGACTCGGCGCCCCGCTTTTGGGGGCGCCGATATTCAATCAGCTCAATGCCTTTTTCAGCGGCCTGATGTGGCGAAAGACGAGGAAGTCAAGGAGAAGCACCGCCAGGAGGACGGCGCCTAAGAGCGGGAAGAGCAAAGCCGTTCCCAGCATCACCAGTGCTCCGGTCTTCCAGAGGGGCCCGGGCTCGCCAACGTTGGGGGCCATAAGACGACCGGCACCTTTGGGGCGGCGCTTCCACCACATGACGAAACCGCTGACCGATAGGAAGATGATCGACAGACAGACGATATTGACCAGCACCAGGTTCCAGAGACCCATATCGCCCTCGTGGAAGGCGATACCGGCGGCCATGGCCTTGCCGGCTGGACCGTAATCACTGAAGCCGACATCGGCGAGGATGCGGCCGGTATACTGGTCGACATGAACGGTGCGATCCATCAAGGGATTGGCACTGTCATTACTCATGGTATCGCGCGAGATGGTCCAGACGGCCGTCTCGTCACCCGGGAACGCCAGCTGGAAGCGCTGCTCGAAGCCGAGCGTGCGGGCGAGCATGACGATGGCATCGAGCGAAACGGGCTCACCTGCCGGTGTGCCGGTGACACCGGCATCCGAGCCGGAAGCCGGCATCGGGGTCTGTTCCAGCGTCCACGGCACCTCCTTGACGCCGCCATGGTTCATGCTGGCATGGGTCTTGTCCGACAGGGGCACATTGTCCCATTTTTCCGCCGGGAAGGTGCTCCAGGCCTGGGTGAACTTCTCGCCCCAGATCCCCGCCCAGGTCAGGCCGGACAGCAGGAAGACGACGAGGAAGAGCGAGGCATAGAAACCGATCGTCAGATGCAGCGACTTCCAGAACTGACGCCCCCTGGCGGAAAGCTGCGGAAGCAGCACCGAGCCGAAACCGCGGCCATCGCGTGGCCACCAGAGATAGAGGCCGGTGATCACCAGAACGATCCCGAAGCCGGCGGCGATCTCGATCAGACGGTCTCCGAGAGTGCCGATCAGCAGCGTGCCATGGATGTTGTCGGCGAGATCGTAGAGCCCGGTACGCCGATCCCAGTGGCCGAGGACTTCGGCACGGTAAGGATCGACCGCCACCATATAGGAGGCGTCACCCTGGTTGATGCGAAAGAGGGCGGCCTGTTCGGGCGTGCGCGGGGCGATGTACTGGATGATCTGGCCGGGGATTTCGAGGGTCGCGGCTCCCGCCTGGTCCGAGACGGCGGAAATGGCGGCCTGCGGCTCGACGGTATAGGTCTTTTCGCCATCGCGGCCGAACAGGGTCGCCGTCCACAGCATCATCAGGCCGGTGACGGCGAGCATGATCATGAAGGGCGCGACATAGAGGCCGGCATAGAAATGCCAGCGCCACGCGGTGATGTAGAAGCGGCGCGACAGATCCTTGTCTGTCGCCTGGGCGGGGGTGAGGTCGGAAACGATGGTCATCCTAATTCTCTGTTGGTTATGGGAAAATGCAATTGGCGAGCGCATAAGCGCCGGCAGCAACGCCTGAGAGCTGTTCCGGATCGAGCACGGTGACGAGATCTCCGTGCTTGATCTCGATGAGCCCTGCCTTCTTCAGACGGGTGAGGCAGCGGCTGACGGTCTCGATGGTGAGGCCGAGCCAGTCGGCGAGATCGCCGCGTGTCGGGTAAAGATGGAAGGTGACGGACCTCCGCTTCCTGTCACGCGCGGCGCGGCCAAATTGCTCCGCAAGATCGATGAGGGCGGAGGCGACACGCTCCGGTGCGGTCTTGCGACCGAGCAGCATGACCAGGCTTTGCGAGCGGGCCAGCATTTCGCTCAGCGCCAGATCACGCTCGCCCTGGGCCATGCTTTCAGACACGGCCTCCAGCCGGGTGAAACCCAGCGTTTCCGCGGAATAGCGGTTCTGATCGCCAAAACCGAGGCCGATCAGGCGTCCGGGGCCGACGAGATCGATGATCTGGCGCCGACCATCGACCAATGTCTGGGCGGTGGCGACACAGCCATCGACGACGCGGTATTGCGGGGAGCGCGCCAGACCTTCGAGAAAGACGACGGTGCGCGGTGGCAGAAGCGGACCGGCGAGCGACATCGCCCGTTGCGGCGACAAGGTTGAAGAAACAGGCGGGAACGCAGGCGGCGCCCCGCAATCGGCAAACATTTGCAGCATGACAGACATCCGATTTCGACCGGAGCTGCGCGATTGCTAGCTCACCGGCCTGACGACACGGACAGCCGGGCGCAGACATGCGCCGGCCATGGTTTTCGATCAGGCGGTGATAGGGGGCGCGCGGGGATGGCTGTCGGGAGGGAAAAGCTGGCGATAGTGAGCCTCTGCCGGTTGCGGCAGGGTGATGGCTGCGATGAGCGGCATGCGGATGCCGACCGAATCGGCCGGCGCAGGCAACAGCGCCGACGCCGCGATGCGGCAAGCTTCACAATCGGACGAGGCGGCGTGCCCCTTGGCCTTGCCGTTCTCTGTGGGCAGGCAGAGCTCAGGCAGGCTGCCATCCGGCAGGGTAAGGGCTGCGATTTCCTGCGGGGAAAGCTGCGGTGTGGGTGGAACGGCAGGGCGATGCGCGAGGCCGAGCAGCACAAGCGCGACAACGCAGATCATGCGTATCGCCCGGTCAAAGCTCAAATCAACGCCCCGTTCGGCCATTCTATCCCCCGACAGATGTCCGCTGGATAGCACCGGCCGAGTCGGCTCACAAGCGGGCGGCCGGGGCCTTTGCGTCGCAGGCAACAGACCTAAAAAAGGCACTCCTAACGCAGCTGATGCGCGAGCCCGATCGCGGTCAAACCGTCGGATGGCTGCGCATCTGGCCTGGTGTCCGGCCATAGGTGCCCTTGAAGACGCGGGTGAAATGCGAGGTGTTCTGGAAGCCGACCTGAAGGGCGATATCGATCAGCGAAGCATTGGTCTGGGTGACCAGCATCTTGGCGCGTTCCATCCTGAGCTTCGTATAGATGCGGGCGGGCGAGACATCGATCTTCTGGGCGAACAGGCGTTCGAGCTGGCGGCGCGAAAGGCCGACCGAGCGGGCAAGCTGATCGATGGTCAATTCGTTTTCGAGGCTCTGCTCCATCAGGATCAGAACCGCTTTCACCCGGGGATCGTCGCATTCGATGGTGAGCGGGCGACGGACCTGGATGTCCCTGTTGGTGCGGGCCTTCTCGATCTGCAGGACTTCCAGCGCGTTTCGCTCGGCATCGTGGCCGAGATACTGTCGGACGATGAAGGCGGCGAGGTCGGCGGAGCTGCTGCCGCCGGCACAGGAGCCGCGGCGGCGATCGAGATTGAACAGACGGTCGGAGCGGACCTCATGATCGGGAAAACGGTCCCGGAACTGCTGGTAGTGGAGCCAACTGACGCAGGTCTGGTGGTTCTTCATCAGACCCGCGTCCGCGAGGATAAAGGTTCCCGTGCAAAGGCCGATCAGTGGCACCTTCTGGGCATCGGCCCTTTTCAGGAAGGCGATGGTCTGATCGTCCACGGCGGCCTGGCGCCCGAGAAGGCCGCCGACCACGACGATGTAATCAAAGCGGCTCGGATCGACGAAGTCGCTGGTCGGTGCGACCTGCACACCGCAGCTCGAACTGATCAGGTGGCGCGTGCTGCCGAGCACCTGCCAATCGGCGAGCACGCGGCCCGAGCGATCATATTCGTCGCTGGCAAGCCGGATTGTATCAATGAAGAGGGCAAAGGCGGACAGAGTGAAGGAGCGCGACAGCACGAAGCCGATCTTCAGCCGCGGCCTTTTCGTTGCCTCGTCGCCCGACATTGTCTCACTCTCCGCAGGTTCGGCGCATCCGCCATTCCGAACGCTAGCAGGGGGAAACAACCGCCGCAATCGGATGTCAAGCCATGCGCGAAACTTCGCGACAATCGCGCCTCAAAAGCGGCTTCAACTGTGGCGATCCGCGACGTGGGCGGATGGTTCGAAGTGCCGGAATTATGGTTCGTCGGGTTCGTTTGCTCGAAGCACCTGCTCGGCCGGTGCCACCTTCTGACGGGTGAAGCCGCGCAGACCGGAAACCTCTTCGGAATCGCGCTCGATCCGGACTTCGCTGGCGGCGTAATGGACCACCAGCTTGGCGACCGAGATCAGTGCATGGAGATGGATGCGCTCGTAGCCATGCGAGGCATCGACGCCGAAGGCCAAAAGTGCGGTGCGCACATCATGACCGGCCTCGACCGCCGAAGCGGCATCGGAGCGATAGTAGCGAAAGACATCCTTCTGAACGCGGATGCCATGTTCGCCGCACAGTTCGAAGAGCTTCTTGGACAGGTGATAGTCGAAGGGGCCGGTCTGGTCGGCCATGGCAAGCGTTACGCCGAATTCGTCGGAAGCCTGACCGGGTGCTGTGGTGCCATTGTCGATGGCGACCAGGGAGGCGATTTCCGGCACGAGCGCGGCAGAGGCGCCGACGCCGACTTCTTCGCCGATGGTGAACAGCCAATAGGTATCGACCGGTGTCTCGATGTCCTGCCGCTGCATCGCCTCGAGTGCTGCCAGCATGATGGCGACGCCGGCCTTGTCGTCGAGATGACGCGAGACGATGAAGCCGTTTTCGAGAAACTCCGGCTGCGGATCGATCGCAACGATGTCGCCGATATCGATGCCCAGCTGCACGATGTCCTTGCGGTCGCGGGCCAGAGCGTCGATGCGCATTTCAATGTGCCGCCAGCCGGTCGGCTGTGTGTCGACCTCGTCGTTGAACGTATGCCCGGATGCCTTCAATGGCAGGATGGAGCCACGGTAGATGCCCTTGGTCGAAAAGATCGAGGCGCGGGCGCCCTCGGCAAAGCGCGCCGACCAATGGCCGATGGAGACAAGCTCCAGGCGTCCATTGTCTTTCAGCGCCTTCACCTGGGCGCCGAGGGTGTCGAGGTGGGATACGATGCCCCGGGCGGGTCTGTCGGCGGCTCCCGGTCGACGGGCGCGGATCGCACCCCTGCGGGTCAGCTTGACCTCAAGTCCGAGACGCTCGAGTTCGCGGGCGGTGTGCCGGACAGCCTCGTCTGTGAAGCCTGTAGGGCTCGGAATGGCGAGCAATGCCTTCAGCCGAGACCTGAGATAATCCGGGTCGATATCGATCGGTGTATGCATCCGAGCCTTGTCGCAGTCATTGGCCAGTGGGTCAACACCGGTACGGACTTGCCGATCCAGGGCCGGGCCGCCTCTGCATGGAAGGTGGTCTATCGCTTACGGCTCGAGGCCGGCGCAACGCGCGGTGTTGCGGATATGGGTTTCCATCTCGAGCTTGGCGCCTGCGCCGTCATTGGAGCGCAGGGCGAGAATGATCCTGCGGTGTTCGGCGATGGATTCCCGCATGCGTTCTGGATCGGTGATCGGGATCGGCTGGCGCTGCGTTTCCGTCACAAGATCGCGGACGGTCTGGTAGAGGGCCTTCAGCATGGCGTTCGAGCAGGCCGAGACGATCAGCCCGTGAAACTCGAGGTCTGCCTCGACATTGGCGAGGAGATCCTGATTGGCCCAGCACTCTTCCATTGTTCGCGTCGCCTGCTCCATCTTGTCGAGCTGCAGCTGCGTCAGGCGGCCAGCCGCCAACCGGGCAATCTCGCCTTCAAGCAGGATGCGGGTCTGGAAGACATCGAAGACCGAATGGCTGTCGGAATAGCGCCAGGGGGCCATGTGACCGGTGGCAGCAGAGGCCGGCGTGGCCGGGCTGGCGACGAAGGTGCCCCTGCCCGCCTCCGTCTTCAACAGACCGAGTGTTTCCAGCGTCAGCAGCGCTTCGCGCAGGGAGGCGCGGCTGATACCGAACTTCTGGGAAAACTCCCGCTGCGAGGGGATCTTTTCGCCAGGCTTCAGCTGCCCGGACTGGATCATGCCCTGGATCTCGCGTGCCACCGATTGCGGCACGAGCGTCTTGTTGAACATGCGGTCCCTTCCCCGGCGGCGTGCTTCGACACCTAATCTATTTTTTTCGGCATCCCCTTGCCAAGCGGAAAGCCGCATGCTTGTTTGGCCTGACTGGTCTGACCAGTTAGACCAATGTAGATTGAGTCATGTTCAAAAAACAAGGGGAACTCTCATGACACGTTCAACGACATTTAAAGCATCCATCTTCGCGGGCCTGCTTGCCGCATTCGGCACGTCCGCCCATGCAGCAGATCTGACCGTCGGCGCCAATATCGGCAACGTACCCTGGGAATTCGAAGACGCCAGCGGCAAGGTCACGGGCTTCGAGGTCGATCTCGTCAATGAGATCGCCAAGCGTCTCGGCAAGACGGTCGAATTCGTCAACACGCCGTTCAACGGCCTCTTCCCGGCCGTGCAGTCGGGCCGCATCAACATGGCGATCTCGTCGATCACCATCACCGAAAAGCGTCTGGAATCGGTGTCCTTCGCGCAGCCCTATTACGACAGCGACCAGTCGCTGACCGTGACTGCCGCCTCCGGCATCATGGGCCTCAAGGACATGGGCGAGAAGGTCGTCGGCGTCGACACCGGCTCGACCGGCGACATGTGGTCCGAAGCCAACAAGGGCGAATATAAACTCGGCGAAATCCGCCGCTTTGAAGGCCTGCAGCCCGCGATGCTCGACCTGGTTGCCGGTCGCATCGATGGCTATATCTCCGACATCCCGGCGCTTCTCTATTACGCGAAGGACAAGCCGGAACTGAAGGTGGTCGAGCGTATCCCGACCGGCGAGAAGTATTCGATCATGTTCAACAAGGACGATCCGCTCGCAACGGAGGTCAATGCCGTGATCACCACGCTCAAGCAGGAAGGCTTCATTGCCCAGCTGCATGAGACCTGGTTCGGCGCAAAGGCCGAAGACACGACTTCGACGGTCACCGTACTCGACATGCCGAAAGCCATGTAACGCTCAAAACGCGATCGGCGGGACGCTCTTGTCCCGCCGACGTGCCAAGGGAGCCGATGCGGCATGACACTCCTCAATACCTTCTTCAATCTGCAGGTCCTGGCTGACAGCATGCCGGCCCTCCTATGGGGTCTGGTGGTGACCTTGCAGATCGGCGTGACCAGCATTCTGGTCGGTCTTGCCGGCGGACTTTTTCTGGCCGTCGCCCGCCTTTACGCGCCGACTTTCTTCAAGCTTTTGATCCGCGTCTACATCGACATCTTCCGCTCCATCCCGCTTCTGGTCCTGCTGATCGTCGTCTACTACGCGCTGCCATTCGTCGGCATCCGGCTATCGCCATTTCTGTCTGCGGTCACGGCGCTCTCCCTGGTGTCCGCAGCCTACACCGCCGAGATCTTCCGCGCCGGTATCGAGGCGATCCCGCATGGCCAGTTCGAGGCATCGGCTGCACTCGGTCTTTCCAATCGCCACACCATGATCGACGTGATCCTGCCGCAGGCGATCCGCATCGTCATTCCGCCGCTGACCAACAACTGCATCAACGTGATGAAGGATACGGCACTCGCCTCCGTCGTCGCCATGCCGGATCTTCTGAAACAGGCGACCCAAGCGCAGGCGCTCGCTGCCAATCCGTCACCGCTGATCGGGGCGGCTTTGATCTATATCGCCCTGCTCTGGCCGATGGTTGCCATCGTCTCGCGTCTCGAGAAACATTTCAGCCGGGGGAAACGCTGATGACCGGAACCACAGCCCCGCTCATTTCGATCCGCGGGCTCACCAAGGCCTATGGCACCTTCACCGTGTTGCACGACATTGACCTCGATATTGCCGAAGGCGAAGTCGTCTGCGTCATCGGACCCTCGGGTTCGGGCAAGTCGACGCTGATCCGTTGCATCAATCATCTTGAAGCTTTTGCGCCGGAAAGCCGGATCACCGTCGACGGCATCCGCGTCGAGCCGGGCCCGGCGCTTGCCAAGGTGCGGGCAGAAGTCGGCATGGTCTTCCAGTCCTTCAACCTCTTCCCGCACATGACCGTCTTGAAGAACGTCATGCTTGCGCCGATGCGGGTGCGCGGCACCTCGGTGGCGGAAGCAGAACGCAAGGCGCGCGAACTGCTCGCCCGCGTCGGGATCTCGGAGCAGGCGGAGAAGTTTCCCGGGCAACTGTCGGGCGGCCAGCAGCAGCGCGTGGCGATTGCCAGAGCGCTCGCCATGGAACCCAGGGTGCTGCTCTTCGACGAGCCGACATCGGCGCTCGATCCGGAAATGGTCGGCGAGGTGCTCGACGTGATGCGCAAGCTTGCAGGCTCCGGCGTCACCATGATCGTGGTGACACACGAGATGGGCTTTGCCCGCCAGGTGGCCGATCGGGTGATCTTCATGGATGGCGGTCGCCTCGTGGAAAGCGGAGCGCCCGAGGATATCTTCGACACGCCCAAACACGAACGGACGCGCGGTTTCCTGCGCGCCGTCCTCAACCACTGAACAAAAAAAGACCGGAGGACACCCTGCCATGGCAACCCCAACCCCAAAGGCGCTCGATCTCGATTATGTGCGGAGCCAGTTTCCGGGCCTCGCCCGCGGTTGGACCTTCTTCGACAATGCGGGCGGCTCGCAGATCCTCAAAGGCGCTGTCGAGCGCATCAACACCTTCCTTCTTGAGAAGAACGTCCAGATCGGCGGCTCCTACGAGGTCTCGCAGGCGGCGGCCGCAGCCCTCCATGAGGCGCGCACTGCGGCCATGCATCTGGTCAATGCCGGCCGGCCGGAAGAGATCGTCTTCGGCAATTCCACGACCGCGCTGTTGCAGAATCTCGCACGGGCCATGCATAGCCAGCTATCGGCAGGCGACGAGATCATCATCACGATTGCTGACCACGAATCCAATATCGGACCCTGGGACCGGCTGCAGGAGCGCGGCGTGGTGTTGAAGATCTGGCCGCTGAACAAGGACACGATGACGCTCGACCTTGCCGATCTCGCACCGCTGATGACAGAGCGGACGAAGCTCGTCTGCGTCACCCATTGCTCGAACCTGCTGGGCTCGATCAACCCGATCCGCGAGATCGCCGACTTCGTGCATGCCCGTGGCGCCAAGATATGCGTCGATGCCGTTGCCTATGCCCCGCATCGCGCGGTCGACGTGCAGGCCTTCGACGTCGACTACTATGTCTTCAGCCTCTACAAGACCTATGGTCCGCATTACGCGCTGATGTATGGCAAATACGACCTGCTTCTCGAGCTCGACCCGATCTACCACTACTTTTACGGCAAGGATAAAGTGCCGGGCAAACTGGAGCCGGGCAATCCCAACTACGAGCTCGCCTATTCCACATGCGGTATCGTCGACTACCTCGTGAGCCTTGGCGAACAGGCGGGCGAAACCGGCAGCGTGCGCCAGAAGATCGAGGCCGCCTATGCGGCGATCACGGCGCAGGAGGACGCGCTGACCGAGCGTCTGCTCACCTATCTGCGCTCGCGCAACGACTGCATGATCGTCGGGCAGTCAGCCAATCACGAGAGCCGCCGGGTGCCGACCATCGCCTTTCGTTTCGACGGTCGCGAGGCCGGCGAGATGTGCAGGGCGATGGACGCAGAAAAGATTGCGATGCGCTTCGGCGACTTTCACTCGCGCCGGCTCGCCGAATATCTCGGCCTGACGGATCATGGCGGCATGCTGCGCGTCTCGATGGTGCATTACAACACCCTGGAGGAAGTGGACCGTTTCACGGCAGCGCTTGATCGGATCCTGGCCGGACAGGCCGGGCTTGCGAAGGCGAGCTGAGCCCCAACAGAGAAGGACGTGCCCCATGCATTTCGACACGGTGATCCGCAACGGAACGGTGGTGACAGCAAGCGATACCTTCGTCAGCGATGTCGGCATCAAAAACGGGCGGATCGTGGCGCTGGCAACCGATCTGAGGGATGCCGACGAGGTCATCGATGCAACGGGGCTCTTCGTCCTGCCGGGCGGGATCGACAGCCACGTGCATCTCGACCAGCCCTCCGGCGAGGGCATCGTCATGGCCGACGATTTCGACAGCGGCACGCGGTCGGCTGCGATCGGCGGCAACAGCAGCGTGCTTGCCTTCTGCATGCAGGAAAAGGGTCAGTCACTGCGCGAGGCGCTCAAGGTCTATCACGGCAAGGCCGAGGGGAAATGTCATATCGACGTGTCCTTCCACCTCGTCGTGACTGACCCGACGGCCGAAGTTCTCGGCCAGGAACTGCCGGCACTTGTCGAGGATGGCTACACCTCGCTCAAGGTCTTCATGACCTATGAGGGCCTGCGTCTGCGTGACGACGAGATTCTGGCCACGCTGGATACGGCAAGGCGCACCGGTGCGCTGGTCATGGTCCACTGCGAGAATGAGGATGCGATCCGCTACCTGATCGGCCGGCATGAAGAAGAGGGCAAATTCGCCCCTAAATACCATGCCACAACACGCCCGGTGGCGGCCGAACGCGAAGCGACCCACCGGGCGCTGTCGCTCGCCGAAATCGTCGACGTACCCATCGTGATTGTGCATGTCTCCAACCGCGAGGCGATGGAGGAAATCCGCCGCGCCCGCCAGCGCGGACAGAAGATCGCCGGCGAGACCTGCCCGCAATATCTAATGCTGACGGCGGATGACCTCGATCTCGAAGGTCTGGACGGCGCAAAGTTTGTCTGCTCGCCGCCGCCGCGCGACAAGCCGAGCCAGGATGCCTGCTGGGAAGGTCTCGAACAGGGCGTTTTCGACCTCTTCTCGTCCGATCACTGCCCGTTTCGTTTCGATGATCCGGAGGGCAAGCTGAACGAGAAGGGCAAGCGGCATTTCCGCTGGATCCCGAACGGAATACCGGGTGTGGCAACGCGCCTTCCCATTCTGTTTTCCGAAGGGGTGATGAAGGGGCGGATCGATATCAACCGCTTCGTTGCGGTGACGTCGACCAACCACGCCAAGCTCTACGGGATGTATCCGCAGAAGGGCACGATCGCGATCGGCTCAGATGCAGACATCGCGCTGTGGGACCCGAAGAAGCAGCTCACCCTTACCAATGAGATGCTGCAGCACGGGGCAGATTACACACCCTATGAAGGGCTTGCGGTGACGGGGTGGCCGGTGCGCCTGCTGGTCCGCGGCAAGACCGTGATGGATCAGGGATCCATCGTTCGTGCGGCAGAGGGACGTTATCTCAGTCGCAAACGATCGGCCTTGAGCACCGCACCGGCCTAAGTTGGGCGAAAGCCTTGGCTCAGGCTCTCGCGATTTTCGAGCGGAAACGGTCCGCACCCGTCACGATATGATCCAGAATGGTCTCCACGGCCCAGTGGCGTTCCGCTATGTCATGCGGCACGGCGCGGCTATGGACATTCGAGAACGTGCCGATGCGGCGATGGAAATGCTTGGCGAGCTTCGGATAGCCGTAGCTCTCCGACATGGCCGAGAGGACGAGGAAGGTGTCGAGTTCGGCGGCAAGTTCCGGATCGGCTTTGCCGTGATCGTAGAGCCAGCGATAGAGATCCGGGTGGAAGTTGTTCATGACACCCGAAAAGCCGTGGCCACCGGCCTGAAGGAAAGGCCAGGCAATCGCTGCATTGGCATTGTTGATTGCAAGCGGCGTGTTTTCGACCAGAGCAAGCCGGCGGCGGATGTGGTCGAGATCGCAGGAGACATCCTTCAGGAAGGCGAAGCGACCGCTCTCGGCGCACCAGCGGACCTCATCATCGGTCAGCAATCTGCGATAGGGTGCGGGGCATTCGTAGAGCCCGAGCGTCATGTCTGCCGGGATCGCGCCGAGCAGGTCCTGCATGCGCGAGCGGAAGACGGTGGCATCTTCGTCGGCAGCCGCCAGGCGGTTTGTCACCAGCACGACGGCATCGACGCCCGTCTCAGCCATGGCCCGAAGTTCTGCCTTCTGGTCGTCCATGCTCTGAGAGATATGCCCGGAAGCGACGACCGGGACGCGGCCCTTGACTTGGCGGACCGTGAATGAGGCGAGCGCGGTGCGCTCCTCGAGCGTCAGAAACAGCATTTCCGAGGACTGGCACACGGCGAACAGGCCATGGGAGCCATTGTCGATGTACCATTCGATCAGCCTGGCATAGCCGTCCCAGTCGATCCCGTTGTTGTCGGTAAAGGGCGTGATCATCACCGGGACGATCCCGTGGAAGTTATGCGTCATGGAAGCGGTCCTCGAAACAGGGGCAGTTGCGGTCAGCCGGCATAACCGAGGGCACGCGGCAGCATCAGGGTGATGTCAGGAATGAGGATCAGCAGCAGCAGGGCAACCATCAGGGCCGCCAGGAAGAGCCAGATCTCTCGGATGATTTCAGCGAGCGGTATGCGCGTCACGGCATTGATGACGAAGAGCAGAATGCCATAGGGCGGCGTGATCAGGCCGATCATGCAGTTGACCACGGCCACCACACCGAAATGCACGAGGTCGATGCCGAGCGCACGGCATGTCGGAATGAACAAGGGAATGATGACCAGGATGATCGTCGAGGCATCGAGGAAGCAGCCGAGCACGAGCAACAGAAGGTTGACGGCGAGCAGGAAGACCAGCGGGTGCACATCGAGGTCGACCAGGGCGTTGGCGACGACGGTCGGAATGTTCTCCGAGGCGACGATGTAGTTCAGGATCAGCGCGCCGCCAATGATCAGGCCGACGGCAGCGGAGGAACGTGCGCTGGTGACCAGGATCTCGTAGAAATGCTTGAAGCTGAGCGACCTGTAGAAGATCGTCGCCAGGATCAGCGCATAGAAGGCCGCCACAGCCGCCGCCTCGGTCGGCGTCGTGACGCCGCCATAGATGCCGTAGAGCAGGATCGCCGGCATCATCAATGCAGGGCCGGCATTGATCGTCAGGGCCGGGAATTCCCGCAGCGGCACGGGCTCATGCTTGGCAAAGCCACGCCTGTGCGAAATCCAGGCATTCATGGCCATCAACATGGCACCCATCATCAGGCCGGGGACGATACCGCCGAGGAAGAGGAAGCCGATGGAGGTGTTGGAAACGAGGGCATAGAGCACCATCGGGATCGACGGCGGGATGATCGGGCCGATGGTGGCGGAAGCGGCCGTGATCGCGGCGGCATAGCCGCGCGTGTAGTGGCCGGACTTCACCATCATGTCGATGATCATCTTGCCGATGCCGGCGGCATCGGCAATCGCAGAGCCGGACATGCCGGAAAAGACCAGGGACGAGAGGATGTTGACATGGCCAAGGCCGCCGCGGAAGCGGCCGACCAGGGCGACGCAGAACTGCAGCAGACGATCGGAGACCGAGCCGGCATTCATGATATTGGCCGCGATGATGAACAGCGGCACGGCCAGCAGAATGAAGCTCTGGTAAAGGCCATCAAGCAGGATCTTGCCGCTGATGCCGATGCTCTGACCGCTGGCTGCAAGATAGGCGAATGAGGCGACGAGGATCGCATAGGCGATGGGCGTACCCATCACGGCGAGGCCAAGCAAAATGACGATGCAAAGGAGGAAGGCGATGCTCATGCCTGGCTTCCCGTCTGTCCGGTATCACCAGAGCCGCTGAGGCTCTCGCGCAACGCCTGCCAGACCTGCCACAGATAGCGGCCGGCGACGGCGACGAGGAAGACGATATAGATCATGTAGACATCCCGCATGCGGATCCAGTCGCCGAAGAGATCACCGAGAGTGGCCGTCTTTTTCAGGCGAAGAATGGCGAGGCGATCCCAGGTGGGCGCTACCGACAAGAGAAGCGCGATGGCGACCGCAAGGCCGGTGACGATGGTGAAGATCCGCCGGACACGCGGGGAGACGGAAACATAGAGGACGTCGAAGGTAACGTGATCCTCGACCCTGACGACGAAACTGTTGCCCCAGAAAATCAGCCAGACCCAGATGGCGAGACAGAATTCCAGCGTCCAGCCAAAGTTGGTCGGCTGGAGAAAGGGCATGTTCTCGGCGACCCAGGGCAGACGCGCCGTGTAGCGAACGAGGACCTGCAGAATGAAGGTCGCAAACATGGCGGCCATCAGCGCGGCAGCCACGGCCTCCGCCGAAGTCCGAAACAGTCTGATTAGAGAAGACACACCATCACCTTCGACAGGACATCATGTTCGACGAAGGGCCGGAGATCACTCTCCGGCCCGGTTCAGGTCAGATCGGGATCAGTCGGCGAGCGCATTGACCTTTTCGAGAACACCTTCCGGCCAGGCCTTGGCGAAGTCGGAGCCGACATACTGTGCCTGGACATGGGTACGGAACGCGTTCAGATCGGGCTCATAAACATCGAGGCCCTGTTCCTTGAGGAAGGCGACGAGTTCGTCTTCCTTCTTCAGCTGGCCTTCCCGGCCCGACTGCGCCGCGTCTTCGGCGGCCTTCTGGACCGTTGCCTGCTGCTCCGGCGTCAGCTTGTCCCAAACAGCCTTGGAAAGGGCGATGTAGTTCAGGTCAACGAGGTGGGCGGTCAGGCTCACCTGCTTGGTGACTTCGTAGAACTTCGCATCGACAACCGTCGGCAGCGGATTGTCCTGACCATCGACCGAGCCAGTCTGCAGGCCGGTGTAGATTTCGGTGAAGGCCACCGGTGTCGGGTTTGCGCCGAGCGCGCGGCCGAGGAACTGCCAGGCGTCGCTGCCTGGCATGCGCAGGTTGACGCCGGCCAGGTCGGCGGGAGTCATGACGTTCTTTTCGGAACGCGGGAAGCGCAGGTTCACATGGCGCTTGCCGAGATACATGACGGCAAGCAGCTTCACGCCGAGTTCGCTTTCGACCTTGTCCTTGAACGGCTGCATCAGCGGGTCGTTGAAGACGTTGACCTGATGCTGGGCGCTGCGATGAACATAACCGGTGGCGAAGATCGAGAATTCCGGCAGGAAGTTTGCCAGTTCCTGGGCCGAGGTGATCGACATTTCCAGATCGCCGGCTGCAATGGCCTCGAGTTCCGAGCCCTGCGGCACGAGGGAGGCATTGTAATGCGGCTGGTAGGTGGCGAACTCGCCGATCGCCGGGCCGAAGACGGTTGCCAGCGCAACGGATCGCTGATCGGTCTCGGAGGCCGGTGTGGACATGCGGATCACCGGCTTGTCCTGGGCGACGACGGTTGCGAGCGGGCCGCTCGCGGCGAGTGCCGTGAAGGTGATGGCGGACGCCATCAGGAAGCGGCGGGTCAGTGTGAGTTTCATTGCGTAGTCTCCTCCCGTTTGACTATGGAACTTCTGGTTGTTTTTCCGCCCCAGCACGCTTCCGGTCCTCCAAACCTGTGAAAACGCGCTGCTGGCAGAGATCCTGCCTTACTGATATCGAACTAACATGTTAGTGTGCTGTTATCAATCCCGAACAACGACAGTGTGACCCCATGAGAGACAAACCGAGCGCCCGGCAGGCAGTTATGTCGACGACAGGTGAAAGCTCCCTCAGGCAGCTCGCCTATAATCGAATTGAAGAACTTCTGAATTGGGGCCGGCTGAAGCCGGGCCAGGTCATCTCCCAGCGCGCGCTGGTCGAGACGACGGGTCTGACCTTGAGCGCCATCCGCGAAGCCATCCCGCGGCTCGAGGCCGAAGGCCTTTTGCAGACGCTGCCGCAACGCGGCCTGATGGTGCCGAGCCTCGACGTGACCTTCGTGCGGGAAGCGTATCAGATGCGTCGCATCATCGAACTCAGCGCCATTCCGGACATGATCCAGCGCCTCGACCGCGCCGTGATCGCGAACTGGCTCGACTGGCATATCCAGGCGCGCGAACGGCTCGGCGGCGACGACATCACCGACCTTCCCGCCTTCCTGCGCGAATTGCAGGTCTATGACTGGCAGATGCATGCCGACATGGTCGATGCCATGGAGAACAGCCTGATCGCCAATGTCTACCGTGTCACGGCGATCAAGATCCGGATGACGGCGCAAACCAGAGTGCGCGTGACCCGGGACAATGCCAAACGGGTTATCTCCGAGCATCTGGCCTTCCTCAACCCGCTGCTGGAGGGGTCTTCGGAGCTGGCTGCCGCAGCTCTGTCGCGTCACATCGACCAGTCGCTGACGATTGCACTCGGCGGCACGGTGGCGAACTGAACGGCTGCGACCGGCTGCGTGGATAATCCGGGCGCTCATTTCGGCATTCCCTTCGGACGCAGATGGCGCTTGAGGGCAGCGATGCGGAAGATCGCATTCGGCGCTCCATAGCCACGATAGCCCCGACGCTCGACGATTTCGAAGAAGAAACCCTCGCCATAGGTTGGCGAGTAAAGCTGGAAATACTCCCCCGCTTCATCCTGATCATAGAGGATGTTCGCCGATTTCATCCGCTCGACGAGATCGGGATCGAGACCGAAGCGGGCTTCGATGTCGTCATAATAATTGGGCGAGATCACGAGGGATCGGAAACCCTTGGCGGCAAGTGCCTCGGCCGTGGCGAAGATATCGTCGCTCTCGAAGGCGATGTGCTGGATACCCGAGCCGAAGGTTTCGGCGATAAAGCGGCCGGCCAGCGTGTTGCGGTTTTCAGCGCCGTTCAGGGTGATTCGCAGGCGTCCGTCAGGGGTCTCGACCACCTGGCTTCTGACGAGGCCGGCCGGATCGATGATGTCGACCATCGGCGTCTTCCGGGCATCGAGCTGCGATGTGTAGAAGAGCAGCCAGGTGAGCATTTCCTCATAGCGCGTTGTCTGGGCGATGTGATCGACCCGGGTCAGGCCGATGTCGACGCTGCTCTCCGGCGTTTCATCGAGAGGCATGAACTCGACGTCGAATATCCGCGCGAGTTCACTCTTTTGGTCGAGGAAGTAGACGAGCCCTCCCCCGACGCCGCGGATCGCCGGGACCTGCAGCTCGCCTGGACCGACGGACTGGCGGAAATCCTCGGCACCGAGCTGAAGCGCGCGCCTGTGGGCCTCTGCCGCGTCATCGACCATGAGCCCGAAGGCATAGGCATTGGCCCCATGGACGAGATAGGAGGCGTTGGCGAAACCCGTCTCTTCCCTGTTGATGACGAGGTTGATGTCGCCCTGGCGATAGAGGGTCACGGCCTTGGAGCGATGCCGGGCGGTGGGCACGAAGCCGAGCAGCGTGAAAAGGGCTTCGAGTTCGCGCTCCTCGTCCTCGCCGGCGGCGAACTCGATAAAGGCGATGCCGGATACTTTGGCGCGATCGGGCATGGCCGGCACCGGTATGCGGATCTTCGGTTCAGCGCGGGCCACCTGATCCATGAGGTTGACCAGCGAGCGACGCCCGTCCCGCGAGATCGCATCGGGTGAGCCGCCACGAAACTGGTCGTTGAAGATTTCCAGCGACAGATAGCCGTTGTACCCGGTGGCCGCGACGGCCTGCATGAAGGCGGTGACGGCCAAGTCACCTTCGCCCGGCATGTTGCGGAGATGGCGCGACCAATAGAGGAGATCCATCTCGATCAGCGGCGCATCCGCGAGCTGGACAATGAAGATGCGATCGCCTGGGATCGACCGGATCGAATTCAGCTCGATCTTGCGAGACAAGGTGTGGAAGCTGTCGAGGATCAGGCCAATGCTGGGGTGGTCGGCGCGGCGCACGATCTCCCAGGCGTCGCGGTGGTCGTTGATATGCCGACCCCAGGCGAGCGCCTCGTAACCTACCCGCAAGCCGCGGCGCGCGGCACGTTCGCCAAGCGCATGGAAATCCTCGGCGGCGCGATCGATCCCGCCCAGCGCGACCGGTGAGGCGTTCGAGCAGATCAGCATCAGATCCGTGCCGAGCTCGGCCATCAGATCGAATTTGCGCTCGGCGCGATCGAAATTGCGAGACCGGAAGGGTTCCGGCATGCCTTCGAAGTCGCGAAACGGCTGGAAAAGCGACACGGCAAGCCCGTGATCACGAACCATCTGTCCGACCTCTGCCGGCGAACGGTCAAAGGCGAGGAAGTCGTTCTCGAAGATCTCGACGGCATCGAAGCCGGCGCGCGCGATGGCGGCGAGCTTTTCCTCGAACTCACCGCTGATGGAGACTGTCGCAATCGAGGTCTTCATGCGAGCCTCCTCGCACAGGCGGGAACAGCCAGCACAGCGGATCGCATGCAAGGAGTTGGAGCATGGGACAGCGACAGGTGGCGCACAGCCCGGGAGTACAGGATGTCGATGATGCCGGACATGTCTTCCTCCTCCCTGCCCTTTCGGGCCACCAGTTTCAATCCAGACAGGCTGCCAGCGCCTGACGCCCGCACTCCAAATGCACTCTCCGCCTCAAGCCGTCTGAGGCTGGCGCGTGACACCACCCTCCGTCAGCACTTCAAAATGGCGAAGCATGCGACCGACCTCCGGCTGGAGGCCCGTGAACAACGAGAATGCGCCGACGGCCTGGAAGACGGCCATGCCGCCTCCGTTGGCCACACGACATCCGCGCTGGCGGGCGGCCTGCAGTAGCGCCGTGTCCAAGGGGAAGTAGACCACCTCGGCGACCCAGAGGCCGGGGGGCAACAGTTCTGCGGGCACCGGCAGGCCGGGATGCTTGTCCATTCCGATCGGCGTGGCATGGACGAGCCCGGTTGCGCCGCCAATGACAGCCTGAATATCGGAGGCCACGCTGACCGATGCTTCCGGGAAATGTCTGGCCATCAGGGACGCGAGTTCCGATGCCTTCTCTAGTTCAATATCGAAGATCGCCAGTGACCGCGCGCCCATTTCGAGCACGGCATAGGCCGTCGCCGCGCCGGCGCCGCCGGCACCGATCTGAATCACAGACGACAAGTCTGCGTCAGGCAGTTGGCGACTAAGCCCTTGGGCAAATCCCCACCAGTCGGTGTTGTGGCCGATGCGCTTTCCGTTTCGCAAGATCACCGTATTGACCGCGCCGAGCTTTCGCGCGTCCTCGGAGAGGTCGGTCAGCAAGGGCAGGATCTTCTGCTTGCAGGGGTAGGTAATGTTGAGGCCGCAGAAGCCGCGTTGCTCAGCCTCGGCGACAAGCGCGTCGAGGTCATCGGGGCCGAGCTTGCGCTCGTTGAGGTCGATGAGCTCGTAGCGATAGTCGACGCCCTGGGCCTCGCCTTCGCGCATGTGCATGGCAGGGGTCAGCGAGCGCTGAATGCCGAACCCGATCAGTCCGGCGCGCAAGATATCGCGCTTTTGCGTCATAACCGCCTCCCAATGTCGAAGCCCGGATCTCGTCCAAGCTTCCGGCCTCCCAACCTGGCAGGAACGATAATGTACTAACTAGTTAGTGTCAACACTGGCCGGCTTGAAGCGTGGGGCCGAGATCACTATGAACTGAAGGCGCGCTGCGTCGGCAACGGCCGCAATCGCGATCGGGGATGGAAACTATGGCGAAAACGGCGAGGGAAACGCGCAGGAACGACCCTGAGCGGACGCGGGAAGACATCCTGGATGTCGCAACGGAGGAGTTCGCCGAATTCGGCCTGTCGGGCGCGCGGGTGGATCAGATCGCCGAGAAGACGCGCACCTCCAAGCGGATGATCTACTACTACTACGGCAGCAAGGAAGGGCTTTACCTCGCGGTGCTGGAAAAGGCCTATCGCAAGATCCGATCGCTCGAAGCGGATCTGCAGCTGTCGGAACTGGAGCCCGACGAAGCTCTGCGCCGGCTGATCAGCACGACCTTCGACCATGACGAACACAATCCCGATTTCGTGCGGCTCGTCAGTATCGAGAACATTCATCACGCGATGCACATGAAGCGATCGAGTGAAATCGCTGATCTCAACATCTCCGTCATTCGCACGCTGCAGGACATCATCGACCGTGGCCTGAAGAGCGGCCTGTTCCAGCGAAGGGTCGACGCGATCGATCTGCACATGCTGATCAGCGCCTTCTGCTTCTTTCGCGTCTCGAACCGCTACACCTTCGGCACGATCTTCAAGCGTGACCTTTCCGAACCTGACCTCTACGACCGTCACAAGTCGATGATCGCCGACGCCGTGCTCGGATATCTGCGCAGCACCGACCCTTAAGCGTCCAGCATTCAGCGGCATGTTGCAACAGACCGGACAGCCAAGTGCTGGCCGCCTCGGAGTTGCATGACGAAAACCGGAGGATCCGGGCCGAGCCGAACTCTCCTTGATGTGTATCAACCGCAGGTCGGCGCTTTGCCGATAGTCTTCCCTTGGGTTCGCTTGAAACAACCCGTCCTTGGAGGAGGTAGGCATGCATCATGTAACCGCTCATGTCGTCTGGTTTGATGACCTCAAACGCTCTGATGTCGCCAAGGTCGGGGGCAAGAATTCCTCGCTCGGAGAAATGATCCAGGAGCTGGGTCTCCAGGGCGTCGATGTTCCGCCGGGCTTTGCGACCACGTCTGATGCCTACTGGCATTTCGTCGACGAAAACCAGATCCGCGAATCGATCGGCAAATCGATCGCCGACTGGACAGCCGGCAAGGCAAGCCTATCCGAGACGGGGGCAGCCATCCGCCAGCTGTTCCTCAGGGCAGACTGGCCGGCCGCCACGGCCGCTGCCATCGTCGAGGCCTATCGCGGCCTGGCAGACAGAGCCGGTCAACCTGATGTCAGTGTCGCCGTCCGCTCCAGCGCCACGGCCGAAGACCTGCCGGATGCGAGCTTTGCCGGACAGCAGGAGACCTTCCTCAATATCGTCGGGGAGACGGAACTCCTGCAGGCCTGCAAGCGCTGCTTTGCCTCGCTGTTTACCGACCGGGCGATCTCCTATCGCCAGACGAAAGGCTTCGACCATATGAAGGTCGCGCTGTCTGTCGGGATCCAGCAAATGGTGCGTTCCGACATTGGCGGGTCCGGCGTCATGTTCTCGATCGACACGGAAACGGGATTCGACAAGGTCGTCCTGATCGATGCCGCCTGGGGGCTCGGTGAAAACGTCGTCCAGGGTGCCGTCGACCCGGACGAATATCAGGTCTTCAAACCGCTCCTGGACGATCCGACGCTCAGCCCGATCATTTCAAAGAAGTGCGGCAGCAAGACCATCAAGATGATCTATGGCTCTGCCGAGCAGCCGACGCGCAACGTGCCGACATCGAAAGCGGAGCGCGCCGCCTTCGTGCTTTCAGACGCCGAGATCCTGACACTTTCGCGCTGGGCCACGACCATCGAACGCCATTACGGCTGCGCCATGGATATGGAATGGGCCCGGGACGGGCATTCCGGGCGCCTCTACATCGTCCAGGCCCGACCGGAAACGGTCCAGTCGAACCGCGAAACCGCAGTGTTCAGCTCCTACGAGATCAAGAGCAAGGGCAAGACACTGCTTAAGGGCCTGTCGATCGGCGACGCCGTCGTCTCCGGCCAGGTCTGCCTGATCGAGAACGCCCGCGACATCGGACAATTCGTCGACGGTTCGATCCTGGTGACGTCCACGACCGACCCCGACTGGGTTCCGATCATGAAGCGGGCGGCTGCCATCGTGACAGATCATGGCGGCCGCACCTCGCATGCTGCCATTGTCAGCCGGGAACTGGGGCTGCCCGCCATTGTCGGGACAGGGACAGCAACCCAGGTCCTGCATTCCGGCCAGGAAATTACCGTGTCCTGCGCCGAAGGCGACGAGGCGTCGATCTATGAGGGCCGCGCCGACTACGAGGTCCAGACACTGGACATGGAGGATATTCCGGCGACAAAGACCAAGGTAATGCTGAACCTCGCCAATCCGGGTGCCGCATTCCGCTGGTGGCGACTGCCGGCGGACGGCGTTGGCCTGGCGCGCATGGAATTCGTCATCAGCAACGCCATTCGTATCCATCCCATGGCACTGGTGAATTTCGACAGCCTGACCGATCAGAGTGCCAAGGCCGAAATCGCCGAACTGACGGCGGGCTATGCCGACAAGTCCGCCTATTTCGTCGACAAGCTCGCCGAAGGGCTGGCGAGGATCGCAGCAGCCTTCTACCCGCAGCCTGTCATCGTCCGGATGAGCGATTTCAAGACCAATGAATATGCGGGGCTTCTTGGCGGTGCCGCGTTCGAGCCGACCGAGGAAAACCCGATGATCGGTTTTCGCGGCGCCTCGCGCTATTATTCGCCGCGATACCGGGACGGATTTGCTCTCGAATGCAGGGCAATTCGAAAGCTGCGCAACGAACTTGGCTTCAAGAATGTCGTGGTGATGATCCCATTCTGCCGTTCCGTTGCGGAGGCTGAAAAGGTACTTGGCGTGATGGCCGAAAACGGACTGAAGCGCGGGGAGAGCGACCTGCAGGTCTTCGTCATGTGCGAGATCCCCTCGAACGTCATCCTTGCCAAGCAGTTCGCCCAGCATTTCGATGGGTTCTCCATCGGATCAAACGACCTGACCCAGCTGACACTCGGGGTCGACCGCGATTCCGGCGAGCTGGCCGATCTCTTCGACGAGCAGGACGACGCGGTCAAATGGATGATCCGCAGCGTGATCGGCGAAGCCAAGGCTGCCGGAGCCAAGATCGGCATTTGCGGCCAGGCACCGAGCGACCATCCGGAATTTGCGAAGTTCCTCGTGGAGTGCGGCATCGACAGCATCTCGGTCACGCCGGACAGCTTTATCGCGGTCAAGCAGAGCGTTTCGGAAGCCGAGAATGCAGGGGGAACCGCCAACACTGTGCCATCGGGGTGAATGGCATCATATAGTCGAATGGAGATGGGGAAGAATGGCGGACAGGGTGGGATTCGAACCCACGGTACGCTTTCACGCACACACGCGTTCCAGGCGTGCGCCTTAAACCACTCGGCCACCTGTCCAGGGGGAACGCGGGGAAAACCACCGCGGTTGGTCGGGCGGGATATATACCGAGGAATTTCGGCGGATCAACCGAAATCTATCAGAATTTTGACATCGGCCGACAATTCCCTATCTTTAGGCTCAGTGCGGCAGGCCCTAAAGGCCGTGCCGGGCTTCAGCCGGAGACATTGGTGGTGCGCTTCCTGTTCAGGGTCTTGAGTTTGCTTGCGCTTTGCGTCGGCGTCGTATTCGGCGTGATCGATGCCATTGCCTCGGTATCTGCGTCGCAGGTCATCATGACCCCGATTTCGGAAGCCTGGATCGAGACGCATCCGGGCTCTCTGATGACACTCGAGGAGCTTGTCGTCGGGCGCCTCGGCGACGGTGCCTGGCTCGCGCTTCGCGATGTTGTCCTGCCGCAGCCGGCATTTGCCGCCATGCTGGTGCTGTCGCTCGCCTTCTGGATGATCGGCTACAAGAGGCCTTCGCTGGCCGGACGATTTGCAGCTTGAACCGGGCCTTCAGCGCGCCAAAGGCTTGAAAGTGCCCGGCAGATTGCAAGTTTCGGTGAGTGCCGACGACCAACGAAACAAGATCGCAACCGGTTGATGCGGCGGGCGGTGATCTGCCGCAGAGGCAGAACAAAGTGGAAAAACAGGCCGAGAAACGGCCTCAGGAGGTTTCAAGATGTTCCTGATCGACATGTTCAACAAGAAAACCGTCATGCCGACGGCAGAAAACGCCCTGCCCGGCCGATCCGAGCCGATCCCGACCGCATCGACGCATTTCATCTCCGGCCTGCCGCTGAAGGGCCCAGTGCCCGAGGGCATGAAGACCATCTATCTCGGCATGGGCTGCTTCTGGGGCGCCGAGCGTCTGCTCTGGCAAACGCCGGGCGTTCATCTAACCGTCTCCGGCTACCAGGGTGGCATCACGCCCAATCCGACCTATCAGGAGACCGTGACGGGCCTGACCGGCCATACCGAAGTGGTGAAGGTGGTCTACGACCCCGCGAAAATCTCGCTGGAAGGGCTGCTTAAGATCTTCTTCGAGGCGCATGATCCGACCCAGGGCATGCGCCAGGGCAATGATATCGGCACCACCTATCGCTCCGCGATCTATGTCGAGGATGACGAGGACATGGCGCTTGCCATCGCCGTTCGCGATCGCTTCCAGGAGGCGCTGGTGAAGGCTGGACGCAGCAGCCGGGTGACGACGGAGATCGCCCATGCCGGACCGTTCTACTTTGCCGAGGAGTATCACCAGCAGTATCTGGCGAAGAATCCGAATGGTTACTGCGGCCTACGCGGTACGGGCGTTTCCTGCCCGATCTCGCCCGCAGCCTGAGGGCGAATGCTCAAAGACGCAGCATAAATCCTATTGATCTGACTGATTTTTCAGCGTCCTGCGCTGAAAAATCAGCAGGCTTGTGAATCTTTACCAGATGAAAAAAATCTGGTGAATTTTGAAGCGAGCCATGCAAGGATGAAAGCCAGCCAGGACCTCCGGAAAAGGGGGCGGCGGTTCCGCAGACATGTCTTTCTCATGAGGAAGGCTTGCGGGAGGACCCAACAAGATCAATAGCAACAACAGGGCTGCACCATGAAGAAAACCCTCCTCAGTCTCTTTGCCTTGGCCGCGATGTCGGCGACCGCGCTTGCGGCCGACGTCAAGCCGGCGCTGGTCTACGGCACGGGCGGCAAGTTCGACAAATCCTTCAACGAAGCCGCTTACGGTGGCGCCGAGAAGTTCAAGGCCGAAACCGGCATCGACTACCGCGACTTCGAGCCGACCAGCGACACGCAGGGCGAACAGGCAATCCGCAACTTCGCTTCGCGCGGTTTCAACCCGGTTGTCGCCGTTTCCTTCGCCTGGACCTCGGCCATCGAAAAGGTTGCCGCTGAATTCCCGGATACCCAGTTCGTGATCGTCGATTCCGTCGTCGACAAGCCGAATGTCCGTTCGGTCGTCTACAAGGAAGAGGAAGGCTCTTACCTCGTTGGCCTGCTCGCCGGCATGGCTTCCACCACCGGCAAGGTCGGCTTCGTCGGCGGCATGGACATTCCGCTGATCCGCAAGTTCGCCTGCGGCTACGAGCAGGGCGCACGCGCTGCCAAGGCCGACATCCAGGTCTTCCAGAACATGACCGGCACCACGGGCGCTGCCTGGAACGACCCGGTTCGCGGCGGTGAGCTCACCAAGAACCAGATCGACCAGGGTGCGGATGTCGTTTACGCGGCAGCCGGTGCAACCGGTCTCGGCGTTCTGCAGACCGCTGCCGACAACGGCAAGCTGTCGATCGGCGTCGACTCCAACCAGAACCACCTGCATCCGGGTTCGGTTCTGACCTCGATGGTCAAGCGCGTCGACCTCGCCGTCTACAACGCTTACGCAGATTCGAAGAACGACAAGTTCACGCCCGGTCTGCAGGTTCTCGGCGTCGCACAGGAAGGTGTCGCCTACGCTCTGGACGACAACAACGCCAAGCTGATCACCGATGAGATGAAGGCTGCCGTCGAGAAGGCCAAGGCCGACATCGCCGCCGGCACCATCAAGGTCCACGACTACATGTCGGACAATTCCTGCCCGAAGTGATCTAGAATCCGGGCGCAGGACGGCGACATCGTCGTTCTGCGCCCTTTTTGTATGTCTGGGGGACCGGAATGAACGCAACGAACCAGGCACCCGCGATCGAATTGATCGGCATCGACAAGAAGTTCGGTGCGGTGCATGCCAACAAGAATATCAATCTGACGGTCGCCAAGGGCTCCATCCACGGCATCATCGGTGAAAACGGCGCCGGCAAGTCAACGCTGATGTCGATCCTCTACGGCTTCTATCAGGCCGATCAGGGTTCCATTCAGATCGACGGAAAGCCGATCACGATCAAGGACAGTCAGGCCGCCATCAGTTCCGGAATCGGAATGGTGCACCAGCACTTCATGCTGGTCGAGAATTTCTCCGTGCTCGAGAACCTGATGCTCGGTGCCGAAGGCGGCGCCTTGCTCGGCAAGGGCACGGATGCCGCACGCGCGGCGCTCAAGAAGCTGGAAGAAGACTACGAGCTGGACGTGGATCCCGACGCGATCGTCGAGGAACTGCCTGTTGGTCTGCAGCAGCGCGTCGAAATCCTGAAAGCGCTCTATCGCGGTGCCGAGATCCTGATCCTCGACGAGCCGACGGGCGTGCTGACACCGGCTGAAGCCGACCATTTGTTCAAGATCCTCGGCGTGCTGCGCGACCAGGGCAAGACGGTCATCCTGATCACCCACAAGCTGCGCGAGATCATGGCGATTACCGATACCGTGTCCGTCATGCGCCGCGGCGAAATGGTTGCGACCCGCAAGACGGCCGAAACCACGGTCGAAGAACTCGCCGAGCTGATGGTCGGCCGCCGGGTGCTGCTGCATGTGGATAAGAAGCCCGCCAATGCCGGCGAGATTTTCCTCTCGGTGCGCAATCTGACCGTCAAGGACAACCGGGGCGTCGTCATGGTCGACAACGTCTCCTTCGACGTGCGCTCCGGCGAGATCGTCGGTATTGCCGGCGTCGCTGGCAATGGTCAGAGCGAGCTTCTCGAAGCCATCACCGGGATTCGCAAGCCGACCTCGGGCGAAATCTGGATCAACGGACAGAACGTTGCCGGCCTCGACCCGGCCGAACTGCGCGGCATTGGCGTGGCGCATATCCCCGAAGACCGCCACCATATGGGCCTCGTGCTTCCCTTCGAGGAAAGCCAGAATGCCATTCTCGGCTATCATCGCGACGAGCGCTATGGAAAGGGTCCGTTCCTCAATCCAGACCTGATGCGCAAGGCGGCGGTCGAGGAAATCGAGAAATACGATATCCGTCCGCCGAACCCCAGACTGAAGACCGCCAATTTCTCGGGCGGTAACCAGCAGAAGATCGTCGTTGCCCGCGAAATCGAGCGTGATCCAAAGCTGTTGATCGTTGGCCAGCCGACGCGCGGCGTCGACATCGGCGCGATCGAGTTCATTCACAAGCGGATCGTCGAGACGCGCGACGCTGGCAAGGCCGTGTTGCTCGTCTCCGTCGAGCTCGACGAGATCCGCTCGCTCTCCGACCGCATTCTGGTGATGTTCGCCGGCAAGGTCGTCGGCGAAAAGACGCCTGATACAGGCGAACAGACACTCGGCCTGATGATGGCCGGCATTGCCGCTTGAGGATTTGATGAGCACTGCATCCGTACCCCTGCCGAACTGGATCAATTATGCGCTGCTGCCGCTGATCAACCTCACGCTTGCCTTTCTCGTGTCCGGCCTCGTGGTCTGGATCATCGGGGAAAACCCGTGGGACGCACTCAAGCTGATGCTGGAAGGCGCGCTTGGCAGCGGCGAAGGCATCGGCTTCACGCTGTTTTATGCGACGAACTTCATCTTCACCGGGCTCTCCGTCGCGGTCGCCTATCACGCCGGCTTGTTCAACATCGGCTCGGAAGGCCAGGCCTATCTCGGTGGACTGGGTGCCGCACTCGCAGCGCTTGCGCTCGACCATTACGTACCGTGGTATGTCACCATGCCGTTTGCGATCATGGCGGCCGCCCTTTTCGGCGCGGCCTGGGCCTTCATCCCGGCCTGGCTGCAGGCCAAGCGCGGCAGCCATATCGTCATCACGACGATCATGTTCAACTTCATCGGCGCAGCGCTGATGGTCTATCTGCTGGTCAACGTGCTGATCGTGCCGGGCAAAATGGCGCCGGAAACCCGCACCTTCCTCGAAGGCGGCCAGCTGCCCAAGCTCGACTGGCTGATCGCGATGTTCGGCGGCACGCTCGGACCTGCCCCGTTCAACGTCTCCTTCCTGATCGCGCTCGTCATGTGCGTGCTGGTCTGGATCTTGATCTGGCGCACCAAGCTCGGCTTCGAGATGCGCACGCTCGGCATCAGCCGTTCGGCCGCCGCCTATGCCGGCATTCCCTATGTGAAGATCGTCATGATCACGATGCTGATCTCCGGCGGCCTTGCCGGCATGATGGCGCTCAACCCGGTGCTCGGCGCGTCTGCCCGTCTGCAGGTGGAATTCGTCGCAGGCGCGGGCTTTGTCGGGATCGCGGTGTCGCTGATGGGGCGCAACCATCCGCTCGGCATCGTGCTTGCCGCCATCCTGTTCGGCATTCTCTATCAGGGTGGAGCCTGGCTCTCCTTCGACATGCCGAACATCACCCGCGAGATGATCGTGGTCATTCAGGGTCTTGTGATCCTGTTTGCCGGCGCGCTGGAATTCATGTGCCGCCCGATGATCGTGCGGATCTACCAGACAATGACAAAGGCCTGAGGACGCGACCATGGAATCCTTTGACATGCTCATCAGCATCCTCGGCTCGACGATCCGACTGTCGATCCCGCTGATCCTGGCAGCCCTTGCCGGCCTATATTCCGAACGGGCCGGCGTCTTCGACATCGGGCTTGAAGGCAAGATGCTGGCAGCGGCCTTTGCCGCGGCCTGTGTCGCCTATCTCACCGGTTCGGCCTGGCTCGGGCTCTTCTCCGGCATCGCCGTCTCACTGGTGTTCTCGCTGATCCACGGCTTTGCCTCGATCACCAATCGCGGCAACCAGATCGTGTCGGGCGTGGCGCTGAACTTCGTTGCGGCTGGCCTCACCGTGGTGCTCGGCCAGGCCTGGTTCGGCCAGGGCGGCCGTACGCCGCAGGTCTCCGGCGACGGTCGTTTCTCCCCTATCATCCTGCCGGGTGCCGACATGATGCGCGACGTGCCCTTCATCGGGCCGATCTATTCGAACGTGATCTCCGGCAACAACATGCTCACCTATATCGCGTTCCTCGCCGTTCCGATCTCCTGGTGGGTGCTCTATCGCACGCGCTTCGGCCTTCGCCTGCGTGCCGTGGGCGAGAACCCGGGTGCGGTCGATACCGCCGGCATTTCGGTCACCTTCCTGCGCTACCGCGCGGTGCTGATGGCCGGTCTGCTCTGCGGCATCGCCGGTACTTACCTCGCAATCGCCCAGTCGGCTGCCTTCATCAAGGACATGTCGGCCGGCAAGGGCTTCATCGCGCTTGCAGCGCTGATCTTCGCCAAGTGGAAGCCGGTGCCGGTCATGTTCGCCTGCCTGCTCTTCGGTTTCCTCGATGCCCTCGCCAACTTCATGCAGGGCAAGGAGATACCGCTCATCGGGGAAGTGCCGGTGCAGCTCTTCCAGGCCCTGCCCTATATCCTCACCTGCATTCTGCTTGCGGGCTTCATCGGCTCTGCCAACCCGCCGAAGGCCGGTGGCGTCGCATACTCCAAGGAGCGTTGATCATGGCACATGATCTTTTCGAAGCCGCGCGTGACGCGATGAAATTCGCGCATGCGCCCTATTCGAAGTTCCCCGTGGGGGCTGCCATCCGCGCGGACGACGGTCGCATCTATACCGGCGCCAATATCGAGAACCTCTCTTTCCCTCAAGGGTGGTGTGCCGAGCCGACGGCGATCGGCTGCATGATCATGGGTGGCGGCAAGAAGATCGTCGAGATGGCCGTGATCGCCGAGAAGCTGGCGCTCTGCCCGCCCTGCGGCGGCTGCCGGCAGAAGATCTCGGAATTCGCGTCTGCCGATACCAAGATCTATCTCTGTGACGAAGTGGGTGTGCAGAAGACCATGACGATGGACGAGCTTCTGCCGCTCAGCTTCAAAACGGACATCCTCGGATGAAGGCGGCCGTGGATCTGCTGGTCGAGCGCCTGAACGGCCTCATGCCGCGCTTCGGCATCGTTCTCGGATCGGGCTTGGGATCACTGGTCAACGAGGTTCGTGATGCCATCCGCATCCCCTACTCCGATCTGCCCGGTTTTCCCTTAAGCGGTGTGTCGGGCCATGCCGGCGAGATCGTTGCGGGCTATCTCGGGCGCACGCCGGTCATCATGCTGGCCGGCCGCATGCACTATTACGAACACGGCGATGCGAATGCGATGCGCATGCCGATCGAGGTTCTCATGGGGCTCGGCGTGAAGTCGCTGATCCTCACCAACGCGGCGGGATCGCTGCGCGAGGACATGCCGCCTGGTTCGGTCATGCAGATCACCGATCACATCAACTTCTCCGGCAAGAACCCGCTGATCGGCGAGCCGAGCGACGGGCGCTTCGTCGGCATGACCTCGGCTTATGATGCCGAGCTGCAGGCCGCGATGCGGGCAGCTGCTGAAGCAGAAGATGTGCCGCTCGCGCAGGGTGTCTATATGTGGTTCTCGGGCCCGAGCTTCGAGACGCCGGCGGAGATCCGCATGGCGCGTATTCTGGGTGCAGATGCCGTGGGCATGTCGACCGTGCCGGAAGTCATTCTCGCCCGTTTCTGTGGCCTGAGGGTTGCAGCCGCCTCGGTGATCACCAATTATGGGGCAGGCATGACCGGTGGCGAACTCAGCCACGAAGAAACCAAAGACATGGCGCCGATCGGCGGCAAACGTCTGGCCACCATCCTGAAACGGATGATCGGCGGAGGAAATGACATTGGATAATCAAGAACTGCGCGCTGTCGCATCGCGGGCGCTTTCGCTGCTCGACCTCACCAATCTGAAAGACGACTGCACGCCCGACCAGATCGTGACGCTGTGCGGTCGCGCCCAGAGCGCGTTTGGTCCGACAGCTGCGATCTGCATCTGGCCGCGCTTCGTCATGCAGGCACGCACGCTGCTCGGTCCCGATAGCCCGATCCGCATCGCAACGGTGGTCAACTTCCCTTCGGGCGAGATGAAGACCGAGGACGTGCTGGCCGAGACGCGCGATGCGGCTGCTGATGGCGCCGACGACATCGATCTCGTCATCCCCTACCGGGCGCTGGCGGCCGGTGACGACAAGGCCGTGACGAACATGGTTTCGGCGGTCAAAGACGCCTGTGGCCCAGCGATCCTGAAGACGATCCTGGAAACGGGTGAGCTCAAGGACATTTCCCTGATCCGACGTGCATCGGATCTTTCGATCGCGGCCGGTGCCGACTTCATCAAGACCTCGACCGGCAAGGTTGGCGTCAATGCGACGCTCGAGGCGGCCGACATCATGCTGCAGGCGATCCGCGACAGCCGCAAGAAGGTCGGCTTCAAGCCGGCCGGCGGCATTGCGACAGTAATGGACGCTGGCCATTATCTAAAGCTCGCCGACACCATCATGGGCGAGGACTGGGTGATGCCATCGACCTTCCGCTTCGGCGCTTCCGGCCTGCTCGACGACATCATCGCCGTGCTCTCGGGCGAGCGCTCAACCGCTGCGGCATCGGGGTACTGAGCCATGCTTCCCCAGGAGATCATTCGACGCAAGCGTGATGGCGGGACCCTGAGCGCGCAGGAGATCGCCGGCTTTATCGAGGGCCTGTCGAAGGAAAAGATCTCCGAGGGGCAGGTAGCGGCCTTTGCCATGGCCGTCTTCTTCAAGGGCATGACGCCGGATGAAATCGTGGCGCTGACGCTTGCCATGCGGGATTCCGGCGACGTGCTTTCCTGGGCAGGCGTCGGCAAGCCCGTGGCCGACAAACATTCGACGGGTGGCGTCGGCGACAATGTCTCGCTGATGCTGGCTCCGATCGTGGCGGCCTGTGGGCTGGCCGTCCCGATGATTTCAGGGCGCGGGCTTGGCCATACCGGGGGCACGCTCGACAAGCTGCAGTCGATCCCCGGTTACGACGTGATGCCTGACAATGTCACCTTCCGCCGGACGGTCGATCGTGCGGGCTGCGCGATCATCGGCCAGACAGGTGATCTGGCCCCGGCCGACAAGCGGCTCTATGCGATCCGCGACGTGACGGCGACGGTCGAATCCATTCCGCTGATCACGGCCTCCATTCTGTCGAAGAAACTCGCGGCCGGGCTGGAAAGCCTGGTTCTCGACGTCAAGGTCGGCAATGGCGCCTTCATGGCGAAAGCTGAGGATGCGGAGGCCTTGGCGCGATCGCTGGTGCGTGTCGCCAATGGCGCCGGCGTGAAGACCACGGCGCTTTTGACCGACATGAACGAGCCACTTGCCGACTGCGCCGGCAATGCGATCGAAGTGCTGAACGCCGTCGATTTTCTGAAGGGCTTGAAGAGCGGTACGCGACTCGAAGAGGTGACGCTGGCGCTCGGTGCCGAGATGCTGATCAATGCCGGCGTCGAGAGCAATCAGGCGGCCGCGCTTGCCCGTTGCAACCGAGTTCTGGCATCGGGCGAGGCTGCGGAGATCTTTGGTCGCATGGTGTCGGAGCTCGGCGGTCCCGCCGATTTCATGGACAAGGCAGAAACGCATCTCCCACGGGCCAAGGTTGAGATCGCCGTTCTTGCCGATGAGGACGGTTATCTAAGCAGTTGCGACACGCGTGGCCTTGGGCTTGCCGTTGTCGCGCTTGGTGGTGGTCGCCAGCGTCCTAGCGACAAGATCGATCACGGCGTGGGCATCTACGGCTTCAAGCCGCTGGGCACAAAGGTCGAAAAGGGCGAGCCGATCGCCTTTGTTCAGGCGAATGACGAGGCGACTGCCACTCAAGCCGCCAGGACGGTGGCGGAATGCTATCGCATTTCGGGAACGAAGCCGACGGCAGTACCGGTCATCGGGCTCAGGATCGCTGCCGAATAGCAGGCGCAAATCTCACTGGATCATCCTCAGCGTGCGCTTCTCCGCCGTATAGGACCTGAGTTTTGTCATGAAGCTCATGCCGACAAGCGTGGATGAGAGCGCCTCATCACCCAGAACGACAGCCTCGACGTTACGCACCCGGATACTGCCGATCTCGACCCGGTCAAGCGTCACGTGTGCGGCCTTGGTGACGCCGTTTGCAGTTCTCACCTGGTAACGGAAATCGAGCGCTGCCGGGCTGAACCCGAGGCGGCGGGCGGTCGAGACATTCATCGCCACCCTGGAGGCCCCGGTATCCACCATGGCATCCACCGGCTTGCCGTTCATCTTGAACGTTCCCGAATAGTGGCCATGGCGACCCATCGTGAGAACCGTCTGGCCGGATGGAACCGCTGCGGCAGGCTTTGCCACGACGGCAGCGGGTTCGGTCGTCTCGCGCTCGTCCAGCATGGCCTGAACCTTCTCCGCGATCGTCGGCCATTGGCTGGCGGACAAGGCGAGCATCATGACTGTGAACAGCGTGCGAGCGAACATCTGTTATCCCCGTGAGCGACGCCGGATCGTAGCAGCGGATCCGAAGAAGTTGGATAACGCAGGACGCAAAACGGCCCGAAACCGGGGTTTCGGGCCGTCAAAGCTTGCGATCTGGTTAAGAAATCACTTCGTTCCGTACATCCGGTCGCCGGCATCGCCGAGGCCGGGCATGATGTAGCCCTTCTCGTTCAGATGGCTGTCGATAGACGCGGTGAAGATCGGCACATCGGGATGCGCTGCGTGGAAATTCTTGATGCCTTCGGGGGCAGCCAAGAGGCAGAGGAAGCGAATGTTCTTCGCGCCGCGCTCCTTGAGCTTTTCGATCGCGGCGATCGACGAGTTGCCCGTGGCGAGCATGGGGTCGACGACGATGATCAGTCGTTCCGACAGGGCGTCGGGTGCCTTGAAGTAGTATTCGACGGCCTGCAGCGTCTCGTGGTCGCGGTAGACGCCAACATGGGCGACGCGGGCGGCTGGCACAAGTTCCAGCATGCCTTCGAGCAAACCATTGCCGGCACGCAGGATCGAGGCGAAGACCAGCTTCTTGCCTTCGAGGATCGGCGACTGCATCTCGGTGAGCGGCGTCTCGATCGTCTCCATCGTCAGTTCGAGATCGCGGGTCACTTCATAGCAGAGGAGAGTCGAGATTTCGCGCAGCAGCCGACGGAAGCTCGAGGTCGACGTTTCCTTGCGGCGCATGATCGTCAGCTTGTGCTGCACGAGGGGGTGATCGATGACTGTTACGCCGTCCATGGTCGAGCCTTCTTTTCTTGTTTTCTGAGGTGCTTCTATTTTCACGTTCTCTTGGACGCCCGCAAGAGCGATGCCGGAATTTAGCCGGTCTTCAACAGGCGTAGCATCAAAGACGGGCGAGAAGCCGCGCTCGCGTCTCCTCGTCGACGAAAGCGGCCTCGATGGCTGTGCGCGTCATGCCGTCGATCTCGGCATCGGTAAAGCCGAATTCGCTCGACGCCCAGTCGTATTCCTGGGCAAGTGATGTACCGAAGAAGGGTGGATCGTCGGAATTGATGCAGACCTTCACACCGGCCTCGTGGAACTTCTTGAGCGGATGGCTGGCGAAATCGGAAAAGACCTTGAGCGCGATGTTGGAGCCCGGGCAGACTTCCAGCACGGTGCCGAGATCAACGAGGCGGCGGACGAGCTCGGGATCCTCGATGGCGCGGACGCCGTGGCCGATACGAGCGGGTTTGACGAGGTCGAGGGCATCGGTGACGCTGAAGGCGCCGCAGACCTCACCGGCATGGATGGTGAGGCCGAGGCCAGCCTCGCGGGCGATGTCGAAGGCGCGGGCGTAATCCGCCACGCGGCCCATGCGCTCCTCGCCGGCCATATTGAAACCCGTGACCAGCGGATTGTTGCTGCGGGCGGCATATTCGGCAGCGGCAATGACGCTTTCCGGGCCGAAATGGCGCTCGCCGGTGACGATGATGCGGGCCTCGATGCCAGTCGCAGCCTTGGCGGCCTCAATACCGGCGGTGATGCCGGAGAGATAGGTGTCGGCACCGAGGCCGATGCGATCGCCATGGTCAGGCGAGACGATGATCTCGCTGTAGATCGTATCGACGGCTGCAAGCTCGCGCAGGTAAGTCTCGGTCAGGAGGGCATAGTCCTCTTCCGTACGGAAGAGGGCCGCCACACGGTCATAGGCCTTGATGAATTCGGCGAAGTCGCTCCAGACATAGGTGCCGTCGCGCATGAAGGTCGCAGGATCAACGCCGTATTTCTCGGCCTGGTCGAGCGCCAGCGCCGGCGGCGCCGCACCCTCGATATGACAGTGCAGTTCAGCCTTCTTCATTCGTCTCGTCACAGGAAGCTCCGTCCGTGGCGGCCGGGGGCGATCCCCAGATGCGCCGCGATGGTTTCGCCGATATCGGCATAGGTATTGCGCACACCGATGTTGCGCGAGCGCACGCCGGGGCCGAAGCACATGATCGGTACGCGCTCGCGGGTGTGGTCGGTGCCGCGCCAGGTGGGATCGCAGCCGTGGTCCGCGGTCATGAGAACCATGTCTCCCGGCTTCAGCTTGCGATGGACCTCCGGCAGGCGGCGGTCGAATGCTTCGAGCGCTGCGGCGTAACCCGGCACGTCGCGCCGATGGCCGAAGAGCATGTCGAAATCGACGAAATTGGTGAAGACGAGATCGCCGTCTTCGGCCTCGTCCATGACCTTCAGCGTCGCGTCCATCAGCGCCATGTTGCCATTGGCCTTGATGATGCGGGAGACACCCTGGTGGGCAAAGATATCGCCGATCTTGCCGACGGCATGGACCTTGCGACCGGCCTCGACGAGGCGGTCGAGCAGGGTCGGCTCCGGCGGAAGTACGGAATAGTCGCGGCGATTGCCGGTGCGCTCGAAGGTCTGGACGGTTTCGCCGATGAAAGGCCGCGCGATGACGCGGCCGATGTTCAAGGGATCAAGAAGCTTTCTGACGATCTGGCAGAGTTCGAGCAGGCGTTCGAGACCGAAATGGGTTTCATGGGCGGCGATCTGGAAGACGGAATCGCTTGAGGTGTAGCAGATCGGTTGGCCGGTCCGGATATGCTCCTCGCCAAAGCGGGCGATGACCTCGGTGCCGGATGCATGGCAATTGCCGAGGATGCCCGGCAGGTTCGCTTCGCGGCAGATCGCTTCCACCAGATCTGCCGGGAAGGCTTCCTCGCCTTCCGGAAAATAGCCCCAGTCGAACATCACGGGCGTGCCGGCGATTTCCCAGTGACCAGAGGGCGTGTCCTTGCCGTGCGAGACTTCGCTTGCCGCACCATGCAAGCCGAAGACCCGCTCGGGGACGGCCATGCCGTCGGGCGCCTTGCCGGTGGCGAGCCTAGCGGCCTCGATGAGGCCGAGTGCCGACATGTTCGGCACGACCAGCGGCCCATGCCGCAGCCCCTTGCGATTGCCGGCGCCGGCAGCACAGAACTCGGCGATATGGCCGAGTGTATCGGAGCCATGATCACCATAGGCGGGCGCATCGGGCGCGCCGCCGATGCCAAAGGAATCGAGAACGAAAAGGAAAGCACGTGCCATGTGAACACCACGGCCGGGTCTGGTTTGTTGTTCTGCCGGCCTTCGATCGCATCCTTAACGCCTGCGCGAAGGCTTGGCAAACGCCTCAGATCAGCAGCCTTGGCATTTGATTTCGGTGCCGAGGCGCTGGCGGAAGTAGTATTCCCGCGCAATGGTCAAGTTCTTGGCTTCGGTACCCGACAGGCCCGGCAGATACATCATCAGTTCGTGGCTGACGCTGAGTTCGCTGCGGATCAGAAATGTATCGGCAACAAGCATGTCAGCTGGCACGGGTGCATCCGTGCCGGCGGCATAGGGGGCGACGCCTGTGGTCGACCAGGACCACAAGACTTTCGCCGCTTTCGAGGAATCGATCTTTATCGCGCTGACGTTGATCAGCAGATCTTTCGACGGATAGGGCACGAAGATCGCGCCGGAGACATCCGCCATGCCCGCAAGGAATGTCTTGTCGACTGCCTCTTCGCGCGAAACGAGGTCTGCAATCGTGCTGCTTGCCATCGACGCCTTCTTGGCAACGCTCAAGCCCATGGTGAGCTCGAATGCCATCAGATAGAGCACGATCAGCATCGGCGCGACGAGCGCAAACTCGACCCCACCTACGCCCTGCCTGTCGCCCATCAGGCGCTTCAAATTGCAGACAAGGCCGAAGCAACCCTGGCGAAGGCTGGCGATGCTTCGTTTCAGCGCGGACATATCTCTGCCGTTCGCGGTCATGGATAGTTCTCGTTCTGGAAGGCGGTGGTGGCGACGATGAGGAAGTCTGACGGCAGGGACCCATCTGCGGGTCTGATGGTCGTGATGTAGGGGCGGACGAGATCGGTGATCACCTGCCAGCGATAATAGGCACGCAGCATGTTGACCGTGTCGGGCCCTCCGGGCGTGAACTTGAAGCTCGTCGTGTCGATGTCGGCGAAATTGGCCGTCGACACACGCGGGATGGTTTGCGGAATGTCTGCAAACTTGGGGAAGGTTCGGGCGTCGATATAGAGTTTGCTCGGCGTGGCGATTTCCGCCTCCGAGCACTGGATCATGATGTCTATCTCGTCACAAAACGCCTCCCGGAACTTGGTGACATCCATGTCCGTGGCAGGGCGGTTCATCTGATAGGTGATCTGTCCGGTGCGTATCTGCCGGCCCAGCGTGTTGACCGCATTGGTCACCAGCTGCTCGGCAGCGAAAGCGACGAAGGTTTCGATGATCGCGAAGATGATGAGGAAATAGGGTACAGCGAGAATCGCGAATTCGATCGCTGCAGCGCCGTCTTTCGATCGCGCAAGCTTGCGCCACAGCCGTGGTCTGCGGCGCTCAATGTGATGATCTCGATCGATATCCTGGCTGGTCATAGCCTTCTTCATCCTCAAAGCTCAGGAGAAGCTACGAGCCAAATATTGATTTTCCGTTTCCCGAATATTTACACTTTGCCACGCCGTCTGAAAGCGAAACTCAAGAGTATTACGGCGTAGCGCCGGTCTTTGCGTGTTCTTCGCAGTTCGGCGTGCAGGAGAGAACGGTGCGCGCGGTGGACTTAAACACCCGCACGGTGCTGGCCTCGTCGATGGATACGAGGATGCGTTCGTCCACGATGGCATTGCCGTCGGCATCCAGCAGGACAAGGTTCGTCGTGCCGTATGAACGGCCGGTCAGGACAATCGTGCGTGCGTCGGCGACGGTTGCATCGGCAACCTCGGCATTGCCGACGATCACCTTGCTCACCGGGCGATCCAGCTTCAGCACCCGTGCGCTGTTCATATAGACGCGCAGGATGCCCTCATCTTGCGCATGCACAACGGTTGCTGACGAAAGCGTGGCCAGGACCATGGTCATGGCGGCGGCAGCAGCAAGAAGACGATCGGACATGAACGTGCCTTTGAATACGCGCGTGGGGATGTTGCGGGAAGCATGCCGGCTTTTGGTGAACGAAGGGTTAAATGCATTTTTGCAGCGCCAGACAGAGCACTCGATCGGCTCGGCTAACAAATTTCGCCTGCGGCTCGAGGGACGGATTGGTCGAATGTGTGCCATTCGGGCGCAGCCTGGCGAGGAGATGCGTTAACATTTGCTGTCAAGGGGAAAGACCTTGGAACGCCGCACCCGTCATGAGGATGGGAAAGCTCCCGACAATGCGCCGTTTTGGCTGAGATCTGCGGCATCTTATCGGTCGATGCCAACATTCATTTACCACGCCGGAGGCTTGCGCCGTTTCACGATCTGGTAACCGTTTTTCTTAAGCCGATGGCAATAGGCCGCCGCTTAGGTTGACGACATCCGAGCAACGGCAAACAGTTGCCGGCAGTGCTGATCAACCTCGCGGAGTAGGAGAAATAACATGACCAAGCTTTTCGCACGTTTCGTCAAGGACGAGTCCGGCGCAACCGCAATCGAATACGGCCTTATCGCCGCCCTCATCTCGGTCGCCCTGATCACCGGCGCCACGACCCTCGGCGGCGCCCTGAACAACACGTTCCAGGGCATTTCGACCAAGATGTCTACGGCCGAAGGCGCCAACTAAGACTGGCGTAAGCAAGAATTTGAAGGCCGCCTCGACCAGGCGGCCTTTTCGCATTTGCGGCATGTTCAGAAGCTAGAACGAAGCTTCGTTTCCTGAATCTCAATACAAATCGGATATCGGGGCTGACGAGGAGTAGCGGCCATGTATTCAGCGATCGTCTTTATCGTGCTTCCAGCCTGTCTGGTTATGGCAGCGCTCACCGATTTCCTGGAGATGACGATCCCGAACTGGATCTCGCTCCTGCTCATCGGCGCCTTCGTCCTTATTGCCCCCTTCAGCGGATTATCCGCCATCGAACTCGGCTGGCATCTGGCGGCGGGTCTGCTGGTATTCATTGGATGTTTCAGCCTTTTTGCGCTCAATGTCATGGGCGGCGGCGATGCGAAGCTGCTGACGGCTGCGGCGCTCTGGTTCGGTTTCAACACCTCTCTCTTCGAGTTCCTCGTCTATACGGGATATCTCGGCGGTGTGCTGACCATCTTGGTCATGCTCCTGCGTGCCAACTGGGACAAGCTCGCGACTGTCGGCGTCCGACTTCCACAAACATTTATGATCGCCAACAAGATCCCTTACGCCATTGCCATTGGCGCAGCAGGTCTGCTGGCCTATCCGAGTTCACCGCTTGTAGTTTCAGCCATTCAGAAAGCGCTCTGACGAGGACTGAAGAAACCTTCCGTTAACTACAAATGTAAGCGGGTCATTAACCATAAGTACACCAATTCCTGATCAACCTTGCCGGTAGAACCTATTGCGTCGCCCGAGGATCGATCATGAAACCCGCCCGCCTCATCATACTCGCCGTCGCCGTCGTGGCTGCCGGTATGGCCGGTCTGCTTGCCATGCGGCTAAGCGGCAACCAGACCGTGATCGTGCAGGATGCCGTCATCGAGAAGGAACCGACCGTAGAGGTGCTCGTCTCCGCGGCGAACCTTCCGGTCGGTGCCTTCTCGATGAAAACTCCATGCGCTGGATGGCCTGGCCGGAAGGCAGCGTGGTGGATGGCTTCATCACAGCATCGACGCGGCCGGATGCCATCGCCGAGCTGTCCGGCGTCGTCGTTCGCCTGCCCGTCTTCGAAGGCGAGCCGCTTCGGCGTGAAAAGATTGCCGATTCCTCTTCCCGTATCCTCTCGGCGCTCTTGCCATCCGGCAAGCGGGCCGTCTCGACCGAGATTTCGGTGGCCACCGGCGCCGGCGGTTTCATCCTGCCGAACGACCGCGTCGACGTGATCATGGTCCGCAAAGGTGAGGAAGACAATTTCCTGACGGAGACCATTCTTTCCAATGTTCGTGTGCTGGCGATCGACCAGCAGATCGCGGAAGCCCCTGATGGCTCCAAATCCGTCATCGGCACGACGGCAACCCTCGAACTGACGCCGGACCAGACCAAGGTCATCGCTGTTGCGCAGCAGATGGCAGATCGTCTCTCGCTCGCACTGCGTTCGGTCGCCGACGCGCAGGAAGAAGACACGTCGGCTGCCGACCATCTGCTCAGCGGTGGAGACGGCCAGCCGATCATCCAGGTCATCAAGTCTGGCGAGGTGGTCAAGTCGACCTCATCGACCGCCAATTCCATGCAATGAGTGGAGACCCATCGTGGCCAGTCTGACACACAAACTCAAGGTATCGCTGACCGCAAGCATCGCCTTTGCCATGGCGATCACTGGCGCTCCGAGCTCCTTTCTTGACCACGGAACCATGGTGCCTGCAGCAGAGGCTGCGCAGCAGACGGTCTTGCGCATCACCAATTCCGGTCCGGGCGCCCGCCGGTCTTTGAAGCTTGGCCTGAACAAGGCGCTGGTTGTCGACCTGCCCGCAGATGCTCACGACATTCTGGTGGCAGACCCGGTGATGGCCGATGCCGTGACGCGCTCGTCGCGCCGCATCTATCTGTTCGGCAAGATGGTCGGCCAGACCAACATCTTCATCTTCGGCGCCAATGGCGAGGAGATCGTCAGCCTGGACATCCAGATCGAGCGCGATATCTCGGGTCTTGAAACCAATCTGCGCCGCTTCATTCCAGAATCCGACATCAAGGTCGAAATCGTCTCCGACAACATCGTCCTGACAGGCAGCGTGCGTACCCCGCAGGACGCCGCCCGTGCAGCCAGCCTTGCAGAGGCTTTCCTCAAGGGCGGTGAAGCAACGACGCGCAATACGACTGCCACCAGCGAGAGCAGCGGCGACGGCGCTGTGGCGATCTATGCCGAGCAGAGACAGACGTCGCAGATCGTCAATCTCTTGACCATCGAGGGCGAGGACCAGGTGACGCTGAAGGTCACCGTGGCAGAAGTCAGCCGGCAGGTGCTGAAGCAGCTCGGTTTCTCGGGCAGTATCTCCGACGGATCGACCGGCATCAGCTATGCCAATCCGTCGAACCTCGGCAATGCCATCGATCCGACAGGGACGGCTGTGATTTCTGCTGGTATCGGCGGCCTCGGGCTCAATACCTACATCAATGCCATGGAGCAGGCCGGCGTGATGCGCACGCTGGCCGAACCGAGCCTGACCGCAATCTCGGGCGAGCCCGCGAAGTTCTATGTCGGCGGCGAATTCCGACTTGCCGGACCGCAAGAAGTGTCGAGCGACGAAGAAGACGGCATTTCCATCGAACGCACGACGCAGAGCATCGACTACGGCATCGAGTTGAACTTCCGCCCGGTCGTTCTCGCACCTGGTCGTATCAGCCTGCAGATCGAGACCAATGTCTCCGAGCCGACCTGGGAATCCTCGCAGGTCACGGGTAACGTTCTCAACCAGGTCCCGGGCTCGACCTTCCTGTCGATCCGCAAGCGCGAGGCCTCGACCACCGTCGAATTGCCGTCCGGTGGCTCGATCGTGATTGCAGGTCTCGTTCAGGACAATATTCGCCAGGCGATGTCCGGTCTGCCGGGTCTATCCAAGGTGCCTGTGCTCGGCACGCTGTTCCGCAGCAAGGACTTCCAGCGCAACGAGACAGAACTCGTGATCATCGCGACACCCTATCTGGTGCGCCCCGTTGCACGCGGCGCCCTGTCGCGACCGGATGACAATTTCAACCCGGAAAACGACGGCGCGACCTTCTTCCTGAACAAGGTGAACAAGGTCTATGGCCGCCGCGAGAACAACCAACCGACCGGCCAGTACCATGGCGCTGTCGGCTTCATCTACAAGTGAACGGCGTGAGGATCGAAATGAAACATTCGGCACGTCAAGTCAGGGAAAGTCGGCCAGCCATGGCATCAGTGGGTCATTCATTCCAGCGTATCCTCCTCGCCGGCCTCGTTCTCGGAACAGCCGTCGCACTTTCGGGTTGCGGCAGCACGAAGGACCGGATGACGACGTCCGCCATCCCCGACGACTACCGCACGCGACATCCCATCATGCTAAGCGAAGTGGAACATACACTCGATGTTCCGATCGCATCCGGCGACCGCAGACTGACGGTTGGCGTGCAGGATTCGATCGCCGGTTTTGCCGCAGACTATCTGTCGGCGTCGACGGGCACGATCCAGGTCATGGTGCCGCACGGCTCGCCGAACTCCGGCGCGGCGTCGGCCATGCGCAAGCAGATCCGCCAGGTCCTGACCACCCGGGGCGTTGCGGCCAACAAGATCATCGAAACGTCTTACCAGGCAGAAGCCAACAGCAATGCGGCCCCTGTCAGGATCAGCTATGTCGCGATCACCGCGATGACAAATCCCTGCGGCGAATGGCCGGAGGACCTGCAGAACAACACCTTCAGCAACAAGAACTATCATAATTTCGGCTGCGCGACGCAGAGCAACCTCGCCGCACAAATCGCCAATCCGATGGATCTCGTTACCCCCCGCGACATGGCTCCGATCGACGCCACCAGGCGCTCGACCGTGATCGGACTTTATCGCCGGGGCGCCGACACCTCCACGAATTGATGCGACTGCGGTCCAAGAGGACAGGATGAGAGCATGAACGCGATCGACTATGACATCGGCGAATCCACTGAGGGATATCGGAGCGCTTCCGAGAGCGTGATCGCAGGCGACGTCGAGAACCTGCGTCCGCTGCCGCGCATCTCGATCCATGCCTTCTGCATCAGCGAAGGCGTGCATCGGACGATGGAGCAATGCGCCGGCGACCGACGCATGGCGCGTGTCAGCATGCGCATCACGCATGGCAATATCGCGGCTGCCGCGAACATGTTCTCCTCGACGCCGACGCCGAACCTCATCATTCTGGAAACCGACGCCGGACCGCGCGACCTGATGACGGAGCTGGCACCGCTGGCCGAAGTCTGCGATCCGAGCTCGCGGGTGATCCTCGTCGGCCGGCACAACGATATCGCGCTCTACCGCGAACTGATCCGCAGCGGCATTTCCGAATACATCGTGGCGCCCTTCACCATGGCCGACATGATGAGTTCAATCGCCTCGATCTTCGTCGACCCGGAGGCCGAGCCGCTCGGCCGCAGCATCGCCTTCATCGGCGCCAAGGGCGGCGTGGGTTCCTCGACCATCGCGCATAACTGCGCCTTCGGCATCTCGTCGCTGTTTTCGACGGAGACCGTGCTTGCCGACCTCGATCTGCCTTTCGGGACCGCGAATATCGACTTCGACCAGGATCCGGCCCAGGGCATGGCAGAAGCCGTATTTTCGCCGGAGCGTCTCGACGAGGTCTTTCTCGACAGACTGCTTACGAAATGCGGCCAGAACCTCTCACTGCTCGCAGCCCCGTCGATGCTCGACCGCGGTTACGACTACGAGCGCGGCGCCTTCCAGCCGATCCTCGACGTTTTGCAGCGGAGCGCTCCCGTGACGGTGCTCGACCTGCCGCATACCTGGGCCGACTGGACCCGTGCTGTGCTCTCCGACGTCGACGAGATCGTCATCACCTGCGCACCGGACCTCGCCAATTTGCGCAACATGAAGAACATGATCGACGCATTGAAAAAGCTGAGGCCGCAGGACAAGCCGCCGCATCTGATCCTCAATCAGGTGGGCATGCCGAAGCGGCCGGAAATCGCGCCATCCGACTTCTTCGAACCGCTTGAGCTCGATCCGGTCGCAATCATCCCGTTCGACGCCCAGCTTTTCGGCACCGCTGCCAATAGCGGCCGGATGATCAGCGAGATGGACGGGAAATCTCCGACGGCAGAGACATTCTCGCAGCTCGCACATCTCGTGACGGGCCGGGCCACGATCAAGAAACCCAAGAAGGCGGGTCTCGGCTCGTTCATCGAAAAGCTGCGCAAGAAGTAGACCGCTAACAGGAACAGGTAGAGCTCATGTTTGGCAAACGCGGAAACGACGGTTTCGGCAAGGGCGGGGCGGGCGTCGGCACGATCCCGACACAGCCGGCTGCTGCTGCGCCCGCGGCACGCTCCAGCACGCTCATCGAACCCGGCAGCCCGGAGGTCAGCACGCGTCAGCAGGTGACGCCGCCGTCGATGCAGACGCCCGGCCGCAAGAAACCGCCGCGGACAGAAGACTATTACGACACCAAGAGCCAGGTGTTTTCCGCGCTCATCGACACGATCGATCTGTCGCAGCTCGCCAAGCTCGACGGCGAAAGCGCGCGTGAAGAAATCCGCGACATCGTCAACGACATCATCACGATCAAGAATTTCGCGATGTCGATCTCCGAGCAGGAAGAGCTGCTCGAGGATATCTGCAACGACGTTCTGGGTTACGGCCCGCTCGAACCGCTCTTGGCCCGCGACGACATCGCCGACATCATGGTCAACGGTGCCGGGCAGACCTTCATCGAAGTCGGCGGCAAGACAATCGAATCGGAAATCCGATTCCGCGACAATTCGCAGCTTCTGTCGATCTGCCAGCGCATCGTTAGCCAGGTCGGCCGCCGCGTCGACGAAAGCTCGCCGATCTGCGACGCGCGCCTGCCCGACGGCAGCCGTGTCAACGTCATCGCCCCGCCGCTGGCCATCGACGGTCCGGCGCTTACCATTCGTAAGTTCAAGAAGGACAAGCTGAACCTCGCCCAGCTGGTCAAGTTCGGCGCGATCACGCCGGAAGGCGCAGAAGTGTTGCAGATCATCGGCCGCGTCCGCTGCAACGTGGTCATATCGGGCGGTACCGGCTCGGGTAAGACGACGCTTCTGAACTGCCTGACGGGCTTTATCGACACCGACGAGCGTATCATCACCTGCGAAGACACGGCCGAACTGCAGCTGCAGCAGCCGCATGTCGTACGTCTGGAAACGCGCCCGCCGAACATTGAAGGCGAAGGCGAAATCACCATGCGTGACCTCGTCAAGAACTGCCTGCGTATGCGCCCAGAACGCATCATCGTCGGTGAAGTGCGCGGACCTGAGGTTTTCGACCTTCTTCAGGCGATGAACACAGGTCACGACGGATCAATGGGCACCATCCACGCCAACACGCCGCGCGAATGCCTCAGCCGTATGGAATCGATGATTGCCATGGGCGGCTTCTCGCTGCCAGCCAAAACCGTGCGCGAAATCATCTCCGGCTCTATCGACGTCATCATCCAGGCAGCACGTCTGCGTGATGGTTCGCGCCGCATCACCCACATCACCGAGGTAATCGGGATGGAAGGCGACGTGATCATCACCCAGGACCTGATGCGCTACGAGATGGACGGCGAGGACGCCAACGGCAAGATCATCGGCCGGCACATGTCGACCGGTATCGGCAAGCCGCATTTCTGGGATCGTGCGCGTTATTACAACGAAGATCGTCGACTGGCGGCAGCACTCGACGCCATGGAACAGAAGTCCAAGGGGATCTGACCAGCATGTTCGGCATCGATCCTACCATTCTGGCCATTGTCGTCCTCGCGGCCGTCTCGACAGGCGCGATCGCCTATGGTGTGCTCTATTCGAAGATCGAGACCGAGAAAAAGACGGCAACCCGCATCAACCGCGTGCGGTCTGCCGAAACCGACACCAACCAAATGAAGGCCGCCCGCGACCGCGTGCAGGAGATTTCCAAGCGACGCAAATCGGTGCAGGACTCGCTCAAGGAACTCGAGAAGAAACAACAGCAGGACAAGACCAAGAAGGCCAATGCCGCCAGCCTGAAGGCGAAGCTGGTGCAATCGGGTCTGGCGATTTCCCTGTCCCAGTTCTATATGGTGAGCGTCCTGATAGGACTGGTCGTACTGGCGGTGACGTTCCTTGCGGGCATGGGACCGCTGGTGATCGCAGGTGCTACATTCGTCGCCGCTTTCGGCCTACCCCGCTGGTTCGTCGGGTTTCTCGTTGGCCGTCGCCAGAAGAAGTTTCTCGAAGAATTCCCCAATTCGCTCGACGTCATGACACGTTCCATCCGCTCGGGCCTTCCGCTCAATGACGCAATCCGGATGATTGCGTCGGATGGTCAGGACCCGGTCAAAACGGAGTTTCGGCGCATCGTCGAGTCCCAGCAACTCGGCCTGAGCGTGCCCGATTCCGTGGCCCGCATGCATCAGACCATGCCGCTGAGCGAAGTCAGCTTCTTTGCCATCGTCGTCGCGATCCAGGGCCAGGCGGGCGGCAACCTCTCCGAAGCGCTCTCCAACCTCTCGCGCGTCCTGCGTGACCGCAAGAAGATGAAGGCCAAGGTCAACGCTCTGTCGATGGAAGCGAAGGCATCGGCCGCAATCATTGGCGCACTGCCCTTTATCGTGGCCCTGCTCGTCTACCTGACGTCGCCGGACTACATCATGATCCTGTTCACGGATTCCCGCGGACACCTGATCCTCGGCGTCTCGGCTGTCTGGATGAGCATCGGCCTTCTGGTCATGCGCAACATGATCAACTTCGAGATCTGAGGAGCGGGCGATGACGGAAGACTGGGCCGCACAACTGACAGATCCGACGCTGCTGATCGCCGTTCTCGTGGGGCTCGCGGTGTTCGGCACGTTCTACACCTTCGCCATGCCCTATCTGGAACGTGGCGACCTGAACAAGCGCATGCGTGCTGTCTCGACCGAGCGCGACCTGATCCGCGCACGGGAGCGGGCAAAACTTAACGCCGAAGTTGCCCAGAGCCGGGCATCACTCAGAGCGACGAACAACAAGTCGGTGCGGCATATCGTTGAACGGTTCAACCTGCGCAAGGCGCTGGTGGACGACAACACGGTCGACAAGCTGAAGGCTGCAGGCCTGAGATCACAGAACGCGTTGAACATGTTCCTTGTGGCGCGTTTCCTATTGCCGTTCGGAACACTCGCTCTTACGGCTTTCTGGATCTTCGTGCTCGGCAATCTGGCCGAAAAGGCGCTGCCGATTCGACTCTTCGTCACCATTCTTGGCGGCTATCTCGGCTTCTACCTGCCGAACATCTACGTTTCGAACCGCATCACAAAACGCCAGCAGTCAATCAAGCGCGCCTGGCCGGATGCGCTGGATCTCATGCTGATCTGCGTGGAATCGGGTATCTCGCTGGAGGCTGCAATGCGGCGCGTATCGGACGAGATCGGTGAGCAGTCGCCCGAACTCGCCGAGGAAATGGTGCTGACCACGGCCGAACTTTCATTTCTTCCCGACCGCCGCCAGGCGCTCGAAAATCTTGGCACACGCACGCAGCTCGACGGCGTCAAGAACGTGGTTCAGGCGCTCATTCAGGCCGACCGATACGGTACACCTGTCGCGCAAGCTCTGCGCGTGCTTGCGCAAGAGGGACGCGACGAACGCATGAACGAAGCGGAGAAAAAGGCAGCAGCCCTTCCGCCGAAGCTCACCGTTCCGATGATCCTGTTCTTTCTGCCGGTGCTGATCGCCGTCATTCTGGGCCCCGCAGGGATCCAGGTCTCCGACAGGTTCTGATGGGCCGACTGGCCGCTATCAGTGGACGGTCGCGAGTTCTTCTTCGAGCAGCTTCAGTGCATCCTGCAGCGCTTCAACCAAGATGTCCGTCAGTTCGTCGGATTTGTTCTCGAGAAGCATCAGCTTGACCGCCATGTCCTGCTGCTCGAAATACTGGTCAGGTCCTTCGTTCATCATCATGTCCCCTTAAGGCCGAATCATCTCGGCTGGTTCCACGATGCCGCCGCTTCCTTGTGCCGGGCTTTCACCCGATCCTGCGTCATCCGTCAAGCGTCAGTCTCGACCCCACCGGTCACTGCGGAATTGAAGTTCGAGAAAAACTCGCCTGCGAGCTTCTTCGAGGTCGATTCGATCAGACGGCTTCCCAACTGGGCGATCTTGCCGCCGACCTCGGCCTTTACCGTATAGGTGAGCAAGGTCGCTCCGTCCTCTTCCGGTGTCAGGGTCACATCTGCACCACCCTTGGCAAAGCCGGCAAGGCCACCCTTGCCTTCGCCTGATATCGTATAGGAATGCGGCGGATTGAGATTGTGCAGCTCGACGGCCCCTTCGAACTTTGCCTTGATCGGCCCGATCTTCAGAACGACCTTGGCGGCCATCTGACTGTCAGAGGTCTTTTCCAGGCTTTCGCAGCCCGGAATGGACTGCTTGAGGATTTCGGGATCGTTCAGCGCACGCCAGACGGTTTCCACCGGCGCCTCGATGCGCTCGCTGCCTTGCATGTCCATCCGGTCGTCCTCCCTTGCAGATCGCGGGCTCCCTCCCGCAGTCCCAGACTGCATGGCGAAGGCGGCGGATGCAAGACTGCTAAAGCATCAGTGCAACCGACCGTCAGACGAGTACGGCCTGCTCGACGCGGTCCTGAGAGCCGAAGAAGCGGAGGTAACGCTCGACTTCCTGCGGATCCCCGGTCGCCTTGCGCGGGTTGTCGGAAAGCTTGACCGCCGGGCGACCGTTGGCTTCCGAGACCTTGCAGACAATGGAAATCGGCTTTAGGCCAGCGATCTCCACGGGCGCGCAGCCGGCGAAATCATTGGTGAGATTGGTACCCCAGCCGAAGGACATGCGAACGCGGCCGGCGAAATGGCGGTAGGTGTCGATGATCGCGTCGACGTCCAGACCGTCCGAGAAGATCAGGAGCTTCTTGCGCGGATCGCGGCCCATCTTCTTCCACCATTCGATGATCTTCTCGCCGCCTTCGATCGGGGGCGCGCTATCCGGTCGGAAACCGGTCCAGTCGGCGACCCATTCCGGTGCATGCTGGAGAAAGGACGTGGTGCCGTAAGCATCAGGCAAAACAATCAGCAGATTGCCGCCGTAGAGGCGATTCCAGTCTTTCAACACCTGATAAGGGGCTGCGGCCAGTTGCTCATCGGTCTTTGCCAGTGCTGCAACGACCATGGGCAATTCATGGGCATTGGTACCGACGGCTTCGAGATCGGAATCCATGGCAAGCAGCACATTGCTCGTGCCGGTGAAGGCCGGGCCGATACCTTCCTTCAAGGCTTCCACGCACCAGCGCTGCCAGAGGAAGCTGTGCCGGCGGCGGGTGCCGAAGTCGGAAATGCGCAGACCCGGCAATTCGCCTAGGCGCTCGACCTTCGACCACATCTTCGCCTTGGCACGCGCATAGAGCACGTCCAGAGTGAAATAGCCGAGCGAGCGCATGGCGGCCCGCGAGCGCAGCTCGTTTATGATGGCAAGCGCCGGAATTTCCCACAGCGTGGTTTCCATCCAGGAGCCGTGGAAGGTCAATTCGTATTGGCCATCGCGCTTGGAAAGTTCGTATTCAGGGAGCTGGAGATTGCCGAGCCAGGCGAGGAATTCAGGCTCGAAGATCTGAGCGCGACCGTAAAACGTGTTACCGGCCAGCCAGATCATTTCCTTTTTTGTCAACCGCAGCGAACGAACATGATCGAGCTGGTCGCGCAACTCCTGCTCGTCGATCTCGTCGGCGAGCCTGACCGAGGTCGTGCGATTGATGAGCGTGAAGGTCGCGTTCACCTGCGGATAGAGCTTCCAGATCATCTGGAGCATCAGCAGTTTGTAGAAGTCCGTATCGATCAGGCTGCGGATGATGGGATCGAGCTTCCAGGCATGATTGTAAACCCTGGTCGCGATATCTGTCTTGGTCATGATCGATTGCCTTGCCATCCGCAGGGGGACTGCGGGGGACGGCCGAAACGCTTCGGCCGTTTCCGCTGCAGTTATCGGCAATCACCGGAGGAATGTCCAGAGAGCGCCATTACGCCGCTCTCCGCAAGATTTAACCGAATTACTGGCTGGGTGTCGGGCTGGACTCCGGCACGATCTGACCCTGGCCGTTGTTCTCGCTCGGCGACGGGGCCGTCTGCTCGACCGGCTGATTTGCCGGCTCACTCGGTGCAATCGAATTGCCCCACCATTCGGCCGGGATCCAGACGAGCATGGCGAGGATCAGCCCGCCGAGCAGCACGATGAGGACCGGTTTGCCTTTAGAGCCCTGACGCGCATCCGTCGGCGTCATCGGTTCCGGCTTCAGGCCCCGCGTTCGGCGGTCGGTCGTGTCTGGAAGATCGGTTCGGCTGCTCATGTCGTTGCTCCCTGTGTCCTGAGGCGCGCAAAGCGCGAATTCTCAGGGGAAACGGGAGCTCCAGCGGGTTTGTTCCCGCAATTCTCGGGCGGCTAGTAACCAGCTGTCCGGTCGACAACGAATTCAAGGGGCTTGCCAGCCTCGAACAGGCCGATCTGCGCTTCGACATGGCGGAAGAGCGCACGAACATCGGAGGCGGCTGCGGCGTGGGGCGTCACGATCACGTTCGGCATCGACCAAAGCGGGCTGTCGGAATCGAGCGGCTCCTTTTCGAACACATCGAGGGACGCCGCCTTCAGCGTGCCGTCCTTGAGGCATTCGACCAGCTCTGCTTCCTTCTGGCTCCCGCCGCGACCGGCATTGAGAAAGATTGGACCGCCCAGGGGGCCGGAGCGACGCAGCTTGGAAAACAGAGCGCGGTCGTAGATGCCGCGTGTATCGTCCGTCAGCGGCAGCAGGCCGACCAGGATATCGGTGCGGCCGAGGAAGGCGTCGAGCCCGTTTGCATCGAAGGTTTCGACGCCATCGATCTCTTTTTCGCGACGAGACCAGCCTATGACATTAAAGCCGATGATCTTGAGCTTGTGAACGGCATCTGCGCCCAAGACCCCGAGGCCCATGACGCCGACCGTGACATCCCGGGCTTCCGGTTGATCGGCAATCTCATGCCAGACGCGATGCTGCTGCTGGCCAGCATAGGCAATGCCGTTGCGCAGATGATGGAGGCATTGCCAGACGACCCATTCGCTCATGCGGTCCGTCAGGCTGCGATCGACAAAACGGACGATCGGGAGATCCGGCAGTTCATAGGCCGAGAGGATGTGATCGACACCGGCACCGCCGGAGAAGATGGCCGTGAGCCCGGTTGCACGACGGAAAAGGGCCGGATCCGGTTTCCAGACCACGGCGAATTCGGCATCCGATAGGTCTCGGTCCGCATGCGCCGGGTCACCCATGTCGATGACCGGACGATCGGGGAAGGCCGAGCGAAGAGCATTGACGACGCTTTCGCGCGCAAAGCGGAGATCGACGACGACGGGGCGTTTTTCGGACATTGCAGACTCACATTATTGGCGGATGCCGCCGGCTTCGACGGCTTCGAGATTGAAGGCGGCGGCCATCAAGGCGCGGGTGTAGTCGGCCTTGGGGGCGGCGAAGACCTCTGCGGCGGGACCTTTCTCCACCACCTTGCCGCCGCGCATGACGATCAGCTCATTGGCCAGCGCCTTCACGACCTTCAGGTCATGACTGATGAAGAGATAGGCAAGATCGTGTTTGGCCTGAAGATCGCGAAGGAGATCGACCACCTGGGCCTGGACGGTCATGTCGAGGGCGGAGGTGGGTTCATCGAGCATGACGAAACGGGGTTTCAGCACCATGGCGCGGGCGATCGCGATGCGTTGGCGTTGGCCGCCGGAGAATTCATGCGGGTAGCGCCAGCGGGTGGCGGGGTCGAGGCCGACTTCCTCCAGCGCCCATGCAACGCGGCTGTCGCGCTCGTCTGCCGTCAGCTGCTTTTCGTGAACCTTCAGACCTTCCGCGATGATCTCGCCCACGGACATGCGCGGGCTGAGCGAACCGAAGGGGTCCTGAAAGACGATCTGCAGGCGATCGCGCAGCGGCCGCATCTCGCTGTAGGAGAAGGCATCGATGTCCTTGCCGATGAAGCTGATGCGCCCCTTCGAGGAGATAAGGCGTGAAAGGGCAAGACCGAGCGTCGTCTTGCCGGAGCCGGATTCGCCGACCACGCCGAGCGTCTGGCCGGCGCGGAGCGTGAGATCCACGCCATCGACGGCCTTCACGTGATCGACTGTGCGGCGCAGGAAGCCGGCCTTGATCGGGAACCAGACACGGATGTCTTCGCCCTGCATGACAACAGGCTTTGTCTCGTCCAGGACCGGCGGTTCGCCGCGCGGCTCCGAGGCGAGCAGTTTCTTCGTATAGGCATGCTGGGGCCGCTCGAAGATATCCTCGACGGGACCTGCCTCGACGATCTTGCCCTTGGTCATGACGCAGACGCGATCGGCGAACTTCCGAACGATACCGAGGTCATGGGTGATGAACAGCATGGACATGCCGTGCTCGGACTTGAGGCGGCCCAAGAGTTCGAGAATCTGGGCCTGGACTGTGACGTCGAGGGCTGTGGTCGGCTCATCGGCGATGAGAAGCTTCGGCCTGTTGGCAAGTGCCATGGCGATCATCACGCGCTGGCGCTGGCCGCCCGAGAGTTCATGCGGGAAGGCGGTCAGCCGCTTCTCCGGCTCGCGGATGCCAACCTGGTGCAGAAGTTCGAGCACGCGGGCGCGGGCGGATGCGCCTTGCAGTCCCTGGTGAAGCGCGAGGATTTCGCTGATCTGCCGCTCGATCGAGTGAAGCGGATTGAGCGAGGTCATAGGCTCCTGGAAGATCATGGTGATGTCGTTGCCGCGCACCGCGCGGAGCTCGGGCTCGCTGGCGGTCATCAGGTCTCGTCCGTCGAACAGGATCTGACCGGATGGGTGGCTCGCTGCCGGATAGGGCAGGAGCTTCAGCACCGAGGCGGCGGAGACCGATTTGCCGGAGCCGGATTCGCCAACCAAAGCGACGATCTCGCCGCGCTGGATGTCGAACGAGACACGGTCGACCGCCAGGCTCTCGCGGCCACCCTGGTGGAAGGCGACGGAAAGATCGCGCACGAAGAGCAAGGGTTCGGTCATGCGGTGAGGCTTTCGATCAGGGAGGTTAGAGAGCCGGCGTCCAAGCGGAAAACTTCAAACAAGTCAGGCTCTTTCGAGGACGAATTTGTCACAGAGCTGGAGATGCCTTGGTCATCGGTCAAGAAATGCGTGGTGGCGACAGCGAGAGCTGATGCGACATGGATGGCATCTGGCAGTTTCAGGCTGTTCCGGCGCGCCCGCAATTGTGCGGCGGTATCCAGAATGCTGCTCGCTACGGGAACGATCTGCAGCCACGGCAGACCCGAGCCCCAAGCCCTGTAGACTTCAACGAGCCTCATATCGCCATCGCGCAATGGCTTCACCAGCAGTTCCGAGATGGTCAACGCGCTCGTAGACAAGATCGCGCTCGGTCGAGATGATGCCTTGCTGGTCAAGTTTCGCATCAAGTCACGTAGAGGGCCATCACCCTCAACGAGCAAGATCGCAGCATTCGTGTCGAGGTGGATTTGGTGCCGTTGCGGCATCAGTCGTCCCATTCGTCGCGAAGTTCCCGAATACGCGCCACAGCTTCAGCGGCCGTAACGCGGCGGTCGTCCTGGCGACGGTAGGCCTCTACTTTTTTCATGAACTCTTCAAAGCTCGTTTTGGCCGGGCTCGGGGCGTTGCCTTCCATCTCCAGCACGACGCGCACTGTGCCGCCCGCTTCCAACCCCTCTCGGAGGTCGGCAGGCAGATTCTCAACCGGATAATGCTCTCTGACGATCTTGTTCATCGCATCACGCTCCTGATCAGGCCTGCGCCCATCATGCCACAGATGCTGTCTTTTGACGAACCCGCGCTCATCGGAAGGTTTTCCTGGGATCAAACGCATCGCGGACGGCTTCGCCGACGAAAATCAGGAGCGAGAGCATGATCGACATGGTGAAGAAGGCGGTGAGGCCGAGCCAGGGGGCCTGGAGGTTGCGTTTGCCTTGCGCGATCAGTTCACCGAGCGATGGCGAGCCGGGCGGCATGCCGAAGCCGAGGAAGTCGAGCGAGGTGAGCGTGGTGATCGAACCCGAAAGGATGAAAGGCAGGAAGGTCAAGGTGGCCACCATGGCGTTCGGCAGGAGATGGCGGAACATGATCGTCCAATTGCCAACGCCGAGCGCCCGGGCCGCATTCACATATTCGAAATTTCGCGCGCGCAGGAATTCGGCGCGCACGATGCCGACGAAGCCGACCCAGGAGAAAAGCAGCATGATGCCGAGCAGGACGAAGAAGCCGGGCGGCAGGATGGCCGCGATGATCAGCAGGATGTAGAGAACCGGCATGGACGACCAGATCTCGATGAAGCGCTGCATCAGGAGATCGGTCCAGCCGCCGAAATAGCCCTGCACGGCACCAGCCGTGACGCCGATCGCAGCGGAGGCAAGCGTAAGCACCAGGCCAAAGAGGATCGAGATGCGGAAGCCGTAGATCATGCGCGCCATGACGTCGCGGGCCTGATCATCCGTGCCGAGCCAGTTCATGTTGCCGAGCACGCAGTTCGGATCCTCGGCCTTCAGCGGATAGGCGGCGCAGCGGGTCTCCTTGTCCATCAGCCAGAAGGGCGCTGTCGGTGCCGAATGCGGGACCTCGGAATTGACCGTGCGGTAGGAATAGCGGATCGGCGGCCAGACCATCCAGCCATTGGCGTTGATCTCGTCGGATATGAAGGGCGAGCGATAATCGGTGACGGCAAGGAAGCCGCCGAACTTCTCTTCCGGGTAGTCGACGATGACGGGGAAGAGGATTTCGCCCTTGTAGGAGGCGATAACAGGTTTGTCGTTGGCGATGAACTCGGCAAACAGGCTGAGCACGAACAGAACCATGAAGATCCAGAAGGACCAGAAGCCACGGCGGTTCGCCTTGAAGTTCTCAAGCCTTCGGCGGTTCGTTGGGTTCAGCCAGCCCTTTTTCGGCGGGGCAATGATGGTGGTTTCGACGGCGGACATCAGACATCCCTCCGGTCGAAATCGATGCGCGGATCGATCCAGGTGTAGATCAGGTCGGAAATCAGGCCGATCACGAGGCCCATCAGCGAGAAGATGTAGAGCGTGGCAAAGACGATCGGATAGTCGCGGTTGACAATCGCGAGATAGCCGAGGCGGCCGAGGCCATCGAGCGAGAAGATGTTTTCGATCAGCAGCGAGCCGGTGAAGAAGGCGGAGATGAAGGCACCCGGCAGGCCGGCGATGACGATCAGCATGGCGTTGCGAAAGACATGGCCATAGAGCACCTGGCGCTCGCCAAGGCCCTTTGCCCGGGCCGTGACGACATATTGCTTCTTGATCTCGTCGATGAAGGAGTTCTTCGTCAGCAGCGTGGTCGTAGCAAAGGCCGAGAGCAGGAGTGCTGTGAGCGGCAGAGCGAGATGCCAGAAGTAGTCGAGGATCTTCTGCCACCAGGAGAGTTGGTCGAAATTGTCGGAGGTGAGGCCGCGGAGCGGGAACCAGTCGAAGAAGGATCCGCCGGCGAAAAGCACGATCAGAAGGATGCCGAAGAGGAAGCCGGGAACGGCGTAGCCGACGACGATGATGCCTGATGTCCAGACATCGAAGCGGGAGCCGTCGGCGACCGCCTTGCGGATGCCGAGCGGGATCGAAATCGCGTAGGAGATCAACAGCACCCAGAGGCCAAGTGAGATGGATACCGGCAGCTTCTCGATGATCAGGTCGATGACGGAAGTGTTGCGGAAGAAACTCTCGCCGAAATCGAAGCGGATGTAGTTCCACATCATCTCGAGAAAGCGCTCGAGCGGCGGTTTGTCGAAACCGAATTGCTTTTCGAGCTTGGCGATCAGTTCCGGATCGAGGCCCTGGGCGCCGCGATAGCGGGAGCCCCCCTCCTCTGCACCGGCGGACTGGCCCAGCATGTCCCCACCGCCTGACAGGCGCGCATCCGCGCCATCAGCCTGGCCGCTGAGCTGTGCAATGACCTGCTCGACGGGGCCGCCAGGGGCGAACTGGATAACGATGAAGGAGATGCCCATGATACCGATCATTGTGGGTATCATCAGCAGCAGACGCCGGAGAATATAAGCGGTCATGCGCGGCGCCCCCGTTCAGGATCACATCTGCCCACGATGTCCAGGCTCGTTTGGTCAGCCAATATCAGCCGCTCCGTTTTCCAGCGATTCGTTCCCTCCATTCCTAGAGTCTCACACAAGAGGCGCAAGCCCCGAGCCGGAATCACGGAGCCTTGGCCCACCAGATCGAGGGGAAGCCGGTGCTGTAGGTCGGGAGCTCGGCGGGGTGCTCAAACTTGTCCCAGAAGGCGTAGCGTGCCGTTCCGCCGTAATAGAGCGGAATGACGTAGTCATGGGCTAGCAGCACACGGTCCATGGCCTTGGTTGCGGCGACCTGCTCCGCGCGGTCGGCCGGGAAGATGATCTTCTCGATCAGGGCGTCCACAGCCGGATCGGCAATGCCGGCATAATTCTGCGAGCCTTCACGATTGACGGATGTCGACCCCCAGTAGTCGCGCTGCTCGTTGCCGGGGTTGAGCGTCTGAGCCCATACGGTCCAGGTCATGTCGTAATCGAAGCTTCGAGTTCGATTGGTATATTGCGAGGGATCGACCGTGCGGACCGACATTTCCACCCCAATCTTGCGCAATTGCTGTTGGTAGGGGACCGCGACCACCTCAAGCTGGGGGCTGGACAACAGGAGCTCGAAGCGGAAGGGCTGGCCGGTCTGCGCGTTGACCATGGCATTGCCACGAAGTTCATAGCCTGCCTGTTTGAAGAGCTCGACGGCCTTGCGCAAATTGTCGCGAGACGCCTGCGGTGAACCGCCGACGGGGTTCGTGTAGGGCGTATCGAAGACCGAAGCGGGAACCTTGTCCTTAAGAGCGGTCAGCAGTTCGAGTTCCTGGCCTTGAGGCAGCCCGCTGGAAGCAAGTTCGGTTCCGTTGAAAAAGCTGCTGACGCGGAAATAGGCATTGTAAAAGACGGTGCGGTTCAATTCCTCGAAGTCGAGCGCGTAGTTGAGCGCCTTGCGGACCCGCTGGTCCTTGAACATCTCGCGCCGCATGTTCGGCACCAGCGCCTGCATCACGCCCGTTGCACGGAAGGGATTTTCATATTCCTCCTTCTTGACGCGGCCATCCTGTGCGGCCGGAAAATCGAAGCCAGTCGCCCAGCGCGCGGCCCGCGTCTCCTGCCAGAAGTCTGTGTTGCCGGAACGGAAGGCCTCGAACTCGACGTCTCGATCGCCGAACATCGTGTAAGTGATGTTCTTGAAGTTGTTGTAGCCCAGATTGACGTTGAGATCCTTGCCCCAGTAGTCGTCCCGCAATTCGTAGCGGATGGTCGAGCCAGCCGTGAACTCGGCGATCTTGTAGGGCCCCGACCCCATCACCGGCTCCAGCGTGGTCCGTCCAATATCCCGAGACTGTCCATCAGCCCCGCTTGCCTCCCACCAGTGCTTCGGGACAACCGGGAACTGGCCAAGGATCATCGGCAGTTCCCGGTTGTTCTTCTGGTCAAAGCGGAATGTGACGTCACGATCGCCCGTCTTCTCAGCTGCAACCACATGGCTGTAATAGCTCATGTAGAGCGGGTTCAATTCCTTGAGCTTCTCAAAGCTGAAAATGACGTCTTCCGGCTTGACGGGCTCACCGTCAGCGAAGCGGGCCTCGGCGCGGAGACGGAAGGTTGCGCTCGATATGTCTTTGGGGAATGAGACGCCTTCTGCGAGCAACCCGTAGCCGGTGGAAATCTCGTCACTCGTGTCTTTCAGAAGCGTATCGAAGACGTTGATCAGGCCGGGTGCTGCTTCGCCCCTGTCGAGCACCGGGTTGAAGCTGTCGAAGGTTCCGGTCGACGACATGCGCAAGGTGCCGCCCTTCGGCGCTTGCGGATTGACGTAATCGAAATTGGCAAAGCCGGGCGCATATTTGAGCTCGCCCAGAAGCGAGACGCCATGGCGGAACGGCTCTGCATTTTCCTGCGCCATCGCATGAGACGGCGCAAACGCCAAGACTGCCATAAAGCCCCAGATTGCGAAGCTCGACTTGTTGCGATCCATCCGCCTATTTCCCCGTATCTGCTTTTGTTGCGAAGCAGGATAGGGCAAAACCAGGCAAAAAACAGGGGACTGACAGAGATGTGAGCGCCGGGCCTTCCGCAGATTCACCCCAATTCCGTTTCAGGCTAGACTGACCTGTGATTCACCCGGCCATCCGGCGGGGAGCGAATCCGGACCGACCGGGGACATGCACACGATGAACAAAACCAGGGGCGCACGCCCGCTCGCCATGGCACTGACGTTTGCCTGCGCATTCGCGACCGTCGTCAGCGATACGGCATCCGCCGAAGGACGTCCGGCCAAGGAGCTCTTCGGCGGCATGGCGCTGCCGGCCAAGGCTGCCCCCTCCCCTTATGGTTCCTATGCCAAGGGCTGCATTGCCGGCGCCGTCGCCATTCCAACCGATGGACCAACCTGGCAGGCGATGCGCCTGTCGCGCAATCGTCGCTGGGGTCATCCCGAGATGATCACGCTCCTCGAGCGTTTCTCAAAAGATGCAGTGCAGCTCGGCTGGGGCTCGGGCATCCTGATCGGCGACATCTCGCAACCGCGCGGCGGGCCGATGCTTTCAGGCCATGCCTCGCATCAGATAGGGCTTGATGCCGATATCTGGTTCACGCCGAAGCCCGCCAATGCTCTTTCCCCGCAGCAGCGCGAGGACCTGCCGTTCACCTCCATGCTGGAGAAGGACAAGTTCCTGACCGTCGACAAGCGGCTCTGGACCAATACCCACGCACGCCTCGTCGTGCAGGCCGCGAGCTATCCGCAGGTGGAGCGCATCTTCGTCAATCCGGCGATCAAGAAGAAGCTCTGCGACACCTGGACCGGTGACCGCGCCGTTCTCGGCAAGATCCGGCCGATCTATGGCCATGACGCGCATTTTCATATCCGCATGCGCTGCCCCGATGGGGCAAGTGGCTGCAAGCCGCAGGCGGCCGTACCGCCGGGCGATGGTTGCGACAAGTCGCTGGCCTGGTGGTTCACCAAGGAGCCTTGGGCAGCACCGAAGAAAGACCCCAACGCAAAGCCAGCGCCGAAGCCCCGAGCCATGCAGGTCGCCGATCTCCCCAAGGCCTGCGCCCTGGTTCTCGACGCGCGTGGACCGTCGAGCGAGTACGAGGTGACCTATCAGGCAGCGGGTGGGTCGATGCCCGGCAGCGCTGCGTCGGCGTTCGCGGCACCGCCGGTCGTGACGATGGTTGAGCCTTTCGAATTGCCCACCATCGTTCCGGTTCCCCCCGCTCGGCCGGCCGGTTGGTGAAGGCGAGGTTCCGCAGGGTGCTTTTCAAGTGATCCTGGCTGCGCTAGATGGGTCTATCAAATCGATTTAAATCAGCTGGGGTCCCCTTGTGAGCCGCACCCGTTGCATCGCCCTGATCGCGCATGACCAGAAGAAGGACGACATGGCGGATTTCGCCCGGCGTCACCAGGCAAAGCTCATGGGCTGGCGGATCGTGGCGACCGGCACGACGGGCGGACGGATCAAGGATGCTGTCCCCGAGCTCGATGTGACGCGGCTGAAAAGCGGTCCGCTCGGCGGAGACCAGCAGATCGGCGCATTGATCTCGACAGGTGAAGTGGACATGCTCGTCTTCTTCGTCGACCCCTTGACTCCCATGCCCCATGATGTGGATGTCAAGGCGCTGATGCGGCTGGCGACCGTCTATGACATTCCGATGGCGCTGAACCTCGCAACCGCCGACATCCTGATGCAGACCCTGACTGCCTGAGCAGCGGGGCCCAAGACCGGACAGACCATGGCCCAGACACATCGCGACGACACCCTCCCCTTTCCGATCCTGATTGGTGACATCGGCGGCACCAATGCGCGCTTCTGGATCCTCCTCGATGAAAGTGGCGAGAAGATCAGCTTCCCCAATGTGGTGAACAAGGATTTCGCCACAATCGACGATGCTATCCGCTCGAGTGTTCTAGAGACAACAAGCCACAAGCCTCGGTCGCTGATCCTGGCGCTGGCTGGCCCGATCAAGGGCGACGAAGTGCCGCTCACCAACTGCCCCTGGGTGGTGCGCCCCAAGGTGCTGATGGCTGATCTCGGCTTCGCCGAAGTGCTGCTGCTCAATGATTTCGAGGCTCAGGCGCTGGCTGCGGCGACCCTCGGCGTCGACGACCGGCAGCATCTCGGTTCGCTCAGCGAGGCCCCGCTCGGCTCACGCGTCGTGCTGGGTCCGGGCACGGGGCTCGGCGTTGCCGGTCTGGTCCGGGCGCGCGACATGTGGTTTCCGGTTCCAGGCGAAGGTGGACATGTCGACGTCGGCCCGCGCACCAGCCGCGATCACCGGATCTGGCCGCATCTGACCCCGGTCCGCGACCCCAACGCCACGCTCGGCCGGATTTCGGCAGAAGAACTGCTCTCCGGGCGCGGCCTGATGAATGTCTACCGTGCGCTTTGCAAGGCGGAGGGGAACCTGACGCCGCGTTACGAGGATCCGGCACAGGTTTCGTCTGCCGGTATTGCCGGGGCAGATGCGCTGGCGGGCGAGGCGCTCAGCCTGTTTGCAACCTATCTCGGTCGGGTTGCCGGCGATCTAGCCCTGATCTTCATGGCCAAGGGCGGCGTGTTCCTCGCCGGCGGCATATCGCCGAAAATCCTGCCGGCGCTGCAGAGCGGCGAATTCCGCGCCGCCTTCGAGGACAAGGCGCCGCATCAGGCTCTGCTGCACAGCATTCCGACCTTTGTCGTGACCCATCCGCAGGCGGCCCTGCATGGCCTTGCCGCCTTTGCGACGGCACCTTCGGATTTCGGGCTTGCGACCGAGGGGCGCCACTGGCGCTGAGCGGACCTGCCCCGCTATGGTCAAAGGCGCTGCGACTGGCTATAGAGCGGCGGCGCCTGCCGAGGCGTGACAGACAATAGGACAGGACACTCTTTTTGGACGCTCACGATAGCCAGACCCGCCAACCGGACATGGACAGCGTCTCCGCCGTCCTGAAGCGCGTCATCGCCGAGAATGGGCGGCAGCATGTGGGCGGTTATGCCTTTGCCATCGTCTGCCTGCTCACGGTTGCCCTGACGACCGCATTTACCGCCTGGATCATGGAAGCCGTGATCAACGAGGCCTTTGCCAACCGGCGCGCCGATCTCGTCTGGATCATCTGCGGCTCGATCTTTGCGGCTTTTGTGCTTCGCGGCTTTGCCGGATATGGTCAGGCCGTGACGCTCTCCAGGATCGGCAACAACATCGTGGCGCGCTACCAGCTGCGCCTGTTTTCACATCTGATGTCGCTCTCCATCGGCTATTTCAGTGAAGCACGGTCCGCACGGCTCGCAGCGCAGATCAACGAGAACATCAACGGGATCCGTGACGTCCTCAACATGACGATCACCTCGCTCGCCCGCGACCTCGTGACACTGATCGCGCTGCTGGGCGTGATGTTCTATCAGGACATTGTCCTGTCGTTGATCGTGTTCACCGTAGCGCCGCCGCTTTTCCTCGGCCTTCGCTACATTTCCCGTCGCCTGCGCAGCGCGACGAAGGAATCGGTGATTTTGAATTCGCATGTGCTGGGGGCCATCCAGGAAGCGGTGCAGGGGATTGCGATCGTCAAGGCCTTCACGATGGAAAGCCAGCTGGAGAACAAGATCCAGTCGACGATCGATGCCGCAGAAGGACGCGCCAACAGGATCGCCCGCCTCAGCGAACGCAACGGACCGCTGACCGAGAGCCTCGCGGGCCTGTCGATTGCCGGTGTCATGGCCTATGCCGCCTATCAATCGATCTATGGCGGCGTGCTGCCAGGCGCCTTCTTCTCTTTCGTTACGGCCCTGCTGCTCGCCTATGAGCCCGCCAAACGTCTGGCGCGTCTGCAGGTGTTCATGGAACGCGCCGCCGTCAATGCGCGGATGATCTACGAGATCCTCGACACGGAGCCGAACCAGCGGGACAAGGACGGCGCCAAGCAGATTTCGGTGTCCGAGGCGAAGATCGAGTTCCGCAACGTCACCTTCGCCTATGGTTCGAACGAGCCGACCTTGCGAAGTCTGAGCTTCACGGCCGAAGGCGGCAAGACAACCGCGCTTGTGGGTCCATCGGGCGCTGGCAAGTCCACGGTTATCACACTTGTTCCGCGCTTCTATGATCCGGCCGAAGGCGAAATCCTGATCGACGGGCAGAATATTGCCGACATCACGAAATCGTCGCTGCGGCAGCAACTCGCCTATGTGTCGCAGCAACCCTACCTCTTCGAAGGCACGATCCGCGAAAACATTCGCTACGGACGCCCGGAGGCGACCGATGCGGAGATCGAGGATGCGGCACGGCTGGCCAATGCCCATGACTTCATTCTGGCGCAGGCGCAAGGATACGATACGCCCGTCGGCGAAAACGGCATCACGCTTTCCGGTGGCCAGCGGCAGCGGCTCTCGATCGCCCGCGCGCTGGTGCGCAACGCACCGATCCTGCTCCTCGATGAGGCAACATCCTCGCTGGACACGGAATCGGAAGCGGCCGTGCAACAGGCACTCGATGCGGCCATGGCCGGTCGCACCGTGATCGTCATCGCGCACCGCCTCTCGACTGTCGTCAATGCCGACAAGATCATTGTCATGCAGGACGGCGAGGTGGTGGAAGAAGGCACGCATGAGAGCCTTGCACAGCGGCAGGGCGGTCTTTACGCTCGCCTCAACAATCTGCAGGCCGCTCCGAACGGCCAGTTCATCAGCCAGGAATAGACCCGCATGAATAAGCCCATGAAGCTCGTCGTCGTCGGTGCCGCCGGTCGCATGGGCAAGACGCTGATCAAGCTGATCAGCGAGACAGAGGGCCTTGTGCTGCATGCGGCGGTCGAACGGGCCGGCTCGGCCGTGCTCGGCCAAGATGCAGGCGAACTGGCAGGCGTGCCGAAGCTCGGCGTTGCCGTGACCGACGATCCGCTGGCTGCCTTCCTGCATGCCGATGGCGTTATCGATTTCACCACGCCGGCTTCGACCGTCGAATTCGCGGCGCTGGCGGCCCAGGCGCGCATCGTGCATGTGATCGGCACCACCGGCTGCCTGTTGGAGCATGAGGAGAAGATCGATGCGGCCGCACGGCATGCGCGGGTCGTGAAGTCGGGCAATATGAGCCTCGGCGTCAATCTGCTGTCGGTTCTGATCAAGCAGGCGGCCCAGGCGCTCGACGCAGCCGGCTGGGATATTGAGGTGCTCGAGATGCACCACAAGCACAAGGTTGACGCGCCTTCCGGCACGGCGCTTTTGCTCGGCGAGGCAGCGGCCGAGGGCCGTGGCATTTCGCTTGCTGATCATTCCGTTCGGGTGCGCGATGGCCATACGGGCCCGCGCGAAGAGGGTTCGATCGGCTTTGCCACGCTGCGCGGCGGCTCCGTCATCGGCGAACACTCCGTGCTGTTTGCCAGTGAAGGCGAGATGGTCACGCTGTCTCACAGTGCGACCGACCGTTCGCTGTTTGCTCGTGGTGCGCTAAAGGCCGCCATCTGGGCCCGGGACAAGAAGCCCGGCCGCTATACCATGCTCGACGTGCTCGGGCTCAACTCCACCCCCTGATCGTCAAGAGAGGAATTGTCGATGACCGGTACCCTCGTGCTCGTGCGCCATGGCCAGAGCGACTGGAACCTGAAGAACCTGTTTACCGGCTGGCGTGATCCGGACCTGACTGAACTCGGTGTGCAGGAAGCCAATGCCGGCGGCAAGGCGCTGGCCGACTACGGCATTAAGTTCGATATCGCGTTCACCTCGGTGCTCACCCGTGCGCAGAAAACCTGCAACATCATCCTCGAAAACGTCGGCCAGACCGGTCTTGAGACGATCAAGGACGAGGCGCTGAACGAGCGCGACTACGGTGATCTCTCCGGCCTCAACAAGGATGATGCGCGCGCCAAGTGGGGCGAGGAGCAGGTGCACATCTGGCGCCGTTCCTACGACATCCCGCCGCCGGGCGGTGAAAGCCTGCGCGACACCGGTGCGCGCGTGTGGCCTTATTACATGACCGAAATCCTGCCGCGCGTGCTGCGGGGCGAGAAGGTGCTGGTCGCAGCCCACGGCAATTCGCTGCGCTCGCTGGTGATGGTGCTCGACAAGCTGACCAAGGAGCAGATCCTCGGCGTCAACCTCGCGACGGGCGTTCCCATGGTCTACAAGCTGAACGCGGATTCGACGGTGGCTTCCAAGGAAGTGCTGGGCGACATGTCCGCCGCGCATTGAGCGTCACCACCCTCCCCGAAATGAAAGAAGCCGCCCATGAGGCGGCTTCTCTCATTTTCAGTGACTATTCTCAGTTCGCCTGCTTGCGCATGAAGCCCTGGATCAGCTCGGCGAGCGCTTCCGGCTGCTCGACCGAGGGGATATGGGCGCAATCGTCGATCACCTCGAAACGCGCGCCTGGCACAAGCTGGGAACCGGCCTCGACAGTGGCGGGCGGCGTCGAGCCGTCCTGGTCGCCGACGACGAAGAGCGTGGGAACCGTGATGGTCGGCAGGACGTCGGAGAAATCCGTGTCGCGCAGGGCGGCACAGGTCGAGAGATAGCCGGCCTTTGACTGGCGGGTCATCATCAGGCGGTAACCGGCCAGTTCGTCGGCACGGTCGTCATGGAAGGCCGGCGTGAACCAGCGCGCCATGGCGCTGTCGGCAGCACTTTCGATCCCGTCCTTCTCGATGCCGGCGATGCGCTCGGCCCAGATCTCGGCAGAACCGATGCGGGGTGCGGTGTCGCAGAGGATGAGCTTGCGGAACAGATCCGGCCGCTCCTGCCAGAGGCCCTGGCAGACGAGACCGCCAACCGAGAGGCCGCAGAAAGTGGCCTTGCGGATACCAAGTTCATCGCAAAGGGTGGCGAGATCCGAGACCAGATCGGCCATGCCGAAGGGCTTGTCGGCACCGCCGGACAGGCCGTGACCGCGGCTGTCGTAAAACAGGACCGAGACGTCATCGTCGAGTTCATCGAAGAGCGGCAGCCAGATGCGGAAGTCGGTGCCAAGCCCGTTGGAGAAAACGATCAGGTTCTTGGCTTTCGCCTCGCCGATCAGCTCGTAGTGGACGACATTGCCGTTGATGGTGGTGAAGGCCAAATCTTTTACTCCTGTGGGACCTGCGCCCCGTTGTTGTGGTTCCGGCCAGGCCGGGAATTCTTAGTGTGCCTCGTCCCAATTGTGGGCGGCGCGAGCGTCGACCTTGAGCGGCACGCGCATCGAGACGGCCGGCATGGCGGCATTTTCCATGATGTCCACGATCACAGGCATGGCGGTATCGACCGCCTCGTCCTCGACCTCGAAGATCAGTTCGTCATGCACCTGCAGCAGCATGCGGCAGCGTTCGGCAAGACCGGCAGCCACGAGTGCAGGTTCGATCTGGATCATGGCGCGGCGGATCACGTCGGCGGCCGAGCCCTGGATCGGGGCATTGATGGCGGCGCGTTCGTTGAAGGCGCGCATCGAGGGGTTGGACGACTTGATCTCCGGGTAATGGGCGCGGCGGCCGAAGATGGTTTCCACATAGCCGTGCTCGCGGGCGAAGGCTTTGGTGCTCTCCATGTAGTCCTTGATGCCGGGGAAGCGCTCGAAATACTTCTTGATGTAGTCGCCGGCTTCCGAGCGCTCGATGCTCAGCTGATTGGCCAGACCGAAGGCCGAGATGCCGTAGATGATGCCGAAGTTGATCGCCTTGGCGCGGCGGCGGACTTCCGACGGCATGCCCTCGACCGGCACGCCGAACATTTCCGACGCGGTCATGGCATGGATATCGATGCCGTCGGCGAAGGCCTGACGCAGCTGCGGGATCTCGGCGACATGGGCGAGCACGCGCAGCTCGATCTGGCTGTAGTCGGCCGAGAGCAGCTTGTGGCCCGGCGTCGAGATGAAGGCGGTGCGGATCTTGCGGCCTTCGGCGGTGCGGACCGGGATGTTCTGCAGGTTCGGTTCCGACGATGACAGGCGGCCCGTCGTCGTCGAGGCGAGCGAATAGCCCGTGTGGACGCGCTTGGTCTGCGGATGGATATAGCCAGGAAGCGCGTCGGTATAGGTGGACTTCAGCTTGGTGAGCTGGCGCCAGTCGACGATCTTGCGCGGCAGCGGCGCGCCCTCGGCGGCGAGATCTTCCAGCACCTGGGCTGAGGTGGACCACTGGCCGGTCTTGGTCTTGGAGCCGCCGGGCAGGCCCATGCGGCCAAACAGGATATCGCCGAGCTGTTTCGGCGAGCCGATGTTGAAGCGCTCGCCGGCGAGTTCGTAAACCTCGTCCTCGGTGGCGGCGGCCTTCTGGGCAAGCTCGCCCGACAGGCGGGAGAGGATCTGGCGATCGACGGTGATGCCGCGCTCTTCCATATGGGCGAGCACCGGCACCAACGGGCGCTCCAGACGCTCGTAGATACGGGTGAGGCCTTCGGCTGCCAGACGGGGTTTCAACACCAGCCAGAGACGTAGCGTCACGTCGGCATCTTCGGCCGCATAGGCGGTGGCGCGATCGATGTCGACGAGATCAAAGGTGACGGAGGATTTGCCGGAACCGGCGACGTCCTTGTAGGGGATCGGGGTATGGCCGAGCCACTTCTCCGACAGGCCGTCCATGCCGTGATTGCCCTTGCCGGCGTCGAGCACGTAGGACATCAGCATGGTGTCGTCGAAGGACTGGAGCGTAACGCCGTGGCGCTTCATCACCAGGTAGTCGTATTTGAGGTTCTGCGCGACCTTCAGGACCGACGGATCTTCGAGCAGGCCCTTCAATGCGGCAAGCGCATCCTTCATCGGGATCTGGCCTTCGGCATGACCGCCGCCGAGGAGATCGCCGACACCGGTCTTGTGGGTGAGCGGAATGTAGGCCGCGCGGATGTCCGTCGAGCCGGGTGACAGGACGTTGTCCTGGATGGCGAGCGAGACGCCGACGAGTTCGGCCTGCATGGGATCGAGCGAGGTGGTCTCGGTGTCGAAGGCGACGAGGCCGGTTTCCCGGGCAGCAGCAATCCAGAGCTCGAGGGTCTCGATATCGCGGATCGTCACGTATGCGCTTCTGTCGATCGGCTTGCCGGCGAATGCATTGGCGCGGCTTGCGGCGAGATCGGCGGGTGTCTTGCCGTCGGGGCTTGCTGCCGGAGCCGAAGACGATGCGGCTGACAGCGCCGAGGTCGGCGTCCCGGACGAGGCGGGAACGTCGCCGACGTCGAGATCGGGCCCGCGGGCGGCGTCACCCCATTCGACCGGAACAACAGCGGCGTCGATGGCACCCGCATCACAATCGCAGACCTCCGCGACGCGCCGGGTCAGGGTGGTGAATTCCATCGCCTTGAGGAAGCCGATCAGCTTTGGTCCGTCCTGCGGCTCCAGCACCAGGTCTTCGAGCTTCATGTCGATCGGCACGTCGGTGCGCAGTTCGACCAACTGGCGGGAGACCCGGGCGAGCTCGGCATTGGCGATGATGTTTTCGCGGCGCTTGACCTGCTTGATTTCGCCGGCCCGGGACAGCAGAGTTTCGAGATCGCCAAACTCTTCGAGAAGCTGGGCGGCGGTCTTCGGACCGATGCCGGGGATGCCAGGCACGTTGTCGGTCGAATCGCCGGTCATCGCCTGCAGATCGATCATCTTTTCCGGCGGCACGCCCCATTTCTCGATGACGTCGGGAATGCCGATCTGCTTGTCCTTCATCGCGTCGTACATGTGCACGTTCGCGGTCAGGAGCTGCATCAGGTCCTTGTCGGAGGAGACGATCGTCACATCGGCGCCGACGGCCTCGGCCTGGCGGGCATAGGTGGCGATGATGTCATCGGCCTCGAAGCCTTCGGTCTCGATGCAGGGCAGGTTGAAGGCGCGCGTCGCATGACGGATCAGGCCGAATTGCGGGATCAGATCTTCCGGCGGGGCCGAGCGATTTGCCTTGTAGAGTGGATAGATTTCCTTGCGGAATGTCGTCGAGGAGTAGTCGAAGATAACAGCGAGATGGGTCGGCGTGACCCCGACATCTGTATTGCGCGCATCGCGCAGCAGCTTCCACAGCATGTTGCAGAAGCCGGAAACCGCATTGACGGGCAGGCCGTCCGATTTGCGGTTGAGGGCCGGGATGGCGTGGAAGGCGCGGAAGATGAAACCCGAGCCGTCGACGAGGAAGAGATGATCGCCTTTTTTCATGTCGGCATGGATAGCGCGGGGCGGCTGAAACGTCCATGACGGTTTGGGTCGAATGCGGCGAAATCGCTCGCCTTAGCAGGCAGCCCTTTATCATTGGATCACCGACGGATCACGGGTAAACCATCACGAAAAGCTTACCGATTTGTAATCCCGTCTTCCCTTGAAAAACCACATTCCAGATCACAAATCCTAGTCATCGGCGCCTGATCACGCCGTAGTCTGAAAGAGGCTCGTCCCCCGCCGCTTCAGACTCGGGCAAAGGCCTTATCCCCCTCTCCGGGCCTTTGTCCCCATATTCCGGAGCCGTCGTGGCAGTCCCCCCGCCTAACGCCACGGCGGCTTCCGTTCCCCTCGCATGAAAACCCAAAATTAGTCAGCCTCGGAAATGGATCGCATGCGATCATTCCCGAACGACGAACCACGACGACGTGTCGAGCGCCATGGCCAATGACCGTACGATCCCCGACCGCTCCGAGTCCGCCACTTGGCTGGCGAGCCAGCTTGCGCGCGGGTTCACACGGGCGCTGCAGGCACGGGCGGCCAAGCTCGGCTTCTCCCCGGGACAATTCCCAATTCTGCTCGAGCTCTGGGAAGAAGAAGGGTTGACGCAGAGGCAGCTGCTCGACCGGGTCGATGTCGAACAGGCGACGATCGCCAATACGCTCGCCCGGATGGAGCGCGACGGGCTGATCGAGCGACGCGTTCACCCCAAGGACAGACGCGCGCAGCAGATCTTCCTGACCGACAAGGCGCGGGACATGCGCGAGGAAGCAATGGCTGCCGCCGAAGCGGCGGAGCAGGCTATCTTCCAGGGTTTCCGGCGTTTCGAGAAGGAATTGCTGAAGGAATACATCCGCTGGGCGATCGCGAATGCCCGCAAGCTGTGAGCAGATATTGATGCGCAGTTGAGAAAAAATCGCGGTCAGAACGCCTCGAAACATCAGGAGCTTTGGTCTATCGTCCGCCGCACTTTCAAATTTGCAGGACATGACCATGACCGATCTCTCCCCCATCCTCGCCAAGGCCGACGAGGCCCTGCCGCAGAGCCTCGAACGGCTGTTCGATCTCGTGCGCATTCCCTCGATCTCGACGGATCCGGCCTACAAGGCCGATTGCCGCAAGGCCGGCGAGTGGCTGGTATCCGTACTCACCGAGCTCGGCTTCGATGCCTCGCTGCGTGATACGCCCGGCCATCCGATGGTGGTCGCCCATCACGCAGCTGAAACGGCCGACGCGCCGCATGTGCTGTTTTACGGTCATTACGATGTACAGCCGGTCGATCCGCTCGACCTCTGGGAAGACGATCCCTTTGCGCCGGCGATCAAGGAGAAGGATGGCCGCAAGGTCATCACCGGTCGCGGCACATCCGACGACAAGGGTCAGCTTTTGACGTTTGTTGAAGCCTGCCGCGCCTACAAGGCGGTGAAGGGTTCGCTGCCGGTCAAGATCACCATCCTGTTCGAGGGCGAAGAAGAATCCGGCTCGCCGTCGCTCAAGCCCTTCCTCGCTGCGAATGCCGATGAGCTGAAGGCCGACTTCGCGCTGGTCTGCGATACCAGCATGTGGGATCGCGAGACGCCGGCGATTGCTGCGGCCCTGCGTGGCCTCGTCGGCGAAGAAGTCACCATCATCGCTGCCGACCGCGACCTGCATTCGGGTCTCTTCGGCGGTGCAGCGGCCAACCCCGTTCATATCCTGACGAAGATCCTTGCCGATCTGCATGACGAAACCGGCAAGGTCACCCTTCCGGGCTTCTACGAAGGTGTCGAGGAGACCCCCGCCAACATCAAGGCATCCTGGGAGAGCCTGGGGCGGACGGCGGAAAGCTTCCTCGGCGAGGTGGGCCTGTCTGTCCCGGCGGGTGAAAAGGGCCGTTCCGTGCTGGAGCTCACCTGGGCGCGGCCGACGGCGGAAGTGAACGGCATTATCGGCGGCTATACCGGCGAAGGCTTCAAGACCGTGATTGCTGCCAAGGCCTCTGCGAAGATTTCCTTCCGCCTCGTCGGCACCCAGGATCCGGCCAAAGTGCGCGAAAGCTTCCGCGCCTTTGTACAGGCCCGCATTCCCGCCGACTGCAAGGTCGAGTTCCATGAACATGGCGGCTCGCCGGCCATCCAGCTCTCCTATGATTCGCCTGAACTGACCAAGGCGAAGAACGCACTGTCGGATGAATGGCCGAAGCCGGCCGTGATCATCGGTATGGGCGGCTCGATCCCGATCGTCGGCGATTTCCAGAAGATGCTCGGCATGGATTCGCTGCTGGTCGGTTTCGGCCTGACCGACGACCGCATCCATTCGCCGAACGAGAAGTATGACCTCAACTCGTTCCACAAGGGCATCCGCTCGTGGATCCGTATTCTTGACGCGCTCGCAAACGGCTGAGGCCAGAAAAGCAAAAAGGCCGGTCAAAAACCGGCCTTTCCTTTACGCTTCTACGCTTGCCTGCCAGTACATCCGTGGTCAGGGACGGAAACGTGCCATTCGATGTCTCGGATGTTGGCCCACCTTCGTGAACCGCATCCCGGATCTAGATGATCGCTCTGGATGCTTAACAACCGGTTAAGCGTTTTGAAGTTCCTGAAACAGGATCTCCGCAAACGCTCTATCGCATGGTGATCCAGAGATGGGGATGCTCGACTGCCCTTTCAAGAGGCAAGGGCGCTTGAAAAGCGGATGTGGCTGCGGATAGAGTTTCATCATGAGCCTCGAATCCGTCCGACAGTTCTTCCGGGAAAACGCACCCGACATCTCCGTCATCGTCACCGAAGCAAGCTCCGCCACCGTGGCGCTTGCGGCCGAAGCGCATGGCGTCGAGCCGGACCAGATCGCCAAGACGATATGCCTGAGGATCGGCGAAGACGTCGTGCTCGTGGTCACAGCTGGCACGAAGCGTCTGGACAATCGCAAGTTCAAGGATCGTTTCGGCGTGAAGCCGCGCATGCTCGATGCCGAAGCCGTGGTCGAGGCGACGAGCCATCCTGTCGGCGGAGTATGCCCCTTCGGCCTGCCCTCGCCTCTCAAGGTCTATTGTGATCTCTCGCTCCGGGCCTTCGACGAGGTGGTTCCGGCCGCAGGTGCGACGAATGCTGCGGTGAAGATTGCGCCGGAGCGCATGAGGTCACTGGTCGATGGCGTCTGGGCAGATCTCTGCCAGTAGCTTCACGCCTCGTTCAGAGCTTGTTTACCGGACTTTAACCACCCCTTAAATCGCCGCAATTACTGTGCAATTGCGCGATCATCGGCTCGACGAGAGTAGATGATCGTCCGAGATTTCTTGAAGCCATTTCCGCGCCTGTCTTCCTTTGGCAGCGCATAACGAGCATCTGGAGCAAGATCACCGCAATGGTGAGCAGAGGCAAATCCCGCGACCGTATTGAACCGAGCTTCGGCGACGAGCGCGAGGACGAGGATTTCCGTCTGGATGCAGATGATCGCGTCATCGGTGGCCGGCCGGTACGCGCCGGTGGCAAGAAGACGGCGGGTTCGGCGAAGCGCGGCAAGTCCGGCAACCAGAAGAGCCGGAAAGCGAAAAGCAGTGGCGGCGGATTCGGGCTTGGAAAGCTGATCTACTGGGGTTTCGTGCTGTCTATCTGGTGTGGCATCGGCGTGGTGGGTCTGGTCGCCTACTATGGCTCGCAGATGCCGAGCGCCAGCAGTTGGTCGATCCCCGAGCGCCCACCGAACATGAAGATCGTGTCCGTCGAAGGTACCGTGATCGCCAATCGTGGCGCGACCGGCGGGGAGGCCCTACCGCTCGAGGAAATGTCGCCGTTCATTCCGCAGGCGGTGATGGCGATCGAAGACCGGCGCTTTTATTCGCATTTCGGCGTTGACCCGTTGGGGCTTGCGCGCGCGATCGTGACCAATGTGACGAATGGGCGGGCGGTGCAGGGTGGCTCGACGCTGACGCAGCAGCTGGCAAAGAACCTTTTCCTGTCTCCGGAGCGCACAATCGAGCGCAAGGTGCAGGAAGTGCTGCTCGCCTTTTGGCTTGAGCAAAAATACACCAAAGACCAGATCATGGCGATGTATCTGAACCGGGTGTTTTTCGGCTCGAACGCCTATGGCGTCGAAGCGGCATCGCGGCGTTATTTCAACAAGTCGGCCCGCGACGTGAACCTCGGCGAGGCCGCACTTCTGGCAGGGTTGCTGAAGGCACCGTCCCGGCTCTCGCCGGCGCGCGATCCGGAGGCGGCCGAAGCGCGTGCCCAGGTCGTTCTGCAGGCGATGCTCGAAGAAGGCTACATCACCGCCGACGAGATCAAGACCGCCATGTCGCAACCGCCGACCAAGGCCAAGCGCTACTGGAGCGGCGCAGGCCAGTATGTCGCCGATCTGGTGCGCGACGAGGTGACATTGCTGATCGGCAAGGTGACCGAAGACATCGTGGTCGAGACGACGATCGACATGACGCTGGAGAAGAAGGCCGAGGCCGCACTGACGGAATCACTTGCCGCCGAGGGCGATAAGGTCAATGCCTCGCAGGCAGCCCTCGTTTCCATCGACGGGACCGGTGCTATCCGGGCGCTTGTCGGCGGGCGGGACTATGCCGAAAGCCAGTTCAACCGGGCGGTCAAGGCAAAGCGCCAGCCCGGCTCGGCGTTCAAACCCTTTGTCTATGCCGCTGCGGTGGAGAACGGCTTGCGTCCGACTTCGGTGCGCAACGATGCACCGATCCGCATCGGCTCCTGGACGCCTGAGAATTATGACCAGAAGTATCGGGGACAAGTGACCGCGACTCAGGCACTTGCCGAATCGCTGAACACGATAGCCGCTCAGTTGGTCATGGAAGTCGGACCCGATCAGGTGATCAAGGTCGCGCACCGGATGGGTATCGAATCGGAGTTGCAAAAGAATGCTTCAATCGCGCTCGGCACCTCGGAAGTCTCGCTCCTCGAACTGACGGCCGCCTATGCGCCCTTCATGAATGGCGGCTACAAAGCGACGCCGCATATCGTTCGGCGGATCTCCAAGGCCGATGGCACACTGCTCTACGAGAACAATTATCTCGAGCCGCCGAAGGTGCTCAACGACGGAGTGGTCGCTGCGATGAATGCGATGATGCGCGATGTCATCGATCATGGCACGGGAAAGAATGCACGGCTAGCCGGATGGGAAGCGGCGGGCAAGACGGGCACGACGCAGTCCTTCCGCGACGCGCTGTTCGTTGGCTATACGAGCAATCTGACCACGGGCATCTGGTTCGGCAATGACGACGGACAGTCGATGAAGAAGGTGACCGGCGGAGGGCTTCCTGCCAAGGCCTGGCATGATTTCATGACAGCGGCGCATCAGGGGCTTGCGCCGGCCCCGCTGCCGGGTGGTGACTTCATCGAGCCGGCGCCGGCGGAAGATCCGATGACAATCGGCACGATCATATCAGACGTCTTCCAGGGTGGCGGTGAAGAGCGGTATTCCGGCGATCCCGTCTATGCCGAAGACTATCCCGCAGGTGCTGTTCCCTCACAGGATGTGACTGGTTCGGCAGGCCCCATACCGCCGGCCGAGGTCGGCGGAGGGCAAGGCACGCGCAGAACCACTCTGCTCGACTTGATCCTGGGACAATAAGGGCCACATGAGGACGGCGAGATGCCGTCGGCCTGACGCAAGGCCGCGACTCTAGTATAGCCGGTCTGTCAAGGACCGAGGGGTGCGGCAAAGCCCATGAAAACGCTGCACCAATCTGTTCTTTTTTACGGGTTTCCAGCGGATTTCCAGCCTTGCAGTCAGAAATTCCGCTTCTTATATACGCGACATAACCGCAGCGGCGCTGCAGTGTATCCCAGACCATCCACGTCGAGGGGCTGTCAGGAATGCCTGATTGGGGTTCCGACGGCCTGCTTCAAGGAGAATATGACATGGCAAAAGTAATCGGTATCGACCTTGGAACGACCAATTCCTGCGTCGCCGTCATGGACGGCAAAGATGCAAAGGTCATCGAGAATTCGGAAGGCGCACGCACCACGCCGTCCATGGTGGCGTTTTCGGACGATGGCGAACGCCTCGTCGGCCAGCCGGCCAAGCGCCAGGCGGTCACCAACCCGACCAACACCCTGTTCGCCGTCAAGCGTCTGATCGGTCGTCGCTACGAAGATCCGACCGTCGAGAAGGATAAGGGCCTCGTGCCGTTCCAGATCGTCAAGGGTGACAATGGCGACGCCTGGGTCGAAGCACAGGGCAAGGGTTATTCCCCGTCGCAGATCTCTGCCATGATCCTGCAGAAGATGAAGGAAACGGCAGAAGCCTATCTCGGCGAAAAGGTCGAAAAGGCCGTCATCACCGTTCCCGCATACTTCAACGACGCGCAGCGCCAGGCCACCAAGGATGCCGGCCGCATTGCCGGCCTTGAAGTTCTGCGCATCATCAACGAGCCGACGGCTGCAGCACTTGCCTATGGTCTCGACAAGACGGAAGGCAAGACCATCGCCGTCTACGACCTGGGTGGTGGTACCTTCGATATCTCGGTTCTGGAAATCGGCGACGGCGTCTTCGAAGTGAAGTCGACCAATGGCGACACCTTCCTCGGCGGTGAAGACTTCGACATGCGCCTCGTCGAATATCTCGCAGCCGAGTTCAAGAAGGACCAGGGCATCGACCTGAAGGGCGACAAGCTGGCCCTGCAGCGCCTGAAGGAAGCCGCCGAAAAGGCCAAGATCGAGCTGTCGTCCTCGCAGCAGACCGAAATCAACCTGCCGTTCATCACGGCAGATGCCTCCGGTCCGAAGCACCTGACGATGAAGCTGACCCGCGCCAAGTTCGAAAGCCTGGTCGACGACCTCGTCCAGCGTACGATTGCACCGTGCAAGGCAGCCCTCAAGGATGCCGGCGTCTCTGCAGCCGATATCGACGAAGTCGTTCTCGTCGGCGGCATGAGCCGCATGCCAAAGGTCCAGGAAGTCGTGAAGCAGCTGTTCGGCAAGGAGCCGCACAAGGGCGTCAACCCGGATGAAGTGGTTGCTCTTGGCGCCGCCATCCAGGCCGGCGTTCTGCAGGGCGACGTCAAGGACGTGCTGCTGCTCGACGTAACCCCGCTGTCGCTCGGCATCGAAACGCTCGGTGGCGTCTTCACCCGTCTGATCGATCGCAACACGACGATCCCGACGAAGAAGAGCCAGACCTTCTCGACCGCCGAAGACAACCAGCAGGCCGTCACCATCCGCGTATCGCAGGGCGAGCGCGAAATGGCGCAGGACAACAAGCTGCTCGGCCAGTTCGACCTGGTCGGTCTGCCGCCGTCGCCGCGTGGCGTTCCGCAGATCGAAGTCACCTTCGATATCGACGCCAACGGCATCGTCCAGGTTTCGGCCAAGGACAAGGGCACCGGCAAGGAACAGCAGATCCGCATCCAGGCCTCCGGTGGTCTCTCCGACGCCGACATCGAGAAGATGGTGAAGGACGCCGAAGCCAATGCCGAGGCCGACAAGAAGCGTCGCGCCGTCGTCGAAGCCAAGAACCAGGCTGAAAGCCTCATTCACTCCACCGAAAAGTCGGTCAGCGAGTATGGCGACAAGGTTTCGGAAACGGATCGCAAGGCGATCGAGGATGCGATTGCGGCCCTCAAGGGCGCCATCGAAGCCTCCGAGCCTGATGCAGACGACATCCAGGCCAAGACCCAGACCCTCATGGAAGTTTCCATGAAGCTGGGCCAGGCCATCTACGAGTCCCAGCAGGCCGATGGCGGTGCAGACGACGCAGATGGTGGCAAGGACGACAACGTCGTTGACGCCGACTACGAAGAAGTGAAGGACGAAGACGCGAAGAAGTCGGCTTGATGCAGGGCCACTTCGGACGCCGTTCCAAGACCTGGCTGGCCTTCGGGCCAGCCGCATTTTCGTTGATTCTGGCGACTGGTGCCGTGGCACAGGACAGGGGACAGGTCAGCGCCGTTCACCGCCAGGTGAGCGCCGCCGAGGCCAAGGTGGCCAAGGCGATTTCCGCGAAGGACAGCAATTCCCTTTCCCGCATCGGCAACGATCTCGGCAAGATCATCGAATCGGCGCTTCAAAGGCGTGAGAACGGTGGCGAAGTCTCGTCCTGCGACATGGCTGCGCATTCGCTGGCCTTTGCGGCGGTGACGTCCGCAGACGGACTGATTAGCAATGGCGAAGCACGCACGCTTCTGATGCAGGATGCGATCTTGGCTGCGTCCGACTTCCAGAAAGACATGCAGGCCTGTGACAAGCAGGCCGGCAAGGCGACGGGCAGCCACACGAGCGTTGGGAAAGCTTTGAGAGCTTTGTAAAACCATGGCAAAAGCAGATTTCTACGAGACCCTCGGGGTTGGCCGGACGGCGGACGAGAAGGAGCTGAAGAGCGCCTTCCGCAAGCTGGCCATGAAATACCACCCGGACAAGAACCCGGGTGACGATGAGGCGGAAAAGAAGTTCAAGGAACTCAACGAGGCCTATGAAACTCTGAAGGATCCGCAGAAGCGTGCGGCCTATGACCGCTTCGGCCACGCCGCCTTCGAACAGGGCGGCATGGGCGGTGGCGGCTTTGGCGGCGGCGGCGGCGGATTTGCCGGTGGCGGCTTCTCCGACATATTCGAGGACATCTTCGGCGAGATGATGGGTGGCGGCCGCGGCGGGCGTGCCCGATCGACCGGCGGTCGCGAACGTGGTGCAGACCTGCGCTACAACATGGAAATCAGTCTCGAAGAGGCCTTTACCGGCAAGACTGCGCAGATCCGGGTTCCGACCTCTATCACCTGCGATGTCTGCACGGGTTCGGGCGCCAAGCCCGGAACGCAGCCGAAGACCTGCACGACCTGTCAGGGCTCCGGTCGCGTACGCGCGGCCCAGGGCTTCTTCTCGATCGAGCGCACCTGCCCGACCTGTCACGGTCGTGGCCAGACGATCTCAGACCCTTGCGGCAAGTGCCACGGCCAGGGCCGCATCACCGAAGAGCGTTCGCTTTCGGTCAGCATTCCCTCTGGTATCGAGGACGGCACGCGCATCCGCCTGCAGGGCGAAGGCGAAGCCGGACTTCGCGGTGGCCCTTCGGGCGATCTCTACATCTTCCTGTCGGTGAAACCGCACGAGTTCTTCCAGCGTGACGGGGCGGATCTCTATTGCTCCGTGCCGATCTCGATGACGACGGCGGCACTGGGCGGAACCTTCGACGTGGTGACGCTGGATGGGACTAAGTCGCGTGTGACGGTTCCGGAGGGCACCCAGCCCGGCAGGCAGTTCCGCCTCAAGGGCAAGGGCATGCCGGTTCTGCGCTCGACGCAGGTCGGTGACCTCTACATTCAGATCCAGATCGAGACGCCGCAGAAGCTGACCAAGCGTCAGCGCGAGCTGCTGCAGGAGTTCGAACAGCTGTCGTCGAAGGAAAACAACCCGGAATCGACGGGCTTCTTTGCCCGGATGAAGGATTTCTTCGATACGCTCAGCGACTGAGCGAGCGATCGTCAGAGACAAGATTTGCAAGGGGCGGTCTGAAGGGGGGCCGCCCCTTTTGCATGAGGTCAGGCCAGCAGACGCGGCTGGCGCAGGATGAACCAGGCAAAGTGCCTGTGGATCGCGGGTGCGATGCCATAGACGATTGACAGCACCATGATCGGCGCCAGAAGTGCCGTGCGAGCCCAGATCGGCCAGCCTTCGGTCAGCGGCATGAGGACGTAGAGAATGCCGGTGACGAAGGGATAGATGACGAGCAGCATGAGCAGGGCAAGCCGATGCTTGGACGGTGTTGGGCGGGATGCAGACGAAGTGGACATGGGAGGCTCCATAAGAACGGTACGTTCCGTTTATATTGAAACGGGCCGTTTCGTTCAATAGATTTTTCTGGTAGGGGAATGGCAGAGGAGTACAGACTGTGACGACAACTGCACCTGACATCACAAAGCGTACATCGATCGGTGCGCAGCGGAACCCGGCCAGCGAGGACGCCATCCTGACGGCAGCGGCCGAGATCCTGCGCGAGGGCGGGTTGTCAGCCTTCTCGATCGAAGCGGTGGCACGACGGGCCAAGGCCGGAAAGCCGACGATCTATCGCTGGTGGCCTTCGAAGGCAGCGCTGCTTCTCGATGTGTACCACCGGCAGAAGGGCGAGACCTTCTATCCTGATACCGGAAACGCACGCGGCGACCTGATCGCCTTTCTTGAGACGTTGCTCGGCTTCTGGCAGAGGAGTGGCGGCGAGGTCTTCCGCTCGATCATCGCCGAGGCACAGAGCGATCCGGCGGCTCTGGAGGCGCTGCGCGACTACGCAGTGACGCGCTGCCGGGCAAGCGGCGTGATCCTGGAGCGGGGCGTGGCGCGCGGTGATATCCGCTCCGGCCTCGACATCCCACTCGTCATGGAACTGTTCTCGAGCTTCTGCTGGCAGCGGCTGCTGACCGGTCGGCTCAACCCGTCTCGCGATCAGATAGCACACATCGTCGATGCCGTGCTGACCGGCTTTGCGACGACGGGTCGTGACGCTCAGTAATGCGGCGGGCGGGTGATGGCCGGGGCTTCCAGGCCCTGCTCTTCCAGGGACAGGAAGCGCTCCGTGAGCCGATCCAGCTTGGCCCGGGTCTGTTCGACCACCTTCCATTGCTCGGTCAGCTGGTCCGACAGTTCCTCGATGACCCGCGTCTGATGGGCGACGGTCTCTTCCAGACGCGTGATGCGCTCGTCCTGCGTGTCCATGATCTTCTCCATCGTCTCTCAAGCGGCCTAGATGCCGCAAGACGGACGCCCCGTCAAACGTGGCGCTGAAGGGATCGGATCAGCGCTGCTTCTTCTTGCGATACGGCATGGTCATGACGGCAGAGGCGGTCACGGCTGCGGCAAAGATCAGCGCCAGCGGCACGGCCATCATGACCGTCGGAAGCACGGGGTGGCTGGAGCGCGAGAGCGAGGTGCCAAGGCCGCCGAGGTCAAGCCAGACGATGGCAAAAGCGACCAGGAAACCGATTGCTGCACCGAGCGATGCGTTGAGGGCAAGAAAGCCGAGCATCTCCCAGTGGTCGCGTCGGGCTTCTTCGGGCGTGAGATCATCGGAATGCAGAGACATGGCCTGGCTCCAGAGCGGCGGCAATAACGTAAAACTAACGCGTCTGAAAAAGAGTTCCATGTCGCCAAGCGCCGCACACCTCGGCAAGTTCCAGAAAGCGCGCTTGCGCCTTGCCTTCACGACACATTCGGCCTAGCTCAAGGCGACAGCGAATCCGACCGATGACCCAGAAGACACAGATCCAGCGGCTCAAACTCACAGACTTCCGCAACTATGCGCAGGCAGGCCTTGCGCTGGACGGACGGCATGTGGTGCTGGTCGGCGACAACGGGGCCGGCAAGACCAACTTCATGGAAGCGATCTCCTTCCTCTCGCCCGGGCGTGGCCTGCGCCGTGCGGTGCTCTCTGACATTCCGCGTATTGGGGCCTCCGGAAGCTTCACCGTCTTTGCCGCCATTGACGGCATGGCTGGCGAGGCCGATATCGGCACCGGCACAGAGACCACGGAGGAAGGCAACCTCGTCCGGCGTCTCCGGATCAATGGCGGCCCGGCAAAGTCGGTCGACGAACTCACCGACCACCTGCGCATCCTCTGGCTGACGCCGGCCATGGACGGGTTGTTCACCGGCTCCTCTTCCGATAGACGCCGTTTCCTCGATCGGTTGGTCCTCTCCCTCGACCCAGCGCATGGACGACGAGCCAGCGATTTCGAGCGCGCCATGCGCAGCCGCAACAAGCTGCTTTCGGAAGGGCGCTTCGATCCGACCTGGCTGTCCGGCATCGAGCAGCAGATGGCAGCGCTGGGCGTTGCCATGGCGGCCGCACGGCGCGAGATGCTGGGATTGCTCTCCGGCCTGATCGAGGCGGACAGGGAAACCTCCGCCTTTCCATCGGCCTCCCTCGCCCTGACCGGCTTTCTCGATGATCTGGCTGATCTACCCGCCTTCGAATTCGAGGAACGCTACATCGAGATCCTCGCACAATCCCGCCATCGGGATGCGGCAGCCGGCCGGACTTTGGATGGTCCGCACCGCGCCGATCTCATGGTCCGACATATCGAAAAGGACATGGACGCCGAGCGCTGCTCGACGGGGGAGCAGAAGGCTCTCCTGATCGGGCTCGTACTCGCCCATGCCCGGCTGGTGGCGACCATGACGGGCTTTGCGCCGATCCTGCTGCTCGACGAGATCGCCGCGCATCTTGACGAGGGCCGGCGAGCATCGCTCTTTGCCCGCATCGATGCACTCGGCGGCCAGGCTTTCATGACGGGCACGGACAAGGCAATGTTTTCTGCACTGGGCGACCGGGCGCAGTTCGTGACGGTGACAGACGGTGAGATCGATGCGTGAGCGCGCTTTTCATCTTCATGTTCGGGTGGCAAGGTAGCGCCCATGGACCCGCTCTCGCCCGAAGAACTCTCCCGCTATCATCGCCATATACTGCTGCCAGAAGTCGGCGGCCATGGACAGCAACTGCTGAAAGCCGCACGCGTGCTGGTGATCGGCGCTGGCGGGCTCGGCTCGCCAGTGCTGCAGTATCTGGCAGCGGCCGGCGTCGGCACGCTCGGAATCGTTGATGACGACGGGGTGTCGCTCTCCAATCTCCAGCGGCAGGTGATCCACGACACGGGAACGCTTTCGGAGAAGAAGTCGGAGAGCGCGGCGCGGGCCATCGCACGGCTCAATCCGCATTGCCGCACGGTTTCCTACGAAGAGCGATTCGACGCCGCATTCGCCCGGGATCATCTCTCCCGCTTCACGCTGCTGATCGACGGCTCCGACAATTTCTCGACGCGCTATGCGGCAGCGGATGCTGCGGAACTTGCGAAGGTGCCGCTGGTAACGGGGGCCGTCGGGCGCTTCGACGGAACTGTGACAGTGTTGAAACCCTATGAGAGCGGGCCGGACGGGGTAGCGTATCCGCGCTATACCGATCTCTTCCCCGAACCGCCGCCAGAGGGTTTGATCCCAGCCTGTGCAGAAGCCGGTGTCATCGGCGCGCTAACGGGTGTCATCGGCACCCTGATGGCCATGGAGGCGATCAAGGTGATCACCGGGATCGGCGAGCAATTGGTCGGACGGCTGTTGATGTATGATGGGCTTGCGGCCCGTTTCGATACCATCCGCTACAAACGCCGGGCAGGAACATGAGCATCGTCATCCGTCAGATTGATCCGAGCTATTCGCAGTACGAGGAACTGCTGGCGCTGATCATGGCGTCCTTCGCCTATATGGACGGCGTCATCGACCCTCCCTCCTCCGCGCATCGCCTGACCATCGCCTCCCTCACGGACAAGGCCCGTGACGAAATCGCACTGATCGCAGAGATGGACGCGAACCTCGTGGGCTGCGCCTTTCTGCGTCCCGAACCGGATTTTCTCTATCTCGGCAAACTCGCGGTTGCCGCAGAGGCGCAAGGCAAGGGGATCGGCGGACGTCTGCTGGCGGAGGGCGAGGCGATCGCCCAACGCTTAGGCAAACAGGCGCTGCGGCTAGAGACCCGGATCGAACTGACCGGCAACCATGACCGGTTCGGCGCCTGGGGGTTCGTCAGAACCGCCGAGAGAAGCCATGCCGGCTATGACCGCCCGACCTATATCGAGATGCAGAAGCGACTGACCTGACGCGGCTCAGTTGCGGTTCGGCAGCACCCTGTTCGGCGGGCGGTGGCCGTCGAAATAGGTTCTGATATTGATGATGACCTTGTCGCCCATATCGATGCGGCCTTCGATCGTCGCCGAACCAGTATGCGGTAGGAGCACCACCTTGCCCTCGTTGGCGAGCTTCACCAACTTCGGGTTGACTGCTGGCTCGTTCTCGAACACGTCGAGACCCGCACCGGCGATCTTGCCGGCACGTAATGCCTGGACCAGCGCGTCCTCGTCGATGATGTCGCCACGGGCGGTGTTGACGACGTAGCTTGTCGGCTGCAGCAGGGCGAGGCGACGGGCCGAGAGCAGGTGAAAGGTTGCCGGCGTCGAAGGGCAGTTGACCGAAACGATGTCGACGCGGGCGAGCATCTGGTCGAGGCTGTCCCAATAGGTCGCCTCCAACTCGTCCTCGGTCGCCGGACTGACCCGCTTGCGGTTGTGATAATGGATCGACAGGCCGAAAGCCTTGGCACGGCGGGCCACGGCAGTGCCGATGCGGCCCATGCCGATGATGCCGATGCGCTTGCCCCAGATTCGGCGTCCGAGCATCCAGGTGGGCGACCAGCCCTCCCATTCGCCAGGCTTGTCCATCAGCACGCGCGCGCCTTGAACGAGACGGCGCGGCACGGCGAGAATGAGCGCCATGGTCATGTCGGCCGTGTCTTCGGTCAGAACGTTCGGCGTGTTGGTGACGGTGATGCCCTTTTTCGCGGCGGCATCGATGTCGATATGATCCGTACCGTTCGAGAAGCTGGCGATGAGCTTCAGTTGCGGGCCGGCTTCGGCAATCAGGGTTGCATCGATTCGGTCGGTCACGGTCGGCACAAGCACGTCTGCCGATTTGACGGCGGCGATCAATTCTTCGCGCGTGCGAGGTTTGTCATCGACATTCAATTCCGCATCGAAGAGCTCGCGCATGCGCGTTTCCACGGCATCGGGCAGTTTCCGCGTGATATAGACCTGGGGTCTTTTCCTGTTCGTCATGGGCCGCATCGATGCCTTCTTCAGAACTCGTTAACCAAGTCGCGGGATACTTCGCTTCTCAGGAAGGCAATTTCTACCAAACCCGTCGGCGAAGACAAACAAAACTCGTCGGATGACGGCGGATTTGTCCCTGATACGCGCGACGCGTCTCGGGGTGGTCAGAAAGCCCTTCATTTCCACAGCTTAGCCCGGAATGACCATGTTTCATAATCTGTGCCGCGTCAGCATTGCATTCAGCGTTCTTGCGCTGTCTCTCGTGGCCGGCCCGATCGCCGGTCATGCCCAATCCACGACCAAGGGTTCGAGCGGGCTGCCGCTGCCGCGGTTCGTCAGCCTGAAGGCCGAAAGGGTGAACCTGCGTATCGGTCCGAGCACCGACTACGCCGTCTCCTGGCGCTACATGAAGTCGGGACTGCCGGTCGAAATCATCCGCGAATACGAAAACTGGCGGCAGATCCGCGATGCCGACGGAACCGAGGGCTGGGTGAACCAGACCCTGCTCACCGGGGAACGTACGGCGGTTGCTGCCCCGTGGATGCGCGGCAACGGCGACGCTGTCTACGTCATGATGCGACGCGATTCCAACTCGTCCGCAGCCATCATTGCCAAGCTCGAGCCCGGCGTCGTGCTCAGGCTCAAGGAGTGCAACGGCAATTGGTGTCAGGCCGAGGCCGGCGGCGTCAACGGCTGGATCTCGCAGAATGAGATCTGGGGCGCCTACCCGGGCGAGGCCTTCAAATAAGGCCGATCGCCGAAGCGCCCTTCGCAAGCGACATCATCGGTCGGGGGCCGATCTGCTGGATGACGATGCCAGCCGCATAGCAGCCAAGATGGCCGCAATCCTCGAAGCTTCGACCATTGGTGTAGCCATAGAGGAAGCCGGAGGCGAAGAGATCGCCGGCACCTGTCGTATCGACCACCGTCTCGACCTTGGTGGCAGGGACACGGATGCGCTGCTCCCCCTTCACGATGACGGCACCCTGATCGCCCATGGTAACGGCGGCCAGCTTGCAATCCTTCGAGATCAGATCAAGCGCGTGAGCGAAATCGTCCGTTTCGTAGAGAGACAGGGCTTCCTGCTCGTTGGCGAAGACGATGTCGACCGTGCCGGAGCGCATCAGGTCAAGGAATTCGGCGCGGTAGCGACCGACGCAGAAGCTGTCGGAGAGCGTCATCGACATTTCCCGGCCCGCCTCGTGGGCAATGCGGGCGCAGTCGAGGATCGCCTGCTTGGCGCGCGGCGGATCCCAGAGATAACCCTCAAAATAGGTGACCTTGGATTTGGCGACGACGTCGGGCTCGACATCCTCGGGGCCGAACTCGACGCAGGCGCCGAGATAAGTGTTCATCGACCGCTCGCCGTCTTCTGTGACGAAGATCATGCTGCGGGCCGTCGGTGGCTGGCTGCCCAGGGGACGGGTCTGGAAATGGACGCCCTGGGCGCGGATGTCATGGGTGAAGATCTCACCGAGCTGATCCTCTGCCACCTTGCCGAAATAGGCAGCCTTGCCGCCGAAATTGGCGATACCGGCCGCCGTGTTGCCGGCGCTGCCGCCGGAGGCTTCCACAGCCGGCCCCATCATGCCGTAGAGCCGTTCGGCACGCTCGGCGTCGATCAGGTTCATTGCGCTTTTGGTAATGGCATTGTCGATCAGAAACTGGTCGTCGCAGCGAGAAATAATGTCGACGATGGCGTTGCCGATCGTCAGGACATCGAACTGGCTCATGAGGTCCGGGGCTCCGTTTGCTTGGCCTGACGGTCATAGCCGTTTTTCCGCCGATGGGAAGGGAAAAGCAGACCGACGTCATCTGGTCGTTACATCGGGCGGGTATCAAACTCGCCGTGGATGACCATCTCCCCTGGAGTCCACCGGGACATGAACGGTTCCGTACGGGAAAGCCGACCACGGATGTACTGGCGGCAGATCCCACCCCGGTGTGACCGGGCGTCGAAGCAGGCTCCCGCCCGCTTTTGTCGTTTCTGATGGATTGGCCGGGCGCGGCAAGAAGCCTAAGAAGGGCTTTCTTGCCATGACGAGTCGATTTTCATGACCACCGTTGCCCAGGACGTCCTTCCCATCTTCATTCTCATTCTCTTTGGCTGGGCGCTCGTCCGGTTGAAGATCCTGACCGCGGAGATCGGTGACGGGTTGGGCGACTTCGTGTTCAAGGTCGCGGTGCCGCTCCTTCTGCTTCGGACGATCGCCAATGCCGACTTCCACGGCGCCTCTCCGTTTCGGTTGTGGATCGCCTATTTCTCCGGGGTTCTGATCACCTGGATCATTGGCCATCTTCTGGCAACGCGCATCTTCGGACGTGACCAAAAGGTCGGCGTGCTCGCGGGCGTTTCCGCAGCCTTTGCCAACAATGTCTTCATCGGCCTGCCGCTTGTCGAACGCACCGTCGGACCGGAAGGGATCGTCGCCATGTCGATCCTGCTCGCCGTGCACCTGCCGCTGATGATGATCGCCGGTGTTCTGGCGATGGAACGGGCAGAGCAGAGAAGCGGAGGACGCAATGCCACAGGCATTATCGCTGTTTCCAAACAGGTGGGCGGCAATCTTGTGCGCAATCCGCTGATCATTGGCCTCGCCGGCGGGGTCCTTCTGCAGCTTGTAGGCACCCCTGTTCCGGCGCTGATCGACGGCATCGTCGCTCAGGTAGCCGGCATGGCAGCACCGGCAGCACTGATCTCGCTCGGCATGACGCTGAACAAATACGGGATGGCGGGAAACATAAAAATTGCTGGCAGCATTTCGCTGCTGAAGCTCGGCTTGATGCCAGCCGTGGTCTGGCTCGCATCCACGCTGCTTGGGCTCTCACCGCAATGGACGGCAGCACTCGTTCTGACCTCTTCCGTTCCGACGGGTATCAATGCCTGGCTGATTGCAAACCGCTTCGGTGTGGGCCAGGGACTGGCAGCCTCGGTCATTACCCTCTCGACTGCTGCCGGCGTGGCAACCGTTTCACTTTGGGCGCTGTTCCTGCTCTGACGCTGACAAAACAAACGCCCGACCACAAGGGCCGGGCGCGTGTCTCAGTAGCGTCAATGCCAGCGGGCTATGACGATCAGGGCGTTGCAGGCTGTGCAGGAGCAGGCTCTGCCGGGGCAGCTGGCGCGGGCTCAGCTGGAGCCGCAGGCGCCGCGTCGGCCGGAGCGGCTTCCGCCGGAGCCTCTGCAGGTGCGGCAGCGGCATCTGCCGGAGCGGCGTCAGCAGGCGCAGCAGCATCTTCAGCCGGTGCAGCAGCTTCAGGCGACGGCAGCGGAACCGGGCTGTCGGCCATGGTGTGCAGATACACGATCACGTTGGCGCGTTCGTCGTCCTTCTTGAGGCCTGCGAAACCCATCGACGTGCCGGGGATATGCTGCTTCGGAGCGAGGAGGAATTCGTTCAGGTGGTCCCAGGTCCAGAGCTCGCTGCCGCCCTGCGAAAATTCCTTGATGGCAGCCGAATAGCTGAAGCCTTCATGCGAGGCGATCGGACGGTCGACAAGGCCATAGAGGTTCGGGCCAACCTTGTTGGCGCCACCCTTGTCGACGGTGTGACAGCTCGCGCACTTCTTGAAAGAAGATTCACCCGCGGCTGCATCGGCGCTGGCCAGCAGGACTGCGATGGGAGTGGCAGCGACTTCCGGTGCTGCGTCAGTCGGAGCAGCCTCTTCGGCCACGATGGCGAAGCCTTCCTGCTCAGGCGCTTCAGAATGGAATATCCCTTCCGACGCGATGGACACAGACATCAGGACGAAGACGGTGCCGAGAAAGGCACCCACGCCCATGTTGGTATAAGAGTTCATCTGCAAAGCTCCCCGTGCAGCCGGCCGATGAGCAACCGGACGATCTTGAAATCGCGCGGAACCTATGTCTTTTGCATAACACTTGCAACACGATTATGGTCCCGCGGCTGGGACTATTTGACACTTCTGTATGGTGATTTGAAGGGGTTATGGACATGAATGAAGGCAGAGCTGCCAAAACCTTGATCCTGATCCCGGCACGCATGGCGTCGACCCGTCTTCCGGACAAGCCGCTGGCCGACATAGCAGGTCTGCCGATGATCGTGCAGGTCGCAAAACGGGCTCAGGAGGCAGAGGTCGGGCGAATCATCGTCGCCGTCGACGACCAGAGGGTCTTCGACGCCGTTGAGGCCGCAGGTTTCGAAGTGGTCATGACCCGTGGGGATCACCAGTCCGGTTCCGACCGCATTTTCGAGGCGCTGACGAAGGTAGACCCCGATGGCGTGGCCGAGATCGTCATCAACGTTCAAGGCGATCTGCCGACGATCGATGCGCAGACCATCCGCGCGGCACTTGAACCACTGGAAGATCCTGCAGTCGACATCGCAACGCTCATCGTCGAAATCGAGGACGAGCAGGAGAAGACGAACCCGAACGTGGTAAAGGTAATCGGCTCGCCGCTTTCCGAGGACAGGTTGCGTGCACTCTATTTCACGCGTGCCACCGCGCCCTACGGTGCCGGCCCGCTCTACCACCATATCGGGCTCTACGCCTATCGGCGCGCCGCGCTCGAACGCTTCGTTACTCTACGCCCGTCCACGCTCGAAAAGCGGGAATCGCTCGAACAGCTCAGGGCGCTGGAAGCGGGCATGCGGATCGATGCCCAGATCGTGAAAACCGTGCCGCTCGGCGTCGACACGCCCGCAGACCTTGAAAAAGCACGCCGCATCCTTTCCGCATCCTCCTCAAACGCAGGACACTGATCCCTTGGCACCGACGAACAAGATTTCCTTCCAGGGCGACTACGGCGCCAATTCCGACATGGCCTGCCGCGACATGTTCCCCAAAATGGAGCCCCTGCCCTGCCCGACCTTCGAGGATGCCTTCGTGGCGCTGGAGACGGGAGAAGTGGATCTGGCGATGATCCCGATTGAAAATACGCTCGCCGGTCGCGTCGCCGACATCCACTACCTGCTGCCGCTGTCGCGCCTGCATATCGTCGGCGAGTATTTCATGCCGATCCGCTTCCAGCTGATGGTGCTGCCGGGCGTCAAGCTGGACGAGATCCGCACCGTTCACAGCCATATCCATGCGCTCGGCCAATGCCGCAAGATCATCCGCAGCCATGGCTGGAAGGCAGTCGTCGCCGGCGATACGGCGGGGGCTGCCAAGCTCGTTTCGGAGAAGGGCGACCGCACGATGGCAGCCCTTGCGCCGCGGCTTGCGGCACCGCTCTACGGGCTCGACATCATCGCTGAGAATGTCGAGGATTCGGAAAACAACGTCACCCGCTTCGTCGTGCTATCCCGCGACGAGGACGAGCCGAAGCGCGTGAGCGATGACGAGCACTTCATCACGACGTTCGTGTTCAACGTGCGCAACATTCCGGCAGCCCTCTACAAGGCAATGGGCGGTTTTGCGACGAACGGGGTCAACATGACCAAGCTCGAAAGCTATCAGATCGGCGGCAAGTTCATCGCCACACAGTTCTATGCCGATATCGAGGGGCACCCGGACGATGCGCCGGTCAAGCGGGCACTGGAAGAACTGCGCTTCTTCTCCGAGAAGGTGCGCATCCTCGGCGTCTACAAGGCGCATGAGATGCGCGGCAAGCTCTGATCACTACGGTGGCGGCATAGAGCGTTCCGGCGAAAAGAAGCGCCGGAACGCTCTATTTTTTGTTTTCGCGCAATTCCGGCCGCAGAACCGCTACGCACTTTGGCCGGAATTGCTCAGTGCCGCCACTCGTACCAATCCTCGATCAGACGACGGGCGATCGTGCCGTGGATCGGCAGGGTCCTGCCATCGGCTGAACCCTCCGACAGCATCCGGCCAATCTCGTCGCGGGTGAACCAGCGGCAGTCTTCGAGTTCGGCGGTATCGAAGGTGATGTCGAAATTCATCGCCTCGCCGTAGCAGCCGATCATCAGCTGGTGCGGCATCGGCCAAGGCTGTGAGGCGTGATAGCGGACGCGGCCGACTGTGATACCGGATTCCTCGCGTGTTTCGCGACGGACGGCGTTTTCGATCGTTTCGCCAGGCTCGACGAAACCGGCGAGCGAGGAATACATGCCTGCCGGAAAGCGCGGGCTCCGCCCCATCAGGCAGCGATCCTTCTTTTCATCGACGACCAGCATGATGGCGACCGGATCGGTGCGCGGGAAGATTTCGTGGCTGCAGGCGGTGCATTTGCGCTTGTAGCCACCGATGAGCATGTCCATCGTGCCGCCACAGCGACCGCAAAACTTGTTGTCGGCGTTCCAGCGCAGGAGGCTGAGTGCCTGGGCGACTTCGCCGAGCAGTTCGTCACCGATCAGGGCATCGCGGAAAAGCGCACGGGGGTCGGCGGGCTTGTATTGGGCGGCGAGCGCTTCCGGGGGAACATTGACGGGGACTGCAAGACGCGGCTCACCAGAGGCCTGGTGGCCGAGCAGAATGGCGTCATCGAAGTTCGGCTGGAGATCCGCGAGCTCGTAAGGGGCAAAGAGCGGATCGAGAACCTGGCCATCATGCTTCAAGACGAGCTGAGTGCCGGAGAAGGCGAGGATGTGCATGCCCTCGACCTTGAGTGCCTGCTCAAGCGAGGTCTCGTCGCGATGTTCGCTGTCACGGTCGAGCTTGTTGCCGGAAAAGGCCGTAAGTTCGCTGGGTTCAAGATGGGGGGCACGGTTGAGGAAAATCGAGTTCTTCATTGGAATGCTTCAAGTATCCTGTGCTTCATCGCCTCGAAGGCCTTTTCCTCATAGGGGACAGACTGGCCAAAGCCCCAGATGGGGCCGGGCCAATTGGGATCATTCTCGCTGCGTGCGACGACATGGACGTGAAGCTGGCGCACGATATTGCCGATGGCGGCGATGTTGATCTTGTCGGCACCGCTCACCTTCTTCAAAGCCGTCCCCACGGTCACCTGCTCGAACGCCAGCATTGCCTGATCAAGCGGGGTCAGGTCGAAGATCTCCGAGACATCCGGGCGCTGGGGGACGAGAATCAGCCAAGGCCAGCGGCTATCCCGGGCAAGCCGCAGGTCACAAAGGCCGAGTTTCAGGATCGACTCGCTGTCTCTGCCAAGACGCTCATCCAGGGTGAATGGCTGCACGGTGTTTCTCTCCGCTTTGTTTTTTTCTGATGCCAGGCAATGCTGTCTGGCGATCTTGCTTTGTCGCAGGTTCTGATCGGAAAACCGCAGGACATTTTTCCGGAACCTGCTTAGCAGTTTTTTTGGCGCTTGGCTTGCATTTGGCGACGTTATTGCCGATATGTCTCCTTGGGAGGTTGGTGGTGGACGAGCCACTCGCCAACCGGGTCAGGTCCGGAAGGAAGCAGCCCTAACGAGCGCGGCACGGGTCATCGTGCCAGCCTCCCACCTCATCTTCATTTCCGGCCTTTGTTTCCAACACGGGCCGTGCCATGCCCGGAGCCGGGCGACGGGGAAGCTGGCAACGCGATGAGCGATTTCGAGCCGACTGCAGAGGCCAAGCCCGCCCCCGGCGGCTACCGCGTTCTCGCCCGCAAATATCGCCCAAAGGATTTCACGGACCTGATGGTCGGCCAGGAGCCGATGGTACGAACGCTGACAAATGCGTTCGAAACCGGCCGCATCGCCCAGGCCTATATGCTGACCGGCGTGCGCGGGGTGGGCAAGACGACCACGGCCCGTATTCTGGCGCGTGCACTGAATTACAAGACCGCTGAGATCGACAAGCCGACGATCGACCTTCGCGTCCCCGGCGAACATTGCCAGGCGATCATGGAAGGCCGGCATGTCGACGTGATCGAGATGGATGCGGCATCGCATACCGGTATCGACGATATCAGAGAGATCATCGAGCAGGTGCGCTACCGCCCGGTTTCGGCGCGCTACAAGGTCTACATCATCGACGAAGTGCACATGCTGTCGACGGCGGCCTTCAACGGGCTGCTGAAGACGCTCGAAGAGCCGCCGGAGCATGTGAAGTTCATTTTCGCGACGACCGAAATCCGCAAGGTCCCGATCACCGTGCTCTCCCGCTGCCAGCGCTTCGACCTGCGCCGCATCAGTGCGGGGGATCTTGTCGGGCTGTTTTCGACCATTGCGTCGAAGGAAGGCATCGAGGCGGACGAAGACGCGCTGGCGATGATTGCGCGTGCTGCAGAAGGCTCGGCACGTGACGGGCTCTCGCTGCTCGACCAGGCGATCGCCCACGGCAGCGGCGTGGTGCATGCCGATGCCGTGCGTTCCATGCTGGGTCTTGCAGACCGGGCCCGTATCGTCGACCTTTTCGACCATATCGTGCGCGGTGATGTGGCAGCAGCCCTTTCCGAATTCGGCAGCCAGTATGAGGCGGGTGCCAACCCGACCGTGGTGCTGACCGATCTTGCCGATTTCACCCATCTGGTGACCCGGCTCAAATACATTCCCTCAGCCGCACAGGATCCCTCGCTTTCCGAAGTCGAGCGCGTGCGCGGCGCCGACCTCGCAGAGAACGTGGCAGTGACGACGCTGTCGCGCATGTGGCAGATGCTGCTCAAGGGCATCCCGGAAGCGGAGGCCTCGTCGCGACCGGCAGGTGCTGCCGAGATGGTGCTGATCCGGCTTGCGCATGCCGCCCATCTGCCCTCGCCCGAAGATGCTGCGCGACGCCTGCTCGAATTGTCGAATGGTGAAGGTGGCGGAGATCGCGCGCCTTCTGCGCCGCGGCCGAATGGCGGCGGCGGTGGGGCCTCGATGGCGATGCGCGTGCAGGCCGTGGGCCAACCCTCGCAGGATAGCGCCCCGCGCCCGGCAATGAGCCAACCGGTTGCGCATCTGCAGAGTGTGCCGGCTGGTGATGCGCTGCCGCAAGCGATGGAGCGGCGGGAAGCCAAGGCCGAGGAAGCGCCGGTCCCGGGCGTTCGCGTTGAGACACTCGACGATATCGCTGATCTCTGCACCAAGAACCGGGCGCCCGTGTTGCGGGCTCAGCTTCGTCAGTTCGTGCATCTTGTGAAGATCGAGCCGGGCCGGCTGGAGATTCGCCTCGAATCGCAATGCCCGCCTGGTATCGTCAACGAGCTGAAGATGAAGCTCAGCGAGTGGACCGGCATCACCTGGTGGGTGACGCTGTCCAACGAGGCGGGCGCGCCGACTCTGGTCGAAGTCGAAAAGACGACGCGCGAAGCGCGGCTAGTCGATGCGCGGCAGGACCCGGATGTCGCGGCGATCCTCGCACGCTTTCCCGGCGCCAAGGTGACCGACGTGCGGATCAAGGCAGCTGCGATCGAGGACGACGACATCGTGGCGGCACCGCCGGCAGCAGCCGAATCCGCCGAGGGCGACATCCTGCCGGGCGACGACATCGAATTCTAGGGCTGACGCCCTTGCCGCAGAACACGACAACAATCCAAGGAGACGACGATGCGCGACATCAAGGGCATGATGGGCAAGGTCAAGGAAATGCAGTCCAAGATGGAGAAGATGCAGGAAGAGATTGCTGCACTCGAAATCGAAGGCAAGTCTGGTGGCGGCATGGTGACCGTTGTCCTGAGCGGCAAGGGCGAGATGCGCAGCATCAAGATCGATCCGTCACTGTTTAAGGAAGACGATGTCGAGATCCTCGAAGACCTGATCGTTGCCGCCCATAAGGATGCCAAGGACAAGGGCGAAGCCCAGGCGCAGGAAAAGATGGCGGCACTGACCGCCGGCATTCCGCTGCCGCCGGGCATGAAGTTCCCGTTCTGATCAAGCAGTTCATTCTGCTCGAAAAAGGTGATCGGGTCTGTCAGCGATAGACCCGATCACCCCAAGGATTCTCCCCTTCGCGTAGAAACACCAGGCTCTCATTCCAGAAGCCACCCTCATGGCGGGCGTGGAAGAGATCGAAGTGACCGATACGGTCAAAACCGAGGTCTTGTGGTGCGAGCAGCACCTTGGTCACCGCCGCGCGGCGATAGTAACGCATCGCACGATCTATTGCCTTCGGCGTCGCGATCTCGTCATCCGACATGGCGACACTGAGGATCGGGCAGGCTGCGGTGGCGAACCGGTCGCGCATGACTTCGGCCGCCTCTCGCGACAGGCCCTGTTCCGCCCGGCCCTGCTGCAGCCCCCAGCCATAGGCGACCCCTTTCGGCAAATCCTCCAGCCAACCCAGGCGCTTGCCGGGAAAATGGCCGAGTGCAAGGGTAATGGCCGGCATCGCGACATGCCATTTCAAAAAGAGCGGCAGGCGTCGTGCTGGCAGATAGTCCCCCCAGTAGCCATACTGGCCGCCGACCGAAAGCATGGCCGAGACGCGCCCGACTGCCGGCGAATAGCCCGGCAGGAAGCCGCCGATGCTGTGGCCAACGACGAGGACGCGTCCCGTCTTGTCCTCCTGCAGCGCTTGGCGCAGCGCGGCATCGAAATCCTGCTCGCCCCATTGGCGCCAGGTGAAGGTCGATCCTTTAAGGCTTTCGGGACGGGAGAGCCCTATACCGCGATAATCATAGGTGAGGACGGAAAAGCCGTTTGCCGCGAGGTAGGCGGCATAGCGATGGTAATAGCGGGCCTGGACGCCAGTTGCCGGATTGACGATGACGGTCCCGACAGGCGCTCCGTCAGCGGATCGCCACCAATGACCGGTCAGCCGCACGCCATCGGCTGCGGTCAGCTCTGTTCTCCTCGGGTCCATCGCTCCTCCAAGCGGGCGGCATGATGGCGAGAAGCATGGGGCGGGTAAAGCCGGGCGGCTTTACGACCTTTGGCGGAGGCTCACATCTCGCCGGCGCGGATCGCGTCCCTGACCTTGTAGTGGACGGGTGCGGCGAGATAACGGGCGCGATCGGTCTCGCTCAGCTTGCGGCCAAAGGTCGCCATCATCTCGCGCATCGTCACGCGGTCGCCGCTCCAGGGCGTGAATTCTACGGCCTGGCCGGCTTCGACCATGCCACCCAGAAGGACGCGTGCATAGGCGCCCGGGCGGGCTGCGCGGGTGTAGCGCTTGACGATGGTCGGATCGCCCATCTTGGCGGCGAAGGTGGCGCAGGGCATGCGGGCGGAGGTGACTTCAAGAAGCACTTCGCCGATCGCCAGCCTGTCGCCGGCCCCCAACTGGGCGCTTTCCAGGCCTTCGATCACGAGGTTCTCGCCGAACGTGCCATAGGGCAGATCGCGGCCGAGCTCGGCCTGCCACCAGTCGAGATCGATGGAGCCCTCGATATAGACGGCCTGATCGACGCCGCCATGGTGTTTGCGATTGAGGATGGCGTCTCCGACGAGGCCTTCGGCATCGACCATGATCGGACCCTGGATGGCGAGCTTGTTGATGCCGGTCTTGTATTTCTTCCCCGGCAGGATCTCGGGTCGACCAAGGCAGACGGCGAGGATTTTCATCTGGGGCGCTCCTTCGGCGATTCCGTTTGGCGTCTATATGGGCTAGAAACGCCGCCATGGCAAAACGAGTCACCGGCCCCGAAATCGAGAAACTCATCCAACTCCTGGCGAAAGTCCCGGGGCTTGGACCACGCTCGGCACGGCGTGCAGCACTGCATCTGATCAAGAAGAAGGATCAGCTTCTCGGCCCCTTAGGTCACGCCATGGGCGAGGCCTATGACAAGGTGAAAATCTGCTCCTGCTGCGGCAATGTCGACACCGTCGATCCGTGCACCGTCTGCACTGACGTCGCTCGCGACCAGTCTGTCATCATCGTCGTCGAGGACGTCTCAGACCTCTGGGCACTGGAGCGCGCAGCCGCGATGAATGCCGCCTATCACGTGCTGGGGGGCACGTTGTCGCCACTCGACGGGATCGGGCCTGATGATCTCAACATCAAGGGGCTGATCGACCGGGTAGCGAAAGGCGGGGTCCGCGAGATCATTATCGCTGTTAATGCGACCGTCGAGGGGCAGACCACAGCACACTATATAACCGACCACCTGACAGGGCTTGATGTGAAGATCACGCGGCTTGCCCATGGCGTACCTGTCGGTGGCGAGCTCGACTATCTGGACGAGGGAACACTGTCTGCGGCGATCAGGGCACGCACTGCAATCTGACTGTATTCCGGGAGGAACGATCGATGGCACGACTTCGAAAGCCGTTTCGCTTGATACTGACCACCGTTTCACTGGTTCTGGCCGGGAGTTTCGCCTCGTCGGCCGCCGCCGCGTCGCGCAGCGCCGTCGAGGCACAGTTCCGGCAATGGATCGCCAGCGACCTTTGGCGCGCCGCTCAGGAAGGCGGGATCAGCAAGGAGATATTCGACCGGACGCTTCAGAACGTCCAGCTGAACTGGGACCTGCCTGATCTCGTGCCTCCGGGCACAGCGCCGCCTAGGGAGCGCACGCAGAGCCAGGCAGAGTTCAGCTCACCAGCCTCCTATTTCAACGAAAAGCGACTTCAGGGACTGGCCGCGACCGGTCGGACCCTGGCAAGTCAGCATGCGGCGACACTGCGCAAGGTCGAGGCGACCTATGGCGTTCCCGGCTCGATCATCGTTGCGATCTGGGGCCGCGAGTCGGGTTATGGCCGGGCAAAGCTGCCGCATCCGGCGATCGACGTGCTGGCGACCAAGGCCTTCATGTCGACGCGCAGGCCGATGTTTCAGCAGGAGCTGATTTCGGCGCTGCATATCGTCGAAAGCGGGGATGTCAGTGCCGAGAAGCTTATGGGCTCCTGGGCGGGGGCTTTGGGACAGCCGCAGTTCATGCCGGGAAGCTACCTGAAATACGCCGTCGATTTCGACGGCGACGGCAAGCGCGACATCTGGAATTCGGTGCCGGATACATTGGCATCCATAGCCAACTATCTGGTGAAGAGCGGCTGGCAGAGGGGTCGCGACTGGGGTTACGAGATCACCATTCCCGACGGCGTTTCCTGTGCTCAGGAAGGTCCGGACAGAGCAAAGGCGGTGTCGGCCTGGGCAAGCGGCGGGCTGACCCGGATTTCTGGTCGAGCATTCCCTTCGTCGGAGGCGTCTCAGCCGGCGATGATGCTGGTGCCGGCCGGCACCTATGGTCCGGAATTCCTGGTGACGCCGAATTTCTACGTGCTCAAGGAATACAACAATTCCGACCTCTATGCCTTGTTCATCGGCAATCTCGCTGACCGGATTGCGAGCGGTGGCGGTGCGTTCAAGGCGCCCTGGGGCGATGTCGGCAAGATGCTGCGCTCGGATGTGCTTGCCATGCAGCAGGCGCTGGTGGCGCAAGGCTATGATGTCGGCAAGGTGGATGGCCTGCCCGGTTTCAAGACGCGGAGGTCGCTCGGCGAATGGCAGGCGAAGAACGGGATGAAACCCAGCTGCTATCCGAGTGCAGACCTCAAGGCCAAGCTGCGCTGAGACCCGCCATCAGTGGTGATCGATGTGCGACTGGTGGAAGACGTCGTCGGCCGGTGGGATTGCCTGACGCTCGATCATGCGGTGGACCTTGGGCGGCCTGTCGCCGCGATGCAGTTCGATCAGGCGGTCGGTGATCTCGGCATCGGCCTTGGTGCGGCGCTGGTTGTGACGGACATAGTCGACCCATGTCGGCACGTGATAGGTTTCCGTCCAGATGTCAGGGTTTTCCAAATCGCGCATCAGCGTCCAGTTTCGCGCGCCGTCACGCAGGCGGATGCGGCGGCGCTCGACCATAATCCTCAGGAATTCTGGAACGTCTTCGTCGGCGATCTCGAAATCGACATGAATGACGATCGGGCCGCTGCGCGGGCGGATGTCGAGCTTGAGGGCCGGCTCGTTGAAACGGTTCAGCGGATCGAGATCAAGGGTCGCAAAGGCAGGCATTGGCAAGAAAAAGCCGATGAAGACGCCGACCATCATCAAAAGGCTTGAGGCCACCAGCGCATGGTCGGACCCGTAGCTTTCGGCGACGCTGCCCCAGAGCCAGCTGCCCGTTGCCATCCCGCCGAAGGTCGCGGTCTGATAGAGCGAGAGGGCCCGACCGACGACCCAACGGGGAGCCGAGAGCTGGACGACGGTGTTGAACAGCGAGAGAGCCAGAACCCAGCAGGCGCCAGCGACCATCAGGGCAAGCGCCGTGATCCAGACCGAGGTGCTGATGCCCGTGACGCCGGCGGCAACGGCAAAGCCGGCGAAGGCGGCGCGGACGATGTCTTCACTCGACAGCAGTTCCCGGGCGCGCTGGTTGGCGAGTGCGCCGAAGATGGCGCCGAGGCCGAAGGCACCGAGCAGGCCACCAAAGGTGAGCGGACCGCCCAAGAGCTGGTCGCGAGCAACAATCGGCAGAAGCGAAAGAATGGCGGTCGCGGTGAGACCGAAGACGAAGCCGCGGAAGAGCACCTTGCCAAGATTGGGTGACATGGCGACGTAGCGCAGGCCGGCGCCGATCGCCGAGCCGAGCTGCTCGCGTGGCAGCGGGTTTTTCGGAATGTTCGGCTGCCAGCGGAAGAGGGCATAGGTAATGGCGAAGTAGGACAGCGTGTTGACCGCAAAGGCGGCTGCCGCACCTGCGGCGGCGACGATTGCACCGCCAATCGCCGGGCCAACGCTGCGGGTAATGTTGAAGCCCATGCTGTTGAGCGAGACGGCGGCAGGCAGATCGGCGCGCGGGACGATATCGCCGACAGAGGCCTGCCAGGACGGGTTGTTGAGCGCGGTGCCGCAGCCGATGAGGAAGGTGAAGGCGAGGAGCGCCCAGGGCGTGATGAGATCAAGCAGGGCAAACAGCGTCAGAAGCGCCGAGACCACGATCATGAAGAGCTGGGCGGCGATCATGACGCGGCGTCGATCGAAGCTGTCGGCGATGGCTCCGGCGATCAGGGACAAGAGCATGATCGGGCCGGTGTTCGAGGCCTGAACCAGCGCCACCATGTTTTCGGAGGTCGAGATCGAGGCCATCATCCAGGCGGCACCAACACCCTGGATCAGACCGCCGAGATTGGACGAGATGCTGGCAAGCCAGATCCGGCGATAGGCTTCGTTGCGCAGCGGCAGGAGCGGGGAACGGCTTTCGTGTGTGGACATGTCTTGAACTTCTCTGGCCACAACCATGTTTGGAAACAGCTGCGGCGGGTCAAACCTTGCCTTGCGCAACGCATGGATGGCAAGTTTGTTTTCACGCTTCGGCTAAAAGCTTGCAAAAGCCGGGGCGGTCGGCTATATGAGCTTCAAATTCTTGATCGACAGATGAAGGGTGGGCCCGAAAGGACCCGCTCTTTTTTATTGGCGATCACAGCCAATCGGGAGTAAAACGATTGTCCGAAGATATGCCGAAGCCGGAACTCGGCGAAGCACGGATCATCATCGAGACGGGCCTTGACCGTCGTATCGCAGAGATTATCGAGCCCGTGCTCGTCGCGATGGATTTCAAGCTGGTTCGCGTGCGTATGATGAACCAGAACGGAATGACACTGCAGATCATGGCAGAACGCACCGACGGCACGATGACCGTCGAAGATTGCGAAGCCGTATCGATGGCAGTTTCCCCGGTTCTCGACGTCGAGGATCCGGTCGACAAGGCGTATCATCTGGAAGTGTCGTCGCCGGGCATCGACCGCCCGATGGTTCGCAAGTCGGATTTCAGCCGCTGGCAGGGCCATATCGTGAAGTGCGAGACGTCGATCCTGGTCGACAACCGCAAGCGCTTCCGCGGCAAGATTACCGACGTGAACCAGGACGGCTTTACCCTGGAACGCGATCAGGTGGCCTATGGCGAAGAGCCGAAGGTGGTTATCCCCTTCAATACCCTCGCTGAAGCCAAACTCATTCTGACGGACGATCTGATCCGTGACGCGCTCCGAGCCGATAAGCTCGCCAAGGCGCAGGCCGCGAACCAGAACGACGAAGACGACAGCGAAGAATAACGTTTGACCTATAGCCCGAGGCCGATGCCCGGGCGTGAAGACGGAGACCTAAGACAATGGCAGTCAGTGCTAACAGGCTCGAGCTCTTGCAGATCGCAGATGCCGTCGCCCGTGAAAAGGTGATCGACCGCGAAATCGTGCTCGCCGCCATGGCCGACGCGATTCAGAAGGCTGCCCGGTCGCGCTACGGCAGCGAAACCAACATCCGCGCCGACATCAACTCCAAGACCGGCGAGATCCGTCTGCAGCGCCTTCTGGAAGTGGTCGAGAAGGTCGAGGACTACGCGACCCAGATCGCACTTGAACTGGCCCGTGACCGCAATGTCGACGCCAAGCTCGGCGACTTCATCGCCGATCCGCTGCCGCCAATGGACTTCGGCCGTATTGCCGCCCAGTCGGCCAAGCAGGTCATCGTGCAGAAGGTTCGCGAAGCCGAGCGTGACCGCCAGTTCGACGAATTCAAGGATCGCGTCGGCGAGATCGTGAACGGCACCGTCAAGCGCGTCGAATACGGCAACGTAATCGTCGATCTCGGCCGTGGCGAAGGCATCATCCGTCGTGACGAGATGATCCCGCGCGAAGCTTTCCGCTACGGCGACCGCGTACGCGCCTATGTTTACGATGTTCGCCGCGAGCAGCGTGGCCCGCAGATCTTCCTGTCGCGTACCCATCCGCAGTTCATGGTGAAGCTCTTCACCATGGAAGTTCCTGAGATCTACGACGGCATCATCCAGATCAAGTCGGTTGCCCGTGACCCGGGTTCGCGCGCCAAGATCGCCGTGATTTCGAACGATAGCTCGATCGATCCGGTCGGCGCCTGCGTCGGTATGCGCGGTTCGCGCGTTCAGGCCGTTGTCGGCGAGTTGCAGGGTGAAAAGATCGACATCATTCCGTGGAGCCAGGATCCGGCCTCCTTCATCGTCAACGCCTTGCAGCCGGCTGAAGTCGCCAAGGTCGTTCTCGACGAAGATGCAGAGCGCATCGAAGTCGTGGTTCCGGACGAGCAGCTGTCGCTGGCCATCGGCCGTCGCGGTCAGAACGTTCGTCTGGCATCGCAGCTGACCGGCTGGGATATCGACATCATGACGGAAGCGGAAGAATCCGAGCGTCGTCAGAAGGAATTCAACGAGCGTACGAACCTGTTCATGGATGCGCTCGACGTTGATGAAATGGTCGGCCAGGTACTGGCATCGGAAGGTTTTGCTGCGGTTGAAGAAGTTGCCTATGTCGAGCTCGACGAAATTGCGTCGATCGATGGCTTCGACGAAGACACCGCGCAGGAAATCCAGACCCGCGCCCGTGAGTACCTCGAGAAGATCGAGGCAGAGATGGATGCGAAGCGCCGCGAACTCGGCGTTGCGGACGAACTGCGCCAGATCGACGGCATGACCTCGCAGATGATGGTCGCGCTCGGCGAAGACGGCATCAAGACGGTCGAGGACTTCGCCGGCTGCGCTGCCGACGACCTGGTCGGCTGGAGCGAGCGCAAGGACGGCGAGACCAAGAAGTTCGAGGGCCTGTTCTCGAAATTCGACATCTCGCGCGCCGAAGCTGAAGCCATGATCGTGCAGGCCCGCCTCGCAGCCGGCTGGATCACCGAGGAAGACCTCGCGGCCGAAGCCGAAGTCGAAGCTGAAGGCGTACTCGAAGGCGAAGAAGCCGAGCAGGCAACGTGATGGGCGCGCAGACGCCCGACGCGACAGAGGCCGAAGACGACTTCGACCTCTCCGACGTGAACGGACGCATGTGCATCGTCACCCGCGAAAGCGGATCGCCCGAGACGCTTCTGCGTTTCGTGGCGGCACCCGACGGGACCGTGGTCCCTGATCTGAAGCGGGCGCTCCCGGGCCGGGGCTGCTGGGTCAGCCCCAGCCGCGAGGCCGTCGACAAGGCCGTGGCGAAGAAGCTCTTCGCCAGGGCACTGAAACGGGATGTGAAGGCGGATCCGGAACTCGGGTCCGTCGTCGAGCGGCTTCTGGTCACGCAGCTGATCGGGATGATGAACATGGCCCGCAAGGCCGGCCAGTTCATCACCGGGGCGGCGAAGGTCGAGGCGGCGGTGCGCAGCGGAGAAGCCATCGCGGTCTTCCATTCGCAGGATGCCGCGCCAGATGGCGTGAGAAAGATCGACCAGGCCCGAAAGGCCTGGCACCTCGGAACAGGGGCAGAGGCGGAAGTTCCCGCCTTTCACCTGCTCACCGGGGCGGAATTGGACGAGCAGATGGGCCAGAATGCGTTTATCCATGCTTGCGTGCTTGCAGGGCAGGCAGGTGAAGGTGTAGTGAAGCGCGCAACTCTGCTCGAAACCTACCGCGGCACGCCGCGGGTATCGGGCGCTGGCCCGAAATCACAATGACGCGGTCACCGGCACAGGTCGGCCTCCGTGGTTTAGGACAGTATGTGAACGGCGAGGCCTGATGCTCGGCATCCGGCCCCGCTCGAAGGAACGGGAACGGAATGACCGACAACAAAGACGACAAGACTATCGGCGTGAAGAAGACTCTCACCCTGAAACCATCGGGGATGAGCCAGGGTACCGTGCGCCAGGACATGGGGCGCGGCCGTACGAAGTCGGTCGTCGTCGAAACGGTGAAGCGCCGGACGACCAGGCCGCTCGACGAAAAGCCACCGATTACGCCGATCACCCCTGTTCGTGCGGAACCGGCCGCGGCAGCTCCGACGCCGGCGCCGACACAGGCACCTTCGCCGGTTGCGGCACCCGTTGCAGCTGCGCGCCCGGCACCGGCACCGGCACAGCAGCATCGCCCGCAGCAGCCGCAGCGCCCCCAACAGCCGCAACGCCAGCAGCCCTCGCAGCCGCAGCGCCAACCGGAACGTCCGCGTGGTGCCGTTCTGCACGACCTGTCGGCCGGCGAGATGGAAGCGCGTCGCCGCGCCCTTGCCGAAGCCCAGATTCGTGAAGTTGAGGAAGCCAAGCAGCGCGTGATCGACGAAGCTCGCCGCAAGGCCGAAGCCGAGGAAGCCGCACGCCTGGCCGCCGAAGAGGCAGCACGCCGCGCCGCCGAGCCGCAGCCCGAGACACAGCCGGAAGCTGAAGTTGCCGCTGAGCCCGCTGTGGCGCCGGTGGCTGACGCGCCCGTCGTCGTGAACCGTACGGCCATTCCGGCACCCGGCGCACCTGGGTTCGTGCGTGGACGCAAGACCAATGACGAAGACGAGGGCCGCGCATCCCCGCGGACGATCCCCGGTCGGGGCAAGGTCGCCATGCCAGTGGCCCCCAAGGTCCCTGCCCGTCCGAAGGTCGAAGAGGACCGTCGTCGTGGCAAGCTGACCGTCACCACGGCCAATGTCGAGGATGACGGCACCGCCCGTGGCCGCTCGCTCTCTGCCATGCGCCGCCGTCAGGAGAAGTTCCGCCGCAGCCAGATGCAGGAGACCCGTGAAAAGGTCATGCGCGAGGTTATTCTGCCTGAGACCATCACCATTCAGGAACTGTCGCAGCGCATGTCCGAGCGCGCCGTCGACGTCATCAAGTACCTGATGAAGGAAGGTCAGATGATGAAGCCGGGCGACATCATCGATGCCGACCTTGCAGAACTCATCGCCACCGAATTCGGTCACACCGTGAAGCGCGTATCGGAATCCGACGTTGAAGAAGGCATCTTCAACGTCAAGGACGACGAAGGCGAGCTGGTATCTCGTCCGCCCGTGGTCACGATCATGGGTCACGTCGATCACGGCAAGACCTCGCTGCTCGACGCCATCCGCAAGACCTCGGTCGTATCGGGCGAAGCCGGTGGCATTACCCAGCATATCGGTGCTTACCAGGTCGAGCAGAACGGCCAGAAGATCACCTTCATCGACACCCCCGGCCACGCAGCGTTTACCGCAATGCGTGCCCGTGGCGCCCAGGCGACCGACATTGCGATCCTCGTGGTTGCAGCAGACGATAGCGTGATGCCGCAGACGATCGAATCCATCAGCCATGCGAAGGCTGCCGGCGTTCCGATCATCGTGGCGATCAACAAGATCGACAAGCATGAGGCTAACCCGGACAAGGTTCGCCAGCAGCTTCTGCAGCATGAAGTCTTCGTTGAATCGATGGGCGGTGAAGTGCTCGACGTCGAAGTCTCGGCGAAGAACAAGCTCAACCTCGACAAGCTGCTCGAAGCCGTGCTTCTGCAGGCCGAAATCCTCGACCTGAAGGCCGACCCGACGCGGACTGCCGAAGGTACCGTTATCGAAGCACAACTCGACCGCGGTCGTGGTGCCGTTGCGACGGTTCTCGTCCAGAAGGGCACCTTGAAGCCCGGCCAGATCATCGTTGCCGGCGACCAGTGGGGCCGCGTTCGCGCCCTCGTCAACGACAAGGGTGAGCACGTAAAGGAAGCGGGTCCTGCCATGCCGGTCGAGATCCTCGGCCTGTCGGGCACGCCTGCTGCCGGTGACAAGTTTGCCGTCGTCGAAAACGAGAGCCGCGCTCGCGAGATCTCCGAGTATCGTCAGCGTCTGGCCCGCGACAAGGCTGTCGCCCGCCAGTCGGGTCAGCGCGGTTCGCTGGAACAGATGATGAGCCAGCTGCAGAACACCGGCTTCAAGGAGTTCCCGCTGGTCATCAAGGGCGATGTTCAGGGCTCTGTGGAAGCGATCGTCGCGGCACTCGACAAGCTTGGCACCGACGAAGTGCGTGCCCGTATCGTCCATTCGGGCGCCGGCGCCATCACGGAATCGGATATCTCGCTCGCCGAGGCATCCAATGCCGCGATCATCGGCTTCAACGTCCGTGCGAACGCCCAGGCTCGTACCGCTTCCGAGCGTGCCGGCATCGAGATCCGCTACTACAACATCATCTACGATCTGGTGGATGACGTGAAGGCAGCGATGTCGGGCCTGCTCTCTCCGGAGCGTCGCGAAACCTTCCTCGGCAATGCCGAGATCCTGGAGGTGTTCAACATCACCAAGACCGGCAAAGTCGCAGGTTGCCGTGTTATCGAGGGCAAGGTCGAACGTGGTGCGGGCGTTCGCCTGCTGCGCGACAATGTCGTCATCCACGAAGGCAAGCTCAAGACGCTCAAGCGCTTCAAGGACGAAGTGTCCGACGTGCCGATGGGTCAGGAATGCGGTATGGCCTTCGAGAACTACGAAGACATCCGCGCCGGCGACACGATCGAGTGCTTCCGCGTGGAACATATCACGCGTACGCTCTGATCTCAGGCGTTTCGAACAACGATCCTTTCGGGCGCCGGATATTCCGGCGCTCGCTGTTTATGGGATCGTGACATCCGGCATTGGCCGGATGAACCACAATTACGGCATGACGCAGCAGGCAAGCGCCCCCGATGTCATGCGAAAGGCTTTGAACCATGACAAAACCAACCTCTTCGGCACCTTCGCAGCGCATGCTGCGCGTCGGCGAGCAGGTGCGTGCCGCCATCACCCAGGTCCTGCAGCGCGGCGAAGTCCGCGACGAGGTGATCGAAAAAACCGTCATCTCCATCTCCGAAGTCCGCATGTCGCCGGACCTCAAGATGGCGACCGCTTATGTCACGCCGCTCGGCGTCAAGGACCATGACACGGTCATTGCAGCCCTCAACAAGCACGCCAAATACATTCGCGGCCGGCTGGGCAACCAGCTCCGGCAGCTGAAATACATGCCGGAAGTCCGTTTCCGCGACGACACCAGCTTCGACAACTACCAGAAGATCGATGCGCTGCTGCGTTCGCCGGAGGTCCAGCGCGACCTCGGCTCCGACGAAGATCAAGACTGAGAAAAGACCTAGATGTCCAAACCCCGCAAGCCCAAGGGCCGCCCGATTTCGGGCTGGCTCATTCTCGACAAGCCGGTGGATTTCGGCTCGACCGAGGCCGTCGGCAAGATCAAGTGGCTGTTCAACGCCCAGAAGGCCGGTCATGCCGGCACGCTCGATCCGCTCGCATCAGGCATGCTGCCGATTGCACTCGGCGATGCGACGAAGACCGTCCCTTACGTCATGGACGGCCGCAAGATCTACGAATTCACGGTGACCTGGGGCGAGGAGCGCTCGACGGACGATCTCGAGGGCGAGGTGACGCAGAGCTCCGACAAGCGCCCTGCAAAGAGCGACATCGAGGCGTTGCTGCCCAACTACACCGGCACCATCAGCCAGATCCCGCCGCAGTTCTCGGCGATCAAGATTGCCGGCGAGCGGGCCTATGATCTCGCCCGCGATGGCGAGACAGTCGAGATCCCCTCTCGCGAGGTCGAGGTTCACCGCCTGACGCTGCTGAACTGCGAAGGCGACAAGGCACATTTCGAGGTTGAATGCGGCAAAGGCACTTACGTGCGCTCGCTGGCCCGCGACTTTGGTCGCGATCTCGGCTGCTACGGCCATATCTCCTCGCTCCGCCGCACCTTCGTGGCCCCGTTTGCCGAGGAGATGATGGTGCCGCTCGCGGAGCTCGTGGCGCTCGAAGCCATCGAGGACCGGGATGAGCGGCTGGCCGCTCTCGATGCATTCCTCGGCGATACGGCAGAAGCGCTTTCCGCCCTGCCGCAGCTCAGGATCACCGATGACCAGGCGCATCGGCTGCGCATGGGCAACCCGATCATCCTGCGCGGCCGCGATGCACCCGTTGCAGAGCCTGAGGCCGTGGCGCTTGCCGGCGGCAAGTTGATCGCCATCGGCGAGATCGCGGGCGGCGAGTTTCACCCGCGGCGCGTCTTCGCCTGACGCCTTCCCGCCGCCTGCTCTTTCCTTTCTTGAGGGAATGGAGTATAGGCGGCGGCAGCTGGCCCTTCGGGTGCCTGCATTCACGGCCAATGCTGGACGACATCCCGGCGTTTGGCGACCTGTTTCTCCTTATTCTAGAAAGGATTCACGATGTCGATCACTGCAGAGCGCAAGGCCGCCCTCATCAAGGAATACGCAATCAAGGAAGGCGACACCGGTTCTCCGGAAGTTCAGGTCGCAATCCTGACCGAGCGTATCACCAACCTGACGGAACACTTCAAGGGTCACAAGAAGGACAACCACTCGCGTCGTGGCCTTCTGACCATGGTTTCGACCCGCCGTTCGCTTCTCGACTATGTCAAGAAGCAGGATGAGGCTCGCTACACGACCCTGATCACGCGCCTCGGCATCCGCCGCTAACGACTTCCCGGCGGACCTTCTTCACGAAGGTCCGCCGGTTGCCTTTCCGGGTCAGGCTACAAGACCCGCGACTGGTTCCGCGCGAAGACCGCCCGGAACGAACGACAGGCCGGATGGGCCGGATCTGTCGACGACAACCGATGACCTGTCATGGGGCAGGATTGTTGGATGCTTCCGCACCCTGTCGGGTGCTCGAACCGGCCAATGCCGAAACCGAAGCCTCCCACTGTCTTGCCCGTGATTGCGTCAGCACATTGCAGACCAACCGCCCCCTGCCCATTCGGCAGGACGAAGGTCCGCATATGAAGGACAAGATATGTTTGATGTTCACAGCGTTGAGATCGAGTGGGCAGGCCGCCCGCTGAAGCTCGAGACCGGCAAGATCGCCCGCCAGGCTGACGGTGCCGTTCTCGCCACTTATGGCGAAACCGTCGTTCTCGCCACCGTCGTTTCGGCCAAGTCGCCGAAGCCGGGCCAGGATTTCTTCCCGCTCACCGTCAATTACCAGGAAAAGACCTACGCCGCCGGCAAGATCCCGGGTGGCTACTTCAAGCGCGAAGGTCGTCCGTCGGAAAAGGAAACGCTGGTTTCCCGTCTGATCGACCGTCCGATCCGCCCGCTCTTCCCGGAAGGCTACAAGAACGACACCCAGGTCGTCGTCACCGTCGTCCAGCATGACCTCGAAAACGATCCGGACGTATTGTCGATGGTTGCCGCTTCGGCAGCGCTGACGCTCTCCGGCGTGCCCTTCATGGGCCCGGTCGGCGGCGCTCGCGTCGGCTACATCAACGGCGAATATGTTCTGAACCCGCATCTCGACGAGATGGACGAGTCGGTTCTGGATCTGGTCGTCGCCGGCACCCAGGACGCCGTCCTGATGGTCGAGTCGGAAGCCAAGGAACTCAACGAAGACATCATGCTCGGCGCCGTCATGTTCGGCCACAAGGGCTTCCAGCCGGTCATCGACGCGATCATCAAGCTCGCTGAAGTGGCTGCCAAGGAGCCGCGCGAGTTCGAACCGGAGGATCATTCCGCTCTCGAAGCTGAAATGCTGTCGATCGCCGAAACCGAACTGCGCGCAGCCTACAAGATCACCCAGAAGGCTGATCGCTACACCGCCGTCGACGCCGTCAAGGCCAAGGTGAAGGCACATTTCTTCCCGGAAGGTGCAGAACCGAAGTATTCGAACGAAGTCATCGGTGCCGTCTTCAAGCACCTGCAGGCGAAGATCGTTCGCTGGAACATCCTCGACACGAAGAGCCGCATCGACGGTCGTGACCTGTCGACCGTTCGTGCGATCGTGTCGGAAGTCGGTATCCTGCCGCGCACGCATGGTTCGGCCCTCTTCACCCGCGGCGAGACGCAGGCAATCGTTGTTGCCACGCTCGGTACCGGCGAAGACGAACAGTATGTCGACAGCCTGACCGGCATGTACAAGGAACGCTTCCTTCTGCATTACAACTTCCCGCCCTACTCCGTCGGTGAAACCGGCCGCATGGGTTCGCCGGGTCGTCGCGAAATCGGTCACGGCAAGCTCGCATGGCGCGCTATCCGTCCGATGCTGCCGTCGGCTGAGCAGTTCCCCTACACGCTGCGCGTCGTCTCCGAGATCACCGAGTCGAACGGCTCGTCCTCGATGGCAACCGTCTGCGGCACCTCGCTCGCACTGATGGACGCTGGCGTTCCGCTGGCCAAGCCGGTTGCCGGTATCGCCATGGGTCTGATCCTCGAAGGCGAGCGCTTTGCGGTTCTCTCCGACATCCTGGGTGACGAAGACCATCTCGGCGACATGGACTTCAAGGTTGCGGGTACTGCCGACGGCATCACCTCGCTGCAGATGGACATCAAGATCGCCGGCATCACCGAAGAGATCATGAAGGTTGCACTCGGCCAGGCTCAGGGTGGCCGCAAGCACATCCTGAACGAAATGGCGAACGCCCTTTCGGAAAGCCGCGGCCAACTCGGCGAATTCGCACCGCGCATCGAAGTGATGAACATCCCGGTCGACAAGATCCGTGAAGTCATCGGCTCGGGCGGCAAGGTCATCCGCGAAATCGTCGAAAAGACCGGCGCCAAGATCAACATCGAAGACGACGGCACCGTGAAGATCGCCTCCGCCTCCGGCAAGGAGATCGAAGCGGCCCGCAAGTGGATCCATTCGATCGTGGCCGAGCCAGAAGTTGGCGTGATCTACGAAGGTACCGTTGTGAAGACCGCCGACTTCGGCGCATTCGTCAACTTCTTCGGTTCGCGTGACGGCCTCGTTCACATCTCGCAGCTGGCTTCCGAGCGCGTGGCCAAGACCTCCGACGTCGTCAAGGAAGGCGACAAGGTCTGGGTCAAGCTCATGGGCTTCGACGAGCGCGGCAAGGTCCGCCTGTCGATGAAGGTCGTCGATCAGGCAACCGGCCAGGAAATCGCTGCCGAGAAGAAGAAGGAAGACGGCGAAGCAGCTGAGTAAGCTGACGTCGTTCCCGATCCGAGGCGCGGGAGAATTTCCCGCGCCTTTTTTGTTCGCCGAGAAAGAAGACCGAGCCATGAGCCGCGAAACGCTGAAGACCCTGTTCCACCCCTTCGTCACCGAAACCGTCGCCCTTCCCGAAGCTGGAAGTCGCTACCTGTTTCTCGGCGCTGAAGCGGGATTTGCCAAGCCCGAGGGCTTTGCCGCCGAACTGACCGTGGTTCAGGATTTCCGCCCGGAATTCCGGCGCCTCGAAGCCAGCCACCTCCAGCCCGTCCCGATCGTCGATGGCGAGGGCTACGACGGTGCCCTCATCCTCTGCGGCAAGCACAAGGGCGTCAACGAGGACCGCGTTGCCGAAGCGCTGCGGCGGGTGAAAGCCGGCGGGATGATCCTGGTTGCAGGCGCCAAGGAAGACGGCATTCTGCCGCTGCGCAAGCAGCTGGACCGGCTCGGCCTTTCGCCGGAATCCATGCCGAAATACCACGGCGTCGTCGTCTGGTTCAGCACGCCCGAGGATTCCTCGGCAATCGTTTCGACGCTTTCCGCCAAGCCGGTCACGGTCGACGGACGTTTCGAGACGCGCTCCGGTCTCTTCTCACATGCCCATGCCGACGAAGGCTCCGAACTGCTCGCGAGCCGCCTGCCGACGGCCTTCGACGGCAATGCGGCCGATTTCGGCGCTGGCTGGGGATATCTCTCGGTCATGCTGGCTGACGCTTCGCCCCGTACCAATCGCATCGATCTTTTCGAAGCGAGCCACGAGGCACTCGAGCATGCCAAGCGCAATCTGGCGCGCAACTGCCCTGATCTGACGACACGGTTTTTCTGGCAGGATCTCGGCAACGAGCCGCCGAAGGAAAAATACGACCTCGTCATCATGAACCCGCCCTTCCATGAGGGTCATGCCGCCGAGCCGTCTATCGGCGCTGCGATGATAAAAGCTGCAGCGGATTCGCTGCGCGGCGGCGGCGATCTTCTGATGGTGGCGAACCGGGGCCTGCCCTATGAGCCTGTCCTGGCTCAGCATTTCAAGCAGCATGGCGAAGTCTGCCGAAATGCTCGCTTTAAGGTCCTCTGGGCAAAGCGCTGATGCCAAAGCGATCGTGATCGGGAGCGGGCGGCCTTAGACTACGCGCCCCTCGACTCCGGATCGCACCTACCTTAGCATCTGGCGCCATAAGCTTCACTTCTGGCGCCAGCGGTCTCATGCCTTCTCGGAATCTCACCGATGAATTGACCACCGTGGCCGGCCTCGCCTCAGCGGTGGTCGAGCATGCCCAGTCCTATGGCATCGACATAAAGCCCATTTGCAAGGCGCTGGAGATCGATCCGGAGATTTTCCAGAGCCTCACTGCGCGCATCAGCCTCGACCGCCTGTGCAGGCTCCTGGAGACCTGCGCGCTCCTGTCCGACGATGAGGCATTCGCGCTTACAAGCATCACGCGATATGAGGCAGGCTCGACCGGTCCGTTCGGATATGGATTGATGGCCGCGCCGACAGGGCTGGATTTCGTCCAGTTTCTCGACGACCACATCCAGTATGCCACCCAGACCAGCTATTCCAAGCTTACGCTTGGCGACCGAGGCGCGTATATCGCCTGGACCTTCGCTCCCATCATCGTAAAACGCGACCAGTATGTCGATATGTCGGTCGGGCTGGTGATGCAACGAGCCCAGGCGTTTGCCACCAGCGACAGTATCGAGGTACAACTGGAAAGACCGGCTCCCCGCAATCACAAGCCCTTTCGACAATTGCTGTCGCGACGCGTCAGTTTCGGGGCGCGCGTGAACTGCGTGCATTTCCCGCCAAGCTTCCTTCAAGCCCAGAATCCCACGGGCGACCGCAGGCTTTTTGAACTGATGGATCTGCAGTGTCGGAGCCTGAGGCCACCGACGCCGGAGAAAAGCGCCGACTTCCTCGACCAGGTCCGTCGCTACCTGCTGCTGCACGTGTCGGATGACGATTATCCGCTCGCCGAGATCGCACCCTATTTCGGCTTGTCGGAGAGAACGTTCCAGCGCCGTCTGGCGGGTCACGGGACGAGCCTCAACGAGCTGCGGGATCAGATCCGCAAGGAAGTCAGCTTCAATCTGCTGACCGAAAGTGAACTGCCGATTTCGGAAATCTGCTACCGGCTCGGCTATTCCGCGCCGAGCGCTTTCACGCGCTCGGTCACGCGATGGTTCGGCACCACACCAACGGAAGTGCGGGAGCGGAAGTCGGCATGAGAGCTTCAGAAACTTGACAAGTGCAGAGTGATCCGGCGTAATCAGGCTATCAAAGCGCTTGGAGCGCTGAATTTCTCTTCTTTTAGCGTGTTCGGATAAGCGGTTGGCGTGCGATGTCAACGACGCAGGTCCGGCAGAATGCTATGAGCGCCGCCTGACGACCTGATGGATATCAAGTCGACCTTTCTCCAGTGCGGCAACAAAAATCATGAAAACCGATACCAAACGGGCAATCGGAAGATCGCCTGCTATTTCGATCCTTTCGGATCGGGAAATCCTCTGCTTGCAGCTCGTTGCCGAAGGCATGCGGTCGGACGAGGCGGCGAATGCGCTCGTGCTGTCACGGGAAGAGGTGAACCAGGCTCTGGTCAGCGCTCAAGATAAGCTTGAAGCGAGCAATCTGATGCATGCGGTGAGCCTCGCCATGCTGATCGGCGTCATTGACCATACCGATCCTCATCAACCGAAGTAAGCCGTACTCCCACGGCTGGCGGACCACTTCGGATGAACGCCTGGCGCGGCAACGCGCCAGGCTTTTTTTATTCTGACGTCTCGACGATCAGCCTTGATGGCGCTGGAAGACCAGCGTCGCGTTGGTACCGCCGAAGCCGAAGGAATTCGACAGCACGGTATCGATCTTTGCGTTGTCGATGCGCTTGCGAACAACCGGCACACCTTCGAACTCGGGATCGAGTTCGGTGATGTGCGCGCTTTCGCCGATGAAGCCGGCCTGCATCATCAGGAGACCATAGATCGATTCCTGCACGCCGGCAGCACCGAGTGAGTGACCGGTTAGCGACTTGGTCGACTGGATATGCGGGATCTTGTCGCCGAAGACTTCGCGGATTGCGCCGATTTCCTTGCTATCACCCACCGGCGTCGAAGTGCCATGGGTGTTGATGTAATCGACATCGCCCTTCACAGTCGACAGGGCCTGGCGCATGCAGCGGATCGCGCCTTCGCCCGAGGGAGCGACCATGTCGTAGCCGTCGGAGGTGGCACCATAGCCGACGACCTCGGCATAGATCTTGGCGCCGCGGGCCTTGGCATGCTCGAGCTCTTCGAGGACCAGAACGCCAGCGCCGCCGGCGATGACGAAGCCGTCACGCGAGACGTCATAGGCGCGCGAGGCGGTCGAAGGTGTGTCGTTGTACTTCGACGACATGGCGCCCATAGCATCGAACAGGCTGGACATCGTCCAGTCGAGATCTTCGTGGCCGCCAGCAAAGACCATGTCCTGCTTGCCCCACTGGATCATCTCATAGGCGTTGCCGATGCAGTGCGCCGAGGTCGAGCAGGCGGACGAGATCGAGTAGTTGACGCCGTGCAGCTTGAACCAGGTGGCAAGCGTTGCGGATGCCGTCGACGACATCGCCTTCGGAACGGCAAAGGGGCCGATGCGTTTCGGGCTGTTGTTCTGGCGGACGATATCGGCAGCTTCGACGATCTGCTTGGTCGACGGACCACCGGAGCCCATGATGATGCCGACGCGCTCATTCTGCTGATAATCGGCCTCTTCGAGACCGGCATCGGCGATGGCCTGCTTCATGGCCACATGGTTCCAGGCACCGCCCTGGGACAGGAAACGCATGGCACGACGGTCAACCAGATCGGTCGGGTCCAAACCGGGCTTGCCCCAGACCTGGCACTTGAAGCCGTGTTCGGCGAAATCGGGAGAAAAGGTGATGCCCGACTTGGCGTCGCGCAGCGATGCTGTGACTTCGGCGGCATCGGCACCGATGGAGGACACGATGCCAAGACCTGTTACTACAACCCGTCTCATCTCTCAGACCTTCTTTATAAACTTCAGGTGCGGACCGGGCCGGTTCAGGCCGCCTTGTCCTTCGACAGACCGACGCGCAGGTCGGATGCCTGGTAGATAGTTTCGCCATCGGCCTTTAACCAGCCATCGGCCGTGCCGAGCACCAGGCGACCGCGCATGACGCGCTTGAAGTCGATGCCGTATTCGAGAAGTTTCGTCTCGGGGCGCACCATGCCCTTGAACTTCACTTCGCCCGTTGACAGCGCCATGCCGCGGCCGGGTTCTCCCAGCCAGCCGAGGAAGAAGCCGGTCAGCTGCCACATGCCGTCGAGGCCAAGGCAGCCCGGCATGATGGGGTTGCCCTGGAAATGGCAGGGGAAATACCAATCATCGGGACGGACATCGTATTCGGCACGAATATAGCCCTTGTCGAAGGCACCGCCGGTTTCGGAAATGTCTGTGATCCGGTGCACCATCAGCATGGGCGGCAGGGGGAGCTGCGCGTTGCCCTCGCCGAAGAGTTCACCGCGGCCGCAGGCGAGGATTTCGTCGTAGTTATAGCTGGACTGTCTCGTAACCATTGTTCTTCTTCTTCCCCCCTCTGCTTCAGATATCCGGGACCCATTAGAGCAAGACGGTGGCAAATTGAAGCCCCGCAGCCGCTCCGCCGGTTTCCTTAAGGCCTTGCCGGCCTCATCCTCATATCATCGTCGCATACAGGAAGGAAAAGGGCATCACCAGACCCGAAACATCAAAAACCGCCCGACAGCAGGCGTCACAAGGCTTCTCGTTACCGTATCTATTGAAAGAGCCTGATTTTGCAGCTATATCCACACGTGTGGAAGCTCATGCATGCCACGCAACGACTGGAGTGCGTCTTTGACGATGGCAACCTGCCAAACGGGTATCGAATTGAAACTGCGCCGCTCGGGCCTTCGCCCGACGAAGCAGCGTATTGCGCTGGCCGGCCTGCTGTTCGCAAAGGGTGACCGCCACCTGACCGTCGAAGAACTGCACGAAGAGGCGATCTCCGCCGATTTTCCCGTCTCGCTTGCGACCGTCTACAACACGCTGCACCAGTTCACCGAAGCAGGGCTGATCCGTGTTCTCGCGGTTGAAAGCTCCAAGACCTATTTCGACACGAACGTGTCCGACCATCACCATTTCTTCGTCGAAGGCGAGAACAAGGTGCTGGACATCCCGGTCAACAACATCAGCATCGACAATCTGCCGCCACCGCCGGAAGGCATGGAAATCGCGCATGTCGACGTTGTGATCCGGCTGCGCCCCAAGCAGGGCTGATCTCTCCCTCGCCTCGCCTCACATGACTTCATCCGGATGCCGGCCCGGCTTGTGTTTGTAGGTCGGAAACGTCCATCCGAAGTACAGCGCGCCGCCTCTGAGCGCAAACGCTGCCAACGCTCCGATCGCGGAGGCTGCATAAAGCGGCATGCCGAACTCGTTCGCCGCCGTGAAGACCGCCGCACCGACCAGAGCTGCGGTGATGTAGATCTCCGGCCGCAGAAGCACCGAGGGCTCATTGGCCAAGAGATCGCGCAACACACCGCCGAGGCTTGCCGTCAGGGTTCCCGTCACGATCGCAATTGTCGGGGAACCGGTTGCAGCGAGCCCCTTGGCCGCGCCCATGACGCAATAGGCCGAGAGCCCGATGGCATCGAGCCAGATCAACAGGCGATAACGCGATTCGACAAGATGGGCAGTGAAGAATACGACGACGCCGATCGCGCAGCAGATCAGGATGTAATCCGGATTCAGGACCCAGAACACCGGCACACGACCGAGCACGATGTCGCGCACCGTCCCGCCGCCGAGCCCGGTCACCACCGCGAAGAACAGAAAGCCGATCATATCGAGCTGCTTGCGCGACGCCGCAAGGGCGCCGGTGGCAGCAAACAGGGCAATGCCCGCATAATCGAGATAAGACAGGAGCGACATGGCTTCTTTCCTCGCTGGAGCCTCCGGTCCGGGCGAGATTTGCCGCACGCCGTTAAGGGTGAGGCAAGACGCAGCCGCTAGACTTCCCCCTCGTTCAGCACAGATTGCGATCCGGAGTCCAGACCGTGCCATTCCTATTCCGCCTCCTCCTCGTCGTCGCGACCGGCATTTTTGCCGCGCCCGCCTTCGCGCAGCAGGAATTGCTGACCGATCCCGAGATCTACGAGAAGAACCACTACGCCAAGCGCTGTGATGCCGTGCAGTTTGGCGGTCGTTTCATCGACCGAATCGACATCAACAACGACGGCATCACCGACGTCGTCACCAATAGCAGCGAAATCGTCTGCGACGGCGTGCGCGGGCCCGATTGCACGGCCGAAGGATGCCCCTTCAACTTCTATCTTCAGGTGAAGGAAGGTGGCTACTTCATGATCGCCACGGCGCAGATGTACTCCTACGATTTCATCCAGCGCTTCGGCAACATGGTCTTCATCCTGAAGATGCATCCGCGCTATTGCGAGCGGGAAGAGGGCCAGGAGCCTTGCGCGATGACGGTTCGCGTGCGTGGCACCAAATTCCTCACGATCTCGAAAAAGTGACGTTTACGGCGCGGGAAAGACGTCGTCGATCCTGCCGAGAATTCGATAGGCGGCAAGCCCCACCCACTCGCGGACGGCTGTCGACATCTGCTGCGCGTTCAAGGTCGGCTGCGTGAAGTCGAGCGCGAAGGACAGATCGCCGGCGGTGCGATAATCGACCGGCCAGGGCGCCACATCCACACCTGCCTTTCGAAACAGCCCGACGGAGCGTGGCATGTGGAAGGCAGACGTGATCAGCAGGCATTGCCCCAGATCGCGCTCGGACAGAAGTTCGCGGCTGTTCTTTGCGTTTTCATCGGTATTTCTGGATGTCGTTTCGGCGATGAGCCGGTCGCGTGATACCCCGAAAGCCTCGAAGAAACGGATCGAGGCCGCAGCATCGCCCTCATAGACGCCACTCAGGGATCCATCGCCGCCAGACACGAGAACGCTTGCCTCGGGATAGCCGATCGCCAGGCGCAGCGCTTCGACGAAGCGGTCGGCCGCCTGATTGAGATCCACGCCGCCACGGGCTGTCGTGACTTCGGTCTCGAAGGCACCACCCAGCACGATCATGCAGGATACGTCTGAGGGATCCACCACCGGCCGGGGAAATCGAGCCTCGAGGCTTTGCAGCAGCACGGAGCCAAGGGTCGTGTAGAGGGTGAGGAACAGAATCAGAAGCGAGAGCGACAGGGCGGCCACGGCCGACCGGAGCCAGCGGAACCAGATCAAGGCCAGCGCAAGCAGCCCAAGCAGGAAAACGAGCGAGAGCGGCTGGACGGCATTCCAGAACAGCTTTGAAATGACAAACACGCGCGCGCTCCTCACAAACATCTCAGGCCGTTGCGCGAGTTCCCCGCCCTAAGGGGAGGAAAGCTTCGCTCAAGCAGGCGTTACTAAACCCTCGTCCCACTGTCACCCATTTCGATTCTAAATTTTCCGGGAGGAAACCATGCGATTTGCCATCGACACCGTGGACGACTCCGGCAATGACCGTCTCTATATCGGCACGCCCGTTCATGTCAGCGGCGACAAGCTGCACCTGAAGCTTCGCGACGGAGAGGTGAAGCTCGAGATCCGCAAGATCATCGACTGGTTCCAGATCGATCTCTCGGAGAGCGGCGAGCGGGTGGAATTGTTTCGGCGGTGAGGACTAACCACTTAGATCTGTGACCCTGCGGATCTCCGAAGAGCTACGCCATGACCACATTCCAGTCTATCAAATAGCCAGCAGCCTGAAGCTCCTTCGACAGGGCAACCTTCCAGCCACCTCCACCGTCGAACGCCGTATAGATCACGCCATCAAAGTCGCTCGGGGTTTCCACATCGCCCTTCTTGAGGGCTGCAACGCGCTCGGGTCCCAATGCACCCAGAAAGAACCCGAGCTCCAAGATAACGTTCTGTCGGGCGCGGTGCTGGCCTCCAGTTGTCTCGTCGTCTGGCGAGAGGAGCACCACTGCAAAGCCTACATCCTTGGCCTCCTCCCGAAACTTCTGGATGATGGTACGGCCACGGTTGGGCTGCTCGTGCAGAATGATAGCGTCAAACCCAATAGACCCAAGAAAGCGCGCCACGCCCTCCTTCATGCCGTCATCATGGCCATGCACGATGAAGACCGTGCGGGAGGTAATATCTAAGGTGCGCGCCGGGGTGGCTCCGACCGGTGCCGTCTGAGCCTCATCCGTTGGAAAGTCCTCAAGGCGCTCCGTCAGGAAGGCGATTGCACTCTCAATCAACTGGATCGATTTGACCCTCTCCCTTGTGAGGGCCGTGATGACCTCGTGCGAAGACACTGGCCCAGCCATCGAGATGGGGTAGTTGAAGAACGCAGCCATATAGTACCGATCATGCTCCATGGTCCCTGCGCCAAACACCTCAACCATAGTCGCTTCAATAGCTGTGCGTAATGGTCGGGTTGTAGCGCTAGGATCACGAGGATCAACGGCGGTCGGATCGAACTGCTCAACTTCTTTTCGGCGCTGCTCAAGCCGCTTGATGCCACGCTCAATCTTCGCCCTCGTAAACTGGGCTGGCTGGTGGTCGGACGTTGGGCGGTGGGCCAAATCTGCTCTCCTGGTTGCGGATAAGCAATTTGCACCACAAAAATGCACTGAGTCGCTAGGCAGACTCTGTGCGTTTCCCGAGGAGTCCACAAAGCAAGATCCCGCAACACACTCAGAATCAAAGTCATTTATGTATCGGAAAATTTGGTGGAGCTAAGCGGGATCGAACCGCTGACCTCTTGCATGCCATGCAAGCGCTCTCCCAGCTGAGCTATAGCCCCATCAGGGTACCGGGTTTATTCCGGCTCCGGGAACCCGTTTGGAAGCACCGCTTCCGTCGGGGTGGCGGCTTGATACTTCCGGTAATCGGAGATGGCAAGCCGAAAAATGAAAGCCCGGGCATTTTTTTAGGCCCGGGCTCGAAATGCTTGAAATATCAGACTTCGTCGTCGTCGCCGGTGACGCCGATCAGGCCGGTCATGTCATCGTCGTCGTCGTCTTCGTCAGCTTCCAGGAAGGTGTCGTCATCGTCGCCGTCGATCTCGACGTCGTCGTCGCCCATATCAGGGATGTCGTCGCCGCTGGCCGTTTCGTCAGCGTCCTCGAGCGAGACGAGCTCGACATCGGTGTTTTCGGTATCGACTTCCGCGACGTCCTCTTCCTCAGCCTTTTCCATGATGGCTGCGACCGAGGTTTCCTCGAAATAGGAAAGCGGCCAGGACTTGTTCGTGTACGGCGACACGATCGGGTCCTTGTTCAGGTCGTAGAATTTCTTGCCGGTGTCGGGGCAAGTCCGTTTCGTTCCAAGTTCTGCCTTCGCCACTGTCAAAGCCTCATGAAGTCGTGAAGAATAAGGGCATGCGCCAAGCGCCCGGCGCGAGGCCGGCCAAACTGTAGTCGGTCCCCTTAATCGCTGATGCCCGTCCTGTCAAAGGCTATCTGCGCAGGTATTTTGGCAACCGGGGGTTCACATGCTTCGCTTGGCAAGGGCTGCCAAGATTTGTATCAGCGATGGCATCAACGATAGAGACAATGAGGACCGGATGATCATTGCAATCGACGGACCGGCCGCCGCCGGCAAGGGGACGCTGTCGCGCCGGATCGCGGAGACCTACGGGTTCCACCATCTCGACACCGGGCTCACCTATCGCGCGACCGCAAAGGCGCTGCTCGACGCCGGGTTATCCCTCGATGATGAGGCGGTGGCGGAGCGCATGGCGCTTGCCGTGGAGCTCGCCGGTTTGGACCGCGACGTTCTCTCGGCGCACGAGATCGGCGAAGCAGCGTCGAAGATCGCGGTCATGCCGGCCGTTCGCCGGGCGCTGGTCGAGGCACAGCGTGCCTTTTCGAAGCGCGCGCCCGGCACCGTGCTCGACGGCCGCGATATCGGCACCGTGGTCTGCCCGGATGCTCCGGTCAAACTTTACGTGACGGCGTCACCCGAGGTTCGTGCGAAACGCCGTTATGACGAGATCCTGTCGAAGGGCGGCAGCGCCGATTTCGACGCGATCTTCGCCGACGTGACGAAACGCGACGAGCGGGACATGGGACGGGCCGACAGCCCTTTGAAACCAGCTGAAGACGCGCACTTGCTAGATACTTCCGAAATGAGTATAGAGGCCGCATTCTTGGCGGCGAAGGCTCTCGTCGACGCTGCCCTGACGAAATGAAGTGACCAGGTTTCGGACAAGCCGAAGCCTGAGGGCCGACATCCAGTCCCCGCGCCGGAATTGCTCTTCTAAAAGAGCGGATCGGTTGTTGGCCAAGATCAACACTAGCCCCCGGCGCTCACGCATCCAGTTGGATGCGACCAGGAGATTTCATGTCTGTTTCTACCCCGTCGCGTGAGGACTTCGCAGCCCTCCTCGAAGAATCCTTTGCCAAGACCGATCTGGCAGAAGGCTATGTTGCCAAGGGCATCATCACGGCCATCGAGAAGGACGTCGCAATCGTTGACGTCGGCCTCAAGGTCGAAGGCCGTATCGCACTGAAGGAATTCGGTGCACGCGCCAAGGACGGCACGCTGAAGGTCGGCGACGAAGTCGAAGTTTACGTCGAGCGCATCGAAAACGCTCTCGGCGAAGCTGTTCTGTCGCGCGAGAAGGCTCGTCGCGAAGAAAGCTGGATCAAGCTCGAAGCCAAGTTCGAAGCTGGCGAGCGCGTTGAAGGCGTTATCTTCAACCAGGTCAAGGGCGGCTTCACGGTTGACCTCGACGGCGCTGTTGCCTTCCTTCCGCGTTCGCAGGTCGACATCCGTCCGATCCGCGACGTGACCCCGCTGATGCACAACCCGCAGCCCTTCGAAATCCTCAAGATGGACAAGCGTCGCGGCAACATCGTTGTTTCGCGTCGTACGGTTCTTGAAGAGTCGCGCGCCGAGCAGCGTTCGGAAATCGTGCAGAACCTCGAAGAAGGCCAGGTTGTTGACGGCGTCGTCAAGAACATCACCGATTACGGTGCGTTCGTTGACCTCGGCGGCATCGACGGCCTGCTGCATGTCACCGACATGGCATGGCGCCGCGTCAACCATCCTTCGGAAATCCTGTCCATCGGCCAGTCGGTCAAGGTTCAGATCATCCGTATCAACCAGGAAACCCACCGCATCTCGCTCGGCATGAAGCAGCTCGAGTCGGATCCGTGGGATGGCATCGCTGCCAAGTACCCGGTTGGCAAGAAGATCTCCGGTACCGTCACGAACATCACGGATTACGGTGCATTCGTCGAGCTGGAGCCGGGCATCGAAGGCCTGATCCACATCTCGGAAATGTCCTGGACGAAGAAGAACGTTCATCCCGGCAAGATCCTTTCGACCACGCAGGACGTCGACGTCGTCGTTCTCGAAGTCGATCCGTCCAAGCGCCGTATCTCGCTCGGTCTCAAGCAGACCCTCGAGAACCCGTGGCAGGCATTTGCCTTCAGCCATCCGGCCGGCACTGAAGTCGAAGGCGAAGTCAAGAACAAGACCGAGTTCGGCCTGTTCATTGGCCTCGAAGGCGACGTGGACGGCATGGTTCACCTGTCGGATCTCGACTGGAACCGTCCGGGCGAGCAGGTCATCGAAGAGTTCAACAAGGGTGACGTGGTCAAGGCCGTCGTTCTCGATGTTGACGTCGAGAAGGAACGCATCTCGCTCGGCATCAAGCAGCTCGGCCGCGACGCTGTCGGCGAAGCCGCAACTTCGGGCGAACTGCGCAAGAACGCTGTCGTTTCGTGCGAAGTCATCGGCATCAATGATGGTGGCGTCGAAGTGAAGCTCGTCAGCCACGAAGACATCACGTCCTTCATCCGCCGCAACGACCTGGCCCGCGATCGTGACGATCAGCGTCCGGAGCGTTTCTCGGTTGGTCAGGTTTTTGACGCTCGCGTCACCAACTTCTCCAAGAAGGACCGCAAGGTCATGCTGTCGATCAAGGCTCTCGAGATCGCAGAAGAGAAGGAAGCCGTTGCTCAGTTCGGTTCGTCCGACTCTGGCGCTTCGCTCGGCGACATTCTGGGTGCAGCCCTGAAGAACCGCAACAACGACTAATCCTCGCTGTTCGCTGAATGCAAAGAACCCGCCGGGAGCGATCCCGGCGGGTTTTTCTTCGGTCTTGAGTATCAGTTGAGACCGGCCATCCGCAGGTAGAGCTCGTGAGCGGGCTCGGGCGGGAGCGGCAAAGCCGTCTCTGAAGGCGCCGGGAGGGCGGACAGCTCCGCCACCATGCCCTCCTGCATATACGTCTCCGCTGGTTCGCCGGCCGGGCGCTCGTCTTCGGGCATCACGACGTCTGCGGCATCCTCGTCACCATCGACAGCTTCGTCCCTGTCATCGTCCTCGGCATCCGTCTCCCCATCCCGATTGCCGGAATCCTCTTCTTCCTTCTCCTCGACGCGTTCGACGTCGAATTCGTCTTCCACTTGGTAGGGAATGAAGGGCAAAGGCATGCCTTCCCGCGCAATCGGAAACCTCGCCAGCGCCTGCTCCGACAACGGGATTGCGCCGGGCGCTGGGCGCTCCTCTGTCGTTTCCGTCAGGTCTGCATCCTGCATGCGCGCTAGCTGCTCGGCTGAATCGCTCATTTCGTCGGATGAGACCGGCGGCGCGGCAGGTGTCGCCGCCAGTTGCGCTTCCAGGCCGGGAGCGATGCTCGGCCGGGCTGTGGCTTTTGGCTCGGTCGAAAGGCTCTTCAGCTGCAGGAGTGCCCGAACGAAATCCGATTCGAGCAGCTCGGCGAGCCAGCCCGCCGGCATCGGTGGTGTGGGCCTCGCCTGCCCCGGCACGGCGATCACCGGCATGGCTGCGGGAGATCCAGCGGAGGGCGTCTGGCGATCCGGGGTGGCAATTCCATCAGGAGCCCGTTCCTCCGGCTGTCTCGCGGCGCCGCTTGCTGGCATGGGCAGCCTTTGGCCGCTTTCGGCTTGCGTGGCTGGGCTGCCGGTGGGCGATTGCGACAGGCCTGCGAACGGTGCCGCTCGGCTCGTCTGCGGTTCCGTCCCGGCCTTCTGCAGCGGCTGGCTTGCGCCTGTCGCCACCGGCAAACTTTCGGGTCGACCCGACGCAATACCGAGGCCCGGCAGGGAGCCGGATGGCGTTGCCGTTGTGGCTCGGGCGGAGCGCGTCACATCCATGTCTGGACGCTGCGGCGGACCAGCATTCGCGGCGCGCACTTCGGCATTGCCTTTGGCTTCGGCAGCGGCTGGCGTGTTCAGAGGTCTGTTTTGCCCGGCTGCCGTCTGTGCGGTGCGCTGGGGGTCGTTCGGCGCACGTCCGACATCGTTTGCGGCCAAGGGACGACTGACGCTCTGAGCCGTCGGGCGAGCTTCGCCGGCCGCCTCCCGATAGGACGAGATGACCGAGCGCGCCGCTCCGTCCCTGTCCGTCTGACGATAGAGTTCGAGATAGAGTGCCAGGGTTGCCCGTTCCGGGCCCGAGGGGGTGGCCATGGCCGCCAGCAGTGTGCGCAACTGCAGTCCGGCAAACGACTGGGTCAGAAGCTTCTGCAGCTTCAGGCGATCGGCGGCCGGCAGTGCCGCGATGCCTTCGATCAAGCGACCCATGTAGTCGCCAGGCGTCTCGTCGGCCCGCCGCTCGATCTTCAGGGCGGCGCCGAGGACGTCTGCCAGAACAGAAAGATTCTGAGACATGCGCTCAGGACCCGATAGGAGCATGATGTTCAACTGGCCGGCGATTGCAGCGCTCTGGTTGATGGCCGTTGGCATTGGCGGTGAGGCAAGCGCTGTTGCGCGAGAGCCGGCCGGTTGTTCCGGTCGCGGCTTTGCCTCGGTCGCAGACGTGTAGGGCACAGTGGACGCAAGGACTGGAGGAAGCATGGCAACCTCTCCGGTTCTGGTGCCTCGGGACAAGAGTTTCGGGCGATGTCTTAAGCCGTACCACGGCTGCCCGATCCTCAATCCTTGCCTGATTTGGTTAATGAAGCACTAAGACGCAATCTCAACGGGCGACACCAGCCTCGCGCATTGATTGGCGTGCACGATGGACGAGGCGGCGCACTGTCGCCGATTCGATCCAACACGGACGCAGGCATGACACGCAATCTTCTCCTGAACACCGACAGCTACAAGCTTGGCGTCTTTCTGCAGTATCCGAAAGATACGCGGGCCGTCAGCGCCTTCGTCACCACGCGGGGCAACTCCTTCCGTCCCGAGGTGATGTTCTTTGGTCTGCAGATGTTCCTGAAAGACTACCTGTCGAAGCCGATCAGCCGTGGTGACATCGAGGAAGCCGAAGAGATTGCACGCCACCACGGCCAGCCTTTCGACCGCAAGGGGTGGGAGCATATTCTGAATGCGCATGGCGGACTGTTGCCGCTGCGCATCGAGGCACTGCCCGAAGGCGCCGCAATCCGCCGCGGGGTGCCCGTCATGCAGGTGGTCAACACCGATCCTCTCGTGCCGTGGCTCACCTCCTATATGGAGACCGCGCTGCTTCGCGCCGTCTGGTATCCGTCGACTGTCGCGACGACGGCCTGGCGCATCCGGATGGCGATACAGCCCTTCCTGGATCGGACAACGGACGATCCAGACGGGCTGCAACCGAGCCGGATCAGCGACTATGGTTGCCGCAGCACATCCAGCGTCGAACAGGCGGCGATCGGCGGGGCAGCGCATCTTGTGCACTTCCACAGCTCTGATTCGCTTCCCGCCATTCTGCAGGCCCGTCGCTTCTACAAGGCCTCGATGCCGGCCCAGTCGATCCCGGCTGCCGAACATGGAACGATCATTGCCTGGGGCCAGCCGCACGAGACGGAAGCCTATTCCCACATGATCGACAATTTCGCGAGTTTCGGCGGCTATTCCGTTGTCTCCGATAGCTTCGACCTCCACAACGCCGTTTCAGAGATCTGGGGCAAGAAACTGCAGACCAAGGTGCGCGCTGCCGGTGGCGTTCTCGTGGTGCGGCCGGATAGTGGCGATCCGATCGAGACACCGGTCCAGGTCGTGGCCCAACTCGCCTACGCCTTTGGCACACGGCTGAACGGCAGGGGTTTCAAGGTGCTCGACGGCAATGTCCGGGTGATCCAGTCGGACGGCGTTTCGATCCAGGATATTCAGATGATCCTGGGCCGGCTCGAAGGCATGGGTTTCTCCTCCGAAAACATCTCCTTCGGCATGGGATCGGGCCTGCTGCACAAGATCAACAGGGACACGATGTCCTTCACCATGCGCACGAGCGCCGTTCAGGACGATAAAGGCCAGTGGCGTCCGGTTGTGCGCCGCCCGTCCAATCCGCAGCAGAAGGTGTCAATGGCAGGCCGTGTGGCCGCGATCGCCGATGGCTATGACATCATGCCGATCCAGCTGGAAGATCTCGGGAACCGCCCCAACCTCTTGCAGCCGGTCTGGCAGGACGGGGAGCTTCTGGTGGACTGGAGCCTGGACGAAATCCGGGCGAGGGCAACGATCGCCAGCCTGCCGCGCTAGCTTAATCGACGAGACGCATGAACCGCGGATAGAGGCCAGCCTCATCCGAGGGGACTGGAACGCGCTCGCCAAAAGCCTCGTCCGAGCGGCTGCGCTCATCGACGATAAATGCGTCCAGCCAGTTGGCTGGCGCATATTGCGGGCCCTGGTCTTCAATGTCGGCTTGTTCCGCAGGCGCTTCGATCAGATCGAGATCATAGCTGGATGAACTACGCGATACCGAGTCTAAGAGGATAGTAGCTGCTTCCGTCATGGTCGCCTGATCAACGCCTTATGTGCAACGAGCAACTTGAAAGGCTCGCCGCGTCACCAATTTCCATGCGGGGATCATGCGAAGTCTCGGTTAATGAAACCTTGGCGAAATGGGCAAAGCTCCCCTCAAATCTCACCCATGAGAAGATCTAGCCATGAGCTTCAAAACTCCAGCCTCTCTGCTTTCTCCGGCGCTTCACGACAGCGTCACGCCCCTCGACCTGGAACTGGCCGGTGAAAAGGCCGATGCCTTGGCACGGGCGGGCCGGAAGGCTGAGGAGGCTCTTGAGACGCTGGCTGGCGCGCGCGGTGTGGACGGCACCCCGATTGAGGCCCTGCGCCATGCAGCAGCCGACGCGGTGTTTTGCTTGATGATCCAGCGGGAGCTTTGTGGTTTGCGAAACCAGGGCGATATGATCCGACGGTATGCCATCCCGGCCGATGTCATGTCCCGGGTCGGCATTGTCAGGCGCGACTGAGGCCGCCAGGCAGGTCAGCTATGCGCGAAGATGTCGGTTTCTTCCCAGCCGAGAAGATCGAGCTTGGACCGCGTGGGAAGGAATTCGAAGCAAGCCTTGGCATGTTCCATCCGGTCGTCGCGCAAAAGGCGCTGCGTGAGCTTGTCGCGGAGGGCATGCAGATGCAGCACGTCCGAGGCCGCATATTCGAGCTGCGCCTGGCTCAGGGTCTCGGCAGCCCAGTCAGACGATTGCTGCGCCTTGGAGATATCGACCTCGAGCATTTCCTTGAGATTGTCCTTGAGACCGTGCCGATCGGTGTAGGTTCGGGTCAAGCGGGATGCAATCTTGGTGCAGAACACGTTGGTCGTGGTCACGCCGAAGGTTTGAAACAGGACCGCAATATCGAAGCGACCATAATGGAAGATCTTCTGACGGGCCGGGTCCGCGAGCATCGCCACGAGGTTGGGCGCATCCTTTTGATTTTTGGCGATCCGGATTACGTCGGCGGTTCCGTTACCGGGAGACAGTTGGACGACGCAGAGACGATCGCGGCGAGGGACGAGGCCGAGGGTCTCCGTATCGATCGCAATGGCGTCGATATAGCGACCGGCGGCATCGGACGAGATGTCCCCCTCGTGATAGCGGATCGTCGTCATCGGTTACTCCAGAAGTCAGATGTTGTCCCTGCCCGCTATAGACCAAAGCACACCCTTGCACCATCCCGCGCCTGCCCGGACCACTCAAGGCGGTCACAGCCTTGTGATAGGTGCATGAGAAACTGCTAAGCAGGATAGAGATTTGCTCAATTGCTACGCAAACGCGCTTTTGTTTTCAGAGAAACGCGCCGATGCGAAAGATACGAAAGCGTGTCGCTGCAAAAATCGTAGCAGCGCGTTCCTGCCCGGACATCAAGCCATGCATTTTACGCACTGCTGCGTTGCAACAAGCGCGCTTGGCAGAATCGAGCGCCGTGGATATAACCAAAGCATCGAAGCGGCGCACTCCTCCTCCCAGTGCCGCTCGGTAGGATCGGCAATACTCCTCCTCCTCCCAATTGCCGATCAAGTTTAAGAGCCTGGCGCATCCTCCTCCCGCGCCAGGCTCTTTTCGTTTCTGGATCCCCCCACAGATTTGGACTTGCCTGACGGCCAAGCGATACTTCCGCTTGATGCCTTGGGTCACAGGCCCATATAACGCCATCTGTTCGCGAGACCCTCAGGAGGCATGCATGACAGTAAAGTTCGGTACGAGCGGCTTGAGAGGGCTTTCGACAGATCTCGTTGGCTCGGTCTCAGCACTTTATTCAACCGCCTTCGCAAGACACATGCTGGAAAGCGGCGCACTGCAGCCGGGATCGCCTGTCGTGGTCGGAAGCGACTTTCGTCCGTCGAGCCCGGAAATCTCATCCACGATCATGGCCGCGATGAAGCGCCTTGGCCTTGTTCCGATCGACTGCGGCACCATCCCAACCCCGGCGCTGGCGCTCTACGGCGCCTCGATCGGGGCGGCCGGGATCATGGTCACCGGCTCCCATATTCCCGCCGACCGCAACGGCATCAAATTCTACCGGCCCGATGGAGAGGTCAACAAGAGCGACGAGGAGGCGATCACGCGTCTCGCAGCCGCATTGAAAGACGATGCAGACGCCAACAAGGTCGAGGCCGGCTCCGGAACGGCTGGCGAGGCAGAGGCAACGCAGCTCTTCATCGACCGCAATCTCGGCATCCTTGCGCCCGATGCGCTGAAGGGAAAGCGGATCGGCATCTACCAACACAGTTCGGTCGCCCGCGACATGCTGGTCACGGTGTTTGAGCGTTGCGGAGCAACCGTGTTTCAGCTGGGGCGCTCGGAGCAGTTCATCCCTGTCGATACCGAAGCGGTATCGGCGGACACGGTCACGCAACTTGCGCATTGGAGCGACGAACTCGCCCTCGACGCGATCATCTCGACGGATGGCGACGGGGACCGGCCGCTGGTGGCCGACGAGCATGGCAGGCCGCTGCGCGGCGATCTGCTCGGACTGATCGTTTCCCGCTTCCTCAAGGCGAAGGTTGTAGCAACGCCTGTCACATCGAATTCCGGCCTCGAGCAGGACGGCGGCTTTGCCGTGCGCCGCACGCGCGTCGGCTCGCCTTTTGTCATTGCTGCCATGGAGGACGCGCTCTCGGCTAGAGAATCCGGCGTGCTCGGCTTTGAGGCGAATGGCGGCCTGATGCTGGGATCGGATTTCACCATCGGTGAAAAGACCATCGCGGCTCTGCCGACCCGGGACAGCTTCCTACCGGCGCTGGCCGTGCTCGGAACCGCGGCAGAACGCGGCCTTTCGCTCTCAGAACTGGTTGACGATTTCAATCTCCCGGTGGCGCTTAGCGACCGCCTGGAGAACTACGCAAGTGAACGCAGCGCCTCGCTCATGGCGCATCTCAGGGCATCGGGAGATCACTTGTCGGCTTTCCTCAGCCCAATCGGTGCCGTCAAAAGCGTCAGCGACATCGATGGATTGCGGGCAACGCTGGCCGATGGCCGGGTGATCCACTTTCGGCCCTCTGGCAATGCGCCGGAAATGCGCTGTTATGTCGAGGCCGCCAACAAGGAAGACGCAGAGGATCTGCTGAAGCAGGGGCTTTCGCTGCTCTCCAGCTGGACGGCCTGAACCGAGCTCACCCCCGGGGCGTATTGTTCAGGAGATCAAGCAAGAGGATATCATGAACAAGATTGCCTGGATTACGGGTTCCAGCACCGGCATTGGCCGGGCGCTCGCCGAACGCCTCCTTCGAGACGGATACCGAATCGCCGTCAGCGCCCGCAGTGTCGATGCGCTCGCTTCGCTCTCAGCCAGTCATCCCGGCAAGGTCGGCGTCTACCCGCTCGACGTCACCGACCCCGCAGCCGTCAAGCAGGCATTTGCGGCGATCGAGAGCGAAATGGGCCCGGTCGATCTCGCCGTCTTTGCGGCCGGTTCCTACACCCGCGATTATGCCGAGGACTTTGACAGCGCGCGGACCCGCCAGATGTTCGAACTCAACGTGCTCGGCACCGCCTCGTGTCTGGAAAGGGTGATGCCGGCGATGATCGCGCGGCGCCGCGGACACATCGCAGTCGTCGCCTCGGTGTCAGGCTATGTCGGGCTCCCCGGCGCTGCGACCTATGGCGCGACGAAAGCCGCGCTCAACGTGATGTGCGAAGCGCTCTATCCCGAGCTCGAGCGTCATGGCGTGAAGATGACCATCATCAACCCGGGTTTCGTCGACACACCGCTGACCAAGAAGAACGACTTCCCGATGCCCTTCCTGGTCTCCTCGGAAGAGGCCGCCGACACGATCGCCAAGGGTCTGGCCAAGGGCAAGTTCGAGATCATCTTCCCCTGGAAGATGGCACTCGCGATCCGTTTCCTGCACGCCCTGCCCCACGCGCTACGCTTTGCGTTGACGCGCAAGATGCTCCGGCCGAAGGGCTCTTGACCGGAGTACAAACTGCAAATCTGGGAAACCTGACGTTCAGGCTGGCTTGTCCAGCCTGAACTGCACGACGTCGATGCGACCGAAGCGGAAGCCAACCGCGCAATAGTGCAGGTAGAGACGCCACATGCGGTAGAAGCGGCGGTCGAAACCGAGAGGCTCGATCTTCTGCCAGTTGGCCGTGAAAGCGCTGTCCCAGGCGATCAGCGTACGGTCGTAATCGCGGCCGAAGCGGAAGCGATCACCGACCTTCAGGCCTGCACCCTCAGCGTCCCGCTCGAAAACGGTCACCGAGGGCAGCATGCCGCCGGGGAAGATATAGGTCTGGATGAAATCAGCGCTGCGACGGTAGTAGTCGAAGCGGCTCTCATCGATGGTGATGGTCTGGATCAGCGCCTGCCCGCCTTCGACCAGCAGGTTCTGAATGGCCTTGAAATAGACCGGCCAGTTTTCTTCACCCACCGCCTCGAACATCTCGATCGAAACGATCTTGTCGTATTGCCCGCGACAATCGCGGTAGTCCTCGAGCCTGATGTCGACCCTGTCGGCGAAACCGGCCTTATCGAGCCGCTCGCGGGCGAATTTCGCCTGTTCGGTCGACAGCGTCAGCCCGGTGACCCTGCAGCCGGTCTTGCGGATCGCATGTTCGGCAAAGCCGCCCCAACCACAGCCGATTTCCAGGACATGATCCTCAGGACCGATCTTCAGTTCTTCGACGATGCGGGCGTATTTTGCCTCCTGCGCATCGGCAAGGCTCATGCTGGGTGCGCTGTAGAGCGCGGAGGAATAGGTCATGGTGCGGTCCAGCCACAGGCCGTAGAACGCATTGCCGAGATCGTAATGATAGGCGATATTTCGCCGGCTACCCTTCTTCGAGTTACGGCGCAGCTTGTGACGCAAGCGGGCGAGCGTCATGAAGATGGATGAGGAGGACAGAACTCGCCCGAGCTGCGCTTCGTTGGCCAGCGCCAGTTCGAGCACCGCGCCAATGTCAGGCGAATCCAGATCTCCGTCCATATAGGCCTGGGCAAATCCAAGGGTCCCGCTGGTCAAGAGGCGAAAGACCGGGCTCGCATTGCGGACACACAATACGGCATTCGGGCCCGGGTTTGCACCGATCGCGACATGTTCACCATAGCCTTCGAACTGAAGTGTCAGGCGGCCCACGGCGATCCGGTCGGCCCAGCGGCACATCATGCGCTGCCAGAATGTGAGAGAGCTAACCACAGGGTGCATTTCCTGCTCAGCGTGACTCATGACTTATTCATCCCATTCTGCACGACGATCGTAGACGCTATTCTGGCTGCTGCTGGCTTATGTCGGTAGATGGGTACGCCCTTCCACCAAAGCTTCAGCGCCTCCCAATGAATGCCCCCCATCACTTTAAGGGTCATCAAAGGATACTTCAGCAACATGTGCAACAAACCTTTGTCTGACAAAGGACGGCGCCGGCCGGAAAAAGTTGCAAACAAAAGTGGCCCTTCCGGATCGCTCTCGCCGATATTGATGGTCACATCATCGGTCGGCGGGCTGATACGGAAATTGTATTCACAGTTCATGGGCATGAATGGCGAGACATACATCTCCTTTGCGCAACTATGGCGCAGGATGCCGTTCTCTTCAGCCTCGACCGGGATCACATAGGTGTGGCGCTCGTTGAAGGTGTTGCAGACCTCGTAGAGGACTGCGGCAAGCTCACCTTCGGCGCGATAGCAGAAAAACACCGTGATCGGATTGAAGACATAGCCGAAGATCCGGGGATAGCAGAGCATGTGGATCTTTATGCCATCGGCCTCCACGCCGGCCGCGGCCAGGCGCTCGTCAACCCAGGCTCTCAGTTCGCCGGTGCGGCCATTGCCATGGTCCGCGTCATGCACCGAATAGAGCGCCGCTCTGTTGTAACCGAACAGACGCAGGCCTTCATTCAACTGGTCGATCTCATCGAGGTCGACCAGGAGCGAAAACACGCTGTAGCGCAGGCTGTGCTTCTTGGGCCGGCTGCGGGCATGCAGCACATGCCCGGCATAGATTGCGGAGTTCAACTTCATTCCGCCGCCTCGAGCTGGCGACCGATGACGATGCGACCCGATTCGTTTTCGACCGACCATGGACGACGGACACCGCCGAGAGCTTCGGCGACGGCAAGCCCCGCCTGCAGGCCATCCTCATGGAACCCGCTACCGAAATATGCACCGCAGAACCATGTGTTGCGGCGGCCCTGAAGCTGCCAGATACGGCGCTGGGCGCGAATTGCGGCGACATCGAAGAGCGGGTGTTCATAGTTGAAAGTCTCGATGATCTTGGACGGATCGATCGGACGGCAGGGATTGAGGGTGACGAAGAGAGGCGTTGCCGGATCCAGCGACTGCAGCTTGTTCATCCAGTAGGTGACGCAAAGGGTTTCGCTCGAGTCTGCCTGTTTCTCCGCCACATAGTTCCAGCTGGACCAGACCGACTTTCGCTTCGGCATCAAAGTCTCGTCCGAATGCAGCACGGCGAGATTGGGCGTGTACTGGAAGGACTCGAGGATCTCGATCTCTTCGCTATCCGCGTCTTCCAGGAGATCGATGCTCTGGTTTGCGTGGGTGGCGAGAACGACGTCATCAAAGACCTCTACGCCACCATGTACATCGGTCACCTGAACGCCGGCAATACCTCGGCGGACACCTGTCACGGCCGTGCCGAGGCGCACTTCCCCGCGGAAGTCGGCCAGGATACGGGCCACATATTCGCGGCTACCGCCCTTCACCGTGCGCCATTGCGGCCGATCCTTGAGAACCAGCAATCCATGGTTTGCGAAGAAGCGGATGAAGGCATGCAGCGGATAAAGCCGCATCTCCGACGCCGTGGTCGACCAGATCGCAGCGCCCATCGGCAGGAGATGATCCTCGATGAAGGAAGGCGAATAATCGGCGGATGCGAGGTAGTCGCCAAGCGACACGCCTTCGAGTTCACGACGCTCAAGAAGGCCGGGGGCTTCCTTGTAGAAGCGAAGAAGGTCCTTCACCATGCGCCAGAAGCGCGGACGCAGAATGTTCGACTTCTGCCCCAAGAGCCCCGAGAGCCCCGAACCCGAATATTCGAAGGCGCCACCGCCGAGAGAGGCGGCAAAAGACATGTTCGACGGCAGGGTTGGCACATCGAGATGCTCGAAAAGCTTCACCAGATTGGGGTAGTTCCGGTCGTTGTAAACGATAAAACCGGTGTCGACGGGGATGTCTTTCTGGGCGCCGGGGGCGATCACCGTATTCGAATGGCCGCCCGGCCGGCTCTCGGTTTCGTAAACAACGACATCGGCGCTCTTTGACAGCAGCCAGGCGGATGAGAGGCCCGAAATCCCCGATCCGATGACCGCGACCCTGCGTTTACCGCCGGATGCGGCCTTCGTCATACCAGTGTCCATTTCCCGCCCTTTGCCACATCTTCAATTCAATCTGTTTGTCGCTGATTACGCAAAGCAAATCTCAATGGATTGATCGCAGCGAATAAATTCACAGGCAGTGATCCGAGCCGAGAACCGCGGCGTAGACCGCTGCATGATGAACGCGATACACATCTCGGCAGATGCGTGCCACAATGACCCCGGGCGAATTGCACCGCAAAAGGTCGTTGCGCCGCTCAAACGAGGGAAAAAAAGCGTTTCGATGACCGAGTCGGTGGAAGAACTGGACCAGCGTAACTTCTCGCAGCTTTTGGCCGCCGTCGGCCGCGATAGAGACATCGAAGCCTTCGAGACGATTTTCAAGTTTTATGGTCCGAAGGTGCGTGCCTATATGGCGAAGCTTGCCCGTGACGGACAGGCGGCCGAAGAGCTGATGCAAGAGACGATGCTTGCGGTCTGGAACAAGGCCGAGCAGTTCGACCCAACAAGGGGAAATGTCTCAAGCTGGATCTTCACCATCGCCCGTAACCAACGCATCGACGCATTCCGTCGCGAGAGGCGTCCGACCTTTGACCCGTCTGATCCGGCCTTCGTGCCGGACGACGTACCACCGGCCGATGTCGAATTCGAAGGCAAGCAGGAGGCTGATCGCCTTCGGCGCGCCATGGAAACCCTACCACCCGAACAGCTCGAACTCCTCAAAATGTCATTCTACAGAGAAGCATCCCACAGCACGATCGCAGCCGAACTCGGACTGCCGATGGGGACCGTGAAATCACGTATCCGCCTCGCTTTCGCGAAGCTGCGTGCAGCATTGGAGGAGCGGGCATGACCCTCCACGTCCAACACCACATCAGCGACGAGCTTCTGCTCGATTATGCGACCGGAAATCTGGCCGAGGGCTGGAGCATTGCCGTTGCGACACATCTGGCGCTTTGCCCGTCCTGCCGCAACAGGCTCTCCTTCATGGAGCATACCGGCGGTCAATTGCTCGAGGCGACCGAGGTGACCGCCGAAGAGACGCCAGCGTCAGACAGCTGGTCGTCAATGAAGGCAAAGCTCAACTCGCAGGGCACGTCGCGGCTCGCCGCGGCAAAGCCGGTTGCCACTCCGACCGATCTTCCGGTTTTGCCTGAGCCGCTGCGCTCCTATCTTGGCGGCGACGTCGAGGCCTTGAAATGGAAGGCACTCGGCCGCGGCGCCTATCATATCCCGATCAAGACGAGAGATACTGAGAGCCAGGTTCGCCTCTTGAAGATTCCGGCCGGCAAGCCGGTTCCGGAGCACTCGCATGGCGGCCGCGAATTGACGCTGGTGCTCAAAGGCGCGTTCACTGACGGTGCGACCGTATTCAAACGCGGGGACATCGAGGAAGCCGACGAGACGCTGACGCATCAGCCGGTGGCGACACCGGACGAGGATTGCATCTGTCTCGCCGTGACCGACGCACCGCTGAAGTTCAAGAGCCTTCTGGTCCGCCTGGTTCAGCCGGTTCTTGGAATTTGATGGGAGGCCGGGCAGGCGCCCGGTCGAGAGGGAAGACAAATGCCTTACGTGATCGCCTACATCTCCACGGCCGTTGTTTTCTTCGCCATCGACTATCTCTGGCTGACGCGGATTGCGATCGGTTTTTACCGCGAGCATATCGGCAGCCTGCTGCTGGCGGCCCCCAACTTTGCTGCCGCCGGGATTTTCTATCTCTTCTACGTGGTCGGACTTGTCTATTTTGCGGTCATGCCGGCCGTGTCCGCCGGAAGCATCGTCACCGCATTGTTCAACGGGGCGCTCCTTGGACTTCTGGCTTACGGCACCTACGACATGACCAATCTCGCCACGCTGAAGGGCTGGTCGCTGCAGGTCAGCCTCGTTGACATGGCGTGGGGTGCATTTCTCTCGGCAACCGCTTGCGCTGCAGGTTATCTCGCCGTTTCGCGCTTTACGCAGTGAGTGCTGGAAGGGCGTCTTCGGGCGCCCTATGTTCACGGCATGATCAAGCCGGACCTTCTCCTTCACCCAACGCCGGGCGGGCTTTACTGCCCGCTCGGCGACTTTTATGTCGACCCGGTCCGGCCAGTTGACCGGGCGCTGATCACTCATGGACATTCGGATCATGCCCGTTCGGGGCACGCCCATGTGCTCGCCACGCGCCAGACACTCGACATCATGGCGATACGCTACGGCGAGGACTTTTGCAGCACCTCACAGAGTGCGACCTTCGGAGAGACGATATCGGTCAACGGCGTGACCGTCCGCTTTCATCCGGCAGGCCATGTGCTCGGCTCCGCACAAATCGAGATCGAAGCGCAGGGGACCAGGATCGTGGTGTCCGGCGACTACAAGCGTGGCGCCGATCCGACTTGCGCCAGCTTCGAGCCGGTGCCCTGCGACGTGTTCATTACCGAAGCAACCTTCGGTCTGCCGGTGTTCCACCACCCCGATCCGCGGCTGGAGATCCAGAAACTGCTGACCTCTCTGCAGCAATTTCCGGAACGCAGCCACTTGATCGGCGCCTATGCGCTGGGAAAGGCACAGCGGGTGATCTCGCTCATTCGGCGGGGTGGCTATGAAAAACCGATCTACATTCATGGTTCGATGGCGCGGCTCTGCGACTATTACACCGAACAGGGCGTGGAGCTCGGCGAGCTTCGCCCGGCGACGACCGAGGACAAGAAGTCTGGCGCCTTCAAGGGCGCCGTGGTGATCGGTCCGCCCTCCGCCTTCAACGACCGCTGGGCACGGCGCTTCGAGGATCCCCTCGCGATCTTTGCGTCCGGCTGGATGATGGTGCGGCAGAGGGCGAAACAGCGAGGCGTGGAACTGCCGCTCGTCATCTCCGACCACTGCGACTGGCCGGAGCTTCTGGACACGATCCGCGAGGTGGGGCCGCAGGAGGTCTGGGTCACCCATGGGCGCGAGGAAGCGCTGGTGCGTTGGTGCGAACTTGAGGGTATCAAGGCTCGGCCACTGCACCTCGTCGGCTACGAAGACGAGGGAGACTGACATGAGGGCCTTTGCTCGCCTCCTCGATCGCCTCGTGCTGACCCCCAGCCGCAACGGCAAGCTGACGCTACTCATCGACTATTTCCGGCAGACGCCTGATCCGGATCGCGGCTATGCGCTGGCCGCGCTCACTGATGGGCTCGACATCAAGGGCGTGAAGCCGGCGCTGCTGAAAGAATTGGTCCTGGAGCGGATGGACCCGATCCTGTTTCAATATTCCTATGACTATGTCGGCGATCTGGCAGAAACCATTTCACTAGTCTGGGAGCCGCAGACGCTTGAGGCCGAAGGCGAGGAAGATCTCGAAAGCCTGTCAAAGATCGTCGAACGGCTTCAGCGGCTCGGGCGCAACGAAACGCGCTCCGTCATGCGCGACCTCTTTGACCGGCTCGATACGTCGGAGCGGTTCGCCCTGATCAAGCTCGTCACCGGGGGGCTTCGAATCGGTGTCTCCGCTAGGCTCACCAAGCAGGCGCTGGCGCTCTATGGCGACAAGGATGTCGTCGACATCGAGAGCCTCTGGCATGGGCTAAAGCCGCCTTATACCGAACTCTTCGCCTGGCTGGAGAACCGGGTCGAAAAGCCAGTTCTGTCGACGCCGGCGATCTTCCATTCGGTGATGCTGTCCACGCCGATCGAAGACAGGGATCTCCCCAATCTCGATCCGAAGGATTTCGCGGCGGAATGGAAGTGGGATGGTATCCGCGTGCAGCTTTCCTGCTCCGGCGGGAAGAGCCGGCTCTATTCGCGCTCCGGCGACGATATTTCCGGTGCCTTCCCCGATATCGTCGACGCAGCGCGGTTCGATGGCGTGATCGACGGAGAACTGCTGGTCGGTGGCACCTCGCGCAGCAATGCGCCGACGCGGACCTTTTCGGATCTCCAGCAGAGGCTCAATCGCAAGACGGTGACGGCCAAGATGCTGGAAGAGTATCCGGTCTTCATCCGCGCTTACGACATCCTGTTCGATGGTGAGGCAGACGTTCGGTCCGAGGCTTTCCTCACACGCCGTGAGCGGCTAAGCGCGCTTGTCGAGCGGCAGGAGCCACGGCGGTTCGATCTGTCGCCGCTCGTTTCCTTCTCGACCTGGGAGGAGCTGGAGCAGTTGCGCGCTGACCCACCCGATCCGGTGATCGAAGGGGTGATGCTGAAGCGGCTGGACAGCAGTTACCAGGCCGGGCGGGCCAAGGGGCCCTGGTTCAAGTGGAAACGGGACCCGATGAATGCCGATGCCGTGCTGATGTATGCGCAGCGCGGGCACGGCAAACGGTCCAGCTACTATTCGGACTTCACCTTCGGGGTCTGGACGGCGATCCCCGGCGAAGGGGATGTGCTGGTGCCGGTGGGCAAGGCTTACTTTGGCTTCACCGACGAGGAGCTTGAGGTGCTCGACCGGTTCGTGCGCAACAATACGGTGGAGCGCTTCGGCCCGGTTCGCAGCCTGAGGGCAGAACCCGAGCATGGCTTTGTCGTCGAGGTGGCCTTCGAGGGGCTTGCTCGCTCGACGCGGCACAAGTCGGGAGTCGCGATGCGGTTTCCCCGCATCGCGCGTCTCCGTCAGGACAAGCTTCCGAAGGACGCCGACCGGTTGGAGACCCTGGTCGCGCTCATCGCCTAGTCGGTTAGCGCGTGGTCAGGCAACGGGACACGCTGTCCTGCCAGCCGGCAATAGCTGCTTCCCGTTCGGTCACATTCATGCCCGGTTCGAAACGGCGGTCGCGCTTCCAGGTCGCGGCGAAGCCCTTCTGGTCGGGCCAGAGGCCGGCGCGGGATCCTGCGAGCCAGGCGGCGCCGAGGACCGTGGTTTCCAGCACGACGGGACGATCGACGGGGGCGGCCAGGATGTCGGCCAGCCGCTGCATCGTCCAGTCGGAGGCGACCATGCCACCATCGACGCGGAGCACCGTCTTCGATGCGCTGCCGTTCCAATCCTTCTTCATGGCTTCCAGGAGATCATGGGTCTGGTAGGCGACGCTTTCGAGTACGGCGCGAGCGAATTCCGCCGGGCCCGTTCCACGGGTCAATCCGAAGATGGCGCCACGGGCATCGGCATCCCAATGGGGTGCGCCAAGCCCGGTGAAGGCCGGCACAAGATAGACGCGCTGATGCGGGTCGGCCTTGCTCGCGAGCGCATCCGTCTCCGAGGCGACCTTCACAAAGCCCATCTGGTCGCGAAGCCACTGGACGGCGGCACCGGCGATGAAGATCGAGCCCTCAAGAGCGTAAGTGGTTTCGCCATTCATGCGATAGGCGATGGTGGTGAGCAACCGGTTCGAGGAAGCGACGCGATCGCGGCCGGTGTTCAGGAGTGCGAAGCAGCCCGTGCCATAGGTCGATTTCATCATACCGGGCTCGAAACAGGCATTGCCGATGACGGCGGCCTGCTGGTCGCCGGCGACGCCGAGGATCGGGATTTCGGCGCCTAGCACGGACGCATCGGTAATGCCGAAATCGTCGGCGCAATCCTTGACCTCCGGCAGCATGGCGCGCGGGATTTCGAGGATCGAAAGGAGTTCGTCGTCAAAGCGGTTTTCGCCGATGTCATAGATCAGCGTGCGCGAGGCATTTGTCGCGTCGGTCGCGTGGACCTTGCCGCCGGTCAGCTTGTAGATGAGCCAGCTATCGACCGTGCCGAAGCAGATCTCGCCATTTTCGGCGCGGGCCTTCAGGCCGTCGGCATTCTTCAAGAGCCAGGAGAGCTTGGTGCCTGAGAAATAAGGATCGAGCAGCAGGCCGGTCTTTTCGGTGAAGAGCGGTTCCAGGCCCTTATGTTTCAGTTCGTCGCAGAAACGGGCCGTGCGGCGGTCCTGCCAGACAATGGCACGGTGGACCGGCTGGCCGGTCTCGCGGTCCCAGACAACGACGGTTTCGCGCTGGTTGGTGATGCCGATCGCGGTGACATCGCCGATCTTGATCTTGGCGGCAGAGAGTGCCTTCTCGATGGTCGCCAGCACGCTCTGCCAGATCTCGTCCGCATCATGCTCGACCCAGCCGGAATCCGGGAAATGTTGGGTGAACTCCTGCTGGGCGACGCCGACAATATGCATCTCGTGATCGAAGATCATCGAGCGGGTCGAGGTCGTTCCCTGGTCGATGGCCAGAATGTAACCGCTCATCAGGCTGAAACTCCTTAAGTGAAGAAGCCGGGGCGTAGTTTGCGCCCCGGCGATTGTCAATTCAGCGGCGATCGCCGGTCGTTACTGCCAGCTCTTGACGAGCTCGTCGTAGTTGACCGTCATCGGCTGTTCTTTTTCGTTCTCGATCTTCAGCTGTGGCGCGATATTGCCCTTGGCAACGGCATCGGCGTTCCACTCTTCGAGGGTCTTTTCCTCGGCGAGCTTCGGACCGATATCGCCCTGGACGCCAGCGCGTTCGAGACGCTCAAGGACCTTTTCCTGCTCGGCGCAGAGCGAGTCCATGGCTTCCTGCGCAGTCTTTGCACCGGAAGAAGCATCACCGATTGCCTGCCACCAGAGCTGAGCCAGCTTCGGATAGTCAGGAACGTTGGTGCCAGTCGGCGACCACTGCAGGCGAGCCGGCGAGCGGTAGAATTCGACCAGACCACCAAGCTTCGGAGCGCGCTCGGTGAAGGACGGATGGTCGAGCGTCGACTGACGGATGAAGGTCAGGCCGACATGGCTCTTCTTCACGTCGACGGTCTTCGAGGTGACGAACTGGGCATAAAGCCAGGCCGCCTGGGCGCGATCGACCGGGGTCGAGGTCATCAGGGTCCAGGAACCGGCATCCTGATAGCCGAGCTTCATGCCGTCCTTCCAGTAGACGCCATGCGGGCTCGGAGCAAAGCGCCACTTCGGCGTGCCGTCCGCGTTGACGACCGGCAGGCCTTCCTTGACGAAGTCGGCGGTGAAGGCGGTGTAGGTGAACATCTGCTGGGCGATTTCACCCTGCGACGGCACCGGACCGGATTCGGAGAAGGTCATGCCCTGGGCGGCCGGAGGGGCGTACTTCTTCATCCACTCGAGATACTTCTCGATGGCGTAGACAGAGGCCGGGCCGTTGGTGTCACCACCACGGGCGACGCAAGAGCCGACCGGGCGCGAGTTTTCATCGACCTTGATACCCCACTCGTCGACCGGAAGGCCGTTCGGGATGCCCTTGTCGCCGTTGCCAGCCATGGAGAGCCAGGCGTCGGTGAAGCGCCAGCCGAGCGACGGGTCCTTCTTGCCGTAGTCCATGTGGCCGAAGACCTTCTTGCCGTCGATTTCGCGACCGGTGAAGAATTCAGCGATGTCCTCATAAGCCGACCAGTTGACCGGAACGCCGAGGTCGTAGCCGTACTTCGCCTTGAAGTCGGCCTTGTTCTTCTCGTCGTTGAACCAGTCGTAGCGGAAGAAGTAGAGGTTGGCGAACTGCTGGGTCGGCAGCTGATAGAGCTTGCCATCAGGGGCGGTCGTGAAGGACTTGCCGATGAAGTCGTCGATGTCGAGGGTCGGGCTGGTGACGTCCTTGCCTTCGCCGGCCATCCAGTCGGTCAGGTTGCGAACCTGCTGATAGCGCCAATGGGTGCCGATCAGGTCGGAGTCGTTGATGTAGGCGTCGTAGATGTTTTCGCCCGACTGCATCTGCGTCTGCAGCTTTTCAACGACGTCGCCTTCACCGATCAGGTCATGGGTGACCTTGATGCCGGTGATGGCGGTGAAGGCCGGAGCGAGGACCTTCGATTCATATTCATGCGTGGTGATGGTTTCGGAGACGACCTTGATCTCCATGCCGGCGAAAGGTTTCGCGGCATCGATGAACCACTGCATCTCGGCTTCCTGTGTGGCACGATCGAGTGCCGACATGTCGCCGACCTCGGCGTCCAGGAACTTTTTCGCCGCTTCCATGTCGGCGAATGCGACACCCGTCATGGCAAGAAGCATGGCGGCCGTCGTCGTCAAAAGGTGCTTTCGCATTATGTCCTCCCTAAGGTTGCGATTGCATTCGGTTTGCAGTCTCGAGAATGGCGACCTCCCGCCGCCATCCCGTCTTTTCTGCTCTAGACGTAGCGGAAAACGCCGATGGCGTAGACCACGGACAGAGCAAGAGCCCACCACAGGTTCGGTCCAACGAGACCGAGCCAAGCGAGATTGATGAAAGCCGACCCGAGCAGCGACACGAAAAGGCGGTCACCGCGGGTCGTCTCGAAGCGTAGAATGCCGGTTCGCGGATTGCCGCCCGGGGACAGATATTCCCAGACCGCCATCGACAGGATCAGGCACAGAATCACGATGAAGAAGATCGCGGTCGGCGTGGTCCATGCCATCCAAGTGAAATCCATCGAACCCTCCTCAGACCCGGCCCAGGGCAAAGCCCTTGGCGATGTAATTGCGAACGAAATAAATGACGAGCGCCCCGGGTATGATCGTCAGTACCCCGGCTGCTGCGAGAACACCCCAGTCCATGCCCGAGGCCGAGACCGTGCGCGTCATGATCGCTGCGATCGGCTTGGCATCCGTCGTCGTCAGCGTGCGAGCGATCAGGAGCTCCACCCAGGAGAACATGAAGCAGAAGAAGGCGGCGACACCGATGCCGGATGCGATTAGCGGCATGAAGATCTTCACGAAGAACTTCGGGAAGGAATATCCGTCGATATAGGCCGTCTCGTCGATTTCCTTCGGCACGCCCGACATGAAGCCTTCCAGGATCCACACGGCGAGCGGCACGTTGAAAAGGCAGTGTGCAATGGCGACGGCGATATGCGTGTCGATCAGGCCGAAGGCGGAATAGAGCTGAAAGAAGGGCAGCGCGAAGACAGCCGGCGGTGCCATGCGGTTTGTCAGCAGCCAGAAGAACAGATGCTTGTCACCGAGGAACCTGTAACGCGAGAAAGCATAGGCTGCCGGCAGCGCGACGGCAACCGCGATCACGGTGTTCAGGCACACATAGATGATCGAGTTGATGTAGCCCTTGTACCACGACGGATCGGTGAAGATCACCGCGTAGTTGGCAAGTGTCGGATTGACGGGCCAGAGCGAGAAGGCGCCCGTGATCTCCGCATTCGTCTTGAAGCTCATGTTGACGAGCCAGTAGATCGGCAGCAGCAGGAAGATGATGTAGATCGTCGGAACCAGGAAGCCGAGACCGGTGCGGTTATCAGTGCTTTTCATCGGTATCTCCCTCAGCCCTTCGCGTCACTGTTGGTCATGACGGTGTAGAAAACCCAGGACAGAGCCAGGATGATCAGGAAGTAGATGATCGACATGGCCGCCGCCGGGCCGAGGTCGAACTGGCCGACCGCCATCTTGACGAGGTCGATCGACAGGAAGGTGGTCGAATTGCCGGGGCCGCCGCCGGTCAGGACGAAGGGCTCGGTGTAGATCATGAAACTGTCCATGAAGCGCAGCAGCACGGCGATCAGAAGCACGCGCTTCATCTTCGGCAGCTGAATGAAGCGGAACACGGACCAGCGCGATGCACCGTCGATCTTGGCTGCCTGGTAATAGGCATCCGGGATCGAGACGAGGCCGGCATAGCAGAGCAGCACGACAAGGCTCGTCCAGTGCCAGACATCCATCACGATGATGGTGACCCAGGCGTGGATCGGGTTCTGCGTGTAATTATAGTCGAATCCGATGGCGTTTAGCGAATAGCCGAGAAGACCGATGTCGACGCGGCCGAAGACCTGCCAGATGGTGCCGACGACATTCCACGGAATAAGCAGCGGCAGCGCCATCAGCACGAGGCAGACCGGAACGCCTAGTCCGGTTTTCGGCATGTTGAGCGCGATAAAGATGCCAAGCGGCACCTGGATCGCAAGAATGATCATGGAGAAGATCAGGTTGCGTCCAAGCGCATCCCAGAAACGGTCCGACGACAGGATGTCGGAAAACCAGTCGGTACCGGCCCAGAAGAACTGGTTGTTGCCGAATGTATCCTGGACGGAATAGTTGACGACGGTCATCAGCGGGATGACGGCCGAGAAGGCCACCAGCACCAGGACCGGGACGACCATGAACCAGGCCTTGTTGTTCCAGGTTTTTTCCATGGGTCAGCCCTCCATGCCTACGCGCCAGGAATCGGCGAAGATGCCGAGACCTTCTGGGACGAATGTGATGCGGGGATCGGCGGGAATATCTGCATCTTCGGGCACGACAACGGACAGCGACTGGTCGGCAAAGCGGGCGCGCACGATCTTCTGTCGACCGATGTCCTCGACCTTGTCGATGGAGATCGGAATGCCTTCCCGTCCGAGGCGGATGAATTCGGGCCGGACACCGAGCTCGATCTTGCTCTGACCGGAGAGCTTCGGTGCGCCCGGCAGGTTGATCGCCTGATCACCAATCATGGCGGTTGCGCCGCTCACCTTTGCCGGCATGACATTCATACCAGGAGAACCGATGAAATAGCCGACGAAGGTGTGGCTCGGCCGCTCGAAGAGTTCGGCCGGCGTCCCGATCTGCACAATCTGACCGTCATACATGACGACGACCTTGTCGGCGAAGGTGAGCGCCTCGGTCTGGTCATGGGTGACGTAAACCATGGTGAAACCCGACTGGCGGTGCAGGCGCTTGAGTTGCGAGCGCAGGACCCACTTCATGTGCGGATCGATGACCGTCAGCGGCTCGTCGAAGAGGATCGCGTTAACGTCGGAGCGGACGAGGCCACGGCCGAGGGAGATCTTCTGCTTCTGGTCCGCCGTCAGGCCTTGCGCCTGCTTGCGGGCCATGGGCTGCAGGTCGATCATGTCGAGGATCTCGTTGACCCGCTTGTTGACCTGATCTTCGGGGACATGGCGGTTGCGCAGCGGAAAGGCCAGATTGTCGTAGACCGTCATGGTGTCGTAGACGACCGGGAACTGGAAGACCTGGGCGATGTTGCGAGCGGCTGTCGGCAGGTTGGTGACATCAACGCCATCGAATTCGATGCGGCCGTCGGACGGATGCAAAAGGCCGGAGATGATGTTGAGCAGGGTGGTCTTGCCGCAGCCCGAGGGCCCAAGCAGCGCATAGGCGCCGCCATCGTCCCATTCGTGGTGGACTTCCTTTAGGGCATAATCGCCGGCTGCGCGGGCGGCCGGGGTGTAGGCGTGGCGGATATGGTCGAGATTGATGCGTGCCATGACGTTGCTCCTCACGCGGCCATTTCGGCCGGCGCGCCGAGCGCCTTGCCGTCGGCGCCGAACGCCATCAGGTGACGGGTATCGATGAAGACATCGATCTCGCGATCGGGATCGATGTCGTGGATGCCATGGGCCAGGCACACCCAGCGGGCGGTGCCGTATTCGACATGGATGAAGCTCTCCGAGCCTGCGATTTCAGAAACCAGCGTCCGCGAGCGCATCGGCATGGCGCCAGGCAGAGCGGTGAGCGACAGATGATGTGGGTGGAAGGCGACCGTTACGGGGCCGTCCGCGATCGACGCCAGATGGGCCGGTACCGCGAGAACTGGCTGACCGTTCAGCTCGAAACTTGCGCCCCGCTTGACGAGCGCGATTGTGTTGAGTGGCGGATCGGCGAAAGTTTTGGCGGCCAAGAGGTCCAGGGGGCGGCGATAGACGTCGATCGTCTGACCGAACTGGGTAATCCGGCCTTCTGACAGGGTCGCGGTGTTGCCGCCGAGCAGCAAAGCTTCAGATGGTTCGGTTGTCGCGTAGACGAAAATCGCACCGGATTCGGCGAAGATCTTCGGGAGCTCTTCGCGCAGTTCCTCGCGCAGCTTGTAGTCGAGGTTGGCGAGCGGTTCGTCCAGCAGCACAAGGGTGGCGTTCTTGACGATGGCGCGGGCCAGCGCCGTACGCTGCTGCTGTCCACCGGACAGATTGAGCGGTGTGCGATCGAGATAGGGCGTCAGACGCAAGAGATCGGCAGCCTTGCGAACCTCGCGATCGATTGTGGCCGCATCCTTGCCGGCGACCCGCATCGGCGAGGCGATGTTTTCGTAGACCGTCAAAGCCGGATAATTGATGAACTGCTGGTAGACCATCGCGACATTGCGCTTCTGGACCGCCATGCCGGTGACATCCTTGCCGTCGAAATGGACGGTTCCGGAAGTCGGCTTGTCGAGGCCTGCCATCAGGCGCATCAGGGAAGTCTTGCCCGAAAGGGTGGGCCCGAGCAGGACATTGAGCGTACCCCGCTGCAATGTCAGATCGGTCGGGTGAATGTGATATTCACCTCCCGCCATTTTCGAGACTTTACGCAGTTCCAACATATGCCCTCGGGCCTCCTCCAAACCGTCGGTCTTCATCAGCATGGGCGATCAGGCCGCCGCCAGCATCCCCAAATAGGCATCCAGTCCCTTCGCCTCCTCCGGCGTCAGGAATAGTCCCTGTTTCGTCCGGCGCCACAGCACGTCTTCGGCCGTGACCGCCCACTCCGTCTCCACCAGCCAGCGAACTTCGACCTCGTACAGCGTGCCGCCGAAATGGCGCCCGAGATCGGCCGCGCTCTTCGCCTTGCCGAGGATCGCTCTTGAATCTGTGCCGTAGCAGCGAATCAGGCGCTCGGCATGGATGCGATCCAGGAAGGGATAGGCTTTGATTAGTCCGTCGACCGTCGGCTCGAAGGCCGTGGCCGAGAAATCGCCACCCGGTAGTCGGCTGCCTGCGGTCCAAGAGGCGCCTTTTTCGCCGATCGCTTCACCGATCTTTTCCAGCGCATGTTCGGCCAGACGACGATAGGTGGTGAGCTTGCCGCCGAAGACATTGAGCAAGGGGGCGTCGCCGCTATTACCCTCAACCTTCAGCACGTAATCGCGCGTCGCCTCCTGAGCCTTCGAGGCGCCGTCATCGAAAAGAGGACGCACGGCCGAATAGCTCCAGACGATGTCGTCTGGGCGTACCGGTTCCTGGAAATATTCGCTTGCCGCATCGCAGAGATAGTTCACCTCTTCGGGGCTGATGCGAACGTCCTTCGGGTCTTCGGTGAAATCCCGGTCCGTCGTGCCAATCAGGGTGAATTCACCCTCATAGGGGATGGCGAATATGATGCGGTTGTCGGGGTTCTGGAAGAAGTAGGCGCGTGGATCGGTGAACTTCTTGCGAACCACGATGTGGCTGCCCTGGACAAGACGGACATTGTGCACATTGTTGCGGCCGAAGGCACCGGCCAAAACCTGATCGACCCAAGGGCCGGCCGCGTTGACCAGCATCCGGGCCTTGTGAGTTACGACGGAGCCGTCGCGCTGCGACTTTGTTGTGACAACCCAGTGGCCGTCTTCGCGATGGGCCGAGACAACACGGTTACGGCTCAGGATCGTTGCGCCGCGGATCTGTGCATCGCGGGCATTGAGAACGACCATGCGCGCGTCATCGACCCAGCCGTCCGAATATTCGAACGCCTTGGAGAAGACCGGCTTCAGAGGCTTTCCGGCCGGATCGCGGCGCAGATCGAGGGTCTTCGTCGGCGGAAGCAGCTTTCGGCCACCGAGATTATCGTACAGGAAAAGGCCTAGGCGAATGAGCCAGGCGGGGCGAATGCCGCCCTTCTGGAAGGGCAAAACGAACCGCAAAGGCCAGATCACATGCGGCGCCATGGCCCAGAGGACTTCGCGCTCCATGAGCGCTTCGCGGACCAGGCGAAACTCGTAATGCTCGAGATACCGAAGACCACCATGGATGAGCTTCGTTGCGCCCGAGGAGGTGCCGGAGGCGAAATCGTTCATTTCAGCCAAGGCAACGGAGTAACCACGGCCGGCCGCGTCGCGCGCGATCCCAGTCCCGTTGATCCCGCCGCCGATCACAAAGAGATCGTATATTGGCTGCCCCGACATCATTCCTCCGCATGTTCGCACCTGCAGCATTTACTGCTATTGCGAAAGTCCAGCTATCTTTTTCGAAATTTAAACGAATGTCAAACGAAAGTTATTCCGCCGCTAGATCGCGGTCGACCGGTGCGGTTTCGATGATCCTGACATCGCGCTCGGCGCAAATGTCCCGGATGCTGCTGGACGGACAATTGTCGGTGATAAAGGTTTGAACTTGCGAAATATGCCCGATGCGGACCGGCGCGGTGCGCTCGAATTTTGATGAGTCCGAGACCAGAATGACATGCCGCGCGTTGGCGATGATGGCCTGGGCGACTTTCACTTCGCGGAAATCGAAATCGAGCAGTGCACCATCTTCGTCGATCGCCGAGACGCCGATAACAGCGAAATCCACCTTGAACTGACGGATGAAATCCACGGCCGCCTCGCCGACGATACCGCCGTCCGATCCACGAACCACACCGCCGGCGATCACCACCTCTATCGAGGGATAGACACGCAAGCGATTGGCAACATTGATATTGTTGGTGATGACCATCAATTCCCTGTGGTCAACAAGCGCTTCGCCCACGGCTTCCGTCGTGGTGCCGATGTTGATGAACAGGGAGGAGTTGTCCGGGATCAGGTTGGCGGCGGCACGGCCTATCGCCTGCTTCTCCCCGGCCGCCATCGAACGGCGCGCCTCGTATTTAACGTTTTCGTTTCCGCTCGGAAAGACGGCGCCACCGTGGATACGGTTGAGTGCGCGTGCGTCGCAAAGGTCGTTCAGATCCTTGCGAATGGTTTGTGGCGTGACCGCGAAGCGCGCAGCGAGCTCGTCCACCAGAACGCGGCCCTGCTCCTTGGCCAGCGTCATGATCTCGGCCTGTCTCGCGGAGAACATCATGCCGCCCCCTCCCCCTATTTCGTTTTTTCTTCAGTCTAGGCAAAAACGAAACAGGAGCAATAGGCAGGCTCCAACTATCGCCGTCGCAGGAGAAGAATGAAAGCGAGCCCGCCTGCCAGACCGGTAATCACCCCGATCGGGACATCCTCGGGCGCCATGATCGTGCGCGAAACGATATCGGCCAGAATGAGGATAACGGCACCGGCCAACGCCGAAAGGGGAATGACCCTGATATTGTCGCTGCCGGCGGTCAGGCGGACAAAATGCGGAACCAGCAGGCCCACAAAGCCGATGGCACCCGAAAAGGCGACCATCACACCAGTCAGAAGCGCGGTGATCACAAAAAGCTCCGCGCGGAACCGGGCGACGGGAATGCCGAGCGTCGCTGCCGTCTCATCACCCATGGCCATGGCGTTGATTTCCCGGGCGCGAACGACAAGGAAGATGAGGCAAACTGAAAGCACCGCCACTGGATAGAGAAGATGCGACCATTGGGCGAGGCCGAGCCCTCCCAACATCCAGAAGACCACCGTATGAGCGGCGCGCGGGTCGCCGAGGAAAATCGCGAGATTTCCGAGCGAGGTCGCCACGAAGGCGATGGCCACACCGGTCAATACGAGACGATCGGCGCCCGCGCCGGTGAAGCGCGTCACGGTGACAACCGCGAGCGTCGCAGCCAAGGAGCCGCCGAAGGCAAAGAGCGGTACGGTGACCAGACCGAAGACAAGGCCGGTATGGAGAAGAGCGATAATCGCACCTAGGGCGCCGCCGGATGAGACGCCGAGCAGATGCGGATCGGCCAGTGGATTGCGAGTCACGGCCTGCAGGACGGCTCCGACCGTCGCGAGTCCGGCTCCGACGAGGCCAGCCAGGATGACGCGCGGGAAGCGAACGTCCCAGACGATGCTCTCGCGACCGGGCGACCATGTCACTTCAAATGTACCGGGTGCGAGTTTGTTGGCCACGATCGACCAGACAGTGCTGACCGGAATGGGAGCCGAACCCAGGGACACGCCAGCGGTGAGGCAGAGGGCCAGCAGCACGATAGCCAGACCCATCCAGAGAAACATGCGACCGTGCATCATTCTGCCTTGAATTTCGTACTGGGCGGGACCGGTTCGCGGTCCCGCCTTGAGGATTACATGTTGCGCGGATGGAAGGTGTTCGCGAGCCGCTCGATTGCCTGGACATTGCGCGGTCCAGGTGTTGCCTCAACATATTCCAGAACCACAAAGCGATCCTGCTTGACGGCATCGAGATTCATGAAGGCCGGGTTTTCCTTCATGAAAGCGATCTTCTGTTCGGCCGTTACATCGCCGTAGTTGACGATGACGACGACTTCCGGATTGCGCTCGATGACCGGCTCCCAGGACACTTCCGTCCAGCTCTTTTCGACGTCTTCCATAATGTTCACGCCGCCAGCCGCCTCGATCATGGCTGTTGGGATGCCAAAACGGCCGGAGGTGAAGGGCTTTTCGGTGCCGGAATCATAGACGAATACGCGGACCGGCTTTTCGATGTCGCCGATGCGGGTGGTGATGTCGTCCAGTTGCTTGCGGTAGCCGACAACCAAGGCCTCGGCGCGGTCCTCGACGTCGAAGATCTTGCCGAGGTTCAGCAGGTCGATGAACATGTCGTCCATCGTCGGCTTGTTCTTCGCCATGATATGGATGCAGGATTCGGTGAGTTCATAGACCTTGATCTTGAAGGGTTCGAGCGTTTCGGGCGTCACCTCGCCGCCGACCTTCATGCCGTAGTTCCAGCCGGCGAAATAGAAATCGGCATCGGCGTTCAGCAGCACTTCCTTGGTCGGGTATTTCGGCGAAAGTTCAGGCATTTCCTTCACGCCGTCCCGCAGCCCCGCATCCAGCGTCTTCCAGCCGGAGATCCCGGTATAGCCGACCATGCGGTCCTGCAGTTTCAAGGCCAGCATCATCTCGGTCAGGTTGACGTCATTGGAGACCGCGCGCGCCGGAGGTGCGTCGAACGTAACGTCGCGATCGCAGCTCTTGACCGTGATAGGATAGGCAAAGGCCGATGAGGCGGCGAAGACCGAAGCAAAGAGCGTGGCGGACAAAAGAAGACGGGCAGCCATATGGGCGGATCCTTCTAAAATCAGGTCAAGGCAAGGGAAAAGGAAAAACGATGGGATCGAGCGCCCTCCGCCTGCTGGCGCGCGGCGAGGACACCGAAGGTTCCGGACAGGGCCTGTTCGGTCAAAACAGCTTCCGGTGGGCCGAACGCATTCATCCGGCCGCCATGCATCAGGGCAATATGCGTTGCAAACTCGGCGGCGAGGTTAATGTCGTGCAGCGTGGTGATGATCGTCAGGTTTAAAGCGCCGAGCAGATCGAGGATCTCGAGCTGGTGGCGGATATCCAGATGGTTGGTCGGCTCGTCGAGTATGAGGATTTCAGGCTTCTGCGCCAGCGCACGCGCCACCAGGACACGCTGCTTCTCACCTCCTGACAAGGTCGAGAACTGCCGGTTCGCCAGCCGCAGCAGATCGAGATGGTCGAGCGCGTGCTCTGCTTCGGCCCGGTCTTCTTCGCTCCAGCCCGCAAGGCCTTCGCGCCAGGGAACGCGCCCCATCATCACTACGTCGCGGACGGTGAAAGGGAAGTCGCCCGGCATTTCCTGCAGAACGACCGCCACCCGACGGGCAAGCTGGCGGGCACTCATCTGCCAGATATCCTGGCCGTCGACCTCGACGCGCCCCTCCAGCGGGCTAACACCGCGATACAGGCAGCGAAGAAGCGTGGTCTTGCCAGCCCCGTTCGGCCCGACGATTGCCAGCCGGTCGCCGGCATCGAGGGAAAAGGAAACGCCTCGGACCAAGTACTGGGATGGCTTCGGTCCCCAGCCGATATCGGTGACCCGGATCGGGCAGCCCTTGCTGGTACAGCTCATGGGCGTGCCCCCTCGAACGACGAAACGCCGAGCGTTACGCCATGGCCAAGGCCGATCGCCCGTCCCTGCGCTTCATGATCTGGAAGGAAATGCATGCCAGTCCTCCGCAGGATTTCTCCGGAGGCAAAATGGCATGCGGTCGGCGCGCCAGACGGCGCAGCGCAAAAGCCAGTTCGTATCCATCGGAACACCCCGTCCGCTTCGTTTTCTTCACTTGACGGCAGGTCTCCTGGCTCGCGGATATGCGCTTTCCATTTGCCTTCCCACGGTGACCCGCAGTGGCCCGGCGCTTTCACGCCGCGAGAATGGACAGCAATCCGCTTACAGTTGCGGGGGCAGCCACGGTCTTGGTCCCTATTGGGTCGTCCTCACCGTGTTCCCTATTAATCCCCTCGGAGTCATCCGGCGGGGAACCGTCACTGCTTGCATAGGACCTGCAGCCCCTGGCGGTCAAGCCTGGATCTTTTTGTTATGTAATATCGTTACGTGTATAGATCCGAATCCGGGTTGTCCACCTTCAAAGCGCATCCGCCCTCAGATTCTCAACGGAGGTCATTACCTCTCAGGGGCAACGAAGTTCTCATCGATCAGACGCGCGCCTCTCTGCCGGGTGGTGTAGCGCCAGATCCACTGAACACTGACAAGCAGGCGTTTCTCGAAATTGACCAGCAGATAGACATGGACGATGGCCCAGAGCAGCCAGGCGAGACGGCCCTTGAGCTGCCAGGAGCCGAAATCGAAGATGGCTGCGTTTCTTCCGATGACCGCCGTGTTGCCGCGATTACGGAAACGGAAGTCTGGCACAGCCGCTCCTTTCAGGAGGTTGGCCTTGAGCGCTTTGCCGAGGAACGTCCCCTGCTGTTTGGCCACCTGTGCGAGCGCGGGCAATGCTTCGCCATTTTCTCCCAAAGCCAGCGCGGTATCGCCGATGGCGTAGACCCCGTCCATGCCATCAACCGAGAGGTCGCGCACCACCGGCAGGCGCCCGCCCGGGCCCGGCGAAAGGCCAAGCCATTCCGCGGCCGGCGATGCTTTGACCCCGGCTCCCCAGACGATGCAGCTCGCCGGCAGGAAAGCATCCTTGACCTTAACGCCCTCGGCAGTCACGTCTTCGACAGGCGTGTTCAGCCTGATATCCACGCCGATGTCGCGCAGATAGTCGGCCGCATAGGTCGAGAGATTTTCGGGGAAGGTTGCCAGAATACGCGGACCGGCCTCGACGAGGACGACGTGAAGTTGCTCTGGTCGCAGGCTACGGAAATCACGATCAATCATGAATCGACCGAGTTCTGAAATGGCGCCGGCCATTTCGACGCCGGTCGGGCCGCCACCGATGACGACGCTGGTCAACAGGCGGCGCATCTCTGCCTCATCCTGGCTTCGCTCGGCCTGCTCGAAGGCGAGCAGGAGGCGGTGACGAATCTGGCGGGCTTCGTGAATCGATTTCAGCCCCGGTGCATGTTTCTGCCAGTCCTGATGGCCGAAATAATTGTACTGCGAGCCGGTCGCGAGAACGAGGCGGTCGTAGGAGATCGCTGCGCCATCGGCGAGAGAGACTGCGCGGGCGTCCGTATCGATCGACACCACCTCTCCCATCAGCACGTGGATGTTGTCCGATCGTCCCAATGTACGGCGGATCGGCTCGGAGATATCCGCAGGCGAAAGCGCTGCCGTCGCGACCTGATAGAGCAATGGCTGAAACAGATTGTGATTGCGCCGGTCGATCACGGTCACGTCGACTTCTGCGTCTGCCAGAGCCTTTGCGCAGGCAAGGCCTCCAAAACCTGCGCCGACGATCACGATGCGCGGCCGGCTCCCGATACTGGATCGTTCTTCCATCATCACCTCACTGTCTGCGCGAATTGTTCCGGGACAACCTGAAGGCGTCCGGAATGTTCCTGGGGAACTGTTCGCAGTCGGGACGGTTGGTCACGGAGAGCTCAAGAAGAGGAGACCCAAGATGGGCATGAACGCACCGAAAGATGGCAAGCCGGGAACAACGGATCAGTCGCCCCGCTGGGAAGGACCGCAGGAGAATCGACCGACGGGATATCTGCCGGCCAAGGACAATCCTAAGGTCGACCGGGATGCCGTGGGCGAAAATTTGCAGGACCCGGAAAAGCGAAATCTCGGCGATTCGCTGAAGACCCGCGACGACCAATAACCCCACTCCTGATGGTCAGAAAATCAGGAACAAGCCGGTAGGGTCCTTTTTAGGCAACCGTCAAACACGAGGAAAGATGCGATGTTCTATACCGACAATAAGTTGCAATATCCCGTCCGAGTTGAGACCCCGGACCCTCTGTTTGCCCGCGCCCTACAGCAGGCGATCGGAGGCGTGGAAGGAGAAATCCGCGTTGCCATGCAGTATTTCTTCCAGGCCTGCGGCGCCCGGGGCAACCCGAAGTTTCGCGACCTGCTGATGAACACAGCAGCGGAGGAACTGGGGCATATCGAGATGCTCGCAACGGCAGTTGCCATGAACCTGGAAGGCGCCCCCCTGTCACTCAAGGAAGAGATCGCGGCCGATCCAGTCGGTGGCGGGGTTCTTGGCGGCATCAACCTCAAGAACCTTCTCTCGGCGGGGCTCTCTGCCATGCCGGTGGATTCGGACGGTGTGCCCTTCGACATGTCGCACATCTATGCGAGCGGCAATATCGCCGCCGACATGACCGCCAATGTTGCTGCGGAATCGACCGGACGCGTCCTTGCTACACGCCTTTACACCATGACGAACGATCCGGGCATGAAGGACATGCTGTCCTATCTCATCGCCCGGGACACCATGCACCAGAACCAGTGGATGGCGGCACTGGAGGAGTTGGGCGGGCCGACAGGCGTGTTCCCGATTCCGAACAGTTTCCCGCAGGAGCAGGAAAAGCAGGAGTTCAGCTACGCATATCTCGGATTTCAGCAGAACGGCAGCGCAGCTGCAGCCGGGCGTTGGTCCGAGGGACAGTCGGTCGATGGCAAGGGACAGTTCGTGTCCCAGCCGATGCAATCTCTCGGCCCCAAGCCGGATCTGGGACGAGCGAAACCCAACAGCGGCGCTCAGACCGAGCAGCTCTGATCACGCGAGTCATAGGCCGAAAATTCTTTGTTCCATAAATGGAACAAAGCTTCTCATTACCGGTTCAGAGAGGAGATCATTGTTCCCTCCCCCGAACCTCCCCCCCGGCCGCCCCAAGGGCGCCTACCTGAACCCCGCTTCGGCGGGGTTTTTTTTGGGGATTTGCATCAGATGGATCCCCTCGACGCGCTACCGCGAGACTGGCTGGAACCAGCCTCGGAGGGAGCGGCTGCCGAAGGCCTATTGCTGAACACTGTGGGGGGGATAATCCTTGGTGTCCTCATTGTCCTGGATGCCCCCGCCGCCCAGTGCGTAAAAGCTGGCAGCGAGGATCACGAGGAGGACGACAAGAGCCAAAAGGCGTAGGGGGGACATAGCTTTTGCTCCTTATGGGAGTTGTTTGGATGGGGCGCGACTTCCCTCTGCGTTACCCGTTTGGCGTTATGGTGTGCTGATGTCTCCGGTTGCGCTGGGCGGAACGTCCGGCACGGGCGCGTGACGCGTGGGGGCGTCAGTGGGAGCGGTCTCGGTCACCTCCTGCTGAAATTCGGCCATCAGTAGCATCACGATAGCGACGAGGATTGCGCCCAAGAGGGCGGCGAGTTGCCATGTTCTACTCATCTACAGCCTTCAATCACGGATTGGTTTGGGATTGCGCTCTGACCTTGTGCATTCGGACCAGCGGATAGTTGGCAATCGCATAGGTCTTCAGACTTCCGGCCGATCCATGATCGGCATAGGCGCCCAGCAGCCTGATGGCCTGATCATGCGCCTTCATCTGGGAGGACATATAGGCGGGGTCGAACTGGCTCTCCTCTGCCTGTTCCAGCGCGGTAAGCGTCTGTTTCTGTTCCATCGACAGTTCCAGAACCATCGCGATCGAATCGGCCTTGGCGGCTTCGGTCAACTGTTTCTGGGCACGCTTGTGGTCGTCCAGCATGGTGCGGGCGAAAGCCCTCACCTCCTCGTCCTGGCTTTGCTTCAGAGCGAGTTCCGCGGACAGTATTTCGAACTCGTTGGTAGCGGCGGCCCGTTGCGCGAAGCCTTTGGGGCCCAATGCTTCAGTCTCCGCAGAAGCCTGGGGGGTCGGCAGCTGCTGGATTGGTGCCGTCTGCTGGGCCGTTGCCGTGGAGACAAGGCAAAGTGCCGTTGCGGCTGCGAGCGAAATGGAACGTGTCATGATCGTTCTCCTTGAACAATGGGGTTAAAGGTTCAACCCGTCAGCCTTCAAACCGTTCCAACACATGCACGAGCGCGGAGCCCGGATTTGACAGGAGAGGGCAAAATTGGCAGCAGTGTTTCCACACGGAGAGGAGACCGCATGGCACGGCGTGGCGAGGGGCAGACAAGACTGGACGATGCAGCACGGGCCGGATGGCTCTACTATGTCGCCGGCAAAACCCAGGACGAGATCGCGGCTGCCATGGGCATATCCCGACAAAGCGCCCAGCGCCTCGTATCCCTTTCGATTGCGGAAAAGCTGATCAAGGTCCGGCTCGATCATCCCATCGCGGCATGCCTGGAACTTGCCGAAGCCGTGAAGCGCAAGTTCGGCCTGAAGGCGGTGGAAATCGTTCCTACCGATCCCGGATCCGAGTCCGCGACAGTGGGAGTGGCTGAAGCGGGCGCGGCGCAACTGGAGCGCTGGCTGAAACAGCCCGAGCCACTGGTCATCGCGATGGGAACGGGTCGAACACTCCGGTCGATGATCGATCAGTTGTCTCCGATGGAATGTCCGCAGCACAAGATCGTCTCGCTCACGGGGAACATCAGCCCCGACGGGTCGGCTGCCTATTTCAACGTCATCTTCTCCATGGCCGATGCGGTGAAGGCACCACACTTCCCGATGCCGCTGCCGGTCATCGTCTCCTCTCCCGCCGAGCGGCAGTTGCTGCATGACCAGCCTCTGGTCGCGCCGACAATCGCGCTCGCGCGCCGATCGGACGTCACCTTTGTCGGCATCGGCGAGATGAACATGCGTGCTCCGCTTCTCGTCGATGGCTTCCTGAAGGCCGACGAGATGGAAGATCTCCTGCAGGCCGGCGCGGTTGGAGAGATCTGCGGCTGGATCTTCGGGGACAACGGCGAGTTGCTGACCCATCCGGTCAATGAGCGGGTTGCGAGCTTGCAAATTCCCGCCCGGGAAACCTCGACCGTGATCGGTCTCGCACGGGGTCGGCGCAAGCATCCGGCCATCCTGGCGGCCGTCCGGGGTCGACACATCAATGGGCTGATCACGGACGAGGACGCTGCGCGTCACCTTCTGGCGAGCTAGGCTTCTATAAAATTTTAATTCCAGAACAGTTGGTTAGCTATTTCATGCGGCAGCGCAGCATGAAATGCGGATTGACATTTTCTGCTCTACGATTGAGTAATTGCCCATGAGCAAAGCGAATGCTCATTTTTCTTCTGGGAGGAAGACATGACATTGAAGACGATTTTGCTGGGCGCGTGCTCGGCGCTGGCGCTTGCCGGCATGGCCTCGGCCGAAACCCTCACGATCGCGACCGTCAACAACGGCGACATGATCCGCATGCAGGGCCTGACCTCGGAATTCACCTCGGCCAATCCCGACATCCAGGTTGAATGGGTCACACTCGAAGAAAACGTTCTGCGCGAACGTGTGACGACGGACATCGCCACGAAGGGCGGACAGTACGACATCATGACGATCGGCACTTACGAAGTTCCGATCTGGTCCAAACAAGGCTGGCTGCTGCCGCTCGAAAACCTTGGCGCCGACTACGATGTCGATGATCTGCTTCCGGCGATTCGCTCAGGCCTGACCGGCGAAGACGGCAAGCTCTATGCTGCTCCGTTCTACGGCGAATCCTCGTTCATCATGTACCGCAAGGACCTGATGGAGAAGGCCGGGCTCACCATGCCGGACGCTCCGACCTGGGAGTTTGTGGCCGACGCGGCGCGCAAGATGACGGACCGCGCCAACGACATCAACGGCATCTGCCTGCGCGGCAAGGCGGGCTGGGGCGAGAACATGGCCTTCCTGACGGCCACATCGAATGCGTTTGGCGCCCGCTGGTTCGACGAGACCTGGAAGCCGCAGTTCGACCAGCCGGAATGGAAGAACACGCTCGACTTCTACGTCAAGCTGATGAACGACGCCGGCCCGCAGGGCGCGTCCTCGAACGGCTTCAACGAAAACCTCGCGCTCTTCCAGCAGGGCAAGTGCGGCATGTGGATCGACGCCACCGTCGCCGCTTCCTTCGTGACCAACCCGAAGGACTCGACCGTCGCCGACAAGGTGGGCTTTGCGCTCGCTCCCGACACCGGTCTCGGCAAGCGCGGCAACTGGCTCTGGGCCTGGAACCTCGCCATCCCGGCAGGCACCCAGAAGGCAGAAGCTGCCGAGAAGTTTGTCTCCTGGGCGACCAGCAAGGCCTATGCGGAGCTCGTCGCTTCCAAGGAAGGCTGGGCCAATGTTCCTCCGGGGACGCGGACCTCTCTCTACGAGAACCCGGAATACCAGAAGGCGGCGCCGTTCGCGAAGATGACGCTCGACTCGATCAATGCCGCTGACCCGAAGAACCCGACCGTCAAGCCGGTGCCCTATGTCGGCGTGCAGTTCGTCGCCATCCCCGAGTTCCAGAGCCTCGGCACCTCCGTCGGCCAGCTCTTCTCGGCCGCACTTGCGGGCCAGATGTCGGTCGATGATGCGCTTGCCCAGGCTCAGAGTCTGACGACACGCGAAATGACCCGCGGCGGCTACATCAAGTAATCCACCCTCCCGAACCACCTGCCCGGATTGCGATCCGGGCAGGAAAGGCTTCGACCGTTTGCGGCCAATGCCGGTCGTCGTCACCTAGCCTCCAACGGGCCTACGGACCTCGTCTCCGACATGGCCATCAGGGCGAGCTTCATCATGGCTACTCAAAACACACGCACCCTGGCCCGTCTGATGATGGCGCCGTCCGTCGGGCTCCTGTTGATCTGGATGATCGTGCCACTGTCGATGACGCTGTGGTTCTCGTTCCAGAACTACAATTTGCTCAACCCTGCCAATGTCAGCTTCGCTGGCCTGTTCAACTACCGCTATTTCTATACGGATCCGGCCTTCTTCCAGTCGATCTGGAACACCATGCTGATCGTCGGCGGCGTGCTGTTCATCACCATCTTCGGCGGCACGCTGCTGGCGCTGCTGCTCGACCAGCCGATCTTCGGCCAGGGGATCGTGCGTATCCTCGTCATCTCGCCCTTCTTCGTCATGCCGCCGGTCGCTGCATTGATCTGGAAAAACATGATCATGCACCCGGGCTATGGCGTGCTGGCCGACATCAACCGGGCGCTCGGCTTGAGCCCCGTCGACTGGTTCGCGCAATATCCGCTTCTGTCGATCGTCATCATCGTTGCCTGGCAATGGCTGCCGTTTGCAACGCTCATCCTGCTCACCGCGCTTCAGTCACTCGATGGCGAGCAGCAGGAAGCGGCCGAGATGGATGGTGCGCGCTTCATCGACAAGTTCATCTATCTGACGCTTCCGCATCTCGCCCGCGCAATTACCGTGGTCATCCTGATCCAGACCATCTTCCTGCTCGGGGTCTACGCGGAAATCCTGGTCACCACCAATGGCGGCCCGGGCTATGCCTCGACCAATCTCGTCTTCCTGATCTACCGAACAGCCCTTCTGGGTTACGACGTCGGTGGCGCTTCGGCAGGCGGCATCATCGCAATCATTCTCGCCAATATCGTCGCCATCTTCCTGATGCGCGCCGTCGGCAAGAACCTCGACCGGTAAGGACAAGGCCATGGCTCGCAACGTCACAACCCGGCGCAAGATCATCTTCACGGCCATCGCCTGGACGATCGCCTTCGTGATCTTCTTCCCGATCCTCTACACGCTGATCACCAGTGTGAAGACGGAAAGCGAAGCGATCCAGGGCTTTGACCTGATCCCGACCTTTACCTTCGAAAATTACGTGACGGTCCAGACACAGCGCGACTACATCAAGCCTTTCATGAACTCGGTCATCCTGTCTGTGGGCTCGACGATCCTGGCACTTTTCGTCGGCATCCCGGCCGCCTGGGCCATGGCGTTTTCGCCGTCCAAGCGGACCAAGGACATCCTGATGTGGATGCTCTCGACCAAGATGATGCCTGCAGTCGCCGTGCTCGTTCCGATCTACCTGCTGTTCCGCGACTTCGGTCTGCTCGATACCCGGATTGGTCTGACGATCATGCTGACGCTGATCAACCTGCCGATCGTCATCTGGATGCTCTACACCTATTTCCGCGAGATTCCGGGCGAAATCCTAGAAGCCGCGCGAATGGACGGTGCCTCGCTTTTCAACGAGATCGTCTATGTGCTCGCGCCCATGGCCCTGCCAGGCATTGCCTCGACGCTTCTCCTCAACATCATTCTCGCCTGGAACGAAGCCTTCTGGACGATCCGTCTCACCACCACCAATGCGGCGCCGCTAACCGCCTTCATCGCCTCCTTCTCCAGTCCGCAAGGGTTGTTCTGGGCGAAACTGTCGGCCGCCTCGACGATGGCGATTGCGCCGATAGTGATCCTCGGCTGGTTCAGCCAGAAGCAACTCGTGCGCGGCCTGACCTTTGGCGCCGTCAAGTAAGGAAACCCGACCATGGGCAGCATCAAACTCGAACAGCTCTCCAAGTCCTTCGGCGAGCATGCGGTCATCCCGGGGATCGACCTTGAAATCAATGACGGTGAATTTGTCGTCTTCGTCGGGCCGTCCGGCTGCGGCAAGTCCACGTTGCTGCGCCTGATCGCCGGCCTCGAAGACGCGACCGGCGGACGCATTGTGATCGACGGCAAGGATCAAACGCATACACCGCCGGCGCAGCGCGGCCTGGCAATGGTGTTCCAGTCCTATGCACTTTATCCGCATATGAGCGTGCGCTCGAACATCGGCTTTCCGCTGAAGATGGCGAAGGTCGACCCGGCCGAGATCAACCGCAAGGTCGAGGAGGCAGCGCGCATATTGAACCTCACCGATTACCTGGAGCGCCGGCCCGGGCAACTCTCCGGCGGTCAGCGACAGCGCGTCGCTATCGGCCGTGCCATTGTCCGCAATCCCCGTTGCTTCCTGTTCGACGAGCCGCTTTCCAACCTCGATGCGGCGCTTCGCGTCGCCATGCGTCTCGAGATCACCGAACTGCATCAGAAGCTCAAGGCAACCTCGATTTACGTGACCCACGACCAGGTGGAGGCCATGACCATGGCTGACAAGATCGTGGTTCTCAACAAGGGCCGCATCGAGCAGGTGGGATCGCCGCTCGACCTCTATCGCAGCCCGGCCAATCTCTTCGTCGCCGGCTTCATCGGTTCGCCGAAGATGAACCTGATCTCTGGCAAGGCGGCTTCCGCCCATGGCGCCCACACGATTGGCATTCGGCCGGAGCATGTCACGCTCTCGCTCGACAGCGGCATGTGGCGTGGTCTTGTGACAGTCGCCGAACATCTTGGCTCCGACACGTTCCTGCATGTCGAGGTGGATGGTGTCGGCACGATCACCACGCGGACCGGAGGGGAATTCCCGGTCCGTCATGGCGACACTGTTTATGTGACACCGGATCTCAATCGACTGCACAAATTCAATGACAAGGGACTGGCAGCATGACCGGCAGATTGAGCGGAAAATCGGCAATTATCACAGGCTCAGCCCGCGGCATCGGCCGGGCCTTTGCGGAAGTCTATATTCGCGAAGGTGCAACGGCGGTTGCGATCGCCGATATCGATTTCGACCGCGCATCGGCAACGGCATCGGAGATCGGCCCTGCGGCCTATGCCGTCCGGATCGACGTCTCCGATCAGGCATCGATCGACGCAGCGATTGCTGCCTGTGTCGAACGCGCCGGCGGCATCGATATTCTGGTCAACAATGCCGCAATCTTCGATCTCGCTCCGATCATCGAGATTTCCCGCAAGAGCTATCAACGCGTTTTCGACATCAATGTCGGAGGAACGCTGTTTACGATGCAGGCCGTGGCCAAGCAGATGATGGCGCAAGGGCGTGGTGGCAAGATCATCAACATGGCGAGCCAGGCCGGACGACGCGGCGAACCGCTGGTCGGCGTCTACTGCGCCTCGAAGGCTGCCGTCATTTCGCTCACCCAATCGGCTGGCCTCGACCTCATCAAGCACGGGATCAACGTCAACGGGATCGCGCCTGGCGTGGTCGGCAGCGAGATGTGGGACGAGGTCGACGCGCTCTTCGCAAAGTACGAAAACCGTCCGCTTGGCGAAAAGAAGAAACTTGTCGGCGAGGCGGTCCCCTTCGGCCGTATGGGCCGGGCGGAGGATCTGACCGGCATGGCAGTCTTCCTCGCCTCGGCGGAAGCCGACTACATCGTCGCCCAGACCTACAATGTCGACGGCGGAAACTGGATGAGCTGACGGCTCGTGCGGCCCCCAGCCAAGGAATGCACTCATGACGATTAAACTCTCGCTTGCAACTCTGGCAGATATCGGTGACCGGGCGTCCCTGCCCTCCTATCGCCGCGAGGACATCCGTCCCGCGATCCTGCATTTCGGCGTCGGCAATTTCCACCGCGCCCATATGGCGATCTACCTGCACGAACTCTTCAACAGCGGTCGCGATCTCGATTGGGGCATTATCGGCGCTGGTGTCATGGCCTCCGACCAGCGGATGCGTGACACGCTGAAAGCCCAGGATTTCCTCACGACCGTGGTCGAGCAGGATATCGATCGCTCGGCCGCGACCATCACCGGGCCGATGCTGGATGTCATCACGGCACCGGATTTCGATCGGATCATCGCGACGCTCTCCTCCCCCGATATCCGGATCGTTTCGATGACGATCACGGAGGGTGGGTATTTCATCGATGCGGCAACCGGCAAGTTCGATCCTGATCATCCGGCGATCGTCGCCGACGCGAAGAACCCTGGCGAGCCGAAGACGGTCTTCGGACTGATCATCGCCGGCCTCAAGGCGCGCCGCGCTGCGGGCGTTCCACCCTTCACCGTCATGTGCTGCGACAATATCCCCGGCAATGGCGAGGTGACGGAAGCCACCGTCTGCGGGTTGGCGCGCCTGTCTGATCCTGATATCGCCGACTGGATCCATCACAACGTCGCCTTTCCGAATTCCATGGTGGACCGCATCACGCCTGCGACCGGACTGCGGGAGATCGACCTCACTCGCGAAAGTTACGGGATCGAAGACGGCTGGCCCGTGTTCTGCGAGGGCTTCAAGCAGTGGGTGCTTGAAGACAAGTTCCCGCTGGGACGCCCTGCTCTGGAAGACGTGGGCGTGACCTTTGTGCCCGATGTGGCACCCTACGAGTTGATGAAGCTCAGGATCCTGAATGGTGGCCATGCGGCAATCGCCTATCCGGCGGCGCTGATGGACATTCATTTCGTGCATGAATCCATGGAGAACCCGCTGATCCGGGCCTTCCTGGCGAAGCTCGAAAACGACGAGATCATCCCGGTCGTGCCGCCTGTGCCTAACACCAGCTTGCAGGACTATTTCGCGCTCATCGAGAACCGCTTCGCCAATCCGAAGATTGGCGACACCATCCCGCGCCTGGCGCAGGATGGCTCGAACCGTCAGCCCAAGTTCATTCTACCCTCGACGGCAGATCGTCTGGCCCAGGATCTGGACGTGCAAGGCCTTGCTCTCGTCTCGGCCCTCTGGTGCCGCTACTTCGAAGGCACGAGCGATGGCGGAAAGCCGATCGCCTTCAACGATCCAAGCGCGGAGCGGCTGCACGCGGCTGCACTCACCTCTCGGAATGATCCCATGGCTTTCATCGGGATTACCGACATCTTTGGATCCGTCGGAGCCAATCCGCAGTTCCAGAAGCGATTCGGTGAAGCGATCGCAAGCTTGCGGAGCCAGGGCGCCGCCGCTACGCTCCAGCGCTATCTCGACGGAACCCTTGCAAGCTGAGTGACCATGGACCCGCAGCCGATCCGCCTGGTGATCTTCGACTGTGACGGGGTTCTCGTCGACAGCGAAGGTATCGCGCTCGAGGTTCTGGTCGAAGCGCTGGCCGAAACGGGAATTGGATTGACGACCAGCGAGGCGGCGGAGCGCTTTCTCGGGCGAAGCCTTGGTTCGCTGACAGAGGTGGTTCGATCCGAATTCGGTGTCGAAATCGATCCCGCTTTCCTGGCCGGCATGCGGGATAGGCTTTACGCGCGGTTTCGTGCGGAATTGGCAGCCCTTCCAGGGGTCGCATCCGCTATCGATTCGCTCAAGGCCATGCAGGTCTCCTGCTGTGTGGCCTCGTCCAGTCAGCGGGAACGGATCGAGCTCTCCCTGTCCGTGACCGGACTTCTTCCCCGTCTCAGCCCACATATCTTCAGCGCGACCATGGTCGAACGCGGCAAACCCGCGCCGGACCTTTTCCTCCATGCGGCTGCCGAAATGGGTGTCGCGCCAGCGCAGTGCATCGTGATCGAGGACAGCCCCGCCGGCATCCGTGCGGCGCAAGCCGCCGGCATGAAGGTCATCGCCTTTACCGGCGGATCCCATACCGGGAATGCCAGCTACCGGGAGGCGCTCACGCATCTGAAGCCGGATGGGCAGTTTGACGCCATGGAGAATTTGCTCCACTTTGTCCGCGGAGCGAGGAGACTGGAAGATCTGACTGATGCGTGAGCACCTCTTGGCCGTGGATGTTGGCACGGGCAGTGCACGGGCCGGGGTGTTTGATCTCAGCGGTCGGCAACTTGCCCGCTGTGTCGTCCCGATCAGCGTTCACCAGCCTCTGCCCAAGCATATGGAGCAGGACAGCGAAGAGATCTGGGCGGCAGTCTGCAGCGCGGTTAAGTCTGCCCTTGCCGAGAGCGGAATTTCTGCTGACGAAATCCTGGCCCTCGGGTTCGATGCCACATGTTCGCTTGTCGTGCGTGACCGCGATGGACGCCCGCTTTCGGTCTCAGAAACACGCTCGCCGAACCTCGACACCATCTTGTGGATGGACCATCGAGCGCTCGAGGAAACCGAATACTGCAACGCGATCGCCGATCCGCTGCTCGAACGCTTTGGCGGACGGCTTTCGGTCGAGATGCAGATCCCGAAACTGCTCTGGCTCAAAAGGCACAGAGCGGATCTCTGGGCCGAAAGCGCACAAATCTTCGATCTCTGCGACTTCCTGACCTGGCGCGCGACCGGCTCCGAGAAACGCAGCCATTCAGCGCTCGCCTCGAAATGGGGCTATATGCCGGAGGCGCCCGGTGGGCCACCGATCGACTACTACCGGAAAGTTGGACTCGGCGATGTCATGGAGCGAGCGGGGCTGCCGCCCCTTTCGGAACGGCCGGGTCAGGCGATCGGCTGCCTCTCCCGAACCAGCGCCGCGGAACTTGGTCTCGACGAGCAGTGCCTTGTCGCCGCGGGGCTGATCGATGCTTACGCGGGAACTATCGGCCTCTTCGCCGCGGGGGAACGGCCGAACGTCACGCTCGATGCCGAAGCCGTGCTGATTGCAGGCACTTCGAGCTGCATCGTGCGGCTTTCGAGCGAGCCTGTGTCCGGCACCGGCTGCTGGGGCGCCTTTCGGGATGCCGCGATTGCCGGCCTCTGGTTGACGGAGGCCGGGCAGTCTGCCTCGGGTGCCTTCCTGGACCACATTGTAACGCAACATCCGGCCGGCGGGATTCCCATGAAGGCACGCCACCGGGCAATCCTCGACGGGATCGCCGAGTGTCTGGCAAGCGAAGGCCCAGATTTCGGCCTGCCGATCAGCGTCCTGCCGGACCTGCACGGTACACGCTCACCCGTGTCCGATCCGATGCTCACCGGGACAATCGCGGGGCTCGATCTCGATCGCAGTGAGCGCTCCCTTCTCAGGCTCTACTGGAGAAGCTGCGTGGCGCTTGCCTGCAGCATCCGCCACATCATCGACCATCAGCCGCGCCGTGCGGGCGCGCCGAGACAGCTTCTGTTGGCCGGCGGCCTGGCCGACCATCCGCTTCTGGCGCAACTCTATGCCGATGCGACCGGCTGCGATGTCTTCGTGCCGATCGACTGCGACGCCGTTCTGCTCGGCTGCGCACTGCATGCGGCTGTTGCCGCTGGCGCCTTTTCGACTTCTGCCGAAGCGGGGAGCCGGATGCGGTATGCCATGAAGCACTTTCCTCCATCGCCGAAGCGGCAACAGGCTCTCGCGCGAGATCACGCGCTGCTCTTGGCCATGATGCGGCATCGCGAAGAACTCGCGACGCTTGCAAGCCCTCAAGGCAGAACGCCGGACGCCGTTTCCCTGGCCATCTGATCCCACGCGGCCTCAAGAGTCGAGGTCTCGGCCGCGTGCAGTCAACGGAACACCGGATCCGACGGCGCATCGGTGCCCTCTTGCGCCGAAGCTTGGAACCTGCCATGTTGCCTATACAACTTGCAAAGGTTTCGAGATGAAAGCTTCTCAAAGTCTGTTCTGTGAGCGCGTGCTTCTGCCCGAGGGCTGGGCAAGCGATGTGACAATCGGGATCGATCAGAGCGGCTCGATAGCCACGATCGAACGCGGCACGGTGTATGGGCCAGATTCAACCATGCTGGCCGGACCCGTGGTTCCAGCACTGCAAAACCTGCATTCTCACGGGTTTCAGCGGGCAATGGCCGGTCTCGCCGAGATCGCCGGCTCAACCGATGACAGCTTCTGGACATGGCGTGACACCATGTATCGGCTGGTCGGGCAGATGTCGCCTGACGATGTCGAGGCTGTTACGACAAAGTTGTATAGTGAACTTCTGAAAGGTGGTTTCGGTCATGTCACTGAATTTCACTATTTCCACCATGCTCTGCCTGAGGTCAGCACGTCCGACGGCTTCGAGATGTCCAGCCGTATCCTGCGTTCGGCCGAGACGGCCGGGATAGGCCTGACGCACCTGCCGGTCTTCTATGCCCATGCCGGCTTCGGAGGGATCGAGCCCAATGCAGGACAGCGTCCGTTCATTCATAGCGTCGACAGTTTCCTGGCTCTTCTCGATCGGCTGGCGCCTGCTTGCACGACTGCCGATGTGCGCCTTGGTCTGGCAATCCATTCGCTGCGGGCTGCGACGCCGGACGAGATGCGCGCGGTGCTCTCGGCGGAGCAAACTGGCGGGCCCATCCATATTCATGTGGCCGAACAGGAACGGGAGGTGGAGGACTGCCTTGCCTGGAGCGGCCGCCGTCCGGTCAGCTATCTGCTCGACGAGTTTGCGCTCGACGAGCGCTGGTGTGCCATCCATGCGACGCACATGACTGCGGAGGAAACGGCACGGCTGGCGAAGTCAGGTGCGGTCGCGGGTCTCTGCCCGGCCACCGAAGCCAATCTCGGCGACGGGATCTATCCCGCAACGGAATTCACGGCCCTGGGCGGGCGCTTCGGGATCGGCACGGACAGCCATGTCGCAACCTCGGTGGCGGAAGAATTGCGCGTGCTGGAATATGGGCAGCGGCTGCGCGATCGACGCCGCAACCGGCTTGTATCCGGTCCTGGCGCCTCGGTCGGCCGCACGCTGATCGACGCAAGCCTGTCCGGCGGTGCTCAGGCTGCGGGTCTCAAGACGAGCGGTATTCGCGTCGGCGCGCGCGCCGATCTCGTCGTGCTCGACGGTGCCAACCCTTTCATCGCCGCTGCCAAAGACGATCAGATCCTCGACCGCTGGATCTTTGCGCTCGGCAGCGAGGCCGTGCGCGACGTGATGGTTCGCGGGAACTTCGTGGTTCGGGAGGGTCGCCACCGTGCCGAAGAGCGCATCGACGGCGACTTTGCCCGCGCGCTGAAGAGGATCCTGCAATGAGTTTCATTAGCCGGCGAATTCTTTTCAGCAGATGGAGCGCCTGATGGTGCAGACGATCACTCTCGATAAGGTGCTGACTTCAGATGCGATCGCCGCGATTGCCGAGGGCGCCAGGCTGGCCTTAAGCGAAACGGCGCGGCAGCGGATTCTCGATGCCCGCGCGGTCGTCGATGCTCTGGTCGACCAGGGTATCCGCGGCTATGGCATCAATACCGGTGTTGGCGCACTCTGCGACGTGGTCATCGATCGCGAGGAGCAGGCGTCACTCTCCCGCAATCTGTTGTTCAGCCATTCCTGTGGTGTCGGTGAACCGCTCGGGCGGGTCGAAACACGCGCCATCATGGCAGCCCAGGTCGCCAATTTCGCGCATGGTTATTCGGGCATCCGGCTTGAGGTTGTCGAGACACTCATCGCCCTCCTGAACAAGGATATGCTTCCGGTGATCCCGTCCAGGGGTTCCGTCGGTTACCTGACGCATGGCGCGGCCATCGGGCTGGTCCTGATCGGATCAGGCGAATGCCGTCATGACGGCAAGCTAATATCGGGCGCAGACGCGCTGGCCGCGCTTGATATCAAGCCGCTGGTGCTCCAGGCGAAGGAAGGTCTGAGCCTGATCAACGGTACACCCTGCGCCACCGGCCTTGCTTCGCTTGCCGTCACCAGGCTCGCGCATCTCGTCGACTGGGCAGATGCAGCAGCGGCGATGACCTATGAGAACCTCGGCGCGCAGAGCGATCCATTTGCAGAAATGCCGCTTTCCCTGCGGAAGTCCGATGGGCTGCAGCAGGTCGGGCAGAACTTGCGGACATTGCTGGCCGGAAGCGCGCTTCTGGCGGAATCTGCGGGCAAGCGGACGCAGGATCCGCTCAGCCTCAGGGCCGTGCCGCATGTGCATGGCGCAGTGCGCGATGCGCTCGCGGAGGCCCGCGCGGTGGTGGATCGGGAGCTTGCGAGCGTCACCGACAACCCCGCCGTGAGCGGATCGCCTGAAGACCCGAAAGTGCATTCGCAGGCGCATGCGGTCGGTGCCGCCCTTGGGCTCGCCATGGATCATCTGGCGACGGCCGCAGCCGAACTCGCCGCCATTTCCGAGCGGCGGATCGACCGCCTGGTCAACCCGCTGGTGAGCGGTCTGCCGGCCTTTCTCGCATCGGGCAGCGGTGTCGAATCCGGCTTCATGATCATTCAGTATACAGCGGCAGCACTGGTGGCGGAAAACCGCCGGCTGGCGATGCCGGCAAGCCTTGACGGTGGCATCACATCCGGCCTGCAGGAAGACATCCTGACCCATGCGACGCCAGCAGCTGCCAAGGCGCTCGCCATCCTCGACAATCTCGAGACGGTGCTTGCCATCGAACTGACCGCCGCCGCGCAGGCCCATGACCTGCAGCCCTCCAAGGCCAAGAGAGCTGCGATGACGCAACGGATCCATGAGCTGATCCGCCAAGCGGTGCCCTTCTACCGGGACGACCGGCCCTTGAACAGCGACATCCAGCAGATCCGGACACTCCTGAAGACGACGGCCGTCTGGTCCGAAAGCGAGGGCGCATGACGATTGTACTCACCAATGCACAACTCGCGACCATGTCGCCTGACCGGCCAGGGCTCGGCATGATCGAGAATGGCAGGGTGATGATCGAGGGCGGGCGGATTGTCGCTGTCGGCGAGGCGGACGAGATCGCGATCCCCGGTAGCGCCGAGGTGATCGACTGCGAGGGGCGCTGGGTGACGCCGGGCCTGATCGATTGCCATACGCATCTGGTGCATGCCGGCAATCGCGCCAAAGAATTCGAGATGCGTCTTGCCGGCGCTTCCTACGAGGAAATTGCGCGCGCCGGCGGCGGTATCGTCTCGTCGGTGCGCCAGGTGCGCGAGGCGAGCGAGGAGGATCTTGTCACCCAAACCCTTCCCCGGCTTGATGCGTTGATCGCCGAGGGCGTGACGACCGTTGAGGTCAAGTCCGGCTATGGGCTCACCGTTGAAGACGAGCTCAAGATGCTGCGTGCTGCGCGTCAGCTCGGAGACGAGCGTCGGGTCGCCGTCACCACAACCTATCTCGGAGCGCATGCAACGCCTGCGGACTACAAGGGGCGCAATCGCGACTTCATCGAAGACGTCGTACTGCCGGGCCTGAGGGCTGCCAAGGTGCAAGGACTGGTCGATGCGGTGGACGGCTTTTGCGAAGGCATCGCCTTTTCGCCGGATGAGATGCGGCTTGTCTTCGATGCGGCGAAATCTCTCGGACTGCCGGTGAAACTGCATGCGGATCAGCTGTCGAACCTCCATGGGGCGGCGCTGGCAGCCGAGTATCAGGCGCTCTCGGCAGACCATCTGGAATACACCGATGAAGAGGGTGCTTCCGCGATGACACGGGCCGGAACCGTCGCCGTGTTGCTGCCCGGCGCCTATTACTTCATCCGCGAGACGAAGAAGCCGCCGATCGAGCTCTTTCGCAAACATGGAACGGCCATGGCGCTTGCCACGGACTGCAATCCGGGCACCTCGCCGCTCACCTCCCTGCTGCTGACCATGAACATGGCGGCCACGCTGTTTCACATGACGGTTGAGGAATGCCTTCTCGGCATGAGCCGCAATGCCGCCCGCGCGCTCGGACGTCTCGACACGGTCGGCACCATCGAGGTCGGCAAGCAGGCCGACCTTGCCATCTGGTCGGTCGAGAGCCCGGCGGAACTTGTCTACCGCATCGGCTTCAACCCGCTGCATCAGCGCATCTGGAACGGCCACATCACCAAAGGAATTCTGTCGTGACCATTACGCTTCACCCCGGCCGCGTCTCTCTCGCCGAACTGGCTGAGATCTACTGGAGCGGCGAAAGTGCCGTGCTCGACCGCAGCTTCGACGCCGGCATTGAGAAGGCGGCCGCACGGATTGCGGAAATCGCCGCCGGCAACGCGCCGGTCTACGGCATCAATACCGGCTTCGGCAAACTCGCCTCGATCAAGATCGACGCGGCCGATACGGAGACACTGCAGCGTAATCTGATCCTGTCGCATTGCTGCGGCGTGGGCCAGCCGCTGGCGAACAATATCGTGCGCTTGATCATGGCGCTTAAGCTGATCTCGCTCGGTCGCGGCGCCTCTGGTGTCCGCCTGGAACTGGTTCGCCTCATCGAGGGCATGCTGGCAAAAGGCGTCACCCCGCTCATCCCGGAAAAGGGCTCCGTCGGCGCATCCGGTGATCTCGCGCCGCTCGCGCATATGGCCGCCGTGATGATGGGCGAGGCGGAAGCCTTCTTTGAGGGCGAACGGCTCTCCGGCGCCGAGGCGCTGAAGCGCGCGGGGCTGACGCCCGTCGTGCTGGCGGCCAAGGAAGGTCTGGCGCTGATCAACGGGACGCAGGCCTCCACCGCGCTGGCGCTGGCCGGCCTGTTCCGCGCCCATCGCGCCGCACAGGCGGCGTTGATCACAGGTGCGCTCTCGACGGATGCCGCCATGGGCTCGTCGGCACCCTTCACCGCCGACATCCATACGCTGCGCGGCCACAAGGGCCAGATCGATACGGCAGCCGCTTTGCGCGGCCTGCTCGCCGATTCGGTGATCCGGGAAAGCCATCTGGACGGCGACGAGCGTGTGCAGGATCCCTATTGCATCCGTTGCCAGCCGCAGGTCGACGGCGCCTGCCTCGATCTGTTGCGCATGACCGGGCGCACGCTCGAGATCGAGGCGAACGCCGTCACCGACAATCCGCTGGTGCTTTCCGACATGAGCGTCGTCTCGGGCGGCAACTTCCATGCGGAGCCCGTGGCCTTCGCCGCCGACCAGATCGCGATTGCCGTTTGCGAAATCGGCGCGATCGCACAACGGCGCATCGCGTTGCTGGTCGATCCGGCCCTCTCCTACGGGCTGCCGGCCTTCCTTGCCAAGAAACCGGGGCTCAACTCCGGTCTGATGATCGCGGAAGTTACGTCGGCTGCCTTGATGAGTGAAAACAAGCAGATGGCCCATCCGGCCTCGGTCGATTCGACGCCGACATCCGCCAATCAGGAAGACCATGTCTCGATGGCCTGCCATGGGGCACGGCGCCTACTGCAGATGACCGACAACCTCTTCTCGATCATCGGCATCGAGGCGCTGACCGCCGCCCAGGGCGTGGAATTCCGCGAGCCCCTGACGACGAGCCCGGAACTGAGACGTGTCATCTCCACCTTGCGTGCCCATGTCGCCACACTGGAAGAGGACCGCTACATGGCGCCCGATCTCGAGGCTGCCGGTCGCCTGGTGGCGGATGGGACCTTGGTTTCGGCCGTCTCCGCCGGATTGCTGCCGGGGCTGGAGGGCTGAGATGGCCGTCTTCGAAATCACCCAAGGCAACTCGCCCGTCATTCTCGCCTTCCCGCATACGGGCACGGATGTCCCACCCGCGATCTGGGATCGGCTTGATGACAACGGCAAACTGCTGGCCGATACCGACTGGCATATCCATGAGCTCTATGCCGGGTTGTTGCCGGATGCGACGACGGTCCGGGCGACCTTCCATCGCTATGTGATCGATGCGAACCGCGACCCTGATGGCGTGAGCCTCTATCCGGGGCAGAACACCACCGGCCTCGTTCCGGAAACGGATTTCGACGGGGTGGCGATCTGGAAAAGCGGCGAAGAGCCGAGCGAGGGCGATATCGCCGATCGGCTGGCAGGCTTCCATCAGCCCTATCATGCGGCGCTGAAGGCTGAAATCGAGCGCGTGAAAGCGTTGCATGGCGTGGCGGTGCTCTATGACTGCCATTCGATCCGTTCGTTGATCCCCTTCCTGTTTGAAGGGCCTCTGCCGGATTTCAACATCGGCACGGACATGGGCCGCACCTGCGATGTCAGGATCGAGAAAGCCGCCGCCGAGATCGCCGGTCGGGCCGAGGGCTACAGGTCTGTGGTCAACGGCCGCTTCAAAGGCGGCTGGACGACACGGCATTACGGGCGGCCGGAGACCGGCGTGCACGCCATCCAGATGGAACTGGCGCAGATCACGCATCTCGCCATCGAGGCACCACCCTTCGCCTATGACGCCGGAAAGGCCGAGGCGCTGCGACGCCATCTCAAGGACATTCTGACAACCATCGAAGCCATCGCGCTCGATCTGAAACGCTGAGGAGCGAGGACCATGAGCAATCCCAGACACAATATCCGCGACGTCCGCGCCGCCACCGGAACCGAACTCTCGGCCAAGAGCTGGATGACGGAAGCGCCGCTGCGCATGTTGATGAACAATCTCGATCCCGATGTTGCCGAGCGGCCGCATGAGTTGGTCGTTTATGGCGGCATCGGGCGTGCGGCCCGCACCTGGGACGATTTCGACAGGATTGTCGAGACGCTGAAGACGTTGACCGAAGAAGAGACGCTGATCGTCCAGTCGGGCAAGCCGGTCGGTGTGTTCCGCACCCACAAGGACGCGCCGCGCGTGCTGATCGCCAATTCCAACCTCGTGCCGCATTGGGCGACCTGGGATCACTTCAACGAGCTGGATAAAAAGGGGCTGGCCATGTACGGCCAGATGACCGCCGGCTCGTGGATCTATATCGGCACGCAGGGCATCGTGCAGGGCACCTATGAGACCTTCGTGGAGGCTGGCCGCCAGCACTACAACGGCAATCTCAAGGGCAAGTGGATCCTGACCGGAGGCCTTGGCGGCATGGGTGGTGCCCAGCCGCTCGCCGCCGTCATGGCCGGCGCCTGCTGCCTTGCCGTCGAATGCGACGAGACCCGCATCGATTTCCGCCTGCGCACCCGTTACGTCGACGCCAAGGCGCATACGCTGGACGAGGCGCTTGCCCTGATCGACCAGTGGACGAAGGCCGGCGAAGCCAAATCCGTCGGCCTCGTCGGCAATGCCGCCGAGATCTTCCCGGAACTCGTGCGTCGCGGCGTGCGCCCTGACATCGTCACCGACCAGACCTCGGCCCATGATCCAATCCATGGCTATCTGCCGCTCGGCTGGACGGTTGCCGAATGGCGGGCAAAGCAGGAAAGCGATCCGAAGGCGGTGGAAGTCGCCGCACGCGCCTCGATGAAGACCCATGTGCAGGCCATGGTCGACTTCTGGAACAGGGGCATTCCGACGCTCGACTACGGCAACAACATCCGCCAGGTCGCCAAGGAAGAAGGCTTCGAGAATGCCTTTGCCTTCCCCGGCTTCGTGCCGGCCTATATCCGCCCGCTCTTCTGCCGCGGCATCGGCCCGTTCCGCTGGGCGGCACTTTCGGGCGATCCGGAGGATATCTACAAGACCGATGCCAAGGTGAAGGAGCTGCTGCCCGACAACACGCATCTGCATAACTGGCTGGACATGGCACGCGAGCGCATCGCCTTCCAGGGTCTGCCCGCCCGCATCTGCTGGGTCGGCCTTGGCGATCGCCACAAGCTCGGCCTCGCCTTCAACGAGATGGTGCGGACTGGCGAGCTGAAGGCACCCGTCGTCATCGGACGTGACCATCTCGACAGCGGCTCCGTCGCCTCGCCGAATCGCGAGACGGAAGCGATGAAGGACGGCTCGGACGCCGTGTCCGACTGGCCGCTTCTGAACGCACTCCTGAACTGCGCCTCGGGTGCGACCTGGGTCTCGCTGCATCATGGCGGCGGCGTCGGCATGGGCTTTTCACAGCATTCCGGCATGGTCATCTGCGCCGATGGCACGGACGATGCTGCACGCCGGCTGGAGCGGGTGCTGTGGAACGATCCGGCGACCGGCGTGATGCGCCATGCCGATGCGGGCTATGACATCGCGCTCGACTGCGCCAAGGAAAAAGGCCTTCGTCTGCCCGGCATTCTCGGCAATTGAGGGGACGCGAAACGCCCATGTCCATCCGCATCCAGCGCTTCGACGAGCACCTGAAGATGCCCTGGAAAAACGGGCTGGGGATCACCCGCGAGGTGATCTCCAGGCCTGCTTCGGATGGAGCCGGCGGGTTCGACTGGCGAATCAGTCTTGCGACCGTCGGGACCTCCGGTCCGTTCTCGGTCTTTGCCGGGATCGACAGGACGATAGCCGTTCTGCAAGGCGACGGCATGCAGTTGACGGTCGATGGGAGGCAGGAGCCGCCGCTACTCGTGGAATCGCCTCCCTTCGCCTTTTCCGGCGATTCGGAAGTGCAGGCCGATTGTCTTGGCGGCGAAACCCTCGATCTCAATGTCATGAGCCGTCGCGGGTTTTTCGTTCATAGCATGACGAAGATCGACGTCTCAGCCGCACAGACGCTTTCGGTGTCGGGGGACACCGTCGCAATCGTGTTTCGGGGTGATGCCCTTGTTGCGATCGATAGCATGGGATCGGAAGTCGGGCTCGGCGATATCATGATCTCAGAGCAGGTACCGTTTGAGTTCACCGTCGAGCCTCGCGCGGCTGATTGCACGCTCTACCGCGTCGAAATGATTGCCGTTCTGGATCGGGCCTCCGGTCCCGAACCGGTTGCCTAGACAAGGCATGTGCCGATAAGGGAATGCCCGAAGCGCGGCGGCTAGAAACCCGCAAGATCGCTTCGCTACCATCAGGATCGACCCACCATGTCCGACGACCAGCCAGGCTTTGCACTCCCCGAGGAACGGCAGGATACGCCGCTCTACGAGCAGATGAAGGCCGAGATCAAGGCGCGGATTGAGCGTGGCGAATGGCCGATCAATTACCGCATTCCCTCCGAGAACGAGCTGGTCGAGATGCTGGGGGTCAGCCGGATGACGGCGCATCGGGCGCTCAGGGAACTGGCCAACGAAGGCGTCATCGTGCGTGTCCAGGGGCGAGGCTCCTTCGTTGCGCCGAAGAAGCGCCGGGCCAATGTCAGCGACGTGCGCAACATCGCCGAGGAGATCGCCGAGCGCGGCGGCGAGCATTCCGTAGAGATCGTGCTGATGCAGGCGGAAGTTTGCGATCACGATCTGGCGGACAGGCTGGAAGTGGAGGCCGGCACATCAGCCTTTCATTCGGTCATCGTGCACAAGGAGGACGACCTGCCGATCCAGCTCGAGGATCGCTTCGTCCATGCGGAGCTTGCGCCCGCCTATCTCGATCAGGATTTCCTGGCGATGACGCCGAATGCCTATCTGAGCGGTATCGCGCCGATTTCGCGTGCCGAGCAGTTCGTTGAGGCGGTACTTCCACAGCCCTGGGAATGCCGGCTGCTGGCCATCGCAAGGTCCGAACCCTGTCTTCTGGTGCGGCGTCGGACCTGGTCCGGCGACCGGCTGGTGACATCCGTTCGGCTTCTCTATCCGGGTAGCCGCTACAGTCTCGAAAGTTCTTATTGAGCCGAGAAGAAAACCGGCCGCAAGCTTTGTCGAGGCCGGTCGAAGTTGGCCCAGTCGGTCAGGCTGTGACCGAGGGCTCCTTGATCCGGAACCAGATCAGATAAAGCGCCGGCAGGAAAAGCAGCGTCAGCACCGTACCGACAATGATGCCGCCCATCATCGCGAAAGCCATTGGCCCCCAGAAGATCTCAGAGGCGATGGGGATGAGCGCGAGACTGGCTGCGGCAGCCGTCAGCATGATCGGTCGCATGCGGTGCTCGGTGGCCTCGCGTACGGCGTCCCAGGCATGCCGGCCGTTGCGTTGCAGCGTATCGATCTCGACCACGAGGATGACCGAGTTTCGGATGAGGATACCGATCAGGGCCAAGACGCCGAGAATGGCAACGAAGCCGAGAGGCGCCCCGCTGGGCAGGAGGGCTGCGACAACACCGATCAGTCCGAGCGGGGCGACAATCACCACCATGAAAAGGCGCTGGAAGCTCTGCAGCTGGAACATGAGGATCGTCGTCATGGTCAGAAGCATCAGCGGCACGACGGCCGCAATCGGTGCCTGGCTTTTGGCGCTGCTTTCGACCGAGCCGCCGACCGCGACATGATAACCCGCAGGAAGATCGGCGGCAAAGGTTTCGACCTTGCCCTTCAAGGCCGCATCAATGGTGGCCGGCTGCGTGGCATCGGTAATGGCAGCTTTCAGCGTGATCGTCGGACTGCGATCACGACGCCAGATCACGGGCTGCTCCATGCCGTAGGAGAAGGTGGCGATGGAGGCGAGCGGTACGGACTGGCCATCACCGCCGGGTAGCTGCAGATTGCGGAGTGTTTCAACAGACTGACGCTCGTCGCCCGGCGCACGGCCAACAACGTTGATCAGATAGATACTGTCGCGCAGCTGGGTCATGGTGGAGCCACCGGCCATATTGTTGAGCGCCGTCGCGATATCGCTCGAGCTCACGCCGAGAAGGCGGGCCTTGTCTTGAAGCACATCGACCTTGACGGTGCGAGCCGGCTCCATCCAGTCGAAGACGATGCGACCGAGACGTGGCTCCGTGCCGATGACGGCTGCAAGTCCGGCTGCGTATTCGCGCACCTTTTCCGGATCCGGGCCGCTGACGCGGTACTGGATCGGCCGACCGACCGGCGGCCCAAGCTCCATTTCCTTGACCAGAATGTCCGTACCCGGATAGCCATCTGCGGCAACCGCCTTCAGCTTTTCCTTGAGAGCCTCACGGGCTTCGATGCTCTTTGTCACGATGACCATCTGGCCGAAATATGGGGCCGACGGCTGCACGTCGAATGAGAGAACGAAACGCTTGGCGCCTTGCCCAACATAGGACGTCCAGTGGTCGATACTGTCGTCATTGGCGAGGTAGGCGGCCTCGAATTCATCCATGTCGGCCTTGGTCTGGGCCAGCGTGGAGTTCTGCCGCCCGGTCCAATCGACGATCAGCTCCGGACGATCCGATGCTGGGAAGAACTGCTGCTGGACGAAGCCCATGCCATAGACGGAGAGGAGGAAGACGCCGAATGTGGCGGCGACCGTCATCTTCGGCCGATGCATGCAAGCCGCCAGAATGCGCGAGAACATCTGGGCAACCCTGCCCTTCTGCTCATGATGCCGCTCCATCTTTGCCGGAAGGATCAGCACCCCGAGAACCGGCGCGAAGAGAACGGCCACAATCCAGGAAACGATCAGGGCAACGGCAATGACGACGAAGAGCGAGAAGGTGAACTCGCCGGCGGCGCTGTCGTTTAGACCGACGGGAATGAAACTCGCGACGGTGACCAGGGTGCCGGTCAGCATCGGAAACGCCGTCGAGGTCCAAACCGCTATCGCTGCCTTGGACAGGGGTTCGCCCTGTTCAAGCTTGGACACCATCATCTCGATGGCGATCATGGCATCGTCGACCAGGAGGCCGAGCGCGATGATCAATGCACCCAGCGAAATGCGCTGGAGGGAGATGCCCAGATACTCCATGGCGACGAAGGTGATGGCGAGGACCAGCGGGATCGACAGAGCGACCACGAGCCCGGCTCTGGCGCCGAGACTTATGAAGCTGACGACGAGAACGATGGCGATCGCCTCGAAGAGGGCCTTGGTGAAACCGCCGACCGCCTCGTCGACGACAACTGCCTGATCGGCCACATGATGAATGCCAATGCCGATGGGCAGGTTGGCGGTTACCTTTTCCATCCTCTCGGACAGGGCTTCGCCGAATTCGAGCAGGTTGGAGCCCGGCTTCATGCCGATCGCAAGACCGATCGCCGGCTCGCCATTGACCCGGAACAACGCCTGTTGCGGGTCGACATAGCCGCGCGTGATGGTCGCGACATCGCTCAGTCGAAAGAAGCGGTCGTTGACGCGAAGGTTGACCTTTCTCAGATCGTCTTCGGTGGAGAACTGACCTGAGACGCGCATGCTGATGCTCTCGGACGCGGTGCGCAGAGTGCCTGATGCGACGACGGCGTTCTGGTTCTGCAGTGTCTCGACGATCTGTTGCTGGGTGATGCCGAGCGCGGCCATACGCCGGGTGGAGAATTCCAGATAGATCACTTCGTCCTGAGCGCCGATGAGATCGACCTTACCGACATTGGGAACGGCAAGGATCTCGGTTCTTGCCGCTTCCAGATAGTCCCGGAGCTGTCGCTGTGTCAGTCCGTCCGCCGTGAAGGCATAGATATTGCCATAGACATCACCGAAGCTGTCGATGAAAAAGGGACCGACCACACCCTGAGGGAGGTTGGGAACGATGTCATTGATCATGTTCCGGACCTTGACCCAGGTCTGGCTGACGTCCGCCGCCTTCGTGTTCTCGAGAAGGTTGACGTAGATCGTCGCCTGTCCCGGCGCATTGATGCTCTTGGTGTAGTCGAGGGATTCGAGTTCCTGCAGTTTCTTCTCGATCCGATCGGTGACCTGACTGGTCATTTCGTCGACCGATGCTCCCGGCCACTGGGCCTGGATCAGCATCGTCTTGATCGTGAATTCGGGATCTTCTTCCCGTCCGAGATTGAAATAGGCCATGATCCCCGCAACCGTGGAGAGGATCATGAAATACCAGACGAGCGACTTGTGCCGCAGTGCCCATTCGGAAAGATTGAATTTGCTGTTCATCGGGCGATCTCGTCGGTGAAGGAAACGATCTGATTTTCGGTGAGGGAGTTCACGCCGGCGCTGACCACGCGCTCTCCGGCCTGCAATCCCGAAACAATGTCATAGCCGCCGCCATCGGCCTTTTCGGCTTCGACAGGCCGACGCGCCACGGCACCGCTGGCCGGGTCGATGACCCAGACAAATGCGCCGCCTGACTGATCGGCACCCATGGCCGTTTCAGGCAGCCAGATGGCGGTGGCGACGGCTGCGATTGGTCTCGCGACCACGGTGCTGCCGAGGCGAAACGCTTTGTCCGGGGCAGAAAGCGCAAGCTTGGTTCGCCGCGTCCGGGTTGCGCCATCAGCCTCGGGTGCGACCTCCCGCACGCGACCTTGTGCCTTGATTTGCGGGTTCGACAGGAGGGTGACCTCGTATTCCGTGTCGGGCAGTTGAAGCGCCTTCAGCGTGTCGGGGACATCGATGACAGCATCGAGGGCCTCCAGCCGGGCGATCGTCACGGCCGATTGACCGGCTGCAACGACCTGTCCGACTTCCGCGCTAACGGCCGAAACGACACCATCGGTTTGTGCGACGACAGTGGCATAGGTTGTCTGCTCACGCGCTTTCGTCAGATCGGCTTCCTTTTGCCGGACAGTCGCCTCGGCGGCTTCCGCGGTCTGCTCGGCTTCTTCCAGTCGCTCACGCGTGGTCGCCTGGGTTCTCAGAAGTGTCGCCTGACGGCTGGCATTGACCTGCGCCAGATCGAGTTTGGCATTTGCGGATGCAAGATCTGCTTCGGCCTGGCGGACAGCGAGCTGAAGGCTGGTCGTGTCGAGCGTCATCAGAACCTCGCCGGCACGAACGACATCGCCGACATCGACCATGCGCGCGGTGACCCGACCGAGCAGACGAAAGCCGATGTCGACATTCAGCTTGGCCTCGACGGTCCCGGTGAAGGTCGATCCAGGCTCACTCGCGCGCGGCCCGGCGATGACCGAGAGAGCCGGACGCTCCTGCGGCGCGGCCTGTTCTTCGGCCTCGCTGCAGGAACTCAGCGCAACGACCGCAAGGCACAGAAATGCAATTGCTTTCACTTGCTTCATTGCGCGTCTCCCTGAACCGTACGAACCTTTTGTTTCGGATAGAGAAACTGCGTTCCCTCGACGACGAACTGATCACCGGGTTCAAGCCCGTTGGCGACGATGATCCGGTCGGCGTCGTAGCGCAGCACCTCGATTTGACGGGTCTCGACTGTCTCCGTGGCCGGATCGACGACGAAGACTGCGGGCTTTCCGTTGGCACTGGTCAAAGATTGGGACGGAATGGATATTCGCCCCACTTCCGAGAGCTTCGCATAGGCCACAATTGCCGAACCCAGCGTGATCTCCGGTGGCGGATCGGTGATCGACAGCTTCAGTCGTACTGTGCCGAGCTTGCGATCCACCGAGGGGCTGATCTCCTGAATGTGCGCGACTGCGCGAATATCCGGCCGATCGACAAGGGCGACTTCGACCGATTCAGGCGGCGTGTCCCTGGTCAAGGCACTTTCATCCACGTTGAAGACAGCATCGAGCTCGCCATCATGGGCGAGCTTGAATGCGGCCGATGATGGCTGCACGACTTCTCCCGGCTCGATGCTCACAGCCGTGATGAGGCCATCGGCATCGGCTTTCAGCTCGGTCTGAGCCAGGCTTTCCTGCACGCTGGCGAGATTTGCCTGTGCTGCATCGAGATCATTGACTGCCGAATCATATTGCTGGATCGCCTCGTCCAGCTGCTGCTGTGGCAGAGCACCTGTCTGTGTCAGGGTGCGACGGCGGTTGAGATAGGATTCGGCGGTGCGCAAGGTGGCTTGGCGGGCGCGGATGGCCGCTTCTGCCGCCGCCAGATCCGCCTTCTGTTCCGTCGGATCGATGCGGGCAAGCACCTGACCGACCTTCACCCGATCGCCGACCCCGACATCACGGGCGATGACGCGGCCGCTGACCTTGAAGGACAGGACGCTTTCGACCCTCGGCTTCACCTCCCCGGTACCGGAGACCGTGACGGCATCGGACACGGTGGCTGCGGTCGCGACCCTCACCGTCGGCACATAGCCGGCCTTTTCCGACGCCTCGTCGCTGCAGGAGGCGAGAAGGAGGGGCAGAACTGCCGCCAGCAGCCATGGGAGTTTTCTTGACGTCGGGGGCAACCGACCCATCTGGCGCGTTACCAACGGGGTGGGCATCGCAGGCTCCTGAAAACGAGGGAGGATTTTATTCATCGTCTGTTGAATATATGCCGGAATGCGGCTAGGCTTGTCAAGCGAACGAATTGAGGGTGGTGTGAAACAGGTTAAGAACGTGCCAGAGCGGAAACGGGGTCGGCCTCGCCGGGGCGCAGAACAGAATGCCGAAGGCCTTCTGGAGGCTGCAATGGAGACCTTTGCGGCAAATGGTTTCGAGCAGACATCACTGCGCGCAATCGCAGCGACCGCAGGTGTCGACGTCGCGCTGATATCCTACCGCTACGGATCAAAAATGGGCCTTTGGCAGGCGATCGTGACCGAAGTGGCGCGCGAAACCGTGGAATTGCTCGAGGCAGCGATTGCTCGGGCCCAAGACCGCCCGCAAGCAGAGCGTGTCGATTTCATCAGTTCCGAAGTCGTGGACGTGATCTGGCGGCGAACACATTTTTCGAGAATTATGTTTTCGGAAATCATTCAAAGCCGGGACGAGGAACGAAAGGATTTCATCGAGGAGGCCTTGGCGAAGCCATTTCTCGAAGTCGTCTATCCTTTCGTGCAGTCAAGCCTTGAGGCGGCGGGGCAGAAGCGTCCGTTCGATATCAAACTGGGCATGATGGCGTCGATCGCGCTTGCGGGACTCTTGAGTTCAACGCGCGAGTTCACCGGCCGCTTCGTGGAGGTGGCGAGACATGACGAAATGCTGCAATACCAGGTGAAGCAGATCATCAAGAGCATGTGGACCGGCCCCGCTAACAACGCGGTGCCCACCCCTCAAGCAGCTGGAACGAAGGGATCCTGACCAACCGTTGCAAGGGCTCTATCAGCGGTGTGGTTCGCCGGGTCCCGTTGCACGGTAAAGCAGATAGGCAAAGACGGCAGCCAGACCGAACCATGTCATGGCATAGCCGAAATGCTTGTTCGGGAAGGAGACGACGGTCAGCCCGCCAATCGGGAGTGCGTCGCCGCGTTCGTCAGAATCGATGAAATAGGGCGCCACGTCACCTAGCCCGAGCGTACCGGCCATCGCAAAGGTGTCGCGAGAGAACCAGCGGCCATTGGCGGGATCATTGTCCCGCAAAAAGGCGCCGCCGGGTTGGGTGAGCCGCAAAAGCCCCGTCACCTCGGGCTCGCCAGCAGGTCGCTGACGATCTGCCGGCGACGTGCGATCATCAGGTACGAAGCCTCTGTTGACGAAGAGCCGCCACCCTTCGAGCGTTTCGAAAGGCGACATGACCCAGAAACCGGACCCGCGGGCCGTAACGGCCTTGACGAGGATATCGTCGCCCGGAAGATAGCGGCCTTGTACCTCGACGCGGCGATATTCCGCGGTGTCGAAGGAGACGGCAGCCCAGTCATTAGGACCGGGCGCAGAGACCGGCGGGGCAAGAAGCCCCGCTTCGACCCGTTCTATGAGTGCCGTTTTCCACTGAAGACGCTGGAGCTGCCAGACGCCCAGCCCGAGGAGCAGGGCGATGGCGAGCGTGCCGAGCCCGATGATCCACCATGGTCGGCCCGCTCGCGTCATGTCACCTCGCTGTCTCAGGAGCCGAAGCCCTGGAAGCTCTCGTGATCCATTGATGGCATCATGTTGGTGTTGAGGTTGTACATGACCCAGACGGAGCCAGCGATCATGATCACCACGACGATGACAGTGAAGATCATCGACAGCATGGTCCAGCCTTCGTCCGACCGGGTGTTCATGTGCAGGAAGTAGACCATGTGGACGAGAACCTGGACGACAGCGAAGGCGATCACGGTCACCGCGGTCAAGACGCGGCTTTCGAAGCCACCGCTCATGACAATCGCAAAGGGAATGATCGTCAGGATCGCGGCCAGCACGAAGCCGGTCAGGTATGACCGGTAGCTGCCATGATCATGACCGGTGCTGTCGTGACCATGGTCGTTGTGGCCATGGGGCTTGATGGAGTGTTGCGACATCAGATCATCCCCAGAAGATAAACGAAGGTGAAGACCCCGATCCAGATGACATCGAGGAAGTGCCAGAACATGCTCAAGCATTCCATGCGTCGGGTGTTGGCAGGGATCAGGCCTTTCTGATTGACCTGGATCATCAGCGTGACAAGCCAGATGCAGCCGAACAGCACGTGCAGGCCGTGCGTGCCGACCAGCGCGAAGAAGGCCGAGAGGAAGGCCGAGCGCTGCGGACCAGCGCCGAGCTCGATCAGGTGATGAAACTCGTAGATCTCGAGCGCCAGGAAGGCGATGCCGAGCAGGAGAGTGATGGCAAGCCAGATCTGCATGCGGGCCTGCCTGCCCTCATACATGGCGAGCATGGCGAAGCCGAAAGTGATCGAGGAGACCAGCAGGAAGCCAGTGTTGATCGCAATCAGGTTCAGCTCGAAGAGCGCCTTTGGGCCGGGACCGGCCGCATAGCTCTGGCCGACCACGGCGAAGACCGCGAAGAGGACTGCAAACATCAGGCAGTCGCTCATCAGGTAGATCCAGAAGCCGAGCCGCGTCGACGCGCCTTCCGGATGGTGATGCGGCTCGGTTTCCCAATAGACGGCAGGCGTATCGGTTTGGGTGACGGTGCTCACGATTGTTGCGCTCCTACGCTTGCCAGTTCGCGCTCACGCGCCTTTTCGACACGCTCGACCTCGTCGACGGGGACGTAATAGTCCCGATCGTAGTTGAAGGTATGGGCGATCGACACGGCGATGATCGCGAGGAAGGACACGGCCGCCAGCCACCAGATGTACCAGACCAGCGCGAAGCCGCAGAGCGTGGCAAGCGCGGAGATCATGACGCCTGAGCCGGTGTAACGCGGCATGTGGATCGGCAGATAGGGTGCCTTCGGGCGTGTCTGGCCAACCTGCTTCATGTCGTGCCAGGCGTCGAGATCGTGGACGACAGGCGTGAAGGCGAAGTTGTATGCCGGCGGCGGGGAGGACGTCGCCCATTCGAGCGTGCGACCATCCCAGGGGTCGCCGGTGACATCCATGTTGTCCTTCCGGTTCCAGATCGAGACTGCGATCTGGATGAAGAAGGCGGCGATGCCGACAGCGATCAGCACGGCGCCCAGCGCTGCCAGAATGAACCATATCCTGAGATCCGGATCATCAAAGACGCGCATGCGGCGGGTGACCCCCATCAGGCCGAGCACGTAGAGCGGCATGAAGGCGAGCCAGAAGCCGCTGACCCAGCTCCAGAAGGAGACCTTGCCCCAGAAGACATTAAGCTGGAAGCCGAAAGCCTTGGGCCACCAATAGGCGATCGCCGCAAAGCAGCCGAACAACACACCGCCGATGATGACGTTGTGGAAGTGCGCCACCAGGAAGAGCGAGTTGTGCAGGACGAAGTCTGCCGGCGGGACAGCAAGAAGTACGCCGGTCATGCCACCGATGGTGAAGGTCAGCATGAAGGCGACCGTCCACATCATCGGCAGATCGAAGCGCACCCTGCCCTTATACATGGTGAAGAGCCAGTTGAAGATCTTGGCCCCCGTGGGCACCGAGATGATCATGGTGGTGATGCCGAAGAAGGCGTTCACCGAGGCGCCCGAGCCCATGGTGAAGAAGTGGTGCAGCCAGACGACATAGCTCAGGATCGTGATGCAGACGGTGGCATAGACCATCGAGCTGTAGCCGAATAGACGCTTGCCGGAAAAGGTCGAGGTGATCTCCGAGAAGACGCCGAAGAGCGGCAGGATGAGGATGTAGACTTCCGGGTGACCCCAGATCCAGATGAGGTTGATATACATCATCGGGTTGCCGCCGAGATCATTCGTGAAGAAGTTCGTTCCCACGTAGCGATCAAGCGTCAGGAGGATCAGCGTCATCGTCAAAACCGGGAAGGAGGCGACGATGAGGATGTTGGTGCAGAGTGCCGTCCAGGTGAAGACCGGCATGCGCATCAGGGTCATGCCCGGGGCACGCATCTTGACGATGGTGACGAGCAGGTTGATGCCGGACAGCGTCGTTCCAACCCCGGCGATCTGGAGGCCCCAGATATAGTAATCGACCCCGACCCACGGACTGTAGCCGATGCCCGACAGTGGCGGGAAGGCAAGCCAGCCGGTCTGCGCGAACTCACCGACGAAGAGTGAGGCCATGACAAGCACGGCACCGCCGACGGTCATCCAGAAGGAGAAGTTGTTGAGGAAGGGGAACGAGACGTCTCGCGCGCCGATCTGCAGCGGCACGACGTAGTTCATCAGTCCCGTGACGAAGGGCATCGCCACGAAGAAGATCATGATCACGCCGTGGGCGGTGAAGATCTGGTCATAGTGATGGGCGTTAAGATAGCCCTCCGAGCCATTGAAGGCGAGCACCTGCTGAAGGCGCATCATGATGGCATCGGCGAAGCCTCGCACCAGCATGACCAACGCCAGAATTATATACATGATGCCGATCTTCTTGTGATCGACAGAGGTCAGCCATTCCCGCCAGAGATAGCCCCAAAGGCGGTAATAGGTCAGCGCGCCCACCGTTGCAGCGCCCCCGACCGCAACCACAACGAAGGTTGCAAGCACGATCGGGTCCGACGGGATCGCACTCCAATTGAGGCGACCGAGAAGAAGCGTGGTGGAATGGTCTATCGTAGCCATGCCAAATTCCTGTCAGAGTTGCGGCGCATTGCCGGATGCCTGCCGGACGAGCGTGAGAAAACGTTCGGCCTCACCGCCGAAAGGCGATACCGGCTGCGGCATGTTGTGTCCCATCAGTGGACCCGAAACGACGGGCTGGTCGTTGTAGGAAGCAGGCTTTGCGGCCAGCATCTGCTCCAGCTCTTCCGCCGAGCAGAAGCCGAGAACCTTGAAGGGTTCCCAGCCGAAGACCGGCTCGCGCGTGCCGCGGCGTTCATGCTTGTCGTAGATCAGGGCGCTCATGTTGACCGTTCCGGCGAGACCCGTTCCGCCTTGGGCGTCGAGCGCCATCATTTCGGCCATGCAGATCTTGCCGTCTTCGACGCACATGTTGACCACGCGCGGAAATAGCTGCGGATCGACACTGGCAAACGTGATCGGCGTGACGTTCTCGGTGGGACGCTCGAGCTCGAGATACTTCGCCCGGTCCAGCTTGTCGCTGCCCGCGCGCGCCTCCTCGACCCAGGCCTCGAAGGCGGCAGCGTCGGTTGCGTTTGCCTTGAAGCGCATGCCAGAGAAGCCGGCACCCGAGTAATGCGAGGCGAGCCCCTGGAAGGTACCTTCCTTATTGAAAACACCGTGCAGCGTCGTCTGCATGCCGGGCATGGCGTAGATCATGCCGGCCATGTGCGGGATGTAGAAGGCATTCATCACCGAAGAGGAGGTCAGCGAGAATCGGATCGGCCGATCGACCGGGACCGGAAGTTCGTTCACCGTGGCGACGCCGTATTGCGGGTAGATGAAGAGCCATTTCCAGTCGAGTGCCACGACCTGAACCTCAAGCGGCTCCTGCTGCGGATCGAGCGGCTGCTCCTCAGACACGCGCGCCAGTGGCCTGTAGGGATCGAGAAGATGGGTACCGACCCAGGTCAGCGCACCGAGGCAGATGATGATCATCAGGGGGATCGCCCAGATGATCAGCTCGAGCTTGGTCGAGTGGGACCAGTTCGGCCTGTAGATCGCCTGACTGTTGGATGCACGGTAGTGCCAGGCGAACCAGCAGGTGAGCGCCATCACCGGAATAATGATGATCAGCATCAGAAGCGTGGAGATGACCAGAAGGTCACGCTGCTGGGCGGCGACGTCGCCGGTGGGAGCAAGGACTTCAGCCTTGCAGGCGGACAGGAAAAGGACCGCCACCACGGCGGCCAATATTTTCGGGAGGCGAAGCTCTTGCATCTCTTACCCTGATACGCTGACGGGTCACAGAGCAGGGGTCCCCCCGAACACCACTCGACGACCATTGACATTCGCCAAGCTAGTTAGTTGGGTTTTGCGGTGCAGCACATACGACAATTTGTCACCTGTCAATTTGGCCGCACCTGCGGCATTTCATTTCAGCATGTTAGACTAAGGCGAACGCTGTATCCCCCGGTGCGCGCCCGCCCAGTACAATCGAGAAAGTGATCCCGCGACATGGCGAGCATGACCGGTTCTGCACCCCCGGCCGCACAGAACGGCCGCACAACTTCAGACGATGACCATCACGTTTCACCGTCCGATATCGCTGTCGGCGTCATCATCGGGCGCACGTCGGAGTTCTTCGACTTCTTCGTGTTCGCGATCGCGTCCGTCATCGTCTTTCCGGCGCGCATCTTTCCGTTCCTCGATCCGCTGACCGGGACGCTCTGGTCCTTCGTGCTGGTGGCGCTCGCCTTCGTGGCACGACCGCTCGGCACTGTGATTTTCACAGCCCTCGACCGCAGACATGGCCGCGTGACCAAGCTGACGGTGGCGCTTTTCCTGCTGGGAACTTCCACTGTCGCCATGGGGCTGGTGCCGTCCTATGAAACCGCCGGATGGTGGGCAATCGCCATGCTGGCGCTCTTGCGCATCGGCCAGGGTCTGGCGCTTGGCGGGACCTGGGATGGCCTTGCACCGCTGCTGGCCATCACTGCGTCGAAGGACAAGCGTGGTTTCTATGCCATGATCCCGCAGCTCGGCGCTGTGGTTGGTCTTGCCGTCGCCGCCGTGCTGTTCGCCTACCTCGTCATGACGCTGTCGGCCGCCGACTTCCTCGACTGGGGCTGGCGTTATCCATTCTTTGTCGCCTTCGCGATCAATGTCGTCGCGCTCTTTGCGCGTCTGCGCATCGTCGACACGCCCGAGTTCAAGGAACTCTTCGAGACGAACGAGCTAACCCCGACGGGATTGCGCGCCACCCTGTCGCAGGACGGACGCACGGTTCTGCTCGGCGTTTTCGTGCCGCTGGCGAGCTTTGCCATGTTCCACATGGTCACGGTCTTCCCGCTTTCGTGGATTTTCCTCTACACGGACGAGGCGCCGGGCACCTTCCTCCTGATCGAAGCGGCCGGTGCTGCCGTCGGCATCCTTGCCATGCTGTTCTCCGGCTGGCTTTCGGACCGTATCGGCCGTGACAGGATCCTCGTCTGGGGGGCCTGGGCCATCGGTGCCTTCGCGCTGACGGCGCCTCTGCTGCTGAACGGCGGCCAGGCCGGTGTCGTCGCCTACATGATGGTTGGTTTCGTCATTCTCGGCTTCAATTTCGCCCAGTCCTCCGGAACCATCGCCTCTCTGTTTGACCGTCGAAATCGCTACACGGCCTCCGCGATGGTCTCGGCACTCTCCTGGATGTTCGGGGCAGGGTTTGCACCTTTGGCAGCACTGTTGCTGTCTACCTGGTTCGGTCTGTTTGCAGCCGGCCTCTACCTTCTGTCGGGGGCCGTCTGCACGCTGATCTCGCTCGCGCTCGCACGGCAGATATCGCTGCAGCCCAAGGGGCATGACTGAGCGAGAACGAATATCGGCCTAACCTGCGCTTCACCGCCAGCCCCCCGGAATAGACCACTCCGGGGGTTTGTTTTTTGGCCTCGCTGTTCAGTCAAGCCGCCGATCTGCTCTAAAATCAGTTAGCATGGCCGCAGGCTCAAAACTTAGGCCGCAAGCTTGCCAACCTTGCAGCATTGCGTCCTCAATCGCTTAAGAACCACCTCGACCTCACTATCCTTGTGATCCATGACAACGCTGTTCGCGCAGCGATGATCGAGCACGGTTTGCTGCGCGAGGCAGGTCGTTAGCACGTCACAGCTGCTCTCGAGGGGCAGGGAACTGCCAAGACGGAGCAGACACTGCCGCCAGACGTCATCATCATCGACATCGACAATCCGAACCGTGACATGATGGAGCCTCTCTTTCAGCTCACCCGCTCGGTGAGAGGCCCATGGCCAAGCTGCCGCCGCTATCTTTCGACCTTCAGGGCAAAAGGGGGCTCGTGGCCGGCGGATCAACTCACAGATGGCCGAAGGTTCCGGTGCGCTCGGTCTCGGATCCGTGATTGCGAAGCCATTGCCCATGTCGAGACAACTGAGTGCATCGAGAGCGAGGACGTCCAGAACCTGGTCATCGCGGCGGTGGAGAACCGCATTCGTTTCATCAACACACTTCCAAGCCAAATGAATGGCTGACTGACGACGATTCCTGCTTCAACGCAGACAACACGACATCACTGCTCATCGTTATCGGCATGGAGCCGTGCTCCACACCATTCGCAGGCGTGTCGAGATGCTTCTGCCTGCCCCCATCTTTTGTGTGGCTCAGTATGTTTATGCTTTTGGGCTCGGTGGATCAGTTCGTCTTGCTCAAGGTCTCCTGGATCACAAAGCCTGAGCAGAACCGGCGAGTGACCCGCCCCCAGCCAGGCCGCAATGGGCAATCTGGCTTTTCTTTCGTGGCTCACATTGTAGGAGCGGTACATCACATAAAGAATTCAGATGCAGACCATGCGTTGGCAGCCGATGGCGTCTAGCCAATGAACCGCAGGTAGTCCAGCCACAAACAACAACTACATCGGGAGCGGGGAAAGATGCTCATGAATGGCGAGCCATCGACCGTCCGGCTGGTGGGCAAAGACGATCGTCTCACGCTCGTGGTTCGTCATCGCTTCGCCGCCGATCACGAGATCGGTCTCCACCGCATGGGTGAAGATGGCGACATCGCCGACGATGTGTACGCTGCGGTTCGTTGAGCGGCAGGCCTTGACGCTAAAGCCGTCGCGGGTTTCCCACAGCGCCCATTCCGCCTCATAGGCCGCGCGATCCGCGAGAGTGCGATCGAGATTGTAGAAGATGAAAGTCGCCGACGGCGCGAAGGCATCGAAATAGGCCTTGGTGTCGTGGCGACCGAAGGCTGCCACCAGGGCATCGGCTGCGGAAAGCACTGCGGTCGTATGATCTGTCATCTCTGTCATTTCTTCGGGAATTCGGTGGCGTCAGACGCGCTTGACGCTGCTGATCAACTCGGCGATCGGGCGGTTCTGCTCGGCGACACGGGCCTTGAGCTCTTCAAGCGGCATGCTCTCGTGCTTGCAAAACTCGATGAACATCATGTTGAGATTGTTGAAGAAGACCTCTCCGAGCGCCCGCGCGTCGACGCCGGCGATGACTACGCCACGCCGCTGGAGCGTCTCGATAAGCTGAACGACCTGGGCACAGAGGCGCCCGTCAAGTTCCGTATAGCGCTTTGAGAGCGGCGTCTCAGGCTGCTGGATCGCAGATGCCATGGCGGTGCGCCACATCTCCTTGCTGAGATAGACAAGCGAGTGATCGTAATACTGGTTGATCAGGGCACCGAGCGCCTCGATGACGCTGAGTGGCGGGTTCGCGACAATGCGTTCGCCTGCCTCGAGCACTTCGGTCACTTCCATCGAAACCGTGGCGACGAGAACATCGCCCTTGTTCTGATAGTAGTTGTAGAGTGTGCCGACCGAGACCTCTGCCATCTCGGCGATGTCCTCGATGCGCGCACTGTCGTAACCCTGTTCGCGGAACAGGGTGGTGGCCGCTTCCAGGATGCGACGGTTCCTGTCGGCCTTCTGTCGGGCGCGCAATCCGGTCATGGCTAACTCCGTTGGAATCTCCTCAAATTTGAGATTGACTTAAAAAATGAATTCACTCAATCTTTTTCTCAAGGCGCCGAAACGAGCGCTATTCTGATCAACGCGAGGGTCCGCTCGGGGCCTTCGACAAGAGGGTGAACTTATGGAAAAGACCGTACTGGGCGGGCTCTCCCGCCGCCTGCTTCTTGCGACCGTTGCCATCTCCGCCTTGTCCGGCGGGGCTCATGCCCAGGAGGAGCTGAACGCCCTCGTCTGGTGCGACCACACCGACCCGGCACTGATCGAGCCTTTCGAAAAGGCGAACAACGTCAAGGTGAATCTCAAGGAATATGAGGGAACCGGCGCCGGTCTCTCGATCGTCGAGCAGTCGCGCCCGGGCGACTGGGACGTCTTCGTGATCGATGGTGTCGACGTGCCGCGCGCCGTCGAAATGGATCTTCTCGCCGAAATTCCGGCCGACAAGCTGCCGATGGCCGACATTTTTCCGGAAGTCCGCATGGAGGCCAACAACACCAAGGACGGCAAGATCTACGCCGTGACGGAAAAGTTCGGCTACAACACGATTTCCTACGACAAGAGCAAGGTCGATCCGAAGGACATGGAAGACCTGTCGATCTTCTGGTCCGAGAAATACAAGGGCCGCATCGCTCTCTATGACTACTACCTGCCGATGATCGGTCTGACGGGCCTTGCCATAGGCAAGAACACCGCCGACCTGACGGAAGCCGATCTCCCGGCGATCAAGGAAAAACTCTTCGAGATGAAGAAGGTCTCGCGCCAGGTGAGCGATGTCGTGGCCTCGCAGACGGCGCTCGTCAGCGGCGAAGTCGACATCATCCTCGGCGGCGGCGAATGGGTGACCGCAGGTCTCACCGCCGAGAAGCCGGACCTCGACTGGACCGTCCCGAAGCAGGGCGCCCTGCGCTGGGCGCAGTCGATCGGCGTGTTTAAGGATTCAACCAAGCAGGATCTGGCCATCAAGTTCGTGCAGTACATCCTGAGCCCCGAAGGCCAGGCCCGTCTTGCCACCTCGTCCTGCTACTGGGGCATGCCGGCAAACGCGAAGGCCGGCGAGCAGCTCACCGACCAGCAGAAGACGGCGCTCCGTTGGGACAAGCAGCCCGAATACCTGAAGAACACCCAGCTCTATCCGGTGGCCAATGCCGATCTCGACGCGGCCATGCAGGACGTCTGGACCGAAATGCTGCAGCAGTAGGCGCTGCCCATAAAGGGCGCGGGAGGTGTCTTCCGTCCGCGCCCCAAGCCTTCCCTCACGTAGTTATTTCTTGACGAGCATCGCGGCCCGGGCGGGTCACATGCTCGGGTAAAGAACTGCGCGCATTCGGCAGAATTGAGCCCTGAAGTTTGTCGCTGCCTTTGAGATCGGCCATCATGAAAACCCGCCAGCCGAGCCGATTGCCCTGAAAGAACGGAGTGTCCCGTCGATGACCGCCACCGCGCTCGAGCGCAGAGAACGCCGCAAGGCCTGGGGATTTGCGCTGCCGGCAGTCCTGTGGACCGTGGCCTTCTTTCTCGTGCCCTTCTTCTACATGGCGGCAATCAGCTTCTGGAAGCGCGAGGGCCGCGAGATCGTCGCCGTCTGGGCGCTCGACAATTACGCGGCCTTCTTTGGCAAGCCGCATCTTCTCAAAGCGCTGTTCAATTCGCTCGAAGTGACGCTTACCGTCACGGTCATTTCGATCCTGCTTGCCTATCCGCTGGCCTGGATCATCGCCGAACGCGTGCCGCGACGCTGGCAGCGCTTTGCGCTGATCATGGCGATCCTGCCGTTTTGGACCTCCTATGTGGTGCGCTCCTATTCCTGGCTGTTGGTGCTGTCCAAGGGCGGTGTCGTCAACCAGGCCCTGATGTGGACCGGCCTGATCGCCGAACCGCTCGAACTGTCAGCAACGCGGACCGGCACGGTGATTGGCTTCGTGCATTTCTTCGTCATGCTGCTGACGCTAACGATCTATGCCAATCTCGTTCAGCTCTCGCCGAACTACCGCCGTGCGGCAGCCGATCTCGGCGCAAACGGCTTTCAGACGTTCTGGCACGTGATCCTGCCACTGACGCTTCCCGGCATCATGGTCGGTGCCTTCCTTACCTTCGTGCTGTGCATCGGCGACTACATCACCCCGCAGATCCTCGGCGGCAACAATGAGCTCGTATTGCCGCAGGTGATCATGCTGCAGCTCGGCCGCCGCGCGGATTTCCCCATGGCAGCCGCCCTGTCGCTGGTGTTGATGGTGGTCGTGACGATCGCCTATCTCGCCTGCGCCCGCTGGCTGAAGATGGAGAGGACGTGACCATGCGACATCTCAACATGGCACTTGCGATCCTTTATGCCGGCGGGCTCTATCTCTTCATCTTCCTGCCGGTCGCCGTTCTCGTGATCTTCTCCTTCCAGGACGGCACGCTACCCGTGCCACCCCTGCATGGCCTGACCTGGAAGTGGTATGGCGAGATCTTCGCCGATAAAAAGCTGATGGCAGCGCTCTTTAACTCGCTCGTCGTTGCCATCGTATCGTCTGCAATCTCCTGCCTGCTCGGTTTCCTCGCAGCCTATGCATTTGCCCGCTACAAGCTTCCCGCATCCGGCCTGCAGCGCGCCCTGATCGTCGCGCCGATGACGGTCAGCACACTGATCATCGGGCTCGGCCTGCTGTCGATGCTGTCCAGGCTCAATGTTTCGCTGTCGCTATGGACCGTCGGCATCGGTCATGTCGTGATCAACCTGCCGCTGTGCTTTGCGATCATCTACGCCTCCATGGGCGGCCACCAGGTCAACATCGAACGCGCCGCTCGCGATCTTGGGGCCCGGGACTGGCAGGTCATGACGCTCGTCACGGCGCCGATGCTGATGCCGTCCATCCTTGCCGCCTTCTTCCTGTCGGTCACCTTCAGCTGGGACGAATTCATCATCTCTTTCCTGCTGTCGCGCTTCGACGTGACGCTGCCGGTCGAGATCTGGAGCATGCTGCGCTCCGGCCTTGACCCCAAGACCAATGCCATCGGCAGCGTCGTCTTCCTCATCTCCGTCGCGTTCCTCATCGTGATGGAACTCGCCGTTTTCAGAAAATCCGGAAAATCCCAATGACTGCAGACGTCTCGATCCGAAACGCCACGAAAGTCTTCGGTGCCTTCCGCGCGCTCGACGATGTCTCGCTGGAGATAGCCGCCGGCGAGTTCATCGTGCTTCTCGGCCCCTCTGGCTGCGGCAAGACGACCCTGCTCTCGATCCTAGGTGGCTTTATCGAGTCGAGCGCTGGCACGATCGCCATCGGCGGTAAGGACATGACACATGTTGAGCCGGCAAAACGACCAACCACGACCATGTTCCAGGACTACGCACTGTTTCCGCACATGAAGCTCATCGACAATGTCGGCTTCGGTTTGCGCATGCGCGGTATGGGAAAGGCCGAGCGCAGTGAAAAGGCGCTCGCCATGCTAGATCTCGTGGGGCTCAAGGCCTCCGCATCGAAGAAGCCGCACGAGCTTTCCGGCGGCCAGCGTCAGCGTGTGGCGCTTGCCCGCGCACTTGCCGTCGATCCTGATGTGCTGCTGCTCGACGAACCGCTCGGGGCACTGGATCTGAAGCTTCGTCGTCAGATGCAGGACGAGTTGAAAGCCATACAGAAGCGTGTCGGCACCACCTTCATCCATGTCACCCACGATCAGGAAGAGGCCATGGCGATCGCCGACCGGATCGTGGTGATGAACCACGGCCGGATCGAGGATGTCGGCAGACCCTCGGACATCTACATGCGGCCGCGCTCGCTGTTTGCCGCAGGCTTCATGGGCGAGGCGAACTTCCTGCCCGGTCGGGTGATCTCGATTGCGGAAGGCGAAGCGCAGTTGGAAACGGCGCTCGGCTCAGCCATCATTCCCATCACGGCTTTCACCGGGGGCACGCCTTCGCCAGAGCAAAAGATCACCTTGTGCATTCGCCCCGAACATTTCCGGTCCGCCGGCGAGGAGGGCGCAATGGTTGCGCTCGGCCATGCACGGATCACCGACAGCGCCTTCTTCGGAGCGCACCACCGATGCCACCTTCAGCCCCAAGGCCATTCCGAGATCGTGATAACCGCCCATCTGCCGCAAACCGCACACCCGCAGCCGGGCGATGAACTCGAGTTGACGGTGAAGGCAGATACCATCGTTGCTCTGGTCGAAGCGTAGGAGACACGTGATGAAACCGCGCATCCGCCCCGAGGACTGGTACAGCGTCCGCCGTCTCGACGACGATGTGAGCTATATCTGCGAGCCGCATATCCAGGAATTCTATCGCTGCAACATCTGGCATGTGCGCGGGCGCGATCGCGACATGCTTGTTGACAGTGGCATGGGCGTTGTTTCGCTTCGCGAATGGGTACCGCTTGTCACGGAGCGTGAGCTGATCGCGGTGGCAAGCCACACCCATTTCGATCACATCGGCTGCCACCACGAGTTCGAATGCCGTGCGGTCCATTCGGCAGAGGCGGATCTGCTCGCTGATCCGACACGCGAAAACACGCTGGCCGACCCCTATGTTACCGACGACATTTTCGACGCCCTGCCGCCCGAGCCCTATTGCTCGAAGTGTTATGCGGTGAAGCGGGCGCCGGCGACGCGCCTACTGGAGGACGGCGACATGGTCGACCTCGGCGATCGGCAATTCGAGATCATTCACACTCCCGGCCATTCCCCCGGGGGCATCGCGCTCTACGAGAAGGCGACGGAAATCCTGTTTTCCGGCGACATTATCTACGACGGTCCGCTGATCGAGGACACCTACCACTCGAACGCCAATGACTATCACGCTTCGATGGAGCGCCTGCTGCGGCTGAAGGTGCGGCTGGTGCATGGCGGCCATTTTCCAAGCTTCAGCGGCGAACGATATCGGGAGCTGATCACCGGTTGGCTCGACGCAAAACACAAGACAATCTGACGGGAGGCAATCATGCTCGACAAGCGCAAGTTCTACATCAACGGCGAGTGGGTCGACCCGATCGCGCCTCACGACCTTGAGGTCATCAATCCCGCGACCGAAAAGCCGATCGCCGTGATCTCGATGGGCACGGCCGCCGATATCGACCGCGCGGTTGCCGCTGCCAAGACGGCATTTCAGAGCTACAGCCGCACCAGCCTCGATGAACGCATTGCACTTCTCGAAAAGCTGCTTGAGATCTACACCCGCCGCTACGACGAGATGGCACGGACGATCACGCTCGAACTCGGCGCCCCGATCACCATGAGCACCGACCAGCAGGCGCATGTCGGCGTCGGCCATCTCGAAGGTTTCATCGAGGCCCTGAAGCGCATCAAATTGCGCGAAGAACTGCCAAACGGCGACATCGTGCTGCGCGAACCGATCGGCGTCTGTGGCCTCATCACCCCCTGGAACTGGCCGATCAACCAGATCGCCCTGAAGGTCGTTCCGGCACTGGCGACAGGCTCGACCTGCGTTCTGAAACCCTCCGAGTTCACGCCTCTCAACGCCCTGCTCTACGCCGAGATGGTACACGAAGCGGGCTTCCCGGCCGGGACGTTCAACCTTGTGAATGGCGATGGCGCCAATGTCGGTGCAGCGCTCTCGAAACACCGGGATATCGATATGATGTCCTTTACCGGCTCGACCCGCGCCGGCACAGCCGTCAGCAAGGATGCCGCCGATACCGTGAAGCGCGTAACCCTGGAGCTCGGCGGCAAGTCGCCCAACATCGTCTTCGAGGATGCGGATCTCGAAGAGCGCATTACCTGCAGCGTGCTCGAATGCTTCAACAATTCGGGCCAGTCCTGCGATGCTCCGACGCGCCTGCTGATCCAGCGTTCCGTTTACGATCAGGCGGTAGAAATCGCCCAGCGCGTGGGAAGCGAGGTCAGCGTCGGCAATCCGGAAGAAGCCGGCGAACATATCGGCCCGCTGGTCAGCGACATCCAGTACGGCCGCGTGCAGACCCTGATCGAGGCTGGCATCGCTGAGGGCGCCGAGCTTCTCGTTGGTGGCCCGGGCAAGCCTGAGGGTTTCGAGACAGGCTACTTCGTCAAGCCGACCATCTTTGCCGGCGTCAACAACCAGATGCGGATCGCCCGCGATGAGGTCTTCGGACCGGTGCTGGCGATCATTCCCTTCGACACCGAGGAGGAAGCGATCGAGGTCGCCAACGACACCAATTACGGCCTGGCCGCCTATATCCAGTCCGGGGATCTCGACCGCGCCGAACGTGTTGCAGCGCGCCTTCGCGCCGGCATGGTGCATATCAATGGCGCGCCACATCGCTATGGCAGCCCGTTCGGCGGCTACAAGCAGTCGGGCAATGGCCGTGAGGGTGGTATGTTCGGTCTTGAAGACTTCCTCGAGATTAAGACCGTGCATCGGCCTAGCGCGGCCTGAGGATCAAATCCTTACCGACCGCGGATACCATCAAGGCCGCGGTCGCCAAGGTACCTAACCTGCTCTAGTGGGACTGGACCGAGAGACCAAATCGCCGAAGAATATCCGCGATCTTTGCGTCCTGCTCCGGATCCGGCAAGAGTGCCGGTTGGCGGCTGGCGCCGACCGAACTGTCCTGGAGGAAGAGCGCCCGCTTGACCATGGCAGGCGCAAAGCCCAGCGCATAGAGATCGGTGCGGAAGGCCGTGAAGACCGCCTGCTGGCGCTCAGCCTCTGCAATGTCACCGCCGTTATAGCCGTTCAGGATCGCTGCAAGCACATCCGGCAGCGCATTGCCGAGACCGGAAATGCAGCCGGCTGCGCCATTCTGCAACGCCCAGAGCACGAGATGGTCAGGCCCGGAATAGACATCGAAGCCAGGCATGTCGCGGGACACCGCAAGATAGGCTTCCAGCGTCTCCTTGGCGCCGCCCGAATCCTTGATGCCAGCGATGTTGCCGTGGGTTGCGAGCTTGCGCGCGGTCTCCGGTTCAATGTGGTTCTGGGTGCGGGCCGGGATATCGTAGAGATAGGTCGGCGTCTTCACCGCATCCGCAACCGTCGAGAAGTGCCGGATGAGACCGTCCTGAGTGCAGGCGATGAAGAAGGGGGTGATGACGGCAATTGCCGTTACGCCGATCCGGTCGAATTCCTTCGCCAGCTTGATCGTCTCGAAGGTCGCCGGCATTCCGGCATTAACGATCACGTCGACCTTACCGCCGACTTCATCGACCACGGCTTCGGCGAGCTTTACCTTTTCCTCGAAGGTGAGTGCAGTGAAATCGCCATTGGTGCCGGCGCACATGATGTTGTTGCCCGCAGCCACCTGGCGGCGCACCTGAGCTCGGGTGGCTTCGTAATTGATCGTCTCGTCCTCGTTGAAGCAGGTGACGAGCGCGACGAAGGCCTTTTTCGACATGACAATGTTCTCCGGAATTTTCTGACTTACGAGGCGCGGCTGAGACGTGCGGCGCGGTTCTGTGCCTGCACGTCGGGATCGGGATCAAGCCCGGCGGCGAGCAGCGCCTGGGTGTAGGTTTGCTTCGGCGTCTCGAAGATCTCTCTGACCGTGCCGAGTTCCACGACCTCACCCTTCTGCATGACCATCACATGGTCAGCGAAGTCTCGCACGACCGGCAGGTCATGGGCGATGAAGATGAAGGCGATGCCCATCTGCTTTCTCAACCCGTCGAGAAGCGCGATGACCTGGGCCTGGACCGAGACATCGAGCGCCGATACGGCCTCGTCGCAGATGATCAGCTGCGGTTCGAGCGCGAGAGCGCGGGCGATCGCGATGCGCTGGCGCTGGCCGCCCGAGAATTGGTGCGGGTAACGGCCCATATGCTCAGGTCCCAGACCGACCTGGGTCAACAGTTCGGCCACCCGCTCCCGCCACTTCGCTTTGGGCAGGATATCGGGATGGATGACCCAGGCTTCCGAGATCAGCTGGTAAACGGTCATGCGCGGATTGAGCGACTGTGTCGGATCCTGGAAGACCATCTGCAGATCGCGACGCAGCTTGTAGAGTTCGGCGGGCGACAGCTGGAAAAGGTCCCTGCCCTTCCACAGCGCCGACCCGGAATCTGGCTCATCGAGCCTGAGCAGGATGCGGGCGAGTGTCGATTTTCCCGAACCGCTTTCGCCGACAACAGCCAACGTCTCACCGGCCAGCAGGTCGAAGGAGACGCCCTTCAAGGCAGCAAATGCGCCGTAGTTCTTGCGCACGTCTCGCACGCTCAGCACGGGTTCGGCACCCTTCAGCGGCTGATGCATTTCGCCTTTGCCCGGCGCTGCCGCGATCAGCTTCTTCGTATAGGGATGCTGCGGATTCTTGTAGACCTCGCGCACCGTGCCAGCCTCGACCAACACGCCCTTTTCCATCACCACCACCCGATCCGCAATCTCGGCCACGACGCCGAGATCATGCGTGATGATGAGAACGGCCATACCGGTCTCGCGCTGCAACTCCTTGAGAAGCGCCAACACCTCGGCCTGCACGGTGACATCAAGCGCGGTCGTCGGCTCGTCCGCGATCAGGAGATCGGGACGTAAGGCCAGCGCCATGGCGATCATCACACGCTGGCGCTGACCGCCGGAAAACTCGTGCGGATATTTGTCGAGGGCGTGTTCGGGATCGGGAATGCCGACACGACCGAGAAGGCGAAGGGCCTCTGCCTGGGCTTTCGTGCTGTCCGTGCCATGCGTGGTGAGCGCCTCGCGGATCTGCCAGCCGACGGTATAGACCGGATTGAGATGGCTGAGCGGATCCTGGAAGATCATCGCGATCTTGCGACCGTTGATTTCGCGTCGCTGCGACAGCGGCATCGTCAGGAGATCGACACCGTCGAGCAGGATTTCACCCGAGGAGATGCGACCAGGCGGCATGTCGATCAGGTTCATGATCGCCGAAGACGACACCGACTTGCCCGACCCGCTTTCGCCGAGGATCGCGAGCGTCTCGCCACGGTCGAGATGGTAGGACATGTCGCGCACGGCTTTCACGACGCCGACTGCCGTGTGGAACTCGACCGAGAGGTTGCGGACTTCGAGAAGATGGTCAGCCATTCTTGGCTCCTTTCATTTCCAGACGCCAGCGCTGCACCGGATCAAGCGCGATCCGTAGCCAGTTGGAGAGCAGGTTGAGCGACATCGTCGTCAGGATGATCGCGAGCCCTGGCCAGAAGGAAAGCCACCAGGCATTGGTGAGGTATTGTCGCCCCTGGCTGATCATCAGGCCCCAGGTGATCTCCGGCGGCTGAATACCGATGCCGAGGAACGACAGCGCGCTTTCGGCCAGCATGACATAGGCAAAGTCGAGGGTGGCGAGCGTGGTCAAAGTGGGCAAGACCACCGGCAGGATATGCCGGAACAGGATGCGCTTGCTCGACGCGCCCATCACGCGGGCTGCCTGCACGAACATGCGCTCGCGGATTTCCAGCACCTCGGCCCGCGTGGTGCGCAGATAGACGGGGATGCGGGTGATGGCGAGCACCATCATCAGGTTGAGGATCGAGGACCCGAGAATGTAGAGCACGATGACGGCAATCAGCAGCGACGGGAAGGACATGATCACGTCGGCGAGCCGCATGATGATCTGGCTGACCCGCGGAGAGGAAAAGCCGGCGATTAAGCCCAGAACCGTTCCAATGACAGCCGAGATCAGCACGGCACCGGCCGCGACCATCACGGTGTTCTGGGTAGCGACAATGATGCGAGCCAGCAGCGGCCGGCCGAGCGCATCCGCGCCCATCCACCAGACCCATGCTCTCTCGAAATCAAAGGGCGCTGCGTTGCGACCGCGCAGGTTTTGTTTGGTGGCGAGGTCGCCCAGCCAGCTTGGGCCAATGATGGCCATCAAGAGAATGATGAGGAGAAAGATCGCGGCGCAAAGCGCAAACTTGTCAGCCAGCAGCATGCGGAACATGCGCTTGAGGAACGGCGGTTCGTCGATGATGGCGGTTGCTTCGATGGACATGCCTTCTCCTCAATTCCGGATGCGGGGATCGAGAAGCGCATAGGCAAGATCGATCAGCAGGTTCATGAGGAAGATGGCGAGCGCCGTGACGAGGATCGCGGCCAGCACGACATTGAAGTCGCGCTGCAAGATGGAATCGATCATCAACTTGCCCACGCCCGGAAAGCCGAAGATGGTTTCGATGATGACGGCACCGTTGAGCAGGCTCGCAGCCTGATCGCCGATCACGGTGATGACCGGCAACATGGCGTTGCGCAGCGCGTGGATGAAGATGATCGGGGTCGACTTCACACCCTTGGCCCGCGCGGTTTTGACATAGGCCGATGAGAGCGCCGATATCATCGAGCCCCGCACGACCTGCACGATGATGCCGAAAGGCCGGACGAAGAGCACGCCGATTGGCAGGATCCAATGCCAGACTGACCCAGTCCCCGACGTCGGCAGCCAGGAGAGGTTCACCGCAAAGATGACGATCGCGACGATGGCCAGCCAGAAATCCGGGACGGAGGCTCCCACCAGCGAGACGATGGACGAGAAACGGTCGAAAAAGCCGCCGGCCCGGAAGGCGGCGAGTGAGCCGACAACGATGGCGGCAGCGGTCACCAAGCTCATGGTGATGACGGCGAGCCATAGCGTCCAGACGAAAGCTTCGAGGACCACGTCGAGCGCCGGCCGCGCCTTGCGCAGGGATTCGCCGAGATCACCCGTCACGACATCGCCGACATAGCGGCCAAACTGGACCAGCAAGGGATCGTTGAGGCCATGCAATTCCCGGAACTGATTCTTCATCTCCTCGGAGGCTTCGACCGGCAGGAACAGGGCTGCCGGATCACCTGTCAGGCGAGAAAGGAAGAAGACGATGACCACAAGTCCGACCAACGAGATCAAACTGGCCACGGCGCGTTTTCGGATGAAGCTCAGCATGGCGTCCTCTAAGAAAACGGTGCGGCGGGATCATCCCGCCGCATGTCTTGCATTGGTACGGGCGGCGCCCGCCAGACGGTTACTTGATCTTGATCTCGGAGAGCTGGAGCATGGAATTCGTCGCCATTGTCGGCTTGAAGTCCAGACGCTCGGAGACACGCGAGAAACCGACCATGTGGAAGAGAAGCACATCGGCGACCACTTCGTCATGCAGATAGGCGATCGCTTCCGACCAGAGCTTTGCACGATCATCGCCGACAGCAGCCGATGCACGCTGGATCAGGTCGTCGACCTTCGGATCGGAGAAGCCGGACTGCGTACCTTCCGTTGCATATTTGAAGAACATCGAGAAGGACGGATCCCCCTTCGAGTTGTCGTGCATGGCAGCGACCAACTGCGGACCACGGCCCTCTGCGAACGGCTTCGAGTAATACTGCTCGTGTTCGGCGACTTCAACGAACTTCAGCTCGATCTTGAGGCCGACTTCCTGCATCTGCTGCTGGATCGCCTCCATGATCTCGGTGACGTTCGGGAAGTTGGCCGAACGGGCAATGATGGTGATCGGTGTATCGACCTTCACGCCATCCGCCTTTGCCTCTTCGATCAGCTTCTTGGCTGCCTCTGGATCATAGGACGGCACCTTGACGTCTGGATTCCAGCCGAGTGTCGGTGGCGGCACGATTGCGGTGGCGAGCAGTGCGCTCTCCGGCAGCAGCGTGCCGAGGAAGGCCTCGCGATCGACTGCAAGGTTCAGCGCCCGGCGAATGCGGACATCGTTCAGCGGCTCGATGTTGTGATCGACACGCAGATAGACGGTTTCGCTGTCCAGATAGGAGAAGTCGGTCGCCGGGTTGGTGGCTTCGACCAGGGAAATGGACGGAGAGAGATCGGCTTCGCCTGCCTGAACCATGGCCGCACGGACCGCTGGGTCAGCGCGGAACAGATAGGTTGCTTCCGTCACCTCGGGCTTCGCACCCCAGTAGTCGTCGCGACCCGTCAGAACGATCTGCTGGCCAGGGGTCCAGTTGGTGAGCTTGTAGGGACCTGTCCCGACCGGCTCGCGAACAAATTCCAGCGGTGTTTCTTCCGGAACGATCGTGACCAGAGTGAGGAGCAGCGGCAGAATCGGCTGGACCGGGTCGGCCTTGAAATCAACCGTGTAGTCGTCGACGACGGTCGGCGTGACCGTCATGCCGCCGAAGTAACGACGGGATTCGCAGGTGTTCTTGTCGCTCATGATGCGGTCAAAGCTATGCTTGACGTCCTTGGCATCGAAGGCGGTGCCGTCGGAGAACTTGACCCCCTGACGCAGATGGAAGCGCCAGCTGCCGTCGGTATTCTGCTCCCACTTCTCGGCGAGGCGCGGCTGAACACCAGCACCGCCGCGCACATCGAGTTCGGTCAGCGTTTCGCTGACATTCTCCATGATAATACGACCGATATTCGAGCGCGTCGCCATGCAGGGTTCGAGAAGATCAGCCTCTTCGGCCAGCACGACCTTGATCGGGCCGGAACCGGCATAGGCTGGTGACAGGGACGTGCCCATGGCTAGGGCACAAAGCAATGCAGTCTTTCTCATTTTCATTCTCCTCCCAGATGAATTCAGTTTGAAGCTTTCACGCCTCGCGAGCGCGCAGCCATGAGAGCCGCGAGGCAGATCAGAACAGCGCCGACCACGGTGGTCAGGCCGATGGTTTCGTTGAACAGGGCAAAACCGCCGACGGCTACGAGGGGCAACCGCAGGAAATCGACCGGCGCGACAACGCTTGCGGGGGCAAGCGACATGGCATGCGTCATCAACCCCATGCAGCTGGTGCCGACAACGCCCTGAAGGGCCAGCAGCGCCAGCTCCCGGTTTCCCGGCATGGCGAAGAAGGGTACGGCGAGCGCGAGCGAAATCGGCACGGTCAAAAGAAGGTTCCAGACCACCAGGGTCGAGGTCGTGTCACCGCGCGACATCGATTTCAGGATCAGCTGGATTGCGGCTTGCAGAAACGCACCCGCCAAAGCGAGCCCGACTGCGAGCGTGAAGCCCGAAGGTGATGGCCCGACGATGACCATGGCGCCGGAAAAGCCGACCACGACGGCAAAGAGCATCGAAAGGCCGGGTAGCTCCCCAAGAAGGACTGTTGCGCCAAGCACGACGAAGATCGGGGACATGAAGGCAATGGCCGTGACGTCCGCAAGCGGCCCCATGCTGAAGGCAGCAAAGAAGGCGACCATTGCCAAAAGCTTGAAAAGCGCCCTGATGGCGTGCTGCCCGAGCGTATGCGTTGATTGCAGCACCTTTGGCCGCAGAACGACGAAAGGCAGGAGCACGGCGGCACCGAACAAGGCGCGGAAAAAGGCAATCACGAAGGGATGCACGGCACCATCCAGAGCACGCACGATGACGGCATCGGATGCAGCCAAGACCGCCGCTCCGACTGCAAAGAGCACTGCAGCGGGAACCCGCTCGCCTTTCCCTTCTGCATGCATACCGTCCTCCCGAACCGACCTCCACGTCGGCATGCTCAAAACATCCAACTTCCGGCCATCTTTGTCAAATGATTTCCCGATGTAAAATTCACCGGCTCCAAATCTCAGAATTTATGTCAACTATTACAATGCTATAGCGGACATACGAAACCTGTATCCGCCAGTTTACAACATAAACAAACTTGACAACTTTGGAAAAATGATCGACTTCGGAGGACAAGAGGAGCATTCCATGACACCTGATGACATTGCCCGGCGCATGACCGGCATACTCACCACGTCGGATTCCGATCGGACCGAGGCCTATCTTCCGTCGCCGATGGTGCAGAACCACGCATCCTTCCTGCACAGACAGGCAGACGGCAGTCTGATTTGCGCTTGGTTTGGCGGATCGCTGGAAGGAAAGTCGGACATTTCCATCTACGCTTCCGTCCTTGCAGCGGGTGCGTCTGCCTGGGGTCCGCCGCAGCAGCTGAGCTCCGACCCCGATCATTCCGAGCAAAACCCCGTTTTGTTTCAGGCACCCGATGGGCGCCTGCTTCTGTTTCATACCTCGCAGCCCTCAGGCAACCAGGACGAATGCCGGATCCGCATGACCGAAATCACCACCGACGCGTCGGACCCGACGGTCTTGATGGCGTCCGACGGCCGCTATCTCGACCTGCCCCGAGGCAGCTTCGTGCGCGCACCGGTCGCGATCAGCGCTGATGGGACCTGGCTCCTGCCGATCTTCAGATGCATCCCACGCCACGGCCAGAAGTGGAACGGCAGTCATGACACCGCCGCCGTTGGCATAAGTGAAGACGGCGGAGCAACCTGGCGACTGGAAGAACTCAGCCAATCGATCGGCTGCGTGCACATGTCCCCGGTCGCTTTGAGTGACACGACGATGGCCGCATTTTTCCGGCGTCGCCAGGCGGATTTCGTCTACCGGACGGAGAGCCATGACGCCGGCCGGACCTGGAGCACGCCCGCACCGACTGATCTGCCCAACAACAACTCCTCGCTCGCGGCCATCGCTTTGGACGACGGGCGTGTTGCAGTCATCTGCAATCCCATCAACTCCGCGGCCTCCCCGGACCGTCGCACCTCCCTCTACGACGAACTCGGCGAGGAAGACGACAGGCCGGAGGCGGACCCGACCGGGGGCTGCGCCCCCATCTGGGGAGTGCCGCGAGCGCCTGTCACAGTCTGCATTTCGAGCGATGGCGGATTGACATTCCCGCAGCGGATCCAGATCGAGGATGGCCGGGGAACCTGCCTGTCCAACGATTCCACCGATGGACGAAACAAGGAAATGTCCTATCCCTGGCTGCTGGCAGATCAGGATGGATCGCTCCATATCGCCTACACCTATCACCGACGCGCGATCAAATATGTCCGGCTCGCCCCCGGCTGGGATCGTCCCGAAAACGGAGAATGACATGAGCGGCATTATCGGCATCACCATGGGCGATCCCTGCGGCGTCGGCCCCGAAATCTCGGTCCGCGCCCTGGCCGAGATGTCGGCAGAAGACCGCGCGGCCACACGCATCTACGGCAATCTCGCGACCTTGAACGCCGCACGTGATGCACTGGGCCTGTCCATTGATCTCGTGCCCAATGTCGTCGACGTCGAGGTGGAAGGCGCTCCGCTTCCCTGGGGCACCTTGAGCCCCGTCGCGGGCGACGCCGCCTTCCGCTTTATCGAAAAGGCAGTCCGCGATGCAGAAGCCGGAACGATCGGCTGCATTGTGACGGCCCCGATCAACAAGGAAGCCCTGAACCTTGCCGGCCACCATTATGACGGCCATACCGGGATGCTGCGTAGCCTCACAGGCTCGAAGGCCGCCTATATGTTGCTTGCCTCGGAACGCCTGAAGGTCATCCATGTCTCGACCCATGTTTCGCTGCAGGAAGCGATCCGCCGGGCGACCACCGAACGGGTGCTGGCGACCATCAAGGCCGGCAACGACCACCTCAAGCGCATCGGCTACGACAAGCCGCGCATCGCGGTTGCCGGCATCAATCCCCATTGCGGCGAAAACGGCCTCTTTGGCACCGAAGACGACGACCAGATTGCACCCGCCGTTGCCGCAGCGCGCGCCGAGGGCATCGACGTCCAGGGGCCGATTTCGGCCGATACGGTCTTCTACCGCGCCTATTCCGGCGCCTTCGATCTCGTGGTCGCGCAATATCATGACCAGGGCCATATCCCGATCAAGCTTGTCGCCTTCGACACGGCCGTCAACGTCTCCGTCGAACTGCCGATCGACCGCACCTCGGTCGATCACGGCACCGCCTTCGACATCGCGGGCAAGGGCATCGCAAACCACGGCAACATGAATTCCGCCATCGCCTATGCCCGCAAGCTGGTCGCCGGCCGGACTCAGCAAGGATGACCCTGATGACCGCATCCATCACCCTTCACCAGCCGCGCCGCCTGATCGTCGGCGCCGGCGCGATCAGCCAGGTCGGCGGCCTTGTGGACGATGCAACGTCCGTTCTCGTCATTGCTACCCCGATCACGGCAGGCTTCATCGATCGGCTCATGTTGCCCGGCAAGATCGAGATCTTCGACGCGATCCCCGGCGAACCTGACGTAGCGACGTTGGATGCGGCCCTTGCGGTTGCGCGCAGGGTCAGGCCCCAGGTCGTTGTCGGGCTTGGCGGGGGTTCTGTCCTCGACGTGGCCAAGCTCGTTGCCGCTTTGTGGGACAGCGAGCAGACACTCGTCGACGTTGCAGGCCCCAACAGGGTGGCTGGCCGCAACACCCGCCTTGTGCAGGTCGCGACAACCGCCGGGACGGGCTCCGAGGCGGGCATTCGCTCGCTGATCACCGATCCGGTGAAGGGCGCCAAGATCGCGGTCGAAAGCCCGCACATGATCGCCGACATTGCAGTCCTCGATCCGGAACTGACCTTCTCCGTACCGCCGGCAGTCACCGCCTCAACAGGCGTCGACGCCATGGCCCATTGCGTCGAGGCCTTTACCAACAAGCGCGCCCATCCGATGATCGATGGCTTTGCTCGCATGGGTTTCCGCCTCGTGGGCAAATATCTCGCCCGCGCCGTCAAGGACGGGTCTGACACCGAAGCGCGCGAAGGCATGATGCTTGCGTCCTACTATGGCGGCATCTGCCTCGGGCCGGTGAACACGGCGGCCGGACATGCTATCGCCTATCCGCTCGGTACGCGTCTCGGTCTGCCGCATGGCCTCGCCAACGCGATCGTGTTTCCGCATGTGCTCGCCTTCAACCAGTCGGTCGTCCGAGACAAGACGGCGGAGGTGGCCGAGGCCCTCGGGTTCGGTGCAAGCGCGCCCGACGCCCTGCTGGAGAATGCCTGCCGCTTCTGCACGGATCTCGATATCGAAATGCAGCTCTCCCGCCACGGTGCCAAAGAAGATGCGCTCGCCGGCTATGCAGCAGAAGCCCATGGCAACCGTCGTCTGATGGACAACAATCCGGCCGAGATGGCGGTCGAGGACGTGCTCGCAATCTACAGAGCGGCGTACTGACGGACCATTTTCATCTGCACAAAATGAAGGGGCCCAATCGGCCCCTTCTTTGATTCTGCGCTGAGCATTCTCCGCTCATCCCTCGGAAACCGCTGCCAGAGAAGCGCTGGACTGGAAAAGGCGGGCGCGTGACCCGGTCAGATGTGTGTGCATCAACTCCCTGGCGCGAGCGCCCTCGCCTGCCGCGATTGCCTCGGCGATTGCCTCATGCTCAGCAAAGACCCGTGAAAGGCCGGCATTGTCCCGTTTGACGGAAACCCCATGGAAGCGCATGCCTACGGCGATGTGATCCTTCAGCGCCTCCATGGCGGTCGAAAAATACGTATTGTTGGCAGCGCGTGCGATCGCGAGATGGAACTGGAAGTCGGCATCTTCGCGGTGCGCCTGCCTGTTGGTCGCATCCCGCATCAGTTCAAGCGCCTCGCGGATCGCGGCGAGCATGCCGGGGGTGTGCCGCAGGGCTGCGGCTTCTGCCGCCGCCGGCTCGAGGTTCAGGCGGAATTCGTAGCAGTTCAGAAGATCGGCAACGTTTTCCAGCTGACCGAAGCCGAGCGGCTGCTTCATCCCGACAGAGCGCACGAAACTGCCCGCGCCGCGGCGAGAATAGATGAAGCCCTGCTCGCGCAAGCGCCTGAGCGCTTCACGAATGATCGGACGGGATACCTCGAACTCGATCGCCAGATCGTGTTCGGTCGGCAATCGCTCATCCGGTTGGTAAGACCCCGATTTGATCGCCCGATGCATCCGCTCGAATACCAGATCCGCCAGGCTCTTACGTGCCGTTCCGCTTTGCAGTCCCATTGTCAGCCCCTGCCCCCATGCAGCTTTTCGGCGAGCATCACCAATGTTTCCGGCACTCCGAATCCGCCTGATTTGGCGATGATACATTGCCCACCGGCATAGGCCAGCCCGAGCCCTGGCAGACATTCACCCTGCAAACGAAAACACTTGATCCCCATGCGAGCCATAACGGCTTCTGCGGTCGAACCCCCGCAAAGGAGCAGAGTGCGAGCACCCACAGTCAACTCGGGGTGCACTGAGGACGCAAGGTTTCGAGCGACCTCCTCCGAGCTCATCTCTGTGTCGCCGGAGACCGCCTGCACAAGTATTGGGAACGTATGCGGTTGGGCGACAATCTCCAGCAAGCCGTTGGGTGCCGGATGGTGGTTCACAGCCTCCATCTCGCGCAAGCGATCGACCTGCTCCACGGTGATGCGATCATACGACCCGATGACAAAGAGTGCGGGGCCGATGGGAGGCTCAACCAGCTCGGACATCGGCTGGCCGGTCATCTCGACAGCCAATGCCTCGGCAAGCCCTCTTGCGCCGATGAAGAGATCGATGCCCTCTGCGTGGGCGCCCGCCAGAGCATCACGCATGTCCTGATCTGTCGCTGCATCGACGATGCTGCATCGCGCTGCATGGTGACCCAAGGCGTTCGCCACGGAAATGGGCGTCGGCACTCCAAATCCCTGGACAAGTCCGTCGCGGACGACGCGGCCAAAGGCAGGAATAGCGGGCGCGACAAGTGCCCGCTTGAATGGAATGGCATCAAGCTCGACTGCGATATGCCCCTTGAGGCGCGAGTCGACCTTTTTGAACAGCGTGACATTGGGCGGCAGTGCTTCCATCACCTGACGCATGGCTTGGAACGCATCTTCTGCAGACCGCTCCCGAGAGGCCAGATTGATCGACAGGACAGCTGGCAACTGCGAAAGCCCTGACGGGACCGCATTCGGCGTCAAGGCGACTTCGGTATGCAGCCCGCGCGCGGCAAAGGGGGCAGCTGTGTCCAATGCTCCGGTCAGATCATCGGCAATGATGACAAGCACCATCATGCTCCATGTTGTTATCTTCTTGATCGAAATATGATCGCATTTCCAGAACGATGCAACAGCAAGATAACAAATCATAGCCTGAGAACGCCAGCTTGGCGAGCACCGTTCCGCCTGCTTCTCCAGACATGCTAACCTGCTCGATGCCCGTTCGAGCGCAGCCCTTCCTCCAGCGCAACTGAGCACCCTCCGACGAACCGCCACACTCGGCCCTGTTGCAAACCCGCTTGACAGGATCGATTAAAAAATCATACTCAAAATTGGTCAGACAATCTGACCGCCTGCGTATCAGGGGAGTGATACGCTCGGAGGATTTTCATGTTCGTGGCTTTGGAGCCGCGCCGGCTTTATCGCCAGGTCGCGGAGCAGATCCGTGCGCTCATCGAAACGGGTGAATTGAAGCCGGGCTCACGGCTTCCGCCCGAGAGGGAGCTCGCAGACCGTTTTTCGGTCTCAAGACCGACTGTCCGTGAAGCGCTGATCGTGCTCGAGGTCGAGGGACACATTCAGATCCGCATGGGCTCTGGTGTCTACATCAGCAGCCGGCCCGGGCCGACCCTGGATGCGATCGACCATGATGACAGCGAAGGACCGCTGGAAATCCTGCAGGCGCGCTGCCTGATCGAAAGCGGCATCGCGGAAGAGGCCGCAAGGCTTGCTACGGCGGAAAGTCTCATGCGTATCGACGCCATCCTGGACCGCATGGAGGGCGCACTGGACGATGGCGCGGTGGCGCTGGCGTGCGACCGCGATTTCCATACGGCGATCGCCGACATCATCGGCAATTCGGCGCTCAAGCACTTTACTGGCCTGATCTACGATTCGCGCATGTCGCCGTATTTCAAGAAGCTGGCCAGCTATTTCGAGGGGCCACATACCTGGAAGCTGGCGCTCGAAGAGCACCGCATCATTCGCAACGCGATCGCAGCCCGGGACCCGGACGGTGCCCGAGAGGCCATGCGGCGCCATCTGACGCTGGCGCAGAGGAGATTCTCGGAAAGCTTTGAGGAGGAGCCGACCAGAGAAGACTGACCGTTCAGGCCTTGCGCCGACGGTTTTCCAAAGAGTTCTGTTTCAATGGGAGGAATACATGAAACTGACACTTAAGACGCTTCTTGGAGCAGCGGCAGTGATTGTCGCGTCCACGGTCTCGGCCCATGCCGAGACCGTTCTGAAATGGGCCCATGTTTATGAAACCTCGGAGCCCTTCCACACGGATTCCGTCTGGGCGGCAGAAGAGATCGCCAAGCGAACCGAAGGCCGGTACAAGATCGACGTCTTTCCGGCTTCGCAACTCGGCAAGGAAGCCGACATCAACCAGGGTCTCAAGCTCGGCACCGTCGACATCATCATCTCAGGTTCGAGCTTTGCCGCACGCGACCACAATCCGATCGGCGTCACCTACTATCCCTATATCTTCCGCGACCCGAGCCATCTCCTGGCCTACACGAAGAGCGACGTCTTCAAGAAACTGACCGCCGGCTATGAAGAAAAGACCGGCAACCATATCGTCGCCGTCAGCTACTACGGAACGCGGCATACGACCTCAAACCGCCCGATCGGCAAATGCGCCGACATGGAGGGCTTGAAGATCCGCGTGCCGGATGTGCCGGCCTACCTGGCAATGCCGCGGGCCTGCGGCGCTAACACAACACCGATCGCTTTTGCGGAAGTTTATCTCGCTCTGCAGAATGGCACGGTCGAAGCCCAGGAAAACCCGCTGACGACGATCGAGGCCAAGAAGTTCTACGAAGTCCAGAAGAACATCGTGCTCACCGGCCACATCGTTGACCACCTGAACACGGTGGTTTCCAAGACCCGTTGGGCAAGTCTGTCGGATGAAGACAAGGCGATCTTCACCGAAGTGATGCTGGAAGCAGCAGCACGCACGACAAAGACCATCGAAGCCCGTGAAATGGCGCTCGTTGACGAGTTCAAGGCGAAGGGCATCACAGTTACCGAAGTCGACAAGGCTGACTTCGAAGCGAATGTCATCGCCAAGGCGAAGTTCGAGGACTTCGGCTACGACAAGGCTGATTGGGAAGCCATCCGCGCCATCAAGTAATGGCGCCGTCCCGGCGCCTGTCCGGCGCCGGGACCCATTTTCAAATCATAGAGAATTGGAGCCGACCCATGACGGAGCACCCGCACGCGCCGATCAGTGTGGAGGAGATGGCGCATGCTTTCGAGGAGGAAGCCACGCCAATTGATCTATCGCATCACGCCATCGAAGACTGGGTAACGCTGGCCGTCTTCTGGGGCATGGGCCTAGCCGTATTTCTGCAGTTCTTTACACGCTACGTTTTGAACAACAGCTTTTCCTGGACCGAGGAAATCGCAGCCAACTGCCTCGTCGTGGTCGTCTTCATGGGGTCAGTCATGTGCGTGCGCACCATGCGGCATATCCAGGTGGACCTGCTCTACCGCTTTCTGCCAACGCGGGCGGTCAGGGTGCTCGAAACGGTCGTCGATGCCATCGGCATCGCCTTCTTCGCCTACATGACCTGGTTGATGTGGCGCTATCTGGAGATTGTCGGCGGGGAGCGCATGGTCACCGTGGACCTGCCACGTGGCATCGTCTTCTATACCGTCTTTGCAGCCTTTGCGCTGATGTCTGTCCGCTCCATCAATAACCTCGTCAAGGATCTGACGGGGACGAAAACCGCGCGCCAGAGGGCGCAGGAAGACATTCACGCAGGGGGGATCTAGACTATGCTGCTTCTCATCGGTTCCTTTCTGTTTCTGTTGATCCTCGGCACGCCGGTTGCGGTCTCCATGGCCGTCGCATCACTCGCCTATCTCGTGATCTATGGCGTTGCCCCTGACATCATCGCGGCCCAACGCATGATCGCCGGTGTCGAGAGCTTCCCTCTGATTGCGGTGCCCTTCTTCATTCTGGCCGGCAATCTCATGAACATTGCCGGGGTGACGGGCCGCATCTACAAGTTTGCCCTGTCACTCGTCGGCTGGATGAAGGGTGGCTTGGCGCAGGTCAACATCATCGGCTCCGTGGTTTTCTCCGGCATGTCCGGAACGGCGCTTGCCGATGCCGCCGGCATTGGGACCATCGAAATCAAGGCCATGAAGGACCATGGCTATCCGGTGGAGGCCGCCGTTGGGGTTACCGCGGCCTCAGCCACTCTGGGTCCCATCTTCCCGCCATCTCTGCCCTTCGTCATTTACGGCATGATGGCCAATGCCTCCATCGGGGCGCTGTTCATGGCTGGCATCATTCCAGGGGTCGTCATGACGATCCTGATGATGCTGACGGTTTACATCTTCGCCAAGCGCAAGGGCTGGGGCTCTGATACCCCATTCGAGCTGAAGCAATTGCTGGCTGCCTCGCTGGAAGTGGTGATCGTCCTCGCCTTCCCTGGCGCCATCTACCTGATGATCCTGGCGGGAATGTCGGTCAATATCGCGGTGCTGATCGGACTTGCGGTTCTCGTGGCGCTCGACTGGTATTTCGACTTTTCCGCGGTCATGGCGCTGATGACACCCGTGCTGCTGATCGGCGGCATGACGATGGGCTGGTTCACGCCGACAGAGGCGGCCGTCGCGGCCGTTCTGTGGTCGTTGTTTCTCGGGCTCGTCCGCTACCGGACAATGACGGTGAGGACGCTGGCTAAGGCCTCGTTCGACACCATCGAGACCACGGCCTCGGTGCTGTTCATCGTCACCGCCGCGTCGATATTCGCCTGGCTGTTGACGGTGAGCCAGGCAGCGCAGCTGTTCGCAGACTTCATGTTCAACCTGACTGACAACTGGTGGATGTTCCTGATCATCGTCAACGTCCTTTTGTTGGTCGTCGGCGCCTTCCTCGATACGATTGCCGCGATCAGCATCCTTGTGCCGATCCTGATGCCGATTGCGGCCCGCTACGGCATCGATCCGGTACATCTCGGCGTGATCATCACGCTCAACCTCATGATCGGGCTTCTGACCCCACCCGTCGGCATGGTACTTTTCGTGCTGTCGCGCATCTCCAAGCTGTCGGTGGAAAAGACGACGCTGGCCATCCTGCCCTGGATGATCCCGCTCTTCCTGGCGCTCGGACTCATCACCTTCATCCCAGCCATCACCATGTGGCTGCCGACGCAACTCGGTCTGATCCGTTGATCTGCCGGTCCGCACTGGCGGGCTGATCTCGGTCTTGAACGAAAGGTCTCTGTGCGATGCAAACTCGCGTTGCCCGCCTTCATGCTGAGCGCGACCTGCGCGTTGAGCATCTCGACTATTCGACATGTCGAGCTGGAGAGGTTCGGCTTGCCATGGCGGCAGGCGGCATCTGCGGCTCGGACCTGCACTATTACCAGGATGGCGGCTTTGGCCCGGTCCGTGTCCGCGAACCGATCATCGCCGGTCACGAAGCCTCCGGCTTTGTGGAGGAAATTGGCGACGGTGTTTCAGGTCTTGAACTTGGGCAACTTGTGGCGGTCAATCCGTCCCAACCCTGCGGCCAGTGCCAGTATTGCCGGATCGGGCAACCCATTCACTGCCTGGACATGCGCTTCATGGGCTCGGCCATGCGCTTGCCGCATGAAGACGGCATGTTTCGCGAGCACTTGGTCGTGCCCGCCATTCAATGCCATCCGGTGGGTGGGGGCGTCACACCGGGAGAAGCGGCCTGCGCAGAGCCGCTGGCGGTCTGCCTCCATGCAATCGCTCAGGCCGGCGATCTCAACAGCAAGGCCGTTCTTGTCACGGGCGCGGGGCCGATCGGTCTCTTGACCGTGGCCGCCGCGCATCATGCAGGTGCCGGCCAGATCGTGGTCACGGATCTGGCCGACTCCGCCTTGTCGCGTGCGCTCTCGATGGGCGCCACGCAAGCCATCAATGTAAAAAGCGAGCCGGACGGTCTTCTGCCCTTCACGGAACACAAGGGCTATTTCGACGTGGTCTTCGACTGCTCAGCGGCTGGAACTGCCCTGCGCTCCGCGTTTACTGCGATCAAGCCGCGGGGCATTCTGGTCCAGGTCGGCGTGACTGGCGACGTCACCATTCCCCTCAACGCACTGGTCGGCAAGGAAATCGTCTGGCGCGGCTCGCAGCGGTTCCATGAGGAATTCTCTGAGGCCGTCGCCTTGATCTCGACGCGCCAGATCGATGTGCGTCCGATCATCTCCCACAGTTTCCCACTCGATGCGGTAGTGGAGGCGTTTGAACAGGCCGGTGACCGCTCGAAGGCCTGCAAGGTGCAGATCACATTTCAACAGACGGATAAAAGCCTAAAGGACGAGAGATGAGACATACCTGGCGCTGGTTCGGCCCCATCGACAAAGTCAGTGTGAGAGATGCGGCGCAGGCCGGCGCCGAGGGCATCGTGTCGGCATTGCATCACATCGCAACCGGAGAGCTCTGGCCAGAAGACGAGATTGCCAGACGGCATGACGCGATCCGCGCAGGGGGCCTCGTTTGGGATGTGGTCGAGAGCATTCCGGTGTCCGAGGACATCAAGACACAGACCGGCGACTGGAAGCGCCACATCGCCAACTGGCAGGAAACGCTCAGACGCCTGTCGGCCTCGGGTATACGAACAGTCTGCTATAACTTCATGCCGATCCTCGACTGGACGCGGACGGATTTGCGGTGGGAGACGGGTCACGGCGCCAAAGCCATGCGCTTTGATCTCGTCGATTTCGCAGCTTTCGACATCCATATCCTGAACCGCCCCGAGGCTGCCGCAGACTATCCGGACTGGCTGACCGACGAGGCAGCACGGCGTTTCTCCGGCATGGAGGATGCCAAGATCGCGGCCCTCGGCAAGAATATCGGTGCTGGCCTGCCGGGCTCGGCCGATGGCTACACGCTCGAGCAGTTGCTTGAGAAGCTCCGCTCCTATCAAGGCGTCAACCGCGAACGGCTGCAGCAAAACCTCGTCGATTTCCTGAGCGAAGTCGCGCCGGTCGCCCAGCAGGTCGGCATCAATATCTGCGCACACGGCGATGATCCACCCTGGTCGCTGCTCGGTCTGCCGCGCATACTTTCAACAGAGGCCGACTATGCGCATATGCTGGATGCCGTCGATATTCGCGCCAACGGTGTGACGCTCTGCACCGGATCACTCGGCGCGCGCCCTGACAATGATCTGCCTTTTCTTGCCAAGCGCTTTGCCGACCGCATCCACTTCGTCCACCTCCGCAACGTGACCCGCGACACCGACACAGTCCCCTGCTCCTTTTTTGAGGACGAACATCTGGAAGGCGGGACCGACATGGTGGCTGTCATCGCAGCCTTGATCACGGAGGAGGCAAAACGGCGCAAGGAAGGGCGTGAAGATCACCAAATTCCCATGCGCCCCGACCATGGACAGGAAATCCTCGATGACCTGACGCGTGGGGCACAGCCGGGCTACCCCGCCATCGGCAGGCTCAAGGGCCTGGCAGAGCTTCGCGGCATCGAGCGCACGCTGTCGCATGCCCAATACGGGCTGGGAGGCTGATGATGCAAAGGCTCTCCAGCACGACAGGTCTTCCGGATAGGGTTCGTCAACCGCAATTTGACCGGACGAAACTAAAACCCGGCATCGTACATATCGGGATCGGCGCCTTCCACAGGGCGCATCAGGCAGTGTTCACGCAGCATGCTCTGGAAGCCGAATTCGGACCCTGGGGCATCATTGCCGTAAACCTGCGCTCGTCCGAGCCGGTCGAAGCGCTCGCAGCACAGGATGGCCTCTATTCCATCACTACGCGGAGCGAGGCGGGCGATCAGTCCGAAGTCATCGGCGCGACTGTCGACTGGATCTGTGCCGCTAATGATGGCGCCCGGGTGCTTTCAGCCCTGGCCGATCCGGCGATCCGTGTTGTGACGCTTACCGTGTCGGAGAAGGCCTATGGTCTTGATCCGGCAACGGGCGGGTTGGACCACGCTCATCAAGCCATTGCCGCGGACCTTAAGTGGCCAGATGCGCCCGTTGGTGTGCTGGGCTTTCTCGTTGAGGGGCTTGCCCTGCGGCGCGCTGCAGGGCTTGCACCCTACACGGTTCTCTGTTGCGACAATCTACCATCCAACGGCAATGTCGTGCGTCGCCTGGTTCTGGAGATGGCCCAACTGCGCGATCCCGCGCTGGCCGATTGGATCGCCGATAAGGGTCGGTTTCCCTGCTCCATGGTCGACCGGATCGTGCCCGCCGCCACCGACACCACCCGGATTCGTGGCGAAAGGCTGCTCGGAGCCCTGGACGCACTGGCAATCGATACGGAGCCATTTTTGCAATGGGTCATCGAGGATGACTTCGTTTCCGGTCGCCCCGCCTGGGAGGCCGGCGGCGCAATCTTCGCCGGGAATGTCGAGCCCTATGAGAAGATGAAGCTACGATTGCTCAACGGTACGCATACGCTGCTCGCCCATCTCGGGATCCTTGGAAATCTCGACTATATTCGCGACGTGATGGCCGTACCGCATCTGGCGGCAAAAGCGCGCCTGCATATGGAAGAGGTCGCCTCGACGCTCGATCCGGTGCACGGCATCGACCTTGCCGCTTACATCGACGATCTTCTGGCGCGCTTTTCCAATCCGACAATCGACCATCGCAATATCCAGATCGCGCTCGATACCACGCAAAAATTACCGCAGCGGCTTTTGGCGCCCACCGTCGACATGTTGGCGAAAGGTCAGACAGCGGGCGCGACGGCCTATGCAGTGGGGGTCTGGATGGCATCGGTGAAGAAGCGAGGTGATTGCGGTGATCCCCGTCGCAGCGAGGTGATTGCGGCGGCGGCAAGCATGGGCGCCACCGACCCCTCCGCACCGTTTTTCGCAATAGCTGGTCTATTCCCGCAGGAACTGATCGATGCACGCGACTGGCGCGACAGGATAAACGCAGCGATCCTGTCGTTCTAGCTGATCAGGGCGAAGACATGGAGAAGCGGGAAGAACAGACTTGCAGCTAAAGGTCATCGAGGCCTGCCCGCGCAGCAGACGATTGGGCTAGGGCGAGCGCAAAGCGTCGACCTGCGCGGAGGTCAGCAGCCTTAAGCGTTCGCCTCGCAGCATCAGGAAGAGCTTGGCGGTCTCTTCCAGCTCCTCCATCGCATACTGTGCTTCTTTCAACGTCTTGCCCGCAACGACGGGGCCGTGGTTGGCCAGAAGGACCGCATGGCTATGCTCAGCCCTTTCGCGCACGGCTTCGGCGAGCGCTGCATCCCCTGGCGGATAATAGGGGGCCATCGGCAGGCGCCCGACCCGCATCACGTAATAGGCCGTCAGCGGCGGCAGAACATCGTTGGGATCAAGACCGTCGAGAATGCTGACGGCTACCGCATGGGTGGAATGCAGATGCACGACGGCGCCCGAGCTTTCCCGCGCGCAATACATGCATTGGTGCAAGAAGGCTTCCTTGGTCGGCTTGTCGCCGCTGACATGCACGCCATCGGCGGTGAATTTCGACAGTCGGCCGGGATCGAGCGACCCCATGGAGGCATTGGTCGGCGTCATTAGCATCTCGCCATTCGAGAGCCGCGCGCTGATATTGCCGGTCGAGCCGAAGGTGAAGCAGCGATCGAAGAGGGATTTGCCGACCTCGGCGATCTCGTCGCGCAGGCGGGTTTCCTCGGAAAGAATTGACGTCATGGCAGGATCTCCCAGGCCTTGAGGAAGAAATCGGGCGCACCAAAATTCCCGGACTTCAGCGCCAGTGCCATCGGCTCCGTCTGTCCGAGTGTCAGCGTCCAGGGTACGCCAGGATCTATCTCGGGACCGATAAAGAGCGCGTCGGGTGCAAGCGCCCCGACCACGGCACCCGAGGTCTCGCCACCGGCAACGATCAGGCGACGGACACCGGCGGCCTCGAGCCCGAGCGCGGTCTCGGCGAGGAAATGCTCGATGAGCGATCCGGCCCTCTCGCGACCGAGGGCAGCCTGGGCTGCCTTTACCTCGTCCGGTTCGGCACTCGAATAGATCAGTGGTGCCCGTGCCGACTGGCCGAGTGCCCAGGACAGAGCCTGCTCAACCCGGAAACGTCCCTCGGCGATCTCGATAGGATCAAGCTTGAGCGCGGGCACGCCCGCCTCGATCGCCGTGCGGATCTGGCTGCGGGTCGCATCCGAACAAGACCCGGCAAGGATCATCGACCGTCCCGCCGGCGCGGAAAAGGCGAGCGCGTCTCCAGAAGAGCGCAAGCGGCCGGCGCGACGGAAATTTTCAGGCAGACCGAGCGCTATACCGGAGCCGCCGGTGATCAGGGTCAGTCCGGCAGCGGCCTCACCGATCACCCGGAGATCGGCATCGGTCAACGCATCGACGACCAGCGCCTGTTCGCCCTTGTCACGCGCAGCTTCGAAGGCTTGCGCGACGGCTGAAGCTCCCTGCCCGACCGTTTCACGGGTCACCAGCCCCACCTTCAGCTGCGACTGGCCGGCCATCAGGCGAACCAGCGAGCTGTCGGTCATCGGGGTCAGCGGATGATTGCGCATCGGGCTATCGGACAGCAGCTGGTCGCCGACAAACAGATGGCCCTTGTAAATGGTTCGGCCATTGGCCGGGAAAGCCGGGCAGACAATCGTCAGCTCCGTGCCGAGCGCCTGCATCAGCGCCTCGGTGACGGGACCGATATTGCCTTCCGGACTGGAATCAAAGGTCGAGCAATATTTGAACAGGAACTGCATCGCACCCGCCGTTTGCAGGAAGGAGAGGGCTTCGAGCGACATGGCGACAGCTTCAGCTGCAGGATTGGTGCGCGACTTCAGCGCAACCACCACTGCGTCGACGCCCGAGAGATCAAGGCCGGCCTTGGGAACGCCGATCGTCTGGATGGTTCGCATGCCCTCCCGTGACAGCATCAGGGCAAGGTCGGTGGCTCCGGTCAGGTCGTCGGCAATGGCGCCCAAAAGCATGGTAGTCTCCGGTGAAGTGGCGCGCGGTCAGGCCGTTGCGCCGTCGATGATGGCAAATCCGGTATCGATGATCTGCGCTTCGCCCGGCCGTTCGGCCTGAGCGAGCAGCGCTTCGACCGCTGTCTTGCCGATGTTGAAACGGTTCGAGCGGACCGTCGACAGGGGCTTGGGCAGCGCCTGGCCTATTTCCAACCCGTTGAAGCCGAAAAGGGCGAGCCGCTCCGGCACCGGAATACCGGCGCCCAGACAATGCATGAAGCCACCGACCGCCATGTCGTCGTTCGAGAAGACGACGGCATCGGCCACAGCGCCATCGGCCAGCAGACCGGCCAGCGTGTCGCGGCCGGCAATCGTTGAGCTCGGACCGTCATGGCGCTTCTCGACGGAGAACGACAGGCCGGCTTCAGACAGCGCTTCGCAGAGGCCGTCATAGCGGGCGCGGGCGCGGCGGTCGGCTGTCCAATCGTGACCGACATAACCGATACGGCTATAGCCGCGCCGCACCAGATGCTCGGCTGTCGCGCGACCGGCCCGTCGATGAGACAGGCCAACCGCGAGATCGATCGGCGTATCGTCGATGTCCATAAGTTCGGCAATGCGAATGCGGCTGTTCTCCAGCATGCGGCGCGCAGCGTCTGTGTGTTCGAAGCCAGTGGTGATCAGGGCTGTCGGCTGCCAGGCGAGCAGCGAGGAGACGAGTTGCTGCTCCTTGCCGAGGTCATAATCGGTGACGCCGATCATCGGCTGATAAGGCGTGTCGGCGAGACCGGCATGGATGCCGCGCAGCACCTCAGGAAAAACGATGTTGGAGAGCGACGGCAGGATCACGCCAATGATCAGCGAGGCCGAGGAGGCGAGCGAGCCGGCCGCGCGATTGGGCACGTAGCCGAGCGTGTCGATGGCGTCGAGAACGCGCTTGCGGGTTTCCTCCGCAATCGAGCCCTTGTTGCGGATGACCCGTGACACGGTGTTCTCGCTGACATTCGCCAGGCGAGCCACATGAGTGAGCGTCGGCGTCTCCGGCTGCATTTGTTTCGTCTCCTCCCCTGCCGCATTGCCCGATTGGCCAAGACGGCGACACGCGATCTGCTCTTCAGGACCGTGCCATGAACTTTATCTCAGCGCTAACATATTTCGCTTGATCGTGGCTAGAGGATGTGCTTAAAAAATTATGTTAGCGCTGAGATTAGCGCTTTCTGGGAGATTACACTTCGGGAGGAGTTCACCGTGAGAACCTTTAACAAGGCCGCGCTTGCCGCGTCGGCCGCGATGCTCTGCGTCTTCAGTTTCAGTTCGGCCGTCCGCGCCGAAGACACCCATCGTCCGGAGTGCTTCTCTGCAGCACCCGACAGTGCCAAGGTCATCAAGTACGAGAAGCGGGATGGCCCCTACAAGGTTGCGTTCGTCAACGGCTTCGCCGGCAATGACTGGCGCGTGACCGCCATCCAGGGCGCGAAGGCCTGGGCGGCCCGCGAAGAAAACAAGGCAAAGCTGTCCGAATTCACCGTCGTCTCGGTCGGCAATGACAGCGCCGCCCAGATCGCTGCGATCGACAACTTCATCGCCGCCGGCTACGACGCGATCACCTTCATCGCCGTCAACCCGACCGCCTTCTCCTCCGTCATCAAGCGCGCCGAACAGGCCGGCACAGTGCTTGTACCCTTCGACAACGTGCTCGACACCGATGCCATCGTGCAGGTGAACGAAAACCAGTTCGAGCTCGGCGCGATGAAGGCGGAAGCCGTCGTGCGTGAGATCGAGAAGGCGAAGGGCAAGGTCGAGGGCAGCGTTCTCGAAGTCTCCGGCCTGCCGGGCAATGCGACGGACCGTGACAACCATCTCGGCATGCGCTCCGTTTTGGACAAGCATCCGGGCCTCAAGGTCGTTCAGGTGGTGGGCAACTGGGATGCCGGCACCGTCCAGAAGGTCACCGCCGACGCGATCGCCACCAATGGCAACTTTGACGGCGTCATGGTCCAGGAAGGCACAATCGGCGCACTGAACGCCATGAAGAATGCCGGTCACCCGGTCGTTCCGATCGGTGGCGATGCCGGCAACGGCGCCCGCAAGCTGATCGCTGAAGGGAAATATCCGGGCCTCACCGCAGCCCAGGCGCCTGTCATGTCGGCCGTCGCACTCGAAGCCGCTGTCTCGCTGCTTGAAGGCAATGCCTTGCCGCAGAAGGTGTTCCTGCCGATCCCGAACAAGGACAATGCAGAGCTGAAGGAAGGCACCGACTACTTCCCGAACCTGCCGGACACCTTCTACACAACGACAGGCTATCCGAACTGCTTCCCGGTCTTCACCCCGGAAGAGCTGCTCGGCCAGAGCCCCGACAATACCTGATCCTCCCGGCTGGGCGGCGGGGCCTGACCTGTGAAGGTGCCGCCGTCCGACCCATCCCAGGACATGCCAGAATGACGACAGCTCCGCTCATCGAGCTTTCGGGGATTTCGAAGTCCTATGGGCCGATCCAGGCCCTGAAGACGATCGATTTCTCCGCCCGACCGGGCTCCGTGCACGCCATCCTCGGCGAAAACGGCGCCGGCAAATCGACCCTGATGAAACTGCTTTCCGGGGCCATCCAGCCAACGACCGGCGAGATCCGCCTCGAGGGCAGGCCCATCCGGTTTTCCGGAACGCGCCAGGCGTCTGCCGCCGGCATCGTCTGCATGTTCCAGGAACTCTCGCTCCTGCCGACACTCTCCGTTGGCGACAACATCACGCTTGCCCGCCCGCAAACACGCTTCGGCTTCATGCTCGCCAAAGCCTATGACGAAGCCCGTGCAGCCCTCGACCTGATCGGTGCCGAGAGCATTTCTCTCGACACGCCCGTGGAGGAACTCTCTCTCGCAGACCGGCAGCGGGTGGAAATCGCCAAGGCGCTCTACCAGAAACCGCGTCTTCTCATCCTCGATGAGGCCACCTCCGCACTCGGCGCCTCCGCCGTCGAGAAAGTGTTCACCGTCATCCGCAAACTGCGCGACGAAGGTTGCTGCATACTGTTCATTTCCCATCGTTTCCACGAGGTCGAGGCCCTCGCCGACACGATTTCTGTGTTTCGCGCCGGACAGCATGTCCACACCTTCCCGGCAGGCACGATCGACAACCAGAGCATCGTGTCGCTGATGATCGGCGAGACAATGGACCGGCTTTTCCCGCCACCGCGTCCGGCCATGCCCGCAAATGTTGCGCCGCTTCTTTCCATCAAGGACTTGTCCTTCGCCGGTGAGCTCTTCGACGTCGGCTTCACGGTACGCCCCGGCGAGATCTATGGTCTCGGTGGCCTCGAAGGCCAGGGCCAGCAGCGCGTGCTCGAAGCGATCTTTGGCACACTCTCGGGCGTCAGCGGGTCGATCGAGCTCTCCGGCAAAATCTATGAGCGCCGCTCGCCGCATCGGTCGAAGTCACCGGAGATCGGCATCGCTCTGGTTCCCGAGGACCGCAAGACCGAGGGCATGATCCAGCCGCTGTCGATATCAGACAACATGCGGCTTGCCGGCATCGGACTTCACGGCGACAGCGAAGCGCTCGACGCCCGCTGCCTCGCCCTTCTCGAACGCCTCGAACTGACCTATGGCCAGCTCACCGACCCCGTCATGTCGCTGTCGGGTGGCAACCAACAAAAGGTGCTGCTTGCCAAATGGCTGGCGCTTGGACCACGCTGCCTGCTGCTGCTCGATCCCACCCGCGGCATCGACGTGAAGACCAAGGCGCAGATCTACCGCCTGCTCACCGACCTTGCCGGACAGGGCATCGCCATCGTCATGCAATCGACGGATTACGAAGAGCTCGTGCATCTCTGCGATCGGGTCGCAGTCTTCTATCGTGGCCGCATCGCGCGGGAACTCAACGGCGACACACTGACGCCTGAAAACCTGATTTCAGCCGCCATGGGCCTCAGCACTGCCCCATCAGCGCCGGAGACCGTGCAATGACCGCGCTCTACATCCGACGCAACCTGCGCGTCATCATCCCGACCATCGCTTTTGTCGCCCTCTTCGTGCTCTACATCGCCACCCATCCGCGGGGGCTCTCCACCTATGTACTGACGATCTGGTCCAACCAGTCCGCGCTCCTGGTGTTTGCCGCCTTCGCTCAGTTCTTTGTTGTCCTGGTACGCGGCATAGACCTCTCGGTCGGTGCCGTCGTGGCACTCACCAATGTCACGGCTTCCTTCGCACTGGCCGGCGACGGCGGATCGCTTGTTTTCGGCATGGCTGCCGTTCTTTTGGTCGGCATGGCCTGCGGGTTGTTCACGGGCCTCTTCGTCTGCTTCGGCAACGTGCCGCCGATCGTCGCGACCCTCGCCACCGGCGCGATCTATTCCGGCATCGCGCTTTACCTCAGGCCGACGCCAGGCGGCGGTGTAAACTCCGAGCTTTCCGATGCCTTCACCTACGCGATCGGCCCTATCCCGACCTCTCTGATACTAATCATTGTCACCGTGCTTGTGATCACCATCGTGCTGCGCAAGACGAGTTTCGGCATGGCGCTGAAAGCACTTGGAGCCAACGAGCATTCGGCGCAGCTCACCGGCATCAACACGACATCCATGCGCATCTCCGCCCATGTACTGGGCGGGCTGATGGCCGGCATGGCGGGGCTTTATGTCTCCATGGTCACGATGACCGGCGATGCCGGCATCGGTCCGACCTACACTCTGAACTCGATTGCAGCGATCGTGCTTGGCGGTGTGTCGCTTGCCGGTGGCATCGGCACGGCAATCGGCGTCGCCGTCGGCGCCATGCTGTTGAAGACCGTCGCCTCGCTGATGTTCTTCTCCGGCCTTCCTCCCCTCGCCCAGCCCTTTTTCGAGGGGCTGATCCTGGCGCTCGCGATTGCCTTCGGCTCCGTCGGCGTGCTGCGCATCCGCAACAAACTGAAGTTGTTCGCCCAATGACCGACCGCACGATATCAGGGCCAACAAGGCCCAGCCTTCCCGTCGATCCTGCCGTTCTCATTGTTGCAATCGGCTGCGGCCTGCTGCTGGCCGCCGGCGGAACCATTCTGCCGACATTTCTGACGGCGGGTTATATCCTGCAGCAACTGCAGATCGCCTCTTTCCTCGGGATCATTGCGGCCGGCGCCACGCTGGTTATCCTGCTTGGCCATATCGATCTTTCGGTGCCGGCCGCAATTACAGCAATCGCCATCGTCACTACGACGGTAGCGGGCTCCCAGGATCCGACATTGGCTGCTCTTGCTATTCCGATCGGGCTACTCACCGGCGCCCTGATCGGCCTGATCAACGGCATTGGCGTGGCCTTCCTGCGCCTGCCGTCGATGGTTTGGACGCTGGCGATGAACTCAATGCTGATCGGGACCGTGGTCTTCTTCACCGGCGGCTTCAAGCCGCGCGGCATGGCTCCACCACTCTCGATCACGCTGTCACTCGAGCGCAGTTTCGGCATCCCCAATGCCTTCCTGTTCTGGCTGGTGGTGATGGCGGCCATGTTTTACCTACTGCACCGGACCGTCTACGGCAAATATCTGATTGCCATGGGCAATTCGGAAAAAGCCGCCTACCTCTCCGGCATTCGCGTGCGGCTCGTCACTACCCTCACCTTCGTCGTCGCCGGCGTCTTTACGGCGATTGGCGCCATCCTGCTCGCCGGCTATGCCAACCAGGCCTATCAGGGCATGGGCGACCCCTATATGCTGCCTGTTATCACCGCTGTGGTCATCGGTGGAACGTCGATCATGGGAGGCCAGGGTGGATATGGCGGCACCATCGTTGGGGCCATCTTCATCACACTCCTGTCCTCTATCCTCTCTGTGCTGCAGATGCCGGAAGCCTTCAGGCAGATTGTCTTCGGTGTCATCATTCTGGCCATGCTTTTGATCCGTGGCTACAAAAGGAGCTTTCGCTGATGTCTCACCTTCCGTCCGTCGCCGTCGTCGGCCTCGGCTCCATGGGCCTCGGCATGGCGCGCTCGCTGGTCCGGGCCGGACATGCCGTGCGTGGCTTTGACATCAGTGCCGATGCGCTGAACGCGCTTGAAGCCGCTGGCGCCGCCGCTACCAAAAGTCCCGCCGATGCGGCAACCGGCGCCGACATTGCCGTCGTCGTCGTGGTCAATGCGGCACAGACCGAGACCGTGCTGTTTGCCGAAAACGGTGTCTTATCTGCCATGAAGCCCGGCGGAGTGGTGATCGCCTGCGCCACCATCTCGCCGTCAGAGGCCAAGCGCTTTGCCGCCTGCGTCGAGGAAGCTGGCCTTCTTTATGTCGATGGTCCGATCAGCGGCGGCTCGAAAAAGGCCGAAGCTGGTCAGCTGACCTTTATGGCCTCCGGCTCGAAGGCAGCCTTTGCTGCAGCACGACCGGCGCTCGATGCGATGGCGGGAACAGTCTACGAACTCGGTGACCAGCCCGGCATCGGCTCCTCGTTCAAGATCGTCAACCAGCTGCTGGCAGGGGTACACATCGCTGCTGCCTGCGAGGCGATTACCTTCGCCAAGAGCCTCGACCTCGACATTTCACGCGTCTTCGACGTGATTACCAAGTCGGCCGGCAACAGCTGGATGTTCGAAAACCGAATCCCGCATGTGCTGGAAGGCGATTACACGCCGCACAGCGCGGTTGCGATCTTCACCAAGGATCTCGGCATCGTCTCCGATATTGGTCGCCAGACGAAGTTCCCTCTGCCGATCGCAAGTGCTGCGCTTCAGCTCTTCATCATGACCGAGGCCGCCGGCATGGGCCGGGACGACGACAGCTCGGTGGCGCGCCTGCTCGCGAAGGTTTCCGGCCTCAAGCTGCCCGGCATGGAAGACGAGGACTGACATGCCCAAATTTGCTGCCAATCTGTCGATGATGTTCAACGAGGTGCTCTTCCTCGACCGTTTCGCGGCCGCAGCCGACTGCGGCTTCACAGCGGTGGAATATCTCTTCCCTTACGACCATCCGGCCGAACTCGTCGCCGAGAGGCTGCAGGCTGCGGGCCTTGCCCAGGCGCTGTTCAACATGCCGCCCGGCGACTGGGTGGCTGGCGAGCGCGGCATGGCCGCACTGCCCGGACGCGAGGCGGATTTCGCAGCAGCCCTGGATATGGCCATCGCCTATGCCAAGGTCATCGGCACGCCGCTTCTGCACATGATGGCGGGAATTGCACCGGCCACCGATCCGGCCGCGATCGTCACCTATCGCAACAACCTGAAGCACGCGACCGACCGCACTGGCGAGGCTGGCATCGGTCTCGTGATAGAGCCAATCAACGGTCGCGACATGCCGGGTTATTTCCTCAACGACTTCAACCGCGCGGTCGACTTCCTCGGCGAAATGGATGCGGCACATGTGAAGCTGCAGTTTGACGTCTATCACCGGCAAATCCTGCATGGGGACGTGATTATGGCGCTGCGGCAGATGGCGCCAATCATCGGTCATATCCAGATCGCCTCGGTGCCGGAGCGGCACGAACCTATGACCGGAGAGCTCGATGACCGCAGGATCTTCGGCGAGATCGATGCGGTCGGCTACCTCGGTTATGTCGGCTGCGAATATCGCCCGGCTGCGGGTACCCGCGAGGGGCTTGGCTGGATGAACAAACTCTAATCTTGTCGGGAGCTTGGGTGGAATGCGTTACACGGATTGGTTCGAGATCGTTGACCCGGCGTTCAAATCGCTGATCCTGCCGAATGTGCATGTCGACCAACTCTACACCGGCGGACGCTGGCTGGAGGGGCCAGTCTACGTGCCGGCGGCACGCCATCTGCTCTTCTCGGACATCCCGAACAATCGTGTCCTGCGATACGACGAGGTAAACGAGACGGTTGCGATTTTCGAAGCTCCGTCCAACTTTGCCAACGGCCATACTCTCGATCGTGAAGGACGGGTAATTTCCTGCGAGCACTTTACTCGGCGCGTCACTCGCCGAGAGCATGATGGTAGCCTGACAACTCTCGCCGAGAGTTTCGGTGGCAAACGGCTGAATTCGCCAAACGACGTGATTGCGGACAGCAAAGGCAGTATCTGGTTCACCGATCCAAGCTATGGCATCTCGACCCCTTATGAGGGATCTCTCGCGGAAAGCGAAATCGGAAGCCGAAACGTCTACCGGCTCACACCCGACGGTCAGCTTGAGGCCATCATCACCAATTTGCAGCAGCCGAACGGGCTCGCCTTGTCGCGTGACGAACAGACCTTGTACGTGGTCGACAGCGGTGTTCAGCCGGCTAAGCTCATGGCCTATGCTTTGGATACATCGGCGAAGCCAGCCTCCGGTCGTGTGTTTTCCGAGTGCCCTAACGGCATGTATGATGGCGTTCGCATTGATCAATCAGGACATGTATGGACGAGTGCGGGCGATGGCGTCCATTGCCTTGGGCCTGATGGGACGCTCATCGGCAAGATCCTGATTCCCGAGACAGTGAGCAATGTTTGCTTTGGAGGGCGGGAGAAAAACCGCCTCTACATCACTGCCACGCGATCCCTGTTCGCTGTGTACCTCAATGCGAGAGGCTAGCCTGAGGAATTGACGGAGCCTACGAAACGCCAAAAGCTCCTCGTGTTTTGCGAGGAGCTTTTCAGTATATGGCGTTTTTTTCGAGATTTTGGTTGCGGGGGCAGGATTTGAACCTGCGGCCTTCAGGTTATGAGCCTGACGAGCTACCGGGCTGCTCCACCCCGCGCCAAGAGCGCAACTATGATTGTTGCGCTTGAGAGTTCTTACCAAGCAAAAAGGGCCGCTTTATGCGGCCCGATGTTTTCGGCTTGGGCCGATTTTGTGTTGAGAAGATTGGTGTATTTGCGATGCAAAACCTGAGGTATTTGCTTTTACAAAACCTGACAACATTGCCTTTAGCAGACCTGGCAGCGACCTACTCTCCCGCGTCTTGAGACGAAGTACCATTGGCGCTGGGGCGTTTCACGGCCGTGTTCGGAATGGGAACGGGTGCAGCCACCCCGCCATGACCACCAGGTCGGCTAAGGGCAATGTTGTTGAGAAGCTGGTACAGGGATTACCTGTTTGTCTTTTTGAACACGTATTTGGCATCATCGCCCGGTTTTGTCCGGGCCGATGAGCATGGTCAATGAGAACGATCAAGCCAATCGAGCTATTAGTAACGGTAAGCTTCATGCATTACTGCACTTCCACACCCGTCCTATCAACGTGGTCGTCTTCCACGGCTCTGATAGGGAATACTCGTTTTCAGGTGGGTTTCCCGCTTAGATGCCTTCAGCGGTTATCCCTTCCATATATAGCTACCCTGCTATGCCCTTGGCAGGACAACAGGTCCACCAGAGATATGTCCATCCCGGTCCTCTCGTACTAGGGACAGATCCTGTCAATATTCCTACACCCACGGCAGATAGGGACCGAACTGTCTCACGACGTTCTGAACCCAGCTCACGTACCGCTTTAATTGGCGAACAGCCAAACCCTTGGGACCTGCTCCAGCCCCAGGATGCGATGAGCCGACATCGAGGTGCCAAACAACCCCGTCGATATGGACTCTTGGGGGTCATCAGCCTGTTATCCCCGGCGTACCTTTTATCCGTTGAGCGATGGCCCTTCCACACGGGACCACCGGATCACTATGACCGACTTTCGTCTCTGCTCGACTTGTCAGTCTCGCAGTCAGGCGGGCTTATGCCATTGCACTCGACGACCGATTTCCGACCGGTCTGAGCCCACCATCGCGCGCCTCCGTTACTCTTTCGGAGGCGACCGCCCCAGTCAAACTACCCACCATACACTGTCCCGGATCCGGATGACGGACCGCGGTTAGACATCCATGACGATAAGGGTGGTATTTCAAGGATGGCTCCACAGAAACTGGCGTCCCTGCTTCAAAGCCTACCACCTATCCTACACATGCCGACACGAATGCCAGTGTAAAGCTATAGTAAAGGTGCACGGGGTCTTTCCGTCTGACCGCAGGAACCCCGCATCTTCACGGGGAATTCAATTTCACTGAGTCTATGTTGGAGACAGCGGGGAAGTCGTTACGCCATTCGTGCAGGTCGGAACTTACCCGACAAGGAATTTCGCTACCTTAGGACCGTTATAGTTACGGCCGCCGTTTACTGGGGCTTCGATTCAAAGCTTGCACCTCTCCTCTTAACCTTCCAGCACCGGGCAGGCGTCAGACCCTATACGTCGTCTTGCGACTTCGCAGAGCCCTGTGTTTTTGATAAACAGTCGCTACCCCCTGGTCTGTGCCACCCCATTACACTTGCGTATAAAGGGGTCACGCTTCTTCCGAAGTTACGCGTGCAATTTGCCGAGTTCCTTCAACATAGTTCTCTCAAGCGCCTTGGTATACTCTACCTGACCACCTGTGTCGGTTTCGGGTACGGTCTGTACGGTGGAGCTATTTCCTGGAACCGCTTCCTCGCCCATTCAATCCAATAAGAATGAACAAGTTACGCGATCCGTCACTACCACCAGGCCCACGAATATTAACGTGGTTCCCATCGACTACGCATTTCTGCCTCATCTTAGGGGCCGGCTAACCCTGCTCAGATTAACTTTAAGCAGGAACCCTTGGTCTTTCGGCGAGGGGGTCTCTCACCCCCTTTATCGTTACTCATGTCAACATTCGCACTTCCGATACCTCCAGGGCCCCTCACGGGTACCCCTTCACAGGCTTACGGAACGCTCCGCTACCACTTGCAGTAAACTGCAAATCCTCAGCTTCGGTGCATGGCTTTAGCCCCGTTACATTTTCGGCGCAAAGACCCTTATTTAGACCAGTGAGCTGTTACGCTTTCTTTAAATGATGGCTGCTTCTAAGCCAACATCCTGGTTGTTTTGGGATCCTCACATCCTTTCCCACTTAGCCATGACTTGGGGACCTTAGCTGGAGGTCAGGGTTGTTGCCCTCTTCACGACGGACGTTAGCACCCGCCGTGTGTCTGCCGACTAGTACTCCCAGGTATTCGGAGTTTGGTTAGGATCAGTAAGACGGTGAGTCCCCATAGCCCATCCAGTGCTCTACCCCCTGGGGTATTCGGTCGACGCTCTACCTAAATAGATTTCGCGGAGAACCAGCTATCTCCGAGTTTGATTGGCCTTTCACCCCTAGCCACAAGTCATCCCGATCTATTGCAACAGATATGGGTTCGGCCCTCCAGTTGGTGTTACCCAACCTTCAGCCTGCTCATGGCTAGATCACTCGGTTTCGGGTCTAATGCAACTAACTGAACGCGCTATTAACACTCGCTTTCGCTGCGCCTACACCTACCGGCTTAAGCTTGCTAGTTACACTAAGTCGTTGACCCATTATACAAAAGGTACGCCGTCAGGCTTGCGCCCTCCGACTGCTTGTAGGCATCCGGTTTCAGGTTCTATTTCACTCCCCTTGTCGGGGTGCTTTTCACCTTTCCCTCACGGTACTTGTTCGCTATCGGTCATGCACGAGTACTTAGGCTTGGAGAGTGGTCTCCCCATGTTCAGACAGGATTTCACGTGTCCCGCCTTACTCAAGGACAATGAGTGTTCTACGCTTACGGGGCTATCACCCACTCTAGCCAGGTTTTCCAACCTGTTCAGCTTTATTCCTCATTGCCACTGGCCTGGTCCGCGTTCGCTCGCCACTACTTGCGGAGTCTCGGTTGATGTCCTTTCCTGCAGGTACTTAGATGTTTCAGTTCCCTGCGTTCGCTTCTAACCCCTATGTATTCAGAGTTAGATACCTTATCACAATGCTTGGAAACCCAAGCCGACCTTGCGATCAGTTTGGATTCTCCAAGCATTTAAGGTGGGTTTCCCCATTCGGATATCCATGGATCAAAGCTTATTCGCAGCTCCCCACGGCTTTTCGCAGCGTATCACGTCCTTCTTCGCCTGTGCATGCCAAGGCATCCACCAAATGCCCTTACGACACTTAATCGTTCTCATTGCCAATGCTCATCTATAGCTCAATCAGACCTTGCGGTCAGATCCAGCAATCCGGCTACCTTTTACAACCAGACCATTCAGATGCCATCGACGTGTTCGACAAGTCTG